>NZ_WBJR01000001.1 GCF_009296185.1 Hydrogenovibrio sp. JE_KL2
GCCGCCCGAAGGGGTAAGGCGAGAAACGAAGCACTCGCCGCCCGAAGGGGTAAGGCGAGAAACGAAGCACTCGCCGCCCGAAGGGGTAAGGCGAGAAACGAAGCACTCGCCGCCCGAAGGGGTAAGGCGAGAAAGTTTACTGGAGCCGACCCGAAGAGGGGTAAGGCGAGAAAGTTTACTGGAGCCGACCCGAAGAGGGGTAAGGCGAGAAAATCTACCAGGTTGGGGGTGCTGTTTGAAGCTATTTGCTGACGGTCAGTACATCACATTGAGCGTGGTTCAATACGCTGGTAGTGGTTGACCCAATCAGCTTTTCCAAGAAAGAATGTCCGTGACGCCCCATGACAATCAAGTCAACATTCAGTTCATCGGCACGTTCGGCGATATCAACTTTTGAGAAGCCGGAAAACACTTCGCAGCGTTCTTCGGCCACCCCATTTTCTTCCGCCAAAGCGTAAAGTCGGCTCTTGGCCGCATCAATCATCGCATCGGCTATTTCCGGTATCCAAATGCCGGAAGCCCCACTTAAACTGATGTCTTCAAATACCGGGTAAGTCGGTTCTTCAACCAAGTGCAACAACATGAGTTCGGCCTGGTAGATCTCGGCCAACTGTTTGCCGCGGGCAATCGCCTTTTCGCTGTCTGGCGAGAAGTCGACCGCGACGAGAATGGTTTGGTAGTTGTGCATGCGTACCTCCTTATTGAGAGCTTTGCACGAGGTGGATGCACACATAAAAAAGGTTAAAATTGTGCTGTTCTGTGTTAAAAACCTTGCGAATAGCTAGCTATTCACTGCGCTTTCTGCCTTGAACAGCAAAATTTTTCCACTTTTTTCTAATGCGTCCCACTCATGCAAAGCTCTCTTTATTTTGCGCGAATGGAAAAAGTATCGGTTGCTTTCAATTTGATTGGAGTTGGGTTCGGGGTGTTGTTGTCGATCAGCCAAGCCAATTCGCTTTCCTGCTGACTGGCATCAATGACTTTTTGCCAGACACGTTCGGAAACATTCCAGCGATAACCTCGAGAGCGTAAATCGTCTTTCAAATCAAACGGCGCGCCAGTGGCTTTCATCATGACCTTTTGCTGACGAACAACATTCAATAAAAAGTGGAATGCAGGGCGTTGCTGCTCGGAAATCTGACGAGTCAAAAGGTGCGTCAGCGCCTGAACATCATCCAACGCGCGGTGGGCGTGGTAGAAAAACTGACCAACTTTCCAGCAGAGGAATTCCTGGCTTCGTGAACTGACTTTGGCAAGATTGAACCAATCAATCTGCGAGGCGGAACAGCCCCAGACTTTGTCGATAAACACCTCGTTGTAGCGCTCGACGACAGGGCGGTCAAAGCCCGCATTGTGGGCGACAATAAGCTGGACTTCTTGCATGTCGGCAACCACTTCATCCCAAGGAATTTGATGACCTTTGACATCGTCAATCGTCAGCCCTGTAACTTGAGTGACTTCCGGGGTGATGACCCCTTTAGGTTCGTTGAGGAAATTTTTGGCACACAAGACTTCATAAAACTGACCGTGAGAATCGAAGCTGAGGATTTGATAACCCAGTTCGATGATTTCACAACGCTCGGTATCCAGCCCAGTGGTTTCGGTGTCGATAATGCAGACCTTGTGCAGTGTCTCGCCACGGTCAGGGTGGTAACAGGATACGGGTTGGAAACGTCGCAGTACCTGATAGTCTTCTGACTGATCCAGTTGTTGTGCGATAAGTTCCAAGTCTGAAGCGGCGTGATTTTGTTGCATAATTCGATAGGATATTTGATTCAATTAGCGACATTCTAGCATGCATTGTCTTGTATTGCTTAGAGGCGATGGATTGCTGAAATCAAAAACGCAGCAAGCTCAGCCAGTAGTCAAGGCGTAACTTCCATGGCAGTGCGTAATCCACTCGCAGTTGTAGTTTTAAGCGCTGATTGCGGTAGCGGATGTAATGAAGTGCCGGGTTTTGTATCAAGTCGTGTTCGAGCAGGTAGCCGATAAAACGGGCTTTACGGCGTGGCACATAACCAATCAGCCAGCAGGGAAAATGGTGCGTCCAGATTTGGACGGCATGTTTGTCTTGCAGGTTCTTTGGTTCTGGAGTCAAGGTAATAGGCGTTTCTGGGCGAAGCAGTCCAATATCATAGGCTTGCTGTGCCGAGTAGTAATAGTGCCCCTTTACCGGGAAGACAAGCGATTTGGTTTTCAAATGACCTCACTTTGATAGTAATGGTATTGAAAATAATTTTTGTTTTTAACAACTAAAATATCGATAATAGTTGCTTCATGTTAACTTACCAAGTTCATTGATTGAACAGAAAAACGGATTTTTTCCGTGTCGAAACAGGACGGCCTCCATGGAAAATCACACACCACACGCACACACTCACGACCACGATCATAGCCATCATGATCATCATCACGACCATGCACACGGTCATGCGCACGGGCATCATCACCATCATGGTGATTTGACCGGCTCGAAACTGTTGTGGACGGTCATCCTGAATGTGATTATCACCGTCTCGCAAATTATCGGAGGGTTGGTTTCCGGGAGTTTGGCGCTGTTGTCGGATGCCTTGCACAACTTCAGCGATGTGGTGGCCTTGGTGATTGCTTATGTTGCCAACCGTTTGGTGAAACAGCCTTCTACCCAGGAAAAGACTTTCGGCTACAAGCGCGCGGAGATGTTCGCGGCGTTGTTCAATGCCTCTGTGTTGATCGGTGTGGGGCTGTTGCTGTTTATCGAAGCCATTGAGCGTTTGATGAACCCTGAACCGATTGCCGGCGGTTGGGTGATTGGGCTGGCGCTACTGTCTGTGGTGTTGAATTGGGTCAGCGTGATGTTGATTGCCAAAGACTCCGAACATAATTCCAATATCCGTGCCGCCTATCTGCACTTGTTGACCGATACGCTGACGTCTGTTGGGGTGTTAATCAGTGGGGTGTTGGTGCTCTGGTTCAATATCTATTGGGTCGATGCGGTCATGACGATTTTGATTGCGTTGTACCTGATGACTTCCGCGTGGGGTTTGCTGAAACACACCACAGGCGTTTTGCTGTTGTTTGCCCCTAGTCATATCGATTTGGATGCATTGGTGAAGGCAATCGAGAGTGAAGCGAGCATCGACAATGTGCATCATCTGCATTTGTGGCAGTTGGACGACCACCGCGTGCACCTTGAAGCCCATCTGGATTTCAAAGAAGATGTGAGTTTAAGCGAAGCGACTCAAGTCACGCAGCGCATCGAGTCCCGTTTGGCGGAAGTTTTTGGCATCACCCATTGTAATTTCCAAGCGGAATTCAACCGAGACGATGATAAACACTTGATTGCTCAATGCTAAAGCATGCGGTTAAAGCGTGTGAAAATCGTTGAGTGTTTGGTTAAGGTCGGCTGGTAAAGTGAACTCATAGGGTTTGTCCTCAAACCCGAGATGCAGAAAAACCGCTGTCAGCATCATGTCCAGCGTTGGCAGGGTTGCGTTGAGTTTGGCATCGCCATGCAGTCGGTCGCCGACAATCGGGAAACCCGCGCCGGATAAATGACGGCGGATTTGGTGTTTTCTGCCGGTTTCGATATGCACTTCCAATAGCGAGATATTCTTTTCCGCGTTGTAATCCAAGCGTTTGGTGTGACTGATGGCAGCTCTGCCTTCAATCGGCTGGCTATAGGTTTGCTCAGTTTCAGGAAACGCTCCCCATACCCCAACCTGGTAGATTTTAGTGGTTTCTCTGCCCATGAAAGCTTCAGTCAGCAGCTTCGCTGCCTGATGGGTATGTGCCAGTAAGATCAAGCCATCGGTTGCGCGATCCAAACGGTGTACCACCAAAGCTTGACGTTGCTTGCCATTAAAAAGGTGGTGCATTTCCACCCAGCGGGCAATGGTACTGTGATCTCCCCATTTGGAACCTTGTGACAACAACCCTTTCGGTTTGTACCAAACACTGAAATTATGACAGTCATCGATTAGCTTCGGTTTCGGTATGCTGGCGTTGAGCACGGCTTCGTCATAGTAGATGGAGATTTCATCGCCAGGGGTGACTTCTTTTTTGACACGCCGCACCCGTGTGACTTTCTGGGTTTTACCCTTTGCTTTGAACCAAACACAGCCTTTGGCGAGCGCGCCTTTCAGTTGTTGCTTGGAAATCTCAGTTTGCTGAGCCAAAACATCGATTAAAGTCGAGGCGTGTTCGACTTCAAACTGAAGTTCAAAACGAGCCTTATCCACATGACTTTTTGAAATCGAATTTTGTTGTCGGTTAGTTGTGTCCATAAGGCGTATTCTAAGCTATTATGTTCTCCGCCTGAAAAGGAAAAAGAGATAAGAAAAAGACAAAGCAAAGACGTTAGAGATATGCACTTTACCCTCGGTAATCATGAATTAGAAATTATCAAAACCACACGTAGAGGCTCGATAGGCCTGAGAGTAGAACCCAACCGCATTGCACTCATGGTGCCGAAGCAATTGGCGGATGCTGCCATTACCGCCTTTGTGGAAAGTGAGCAGGGCTGGTTGTTACAGCAAATAGAAGCGCATCAGTCGCAAATGCCGAAACAGTTGGTGATGAAATCAGGTCATGAATTGTTGTTGTTCGGTGATAAGGTGATGTTCAAGGAAGATCACCATACACCGGTGAAAAAAATGCATCTGACGCACGACGATACCTGTATTACGGTGTTCTGCAAGCAATCGCGTGCATTGAAGAACGAACGTCACCATATCTATCGACACCTGGTTGATTTTTACCATCAACAACTTATTGATTATCTTACGCCGAAAGTTGCAGACTGGGAAAAGCGTATCGGTGTGAAAACGCAATCCGTACAAATCAAAAACTACCGTTCCCGTTGGGGAAGCTGTTATTCAGACGGTCGCGTGCAATTCAACTGGAAGTTGGTGATGGCTCCGAAAGCGGTCATCGATTATGTTGTGGTACATGAACTTTGTCATCTGGTGCATGCCAACCACTCAGCCGCATTCTGGAATTTGGTCGAACAGCATTGCCCGGATTTTGAATCCCATAAAGCCTGGTTGAAAGAAAACGGCACAGCGCTGATCTCGTTTCAGGCAGTATAATCTTCGGATTTCGTCTGGCGAAAGCCCCGTCTTTGGGATCGAAGAAGAATGTGTTTGAGTGCGGTTGTAGTGGTTTTAGACTTTGATTTGATGAGCGTATTTCAAATAGGATAAAACGGCAGTGTCTGGGTCTAACATATTGGTCGACATGGTTTTGATGCCGCTGTCGTGAAGTTTGGTATTCAGTCCATCTCCCAGGTTTCTACTGATGACACAACCGATGTCTGATAACGCATGGTCTTGCTGTTGGGAAAGGTTGCCTTTGATTTTGCCTAACAGTTCTTTTTCATCCAAGTGGATGAGCTTCTTTGAAAGGATTTTGGATTGATCTGTGTCGTAAACCCAAAAGTTGGGACACAAGGTCGCGGGACCAGAAACCTGCCTCTGGTTGGCGCAACTAACTGCAATTTTCACATTCACCTCTTTTTGAATATTTTTTATCTTATATTTAATGCTCGGTATTGAAACTTTTGGTCTCAATACCGAGCAGATTTATCACGTGGCATCAATCAGGTTGACACTACCGTAATTAAGCTGAGTAGATAAATCAGAGCCACTGAACCGAAGGTCAGAATGAAGCCCCATAAAATCGCTTTTAAACCAGTCATGATCTACTCCTTTCCAGCAGGATGAGAAGGGTGCTTAGGCATCAAGTTCGCATAGTATTCTGCCAAGCCTTGGATTTCGGCATCGGTCAGATCTTGTGTGAATTGCGCCATACCCTCATGGATATCATTGGTACGTTTACCATGCTTGTAAGCTTCCATCGTGCGGATGAAATAAGCCGGAACCTGTCCCGCCAATGCCGGTGTGATATCTCTACCTTCACCATGAACACCGTGGCAAGAGGCACAAGGGGTAATCATGCGTGACACATCACCCTTGGTGACCAATTTCTTGATATTCGCAGGCGGCGTGTAGTGACCCGTTGGTGCCGGTAGCTTTTGCGCTGCATAGTAAACCGCCAGATCCGCCATGTCTTGTTTCGACATAGGCGTGGTGGCTGCGTGCATGACGCTCGCTTTACCGTTACCTTCATTGCGTAGACCGGATTGATAATCCATCAATGCCTTGTAGGTGTACAGTGCGGTATTTCCTGCCAGGTTGGGGGCGTTGCGTGTAGGCGCAATACCTTGCTCACCATGGCAAGTGATACACAAACCATAACTCTCTAGTTTTTCACCACGGGCATAATCGCCTTTAGGCATATCTTTTGCGGTCTTATCCCACGTGATGTTACTCCAAGCGTCAGCGACAGGCATGCTGTGACCACTAGCCAAAGCGGCTGTGCTGGCGGTTGAAGTGATGGAAACAAGGCCAATTAATAGTAAGTTTTTCATTCTTTTTCTCCCTTGAATCCCTATCAACTAAAGATGTCTTTACGGAACGTACGCTGCCAGTTTTTAGCAACTTCAGCACGAATATGGCGGTAGTACGGGTTATCCGTTGGGTCTGACATGACGTAGCTTTCTTCATAAGGGTGGTGGTTGCCCGCGTAACGGAAAGTTTCCGCAACGGTCATCCCCCAGTCTTCTGCTGCCATGGCGACACAGTTGTTAGTGATAAAAGGCGTACCGATTTCCTTGCCGGTCAATTCGGCTTGAATCGCTTTAGTCACGACTTTTGCCTGATTACTGGCGATATAACCGGTTTTCGGCATAGGGTCCGCCGCCGCCGAATCCCCGATGATATAAACGTCTTTGTCACGTTTGGTCGAGAAGTCCTGCGAGTTGAACGGTGCCCAGTCACCTTCCGCTAGACCGTTCATGCGCACGAATGAACCTGCCATTTCAGGTGGGATGATGTTGATGACATCCCCTTTGTGAACCTGGCCGTTGGCAGTAGTCAAGGTGCGGTTTTTGGTGTCCAGCTTGGTGACGTGACCGCCAGCTTTTTTCGGAACCCATTCAATACGCGCATCAGGTGTTCCCAAGCCGTGCTCTTTTTTCCAGAAATCCAGATAGACGTCATGGAAAATGAAGTCGTCTTTTGAATCCAGAATAATGACCTTAGCTGTTGGGTTGGTGTCTTTCAATTTGTTGGCAATGAAAGAAGCACGCTCATAAGGTGCCGGTGGGCAGCGATATGGGTCGACCGGAGAAGAAATCAACACGGTACCGCCTTGAGGTAGTGCGTTGATTTGATCTCTTAATACCAGTGTTTGTGGGCCAGCATGCCAAGCGGCAGGGAAGTTGCCTTCCGCTAGTTGTTTACTGTAGCCTTCAACCGCACCATATTTGAAATCTGGGCCAGGAGAGACAATCAGTTTGTCGTAAGACAAAACATCGCCTTTCGCCAGCTTCAATTTCTTGGCAGCGTAATCGATTTCGGTAGCACGGTCTTGAATGATATTGACGGCATAGCGTGACTTCAAGGTATTGTAGTCAACCGTTAGCGTTTCTAGCGTGTCAAAACCGGCAACCACTTCATTACTGCCAGGGCAGAAAATGTATTTTGGCTCAGGCTCGACAATGGTGATGCGAACATCGGCATTCAGCAAACGCATATATTTTGCAGAAGCCGCGCCACCGACACCGCCACCAACGATAACGATGTGTGCGCTCTTGCTGGCAAACGCTAAGCTGGAAGCGCCCATCAGTCCAGTACCTAATGCACTTGCACCGAAAAGTTTGATCAGATCGCGACGTGTAATCTTATTCATGGCTGTTCTCCTTAGCATTCCCTTTGATTGAAGCGTTCCAATTAGGAAGCGTCCATTCTTCAGGTTTTTGTTTTGCAAAGAAATCCGCCATTGCCTCGATTTCCTCATCGGAAAAAACACGTGCAACATCGTACATCACGATGGATGGAAATTTATTAGCACGATAGATTTTCATTTGCTTAATGAACTTTTGTTTATCCATTCCTGCCAAAGGAGGCATAGCTTCGTTGAATTCCGCTCCTTTGGTGCCGTGGCATGCTGAGCAGTTGTCGCCCAGCATTGCGCCTGAAGGCATAGGATATTCGGAGCGAACTTTTGCTTCCTGTTCAAGAGTTAAACCTCCTGTAAGAGCAAAGCTGGCAGGTGCTTGCAATAGGCAAGTCAAACCTGTCATGGCACTTATCAATAGTAATTTTTTCATAATCCGTTCCTTTCCTATCTTGCCCAAACATAGAAGCCGACAACAAAGAACTGCACTACCCAAAGGACAACGATCCAGATAGATAGGGTTCCCAGTCTGTTGACGAACGCGCTTGGCGTGTAAACACCGACGGTCTGACCGGCTTTCCATGCGATTGTCAGGAAGTAGGACAATACAATCCCACCGACGATGGCAAACGTCAGGAAGAACAAGCCTGTGGAGTACCAATCGAACTCGATTTTGTAATCCCAGAAGTTGTAGTGGAAGAAGCCGTTCAGGATATCGTAGCGCAACATTTCACGAGAAATTGCGACAACCAAACCGATCACCAGCGCCATTGGCAATGCCATATAGCTACAGAACTTGGCTTCACCATTTAGGCGAATTTGTGCCCAAAGAGCATAGAACAACACCATAACTCCCCCTAGAATTCCCCAGAAAGAGGTCGCGAAGTTACCTGCCGTTTCCGGTAGTGTCATCATCCAGCCGACATAAAGTACGGTAGAAATGATAGAACCGACTTTGATCCATTTTTTACCAACTTCTGCCGCCCAGTTCAGGTAAGCATGGTCTGCATCGGAACGTACCGATTTGAAGCGACGGTAAGTCACCAACATGCCACCGGCAACCGGAATCGACAAGCTGATAAAGAATGCATAACGCCATAGGTTCCACTCATGCAGTTTGTCACCTGTGTAGTCCACCATGCCGTTTTTTTGCATGTACCAAGACTTCCACAACTCAGGGTGTAGGATTTGCGAGGTCAAGCTGTGCATGATGAAACCAACCAACAACATCAGTGCCAAGCTTAATAGCATTGACCAACGGGCTTTAGGCGTTGCTGATTTATCTTGGTTAGCGTTATTGACGAAGTAGTAGTAATACATCGCCCAATAGCCCAAAATCAAGAAGATGATAAAGCCGATAACCCAGTCTGCCGACAAGACATTGGAGGTATACCAATGCGGGTCATACACGACTTGTACGAACAGCAGCGGAGCAACCCCAATCACGATGGCGACGGATACCGATACTTTGGCGACTTCCAACATCGCAGCACCCAGTCTGCGCCAGTAGGTATTTTGGCTAAAAGCACCGATTAAGGTAATGACGGAGGTTCCCAACATCAGTTGCACGAATAGAATGTGCAAAGCAAAGGTCAGTACGCTCAGTCCAATGAAAATGATTGGATAGCTTGGTAGCCCGGCAGGGTTACGCAACGCATACATCATGTCTGTAATTTGAGAGACTTGTGAAGCATCCATTAGTTATTCTCCTGTGTCAAAGCGGCAATTTTATTTTTCGCTTTTTCAGCAAGCTTGGCTTGTTGACGTGCTTCAATTTCTTGACGAATGGCAGCATCAACCGCTTTTTCACCACCTTTTCTGTTCATAACTAAGAAGGTAGACAAAGCTTTTACTTCTGAATCCAGCATCGGCATTTTTGGCATATAAGCGATATTGCCTGTTGTCAAAACACCTTTGACGTATTTTTCCATACGCGCTTCGGTAATATTGTCAGGAATATAGCGATGCAATGGACGAATACCGGTTTTGCTAGGTGAGTGACAGTTAGAGCAATACACCATGGCAATGAACTTACCGGCCTGAACCACGTTGCCATCATTCACAGTTCGCAAATCTTTAGGGGTGAATGGGTGCGCTTTCAAAATCCCTTCTTTTTCCAGTAGTGGAATTTGAGACTTAATACCCATGCCAGGGACATCACGACCAATGACTTGGTTTGAGTAAACATACTGTCCTGCAACCCAAGGTTTACGCATGGATTCACGAGCGGTTTCTTCAGGCCACAAACCGGCAACTAGAATCACAACCGCCATGCCACCTGCAAACGCTTGTACCAGCACTTGAGGGCGAAGCATCGTCAAGATGAAGTAAGCCAAAGTCCCTGCCAACACTGCAATAATGCTTGGCTCGAAATAGCTTGGTAAACGGTTTTCCATGACCAAAAGTGCTTGATCTGGCACTGCTTTCAAATAAAGTTGGAACATAGCCGCACCGATAATGGTAGAGATAATCCCCAACCAACCGAGTTTGCGTGCCATTTCTTTTTTGAACGCTGGGTCTTTGATGCCGGCAACAACGATACCACCCACCACGGCTGTCATGGTGAACATGAATGCCATGCGCATTGCCAATTGGATAAAGGTGTTTTCACCGTAGAAACCATTTAGGTAACCACCCTGCTGGAACCAAGCTTCTTTCCCTGGCACCATCATGAAAGACAGGATACCAACGATAATCAACATGGTTGCCAAGGACGCAACCCCGAAAATCACCGAGATCTTCATATGAGTTCTCTTATCGACCTTGCCGACCAAGTAAACGATCATGTAGACCCCGACCACTTCGATCACGAAGAACACCCATTCGGTTGCCCACTTCCAAACGAAGGAGTGGATCAAAGCACCGATACCGTTCGGGCTGGCGACCGTTGTCGAATACCAGATACCCGGACCAGTGATAGACCCAGCAACATAGGTGAATACCAAAAGAAATAAGCCGTACTTCTTGATAAAGTCGAGCAAATCTTCACGGTCTTCGCGATAAGCCTTATGAGAGAGATAGGCGAAGAGGAGTGCAGCACCAACAGAGGTATGGGATGCAAGAACGTGGAAAGTTGCGATAAAGGCAACTACCCAGCCGGATCCCACTGTTGGTTCGTACCATGTAGGATACAAACTGATTAAGTCCATAATATAACTTCCTTCTTATATTAATACGTACTAATACGTTATATTGATCGGCATTTCTTATTATGCTTGCAACGGATTGTAGTGACTATTACTATTAGTTGGTATTCAAAAGATTTTATTTATTTAGGCATAAAATATTTTATGAGTACTTGGCGTTAGATGTCGGTTTTTGCGTATATTGTTGTTTTTGAATAATATTTCAGGTTTTTGATGACAGTGGTTTTTTGGGGGTTACGCTAAAATGCGCGCTATTAGCCATAAAATAAATGATGTATTTTGCAAATAAATGTTTGAGTTTGGCTCAAATCGGCAAAATTCTGGAGGTTGAACTCGCTTGTAATTAACAGAAATTGTCGCTAGTCTAGCGATTAATTTATAGCCTTCAATCGTTGGGTTTGAGGAGAGCATTTGAGTACCCAGAGAAAGACATCAACAGCCACTTTGCATCTCACCGTCAACAGTCGTTTGACACAGTTCCTGAAGTCAGAGTTTATGTTGCAACAAGCCAAGCAGCAAACCGCTCAAGTTATTGTGACGCCTCAGGTGATGACTTGGGGGCAGTGGTGGGAAAGTTGGCAACAGGCGCAATTGCTTCGCGGGGTGCTTCCGCTTGAAAGTCTGCCGGAAAAGATTCTCTCGGATTTCGAGGCGCAATCCATTTGGCAAGCACTGCTTGACGAAGCCTGTGAGGCAGATGATTTGCTGTTATTAAATCCTGCACAAACCGCAAAACAGCTCTACCAAGCTTGGCAGTATGACTGCGAATACTTGACTGGACAGTTTGGTGACGACATTTTACAAGGCCAGTATCTCACCGAAGAAACACAACTCTATCTACGCTTGAAATCACGCTATCAGCAGTTGATGGGCAAGGCGAACCTATGGGATGCCTCTTTGCTCATGCAACAACGCCTGCAATGGTTCAAAGACTTGGATGATGGTGTGTTGGCGGTGCAGCTGCATGGTTTTGACGACCTGACGCCTTATATGAAAAGCTGGATTCAAATGGTGAAAGTCAAAGGCGGGCAAGTTGCATTGGCGCAGCCAGAGACTTCAAGTGACTCTGTTCAGCAATGGTATGTTGCATCCGATGAATCGGATGAAGCCAAGCAAGCGGCATTCTGGGCATATCAATGCTATAAAACATTGTCGGCACAAACCAAGATTCCGCCACGAATTGCGATTGTAGCACCGGATATTGCCGAGGTTGAAGCGTCACTGATTTGGGCGCTGGACGAGCAGTTGTTTGTGCATGAGTCGCAACCGCTTAAACTGTTTCAAACTCAAGCAAAGCCGTCTCCTTTTTATAACGTGTCCCTAGGAAAACCTTTGGCGGAAGTGCCATTGGTTAAAAATGCTTTGTCAGTATTAGAGTTTGCCATCAGTCATGCCAATAAGGGCGGTGAGGCGGCTAAGTTTAGCTATAACCAAGTGTCAGAGTGGTTGGTTTCGCCTTATACCCCCGGTGATTTTATTCGACGGCAGGCGCTTGATTTCGGCTTGAGAAGTTGGCAGTGGGCAGAGTTGTCAATTGCCGGATTGTTAGCAGCGTTCAAAAGAGTCAGGGACGAGGTTGATGCAGAAAGCGGACTTAGATTATCAGCAAAACCACCGAGAGCCTTGATGGATAGCTTGTATGCTCTGACCCAACCTGGCAGATTTTTGAATGAAAAAGGCGGTAAAAGCTTAACGGTTCATGCCTTTTACCAAGCCGCATTGAATGTGTTGGATAGCAGTGGCTGGGCAAATTCTGGTGTTGGCGGATCTTTAAATAGTGTTGAGTTCCAGCAGAAGCAGGCGTTGTTAAAAGCCTTGCACCAATTTTCTCAGCAATGGCTTGTCACCGGTAGCGTTCAAGCAGGCCATGAAGCCTTGCAGATGAAGTCGCTCACGGCGGTGGAATGGTTGAGCAAGCTTCGTCAGTTTGTTGCCGAGCAATTGCATCAGCCGGAATCTGTCAGTGGTGCGCCGATTCAAATTATGGGGATGCTGGAAGCCGGAGGGCAAAGCTTTGATGCGCTTTGGGTGATGGGCATGACTGCCAGCGCTTGGCCAAGAGAAGCCAGACCGAATCCTTTTTTACCAATGGGGCTGCAGCGCGAGCACCAGCTGCCGCGTGCCGATGTCGGTCGAGAGTTGCACTATGCGCAAGCGCTGACTCAACGTTTATCCGGTTCCGCACGACAAGTGGTTTGGTCTTATGCAAAACAGACAAAAGGGCAATTGAACCTGATCAGTCCGTTGATTGATAAAAAAGCACAAGTCGCGGCAAACGTTTATGCTCCGCAACTCTATCAGACTTTGGCGGAAAGCCTGTTTAATCAAAAGCAATCGTTGGAGTGGGTTGAGGATGCCAAAGCACCGAAAGTGCCGCTGGGCGAAAAAGTGCCGGGTGGTTCCGCTATCCTCACTGCGCAGAGCAAATGCCCGTTGATGGCGTTTTTCGATTATCGCCTGGGTGCCAAATATCAACTGGAAACCGTCGAGCCGGGATTGCGCAGCAATCACCTCGGAACGCTGGTGCATTTGGTGTTGGAAAACTTCTGGCAAGAAGTGAAAACACAAAAACGTCTATTGGCGATGGATGAATCCGCGCTCCAGCAAAAAATAGACTTGCTGCTGGATGATGCCATGTCAGCGATGAGCCAACATTTCAATGCGCACTATCTGTCACTGGAGAAAAAGCGCATTGGTTTGTTGTTGCAAGATTGGTTGGCGCTTGAAAAGCAACGACCGGCATTTGAATTGTTAGCATCCGAGCAGGATATTGAGTTGGACTTGGCGGGCCTTAAACTATCCATCAAAATCGACCGAATTGATCGCATGGCGGATGACGAGCAGGCACTTATCGTACTCGACTATAAAACCGGTAAGGCCAGTTTGGGCGATTTGATGAAAATGCCGCTTAAGGCTCCGCAACTCGCAGTTTATCTGCATGCATTCGAGGGGAAAACGTCCACGGTGAAAGGCTTGGGTTACGGCATGATTCACAGCGATACCGGTATAGATTTTTCCGTGGTAGCGGAAAGCGAGGACTTTCTTCCCAATGCTTACAAAAACAAACAGGTCAACAACTTTGCCAAATTGTCCGCGAAAGAGGGAAGTGATTATGACGGGGCGAGTTGGAATGATTTTATCGACCATTTAAAACAGGCTGTTTGGCAGTTGGCAGAAGAAGTTCAGCAGGGTCGAGCCGATTTGCATTATGAAAAGGTTGATGACTTACAGTACGCCGCCAGTTTGCTAGCGTTGCGATTACCGGAAGCCAAACGTTTTCTGGTAGACACATCGGAAGAGTCTGAGGCGGTTTCTTAAGTGCCGCTGCCATCGCCTTTAAACGCTAGGTTTTTGAATAATCAGTAAAAATGGCAGTCATTTTTATCAATGATGACTATAATAAAACGCTAAGAGATGACTCCAATGTTTAAACGATGTGAGTCCTCAGTCTGGGTTTTAAACAAAAGAGAATGCTTTGAGTTCACAAAACGCCGCCCTTTACGAAGTGTATTACCAAGACTCACCGGACAGTCCGGTTGATAAGGATATTGTCTTTTCGATTGAAGAGGCGCAAGAGTCGGTATTGGGTTTCTATAATGACTGCATCCAAAAATACCTGGCGGATGACGTTGAGCCTCTTGAGTCTTATGATGAGGTCGCTTTGTTGCAAAACCAATATGCCAGACAGCTAAAAGGTAAGGCTTGGTTTGTTGCCGTGCAAGAAGACAAGATGCTGGAAATCGAGTCGGACGGCATGGATGATTTTTACGATGAAGCACTGGATTTCAGTGAAAAACTCCCTTCGGCCGATGAATTGGATACCCTCTTTGACACCGTCAGCGATCAATTCTTTACCAGATTGACGACGAACCTCAAGCGTAATTTGGAAAATCGGCGCGTCTTTTTGAAGGACAGTGAAATTCACCAGATTGTTTCCGATGCCTTGTGGCAGGAAGTGACGGATGCCTTCCTTATTTCTCGTCAGGATAAAGACATTCAGGCGGATGCGGGCGCGGTGCCGGAAGTGTTTTTGGTGATGGTCAAAAACAACGATGTCGCAGTCTATTTTGGTACGGAGTACATTGACGCTGCCGACCAGTCCAATGACGATGACTTACAAGTGATTGTTGATACCGCGCAAATGTTGGCGGAGAAGTATGAAACCACCATCCATACTCACCAGTTTGAAGCGATGGAAGACGGCTGGAACTGGACGAAGATCGAAAACATCTTGAAAGCTGCCGGTATCATGCCAGCAGAAAAGCCCAATCTACTCAGAGTGTTGCAGGATATCGAATCTTTACGTTTGTCCGTCAACGCACATGCGACAGTAAATGGTTTCGAGTATCATTTGGATGCGTTCAACGCTTATGTGTTCTGCGGGGACGATACGAAAGAAGTGTTGACCATTGATATCAATCATCAGTTCCAACAGGATCAGATTCATTTGACCGTGGAAGACGTAGTCAAAGCCATTGAAATCGAACCGAATCGTTGGGTTTGTGGGGATTTGTTATCGACAGAAGTAATCGTCAACCCCCGCAAGTATTTCAACACCTCCATTCAAAACTTGGTGCGTTAGTCGGTCACCAGAAGCTTTTTAGTTGGGGGTGTCTAGTCTAGCTTAGGTAGTAGTTAGGCAAGACTTTGACGCAGCTCGCTCATTTGCTCGTCGCTGAGCTCCAGCACCAGTTGTGTGCGCTCAATCATATCCTTCAGTTCCGGCGTCATGTAAACCTTAAATACTTGTTCACTTACCAGTCCATTGGCCAGTTGCACCAATGCCACCAGTTTTTTCAACTCCAGGTTGCGGATGGTTTCAAGGTTTGGCTCATGATGCAGAATCATGGTCTTTTTGAAAGGCGTATCCAGTTCCCACTCCTCAGCGACAAGAACCCCAACCAAACCATGTGAGGTGCGGTAGGTTTCCAACTCTGCACTGTTGCTTGAGAATGGCGAGGATAGGCTTTTGGCAAAAATGGTTTCGTAGTGGCTATCCAATTTCGTCATCATGATTGCGCCGATATTGTGGAACAAACCGAGCAAATAAGCCTCATCCCCCGTGGTGATGGTGGTTGCCTTAGCGATTTCCGCGCAGGCTTCAGCGACTCTAACACTGTGTTTGATCAGTTGAGGGTGGCCGAAGTTTTCCATACCGAGTTTTAATGAAATCGCCGTTACAAGGTTTCTTAGGCGGCGGATACCTAGGATATCGATAGCATCGTGAATGGTGTGGATGACGCGAAAATTATTGCCATGCATCGAAGGCAGGTTGGCAGCCTGTACGATTTCACCCGCTAAAATCGCATTTTGACCAATGATATTTGCCATTTCTTGTGGGTTTGGAAATTCTTGAGCGGCAAGCAGTTGTCTGAGCTTAAGGACTTCACGCGGAATAGAAATTTTCTCAGTCTTGTTCAAGAGTACGCGTGCTTGAGTCAGTTGGTCTTTTAATTCCATTGATTTCCTTTCCCTCTTCGGTCAAGTGGCTGATGTTTTTACTATCATGTTCTCGTGCCGAGTTTGTTATGATGTTTGTCGGTCATCGGTGCTCGAAATCTTACGGGCAAAATTTGCCAATTTGTCGGTCATTTAGCTTTGAAATGCTTGGGTTAATGAAAACGACACAGCAACCGATTATAGTCAAATTTGTTCAAAATGGGTATTTTTACGATAGAGATGGCGGTTTTCCAAGAGTTACAGCAAAGTTTGCAGGTTGATGCCAGTCTGGAAGACGGTCAGGCGCGTTTTGACGCCATTCATCCTCATCAATCTTTTATCGTTCAGGCGCCGGCGGGTTCCGGTAAAACCGCTTTGTTGACCCAACGCTTTCTTTCACTCTTGACGCAGGTCGAGTTCCCAGAACAGATCGTCGCCATGACCTTTACCAAGAAAGCGCAGTCTGAAATGCAGGAACGTATTTACCATGCGTTGACTTCGGCACTTACGCCTCTCAAACCTGATGCCGGCATTTACGAAACCAATACTTGGCTGCTGGCACAAGCCGCACTCGACAATAGTGGCAGGCAAGGCTGGCAGTTGCTTGACAACCCACAGCGCTTACGTATTCGGACGCTGGACTCTATGAATTCCTCGCTGGTGCAACAGATGCCATTGCTTTCACGGTTTGGCGCCAGTGCTTCGGTGATTGAAAATCCAGAACCTTTGTATCGTGAAGCGGTTCGTGAAGCGTTGAATAATCCTGATATCGCTTATAGTAGTGCGACCCTGTTGGAAAAGGTCAATGGCAATTTATCACGTGCCGAAAATCTACTGATTTCCATGTTGAGAAAGCGCGACCAGTGGATGCCACTGTTGAGCCGATTGTCGGGTGCTACGGATAAGGACGTGTTCGATAAAGGGTTGGAACAGTTGGTCAATGCCGAGTTTGCAACCTGTCATCAGCAATTAAAACCTGTCTTTCCATCTTTGGAAAAAGCCCGTTCAATTTTATTGTCGATCGCGCCAGAAAATCGTCCCGAAGGCTCGGATTGGTCATTGTTGCAAGCATTGAAAATCGATCAAAATCTACCAGGTTGGGGTGGTTATGCCGGTTGGAAACAGCTGGCAAATGCTCTGCTGACCCAAAAGGACGAAATTCGTTCCGGCAAAGGTCTGAATAAAAACAATGGATTTCCGTCGAGCAAAATTGCGGAAGAAAAACAGCTCAAAGACGATATGTCGGAAGTGCTGTCAGAGTTGTCGGCGCGTAATGGCAATGGCAGTATTTCTGCTGCACTGGGTTTGATTCGCAGCCTGCCGGATGCGCGTTATACCGATGAACAATGGTTGGGTGTTGTCAACCTGATGTCGTTGTTGAAAACCTGTGCTGCCTATCTGAAGCTAGCATTTGCCCGTGCCGGACAGACGGATTTTATCGAAGTCGCACAGGCGGCGTCCGATGCTTTGGGGGAGGAAGATCAACCGACCGACTTGGCGCAACGCTTGGATTACCAAATCAAACACCTGCTGATTGATGAGTTTCAGGATACCTCGGTCAGCCAATTCAGTTTATTGAAAAAACTGGTGGCGGGCTGGCAGCCTGATGAGGATCGAACGTTATTTATCGTGGGTGACCCGATGCAGTCCATCTACCGATTCCGGGAAGCGGAAGTCGGTAACTTTCTTGAGGTGTGGCAAGGCTCTTTGGGCGCGGTGACGCTGTCATGCAAAAATCTGACGGTCAACTTCCGCTCTGATGCAGCGGTTGTTGAATGGGTGAATGAAACTTTTCCGCAAGTGTTGCCGCCGCAAAATGAAATCGAACGCGGCGCGGTGACCTATAGCGCCTCTACCGCCAAGAAAGCGTCGGATGCCGATAGTCAGGTTCAGACGCATTGGGCACTTAACCGAACACCTGCCGAAGAAGTCGAGCAGATTGTTGCGTTGATTCAACAGCGTTTACCTCAAATGAAACCGGGCGAAACTATTGGTGTTTTGGGCCGTTCGCGTGGTCACTTGATGCCGATTGCCAATGCTTTGAAACAGCAAGCGATCGCTTTCAGAGCGGTAGAGTTGGAAGCGCTGAACGAGCGTCAGGAAATTCAGGATGCGCAAGCACTGACCCGTGCATTGCTACACTTGTCGGATCGCCCCGCCTGGCTAGCGTTGATGCGCACGGCAGCCATTGGGTTGAGTTTGGCGGATTTGTATGTCTTATTCGGTAATCCGAAAACCTTCAGAAAACCTGTCTTGCAACAGCTTGCAGAGGGCGTACCTAAGAACTTATCTCCCGAAGGAAAGGCTAGATTGGAAGCGGCATTGCCGGTTTTAAATCGAGCGGTTTCACAGATAGGGCATTTGCCTTGGTCGCGGTTGATTAAGGAAACCTGGCTGGCGTTGGGGTTGGCAGAGACGATTGAGTCTGCGGTGGCGCTGGAAAACCTTGAGGCCTACTGGCAAATGTTGGAAGGGTTGGTACAAGACAGAACCGATGTTTTGGACTTTGCCAAACTGGAAGAAACGATGGTGAAG
Organism: Hydrogenovibrio sp. JE_KL2; assembly: GCF_009296185.1. Classification (GTDB taxonomy): domain Bacteria; phylum Pseudomonadota; class Gammaproteobacteria; order Thiomicrospirales; family Thiomicrospiraceae; genus Hydrogenovibrio. The sequence continues at coordinate 18,840 of NZ_WBJR01000001.1, forward strand.
CTGTTTGCGCTGCCGGATGCTTCGGTTGAAAGCCTGCAAATCGAATTGATGACCATGCATAAATCCAAAGGGCTGGAGTTCGATACCGTGATTTTGCCGGGGCTAGGTAAGAAACCGCGGGGGGATGATAAGCCGCTGCTAAGCTGGTTGAACTTCAAGAGTGAACGTGCTGATTATCTGGTAATGGCGCCGTTGGATCAGAAGGGACAGGGTTCGTCAGAGTTGGTGAGCTTTATCCAGAAATTTGAAGCGGAAAAACAGGAATATGAATCGGGTCGCTTGCTTTATGTGGCGACCACACGAGCCAAAAAGCAACTGCACCTGTTCGGTAGCGTGACCGTCACCGAAAAAAACTTGGATGCCATTGCCGAAGGCAAAAAAGCTTTGGAAGCGACCAAGAAATCGTTGCTGGAAACACTATGGAAGAGTGAAGCAAAGGCGTTTGAAACGCTCCTTAAAGATTATGAGTTCAATCCAGATGAAGAGGGCATTGAGCAGCCTGTGCCGCGGGTCAGCCGACTGTCGCTTGAGGCGGTTCAGCTTCAAAGGCATTGGTGGAATGCACGACTTGAGTCGGAAGTGTCACTCAAGCAGCTGGAGAAGGCGTCAGACATTAAAGCCGATAATCCATATGAAGCGATGTCTGAAGAAGATGCTTTGATGATTACCTTAATTGGTAATCTGGTGCATGGTGTATTGGAGCAGTGGGTGGAAACCGGTTTTTTGCAAGAAGATAATGCGGTGTCCAAACTGCAACAGCAAAGTGGTTATTTTCGCTATTGGTTGCGTCAGCAGGGTTTGAGTGGTTCCGGTTTAGATGCGGCATTGGGTCGAGTGATGCATTCGTTGGAAAATGCAGCAAGTAACCCGGAGTTACGGTGGGCGTTGAATAAGAATCTGACAGCGTCCGCTACTGAGTTGGCCTTAAGTTCATTTGGTATGCACTTCAACGATCCAGTGTCTGATGACTTGGTTCGAATGGAAAGTCATAGCATGACGCAACATCATATCGTTGACCGTACCTTTGTGGATGATGCCGGTGTGCGTTGGATTGTCGATTACAAAACCAGTTATTGGCATGAAGGTTCCGGTACAAGCAAGGCCACATTTGTGAGCAGCAAGGTGGAGGAATATCGTCCGCAATTGCAGAGATATGGCACGTTGTTTGCCCAGTTGGAACAACGTCCGCAAAAGTATGTTTTGTATTTCACTTATTTGGATGAATGGGTCGAGTTGAATTAGACCGACTAGACTTTTAAGGAGAGTTTTGCACGAGTGGGGCACGAGGTAAAAATGAGATAAAATTTCTCTGAATTAGGCGAAAAACGCAGCTAATAGCTGGCTATTGGCAAGTTTTTTAACAACATTCAGGGGGATTTGAGCCATTTTTAGCCATGCATCCATCTCGTGCAAAGCTCTCTTATAGATGGATAAACCGCACGATGAAAGATTTAGCGAAAACACAGGAACAAATTTTAAGACATCACGGTGGTGATGGCGCATTTGCGCGTGAGCGAATTACCGAAACCTACCAGCGTCGACATGACGAAACTTTCTGGCAATACTGGGACGAAAAAGTCGCCAAAAACTACCAGGTTGGGGATGGTGTACTGGATATGGGGGCAGGCATCGGCCAGTTTGTGGAAGATTGCGCCAAGCGTTATCCGGATTCTCCAGTTTACGGTATTGAAGCCGCGCCCTATATGTTGGAAAATCCGTTGCCTTTGCCAGCGAATGCCAAGATTCTGATGGATGACTTAAACAATCCTCAAGCCAATATTGCCGATAACTCCTTGGCAATGGTGATGGCGAATATGGTGGTGCATGAATTGACGCAGCCCATCAAAATGTTTCGTGCCGCATACCAATGGTTGAAGCCGGGCGGGCGCTTGTGCATTATCGATTTAGTGCGCCAACCGCTGGCGGATTATCTGCAGCGCCGTTATGAAGGTACGGCATTGTGGGCGGGGGACACCACGGTTGCGGATTTGGAAGATGCCTTTGAGCATTTTTTGGAGCACAACCGTTATCATGCGGATGATATAGAGTTCATGTTGACCGCCGGTGGTTTCAAGGTGGTGGAAAAGTCTTTGGAACGCAACGGGCGTTTTGCCTGGATAGTGGTTGAAAAGTAAGTTTGTCAAACTCAGGAACCCAACCTGGTAGATTTTATGCAATCAATTCGATTTAAAAGTGGAATGAGCTATGGCTGTTATCGGTAATTATTTTGAAGTGAAAAAATTCTTTAAGAACAACGACAAACTAGGCGTTGTGTTCGATTATTTGGAGGAAGCATTAGACCCTACCTCGCAAGTGCACCAGCGAATGTTCTCGAGCATTGAGCCTAGAGCGCAAAAAATTGATATTGGCGGTGGTTGTTTTGTGGTGGAGCAGGTTTACATGACAAAAGACCGCGCGGACTGCTTTTTTGAGTCACACAAGCAATATGTCGATTTCCAGTTGATTCTTTCCGGCAATGAGCAGATGGAAGTGATTGATATTCGTCACCTGACGTTTAAGCGTTTTGAGGAAGATAAGGATTTTATCGCCTACGAAGATACCGATAAGGCTTCAAAAATAGTGATGCAACCTGAAGATCTATCGGTGTACTTTACAAATGATGCACACCTTGGACTGGCGTCTTTTGAAAGCAAGCAGCTCGTTTATAAAGCGGTGGTTAAAGTGCCAGTCGAGTTTTTTGAATAGTCGTTATATAGAACGCTATTCATAATGCGTCCAAAGTCTTAAAATTTTGACTATTTTTTGATCTTCAATCACTTGATAAACAATGCGATGCTGGATGTTAATTCTTCTGGAAAATGCACCAGATAAATCCCCCACCAAGCGTTCATATCTCGGTGGGTTTTGAAAAGGATTTTCTTTGAGTAGGTCTAAAAGTTCTGCCGCTTTTGGTTTCAAACCGCTCACAGCGAGTTTTTTCGCGTCTTTTTGAGCTTGTTTGGTATAAATCAACTGCCAGGCCATTTACTGTTACCAGTTAAGTTCAGTTTCACAATTCTCAACAGGTTCTTTCATACCGGAAATAATCGACTCTCTCATGCCTTTTATATTTAGAAGATTTAAGGTTTCATTAATCGCATTCCAATCATCTTCGGAAATTAAAACAGCATTGCCTTTTTTTCCGGTAATGGTGATGTGCTCGTGTGAATCATTGACCTGTGCAATTAATCCATAAAAGTTTGAGCGCGCCTCTGTGGAATTAAGTGTTGTCATAATGATTTTTGTAACCTCTGAAAAAGAAATAGAGAAGATTATCGTACGTAATAGCGTACTTTTTGTCAAGTTTTATGGTCCGTTATCATAAGGTCCAGGCTTACCTGGCAGATTTTTGCCGGGTTATCTTTTCTTTATTCAAGCCAAAAAGCGTTTTGTATCCAATTAGGTGCGGACTGATCGCCTGTAAAGCTCAGCGAGTCAAAACGCATAGCGTGATGCTGATAGTTTGGATGCTTTTGTAAAAAGGTTTGTGCGCAAAGTATGATTTTGCGTTGTTTGGCGGCATTTATGGCTTCTTCTGGTTCGCCAAAGGTTGTTGATTGGCGATGTTTGACTTCGACAAAAACCAAGGTGGTTTCTTGTGGAGAAGTCTGCTCTAGGCAGATCAAATCAATCTCGCCGCCTTTGCAGCGGTAGTTTTTGTGCAGAACTTCTAAGCGTTGCGACTGAAGAAAGCTTGCGGCGTCGGCTTCTTTTTGTTGACCAATGAGCTTGCTGAAAAGTCCGATGCTATTAATTCCAAGAAAAGTGTTTAGGGTGTCGTTGAATCAGGGGTGGTTTCCCCGGGCAAGACTTTTGCAGGTTGAACTGCATCAGAAGGCGCTTGAGGAATATCTATGTAGTGGCTTTCATCGGCATTATTGGTTTCTGTCAGTGGAACCACTTCACCTCTGGCGTTGTATCTTGCCCATGACATTTTGTAATCAAACTCATTGTCTTGTTTGCTGAGCTTGCCGAGCATCCCCGTGTTTAAACAGATGTTTGGACCAAGGCGGTATTTTTGCGTTGCAAGCGTAAAGCTGTCCCAGCCATAAGCTTCAAGGGTGGAAGCGAGATTGGTTTTCTTTAATGCCGCTTTAAAGGTCGGGAAGATAACATTTGCCAAGTCTTTGTTTGGTTCGGTTTTATCCAGATTAATCGGCGTTAGCTTTGACGAACCATACACCGGGAGTTGTAGTTCAAAGAAAGCAAATTGCGGTTTAAATACCGCAACCTGTCTTGCATTGCCTAAAAGTACGATGGCGTCCAGATCCTTACGTGTGCGAGGGGTAAAGGATAGGTTTTCTTTAAATAGCCATTGCAGGTTGTTTTTGCGAGCTTGGCTGTAAGTTTCATTGATGACGCTTCCCAAAGCTTCCCGAAGTTTTGGGTGGGTTGCCGGGTAGCTTTTGAGTGTCAACTTGTGGTCTGGTACTTGCTGCCAGTAGTCTGCAATTTGCACCGCCAGGTTACTGTCAGCAGGCGTTGTACTCGTTAGAATGGCGATGTTTTTATAGTGTTTTTGGCAAAGCTTAGTGGCGATTTGCAGGGCTTCACTATTTGAGATGAAATTGAAGTGCTGAATGCCAAAGGCATCATTAAGTGTGATGACAGAATTATCGCCCCCTATTGCATTGAGTTTTTTGGTCAGGATATCAATATTTTCTTTTTGCAGAGGCCCTAAAATGACGTCTGCACCGTTTTGTTTTGCAGTCTGATAGGTAGACAAAATCTGGTTGGGTTCACTGGGGTTGAAATTGGTATTGTAAAAGGCCAATTTAACATTTGGCGCGTGCGCTAACTGGTTGCGGATAATGCCGTCACGAATTTGCATGGCGATGTTTTTGTAAGGGCCGGTTAGGGGTAGAAATACCGCAACTTGCTGCACTTTGTTGGTGTTCAAAAGCTGTTGGCTCAATGCTTGGTTGAGGTGTTGATTGAAAAGCGCAGATGGGTTGAAGCGCTTTAAGTCCGCCAAAGCTGGCTTCTGCCAAATAGGATGCAGTTCGGTCGCTTTGACAAAATCCAGCCAGGACATTAAATCAGGAGATGTGTCAGGGTCTGATGTGAGTTTGTCTTTTTCTGCTTGCGGCAGGTCTTTTAACGTTTGCCAGATTTGGTACTCAATTGCCAACTGGTTTTCAGGAGAGGCTTTAGACCAAAGTAATTGGGTCAACTCCAAGTAATTGTTCCAAGATTTTGCCTGTTGCGCTTCTCTGATCTCTTCCTGCAAGACTTGGTTGGAAGTTTTTTTTGTGATGGCTCCAGACGAAGGCATTCCAACAATTGGTTTTTGTTGTGAAACCGGTGTAGTACTACAAGATGTCAGAATGGCTGCCGTCATTCCAATCGCAGCTGCTAACGCGAGTGCTTTTCCGGACTGGGCAATAAAACGATTCTGCGGGGTAGGAAGTGATAAAATTCGCTGGAACATGTGGCGGTAGATGACCAATTAAAATTAATGAGATTTATTATACATAAATGCAAATCAGAAGTGCGACCAGAAGTGCAATAGGAATCCTTGCAAAATGAGCGGAAAATTATTTATTGTTGCAACGCCGATAGGGAATTTGAAAGACATTACCTTGAGAGCGTTGGAAATACTTGAGTCTGTTGACTGGATTGCCTGTGAAGATACGCGACACTCTAAGAAACTGTTGCAACATTTCGGTATTAGTAAGCCGTTAATCAGTTTGCATGATCATAATGAACAGGCCAAGAAAACCGAGTTATTGGCGAAGTTGCAAGCGGGTGAGAATGGTGCTTTGGTGTCGGATGCAGGTACCCCGTTGATTAGTGATCCAGGCTATCACTTGGTTTCTTATTTGCGTGAAAATGGTTTGAGTGTTGAACCTATTCCAGGGCCATCAGCCGTTATTACCGCCCTAAGCGCTGCAGGTATGCCGACAGATCGTTTTACTTTTGAAGGTTTTTTACCAGCCAAAGAACAGAAGCGTTTGACTGCTTTGGAAGTGTTGTCAGCTGAAACGCGAACAATGGTTTTTTACGAGTCGCCGCACAGACTAATGGAGTCTCTAAGATCAATGATGGTTGTTTTCGGAGAAGAGAGACAGATTGCTGTAGCCAAAGAAATCACCAAGCAGTTTGAAAGATTCGTTTTCGGAAGTATTCCTCAGGTGATCGAGCAGTTTGAATCGAATGAAGATTGGCAGAGAGGCGAATTTGTCATTATGGTTTCAGGTGTAGAAGAGAAAGATTCTCAACAAGAAGATTATGATGATTTGATTAAAGTATTGTTGACTCAATCACTGCACGTTAAACAAATATCTGAAATTGTTGGTGAATTTTACAACGTGCCGAAAAAGGCCGTGTATCAGCGCGTGTTGACGTTGAAATAATAGTGTCATTGAACTAAGGTATAGTTCGTCTTTTTAAATAATTGAGAGCCTGTTTGCTACTTAATATGCAAAAGGCGACACAAAGAAAAAGATAAATGGTTAAGCATTTGATAAAATGTGTAGTCAAAAAATAACAATAACATCTGTCGGGTTACTAGTTAAATGTGTGGAATTGTTGGCGGCGTCGCTGAGAGGAACGTTGTTCCGATCTTATTGGAAGGTTTAAGAAGGCTTGAATATCGAGGTTACGATTCATCAGGAATCGCGCTCCTAAATTCTGCAGAAAGTCCAGAAAGAGCAAGTTTTCAAATTCAGCGCCTACGCGCCGTAGGCAAAATCAAAGAGCTTGACTCGAAGATTCAGCAAAATTCTTTTTTTGATGGAAATATCGGGATTGCGCATACCCGTTGGGCGACGCATGGCGTTCCATCCGAAAATAACGCTCACCCGCATATCTGTAATAATGAAGTTGCCGTTGTTCATAATGGCATTATCGAAAATTATCATATCTTGAAAGAAGCTCAATTGGCAGAGGGGTATCGTTTTACTTCTGAAACCGATACCGAAGTGGTTGCGCACGCCGTTCATTATGAGCTTAAAACTTCGACTTCACTATTGTCCGCTGTTCAACAGGCAATTACGCATTTTGAAGGTGCTTATGCGCTGGGAGTGATTAGTCCAAAATTTCCGGATACACTTATTGCGGCAAGAAAAGGTAGTCCATTAGTGATTGGTGTGGGGATTGGCGAGTTTTTCATTGCTTCTGATGTATCTGCATTGCTACCTGTTACACAAAATTTCATTTTTTTGGAAGAAGGTGATGTCGCCGAGTTAACCCGCCAAGGTGTAACGATTTTTAATGGTGATGGTGAACAGGTAGAAAGAGAGGTAAAACAATCTTCTTTGAATATGCACTCGGTGGAGTTGGGGGATCATCGCCACTATATGCACAAAGAGATTTTTGAGCAGCCACAAGCCGTTATTGATACTTTGGAAGGTCGTATTTCGCAAGAGCATGTTTTACCATCCGCTTTTGGTTATCAAGCCGAATCCATTTTTAAAGCCGTTAAGCAGGTTCAGATTATTGCTTGCGGTACCAGTTACCATGCAGGTTTGGTTTCAAAGTACTGGTTTGAAGATATTATCGGCTTGCCATGTTCTGTTGAAGTGGCGAGTGAATATCGTTACCGAAATCCAGTGGTGCAAGACAATACGCTGTTTGTCACCATTAGCCAGTCTGGCGAAACAGCAGATACGCTAGCTGCCCTGCAACAAATCAAGCAAGTTGCTAATGAGAAGAATGTTTCAACGCTGACTATCTGTAACGTTCCTGAGTCTAGTTTGACAAGGGAGTCTGATCTTACTTTCCTAACGCATGCTGGGCCCGAAATCGGGGTGGCGTCAACCAAAGCCTTTACGACACAATTAGTTGCTTTGTCATTGTTGGTGACGGTGATTGGTAAATTGCAAAAGCGTATTTCAGAAAGAAGAGAAACGATTATTGTCAAAGGCTTGCAAAAACTTCCTGGTTTGATTCAAAGCGCGTTGGCTCATGAAGAAGTTGTGAAAGAAATCGCCAAAAACTTCTCCGATAAGGACAATGCTCTCTTCCTTGGTAGAGGTACCATGTATCCTATCGCAATGGAGGGAGCGCTTAAGCTAAAAGAAATTAGCTATATTCATGCTGAAGCCTATCCGGCGGGTGAACTTAAGCACGGTCCGCTGGCTCTCATAGATGAAAATATTCCAGTCATTGCAATTGCGCCTCATAACGACTTGTTGGAAAAGCTCAAGTCAAACCTCCAAGAGGTTAAGGCCAGAGGCGGACAAATGATTGTGTTTGAAGATGAACAGTCAAATGTCGGTTCCGAGGAGGGTATGAAGGTTGTTAAAACAACCACAAATGTAGGACGAATTACTGCACCAATCACTTTTAATATTCCGTTGCAGTTGTTGGCCTATCATGTTGCTTTGATTAAGGGAACAGATGTTGATCAGCCGAGAAATTTAGCAAAATCAGTAACAGTAGAGTAGGATGTAAATGAAGATATTAATCACGGGTACAGCAGGATTTATTGGTTTCCACTTGGCTAAGAAGCTTGTTGCTCGTGGCGATGATGTGGTGGGTTTAGACTCTATTAATGATTATTATGACCAGGGTGTAAAATATGGTCGATTAGAGTATGCAGGGATAGAGCGAAATCAAATTGAATACAATAAAATAGTTCAGTCTACAAAAAGTTTAAACTACCGTTTTATACAGCTACAGCTTGAAGATAAAAAGAATCTTGATAAGTTATTTGAAGCTGAAAACTTCGACGCAGTATGTAATTTAGCGGCCCAAGCAGGGGTGCGTTATTCAATTGAGAACCCGATAGCATATATTGATGCTAATATTGTTGGTTTTATTAATATCTTAGAAGCTTGTCGTCACTATCAAGTAGACAACCTTTCTTATGCATCTAGCTCTTCTGTATATGGTTTAAATGAGTCCTATCCATTTTCAACTTCAAGCAATGTTGATCACCCAATGAGTTTGTATGCAGCTTCTAAGAAATCTAATGAGCTGATGGCACACACTTACTCGCATTTGTATGGAATATCTACAACAGGGCTACGTTTTTTTACCGTTTATGGCCCTTGGGGTCGCCCGGATATGGCGTTGTTCTTATTCACTAAAGCAGCGTTGGAAGGCAGGTCGATAAAAGTATTTAATAATGGTGAAATGTTGCGTGACTTCACTTATGTGGATGATATTGTTGAGGGTATTACCCGTGTGATTGATAATCCTGCTCAACCTAATCTTGAATGGTCAGGGAAGTCGCCAGAACCATCTTCTTCTTCGGCACCTTATAAAGTGTATAACATTGGCAATAACAATCCAGTGAAGCTAATGGATTTTATTCAAGCGATTGAAAACACCTTAGGAAAAACCATTGAAAAAGAATTATTGCCTTTGCAAGCGGGGGATGTACCTGCTACCTATGCCAATGTAGATGATTTAGTTAGAGATATGAATTATCAACCTGCAACGCCAGTGCAACAAGGAATTGATAATTTTATCGCTTGGTATCGCGAATTTTTTAAAGTTTAAGTTTTGTAAGTTTATTGGAAGGGATGTTGAAAATGTCTGAATACAAAATTGCCGTGATTGGTTTGGGGTATGTAGGTTTGCCGTTAGCAGTGGAGTTTGCTCGGAAGTATCCGACTATTGGCTTTGATATTGCGCAATGGCGTGTAGATGAGTTGAATGCAGGGCATGATCGCACTTTAGAAGTGGAAGATGAATATTTAGCTCGCATGAATAAAGAATTTGGCTTTCGGTCAACGGCGAATTTAGATGATATTCGCGATTGTAATGTGTATGTGGTGACGGTTCCTACCCCGATTGATAAAAACAAACGCCCGGATTTAACGCCTTTGATTAAAGCGTCTGAGTCGGTTGGTAGGGTGTTAAAAAAAGGCGATATTGTGATTTATGAATCGACGGTTTATCCGGGGGCGACCGAAGAAGATTGTGTGCCTGTGTTGGAGAAGTTTTCTGGCTTGAAGTTTAATGCTGATTTCTTCTGTGGGTATTCGCCGGAGCGCATTAACCCGGGTGATAAAGTTCATACTGTGACTAAAATTAAAAAGGTTACTTCAGGATCAACACCTGAGATTGGTTTAAAAGTGGATGCATTGTATCGTGAGGTGATCACTGCTGGTACGCATTTGGCACCGACGATGAAAGTGGCAGAAGCAGCGAAAGTTATTGAGAACTCGCAGAGAGATTTAAATATCGCGTTTGTAAATGAGTTGGCAGTTATCTTTAATAAAATGGGTATCGACACAGCTGCTGTACTGGAGGCAGCGGCAACAAAATGGAATTTTTTGCCGTTCAAGCCAGGTTTAGTAGGGGGTCATTGCATTGGAGTTGATCCATATTACCTAACACATAAGGCGCAAGAAATTGGCTATAATCCAGAAATTATTTTGGCTGGACGTAGATTAAATGACAGTATGGGAGTTTATGTAGCAAATCAAGTTGTTAAGCTGATGATTAAAAAGGGGCAAAAAGTTGAAGGGGCCAAGGTCTTAGTTTTAGGTATTACTTTTAAAGAAGATTGTCCTGATATAAGAAATTCTAAGGTTATTGATGTAATTGTTGAGTTGGAGGATTTTGGCATTGAAGTTGATGTTTACGATCCTTGGGCTGATTCAGAGGAAGTAAGGTGTGAGTACGGAATAGAACTCTTGAATCAAGGAATGGATGTCAATTGTGAAGATTATCAGGCAGTTGTTCTTTCGGTAGCTCATGCCGCATTTAAAAATATTTCATTTGATAAAACTAATAACCAAGTAGTTTATGATGTTAAAGGGATTGTCGATAATCCTGATGCTCGTTTGTAATTGTTCTTTTTTATGATACAAGATATATATCAAATTTTCAGTGTACTGTCTGTAAAACAAAGGAAGACATTTTACATTCTCCAGTTCTTTGTGGTTATTATGGCTGTGTCGGAAATAGTAGGGGTTGCTTCCATAGCGCCCTTTATGGCATTGGTTTCTAATGCAAGCTTGATCAACGACAACAAAATTTTGTTTTCAATTTACACCTATATAGGTTTCTCTTCAACCAATGCGTTTATCATCTCTATGGGTGTGTTGGTTTTGCTCATTTTGTCAATTTCGACGCTTTTGTCAATCATAACCACATGGAAGCTTTCAATGTTCGCTACTCAAGTTGGTGCGGAGTTTTCGGAGAGGCTTTATGGTTACTATTTAAGGGAGTCATGGCAGTTTCATAAGCAGACAACTAGTGCCCAGCTGAGCAAGCAAATCGCGACAGAGGTTCAGCGCTTTACTAATTCAGTTTTGCTTCCTTTGATGAACGTAAATGCAAAATTTTTTGTTGCCTTGTTAATGTCTATGTTGCTTTTTGCGCTTAATCCATTAGTAGCGCTTACAGGGGTGATGGTTTTTGGGCTTTCATACTTTGCAATATACTCATTTATTAGATACAAGTTGATACTCAATGGGGAGTGTACATCAAGTTATGCTGGAAAGTATTATCGGCTGTTAGGTGAGGGGTTTAGAGGTATAAAAGATATTATTCTTTTAGGGAAACAATCAGAATTTGAAGCCAAATTTATTGAGGCTTCAAGAGAAATGGCGCGAAGTCATGGTGAGACGACAGCTCTCTCGCAAATTCCTAGGTACTTCTTAGAGCTGGTGGCATTTGGCGTTTTGATAGTTTTGGTTATTTATCTGGTGATATTTGAGAATAATAAGTTGGACGAGTTTCTTCCAATCCTGTCGTTATACGCATTTGCAGGCTTTAAGCTTTTGCCCGCTTTTCAACAAATTTATGCAGGTGTTGCTCAAATAAAAGGAAATATTTCAGCGTTCGATTCAATAAAAAATGACCTAGATAAAGCAATGAATATAGCGAAGGATGAGATTGCAGTCCACAAAAAAAACAAAGCATTAAAAATAACGCAGTCTGTTGCATTGTGTAACGTTGATTTCAGTTACCAAGATTCTGAAAGTGTGATCTTGAATAGGATTAATTTAAGTATTTCTGCAAATAAAATGGTTGGCCTTGTTGGACCTTCAGGGTCAGGCAAAAGTACCATAGTTGATATTCTCCTAGGATTGATAGCACCAAACTCAGGTTGTCTGGCTGTTGATGGTAAGAAGGTAGATGACTCAAATGTTCGTGATTGGCAGAATTTGATTGGATTTGTTCCTCAAAGTATATTTCTTACAGAGGGCTCAATTGTTGAAAACGTTGCTTTTGGCGTGGATCTAAACAGAATTGATTTAGTAAAAGTTAATAAAGTATTAGAACTGGCACACTTGTTAAGTTTTGTAAATAGTCTTCCGAAAGGTGTGTATACAAAAGTTGGTGAAGGAGGCGCTAAACTTTCAGGAGGTCAGAAGCAGCGTATAGCTATTGCCCGAGCCTTATATCATGATGCTGATGTACTGATTTTTGATGAGGCTACTAGTGCACTGGATTCACTTACTGAAAAGAATGTCATGGACGCAATTTTCGATTTTTACGGTAAAAAAACTATAGTGATTGTTGCACATCGCTTAGCGACATTAAAAAAATGTGATGAGATTTTTATGATCGAAGATGGAGCTGTAGTTGCTTCAGGGAATTTTAATGATCTCAATGAAAAAAATGAGGACTTCAAAAAAATGGTATTTCATAGCCATGTTTGATTTGGAAATAAAAAAAGGAGTGAAGGGGTGATTGTTACAAGAACACCATTTAGGATTTCATTTTTTGGTGGCGGGACAGATTATCCTGGATGGTTTGCCAATCATGGAGGAGCGGTGCTATCGACTACCATTGACAAGTATTGTTATATTTCTTGTCGGCGTTTACCTCCATTTTTTGAGCATAAGCATCGCTTGGTATATTCATCTATTGAAAATGTTGAATCAACAGATCAAATTAAACACCCTGCTGTAAAAGGGATTTTTAACTGGCTGAATGTGAAAGAAGGGCTAGAAGTGCATCATGATGGTGACTTGCCTGCTAGATCAGGGTTGGGCTCAAGTTCGGCATTTACGGTTGGTTTGATTAAGGCGTTGCAAGGGCTTGAGGGTAAGCTTATCAGCAAAGAGCAGTTGGCGAAAGATGCAATTTATGTAGAGCAATGTGTCATAAAAGAAAATGTTGGCTCACAAGATCAGGTTGCAGCAGCTTTTGGTGGGTTCAACAGAATTGACTTTAATCGGAATGGCTCATTTGATGTCCAGCCTATTCTTACTTCCCCTGATACCGTAAATTCACTTAACAATCACTTAATGTTGTTTTTTACTGGATTTTCTCGAATAGCATCTGAAATTGCGGATTCAAAGATTAAGAACTTAAAAAATCGTGAGCAGGAATTGATGAAGATGTATTCGATGGTTGACGAGTCAATCAATATTCTTCAAAAAGGAGTGGGTTCTATAGAAGATTTTGGGATGCTCCTTGACGAAAGTTGGCAATACAAAAAGAGTCTTTCCAGTAAGGTTTCAACTCCTGAAATAGATGAGATTTACGATATCGCCATGAAGGCTGGTGCGCTAGGCGGTAAAATTTTGGGTGCTGGTGGAGGGGGCTTTATTCTCTTTTTTGCAAAACCTGAAGTTCAGCCATATATAAAAAATAAATTAAGTCACTTAATTCACGTACCTTTTAAGTTCGAGGATGCGGGTAGTCGAGTGGTTTTGTATCAGCCAAATGGGTTTTAAGTGATGGAAGCAAGTTCAAAAATTTTTGTTGCAGGGCATAAGGGGTTGATTGGTTCTGCAATTGTTGAGAACCTTCGACTTAGAGGGTTCAATAACATTGTGACTGTGGATCGCAGTCAACTGGATTTAACCGATAAAAAAATGGTTGATCAGTTTTTTGATCAACAGAAGCCGGAATATGTGATATTAGCAGCTGGAAAAGTTGGGGGTATTGTTGAAAACAAAACTTATCCAGCTGATTTCATGAATGTCAATTTAGCGATTCAGTTAAATTGTTTGCAAGCGGCAAATCGAAATGATGTGAAAAAATTAATTTTCTTTGCGTCATCTTGCATGTACCCAAAAGTTTGCCCACAACCTATGTCTGAACAAGCGCTGTTTTCGGGTTACCCTGAGCCAACAAGCATGGCGTATGCTGTGTCTAAGATGGCAGGTATGCAAATGTGTTTGTCATATAATGTTCAATACAATTGTTCTAAGTTTATTCCCATAATTCCTAACAGTGTATATGGGCCTAATGATAACTTTAATCCTGAGTCTGGTCATGTAATGTCTGCGCTTATTAGGAGGTTTCATGAGGCTAAAGCAAAGAGAATTCCACATGTCGAGTTATGGGGTACAGGAACCCCTCGGCGAGAGTTTATACACTCTGATGATGTAGCTAAATTTTGCCTGCATGTTCTTGAAACAGAGGAGCTCGCAATTGATTTGCCAATCAATATAGGGACAGGAACGGATTACAGTATTGCTGAGTTAGCTAAAGAGATTGCCAGTGTAATTGGTTATTCTGGAGATATTAGGTGGGATGCGTCTAAACCCGATGGTGCGCCGAGAAAGTTACTTAATAGTTCTAGGGCATTTAGTATGGGATGGAGGCCTGAAATTACATTGGAAACAGGTTTGTATTCAACATATCAATGGTATTTGGAAAATATAGCGGATTGATTACTATGAAGAAAGAAATGCAGACCTCAGAAATGTTAAAAGACAAAGCAGAGTGGGTGTGGAAAGAAACTTTAGCAATTCACAGAAGAGCGCCAGAAACAAGGATTGCATCTTCTCTTTCGTGTGTGGAAATTTTTGTTGCCCTTTATTATGGAGGGATTCTTGAAATATTTCCTGAACAGCCGCTATCAGAAGGTCGTGACCGATGCATTATCAGTAAGGGGCATGGCTCTATATGTATGTATCCTATTCTTGCTGACTTGGGTTTTTTTGCGATGGATGAGCTTAATAAAGTATGTGAAAGTGGAGGGTTTCTCGGAGGAATTCCTGATCCGGTGATTCCAGGTTATGAAACTGTTAATGGTTCTCTAGGTCATGGTCTTGGCGTTGGAACTGGGGTGGCTCTAGGCTTAAAGAACAAGAATTCACCTAACCAAGTCTATGTTGTTACTGGTGATGGGGAACTGCATGAGGGATCCAACTGGGAGGCAATTATGTTCGCATCGCACCATAAGTTGGATAATTTACATCTGATTGTTGATAACAACAAAATAAGTATGCTTGACCACACGGATAACATTGTTTCTCATGATGCGTTAGCAAAAAGGCTTTCTGCCTTTGGCTGGCATTGTGAGGAAGTAGATGGTCATGATGTTGAGGCGGTTCAATTGGCATTACAAAAAATGTCAAAACTACATGAAGGGAAGCCAAAAGCAATTATTGCGAATACAGTAAAAGGCAAAGGTGTTCCAGGTTTAGCTAATGAATCACTAGCACATATTTTAAATCCAAAGCCAGAATTGATAGATCAAATACTTGGAGATAATCGTGGAAATTAAACCTAGAGCGATGAGGGATGCTTTTCTTGAGCAGATATGGATTGCTATGCAGAGTAATGAAAAAATTTTCTTTCTTTCTGCAGATTTTGGTTCTCCTGTGTTAGATAAAATTAGAAAAGATTTTCCTAACAGGTTTGCAAACGTTGGCATTGCGGAGCAAAACCTTATAAATGTTGCGGCTGGTTTGGCAACAGAAGGTTTTACAGTTTTTGCATATGCGATAGCACCTTTTATTACTATGCGTTGTTATGAGCAATCCCGTGTGAACTTGGCGTTATTGTCTGAAGTAAGAGATATGAATGTTAACTTAATAGGTGTTGGAGCAGGTTATAGCTATGTCGTTTCCGGGCCAACACATCAATGTTATGAAGATATTACTCTAATGCGTGCTATGCCTAATTTCAGAGTTCTTTCTCCTAGTGATCATGTGGTCGCAGAATCTTTGATTGATGAGTGTTTAAATAACACGGGGCCAAAATACTTAAGGTTTGATGCTCAAATTTTGCCGCCAATTTATGAGCAAGGAAGTGTTAATACAGAAGCTGGCTTTTCTGAAATAAGAGAAGGTGACAATGTTTGTTTGATTGCAACAGGGTATATGGTTCATACCGCAATGCAAGTTGCAGAAGAGTTAGAGAAAGAAGGTGTTAAAGTCGGGTTAATTGATCTTTTCGATTTGTCTGGTTTTGATTCTGCTTTATTGTCAGAAAAAATTAAAAATTACAAAGGTTTAGTGTCTTTAGAGGAAGCGTTTAAGGGTAGAGGGGGGCTTGATGCCCTCTTGTTTAATTTTATTCAAGAATTAGCTTCAAAGCCAAAGTTTTGCAATATAGGTGTTCATTCGCAATATGAGTTTGAGTTAGGGACTCGGCAAGAATTACACGAAAAGGCGGGGATTGGACCTGTTTCTGTGATGTCCACCGTAAAAGACTTTATGTCTTCCCATGATATTTGATTTTAGAAATTTCCACGGAGAGAAAATAGATGAAATTCCCGCTAATGCGCAACAATATTCAAAGAGAAGATCTTGATGCGGTGATTGAGCACCTTAAGCAAGATGATCCAATTCTAACAAACGGGGCAAATGTAAGAGCGTTTGAGGCAGAATGGTCAGATTGGCTGGGCGTGAAACATAGTGTTTTTGTCAACTCAGGTGCTTCTGCAAACCTTTTAACGATGGCGATTTTGAAACTTCGTTATCCTGAAGGTGGGGAAGTTATTGTTCCTCCTTTAACGTGGATATCCGATGTTTCCTCTGTACTTCAGCATGGGTTTACCCCGGTTTTTGTTGATATAGATCCTGAGTCATTAGCGATGGATGGTGACAAAATTATTGAAAGTCTTTCTGATAAGACCAGAGCAGTTTTTTTGACACATGTACAGGGCTTTGATGGATTAACAGATGAGTTGATTAGTGAACTAGAAAAAAGAAATGTTCTTTTAATTGAGGATGTGTGTGAGTCTCATGGTGCGACGCACGGCGGGAAAAAATTGGGAAGTATTGGTTGGATTTCAAACTTTTCTTTTTACTATGCTCACCACATGAGTACTATCGAGGGTGGGATGATTTGTACCAATGACCCAGAAGTATATCAGCAAGCTAGAATGCTTAGATCTCATGGTATGTTAAGGGAGTCAAATGACGAAGCTTTACGCCAAGATTATTTAGCTAAAAACCCCGAGTTAAACCCTGACTTCATTTTTGCTTTTACTGCCTACAATGTTCGCAATACCGAGATTGGCGGGATTATGGGACGTAAACAGCTAAAAAGGCTAGATTATAACGTCAAGCGTAGAACAGAAAACCTTCACCGTTTTTTGAATCAGCTTGATAGTAAGAAGTATAGAACTAACTTTAAGTTAGAAGGCTCAAGTAACTATGCATTTAACTTGGTGTTGAATGAGCCAAATGATGCGTTCGTTGAAAAGCTGATGAAAAAAATGAATGAGTCTGGTGTTGAGTACAGAAGAGGAAGTGCTGGTGGCGGGAACCAGTTGCGCCAGCCATATTTGCAAGGAATAGTTCCTGATGGCTACTATAAACAATTCCCAGAAACAGACCACATTCATTTTTACGGATTCTATATCGGAAACTTTCCAGATTTAAAAGATGAAGAAATTGATGAAATCTGCCAAATCCTAAATTCTGTGGAGTGAGACGTTGGTAAAGATAGCTATTATCTTAGCGGGTGGACAAGGAACAAGGCTTAGAAGTGTTGTTTCCGATGTTCCTAAACCGATGGCTCCAATTAATAATCGGCCGTTTCTTGAATACCAAATGGATTATTGGATTAACCAAGGTGTTGAGCAGTTTGTTATTTCCGTCGGATATAAAAAAGAAGTGATTATTGACTATTTCGGCGAAAACTACAAAACTGCAAAAATTCATTATGTTGTTGAAGATACCCCTCTGGGAACAGGTGGAGGCTTTCTATTGGCGATTAAAGACATAAATGAAAGTTGTTTGCTTCTGAATGGCGATACCTTTTTCGAAGTTGACCTGCCACACCTAGAAAAGTTTCATAATGAGCATGCATCAGACTGGACAATGTCATTATTTCGGACTAATGAGTCTGGTCGGTATATGGGGTTAGATGTTGATGATGATGATGGGAAAATTGTATCTTTAGAATCTGGTACGGACAAGGTAGGGCGTCTTGCCAATGGAGGGGTATACTTGTGCAACCCTTCATTTATAAAAGCAATAGGGCAAAAATTTGTCGGCAAAGTTTCGCTTGAAGATGATTTGATGCCAAAATTTATAGAGGAAAAAGGGCGATTGTTTGGTGAAGAGTTTTCAGGGTGTTTTATTGATATTGGCGTTCCTGATGACTACTACCGTGCAAGCTCAATTTTGTAGGAAAGAGTGAATGGTAAGAGCAATTAATGCCCTTGAGCAGAATCTAAATGCTTCAATTGACGCGAAAAAAACCTTTCTTCTTAACAAAGAACAGTTAGAAGTATTCAATCAAGCAGTTCAAGAGGCTATTAAGCGATATAAATCCGGAGGAAGACTGTATATTGCCGGTAACGGTGGCTCGGCAGCTGATGCGCAGCACCTAGCAGCAGAATTCGTAAGTAAACTTGCAAGAGATCGCGCACCACTTCCGGCAGAAGCACTTACTGTTGATGCATCAATTTTGACTGCAATTGGCAATGATTACGGTTTCGACCAGGTTTTTTCCCGACAGCTTCAGTGCAAAGCAGGTAAAAATGATATTTTTCTAGGGATTACTACTTCTGGTAATTCGGAGAATATTTTAAAAGCTGTTGAAGCCTGCAAAGAGTTATCAATTCCTAGCATTATTTTTACCGGTTGCTATGGTGGAAAAGTAGCAAGTAAGGCGGATTTTTGTATTGTTGCACCAGGAGCTGCAACGAGCACAATTCAAGAAATTCATATAGTTTTGGCTCACACTCTTTGTCAGTGTGTAGAGGCAGAAATTTTTAACTTTATAGATTAAACGGAGAAGTTTGATGTCATTTAATATATTAGTAACTGGTGGTGCGGGGTATTTAGGTTCAACAATGGTTCCTGACTTATTGGCAGCTGGGCATAATGTTACGGTTTTAGATAACTTTATGTTTAAGCAAGCTAGCCTAAATCATTGTTGTTATCACCCAAACTTTTCTGTTGTAAAGGGCGATATTCGCATTGAAAGTGTTATTAAGCCCTTACTAAAGGAAGCAGATATTATTATCCCTCTTGCAGCACTTGTTGGGGCGCCGATTTGTAGCCAAGATCCAATTGGAGCTAAGACGACGAACCATGATGCAGTTACATTAATGCTGAAAAACATCTCTAAAGAACAAAGAATTCTTATGCCAACAACAAATAGCGCATACGGAACAGGAGATGAAAATAACTACTGTACGGAAGAGTCTCCGTTGCGACCTATTTCACAATATGCAATAGATAAAGTTGAAGTGGAAAAAGAGCTAATGCAGCACGAAAATGCCATTAGTTTCAGGCTGGCTACTGTATTTGGTATGTCTCCAAGAATGAGACTTGATCTGCTTGTAAATGATTTTACATACCGTGCTGTATATGACAGATTTGTTGTGTTGTTTGAGAGTCAATTTAAGAGAAACTACGTTCATGTAAGAGATGTTTCAAGAGCGTTCCAACACGGGATCAATAACTTTGATTCGATGAAAGGTGAAATTTTCAATGTTGGTCTATCTGATGCGAATGTTTCTAAAAAAGAGCTTTGTGAAAGAATTCAACAGTTCGTTCCTGACTTCACATTTTTGGAAGCTCCTGTAGGTAAGGATCCAGATCAACGTAACTACATCGTGTCCAATGACAAAATCGAAGCGACAGGATTCTCTTCTGAGTTTTCCTTGGATCGTGGTCTTCAGGAGTTAATCAAAGGCTATACTATGATTAAAAACACTCGATACGGAAATGTATGAAAACTATCGAATGCGATGCTTTGATTGTTGGAGGAGGGGTTGTTGGACTTTCTGTGGCATATGAGCTGATTCAGGAAAAGCCTGATCTTAACATAATTATTTTAGAAAAGGAGATGGAGGTAGGGGTACATGCAAGTGGTAGGAATAGTGGTGTGCTCCATTCAGGTCTTTACTACGGACAAGACTCTTTGAGAGCGAAGGCTTGTTCTATAGGCTCAAGGAAAATGATGGAATTTTCCTTGAAGCATTCAATCAGGTTTGTAGATAGCGGTAAAGTGATTGTCCCTACAAGTGAAAAAGAAGATGAAGATCTAGATAAACTAATAGAAAAAGCGCATGCAAATAAAGTTGATGTTGATGTTCTAGATAGGGGGCAATTGAATGAAATTGAACCTTTTGCATTTGAGGCGAAAAGAGCTCTGTATTCACCAACAACAAAGACCATAGATTCTGTAGGTGTTTTGAAGGCGCTCGTTTCTGAATTGCAAGAAGGAGGGGTTCAAATATTGTTTGACTCAAAATTTATAGGTCCTTGTGGTCAGAATAGAGTCAAAACTAGTGTTGGAGAAATAGCTTTCGAGAGTTTAATAAATTGTGCGGGAATGTATGCTGACGATGTTGCGAAAAGCTTTGGAGTGGGAGAAGAATATTTTTGTTTACCTTTCAAAGGGGTTTATAGAAAATTAATTAAAGAGAGTTCTTATAAGGTTAATGGAAACATTTATCCTGTGCCTGACCCTAGAATGCCGTTTTTAGGGGTTCATTATACAAAGTCTATATTTGGCGATGTTTATGTAGGTCCAACAGCTATTCCCGCGTTGGGGCGAGAGAATTATTCCATACTATCTAATATTGAGTATAAGAGGCTTCTGGACTATATGAGCGTTATATTAAAACAGTATGTTGGAGATGAAGGTTTTAGGCTGAACGCCAATTCAGAAATATTGAAGTATTCGAAAACTTTTTTTTACAGGAGTGCAAAAAAGTTGATGCCATCGCTGAGCGATTATGAACTTGGAGGTGTTTCAAAGGTAGGTATCAGACCCCAGCTCTATGATAGAAAAAAAGATGAGCTGGTAATGGATTATTTAATCATAAATCAGGATGGAAATGTTCATTTGCTGAACGCCATTTCACCAGCGTTCACCAGTGCATTTGCAATTGCTGAGTTGATTGTAAAGGAACTGGACTTGTTGAAAAAGAAATGAAGTATTTGAATGATACTAGTAATGTACTAGTTTTAACCCACCTATTTGAAAACAACCAGGTTTTTGAAGATTACGTCGAAGGTATTAAAGAAAATGCAGATCATACAGTCGTTTTAGATTATGTTGAGTTTTTATATTTAAACTCTCTAAAACAGCTATATGTAAAAATTGATGATTTAATTGAAAGAAATCAAATAACAATGATTTTCTTTGTAATGCCTTCAGCAGATTTAACATTTGGGATTGATTACCTGTACAAACTAAAGAAAAAGCACTCCTTAAAATATGTGTTTAACTTTTTTGACACAGAGTATTTTTTTGAAGCAGTTGATAAGTACTATTCCCAGTTAGCCGACTTGGTGATTCTACCGGATTACTACTCTCAATATAAATTTAGGCTTCTCGGCATCAATGTCATAACAACATTTGCACTATATTCTGCTGAAAAAATAAAAAAAACATTGTCGGTAAAAGATCAGAATAAATATGAGTATGATGTTTCATTTGTAGGAAATATAAAACAATCCAATAGACAGGAAATAATTAATGCGTTGGCTTTAAAAGGTATAAAGGTAAATACATGGGGGGTTGGCTCAATTAACGGATTTGTGGATCGAGAAGACATGTTCAGGGTGTTTAATAGTTCTAAGATCAATTTAAATTTTACAGGGACTATGAATAGAGATAACTTTGTTGTTGATTTGTCTTCCGTTGATAAGAGGATTAGGCAAGTCAAGGGTAGGCCTGTAGAAATCGCGATGGCGCAAGGATTTATTTTATCTGAATACGCTCCTGGGATAGAGCAATTATTTATTCCAGGAGAAGAAATTGCAATATTCAGGAATGTAGAAGAATGTGTTAAAAAAATAGAGCACTATTTATCCAAAGAAGGGGAAAAAGAGAGGGAGTTGATGGCAGAAAGGGCAAGTGTCCGAGCCCTTAAAGAATACGATTCAAGGAAAGGCATTAGCAAAGTGTTCAAGCAAATTTCGTTGAATACTGATGTATATAATACATGTTGTACAGATGAAAAATTTAACAAGCAGCAATATTCCTATATTTACTATTATTATGGCGCTAAACTTTTGGATGGAAGCGTCAGGGAAGCTTTAGTAGGGGCATTAGTAAGTGTTTTTTCAAGAAATTTTTCATTCCATTATTCATATAGGTTTTTTATTAAGGGACTTGTATTTCGGCTTTTTCAAAATCCTCAGTTATACAAAAAAGTCAAACGGATAAAAGATGCTTTAGGATTAAGGGTTAGGTGGTAATGTTAGTATGCTTGTCAGTGTAATTTTACCTAGTTTAAGAAAACAAGAGGCGGAAGAAGTCGTTCATTTGATTGATAATGAACTTTCAGTCTGTTCTGATGAGTATGAAATTATTCTTGTTTCGCCTTTTCCTATCCATGGTGATCGAATAGTAAATGTAGTTGAAACTACGCCTAAAGGCGTGTTGAATGCAATGCAATTAGGATATTTAAAGTCAAAGGGCGACTATATTATTCCTTGGTCCGATGACGCAAAACCAGTTAAAGGTAGTTTTTTCCAAATGTTTGAATGCATTTCAAATGTTCATCAAGAAAATACAGTTTTCGCCTTTCGTCGATTTGACTCTAGCGGGAGAAGATTATACGAATGGCAGGTTTTTGGTGTGCATTATGCCGGATGGTTTTGCGCTAGTAGGAAGACTATAAACAATGCAGGAGGATTTTTTTCTGCCGATTTTGTAAACTTTTGGGCAGATCCCGATTTTTGTTTAAGGGTAAATGAAATTGGGGGGGGGGTTCATCTCTGCAAATCAGCTGTTATTCTTGTCGATCAGAAAGATGATGATGTAAAGAGCTCTAATCTCAGTTTGTCGTTTTTCGACGATTACAGAACTTTTTTGAGAAAGTGGCAAGGTTTAGCAAGCGCTTATGATGTTTCCGATTGGGAAAATATAAATACTGTAATTCCCGAGACTTTTAGTGAAAAGGTTCGATTCATTTTTTCTAGAATTAAACCTTTAAAAAAGTTGTGGAGGAGCATGTTCTGAAATTTTTTGTCAAAAAGGAGTTTTCACTATTATTTATAGTGACAATATTTTTTTCTCCATATTTTTTTTTAAGGCCGGGAGGGTTTGACTACCCTTCAGGGATTTCGTTTACCTTTGGAGACTTTTTATTATCGCTTCTTTTTCTAATGGTTGCCATAAATAGAGGGCAGATTAGGTATAACTTTTTGTTTCTCGTGCTGTTTTTCATGCTCATACTTTTTTTGTCATTTCTGAGCGAAGCTCTTTTTGGGTATATATATGAGGCGAAAAGCTTTTTTTCAGCATCGTTGCAGTACTTTTATATTTTGATAGTGATGTCTTTTATTGCGAACCATTTTATTAAGTTTGAAAACTTACATTCATTTTTTAAAATAGTTGGTATTGCTTATTTGATTCCTTTACTGATGTCGTTAAGCGCGTTAGCCTTTAATTTTCCTCATCACGATTTGTTTTTTTCGGCAAGCAGGGCAATAGGAACATTTGGAAATGCGAATTCTTTTGCTTACATAACCTTGCTTATGCTCCCAATCATTTTATTTTTGGTTTTGAAGTCAGGAGGATGCTATGCGCGAGTCGCATGGATAGTAGTTTTGACAGTATTGCTGTTCAACTTGCTTTTGACGATGTCTTTCAGTGCGTTCCTCATTCTTTTATTTTTAATTTTTGTTAACTCAGTTTTGTTTTATAAATACAGGAAAAGATTACCTAGGCATTTTTTAAAAAAATATTTAATGTGGATTGTTGGAATAGGATTTGTAATGGGAGCTAGTCTTTTTCTGATAACCCTTTTTAATAGCAGTTTTCATAACACCTTACTATTAAGGCTAAATATTGGTCATTCAGGATTGGGAAGTTCGGCAGATCGTATCTCCTTGATGGAAAATGCCTTGGAAATTTTATTGAAAACCCCGCAAAATTTTCTTTTAGGTATAGGTCTGCAACAAGCCAGTTTTTACGAGCTTTCGCCATCGGGTGTTGCTGAAACAGTTCATAATACATATATATTGATGTTGTTAGAGACCGGAGCTTTCGGTTTGCTAGCCTTTTTAATGATATGGTTTCAATTATACAAAAATATCAATAGTTTGAAGTATCTAGACTTAAGTGTTTATATTTTGTTACTTAACCTTTTTTTGATTTTTTTGTTAATTATGTTTTTTAACCCTCATACTTATTTAAGGTATTTTTTTATTCCTGTGATGCCAATTTTTGTATCAGGCTGGATAAGGGAGAGCACTCAAGACTGTTGTAAGTCCAATTCTATTTCTGGAGGGGTGGATGGAAGTCATTGACAACGCTTTCATGAGAAAAATTACAGTAGTGCATATTATATCTAGTTTGGAAATGGGAGGGGCTGAAACCACCTTGTTTCGCCTTTGTTCCAACGATACGACCATAAAGCACGTGGTAATTTCTTTAACTTCGGAGGGAGTTTATGGAAAAAAGTTTAGAAAGATGGGGGTGGATGTTTATTCTTTAAACCTTTCAAAAAGTGTTTTTGGGATTTTAAGGTGTTGGAATTTGTATGGGATACTTCGACAAATTGACCCTCAGATTGTGCAGACATGGATGTACCATGCGGACTTTTTAGGTGGAATAATGGCAAAAATAGCTAAAGTCAAGCATGTGGTCTGGGGGGTAAGAACAACTGAACTAAAAGAAAAGTCTTATTCTACGGCAGTTATAAGAAGGGTTTGTGCGTTACTGTCTCATGTACTCCCTAGTAAAATTGTTGTTGTGGCTGAAGCTTCAAGGGCGCGGCATCATCAGCTTGGTTATGATGCCGCAAAAATGATATTAATCCCGAATGGATTTTTAGTTGCAGATTTTAGTGTTGAAAACATGCAAAAGGAAGCTTTGAGAAAGGAGTTTTCGATAACGGGTGAAGACACTGTCGTTGGGTGCGTTGGCAGACTTTCTCAAGATAAGGGGCAGGATGTTCTAATTGAGGCATCAAGATTTGTACTGGATAAATACCCTTATGTTAAATTCTTGATGATAGGTAGAGGAATTGATAACTCTAATTTAGATTTACGCTCTAAAATTGAAAAAGAATCAAATTTACAGGCATTTATTCTTGCAGGAGAGCGTAATGATATACCAGTATGCATGAGTGTGATGTCTATTTTTTGCTTGCCGTCGAGAACGGAGGGGTTTCCCAATGTCCTGGTTGAGGCTATGATTTCAGAGGTTTGTTGTGTGTCAACAGATGTTGGTGATGCTAGGTTACTTGGAGGCGATGATGTTATTCTTGCCGAACCTAACAGTCCAGAAGATTTATCGAGAAAGATTTTACTTTTAGTTGAAAAGTCGAAGGATGAGCGGCGACAACTCGGAGAGAGGCTAAAAAACAGAGCTATAAGTGAGTTTTCAATAGAAAAAATGGTTCACAGGTATCAGATTTTGTATCAAGGTTTAATAAGAAGTTAACTACTAATGTGCGGTATAGCAGGTTTTATTGGTCAATATCCTCAGCCTATTGAGCAATTAAAAAATATGGCTGAAGCCATTCTGCATCGAGGTCCGGATGATCAAGGTGTATGGTTTGATAAAGAACATAAAGTAGGATTGTCGCATGCGCGGTTATCAATATTAGATTTAAGTTCAGCTGGCCATCAGCCAATGAGTTCAGCGTCAGAACGGTTTGTAATAGTATTTAATGGCGAAATTTATAATCATAATCAATTGCGTACTGAGCTTGACGTGCTAGAGACGCGTCAATGGAACGGTCATTCCGATACTGAAACGCTGTTGGCTGCCATTGAGCAATGGGGATTAGAAGCAACGCTCAAAAAGGCGACGGGGATGTTTGCAGTTGCATTGTGGGATAAACAAAAAAAAGTTTTGTCCATTGCTCGAGATCGAATGGGCGAGAAACCCCTCTATTATGGTTGGATAGATGGAAAGTTTGTATTTGCTTCGGAGCTAAAAGCTATTAAAAAAGTGCCGGGCTTTACTCATGCTGTTGACAGGAATTCTTTAGCCGTTTTCTTACGTTATAATTCAATACCAGCTCCGTATTCAATCTACAAAGACATTTATAAGCTAGAACCTGGCTGTATTGCATCTATATGTCATGGCGAAAGGAGTGTTGAAAAAAGCTATTACTGGTCCTTAAGTAATGTTGTTGAATCTGGGAAGAGCGCTATGTTTATGGGGTCTTCTAAAGAAGCCGTGGATCAATTAGAGCTTGTTTTGATGAATGCGGTGGCTTTGCAGATGGATGCAGATGTGCCTTTGGGTGCATTTTTGTCTGGAGGCGTTGATTCAAGTACTATTGTTGCTCTAATGCAGTCTCAATCTGAGACAAAGGTGAAAACTTTTTCTATTGGCTTTGACGTGGAGCTATTTAATGAGGCTGAATATGCTAAAGCAGTTGCAAAACACTTAGGTACGGAACACTATGAGATGTATGCATCCTCTCATGATGCTCTGAATGTCATACCTAGCTTGCCTGAGATTTATGATGAACCATTCGCGGATTCATCACAAATTCCTACGTACTTAGTATCTAAAATTGCTAAGGAGAAGGTAACGGTTTCTCTATCAGGCGATGCTGGTGACGAGCTTTTTGCCGGTTATAATCGGTATTCCTTCTCTAATGAACTTTGGAATAAGATTTCTTGGCTACCTATTCCTATGCGCAATTTGGCAAAGAAAGCAATTACTTCTGCTTCTCCAGAAGCCTGGTCTAAGGCAGCATCTTTTTTTATAAAAAGTAAGGGCGGGCACTGGGGTGATAAGCTTTATAAAGGTGCGTCAATTTTGGATTGTAAAAATTTAGATGAGCTTTATCTAAGGTTGGTCTCTCAAATAGACCACCCTGAGGAGTGGTTAGTTG
This sequence comes from Hydrogenovibrio sp. JE_KL2, assembly GCF_009296185.1. Classification (GTDB taxonomy): domain Bacteria; phylum Pseudomonadota; class Gammaproteobacteria; order Thiomicrospirales; family Thiomicrospiraceae; genus Hydrogenovibrio. The sequence goes on from NZ_WBJR01000001.1 coordinate 45,718, forward strand.
AGGCAACTGAATACCCAACAGCGTTAACTCAAAATAAAAGTGCGTTTAATTATTTGTCTCCTATTGAAAGAATGATGGTTTATGACATGCTGGGCTATTTGCCTACAGATATTCTTACTAAGGTTGATCGAGCTGCAATGTCCGTATCATTAGAAACTAGGGTTCCTTTACTTGATCCAAATGTTATCCAGTATGCAGTTTCATTGCCCATGGATTTTAAAATACGTGAAGGTGTTAGTAAGTGGGTTTTGCGTGAAGTGCTTTATAAACATGTTCCCAAAGAACTGATTGAACGTCCTAAAATGGGGTTTGGCGTACCTTTAGCAGAATGGTTGCGTGGCCCGTTAAGAGATTGGGGAGAGTGTCTTTTGGATGAACAAAGGTTATCAAATGAAGGATATTTTAATGTGTCAATAGTTAGGGATAAATGGATGGAGCACTTGTCAGGTAGGAGAAATTGGCATCACCAACTATGGAATGTTCTGATGTTTCAGGCTTGGTTGGAACAAAATAAATGAAACAATCGGTAACGGTTTTATTTGTAGTTAACTGCCCAAAATTTTTTGTTTCCCATCGTTTGCCTGTTGCAAAAGCCATGTTGGATGCAGGGTGCGAAATTCATGTTGCATCTTCTGGCGGTTCGTTACCTGTTTTTCAGGAGCTTGGAATACATTTCCATCAAATAAACTTTTCGCGCAAGGGGGGGGACCCACTGAGTGAGCTGAAAGTTGTTTGGAAGTTGCTTAGTGTGTTTAAGGCATTGCAGCCGGACCTTGTGCACTTGGTCACAATAAAACCTTATTTGTATGGTGGTATTGCAGCTAAGCTGGCAAAAGTTCCCTCAGTAGTTTCTGCTGTTTCTGGTCTTGGAGCAGTTTTTATTTCTTCTAGAGCAAAAGCAAGGCTTTTAAGGTTGTTTCTGTGGCCACTATTTAAGCTGGCATTTAGTCATAAAAATCAATCTATTATTTTTCAAAATGAAGATGATGCAAGGCTGTTAGAGGCTTGGGGAGTGGTTTCTCCAGGAAAAATCAAGTTTATTCGTGGTTCTGGAGTTGATTTGAAAGATTATTCATATATTACAGAGCCAGAGGGTAAGATTGTTGTTACTTTTGCTGCAAGGCTGTTACTTGATAAGGGAATCAGGGAATTCGTGGAAGCAAGTAAGCTAATTTATGAAAAAGGAATCGAAGCTGAATTTTGGGTGGTTGGTAAAGTTGACCATGGAAACCCTGCTTCAATAAAGCAGTTAGAAGTCAATTCTTGGAGAGGGTTACCTAATATAAAGGTGCTAGGCTTTAGAAAAGATATAGTTCAATTATACCAACAATCCAACATAATATGCTTGCCGTCATATCGAGAGGGCTTGCCAAAATCATTGATTGAGGCAGCTGCATGTGGCCGAGCGGTGGTAACGACGGATGTTCCAGGTTGTCGAGATGCTATTATTCCGGGTTTGACGGGGGTTTTGGTTCCTGTAAATGATGCTAAGGCTTTAGATAATGCTATTTCTGATTTAATTCAACACCCTGAAAAAAGGAAAATGATGGGATATGCGGGTCGAAAATTCGCCGAGAGAGAGTTCACAATTGAAAAAGTTGTAGCGGCTCATATAGCGATTTATGATGAACTTTTGAAAGCGAGAAAATAACTTGAAAGTTTTTTTAACTGGAGCTACGGGGTTCGTTGGTTCAGCTTTATTGAACCGTTTTGTTGTTGATGGTGTTGAGATTACAGCTTTGGTGCGTAGAGAATCATTGTTTCCGGCTGGTGTAAAGCAGCTTGTTGGAGATATTTCTATTGTTATGGGTAAAGAGAACCTAAGCTTTTCACTCTCTAACCGTGATGAGTTTGAGAGTATTTTGCGTGGTATGGATTCGGTAGTACATGTCGCTGCACGGATACAAGGCTTGAACGATAAATCACTTAATTCTATGGCAGAGTACCGAAAGATAAATAGAGATGCGACTTTAGCGTTGGCAAGTTTAGCTTCAGATGCAGGGGTAAAGCGTTTTGTTTTTTTAAGCACTATTAAAGTGAATGGTGAGAGTAGTGGTGATTGCCCGTTTGAACCTGAAACTCACTTCATTCCAGACGACCCTTATGCACTTTCAAAATATGAAGCGGAACAAGGATTAATGCAAATAGCGGAAAAAACAGGCATGGAGGTTGTAATTATCCGCCCGCCACTCGTTTATGGTCCAGGTGTAAAAGGCAACTTTGCTTCAATGGTTGCTTGGGTCAAAAAAGGTATTCCATTGCCATTGGCGGCTGTAAATAATCGCAGATCTCTGATTGCTTTAGATAATTTGGTAGATTTTATCGCTTTATGTAGTGAACGTAAGCATTCCCCAATGGCTGCAAATGAAGTATTTTTGATATCTGATGATGAAGACGTCTCAACCGCTGAATTACTGAGTAAAATCGCTTTCGCTTACAAGAGGAAAAGTCGTTTATTTTCCATTCCTGTATGGCTAATGAAGTTAGTTGCAAAATTGCTAGGTAAAGAGTCTAAAGCTGAACGTGTGTTAGGCAATTTACAGGTAAACAGTTCCAAGGTTCAAGCTAAGCTAGGTTGGAAGCCAATAGTGACAATGGATGAACAGCTGATGAAGATGGCTTCTCTTGAAAAGGTTGAGTAGTTTTATGCTTCGATTTTTAGATATTTTGCTTTCATTATTCGGACTAATCGTGGGGTTCCCTGTATTCTTAGTTCTTTATATTACAGGGCTTTTTGACACTGGCTCCCCACTTTTTTTTCAGGAGAGAGTTGGTCGTAACCAAAAGCCATTTACTTTGGTGAAGTTTCGCACTATGAGTAAGGATACTGCTTCTGTAGCAACCCATTTAGCGTCTTCAGCGTCAGTCACGAAGTTTGGTTCTTTTTTGCGAAAAACTAAACTGGATGAATTACCTCAGCTTTGGAATGTGTTGAAGGGAGAAATGAGCTTGGTTGGACCTAGGCCAGGGCTTTTTAATCAAAGGGAGCTGGTACTAGCTCGCCAGCGTCTTGATGTTTTTATTGTTAGACCTGGAATTACAGGTTTGTCACAGGTTAACAATATTGATATGTCTACTCCTGAATTGTTGGCAGAGATCGACGCCCAAATGATTCAAAATATGAGTATACTGAATTATTTTAGATATATATTTTTAACGATTACTGGTAAAGGTTCAGGAGATGCGATAAACAAGGGTGGAAAAAGTGAAGTTTAAAGAGGCTTTGTTATCGCTTTCACGTTTCCAAAAGCGTTTAATTTTTTTTGTTGTTGATTTATTTGGTTTATATGCGGTGGCCATTGTCGCCACTTGGATTAGGTTGGGATATATTGATGCCTCAATAGAGCCATTTCTTCCCGCTATTGCAATACTTCCGTTTTTGGCAATACCTATTTTTGTCACTCAAGGTTTATATCGAGCAGTTATTCGTTACTTAGGTAGTAAGTTTGCTACGACGGTTTTCTATTCAGTTTCTTTTGCGTTTGTGTTATGGGCCACTGCAATTTTTATGTTGCAATGGCCTTACCCTCGTTCTGCCATTCTGATCGCATGGCTATTGACTTTGCTTTATATTTCTGCCACTAGACTCTTTGCACGCTGGTTGTTGCTGGAAGGGCTTCACAAGGACTTGTCTATTCTTAAGTCTGTTGTCATCTTTGGTGCTGGCACATCAGGAAAGCAATTGGCTAGTGCTATTGAAAAAATACCTAATATGCGAGTGATTGGGTTTATTGACGATGATGAAACTTTGTATAAGCATCAGATTGCATCTATTACTGTTTACAAGCGGGAAAACTTAGAGCGCTTAATTGAAAAACACAAGGTTTCGGAGGTTTTGATGGCATTGCCTTCTATTACGGCCAGTGAAAGAAAAAAGATTTTGGATTGGCTAGAGCCATTTGCTTTGAAAGTTTCTACTTTGCCAAGTATTGATGAAATTGTTTCAGGGAAAGTTTCTTTTTCGGATGTTCGTGAAGTCAATATTGAAGATTTATTGGGAAGAGATCCGGTTCCTCCGAGAGCTGAGCTATTGTCGAAATGTATTGAAGGGCAAGCGGTTCTTGTTACTGGTGCAGGAGGCTCAATTGGCTCTGAATTATGTAGGCAGGTAATTAAGCAAAATCCTAAGGTGCTGATTTTATATGAGTTAAGTGAGTTTGCTTTATATACGATTGAACATGATCTATTGAAGAGTGGAGCACTTTCAACAACAAAGATGATTCCTATTCTTGGAAGTGTTTTAGATGAGTTTAAATTAGGAAGAGTTATCCAAAAGTTTGAGGTCGATACGGTTTATCATGCTGCGGCTTATAAACATGTTCCTATTGTCGAGCACAATATTCAGGAAGGCATTGTTAACAATGCTTTTGGTACTCATGCAGCCGCTAAGCTTGCTGCTGAAAATGGTGTGAAGAATTTTGTTCTTATATCGACGGACAAAGCTGTGCGACCGACGAATGTAATGGGAGCAAGCAAGCGTTTAGCTGAAATGGTTTTGCAGGCTTTACAACAGGAGTTTACTACCACTCGTTTTGTTATGGTGCGTTTTGGTAATGTTTTGGGGTCGTCTGGTTCGGTGATTCCTTTGTTTAGAAAACAAATTATTGATGGCGGACCTGTGACGGTCACCCATCCTGAAATTACTCGTTATTTTATGACTATTCCAGAAGCGGCTTCTCTGGTTATTCAGGCAGGATCTATGGGTGGAGGAGGGGATGTTTTTGTCCTTGATATGGGAGAGCCTGTCAAAATTGATACGCTTGCACGTAAGATGATTAAATTGTCAGGCTTTGAGGTAGTGAATTATTCAGGAGAAGGAGACATTGAAATTCACTACACGGGACTTCGTCCAGGAGAAAAGCTTTACGAAGAGTTGTTAATCGGAGATTGTGTTGATGGTACAGACCATCCAAGAATTATGACTGCTCATGAAGATTATGTTCCTTATGGGCAGCTGCTGCAACTTTTGAAATTGATTGAAAATGATTTGAAATTGTACGATTATGAAATTGTTTTGGAGAGGTTGAAAACAGTTGTTTCGGGATTTGAGCATCCTTCAGGGATTGTGGATTATTTGGCTAAAAGTGGCATGTCAACTTAAGTTGTGTAGTAATTTATGAAAATTTTAGTCGTGGGTGGCGCTGGTTATATTGGCTCACATATGTGCAAGTCTCTTGAGATGGCTGGGCATGAGGTTGTGGTGCTGGATAACTTGACTACGGGGCATCATCAGTTGGTTAAATACGGTCTCTTAGTGGTTGGGGATTTGGCAGATGTGAATGTGCTAGAAAATCTTTTCATAGAGCATTCTTTTGATGGAGTGATGCACTTTGCTGCCAATAGTTTAGTGGGTGAGTCAGTGGCTAATCCAGCCAAGTATTATCGTAACAATGTGAGTAACACACTGAACTTGCTAGATGTAATGGTTCGGCATGATGTAAAAAAAATTATATTTTCCTCTTCAGCAGCAACATTTGGTGAACCGGAGTATGTGCCGATAGATGAGTTGCATCCACAGAAGCCGATTAATCCTTATGGCTCATCCAAGTTAATGATTGAACGCATTTTGCAGGATTATGCCGGTGCCTATGAATTGAATTCGGTGAGTTTGCGTTATTTTAATGCCTGTGGTGCAGACCCTGAAGGAGAGATTGGCGAATGTCATGACCCTGAAACCCATTTGATTCCGTTAATATTACAAGCGGTATCCGGCAGAAGAAAAAGTATTACTGTTTTTGGGCGTGATTATGCCACTGAGGATGGAACATGTATCCGCGATTACATTCACATTAATGATTTGTGTTCTGCGCATGTATTGGCATTGGAAGCGTTAGTGTCGGGAGAAAAGTCTGGTGCTTTGGCTTATAACTTGGGTAATGGTCAGGGTTTTTCTGTGCAGCAAGTGATTGATGTGGTGAAAAAAGTCGTGGCTGAAGACGGCTGTGAACTAGTTGTTGAAGATGGTGAGCGCCGTGCTGGTGATCCGGCTGTATTGGTTGCTGATGCTGCACTAGCCAAAAAAGAATTGAACTGGGAACCCCAATATGGCGACCTAGAAACCATAGTCCGTCATGCTTGGGCATGGGAGAAGCAACGGGCAAATCTATAGTTAATTAAGAATGGAAAAATCTGCCAGGTTTGGGTTGTAAATTACCCATGATTAATTATTTGTAAACATGCCGTTCAGTTCTTATATTTGAGGGTAGCTATAAACGTCTCAAACTTTTGGGATGAATGTTTTATACTTCTGTAAGTTTTTAATTTTGTGTGGAGTTATGTATGTCTGACACCCAACAACGTATCAAAGAGCAAGCTTATGCAGCTGCTTATCAGGATGATGAGATCGATTTGTTTGAACTGTGGAATGGATTGGTTGAGGAAAAGAAAACGATTTTTGTCTCATTTCTTTCTGGTTTGATTTTAGCCGTTGGTTATATTTTTATGAAAAGTGATGAGCCAATTTTGTATCAGGCGTCAGCTACTTTACAGGTTCAGCAGATACAGATGTCTACGATTAAAAATTTAACAAGTAGTTCTTCGGTTCCTTATATGCCAGTGGAGTCTTCTCAGGCCACTGTTCTGTTGTTATCTAATTTGATTCCAGCTGAAATGAAATCAGCTAGTAATTTCATTTCAATTTCTTCTACTGGCGAGGACAAGGTAAAGATTCAAAAAAATGTCGAGGAGTCCATTAAAATAATAGAAGATAGGTATCGAGAAATCTTCTCAAGACTAAAGCCTTTGGGATATGTTGAGATTTTACCAACGACAGTGATTGGTGGAATTAAGGTTTTAGCGCAACCTGTTAAGCCCAAAAAAACTTTGATTTTGGCAGTTGCAGGTGTTTTAGGGTTGATTCTTGGTGTGATGATTGCTCTGGTTCGCAAAGCTTATAGAAATAGACAGGAACAAATGGAAACTTCAGTGTCTTGATGGGTGTATTTGATATTTGTCTGAGAAAGAAGGGGTAACTCCTAATTAAAAGTAAGTCTGATTTTTTACTTTTTAGCAGTAGTTTGTTAATATCCAGTTTACGCTTAAGTACGTATATATAAAAAATATAAGGAGATGTTATGAAGACTTTTGCATTAGTTTTGGGGGTGTTGTTTTCCTCTTTAGCGTTTGCGTCACCAGTGAATATCAATAGTGCTTCAGCGGAGAAAATTGCTACAAGTTTAAATGGTATCGGGCAGAAAAAAGCAGAAGCAATTGTGGCGTATCGCAATGAGCACGGTAAATTCATGGCAGTGTCAGATTTGGCAAAAGTAAAAGGTATTGGCACTAAGACTTTGGCAAATAATGAGGCAGATATTCTTTTAGAAGACGCTAAATAAGAAATGCTTTTGCAACTACTAATATCGAACATAAGGAGGCTTTGCCTCCTTTTTGTTTTTGTAGGGATTGCTGTGCCCTCTGTGGCGCTATCGGAAGCAGTAAAACCTAAAGTTTTGCTCCTTAAGGTATATAAGCCTAATCAAAACATTGTCGGCTGGTTGATGAGTGAAAAACTGGATGGTGTTAGAGGTGTATGGGATGGTCATGTACTTCGTTTTAGAAGTGGAAGGGAAATCCATGCGCCAAAGTGGTTTTTAGAGCAGCTGCCACCATTCGCCGTGGATGGAGAGCTTTGGACTAAGCGAGATGATTTTGAAAATATTTCTTCCTTTGTTCGTCAGAAAACACCAGATTATCGTTGGCATCAAATTACCTATAATGTCTTTGACGTGCCTAACCAAGCGGGTGGTTTAGTAGAGCGTCTGTCTGTTTTGGCGCGTTATCTAAATCAACATCCTTCTAGCGTTGTGCGTATCATTCCACAGACACGAATTGAGTCCGAGCAGCAATTTAAGAATCATTTACAAAAAGTGCTAAGCCAGAAGGGTGAAGGTCTTGTTGTTCGTCGCGGAGATGTGCCTTATGAAGTTGGGCGCTCCAGTGATGCGTTAAAAGTGAAGCCGTTTAAGGATGACGAGTGTGAAGTAGCCGGGAACGGGAAAATATAAAGGTGAGTTAGGCGCAATTCAGTGTCGTCTAAAGAATGGTCGTGAGTTTTATATTGGTTCGGGTTTGAAAGATGCGGATAGAGTTTCTCCGCCCAAAATAGGTCAGCAAATCACCTTTAAATATCAGAAGCTCACGGTGCATGGTGTGCCTCGGCATCCGGTATTTTTAAGGGTGAGATCCTCAGAGTAAAAGTGGCGGAGATGAGCGGGCAGGACTGTGAAAATCTACCAGGTTGGGGGTGTATGGCTTAGATACCCCAACCTGGCAGATTTTAGGAAGTCTTTACTTGGAGAGAGCTTTGCACGAGATGGGCTCACGTATAAAAATGGTTAAAATCCGACTGATTTTCGTTGAAAAACTTGCTAATAGCTAACTATTAGCTGCGTTATCCGCCTCAACCAGACAAATTTTTCCTCATTTTTCTTACACATCCCTCTTGTGCAAAGCTCTTTTAGAAAGAAAAGACTTCTTTACCTTCTGCGTTGATCAGGCTTGGCATGACGGTTTCAAATAGGGTTTCTGTTTCCCATTCAGTGTCACTGACGCGTGTCATTACTTGGCATGTCATCACGGGTGCTGAGCCTGTGGTGACGACTAGACGTCCACCAAGGTTAAGTTTGTGCTGGTAGGCAACAGGGAGTTCAGATACGGCACCGGTCAATACAATGACGTCGTAGGTTTTTCCATCATCCCAGTTATGGCTGGCATCGCCAATGGCGAACTCAATATTGTCAAAACGCGTTAATCTGTTTTTAGCGATGTCTTGTAGGCTAGGGAAGATTTCTACGGTTGTTACGTTGGCGGCAGATTCGGCTATCAAAGCAGTCATGTAGCCAGAGCCTGTGCCGATTTCTAGAACAGTTTCGTCTTCTTCAATATCCACAGCCTGAAGCATGCGCCCTTCGACGCGAGGCGGAAGCATGGTTTGCCCTTCACCAATCGGAAGTTCCAGGTCGCAATAAGCTAAGGCTTGCTGTGACTCTGATACGAACTCATGGCGTGGGATCGCCATGAAGAGATCAAGCACTTTAGGATCCAAAACATCCCATGGACGAATTTGCTGTTCAACCATATTGAAGCGCGCTTGTTCTAAGTTCATAGTTGCATTCCTACCGTGAAATTATGTTAAGCCAACGGGGCTTTGTCGTTAATATTGAATTGTGTTGTTTTACAACGTTCTAACGTGGCTGATTAAGAATCGGCAAAGCATTATAACGGATTTTTATATGAAAGCCTAGAAGCTGGCGTTGAACTCCATTTCGACAGTAGGTGTTTTTTTACTTGAAATTGCTGAAAAAACGATATTTTGGCGCAAGGAAACTGTGCTAAAATTATCTGCTTTTACGAAAGGTCATGACGCTTGCGTTTGTGGTTTTTCAGTTTAATTTTTGATGTTTGATTTTAACGATAAAGAGTAAGAGTTTAGACATGCCAATTATTACCTTGCCAGATGGTTCAAAAAGAGAATTTTCCGAAGCTGTATCTGTGATGCAAATCGCCACGGATATTGGAACGGGACTGGCAAAAGCTACGGTAGCAGGGCGCGTGAATGGTGAGCTTAGAGATGCTAGCGACCTGATTACTGAAGATGCAGATGTTCAAATCATTACGCTTAAAGATGATGATGGTGTTCATATTATGCGCCATTCTTGCGCACATCTTTTAGGGCATGCCTTAAAACAACTTTATCCAGACGCTAGGATGGCAATCGGTCCAGTTGTTGAAAACGGCTTCTACTATGACGTAGACATGGAAGCGCGCATCTCCTCTGAAGATTTGGAAAAAATCGAGCTGCGCATGAAAGAGCTGGCTAAAACCAAGTATGAAGTTGTTAAAAAAATGACTTCTCGTGCTGAAGCATTAGAGATTTTCAAAAGCCGTGGCGAAGACTACAAAATTGAATTGATTGAAGATATGCCAAATGAAACTGAGTTTGGTTTTTACTATCATCAAGAATATATCGATATGTGTCGCGGTCCGCATGTGCCAAACATGGGTTTCATTAAAGCTTTCAAACTGACACATGTTGCCGGTGCTTATTGGCGTGGTGATTCGGATAATAAGATGCTTCAACGCATCTATGGTGTGGCTTTCCCAAGCAAAGAGGAGTTGAAAGATTACTTGGTAATGATGGAAGAGGCTGAAAAACGTGATCACCGTAAGCTTGGTAAGCAGTTGGATTTATTCCATGTCGATGAGTTGGCACCGGGTATGGCGTTCTGGCATCCAAAAGGCACAACGCTTTATAAAGTGGTCGAAGACTACATGCGTCAGCAGCTGAATGAAAGTGGTTATCAAGAAGTTCGTACGCCATTGATTATGGATCGCTCTCTTTGGGAGAAATCCGGTCACTGGGACAAATTCAAAGACAACATGTTTACCACCGAAACAGAAAACCGTGATTATGCGGTCAAGCCAATGAACTGCCCAGGGCATATTCAAGTGTTTAATCGTGATTTGAGCAGTTACCGCGATTTACCGATTCGCTTGGCGGAGTTCGGTTTGGTTCATCGTAATGAACCATCAGGAACATTGCATGGTTTGATGCGTGTGCGCTCGTTTACTCAGGACGATGCCCACATTTTCTGTACACCAGATCAAATCAAGCAAGAAGTGCAAGCCTGTATTGACTTGGTATTTAGCACTTATGCAGATTTCGGTTTTGACGACATTCAAGTGAAGTTCTCGACACGTCCTGAACAGCGTGTAGGTTCGGATGAAGTGTGGGATTTGGCCGAAGCTGCGCTGGAGCAAACGCTGAAAGACGCTAATCTGGAATATGCGCTACAGCCGGGTGAAGGCGCGTTTTATGGTCCAAAAATCGAGTTCCAGTTGAAGGATTGCATTGGTCGTGTTTGGCAGTGTGGAACCATTCAGCTTGATTTCTCAATGACTCAAGCAGAGCGTTTGAACGCGGTTTATGTTGGTGCTGATAATGAAAAGCATCACCCTGTAATGATTCACAGAGCAATTCTTGGTTCACTTGAGCGTTTTGTTGGAATTTTGGTTGAGCATTACGAAGGGAAGTTCCCAACTTGGTTGGCTCCGGTTCAATTGGTGCTTGCTTCAATTTCTGAAGTGCACAACGAATATGTGGCAGATTTTGCAAAAAAATTGAAAAAACATGGATTTAGAGTGCAAACGGACTTGAGAAATGAGAAGGTTGGGTTTAAAATTCGCGAGCACACTCTACAACGTGTTCCCTATATTTTGGTAGTAGGGGATCAAGAAAAAGCGGATGGCACCGTTAACGTACGTGCCCGAGGTGGAAATAACTTGGGTAGTTTTACATTTGAACAATTGCTTCAAATGTTATCGGACGACATCGCTAACCTAGGTAGGGTCGTGGAATAATTTTGGTATCAAGAGGATAAAACCATCGCAGTTAGAAGAGGACGTGGCAAGCCACAACAAGTAGAGGCGCCTAAAGATAGAATTAATGCAGCTATCACAGAGGCTGAAGTTCGTTTGATTGATGCAGACGGTGAACAGAAAGGTGTCGTCTCAATAGAAGATGCCCTTGCGGCTGCAAAAGAAGCAGAACTTGACCTAGTGGAGATTTCTGCAAAATCCTCACCGCCAGTGTGCAGAATTATGGATTATGGGAAGTATCAGTACCAGAAACAGAAAAAAGCACACGAAGCGAAGAAAAAACAAAAACAGGTACAGGTTAAAGAAGTTAAGTTTCGACCAGGTACCGATATTGGTGATTACCAAGTTAAACTGCGAAATGTTGTGAAATTCTTGGAAAACGGCGACCGAGTGAAAGTCACTATCTGGTTCCGTGGACGTGAAATTACACACAAAGAATTAGGAATGGCAATGCTTGAGCGTATTCGCGAAGACTTAAAAGAAATCGCGACGGTTGAGCAAATGCCGAAAATGGAAGGTCGATCACTGCAAATGATGATCGCGCCAAGCAAAAAGGTTTAATCCAATTTGCACAAAATTTGTTCTTGAGACTGAGTGCTTAAATTTAAGACTTAAGAATGGGTAGGCTGGTTTCGAGCCGCAACAATCGAAGCAAATACAATAACTGGGGTGAGGTCAAACTCATTACCGGTGCAGCTCATTCAGTGCTGTTGATTGTAAAAGGGCTTCCCGCAAGGGAGGCAAAATTTAGAAACTGATGAATACGACTTAAAGGTAACCTCTTTAAATCGCTATTCCTTTATGGAGTTTTAGCAATGCCTAAGATGAAATCAAATAAAAGTGCAACTAAGCGCTTTAAAAAAACCGGTTCTGGCGGTTTTAAATGCAAGCAATCGCATCTTCGTCATATCTTGACTAAGAAGTCTACCAAGCGTAAGCGTCAACTTCGTGCCGCAGGCATGATTCATGATCACGATGTGGCAATGGTTCGCCGCATGCTTCCATACGCGTAAGGAGATGACAGATGGCAAGAGTTAAAAGAGGCGTAATTGCACGCAGAAGACATAACAAAGTATTAAAAGCTGCTAAAGGTTACTATGGTGCTCGTCGCAAGGTTTTCCGCGTTGCGAAGCAAGCTGTAATCAAAGCTGGTCAATATGCTTACCGTGACCGTCGTCAGAAAAAACGTCAATTCCGTCGTTTGTGGATTGCGCGTATCAACGCTGCAACTCGTATGAACGGAATGACATACAGCCGTTTCATTTCTGGTTTGAACAAAGCTGGAATCGCGGTTGACCGTAAAGTATTGTCAGACATCGCTATTCATGACGCTGCTGCTTTCTCTGCAATTGTAGAAAAAGCCAAAGCTGCATTAGCGTAATTTCTGCAAAACGGAATGAAAGGGGGCTTTAAGTCCCCTTTTTTTCTCAAAAATTTTGACTAAACCCGCTGCGTATTACAAAACGTCTGATTGTTTCACTCAGGTTTATTCTAAATTTACCAACTTGATGTCCAGGATGGTATGGATAAAGGCTTTGCTCTTTGCTAACACAAAGTATTTATCCATAAACTCCTCTGTTACCAAAGTCATGCTTTGGTGCTAATCCAAATGTTTCTTTCATGCATAGTTTGAAAGGCAATATCGAAAAAGGAACTTTGCGTTCATGCAACAACAACTGCAAGACATTATTGCGAAGGCCGAAAATTCGGTCTCTTCTATAACGGAATTGTCGGCACTTGATGAAATCCGTGTTCAATACCTAGGTAAAAAAGGTGAGTTGACCGCCATGATGAAAATGCTGGGCGGTTTGTCGGCAGAAGAAAAGCCAAAAGCCGGTCAAATGATCAACGATGCCAAGCAAGCTGTGCAAAAGCTGTTATCTGAAAAGAAAACGGCTCTGGAAACAGCGGTATTGGCTGAGAAGCTAGCTTCGGAATCCATTGATGTGACTTTACCAGGTAGAAATATCGAGATTGGTGGCTTGCACCCAGTTACTCGTACATTGCGCCGTATTGAGAATATCTTTGCTAAAGCGGGCTTCGATATTGAGACGGGGCCTGAAATTGAAGACGACTGGCATAACTTCGAAGCATTGAATATTCCTGAAACGCACCCTGCTCGTGCAATGCATGATACTTTCTATTTTGATGCGCAAACGGTTTTGAGAACACATACTTCCGGTGTACAAATTCGCACGATGGAAAATAAGCCTGTCCCGATGAGAATTATTGCACCGGGTAGAGTTTACCGTTGCGATTCGGATCAAACGCATACTCCGATGTTCCATCAGGTAGAAGGGTTGCTGGTTGAAGAAAACGCCAGCTTTGCGCAGTTGCGTACTTTGATCATTGAATTCCTGAGACAGTTTTTTGAGGATGAGAACCTGAAGGTTCGCTTCCGCCCATCCTATTTCCCATTTACAGAGCCTTCGGCTGAAGTGGATATTGCCACCAATTTATTTGGTGATGGTCGTTGGATTGAAGTATTGGGCTGTGGCATGGTTCACCCGAAAGTGTTGGAAAACGTGAATGTAGATTCTGAAAAGTATTCTGGCTTTGCTTTTGGTCTAGGTGTTGAACGTCTGGCGATGCTTCGCTACGGTGTAACCGATTTACGCCAATTCTTTGAAAACGACATTCGTTTTCTTCAACAGTTTAAGTAATGGCCTAGCCTGAAATTCGAGATAAAAGATGAAAGTTAGTGAAAGTTGGTTGAGAGAATGGGTTAACCCTAAGTGGGATACTCAAATCCTAGCGGAAGAATTAAGTTTAGCAGGCCTTGAGGTCGACGAAGTTTGTTCAGTTGCCCCTGAGTTTTCCAATGTGGTTATTGGGCATGTTTTGTCGGTTGAAAAGCATCCTGATGCAGATAAGCTGAATGTGACCCAAGTAGATGTGGGTGACGGCGAACCTGTGCAGATTGTTTGTGGTGCAAAAAACGTTGTTGCAGGCATGAAAGCTTGTTGTGCAAAAGTCGGTGCGGTGTTGCCGGGTGAATTCAAAATCAAAAAGGCAAAGTTGCGTGGTGTTCCTTCACATGGGATGCTGTGTGGTGCAACCGAGATTGGCTTGCCGGATGATGGTGTTGACGGTTTGCATATGTTGCCGGAAGACGCGCCAATTGGTGTTGATGTCCGTGAATACTTAAGTTTGAACGATGTCATTATTGATGTTGATTTGACGCCGAACCGCGCGGATTGCTTGAGTGTTGAAGGTCTTGCAAGAGACATTGCCGCCATTAGTGGCGAGCCGATAAAGGTTCCATTTGAGCTGGAACCGATTGCGACAACTGGTGCTTGTCACCAGGAAATTAAGGTTGAAGAGAATACCGCATGTCCTAAGTACCTAGGGTGTCTGGTGACGGGCTACGATACGGGTGCTCAAACACCAGATTGGATGAAGGCAAGATTAGAGCGTTCAGGTATTTCTCCAAAAAGCCTAACGGTTGATATTACCAACTATGTCTTGCTTGAATTAGGGCAACCAATGCATGCCTTTGATGCCGATAAGCTTCAAGGTGTCGTCCAAGTTCGTATGGCTAAAGACGGTGAAAAACTGACCACCCTGGATGAAAAAGAGTTGGTATTGCAGAATAATACGTTGGTGATTGCTGATGATTCCGGTCCAATTGCATTGGCAGGGATCATGGGTGGCCTTTCATCTGCCGTTTCGGATGCAACCCAGGCGATTTTCTTTGAGTGTGCACATTTTGCACCGTTAGCGATTACCGGTCGTGCTAGACAATACGGTTTGCATACGGATTCATCGCATAGATTTGAGCGCGGTGTAGATGCCTTCTTGCCAGAAAGAGCCATGGCTCGTGCTTTGCAGCTGTTTACTGAAATTGCCGGTGGGCAAGTGTCAGATGTGAAAGCATTGGTCAACGAAGCTGCTTTACACCAACCTAAGGCGATACAGTTACGACCAGAACGTGTGGAAAAACTGCTTGGGGTGGTTCTGTCAAATGATGAAATCGAGAAAATTTTCCAACGCCTGAACTTCATCGTAGAAACAAACGATGAAGGCTGGTTGATGACCGCACCGAGTTATCGATTCGATATGGCGATTGAAGCTGACTTGATTGAAGAAATCGGGCGCGTGTATGGTTACAACAACCTGCCGGAAGTTGAAGTTAATGCGCCGATGCGATTGCCTAAGCTTGAAGAGCAAGAGCAGGAAATGCAATTGATTCGTCAAGTGTTGGTGAATAAAGGGTATCATGAAGCGGTGACCTATAGCTTTGTTGAAGAAAACACTCAACAAAAGCTTTTCCCAGAGCAAAAATCGATCTGCTTGCAGAACCCAATTTCAGACGATATGAGAGCCATGAGAGTGTCTCTATTACCTGGGCTATTGAGCACAGTCGCTTACAACCAAAACCGTCAACAAAGCCGTTTGCGTTTGTTTGAAACAGGACTGGTTTTCCTGAGTGAAGATGCCTCTATTGATAGATTGCAGCAAATTCCAATGATTGGCGGTGTAATAGTTGGTTCTGTTTCTGCAACAGGTTGGTCCGAAGAAGACCGTCCAGTTGATTTTTACGACATGAAGGGGCATGTTGAGAGTCTGCTGGCGCTTAGCCATGTTGCGGATAAAGTTCGCTTTGAAGCTAAAGTTTTGCCTATTTATCATCCCGGGCAGTCAGCAGTGATGGTGATGGATGGCGAAGAGATTGGCTCCATTGGTCAGTTGCACCCAGGGCATGTCAAAACTTTGGGGGTTTCCGGCAAAGTGTTTATGTTTGAGATGCGCCTGGATACGATTTCAACGACACGCAT
Organism: Hydrogenovibrio sp. JE_KL2; assembly: GCF_009296185.1. Lineage (GTDB taxonomy): Bacteria > Pseudomonadota > Gammaproteobacteria > Thiomicrospirales > Thiomicrospiraceae > Hydrogenovibrio. The sequence continues at coordinate 61,872 of NZ_WBJR01000001.1, forward strand.
TCCAAGCGCGAAAGCAATCTCTAAATTCCCGATTGTACAACGTGATTTGGCATTCGTCGTTGAGCAATCCTTGCCGGTACAGGCGGTATTGGATGCGTTAGGTGAAGTCTCATCTGAGATCGTTCAATCTATAGAGTTGTTCGATTTGTATCAAGGCGCTGGTCTTGGTGAAAATCAAAAATCTGTTGCGTTGACAATTAAGCTGCAACATCAAGATAGAACACTTCAGGATGAAGAAGTTGATGCATTGATGCAACAAATGATTGAAGCAGCAAAACATAAAGTAAGTGCAGAATTAAGATAAATCTACAAGAGTAGTTTATTTACATAGAAAATAAATAAGAAGGTAAGGATTGTATGGCATTAACAAAAGCGGATCTTGCCCAAACACTAACTGATACGTTTGGTTTTAATAAACGCGAATCAAAAGAGCTGGTCGAGCAGTTTTATGCTGAAATGGCAACTGTGCTTGTGAAAGGTGAGCAAATTAAGCTTTCTGGATTTGGCAACTTTGAGCTAAGAGATAAGTCGGCTCGTCCTGGACGTAATCCTAGAACGGGTGAAGATGTTCCCATTTCAGCAAGAAGAGTGGTAACATTTAAACCAGGTCAGAAATTACGAGCTCGTATCGATAACTATGGTAAAGACTAAATCGGGTGAATCCCCAAAGCAGTTGGAAATCGAACTTCCAGATAAGAAGTACTTTACCATTGGTGAAGTCAGTGAGTTGTGCGATTTAAAACCTCATGTGCTTCGTTATTGGGAGCAAGTCTTTCCTCAACTTGAGCCTAGCAAGCGCCGCGGTAGACGTTATTATCAACGCCGCGAGCTTGAACTGGTTCTTGAAATTAAAACCCTGTTGCACGATCAAGGATTCACCATTCCTGGTGCTAAAGCGCGCTTAAGCCGTGCCGAGCCACCGTCAGATGTTCATTTCGATAAAGAAGCTGATGGACAAGCCTATCAAAACCTTTTGAACATGAAATCAGATCTTAGAGCCTTTCTCGAACATATTCGCGAAACTTACTAATAGTTTGCCAATTTCTCGCCTATAAAGCCGGTTCCAACAGCTTGTAAAGATTTTATCAGTCCATAACGGGATACCGTTATAATGTCCAAATACTCGTTTAATGGTAATAAAACTAGGAGAGTGGTTTGGATCCGGTTCTTGCTTATGTAGTAAAACTCTTGGTTGGGTTGTCAGGCTTGATGCGCCCTTATCTTTCAGAAATTGGTCTGTCCATGGTTGCGACTTTGTTGGTGATTTATGGCAATGACATCAGCCTGTTTGTTAAGCAGCAAATAGGTTCATTGAAATACTTTCTACGATTAACTTTATTTGTGCTGTTTTGTGCGATTGGCTTTGGAATTATCACGGCTTATTTAACGCCCTTATTTGTCAGTTGGTTGTCTCATATCAGTAACGTTTGGCTCGGTATTGCCGTTATTGTGACTTACTATATCATTGGTTTATTGGCACAGAAGAAGGGACTGATTTAGTTGAACTATATCACTGCCGAGGGATATCGCAGAGTCAGCGCTGAACTGGTGGCGTTATGGAAGGTCAAACGTCCTGAGATTGTTAGGGCAATATCTGCCGCAGCAGCTGAAGGAGATCGTTCTGAAAATGCGGAGTACATTTACCGCAAGAAAGAACTGAGGGAGACAGATCGAAAAATTCGCCACTTAGAGAAGCATCTCAAAGACATTAAAGTGGTGCAAGATAAGCCCAAAAATAGAAACAAAGTCTTCTTTGGCGCAAGGGTCTCTCTCTGTGGTGAGAGTTTACCGGATGGAGAATGTCAGTATCGTCTAGTCGGCATGATTGAGTCGCGACCAGAGGTGGGGGAAATTTCTATTCACTCTCCTGTCGCAAAGGCTTTGCTGGGTAAAGAACTTGGTGATGAAGTGGTGATTGTGCTGCCAACGGGCGAAAAAAGATTGGTTGAAATCGTCGAAATAGATTATTGAGAAATGCATAAAGGCGAATGCCTTTGCTGTGAATGGCTAAGGATTTGCTTGCCGGATAGCACAAAAGTTTTATTGTGCTATTTGGGTAAGGATATATGGAAAAGGAAAGGCAAATGGGTTGGATTATTAAAGATCACTATGAAGATGAGTACGATTTTGAAATGGATCGGATGAATTTGGAATCCATGGAAATTACGGCTTTTTCTTGTCCTAAACTACGCATCATAGAAGTACCTGTTGATGAAGATGATGTTGAAAAGATTGAACAGGTTTATGAGGTGCTATTTCCAGGGCTATTTGAAGATGTTCATCATATGATGGAGTCGGAAGCTAGAGACCCTTATAAAGTGAAGTGCTTTTATAAGTACCGTAAGTCAGATTCTCATGAGCTTTCTTAAAAGTAGCGTCATTTTCTGCCACGTCATTTGATAAAATTAGCTAAATAATAATACGTAAAATCTGGTGTTTTAATCAAGCAAAACACACAGGTATGTCTTAGGTAATACATATAGCTTGCGGAGACTAGTTAAGTATGAAAAGCACTGCTAAAGAGGTGAAGGGCAGAAGTTTAGTACAGAATATGATGATTTATTTTGTACTAATCATTTTGGTCATAGGAATTGGATTTGTTTTTTTAGACCGTTTGGAGAATAAATCCACAGCAAAATTTGAAGCCATTCAAGAACAATTTAATCAAAAAAATAAGTTATTTAACGAAATTCAATCACAGTTGGGTTATGGGCACTTAATCCATAACTTCAAAAATCTTGTGCTTCGCGGCGAACAAGACTACAGAACCCAAAGCTATAGTCAGAAGGTAGAAAAAAATACGGCTACCATCCTGAAAGATATTGCAGACTACCGCCAATTTCAAAATTTAGATCAAACGGAAACGACTGGTCTGAATGAGGCGGAAAATGTTGTCAAATCCTACCAATCTAAAGTTGATCTTGTGAAAAAAATGCAAGCGCAAGGCGTTGCAGCAAAAGAGATTGATGCTCAGGTCATTGTTGATGATAGGCCTGCTTTGGCTGCATTTGAACAGTGGTATGCTTTTTTAAACAAAGCCGAAGCACAAAAAATCAAAGAAATGAATGAGCAGCGTCTCTTTGAACAACGCCTGAATTTATTAGCAATCCTTGTAGCCTTGGTATTGTTAAGCCTTTTGGCATTTGAGGTGTTTGTCCGTCGCGAAGTCATTTCTCCATTTATGAAGTTGGAGAGCGAGGTTAAGAAAGTTTGTGCCGGGGGTGGTCAAATCGATTTCACGCGACAGCTTAATGTCGGTGGTGTGAGAGAACTTCAGTCACTTGGTATATATTTGCGCAGAATGTTGAATATGATTAGCGCGCAAATAGAAACAGCGGTGACTTTGAGATCTGTTGTAGATCAAAGTAGTGCAAGTATCATGGTTGCCAATGAAGATTTGGTCATTACCTATATGAACGACTCTATTATCAATACGCTATACAATGTTGAAAAAGATATTCAAAAGATGTTGCCACATTTTTCAACGGATAAGCTGGTAGGCGAAAATATTGATATTTTCCATGTTCACCCTGAGCACCAGAGAAAACTGTTGGCAAACTTAAAAGAAACTTATGTCGCGAAGTTGACACTTGGTGAGTTGCATCTTGAGATTGTTGTGAATCCTATTTTTGATGCAGAAGGTAACCGTAATGGTTTCGTTACTGAGTGGAAGGATGTTACCCAAACGGTGAAAATGGAAGCAATGCAGGAAGCTGTTGAAACCAACTTGAAAGTCATGGTCGAGAAAGCGGCAAAGGGGCATATCGGTGCGCAAATCGATGTTTCCCAGCTTGATGGCTTTATCCATGACCTGGGTGAGCAGATCAACTATATGTCTAAAGCACTTCATGATGCGAACATGAATATTTCGCAAGTCATCAATAAACTGTCTCAAGGTGATTTAACGCCACGAGTACAAGGTGAGTATGAAGCTGATTTGAGTCAAATGAAGGATGCCATCAACAAATCAATGGACAATCTTTCGAATATTATGGCTCAAGTAAATGCATCAACCACTGACATCGCTTCAGATGTACGCGATATGTCCAGCCAAAACGCCGAGTTGTCCGGTCGTATTCAGCAACAAGCGGCTTCGATTCAAGAAACCGCTGCAACCATGGAAGAAATGACTTCCGCTGTGCGTAATAACGCTGAAAATGCGAAGCAAGCTAACGAAATCACCATGAAGGCCAGTCAGAAGACAATTGAAGGTGCTGGCGTTATGAAGCAGACAATCCAAGCGATGAATAACATTAAAGAATCCAGTGGCCAAATTGAGCAAATCATTGGTTTGATTGATTCGATTGCCTTCCAAACAAACCTGCTTGCGTTAAACGCTGCGGTGGAAGCTGCAAGAGCAGGTGAACATGGAAGAGGGTTTGCCGTGGTTGCTGGTGAGGTCCGAAGCCTGGCAGGTAAATCAGCCGATGCAGCTAAAGAAATTAAACAGCTAATTGACCGCTCTGTTGCCCAAGTACAGGAAGGCACGCATTTGGCGCAACAATCAGGAGATGCATTAGGTGAAATCAGCAGTTCCATGAACCAAGTAACCGAAATGGTGGGAGAGATCGCCAGTTCGTCGGTTGAGCAATCTCAAGGAATTGAGCAGTTGAATCACGCTGTTGTCTCTCTGGATAAGAACACACAAGAGAACGCGCATCTTGTAGAGTTGTCTGCGGCCAGTGCCGAATCTATTGCGCAAAAAGCCAGTAGCCTGGTTGTTCAAATGCAGCAATTCAAAATTTCTCAGGACATTCAGCAACGGGTGAACTCAAATATGGCCTCTAAGGTTTCCGGCGATAAGTTGATTGCCAGTGCTCAACCGAAGAAGGTGGAAGCATCTAAACCCGTAGCGGTGAAGAAAACTGAACCGAGTAAGGCCATGCCTGCTAAACCTCAGGCGGAAGCGAAAGCATCGGTAGCCAGAAAACCGGAAGCACCTGCTGAGAAATCCGGCGGTGGCGATGAGTGGGAAGACTTTTAATTTAAGTTGCTCTTGGAGAGGAATAAAAAAGCCGTCACATGACGGCTTTTTTATTGCCAAAATCTGCCAGGTTGGGGGGGACTTGTATTTTAGTAGAGTTTCAGCTTTGGCTTGATACGCTTTTCAATAAGGCTTTCTATCATAATCCAAAGCGTTTTCCAGTAGCCATGCACGGCAAGCTGATGCTGCCTATAGAGACTCGCATAGGCCCAATGCGCCAGCTTACCTTCTATCATCCAATGCTTGTGCAGTAGCTGATCTAACAGGCTCCCCAGCGTCTGGAAACGGCTAAGGGAAACCAAAGCACCGTGGTCGCAGTACTTAAACTGCTTTAAGGATTTGCCTGTCATTTGTCGGGTGATATTTTGTGCGCAGTGCTTCGCCATCTGGTGAGCGGCTTGAGCGGTAGGGGGGACGGGACGAGTTGCTGCCTCGGGTTTCAGAAACGCGCAGTCTCCAATTGCATAAATACTATCTTCGCCTTTCACCAAGAGAGATTCGTCTATTTCGATTTGGTTGATACGATTCGCTGGTAAATCCAGGTGGGATAAAAATTCAGGCGCCTTAATGCCGGCCGCCCAAACCAAGAGGTCGGCATGAATATCACCTTCAGAAGTATGAAGCGTATAGGGTGTAACTTGGTTAACGTTCTTATTCAGTTGAATGCTAACGCCTAGTTCTTCTAAAGTTTTTTGAGCTTTACATGCCAGATTTTCTTCCAATGCCGGCAATATACGGGGAGCGGCTTCAATCAAAGTAACTTCCAAGCTCTGGTGATGAATGTTTTCAACACCAAACTGTTCGAGACGATCGACGGCATTATATAGTTCGGCAGATAGTTCTACGCCAGTTGCGCCTGCTCCGACGATGGCGATACTGACCGACTCGCCGGAATGTGCAGTTTCTGAAAATTGAAGAAAACGGTTGAGGAAAGAAAGGTGAAAATCTTCAGCTTCTTGCGCATTGTCCAGCTTGAAACAGTGTTCGTTGACGCCTTCGATACCGAAGTCATTTGAGTGTGCCCCTAATGCAATGACAAGAATATCGTAGTCAATATATCGTGGTTTGAGTATTTGTTTGCCATGATGATCAATCAGAGTCGCCAGACGGATTTGTTTTTTCTCTTTGTCTAATGCGTCCATCTTGCCTAGACGGAAGTAGTAATGGTTTTCCGCAGAATGAGCACGATAGCTGAGTGCTTCCATGCCAGTGTCCAGAGAGCCAGCGACCACTTCATGTAATAAGGGTTTCCACAGATGGATTCGGTTGGGGTCAATGAGCGTAATTTTGGCCTGATTGGTTTTACCGAGTTTTCGGCCTAAGCGGGTAGCGAGTTCTAAGCCGCCAGCGCCACCGCCAACAATGACAATTTTTGGAAGTGAAGCGGTTTCATGCATCTTTAGCCTCCAGAGAAGGGAGAGTTTTGGGCAAAGATCTGGGCCGAACCCTTGTTTCAAGTTCGGCGTGTCCGTTTCATACTATAACGAGGTTTTTCAACGAAATAAATGAAAGATCCAATTAATGTGATAAAACTCGGATGAGGACAAGGAAGGCATGACGTCCTTGCTGAAAATTAAATACCGGTCATGACCAGAGCGATGACATCATTTTCATAGCCATCTCCATTTTTATACTCACGATAGCCTTCGCTCACTTTGAACCCGACAAGATAAGGCACGCCGTCCCATAGCCAGTAAATGGTATCGTTTTGGCCGTTGTCAGCCTGAAGGATTTCACTCGGTAGATCCAATATTTCGCCAATGCCATGTTCTTTATGGGTGGTGGCAATAATCATGCCGCGTCTATCAACAAAGAAACTGAACGTGGTTTTGTTGATTTGTTGGTTCAGGTATTTAGGCTCGGTTTCTTTTAGCATGGCTTCAAACTGAGGTTTACTATCAAAGACCAATGCAATCCCACCAACATTGCGATGAGGGTTTTCCCAATCTTTCACGGCTGCATGGTAAATATAGGTAAATTCGTCACCATATAGGTTTGTTTTGTGGAATTCCGATACGACATAAGCCTGAGTATCTTCCAGAGAAAGACAGCGTGAGGTGTCATTCGGTCTTGGAATGATGGTATCAATCAAATGACCTTCTACCGGATTGGAGACCGCTAGAATGCGACCTCTTTGGTCATAAAGCATAATGTTGGTATAAACCGTGTACAGCTTGTTGATGTAGCCAAGAATATCCGTCAGTTTTCTGGTCTCGGTTTCAGAAATTTCCTGAGTTTGATTATAGCTGCTCAAAATTTGGCGGAAGGTACTGTTCAACGCCCACCATCGGCAGTCATTCGCACGTTCGTAGAGGTTTCTATCCATGACTTCAACGCCAAGGGTTGCGCTAAACGCCGCTTTACCCTGAATGGTTCTAACCAATACGTGATGGATGTGATGGATGAAACTGTTAAATATCTCCTGAATGTCGATACTGATATTTTGGAAACTGTCTAATACCGGCAAGAAGGCTTTTACATCGCGTTTAAGCGATAGAATTTTTCCGTTCAGGATAACGATCAGCAATAACGTACTGACCTTAAGGTTGGTTTCTTCCAAATCTCTAAGGTACAGCGGAGAATCCGGCGGGATGGTAACGTTAATGTCTCGATCATCTGTTTTGTCGGCAAACGTAACTTGATTCTGTACTTGAACAAAACCTAACCAGGGCAGTCCATAGTAACCTTGGTAGCCATGCGTTTTGGTGGCGAACTGCAGTTTATCGCCGGAGCGTTCCGGGCGAGTAAAGTGGTGTGGCTCGATTTGCTTCGTATTGCGCTTTGATTTGTCGCTACTGTTGCATGAAATCACTTTGCCATGATCGTCCAATAGCATGATTTCATAGCCCTGCTGACCTTGTCCAAGCGTTTTGTAGATACGCGTCATTTCATCTTGGAAGTTAAAGCTTAGGCAAAGTACGCCAACAACCTTTATTTCCCCTTGAATATTGGCTTCAATTTTTTTTGCATAAATGTGGCTGTCGGACTTGTTGGGGAACATATCCGATTTACGATAGATCTCTACATATTCTTCTTTGGTTGCCATCGCTTCATTGATGAGCGAATCACGGGTGAAGGTTGCCGGGTTGCTTGCGTCCAGCTTCGCTTTGATTTCGCCTTCCGGTGAAACCAATAAAACATCATCGTACACAGTATATTTGGCAACATATTCAATGATTCGTTGATGAATGAACTCTTGATCTTCTTCTGAAACATTTGATTTCGCCATGAATTCGACCAGGTCGTCATCAGTTGCCAGGAAACCGACATCCGCAGTACGCTCGAACAGGTTGCGGATGAGAATGTCTATGGTTGCCTGAGCCTTTAGCATGATTTCACTATTTGCCTGGTTCAGGTATCGTCCAATTAATTCCTGAATCATGGTGTCACGCAGGTTTTGAAATTCTTTTTGAGTTTCGACAATAGAAATCAGTAGTTGAGGGTCGATATTCTCGTTGTTGATTTTTCCGACCATGGCAACGGTTGTCCACCATAAGTCTTGGTGTTCGAGCTCATTCAAATAGCGCTTTACTTCCGGTAAGAACTGTGTGAATTGCTTGTGATCTTCAGCTTGTGTCGTCATAGTATTGGCATCAAATTGTTCAGTTGATTGTAGAGGTTTGTTAACTTTTCTAAGCAAAGCTGATTCCAGATTTTCTTTTATAGTGTAATTACAGCTATTTATTGGCGTGAATCGGTAAAAGTACGAATAGACATGAGCGGCAAGAAGTTGATACATTTCGGTGCAAAGTCGAACCAGATATGTCTCGCGTCCTTTAAGTTTATTAGAGTTTAATGAAGTTCTAACGCCAAAAGTTTTCTTTGCGGGTTATATCAAAAAATTGTATTGATGGTTCACAATGCAGGAGTAAAATGAAATTGAAATATAAAAAACGTACTTGGAAAGTACAACGTGGAGGTTGTGGTGATTAAGCGCTCATTGAAGGCAAAAGTAACGGCTATTTCGATTATTGTCGGATTAATTGTCGCAACCCTTGTCGGGGTAGCAATGTACTTCATTTTGGTTAAACCAGTGGAGTCAAGGGTTCAGGAAAACCTCATCAAGGATTCTGATATATTTATTGAGCATCAAATTGAACAGAAGTCTCAAGTGGGAGTTGCTGGGGCTACGGCATTTAGTCTTGCGCCCAATATCATCAACGCGTTGGGGGTTGAAGACAGGGATTCCCTTGTCCCCTTCTTTAAGGGTATTAAGGCTGGGTATGCCAAAAAGACCAATTACAAAAATATTGGTGTTCAGTTAATCACTTTTGATGGGCGTTCTCTGATTAAAACCTGGGACATGAACTCCTATGGTAAGAATGTTTCCAATAGTCCAATTATCAAAAAAGCCATGGAAGACAAGCAGGCATTCGGTATGCTGGCAGTCGGAGACCGAGGTGTTGGTATTATTTCTGTTGCGCCTATTTTTGATGGTGAAGACTTCAGCGGCTTAGTGACGTTTGTACAAGGTCTGGCTTCAGTCGCCAAAAATTACGTCAAAATGGAACACGGTATGTGGGTGATGTTGGTTGATCGACGTTATATCCAAAAACATTACGGAAGCATGCCAGTCATCGACAAAAATGAAGCGGTAGACAAGAATTATATCTTGGCAAGTAACCGCTGGTTCCCGAAAGATTCCGTTGATTTGCTGAAGAAGGTTTATGAGCCTATCGATGGTAAGCAAACGACTTTTTACATCAAAGACAACCACGTTATCATGGACTTGCCTGTGCTTGATGTTACAGGTGAAGTGATGGGGCGCCACATGTTCATGTTGCCGGCATCTTTCTATTATGGGCCTTTGGCTGAAGCGAAAAAAGCCGCTTGGTTGTCGCTAGCAGGTGTCATGATTGGCATTTTCATTTTGGCATTCGCGCTGGTTGTCGCAATCAACAAAATGGTGGTTAACCCTCTAGCGAGAATGCAAAAAACCACTGATGAGATTATGAAGTCAGGCGACTTCTCTATCCGAGTTGATGTGACCAGTGAGGATGAGGTCGGACGGACGGCATTGGCTGTCAATGACCTGTTGTCGCAAGTAGGTGACGCGCTGAAAAAAGCGAATGGTACGATTAGTGCCATTGCGGCAGGTGACTTCTCGAAACGCATTGAGGGTGATTACCACGGTGATCTAAATGCCTTGAAAAACGGTATGAACCAGAGTATTGACAACATCGCCGATGTCATCAAGCAAATTGCGACAGTGATGGATGAAATGAAACGCGGGCACTTTGACGTTCAGTTGCAAAACACCGCTTCTGGAGAATACTACCGTATCATTGACAGTGCACAACAAACCATGACGGTCACCAATAGCGTTATCTACAATGTCAACCAAGTTATGGAAAGTATGCATCAAGGGAACTTTGGCGCACGCGTTGATGTTGAAGCACATGGAGAACTAAGACGTTTGAAAGACAGCATCAACTCGTCGTTGGATTCTCTGAATAAAGCCATGAGTGATATTACTCGCATTGTGGTCGCACAAAGTGAAGGGGATTTAACGCAATTAATCAGCACAGACTATCCTGGTGAGTTAGGACGTTTAAGAGATGCGGTGAACCAGTCTGTTGAAAAGCTGTCAGCTATTGTTGGACAGGTTATTGAAGCATCTGATGTTGTGAACACTGCTTCCCAGGAAGTGGCACAAGGTGCGTTGGATTTAAGCTCTCGCGTACAACGACAAGCGGCTGCATTGGAGCAGACTTCCGCTTCTATGGAAGAGATGAACGCCGCAGTGCAGAACAACTCATCAAATTCCGTTCAAGTGTCGGGTGTTGTGCAAAAAGTTCAATCGGACTCGTCGCAGGCAAATGACGTTATGCATCAAACCATTGATGCAATGAATGCCATTCAGGAATCGAGCCATAAGATTTCTGATATCGTTACCCTGATTGACGGGATTGCCTTCCAGACTAACTTGCTGGCATTGAATGCGGCAGTAGAGGCGGCTCGTGCCGGTGAGCATGGTCGAGGTTTTGCGGTGGTAGCCGGTGAAGTTCGAAGCTTGGCTCAGAAGTCTGCGGAAGCGGCGAAAAACATCACATCGCTGATTAACGAAAGTGTCGATAGAATCAACCAAGGAACGAAGTTGGCAACTGAATCAGGTCAGGTTCTGGAAGGAATCACCGAACAGGTTGAAAGTGTTGCGAGCATGATTCGACAAATCGCGCAGGCTTCGGAAGAGCAGGCAAAAGGCGTTGAGCAAGTTCACCAAGCCATGAATGACTTGGATTCGGCAACGCAACAAAATGCTGCTTTGGTAGAGCAAACGTCAGCGGCTGCTGAAAGCATGAGCGAGCAAGCGGTTAGCTTGAGTCATAACATTGCGTTCTTTAAAACCAATAAGACGCATTTGACAAAGGCCGAGACGCCAAAACTGGAAGCCAAGCCTAAGTCTGAACCAGCCAAAAGAATTGAGGCTAAAAAAGAGCAGGTGCAGGCAAAGCCGAAAGCACAAGAGGCAAAACCGGCTGCGAAACCGGAAGCTAAGCCTGCGGCTCCAAAAGAATCAGAGGCGATTGTTTCACCTTTGCATGGTAAGCCAGCAAAAGCTGATGATGAGTGGGAAGACTTCTAAGTCGTAACCTTTGTTGTTAGCATAAAAAACGGCAAGTATTTACTTGCCGTTTTTATTTGTGTTTATTAATCAATTTGATTAATAACTATTTTTTCTCGGGCTCATCAGGCACAAACTTTAAAACATTTCCATTGATGCAATAACGTTTGTGTGTTGGCGGTGGACCGTCGTTAAACACATGACCTAGGTGGATACCCGAACTGGCGCTGATGACTTCAGTACGCTGCATGCCATGTGAATCATCTGGGCGTTCCAAGACAGCGCCTTTAACTGGGTTGAAAAAGCTGGGCCAACCTGTGCCACTGTTGAATTTGGTATCGCTGCGGAACAAAGCTACTCCGGTGATTGGATCAACATAGGTTCCCGCACGGTGTTCATCCAAGTGAGAACCCGTGAATGCCCACTCCGTTCCTTTATTGAACGCAATTTTGCGTTGCTCCGGTGTAAGTAGTCTGAATCCTAACCACTTCCAAAAACGATCTTTGTCACCACTATAGCCAGTGTATCGAGAGACTTCCTTTCCGTGCTCGAAGAAAACAATTGTTGGCGTGGCAAACAAAGGTTTTTCAAGTGTCCAACCTTTTGGAGGGTTTGGATTCAGGGTTGTGACAACAGAGACATCCGCTTTCCAACCGCTAAGGATTTCCTTGGTAAAGAGTTTGCAGTAAGGGCAGTCTTCCGCTTCGAAAACAATCAATTGTTTATCTTGATTCAGCTTGGTGGCATCAAGAATAGGGTGCCCAGATACGGCGTTATTCGAGCCCGGATAAGCAACCCCTGTACCGCCCAAACCACAATAACCGTTAGGATTTTTTTTCAGATAATCCTGGTGATACTCTTCTGCTTTGATGTAATTGTGAAGCGGGGCGATTTCTGTGGTGATTTTGCCATAGCCCGCTTTAGTTAACGCTTTTTGATATGCCGCTTCAGTTTCTTCCGCAACGGCTTTTTGACTAGGTTCGGTATAGTATATGACGCTGCGGTAGTTCGTGCCGATATCGTTACCCTGACGGTTCCCTTGCGTGGGGTTGTGATTTTCCCAGAACTTGATCAAGACAGTTTTTAAGCTGACGACTTGTGGGTTGAAGGTAACTTTGACCACTTCTGCGTGATTGCGCGCATGACTTTTTCCCTGTTCAATTTCTCGCTCAAGCCCTAGGACATCGTAATAGCCAGCATGTTTGGCATCCCCCCCAGCGTAGCCAACTTCAACATGCGTAACGCCAGGAATTTCGCCCATGCGCTTTTCGGCGCCCCAAAAGCAACCCATGCCAAGCACAATGGTCTCTGTTTTCATGGGGGTTTCCCTTGATGAGGCGACATCGTTTGTTGATTGAGTGTTGTTCATTTGATTCTCCTGCGCACAGCCTTGTACTGAAAAGAATAACATGCTCACCAATGCAAACCAAAGCGTTGGCAAGATTCGAGAATGATAGATTTGTGTTGTCATGATAAAAACCGTTTTTGAGTGATTCTTGTTCTAGTAGACCGCAATTTCACGAGTTTGTTTCGTTAAATGTTGTGGATTCATGGTTTTGTAAGCTTTGTTTTCTAAATGTTTGCATTGAACACAGTCTTTTACCGTAGAAAATTGCTTAATATTTTCGTCACCTTGCCGATAGATTTAGTTGTATGAGTGATCGTTAGAATCACCCGATAATCTATAAAAAAGATATTTCACTTTTAGACCAGAAAGCTAAGTGAATCCGCTATCAAGGGAAAGCGCAGCCCGATTTATGGGTGTGTAAATCAAAACGATAAGTGGAGCACAACAATGATTATTTCTTCTTCCCAGGTTGCTCTGGGGTACGCACAGTCCGACAGCGCTAAGCTGACACAAAGCACGCAAACTACTCTCACTCGAACAGCCTTGCCATCCATGAATGGTAGTTGGGCAATGGAAGTGGATGCGGAAACTTCTTATGAATATTCACAATACAGTCGAACCCTTCTTAATGCACAGAGCAAGGTTAGACAAGGCGAGCAAAGCCAACAGCATACTCTGAACTCGGTGACGGAAAACCTCGCCAAGGTCAGCTTGGGGGCAAGCGACGCACAGATAGCCATTCAAAAAGCTTTCCCGTCGGGGCCAGCAACAGACATGGTGCTAAGCGGCGAAGTTGCCTTCAATTTTAGCCATCAAATCCATTATCAACAAAACAGCAGTAGTTTGATGAGTGCGCAGGGCTCCGTGACTCTGGCAGATGGTCGTAGTGTTGACTTCAATTTGCTATTGTCACAACAGCAGGCCACTCAGGTGTCCGCAAAGACGCAAATTGAATTTGGCCTGGCAAAATTTCATGACCCGCTAGTCATCAACTTTGGTACCGATACCGTTCAATTACAAGACACGACTTTTGAGTTTGATATGCAGGCTAATGGCGATAAACAAACCTATGCGTCCCTAGGAAAGGGGAGTGGTTATCTGACCTTTGATGTGAACGGAGATGGTCAAGTGAATGACGGGAGCGAGCTTTTTGGCACGCAAACTGGTGACGCCTATGCTGAATTGGCGAAATACGATGATGACCATAACGGTTGGATTGATGAAAATGATGCCATTTTTCAGCGTTTGAAAATCTGGCAGGATCAGTCGGATACGACGGCAACCCTGACTTTGACTGAAGCCGGTGTTGGCGCAATTTATCTCGGCAATGTCGATTATGATCAGGAGTTGCGCGGCGCTCAAGGCGAAATGCTTGGTAAGACCAAACAGGCGGGTGTCGTGCTGATGGAAAATGGAGAGGTGAAAACATCTCAGGCCATTGATTTGGCGAAGATCCCCCAGGAAGTCGCGGCGGATAAAATTGAGAACAGCCGAGCCTTCAAAAACCTACAGGCTATTGCCGATGCTTTCAATCAGACGAAACGAGTGACGCAATCGCTTCAAGGAAGCTTTCAGGTGTCTGATGCATTCAATTCCCGCTTTGGTTGGTCTATCTCCAAGCGAGAAGATGAAAAAGAGGCGCCTAAAAGCCTGTTTCAACAGCTTCAGGAATATATAGAACAGCAACTAAAAGAGCGTAAAAAGATGCTGGAAGACTTAGAAGATCGCTACAACTTGAAAAAACACCGACATCATTCTTGATGTTTTTGATCTTAAAGCACATACATTGTCAGTGCGCTGATGATTGTAGTGCTTTAAGGTCTGCTAACACGATTCGAACATGTTCTTTCGGGTCAACATCTGTATAGATTTTTGCGATACGCCCTTGCGGGTTGATGATAAACGTATGGCGTTTCGCAAACTTCACCACCAATAAATCTAATAGCGAATCATACCGTTTTGCCACCAAGCCATCTTTGTCTGCCAGGAGATCGAAGGGGAGTTTGTGCTTCGACTGAAATGCCTGGTGGGAATCTGCAGAGTCTACAGACACGCCAATGATCGTTGCCTTTTGTGCAATGAGTTGATTGATATTGTCTCGAAAGCTACAGGCTTCGGTAGTGCAACCTGGCGTGTCATCTTTAGGGTAAAAATAAAGTACTACCCAATGCCCTTTGTACTGAGAAAGGCTTACCGATTTTCCATTTTGGTTTTTGAGTGAAAAGTCAGGAGCGATATCACCGACCTTTAGACTGGCTGCTTGCGTGGTTTGACTATAGAGTCCCAAGAATAGAGTGGACAGTAAAATGGCAAAAAGAAAATGTGACTTCGATACCGACATGGCGTTATCCTTTAAGAAAATGTCAATTTATACTAATTCAAATCCGTTGAGAAAAACACCTAAGAAAACAGAGGTTATTGCTTGCTCATGAATAGTAAGGTAGGAGAGAAAATGGCTTTTCCTAGATTAAAAGTTGCAGTGTCAGATTGCCTGAGAGGGACAGAGTGCCGCTATAACGGCGGGCATGCGCAAAATGATTTCGTCAACCATCACTTAGCAAAGTATGCGGATTTTTATCCTTTTTGCCCCGAAGCCGCCGTGATTGGCACGCCGAGAGAGACGATTCGATTAGTGGGGATCGGCACCGAAGTTCATGTTATGGGGTCGCGCTCTGAAAAAGATTTCACTGAGGGGCTGACGGCCTATGGTGAAAAAATCGTTCCTAAACTTCTTGATAAGCAGATTGATGCAGCGGTGGTGAAATCCCGTTCCCCCAGTTGTGGGCTGGAACGAATTAAGGTCTATCAGCCTAACGGCGAATGGCATGGTTCAAAGGACCCGATGACATCCGGATTGTTTACCGGGCAATTACAGGCGGCAGCGCCTCACTTGGCGGTTGAAGAAGAGAGTCGGCTACAAGATGCTTGGTTGAGAGAAAATTTTATGCTGCACGCTTTCACCTCGGCAAGGTGGCGAGAGCTGTTGGCGAGTACCCCCAACCTGGCAGATTTTCAAGCGTTTCACCGTGACCATAAATATCTGTTGCTATCAAAAAATGAAACCCTGTATCGCGAAATGGGACCCCTGGTTGCCAATACCCGTGCGGAGAATCTGGCAGAAGGGATGGCAGCCTATCAAGAAAAGCTTTTTGCACTCTTGGCGCATCGTTCCACTAAAGGACAGGTCAGAAATGTTTTGGATCATGTCTATGGCTATTTCAAAGACCAATTGAGTGCGGAAGAAAAGGCGCATTATCAGGACACGGTAACTGAGTTTGTAGAGGGTATTGTTCCATTGATTGCCGTGGTGAAAATTCTCGAACAGTTTTTAAATCACTATGGTTCCGACTATCTTGCTACTCAGGTGTTCTTCCACCCTTATCCGCCGGATTTGGCTTTGCGCTCCGAAGTATCGGCTTACAAGTAAAAAGGCGCCCGATCACTATTGTTTTGGGTTTTCAAAATAAAATTATTGTGTTCTGCAGAGTAAGCTGATGAAATGGGTTTAATGCTGGAATTCTGAAATTGAGTTTATATGAGTAGTTTGACGCCAACGAATGACATAACCTTTAGTGAAGAGTTAAAAGTCATTTACGATTATCTCCATAAAAAATATCCCGAAATCGAACGAATGGCAGTTGCTTTATACGACGAAGAAACAGACATTCTGACGACCTTCGCTTACACGGGCGAGCGAGCAACGCCCTTATCCATGTATGATTTCAAGTTTTCCACCTCACAGTCGTTGACAGAGCTTAGAGAGTCAAAACAACCTCGTGTGGTTGACGACCTCGACGCGTATGAACCCAACCATCGTATTCATACTGAAGAAATTCATAAAGCTGGATTCAAATCAAGTTACACCTATCCAATGTTCAACGGATCTCAATTTTTGGGAATGTTGTTCTTCAATGCCAAAAAGAAAGCCGCGTTTGTCGATGACATGATTTACGATCTGGATCTGGTTTCGCCCTTGCTCACAGTGATGGTTGCCAATGAAAAGCGAATAGAGAATCTTCTGCTGGCAACGGTGCATTCGACTTTGGAAATGAGCAAGGAGCGTGATCCCGAAACGCGTGAACATATGAGCCGTGTTGCCCATTATGCCAGATTGATTGCACAGGAAGTTGCCCCGAAATACCAATTGAATGATGAATTTGTGGAACATGTTTTCATGTTTGCGCCTTTGCATGACATCGGCAAGATTTCCATTCCTGACGCTATTTTGAGAAAGAATGGCAAGCTGACAGATGAGGAATTTACGGTGATGCAGACCCACACGGTTAAGGGCGCAGATTTAGTGAACTTATTGCTGCGCAACTATGACCTGCAAAATGTGAAGTTCGCAACCATGATTAAGAATATTGTGCGTTACCATCACGAGAAAATGGATGGCACAGGTTACCCAGACGGTTTGAAGGGGGCAGATATTCCTTTAGAAGCCCGCATTGTCGCGGTTGCCGATATTTTTGATGCATTGACGTCTGTTAGACCCTATAAGCTTAGTTGGAGTAACGGCGAAGCCTATGCTGAATTACAAAAGATGGCCGATGAGAACAAGCTTGATGCGGATTGTGTCGCGGCCTTTTTGTCCTTGCCCGACAAGATTGAAAACATCCAGATATTATTGGCGGATGTCGTCGAAAACTAATGTTTTGGTATGCGATTTAGTCATATAAGGCCTTCCATACGGAAGGCCCGATTCAAAGGTAATTATTCTTTACCGATAAACTCAACCATTTTGGTGACGGCATCTTCTCCTGCGAAGTCGCGGTAGAAGTGTGTGGCGCCATCAATAACATCCAAGTGAATATTGGCGTGTTTTTTCAGGACAGGTTCGATTTTTTCCGGCAAGTCTGTAACGATGTCATCTTCCGTACCGGCGAACACCAAGACAGGTTTTTTGATTTTAGGTAGCAAGTGGATGGTATCCAGATTCGGATTGAAATCATAATAACTCGCAAAACTCGCGGCCGTTACTTTCGTATCTTTACAGTAGAGCAGGTCTGTGTGCGGCATGACTTCACCCCCTTTGCCTGCTTTAACCAGCTTGTCGGCATGAGCGACTAACTTTGCTAGGTCTTTGTGGTAACGCTTTTTGTACTCCGCGATTTCACCTTTCTTCGACCATAGTTGAGGGGCAAACAGCACGATATGTTTGATATTGGCATCGCTGTTGTGTTCGGATGCATACCAAGCCGTCTGATTACCACCACGAGAGTGACCTGCCAAGGTGATATTGTGTACACCTTGTGATTCTAACCACTTGACCCATGCCCCGATTTCCTTGATGGCATCGGTATGTTTATGGGTATGGATACGGTCACATGAAAGGATGGATTCATCATGGCGGTCATTGACGTTGAAGCTTAAGTTGATTGCCAACAGGTTTACACCGGAATCCGGCAGTAGGTTTTTAAGGGTGTTGGCTGTGCTGTAGTTGTTGTTCATCCAGGTTCCGTGAGTGAACAGAACAACACCATCTTTTAAGGTTTTGCCATCGGCAAGTAAAAGCTCACCGTTCAAAGTCAGGCCGTTGTACTGAATCTTCACCTCTTTTGCATAGGCAGATTGGAATAGAGTGGCAGCGGCCAAAAGCGCATAAATCAGAAATTTCATCTTACACCTCGTATGGTATGGCGAAAGGGAAACGAAATGCTTTCCCGAAAGCCAATCATAAAGCTAAATGATGTTCGATTAAACCTTAAATTTCAAAATTGAAGAGGCCAATAAAGAAGCTTCTTGTTTGAGTTTCAAAGCCGTTTCAGATGTGACTTCAACCACGGTGGCATTTTGCTGCGTGTCTTGATCCAAGCTGCTGACCGCTATGTTGATTTGGTTAACCCCTTCGGCTTGTTCTTTGGCGGAGGCGTTAACTTCTTGGATAGTTCGACTCAATTCCTGAACACCGTGGCTGATTTGTTGTAGTTCTTCCACCGATGATTTCATCAAGCGCTCACCCTTATCGACTTCTTCCGTTGTGTGACCGATTAGAGAAGATATTTCCTTGGCGGCTTCGGCAGATTTTTGCGCGAGGCTACGCACTTCGCCCGCTACCACAGCAAAACCTCGTCCGTGGTCGCCCGCTCTTGCGGCTTCAACCGCAGCATTCAATGCCAACAAGTTGGTTTGGAATGCAATGGAGTCAATCAAAGCGACAATATTGGTGATGCTGTGAGACATGTTGTTGATTTCAGCCATGGCTTTGGCGGTATCATTGATAACCGCTTCCCCTTGGTCAGCTTGCTTTTGTGTCTGCAAGGTGTTGCTGTAAGCCTGATTGGTTAAATCCGTCGCGTTTTGCACGGTTGCGGTGATTTGCTCCAGCGCGGCGGCGGTTTCTTCCAGAGAGGCGGCTTGTTGCTGAACCCTTTCTGACAATTGTGTGCTGGAGTTGCTTAGAGATTGTGCATTCTCATCAACCGATAGGGAAACCTGTTGGATTTGACGAATGATTTGCGCCATCTCCTCAATACTCTTATTGATGGAGTTTTTCAGCGTTTCATAAGAACCGTGGTAGTCACCGGAAACGCGCTGCGTTAAATCCCCTTCGGTTTGTGCCAACATGACCTGATTGATTTCATCAAAAGTTGCCTGAATTTCGGACATGGAGGAGTTGATGTTGTCGATCAGGCGGCGAGTAGTTCCTTTTGCAGAAGGGCAGTCGATATACTGTGAGAAGTCACCTTGCACTAAGCCGTCAATCGCTTTCATAGTCTGTGTGAATGATTGATCCAGCGTTTCCATTGCCATATCGACTTTTTCTCTAAAGCTTTTTGGTACTTCCTGGCTCAAGCGGACATTGAACTCCCCTTGCGTGATAGCGGTCATTACCTTATCCAGCTCTTGTGTCATCATCGATACTGAGCGGGTTGCGGTGTTGGTACCATGTTGTAGCGACAATAAGTTTCCTTTAGTGTTTTCTTCAATAGAACGGTTGAAGTCACCATTACTGACGGCTGACAAAACATCATTGACTTCTTTGATGGTAGTTTCAAGGCTTGAAAGTAGGTGGTTGTAGGTTTTGGCCAACATGGCGAATTCATCTGACCCTTCCAATTGGGCGCGTACCGAGAAGTCACCATTTTTATCGACAGATGTCATGGCATCCGTCAGGGCTTTAACCGAACGTTGGACACTCACAATAATCAGGTACATGACAATCAGCACCAACAGCAAGCTGATGACGATAGCCGAAGATGCCAACCATACCGAGCCAAGAGCAGAGTCATAAAGCTCGTCGGTCATATTGGTTCCCTGATTTAGAAGTGAGGTTTGGAAGTTGTCCATTTGCTGTAGCACATTTCTGACGATGCCCTGCCATTCTTCGGGATTGACGTTGATGTTTTCGGCAGTCAAATTGTCTAGCGCCAGAGATTCAAACTTAGTCATTTGTTGAAGTACGTCACTTTTCATCATTGCATTCAGTTTGGTTTGTTCAGCAGGGTTTGCATATTGTCTGAAACCATTCAGATAAGCCGATTTCTTGAAATATGCCTGATTGAACTTGAAAGCGAGCAGTTTGGTGAAGTGTGAGCGAGAGAATACGTTGTTCAGTACCGCGCCTTCGACACCGATGGTTTGCTTGGCGAACACAAAGTAATACATGCCATTGAGTGCGGAAGACATGTCATGATTTGAGGTGTTGCTGGCGTAAATGGCAATCAGTTTTAACAGAACGGTATCCAGTTTAGAGAAAAATTGACCGCCTTTTTTGGTTTGCAGTGCATCTATTTGAGGGTAGAGCGCAGTCAGATTTTTATATGCCGCGGCGATGGCGTTTTTCTGGCTGACAATTTTTTGCTGAAGTGCTTCATTTTTTATGCGGGTTGCGGTCATGTCCAAAGAAGTCATGAAATGGTCAAATGAGGTTTTCGTGACTTTTCGTTGGGCAACCAAATCATCTTGATGCTTTTGTCCTTTTGAACCGATATAGCCTGCGGTATAAGTTCGTTCAAGCTGGAGACTCTTGATAAGTTTGTTGAGTTCGATCGTATTGTTGAATAGAACTTGGCTTTCCTTTGCTTCAGTTAACTGTTTCAGGTTTTCTGACAAGTATTGAGAAGAAAATAAGACACTGGTAACCAAGGGAATAAAAGCTAACAGTAGCAGCTTTGATTTGATTGTCAGTTTATTTAGCACACCGCACTCCTTTGTAACGAACTTATTCTTTTTATTATTTTAGTTTTCCTATAAATCATAAAGAATATTAACACTGCTTGTAGGGGAATTTAGGGTTTTGATTATCGTATTATTTAATGACCGCGCTATAAAATTCGATAGAGAAAAATGGAATATTTTTGCGGTAAAAACGTTATGAATATGGAAGGTAGTAGTATTTCGTACAGCTTTGGGTGATAGCTTTAAAAGTTATCCGGCTGTGCGGTTTTTTTTATCAATTTGAACCCTTTCCATGTGTGCCTTCCGACTCTCATCCAAGTTTACAATCGGGTGTGGGTAAGTTTTGCCAAGAAAAATACCTTTTTCCACACATTCACTTTCATATTTCCAAGGCTGGTGTATCGCTTTTTTCGACAGTGTTGAGAGTTCCGGCAACCAATGTTTTAGGTAATTGCCATCGGCATCGAATTTTTCACTTTGCACAACCGGATTGAACAAGCGGTAATAGGGCGCTGCATCCACGCCACATCCTGCTACCCATTGCCAGCCCATAACGTTGTTGGCTGGGTCGGCATCCAGTAAGGTTTCTTCAAACCAATGTTGTCCGATTAGCCAATGGAAGTTCAGATTTTTGGTGAGAAAAGAAGCCACGAGCATGCGCACACGATTGTGCATGATGCCGGTTGCCCAAAGTTCCCTCATGCCGGCATCGATAATGGGAATGCCCGTCAAGCCACTCTGCCATTTTTCAATGAGAATTTTACTGTCGTGATCAGTTTCATCACGCCACCGCATTTGCAGGTACTTTTCTTGGAAAGGGGCTGTCTGTGTTTGCGGAAACCAATACAGCAAATGTCTGGCAAACTCTCGCCAAGCGAGTTGGCGTAGCCAAGCCCGCGCAGCCGGTGCGATATTGGCATCCGACTGTATCAGTGCTTGTAATTCAAAGTAAAGTTGCCTTGTCGGAATGTGGCCGAAATGAAGAGCCGTCGAAAGGTTTGAGGTGGCATGGTATGCGGGGAAGTCTCTATCGTTAGAGTAGTCCTGCAATTTTTCCGTGATGAAATCCGACAAAATCTGCCAGGTTGGGGTCTCACCGACTTGTCTGGCTGCCATGATTTTTTGCGCCCAGGGTTGTTGTTTAAGTTGGCGCAAGTCATCAGGTAAGGTCTGGTAGTGCGCAGGACAGGCTTTTGACGCGGTTTGCGTCAGCGTTGCTTTCGCTAGCCTTGCCAAAGGCTGGATATGATTTTGTTGTTTTAGCAGTCCGTTGTAAAAGGGGGTAAAAACCAGATAGGGACGGTTTTGTTGATTTGAGAAATCTGTCGGTTTTAGCCAGAATTCGGAAAAAAAAGGTTTCAAACGTATATGCAATGTTTTACAGGCCTCCAGTGCCTGTTGCTGCATATTGGCGAAAGGTTCTCCAACCTGAAAGGTGTAGTAGACTTGATTAATAGATTCGTCTTTCAGTAGTTTTGGAAAGGTATCTGCAAAGTGACCGGAAACCATCCAGAGCTTACCATTTCGTTTGGCGGCATCGGTTGCAAGGGTTTCCAAGGCATGTGCCAGCCACACACGGTTGGCCGCACCAATACTTTTTTCAGGGTCATGAAAATAAGCGAGAATGATATCGTCATTGTTATTCAGCGCTTCATTCAACGCGGGGAAATAGTCTAATCTGAATTCTCGTTGTAGCCAGACCAAAGTCGTCATGTTATGCCCGGAATGTTGGAAATTATTTTGAAAGCGGTTGTCTTATTTTAGCTGTCTAATGGTAAACACCATCAACTATATCTGCTTATGGTGATGATGGCTTCAACCCCAATTTGACTTTATGATAATATTCATAAAAAGAGTAGGGTTAAACAACACATATGTTTGCCTATTACGGTCTGGATTAAGGATAAACGAGGTCGGAATGATTCGCAAATGGATATTGTTATGGGTTGTTTTACTGCTAGCTTCCTGTTCCAGCCCGCAAGATAAGCTGAAAATATCGGCAACGACTTGGGTGGGCTACTCTCCGCTTTTTTATGCTAAGGCCAAAGGCTGGCTTGATCCTCTTAAGATTCAACTGCTCCATGTTGTATCGCTCAGCGAAAACATGTATCTCTATCAAGCGGGCAATGCAGATGCCTATGTCGGCACGCAGTATGAATATAATGTCATGTCTTCTCACAAGCCGACATTAAAACCCGTCATGATGTTTGATCGTTCCAATGGCGGCGACCTGATTCTCAGTAATGTTTCCATTGATGAGCTAAAGAACACCAAGCAAATAATTGATGTTTATCTTGAAATGGATTCGGTTAACCGAGTTTTGCTACATGATTTCATGGAAAAATATCAAATCAGTAGGGACAGAGTTCATCTTATTAATCATGATCAGGCAATTATTTCATCATTAAACATGCAGAAGGTGAAAGGGCCGACGATTATTGTCACCTACACGCCCTACAATGTAGGTCTGGAAGAAAAAGGTTTTCATGAAGTGGCCTCTACTCGAGATGGGTTGGATTTGTTGGTGGTGGATGCCTTATTTACTACTCAAGATGTTTTACAGGCTCACAAAGAGCAGCTTGTGGCTTTAAAGGGGCTGGTTGCCAAGGCGGTTGCTGCGCTTAAGGCGAACCCTGAAGAGTTTTATCAAACTGTGAAGCCTTATATGCTGGGAGTGAGTTATCAAGACTTTTTAAATTCTTTGCACGACATTGTTTGGATTAATGACGCTTTACCCGAAAAGTTGCGCCAACGTTTAACGCAAAGCAAGTTTGATACGAGGTTTTTGCTGTAATGCAGTTCAATATCAAGCAATTTGTCGTTTTTATTGTTCTGTTTCTGTTGACGGTTCTATACGTCATCTTTTCTGACTATTATGCAGACCAAAGAGAGCAAACTGCTTCAGCGATACTGAGTAATCTGCGGGAAGATATGTCTGAGATCGGGTATATCCTTTCCAAGAACCTACACAAGCAAGAAGATATTAAAGCACACCGTGCGATTTTGGATCGTACGGCCGCCAACAACGATTTTATCTCGGCAATCATGGTGTTGGATGGCTCCCGATTACTGCTTACAACCGATCCCGCGTTTCTTCAGGTGCCTAAAGAGAATCAATTTTTTCGTGCCCATGAGCAAACACCTTATGAAGTGATGAGACAAGCTGGGAGTTTTGAAGGCGTGATTCGCTATTATCGAAATGGGGAGCTTCACCGTTTGAGATTGGTCTTTGTAGTGGATAAGGGGGAAGTTAAAACCTATTTAAATTACAACAAAGCTAATTTCCTGGTTTACTTGGTGTTTCTGCCATCGATATTGGTTTTCCTGGTGTGGGGGCTGTTCAGCGTTTATGTGTCTCAGCCGTTGGAAAAGCTTAAAAACTACTTGCTGACAGGGGAGGGCGCTCCCAAACCGTTCAAGTTAAAAGAGCTGGATACGATTCGTGGCATTATGGAACAGACGTTTGCCCGGTTGGCACAGGAGCAAAAGCATTTATATAAACTTGCCCGCAAAGATTCGTTAACGGGGCTTGCAAACCGCAATGCGTTGCATGAAAGACTAGAGAAAATTATTGAAGAATCCAAAACAAAGGAGCGCCAATTTGCGTTTTTATTCCTGGATTTGGATTTGTTTAAATCTGTTAATGATTCTTTGGGTCATCATATTGGTGATGAGTTGCTCAAGCAGGTCGGTAAGTTGTTGAAGAGAACCGTTCATCGGAACGAGTTTGTTGCTCGAGTTGGGGGCGACGAGTTTATTTTGTTATTGCACCGCTATAGCAATGTCTCGGAAATTATTGCCACTATTGAAACCATTCAACGTGATTTGAGCGAACCGTTTCATATCCACAATCATCCTATCAGTATTTCGAGTAGTGTTGGAGTGGCTTTTTATCCGCAAGATGGCAAAGATTTCGTCGGCTTGATGCAGTGCTCTGATATTGCCATGTATGAGGCCAAGAAAAACGGGCGTTCACAGTACTTTTTCTATACGGAGCAGCTTAATCAACAGGTGCAGAAAACCATCAAGCTGGAAAAGGAAATGCAGCTTGCATTGGATAATGACGAGTACCAGTTGTTCTATCAACCTAAAGTCGATTTGATTTCCAAAGAGATCATTGGTGCGGAAGCCTTGATTCGTTGGATCAAGCCAGACGGAACTCTCGTGCCACCAAGCGATTTTATTTCGCTAGCGGAAGAAAACGGTTTCATTATGGATTTAGGGAAGTGGATACTAGAAGCGGCATTAAACCAGTTGCATGAGTGGCAACAAAAAGGTATTAAAATCAGGATGTCCATCAATGTTGCCGCTAGACAGTTTTTATCTGGTGATTTCGACGCGGATTTTAAAGCTCTTTTGGCAAAAATTCCGGTAGACCCTAAATTTATCGATTTGGAAATAACGGAATACCTGTTTTTCGAGCAAAACAAGAGCAACTTACATATCCTGCAAAGCATGCGCGATTTGGGCGTTACAATCTCATTGGATGATTTTGGAACGGGCTTCTCGTCGTTATCTTACCTAAAGAAATTCCCTATAGATTTTCTTAAAATCGATAAGAGTTTTGTCGATGACTATGATACAGAGCAGGGAGCCGTTTTTCTTGAAACCATTGTAAGAATGGCGAAAAGTTTGAAGATGGGCGTGGTTGCCGAGGGGGTCGAAACCGAAACCCAAGTGAAGTACTTGGAAGCGATTGGTTGCGATACTTTTCAAGGGTACATTTGTTCTCGACCACTACCTGTAGAAGACTTTTATCGCTTCTTAGGTGTCAATCATCAAAATAGCTGTACTACGCAGAAGCTTGATAAATTTTAAATACCTTGTTATTGCTAGGTTTTTTCTTTATTTTTTTGTGCTGCTATGTTTCGAGTTTTATTGCGTAGAATTATAAAAAAAACAAAATGGCGCGTGGTTATCGAAGCTCTACCCAGAAAAAAGTGTTTTGGCTTTTTTCTCTCCTGTTTTTGGTTATTTTAATCGGCTTCGGCACCGCTAGTTTAAGATTCCTCCATCAATTTGTCATTAATGACTTCTACAACGAATCTTTTTTCGTTTCCCGGTTGTTTATTAAAAATTTTGACGTCACACTCAATCAAGGCAAAGACCTAGTTGATTCTGTAGAGTTGTCTCCGGTTGTGCAGCATTTTTTCAAGGCGCCCGACAAAACAGATCGTACTTTTCTTGAAAAGGCGCTACTGTCAAAAATCATTTCATTCAAAAATGCCTCTCAGCTTCGGTTACTTTCTCCAAATGGAATGGAGTTGGTTCGTATTGATCGCAAATTCACAACCGGCAAGTTAGTGATTGTGCCTCGAAAGGCCTTGCAGGATAAGTCGCAGCGCTATTACCATCAGGCAGTTTTAAAGCTCAAGGGCAAGGCCTTTTATTTCTCCAACTTTGACCTCAATATTGAGCACAACAAAGTGGTTGAGCCTTATGAGCCGACCATTCGTATTGGGCAAAAAATATATCTGGATAAACGTTTTGTCGGTTACGTAATGTTAAACATCAACCTGGCTCACTTTATTGAGTCTTTACGTAATGCAGGGGAAATGGACTTTTTTGTCACAGATCAGCGTGGACATATACTGATAGGCAAAACGCCACAAGAAAGCTGGCATGAAAATTTGGGGTTACCCGCTAATGTTTTGCCGGTTTTGCAGCATGATGGCAAAACCGTTGACTTGACAAAGAACTTCTATGGCAACGACTTTAGAGCCGAACCGCTTTATGTCACGCCAGATCAAAAGCTTTATCTCATCTCTTCAAAGCTGCCATCGCTTTTAAACCAAGTGCCTAGTACGGTGGCAATGGAGTTGCTCACCAGCTTTTTTATGCTGTTGGTACTAGTCGCTATTTTTATTTGGGCTTTGGCGTTACGTGTTTCTAAGTGGATATCAGAGTATGAGCTGCGTTCTAAAATACTAGATAAGGTTTCTGATAGTGTCTATGTTTATGATGCAAAGGGTCAGTTTATCTATGCAAATCAACAAGCCTGGAAAAAGCGTGGCTATGACGAGCAGGCTTTTAAACAATTGAATATTGTGCAGTTGAATACTCCAGAGTATAAGCGCAGTGTGAAGGATCTAATTGCCGATTTGAGGTATGTTCCCAACAAAGTTTTCCGTGCAGAACATATGATGAAAACAGGAAAACACTTGCCTGTAGAGGTTAGTGCTTCCTTGTTTGAGATGGAAGGCAGTGAAGTTGTGTTGAATGTTGCGCGAGACATTGGTGAGCAACTTAAGCATGAGAAACTACTGATCAATCTTGAGCAGCGTTATCGTCAATTAATGGATGAATCACCAGTCGGCATTTTTGAGATGTCCGATGACTATACATTTACCTACGCCAATAAAGTGTTTTTGGATTTATTTCACGTTGAAAGTATAGGGCAACTCAATAGTGACGAGTTACCGGGGCTAAGAAAAATGCTGGTGCCTTTTGTAGTCTTGGTTCATGAAAATCACATGGTTCAAGATTTCGAGTGCGATGTTACCTGTGAAAAACAAGCACTTTCAAAACGTTATTTTCGTATGAATGGTGTGATGCGTAACCAAAAGATGATCGCTACTTGCATGGATATTTCGCAACAACGTGAACAGGCGCTTATGAATCAATTGTGGACACAGTTGATTTCCCAAATAGAAGACTTGATTATGGTGACCGATTTGTCAGGTAAAATCACCTACGTCAACAAAGCCTTTACGCAAGTAACCGGATATGAAGAAAAAGATGTTTTGGGGCAAAGCCCGAAAATCCTTAGCTCAGGTCAACAATCGTTAGACTTCTACACCTGTTTGTGGAGAACGCTTCTATCTGGAAAAAGTTTCCGTGATATCTTTATCAATCAGCGTGCCGATGGTAGTGTTTATTATGAAGATAAAACCATTACCCCTGTGTGCGATGATGAAGGAGAAATTTCCGCATTCGTATCAAGTTCCAGGGTTGTCACAGAGCAGGTACTCAAGGAAAAAGCCTTAAAGCATCAAGCAGAGCATGACGCTCTGACTGGAGTCTATAATCGCTATACACTCAATATGCGTATGGCTCAACTTATGGAACAATTTAAAAAAGATGGCACCACTTTTTGCGTTATCTTTTTTGATATTGACCATTTCAAACAAGTCAACGACATCTACGGTCACGAAGTAGGGGATATTGTCTTGAAGCAGATTGCCGAAATCGTTGATTTACATTCCCGTCACTCCGATGTATTTGCACGCTGGGGGGGAGAAGAGTTTGTGTTGATCGTTTGTGATAGCGACCTTGAACAAGCCATGAAAGTTGCAGAAACCCTAAGAGCACGCATTGCTGAATTTCACTCCGACAGCAGACCAGATGTGACGGCCAGTTTTGGTGTCTCGCAAGTTAAAGAAGGAGACGATCTTGAGTCGCTGATTAAGCGAGCAGATTCTGCAATGTACCAAGCAAAACAGAATGGACGTAATCAGGTTTATAGCCTTACATAGTATTTTATAAATTCACTTTTAAGTTCTGTTACCAGCCCTGAATTTTTAGGACTTTTGCGAGTTTCACTAAATGTGATTTTTTTATTAAAAAGGGGTTGCAGAGAACGATATTTTCTCTATAATACGCTCCATCGAACGAATTACTCTTCCCGATTAGTTCAGTTGGTAGAACACCGGACTGTTAATCCGTATGTCGCTGGTTCGAGTCCAGCATCGGGAGCCACATTCTAAAGCCAGATATTTCAAACACTTACGAGTGAATGAAGTCTGGCTTTTTTATTGCCCTTAAAGAACCTATTATAGGCGATCCTTTTTGTCAGCGGGCGCATCAGCGACTCTATTTAACATAGATATAGCATGCTCTCTGCTACCACGTTCAGCTCTTTGTTTAAGATAGTCCTCAGTCTTAAGTGCAGAAATTTTTTCTGCAATGGCATTTACAATGAACTGATTGATAGACGTGTCACCTTTCAATGCTTCAATCTCTTGCTTGTAGTAGTCAGGAATTCTAAGTGCATAATTCATGAAATAACTCCTTGTAACTGTAAAAATTCTTTTGGTGTGCAGAGTTGAAAATTAAACTTATCGACTACGGGCTTAAAGTCTTTTGTGTTAAATGTAATCAAATAATCTGCCTGAGCGTTAACAACTAATTCAAGAACCATATCATCTTTTGGGTCTTTAATTTGTGGGCGCCAGAGAAAATGTATTTCCTGATGATTTGATATATGACAAATATCATCAATAAATCTTTTCAATTCTTCCGTTGAGAAGTGCGGCATTCGTGACAGGTTTTTTGGCCTCAAAAGCACATCTTCTAACTCCAAAATAAAAGGAATGGATGCGAAATGGATACCATGTTCTTGTTCAAATAGCCACCTAATCAATAGATGAGAAGCTCCTTGATTAGAGGTTAAGGCACTGAGCCAGACATTTGTATCACAGACAATTCGCATGAATGTTCCTTAATCTTAATAGTCATATTATATATGATATTGAATTTATGTCATCATTTTAAGATGCACTAGAGTGGAAGAGTAAAGTAGAGTTATGTTGTGAAGGATTGAGTAAAATGGGTAAAAGTGTCGTTAAGCTATTGATATTGTTAAAAATAATTGGCTGTTGATCCGTAGTCGCTGGTTCGAGTCCAGCATCGGGAGCCACATTCTAAAGCCAGATATTTCAAACACTTACGAGTGAATGAAGTCTGGCTTTTTTATTGCCTAAAATTTTTGGTTGCAGAGCAATCCTGTCGTTGAAATTTCAAAAATATATATTTCCACTCATGGTCGTTAAATACTGTTAGATGGTTCAAGACCTGCTTTTATTTTTTCTAGAACGCGAGTGATTTCCCCTTTATTTGTATGCCAGATAGCACCACTGCTCAGTACGAAAGTGATGACTAAAGTCAGTAGCATGAGGTTGCTTGAAAGGTATAGGAAAATCATCATCTCGATATTGCTCATGTTGGGATCGGAAGTCATGCTATTGGAGATGGTGTAACCGATTAAGAATATTGAGCCGCAAACCAAGTAAGCAATGAATACGATTCGGTTATGGCGAACTGCCAGTGACCAATTGGCAGCAACATACCAGTGAGAAGCTAGGTCGAATTTAAGTTTTGCCAGTAGAGATTTCCAGTAGAAGTACTGCAATAGCATGATGCTGAGTGATATGACGGGAATCACCCAAAACCAATGTATTAAATTCAATTCAAATAAAATGACTACTGCAAATAGATGGACGAGAATTACGTTTAAATTGAAAATGTTATGTGGCGTTCTGGCCTGTCTTTTTTGGTTATAATCCAATTCAGGTTGTGACATATTGCGACTCCTTATATAAAATGCGCATTAAATACATGTTATATGGAAATGAAAAAGAAGTCTATAAGGTATATATAAAATACATTTTATGCAGTTAACGAAATATACAGATTATGCTTTGCGGGTATTGATGTACTTGGCTATCCAAGAAGATCGAACGGAAAAAATTCAGATTCAAACCATTGCAGATAAGTTTGGTATTCCGAAAAACCATTTGATAAAGGTTGTTCACCGATTAGGTCAGGAAGAGTTTATCAGCACCGTAAAAGGAAAAGGGGGCGGTATCTTTTTGTGTCGCGCACCTTCTACAATTTCGGTAGGGCAGGTGGTTCGTCGTTTGGAGACGACATTGAATCCAGTTAATTGTGATGAACCGGTTTGTTGCATTAAAGAAGTCTGCATGCTTAAGCCGGCACTGCATGCAGCTATGGAAGCGTTTTTATCAACTTTGGATAATTACACACTAGCGGACATCACGCAAAATGAACAAAAATTGGGGAACCTGTTGCACACAGGCGGTACTGAGAATTTCTTTAAGTAGGTGTTTTGGGTTATTGAACCTCGCCAAGCGCTTGGCGAGGTTTGAGCTGTCTAAAAAGCGGGTCTTAATTGCCCATCATCATGCTTTCATAAGCATCTTTTAGCTCTTCTCTCTGTTCTTTTGTCAGCACTTTGCGCATTTCTTCCTGCATTTTTAAACGTTGCATAAAGGCTTCTTTTTTGACGGATGCCATTGCATCATATGCTTTACCGATAGCTTTATGGTCGCGTTTATCAGTACGCATTGCTTTCCATAGGGCAGCGCGGGCTTTCCACATTTTGCGCATAATGGGTTGCATGTCTTTCATGGCATTGGCTCGAACTTGTTGCATCTTCTTCATTTGCTCATCACTGAGCTGAATGATCCCCATGCCTTGACCGCGCATGCCCATTCCCATACCATAACCAGGCATCATGCCACCATAACCCATACCTTGGCCGCGCATGCCGCCCATACCTGAACCATAGCCACCCATCATGCCGTAGCCTTGTCCAGGCATCATGCCGGCAAAGTCTTCGTCATCATCAGCATGGGCTAAGGAAAATGATGTCATGAGCGCAAGTGAAAGAAGTAATGTTTTGAGTGTTGTTTTCATTTTAGTAATCTCTCTTTTATTGCTTTGAAATTGAATAAAGAATGACCTACCTCGCCGGCCGACCTCCTGTTGCCGCGGAGTTGAAAACATAAAGCGATTTGTTAGAAACGGTTGCTATATAAACTTCACCGTACTTCGAGTGCGGTAGCCGTCGTTTCTAAGTTTTTGATTGTCAAACTTTTTTAGAATCAAGTCAACGATGTGATATACGGTTTCATATATTATTCATTATAAAAATGAGGGGTATTAAAGATGTATTCATATTATATTAAAGCTGAAATGGTATTCTGCACCAGCGTACATGACTGATATACTAAAAAGATAATTTCTTACAGGATGAATAATCGCCAGGGATTTGGTAAAAGGATAAGAATGAACAATATTTCAAATAATCTTACTCCAACGAGTAGGTTTCTTGGACTGGCACCATTTTTACGTCTGAGTTTGGACGATCAAGACTTAATGCCTATTGCGCAAAGCATATTTCAGCAGCTGGAAGAAGATTCAGCGAACCCTGAGCTGTTGATGAATCTTTCGATGGTGATGCAAATTCTGGGTGATCCTAAAGTTGGGCTTGAACTGCAAAAGCAGGCTTTATTGTTAAAAAGAACCTATGTCGTACCCTCTGTAACCGGAAAGGCTAAATATCGACTTTTATTGCTGATGGCACCGGGCGATATAGCTGAGAACACACCGCTTGACTGCCTGATGGAAGGCGAAGAAGTCGAGTTGATTTTTTATTACCTGAACGATGAAGCGCCATGGTTTATTGATCCGATTCCTGAGCATGATATTGCGATGGTTGGCGTCTGCGAATCGGCACAGCATCAATCTATGTTGGAAGCGCTTTCCGAAACCTTGAAACACTGGCAAGTCCCCGTCATTAATGCGCCTGAGTATATCGGCGTTACCGACAGGACTTGCGCGAGCAGTCTGCTGAATCCTGTACCGGGCATTGAGGCCCCAATGACGTTTCTACTGAAAAGAAACGCATTGACTGAGTTGGTAACAGGAGAATCCGAGCTGTCCGCAAAGTATGAAGGTGTTCGTTTCCCAATTCTACTGAGACCGCGTGATTCTCATGCCGGACGTGACCTTGAAAAAATAGAGTCGCTACAGGCTTTGGCGCAATACCTAGATAAGGTTGAGAATGACGAGTATTTTCTTTGTAACTTTATTGATTACAGTGACGAACAGGGCGACTTCAAGAAATTCCGTATTGTGTTGGTCGAAGGTAACGCCTATATTTGTCACAAGGCAACTTCCAAGCACTGGATGATTCATTATGTGAATGCTGGTATGCTCGACGAAGAGGCAGAAATCAAGCGACAAGACGAAGCCTATAGCATGATGCACTTCGATGAGTTTATCGAACGTCACGGCGATGCCTTAAAATCGATTTACGAAAAAACCAAAATGGATTACTTAGGCATTGACTGTGCAGAAACCAAAGACGGTCAATTGCTGATTTTTGAAATCGACCACGTGATGGTGGTGCATGGTATGGATCCTGTCGATAAGTTTGCATACAAGTTGCAACCCATTCAGAAAATCAAAGATGCCTTCAATACAATGGTCGAGCATAAAATCAAAGCCTTTCCATCTGATGAAAATAATAGCTAACTCCGCCGAAACAGACGAATCAAAATGAAAAACTTAAACGAACTCAACTTTTCAGCAGGTCCTGGCGCATTGCCGGAGACCGTTCTCAATCAAGTTCAAGAATCCATTTTGGCATTGCCGGAAACCGGCATGTCGGTACTGGGTATGAGCCACCGATCAGATTGGTTCAGTTCGGTATTGGAAGAAGCCGAGACCAATATTCGTCAACTGCTTGGCATTGGTGAAGAGTTCCATGTGCTGTTCCTGCAAGGCGGTGCCACCCAACAGTTTTCGATGATTCCCATCACGCTACTCAGAAACACCGGCTTGGAGGCCGAGTATTTGCAAACAGGCTACTGGGGTAAAAAAGCGATTGTCGAGGCGGAAAAGGAAGGCAAGATCAAAACCCTATGGTCTGGGCAAGCGGATGGCTACAAACGATTGCCGGATGACAACGAGTTGTCGTTTTCGGAGCAAGCGGCCTATTTGCACTATGCCTCCAATGAAACGGTTGAGGGGTTACAGTTTCATCGTATATTGGGGCATGACTCGGTGCCTCGTGTATGTGATATGTCATCTGATTTTTTATCACGACCGATTGATGCCGACCGTTTCTCTATCATCTATGCGCACGCTCAGAAGAACATTGGCCCAGCAGGCGTGACAGTGGTATTAATCAAAAAATCACTGTTGGACAGCGCGCAAGAACAACCGAATTTACCGTCGTTTTTGGATTATCGTAATCATGTGGCGACTCACTCCAACTACAACACGCCGCCGGTTTTTGCCATTTACGTAACCCTGTTGGTCACGC
Source organism: Hydrogenovibrio sp. JE_KL2 (assembly GCF_009296185.1). Taxonomy (GTDB): domain Bacteria; phylum Pseudomonadota; class Gammaproteobacteria; order Thiomicrospirales; family Thiomicrospiraceae; genus Hydrogenovibrio. The sequence goes on from NZ_WBJR01000001.1 coordinate 95,743, forward strand.
GTTGGATTAAGGATGTTGTCGGTGGTTTAGAAAACATGGAAAACATCAACCGCCGAAAAGCAGAACTGCTTTATCAGGCGATTGATGACAGCCAAGGGTTTTATCAAGGCTGGTCTCGCCAAGAAGACCGCTCTTATATGAATGCGACCTTTAACCTGATGACCCCAGAACTGGAACAGCGCTTTTTACAAGAAGCTGCACAGGCTGGGTTCTCAGGGCTGGGTGGGCATCGTTCTTTGGGCGGTGTTCGAGCCTCCCTTTATAATGGTTTAACGGTAACCGCTGTTGAACAGCTCATTGAGTTTATGTTTACTTTTCGAACCAAACAGTAGTTAATACCGGCTTAATAAATCTTCTACCCAAAATCTTCTACCCACAACTTTCTAGTATTTTCAGTGTGATGGGTCGCAGATTTTTTTGTTTAAAGCTGCCTTTAAGGTTCGGTAGGCAAAAATCAACACCAGCACGAACAATACCGCCTGTATCGCAAAGCCGATATTCGCAAAGAAGATCTCATTCGTGTGTTTTGCCATGGTAAAAGAAGCAATAGAAATTGCGGCTAACGGAAAGGTATAAGCCCACCAGGAAATCGCAAAATCCAATTTTTTAAAATGCTTAAGCGTGCTCGCCAAAAACAAAGTAAAAAACAAGGCGAAGAAGTAGAGCACATAAGCGAATCCATCGATGCTACCAGAGAGTTTTACATAGGAAATAAAACCGACAGCGGGCGGGGCGATAAATATGAACAAGGTGGGAATCAATCTATCCATAATCGGTGGGTGAAAAATGATTCTATAAACCAGAATAGACTTCAGCACCGGCCAAAATACGATTCCAATAGAAAAGAAAAACCAACTAATCAATGGGTTGGCGTGCTCAACACCTGCAATGGGTACGATGATGTTACCGACGATAGGAATAAACCAAGCTGGGTTGGAATGGTGTATTTCAAAGTGGTTATGGAAAAACCAGTGGTTTAGTACCCATAGCGTCAGTAATAACTGAAGAAACGAGCCAATGGCCCATAAGTAGAAAGACACTTCTTTATAACCAAACTGCAAATAAGCAATGCTCAACAGTAAGAGGCCAATGCTGATGGTTGGGCCGAAATTCATCTTGATTGGGTGTTGCATTTCACTTAAGAATGCAGCTCTAAACCTTAAAGTCTTACATACATAAACAGCAAATAAGAAAGCAAATAAAGCCGTAACAAATATCAAGCCGCCTTGAGCCAAAATCAGGATTGGCTTAAAGAAGTGGGACGCCACAAAGAAGCTAATGACAAGCCCCGCCATGCCCATCACCATACCGAATATCGATGCTGGGAAGTATTCTAGGCGGTTGAAATTTTCTAAATGCAAATCTTGAGTGTTCATATTCCCTCCAAATGAGAATAAATCCATTTTATGCAGGATAAATATAACTTATTAGTTAAGGATTCTCTAAACAGAGTTTTTTATGAAGCTTAATCAAAGTTTTGAATTTCTTATTTTGGTTATTTGTTGTTCGTTATTGGTGCGTAATGCGTTTATACGAAGAGAGCTTGAGGGTGTGTTTTCTATATAAATAATTGATATTTATTGTCTTTTATTATTGGTATGTCGATTGCTTATTACGAAATTAATAAAACGTAATAAAAATATTAACGTAACCAAGAGAGAGCACTATGGCAATATTTCCAAAATCTTGGACGACTCCGCGAGTAGAACTGGATAAAGCATCAAAAATTTGGCTCACTATCGCCAGTTTTGCGATTCCACTTTTGCTTTGGAGTTTAGTCAGTTATGTTCCGTTTCTTTGGCATCCTGACATTAAAGTGACTGACCCGGGTAACGTGAGTTATTTCCGTGAAGGCACTCTGGTTAAAAAAGAGATTTTCGAGCGCGAAGTTGACAAGCGCTTAGCAATCAAAGGTGAAAATCCCGCCAATATTCCACAGGGCATTCCTGCCAACCCGGTTTACTTGCCAGCACCACATGAAGTTGCCTTGGCGATGTATACCGCATTTACCACACCACCGAAACGCTTCAATGAGCCTTGGTTACACCAAAGCCTTTGGCACTCTGTTCAAATTATCTTTTGGGGCTTTTTCTGGTCAATGGTCTTTGGCGTACCGCTCGGCATTCTAGCGGGTACCTACGACTCGGCATCTAGAATAATTGAACCCTTTACTGAGTTTTTCCGCTACTTACCCGCACCCGCATTTGGCGCATTGGCGGTTGCAATCCTAGGGATTTACGATGCGCCGAAAATCGCCATTATCTTTATCGGAACCTTTTTCCAAATGGTGCTGATTGTCGCCACCACTACCCGTAAGTTGAACATGGCTTTGGTAGAGGCAGCGTTGACACTGGGTTGTAAAGGCAAGTCCTTGATCCGCAGAGTGATTTTGCCAGGCGTTCTGCCAGACTTGTTCCGTGATATGCGTATTTTGTTGGGCTGGGCGTGGACCTATCTGATCGTTGCGGAACTGATTGGAACCAGCTCGGGGATTACTTGGTTTATTACCCAGCAAGCACGCTATAAAAACTTCGACAATGTATTCGCTGCGATTTTGATGATCGGGATTTTGGGAATCGTCACCGACATGATTCTGGCGAAACTGGGGAAACGTATGTTCCCTTGGCACAATGCAGGGTAAGCGGAGAGAAATATGACTGAAACGACTATGAATATTGAAAACGCACATCCACTGGACAAATGGGTTACACCGGAGATTGCAGCACGTAACGACCGCATTGAGATTCGCCCTGTTGCGCTGGAAATCAAGCAACTTCATAAATCCTTTGAACACAAAGGCAAGGTCAACAAAGTCTTGAACGGCATTGATTTCACCACTCACAAACGCGAGTTTATCTGCGTGGTGGGGCCTTCAGGTTGTGGTAAATCGACTTTGGCAAGACTGGTTGCCGGTTTGGAGCAGAAAGAAAGTGGCCACATTCTGGTAGAAGGCAAAGAGGTGACTGAACCTGGCCCGGATCGCGGTATGGTGTTTCAAAGCTATTCTTTGTTCCCTTGGATGTCGGTCAAACAAAACGTAATGTTTGGTCTGACCCAAGCCGGTATGGCGAGAAATACAGCCGAAGCGGAAGCGCTACAGTGGATTGACTTGGTTGGGCTTTCCAAATTCGTCGATGCTTACCCTCACCAGCTTTCAGGTGGGATGAAGCAACGTGTGGCGATTATCCGCGCCTTGGCGAATCAGCCGAAAATCCTGTTGATGGATGAGCCTTTTGCGGCACTTGACCCAAAAAACCGTTTGAAAATGCAACAGTACCTATTGGAAATCTGGCGCAATATCGACATCACGATTTTCTTTATCACCCATGATTTGGATGAGGCGATTTATCTGGCAGACCGCATTTTGGTGCTGGATGCCAATCCTGGTAGAGTAAAAGAAGTAGTCAAAGTACCACTGCCTAGACCAAGAGCGGATGACACGCTTTTGACTGAAGAGTTTTTGGCCACCAAGGCCTATTTAGAAAGCCTTGTGCACCCTCCGGAAACGGAAGAAGAGGAGTCTATGGAAGACAAGCTCAGTATGGTGCGCATGGTTCCCGTTAACGCAGAAGTACCGGATATTTATTAATATGGCACAACAACCCACTCATCTCGTAAGAACCAGTGCCTCGTTACCAGCGAAGGTGTTGGAAGATTTAGACAAACTGGTCGTCGATCGTGGTTTTAACAATCGTTCCGCTTTATTGGCGGAAATGATTCAAAAGGAAGTGGCTTCCTATCGCCAAAACTTCACCAATGAAGTTATGGCAGGCACCTTGACCTTGGTGTTCGACCATTCTATTCCCGGCTTGCAGCAGAAATTGAATCAACTTAAGCATCAGTATGTTGCGGAAATCATTTCCTCAACACAGGTTCAGTTGATGGATCAGCACACGCTAGAAGTGAACTTGATGCAAGGCCCTGCACAGGACTTGAAACGTATCAGCGATGAAATGCTATCGAATCGCGGCGTGAAAACCGGAAACCTTTATTTAACCCATTCAGCTTTGCCACCCATTTTTACAAGGGGGAAAGACGCAAAACAGGAGAAGTCGGATGACTGAAAACAACGCGAAAACCACACCAAAATCTGCCAGGTTGGGGGATTTGATCTGGCGTGAAAATCTACCTGGCGGCGCACACTGGTCGGGCGTGATTCGCCGTGGAACCGTTTTGAGAATCACCGATGTTCAAGGTGGTGCCAACGCCTCCATGTTGATCAACAATATTGAAGTGAAAAACGAACGCTACAACATGCCGGATACCCTGAAAGCGCAAAAGACCGCTTTCCTGACAACGCCGAATATGTGTTTCAGTGATATGGGGCGGGTGATGTGTTCCATTATTGGCGATACCTGCGGTTGGCATGACACCATCGGTGGTATTTCAAATGCTCGTATCGTTGAAAAAAAATACGGCGCGAAAAGTTACCAAAAGGCACATAACGACTACTACAAAAACGGTTTCGACAGCTTGATTAACGAGTTGGAAAAATGGGGCTTGGGTGTCAGCGATATCATGCCGAACATCAACTGGTTCAGCAAAGTGCGTGTTGAAGATTCGGGTGCCATGACCTTTGTTGAAGGCAACTCTAAAGCGGGCGATTGCGTTGATTTACGTTTTGAGATGGACTGTATCGTCAGCATTGCGACGGCGCAGCACCCGCTAGACCCTAACCCGAAATATGACCCGAAACCGATTGAATTAAGTGTGTTCAAAGCCATGCCTGTTGGACAAGATGACCCTTGCAGATTGCATAGAGCGGAAAACGAACGTGCTTACTACAACACCAAGATTTACTATGGAGAAAATCCAAATGGCTAAGATGCAAACAGAAACTTTTGACGATAACCGTATTGTTTACCGTGAAGTGGTGGAAGCAGGCAAGCCTTGGATGCATGAAGTCAAAGCTGGTCAATATTTCCGTATTGTCGACTTGGAAGGTAACCAAGCGGTCGATACTTTGTTCTACAACGCCAAAGACCACTCCGAACGTTATTCGGCGGCAGACACCATTCGTGAGCAGGGCAATATCTACCTGACCACAGGCAGTGTGTTGCAGTCCAATATGCTAAATCCGATGTTGACGATTGTTGACGACACTTGCGGGCGTCACGACACCATCGGCGGGGCTTGCTCGGCAGAGAGTAACACCGTGCGTTATGCGATAGAAAAACGTCATATGCACTCTTGCCGCGATTCGTTCCTGATGGCATTGAACACTTGTGATTGTCATGCCGACAAGCCAATGACAAAAGGGGATTTGGCGAGCAATATCAACTTCTTTATGAACGTTCCGGTTTCTCCAGATGGGCATTTGGATTTTGATGACGGTATTTCCGCACCGGGGCGTTATGTTGAGATGCAGGCGCACATGGATGTATTGGTGTTGGTGTCAAACTGTCCGCAATTGAACAACCCATGTAATGGGTATAACCCGACGCCGGTCGAGATGATTATCTGGGCTTAAAGGGGCATCAGCGACTCAATTGCGTTGTTGAGCGGTTTCAATATTGAACGAACTTGAAATTTGTAACGGAAAATCTAGGACGACCTAGTTGAAATAAAACCTTCAGAACGATCTGATAAAAGGAAAACCCATGTTTAAAAAAGTGCTGATTGCAAACCGCGGGGCCATTGCGACTCGCATCATCCGCACCTTGAAGAAAATGAATATCGCTTCCGTGGTGTTGGCATCCGATGCCGACCGCGCATCTTTGCACGTCAAAGAAGCCGATGAAGTCATTTTCCTCAAGGGTAATGCCGCAACAGAAACCTATTTGAATGTGCCTTTGATTCTTGAGCGAGCCAAGGCTTTGGGCGTGGAAGCTGTTCATCCGGGCTATGGCTTCTTGAGTGAGAATGCCAGCTTTGCCGAAGACTGTGAACATATGGGCATTCGTTTTATCGGGCCGTCTCCTCAACATATTCGTGATTTCGGACTGAAACACACCGCCCGTGAGTTGGCGATTGAAGCCAAAGTGCCATTATTACCCGGGTCGGGATTATTGGATTCGTTAGAAGAGGCTTTGGGTGAAGCTGAGCGTATCGGTTATCCGGTGATGTTGAAAAGTACTGCGGGTGGCGGTGGTATCGGTATGCAGAAATGTGATACGCCGCAGGTGTTGTCGGAAGCTTTTGAACAGGTCGCGCGTTTGAGTCAAAACTCTTTCGGGCAAGCTGGGATTTTCCTGGAAAAATTCGTCGTCAATGCACGTCATATCGAAATCCAGATTTTCGGTGACGGCAAAGGCAAGGTCGTTTCATTGGGTGAACGTGATTGTTCTTTGCAACGTCGTAACCAAAAGGTGGTGGAAGAAACGCCTGCAGTAGGTATCAGCCGTGATATGGTTGCCGAGATGGAAGCCCATGCAGTCCGTTTGGGAGAGTTGGTCAGCTACCGTTCTGCCGGAACGGTGGAATACGTTTATGACGCTGACGCACAGCAATATTATTTCTTGGAAGTCAACACGCGCTTACAGGTGGAACACGGTATCACCGAAGCGGTAAGAAATGTCGATTTGGTCGAGTGGATGGTGCAGGTTGCGTTTGACCAAAATCTACCAGGTCGGGGGGAAGTGAATCCTGCGACCGGGCATGCGATTGAAGTACGTGTCTATGCCGAAGACCCATTTAAAAACTTCCAACCAAGTTCCGGTAAGTTGACAGGCTGGCAAATGCCGACAGATTGTCGAGTGGACACTTGGTGTTCCAAAGGGCAGGAAGTCAGTTCTTTCTACGACCCGATGTTGGCAAAAATCATCGTCACCGGTAAAGACCGCGACGAAGCGGTTAAGAACCTGAACAAAGCACTGAAATCGACCAGTATTCACGGGTTTGAAACCAATGTGTTTTATCTGGAAGCTTTGAGTGAAGCGCCAGCGTTTATCAAAGCGGAAGGGTTGTATACGCAATTTTTGAACAGCTTTACCCATGAACCTTTTACTGCGGAAGTGACCAATCCGGGCACGCATTCCATGTTAGTGAGTTATCCGGGGCGTGTTGGTTTTTGGGATATAGGCGTGCCTCCTTCCGGGCCGATGGATGCGTTATCGCATCGTTTGGCAAACCGTTGTTTGAACAACCCTGAAGACGCCGCAACCATCGAGATGACAGTGTCCGGCATCAGTTTGAAGTTTGATCGCGATACCGTGATCTGTATCACCGGTGCCGATATTCAACCGACTTTGGACAAAGAGCCGATTCCTATGTGGAAGCCGGTGCCTGTCAAAGCGGGGCAGCAGCTTAAGTCTAAAGTCATCAAGGATGTCGGACAACGTGCTTATCTGGCGGTGCTGGGTGGTTTTGATGTGCCGGATTACATGGGCAGTAAAACGACTTTCTCGCTAGGCGGTTTTGGTGGACACGGTGGTCGACTGCTGCGTGCAGGGGATGTGTTACGTCTAACGCGTCAGAGTAGTCAAACTAGCCAAGGTATTAGCGATGCCGTGTTGAACGATTTGCCGGAAGGATTGATTCCAACACTTAATAATCGAGCCGAAATCGCGGTGATTTACGGCCCTCAAGGCGCGCCGGATTTCTTTACCGATGAAGATATCGAAACCTTTTTCTCAATGGATTGGGAAGTGCATTACAACTCCAGCCGCACCGGGATTCGTCTGATTGGGCCAAAACCAAAGTGGGCGCGTAAAGATGGGGGTGAGGCGGGCTTGCACCCATCAAACATCCATGACAACCCTTATGCTATTGGTGCCATCGACTTTACGGGTGATATGCCGGTTATATTGGCGCAAGACGGTCCAAGTTTGGGAGGCTTTGTTTGTCCGGCAACCATTATCGAAGCAGAGCAATGGAAAATGGGGCAATTGCGTCCGGGCGACAAGGTGCGTTTCAGACCCGTTTCCATTGAGACAGCAGAAGCAGAACTTAAAGCGCAAGAAGCCGCCTTGGTCGGTTTATCTGACTGGGTATTGCCGGATACCAAATTCCTTGCATCACCAACAGAACAATCCTGTTTGGCACTGGAAATTTCCTCGGACGAGCATGAGTTCGGTGTGAAGTATCGCCGCTCGGGTGATAGCCATTTGTTGATTGAGTACGGTGCGATGGAGTTGGATTTGGCATTGCGTTTCCGTATTCAGGTATTGGTCGAGAAGTTGAAAACTTTGAAAGACCAAAGTTCAGATGAAGACCCAACCTGGCAGTTTTTGCGTGATTTGACCCCGGGTATTCGCTCTTTGCAGGTGCACTACAACCCAAGACAAATTTCGCAGAATGAGTTGATTCAAAAACTGAAAGGGCTGGAAGACGAGATTTCCTCGGCAAAAGATTTGACGGTGAAAAGTCGTATCGTTCGCCTGCCTTTGTCTTGGGATGACCCCAGTACGCGTTTGGCCATCGAGAAATACATGACCACGGTGCGCCCGGATGCACCATGGTGTCCGAGCAATATCGAGTTCATCCGTCGTATCAACGGACTGGATTCCATTGAAGATGTGAAGCGTATTGTCTTTGACGCCAAGTATTTGGTCATGGGCTTGGGGGATGTTTACTTGGGGGCGCCAGTGGCGACACCGTTGGATCCGCGTCACCGCTTGGTGACCACTAAATACAACCCGGCTCGTACTTGGACGCCGGAGAACGCTGTCGGAATCGGTGGTGCTTACATGTGTGTTTACGGCATGGAAGGCCCGGGTGGTTATCAGTTTGTTGGGCGTACCATTCAAATGTGGAATGCTTATTTCAACACCCCATTCTTCCAACAAGGTAAGCCTTGGTTGTTGGACTTCTTTGACCAGATTCAGTTCTATCCGGTGAGTGAAGAGGAATTGGCGCAAGCGAGAAACGACTTCCCGCTTGGGCGTTACGATATCGACATCGAAGAGACCACGTTGTCTTTGAGTGCCTATCAGGCATTTTTGGCAGAAGAAGCTGATAGCATCCAAACTTTCCAAACGAAACAGCAGGCAGCATTTGAAGCCGAGCGTCAGCGTTGGGAAGAAACCGGACAGGCGAATTTTGAGTCTACTTCGGCACAGGAAGAAGTGCTGGGTGAAACGCCAATAGAAATCCCGGAAGGGTTTGAAGCGGCATTGTCACCGATTACCGGAAGTGCATGGAAGATTACTGTCAAACCGGGGGATAAGGTTGCAGAAGGTGATGTCATCGCCATTCTGGAAACTATGAAAATCGAAATTCCGGTCGAAGCGGAAAGTGACGGAATTGTCACCGAAATTTTGGTGAATGAAGGGGATTTGATTCAGAACGGGCAAGCCATCATGATTTTGGAGGTCGCAGACGCATGAGTACCAAACATAATTTCGATTTGAGAATTTCTTCCCTTCGTCAGGCTTATGCGGATGGAGAACTCTCTCCTAGAGAGTTGATGACTTTGTTGGTGGAAAAAGCGGAGTCTTATGAAGACCACAATATTTTCATCCATCTGTTATCCGATGAAGAGCTTGAACCTTATCTGGCTAAGCTTGAGGCATGTGACCCGAGTAGCCTGCCTTTGTGGGGGATTCCGTTCGTCATCAAGGACAACATTGACCTGGCGGGTGTTCCGACAACGGCGGCTTGTCCTGAATATGCTTATGTACCGGAAGCTTCTGCGACCGTTGTTCAACTTTTGGTGGATGCCGGTGCCATTCCGCTCGGTAAGGCAAATATGGACCAGTTCGCGACTGGATTGGTCGGCACGCGTTCCCCTTATGGTGTTTGTCATAACGCTTTCAACTTTGACATGATTTCCGGTGGTTCAAGTTCCGGTTCTGCGGTTTCTGTGGCATTGAATTTATGTAGTTTTTCACTGGGAACCGATACAGCAGGTTCAGGGCGAGTACCAGCGGCATTCAATAACCTCATCGGTTTGAAGCCATCCAAAGGGTTGCTGAGTACCAAAGGCGTTGTGCCTGCCGTGCGTTCGCAAGACGTGGTGAGTGTGTTCGCGTTGAACTCTCAGGATGCCTATGAGGTGTTTGAAGTGGCGGCACAAGCCGATGCGGAAGACGAGTTCAGCCGTAAGGAAATGGATTTGATGCCACCGGCTTGGGGGGCTCGTCCGGTGCTGGGGATTCCAAGCTCGGAAACCATCAGCTTTGCCGGAGACGAACAGGCAGAGAAGCATTTTTATGACTCGATTGCCGAGCTGAAAAAACAGGGCTATGAAGTCAAAGAGATCGACTTCCAACCATGGCTGGATACCGCCAAGCTTTTGTATGAAGGTGCTTGGGTTGCCGAGCGTTACGTTGCCATTGAAGCCTTTATGGAAACACACGAAAGTGTCATGGATCCGAGTGTGGGGGCGATTATCGCAGGTGCGAGAAAACTCAGCGCCGCGGATGCCTACAAGGGCAGTTATGCCTTGCAGAAAGCACAGGCAGTAACGGCATCGTTGTGGCAAGACATTGATTGTATGTTGACGCCCACCACGCCAACTATCTACTCAATCGAACAAATGCAAAACGACCCGATCAAGCTGAACTCGGTATTGGGAACCTATACCAACTTCATGAACCTATTGGATTATGCCGCGTTGGCAATGCCAACAGGTTTTAGAGAAGATGGCTTGCCAATCGGTTTGACGATGTTTGCACCTGCTGGAACAGACAGGTTGCTTATGAAGCTTGCTGATAAATTACACGGTCATTTTGTACCGACTTCGGGCGCGAAAGAAACGCCGGTAACGCCAACGCATTCAGAGTTTTTTGCGAATCCACATGCTATTCCGCTGGCTGTGGTTGGTGCGCATTTGACCGGCTTCCCTCTAAACGGGCAGTTGATTGAACGTGGGGCGAAATTGTTACAGACCACGAAAACCGCGCCAAAATATAATTTCTATGAGTTGTCCGAAAGACCGATATTGAAACCGGGTTTGGTCAAAAACGAAGCGGCTGGCGTTAGTATCGAAGTGGAAGTTTGGGCGATGCCGAAGCAACATTTGGGTTCTTTCCTTGCGCTGATACCATCGCCATTGGGATTGGGTAAAGTCGAACTAATCAATGGTACGCAGGTTGTTGGGTTTGTCTGTGAACCTTACGGTATTGAAGGCGCCAAGAGCATTAGTCAAACCGGCGGTTGGCGTAACTGGATGGCGGTTAGAAAAGATTAAAATCAACTTGGTTCAAATATGTTTCATCCACACTTTAGACTCCGGTTTTTCTCAAAAATTTAATGGAGAAAAACTGAAGTTTTCCTAAAAACCCCATTAAATTACCTTGTTTTCTTTGCTGTGTTTTGTACAATCAAAAGCAGTACTTTCATTTTTATTAAGTAATTCAAATTTAACAGTTTTTTCAGAAAAAGCTTTCTGAAACGAACCTGTTGTCTTTATTGCCTCTAGGGAGGTGATTGTCATGCGCCAATAGCTTTGTATGCGATTTAAGTGTATGCGCATGTCGAAAATATCAACCGCCAAAACCTTGAACAAAGGGAAGGATAGGTGTCGATGTCTACTACAAGGAAGTTATATATAGCACTCATCAGCGTTCATGGATTGATACGCGCCAAGAATCTTGAGCTGGGTCGCGATGCCGACACCGGCGGTCAGACCCTGTATGTGTTGGAGTTGGCGCAAGCTTTAGCCAAGCATCCTGCTGTAGGGCGGGTTGACCTGTTTACCCGTAAGGTGGTGGATAAAGAAGTTTCCAAAGATTATGCAGAGCCTTGTGAGCGGCCGGAAGATAATTTCCGCATCATAAGAGTGGAGGCAGGTCCTGAACGCTATTTGCCGAAGGAGCAGTTGTGGGATCACCTTGATGCCTTTACCGATAACATGATGGATTACTTTCGACAACAGAACGATTACCCCGATATCCTTCACAGTCATTATGCCGATGGTGGCTATGTCGCCGAGCATTTGGCAAACCAACTCGGTATTCCCTTGATTCACACCGGACACTCTCTGGGGCGTGTTAAGCGCAGGCGATTGTTGGCAAGCGGGCTGACTGCACAGGAAATAGAAACCCTCTATAACATGACGCGTCGGATAGATGCCGAAGAAAATGTACTGGCAGTAGCAGAGAGAGTGATTACCAGTACCCATCAGGAAATAGAAGAACAATACGAACTTTACGATTTTTACCAACCAGAAAAAATGCGGGTGTTACCGCCCGGAACCAATCTCAATAATTTCCAACCTCCTGATGGCGATGAGTTGGATACCCCTTTGTTTTACGAGTTGGTGAAACACCTCAAAGAGCCTTTCAGACCAATTATTTTGGCACTTTCCAGACCGGACAGACGTAAAAACATTGTCGCGCTGGTGGAAGCCTATGGGCAATCCTTGAAGTTACAGTCCATGGCGAATTTGGTTATCATCGCGGGGAATCGTGACGATATTGATGAATTGGATCAAGGTGCACAAATGGTATTCCATGAATTGTTGATAGCGATAGATCGTTATGATCTCTATGGAAAAGTGGCTTTGCCAAAGCACCATAAGCGCGATCAGGTCTCGTTGATTTATCGTATTGCCGCGGCCTCAAGGGGTATTTTCGTCAATCCTGCACTCACCGAACCCTTTGGTTTAACCTTGATCGAGGCGGCGGCTTCCGGTTTGCCGATTGTTGCTACCGAGGACGGTGGACCCCGTGATATTGTCGGCAACTGTGACAACGGTATTTTGGTGGATCCTTTGGAGACGCAAGCCATTAGTGATGCCTTGTTGAAGTTGTTGACCTTTCCTGACCTGTATAAACGCTATGTCGAAAACGGTTTGCGTGGCGTGCGGGAACATTATTCATGGCAAGCCCATGTTGAGCGTTATCTGGATGTGATTGACTCGGTGGCGGACAGCTCACAACGACTTCAGGCAAAACCCATGGTGCGTAGTCAGGAACTTTTCCCCGACAGAGCTTTTGTCACTAGTCTGGATCAGAATTTGATGGATGATGGTGAGGCATTGCAGCAGTTGGTTGGGCTGTTACGGCAAAACCGGAAAAACACCTTGTTTATCATCGCAACGGGTCGACGTTTGGATTCCGCTTTGAAGTTGATGAAACGACATGGCATGCCGGAGCCTGACATTCTCATCAGTAGTGGTGGTACGGAAATCAACTATGCACCCAAACTAACCATGGACACGGCATGGAGTCGCCATATTGATTATCAATGGACGAGATACAAGCTGAAAGAAGTCCTTAAAGACTATCCAGGATTGAAGCGCCAACCTAAGGAAGAACAAAGTTTCTTTAAACTCAGTTACTACATTGATCCTGAAATAGCGGATGTTGAAGAGATTAAACGCTTGCTTCATCAGGAGGATTTGTCGGTCAATGTGCAGATGTCATTTGGAAAGTTTTTGGATATTTTACCGATAAGGGCTTCAAAAGGCATGGCACTACGCTATGTCGTCGGGCAATGGCAAATCCCGCTTGAGCGGGTTTTCGTGGCTGGGGGCGCAGGTTCGGATGAAGATATGATGCGAGGCAACCCTCTGGCGGCAGTGGTGGCAAACCGTCATGCAGAAGAGCTGTCCCAACTGGTGGATGTGAGCAGAATTTATTTTGCGAAACAGCCTTATGAAAAAGGGATTTTAGAGGCGTTATCTTTTTACGATTTCTTTGGCGAGTGTCATGATCCTAGGGAGGGAAAAATCGCTAGTGAAGAAAAAATTCTGGAGCCGGAAGGTCTATGATGCATCATCCTTTATTGTTATGTACGGATTTGGATAGAACCATGATTCCCAATGGCATTCAGCCGGATTTCCCCGAATCACGGCAGTTTTTTTCGCAATGGTGTCGTTCTGAAGCGGTTTGCTTGGTTTATGTCACCGGTAGGCATAAGACCTTGGTTGAGGAAGCGATAGCAAGCTACCATTTGCCCATGCCAGATTATGCCATTACCGATGTGGGTACCAAAATTTATAAGATTACGGATGGTCATTGGCAAAATTGGTCTGATTGGGAAGATGAAATTTCCGGTGATTGGAACGGCTGGGATAATGCCGATATTCGTCGATTGTTAGCGCCTTTTTCCGCGCTTAAAGCACAGGAAGAGGCTAAACAGAACACCTACAAGGTTAGCTACTATGTTTCGCCCGATGAAAATGTCGATGAGCTGCTGGAGCAGGTAGGGGCCAACCTGGCAGAAAATGGCATCAAAGCAAGCTTGGTTTGGAGTGTGGATGAAACGCAAGATATCGGGTTATTGGATATTCTGCCATCGGAAGCAACCAAGTTGCATGGAATACGTTTTTTGCGGGAGCGGCTGGGGTTTCCGAAGCACAAGGTGTTTTTTGCGGGAGACAGCGGAAACGACTTACCGGTTTTGGCGAGTGATATTCTTTCAGTATTGGTTGCGAATGCCACTGAAGAAGTTAAGCAACAAGCGGTAAATTTAGCAAAACAAAATGGACATGCGTCGACACTCTATTTGGCAAAGAAGCAAGGGCGACGTAATGGGAATTATGTGGACGGAATATTGCAGGGATTGGAATATTTTGAATTCTGTAACAGCGTGAATGACGTTAAGGCAGATAGTAAGGATGGAGACTAGGTGATGGCTGCGGAAAAGACTTTGGTAGTGGTGTTTGGTGAGGTGTTGTTTGATTGCTTTCCGGATGGAGAGGAAGTATTGGGTGGCGCGCCTTTTAATGTGGCCTGGAACTTACAGGCGTTTGGCGATGAACCGGTGTTTGTCTCACGTATCGGCAATGACCCCAGGGGACAGAGGATCGTCTCGGAAATGCGTCAGTGGGAAATGAACCTGAGTCAGTTACAGGTTGACGCCACGCATCCGACCGGTCAGGTTGAAGTCGCTTTGCTGGGGGGTGAACCGCATTACACCATCACCACGGATTGTGCCTATGACTTTATTGACTATCACGAAATCAAACCTATGCCGGAAGAAAGGATTGTTTATCACGGTACGCTTGGCTTGCGTAACCGAGTGGCTCGCCATGCATTGGTTGAGTTGACGTCTTCTTTTGGAAATTCCATTTTTGTCGATGTGAATTTACGCGACCCCTGGTGGAAAGAGGAGGAAGTTTTTTACTGGTTGGATTCTGCTCGCTGGGTGAAACTCAATATCGATGAATTGAGAAGGTTGGGCTTTTTTAATGAAAACTTGGAGCAAGCCATGAAAGAGCTTCAAGATAGGTTCGATTTGGAACAAGTGATTTTGACTTGCGGTGCAGACGGCGCTATGGTGGTTGATGACGAGGGCAAACTTTATCAAGTACAGCCTGAACCGGTCTCTGATTTGGTCGATACTGTCGGTGCGGGAGATGCTTTTGCATCCGTTTATCTTCACGGCTTGGTGCAAGATTGGCCGATACAGAAAACCTTGGAAAGCGCGCACAAATTTGCTTCACAAGTCATCGGACTTCGCGGGGCAACGACAAATGATAAGGACTTTTACGGCACGATCCTAAATACCTCTAAAGAGTAGAAGGCATCTTATGTACGAACAAATTTCGCACACACTGTTAAATGACATTCTCAACCAAATCAAACCGGAAATCTCCAACGCGGATTTGCGCCACTTCTACACGCGCCTTGGCGCCAATTTCTATGCCATCCACTCCTTATTTGAAAAGCTGTATGGTGATCGTGACGACTTTCAGGAACATGCCCTGCGCTTGGTTGAAACCATGGCGCGCAAATATATCAACCGACCAGAAGAACTGAAAAACGCCGATGCAGAGCGTGAGCGCGACTACAACTGGTTCTTGAGTCAGAAGTGGGTTGGGATGGCGTTGTATGCCAATGGTTTCGGTGGCGATTTGAAAGGGGTTTGCAACCATTTGGGTTACTTCCAGGAGTTGGGGGTGAACATGGTGCATATCATGCCGATCATGAGGTGTCCCGAGGGAAAAAGTGATGGCGGTTATGCGGTCAGTAATTTTCGTGAGATAGATGAACGCGTTGGCTCCTTGGAAGATTTGACGAGTTTGGCGGATGAGATGCGCCAACGGGAATTGCTGCTGGTGATGGATGTGGTGCTTAACCATACCTCCGACGAACATGAGTGGGCGGAAAAAGCCAGAAAGGGTGATCCGAAATATCAGGATTACTACTACACGTTTGAGAATCGCACCGTGCCTGATATGTTTGAACAAAGCATGTTGGAAGTCTTTCCGCAAACCGCGCCAGGTAATTTCACCTGGGATGAAGAAATGCAACGTTGGGTAATGACGGTGTTCAACAACTATCAATGGGATTTGAACTACAACAATCCGGCGGTGTTGATAGAGATGCTCGACGTCATTTTGTTCTGGGCGAACCAAGGGGTGGATGTCCTGCGCTTAGACGCGGTAGCGTTTTTGTGGAAAAAAATCGGTAGTACCTGCCAGAACGAACGTGAAGCCCATCTGATTCTGCAATTGTTGAAAGATTGCTGTCAGGTGGTGGCTCCGGGGGTGTTGTTTATCGCCGAGGCGATTGTTTCCCCATCGGAAGTGATTAAATACTTCGGGGAAGATGCTGTCATTGCCAAAGAGTGTGAGATTGCCTATAACGCGACCTTCATGGCATTGATGTGGGATGCGGTCGCCACCAAAAATGCCAAATTGCTGAATCATGGTATCAAGAGTTTGCCGGTGAAATTGGATAGAGCCACTTGGCTGAACTATGTCCGTTGTCACGATGATATCGGGCTGGGGTTTGATGATCGTGATGTCATTTTGGCAGGATATGAGCCCGCTTCGCATAGACATTTCCTTGTGGATTACTTTTTAGGGAAATTCGATCACTCGCATGCACGAGGCTTGCCTTTTGGGCAGAACCTGAAAACGGGAGATACGCGTATTTCGGGTTCATTGGCTTCTTTGGTAGGGTTGCAATATGCGATAGAAACCGGTGATATTGAGGCGACAGATAACGCCATCAAAGTGATTTTGTTATTGCACAGTTTGATTTTCTCTTTTGGTGGTATTCCGTTGCTTTATTATGGCGATGAGATCGGCACACTGAATGATGACTCCTATTTAGCGAATCCTTACAAAATGGACGATACGCGTTGGGTGCATAGACCGACAATCAATTGGGAAAAGGCGGACTTAAGGAATGTACCCGGAACGGTCGAATATGCTATTTTCAGTGCGCTCAAGCGCATGATTGCCGTTAGAAAAGAAATTGAGGTATTTGCCGATTTCAACAACAGAGAGTTGATTGAGGTGGATAACCCAAATTTGTTTGTCTTCGAACGTTACAACCTACATAGACAAGGGGATCATGTGTTGGTGGTGGCTAATTTCCATTCCGAACCTCAGTATTTGAACTTGTCGGAAATAGGTGAGTGGAAACAACAACAGCATCAGGTTGTTGATCTCTATACTGGAAAGTCGGCGGATATTTACAAGGATACGCTGGTGATTCCACGCTTTGGTTTTTACTGGTTACACTTGGCGTAAATTGCTTGGTGAAAGAGATGTTTAGATAGATGGGTTGTTTAGAAGTGCCTGATGACACCTCTAAACGGCCATGACACTTTAGAACAGGTGACTATAACGTTTGATTTCCCATGCAGAAACCGTCTTGTGATATTCATCCCATTCCTGTTTTTTGTAACGAATGAATTCATTGCGAAGTTCTGAACCCAAGACTTCTTCAATAAATGGATCCGCAGCAAAAGCTTCAACGGCTTCGCCAAGGTTTTGAGGTAGGAACTCAATGCCTTTTGCTTGACGTTGCTCTTCAGTCAATTCATATAGGTTTTCTTCTTGCGCTTCGCCCGGATTCAGCTTTTCTTTAATGCCTTGTAGGCCAGCAGCCAGTACAAGCGCAGCAGCCAAATAGGGGTTGACCGCACCGTCGGCATTACGGGATTCAAAACGCCCGCCACCCATTGGCACACGCAAAGAGTTGGTACGATTGTTTGAGCCGAAAGAGTTGAACACCGGCGCCCAAGAGAAGGTTGCCATATCCCCCTGACGAATCAAACGCTTGTAGCTGTTGACGGTTGGTGAAAATACCGCGCACAGTGCAGGACCATGTTTCAAAACACCGGCAATGAACTGGTAACCGATTTCGGTTAGGCCGAGACCTCTAGGATCCTCTTTCGGATCACACTTAAAGACGTTTTCGCCAGTCTCCTTATCGAATAAAGACATATTGAAGTGTGCGCCGTTACCCGTTTTGTCCGCAAATGGCTTCGGCATAAAGGTCGCAAGCAGGCCTTCTTCCTTAGCATAATGTTTGGCCATATAACGGAAGAAGATAAAGCGATCACACATCGTCAGTGCGTCGCTGTACATGAAGTCGAACTCATATTGTCCGTTGGCATCTTCATGATCCAAGGAGTACAAATCCCACCCAAGATCGTTGATGGTGGTTGCCATCTTATCCAACCACTCAAAGCGGTTCATAAAGCTTTGTACGTCATAACAAGGTTTGGTTAGCTTGTCGTCTGGATCAGGAACCGACAGGCTTCCGTCTGCTTCTTCCTTCAATACAAACAACTCACACTCGATGCCCAAGTTGAAACCAAAGCCCATTTCTTCGGCTTGCTCCAAAACTTTTTTCAACGCGACACGCGTGTTGATTTCGTAGGGTTCGCCATGCAGTGTGTTGTCTGCAGCCATCCACATAACTTCAGGTTGCCATGGCAGTTGAATCGCGCTATTCAAGTCCGGTACAGAAGCGATTTCATCATCGTTAGGTCTTTGACCCAGACCATCCAACGCATAACCCGTGTAAAGTTCAGAGCCTTTAACCATATGCCCTAAATGATCAATCGGTACAAATTTTCCTTTTGGGATGCCGTGTATGTCGACATAGGCGCCAAGACAATATTTAACGCCTTTAGATTTCCAATCTGCTTGCAGTTGTTTAACATCAATTTCACTGTTCATTTGAATCTCCAAAATTCAAGTTGTTCAATTAGGTTATTTATCGCTGTTGATAGGTGAGTGATAAGAGTAGGGTAAGGGCGGTTGTTCCTTAATACCTTTGTTAATAACATCGCTTAGGTCGCTGACCATCCAGCTGAATAATTCTTGGCCTTTTTCAATTGAAGCTTCACTAGGCTTACCTGTAACCCCATTTAGACTGGTACGGTTCACGGGATGAGAAAAGACGCAGTTCTCTGTGCGGTCTGGATCGTCACTTTCTTTCAGCTTATCGGCTCTGACCATTTCCGGGGCAACAGCCATCATCAAAGAGGTTTCAGCTTCATTTGCGTGCCAATCGTCGGCATCCCAAAAATGACGTTCCCTAACTCTTTCGCTGATGGTTGCAGAGTTGATTAGGGCTACCATCAAGTCGTCATGTTCGGCACGTAGCATTTCCAAAGCGCAACGCAAAGGGGCGAAATTTGAAACGTGACTGTTGAGGATGAAGAGTCTTTTGAAGCCGCTGTATGCAACCCAATCACCGATTTCTTTAACTACGTCAATTAGGGTTTTAGGTTGGAGAGCGATAGTGCCCGGCCATTTTTTTGAGTGCCCGATAGAGCAGCCATAAGGCAGCGTCGGTAAAACGGCGATATCGGTTATTTCACCGATCGATTTCGACAGTTTCTCTGCTATTTCCGAATCCATGCCGCAGCCCAAGTGTGGGCCATGTTGTTCAGTTGCGCCGACAGGTAATAACGCCGCACAGGAACCGGCTGAATCGGCTTTGGTAAATTTCTCGACCTCTTGCCAGGTCATGTGATGCCATTGCATAATGACTCCAATAATTATTACGAATTCATAAAAACGTAATAATTAAAAAACAAGAAAGAGCCCAATGAAAATTTTATTTTCAATTTCAAATACTTGCTTGAAAAATGGGGTGAATTTTGGTGGTTTTTATGTTCAAAACCTTCCCTTAAAAGGGAATATATTGTTCATTATGGTGCAGGAAGAGGTCTGCTTGGTGGGACGGCTTCAAGGAGGGCGGCAACCAGAATGCAGGCACCGCCAATCATTTCAGTTGTTCCCATGGTTTCGCCTAGTATCAGGCTGGCGGAGACGACGGCGGTGACCAGTTCCAGAATAATGATGATAGAGGATTTTCCGGATTCCATTTTTGTAACGGCCCACTGTGTTGCCATGTTGGCTGCCATCATCCAGATTGCACCATAGGCAAGAAGGACGAACCATGCATAAGGGGTTACCGAAAGAAATACGGGTTCCCCTAATTGAAGTACGACGACAGTGGAAAGCAGAACCGCGCCAAAGAACATAAAGGACAATTTGAGCAAAACAGGCGTGGCGGTAGAGGCTCTATAAACGATGTTGTTCATGGCAAATAAAAAGCCGGACAAAACGGCGAGTGCATCTATCCATGTTGGGGGTGTGGTGAAGGCATTGAACCCGCCAATGACAAGGAATGCGCCTGTCAGTGAGAGCCCCATGCCGAGCCATCGTAACTGAGTGATTTTTTCTCCTAGAAAAATTCGGCCCCCCAGAACTCCCCATAGTGGCAACATGTAGAACAACACCATGGCACGTATGACATCGCCATAAATCATGGATGTATTAAACGCAAGTTGTGCGCCGCCACCCAATAGCATGACACCAATCAAGGCAGGCCAGTTTTTGGAAATAAGGTTTTTGTACTTCCATACAAAAGGCAATGTCACTACAAACATAATGCTGTAGACGAATAGGGTAATGGGAATGCCATTGAAGCCTAGTTCATGTAAGTATTTGAGGGGTAACCAAGTGAGTCCCCATAAAAACGATGCGCCAAGGAGCGTCAATACCGCGAAGGATTGCATAATATTCCTGTTGTGAGATTTTTGTTGTGGCTCTGAATCAGATTATGGGTGGGTTTCAGTAAAATTTTGGAAATCATGCTGTAGGGTTAGACTCATCCATTGGTTAATTTTCCAAATATCAGCTACCGGCATTTGGGTATAAGGCTGCAAATGACAGTATCCATCCGGGCCGAACTCTGGCGTTAATGTTGAGCCACTATAACCTCGCTGAGCCTGTTTTGCCCAAAACATTCGCCAGATGCGTTGATGGGAAAGCAATGCCTCATAATATTCGGGGGCGGCAGGAACAGGTACTTGAGGGCCTTGATCATAACCAACACGCCCATGAATGTGGTGGACTCGGTCGGCAATGGCTTCAATGGTGTCCATTTCCGAATCCATCAATCGCTCACAGACAACGCACCAGTGACTGATGTCTGCGGTCAACTTCATGTTTGGAAGGCTTTCGACAATCCTGCGTGTCACCCAAGGCGTGAAAAGAGAACGGCTACGATGTGTTTCAAAGCTCAGTGTGATGTTGTAGTCATCTGCAAGTTCAATCGCTTGGCCAAAAAAGTCAATGCTTTGGGATTCTTCCCACGCATCACAACCCGTAATACTGGTTGCAAATAAGGGTTCAATCATCATGCTGTTGTCTAGCTGACGTTTCAAGTCATCAAGGTGTTGTTGAGGTGACCAGCTTCGATCCGGGACATAATCGCCTCCAGTAACAATCTCGGCAATATAGTCACATCCGTTGTTTTGAATGGCACTCAGCATCCCCAGTTGTTGTTGACGGTTATCTGGCGCTTGACCTTCAATGCCACTGAAGCCTGCATCAATGGCTTGCTGGCAGGCTTGGTCGGTAGTTAGTTTATTGCCCCAAAGGGTTTTAAAAGTTTTAAGTTGCATATTAGATGGCATACTGGACGACTCAGCTTACTCGAAAAAATTCGGGAAGCGATTATGTTTTTGAAAGAACGCCCAATCATGGTTCGGCCAGATATCCGCTTGTAGGGTTTTGCCGAGTTTTTTCAGCTTTTGGATGCTTTCAATAGCCAGTTGATCTTGATCCTGCCAGCATAGGCCGGGAGCGATTTCGTCTTCAATATTTTCCATGAGATCAGCGGCGTCACCTGCCAATAGGATAGGGCTTCCTTTGGGTAGTTCTATCAGCATCGACATATGACCCGCAGTATGACCAGGGGTTTCTATGGCACTGACACCTGGGGTCAAATCATATTCTCCAGTTTGAAGTTTCCAGTTGAGTGGCAGGTCGAAATCTGAGGCAAAATAAGCTTCGTCAGCAGGTTGTTTTGCGGCATCTATTTCTCTGGTGTGCACGTGAACTTCCGCATTGCAGAACTCGCATAAACCTCCTGCATGGTCAAAGTGTAAATGACTACAGAAAATCACATCAACATCCTCTGGTACCAGCCCCAAAATTTCCAAACGATTTGGCAGGCGTTCCTCTTCATTCATTTCCGGCGGGCCAAAAGGGAAGCCTTCATGCTCGTAATAGAATTTACGCTTTTCCGTATTTTGGATTTTTTCGTAATCGCACCCTACGTCAAATAGGATACGGCCATTGTTGGTTTCTATAAGATAGGCGAGGATGGGGGCTTTAATGATTTCGCCATGACCTCTACCTCTGGTCGATAAGGTCTTCTCATAAGTGTGTCTGCCAGTCAGGATTGGCCAGAATTTTTTTACTTGTGTCATGCCATTCTCTCAATTCATCATTTTTAATGAGCGGTCAGGAAAGAGACGCCATCTACTCCGATAAAGGTTTCGCCTTCATCTGTTTTTACGTCTAAGTAGACCGGATCGCCATTCAAAATTCTGGGTATGCGATAGCGGTGAAAACTTTTGGCTAAGTGTCTCAAAGTTAAAACCTGGGATTTGTCCGAACCATAGATTTCCTGGTGTAGTTTTGGAAGTCGATACCAAGGTTGCAGTTGCTGGTCATGATGAACATTGTGGTAGCAGAAATTCAACACCAACAAGTTTACCCAAGGATGTCTTTCGGAAAGCAAATTTGAGTAGGTGTTTTTGTGCTCAAACACTCGATCTCGCATTCTCGCTTCAGGGCCACGTGGTTGGTCTAGGGTTTCAAAAACCTCGTAGGTGTGTTGGTGCACATCCATAAAGCGCATCACGGTCATGAACATCAGGTAGGCAATCGGATAGAAAATCAATACCTGCCAACCAATGCTTGCCAGCCACGCAAAAAATGCGATTCGAAGCGCGAGAACGGTCATGACGCGTGTACGTCGAGCCTTGCGGTTTTCCTTTATGAAAGGTAAAACTATTACCAAGGCATGCATCAGGATTTCCAATGCAGGAATATAAGCCCATTCAAGTGTTTTAATGAGCTTAAGAAATTTGGGATGTGGTTCGAGTATCGGTCTGAAATCAAATGAGACGATATCGGCACGGTCGATATGATGACGGTTATGTTTGTTTCGAATGTCTTCGAAATGTGAATAACTACTGCCCGTCACCCAAAGCAATAATTCGGCATATCTTTGGTTATGTTTTTTATCTCTGAACAGGCTCATGTGCGCTGTTTCGTGAATGAGATAGGCTGCAATCACCATAGAGTGTGCCAAGATAAAGGTACCTAATATATTTGCAAAGACATCATCTGAGACGATGAGAGCAAAACCACCTACATAGGTTGTGATGACATATGCAAAAGCTGCCAGGTTGGGTAAAAAGGCATCTTCATGTCGGAAAATAGGCTTGTCTTTCATGTTAGCCTCGTTTGTTATTCAAGAAATAAAGTCTATTGCGTTGTAAAACTCTCCGAAGCATTCGCTTCGGAGATGGGAGTTAAATTTATTTCATTGCGTTGGTTAGGCTACCGTCAAAGTAAGCGTCAACATCTTGATGTTTGTCATACACTTTGTTGGCGACGTTGAAGTCATCCGAAACTTTTGAAGAGCCGTAGATTGAATCCAAACCTGGACCTTTTTTGAAAGCTGCTTTCGCTTCGTCCAAAGTCAGAATTTTGGTTCCTTCTAAGAAAGTGGCATATTCTTTAGGGTCAATATTCACGCGTGAAGCCATGATTTTGACCGCATCGTCATGTGTTTTTGGATCTTTGATGTAAGCAACGGTTTTGTACCAAACTTTCAAAACCTTTTCCCAGTCTTTTTTACGGGTAGCAAGGCTTTCAGGGTTTACGGAAAGACCATCGTAAATCAAGCCAGGGTCGTTGGCAGATGTATAGAAAGCTTTTGAACCAGGAACGCCTTTAAGTGCTAGCCCAGAGCTAGGTTGCCATGCGCCGACAGCAGAGACTTCACCTGAGGCAAGAACTTGAGGTGTTTCATTAGTAGGTACGTTAACCAGTGTGACGTCTGACTCTTTCATGCCTGCAGATTCAAGTGCTTTCAATACGAGAAGGTGATCTACAAATCCAACTTCAACCCCAATTTTCTTGCCTTTAAGTTGCTTCATTGATGTGATGCCTGGTTGACCGATAATCATATCGTTACCATTGGAATAGTCATTGATGATAATCATCGTACTCGGCGCACCTGTTGAACCCGTCACTAGCGCATCACCGTTAGTCATGCCAACCGCATCCAATTTACCGGCAGCGTATGCATCCATGGAGGCGACATAATCAAACCATTCGAAATCTACATCAACGCCGGCTTCTTTAAACCAGCCTTTTTGAATCGGAATTTCCCAAGCAACCCAGCCAGGCCAATCGCTATAACCGATTTTTAATGGTTCTGCCGCGTTTGCTTGCCAACTCATGGCACTTAAAGTTAACCCAGCAACAAAGCCAAGTGTTTTGGACAGCATTTTGGATTTCATTACACAATCTCCCAAGTTATTATGATTTACCAAAAAGGTAATAATTTTTAAGCATAAGATATACCATTAAAAATAAGTTATTGAAATTTAATATTAAATTTTGTTTTTGGTTAAAAATTTATTCCTTTTTTATATTGAGATGCATTATATGGGTGCAATAAATGAGCAGTTTTGGTGTGTTTTGTGTATCAAGGGTTGGGTGTTTGGTTTTTTTTAAAGATTTTTAATTTGAGAAACTATGTTTAAAGAAGGGGGAGAACTCTGTATAATAAGCGCTTCACAAAATGGTGACTCTGTTCGTCCCCTCGCGATGATAGGTTGGGAACCCCGCCAGGTCCGGAAGGAAGCAACGGTACCTTCTGATTCATGCGCCGAGGATCGGCGGATAGGGTCGCCACCCTTTATTACTTCCAATTTCCCACTTCACGATTAATTTTTTTATTCGTTTTTTGCATTGAAAATTGTTCAACTAAGTTTTTTCTATTGTGATTCGAGACAGGTTAAAATAGTTTCAATTTTGAAGCTAAAGTATTTGTATTCGTGAGCTATACCGTTCTAGCCCGTAAGTGGCGTCCGAAAAACTTTTCCGAATTGGTCGGTCAACAGCATGTTATGCAAGCGCTTTCCAATGCCTTGGATCAGCAGCGACTTCATCATGCCTATCTGTTTACCGGTACACGAGGTGTCGGTAAGACCACTATTGCCCGAATTTTCGCCAAGGCGTTGAATTGTGAACAAGGGATTACCTCCACGCCTTGTGGGCAATGTCCGACTTGTCGTTCCATTGATGAAGGCCGATTTGTTGATTTGATTGAGGTGGATGCGGCCTCCAAAACCAAAGTGGAAGACACGCGCGAGTTACTGGAAAATGTTCAATATGCGCCGGTACAGGGACGTTTCAAAGTTTATTTGATAGACGAAGTGCACATGCTTTCCAAAAGCAGTTTCAATGCGTTATTGAAAACATTGGAAGAGCCGCCAGAACACGTCAAATTCCTACTGGCAACGACAGATCCCCATAAGTTACCTATTACCGTTTTATCACGTTGCTTGCAGTTCAATCTGATGCGATTGACGCCTTCGCAAATTCAGAATCATCTGGCATACATTCTTCAACAGGAACAGGTACCTTTTGAAGAATCTGCTTTAAGCATGATTGCAAAAAGTGCAGATGGTTCGGCTCGGGATTCTTTGAGTATTTTGGATCAAGCGATTGCCTATGGTGGCGGACAGGTGATGTTTGAACCTGTGCAAGCCATGTTGGGATTGGTTGATCAGCAGTTTGTGCTGAAGATTTTGACGGCATTATTGAACCAGTCACCTGATGAAGTTAAGGCCGTTATGGTTGAGCTGTCTCGTATGGGGGTTGATTATGAAGCCCTTAATCATCAACTGATTGAAGTATTCCATCAACTGTCATTGATACAAGTTTTGGGTGGGTTGAATGATTTAGCGCTGGTAGATGAGGCATTTCTGCATCAGGTAGCGCAAACGCTGTCACCGGAAAAAGTGCAGATGCTATACCAGGTGGCGTTGTTGGCTCAACAGGATATGCGTTTGGCACCGGATGTCAGGATCGGCTTTGAAATGGCTTTGCTACGTATGCTGGCGTTTGAACCACAAACTTCTTCAGGGCAGACTTCATCATCTGTTCAATCAAATGGCGCCAAGGTTGAAGTGCCTGTCACCGTGCAACCGTCAGCCTCAGCTCAACCGCAATCTGTGGTGGCGGAAGCGCCAATTATGCCCCAGGTGCAAAGTCCTGAACCGCTTCAGTCTGAGCCTGCTTCTATTGCTGCCGCCGTTCAAGTTGCTGAACCACAAGCTCCAGCGTCAGCGCCAGTTGGTGCCGCAGAGCAAGACGATAAAGATGTTCAGCATCTTATGAGTCTGAAGGAGAAAATTAGCCAATCACTGGGAAAGCTCCGAACTAAACCCTCTGCTCAAGAGGTTGAAACAACGCCAAACACTGAAGTCAATTTGTCTGAGCCTGTTGCACCGGTCGAAACCGAGGATAGCGCTATTTCAACCGGTTTTGTAGCGCCTGCCTCTTCTGAAAACACCGGGACTCAATTACAGCCTGAAACTATGCAGCCTGCCAAGGTGGTGCCATCTGTGCAAGCGGCAGAATCTTTCAGTTCGGAATCCTTTATACCAGAGAAAATGCCGGAAGTGCCGATGGAAGCATACAATGATGACTTCTCGCGAATGGATATGGATGCGAATGTGGATGAAGTTGGTGTTGATTTGAGTGTGGTGAATTCACCGCACTCACCAATAAATGAAGTGGTCGAGTCCCATGAAGTTCTGCCTACGGCATCTCCTGTTCCAGAGTCGGTGAGCACTGCATCGGAGCACCAGGAAAAACAACTTGAAACAACGCCGGACAGTTTCGCTGACTTTGAGGGGAATGGTGTTGAAGACTGGGTGAGATTGGTGCAGGCAATGAACTTGGATGGCTGGGCCGGCGAGTTGGTGAATCAGTCTATGATGGTGTCCCATGACCAACAGGCTTTGGTGTTGAGCGTTGACCCTCAACATGCCAGTGCTAAATCGGAGTTGGCGTTAAGCAAGCTTGAAGAGGTTGTGCGCGAGAAATTGGGATGCGCGCTGGCATTTGTCGAGGCGGAAGGTGAGCACCTAACCCCAGCGAAATACTGGCAGCACCAAAAAGCATTGCAACAACAGGATGCAGTGCAATCGATATATCAAGACCCAAATGTACAAGGGTTTATGGAAATTCTGAATATGCGGGTGATTGATTCATCAATACAATCACTTGGCGACGGACGTTGACATAAACGTTGAAGTAACAACATAGAAAGACAAGGAGAGACCATGTTTGGTGGAAAAGGCGGACTAGGTAATTTGATGAAGCAAGCGCAAGAAATGCAAAAAAACATGCAAGCGGCGCAGGATGAAATTGCCAAAATGGAAGTCACTGGTGAAGCCGGTGGCGGAATGGTCAAGGTGGTAATGACCGGGCGCCATGAGTTGGTAAAAGTCGAGTTGGACGATAGCCTGATGGATGACAAAGAAATGTTGGAAGACTTGTTTGCGGCCGCAGTGAACAGTGCTGCGCGTAAAGTGGAAGAAACCTCTCAGGAAAAAATGGGTGGGTTGACGGCTGGCTTGAACATGCCTCCTGGTATGAAGATGCCATTCTAACCCCAACCTGGTAGATTTTTATGCAAAGTCCTTTGTTGACGGAGTTGGTCAACGCCCTGAAAATTTTACCGAGCGTCGGTCCCAAATCTGCGCAACGCATGGCGTATTATTTGTTGGAACGCAATCGTCAGGGCGCTCAAAAGCTGGCAGACGTCTTGCAGGAATCCATTGAGAAAATCGGTCACTGCGAACGCTGTCGTGACTTGACGGAAGATCCGATTTGTCACTTATGCAGCTCACCTTCTCGAAATGCAAATGAACTTTGCGTGGTTGAGTCTCCATCCGATGTGTTGGCGATAGAGCAGTCTGGAATTTATCGTGGCTTATATTTTGTGCTGATGGGGCATTTGTCTCCCATTGATGGCATTGGGCCAGAAGAAATTGGATTGTCCCAACTCGAGCAACGTTTGAAGGAAGAAGTGGTGGTGGAGTTGATTTTAGCAACCAATCCTACTGCCGAAGGCGAGGCCACGGCGCACTATATTCAACAAATGGCGCAACCGCTTGGTATTAAAGTGACTCGCCTTGCACAAGGCATTCCGCTAGGCGGAGAGCTTGAGTATATTGACAGCGGAACCTTAGGTCAGGCATTTGCCGGACGAAAATGACGTGGTTATGCTTTGGTAAGCACGAACAAAAAAGCCCTCAAAAGAGGGCTTTTTTGTATCTAAACAGATCTGTTTTTTTGAATTATTTTTTTCTTGCCATCAAAAATTCTAGCAAGGCTTTTTGTGCGTGAAGTCGATTTTCGGCTTCATCCCATACAACAGTGCCGGGTGCATCTATGACTTCTGCAGTCACTTCCTCACCTCTGTGTGCAGGTAGGCAGTGCATGAAAAGAGCATCCTTATTCGCACGTTGCATCAGTGCGCTGTTGACTTGGAAGTCTTTGAACGCTTTTTCGCGTTTTTTCTGTTCTTCTTCCTGCCCCATGCTTGCCCAAACGTCTGTTACGACCAAGTCGACGTTCTCTGCGGCTTCCATTGGGTCGCGGAAGATTTCTACACGATCGGCATGAGCCAGAACCAATTCTGCATTAGGGTCGTAGCCCTCAGGTGCAGCAATACGTAGTTTGAAATTATATTGAGCGGCAGCGTTGATGTAGGAATGACACATGTTGTTGCCATCACCAACCCACAGCACAGTTTTGCCTTTAATGGCACCTCGGTGCTCGTAGTAGGTTTGCATGTCAGCCAAAAGTTGGCAAGGATGGAAATCATCTGTTAATGCATTGATTACTGGAACAGAAGAGTGTTCTGCAAAGGTTTCAACGATGTCATGTCCGAAAGTACGGATCATAATGCCATCCGCCATGCTGGAAATGACTTTTGCGCTGTCTTCAATCGGTTCGCCACGACCAAGTTGCGTTGCTTCTGGCGACATGAATAGGGCGTGTCCACCAAGTTGGGTCATGCCGATTTCGAATGAGAGGCGCGTACGCGTCGAAGATTTTTCGAAAATCATCGCCAGCGTTTGGTTTTTTAAAGGTTCGTAGATTTCACCGGCTTTTTGCATGGCTTTCAGTTCGGTTGCGCGAACCAAAAGCGATTGCAGCTCGTCCGTGGTGAAGTCTTTTAATGTTAAAAAATGTCTCATAATCTTAATCGGTTAGTTTAATTTTTATTGGGCCTGGTGGTTTTTTACCAAATCGACCACTTTTTCAATCATTTCATCAATTTGTTGGTTCTGGATCACAAAAGGCGGTAGCAGACGAATGGTGTCGCCATGCGTTACATTGATGAGTAGGTTTTGTTCTAAAGCCTGTTGTACCAAATTACCGCATGGGCGGTTGAGTTGAATACCAATCATGAAGCCTTTGCCGCGAACGTTGACAACGTGAGCAACATCTTTCAGCGCTTCTTTAAAGCGTTCGACAATCATTTTTCCTTTGGAGTCCACATGTTCGATAAAGTTGTGCGTTTCCATGATGTGCAGGGTGGCAAGTCCTGTCGCACAGGCAAGCGGGTTGCCTCCGAAAGTGGTGCCGTGGTTACCAGGTACCAGTACTTCGGCAGCTTTACCTTTCGCTAAACAAGCACCAATCGGCACGCCGTTTCCGAGTGCTTTGGCAAGGGTCATGACATCTGGAACAATGCCATCGTGCTGGTGGGCAAACCATTTTCCGGTTCTACCGATACCAGTTTGAATTTCATCTAGCATCAATAGCCAATCGTTTTGTTCGCAAAGTGTTTTTAAAGCTTTCAGATAACCGTCTTTTGGAACGTGCACACCGCCTTCGCCTTGAACCGGTTCCACCAGAATCGCGACAATATCAGGATCATTGCTAAGGGCTTTAACAGCATCAATATTGTCATAAGGTACACGGACGAATCCTTCCACAAGTGGGTAAAAGCCGTCTTGAACCTTTTCGTTTCCGGTTGCAGAAAGGGTAGCAAGGGTTCTGCCATGGAAACTGTTTTCCATAACAATCACCTTTGCGCGATCAATGCCTTTTTGGTGCCCGAACTTACGGGCGATTTTTAATGCCGCTTCGTTGGCTTCCGCACCTGAGTTGCTGAAGAAAACACGATCCATGTTGGATAGGGTAATCAGCTTTTCTGCTAGCTGCATCTGCTTTTCAACTTGATACAGATTGGAGGTGTGAATCAATTGGCTGGCTTGATTGCAAATGGCTTCGGCAATCGCAGGGTGTGCGTGCCCAAGGCTACACACGGCAATACCGCTAACGGCATCAAGGTATTCTTTGTTATGGTTGTCTTTGAGCACGGCACCTGAGCCGGACACAAACATAACAGGTAGTCGAGCGTAGGTGTTCATAATCGGTTCAGAAGGCGTTGTCATACTCGGTTTCAATGTCTCTTTAATTTTTTAAGGTACGTTTGAATTGCTTTGTTTTGTTGCTGTGCCATAAAACAAAAAAGCAATCGCAAGACGGGCTTGGGATTGCTTTCTTCATGAAAGTGGCATTTTTTGATTAGGAATCAAAGTAATGATTTTAGCGATAAAAAAATGAATTTCAAGCAAAAACGCGGTTATTTAGTTGTTATTTAGTCAGTGATTTGTCATCTTTTCATTTTATAAAACGCGACGATTGGGATAAAATGATACGTTTAAGATAATAATTAAATCATAATTAACGAAGGATATTGCAATGCGTACAATGAGTGACCGTGATGGCCTGATTTGGTTTGATGGTGAAATGGTGGACTGGCGTGAAGCCAAGACTCATGTGTTAACCCACACATTACACTACGGAATGGGTGTTTTTGAGGGGGTGCGTGCGTATGAAGCAGAGCAAGGAACTTCTATTTTCCGCCTAGAGGCGCATACAGACCGTTTGTTCAACTCGGCAAAAATTATGAACATGCCGATGCCTTTTTCAAAAGAAGAGATCAACGAAGCGCAACGTGCAGCGGTTCGCGAAAACGACTTAAAATCTGCCTACATTCGCCCGATGGTTTTTTACGGATCAGAAGGAATGGGTTTGCGTGCAGATAACCTGAAAACGCACATTATTGTTGCCGCATGGGAATGGGGCGCTTATATGGGTGAGGAGAACTTACAGCGCGGTATTAAAATCGCGACTTCTTCTTTCACGCGTCACCATGTTAACGTCACTATGACCAAAGCGAAATCAAACGGTGCCTACATGAACTCAATGTTGGCGTTGCAAGAAGCCATTAGCCACGGTTGTGATGAGGCGTTGTTGTTGGATACAGAAGGTTATGTATCAGAAGGTTCTGGTGAGAACTTCTTTATGGTGAAAGACGGTGTGCTTTACACGCCTGAGTTGACAGCTGCTTTGGATGGTATTACTCGTAAATCGATCATTCAAATGGCGAAAGAAGAAGGGTTTGAAGTTCGCGAAAAACGTATTACTCGTGATGAAGTTTATATCGCTGACGAAGCTTTCTTTACGGGTACTGCGGCTGAAGTTACGCCGATTCGTGAGTTGGATAACCGTCAAATCGGTTCAGGTTCTAGAGGGCCGGTAACTGAGTTGCTACAAACGAAATATTTTGATGTTGTGCATGGCCGTTCAGCCAAGCATATGGATTGGTTGACGCCAGTCGCTTAAGATTTACGTTTTAAGAGAGAAGATATGTCGAATCAAACTGTTGTAAAAATCACCTATGACGATGTTCCTTTAACTTGTCCGATGAAAGGGCAGGAGCAATGGAACTCTCACCCGAAAGTGATGTTGCCGATTGAAGAAACTGGTAAATCAAAATGCCCGTATTGCGGGACCGAGTATGTGCTGGAAGGCTGGGATCCAAGTCATAGTTCTCATTAATGGTATGCCCCCAACCTGGTAGATTTTGCTGGGTATGAGTGAAAAAAAAGCCCCGAAGTTGGAAACAATTTCGGGGCTTTTTTATTGGGTTAATGATTGTTCATTTAAACAGAGTAATCTTTTGGTGTGATCACCAAGTTAGGGTGGTTCGGTTCGATACCATGTATCAGGTGTTTTTCAAACTCGTTCAAACGTTTCACTACAGAGATGAATTTGGTGATGTCGGTCCATCGGTCAATTAAGTATGAGAAGCTGTCATTGACTTTTCCAAAGGCATTCCCTGTTTGAGTGACAATCCCCAGTGAAATCACGCCGGTAAAGAGTGACGGTGCCATTAGAAGGTAAGGCAGGATAATCATCACTTGGCTATAAAGTGTACTCCAGAGTGTGAAGTAGGAGTAGTGGTTGAACATACGGAAATAGTTGGTTCTGAGTCCGGTGAAGAGTTCTGTCAAAGAAGGAATGTTGGCGAAGGCCTTGTCATCTTCAGAATAGACAAGCTGTTTCCGGTAGGCAGCTTCAACGCGCTGGTTGTTATATTCCAAACCGGGAAGCTTAATGCCCACGAAGTAGGAAATCAGTATTCCACCAATGGAGGTGATTAGAGCAATCCATACCAGTGACCCTTCTATGTGGTCTAAGTAAGGTAGGGTGACTTTACTGGAGAGTGTCCAAAGGATTGGAATGAAGGCGATTAACGTTAGGGTCGCTCGAAACATACCAAGCCCTAAACTTTCTAAGCTTTTTGCAAAGTCATAAGTGTCTTGCTGAATACGCTGTGAAGCCCCCTCTATGGTATGAGGTGAGTTTTCCCAGTGAGGCAGGTAGTGAAAGGTAATTGCTTGACGCCAGCGGAAAGAAAAATGCTGTGCAAAATAAAAGGCGAACATAGCAATGAAAATATAAGGGATGGCGATGTAGGTGAACTCAATCATGCTGTGCCAAAAAGCTTGTATGTCATTGGCTTTTTGCAGGATGTCGTAAAATTTTCCATACCAGGAGTTTAGTAATACAGTGAGGTAGACTTGAAGCCAAGTCACCGCAATTAATAGGAAGATTCCTCCCCACGCCCACAAAGCCCATTCTTTTCGCCAGAAAAAACTTTTTAACATTGATTGTCCTTGTCTATTTTTGCTTTGTCGCCCAGTTTAGTGGATATTTCAGTGCGGCAGAAGCTTTGTTGCTGTATTTTCATAATGCATTCAGCGTTTTTAAAACTTTGCTTGAATTTCAGGTATAAAAAAACCCGCGCGAAGCGGGTTTTTTAGCAGTCGAATATCGATTAACTTGAATAGTACATGTCGAATTCGATTGGGTGAGTTGTTGCACGGAAGCGAGTAACTTCTTCCATTTTCAATGCGATGTAAGAATCGATTGCTGCATCAGTGAATACCCCACCTGCTTTCAGGAAGTCGCGGTCTTTATCCAACTCAGCCAAAGCTTCGTCTAGAGACGCACAAACTGTTTTGTAAGTTGCTTCTTCTTCTGGAGGAAGATCATATAGATCTTTCTCAGCTGGTTCGCCTGGGTCAATCTTGTTAAGAATACCGTCTAGACCAGCCATCATAGAAGCTGCGAACGCCAAGTATGGGTTTGCAGTAGGATCTGGGAAACGTAGCTCAACACGACGTGAACGCTCAGAAGGTGCGTATGGGATACGGATAGAAGCAGAACGGTTTTTACCAGAGTAAGCCAATAGGATTGGCGCTTCGAAACCAGGAACCAAACGCTTGTAAGAGTTTGTACCAGGGTTAGTGAAAGCGTTCAATGCGCGAGCATGCTTCATCAAACCACCAATGTACCAGATCGCTTCTTGAGAAAGACCTGAGTAAACGTCACCAGCAAAGATGTTTTTACCATCTTTAGACAAAGACATGTTGATGTGCATACCAGAACCGTTATCACCAACGATTGGTTTAGGCATAAAAGTCGCTGTTTTACCCAAAGCTTGGCAAGTATTGTGTACTGCGTATTTCAAAATTTGAACTTCATCAGCTTTTGCTGTCAAAGTGTTACCAGCAACTGCTAGCTCACATTGACCACCGTTTGCTACTTCATGGTGGTGAGCTTCAAGCTTAAGACCCATGGCTTCAGCCATTGCGCAGATGTCAGCACGGACTTCGTGAAGTTGGTCAACTGGAGGAACTGGGAAGTAACCACCTTTAACTTTAGGACGGTGACCCATGTTACCGCCTTCATAAACTTTTTCTGTGTTCCAAGCGGCTTCGTTACCATCGATTTTAACGAAACTACCTGACATGTCCGCACCCCAGCGAACATCGTCGAAAATAAAGAATTCTGGTTCTGGGCCAAAGAACGCAGCATCAGCAACGCCAGTTGATTTAAGGTAAGCTTCCGCTTTTTTAGCGATACCACGAGGATCTTTTTCGTAAGATTCCATGGTTGCAGGTTCAACGATCATACAACGGATGATAAGTGTTGGATCGTTAGTGAACGGATCAATGAAGAAACCGTCTGTTTGCGGCATCAATAGCATGTCAGAATCGTTAATGCCTTTCCACCCCTGGATGGAAGAACCGTCAAATGTTTCACCATCGGCAAAAAAGTCTTCGTCAACTTTCGATGCTGGAATCGTAACGTGTTGCTCTTTACCATGGGTGTCAGTGAATCGAAGATCAACCCACTTAACGTCGTTGTCTTTCATTAGAT
Source organism: Hydrogenovibrio sp. JE_KL2 (assembly GCF_009296185.1). Lineage (GTDB taxonomy): Bacteria > Pseudomonadota > Gammaproteobacteria > Thiomicrospirales > Thiomicrospiraceae > Hydrogenovibrio. The sequence continues at coordinate 130,253 of NZ_WBJR01000001.1, forward strand.
CAAAGATTTCTTGTGACATGCTGTGTCCTTATCGTTGTGTTAAGAGCGCAAAAACAGCGCTGTTTTTATAGATTTAAACAGGCAAGATGATAGCTTGAACCGTGCCAAAATTCCAATTATTTTTTTGAATAACATAACTGTATGAAATGTAAGAAAAAAGATCTTTTTGGATGATATGGGCTGATAATGAAAATAGCTTATTTTGCATCAAAATAGTGCAAATGTTTTTCTTTTTTGGGGCGTAATAAAACTGTCAAGTTTACCCTGAAAGTTTAACCTACTTGTCATTTCCGTAAGCTATATTTCTTGGCATAACTCATTGGTTAAGAGTTTCGCATTTTTTCTTACATTTTGTGCGAGTGGATTTCAAGTGAATGTGTTGATTCACATTTTAGAAATCATTGCTTTTTTGCTACCGAATCAAGTCAATTCGGACAGGAATCTATTTAGAGCAAAGAAGTTTTATTTGAAAAATACGGAACCTAAGTTTACATTACTTCGATAAGACCTGCTTTGTGCATAAAGAAAAAGCTATATGTGCACTACATAGCCTGTCAGAACAGGATGTAAAGCCAGGGTGCTAATTCAAGTTTTGGAGTAGGTGCAAATTTCAAGCGATATTGCTTTTGTTTGCGGATGTTCTGGATAGGCAGGCAGGTTTTAGAATTTTAAGAGGAAAGGTAGATGGACAAAAGAGAATTTACATCACACATTTCAGGCGAGTTGAATCGCAACCTAGAAGATTTGTTTAACCATATCTTAGAAATGGGTGGTTTGGTCGAGAGCCAGTTTGAAGGGGCGATGATGGCTTTGACCGAAAGCAATGTTAATCGTGCACAAGAAGTTATTTTGTTGGACAGAGCAGTCAATAATGCAGAAATGGTGATTGATAAGCTTTGTGCAAAAGTCTTGGCAAGACAGCATCCTACAGCGTCGGACTTAAGGCTGATTATTGCAACGATTCGCATCGCGATTGATTTGGAACGTATCGGTGATGAAATCGTTAAAATTGCCAAAATGGTGCTGACATTTGCAAATGAGCAGGTTGATAATTGCGCAGTGTTGCCGGGCTATATGCCGTTGATTGATATATCTAACCGCTCTATCAATATGTTGCATGATGCGCTGGACGGTTTTGCGCGCGTTACAACTGAAGCTTCTATGAGGTTGGTTCAAGAAGAAGAAAGCGTCGATAAAATCTACAAAGATGCGTACAAAGATGTTATTGAAGGATTCAAAACATCACCTGAACACGCGGCGTGCCTTGCAGAAATTCTAATTACGCTTCGTGCTGTAGAGCGTATTTCTGATCATGCACGTAACATCGGTGAAAGTATTATTTACTTGATTAAAGGTAAAGACGTGAGAGAATTGGATAAAGCAAGCCTATTTGCCTTTATCAATTCATTTGATCACGAGGGTTAAGACAAGATGTCAGATCGCCATACGGTGTTGGTTGTTGAGGATGAAGCCGCAATCCGAGATATGCTGAACTTCACTTTATCAGCAGCCGATTTTAGCGTTATAGAAGCGCCGAATGCCGAACAAGGTTGGAACTTACTTTTAGAACACAAGCCTGATTGCATTATTCTAGACTGGATGCTTCCTGGTACATCAGGTGTTTCTTTAGCGCAAAGAATTCGTCAGCATGATCAAGTCGGTCATACTCCGATATTGATGTTGACGGCAAAAGGTGAAGAAAACGATCAAGTAAAAGGCTTTGAAGCCGGGGCGGATGACTACGTCGTTAAGCCTTTTTCGCCGCGTGCGTTGGTGGCAAGATGTCATGCATTGCTTAGACGTCATATGCCCGATAAGCATTCTTCCGAAATTATTAAAGCAGGCACACTTCAGTTGGATTTAAGCAGTTATCGCTTCACGGTTGATGGTGAAGAGGTGAAGCTTGGTCCTACTGAATTTAAGTTGATGCACTTTTTTATGACACATTCGAATCGTGTCTATACTCGTTCCCAATTATTGGATCATGTCTGGGGTGAAAGCATTATCGTTGAAGAAAGAACGGTGGATGTTCACATTAGACGCCTTAGAAAAATCTTAGAGCCTGTTGGTGCTGCTAACGTTATCCAAACCGTTAGGGGTGCAGGTTATCGTTTTTCTACCGAATAATCGCAAGTAGGTTTATCGCATTGACCGAAAGTGTATCAAGAGAACTCACCTGGACAATTGCAACCCTTTGGGGGGCGCTTTTCATTGGCTGGCTGATTGAAGATTATGAGATTGCCGTTGCAGGTTATCTGGTTTTTTATCTAGCACGTCATTTCTACAGTCTAAGAAAGTTTGAACTCTGGATAAAAGGGAGCTCAAAAGTGCCTTATCCACCGGGGTCCGGTTTTTGGTCTGAAATCGGTTATCTGGTTTCGCGAAAACAGCGTTCGCTGGAAAAGTTGGCAGAGTTGCAGGCAAATAAATATCAGCAATTGCAAGCGGCGTCAATGTCGATTCCCGACGCCATTATCTCCATTGATCCCAATGGTAAAATCGAGTGGTTTAATGCAGCTGCAAAGCGCTTATTGCATCTAAGACATTCGGATGTTACCCGCTCTTTGGAGCCTTTGGTCAGAGTTCCTGAGTTTATCACTTATCTTAAAAAAGAGGATTACTCCAAGCCGCTTATTTTGCCTTCATTTAAGGGGGTGAAGCGTGTACTGAGTGTATCGGTTTTCGAGTATTACCAGCATCACCGATTGATTGTTATTAAAGACATTCATGAGTTATACAATCTTGCGCAGATTCGTAAAGATTTTATTGCTAATGCCTCGCACGAATTAAGAACGCCTTTGACTGTATTTAACGGCTATCTTGAAATGATGATTGATATGCCAACGCAGGATGTGACTTGGCAGAAGCCTTTAGAACAGATGCACAAGCAATCCTTGAGAATGCAATCTATTATCAATGACCTATTGACCTTGTCGGCAATGGAGTCTGAGACGTTGACTCAAGACAAGCAGGTAGTGGATGTGCCTTCCATTTTGGGAGGCTTGCAGCAAAATGCAGGGCTTATCAGTGCTGACAAGCACCAGTTTACTTTTGAAGTTGAAGCGGATTTGAAAATAGTCGGTTATCTGATGCCATTAACCAGTGTGTTCACAAATCTCATCTCCAATGCTGTGCGTTATACGCCTGAAAACGGTCGCATAACGGTTCGTTGGTATCAAACACCAAAAGGCATTTTCTTTGAGGTAGAGGATACGGGTATCGGTATTGCTCCAGAGCACATTCCTAGAGTCACTGAACGTTTCTATCGTGTCGATACGGCAAGATCCAGAGATACCGGTGGTACGGGTCTTGGTCTGGCAATTGTGAAGCATATTCTTGAAAGACATCAGGCGGTGCTTACGATTCAAAGCCAGATTCGTGTGGGCTCAAAGTTTATCTGTCGTTTTCCATTGGATTTGAAAGTGGACGAGAAAGCGGAGGAAGTTTAACTTCCTCTTGCTTCAAGACTACGGTAGCATGATGCCGCGGATCGTAAAATAAATAAGTGCTGCAAGGAATGCAGAAGCAGGTACGGTAATCAGCCAAGCAGCAACGATTCTCAAGAATGCTGAGCGCTTAACCAATTCTTTTTGATAAACCTTATTCAGTGACTTACGTTCTTTTTTAGTAAGCTCCACAGATGCTCTATGTTGCTTAAGCTCTGCTAGCATATGTTTCTTCTGAATCAAGCTGGCACTCGAAAATTGTTTAATAAATTGATCGACATCCGTTTGACCTAAGCTTTGATAGTGCTCGCGAATTTTTTGGATGGTTTTTGCATGATTGCGCTTCAGGTATTCTCGTAAGAAACCAACGCCGAAAATTCCACCCACAGCAATATGTGTCGAGCTTACGGGTAAGCCCAGTTGAGAAGCAACAATGACGGTGATGGCTGCCGACATCGCAATGGAGAAGGCTCTCATTTGATCCAGGTCAGTAATTTCTTCGCCAACTGTTTTAATCAGTTTAGGGCCAAAGAGTGCTAACCCTAAGCTGATACCCAATGCGCCGATTAACATAATCCAAAGAGGGATACTGGCGGTGGATGCAACACCGTCATGGGCGATAGCGTCATTAATCGCGGCAAGTGGGCCAACTGCATTCGCGACGTCGTTAGCCCCATGGGCAAAACTCAAAAGTGCAGCGGCAAAAATAAGTGGGATGGTGAAAAGGGTGTTGACACTGGCCTTTTCATTTTTCATGGTGTGGGCCTGTTTTTTCATGACCTGTCTTAGTACCAGATAAACCAAAACCGCAATACCAAAGCCAATTAGTGCGGCGATAGAAAAGTCAGTTTTCCAGATCTTTTTGAAACCTTTTAGAATGATGTATGTCGAAAAAGCCCAAGCCATAATGGCGATAAGCAAAGGGAGCATTTTTCTAGCAGCCGCAACCATATCTTCCTGATAGGTAATACTGCGTTTTATCCAAAGTAGGAAGCCTGCGGCAATGACACCTCCAATGACAGGAGAGATGACCCAACTCGCGACGATGGACCCCATTCTATCCCAGTTAGCGATATCCCAGCCTGCGGCAGCAACGCCGGCGCCTAAAACGCCACCAACGATGGAGTGTGTGGTAGAAACCGGGGCACCAAGTGCCGTAGCAACATTGAGCCAGATAGCACCCGACAACAAAGCTGCCATCATCAGCCAAACAAAGGTATGCCCGTCTTTGATTAATGCTGGGTCAATAATGCCGCTTTTAATCGTGTTGACGACATCGCCACCGGCAATTAATGCTCCGGCAGACTCGCAGATAGCGGCGATGATAATGGCGCCTGTTAAGGTGACGGCCTTTGAACCCACTGCAGGTCCGACGTTGTTGGCAACATCGTTAGCACCGATATTCATGGCCATGTAGCCACCAATCATTGCACCGACGACCAGCTCAATGTTGAAGCTACCCGAACCTATGTGTAGGTTGGCGGAAAAAATCATGATGAAGATGATAAAAAGAAGTGCTGTTCCGAGGCGAAACATTTCTCGGCGACTTTTTAATGTTGCGTCTTCGATTTCATTTATGTTTTGGAATTCCATGATACGACTTGGTTATGAATACTTGGTGTGCAAATTGTAATCAATTAAAGGTGGTTTATGACAAAAATGTGACAAAAAATATTTGTTGCAGGCATTTTGTTCAGTTGCAGAAGGTCTGTCATCAAAATGTCATTCAAGCTTAACATTCTGTTTGGGTTTCTAAGCCAAAATATTTGTTTTGGATTTTTATTTCGGAGAGTTAAGTGTGAAGCAAATTGTTATGTTTACAATTGGGGTATTAAGTTCTTTGGCTTCAACGCAAGCGATATCGCAAACAACTCAATTAACTTCTGTCGACAAGTATAAGGTTTATTGCAACCTTACGAAATAATGGCATGGCCTTATTGTGAAATAAGGCCGAAATCGTCTTAGATTAATTCTATTTCAATATCACTAATCGGAATGACGCTACAAGTAAGAATGTGGGCTTCGTCCGTTTCATAAACGGTATCTTGAATATTCTCGACTTTGCCGGATAGTAATCTTACTTCACAGGCTCCGCAGTTTCCGCCGCGGCAGCTATAAGGCATATCAAACCCTGCTTCATCTAAACACTCCAATAATGTAAATTGATCTTCAAATTCACATTCTCCCTGACCGACTACGGTGATTTTGTGCATGGTGTTTCCCTATTGTTTATTTCAATTCAATCAAAGTTATTCTAACAGATTACGCTAAAACGATAAGTTAGGTTTGTGAAAGCTCATTAGGTCTATAAAAACAAGAAAGGAGCCTGTTTAGCTCCTTTTCAGATTGGCTTGGGTTACCAAACCAATAGCTTATAGCCGTGCTCTTGAAGAGCCATAAGCGCAGCTGCACCAACCTGTGCGTATTCAGCAAAAGGTCGAATATCTTTATCTGTCCAACCAATGGTTTTCATCGTGTTGCCACAAGCAATCCAGCGCACGTGGTAGTCTTTTGCAAGACTTTTGACGCGAGCGTAGATTTCTGGTGGCACTTTACGCTGTGGATGTTTGGCTAAAACATGAATACCGGGTCCGATGGCGACGACAGCAATGGCAACATTGTCTCCAAATTCAGTAATCATGGCTTGGATAGAGTTTAGGATATGTGTCTGATAATCCGGATCGGATTTGTTCCACATATAAACCGCTTTATGCTCCGGCGGATCGCCAGGGAAACGATCGCTAGGAGGGGTTTGAAGCTCAGGAAAAACCTTTAGGGTATGGTTGGCTGGATTGGTCATTTCTGCGTAGCCAGATAGAGGAATCATTAGCAGCAGAACCAAAGAAAACAGATTGAATCTGAAAAATCGAGTGCTGGCGATGTGTTTCATATCAAGTCCTTTATGAGGTTTGATGAAAAATTTCAAGTGTATTGCTTTAAGTTTAAACGCTATTATATAGCGAATTATTCCAAATTATGATTGAGAAAAAAATGAGTTTACAGAGTGTTATAGAGACAAAAATAGAAAGTGCGTTTCAAGTTAATTATTTAAATATGGAAAATGAGAGCCATATGCACTCGGGCCCAGTAACAGAATCTCACTTTAAAATGACATTGGTAGCGGATGAGTTTGAAGGCTTGTCGAAAGTGAAACGGCATCAAGCTGTATATAAGGTTTTAGCGGAAGAAATGCCAAAGTTTCATGCACTAGCATTGCACACGTTTTCACCGAAAGAGTGGTTGGAATCACCACAGGTTGCAGACTCACCGCTTTGTCGAGGCGGTGGAAAATAAATTACTCTTCTTGTTCGTAGTTAGGATCGGTTTCAGGATGTTTTAGTCGCCAAATATAAATGAACTTTTCGCGGTCCAGCTTGTTTTGCAAAAGTTTCATTGCGGCGACGTACTGCTCAATATAGACGAAGTTTTTTCTACGGACGGTTTGCCATAAATGACGATATTTTGTAGGCAAAAAGTCGTTGAAGTGTGGCAGTAGGCCATATTCGCCTTCAAAGGCTTCAATACGTTTCATAGCTTCTATGCGTGCTAGGCTTTTAAACTTTCGCTCGTATTGATCTAGCATTTGTCCAATAATGAATATGAAAGTTGCGCCGATGATAAAGCTGGCAATGAAGTAACCTGTTAAAAAAGTACCAAGTAGGGTAACGATCACCAAAAATAAGGCACTGACAGGCATTGTCATGACAAAAAGCCAAGCTTGGTTGCCTTTTGCTTCTTCCATCAATTGTTTCAAGTCCAAATCGCCTAGATCAACATTGTGCAGGCGTTCAAGCATTTCTTCTGCAGTTGGCTTTAAAGGAAAGACTTCATCTTCAATTTGGGCTGTTTCGTCTAGTTGCTCTGCCATGAGTAATTCGCTGGTTATTTACGATAATTTTCCGCGCAGCATACGGTATGTCGCTTGTCAGTTTCCAGACAATAAGCGGTGAGTTCTCCACCCCATAGACAACCGGTATCTGTTGAATGTATTTCATAAGCATCGATTGCGCCAAGTGTCGACCAGTGCCCGAAAAAAATCTGCTTGTCGAGGTTTTTACGTTCATCAATGGTAAACCAAGGCTGATATTTCGCTTTGCGAGTCTTGTCTGACGGTGCCATCTTGCTTTTGAAATCCAGTTTACCGTTTTTATCGCAATAGCGCATTCTTACCAGTGCATTTAAAATATATCGGATACGATCCCAGCCTTTCAGCTTGTCGCTCCACTCATTCGGTTCGCTGCCGAATAGGTGGTGCCTTAGGCTTTGCTTCCAATCATCTGCCTGAATGACGGCTTCCACTTCTTTTGCATAGCCTTTTGCTTGCTCGATAGTCCATTGAGGGGGGATGCCTGCATGCACCATTACTACAGGATGGGTTGGGTGTTCTACCATCAGAGGCTGATGTCTCAACCAGCTGACAAGTTCGTCGACATCATCCGCTTTCAGAATGGGTTGTAGGGTATCGGTCTTGGCGCGATATTTGTCCAATCCAGCATAGGCGGCAAGCAGGTGAAAGTCATGATTACCCAGTACCATTTTTCCTGAGTCGCCAAGTTCTTTGACAAACCTTAAGCATTCCAGTGATTTTGGGCCTCGATTAACGATATCGCCGGCAAACCATAGCTCATCGTTACCGGAATCGTATTCGATTTTGTCCAGTAAGCGCATTAGATCATCATAACAGCCTTGTAGGTCTCCTATAACGTAGGTTGCCATGCTTTATAAAGTCTCCCGATAAAAATTTGCCAGTTTTACAAACCCTTCAATGTCGACGCTCTCCGCTCTGTCTGAAGGAGTAATGCCACACGCTTCGATTTGCTCTGCCGTTAACCAACCTTTCAAATTGTTGCGTAGCGTTTTACGCTTCTGTGAGAAAGCTTGTTTCACCAGCTCCGCAAAGGTTTTGTCGTCTGTCGCCTGAAAAGGTTTTGAACGGTAGGGGATTAGCCTAACGATGGCTGAATCCACTTTGGGAGGTGGGGTGAAATTTTCTGGACCAACGGTGAATAAATATTCCGCCTGACAAGCATATTGCATCATTACGCTGAGTCGCCCGTAGGTTTTGACGCCAGGGCTCGCTGTCATGCGTTCAACCACTTCTTTCTGCAACATGAAATGCATGTCTTCAATTAAAGACGAGTATTCCAATAAATGGAACAGAAGTGGACTGGAAATATTATAGGGAAGGTTGCCGACAATTCTCAATGCCGCCGTTGGGTTTTCTTCATTTTCAACCAGAGTTGCGTAATCAAAGGTCAAGGCATCATGGTGGTGGAGATTGAATGCATTCCTATCGCCGAATCGCTTGGTCAGCGGACCAATAAGATCATTGTCAATTTCGATAATGTCCAGTTTTCTCACGACTTGAAGCAATGGCTCTGTCAATGCAGCTTCACCTGGGCCGATTTCCACCAAATGTTGTTCAGGTTGAGGACGGATTGCCGCGACAATCTGGTCGATAATTTTAGGGTTGTTTAGAAAGTTCTGGCCGAAACGTTTCTTGTGCTGATGGCCTGAAGATTTGGTGTGCTTTTCTCTCATGGCTTTCCTGTCATCTCAAGCGCAACCTGAATCGCGTATTGAAAGCTGTTGATGTCTGCTTTCCCTGTGCCGGCGATACCTAAAGCGGTTCCGTGGTCAACTGAAGTGCGCACAAAGGGTAGCCCCAGCGTCACATTTACGGCTTTGCCAAAGCCAAGCGTTTTCAAAACAGGTAATCCTTGATCATGATACATGGCAAGAAAAGCATCGGCAGCTTCGAGGTTGCTCGGGCTGAAAATGGTATCAGCAGGCAAGCTGCCGATTAAATCCATGCCTTCCTGGTGAAGCTTTTTGATAACAGGGTTAATCACGGTAATTTCTTCAGTGCCAAGGTGTCCATCTTCTCCAGCATGCGGGTTTAGGCCCATGATGAAAATTTTAGGCTGCTCAATCCCAAACTGGTTTTTCAAAGCGTTATGCAGGATGCGGATAACACTTTCCAACAGTTCCGGCGTAATGGCGTCAGGTACTTCGCGTAGCGGCAGGTGTGTCGTCACCAAAGGCACGCGCAGTTGTGGTGTGGCAAGCATCATGACCACTTGTTCTGTATTGGATGCTTCTGCCAGAAGTTCAGTATGACCGGTAAATTTCAAGCCAGCTTCATTGATAATACCTTTGTGGATAGGGCCTGTGACCATGGCGTCAAAGTCATGGCTCATGCAGCCCTGAATCGCGGTGCCCAGCATTTGCAAAACATAGTCGGCGTTCTTGACATTGAGCTGTCCAGCCACAGAGGGTTCTGCCAATGGAATATCGATGAGTCTGACCCAACCTGGCAGATTTTTACTGGCAGGTTGGTTGAAGTCGAAGTGCTCAATATTGATGGGCAGCCCGATTTGTTTGGCTCTGTCTTCCAATAAAGTTTTGTTGCCGATGACAACGCATTCGACATTTTGATCGAAGTTTAAGCCGGACTGCACTAGTTGAACGATTTGTTCGGGACCAATGCCAGCAGGTTCTCCTGAGGTGATGACAATGCGTTTGAAGTCAGACATTAATTGATGTCCGCCTTCTCATTATCAAGATCATTTTGTTTGCCGAGATTGATGTCGATAATAGCGTCATCTTTCAAACGGCGCAGCCAGATTTCATAAGCTTCGTTGGCTTTTTTCAATCGCAGTGTTTCCATTGCCTGTTTGCGTTTGTTGGCGGCATTCAAGTCTTGTTGGCGTTTGTCATCAAGGTACAAAATAATCCACCCCTGTTCGGTGGCAAACGGAATTGCAGCATGTTTTGGTTTTACGCCGGCAATGGCTTTGGCATATTGCAATGGCATTTGCTGGATGGTTTGCCAGCCCAAATTACCATGAGCATTCACGGAAGCAGGAATGTCTGAGTACTGCTTATTCAACTTCTTGAAGTCTTCAAGGGATTTGATGTTATTTGCCAGTTCAACCAACGCTTTTGGTGGTGCAGCTTGTTTTTGTGCATTGTCGGATAGCAAGATAAAGCGGTACAAGTGATATTGCTCTATCAGTTTGCTTCCTTTGTCTCGTTTTCCAAGCAGTTTGATGATGTGATATCCGATTGGGCTTCTGATAATGCCGCTTAATTGCCCCACCTTAAGTGATTCTACAATGCTGGTAAAGAAGGTCGGAATCTGATCTGTGGTCAGCCATCCCAAGTCACCACCGTTCAATGCTTTGGTGCCTTCCGAGTAGCGAACGGCTACCTGGCTAAAGTCTTCACCGTCTTCAAGTTTTTTTAGAATGGTTTCGGCTTTCTTTTTGGCATCATCACGCTGTGCCGGGGTAGCGGAATCCGGCAGATTCACCATGATATGGCCGATGTGGTACTCGTAATTATTCTGTATCAAACTCTGACGTTGAAGATAGTTGTTGATTTCGTCTTCAGTGACTTGTGTTTGGTCCAGTACCTCAACTTGTCTAAGCTTTTGGAATAGCATCTGTTGACGGATGCGTTCACGAAAATGCTGGAATCCGTCAGGCTCAGACAGGTTCAGGCGATCTCTCAGTTCTAAAACCGTTAGATTGTTGCGCTTGGCGATGTCTTCAACTTGTGCCAGTACTTCTTCGTCTTGAACCTGTATGCCGCGAGATTTGATTCGTTGCATTTGCAGTTTGTCCATGATCATCTTATCCAGCACTTTGCGTTTCAGTTGATCTAAGTCGGCAATATGGACATTACGGGCAGCAAGATCCTTTTCGGTTTCGGCAACTTGACGATCCAGTTCACTTTTCAGAATGATATCGTCGTTGACCGTGGCTACGATACGGTCAAGCAATTGTCCCTTTTCCGGCTCAGCAAATGAGGAAATGGGGAGGAGTGCGGTTGATGCCAAGACTAAGACAAGCAGAGAATGTCGCCAAGTGTTTGATAGTGTCATATTAGAAATCTAGTTTGTTGGTTAAGTATTTTGAAAAAGGTGTTCCGACGGAACTGAGACCTTTGAGTTCAATCATGTACTGGACGCTGTAATTATACAAGCCATTTGCCAATTGTGCTTCTTTAACTGACAGCTCACTTGCCCAGCAACAGCTGTCGTATCGAATCGCCGAATTGAGTTCGGTTTGTCGTTTTGCAGTGAAGTCATAATTCCAATAACTTCCCAAGGTCCATTTGTCGTTGATGCGCCAGTTAAACCCTGTCGCAACATTTTCCTGCTCCCCGGGCTGATTGTTATTCACAACCGTATTGGTCAGTAAAAATTTAAACCTAGGGGTGAGATCAAGTTTCATACGGTTGTTAGCATTCGTCAACTCGTAATTGTGGTGCGAATATTGGCTGGTTGAAGCAAAGCTAAATTTTCCGAGGGTAAGTCCGAGGTTTAGATAGTAGTCGGATATGCGGCTGGTATCAACACTGGTGCCAGTCAGTTGCACCTTGCGGTCATCCAGATAAAAAATTTGACCGATGCCTGCTTGGGCCAGAGGCGTTCCGTCTGCTGTCAGGAAACGTGTGGTTAAAGCAGTAGAGACTTGGTTGGTATCACCGATTCGGTCATAACCCGAAAAACGGTTATAGGAAAACAGATTACTGAAATCCAAACTTTGAACGGCGGTGTCGAATACGGGAATGTTGCTTTGGTTTTGGTAGGGCACATACAAGTATTGAACTTGGGGTTCAAGCGTTTGAATAAAGTCATTTGAACCGAAGCTGAAGTTACGTTCGAATGTGAGCCCCCCGTTAAGTGCATATTGCGGTACGGTGATGTCGTGTTCATCGGAGCCGGTGGTGTTGTAGCCATTGTTTGTCATTGTGTAGTGAACTTTGTTGGCAACCACTTCCGCTTTTAAATGACCATAGGGTTTAACGAGCGTGTAATCCACACTCGGTGATAAATAGGATCGCTTGGCTTCGGGTTTTTGTGCAAGAGAGGAGGATACTTGAAAGTCGGTAGCTTCCGCTATGATGTTGGTGCTGACATTCTTTAGCGCGCCTTTATCGAAGTTGTGGAAGTAACTCATACCGATTTCAGGCTTTTTCTCATAGTTGTATGGTGCGTCTTTTCGCAGTCTCAAGTAATCCAACATGGAAATATGGGAGTTGAAGTTCTGGTTTTGATAGGTCAGATTAATGTGTCGTTCAGCCGTGGTGACGGTGTCAAGTGTTGTGTCAACCGGAATGTCGGCATAGAAGCTTTTATCTGAGACTTCACGCCAGGAGATGTTGCTGTTCAAGCCTTCTGCCCAATGTTGCTGGGCCGTCAGTTGAGCATCCCAACGATCCGTTACTGGATTGGTGTGCTGTAAGTTGCCGCTACTGTCTAGGTAAGCAATGCCGTCTTTTGCTGTGAGGTTATCTCGTAACCAATGGGTGGTTAGGGTTGCGCTGTGGTTGGGTTGCAGGTAGCGGAATTCGTTGCCTAGCACTGTGCCGCGTTTCGACATTTGCATCACGGTCAAGGTGTCGTCGTAATTTGGTGCGATATTGAAATAGTAGGGAATCGCTAAATAGGACTCTGGAGAAGTTTGGTTGATGGATTGTTGTGTCCCGAATGTAGGGAATAAGAAGCCGCTGGCGCGGTTATCCATCGGGAAGTTGATGTAAGGCGTATAAAAAACCGGCAAGGTCTGAAAATATAGGACGGCGTTTTTGCCGTAGATGCGACGTTTGGCATCGTCGATTTTCAGGTGGCTGAAGTCCAGCTCCCAATCGTACTTTTTATCCTGTTGAGCCGTTTTGCCTTGCCAGAAAAAGTGCGTGAGTTTACAGGTGGTGAAGTTGGCATCATCCAAATTGGCAAGGCGATCTTGTTGGTCAATGGCTACGCTTTTTGCTGCACCATGCGCTCGCGTGTCGGTAAACTGGTATTGTGATTCATTGATGGTTGCCGTTTTGTCGCTTTGGTTCAAGGTGGCAGTGCTACCGGTCAAAATAATGTCGCTACGATGAAGTTCCACTTGTCCGAACACATGAGCGGTTTGTTTGATGCGATTGAATAATGCTTCATTTGAAATCAAAATACTGCCAGGTCGCTCTATGACAACGTGCCCGAGTAGTTTATAGTCATCGGGCGAAGTTTGGATCAATTCATCGGCTGAGGCATTGTCTTGGATGTTGGTTCCCGGTATGGGGCGAGGTGTTGCAATCCAGTCAGGTTTGCAAGACTCTTGCTCGGAAAGTAGCGTTTCGCAGCTAGCAGAAGAGGTGGTTTCGGTTTTAATTTTCGTTTGCTGAACGGTTTCATTTGCGTACGCAGAAGACAGGATTCCCCACAAGCCAAATGCAAAACTTAGCGTAAAAAAAAATGACCCTATTCGTAGAAGAAAACGAAGATGAATTGACATCCAATTAAAAATCGTGAATTATGAATTAAACCCTTATTCTAACCGAGATTACTCTCAGTACGACCAAAGATTTGCATGACGGAACGTTTTCAAAAATTACTCACCTGGCTCGAGCAGCTAAATTCCTTCGATAAAGATGTCTTTACAATGCCGGAACCGGCATCGAATGACGCCAGTTTTCGGCGCTATTATCGTATTCAATTAACGCAAGATGTTGACACTTATCGACAGGGTCAGACGTTCATTATTATGGACGCGCCACCTGAACATGAAGATTGTCGCCCGTTTATCAAAGTCTCTCATGATATGTCGGCGATGGGCCTGAATGTCCCTAAAGTGCTTGAGCAGAACCTTGAGTTAGGGTTTTTGCTATTGACAGATTTGGGGGCAGATACCTATGCGTCGAAACTTAATGATTCGACCGTGGATTATCTATACCGGGATGCGATGCGCGCATTAATCAAGTTGAACAGTTTGGGGGAATCTTACGCAAAAGACTTAAAGCCTTATGATAGCCAGCTGTTAACCACTGAAATGACATTGTTTAGTGATTGGTTGGGAGAAAAACATCTCGGGCTGGGGATGAGTCAATTTGAAAAAATAGAGTGGCAGAATACGCAGGATGTTTTGATTAAGTCGGCACTACAGCAACCGAAAACCTATGTGCATCGTGATTACCATAGTCGAAACTTGATGGTGTTGGCAAAAGGCAATCCGGGGGTTTTAGATTTTCAGGACGCGGTTCATGGTCCGCTAACCTATGATGCGGTTTCATTGTTTAGAGATTGTTATGTACGCTGGCCGGCGGAACAGGTTCGAGAATGGATTCGTGAGTATTTCCTGAGATTGGTTGAAATCAGACTGCTGTCTCGTGACGAGTGGAAAGGTTTTTCGAAGGCGTTTGATTTGATGGGGGTGCAGCGTCATTTGAAGGCCTCCGGTATTTTTGCACGGCTTTATCACCGCGATGGCAAAGACGGCTATCTTGCCGATATTCCCAACACACTAGATTACATTGTCGAAGTGGGAAGAGAACACTCGGAAATGCGCTTTATTGTTGACTGGGCGGCAGAAAAAGTTTTGCCGAGATTGATGGAAATCAATAAAGCATCATGACGGTAATCATGATGGCGAGATGAGACGGAAATTGGTGGTAAATTAGAGATGAACAGGCGTGCAATGATTTTGGCGGCGGGCAGAGGCAATCGCCTAAGGCCCTTGACGGATTCCATTCCCAAGCCTTTGGTGACCGTGGGGTTTTATTCCCTGATTGAGCATCACTTGCATAAATTCTGCCAGGTTGGGGTCAAGGAGATTGTTATCAATCATGCTTGGCTTGGCGACAAGATTGAAGCAGCATTGGGAGATGGCTCGCGCTATGGTGTCAATATCGCCTATTCTGCGGAGCCGGAAGGTGGTTTGGAAACGGCGGGAGGCATTTTGCAAGCGTTGCCGTTGTTGTCGGATGGACAGCAACCTTTTTGCGTCGTCAATGGGGATGTTTTTACCGATTATTCCTTCGATAAAATCTCTCAGTTGACATTGGCGACTGGCATAATGGCGCACCTGATATTGGTTCCCAATCCTGACTTTAAATCCGAAGGCGACTTTGGTTTGGAGCAGGGTATGGCTACTTTGGATAAGATCTATACCTTTTCAGGGGTGAGTGTACTGCACCCGGCATTGTTTGAAGGGTTGGAGCCTGGAAGGCTAGCATTGGGGGGTATCTTGAAGCAAGCCATTGCTGAACGGAAAGTCACCGCAGAGCTTTATGAAGGCTATTGGAGTGATGTGGGTACGCTGGAAAGATTAAATAAAACAAGACAAGATTTTGAATCAAATAACAAAATGAAAATGGAGAAACTATGAGTCATAAACATCAAGCAATGATCGATAAGGTATTTGCCCATCCAATGGCGATGAATTTGGATTGGAAAAAGCTTTCTTCAGCATTGACGCACTTTGGCGCGGAAATCGCAGTATCTGAAAGTAATCATGCGAAAATCGTGATCAACGGAAATGAATTCAACTTGAGCCTGCCTCACCACGGTCATGAGTTGAACAACCGTGATGACATTGCCAAGTTGAAACACTTTTTAGAAGATAACGGCATTTCCGGTAGCTAAAACATCATAAAAAGACGATAGCCTCGGATAAAGAAATTCTCTGTAAGTAACTTCGGGGTTTGGTTGCAATCACATTATTAGTGTTTAATAATGTGGCGGACTTCTTAAGTTTTAATCAATCTGAATGAAAGGATAAAAAATGAGATTAACTGGTCTTTTACTAGCAATGATGATGGCTTTAGGTTTGACAGCATGTTCAGGTGGTAGCGACAAGTCTGCTGATAAAGCTGCGGCTGCACCAGCGGCTTCTGCACCAGCAGCGGCTCCGGCAAAAGCTTACAACCCTGATAAGGATACAGACGGAGATTGCTAAGTTTTTAGGCAACTCAATCTGATTGAAAAAAGAGCTAGTGCATTTGCCTAGCTCTTTTTTTATGTCATAAATAAATTCATCCGCTTAAAATACTAATATGATTTTTGTATGCAGTGAAAGGAGACGTTGAGAATGTTGTTTGTAATTTCCCCGGCCAAATCTTTGGATGAATCGCCGGTTTCATTGAATATTAAAGAAACGCAATCGGACTTTCTCGATGAATCTCAGATTCTTATAAAGCAGTTGAAAGAATACGGCCCAGTGGATATTGCGGGTTTGATGGGGTTGAGTGATAAGTTGTCGGAGTTGAACTATCAGCGTTTTCAGGATTGGCAATTGCCTATGCCGTCAGAACATGCACGCCCTGCGGCGTTTTTATTTAAAGGTGACGTCTATCAGGGGCTGGATATTCGAAGCATGGATGAAAAGCAAGTGGCTTACCTGCAAAAGCATCTGGGGATTCTGTCCGGGCTGTATGGTATTGTCCGCCCCATGGATACGATTTTGCCTTACCGTTTGGAAATGGGTACCGGTCTTGAAAATACACGAGGCAAAAACCTCTATCAGTTTTGGGGTGAGCGTTTGACGGATTGGGTGAATAATCATCTTGATGCGTCGACCGGCAAGGTATTAGTGAATTTGGCGTCAAATGAGTATTTTAAAGCGGTAAACCCAAAGAAAATCAACGCAACCGTTATCACGCCTCAGTTCAAAGATTGGAAAAACGGCCAGTATAAAATGATCAGTTTCTATGCAAAAAAAGCGAGAGGGTTGATGGTGCGTTATGCCGCGGTAGAGCAAATAGAGCAGGTAGAAGATTTAAAGCACTTTGATGATGAAGGCTACCGTTTTGCCCCAGATTTATCGAATGAAACAGATTGGGTGTTTACGCGTCGCCAAGAAGATTAATTAGGTTTCTCAAAGAATGGGGTTGCCCATTTTGTACATAGAAAGCACGCCAAGAATCGCTAGGGTCGATAATGTAATCAATAGCATATAAGGGCGTGCTTGCCTTGCGGGTTGTTTTTTAGCTGAATGTGCGTTCATGTCTTTATTCTCTTTTTCATGTCTACGAACTTTATCAGACGACATTTTCGGAATCTAATCAGACTTATTTATCTTGAGATAAATGCCAGAGAATAAAACCGGTTTTATCTTTAGACTTTTCGAGAGGACTTCTGTATAGTTGCCGCGAAGTGGATCAGGCAATCGCAAGGCATGTTCTTGAGGAAAGTCCGGGCACCATAGAGCAGAATGCCAGTTAACGGCTGGGCGGCGTGAGTCGACGGAAAGTGCAGCAGAGAGTAGACCGCCTTCGGTTTTCCGAGGGTAAGGGTGAAAGGGTGCGGTAAGAGCGCACCGCTCAACTGGTAACAGTTTGAGGCATGGCAAACCCCATTCGGTGCAAGACCAAATAGGAAAATACGTACTTCGGTACAGGGTGTGGCTCGCACCTTATTTTCGGGTAGGTTGCTCGAGTGAAGTAGTGATGCTTCACCTAGATGAATGATTGTCGCCAGCAATGGTACAGAACCCGGCTTATCGATCCACTTTTTATTTTTACCTCATTCTGAGGTCGGTTTATCAGAAACCCACTTTTCTCCAAAAATTGAATTTTTTTGAAAAAATCCCCACTTCTCCCCACTATTTTTTAAACCAGAACTGAAAGTACCATATATTGTGCCAAGTTTTATGTCTGACACTATATGTGTACTTTGTCCTGTCTTGAACTAAAAGTTTAATCTCTTCAATCTCTTGTTGTGCCTACCTAATGCTTTGTTGTATGTATGTTTTTTAAGTTATTGAGTTTAAATATAAAATTTTTTATACATTTTTTCATTTTTTACCCGCTTGATGACGCTAAGTTATTGGTCTGCTTAGGAAAAATCTATAAAAATCCTATTTGCACGGCTTGACAGTGGTGATGAAGTTGCATATAGTGGCGTCAAGTGGAGAAATGTGGTGTAAAGTGGAAACATAATGTTGTTTTTCAGAGGCATAAACTCAATCAACATGGATACGAAGGGGCGGCTTGCCATTCCCAAGAAGTATCGCGAGTCGATTGAAGAAGCGAGCGAAAGTCAATTGGTGGCAACCATTGATTTAAATAGCCCGTGCCTGCTGATCTACACCATGGATGAATGGGAAGTGATTGAGCGTAAATTGATGTCGCTTCCAAACATGGATCCACAAGCAAGATTGGTTCAGCGACTATTGCTTGGGCATGCGTCTGAAATGGAGATGGATTCCCAAGGCCGTATTTTGCTTCCAAGTATGTTGAGGGAACACGCAAAGTTGGACAAGAATGTGATCTTGCTTGGACAAGGAAATAAATTTGAACTCTGGTCTCAAGAGGCATGGGATGCATCGAGACCAGATATGTTGGATACCGCTTCGACCGGTCAGGTGTCCGATGCGCTTTCAACGTTGAGCCTGTAATGACTGAAACTACAAGTGCCGAATTTACGCATTATTCGGTGATGTTGAAAGAATCGGTAGAAGGGTTGGCAATCAAACCGGATGGTATTTATGTCGATTGCACCTTTGGTCGGGGTGGTCACAGTAGAGAAATATTGAGTCATTTGTCGAGTGGACACTTGATGGCGATTGACCAGGACCCGGAAGCGATAGAGTTTGCAAAGCAGCACTTTGTAGAGAGTAATTTCGGAATACAGTACGGCAGTTTTGAGCAGTTGAAAGAGTACTGTGATTCAAGGGGTTGGACTGGAAAGGTTGATGGGGTGTTGATCGATTTGGGTGTTTCGTCACCCCAGTTGGATGATGCGAGTCGCGGTTTCAGTTTTATGCGTGAAGGCCCTTTGGATATGCGCATGAACCCTGAAGAAGGATTGTCGGCGAAAGAGTGGTTGGCTGAGGTGGATGAAAAGACCTTGGCGCAAGTTTTAAGGCAGTACGGCGAAGAGAAGTTTTCAGGTCGAATTGCGAGAAATATAAAAGAAGCTGTGCAGGCTGGAAAGTTGGAGACCACGCTTGATTTGGCTGAGCTAGTCAAAAGAGCCTCTCCAAAGACAGAAAAAAACAAACATCCTGCCACGCGTACGTTTCAAGCAATCAGAATTGCGGTGAATCGTGAGTTGGATGTGCTGAAAAATGTGTTGGAGGCCGCTGTTCAAGTTTTGGGTTCGGGCGGGCGATTATCCATCATCAGTTTTCACTCACTGGAAGACAGAATTGTAAAACAGTTTATTCGCGATCAGTCTCAGATGAAGGACTTGTTCCCAGACTCTCCTATACAGTTGGAAGTTGTGGAGCCAGTGTTGAAAAAAGTAGGTAAGCCTATTTTTCCTTCAGATAAAGAATGTCGTGAAAATCCACGCTCGCGCAGCGCGGTATTGAGAATAGCGCAAAAAATTTAATGTAATTTCATTTGTGAAATTGCAAGGACAAGTTGGACAAAGTTTTTTAACGTGTGCTTATTAAGGGGAGAATCACATGAAGTTTAATCTGCAAGAAACCATTCCAGAAGATGCTGGTATGCCAAAAATCAAGGTTATCGGCCTTGGCGGTGGCGGCGGTAATGCTGTCGATTATATGGTGCGCTCACAAGTAGAAGGTGTGGATTTTGTTTGCGCCAATACGGACGTGCAGGCACTGAAAAACTCAAGTGTTGGTACTTGTATCCAACTTGGTTCAAACGGTTTAGGTGCTGGTGCCAACCCTGAAAAAGGGATGGAAGCGGCAAAAGAAAATATCGAACAGGTCAAAGAAGCATTGAAAGGTGCTGACATGGTCTTTATTACTGCCGGTATGGGTGGTGGTACTGGAACAGGATCTGCTCCGGTTGTTGCGCAAGCGGCAAGAGAAATGGGTATTTTGACAGTTGGTGTGGTGAGTAAGCCATTTGGTTTTGAACGACGCCATAAAATTGCAGAAGCCGGTATTGAAAGATTGGCTGAACATGTTGATTCTCTAATCACAGTGCCAAATGACAAACTATTAAAAGTACTGGGTAAGGATTTCGTTCTTGCTAAGGCTTTTGATTATGCAAACGAAGTGCTTCACGGTGCGGTTCAAGGGATTTCAGAGTTAGTAACTCGTCCTGGAATGATCAACGTTGACTTTGAAGATTTACGCACAGTGATGACTGAGCGTGGTGTTGCCATGATGGGTGTTGGTCATGCAACAGGTGAAGATCGTGCAATCAAAGCAGCAGAAAAAGCCATTGCAAACCCATTGTTGGAAGATATCTCGGTATCAGGTGCAAAAGGGCTGTTGGTAAACATCACTTCAGGTTTGGACTTTACGCTAGGTGAGTTCAATGAAGTGGGTGAGGTTATCGACCAAGTTGCTTCTGAAGACGCTAAAGTGATTATTGGAACCTCTATTGATGAAACTATGACGGATGAGATTCGTGTAACGGTTGTTGCAACCGGCCTGAGTGATATTACCTCAAGTGCACAGCGTCCAGAAATGGTTAAGCCTAACCTGCAAGCAGTAGAGGCAAACAAAGCTGAAGAAAAGCAGCAAGTGATTGAAGAAGTAGAGAAGAAGCCAGAAGTCGTTAGACCGAAAATGGTGGTAAACGGTGGTGTAACCGCTAGTGTGGAATCTAATTCTAACTATCTAGATATCCCAGCGTTTCTACGTCGTCAAGCTGACTAACCCTTAGACTGAAAGGGTTCCTTTCGGTCGATGAGTCCAGCAGCATGATGATGCAATCTCTCCCCAGTTCAAGTCAGCTAAAGCTTTTTAGCTGGCCAAGAACTATTGCACTTCTGCTGTTGGGCTTTATTTGTTTTCTTTTAATTCTTATCGTACAAGTCCAACATCAAGTAAGACATCTTGAAACACATTATGCGAAAGCACTTCAAAAGGAAGTGGATTTGCATCAAGAGTTTGGCAAACTTACCCTTGAGTTACACCATCTGACTGCTCTAGCAAGAGTGGAAGAAATCGCCGTTACTCAACTCCATATGACCATCGACAAAACACCTGAACACAACAATATTCAAACCATCTTTTTAAATCCGGTTGCGAAGTCTGCTACGCAAAGTGGTACTGTCTCAAAAGGAGAGGGTGATGAATAGCGTTAATCAATATCGACGAATTCATCGTGATTCAGTTGTTTACGGTTTGATTTTTTTGTTGTTCATCGCGGTTTTCGCAAAAGCTATCGATGTCCAAATTATTCAATCTCATTTTTTGCAAGAAGAAGGTAATAAGCGTCAAATACGTGCAATGACGATACCTGCCCCAAGAGGTGAAATCTATGACCGAAATGGTAATCTACTCGCGCTCAGCACGCCTATTGATTCCATCTGGGTAGATCCTAAAATCCTAAGCTACTACCTTGATCCAGCTCAACAGCAACAAGCGGCAGCGGCAGAAAACCTGTCTGCGAAGGAATTACAACAACAGCAAACTCAAGTTGCAGCGGATGTTAAAAGCTATCATCAAATGTTGAAGTTGCTCGGGCTGGATGAAAAAAATATCACAGCGACTCTTCTTGAGAAAAAGGATAAACGTTTCCTGTACATCAAACGCAGTGTATTGCCACCGGTTGCCAAAAAGATTGAAGCGCTAGATGTGCCAGGTGTTTTTGTGCAAAACCAATATAAGCGTTATTACCCGGCAGGAGAAATACTAGGTCATGTCGTTGGTTTTACCAATATCGATGATAAAGGGATTTCCGGCATTGAAAAAGCCTATGACAAATGGCTGACAGGTCACCCAGGCAAGAAAGAGGTCATTAAAGATCGAGCAGGAAGAGTGGTCGATTTCGTTAAGGATCTAGTGCCTGCCAAACCCGGTCATGACATTACCTTAAGTATTGATAAGGACATTCAGTTCTTCCTTTATCATGCTTTGAAAAAAGCTTACATACGCCATCAGGCGAAGTCAGTTCAGTCCGTTATTTTGGACGCAAAGACCGGGGAAATTCTTGGGATGGCGACCATTCCAAGCTTTAACCCGAATAACCGTAGTCAATTGCAGGGTAGCCGTTTAAGAAACCGGGTTGTAACCGATGTGTTTGAACCTGGGTCGCCAACCAAACCCTTTATTATTTCCAGAGCACTTGATTTAGGGTTGATTAATCTTGATACGGTGATTGATACTTCTCCGGGAGCAATGTGGATTCAAGGGCAACGAATTACCGATACCAGAGATCATGGCAAGTTGACACCGCAGGGCATTATCGAAAAATCGAGTAATATCGGTGCCAGTAAGGTTGCGTTTAAAATGACGCCAGATCAAGAGTGGCAGATGCTAAACAACGTCGGTTTTGGTCAGGACTTGGGTATTTTCATGCCTGGGGAGTCTTTGGGCTATATGAAGTCGCCCGTTGAATGGCAAAAAATAGATCAAGCGTCGGCTTCTTTCGGTTATGGTTTTAACATCAATTTATTACAGCTTGCGCGTGCCTATACGATTTTTGCCAATCACGGTGTGTTAGAACCTGTTTCTTTAATCAAGTTGACGCCAAAACAAGTCGCGGAACGTAGAGCAGCGGTTTCTCAAAATGTATCCGGCAAAAATTCAAATGAAAAAGATATTAATCTGGACACAAGCTACTCTGCCACAGAAGTACACCGAGTGATTTCTGCTAAAAGTGCGGACGAAGTTCTGAAAATGATGCAAACCGTTGTTTCCCCTGATGGAACAGCCCCAAAGGCCAGAATTCCTGGATATAAGGTGGCCGGTAAGACAGGAACGGTTCATAAAACCAAAGCCGGTGGGTATCATCAGAACGAATATTTCTCGGTATTTGTTGGTTTGGTTCCGGCCTCCGACCCAAAATACATTATGGCAACCGTTGTTAATGAACCAAGTAGAGGGGTTTATTATGGGGGGTTAGTTGCTGCGCCCATTTTCAAAGAAGTGATGCAAGATGTTCTTAGAATCAAGAACGTGCCACCTGATGAAACGCAGGAGAGTCTAGAAGGGCACGGTTTGGTGAAGGGGGAGCGATGAAGAGTTTGCATGAAATGATCGAGTTTCTGGCGATAGATCTACAGCAGCAGAAAATGGCGGCTAGCGAGTCACTGGTGCTGATGCGTCAGTTGTCACATTTATACACCAGTTCTTCTGAAATAACCGAAAACAGTGTGTTTATCGCACAGCCGGGAAGTCGATGTCACGGCATAGAGTATATGGACCAAGCGATAGAGCGCGGTGCCGTTTGTATTCTGACAAATCATTTGCCAGAACATATCGAAAGCACGGATGTCCCCATATTTCTAGTGAATGATTTGGTGGAGCAGTTGTCAGGCTTGGCGGATTGGTTCTACCAAAGACCGAGTCAACGGGTGAAAGTGATTGGTATAACGGGCACAAACGGTAAGACTTCTACAGCACATTACATTGCCCAGCTTCTAAGTCAGCAGCATTCAGTGGGGGTTCTGGGAACACTGGGTAATGGTGTTTTAGGACAATTGATTCCCTCTGCAAATACCACTTTGGAGGTGGTTTCCCTGAATCGAAAACTCGAAGAATTTGCCAGGTTGGGGGTTGAGTATGTGGTGATGGAAGTTTCTTCACATGCTATCGCGTTAGGTAGAATCCAAAATATACGTTTCGAAGGCTTGGCTTTGACGCAGGTGACTAGAGATCATTTGGACTTTCACGAGACTGAAGAGGCTTATCGTGAAACAAAGGCCAAATTGTTTTTGGAGTATCCGGCCAAATTTAGAGTATTGAATTTAGGAGATTCGCTAGGTAAGTCCATTATGGAAACACTTGCCCAGAGTGTCGGAGAGGTTGTGTTCGGTTATGCATTGAATGACTCCTTTTGCGAGTTGGCCAAGTCTGATCTGAAATCGGAAAGTGATGCGATGTTCTCATGTGTTTCCTTCAAGGAACTGAGTTTTGTTCCGGCTGGCATGGAAGGTGTAATATCGCTTTCCTTATTTAAGGAAAATGAATCATTGGGGCATTCCGAGCTCACATTTAACGCGGGGTTGATGGGTGCCTTTAATGCAGAAAACCTCCTATGCACCGTTACTGTCGCTTATGGTTGCGGGTTGCCGCTTTCAGAGATTGAGGCGGGCGTTCATGCTTTAACGCCTGTGAGTGGGCGCATGGAAAAAGTTCACGAACATCCATTGATTTTGATTGATTATGCTCACACCCCTGATGCGCTGGCATCGGCACTGCACGCTGTACAACAACACTTTGCATCAAGCGGGGATGACGAGCAGAAACAAGGCAAGTTATGGTTGGTTTTTGGTTGTGGTGGTGACAGAGATAAAGGCAAACGTCCATTGATGGGGGAGGTTGCGGAAAAGCTCGCTGACTTTGTCATTATTACGGATGACAATCCTCGTAATGAAGCACCGGAAGACATTGTGGCTGATATCATCAAGGGGATGTCAAAGGCATCGGCAGCACAAATTATCCATGATAGAGCGCAAGCAGTGGAATACGCGATTAGACATGCGGAACCCTGTGATATTGTGATGATTGCCGGGAAAGGACATGAGAATTATCAGGAGATCCAAGGGCAGCGGTTTTTCATGAGTGATGCTGTTTTAGCGGATTTAACCTTGAGAGAAATTAAGCAGGAAGCGGTGAGTGCAGTGGATATGAGAACAACCGACACAGGGAAAATCGATTTATGAAATGGACACTTAACGATTTGATTGTGGCAACAGGCGGAGAGCTAAGTGCTCAGTTTGCAGACAAAGAGGCTGTCGGCTTCGATTTTGTCTCCACCGACAGTCGAGAGATGTCGGAATCCGGCTTGTACATCGCCGTTAAAGGAGCAAATTTCGATGGTCATGCGTTTGTATCTCAAGCGGTTGCGCAAGGTGCCTCTGTAGTATTGGCATCCGAGCCTGTTGAGGCTTCTGTGCCGGTTGTTTTAGTCGATGACACGCGTATTGCATTAGGCCAGTTTGCCGCTTGGCACCGTAAGCAGATGCCGCTGAAAAAATTGATAGCCGTGACCGGGAGTAATGGAAAAACCACCTGCAAGAATATGATTCAACATTTGTTGTCAAAGCAAGCTAAAGTGCTGGCGACACAAGGAAACCTTAATAATGACTTCGGTGTGCCACGAACTTTATTGCAGCTGACGGCAGAGCATGAGTTCGCAGTGGTAGAAATGGGCGCGAACCATCACAAAGAAATTGAATATTTAACCCAACTGGCAAAGCCAGATATTGCCATAATTACGCTGGCAGCCGGAGTGCACCTGGAAGGTTTTGGCTCTCTGGACGGTGTGATTCATACCAAAGCTGAAATATTGTCGGGGTTGCAGGATAAAGTTGGGGTTGCCGTGTTGAATACGGATTCACCCGGTTTTGATGTTTGGCAAGACATATGCCGAGAGCGAGCACTCTCCGTACTGACGTTTGGCTCGACTGCTGTTGCTGATGTGCATTACGAGCAGTTTGAACAATCGTCTGATGTGATTGAGTTTGATGTGATTTCCACCGCGGATAAGGTAATCCATCAAGGAACATCCCATGTTGTCGCCCCTATGCTGGGAGAACATAATGCGATGAATGCCTGTGCAGCCTTAACAGGAGCCATGGCGTGCGGATTCAAATTGGAAACCTTGACCCCCAACCTGGCAGATTTTGGCGGGGTTTCGGGACGTTTGCAAAAAGTATCGTTACCAAATGGTATTTTGATTGACGACAGCTATAATGCTAATCCAGATTCGGTGAAAGCTGCCTTAAGAACCCTTGTTGCGCTCTCCGGTAAAAGTCTAGCTTGTTTGGGCGCTATGGCAGAGATCGGTGAAACTTCAGCTTCCGCTCATGCAGAAGTGGCAAGTTATGCAAAGTCATTGGGTGTGTCTTATCTATTGATTTACGGCGAAGCGGCAAAGTCGATGATCGACGCTTTTGGTGAGGGCGCTTTTTGGTTTGAGTCTCATCAGGCATTAACGAATAAGGCAATTGAATTGATAGAGAAAGACGGCCTGAATCATTGTCTGGTGAAAGGGTCTCGATCCAGCAGAATGGAAACCGTTGCCCAAGGCATTTCAGAACACTTTACTAACCATTTAAAACCACAGAATACTTAGGATAGGCTTATGTTAATTTATTTAACCGAATTTCTAGCACACTACATCTCCGGTTTCGGTGTTTTTAAATACATTACCATGCGCACCATCATGAGTGTGCTGACGGCACTGGTACTATCATTTATCATCGGCCCCAGGGTTATCCGTTGGCTGATTCGCTTGAAAGTTGGGCAAAGCGTTCGTTTGGATGGGCCTGAAAGCCATTTGGTGAAAACGGGTACTCCGACCATGGGCGGCGTGATGATTTTGTTCTCTGTGACGATTTCGGTTTTGTTATGGGGAGATTTGACAAACCACTATTTGCTGATTGTGACGCTGACCATGCTGGCATTTGGAGTGATTGGGTTTATCGACGACTATAAAAAAGTCGCTTACAAAGACCCAAAAGGCATGCGTTCACGCACCAAATATCTATGGCAATCCATTATCGGGTTAATTGCCGCCTACAGCTTGTTTGCAATGGCACAAGTTCCTACCGAACATGAGTTATTGATTCCTTACATGAAAGATACGTTTATCCACCTAGGTGCTTGGACGGTGGTGTTGTCTTATTTTGTTATTGTCGGAACCTCTAACGCGGTTAACCTGACGGATGGGTTGGATGGCTTGGCGATTATGCCGACAGTAATGGTTTCAGCCGCTTTGGGTGTGTTTGCTTACATGACAGGGCATTTGTACTTTTCGGCTTATCTGACGATTCCGTATATTCCTGGCGTGGAGGAATTGACCATCTTCTGTGCAGCTTTGGCGGGCGCGGGATTAGGCTTTCTTTGGTTCAATGCACACCCGGCGCAAGTGTTTATGGGAGACGTTGGGTCTTTGTCTATCGGTGCCGC
This sequence comes from Hydrogenovibrio sp. JE_KL2, assembly GCF_009296185.1. Classification (GTDB taxonomy): domain Bacteria; phylum Pseudomonadota; class Gammaproteobacteria; order Thiomicrospirales; family Thiomicrospiraceae; genus Hydrogenovibrio. The sequence continues at coordinate 157,260 of NZ_WBJR01000001.1, forward strand.
GCTAGGGGTCGTTGCTGTTGCCGTGAAGCAAGAGTTGGTTTTATTCATCATGGGTGGGATTTTTGTTGCGGAAACCTTATCTGTGATTTTGCAAGTAGGGTCATACAAGCTGCGTAATGGAAAACGCATTTTCCTGATGGCACCTCTGCATCACCACTTTGAACAAAAAGGCTGGCACGAGTCGCAAGTAATTGTGCGTTTTTGGATTATCACCATCTTTTTGGTGTTGATTGGTTTGGCCAGTTTGAAGATTCGTTAAGAAAAATAAACAAGAACAAAAAGAATAAGAAAAAAAGGGAACAACTGTGCATCTTGTCGTGGGTTTAGGGATTACTGGAAAAAGTGTTTTACACTATTTGCTGTCGCAAGGCGAAGAGTGCTTGGCTTTTGATACCAGAGAAGGCTTTGACCTGACTGTTCTACAGATAGAGTTTCCATCCGTGCAATTTGCCTGCGGTCAGTTGCCTGTAGAGTGGGTGAGTCAAGTTTCGGCTGTTGTTATCAGTCCAGGGGTCGCTACTTCAGAACCTTGGTTGGACGTATTTCATCAGGCAGGTGTTCCGATTATTGGGGACATTGAATTATTCGCTAGAGCAGTCGGTAAGCCTGTTGTGGCAATCACCGGGTCAAATGGTAAAAGTACGGTGACAACCTTAACGGCACAGGTGCTTGCAGAAGCCGGTTATCGTGTTGGTCTGGGCGGCAATATTGGTGTGCCTGCACTGGATCTATTAAGAAGTGGACAAGGCTTTGATGTCTTTGTGTTAGAGCTTTCCAGTTTTCAATTAGAGACAACCTATTCCTTACAACCGACTTCGGCAACCGTGCTCAACGTGTCGGAAGACCATATGGATCGTTACACAGGACTGGAAGACTATCTTCAAGCCAAAATGACGATTCTCAACAACACGCAATGGAGTATATTGCCGTTTGACCTTGCGGATAGCCCAAGTAGTGATCCATCGCATGCTTTGCATTTTGGTTTACGACAAGCTACAGATGGTCGACCAGTTCCTTTGGCTGACACGCAATATGGGTTGATTGAAAAGGATGGCGTTGATTGTTTAGGCTATAACCATACACCATTGTTAAAAGTAGAAAGCATGGCATTGAAAGGCGAGCATCATCAGTTGAATGCACTTGCGACCATGGCTTTGTGTAGACCTTTCAATGTATCGCCTCAAAACTATGAACGTGTTTTTGCAGCCTTTACCGGGTTGCCGCATCGCACGCAATTGGTGATGGAAGAAGAGGGTATTCAATGGATTAACGATTCAAAAGGCACCAATGTTGGTGCAACTCAAACAGCAATTAAAAGTTTTGCCAAACAAACCAAAGACTCTGGCGGGCAAGTGATTTTGATTGCGGGTGGGGTCGGTAAGGAAGCGGACTTCTCTTTGATGGCGGAAGATGTACAAAATGCCTGTCGTAGCGTTATTTTGTTTGGTAGAGATAAAGACATTATCCGCAACGCGTTAATACCAAAGGTTATGGACGCGAAAATGCATTTGGTGGACGATTTAGCTCAAGCGGTTAACCTTGCTCGAGAAACGGCAGAAAAAGGCGATGTGGTGCTGTTTTCACCAGCCTGTGCCTCGTTCGACCAGTTCGCCAACTATATGGAGCGTGGAGACGTTTTTGAAAAACTTGTGAAGCAACTTTTTGAATGACAACCTTCAAGGTAAAACTGAAATTTTTATGAAGCAAACTGATGAATCTCTTTCTCTCCACCGAGTGCGTGACTGGCGAGAGCTCAGCAAGCAATGGCCAATTGATTTTTGGCTGCTAGGCGCATTGCTGATTCTGATGGTCATCGGTTTAACGATGGTATCCTCCAGTTCCGTTGCCATTAGTGAAAAGCGTTTTGGCAATACACTGCATTATTTCTTACGCCAGGCATTTGCAATGGGGTTGGGTGTCTTTGCTGCTTATATCGTGTTGCATGTTCCCTTGTCTTTTTGGGAAAAACACCGCGGTCGAATTTTTATTTTCGGTTTGGTCTTGCTGGTGTTGGTTTTGGGTGTTGGTAGGGAAATCAATGGCTCCAAACGTTGGTTGCCGTTGATCGTTATGAACTTCCAAGTTTCGGAGTTTATGAAATTAGCCGTTGTAATTTTTATGGCGGGTTATCTGAATCGTCATGCAAATGCGGTTAGAGAAAGTTTTGAAGCCGTCATGCGCCTGGCGATACCTTTCGGGGTGATGGCGATTTTGCTATTGCTTGAGCCGGATTTCGGAAGTACCTTTGTTATTGCCGTGGTAATTACCGGTATGCTATTGATTGCCGGTGCGCCTTGGCGTTTCTTTGTATTGACCGTATTACCGATGGCCGCCATTTTGGTTACGATGGTTATCACTTCACCTTATCGTATGGCAAGGGTGACAAACTTCCTTGACCCTTGGTCCGATCCGTTTGGTAAAGGGTATCAGCTAACCCAAGCGTTGATTGCCAGTGGTCGTGGTGAGTGGTTTGGTGTCGGCATTGGTCAATCTGTGCAAAAGTTGCTGTACTTGCCGGATGCACACACGGATTTCCTTTTTTCCATCTACGCTGAAGAGTTTGGCTTAATTGGTGTTGGTTTCCTGATTTTCCTTTATCTTTGGATTTTGTTCCGTTGTTTCCGCATCGGCCGTAAGGCGATTGAAAGCTCCAAGGCATTTGGCGGCTTAATCGCCTATGGCGTTGGGATTTGGATTGTACTTCAAGCCATTATCAACATGGGGGTAAATCTAGGGCTGTTCCCGACCAAAGGGTTAACCTTGCCATTTATGAGTTATGGGGGAAGTAGTGTCTTGCTACTTTCCATTGCCATCGCCTTGGTGTTCCGGGTTGATTATGAAACTCGTTACTATAAAGCGGAGGAGCCTGAATGAAGCGAATACTGATTATGGCTGGTGGAACGGGCGGACATGTCTTTCCAGGTTTGGCGTTGGCGGCTAGTTTCAAGCAAAAAGGGATTGAAGTTGCCTGGCTTGGTACGCTGGGCGGGATGGAAAAAGAGTGGGTCGAGAAGGCACAGATAGATTTTTTTCCTATACGAATCAAAGGATTGAGAGGGAATGGTTTGCTGGGATGGTTGAAGGCACCGATAAATGTCTTGAGAGCCTGGATTCAAGCCCGGCACATTATTAAACAGGTTCGTCCAGACATTGTTCTCGGAATGGGCGGGTTCGTGTGCGGTCCGGGTGGCTTGGCAGCAAGAAGCCTTGGGATCGATTTGGCTTTGCATGAACAAAATGCCATCGTGGGGTTAACAAACCGCTGGTTGGCACCTTTTGCTAAGCACATCATTACTGCTTTTCCGCAAAATCAGCTTCAGGGTGACAAGGTCGTATGCTTAGGAAACCCTGTAAGAGAAGGCTTGGAAGCGATTGCAACTGTCAACACGCATCGACCATTGCATTTATTGGTATTAGGGGGAAGTCGCGGCGCATTGGCGCTCAATAAAACGGTTCCTCAAGCACTTGCATTACTGCCCGAATCGGAACGTCCGGTTGTGATTCATCAAACCGGTACCAAAACGCTTGAAGAAGCACAGCGTGCTTATCAAGCAGCAGGTGTCAGCGCCAAAGTCGTGCCTTTTATTGAGGATATGGTCGAGGCTTATGAACATGCAGATTTGGTGGTTTGCCGTTCTGGTGCGCTAACGGTGTCGGAGCTGATGGCATCCGCAAGACCCGCTATTATGGTGCCTTTTCCTTTTGCGGTAGACGATCACCAGACTGCCAATGCAGAAGTGTTGGCTGCTATTGGTGGAGGAGAAGTGATTCAGCAAAGCGATTTGACGCCGGAAGGCTTGGTAGAACGCTTGCAGTTTTGGCAGCAAGGCGACGCGTTAAAAGCTGCCTCTGAACACATTCGAGCACAAGCCCCCCAACAAGCAAAAGAACAGATAGTCGAATTGTTGATCAATTCCTAACCTGTATAAAGCCTTCTTTAAATAATCAAGACAAAAGTATGAACTGGAGTGGAGATGTCAATGCAACCAAATAACCCCGCCTTTCCTGACTTAAAAGGTAAACGAATTTTAATTACAGGGGCATCCAGTGGTATCGGAGCAGGCATGGCAAAAGTGTTGGCCGATGCTGGCTGCCGCTTGGTGTTGCATTATCACGCCAATCCGGAAGGACTTGCCCGAACGCTTGATTCAATAAAGGATACGGGCGTTGAAGTGGAAACCGTACAATGCGACTTTAGTCAGTTGTCATCTATCAAGCCTTTTTTTGAAAAGGCATGGGCAGCTTTTGCCGGGTTGGACGGTTTGGTCAATAATGCGGGCGTTATTACCAAAAGTTTAAGTTTGAAGGATGATGAGGCAGAAGCGTATGACTATACCTTGGCCGTCAACCTTCAAGCGCCCTATCGCTTGAGTACGTTGTTTGCCAAGCATTGTATCTCAGCCGAGCAGTCGGGAGTGATCGTGAATAACTCCAGTATTCATGGGCAAGCGACTTGCGAGTGGTTTGCAGCCTATGCGTCCTCCAAAGCGGGATTGGATGCGATGACGAAGGTGCATGCAGTCGAGTGGGGTCAGTATGGTATTCGTGTCAATTCTTTGGCGCCGGGAGTGGTACCGGTAGAAAGAACCTTTGATGTGTTGTATCAACCGGCTATGGAAAAGAAGTGGGTGGGCGCCATGCCTGCCGGGCGCTATGGTACGGTTGAGGATATGGGGATGGCGACAGCATACCTTTTGTCTGACGCAACAAGCTGGATGACTGGCAGTGTATTAACCTTGGATGGTGGGCTGATTGCTAGAGGAAATTATCCTCGTAGAGATGCTTGACGAAACGTTTGGCATTTTTTTTGCTATGTTCGAAATGTCGAAAAAATTATAAAACGGATGGAGTCATGGTGGATTTTCTTAGTAAGCTGACAGTCAAGCGAAAAATGCGTTTCGGTTTTGGCGTGATTTGGGCTGTTCTAGCAATCATCACTATTCAAGCTGCAGTCAATTTATACATCGTTAGGGTAAATGTCCAGAAGGTCGTTGACGTTAAACAACCCGTGGCTTTGAAAGCCAGTGAAATGTCGATGACACTGGAAAAAAGCATGAACTCGTTAAGCATGTTTATGCTGACGGATGATGCTAAAAGTCTAGATACCTATGAAGATGGGCTGAAAAAAGCAGAAAAGCTTTTGGTCGAAGTCCGAAAAAACGTTGCAAATAGCGACTCCAAACAAAATGCTGATTTGAACTCTATCCAGAAATCTTTAAAAGAACTTCCTCCATTAGTGGACGAAGTTAAATTATTGCAAACTGATCGAAACAAAAAATTTCCAGCATTTGAGTTCGTGAATAAGAACATGATCGGTCCTGCGCAAAAAATTCAGCAACAGATCAGTTTGATGATCTCTTCCGAGCTGGAAGATTTGCAATCAAGCAGAAAGCCTGTTTTATCTACTTTGTTGTCAATGCAAAAAGATTGGCTGAACGTGCTAAGCAGTATTCGTGGTTATGTTGCTTTTAGAACCGATGGCATGGCGGCAGATGCGGAAAACTACCTTAACCAGTTTGAGGCAGGTATCGATAAACTGTCACAGCAAAAAGAGATTGAATTAACACTTGAAGAAGATGACGGTATTGACGCAATTAAAGCACAATATGTTGATTACCGTGAAAGCTTTATGAAGCTTAAGGAAATCCATCAAGGGCCTAAATGGCGTATGGATACTTGGTTGATGGAACATAAAATTCAGCCAGTGTTCAAACAAATTGAAGAGCATTTGAACTCGATTTCTAGCCAAGCAATCAGTGATATGCAAAACACCAGTCAGACGGTTGTTGATAGCACGTTGCGTAATTTGATTTTGCTATTGAGCTTATCCATTATCGGACAATTCGTTGGTATGTTGATTTCTCGTAAAGTGACTCGAGCGGTTGTACATCCGGTAGAGAACTTAGCCACTGCAATGAAAAATATCTCGCAGGGTGAAGGGGATCTGACTAAGCGTTTGACGATTAAAGGTCAGGACGAGTTGGCGGATTTGGCTAACTATTTCAACTTGTTCATCAGTCGTATTCAGGAAATGCTAAAAGAAGTGACTGAAACTGTCCATGAGTTGGAGCAGGCTTCAAGTGGTTTGCTAAGAGTCACCCATGAGACGAAAGACGGCGTTGAAGAGCAAATGCTGGCTTCAGAGAAGCTGAGTAATTCTATGGTTATCATGGATGAGAAGGCGAAAAGTGTTGAAGATCATTCGCACAATACTTCAAGTGCCACTGCACAAGCTGTGTCACGCGTTAAGGAAAGTGGAGAAGTGGTTACCAGTGCTGCCGAGACAATCAAGCTGGTATCTAACCGAATGGATGAGATTACTCAAGCCGTTATGCAGTTGAATAACGACAGTCAAACCATCAGCACAGTTATTAATGTGATTCGTGAAATCGCAGAGCAAACTAACTTGTTGGCATTGAATGCGGCAATCGAGGCGGCAAGGGCTGGTGAACATGGACGAGGATTTGCCGTTGTTGCCGATGAAGTACGTGGCTTGGCTCAAAGAACGCAAGAGTCTACGTTGCAGATTGAAGCGGTTATCGAAAAAATCCGTAAGGCGACAGAAGAAACCGTTACGGTGGTCGAGCAAGGACAAGAGACAACAAAAATCGGTTATGACTCGGTCATGAAAGTACAGAAAGTGTTGAGTCCGGTTATTATTTTGATGGATGACATTAATAATATGAGTAACCAAATGTTGGCATCGGCGCAGTCACAAAATGAACTTGTGAATGAAGTGAACGGCAATATCAACCAAATTCACAAAGTGACTCGCAACACGGTTGAAGGCGCAGCCAATACGGAAACCTCCGGTAACCAGTTGCAGCACTTGGCTGATAAGCTTGAGCAGCTGGTTCATCAATTTAAAATCTAGTTTGATTCAATGATAAAAACTGCCTGCGGGCAGTTTTTTTATGTCTCATAAGAGATATTCATTTTCGCTTACGCTCCGGTTTTGCTAGACTTACGTTTTATAATTTTTTAGTCGTAGAATATTAACTTCAGTTTTAGCATTTATGTGGACTTATCCCTCAATCGATCCTATCGCACTGGCCTTGGGGCCATTACAAATTCACTGGTACGGGCTTATGTATTTGGCAGGGTTTCTCTGCTTCTGGTTATATGGCTCTTATCAAGCAAAAAACAATCAATATTGGAATAAAGATTTAGTTGGTGATTTCTTATTCTACGGCGCGCTAGGGGTGATTCTCGGCGGACGTATTGGCTACATTCTTTTCTATGATTTGCCACACTATATTGACCATCCGCTGGATATGTTCAAGTTGTGGATGGGCGGCATGTCTTTCCACGGTGGACTGATTGGTGTTATTTTGGCAATGCTTTGGTTTGCCCGTCATAAAATGAAAGTACCTTTGTTTGTGGTGTCAGACTTTGTTGCACCTATGGTGCCATTTGGCTTGTTCTTTGGGCGTATAGGCAACTTCATCAATGGCGAATTATGGGGTAAGGTTGCCGATGCGCATTCCTACTTTGCGATGAAAGTTTTTGATCCGGCATTAAATCAGGTTGTTCCCAAGTATCCGACACAATTGTTGGAAGCCTTTTTGGAAGGGCTGATGTTGTTTATCCTATTGGCTATCTACCAAAAGGGGAATCGACCTATGGGCGCTGTTTCCGGTATGTTTTTAGTGTTGTATGGAATGTTCCGCTTTTTTGTGGAGTTTTTCAGAATGCCGGATCCTCAACTGGGTTACTTAATGTGGGGCTGGCTGACCATGGGGCAAATCTTGTCCTTCCCAATGATTTTGATTGGTTTAGGTTTGATAGCTTGGGCGTATCGCAAACAGAATAAAGAAGCGTAATTCGAGAAAACGATGAAACAGTATTTGGATTTGTTACAACACATTATTGATAACGGCTATGACAAGGGCGATAGAACAGGAACGGGTACTCGTTCGGTTTTCGGTTATCAAATGCGATTTAACCTACAAGAGGGTTTTCCTTTAGTCACCACCAAAAAACTCCATTTGAAATCGATTGTGTATGAACTGTTGTGGTTCCTGAAAGGTGACACCAATATTCATTATTTAAAAGAGCATGGTGTGCGCATCTGGGATGAATGGGCAACGGAAGAGGGTGACTTGGGGCCTTTGTATGGTAAGCAGTGGGTTGCTTGGGAAAAGCCGGATGGCACCACGATTAATCAGATTCAGGAAGTCATTGACACCTTGAAAAAGAATCCCAACAGCCGCCGTATGATTGTGTCAGCCTGGAATCCGGCCGATTTGCCAGATGAGTCCATTTCACCTCAGGAAAATGTCAAACAAGGGCGGATGGCTTTGGCGACTTGCCATGCGTTTTTCCAATTTTATGTGGCTGACGGCAAACTGTCGTGCCAGTTGTATCAACGAAGCGCGGACACCTTCTTGGGGGTGCCGTTTAATATTGCCAGCTATGCCTTGCTGACACATATGATTGCGCAACAGACGAACTTGGACGTTGGAGATTTTGTCTGGACGGGTGGGGATGTCCATCTTTACAACAACACCATGGAACAAGCCAAGCTTCAACTGACCAGAGAACCTTTTCCTTTGCCTAAGCTTCATATTAAGCGTAAACCAGCGTCTATTTTTGACTATGACTTTGATGATTTTGAGATTTTGGATTATGAATCTCATCCCCACATCAAAGCACAGGTTTCAGTATGATGGAAAACACGAATTTCGATTTTTCGGCATGTAATCTTTCAATGATTGCCGCCATGGATTTGAACCGAGTGATCGGTATCGACAATCAAATGCCATGGCATTTGCCGGATGATTTGAAGTTTTTTAAAGCTAAGACAGTAGGTAAAACTGTGTTGATGGGGCGTAAGACATTCGAGTCATTAGGTTGCCGACCTTTGCCGAATAGACGTAATCTTATTATCACTCGCAATGCTGACTACATTGCAGAAGGGGCTGAGGTGTACACCTCCATTGAGAAGGCACTGGAGAGTTGCCAGGCGGAAGCAGAAATTGTCATCATGGGGGGCGGCGAGCTTTATAAGCAGATGTTGCCATATGCTAATAAACTTTATGTGACATGGGTGCAGACAAAGGTAGAGGGAGATACCAGTTTTCCAGCATGGGATGATGCAGATTGGTCCGTTCTGGAAAAAGAGTGGCATGACGCAGATGAAAAACATCAATATGCATTTGAATTTGTGACATTAAAAAGAAAATAAAAATATAAATTAAAAAAACAGAGAGAGGTGACATGAGTATCAAGACACGAATGTTCATTGGTATTTTTGGAGCGGTGTTTTTCTTGTTTGTCTCAAACATGATTGCTCAATATGTGTTTAGTATTACTACGGGCACAGCAACTGAAATCACTGATAAAAACTACAAAAAAGTAGATATGTTGAACAGGTTGAAAAACTTGTCTGACACCAGAGCGATTTATTTCCGAGATTTGGTGATCTACGAAAAGCCAGAGTTGCTTAAGCAAACCCGTACGGCTTTAACGCAAACTGCCAACGATATCGGTGCGATCTTCAAACAACTTGATAGTGCCCATTTAAATCCAAAGGAAAAGGCGCTGTTTGAGCAAATACGTGACAATGTCGTGAGTGCCAACCAATCTTTTGGGAGTTTCATTACGGCATTGGATGCTGGTTTTCCTGAAGATGCCAGAGACATTCTGATCAATGAGTTCAATCCGAAGTTTATTGCCTTTTCGAAACTTGTTTCAGAATTCAAATCTTATGAAGAAGTGCAAAATAAGCAACTGGTTAAAAAGCTAGATAATCAGCAATCATGGGGTAAAAAAGCCCTATGGACTGTCTTGGTGATGAGTATTTTGATCTTCTCAATTGTCGGTATTATCATCGCGAATAAATTCCTCAAGCCAATCAGTGCAATGAGAGATACCATGGCAAAAATTATTGATACAGGTGATTTGAGCCATCGCACACCTATCTATTCCAAAGATGAAATCGGGCAAAGTGCGCAGGCAATCAATGAACTGTTATCGACCATTCATGCCGCGATTGATGATGTGAATTTTGTCATGTCGGAAATTTCCAACGGTAGCTTCACACAGAAAATCGAGAACGATTACCGAGGCGATTTTGAAACCCTCAAGGCTGGGGTGAACAGCTCCTACGATCAAATTTATAACATGGTAGTCATGTTGCGTGGCACGGCGTCCAACTTGCGAAATGGTGCATTGGAGGCTATCCGTAACGAGCACGCTGAAATGAAAGGGGATTATGCAGCGGTCATTTCCGATATAGCGGTGGCAATGGATGCAATTCGTTATACGGTAGAAGATATTTCACTCACGTTGAGCAGTTTGTCGAAAGGTGATTTCTCTAGACGTGTGGAAGTCGAGACCTCTGGTGAGTTCATTACACTCAAAGATGCCATTAACCAGACCATTGATAACCTCGATCAATTCGTAGGTGAAGTGGTGAGTGTTCAGACAAAAATCAGTGATGGTGATTTGACTGATTTTGTGAAGAAAAATTACCAAGGCAAAATGGCTGCGTTGAAAGACAGCTTGAATTTCTCTACCCAAAACATTGCGACCATGATTGCAAAAGTGGGCGCGGTGACAAGATTGGTTGCAGATGAAGCCAATACGATTGCAGATAGTAGTGCAGCGGTTTCCGACCGTATCCAAGAGCAGACATTGGCGCTTGAATCGACATCAACGCAAATGGAGCACATGACTCAAACGGTTCAGCAAAATGCGGATGCAGCTTCTAATGCGAATCAGATGACTCAGGAAGCACAAGAAAAACTGACTACCGGTGTCGAAATCATGGGGCGTGCATTGGCTTCAATGGATCAGATGACCGAGGCGAGTAAGAAAATCAACGACATTATCTCGATTATCGACAGCATTGCATTCCAAACCAATTTGCTGGCACTAAACGCTGCGGTTGAAGCCGCTCGTGCCGGTGAGCATGGACGAGGTTTTGCAGTGGTTGCCGGCGAGGTTCGTAGTTTGGCAGGTAAGTCTTCCGATGCGGCAGCTGAAATCAAGAAATTGATTGAGAACTCAGTCAATATCAGTGATGAAAGTGGGCGTTACGTTAAGCAAACCAGTGATGCGTTGGTTGAAGTGAATGAATCTATGCAGCAAATGTCGAAAATGATTTCAGAAATTGCTTCGGCAACCAGAGATCAGGCAAACGGCATTTCGAAGGTGAATGAATCTATCGAGGGAATGGAGTCCAGCACACAGCAAAATGCTGGTCTGATTGAGGAGTCTGCTTCTGGAAGCCAGGATTTGTTTGCCCAATCTGAACAGTTATTGCAGTTGGTGCAAGGTTTCAAATTGGATAATAGCGTGGTTCACCGTGTCGAGCGCCACCAGCAGCACTCTGAGTTGGCACAACAATTTGAAAAAATGGTTGAGGCGCACCGAGCTTGGAAAGGCAAAATCCGCGGGTTTGTCGACGGAATGGATATAGGGGTTACCTATGAGGTTGCAACTGACCATACCGCCTGTATTCTAGGAAAATGGTACTATGGCGACGGACAAAGCTTGATGCACATGCCTTTGATGCAAGAGCTTGGACAAGAGCATATGGAAATGCATCAGGCTATCAAGAAAGTAATGGATGCCAAAGAGATTGGTGACGACGATTTGGTTGCAGAAGGTTTGACTCAAATCGATAAGAAATCTGAAAAAGTGGTGGCAATCCTAGAGCAGTTGGAAGATGAAGTCTCCTAACTGAGTGTCACATTCTAAACGGGCAAGTGCTGTTTTCACGGTGCTTGCCTGTTTCTATTCTATAGATTCGCTCTGAATCAAAGACCCCAACCTGGTAGATTTTAATAAAGCTGATAAGCGGAATGGCTTTTAGATTGGTTTTCTGATTAAGCTTGCTAGGAAAATCAAGCTGGCAACCACTACGATGGATGGTCCGGCTGGGGTGTCCCACTGCATGGAAAACACTAGCCCAAAAACGATAGACAACAATGCAAATAGATAGCTGATGGAGAGCATCTGTTCTGGTGATTTTGACAGTCTGTGTGCGGCCGCCGAAGGAATAATCAATAAAGAGGTAATCAATAGAATACCGACAACCTTGATTGCCAGCGCAATCAACAGTGCCAACAAAAGCGTATACATCAGTTGTACTGATTGCGTGCGAACCCCTTCAACCTGTGCCAATTCAGTATTCAAAGTGATATTGAGCAAGTCTTGCCAATAGCGCAAAAAGTAAAGTACAACAGCCACCAGTAGTACAGCCATCAAGATGATGTCTGTGGTGTTGATACTGAGAATATCACCGAAAAGATAACTCATGATATCGATCTGGATATGGTTCTGGAAGCTGAGAATCACTAGCCCCAAGGCCAAAGTGCTATGTGCCAGTAACCCTAAAAGCGTGTCAGACGATAAGGCGGTTTTTTTCGATAAAAAGAAAATCGATAACGCAATCATCACAGAAGTCAACATGACAGCCAATGTCAGGTTGAGTTGTAAGAGAAGCCCTAAACTGACGCCCAATAATGCCGAGTGTGCCAAGGTTGCACTGAAATAGGATTGGCGCTGCCAAACCATGAAAACACCTAGCGGCGTGGCGATAGACGCTACCAATAAGCCGCCCAATAATGCAAGAACCAGAAACTCAGGTGGGTGTAATAGAATATCGATCATTTCAATAGTCCATGAGTATGGTCGCAGGTATCGCCATGGTGGTGTTCATAAATCGCGATTTCATCGAATTCCTGACCGAATAGATTTTTAAAAGCAGGAGACTCGCTAACGGTTTGAGGGTGCCCTGAGCAGCAGATATGTTCGTTCAAACAAAGCACTTGATGGGTGCTTTTCATGACGATATGCAGGTCATGACTCACCATTAAAATGCCGCAATGCAAGGTATCTTTAATCTCATTGATAAGGTGGTAGAGTTCAACTTGACCTTGCAGGTCTACACCTTGTACGGGTTCATCCAGCACCAACAAGTCCGGCTTACGGATTAACGCGCGCGCCAGCAAAACGCGCTGCATTTCACCGCCGGACACTTTTTGGATGGGCGTGTTCAGTAGTTTTTCCAGCCTCAGAAGTGACACGGTTTGCATCAGCTCTGTGGTAAAATTCGCTTCCGTTTTTTGGCTAGAAAAAAAGTGGGGTTTGCGTAATCCCAGTTTGAGAAAACGGGCAACGGTCATCGGCAAAGAAGCATCGACTTGAATTTTCTGAGGCATGAATCCGATAGACAGGTGAGGTGAACGCCAAATTTTCCCGAGAGTGGGTTGAATCAGATCAATCAGGATTTTCAGTAAAGTGGATTTTCCCGCACCGTTTGGACCGATTAAGGTCGTGATCTCATTCCGCTTTAGCGTGAGGTCGATATTTTGCAATACACGCTTTTCACCGAAGAAATGGGTGATATTGGTTGCTTGCACCAGAATTTCATTGGTGTTAATTTTGGAAAGATTAAGGGATGCGTTCATAGCGACTATTGTATGTGACACTTTATGTTCTGTGCACCAGATTTTATGAGAATATTAACCAATACGATTAAAAACCCGTTTGAGGATTTTGAGATGAACAAGTTATTGAAGTCTATACTCTTGCCAGTGGCATTGATGCTGATGATGCAAGCTGCCGAAGCGGCAAGAGTTGTTGTGACGATTCCGCCACTGTTATCCGCCATTAAGCCTTTGTTGGGTGCGCAAGATAAAGTCACGGTTTTACTGACCAGAGGTCAATCACCGCATGGTTTTACCATGAAGCCGTCACATGCTTTAGCGTTACAACAAGCCGATATTATTGTTACCGTAGGGTCCGGGGTGGATCAATGGGCGCAAAAAGCCATCGAGAACGCGAAGCAAAGTCATTCTGCTGAAGTGGTGAGAATGACGGATATCTCCGGCATGACTCTGATAGAGGGTGGGCATGATGGTGAAAAACATGGCTCGCATGATCACGCGTTGCATGAAGAACATCATGATGAAGATGGTGATGCGCTCATGAACATCAACCCTCACCTGTGGTTGGATATTGGAAATATCGAGAAATTGGTTAAGGCTTTCAGTAATGCCTTGCAGAAAAAAGACGAGAGCCGTGCTGGAGAAATCGCCAACCAAACGAAAACATGGCTGGCCAAATTGCAAATGACGGATAACGACATCAAGCAACAACTGTCTCCAGTAAAGCAAGTGCCTTACTTGGTGCTTCATAACGCCTTTGTCTATTTTGAAAAACGTTACGGATTGAATAACAAAGGTGCGTTACATAATAGTGCCGAACGTAAAGCAGGTGTAAAACGTCTTGTTGATGTTGACGACATGATTCAGTCCGGCAAAGTGAAATGTGTTTTCCAAGAGCCTCAGTTATCGAACAAGCAGTTAACGGGATTGATCAAAGGTTCCAACGTCAGGTTGGGTACATTGGATCCTCTTGGTGACGGTAGTTTGGATACAGCGCAGTTCATGGAAAAGTTGACGCATCAATACCTGAGTTGCTTGGCCGCGAAATGAGTTATGACGTTCTGCTACTGGGATTGCCAGGCTGTGGTAGAAATCGCTTTTCCCAAGCATTGATAGCGCATTGCCAAAAGCACCAGATGCCGACTCCAGTATGTATGAAAAGTCTTGAAGTTGGTTCGCAGGCAGAAAAGCGGGTTTGGACATTGATTGATATACGATCCGAATTGCATCATGTCGAGGCGGAGAGCTATTTGTTGGCTTGTCTTGCACAGAGTTCCGCGGTGGTATTCTTGTTTGCAGAATCGGCGGATTTAACGACACAAGCTTTCTGGCAGAATTGGTTAAAACGCCAAGGGATTGATCTACCCGTTTTGCGCTGGTTTTCGCAAACCTTTACGGATGATTGGCATTGGCAGTCGTTCGGTGATGACGTCTTAGTGAATCAAAGTGCACTGCCAAAGTTGTCTTTGCAGAGCATGGCATTTGAGCTGGGCACTGTTTCCCTGGAGCACCTGTTGTTCGGCTTGGATTCGATCAAGCAGAACTTGGGTGTCGAGCTTTGGCGTGTGAAGGCTAGTGTACAAACTCAAGAGTATGTGAATCCTGTTTCGATAGAAGGCACGATTAATCGCTGGGATACCTACGCTGCTGAACAAGCTACCGGGAAGCTGACAATTTTAGGAACGTCACTTGATAAAACTTTATTGACCGAGATTGTTGAAGCGAGCGCATTGGCATAACGCATGGCATTTTTATGAGATGGGTTTTTTAATCGAAAGCACCCTGAAAACTGGACAATAAAACAATAACCGACTAAAATACTCGGATATTAAATTAGAAGTTGTAGCACCTATGTCAGAAGCGACTCAATACGAAGAGATAAACGACCTATTAAGCAAGAAAACTGGTTACAAAGAAGGCTTTGTAACTCAGACAAGCGTTGAAACCTTTGAGAAAGGAATTAGCGAGGAGGTCGTGCGTGCGATTTCGGCGAAAAAGAACGAACCGGAATGGATGCTCGAATTTCGTTTGAAGGCCTATCGTCATTGGTTGACGATGGAAGAACCTCATTGGGCGAAAGCCAACTACAATCCACTGGATTACCAGGATTACAGTTATTATTCGGCACCTGAGTGTTCTGCGTGTGGTGGCGATACCTGTGCGGCAGATGAAGCTAAAAAGGCTGAAATTGCCGAGATGGATTTGGAAGTCGCTAAAGCCTTCGCTGCACTGGGAGTGCCGATTGTCGGGAGTGAAAACGAAAATACCAATATCGCGGTAGATGCGATTTTCGACTCGGTTTCAGTGTCAACCACCAAGCGCGAAGAGTTGGAAAAGCTGGGCATTATCTTTTGTTCGTTCTCCGAAGCGGTTCATGAGCATCCAGAACTGGTTCAAAAGTATTTAGGAACGGTTGTTCCCTATCATGACAACTATTTTGCGGCGTTGAACTCCGCAGTGGCGTCTGATGGCACTTTTGTTTACATTCCAGAAAACGTTCGTTGCCCGATTGATCTATCGACTTACTTTCGTATCAATGAAGCGAAAACAGGGCAGTTTGAACGTACTATTCTGATTGCCGATAAAAACAGCTATGTCAGTTATCTTGAAGGGTGTTCCGCGCCTGTTCGCGATACTTACCAGCTCCATGCTGCGGTGGTAGAAGTGATCGTACTGGATGATGCCGAGGTGAAATACTCTACGGTGCAAAACTGGTATCCAGGCGATGATGATTGCGAAGGTGGTATTTTGAATTTTGTAACCAAACGCGGTATTTGCGAAGGGAAAAATTCAAAACTGTCTTGGACGCAAGCCGAAACCGGTTCTGCCATTACTTGGAAATACCCTAGCTGTATTTTGAAAGGCGACAACTCAATCGGCGAGTTCTACTCGGTTGCGCTGACCAATCGTCGTCAGCAAGCGGATACAGGAACCAAGATGATTCACATTGGTAAGAACACGCGTAGCACGATTATCTCTAAAGGGCTGTCTGCCGGTAGATCGGATAACACTTACCGTGGTTTGGTGAAGATTTTGCCGTCAGCCGAGAACGCGCGTAATTTCACCCAGTGTGATTCGATGCTGATTGGCGACCAATGTGGCGCGCATACCTTCCCTTACATTGAAGTGGAAAATGCGACAGCGAAGATGGAGCATGAAGCAACGACTTCCCGTATTGGTGAAGACCAGTTGTTCTATTGCCAGCAACGCGGCATTAGCGAGCAAGATGCGATTTCCATGATTGTGAACGGCTACTGTAAAGAAGTATTTAAAGAATTGCCGCTGGAGTTCGCACAAGAAGCGGAAGAATTATTGGCAATCAGTTTGGAAGGCTCTGTCGGATAAAGACAGGTCAATATTGACGCTCGCAATCACAAGAATTTAGAAATGAATGGTCTGCATGAATGCAGACTGAATAGGGTTAAAAAACATGTTACTCAACGTTGAAAATTTAAAAGCTGAAGTAG
Organism: Hydrogenovibrio sp. JE_KL2; assembly: GCF_009296185.1. Taxonomy (GTDB): domain Bacteria; phylum Pseudomonadota; class Gammaproteobacteria; order Thiomicrospirales; family Thiomicrospiraceae; genus Hydrogenovibrio. The sequence goes on from NZ_WBJR01000001.1 coordinate 174,127, forward strand.
CCGAAGACGGCAAGCAAATCTTGAAAGGCTTGAATCTGCAAGTAAACCCAGGTGAAGTTCATGCCATCATGGGACCTAACGGAGCAGGGAAAAGTACTTTCTCAAGCGTACTGGCGGGTCGTGAAGATTATGAAGTGACAGAGGGTACTGTTGATTTCGATGGTGAAGACTTGTTGGAAATGGACGCGGAAGAACGTGCTCGCAAAGGGTTGTTCCTTGCTTTTCAATACCCAGTTGAAATCCCTGGTGTCAGTAACAAGTTGTTCATGCAAACTGCATTGAACGCCATTCGCGAAGAAAAAGGGCTGCCTGCGCTGGATATGTTCGACTTTGACGAATACGTGCAGGAAAAAATGGAATTGATGGGCATGCGTAAAGACATGCTTGAGCGTTCGGTTAACGTTGGCTTCTCCGGTGGCGAGAAAAAGCGTAATGATATTTTCCAAATGGCATTGCTTGAGCCGAAACTTTGCATTATGGATGAAACCGATTCCGGTCTGGATATCGATGCTCTTAAAGTGGTTGCCAATGGGGTGAACTCACTTCGTGACCCGAACAGAAGCTTTATTGTCGTAACGCATTATCAGCGTTTGCTGGACTATATCAAACCTGATTTCGTTCATGTTTTATATGATGGGAAAATCGTTAAATCCGGCGGTTTTGAGTTGGTACATGAACTGGAAGATCAAGGGTACGATTCCATTATCCAATCTCATGAAGCGCAGCTAGCGGGATAATTTTATGGCGGCTGTGAATTCAATCAAACCTAGGAAACAAAGCCCGGTAGCGCAAAAAGCGATTGAGCATTACATTGGCTTGTCTCAGAGCCTGAACGCGAAGACGCAAAATCAGATGTTGTCGGCCAAACGTTTGGACGCGCAGAAAAAGCTTCAGGCACTTGGGTTGCCGATGCGTCGAGATGAGGATTGGCAGTACACTTCGCTGAACCACTGGATGCAAACCGCATTTGAGCAAAATCTACCAGGTTGGGGTAAGGTTAACCCAGACCAACTGAAAGCGATTTTGCCAATATTCGGAACGCACCGTTTTGTTTGGATTGATGGTGTCTTCTCCCAAGACTTGTCATGTGATTCAGCCAGTTTGCCATCAGGGTTGACGGTAGAGAGTGCGGAAATCACCAATGCCGATTTGGTGGATTCCAATCATGCCTTTGAACTGTTGCATGATATGTTGGCTGAAAATCGTACTAAAATCCGCGTTCAGAAGAATGTGGCAATCGAAAAGCCTGTTGAGTTGGTTTACATCCAGACTCAGCCAAAAAGTCTTGCGACCTTGAGCTTAGATGTTCAGGTTGAAGAAAATGCGCAGCTGACCTTGATTCAACAGGTGGTTTCTTTTGCCGATGAGCCTGTTTGTATCAACGGGGTGTTGCAAATGGAGTTGGCTGCACAGGCAATTTGTAAACAGTATGTGGTTCAGGATTTAAACACCAACGACTTCTATTTCAATAATCAGCACGTACATCAACAGGCATCCTCCGTATTTGACACCTTGTATGTCGGGTTGGGGGCAGAAGTGTCTCGCCATCAAAACACCGTGAACCTGTGTGGTGAGTATGCTGACGCTTCTCAAAACACTATTGCTTTTGGTAAAGGTGAGCAAACGATTGATTCGCGTACTGATACACAACATCTTGCGCCGCATTGTAACAGTCAGCAGCTACATAAATTTGTGCTGGATGAACAGTCCAGAGGCGTGTTCAACGGCATGATTTATGTCGCAAAAGGCGCGCAAAAAACGGATGGGCAGATGGATAACAAGAATTTGCTCTTGTCCAACAATGCCAAGATGGATACCAAGCCACAGCTTGAAATCTATGCGGACGATGTGAAGTGTTCGCATGGTTGTGCGTCCGGCCAAATAGATGAAAACCAAGTTTTCTATTGTCAGGCGCGTGGTATACACCAACATGATGCCGTTCAACTGATTACCAAAGCATTCTTGCTAGAGCCTTTGGATAATGTGTCGAATGAGGCTATCCGTGACTGGCTGATGCAACGCGTCAGCAAGTTGCTAGCTTGATCCTTTCTTAAGTGATTGCCCCTTTTTATGAGTGATTCTATGAACGATTTTGCACAAATCCGTCAGCATTTTCCTATCTTGAAACAAACAGAGAACGGTCAACCACTGGTTTATTTAGACAGTGGCGCCACCTCACAAAAGCCACAGGAAGTTATCGACGCGATTACTCGTTACTACACGCTTGAAAACGCCAATGTACATCGTGGTGTTTATGGATTGAGTGAAAGGGCGACAGAGGCCTATGAAGGTGCCCGCGAGAAAGTCAGAAAATTCATGAATGCCGCTTCCATAAAAGAAGTGGTTTTTGTCCGTGGCACCACCGAGGCGATTAATCTTGTAGCGGCAACCTGGGGGCGCGCAAACCTGAATCCTGGTGATGAAGTTATCATTACTGAGATGGAGCATCACTCAAATATCGTGCCTTGGCAGTTGTTGCGCGATGAATTGGGGATTCGCCTCACCGTGCTTCGCATCAATCAAAAAGGCGAAGTCTGTCTGAATGCATTGGAAAGCTTGCTGTCTGAGAGAACCAAATTGTTGTCTATTACTCATATGTCAAATGCACTGGGAACCATCAATCCGGTTAAGGAAATGACAGCATTAGCGCATAAAGTCGGCGCGAAGGTTTTGATTGATGGTGCTCAAGCGGTGCCGCACATGAAGGTTGATGTACAAGATATCGGTTGTGACTTCTATGCCTTCTCCGCACATAAAATGTATGGCCCGACGGGTATTGGTGTGCTCTATGGTAAAGAATCTTTATTGGAAGCCATGCCGCCGTATCAAGGAGGTGGGGATATGATCTATTCCGTTACCTTCGAGCGAACGGAATACAACGTTCTTCCTTACAAGTTTGAAGCAGGTACGCCCCATATTGCCGGTGGTATCGGCTTGGGAGCCGCGGTAGATTTCATGGCGTCCATCGGGCAAGATAAAATCGCTGAATATGAAAACCAACTGTTGAAATATGCCACGGATAAATTGAAGGCGATTGATGGGCTACGCATTATTGGTGAAGCTGACAATAAAGGTGGCGTTATTTCGTTTATCGTCGATGGCGCACACCCTCACGATATGGCGACTTTGATGGATCAGGATGGTATCGCAGTGCGTGCGAGCCACCATTGCGCCATGCCTGTGATGCAGCACTTTGATGTGCCTGCAACCGTTCGTGCATCACTGGGCGTTTATAATAATTTTGATGATATAGATCGTCTTGTCGCTGCAGTGATCGAAGCTAGGGATATGCTGCTTTAATGTCCTGTATTCTCAGGGTGATTTCGAGATTTTGGACTGATTAAAAGGTTTGGAGTATGATTGCTCTATAGAAGTTTTTTTATGGAGGAATGGTATGGAAGAACTTAAAAAAACCGCCGAAACCATGATCAAGGAAGATCAATCAACCGGCTTAGCGGCAAAGTTTAAAACTGCTTGGGCCGAGCTAGAAACCTATCAAAAAGTTTTCCTTATCTTTGTTTTGATTGCCTTTCCGTTGGGACTAATTTTTCCACCTGTGATGGAAATCTTATTATTGCCTTTCGCTTTCGTAACTTGTTCCGGTTAAAGGAGACAAGTGATGTCAGATGCTTATGACTGGATTCGATTGGAATGTATTCCTCTTCCTGACAGTGGTTTTGATCCCTGTATCGTTTTTTGGAACCCGACAGAACAGAAAATATTAGGGGATGCGGCAGAGCAGATTCTAAAGTGGGTCAGAGAGGCAGAAGAACAAGGCTTTATCAGTACGCCAACGCTTAGTCACTTTGAAATTGTCAGCCCTTTAACGCAACCGTCAGAGCTGGCCGCTATTTTGGCGCAGTATTATTGGGTGATTCCTGTTCCGGTGGAATCACCTGAACAATCAACCACTAACGATGATAACCCCGTACTACATTAAAAGTAACTTGCGCCGAATGATGCATTTCATTCAACCTTAAGCTTAGGTTTTGGTTATCATATAGCGAAAAATAACACAAAGATAAACAACTCAAAACAGGCTATGCCTGTACCGGGCGAGATTCTACCCATTTTATGAAAGATTACGTCAAGCAAATTCATTTTGTCGGCATCGGTGGTGTCGGCATGGCAGGGATTGCGGAGGTCTGCCTAAACCTAGGTTACCAGGTCTCCGGCTCAGATATCCGTGAAAATATCACCATTACACGTCTAAAATCACTTGGTGCACAAATTCAAATTGGGCATGACGCCAGTTATGTCAAAACCAGTGATGTAGTTGTTGTTTCGACAGCAATCGGCAAAGAAAATCCAGAAGTCAGTTACGCCCGTGAGATGCGTATTCCGGTGATTCCTAGAGCGGCAATGTTGGCTGAGTTGATGCGGATGCGTTTCGGCATCGCAATAGCCGGTACGCATGGTAAAACCACAACGACCAGTTTGGTGGCTTCGATTCTGACACAGGGTGGTTTGGATCCTACTTTCGTAATCGGTGGCAAATTGAACCAAGTAGATGCCAATGCCAGGCTAGGTTCTAGCCAATATTTGATTGCCGAGGCGGATGAGTCTGATGCTTCCTTCTTGCATTTATCGCCAATGATGTCTGTGGTGACTAATATTGATGAAGATCACATGGAAACCTATCAAGGTGATTATCAGCAATTGGAAAACACGTTCATAGAGTTCGTTCATCGCCTTCCGTTTTATGGGATTGCAGTATTGTGTGTGGATGATCCAAATATTCAAGCGATTATTCCTAAGCTGTCGAGAAAGATTTATACCTACGGTTTTTCCGAAGGGGCGGATGTTCGTGGTACTGACATCAAGGCAAAAGGCTTGCAAATGCAATTCACGGTTGAGGCAAATGATGCTCCACAATTTGAAGTGGTGCTGAATCAGCCTGGACGACATAATGTATTGAATGCGCTGGCAGCAATCACCATCGCCTTGGAATTGGATGTTTCCGTTCAAGATATTCAAGCCGCTTTGGCCGATTTTGGCGGTGTGGGAAGGCGCTTTGAAGTTTATCCGAATCGTTTGATCGGCAATAAAGCGGTGACGGTTGTGGATGATTATGGACATCACCCAACTGAATTGGCAGCAACCTTGAAAACAGCACGAGAAGCCTTTCCTGATAAACGTTTGGTGTTGGTGTTTCAACCACACCGTTACTCGCGAACAAGAGATTTGTTTGATGATTTCGTGCAGGTCTTAATGGAACCGGACTTGTTGGTACTGATGGATGTTTACGCTGCCGGTGAAGCACCGCTTACTGCGTTCGACTCCAAGGCTTTGCTGCAATCTTTAAGATTGCTAGGACGTAAAGAAAGTGTGCATGTGGAAGATCGCCAGCAACTGGATGACGTGATGCCGAACTTACTGATAGAAGATGATGTGGTCTTGGTCATGGGAGCCGGTGATGTTGGGCAGATCTCAAAAGACTGGAAGGAACAAGGAGCATAATCGTGACCGACCCTATTGATATTAAAGCATTGGGAAAAGTAGCGGTATTGATGGGCGGTACCGCGGCAGAAAGAGAGGTTTCTTTAAAAAGTGGTAAGGCCGTTTTAGACGCGCTGGTGTCTCAAGGTGTTGATGCAGAAGGTATTGATGTTGTTTCCGTAGAGCAACTATTGGATATTGCCAAACGCTATGATCGAGTATTCAATGTTGTGCATGGACGCTGGGGCGAAGATGGTGGTATTCAAGCAGTGCTGGATGCGTTGGATGTACCCTATACCGGTAGTGAAATGGCGGCGTCAGCTTTGACGATGGATAAGTTGCGTACCAAGTGGCTTTGGCAGGGCGCGGGGTTGCCAACGCCTGAGTTTGTTCGCGTGGCCGAAACGCAGCCATTTGATGCGCAACGTTTTTCGTTGCCCTTTCCGGTGATTGTGAAGCCTTGTCACGAAGGCTCCAGCATCGGTATGCGCAAAGTCGAAAATTTGGCGCAATTGATTGAAGCGGTAGATTATGCACAAGAATTCGACTACGAAGTTTTGATTGAGCAATGGATTACCGGTCGTGAATTTACCTGTGCCATTTTAGACGGTGAAGCTTTGCCTTTGATTGAGCTTCGGACATCTCACTCTTTCTATGATTACGACGCGAAGTATCTAGCGAATGATACCCAATATATTTGCCCAACAGATTTGCCGGCAAATCAGGAAGCGGCTATTCAACAGCTTTGTTTACAGGCGTTTGATGTTGCAGGGTCTCGCGATTGGGGAAGAGTCGATTTAATGATGGATCCAAGTGGTCATGTTTGGCTGATCGAATTGAATACCGTTCCTGGCATGACAGACCACAGCTTGGTACCGATGGCAGCCAAGGTTAAAGGAATCAGTTTTGAGCAGTTGGTCGTCAAGTTGTTAATGTTGACGCTCAAACATACCAAAGAGTCCTGATTGAGATTGGAATGCTGAATAAGAAGCTGGCCTCAACGATTTTCTTACTGCTGATACTCATCGGAGCATTAGGCTGGATTATCTTTTCACCAAGCCACGTATTGAAAAGCTACCAAATCAAAAACAGTCTGAAAAAAGTCGAGTCCTCTCAAGTGGGGGCAGTAGTCAAACCTTATTTGGGTCAATCTTTTTGGCGCTTAAATCTAGATGAACTTCACGCGCAGATAGTGAGATTGGATTGGGTGTATCGTGCCTCGGTCACTCGCCATTGGCCAAGTCAGGTGGATATCACCATTGAGGAACAACAGCCGGTTGTACGTTGGGGTAAAGATGGCTTGTTGAATAAGAATGGTGATATTTTTTATCCAAGTGATATTAAGGCTTTTCAGAATCTTGTCGAGCTGGATGGTGACGACAGCAAAGCCAAACAGTTGCTGAAGGATTTAGTGATTTTTCAGAAGGCTTTTGACCAATTGGGATGGACAATTTCCAGGTTGGTGATGAACGCCGATAATGTCTGGCAGATATACTTTGTTAAACAGCCGACAGTCGAGCTGGACTCAATGGATTGGCAGCATAAATTGAATCGATTTATTCGCGCTTATCCATTAGTCAAAGAAGCACTAAGAAAAAATGCACGTCTGTATGATTTGCGCTATAGTAATGGCTTCGCGATCAAACAAAATTCTGAAACGCAACAAACGGATAAAACAGGTTCTTAATGCGAGTTATCGCAACAAAGCTTAAGAATGTTTACCTGAGTTTAAGCAAATTGCAATGAGACTGAACCAAAAGGTAATGATGTAAATGGCAAAAAAGCAAACCACTTCTCACTCAAATATCGTCATCGGGTTGGATATCGGCACATCAAAAATCGCTGCCATCGTCGGTAAAGTGAAAGACGACGGCGAAATTGAAGTGATTGGAATGGGGACGCACCCTTCCAAGGGCCTTAAGAAAGGGGTGGTTGTTAATATTGATTCCACAGTTGAATCCATTCAAAGAGCCATTGATGAAGCCGAGCGTATGTCGGGTATTCAAGTGAATTCAGTATCGGTGGGAATTGCTGGAAGCCACATCAACAGCTTCAACTCAAACGGTATGGTGGCTATTAGCCATCAAGAGGTGCAAGAGCAGGATGTGCAACGCGTTATTGATGCGGCGCAAACCATTGCTATCCCTGGAGATCAGCAAGTCCTTCATATTTTGCCGCAAGAGTTCATGATTGATAACCAAGGTGGTATCAGAGAGCCGATCGGAATGTCTGGTGTGCGTTTGGAAGCCAAAGTACACATGGTCACAGGTTCGGTCAGTGCGGCTCAGAACATTACAAAATGTGTTGAAAAATGCTCGTTGACTGTTGATAACCTTATTTTGGAGCAGTTGGCTTCAGCGGAAGCGGTTCTGTCTGAAGATGAGAAAGAGCTAGGTGTTTGTCTGGTTGACATCGGTGGGGGTACAACGGATATTGCCATTTTCCAAAATGGGGCGATTCGCCATACCGCCGTTATTCCCGTTGCCGGAGATCAAGTCACGAATGATATTGCGGTAGCTTTGCGTACGCCAACGCCGGCAGCAGAACAAATCAAGCGCCAATACGCTTGCGCGTTGCCACAACTGATTAACCAAGATGAAGAGATTGAAGTGGCATCGGTGGGTGATCGTCCTGCGCGCTGTCTATCTAGAAATACCTTGGTGGAAGTGATTGAACCTCGTTATGAAGAACTGTTTCAGTTGATTCAAGCCGAGTTGAGACGTACCAATTTTGAAAACAAGATTGCCGCTGGTATCGTATTGACCGGTGGAAGCTCCATGGTGGAAGGTGCCGTTGAGTTAGCAGAAGAAGTATTCCATATGCCGGTGCGCCTTGGGGTACCAATGGGCGTGAGTGGCCTGAAAGACGAAGTCTCCAGCCCAGCATTTGCGACAACAGTCGGTTTGTTGCTTTATGCTAAAGAACATGAAACCTTTTCTCAGCATACCGATGTCGGTAAGCGCAAACAAACAATGAGCCAAGAATCCGTTCTGGAAAAAATGAAAAACTGGTTCAGCAACAGTTTCTAAACTACATTTCTTTCGCGGCGAATTTTTCTGTAGTCAACATTACAGTATGGTAGAATTCGCCTCTTATCTACTCTAGCGATCCGACTCAACTAGGAGCAAAAAGCGGCGTGAAACAAAAAACTTTGGCAAATCCTATCAAAGCAAGAGGTGTTGGCCTTCATACCGGTCATGAGGCCTTAATGACTCTCAAACCTGCGCCAGCAGATACAGGAATTGTGTTTCGCCGAATTGATGTTTCTCCTGTGGTTGAGTTTCCTATTTCACCTGAACTGGTGCAAGAAACCACTTTGTGTACCACGATCGTCAGAGATGTCGAAGACAAACAAGTGAAGATCGCGACCATAGAGCACTTGATGTCTGCATTAGCCGGTATGGGGATTGATAATCTTTATATTGATATTGATTCCGATGAAGTGCCGATTATGGATGGTAGTGCATCCCACTTCATTTTCCTATTACAGGCTGCCGGTATTGACTACCTGGATGCTCCCAAAAAATTTATTCGGGTGTTGAAGCACGTACGAGTGGAAAATAACAAAGGTGGTGTTGCCGAGTTCCGTCCTTATGAAGGCTATCGTTTGAATTTTTCAATTGAATTCGATCACCCGGCATTTGAGCAAACCGCAGAAAAGATGACATTGGACTTTTCATCGACGGCTTACTTCAAAGAAGTCAGTCGTGCGCGTACCTTCGGTTTTATGAAGGACATGGAAAGATTGCGTGCACAGAATTTAGGCTTGGGTGCTGGGTTACATAATGCAATCGGCTTGGACGATAACGGCGTTATGAATCAAGAAGGTTTGCGTGACAAGGACGAGTTTGTGCGCCATAAAATCCTTGATGCGGTGGGCGATTTGTTTATGGCAGGGCATCCGATTGTCGGTGAATTTACCGCTCATAAGTCAGGACATGCATTAAACAACCAGTTGTTAAGAGCGCTGATGTCCGATCCAGAATCCTACGAAATCGCTGATTATTTGGGCAAGGAACCGCCAATCGAATATGGTAGTTCCAAGGTCTTATTGTAACGCCTGAAAACACTCTTAAACCTTGGTGTTCTACCAAGGTTAACATCTTGTTACTTCTCAAGATTATCTCATCATTTTTTGCATGGACTTATGCTAGAATAAGCCTCATTTTTAATCTTATTGAAACTTTAGCGTGCTTAGATGAATCAAGCCTGATCGCTAGGCGACAACAAAAAGATTCAAACACAATTTAACGCTTAAACCTGGACTGTATTACGAATGGACTTGTCTTTTTTCACCAAAATTTTTGGCAGCCGAAACGATCGTTTACTTAAAAAATATTATAAGAGAGTGCAACAGATCAATGCACTTGAACCGGAAGTTTCCGCTTTATCTGATGAGCAGTTGAAAGAAAAGCAACAAGCCTTCAAAGAAAGAATTGCTGCTGGCGAAAGCTTAGATCACATTTTGCCGGAAGCTTTTGCTGTGGTAAGAGAAGCCGGGAAGCGTGTTCTGGGTTTACGTCATTATGACGTCCAGTTGATAGGTGGAATGGTGCTACATGAAGGTAACATCGCCGAAATGCGTACCGGGGAAGGGAAAACCTTGGTTGCTACCTTACCAGCGTATTTGAATGCGCTATCGGGCGAAGGTGTTCACGTTATTACCGTTAACGACTATTTGGCATCTCGTGATGCCGAGCAAATGGGACAACTATACGGTTTTCTAGGCTTGTCGACAGGTGTCATTCTATCGGGTCAAAGCAGCGAAGAAAAGCAAGCTGCTTATGCCTGTGATATCACTTACGGAACCAACAATGAGTTCGGTTTCGACTATCTTCGTGACAACATGGCAATTCAAGCTGAAGAGCGTGTTATGCGTGCGCAAAACTTCGCGATTGTCGATGAGGTGGACTCTATCCTGATCGATGAAGCCAGAACGCCATTGATCATTTCCGGTCCCGCTGAAGACAAGTCTGAGCTTTACCAAAAAATCAATCCATTGATTGCTCACTTGGAACGAGGTGAAGAAGACAAAGAGAACAAAACGGCAACGGGTGACTACACCATTGACGAAAAAAACAAGCAGGTTCATTTGACGGACGAAGGTCACGCGAAAATCGAGGCTATGCTGGTTGAAGCAGGTTTGATTGGTGAGCACGAATCTTTGTACGATGCTGAACATATCAGCTTGATGAAACATATCAACGCAGCGTTACGCGCAAACCTGTTGTTTGAAAAGAACCGCGATTACATTATTGAAGAAAATGAAGTCGTGATTATCGATGAATTTACCGGGCGTAAAATGCAAGGACGTCGCTGGGGCGATGGGTTGCATCAAGCGGTTGAGGCGAAAGAAGGCGTTCAAATCCAAGCAGAAAGCCAAACCTACGCATCGATTACCTTCCAGAACTATTTCCGTCAGTATGAAAAATTGTCAGGTATGACGGGGACGGCCGATACGGAAGCAGGTGAGTTCCTATCAACCTATTCCTTAGAAGTTGTCGTTATTCCAACCAATATCCCACCAAAACGTATCGATTTACCGGATTTAGTGTTTTTGGATATTGAAGGGAAATTCGCTTCTATCGTTCGTGATATCAAAGAAGTTCACGCCACGCAGCAACCTATTTTGGTTGGGACGGCTTCTATTGAAATGTCAGAGGTTCTGTCTGAACTTTTGGATAGGGAAAAGATTCCACATAACGTTCTGAACGCGAAACAACATCAGCGCGAAGCTGGCATTATCGCTGAAGCGGGTCGTCCTGGCGCAATCACTATTGCGACAAACATGGCCGGTCGTGGTACCGATATTGTATTGGGTGGTAACTTGGAAGCCGAGTTGGCGACATTGGAAAATCCATCTGAAGAAAAGATCGCCGAAGTCAAAGCCGCATGGAAAGAGCGTCACCAACAAGTATTGGATGCAGGCGGTTTGATGGTCATCGGTTCGGAACGCCATGAATCACGTCGTATCGACAATCAGTTGAGAGGGCGTTCCGGTCGTCAAGGTGATCCGGGTGTGACGCGTTTCTACCTGTCACTTGATGATGACTTGATGCGTCGTTTCGCATCTGAAAAAGTTAAAAACATGATGCGCCGTTTGGGCATGAAATCAGATGAAGCCATTGAACACAATATGGTGACGAAATCGATTGAGCGTGCGCAGAAGCAAGTTGAGCGTATGCATCAGGACGAGCGTGCGAACTTGTTGAAATTCGATAATATTTCGAACGAACAGCGTAAAGTGGTTTATGCGCAACGTAACGAGTTGATGGAAGAAGAAGATGTTTCTGAAGTCATCGATTCTCTACGTGAAAACGTATTTGAATCAGTTATGGCTAACTATATCCCACCGGGAAGTCTTGAAGAGCAGTGGGATATTGCAGCATTTGAAGCGACCCTGAAAGAAGACTTTGCAATTGACTTGCCAGTTTCAAAATGGGTTGAAGAAGACAAATCGCTTTATGAAGAACTGCTTCGTGATAAGTTGATTGCAGAAATCAAAGCCTTGTATGACACCAAAATGCAGGTACTTGATGAACGTACGCGTCATCATTTCGAAAAAGAAGTGTTGTTGCGTACCATTGACCAGCAATGGCGTGAGCATTTGAACGAGATGGACTATCTTCGTCGTTGGATTCACTTGAAAGGGTTTGCACAAAAAGATCCTTTCCAAGAATATCGCTCAACGTCTGCCGAAATGTTCGAAGCCTTCTTGAACGCGGTTATGTATGACACTATTCAAACCTTGTCTTTGGTTCAGATTCACGGTTCTGATGACGTTGATGCGTATGAGAAGCAGCAACAGGAAGAACGTCCTCAGCAGTTGGAAGCCAACCACCCGGCGGCACAATCACTGACGCAAGCGATGGGGCTTGAGTCTGCAGAGCAGATGCCAAGTGAAGAACCGTCTGAGCAAACGACATTTAAACGTGAAACCCCGAAAGTAGGGCGTAACGATCCTTGTCCATGCGGTTCGGGCAAAAAATATAAACAATGCTGTGGAAAACTGGATTAATTATCGCTATTATTTAATTCAGTAGAACGCAAATCCGAAAGCCCACTTGTCATTGATACAGTGGGCTTTTTTAGTTTGACCCTCTAAATATTTGTTACTAGGAAGTGCTATGAGCGCAAATACGGTTATCCATCCTGTTCAAGGTGTTTACGCTGGAACAACTTGTGCCAAGATCAAAAAATCCGGCAAGGAAGATTTTGTCTTGTTCCAATTTAATGATGCAGCGGTCACGGTCGCAACCTTTACGCTCAATGCGTTTTGTGCTGCGCCGGTTACCTTGGCAAAACGCCATCTTGCTGCAAAGGCGCCGAAAGCGCTGGTTATTAACAGTGGTAATGCCAATGCGGGTACCGGAAAACAAGGCATGATGGATGCCGAGCAAACCTGCGCTTGGGTAGCAAAAGAGCTAGGCTGTAGTGCGGATGAGGTTTTGCCTTTTTCAACGGGCGTTATTGGTCAAAACTTGCCAATGGATAAAGTGCAGCAAGCCATTCCAATGGCAGCAGCAAACCTGAAAATCGATGGTTGGGATGGTGCGATGAAAGGCATTATGACGACCGATACCGTTGAAAAGATATACAGCGAAAAAGTCTCTATTGGTGGACATGAAGTCACTTTTACCGGGATAGCAAAAGGTTCTGGAATGATTCATCCGAACATGGCTACGATGCTTGGGTTTGTGGCTACTGATGCGAAAATTACCAAAGCCTGCTTGCAGCAAGCCATGACGGATGCAACCAATTTATCGTTCAACCGCATCACGGTTGATGGTGACACTTCAACCAACGATGCTTGTACTTTGACCGCAACGCAGCAAGCTGATATGCCGACAATCGAAGATTGCAACTCAATGGCCTATCAAGAGTTTGCAAATGCGCTGAATCATTGCATGATGACTTTGGCTCAGAAAATTGTAAGAGATGGAGAAGGTGCCACCAAATTTGTCGCGGTGGAAGTCGAGAATGCACGAACTTCTGAAGAAGCTTTAAAGGTGGCTCATGCAGTGGCTTTGTCGCCCTTGGTGAAAACGGCATTGTTTGCTTCTGATCCGAACTGGGGTCGTATTTTGGCGGCTGTAGGCCGTGCAGGAGTTGAGGACTTCGATATTGATGCTATCCAAATCTATTTGGGTAATGTGCTGTTGGTAGAAAACGGTGGGCGTGCGGATTCTTATACGGAAGAAGCGGGTCAAGCGGTGATGAATGAAACCGATATTACGATTAAGATTATCTTGAATCGTGGTGAAGCCGGTGAAGTGGTCTGGACAACTGATTTTTCTTACGAGTATGTAAAAATCAACGCCGAATATAGAACCTAAATATTCCTTAATTAAGTATTCTTTAATTTACTATCATAAAATCTGCCTGGTTGGGGTCGCAATGCTTTGCCCCCAACCTGGTAGATTTTTCGTTGAATCAAGCCTTTACGATCACAGACAGCGCATCGCAAAGCGCTTGGTTTTCTTGATCGGTCCCAATACTGATTCTTAAATACTGGTCGATGCGTGGTAACTTGAAGTGGCGCACGATAATCGCTTTATCTCGGAGTTGTTGTGCAATATCTGCAGCGTCCAAGTGTTTGTGTTTGGTGAAGACGAAGTTGGCGGCGGAAGGCACAACTTCAAAGCCATTTACTGTCAGGAATTCGACCAGATTTTCCCGCGTGCGGATGATTTTTTCACAGCAGCCGTCAAAATACGCTTGGTCTTCAATCGCCGCCACTCCGGCAGCTAAGGCAACACGATCTATTGGATAAGAGTTGAAGCTGTTTTTAACGCGCTCCAGACCTTCAATCAGGTGGGCCTGCCCCATGGCATAACCAATGCGTAAGCCAGCCAAAGAGCGAGACTTGGAGTAGGTTTGCACCACCAATAGATTTGGGTAATCCTGAATCAACGATACCGCGGACTCGCCTCCGAAATCAATATAGGCTTCATCAACGACAACAACAGAATTGGGGTTGTTTTCCAATAGGGTTTTGATAGCGTCTAATGCCAGCACTCTGCCTGTCGGCGCATTTGGGTTCGGAAAAATAATGCCGCCGTTTTCAATAGCGTAATCAGCAGGATTGATTTCAAACTGCTCCGTTAAGGGGACAGTTTGGTAGTTGATGTCGTAAAGCCCGCAATATACCGGATAAAAACTATAAGTAATGTCTGGAAACAGCAAAGGCTTATCGTGTTTAAGAAGCGCCATGAAAATGTGCGCCAAGACCTCATCCGAACCATTGCCGACGAAAACCTGACCTGCTTGCAGCCCATAGTGGCTTTGTAGTGTCGTTTTTAAAGCATCCGAGTTAGGGTCTGGGTAAAGTCTCAACCGCTCGTCATTGACCGACGCAATAGCCTCATACACCTTTTGTGAAGGTGGGTAAGGGTTTTCGTTGGTATTGAGTTTAACGAGGTTGTCGACTTTCGGTTGTTCACCCGGTACGTAAGGCGTTAAGGTATGAACAAGATCGCTCCAAAATTGACTCATAGTGTTTCTCTAGTATTTTATCTTTAGGGTTGGTGGCTATTCGCCTGAAAAAACAGGGAACAAAAACAGTATTCTACTGTAAAAATCGAATTTCTAGCAGTGAAAACCTACCCCAACCTGGCAGATTTTTGACAAAATAAAGTCCATTAGAAATGAGGAAAACAGATGCAAGCCGAAACAAGTCGAAAACAAATCGTGGTTGGAGTTTTAAGAAAGGGAACGCAGGTGTTGTTGTCGGTCAGGCAGAAACATCAGGCTTATGCCGACTATTGGGAGTTTCCCGGTGGCAAAGTCGAAGCGGGTGAAGACTTTGAATTGGCATTGGAGCGAGAGTTTCATGAAGAAGTTGGCATTGAGACGCGCAACTGGCAGCCGCTGATTCAAATTCCTTGGGATTATGAACATGCTTCAGTCATGTTGAATGTGTTTGAAACCGAGGATTTTGTTGGAGAACCTCATGGCAAAGAAGGGCAAACGGTCTCTTGGGTTGAAACCGGTGATTTAAGCGGATACCGCTTTCCAGAAGCGAACGAAGGTATTGTGTCCGCATTGACTTTGCCAGATGTGATGATGATTACAGGAGATTTTGCTAATCAGGAAGATGCGCTTCACAAACTGGAAATCGCTTTGAAAGATGGTGTTCGTTTGGTTCAATTGCGAGCTAAGAAAATGGAAGAGCAGGCATTTCTGGCATTTGCGAAACAGGCCATCCCTAAAGTTCATGCCCATCAAGGAAAGGTCTTGATAAACGGTAAGCCGGAATGGTTGGATTTATTGCCTGAAGCGGATGGATTGCAACTGGCGTCAACCGAATTAACGCATTGGGCACAAAGGCCGGTTCCTGAAGAAAAGCTATTGAGTATTTCGACGCATAACGAATTGGAAATCGCTAAGGCATTGGAGTTGAAGGCCGACATTATTTTACTGTCACCGGTGAAGCCAACCTCTTCGCACCCGGATATGGAAGCCTTGGGCTGGATGGGATTTCAATCACTGGTTCAGAACGTTCCTGTGCCGGTTTATGCCTTGGGGGGTATGAAAGCTTCGGATATCAGCGAGGCTAAGCGCTTTGGTGCACAGGGCGTTGCCGCGATTTCCAGCTTTTGGCCGGCAACACTCTAGTTTGATCTAGAAGGGGTACTCAGTCTTCCAGTTTGGTTTTAGTCTTGATTGAGGAAGAAAGATCCTTGGTCGGGATGGTTTCCACCAGAATGTCATGTTCTTTGAGTTGCTCCGCCATTAGCTGCCAATTGTTTTGAGATACGGTCCAATTGGTGTGGTAATGAACCAAACTGTTGTCTTTGAGCCTGATAGAGTCATAAATCAAATCCAGACCGGGATTGGATTCGAGTAATTCATTGAATTGGGTTTCATCGACTATCATCAGCGGATTCAGGTGACTCTCTTGCACGATACGGGTAAAATTCGCCAGAGACAAGCCTTTCTTCGCCAAATATTTGATAATGGTATGCGCAAGCAGTCGCCTTGGCACTACCGCAGTGTAACAATAACCGTCTTGTAGAGAAGTGACCTTATAAGGCATGAATAAAACTCTCTTTGGTTGTGTTCTTCATTGAAAACCCCGATCTCTAGGCTATCGAAAAATCACGTGTTTTACAATCGTTTCAAGATGAAGATTTTGTGGAAGTAAAGTGGCGTTTGTTGCTTACAAGCCTGAAAAATAATGTTGGAGTTGCGCTTCAATAGATGCCAAGTCTCTTGAGGTATCAATAACAATATCGGCGTGATTCAAACGTTCCTGGCGGGAAACCTGTCGCTTCATAATATTGGCAATCTCTTCGTATGCCCAGTTATTGCGCTGTTGAACGCGCTCAATTTGCAGGGAAGGTGAACAGTCAGACACAATGACTTTATCAATGTAATCCGGTCTGCCCGTCTCCACCAAAAGTGGAATTTCCACAACAGCCATTTGATTTCCTTCTGCTTCAAACTTAGCCAGCTGCTCTGCTGTTGTTTGTCTAATCATTGGGTGGAGAATGGCTTCAAGTTGTTGGCGACTTTCATCGTTGTGGAAGACTTTTTGACGCATTGCTTCTCGGTTCAAGTGGCCGTCATCTTTGATAAACGCATCGCCAAAGGTTAAGGCAATTTGTTGGAGTGCCGGCATGCCAGGTTGAACCAAGTCTCTTGCGATCTCATCAGCATTGAGTGTGGGCACGCCTTGTTTTTCAAACCAGTGTTTGAGCGTGGACTTGCCACTGCCGATGCCGCCTGTGATCGCGTAGGTTTTCATAATGTTTAATTCATGAAGATGTGTTTGGGGGTCAATACCGTTAATCTTGACTAAGCGGGCTAGGTTTGTCAAACAAATAGCCTTGCAGGTGTGTTGCGCCCGCGGCGATTGCGGCTTGTTTCATTTCTTCTGTTTCAATACCTTCCATCACCAAGTCATAGCCGGCGGAACGAATCATGGCGGCGGTTTTTTCGATGATATTTTTGGTTTTGTCATCGGATAGTAGGCCACGGGTGAGCGTCATATCAAATTTAACGATATCTACCGGCATCCAAGATAGATATTTGATAGAGGAGTAGCCGCTACCGAAATCGTCCAACGCTACTTTAAAGCCTTGGCTGCGAATACTGTTAAGGGTTTCAGTGACTTGGTCAATGTTGGTAATCAAGGTACTTTCCAGAATTTCGATGACCAATTTATGTTCTGGTAAAAAGCGTTTGAAAGGCACCAATAATGAAGGCAAATTGCCTTGCAGCAAGGTTTGTACTGAAATATTGATGGACAACCCCATGCCTGAAGGAATTTTGTTTTGGGTTAGTAGTGTTAATATCGTGCTCAACACACACTGATCCAACTCAATTTCCAGGTTACGATGATGCACGACTTTGAGAATTTCCACCGGCTGAATAAGCGTGTCGTCTGCTTTGATTCTGACCAAGGCTTCTTTATAAGAAGCGTTCTCGGCTGTTAGAGAAACAATGGATTGGCCGTAAATTTGTAGAGAATTATTACACTGCAAACTTTCCACGATGGCATTAACATATTTTTTGGAAAGCAGAACGGCTTCTTCAAACTCTGCTTCATGTTCGTACACACTGATCTTTTTCTGTAAAGATTTTTTTGCACGATAAAGTGCAATATCCGCTTGGCGATTCATCAGGTAAACTTCATTGGCAATATCAGGCGTGACAATACTGATTCCAATACTGAATACCACTTTCTCGTTAATACCTAATAGTTGTTCAAAGTTGAATTTTGAAATGGCTTCGTAGCACTTCTCGGCAATTTTGATGCTTTCTTCGGGACTACGGTCTTTAACAATCGCTGCAAACTCGTCGCCACCGAGTCGGTAGAGGTCGGCATCAAGCGGTAAGGCTCTTTTGATTGTGGAGGCGGAAATGCGGATAATTTCATCGCCAACTTCGTGGCCATAGGTATCGTTGATAGCCTTAAAGAAATCGCAGTCGAACAAAAGGAATGCGATATTTCTAGGGTTTTTTGGGTAGTTTTGAATGATTTTCAGCCAGTTCTCTTCAAACGCTCGGCGATTCATTACATGCGAGAGAGCATCCACCCGTGCTTGTTCATGAGCAATCTGGCGCTGTTCTTCTATTTCGATATTGGCGCTGACAATTTGTTTGTGATAATGGTAAATTGCATCCTTGAGTCGCTCGAACTCTTTGAGGATGTAGCGTTTGTTCAGCGGAGATTCAAGTTTATTTGGACTGTTTTTCAGGCGTTCGATATAGCCTGTCATTTGGTGCAATGGTCGCATAATGAAATGTGCAAACAAAATGACAAACATCAGAGAAATGAGTAAGCCTAGAATCGCGACTTGAATCAGGAAGTTCTGGATCAGACCCCAGAGATATTCATTCATAGGGTTTAAAGGAATCTGATAGCTGACATAATGTGGAAGATCTGCGGCGAGGAAAGTACTTAAATTCTTTGTAAGATTAAGTTTTAGTGTGCCTCTTTTTATGTGAGTCAAGTGCTCATCAGCATTCAGTTCCGGCAAAAAGTCAGTTGCTAGCCCCGTATAGCCGGTAATGATTTTAGTGTAAGGCTTGTAAATAGGTTTGAATTGGATCAGAACCAATTTTCCATGCCAAATGAGAAAGTAGAGCGGGTGGTTTGGGATGGTGTTGGGTAATGGTTTTAAGTCGGTATCTGGGCTGGCAGCGACTAAATGACCATTTTCGTTGTATAGTTGAAGTTGCAGATAGTTTTTACGCCACAGTCGAGAGGTTTTTAAGGTTTTTCGATACCATATTTGAAAGCCATCTCTATGTGTGAGTTGTTGATACAAGTCGTCCCAATAAGTGATTTGATCTAGACTCTGATTGATTCTGTCAATGCTGATGACGATTTCATGTTGCAGTTCTTTTTTGGCTAAGGCCTCGGTCTTTATTTGAGCA
Source organism: Hydrogenovibrio sp. JE_KL2 (assembly GCF_009296185.1). Taxonomy (GTDB): domain Bacteria; phylum Pseudomonadota; class Gammaproteobacteria; order Thiomicrospirales; family Thiomicrospiraceae; genus Hydrogenovibrio. The sequence goes on from NZ_WBJR01000001.1 coordinate 193,453, forward strand.
AGTGAGCGTAGAGATTCTGTTTCTGAATACAACTGAAAATGGAAAAACGAGTAAATACCCAACATGGTCAGAACAAAGACAGCCAAATAGACTTTTGCAGTGAGTAGAGGGAGTTTCATTGAGAGAGTTGTATATTTATCAGTTGTCTGTTAAAAAAGGCATCCTAGCGATTGTACATGAATAATTGTAGCGAATGAAACATATCAGGAAAAGGTAAAATGTTTCCGTTAGAATAACGGCGATAAGTACGGAAAGAGGCAGTTTTATGTGTGGAATTTGTGGTGAAATTTATTGGAATGGACGGGGTGTTTCCGAAGCCTCTTTAACCCCCATGTTAAAGGCTTTGGAGCGAAGAGGGCCTGATGATGGCGGTGCCTGGATACAGAATCAAGTAGGCTTGGGGCACCGTCGTTTATCCATTATTGATTTGAGTGATGCCGGTCATCAGCCCATGATTGATAATGAACTGTCTCTAGTATTCAACGGCTGTATTTATAACTACCAATCCCTAAGATCACTTTTGATTGAACTGGGGCATGAATTCCGTTCTCACTCAGATACTGAAGTCATTTTGAAGGCTTACCGCCAATGGGGCATGGATTGTGTCACGCGCTTTGAAGGAATGTTTGCCTTCGCGATTTGGGATGATCATCACCAACAATTACTTATGGCCAGAGATCGTTTTGGTATAAAACCACTTTACTATGCACCGGTTGAAGGAGGGGTTAAGTTTGCTTCCAATACGCAAGCATTGCTGGCATCCGGCGATATCAATACTGAAATAGACCCTATTGGACTGCATCACCAATTTACACTCCATGGTGTGATTCCAGCGCCTTATACTATTTTGAAGGGTATCCGAAAGCTTGAACCGGGACATTGGATGATTGTTAATCCTGATGGACAAATGTTCAAGAAATCTTATTGGCACCTGATGGCGGAACGTCCTGTTGGCGCTGAGAATCTGAGTGAAGAAGATTGGATAAATCGTATTCATGATTCACTGAAGCAAGCCGTGCATAAACGCCTAACAGCGGCAGATGTGCCAGTAGGCGTGCTATTGTCTGGTGGACTTGATTCCAGTTTGATTGTCGCCTTGCTTGCAGAAGCCGGAGTGAAAGATATTCGTACCTTTTCAATCGGATTTGAAGACGTTCCTGAAGAGAAGGGAAGTGAGTTTGAATACTCCGATCAGGTAGTTGAACGCTACCAAACAATACACAAGAAATACCTCATTTCAAACGAGGAAGTGCTGCCTAGGTTGCCGGAAGCGGTAGATGCTATGGCTGAGCCTATGTTTGGTCAAGATGCGGTTGCTTTCTATTTGCTATCCGAGCAGGTTTCTCAAGATGTGAAAGTGGTGATGTCCGGTCAGGGAGCAGATGAAGTGTTTGCCGGATATTTTTGGTATCCGCAAATGGCTGAGGCCTATGAAAACCTTACACCAGGTGAACCTCCTGTGAATGCATTTTCCCCTTTCTATTTTGATAGAACGCATGAAGAGTGGTTGGCAATGGTTAACCCAAAATATCATGTGCATGATGTGACTTCTGAATGGGCAAATGACCGATTAAGTGAGCCGGGCGCAACGACATTTTTAGACCAAGTCTTGAGGTTGGATGCCTCTACTTTGATTGTGGATGATCCGGTTAAGCGTGTAGATAACATGACCATGGCTTGGGGATTGGAAGCCAGGGTTCCGTTTTTGGATCATGACTTGGTTTCATTGGCGATGTCTGCACCAGAATCACTCAAGCGTCAGGACTTTAAATATGTACTGAAAAAAATCGCAAGAGGCATTGTGCCGGATAGCGTGATTGACCGTCCGAAAGGTTATTTCCCCATGCCCGCATTAAAGTATGTACGTGACGACTTTTACCAATGGATGAGAGATGTCTTGACGAGCGATGCTGCGAAGGCACGTGGTATTTTTAACCCAGACTACATCGAAAACTTATTGGCGAATCCTGAAAGTGAATCCAGTTTCACAGCAATTAAGGGGAGCAAACTGTGGCATGCAGCTTTGCTTGAGTTGTGGCTGCAACGTAATGTGGATCGATATATCTCCTGATGAAAATCGTGGAAAGTTAAATGGAAGCAGTTTTCGTTTCACGGAAAAAGTTTGATATAATAACTTACCAAATCACTCGGGTATTTGGCGGTTCATCAGCCAAATAGCAATTTTCAGGAGATAAAATGGATAATCAGCAACAAGAAACACTTGATCGTATTCACCAGCAAGTGACCAATAACCCAGTCGTTATTTACATGAAAGGCACACCACAGATGCCTTCTTGTGGTTTTTCAAGCCGTGCAGCACAGGCATTGGTAGAAACGGGTGAGAAGTTTGCATTTGTTAACGTCTTGGCTGACCCGTATATTTTTGAACATTTGCCTAAGTACCAAGATTGGCCGACCTTCCCTCAACTGTATATCGATGGTGAGCTACAAGGCGGTTGTGATATTACGTTGGAATTGGCTGAGTCAGGAGACTTGAAAAAGTTGATGCAGGCAGCGAATGAAAAGCATGCTCATTCAGATGATTCTTGATTTTTAGGATAAGCTGAATTTAAAAAAAAGCGCCTGTACGGCGCTTTTTTTATCGCTAAAATCTGCCAGGTTGGGGTGGTAAGACAGATTAGGATAAGGTGTTGTCAGGCATTTGCAATGGCCATTGGTTGACGATTTTGCAGAATAGTTCTGCGGTTTTTTCGGTATCGTACTCGGCAGAGTGTGCCTTGCTGTCTTCCCAGTCGATTCCTGCCTCGGTCACAGCTTTTGCCAGCACGGTTTGGCCGTAGACCAAGCCCGAAAGTGAAACGGTATCGAATGTGCTGAATTCATGAAAGGGAGATTTTATCTTACATCGCTCTGAAGCTGCCTTAACAAAACTCAAGTCGAAAAAAGCATTGTGACCAATCAAAATAGCACGGCTACAGTCTTGGTCTTTCAGAAGTTTTCTGATGGGGGCAAAACATTTTTCCAAAGCGTCTTTTTCTGAAACTGCCATGCGAAAAGGGTGAGTTGGGTCTTCAACGCCGATGAATTTCAATGCGCCGGGATCCAATTTAGAGCCTCTGAAGGGGAGAACATTCGCTTGGATGGTTTGGTCTTTCTCAAGCAAGCCATCTTCATTCATTTTGAGTGTGACGACCGCAATTTCAATCAATGCGTTTGTTTGCGGGTCAAAACCGGCTGTTTCAACATCAACAACAACGGGCAAAAAGCCACGGAAACGGTCTTTAATTAGTGTTACTGGTCTCATAATTTTAGTGTGTTAAAGCTTTTTTATCAGTATTTTGGACTGTCTTTGGTAGTTGTAGAGCATTTGCCGTTTTTCAGGCAGCATCTCAAGGCTCGACTTTTCAAACCCCTGTTCTTGGAACCAATGATCGGTATGGGTGGTGAGAAGAAATAGTTTTTGTACGGCTTGCTGCTTTGCCATTGCTTCAATTTTATTGAGAATTTCCTGGCCTAGCTCGCCGCCCTGATAACTTGGATCAACTGCAAGGCAAGCTAATTCGGCTTGGTATTCATCCATGGGATAAAGTGCGGCACAGCCGATAATTTGTTGATCTCTTTCAGCGACGATAAAGTTGTTTATTTCAAGTTCAAGTGCTTCTCGAGAACGTTTGACCAGAATGCCTTGTTCTTCGAGAGGAGAAATCAGTTTGAGAATACCTGCGACATCATCAATCATTGCAGGGCGCAATTGGTGATAGCGATCAGCGTAAATGAGCGTGCCAAGTCCGTCACGACTGAACAACTCAAACAGCATGCTGCTTGGCTCCTGTTGAGATACGATGTGGATGCGTTTGACGGAGCTGGCGGCATTAAGCGATAGCTTCAAGAGATTCGCTAAACTGTGCAAGTCTCCATCAGTTTTAATGGTCTCTAAATAACGTTGCGCTTCTAATAAGCTCATTGTCTTTGGAATATCGGCCAGTTCGTCGGTGTCTGAGTAGACAATCAGCTTGTCGGCATTCAGTGCTTGAGAAACGGCAAATGCCTGTTCAAGGGTGTTGAGATTAAAGACTTCTCCAGTCAGAGAATAAGCCAAAGGCGTTAGCAGGCAGACTTGGTTATTGTTCAAGCAAGCGTTGATGGCGGAACTATTAATCTTTCTTAAAGAACCTGTATGCTGAAAATCAATGCCATTAATGACGCCCTTGGGCTTGGCAATGACCCAGTTACCGGAAACCAGTGAAAGAGGGGAGTGCTGTTCAGCACAAGCTTGACTGAAGACGGCTTCAAGTTGTGAGCGAACCCAACCTATGGTTTTTTGAATCGTTTCGACATGATCGGTTTGAGTGACTCGGCAAAATTGGTGTGTATCCCACTGATGTCCTGCAAGCGTTAATGCCTTATCAATCTGCACGCTTGCTCCAAGCGTTAAAACGACTTTTATGCCAAGATTGTTAAGCAAAACGACATCTTTAGCAAACTGTAGAAGGTGGTCCGAAACTTGGAGCATTTCACCCGGAAGATAAATAACCAGAGTTTTACCTCTGTGCGTAGCAATATAGGGCGAAGACTGACGTAGGTTATTAATAAAATCTAATTCAGATTGCAGCATAGTTATGAGAGAATACCAAGTTATTTGGATTAGTATAACAGGCTGCCGTCAAAAACAAAGAAAATGCGCTTAAAAAGCACTTTGAACGGCAAGGTTTTAACGCACTTAGCCTGCATAACAGGAGACAACTATGCCCGCATATCGTTCGAAAACGAGTACCCATGGAAGAAATATGGCTGGAGCACGTGCTTTATGGCGTGCAACTGGTATGCAAACTGAAGATTTTGGTAAGCCGATTATTGCAATTGCCAACTCTTTTACTCAGTTTGTTCCTGGACATGTACATTTGAAAGATATGGGGCAGCTGGTAGCACAAGTCATTGAAAGTGCCGGTGGTGTTGCCAAGGAATTTAACACTATCGCTGTGGATGATGGAATTGCCATGGGGCATGACGGTATGTTGTACTCATTGCCTTCTAGGGATTTGATTGCAGATTCAGTCGAATATATGTGTAATGCGCATTGTGCTGATGCATTGGTTTGTATCTCCAACTGCGACAAAATCACTCCAGGTATGATGATGGCGGCAATGCGCTTGAATATCCCAACCATTTTTGTAACTGGTGGACCAATGGAGTCTGGTAAAACTGTTCTTGGCGGTGAAGGAATTAAACTGGACTTGGTTGATGCCATGGTTATGGCCGCAGACAGTCACTGCTCGGATAGTGATGTTGAAGAGGTAGAGCGTTCGGCTTGCCCAACATGTGGTTCCTGCTCAGGTATGTTCACCGCAAACTCCATGAATTGTTTGGCCGAAGCCTTAGGAATTGCGTTGCCTGGCAACGGAACAACTTTAGCGACACATGCAGACAGAAAACATTTGTTTGAAGAAGCTGGTAGAAGAATCGTTGAGCTAGCCAAGCAATACTATGAGCAAGACGATGCAGGTGTCCTACCAAGATCAATTGCAACCCGTGAAGCTTTCGAAAATGCGATGGCTCTGGATGTAGCGATGGGTGGGTCAACCAATACAGTACTACATTTGCTTGCCATTGCGCGTGAAGCAGAAGTTGATTTTACGATGGCGGACATGGATCATATTTCCCGCAAAGTACCGTGCCTTGTTAAAGTTGCCCCTAACTCGAAAATCTTTCATATGGAAGATGTGCATAGAGCTGGCGGAATCATGCGTATTTTAGGGGAGCTGGAACGCGGTGGCTTAATCAATACAGATGTTAAAACCGTACACGCATCGACTATGGGCGCTGCGTTAGAGTTATGGGACATCACTCGTACAGAGGACGAGGCAGTTAAAACTTTTTACCGTGCAGCACCAGGAAATGTCAGAACAACCGAAGCATTCAGTCAAAATAAGCGCTGGAAAGAAGTTGACGATGATGATGAAAAGGGGTGTGTCAGAAGTTTAGAGCATGCCTATACCCAAGAGGGTGGTTTGGCGGTGCTTTATGGAAATATTGCATTAGATGGTTGTATTGTTAAAACTGCCGGTGTGGATGAAGAAATCTTCAAGTTTTCTGGTCCAGTTAAAATCTACGAAAGCCAAGAAGATGCGGTTGCAGCGATTCTAGGTGATGAGGTTAAGGCTGGGGATATCGTTGTTATTCGATACGAAGGACCAAGAGGTGGTCCAGGAATGCAGGAAATGCTGTATCCTACAAGCTACCTTAAATCAAAAGGTTTAGGTAAAAGCTGTGCACTTCTGACTGATGGGCGTTTCTCTGGAGGTACGTCTGGCTTATCTATCGGACATTGTTCTCCCGAAGCGGCAGAAGGTGGGAATATTGGCTTGGTTGAAAATGGAGATATTATCGAAATTGATATCCCGAATAGAAGTATTCAAGTTAAGTTAACGGATGAAGAATTGGCGGAAAGACGCCAAGCAATGGTTGCCAAAGGTAAGCTTGCATGGAAGCCAGTGAAAGAACGTCCCAGAAAAGTTAGTGCTGCCCTTAGAGCGTATGCAGCTATGACAACCAGTGCGGCTTTTGGTGCCGTTCGTAACGTTGAACAAATTGAAAAGTAGCCTGATTCGCTAAGTCAAATATTGACCTGGGCAGTTGGTTTTCACTTAATAAATTTATTGTGGAGTAAAGAATGTTTGCAGATAGATTGACAACTGAACAAAGACAAGCAGTATTTGATTTGGCTGTTATGTTGGCGAATGCTGATCTGGATGTTTCAGAAGAGGAACTTGGGTATTTAAAGACTTTTAGTGATGCTTTTGGGATTGAATTTGACCTTGATAAGTCTCAAATTAATTTGGAAGACACTTTGCGTGTTTTTAATTCTAAGCAGTCTAAAATTATCCTTCTCCAAGAATTAATCAAACTGTCTTATAAGGATGGTCATTTCGGTGAAGAAGAGCAGGATAAGGTGTTCATGATTTCCCAAAAAATCGGTATGAACGATCCTGACTTATTCTTGAAGATAGAAAAATGGGTCAGACAAGGTGCTGATTGGTTGTTTGAAGGTGAACAAATGCTCGAAGATGGTTATTGATTGAACCTCTTAAGGCTTCCTTCCACGCATTCCAAATAAAAAGGCTTCAAATGAAGCCTTTTTATTTGGAATAGATTGTTAGAGCCTAGCAGAAATACTAGCAATAATAATGAATTCTAGGCAATAAAAAACCCAGCATAGCTGGGTTTTTTATTGATCTTAACGAGAGATTATTCGCGGTAGCTTGGACCGTTAATTTCTAGACCGTTATCCATATAAGCCTCATAGAACTCTAGGTTTCTGTAGACTTCGCTTTGAGCTTTAAATGGTTTTAAACGCATGTTCTTGTTACAACCACCATAACGACGGTGCAGTGTTCCCAGCTCTTGCCATTTTGCACGGAAAACAGGGAAACCTGTTGTGTGACCTAGGTTAGGAGACAAGATGTTTGCACGAGCCTTACGGCCTGCGTTGTAAGTGTGACATTTAGCACAAGAAAGGTTCAATTGACCATGTGGTGTAATAAAGAACTTCTCACCTGCAAGGAATGCTTTTTTAGCACCTTCAGAGTTGATTACAACATGGATTTTTTGACCGCGTGCTTGGTCTGCGTAAAAGGCTGAAAGTTTTGCAATATCGCCTTTTTTCCATTTAAAAGGTTTAAGTCCAGCATCAGTACGACATTGGTTGATTTGACCTTCTAGAGTTTGTACTTGTTGTGTTTTCTCGTCGAAGCGAGGGAACATAACACGCACTTTAGTCACATCTGAACCGAAACACTTGTCGTAAACGGCTTTATCTTTGTTATACAAGGCTTCCCCTGCATCAATTGCATCTAGATATGGAGGAAATTCCATAACAGCTTTGAATTGAGACATCTTGTCAGCCGAGTAGATATAAGCACCGTTCTTGTATGCTGAAATATCAATATTCGGGTTTTTTGCTTTGAAATATTTGACTAAGTCTTGACGACTTTGTTCTGGATCAATGCTGGCAGCCATAGAAACTGTGGCTGTCGCTGTTGCGCCTAACGCTAAGGCGACTAGCAATGTTTTCTTCATCCCATTCCTCCGTCCGAGAACTCTTTATTTATAAAGTATTATTATAGAGAATTTTGGAACCTGCCAAATGGCAGATTCCAGGCAGATTAAATTACTTCAAAGTAATAGAATCAGTACCTTTATCACCGATGTTAGAAGCAACGTTTAGAGTTACTTTATCACCTTTGTTTGCTTTAACTTTAACACCAAGGTATGGGTTTGCAGAAACAGCACCAGACCATTGAGCGTCGATTGCTTTAGTTCCGTTAACCAATACTTCAACTACGTTGATGTAGTTAGCTGGATATGGCTTACCAGTTTTTTTGTTCATTCGAGCACCAGATTCCATTGGGTGCTTGATTAGTGCCTTAACTTCAGCGATGCCACCTTTAGATTTTCCACGCATTCTGATTTTGATTGACATGTTATTTCCTTTAAATTTGCAGTTATTCTAAATAAAGTTTACGTGAAAAGTGGATTAACCACCACATCCACCGATAGTAACTTTAACTTCTTGTTCTGCTTTGTATAGCTTACCACCAGCTTTAACGATAGCTACTACGTTTTGAGTTTCACCCATTTTGATACGAGTAGAAACATAACCTTCTGCAGCACTTGCGAAGCTGTATTCACAAACTAGAGGCATAGGGTTTTTGCTAGCAACGATTGAAATTGACTCAACGCCTTTCATTTTAGAAGCGTCAATAGTGATAGGTGTAACTGCACCGTTTTCAGCGATAGCAGGAGCTTTAAGGGTGATGTCACCAGAAGCAGTAGCTGAAGCAGTACCGTACATGCCGTTAAGAGCGTCATCTACTTTTTTAGCGTCAAAAGCTTTTTTGTTCCAATCAGCTAATACAGTTGAAGGTGTTAGAAGACCAGCGTTTACTGCAACCGCAGCTGCACCAGTAGCTAGAGTACCTTTAAGGAAAGATCTACGTTTCATAAGGTTTTAAACTCCCGTTTAAGGTTTAATTTAAAAATTACAGTGTATAGATGAAATCAACGATTTCATGTATTTGTTTATCTGTAAGGATTCCGTTTTGTCCGAACGGAGGCATCATACTGTTTGGAACCTGAGTATTTGGTTTACCCCAAACTTTGTCAAAAAGTTTTTGTTTGTCTGGATAACGCAACTTCATGGCAATTAACGCAGGACCAATATTTCCAGCCAGTTGACCACCTTGAATTGCATGGCATGCAAGGCAGTTTCCTTGGGATCTACTGAAAGCCAATTTTTTACCTGCTTCAACACTTGTCATCTCTTTATCACCAGCTTGTGCTGATAATGGAGCTACGGCAAATGCTGTGGTAATTGCAGCGGCAGTCAGTAAGTGCTTCATTTTAGTTTTCAACATTCTTATCCTCCTGAAAAAAAGCCAGACGACTTTTTTATCTGTTCTTCCTATTTATCTTTTGAATAGGTTTTGAGCAGTTTGTGCTCTTAGACGCATAGGTTACTGATATATGAAATATACGCAAGTGTTTTATCAAAAATCTTGATAGCAATATTTAATACTGCTAAAAAAAAATTTATGTCAAGTGATTATTTTAATTTTTGATCTGCAATTTTTTGATCTGTAGATGCTTGATTTTCAAGCTGAATTAGCTTATTGAAGAAGGTGCTGTTTTTATCTTTTTCAAGCAGTTTTGCTTGTTTGACTAGGTAAAGTGTTTTGGATGTGTTGCCAATATTGTAGTTTGCCAGCGCATTGTAGTAGTAGGTGTATTTGGCATTATTTTGGGTTGAAAAGAGTCGGGCAAGCTCAGAATACATTAGGTACTGATAGTGAAATTTTGGTGTCGCTTTTCTGAGCAGTTCAATCGCCTTATCAATCTGATTGTTTTGCTCTAATGCGAGAGCATGCAGGTATGGAATACTGAAGTCAGATGGATAAATTGCTTCCAAGTATGTGAACTCATCATATCCAAGTTTAGGTTTTATGACAGAGTCAACTTGAGCTTGTAATAAGCGATACAGCTTATTGTTAGGGTATTGTTTGGTGGCATCCTTCAGGCATTGTGTATTAAATGATGCTGTTGCTTTGTCCGCAGACTGAAGTGACTTTAAGTTCCGTAGGTAGCATTGCTCATTTTTATCAAGATGCTTATTGCCATAACTGTCGTCAATATGAAGCAATAGCTTCATGCGCAGTTGGATGAGCTTTAATGAGTTTTTGTGATAAACGCGTTTACTGTCTTTGGATAGTTGGTAGGCTCTTTCTTTCGCTTTGGCTAAACGTTCTTCGGTTACAGGGTGTGTTAAGAGAATTTCCGGTGCTTTGAATTCGTTGAGTTGGGACTCTTTTTCTAAGCGGCCAAAAAAATCTGACATGGCATAAGGGTTGTAGCCTGCTTTTTCCAAATACTTAATGCCAAAATAATCGGCCTCATTTTCGTGAATACGCGAGTTTTTCAATTGTTGTTGAATGTTAAGTCCCATGCCTCCCATATAGGTTGCAATGCCGGCACTGACATCTTGAGAGCCAATGAGTATTGCTGCAATGAGGGAGGCGATACTGGTAACGCTGACGTTGTTTTGGTATTCAAATGTTCGTGACAAATGTCGCTGGGTTACGTGAGCGATTTCGTGCGCCATGACGGAAGCAAGCTCATCTTCGGTTTGTGCAGCAAGTATGAGGCCTGTATGTATGCCTATGACGCCATTGGGGCCAGCAAAAGCATTGACTTCTGGGTCATTGAGGATGTAGAAGGTGAATTGGCGGTCTTGTCCTGTTTGGCTGGCGATTTTATTACCGATATGTCGAACATAGCTCAGCGTTATTGGGTCGTAAAACAAGTCATACTGTTCATGAAGTGCTACAGAAAAAGCTCTGCCCAAAGAGGTCTCTGTTTGAGAGTCGTAGTCCTTTAAGTCGGGCGCGCCAAGATCAGGCAGGTTACTGCCGAGTGCTAAGGGCGACACACAAAGGGTTAAACATAAGAAGAGTATGGTTTTTTGCATAAAATTCGGTTAGGCTTTAGTTGAAGGTATTATAAAACGAAGCATGAGAGGCATATATAAAGAATCATGACTTTGTTTGGTTTGATTTGTCATCTAAACTTTATAATTTTCGTTTTGATGGGTGATAGAGTTTTGTATAAAAACTATGAGTTGGATATGACGGGGTTGGCTTGCCCGATGCCGATTGTAAAATTGAAAAAGTTTTTGGCGGAGCACGTAGGTGAAAGCCTAGAAATTGATTTTAAGGCGTCGGATAAAGGCGCTATGAAAGATGTTCCTGCATTTTGTCGGCAGCAAGAATTGGACTGCCTCTTTCAAAAGGAAGAGAGCGGTGTTTTATATTTTAAGCTGACGAAGAGTTGACATATGGATAGTGAAGTAGAAAAAGAACAAGTCAGCATTATTTTGACAAAAGGGTCACTTGATTGGATTTATGCAACGCTTATTCTTGCAAGTACGGCCGCCGCGATGGGGAAGAGAGTAGATGTTTTTTGTTCTTTTTATGGGGTAAAAGGACTGTATCGAAATACTTCAGGATTAAAGGTTTCCCCGTTAGCAAATCCAGCGATGATTCTAAAACTTCCAGTTGGCCCAAATTGGCTGAAAAAAATTGACTGGAATAAGGTGTTGCCTCAGGTCATATGGATTGTTCCTGGCATGACCGCTCTAGTCACCTTTGCATTCAAGTTACAGATGAAGCATCAAAATCAACTTCCCATTGAAGAGCTTAGAGCATTATGCTTGGAATTAGGTGTGAAATTTACCGCCTGTTCCATGGCGTTTGATCTTTTAGGGGTTTGTGAATCAGATCTTATAGATGAAATAGAAATAGCAGGTGCAGCGACGTACTTTGCAGAAAGCCCACCTTCTCAGAGCTTGTTTATCTGAAACAAGCTGAGAAAAGGGAACGGAAAGAAGAGAGAAGTAATGATATATAAAAAAATTACCAAAGCCATTTTGCCTGTAGCTGGTTTGGGGACGCGTTTTTTACCTGCAACCAAGGCTATTCCAAAAGAAATGTTGACGGTTGTCGACAAGCCGTTGATTCAATACATCGTCCATGAAGCTGCTGAGGCAGGTATAACCGATATCATATTGGTCACACACTCCAGTAAGAATGCGATAGAAAATCACTTTGATAAGCACTATGAGCTTGAAACAGAATTGCAGTTGCGGGGAAAAGAGGAGCGTCTGATCCCGATCCAAGAGATTACACCAGAGGGTGTGCGGATTGTGAGTGTTCGTCAGCCTGAAGCGTTGGGGTTGGGGCACGCTATTTTATGTGCAGAGCCGGTTATAGCAAGTGATGAACCTTTTGCGGTGTTGTTGCCGGATGTGTTGATGCATCACTCAAAAAAAGGCTGTTTGGCTCAAATGGTGGACTTTTATGAAAAAGTCCATACCAGTGTTATTGCACTGGAAGCGGTGCCTGAAGATCAGGTCGAGAAGTACGGCATTGCAGAAATCAATGGTGCAGACATGCGTATTTCCAGTTTAGTAGAAAAGCCTAAAAAAGAGGACGCACCATCCAATTTGTCCGTTGTTGGACGATATATTTTTACGCCGCGCTTAATGCAACTTTTAAAAGTGACTAAGCCTGGAGCGGGCGGTGAAATTCAGTTAACTGACGCAATGGATAGATTGCTGGATGAAGAGGTTATGTTTGGCTTTGAGTTCAAAGATGGTAAAAGCTACGATTGCGGTGATAAACAGGGATTTTTGCAAGCTAATATTGAATATGCATTGCGTGATCCTAAGTTGGGAGCTGACTTTAAAGAATACTTGAAATCCTTGGACGTAGATTCGATTTAAGAGTCGCGTTGCAACAAGGTTGGCAAATAAAACAAAAAAGAGAAGGGTGCTTATGACATTAGATGTTTCACCTGCATGGCAGGCATTACAAGTGCATTGTGATGCAGGTTTGGGAACGATGGCAATGTCCCAATTGTTTAAGAACGACAGAGATCGAACGGACAAGTTTTCCCATGAATTTGACGATCTTTATGTAGATTATTCTAAAAACCGCATTACAGAAGAAACGATGTCTCTTCTTTTTGATTTGGCGGATCAACAAGATTTGTCAGGCTGGATTTATAAGCTGTTATCCGGTGAAAAGGTCAATGACACAGAAGACAGGCCAGCACTTCATACGGCGTTGAGGGCAAATCACAAAGGTGTTAGTGGGTTTGCAGCGCAGGTACAGGATGATGTTGATGCTCAATTTGATAACATGTCGAGAATCGTCAACAAGGTACGATCGGGTCATTGGCGCGGTTTTAGTGGTAAGGCAATTACGGATGTTGTAAATATTGGTGTGGGCGGTTCTGATTTAGGGCCTTTAATGATTACACAAAGTTTGCAAACCATTAAATCTCCGGTAAATCTACACTTCATTTCTTCCATAGACGGCACTCAGACATCTAACCTTCTTAATAAGCTTAAGCAAGAAACTACGCTGTTTATTTTGGCGTCAAAATCTTTTACGACCATTGATACGCTTTCTAATGCTGAAACTGCTATTGACTGGTTAGAAGAGGCGATTAAAGATAAGCAGGAAATCTATTCACAACACTTTATTGGTGTATCGACTAAGCCGGACATGATGACGGAATGGGGAATTCCCCCTGAAAACCAACTTATTTTTTGGGATTGGGTGGGAGGACGCTATTCGTTGTGGTCAGCGATTGGTCTGCCAATAGCGCTACAAATTGGCATGGATAAGTTTAGAGAGTTGCTTGAAGGTGCCAGAATCATGGATGAACATTTTGGTTCTGAGCCTTTTGAGCGAAACCTTCCTGTCATCTTAGGACTGATTGACATTTGGAATATTAACTTTTTGAATATTCAGAAGAAAGCGATTCTTCCTTATGATGCGCGTTTGAAGTATCTCCCCTCTTATCTTGAGCAGTTGGTCATGGAGAGTAACGGGAAATCCGTTAATAGAGATGGTAAAGAGGTCAGTTACAAAACCTGTCCTGTCCTTTGGGGCGAGGTAGGGCCTAATGCGCAGCATGCGTTTTATCAGTTGCTGCATCAGGGGACGCAAAAGGTTATGTGTGACTTTTTTGCGTTGAAAATCAGAGATGACTTTGATGCCAGCTCCCATACGGGTAGAAATGAAAGTTTGAAGTCTCAGCATGAATTGGCGTTGGCGAATTGTTTTGCGCAATCGCGTGTATTGATGCTGGGGGATGATGCCATTCCTGAAAGTTTGAAGGCTAACTTTGATTCCCCTTTTAAACATTACCCAGGCAATCAACCTTCCAATACGATTTTGATGAAGGATATTTCCCCCAAAACACTGGGGATGTTGATTGCGCTTTACGAACATAAGACTTTTGTAGAGGGAGTGATTTGGGAGATTAACTCTTTTGATCAGTGGGGCGTTGAGCTTGGAAAATTGATTGCCAAAGAGACAAAAGCGGCATTGCAGGATGCTTCTTTAGCAGAGCAGTTTGATGCTTCAACAAGAAAGCTGATTGAGAAGGTGACATCATGAAAATATCAGTGTTTGGATGCGAATTAAGTGGTTTGGTAACGGCAGGAGCTCTGGCGCAAACGGGTAATGAAGTTATGGCTTTACCCATCGGCATTGTCAAAGTTGAGGATTTGCAAAACGGCGTTTTGCCAAGGGAAGAACCAGGGCTTGCGTCATTAATCAAATCACAATATGAAGAAGAGCGTTTGTTTTTTGAAGCGGATTGGTCTTTAGGGGTTGAATATGGTGATGTGCTTTTTTTGAGTATGCCGTCATGGAATATTCGGAAAGCAGAAGATATTGTTGACCTTATTTCCAGCACTGCTGAAAAAGATTTGATAGTTGTGAATCAGAGTACTTTTCCGATCGGAACTGCAGATCGTTTTTTACAGACTATCCAACAGGGGTTTTCATGTCGTGGGGTAGAAGCCAAAGTAGCAGTGGTCTCTATGCCGGAATTCATGAGTGAAGGGTCGGCTGTGAAGGATTTTACGCGACCAGATCGTGTTGTATTGGGTGGAGACTGCCAGGAAGCTATCGCAACCATCAGAGACATTATGCGTCCTTTTAACTATACAGTTGATCAAATCAAAGTCATGTCGACAAGAGCTGCGGAATATACCAAATATGCCGTGAATGCCCTTTTGGCAACCCGTATGAGTCTGGTAAATGAGTTGGCCAATAATGCAGAGCACTTTGATATAGACATGGAGCAGGTTCGCCAAGGCTTGGGTTCAGATGGTCGTGTTGGATTCAGCTATCTATATCCTGGTTGCGGGTTTGGTGGACCAAGCTTTGCTGAAGATGTTAAAACGCTTGTGGGAACACTTGAATCCAAGGGCTATGATGCAGACTTGCTCAAGACGGTTTTGAGTAATAACGAGTCTCAAAAAGAGGTTCTGTTTAGAAAGGCATGGCGCTATTTCCACAACCGACTGCAGGATAAGACCATTGCAATATGGGGGCTGTCGTTTAAGCCAAATACTGCCACTGTCGATAATGCGCCCAGTTTAAGAACGGTTGAAGCCTTGGTGGCGCAAGGCGCAAAAGTTGTGGCTTATGATCCTAAAGGGAAAAAAGCATTTCAGCGTTATTGGGGAGAAGATCGTCAAGGTGTGTCCTACGTTAATGATATGTATCAGGCGCTGGAAAATGCCGATGCATTGATGGTGTTGACGGAATGGAAGCATTTTTGGAACCCGGATTATGAGCGTATGAAATCACTCATGGCTCAGCCTGTTATTTTTGATGGTCGCAATATTTATGACTTGAATGTGATGAAGTCAAAAGGGTTTGAATATTTTGGCGTCGGCAGAGGTCAATTTATTTAATTCGTTTTTCCTGTTCTAGACCAAACCATTTCTTTGCACCAGTGTTACTTGCAGAAATAGTTTGGTCTCCATCTTGTTACCTATACGCTTTCTTTATAGAATGTGTGTCTACTTAAAATAAAAAGAATTTCACAATGAAACCTTCGTTTGAAAAAGGCATTTATCTTTTGCCTAACCTCATGACGACAAGCGCTCTCTTCGCAGGATTTTATGCTGTTATTGCCGGAATGAACGGTTATTTCGAGCAGGGTGCTATCGCTATTTTTGTCGCAATGATTTTTGATGGGTTGGATGGTCGTGTTGCACGCATGACCAACTCATGCAGTGCTTTCGGTGCAGAATATGACAGCCTCGCCGATATGATTTCATTCGGATTGGCGCCAGCGCTACTTATCTATCAATGGGCGTTGCATGATTTCGGTAAGTTAGGCTGGCTGATTGCTTTTGTGTATACCGTCGGCGCAGCATTGAGATTGGCAAGATTCAATACGCAAGTTGGTATTGCTGATAAGCGTTATTTTCAAGGGTTGCCGAGTCCAGCAGCTGCGGCACTATTAGCGGGCTTTGTTTGGATGGTGGAAACCAATCATATTCAAACAGGGTTGGAATCGTTCTTTACATTGTTCCTGACTTTGGCGGCCGGTTTGATGATGGTGAGTAATATGCGCTTCAACTCCTTTAAAGAGTTTAATCTAAAAGGAAAGGTGCCTTTCGTTACATTACTGTTGATTGTATTGGTGTTTGTGGTTATTACTTTAAAACCCGCAGTAATTTTGTTCGGCTTCTTTTTCCTGTATGCGCTGTCCGGTCCAATTTTGACACTGAGGCTTTTGCAACAAAAGCGTTCTGAAAGACGTAGTAAAAAGCGCAAGGCTTCAGAACAAAACGAAGCGGAAAAAGAAGAGGCGGAACAACCGTCTGCTGGAAGTGATGCACCTTAATTTGTTTAGAGATTAAGCACTGGTTTAGAAAATAGAAGAGATAATTATGAAGCAACAGCTTGTTATTTTTGACACGACTTTAAGAGATGGTGAGCAAAGCCCTGGCGCATCGATGACAAAGGATGAAAAAATCCGTATTGCGCGCCAATTGGAAAAGTTAAAAGTTGATGTGATCGAAGCTGGATTTCCAGCGGCGAGTCAAGGTGACTTTGAGTCGGTTCACGCTGTTGCTTCAGTGGTGAAGGATAGTACGATTTGTGGATTGGCTCGCGCTGTTGAAAACGATATTGTACGTGCAGGTGAAGCTATTAAGCCTGCCAACTCAGGACGTATTCATACTTTTATTGCAACTTCCCCGATTCATATGGAAATGAAGTTGCGCATGTCGCCGGATGAAGTGGTTGAGCGTGCAGTATGGGCGGTTAAACGCGCAAGAGACTTCACCGACAACGTCGAGTTTTCACCGGAAGATGCCGGTCGTTCAGAGCTGGATTTCTTGTGCCGTGTGATTGAAGCCGCTATTGATGCTGGTGCAACCACAATCAATATTCCAGATACGGTGGGCTATAACATTCCTGAACAGTTCGGTGACTTGATGCATAATCTGTTGACGAAAATTCCGAACTCGGACAAGGCGATTTTTTCTGCCCACTGTCATAACGACTTAGGGTTGGCGGTAGCTAACTCGCTGGCAGCAGTAAAAGCGGGCGCGAGACAAGTTGAATGTACAATCAATGGCTTAGGTGAGCGTGCAGGAAACACGGCGCTTGAAGAGTTGGTTATGGCGGTTCGTACTCGACAAGATGCTTTTGCGGTGGATACACGTATCAATACGAGAGAAATTCTAGCAACATCGCGTTTAGTTTCCGGGATTACAGGGTTTGCAGTGCAGCCTAATAAAGCGATTGTGGGGGCAAATGCCTTCGCGCATGAGTCTGGTATTCACCAAGACGGTGTTCTGAAGCATCGTGAGACTTATGAAATCATGCGAGCAGAAGATGTCGGCTGGAGCACGAATAAAATGGTTCTTGGAAAACACTCTGGACGCAGTGCTTTCCGTAGCAGATTAGAAGAATTGGGTATTGAGTTTGATACCGAGCAGGAGCTGAACGAGGCTTTTGTTAGGTTTAAAGAACTAGCCGATCTTAAACACGAAATTTACGATGAAGACCTTCAAGCATTGGTTACTGATAACAGTGCTCAGCGCTTAGAAAATGAGCGTTATCGTTTGGTAGCGTTAAATGCTGGAACCACTACAGGTGATGCGCCTAATGCTGAAGTGACACTGTGGGTTGACGGCGTTGAGAAAACGGCAAGCGCCAGCGGTGGCGGTGTGGTGGATGCTACCTTTAAGGCCATTGAAAAAATGGTGAATTCAGGTGCAAGCTTGGAGTTGTATTCGGTGAGTAATGTGACCAACGGTACCGACTCTTTGGGTGAGACCTCGGTGCGTATGGAAAAGGCGGGTCGTATCGTCAATGGACAAGGTTCTGATACAGATATCATCACGGCTTCTGCTAAAGCTTATATCAACGCGCTGAACAAGCTTGAATCCACTCAACAAAAATCACATCCTCAAGCGTCTGTATAGAAATCATGATGTTTTCTTTTCTAGGAAACAATCAAATTAACCGGCTTGCGATAGCTTTATTAAAAGCCGGTACAATTTTTGAGCAAGCCAGTTATGTCTAAAACCACGCTTGACCCATCTTTACTAGAACAACTTGGAATCGTGAATTGGCGAATGCACACGCAGTTCGCACATTCTCATGAGACAACGGTATATGAGAGTGTCAACCAAAACCAAGCAGCAACGGTGGAAGAAAATCCGCAGCCAGCCTATAGCGTATCAGAAAATTCTGTTGAGCAGATGGTGAGTGAGGTTGTCGAGCCAGAAGCTTCTGAAGCCTTACCGTCTGAGAATCAGAGTAAAACGGAACTGGTTTTTGTTGGTGTCGGTTTGGAGCAGGTTTGGCAAAATGAAGAAAGCCCGGCTTGGCGCTTGATGTTGAATATTTTGAATGCACTCGAGATTTCGGAAGAAGATGTCCTGTATTTCGATACGGGGTTGTTACACACAGAGGATGCCATTTGGATGACCCTTGAAGAGATTATTGATACAGGGGTTGAGCAGGTATTTAGCTTTGATGAAGAAGGTTTGTTGAACGAAGCGCTTTCTGAAGGGCTTCAAGTGGAAATCTTACCAAGCTTAGACGCAATGTTGATGCAAGGGTATGCAAAAAAACAAGGTTATTATCGGTTAGCAAATTATGTTCGCTGAATTTAGTTATTTTCGTCCTATGGACGAATATGATGTCAAATGGGTGTTGAGTACAGAAAAAGCATCCTATGATTTTCCCTGGTCTCCTCAGGGGTTCACCAAAGCCATGGATGATGGCTTGGCCTATATTTTGTGTGATGTAGATGATCGGAAGCTTGGCTATGCCTGTTTTCTAGCGGTACTGGATGAGATTCACCTGCTGAATCTATGCGTCGCGCCGGACTTCAGGAAGCAGGGCGTCGCAGGCAATGCATTGCAGAAGTTTAAGGATTATTTTCTGGATTCTGACTATGAGAGGATGTTGCTCGAAGTCCGGGTTTCCAATCCTGCGAAAGCGCTCTATGAAAAACATGGTTTCATTGAGGATGGCATTCGCAAAGGTTACTACCCGCTGAAGAATACGCATGATAAGGAAGATGCGGTTCTGATGTCTTGCCTGTTGGCGGAGAGTGATTAAAAAATGCCAGGTTGGGTGGTGTGTATTCAACCCCAACCTGGCAGATTTTATGTGAAGATGTTAAGCTCGAAAATCTTTTGGAATGGTGTTGCTGATAACCTGAGCCATCGCTTTCATCATTTTCGGATTGGCTGCAATCAGGTTGCCTGATTCTAGGTATTTGTCGCCACCCAGCATATCGCTGACCAGTCCACCTGCTTCATTCACAATCAACGCGCCTGCGGCAATATCCCATGGTTTTAGGTTTAGCTCCCAATAACCGTCCACGCGTCCGCAAGCGACATAAGCCAAGTCTAGCGCAGCAGAACCTGGTCTGCGAATGCCCGCAGTTTGTAGCATAAACTCCTTGAAACAGGCCAAGTAAGCATCAGAGAATTCAAAGTTGTAATAAGGAATGCCGGTCGCCAATAGAGCGTTTTTCAATGTCTTTTGCTCACTGACGCGAATACGATAATTGTTTAGGCGAGCTCCGCCACCACGAGATGCAGAGAACAGCTCATCACGCGTGGGATCAAAAATGACACCGTGCATCAAGCGTCCTTTTTCGGTGACTGCGATCGAAACCGCAAACTGCGGGAAGCCGTGCAAAAAGTTGGTTGTACCATCCAGTGGGTCGATAATCCATTCAAAATCGGAATCTTTTTTGTGAGCACCACTTTCTTCAGCCAAAATACTGTGTTGAGGATAGTATTTACGAATGGTGTCGATAATGAGCTTTTCCGCATGCTTATCGATTTCGCTGACGTAATCGTTGCGTCCTTTCTCTTCAACGTTGAGCTGCTCGATGTTTCGCATTTGATTCGCGATAAAATAACCAGCTTCTTTTGCAGCGATGCTGGCAACATTCAAAATAGGATGCATAAGACGTTTTCCAATTGTTAGAATATCGGGTTAAACTTTAGAACTGACGGAATTATAACGGAAAATAAATGATAGAAGACTACAGAAGCCATCCGAAACTGTCAAAAATTAAAATTGTTTTGATTGAGACTTCCCATCCCGGCAATATTGGCGCGGTTGCGCGGGCGATGAAAAATATGGGATTAAGTCAGTTAGTGCTGGTAAACCCGAAAGAATTCCCAAGTCAGGTTGCTTCGGCTAGAGCCTCTGGAGCGGCAGACGTTTTAAGTGAAGCGGTTGTCAAAGAGACGTTGGATGAAGCTATCGCTGATTGCAAATTGGTCGTGGGGGCAAGTGCTCGCTTGCGCAAGGTGTCTTGGCCTCAAATGGATGTTAGAGAAACCGCTGCCATGATTATGGACGTCACCGAGAATGAAGGTGACCAAGTGGCTTTGTTGTTTGGTCGAGAAGACTCGGGGCTGAGTAATGCGGAGTTGGATAAATGTCATTACCTCGCCCATATTCCGACGAATCCAACCTACAGCTCTTTGAATATTGCGGCAGCAGTACAAGTGTTTGTTTACGAATGTCTAATGGCGACAGATTTGAAAAACAGCTTTTCATCTGGTCAATACAATCATAAATTGGCATCATCTGAGCAATTGGAAGGCTTTTATGATCATTTGTATCAAAGCTTGCAGGACATTGGTTTTTTAGATCCTGCAAAGAATGCACGCTTTATGCGCAGAATGCGCAAGTTGTTTAACCGCACTCAGTTGGATGTCAAAGAGATTGATATATTGAGGGGCATTTTGACTGCGTCGCAGAGACAGTCGGTTAAACTTCAAGAGCTTCAAGCACTGCAAAGTTCAGAATTAGAAGTGGAACAAAAAAATGTTTAAAAGAATCAAATCAGATGTTCAATCGGTCTTCGAGCGTGATCCAGCAGCGAGAAGTACGTTCGAGGTTCTGACAACTTACCCGGGGTTGCATGCCATTTTGTTTTATCGTCTGACTCACTGGTTGTGGGGCAAAGGTCTGAAATGGTTAGCCAGGTTTATTTCAGGTTTCGCTAGATGGTTTACCGGGATTGAAATTCACCCGGCTGCAAAAATTGGTGAGCGTTTCTTTATTGACCACGGTATGGGGGTTGTCATTGGGGAAACGGCAGAGATTGGTGATGACTGTACGCTGTATCAAGGTGTAACGCTCGGAGGAGTGAGTGCAACCGAAGGCAAACGACATCCTACCTTGGGAAATCGTGTTGTTGTGGGTGCTGGCGCAAAAGTGCTGGGGCCCTTTACTGTGGGTGATGATGCTCGTATCGGTTCTAACGCGGTGGTGTTGAAATCGGTTCCTGCTAACCGAACTGTGGTTGGGATTCCAGGGAGGGTGGTTGATCCTGATCGTGATCGTAAAAAATCACGTCGTGAAAAGATGGCTGAAAAAATCGGGTTTGATGCCTATGGCGTCAGTCAGGATGTTCAAGATCCTATTGAAAAAGCTATTTTCAGTTTGTTAGACCATGTGCAGAGTCAAGATGAACAGTTAGAAAAACTCAATCAAGCGGTTAAACAACTTGGTGGGACGGATTCACATGTTGATTTACCGAGCCTTGAAGATGCGGTGCTAGAACCGGATAATCCGGAGTATCAAGCACACATTAAAAAAGTGGATACTAAAGATAAGGGTTGAAGTAGTCGTTCATTCATCATCGAATAATTCTTGAGTTGTTCACTAGGTTATTATAGAATAACCTTAGTTTTTACATGTTAATCAAGCTTTAAAGTGGATAAAGCTTTAAAGGGGAAGGGTGATGAAGCTGACTTCAAAAGGCCGTTATGCAGTAACGGCAATGCTCGATATTGCAATCAATCAGTCTAAAGGACCGATTACTTTGGCGATGATTTCCGAAAGACAGGATATTTCACTGTCTTATCTAGAGCAAATTTTTGCCAAACTGAAAAAGTCAGACTTGGTTTTGAGTGCAAGAGGACCGGGCGGTGGATACCGATTGAGTCGAGATCCCGGTGAGATTTCAGTAAGTGAAGTTATCGCCGCGGTCAACGAAGATTTGGAAGCCAGAAAATGCAAAGGTCGTGAGAATTGTAAAGGCGGTGAAGAGTGCCTTTCTCATGAATTGTGGTCAGATTTGAGTGAGATGATTGAGCAATTTTTGGAAAATATCACCCTGCAAAAAATTATCGAAAAACGTTCAAGCGTAAAAGAAATTATTTTTGCTTAGACGTTTGCGTAAAGGAGAAGTATCAATGGCTGTTACCTTAACAGAATCTGCCGCCGAAAGAGTCAGAACCATGCTGGCAAAAAGAGGTCATGGTTTAGGACTTAAGTTGGCAACAAAAGTGAGTGGGTGCGCCGGTTTTGCATATGTTGTTGACTATGCAGATGAAATTACCGATGACGATGCTGTTTTTGAAAGTTATGGTCAGAAAGTCGTCGTTCCCAAAAAGAGTTTAGAACAAGTCGATGGTACTGAGTTGGACTATGTCAAAGAAAGCCTGTTGAATGAAGGTTTTGAATTCCATAATCCGAAAGTTAAAGACGCTTGTGGTTGCGGGGAATCTTTCACCGTATAGCGCCAGCATTTTGTCCAAACTCGTAAAAAGACCCCGGTTTTGATCGGGGTCTTTTATTTTCAGACTTTTTTCAGCAATCAGCAGGCTAGATTGTTAAAATACCTCATATTTTGTCATTACAGACCAAACAGGATTCTTTCATTATGGTACAACGCACTTTTTCTATTATTAAACCAGATGCGGTGAATAGAAATTTAATCGGTGAAATTACGGCTAGACTAGAGAAAAGTGGCTTGTCGGTGATTGCATCTAAGATGCTTCATTTAACAACCGAGCAAGCTGCAGGTTTTTACGCTGAACATGAAGGTAAACCTTTCTACGAGACGTTGATTACCAATATGACTGCAGGGCCGATTATTGTTCAAGTGCTGGAAGGTGAAGATGCTATTGCTAAGAACCGTGAGGTGATGGGGACGACGGATCCTGAAAAGGCGGCACCGGGTACGATTCGAAAAGATTTTGCGGTTTCAATGCAAAAAAACTCTGTTCACGGTTCAGACTCTCCAGAAAGCGCGGCAAGAGAGATTGCCTATTTCTTTAATGAAAATGAAATTTATCCTCGATAGTCTTTAGTCGATTTTAAGGTTGGAACTGCATTGCAATTTGTCGAAGAAAAAGTAGAAGAAAGTCAGCCAGTCATTTATGACGGCAAGGTGGATCTTTTGGGCTTAGATGCTAAAGGGTTGGCGGACTTCTTTGTGTCGATTGGTGAGAAACCCTTCCGTTCTACGCAGGTAATGAAGTGGATTCACCAATTCGGCATTAGCGACTTTGATGAAATGACGAATCTCAGTAAAGCACTGCGAGAGAAACTGAAACAAACTGCCATTATCCGTACGCCTAAAATTATCGCAGAACAGAAATCTGAAGACGGTACGATTAAGTGGTTGTTGGAAGTGGATAACAACAATAGCGTTGAAGCGGTATTTATTCCTGAGAAAACGCGAGGCACTCTTTGCATTTCTTCTCAGGTTGGTTGCGCTTTGGATTGTAGTTTTTGTGCGACTGGTAAACAGGGTTTTAACCGTAACCTTGAAAACTGGGAGATCGTGGCACAAATGTGGGTCGCCAATAAAGCCTTGGGTTGTAAGCCAAAAGAAGAGCGCGTTATCTCCAATATCGTTTTCATGGGAATGGGCGAGCCTTTGTTGAATGTAACACACACCTTTCCAGCGGCCAGAATTCTTATGGATGACAATGCCTATGGTTTATCCAAACGTCGAGTGACCATCAGTACGGCTGGCGTTGTGCCTGCAATTGACCGGATCAAAGAGAATTTGGACGTCAGTTTGGCGATTTCACTTCATGCCCCGAACAATCGTTTGAGAGACGAACTGGTACCGATTAACCAAAAGTACCCGTTAGAAGTTTTAATGCCTGCACTACACCGTTATGTTGAAGGTGGGCATAGCAAGAAGCACGTTACCGTTGAGTATGTGATGTTGGACGGGGTTAATGACTCTTTGGTGAATGCACAAGAGCTGATTGACTTATTGGGTGATTTGCCCTGTAAAGTGAATTTAATTCCCTTTAATCCATTTAAAGGAACACCTTATCAGCGATCTTCAAACAACGCGGTCAGAAGGTTTCAAGATAAGTTGGTGAATGCGGGTCTTAAGTGCACCGTACGTAAGACCCGTGGCGATGACATTGATGCGGCTTGCGGGCAGCTTGCCGGAAAAATTACAGACAGAACCAAAAGGACTTTAAACAAGTTGGAAGTGAAGTCCGTCTGAAACACAGGAAGGAATCATGACAGAAACCGCGAAACCAAAGTTACACGAGCTTTTGAAAGAAGCGCGAGTCTCTCAAGCACTCACACTTGAGATGGTTAGTGAGCGATTAAAGCTGACCAAAGCGCAAATTGAGTATTTTGAAAGCCCTGATTTGGACTTGGAACATTTAAGTCCGTTTCAGCGTGGTTACCTGCGAAATTATGCAGATATTTTGTCGATAGACATCGGTGAGTTTGAATCGGCGTTCCCTGATGGTATTACCGTCAGTTCTCATTTGTCGAGAGTGGAGCAAGATTCGGCAGAACAGAAGCCAATCATTTCAAATAGCGTTATGCGTTGGGGAATTTGGGCGATTATTGCCGTGATTGTCATTGTGTTGATAGCGATTAATCAGTAAAGCCAATAAAAAGAATAAGAAAGTAACCTAAGAGAAAAGTATGTCAAAACAAATTTCAGCCATTCGTGGTATGAATGACTATTACGGTAAATCGGCACAAGTACTTGATTTTATCGTTGAATCCGCTGAGACCGTACTGCGCCAGTATGGCTATCAATCCATTCGATTGCCGATTGTTGAAAAAACAGAACTTTTTGCACGCTCTATTGGAGAAGTGACCGATATCGTTGAAAAAGAAATGTATACCTTTGAAGATCGAAATGGAGACAGTTTGACATTACGACCAGAAGGAACGGCAGGGTGTGTACGAGCGGTTATTGAAAATGGTTTGACGCATAACCAAATCCAAAAGCTCTATTATATGGGGCCGATGTTCCGTCATGAACGTCCACAGAAAGGGCGTTATCGCCAGTTCCACCAATTTGGCGTTGAAGTATTTGGTTTGGCGGATGCGGATATTGATGCTGAGTTGATTGCCCTAACCGCGCGTTTGTGGGAAAAGCTTGGGCTGGATAATCTGGAGTTGCAGATTAACTCTTTGGGGAGTCTTGAAGCCAGACAAGCCTATAAAACGATCTTGGTTGAATATTTAACGCAGCATAAAAGTCAGTTGGATGAAGACAGCTTAAGACGTTTGGAAACCAATCCTTTAAGGGTTCTGGATAGCAAAAATCCTGATATGAAATCCGTCATAGAGAATGCACCAAAGTTGATGGATCACTTGGATGAGGCTTCTAAAACCCATTTTGAACAGCTAAAAACCTACCTTGATGATCTGGGCGTTGACTATGTGGTCAATCCGAATCTGGTAAGAGGATTAGACTACTACAATAAAACCGTTTTTGAGTGGGTAACAACTGAGCTTGGCGCGCAAGGAACAGTGTGTGCCGGTGGCCGTTACGATGGTCTTGTTGAGCAAATCGGTGGCAAGTCCACACCAGCAAGTGGTTTTGCGATGGGTCTAGAGCGTTTGATGGCGCTTCTGATGGACAAAGATTTGGTAGCAGATGTTGCTGAAGCAGATATCTTCATGGTATTGGTGGGTGATGCTGCATCTCGTCCGGGATTTGTCATTGCAGAGCAGTTAAGAGAGCGTTTGCCACAAGTGAAGGTCGTCATGAATTGTGGCGGCGGTAGTTTTAAGAGCCAGTTCAAAAAAGCCGATAAATCAGGCGCACGAGTGGCATTGATTATGGCGGAAGACGAAGTCAATAATCAGCAAATCGGTGTGAAATTCCTTCGTGAAGAAAAAGAGCAGGTGACGCTGGATTGGCAAAGTTTAGAAGCTGAAATGGCTAATTATTTCAACGAAAATTAAAGTTTTAATCATAGGAAATGTCCAATGAATCGTTATGAAACAGATGAAGAACAATTAACGGCATTAAAAAACTGGTGGGATAAGTACGGTACAGCACTTCTTTCAGCAGTATTGGTTGTGGTATTGGCTTGGGCTGGTTGGAGCTATTATCAAAAGTCGCAATTTGCAAAAGCGTCAAACGCTTCAACGACTTTTGAGGTGTTGCAGTCTAAAGTTGAACAAAATGCTTTTGGTGATGTTGCACGTGAAGGCTTGAAGTTGATGGAAGATCAACCAAAAAGCCCTTATGCGACGGCAACTGCGTTGATGGAAGCCCAGTTTGAGTTGGAAAAAGGGCATACGGATAAAGCAATTGAAAACCTACAATGGGTGATCAATCAAAATATCGATGCTTCTTTGGTCTTGGTTGCCAAGTTAAGAATGACTGGTATTTATATCGATCAGAAGCAATATGACAAAGCGACTGCCGTTTTGAAATCAGTGGATGCGGCAAAACTTGCGGCAGGTGAAAAAGCGAATTTTGATTTCACCTCAGGGTTTTTGGCACTACAACAAAACCAGTTGGATGTTGCCCGTCAGTTTTTGCAGCAAGTTGTTGACAATACAGCAGCAGCGGCAAACTTGCAGAATGTTGCGCGTTTGCAGTTGGGTGATTTAACACAATAACAATTAATTTAGACAGGTTTTCTCTTGAAGCACTTTCCTTTGAATCGTCATTCCTTTTTCGCACTGCCGCTGTTGCTTTTGGCGGTGACTTTACAATCTTGTTCGCAGCCAGGACTTGTGCGCGAACCGACGCCTTTGGTTAAGATGTCTTCTCCTTACAGTTTGCATAAAGACTGGCAGTTGCAATCGGATAAATTCAAATACTCCGATAGTGAAGGCCTTTATTTTGCAGAGAATAAAAACGCTGTTTTCTTTGCCAACCCTGATGGTGTGTTGACGTCTGCATTGAAAGCCAATCAATATCGCTGGACAGATCAGGTTTTGTGGCAGCGTAAGTTCAATGAGCCGATTTTGTCCGGGCCTACGATATTTGGGTCGAATTTGATTATCGGAACTGCTAAGGGAAGCTTGATGAGTGTTTCCCAAGACTCCGGTGAAATCGTATGGCGAACTGAGCTGTCGAGTGAAGTGCTGAGCTTACCTGTTATTGTGGACAACACGATTTTTGTACGCACGGTTGATGGCAAGTTGGATTCTGTCAATGCGGTCACCGGCAAAATCAACTGGACAGTTGAGCATCAACTGCCGAATCTGTCATTAAGAGGCATTGCACCGGTTACCTATGCAAACGATACTTTGTATGTTGGCTGGGAGTCAGGTTCTGTTCAGGCATTGGATGCCAAAACAGGTGAGACTAAATGGCAAACACAAGTATTGATTCCAAAAGGCAGAA
Organism: Hydrogenovibrio sp. JE_KL2; assembly: GCF_009296185.1. Classification (GTDB taxonomy): domain Bacteria; phylum Pseudomonadota; class Gammaproteobacteria; order Thiomicrospirales; family Thiomicrospiraceae; genus Hydrogenovibrio. Next base: position 221,209 of record NZ_WBJR01000001.1, read on the forward strand.
CTGACCTAGAGAGAATGGTTGATATTCAGTCTGAGTTGATCCTGAAATCAGGCCGTTTATATGTGTTGGGTTACCACGGCAAACTGGTTGCGCTTAATCCGGAGAACGGTAATCTTTACTGGTCTAAAGATGTTTCCGGTTTTAGAGACTTTTTGGTTGATGATAAGGCGGTCTATCTGGCTGATGAAGATGATATTCTTCATGCTTATGACTTGTACACGGGAACGGAAATCTGGAAGCAAACGCATTTCAAGTATCGTGTATTGACGGACTTGTCTTTCTATAATACTAATCAGATTTTGGTGGCAGACGGTTATGGAGTGATTCATTGGGTTGATAAACTGGATGGCACCTTGGTAGCTCGTGCACGTCACAGTTCACCAGATTCAATTCGCGCTAAAATCGTTCGAGTGTGGAACGATGGCAAACGCATTTATATTCAAGATACAGGCGGCTATATTACGGCTTACACAGTGGAACCTTCGGATTGGTATGAATTCAATCATCCTGAAGACCCAATGGGCATCCTTAAAACAGCTGTGAAGAAGGGGTAGTTGTGAGTAAACCTGTTATCGCTCTTGTGGGGCGTCCTAATGTCGGGAAGTCGACTTTATTCAATCGGCTGACACGAACACGGGATGCGATTGTAGCCGATTATCCCGGTTTGACTCGAGATCGTCAGTATGGCACCGGTAGAACGGGGAATCACCCTTACATCGTAGTCGATACCGGTGGTTTGAGTGGCGAGCAAGAAGGGGTTGATCCTTTGATGGCGGGACAAGTGCGCTCGGCGATAGAAGAGTCCGATGCCATTTTGTTTTTGGTGGATGGTCGAGCAGGTTTGATTCCTTCTGATGAAGCCATCGCGAATTATATTCGTCAGTTCAACAAGCCTACCTATCTTCTGGTCAATAAAGCGGAAGGTCATAGTCACCAATTGATTTCTGCAGATTTCTTCCAAATGGGATTGGGCCAGCCTTTTGTCATCTCTTCTGCGCATGGTGATAATGTCAAAGAGACCATCGATCACATATTGGATGAAGTCGTTTCCGAAGAGGAAGAAGACAAAACTTTTGATTTGGATGAACACCCTGGAATTCGAGTCGCCGTTGTCGGACGACCTAATGTGGGTAAATCCACATTGATTAACCGAATGATTGGTGAAGAACGTGTGGTGGCATTTGATATGCCGGGCACCACGCGTGACAGTATTTTTGTGCCTTTCGAACGTGATGGTCAGGCCTATACGTTGATTGATACCGCTGGCGTCAGACGTCGCAAGAACATCAAAGAGAAAATCGAGAAATTCAGTATTGTCAAAGCTATTGAAGCCATGGAATCTTGTAATATCGTGGTGTTGGTGATTGACGGCTCAGAAGGCATTACTGATCAGGATTTAACGCTGCTTGGCTTGGCGCTTGAATCGGGGCGAGGCTTGGTGATTGCCATCAATAAGTGGGATAACCTAACCGAGGATCAGCGTAACAAGATCAAACATGAGTTGGAGTTTAAGCTGCACTTTGTCGATTACGCGAAGAAGCATTTGATTTCTGCCTTGCACGGTTCTGGTGTTGGCGACTTGTTCAAAACCATTCGTGGTGTGTATCAAGCGGTCATGAAAAAGGTGTCCACCTCAGATCTTAACCGTGTTTTAGAACAAGCTGTTTTGGATCATCAGCCGCCTTTGATTGGTGGCAGACGCGTTAAATTGCGTTACGCTCATTTAGGTGGTTCAAACCCGCCACGAGTAATTATCCATGGTACTCAAGTGGATAAATTGCCGCAGGCTTATACCAAGTATTTGATGAACGTGTTCCGTAAAGCTTTCAAGTGGCAGGGCACGCCTGTGTTTATCGAATATAAAGTGACGGTCAACCCTTATGAAAATCGTAAAAGCTCTTTCAGTAGCCGTCGTGGGAAATCCGAATCACAATCAGAAAACTTGGCTGTAAAGCGTCGTAAAAAGAAGAATACTCAGCAAAAGAGACGGACGAATTAATTGTTGTTTTGCTGTATGCAATAGCTAGGCGGAATGAATAGCTGAGTAGCAAAATTATTTTATGCCGCTATTCAAATTGTTAAAATACTTGTTTCCCTAAACGCCTAGGGCTGTAAGGGAAATGGGGGGAGTGTTAGGCCTTAACATTGGCTATGCCACTTACCCCCAACCTGGCAGATTTTTGCCGTCAATTCAAAGAAGATTTTGGTGACATTCAGAGTGTTGAATGTCTTTTTGTTATCGACAGGTTTCGGTTCTGAAACGTCGAAACCAGCTTGGGATGTTTTCATGGGTCATAGAATTAGAGAGATTCCTTACAACTACACCTCCTTTTCCGATAAAGAAATTGCATTGCGCTTTGTTGGCATGGAAGGCTGGAAATGTATCGAGTCGCTTCGTGATTCCAGAAATACTGGGCGCTCCGCACGTATGTTATTTGAGGTGCTGGGCGACATGTGGGTGGTTTCGCGTAACCCATACATTCAAGATGACTTGATTGAAAACCCTAAGCGTCGAGATGCCCTAATCAAGGCGCTTGAGCATAGACTCAAACAAGTTGAATCGCGTCTGAACGGCAATCAAAAGGCTGAGCAATTACTGTCTTCTATTCGTGGTGCCGTCAACAAATTCACCGAGTGGTTCCCGCATCAAATCGAACTGCGAAGCAAAGTCCGTAAAAAACTTTCTAAACATACTCGTCTCGATAATATTGACTTCGGTGGTCTAGCGCGTGTTTCTCACGCGACTGATGCAACTGACTGGCGTGTAGAGTTGCCGCTTGTGGTGGTTTCTCCAGACACGGAAGAAGAAGTTGCCTATCTGGTTGATGGCTGTATTCAACTTGGGCTGACGATTATTCCTCGCGGGGGCGGAACGGGTTACACCGGTGGTGCGATCCCACTTTATCAAGATTCTGTTGTCATCAACACTGAAAAACTTGAATACATGAGTCTGGTTGAGCACGTCGAACTGCCTGGCATTGGTAAGGTGCCGACTATCCAAACCGGCGCGGGGGTAGTGACCCGTCGAGTATCCGAACAAGCTGAACGTTTCGGTTATGCTTTCGCTGTAGACCCGACTTCTCAAGATGCATCTTGTATCGGTGGGAATATTGCGATGAATGCGGGCGGTAAAAAAGCCGTCCTGTGGGGTACAACGCTGGATAACCTTGCTTCATGGAAGATGGTTACCCCTGATGCCGAGTGGTTAGAAGTAGAGCGTATCAACCATAACCTTGGTAAGTTGCAGGATCAAAATACCGTTACCTTCCGCATTAACCGTTATGAAAAAGATGGCAAAACGCCTGTTGGTAAAACTGAAACCCTTGAAATGCCGGGGACGGCTTTCCGCCATGCAGGATTAGGTAAGGATGTAACCGATAAATTCCTTAGCGGTCTGCCGGGGATTCAAAAGGAAGGCTGTGATGGTCTAATCACCTCAGCGCGTTTTGTCGTGCATCGTATGCCAAGCCATATCCGTACGGTTTGTTTGGAGTTTTTCGGAACCGATTTGAGTAAGGCTGTGCCTGCGATTGTAGAAATCACCGACTATATCGAATCCAAGAAAGCGCACGGCATCTTGCTGTCGGGGCTTGAGCATCTGGACGAACGCTATATCAAAGCCGTCAACTACAACACCAAGGCCAACCGCAAAGGTCTGCCGAAAATGATTCTGCTTGCGGATATTGCTGGTGAGAATGGTTTTGAAGTTGCCAACACGGCGCAAGAGATTGTCGAGCTGGCGAAGAAGCGTGATGCAGAAGGGTTTATCGCCGTTTCAGAAGAGGCTAGAAAACGCTTTTGGCTAGATCGCTCTCGTACAGCAGCCATTTCAAAGCATACCAACGCATTTAAGATCAATGAAGATGTCGTTATCCCGCTTGAAAACCTCAACGAGTACAACACCGAGATTGAGCGCATCAATATTGAAGAGTCCATCAAGAACAAACTCCAGATATTGGATCAGTTGAACGCCTATTTCGCAGGTGAAATTCCTGAATACACTTTGGAAGATGATTTCGAGAACTCGGAAGGGCAACCTGCCAGTTACTTTAAAGACAAGGTTGCAGCAACGCTTGAGCATATCGGCAAAACCAAAGCCAGATGGGAAGGTATCTTGCAGAATCTGGATGTTCAGGTTTCGACCAAGCCTGACTTGTTGTTAGAGGGCGAAGCGCTGAAACTGAGCGCGGACGATACCTTTGTTAGCTTGCTGCTAAAACGCGAAATCAAGATTTCCTACAAAGCGGAAATGGTGACTTTCTTACAGGAAGTATTCATGGGCCATGACTTTGAAGCCCTACATACGCGCCTTAAGAAGTTGCACTTTGAAATCCGTAACGCCCGTTTGTTTGTTGCACTACATATGCACGCAGGGGATGGGAATATTCATACGAATATTCCGGTTCACTCCAATAACTATGAAATGATTCATCAGGCGGAAGTGATTGTTGATCGTATCATGGAGATTGCCAAACGCTTAAATGGGGTTATTTCTGGTGAGCATGGTATTGGACTGACCAAATTCCAATATCTGGACAAAGATAAGATTCAGGCATTTGTGGATTACAAAAACAAGGTGGATCCACATGGTCACTTCAACAAAGGTAAGTTGATGCCGGGTTCTGGCTTGCAGAACGCTTATACGCCGTCGTTACATTTGGTGGAACAAGAAGCTTTGATTCTTGAAGCGAATGATTTGGACTTGCTCAACAAAGATATTAAAGACTGTTTACGCTGCGGTAAATGTAAACCGGTTTGTCAGACGCATATCCCGCGTGCGAATTTATTGTATTCGCCACGTAACAAAATCTTGGCGACCGGTCAGGTGATTGAAGCCTTCTTGTATGAAGAGCAGACCAGGCGCGGCATTTCGTTACATCATTTTGATGCGATGAATGATGTTGCCGACCATTGTACAACCTGTCATAAGTGTGAGTCGCCGTGTCCGGTTGATATCGACTTTGGGGATGTTTCCATCCGTATGCGTACCATCTTGACCAATATGGGGCAGAAGAAGTCGAGCATTATGGTGAAGTTGGCGTTGTATTTCTTGAATACCAAGAATCCATTCACCATCAGTCTGCTTCGCAAAACCATGATCGGTTGGGGAGCGGTAGCCATGACGCTGGGTCATCGTTTTGCCAAATTATTTGGTTTGGTTGAGCGTAAGAATGCTTTGCCGGCAAGTACCAGTGAACCTGCTCCAATACAGCAACACGTTATTAACTTTGTCAGAAAACCGTTGGATACAGGGCCAAACCAAAGCAGCTATCGTTCTGTGCTTGGTTTGGAAGATGCGACTCAAGTTCCGATTGTTCGTGATCCGAATAAGACAACCGAAGATACCGAAGCCGTATTCTATTTCCCTGGGTGTGGTTCAGAACGTTTGTTTAGTGATATCGGGTTGGCGACGATTTCATCTTTGTATGATGCCGGCGTTCAAACGGTATTGCCACCGGGTTATCTGTGTTGTGGTTATCCGCAGGCAGCAGCAGGTTTGGCGCAAAAAAGCTCTCAGATTACGACAGAGAACCGCGCGTTATTCCACCGTGTTGCCAATACCTTGAATTACATGGATATCAATACGGTCATCGTTTCTTGCGGTACTTGTTATGACCAATTGACTAAATATGAGTTCGAACGTATTTTCCCAGGCTGTCGATTGATGGATATCCATGAGTTCCTAACGGAAAGAGGCATGGGCTTGGAAAATCCAACCGGCAAACAGTATTTGTATCATACGCCATGCCATGATCCGATGAAGAAAATGGATGGAACGACGGTCGCGAAGGACTTGCTTAAGTCTGAAGTTTTGTTCTCTGACCGTTGTTGTGCGGAAGCTGGAACTTTGGCGACAAGCCGTCCTGATATTGCCAACCAACTGCGTTTCCGTAAAGAGGAAGAGTTGACGAAGGGGATTGTCGAACTGACGGGTGAAACCAAAGTGAAAAACGGCGAGGTGAAACTGCTGACTTCCTGTCCTGCCTGTCAACAAGGTTTGAATCGTTATCACGACAATACCGGCTTGGATACGGATTATATTGTGGTTGAGCTGATGAAAAATCGTTACGGCAAGACTTGGAATAAAGAGTTTTATGAAAAGCTCAAGAATGGTGGTGTAGAAAAAGTACTGTTGTAATGCAGTATTGATTCATAGATATAAAAAAACCTCCGAAATGGAGGTTTTTTTATATCCGGTGACGGAGTTATTTTTGAGATGAGTAGTAAGCAGCCAATGCTTTAATTTCATCATCAGTCAGACCTTTAGCAAACATTTGCATGGTTGCATTGTGACGGAAACCGTCTCTGAAGTCTTTTAGTGCTTTCTCAAGGTAAGCAGCATGCTGACCAGCAAGTACCGGAAAGTTTGGAACAACGCTATGGCCACCCTGGCCGTGGCAACCTACACAGGTTTTTACTTTTGCAGGTTCTTCCGCTGCATTGGCAACAGGCGCAAGTGTTAAAGTTGCTAAAGATGCGAGTAGCGCTAAAGTTGTTTTTTTCATGTTTACTTTCTCATTTCATCGAATTTAGAAAAATAGTTCGCTTATTAGAAACTATCCCTGCTATGAGGTCAAGTTTAAGAGAATTGCTAAAGCTTGAATTCAGCACAAAGTTTTTAAATGGGGCTAGAAGACAGTTATTTGTTTTTCGGTGACCAATCCATTCAATTTAATGTCCCATGGTTGGCTGAGGAGTGTATCGACTTTTTGGCATTGGTGTGCCCAGCCAATCAATTTGGGTGAGAGACCTGGAAAAAGGCGCTTGAATTGAAATGTCTTGTCATAGTAGCCACCCCCCATTCCAATTCGGTTTCCGGTCGTATCGAAACAGACAAGAGGTGTGATCACCAAATCCAAGTGTTTACCGTCAATCAACAGGTGCTTGCCTACTTGTGGTTCGCGAATACCAAAGTATTTTGGTATCAAGCGCGTTGACGGCGTATAGGGGGCAAACATCATTGGGCGTCTTAGGTATTGCGTCAATACCGGGAGATAGACTTCAATTTTTCGTTGCCACAAGGCTTTGATTAAATATTGGGTATCAAGCTCACCATCTTCGGATAAAAAAAGGGAAACTTTGCGTGCACGCGTCAAAAAACGGCTTCTAAGAATCAGTTTGGCGGCAGCTTTGGCGTGTTGTCTTTGCGCTTCTGGAGAAAGCGATCTTCTGTTTTTGCGACATTGTTGGCGAAGAGTTGCTTGAGATGTCATTGAGCGGCTTGATTGGTAATGTGGAATGTGTGAATACGGACTAGGCAAATTACCCTGAACCGTGAAGTTCAGGTGGCAGCCTCCTCAGAAGATTTAGGCTTCTCGGACATAAGCGAGATGCTCACCATCTTAAGTATCTGGCCCCAAGGTCAAAGCTATCGGCAGGGGGTTAAACCTAGCCCGTATGTGACTTTATTATAGCAAGATTTCGCTCTTTACAAGCTTAAAATTCATCAGAAAAACTGATTAGGTGTTAGAGAGGGTGCTAAGGAAGAGGTCGTGTAGGGAGTTTAATTACTCTTGAGATTGCGCCATTTGTGCAATGGTTTCATCAAGTTGGTCTTCTAATTGTAGACAGTATTGAGTAGTTTCGGATTTGAGTTGCAGATAGTCGTAACACATATTCAGCGCTACCATCAGTACCTTGCTTTCCCCTTTTAGACCTTTAACTTGATCAAGCTTGTCTTCCAATAATGTCGCGGCTTCAATCAGTTTTTCTCTGTCTTCTGGCTCGCAAGGAACTTGGAAAGTGTGGTTCATTAAAGATAGGGTTAGCATAGCTTTCTCAACTGTCATTGGTGTTCGTGATTTATGGTATTATTCATCATTTATAGCAATTACTCAAGGCAATACTCAAGACAATTTCTTAAGCATGCCTGACAATATTATTTAGGTTAGTCAACAATGAATTTTGATCAAATTAATGAGGCAATGGTTCCTTATCCTGAGCTTGAATCCCCTTCTTTTTTACAAGGTATGTTGATGGGGTTGATGTGCGGAGATGCCGATTTAAAAGAAAGCGCTTGGGTGAAAAGAATACTAGAAGAGGCTGATATCAAGTCTGTTAAGGAAGGTTTTTTACTAGCGTTGCATGATCTTTATTTAGAGGCCGAGAAAGGACTAAACGGTTCAGGTTTCGAGCTGGAGCTGTGTTTGCCCGAAGAAAATGAATCCTTGAAATTCCGCGCGGCAATGCTTGGACAATGGTGCGAAGGCTTTTTGTATGGAATGGGTCTTGTCGGACAAAGTGAAGATAAGCTCAAAGGTGATGTTGCAGAGCTCTTTAGGGATTTTGGCGATATCGCACGTATTGAAATCCTGGATTTGGAAGAAGCAACAGACGAAGATGAATCGGATTTCATGCAGTTGATGGAGTTTGTGAAAATTGGTGTGCTGACCATCAATGAAACGCTTAATCCTGTCGAAGGTTCACCCATCATGACCCAGCAACCACCAACGGATACCCTGCACTAACCATATAAATTCACAAAGGACTAGGCTGAATGATCTCCAACATCGACGCGGCTCAAAAAAGACGAGAACAGGTGTTTGACACCATGGTAGAGGATTCGATCATGATGGTGGCATCTGGAGAAGAGCAGATACGCAATCTAGATGTCGAGTTCCCGTTCAGAGTTCAGTCGGACTTTCATTATCTCACGGGATTTGAAGAACCCGACGCCGTTTTAGTTCTCATAAAACGCAATCAAGAAAGCCAAACCAAACAGAAGGCCGTACTGTTTCTGCGACCAAAAGATGTTGAAAAAGAAATCTGGCAGGGCCGACGCTTAGGGGTGGCGAATGCTCCTGCGACTTTGCTGATGGATGACGCGTTTTCCATAGAGGACTTTGAGGACGAAATGTCTGATTTGGTTGAAGGCACCGAAACACTTTATTTCAGTTTTGCTCAACTCTCGGAATGGTCAGATTTGTTAAGTGGTTGGATTTCAGCACAAAAAGCCAAATCCAGAAAGGGGATTGAGGCGCCGGCAACTTTGTCGGATGCGGATGTGATTTTGCATGAAATGCGTTTGGTGAAGTCTTCCGAAGAAATTGAGTGGATGAAACAGGCGGCTCAGATTTCAGTGCAGGGGCATTTGGCGGCGATGTCTTGGGCGGCGAAATCAATTGCAAAATCTGCCAGGTTGGGTAAGGCACAGGACTTTGAACCTGTTTACGAGTACCAAATGCAAGCCGCGCTAGAATATAAGTTTAAGGAGCAGGGTTCTGCTCGTGTTGCCTTTAATTTGATTGTGGCAGGCGGTGAGAATGCGTGCATTTTGCATTACACTGAAAACAATGCGCGCTTGAAAGCGGGTGATTTGGTGTTGGTTGATGCCGGTGCGGAATATCAAGGGTATGCTGGCGATATTACGAACACCTTTCCAGTTGATGGCAGATTTTCAGAGGCTCAACGAGCGTTGTATCAAATCGTTTTGGATGCACAACAAGCAGCGATTTCAGCGATTGCGCCGGGTGTTCGCTATGATGAAATGCATAAGGCGTCAACACGGGTTTTGGTTGAAGGTTTGGTTGGGCTAGGAATCTTGAAGGGCGAGATAAGCACGCTACTTGAAAATGAAGCCTATAAACCGTTTTTTATGCATGGAACCGGGCATTGGCTTGGACGAGACGTGCACGATGTAGGGCACTACAAGCTCAAAGGGCAATGGCGACCGCTAGAGCCGGGCATGATTGTTACCGTGGAGCCCGGGTTGTATATTTCCGAGGAAATCGGGCGTGAACACCAGGTGGATGAGAAATATTGGAATATCGGCATCAGAATTGAAGATGATGTTCAGGTCACCTATTCGGGGCACGAAGTATTGACGTTTGGCTTGCCGCGGACACCGGAAGAGATTGAACTTTTCATGGAAAATGCGGCGGTTGGAGACGAGGGTTAAAGATGGCATCTCAAAAAGCTCAGTCCAGTGTAGAAACCCCTATAAACGTTGATGCGTTTATTAATGGAGGCGGTCCTGTTGGCTTGATTTTGGCATTGGGGCTGGCAAAACAAAACAGACAAGTGGTTTTGGTTGAGCAGTCTGCGCCAAAGCAAGGTCCTTCTTTTGACGGACGGGTGCTGGCATTGAGCTATGGTTCACGTTTGGTGCTGGAGCAGTTGGGTATTTGGCAACAGCTTGAGCCTTTTACCACCGAAATATCGGATATTCATGTTTCGCAAAAAGGGTTTATGGGGGTTACGCATTTGCATGCGAAAGAAGCGAAAGTGCCGGCACTGGGTTACAGTGTGACCGCTTATGATTTAGGTCAGGTACTTTGGCAAATTGCCGGCGAACACAGTCGTATTCAGCTTTTTACCGAATGTTCCTTAGCGTCATTTGGACAACAAGCTTCTGGGGTTTCGATTGCCATTCAATGCCAGAAAAAAGAGGCGGCACATGATTATTTTCATGCCAAACTATTGATTGGTGCTGACGGAACCTACTCTAAAGTCAGAGACATTCTCGGGTTGCCGCTTGAAGAGAACGATTATGGCGCATTTGGCTTTATTGCCAAGATAGAAACCGAACTTGAACCCAATGGTTGGGCATTTGAACGCTTTACTAATGAAGGTCCGGTTGCCTTGCTGCCAATGGGAGGCGCTTTTCATAAGGCGGTTATGGTGGTTCCTAATGACAAAAGAGAAGCGGTTGCGGCTTTGGATGATCGATCCTTTATGGCACTGTTTAGTGAAAAAATGGGCGAAAGACTCGGCCGGTTTGTCAGCATTAGCGACAGAGTTGCTTACCCGTTAAAAGAAACCTATGTGCCGGAAATGGTTCAGGGAAGAGTAGTGTTGATGGGGAATGCATCTCACACTCAGCACCCGGTCGCCGCGCAAGGGTTGAATTTGGGGATTAGTGATATTCAAACTTTCTTGGCGATGATGGACGATGTTGAAGATTTGGGTGATGATACGGTTTTGCTGCAATATCAGACAGAACAACAAGCTCATCACCAGAAAATCATGGGCTTTACTGATAGTTTGATTCAGGTGTTCCAAGCACCGTCTCCTGTTGTCGGGCATATGCGAGGCATCGGTTTGATGGCGATGGAGGCGATGCCTAATTTGCGCAAACGCTTGTCGCGTATGGCGATGGGTTTGGCAAAATAAACGGATTGAGAAAGGGTTTAAATGACACAGCAAACCAAAGAACAATTAGAAACACTTTATGATGTCGCCATTATTGGTGGTGGCATGGTTGGTGCGACCGTTGCACTTGGCTTGGCGCAGCAGGGCTTTAATGTTGTTGTGGTGGAAAAATCACGTCCAGAATTGGCATGGGACAAAAGTAATCCTTTTGAAACCCGAGTCAGCGCACTGACACGTGCCTCCGAAAATATTTTAAAGGGTGTCGGAGCTTGGCAGGGTGTATTGAATAAGCGTTATCATGCTTTTACCGATATGCATGTTTGGGAAGATATTTCCAATGCTCAAGTCCATTTCTCGGCTAAGGACATTGATGAAAGTAATTTAGGCTTTGTGGTTGAAAACAAAGTGATCCAGTTAGCGCTATGGGAAAAGTTGGTTGAGAACGACAATGTTGCTTTGCTGACGGAAAAAGCCCTGATTGATATCCAAACCAAAGTTGGTGCAGCGACCCTAACCCATAACGAGTTGCTGTTTGAAGAGGGCGTTAAGCTTTATTCTAAGCTAGTGGTCGGTGCTGATGGTGCATTTTCTAAAGTTCGCCAATTGGCAGGCATTGGGCTGGAAACCCATGACTATGAGCAATGTGCTGTTGTCGGTTGTGTTGAAACCGAATTAAGTCACCAAAATACTTGTTGGCAGCGTTACCGCTCCGAAGGCCCCTTTGCCTATTTGTGTATGGATGGTCATATAAGCTCCATCGCTTGGTATATGCCGGTGGAAAAAATGGATTGGGCGCTGTCTTTGGATGATAAGGCTTTTGCCGAAGCGGTAGAAGAAGCTTCCGGTGGTTGTTTAGGACGTGTTACCCATGTGGGCGCGCGCGATGCTTTTCCTTTGACCAGACGTCACGCTTTGGAGTACGTTAAGCAAGGCGTTGTTTTGGTTGGTGATGCGGCACATACTATTCATCCGCAAGCTGGACAGGGCGTGAACCTAGGGCTGTTGGATGCTGCAGCTTTGATAGAAACCTTGTCAGAGGCAAAACAAGAAAATGCCGCAACTTGGAACAGATTGTCAGTACTTCGACGTTATGAGCGCTGGCGTAGAGGCGATAACCATATCGTTCAGCGTTCTATGGAAGGTTTTGATTGGCTGTTTGAGCAAGATAGTGATGTGAAAAACGCTGTGCGCAAAACGTTATTGCCGTTTGCAGATAGAATGCAAATGGCAAAAAACTGGCTGATGCGCCAAGCACTGAAGGGGCGCCAAGCGTTACCGGAATTAGCAAGAGATTGAGCGTAAATGAAGGATGATGGTTTTACTCCCTCCGGCCAATTAAAAGAGTCGGTTCAAGAAAAAATCAAACAGGTTAACCTTAGGGCAATTCTAGGGGTTGAAGGGGTTCATTCAGAAGAGAGCCAGTTGGCGATAAACATTGGCCGCATTTTCTCCGTGGTAGTGGTGCTGGCGCTGATGGTCGTGTTGGTTCAGTTGCTACTTGGATTGGCGCACGAGAAAGAAGGTGATTTTTATGTCACTGTCGGAGTGTGGGCGGTTTTTGCTGCCGAACTAAGCGTCAACCTTATACTGGTTAAAAATAAAAAACGATATTTGTTGCACAATTGGCTCAACGTTACTATTGTGGTGTTTGCATTCCCATGGCTCAACTATGGCAGTGAGTGGACAACGATCTTAAGAACGTTAAGGTTTATGTTGTTGATTAGAGTGGTTGCCGATATTTTTTGGGATGTCGTGCTTATTCTGAGACGCAACAACTTCTGGATGGTGTTGCTGGCTGAAACACTTTTAATTATTGTGTCGGGCGCGATTTTTGCAGCACTTGAAAACCGTGATTTCTCTACTGGTATTTGGTATTCCTTAGTGACCATTACTACGGTCGGTTATGGTGATGTTGTGCCTTATACCGAAAAAGGTCGTATTTTCGGAACGATTTTGATTGTGTTTGGGGTGATTTTCTTTTCGCTGATTACTGCGAACATCGCGGCCTTTTTGGTTGGTGCAGAACAGAGAAGAACCGAAAAAGAAATTTTGGATTACGTCAAAATCACAAAATTGCGCTTGGAAGAACAATCCGAAGTGCATGAAAGGCGTATGAATCACATTTTGACGCAGTTAACAGAGAAATTGGATTCAATAGAAAGCGAAATTGACGAAAAGCAACATGCGCAGAGATTGTCCAAGCGTGTTAGTGATTTTGAAGATAAACTTAAGAACGATTCAAAGCATTTCCAACATAGATTGGATGAAATAGAAAAACATATTAATAGACGCGCGAACGAATTAGAGTGAATCCTCCGCCAGAGGCAGGTTTTTCTCTGAAAGTTTTTGACTTTTAGCGGCAATGGCTCTATAGTCAAAGCACTAAATTTTTTTATGAGGCTGATGAGAAAATTCATTTCATCACTTCCTGAACATAGAGGCAAAATGAATGGCAGATAGAAGGCTCCAAGTTTTTTATACTGTTGCAAAGGTGCTAAGTTTTACAAAAGCAGCAGAAACCCTTCATATGACCCAACCAGCGGTCACATTCCAAGTTAAGCAACTCGAAGAATTTTTCAATACGCGTCTATTCGACAGGACTCATAATAAAATCTCTTTAACTGATGCAGGCAAAATCGTTTACGACTACGCCGAGAAGATACTTGATCACTATGAGAAGATGAATAGTGAGGTGAGGGAGCTCACCGGGGAGGTCACGGGCAGCCTGTTGATAGGCGCCAGTACGACGATCGCAGAGTATATGCTGCCAAGTTTGCTGGGCGCTTTCAAAAAGCAGTTTGAAGAAGTGAACATCCGCCTTCAGGTGGGTAACACCGATGCAATTGTTGCCATGGTTGAAAACAACATGATTGACTTGGGTGTCGTCGAAGCACCGGTTTACAACAAGAACCTTGAAGTTGAAGTGTGTCGTTTAGATGAAATGGTGTTGATCGTACCGGTTGGACATCCACTTTCTAACAGAGACAAGATTTCAGTTGAAGATATTCGCAAGTATCGTTATATCTCTCGTGAAGAAGGCTCAGGTTCTCGTTCGGTAATCGATAGCTATATCCGCGAACAAGGTTTGAGTTATTCAGACTTGAATGTTGTGATGGAGTTAGGTAGTCCAGAAGCTGTGAAAATGGCTGTAGAATCTGATGTCGGTGTGGCGATTGTTTCTAGAACGACGATTACGAAAGAGTTGAAACTAGCGACTTTGAAAGCAATTCCATTGGACCCACCATTGGATCGACCTTTCTCTCACGTTCGCCAAAAACATAAATTCAGACATAGAGCAGTGGGTGAGCTTTTGGATTTTGCAGTTGATTACTGTAAAGAGAAAGCGGTTGAGCAAGGCTTTAAATTACCTTCTGAATCAGACATGGAAAAATACGCCTCTAAGACACAGCAATCAGAAAAACGCTAAACCAATGTGAGTTAGAGAAGTAAAAAAACGGGCTATATGCCCGTTTTTTGTTGGAGTGGTTTTGGAAATGTTGTGATTGAAAATCTGCCAGGTTGGGGGGGAGGTGTTAACCCCAACCTGGTAGATTTTCAGGTTATAGATTGTCAGAAGCAAACTCTGCCAAGCGAGAACGCTCACCTTGTTTCAAGGTGATATGTGCTGCATGAGGCCAGTTCTTGAAACGATCCACAATGTAGGTTAAACCGGTTGTTGTTTCCGTGAGATAAGGAGAGTCGATCTGACCGATGTTACCGAGACAGACAATCTTCGTACCTTCACCGGCACGAGTCACCAAAGTCTTCATTTGCTTCGGCGTCAAGTTTTGCGCTTCATCCAAGATGATGAATTTGTTTTGGAAGGTTCGACCACGCATGAAGTTCAATGATTTGATTTTGATGCGCTTGTTCAGTAGCTCTTGAGTAGTTTCTTTTTCCCAATCGGTATGACCTTCTGACTTGGTCAGCACTTCAAGGTTATCCATTAAGGCGCCCATCCAAGGCGTCATTTTTTCCTCTTCCGTACCCGGAAGGAAACCAATGTCGTCGCCGATAGGGATGGTGGCGCGTGTCATGATGATTTCGTTATAAATGCCTTCATCCAGCGTTTGTTGCAAGGCGGCAGCCAAAGCCAGCAGCGTTTTTCCGGTACCCGCCACACCGAGTAGAGAAACGAAGTCGATATTTGGATCAATCAAGAAATTGAGCGCCATGTTCTGCTCATGGTTTCTGGCACTAATGCCCCAAACGTTGTGTTTGTTGTGTTCAAAATTGTGCATGTATTCAAGTGTGGCGACACCATTGTGAATATTGCGGACAATCGCGCTGAAACCAGATTCGTTTTCGCTCACCAAGCATTGGTTTGGATACCAATGGTGATTATCGCCAACCTCGATTTCATAAAAAGTATTATTGTTTTCCTGCCAAGACTTCATTTTGCTGAAGTTCTCTTCGAAGAAATTCTCAGGCAAAATTTCCCAGCCGGTAAATAGCAAGTCGGCATCTTCAAGCACACGGTCATTGTAGTAGTCTTCTGAGTGCAAGCCAGCTGCAGAAGATTTGATGCGCATGTTGATGTCTTTGGTGACGAGTGTAACACCACGATCCGGGTACATTTCTTTTAGCGCCAGACCAGTTTGAAGAATGTGGTTGTCGGCTTTATGGCTCGGTAAAGACTTAGGCAGTTCAGCCAAGAGAGGCTCTGTTTCAAAAAAGAGTTTTCCAAGATAAGAGTTGTCCGAGTCTTTGTTCGGATGAATGCGCTCTAAATCCAGCCCTTGTTTGATTTCTTCAAACGTGGCATTGCTGATAATCTGGTCAATCAAACGGTTGGTTTCACGTACGTTTCGTGAGACTTCCGACATCCCTTTTTTACCTGCGTCCAACTCTTCAAGTACGGTCATAGGCAAGAAAATGTCATGTTCTTCAAAGTTGAACAATGCCATCGGGTCATGCATCAATACATTGGTGTCGAGAATAAAAAGTCTTTTTACTGCATCTGTCATGAACTTTTCCTAATTAAAGATTCATTTTCAATGTGATTGCAACTGACGAAGTTGAGTGAGCACGTCGGTAACATGGTCTTTCACTTTTACTTTGCGCCATTCATGGATCAGTTTGCCGTTAGGGTCGATCAAAAACGTACTCCTTTCAATACCAAGATATTCACGACCGTAGTTCTTTTTAAGTTTGATAACATCAAAGAGTTGGCAGAGGACTTCGTCGCCATCACTAATCAACTCAAATGGAAAATCGTATTTTGTTTTAAAGTTTTCGTGTTTCTTAATGGAGTCTTTTGAAACGCCTAGGATTTGTGTGTTGAGTGCTTGGAAGTCAGAAAGGTGTTCGCTGAAGTCAACCCCTTCGGTTGTGCAGCCTGGCGTATTGTCTTTGGGGTAGAAATAGAGGACTGTGTAGTGTCCTTTGAGGTCGCTTTCGGTAATGGTGAGGTTGGATGTGGCTTCTAAATTGAACTTTGGAACTGTGTCCCCAATTCTTACACTCATTTCGACTCCTTTTTGATAATCAGTATGCATTGAAAAAAAACATTGTTCAATGAAAATTTTATGAAAACAAAAAAAGCGTCGAAAGCGTGCTGAAACGCGAAAAGTCTGCTTGAAGAAAGTGGGTGGAAAAGGTAATATTATGCCTTTGTCTTTCGGTCATTTTTTTGGAGAATTTCACCGTGTTTAAAGGAAGTATGGTTGCTTTGGTCACGCCAATGTTGGCGGACGAATCTGTGGATTTTGCGGCGCTCGAAAATCTAATTGAGCTTCATGTCAAATCCAAGACTAAGGCGATTGTTGCTGTAGGAACAACCGGTGAATCAGCAACATTGGATTTTGAAGAGCACTGTAAAGTAGTGCGTTTTGTTGTGGAAAAAGCCGCAGGTCGTATTCCCGTGATTGCCGGAACGGGTGCCAACTCTACTTCTGAGGCGATTGAGTTAACTCAGTGCGCAAAGGATGCCGGAGCGGACGCCTGTCTTTTGGTAACGCCTTATTACAATAAGCCGACACAAGAAGGTTTATACCTGCATTACAAAAAAGTGGCTGAAACGGTTGATATTCCTCAGATTCTTTATAATGTTCCAGGCAGAACTGCTTGTGATCTGCTTCCTGAAACAGTCGGGCGTTTAGCGTCTGTTAAAAATATTATTGGTATCAAAGAGGCCACGGGTGACTTGTCTCGTGTGGCAAAAATCAAAGCGCTAGTCTCTGATGATTTTGATCTGTATACGGGTGATGATGCCACTGGTATTGAATTCGTTTTATTGGGCGGTCACGGGACCATCTCTGTAACCGCCAATGTTGCACCAGCAATTATGGCTGAAGCTTTTGATGAAGCTTTGGCTGGTAATGCTGAAAAAGCCAAAGCACTGGATGCTAAAGTCGCTGCTTTACACTCGAAACTTTTTGTCGAAGCCAACCCGATTCCTGTGAAATGGGCTATGGCTGAGATGGGGCTGATCGGACCAGCTATTCGCCTACCAATGACGCCTCTATCACCCGCCTACCATGAAGAGGTAAGACAGGCCTTAAAAACCGCCGGGGTTCTTTAAATAATTATGACTTTTTTTCAAATGTTCAATCGAGCGGTCATCTTGGTGATGACCTCTTTTTTACTTATCTCTTGCTCATCAACTGCTTCCAAAAATGCTAATGATGTTTTAAATAACTACGATGATTCCGATGTCGACTATCGTGCAACTGAGTCAAAGCTGGCACCTAGTTTGGATGTGCCGCCTGATCTACTAGCTCCAAGAGCAGCTAATGACGGTTTTGCACAGGCTTTAGCGACTCAGACTAAAGATGAGCCTAGAGCGACAATTCCTACCTACAAAGCTCAGAATATTCAGGTTCAATCAGACCTTTCTGAACGCTGGTTGGTTATTAAAGGGTTGAATGATGAGCAGGTTTGGAAAGGTGTCCAGGCATTCTTGGTATCTGCTGGGTTTAAGATTAAGGATGCCAGAAAAGATACCGGGTTTATCAAAACTGAATTCACACCTAGAAAAGAAATTGTGCCGCCAGATGCGATGGGGCCTATTTCTCGCGTTTTGAACAGTTGGCGTCCTGAGTTGGCTGATGGTGCTTATGACCGCATTATTGCCAGAGTGGTTTATGATGTGAATAAAGCTGAAACACGCGTTTATTTCTACAATACAACCATTTATGACGCCTCATCGGTCAACGACGAGGATGCTGTTATTTCTGGTGGTAAGACCGGTTGGCAAATTCGACCTTATAGTCCTTTGATTGAGGCGGAAACACTTTACCAAGCCCTGATTTTCTTTGGAACTTCACAGCAAAGCGCGATGAATCAAATTGCGACAGTCGAGAAGCAACGCGATTTGGTTGATGGAAGCAAAGAATTTGACGGCGTTGTCTTTGATGCGGATAAAGATACAGTATGGAGTTATTTAGTGGCGATGATTTACCGTTCAGGTTGGCAAATCGACCACATGAAGCCACAATCGTATGCCGTTTGGGTCAAAATCCCAGAAGGATTGCAACAGAAAAAAGGTCTCATGTCGAAGCTAGCCTTCTGGAATTCGGATGATGAACATAAGCCAGCAACGGTGATTTTGACCGTGGAAAATGTCAAAGATGCCACGAAGCCGCAAAGCTTGCTAAGAGTTCATGCGAAAGAAAATGCCACGCCATTGTCTGCAGAGCAACAGAAAGCAGTTGTTGAGTCGATGGGGCTGCTGGCGCAGTGATATTAAATTTGATTAAAACCCTGGCCTCAGGGTTTTTTTGTATTGCTTCAATTTAAGGAATTGTCATGCAAGTTATTTGGGGAAATCCAGCTCATTCTCAATACCGTCTAGAAAAATTATTGGCAAAGCTTCGTGTGAAGTATGCTGTTAACGCGGTTCGCTCTCAATACGTGTATTTTGTGGAGACGGCTGATAATACGGCATTGACTGAGTCAGATGTTCAAAAATTGAATGTTTTGTTGAATGAATCCAATGAAACGGTCAAGGGTGAGTTAAATGATTCTTCATTCATTATTGTGCCGCGTTTAGGAACCATTTCGCCATGGTCGTCAAAAGCCACTGATATTACCCATACTTGCGGTATTGAAGCTGTTCAACGTATTGAAAGAGGTATTGTTTATTTCGTTGAAGGAGCTTCTGATAAGCAAGGTATTGCCACAGAAATCCATGACCGAATGATGGAGCAGGTGTTTTACTCTTTTGATGGACTGTCTGAACTATTTTCACATCAATCACCTAAGCCTTATACAACGGTTGATGTGTTGAGTGGTGGCAAAGAAGCACTTGTAGTGGCGAACAGCGAAATGGGTTTGGCACTATCGGCTGATGAAATAGACTATCTTGTAGAAGCCTTTCAAACATTGAACCGCAATCCGGTGGATGCTGAACTGATGATGTTTGCCCAGGCGAATTCTGAGCATTGCCGTCATAAGATATTTAATGCCGACTGGACAATTGATGGTGAGAATAAACCAAACTCTTTGTTTGGGATGATTCGTAATACCTACCAGAAAAACCCTCAAGGGGTTTTGTCAGCATACAGTGATAATGCTGCGGTTATCGAAGGTTCAAAAGCGACACGCTTTTTCCCAAACCCTGAAACACGTCAATATCAATATTCTGCTGAAAATGTTCATTTTCAAATCAAAGTGGAAACTCATAACCATCCAACCGCGATTTCACCTTGGCCGGGTGCAGCAACGGGTTCTGGTGGAGAAATTCGTGATGAAGGTGCGACCGGACGTGGTTCAAAACCTAAAGCTGGTTTGACGGGTTTTACCGTTTCCAACTTGAACATCCCAGGTTACAAGCAACCATGGGAAAGAGACTATGGTAGACCTTCACGCATTGTTTCCGCTTTTGACATCATGATAGAAGGACCTTTGGGAGCCGCTGGGTTCAATAATGAATTTGGTCGCCCCGCAATCAATGGTTATTTCCGTACTTATGAAAACGCCATGATCACGCATGATGGTGAGGAAATGCGTGGTTACCATAAGCCTATTATGTTAGCGGGCGGATTAGGAAATATCCGTGAAGAACATATTCAGAAAAACGATATTCCTGTCGGCGCAAAACTAGTTGTTTTGGGTGGTCCTGCCATGTTGATTGGTTTGGGCGGCGGTGCTGCGTCATCTGTCGATAGCGGTGCGGGCTCTGAAACATTGGACTTTGCTTCTGTACAACGCGAAAACCCAGAAATGGAAAGACGTGCTCAAGAGGTAATCGACCGTTGTACTTATTTAGGGAATGATTCTCCGATTGCTTCGATTCATGATGTCGGCGCCGGTGGTCTTTCTAACGCCTTTCCAGAATTGGTGAATGATTCTGGTCGTGGTGGATGTTTTAATTTGCGTGATGTGCCAAATGACGAACCAGGTATGTCGCCGATGGAAATCTGGTGTAACGAGTCTCAAGAGCGCTACGTTATTGCGATTTACCCTGAAAAAATTGAGCAGTTTGAAGCGATTTGTAAACGTGAGCGCTGCCTGTATGCGATTGTGGGTGAGGCGACTAAAGAACAAAAATTGGTTGTTAACGATACTGTTTTTGACAACAACCCAGTTGATATGCCGTTGAATGTTCTATTGGGTAAACCACCAAAAATGCACCGTCAAGTAGAATCACGTGCTATGCCGCAGCCAGGGTTTGAGCCTGCTGTGCTGGATATGAATGATGTAGCGGAAAGATTGTTAAAGCTGCCGACCATTGCCAGTAAGAACTTTTTGATCACAATTGGTGATAGAAGTATTACCGGTATGGTGACACGCGATCAGATGGTTGGTCCTTGGCAAGTTCCGGTAGCAAATGCGGGAATTACCTGTAGTGATTATCAGGGATATACCGGTGAAGCAATGGCTTCTGGTGAAAGACCACCAGTTGCGTTGATTAACCCTAAAGCCTCTGCACGCCTATCTATTGCCGAAGCGATTACCAATATTGCCTGTGCCAAGATTTCTGATATTAGCGATATCAAAATTTCTGCCAACTGGATGGCTGCAGCGGGGCATCCAGGTGAAGATTCTGCCTTGTACGATGCAGTAGAAACAGTTGGTTTGGAGTTGTGTCCATCGCTTGGTATTGCTGTTCCGGTTGGAAAAGACTCTATGTCGATGAAGACGGTCTGGGAAGAAAACGGTGAGCAAAAATCTGTGACCTCACCGGTATCATTGAATATCACCACTTTTGCCAAAGTTGAAGATGTACGTAAAACAGTGACGCCTCAACTGAGAACCGATTTAGGTGATACGCGTATCTTGGCGATTGACTTAGGGAAAGGGCAGAACCGTTTAGGTGGAAGTTGCTTAGCGCAGGTATATAACCAGATTGGCGATGAGACCGCGGACTTGGATTCAGCCGAGGATTTGAAAAACTTCTTTGCGGCAGTGCAGGCGTTGATTGCGCAAGACAAATTAGTGGCCTATCACGACCGTGCGGATGGTGGTTTCTTGATTACGGCACTTGAAATGGCTTTTGCGGGACATTGCGGTTTGAGCTTGGATGTTTCTCAGTTGGGTGAAGAGCCTGTATCTGCATTGTGCGCAGAAGAGGTGGGTGCGCTTATTCAGGTTAAATCTTCGGATTTAGATGCAGTGAACGCCGTTATCGCCAAGCATGGTTTGTCAGAAATGGTTGCGGATATTGGAAGCGTGTCGAGTGATGACGTGGTTACCATT
Source organism: Hydrogenovibrio sp. JE_KL2 (assembly GCF_009296185.1). Classification (GTDB taxonomy): domain Bacteria; phylum Pseudomonadota; class Gammaproteobacteria; order Thiomicrospirales; family Thiomicrospiraceae; genus Hydrogenovibrio. Next base: position 242,941 of record NZ_WBJR01000001.1, read on the forward strand.
TCTGCGCATGGCAAAACGGTGCTTGAAGGTAGTCGCAAATATTATCAAAAGTGGTGGGCTGAAACGAGTTATAAGATGCAGGCTTATCGTGATAATGAAGCGTGTGCACAACAAGAATTTGATGCCATTGAAAATGATGAGTATACCGAAATCAAGCCTTTTGTCAGCTTTGATCAAAACGAAGATATTACAATAAGTTTTAGCCGTGAAAATCGACCCAAGGTGGCGATTTTAAGAGAGCAAGGTGTTAATGGACAGCAAGAGATGGCCGCAGCTTTTGAAAAAGCTGGATTTGATGCCGTTGATGTTCATATGACGGATGTTCTGTCAGGTGATGTTAGTTTTGATGACTTTAAAGGTTTGGTGGCTTGTGGCGGTTTCTCCTATGGAGATGTACTGGGTGCAGGGCGAGGTTGGGCAAATTCAATCTTATTTAACCCAATCGCAAGAAATACTTTTGAAAGCTTCTTTAATCGTCAAGACACCTTTACCTTAGGTGTCTGTAACGGTTGTCAGATGTTGTCGAATCTGAAAGAAATCATTCCGGGTGCGGCAGGTTGGCCGAAGTTTGTTAGAAACAAATCAGAACAGTTTGAAGCGCGTTTTTCTTTGGTAGAGATTCAGCCTTCGCCTTCAATTTTATTACAAGGTATGGAAGGCTCGAGAATTCCTGTCGCGGTTGCTCATGGTGAAGGCCGAATGGACTTTGGTTCTCGTTCCTCATCAGAGGTTGAAGGTTTGGTTGGTGTGCGTTATGTAAACGCTGTCGGTCAACCGACCGAGACTTATCCGTTCAATCCGAATGGGTCAGAAGCAGGCATGACGGGTCTGACAACAAAAGATGGTCGCGTCACGATTATGATGCCGCACCCTGAACGAGTGTTTAGAACGGTGCAAAATTCATGGCATCCAGATGATTGGCAAGAAGATGCACCTTGGATGCGTTTATTTAGAAATGCCAGAAAATGGGTCGGGTAGTTTAAGTTTGGTAGTACGTTTTTGTGGTGAATTTATTCCATAAAAATTAGAGAGGTAGCAATAATATGTCTTTATTTGACATTTATTAGTGTTTTCTTTAATGTTATCCGACTTTAAAAATATTTATTATTTATAACGGTTGTTAAAGAAATTTAATAGCCAATTTCAATTTACAAAACGGAGTAGGAGACTATGTCTTTAAATCGTCGTGAATTTCTTCATGTGATGTCTATGGCCGCAGCGGCAGGTATGTTGCCAGGTACTGCGAGCGCGATGTCATCTAGCCCAGCTAAAAAAGGTGCTGCGGCATCAATGGATATGTATAACTTACCAATGAAAGGTAATGTTCGTTTACTACACATTACAGATACGCATGCGCAGTTAAAGCCTATCTTCTTCCGTGAGCCAAACGTTAACCTTGGAACAGGTCCTGCGTTTGGTAAATTGCCACACGTTGTTGGTCACAAATTGATCAAAGAACTTGGTATTCAAGAAAACACGCCTTTATCCTATGCGTTCTCATTCTTGAACTTCCAAGACGCTGCAGAACAGTACGGTAAAGTTGGTGGTTTTGCTCATATCAAAACATTGCTAGACAAGTTACGTGAAACGGCTGGTGGTCGTGATAACACCTTGACTATGGATGGTGGAGACCTTTGGCATGGTTCAGGGACAGCTCTTTGGACACGTGCAAAAGATATGGTTGAAGCATCTAACATCATTGGTATTGACATCATGACTGGTCACTGGGAATTCACTTACCATGAAGAAGAAGTTCTATCGAATCTTCAGAAGTTCAAAGGTGAGTTCTTGGCACAAAACATCCGTATCAAAGAAGATTCACTATTTGGTGATGACTATAAAGATATGGTTGAGCGTCATGGTGGAATCGGTCTGTTCAACGAAGACGAAGCGCGTGCATTCAAGCCTTACACCGTTAAAATTATTAATGGTGAGCGTATTGCTGTTGTTGGTCAAGCTTTCCCTCGTACTGCTAATGCTAACCCTCAATCAAACTTCCCAGATTGGTCATTCGGTCTTCGTGTAGATGCACTTCAAGACACGGTCAACAAAATCCGTCAAACAGAGAAGGTCGCTGCTGTTGTAATGCTTTCTCATAACGGTATGGATGTTGATATCAAAATGGCATCACAAGTTAGCGGTATTGACGCTATCTTCGGTGGTCACACACATGACGGTGTTCCAAAAACAATCAATGTTAAAACACCAGAGGGTGGTGTTTGTTACGTAACCAACGCTGGTTCAAACGGTAAGTTTGTTGGTTGTATGGATTTGGATATCCAAAACGGTAAGTTGAAAGGTGTTAATTACACGCTGCTACCTGTGTTCTCAAATGTACTACCTGCTGACAAAGAAGTAGATGCTTTCTTGACACAATTGTATTTGAAAAAATACGACGACAACGTTGTAGAATCTCGTGATCCTTCACGTGCATACAGCAAAGAGCGTCTAGGTAAAACTTATGGTGAAATCCTAAGTGAAGAACTAGCAGTAGCTGAAGATACTCTATACCGTCGTGGTAACTTCATGGGGACATGGGACCAAATCATCGTAAACGCTTTGCGTGAAGAACATGATACTCAAATCGCTATGTCCGCAGGTGTTCGTTGGGGGACTTCTGTTCTAGAGGGTGAAACCATCACTATGGAACGTGTTATGGATGAAACCTCTATGACTTACGGTGAAACTTATAAGTCTGAAGTAACTGGTGCTCAAATGAAAGATATCTTGGAAGGTATCTGTGAGAACCTATTCCAAAAAGACCCATACCTACAATCTGGTGGTGATATGGTACGTCTTGGCGGTATGGATTACACTTGTGAGCCAAACGCTACGCTTGGTAACCGTATCACAGAGATGCGTTTGGATGACGGTACACCTCTTGAGCCAAACAAAAAGTACACAGTTGCTGGTTGGGCGCAAGTTGATGCAGTTGGAAGCGGTCGCTTGATGTGGGACGTTACAGCTGATTACCTACGTCGTCACAAAAACGACATGAAGCTTAAGAAAGTAAACCACCCATCACTTAAGGGTGTTAAAAACAACCCAGGTATCGAAGCATACCCAGGTAAAATGCTTTAATAGAGCAAGCTGACTTAAGCAAATAAAAAAACCCGCGTTAGCGGGTTTTTTTATGTCTGAAGAATAATGTCCAGACGTAGCTTAATAGTCTAAAAATCTACCAGGTTGGGTATGGCGCAGTAAAACACTGCCTGTGGGCTTCTAATTTGTGGAGTAGTAAATAAGATAAGGGTAGGCGAGTGTGACCTTGGCAAATAAAGAGAAATGCATTTTTCAATGAGCTTGAGGGTTTAGTACCTATTTGTATATCTTGTTTAAGCAACGCTAATGGTAAAAAACTGCAAAGGGGTTGTTAAGGTAAGATGAAAGTAATGTATTTGAATAAGTATGGTGGAGTTCTAAAGGGAGGCGTTAAAAAGTAAAAGTTTGGGTCGAAAAAGATTTGGTAATTACTTAGAAGAAGTAAATGGGGCGAATGACGGGGATCGAACCCGCGACAACAGGAATCACAATCCTGGGCTCTACCAACTGAGCTACATCCGCCATAGTAGGTCTTGATGAGTGGTAAACCATCAAAAATGGCACGCCCATCAGGATTCGAACCTGAAACCCTCGCCTTAGAAGGGCGATGCACTATCCAGTTGTGCTATGGGCGCTCTTTCGAACCTTGTCTTTGTACCCAATCAAAGAATGATTAAATACGAAATAATTGGTCGGAGTAGAGGGATTTGAACCCCCGACCACTTGTACCCAAAACAAGTGCGCTACCAGGCTGCGCTATACTCCGATAAGATGCGGCGTATTGTATAGAGCGCCGAGAATACTGTCAACCTATAAAATACGATTTTTTTTAAAAAATAGAATGAAAGATAATCTTAGTTTTAGATTGAATTTTATAAATGCGTTATCATATGCGCCATAAGAAAATCTGTACGGAGAATGTGGTTATGTCGGCAAAAATTTTAGATGGTAAAGCGATTGCCCTTGAGTTGCGCGAATCTATCGCTGAAGAAGTAAAAGCTCAAGTTGCAAAGGGTAACCGCGCGCCAGGTTTGGCAGTGATTTTGGTGGGAGAAGATCCCGCTTCGCAAGTTTATGTGAAGAACAAGAAAATCGCTTGTGAGAAAGCTGGGTTTGTTGATGTTTCTATGGAGTTGCCAGCTTCAACCACACAAGAAGAGTTATTAGCGAAAATTGATGAGTTGAATGCGAGAGAAGACGTTCATGGCATTATTGTTCAATTGCCAGTACCAAAACACATTGATCCAGAAGAGTTGATTGAGCGCATTGATCCCAAAAAAGATGTTGACGGCTTTCATCCATACAATATGGGGCGTTTGGCAACAAGAATGCCTGTGCTAGCACCTTGTACCCCTCATGGTGTGATGACCATGCTGGCAAAAACCGGTATTAACTTACGAGGATTGAATGCTGTTGTGGTTGGTGCTTCAAACATTGTTGGCGTTCCGATGACATTGGAGTTGTTGAATGAACGTGCAACCGTGACGGTTTGTCATAGCGCAACCAAGGATTTGCCTCAAAAAGTCAGCGAGGCAGATATTCTAGTGGTAGGGGTCGGCATTCCTGAAATGGTTAAGGGTGACTGGGTCAAAGAAGATGCTATCGTTATTGATGTGGGGATTAACCGCTTGGATGATGGTCGCTTGGTCGGTGATGTTGAATACGAAGTCGCTAAAGAAAAAGCTAGCTGGATTACGCCAGTTCCAGGCGGCGTTGGTCCAATGACGATTGCGACCTTGTTACAGAATACGTTACAGGCAGCATATGATCTGTAAGTTTTAGTGATCTGCGAGTCATAAAAAAAGCCCGATACTGTCGGGCTTTTTTGTTTCCAGCTAATCAAGCTCAAGCTCAAGCTCAAGCTCTTAAGCTTCAGTTTGATCTGCTTTTGATGTGGTGTCGGCTGTCGTTTCAGCATCCTGGTTATTTGGCGTGATGCCTAAGTATTGGTTGGTGAAGTTTTGCATTCCCTGCGTAACCAATCCCCAAGTGCTGTTGAAATTGTCTTTAATTTGGCCGTCAAACACTTTTAGGCTTGAAAGAATATCTTTTGCTTCATCAAAGCCTTTTTTCAAACCACCACCAACAACTTCGTTGAACTTGTCCATCAAGGCTTGCCCTTGTAATTCGGGGTGAATTTTTTGGAAGCCGTCCAAAAATGCTGTTGCACCCGTTACAATTCGGTTTGCGGTGTTTTCTGGTGACCAATACTCAATGCCACCTTGTTGTTTTAACGCTTCTTCGCTAATCGGTGCTGTGTCGGATGAACTGCTACCTGAACTGGTTTGGTCTGCAGTTAAAATCTCGTTCAACTTGCTGATGGCAGCTTGATAAGTCATCTTTAGCGCATCACTTGGCGCAGTTTCCTTGTTGCCAAATAGTGAGGTGACAATGCTTGCCTGTTGTGAACGGTTGGAGGTGCTAATATCTACACCATATTGTGCTGCTCTTTGTGCAGCGATATCCAATCCTTTTACTTTGCTAGTGTTTTGGCTTGAATTGCTCTGATAAGCCTGAACTAAGTCATTAATACTGGTTCCTGACATAATCAAGTTTCCTTCTGGTCTGGGAAGAATTTCTTCTTTTGTTATATTTTTATTCTACGCTTCAGCTAAGTAGCTGAAAAGCATTATATTTTTTTGTATTTTATTTATCGGCAGACGGGGGGGGTTCTTGAGGCTGAATTTTTCCGAGCATTTTCACGGAAGAATTCATTTTTTGTCGGCTAACATGGCTGAATCCAACCGTTAAAAATGATAGAATTCCTCTTTTTTATCACAAGCCGTTAATGAGGCTGCAGAGAAGATGGAATTAAACCCGATTTACAGCAAAATCAAAGATTTTTCAGAGCGTACCCAAGTACTTAGGGGGTATCTTTGACTTCGAAACCAAACAAGAGCGTTTAATCGAAGTAGAAAGGGAGTTAGAAGACCCTACAGTTTGGAATGATCCTGAAAAGGCTCAAGCTCTTGGCAAAGAAAAAGCCCAATTGGATAATGTCGTTAAAACTATCCAAGACCTAGACACCAGCCTAGAATCCGCACAAGAAATTCTTGAAATGGCAGAAGCCGATGAAGACCAGGAAATGGTTGAAGATGTTGTTTCTGAACTAGAGCGTTTGGAAGGCATGCTGGACGCGCTGGAATTTCAGCGTATGTTTTCTGGTGAGTTGGATGCCAATAATTGCTATCTGGAAATTCAGGCGGGTTCCGGTGGGACAGAAGCTCAGGATTGGGCAAACATTCTATTGAGAATGTATTTGCGTTGGGCGGAGTCGCATAATTTCAAAGCTGAAATCGTGGAAATCTCTGCAGGAGAGGTTGCCGGCATTAAAGGGGCCACTGTCCATGTACAGGGTGATTATGCCTACGGTTGGTTGAGAACGGAAACGGGCGTGCATCGCTTGGTGCGTAAGTCTCCATTTGATTCCGGTAACCGCCGTCATACGTCTTTTGCATCCGTATTCATTTCTCCAGAAATTGATGATAGTTTTGAAATTGAAATCAATCCAGCTGATTTGAGAATCGACGTTTATCGTGCAAGCGGTGCAGGTGGTCAGCACGTTAACCGAACAGAGTCAGCGGTGCGAATTACACACTTGCCAACTAATACCGTGACCCAGTGTCAAAATGGTCGTTCTCAGCACCAGAACAAAGCTGAGGCGATGAAACAGTTACGCGCCAAGCTATATGAATTAGAGATGCAAAGCCGCAACGAAGAAAAACAGCAGTTGGAAGACAGTAAGTCCGATATCGGCTGGGGAAGTCAGATTCGCTCTTATGTTTTAGACTCGGGTCGAATCAAAGATTTAAGAACCAATATCGAGACCGGAAATACCGGCGCAGTATTGGATGGAGATTTAGATCAGTTTATTATCCCCAATCTTAAAGCGGGCGTTTAAGCGATCATTTAAAAGTAAATTATTCTGTAAGAGTTCAAGTTAATAGGAAATATCATGTCAAAAACCGAGAATCAGTCGCCAGACCAAGCCAATCCGGTAGACGAAAATAAAATCATCGCGGAACGTCGTGCGAAGCTAAATGCATTGCGATCAGAAGGGCATTCGTACCCGAATACATTCAGACGTCAGGATATTTCTACCGATTTGCATGAGAAATACGGTGATATTTCAAAAGAAGATTTGGCTGAAATGGAACCGGTTCGCGTGAGAGTTGCGGGTCGTATGATGTTGCGTCGTATTATGGGGAAAGCCAGTTTTGCAACTTTGCAAGATACACAAGGCCGTATCCAGATTTATGTCACGCGTGATGAATTGCCAGAAGGCTTCTATAACGAGCAATTCAAGAAGTGGGATTTGGGTGATATCGTTGGTGCAGAAGGGTACTTGTTCAAGACCAATACCGGTGAGCTATCAGTGCATGTTCAGCATATTGAGTTGATTACCAAATCCATTCGTCCGTTGCCGGATAAGTTCCATGGTTTGCAAGATCAAGAAATCAAATATCGCCAACGTTATGTTGACTTGATTGTGAATGAAGAAAGTCGTAATCGTTTTGTATTACGTTCAAAAATCGTTCAGCACGTTCGTGAGTTCTTGATTGGTAAAGGCTTTATGGAAGTTGAAACGCCAATGATGCACGTCATCCCGGGTGGTGCAACGGCGAAGCCTTTCAATACGCATCATAATGCATTGGACATGCCGTTGTATTTGCGTATTGCGCCAGAACTTTACCTAAAACGTTTGGTTGTCGGTGGTTTTGAAAAAGTATTCGAGATTAACCGTAGCTTCCGTAATGAAGGCTTGTCTACACGACACAATCCCGAGTTCACCATGGTTGAATTCTATTCGGCCTATACCGACTATCACCAGTTGATGGACTACACCGAAGAGCTTTTGAAAGAGCTGGCGGAGTTGGCGATTGGTTCTACCAAAGTGCCTTATCAAGGGCAAGAGTTTGATTTCGGTAAGCCATTCGCGCGTATGACTATGAAAGAATCCATCATGCACTTCTATCCAAATGTCACTGCAGATCAGTTAGCGGATTTGGAATCGGCGCGAGCGCTAGCGAAAGAAATGCATGTTTCAATCGACGACTCTTATGGTTTGGGTAAAGTGATTACCGAAATTTTTGAAGAGCATGTTGAAACCAAGCTGCAAGACCCAACATTCATTACCGAGTACCCAGCGGAAGTTTCACCGTTGGCGCGTCGTAATGACCAAGACCCATTTATCACAGACCGTTTTGAGTTGTTTATCGGCGGAAGAGAATTGGCGAATGGTTTCAACGAGTTGAATGATGCGGAAGATCAAGCGGAACGCTTCAAGGCGCAGGTTGCCGCGAAAGATGCCGGTGATGATGAAGCCATGCATTATGATGAAGACTATATCATCGCACTAGAGCATGGTATGCCGCCAACAGCGGGTGAGGGGATTGGTATTGATCGTTTGGTGATGTTGTTTACCGATTCTGCATCGATTAGAGATGTGTTGCTGTTCCCTCATATGAGACCAGCAGACTGATAACCTAATCAGTTATCTTGTTGCATAAAAAAGCCTTTGTTCAGAATGTCTGACAAAGGCTTTTTTGTTTGTACCGAATAGTCTTTGCCCCCCCAACCTGGAAGATTTTCAGCAAAATCTACCAGGTTGGGGGGGGCTAAATAAGCAAACTTATTCTTCTGACAGGTCGTAAGGCATCGGCTCAATAGTTGCAATAGCGCCATCTGCCGTTTTCAAGTCGCCTTGAGTAGACTCTAGAGGTTTTAGAGTTGTGACCGCAAGCGCAATAGAGCCTTCGTAAATATCCTGGCCGATGGATACGATGGTAAATTTATAGCTGCGCTCTGCGCCATCTTGTAGAACCAACTCTTCACCAGAAGTTAAAGACAATGGTTGCGAGATATGTAGTCTTACCATACGTTTGGTTGCTTTTCCGCGATAGTGCATACGAGCGATAATTTCTTGCCCTGGGAAGCAGCCTTTTTTGAAGTTGATGGCTTCTAGTTTGTCTAGGTTTAGGAATTGCGCCACAAATTCATTCGTTGTATTGGCTTTGATTTCCGGTTGTCCTGAAACGATGTTCAAGAGTGACCAGTCGGGTCTGCCAACGCATTCGCTATTGCCTTTCAAGGTTTCCCAAACTTGTTTGATGGTGTCAACATCTCCAAACATACTATAACGGTGGTATGGCCCTGGCAACTTGATGCCGATAACGCCCTCCAAGCCTTCTTTAGACACTTTTTCAACTTGGTAGATGTCTTTGATTTTAGTCGATAACGCTCTTTGGACATCTAGGTCTGCAAACTCACCAGCATAGCCAATTTGGATCAGGCTGTCCGAAACATCTTCTAGCTCAACTTTGGCGCGCAGCTTGAACATGGTTAAACGTTTAACAATGCTGTCTTTTAACGAGTCGTCAAAACTCAGATAAAACGCATCGTCCTGTTTGAAAACCGTGATAAGGGCAAGAACTTTACCCTGTGGTTCGCAGTAGGCGGTGAGCTGGCCTTTTTCATCTGTTACATCTTTCAAGTCGTTGGAAAACTGACCTTGAAGAAAAGTGAAAGCTTCTTCGCCGCTAACTTTAATTAATGCTTGGTAAGAAAGGTCGCTTAAAACAGGACCATGTTTAATCAGAAAGTGTTCTAGTTCAGGGTTGCCGAAATGTTCAATAACCCCGAATTCGTTAAAACTCGCACCTTGTTCTTGTAAAAAACTTTTCCATTCACTATTCATTGTTAGTTTAACCCCGTTTTTTTAGGCGCTCTATTATATACTATTGAACAATGTAAGCTTAATCGGTAATATCATTTGAAAATGATTAAGTCTGATGCTAAACGTCAGTTTGGAGATAAATTGTGTCTGAATCAAAAAAAGATTTTCTAACGTTTAAGTTAAGTAAAGAAGATTACGCGGTTGAGATCAACCGGGTTCAAGAAATTCGAGTTTGGCAAGAGCCAAGCCCGTTGCCGAATGTGCCCGCTTTTGTAAAAGGGGTTATTGATCTTCGTGGCGATGTGGTTCCCATTCTTGACTTGAGAGAAAGATTTCACCTAAAAGTGTCTTATAACGCGACAACCGTAGTGATTGTGGTGAATGTAAACACCCAAAATGGTGAAAGAGTGGTTGGCTTTGTGGTCGATGCGGTGTCTGATGTGCACCAGTTTGACTTGGATAAAGTACAGCCTGCGCCTGATGTTGCCGCAATCGATAACCAGTTTATGATGGGGTTGTCGACGATTATCGAAAAGAATCATGCGAGCAACTCAATGGGTTCTAATCCATCAGAAGACAACACGTCAGATAAAAAACGCATGGTGATTTTGATTGATATTGATAAGCTGGCGACTGATGGTATGTTGCAGCAAATCAGTCAGAATGTGGATAACCTACCGCTGCAAAACGGTTAATTGAATCATTCAAAGTCGGACAGCGCTAAAATAGCGCTTGTCCGATGTGTTTTTTGACTATTTCTTTTTTGTCTCGATTGTCGTTTTAGGCAGTTTCTTTTTGGGCTTCAGGAAAGTGGGTTTTGCCTTGGCTTTGGTCTTGGGGTAATCCAGATTGTAATGTAGTCCACGGCTTTCTTTGCGCTTGATAGCGCTTTTAACCATCAGCTCAGCCACTTCCGTTAGGTTTCTCAGCTCCAATAAATCACTTGTTAAGGTATGGGCATAGAAATATTCGCGTACTTCCTGTTTCAGAATGCGTATGCGTTTTAGTGCACGGTTAAGGCGTTTGTTGGTGCGTACAATGCCGACATAATCCCACATCAATCGTCTCAACTCATCCCAGTCATGGCTGATAAGTACTTTTTCTTTTGCTTGTGTAACAAAGCTGGTGTCCCAGTTTTTGACGCAAAAGAAGGTCTCCGAAGAAACGGGTTCGAAATGCGCTTCTATCCATTCATAAGCGGTTTCGGCAAACACCAAACCTTCCACTAGCGAGTTACTTGCAAGTCTGTTGGCACCATGAAGTCCTGTATAAGCGGTTTCACCGATAGCAAAAAGCCTTGTTAGGTCGGTTTTACCGTTCAGGTCGGTTTTGATGCCGCCACAAGTGTAATGCGCGGCGGGAACAACAGGAATAGGCTCTTTGGTGATATCAATCCCAACTTTTAGGCAGCGCGCATAAATCGTAGGAAAGTGATGGATAATGAAGTCCGCAGGGCGATGTGAAATGTCCAGATAAACGCAGTCGATACCATGACGTTTCATCTCCTGGTCAATGGCGCGCGCCACAATGTCCCGTGGTGCCAGGTCGGCTCTCTGGTCATATTCAGACATGAAGGCATGTCCATTTGGAAGTTTAAGGATGCCGCCTTCACCGCGCACCGCTTCGGAAATCAAAAAAGACCTATCTTGTGGGTGGTACAAGCAGGTTGGGTGGAATTGGTTAAACTCCATATTGGCAACGGTACAACCTGCACGCCATGCCATGGCAATGCCATCTCCCGTGGATGTATCAGGATTGCTGGTGTAAAGATAGGTTTTGCTCGCGCCGCCGGTTGCCAACACGGTATAGTGCGCAAGAAGGGCTTCAACTTTATCTGTTTTTTTATCAAGTACATAGCTTCCCAAACATTCCGAGCGATCACTGTTCAGGATCAAATCGACAGTCATGTGTTCAGGCAAAAGAGTGATGTTCGAGTTTTCTGAGACTCTCTCGATCAGCGTTTCGGCAACACTTTTGCCTGTGTGATCGGCAGCATGGATAACCCGTCTATGACTATGACCACCTTCTTGAGTGAGGTGATAGTCGTCTGAAGTTGTGTCTTTACTAAATGGAACACCAAGTTCAATCAACTCATAAATCGCAGGCGTGCCTTTGGTGGTCACGAGGCGAACAGCCTCTTCTTCGCATAAGCCCGCGCCAGCTTCTAGGGTGTCTTTGATGTGGGATTCGACAGAATCAAACGGGTCGAGTACGGCGGCAATACCCCCTTGCGCATGTTGTGTGCTGCCTTCGTGTAAGGCGGCCTTGGCGACAACGGTCACACGATAGTGACGTGCAAGTTTCAGTGCGATGGACAAACCGGCAATGCCGCTGCCGATGACCAAAATGTCCGTTTGTTGCTTAAAAGCGCTTGTCAAAAGAGGTATCCTATTAGTTTGTGGTTTCGGTTGACGTAAATAGTATTAAAACTATTCTGCTGTCATGTGTATTTGCTCTATTATAACGCTGTCATAGAGCTGGTTTATCGGGAAGTTGTTATGAAAAATCAAAATCAAATCATTCAGCCTTTTTCTTTTGATGCTGAGTCGGCTGACTATGCTTCTCATGGCAAGCTGGTGGCAATGGGGACGGTCGTGGATGCGAAAGAAGGAAAGGTTTGGGTTGTGACCGAACGCAATACAGGGTGTAGCGGTTGTTCGGCGGAATCTGGGTGCGGTACCTCGGCGTTGGCGAAATTGTTTTCACCCAATAATAAAGCACCATTGATGTTGGATAATGACCTTGGCGTCGGGGTTGGCGACCGAGTTCTACTCTCAATAGTGGAGTCAGACTTATTTAAACATTCTATGATGGCTTATGGCTTACCATTATTTTCAATGATTGTACTCGCCTGGATAGGCTTGGCGGCGACTCAAGAAGACGTGTTTTCGATTTTTGGTGGCGTTGTTGGGCTAGGTTTAGGTTGGTGGTTTGCCAAGCGTTATTATCGACCGCATTTACCTAAGTTGGAAAAGATCATACAGGCGCAGTAAGAGATTTCATTTGGAAATTTCTATACGAATAAATAAAACCAAAGGGAGAAAACATGTTTGTTAATAAACATAAGTTCTTATCTGCTAAGACTATGTCAGCCATGTGGCTAGCAGTTTTGTTAAGTGTGTCAGCAGCAGCCTCTGCAAAAACACCAATGGTGGCATTGCCGGATTTTTCGGTTTTGGCTCAGCAAAACAGCCCGGTTGTGGTCAATATTAGTACGACGAAACATGTCTCAACCGTTCCTCAGCAATTTCAAGGGTTGCCTGATGAGATGTTACGTCGTTTTTTCGGTATTCCAGAAGGTCAGCAACCTGGTACACAAGAGAGACAGGTCACTTCCTTAGGGTCTGGTTTTATTATCAGTTCTGACGGCTATATTTTGACCAATAACCATGTGGTTGATGGTGCGGATAACGTTGTGGTGAAACTCAGTGATAGAAAAGAGTTGAAAGCAAAAATCATCGGTCAAGATAAGCGTACTGATGTTGCGGTCTTGAAAGTGGATGCAACAGGGTTGCCGGTAGCGAAGATCGGTTCTTCAAAAGATTTGAAAGTTGGGCAGTGGGTGTTGGCAATCGGCGAACCATTTGGTCTTGATTACACGGTAACGCATGGTATTGTCTCTGCGATTGGTCGTGCTTTGCCAGATGATACTTATGTGCCTTTTATTCAAACGGACGTTCCAATTAACCCAGGTAATTCTGGTGGGCCATTGTTTAATATGAACGGTGAAGTTGTCGGTATTAACTCACAAATCTACAGTAACAGTGGTGGGTCAATGGGCTTGTCTTTCTCGATTCCGATCGATATTGCGATGTCAGTTGCTGAGCAGTTGAAAGAAAAAGGTCATGTTACGCGAGGCTTCCTAGGTGTCAGTGTTCAGGATGTATCTGGTGATTTGGCGAAATCCTTCGGATTAACTATTCCAAAAGGTGCATTGGTTGCAGAAGCTGTTAAAGGAACACCCGCTGAGAAGGCAGGTATTCAGGCTGGAGACATTATCCTTGCATTCAATGGTCAGCCAATTAATAAGTCGGCGGACTTGCCACCAATCGTTGGTGCAACACCAATCGGTAAGAAGGTGAAGGTTAAAATTTTGAGAGCGGGTGACATCAAGTATGTAACTGTTGTATTAAAGCCATTGGATAAATTTGGCGGTAATGCAGGTGGTGATAATGCTGTCGATATTCCATCATTGGGCGCTCGCGTTGAAATGGTTGATCCTAAAGTGCTACATAAACTGAATTTGCCGTTTGGTGTTCGTTTAGTGCATGTCGAAAATGACGGTCCTGCGGACAAAGCCGGGCTGATGAAAGGCGATATTCTGGTGACAGTTAATTTCCATTCTGTAGAGTCGGTAGCTGCATTGGAGAAAATTGCCAAAGATGTGCCAAAAGACAGAGCAGTTCCAGTAAGAGTGGTTAGAGGTAATCGATCTATTTTCTTACCGGTACAGTTTGGTAAGTAAAGCTTGTTCAAACCATTTTAAAGAGTGAGTTTGAAGTCAAATTAGCGTAAAATACGGCGATTATTGGATTATGCTCGTATCTATGCTGGTTTGAAATGCATCACACTGAGGTTTCTCAGTAGTGTGAAATAAAGGAAGGGTGCAAATTCCGTTGGAATAGGCGCCCTTTTTTATTGTTTTGTTAAGTAGAAAATCAGTGATAAAGAGGCGAGACGAAAACAGATTGAAGGTTGTTGAGGCTTAAATGTCAGTAAATATTGACCATATCAGAAATTTTTCCATCATTGCGCATATCGATCATGGTAAGTCCACCATCGCAGACCGCTTTATTCATATGTGCGGCGGATTGACGGATCGAGAAATGGCGGCACAGGTTTTGGATTCAATGGATATTGAACGTGAACGTGGCATCACTATCAAAGCGCAAAGTGTGACATTGCATTACAAAGCCGAAAATGGTCAAACCTATCAGTTGAATTTCATTGATACTCCAGGTCATGTCGACTTTTCTTATGAAGTTTCACGTTCTTTGGCTGCTTGTGAAGGTGCGTTGCTGGTGGTGGATGCTTCTCAAGGTGTTGAGGCGCAGACGGTTGCTAACTGTTATACCGCTATTGAACAAGGGCTGGAAGTCTTGCCGGTCTTGAATAAGATAGACTTGCCAGCAGCGGAACCTGAGCGTGTGGTCGACGAGATTGAAGAGATTATCGGTATTGAAGCCCATGATGCGGTTCAGGCGAGTGCAAAGTCCGGTATCGGTATCAAAGAAACATTGGAACAGATTGTTCAAAAGGTGCCTGCGCCGACGGGGAATGCTGATGCGCCTTTGAAAGCCTTGATTATCGACTCGTGGTTCGATAACTACCTGGGGGTGGTTTCTTTGGTCCGCGTTGTGGATGGACGCATCGGTAAGAAAATGAAGATGAAGATTTGTTCAACCAAAGAGGAATACATGGTTGATCAGGTCGGTATCTTTACACCAAAGCATACGCCGACGGAATTCCTGTCTGCGGGTGAGGTGGGGTTTGTGATTGCCGGGATTAAAGACATTGACGGTGCTCCGGTTGGGGATACCATTACGTTAGCGGGCAATGATGTTTCACCATTGCCTGGCTTTAAACCTGTACAACCACGGGTTTTTGCCGGGCTGTTCCCGATCAGTTCCGAAGATTATGAAGATTTGCGTGAAGCACTTAGAAAGCTTCGTTTGAATGACGCGGCACTACATTTCGAACCAGAGTCTTCCGATGCCTTGGGGTTCGGATTCCGTTGTGGTTTCCTTGGGATGCTGCATATGGAAATCATTCAGGAGCGCTTGGAGCGCGAATACAACCTTGATTTGATTACCACAGCACCAACGGTGGTCTATGAAGTGTTGACCAAGTCGGGTGAGGTCATTAAGGTCGATAACCCGTCGAGTTTGCCGGAAGTATCGAGTATCGATGAGATTCGTGAGCCTATTATCCAGGCGAATATCTTGGTGCCGAATGAATATGTAGGTGCGGTCATGAAGCTGTGTTTGGAAAAGCGTGGTATTCAAAAGAATATGCAGTACGCAGGGAACCAGGTATCTCTTAACTATGAAATGCCGCTGAATGAAGTGGTGTTGGATTTCTTTGACCGCCTGAAATCGACCAGTCGAGGCTATGCGTCAATGGATTATGAGTTCAAACGTTTCCAGGCGGATGACTTGGTGAAGTTGGAATTCATGATCAATGGTGAAGGGGTGGACGCGCTTGCTGTGATTGTTCACCGTTCAACGGCGGTGCAACGTGGGAAAGTGTTGATTGAGAAGCTGAAAGACATTATTCCTCGTCAAATGTTTGATGTTGCCATTCAGGCCGCTATTGGTGCTAAAATCATCGGCAGAACAAACGTTAAGGCGTTGAGAAAGAACGTAACCGCTAAGTGTTATGGTGGAGATGTCTCACGTAAGAAAAAATTGCTGCAGAAGCAAAAAGAGGGGAAAAAACGCATGAAAGCCATCGGTAGTGTCGAACTGCCGCAGGAAGCGTTTTTAGCTGTATTGAATACTTCGGAAGATTAAGGACAGAATAGATGAGTTTTGAACTGATACTGGTCATCGCAACGGCTATAACGGGGGCGATTGCCTATGTCGATAAGTTGGTTTGGAAACCAAAGCGTGATCGTTCGGTCACGACCGAAAGTGAACCATTAATCGTTGAATACTCTCGTTCTTTATTTCCAGTCTTTTTAGTGGTTTTAGTTTTACGCTCTTTCGTTGTAGAGCCTTTCAGAATTCCGTCCGGTTCTATGTATCCTACTCTAGAAATCGGTGATTTCATCGTCGTGAACAAGTTTGCCTATGGGTTGAAGTTGCCAGTCACGCAAACCAAAATTGTACCGATTGGTGAACCGAAACGTGGTGACGTGGTGGTGTTTAAATATCCAAAAGACCCTGATGTTGACTACATCAAACGCGTGATTGGTCTGCCGGGTGACAAGATTACCTATATTGGTCGTACGGTTTTTGTGAATGGTGAGCCTCTGAAACAAAAATTTGTGGAGACCTATAAAGGCCATGATTCAGGCGCTAACATGACAGGCACTTCGGAAGTTCAGGAAACTTTCCCATCCGGTAGGAAGCATATGATCCTATTGGATAAAGATAAATATAGCCAAGACATGCAAACAGTTACCGTGCCGCCAGGGCATTATTTCATGATGGGTGATAACCGAGATTATTCCAATGACAGTCGATTCTGGGGCTTTGTCCCAGAGCAAAATATCAAAGGCAAAGCGTTTGGTATTTGGATGAACTGGGATGATGGTATTCACTTTGGACGAATTGGGAAAGGGATTGATTAACAATGTCTGAACGCGAAAAGCAGGCAAAGTTAAAAAGACTTGCTAAAGCACTGGGTTACGACTATCAAGATATGGGTTATCTTGAAAAAGCATTGACGCACCGTAGCGTTGGAGCCAAAAATAACGAGCGCTTGGAGTTTCTAGGAGATAGCTTGGTAAACTTCATGATTGCCGATGCGCTTTTTCACCAGTTCGAAAAAATTTCCGAGGGTGACTTGAGTCGAATTCGCGCCTTTTTGGTTAAAGGAGAGACGCTCGCCAAAATCGGAAAAGAGTACCAGTTGTCTGAGTATTTGATGCTAGGGCCGGGTGAGCTGAAAAGTGGCGGTTATCGTCGAGAATCCATTATTGCGGATGCTGTCGAGGCGATTATTGCATCGGTTTATGAAGACGGTGGTTTGGAGCCTTGTCGAGATCTGGTGTCGAGATTGTACAAAAAACGTTTGGAAGAACTTGAGCCGGAAAAAGTCGGTAAAGACCCGAAAACGCGTCTACAAGAGTTTTTGCAATCTCATCATCAGCAGTTGCCTGAGTATAGCGTTATCAGTGTGAATGGCCCTGCTCATGCACAAGAGTTTATCGTTAGTTGTTATGTTGCGCAGTTAAACCGAAAGTTTGAAGCGACAGCCACCAATAGAAGAAAAGCGGAACAGCTTGCCGCAGAACAGGCTCTTGACGTTCTGGAGAATCAATCATGAGTGATGAAAAGGATTTTA
Source organism: Hydrogenovibrio sp. JE_KL2 (assembly GCF_009296185.1). Classification (GTDB taxonomy): domain Bacteria; phylum Pseudomonadota; class Gammaproteobacteria; order Thiomicrospirales; family Thiomicrospiraceae; genus Hydrogenovibrio. The sequence goes on from NZ_WBJR01000001.1 coordinate 260,669, forward strand.
AAGCCGGTTTCGTTGCTGTAATCGGTCGCCCTAATGTCGGTAAGTCGACTTTGATGAATACCCTTTTAGGGCAAAAGCTAAGTATCACTTCTCCTAAACCCCAAACAACGCGACACCGAATTCACGGTATCCACTCAACTGAAAATTATCAAATCGTTTTTGTCGATACGCCGGGTATGCATTTGGGTGGGCAAAAATCGATCAATCGTTATATGAATCGTGCGGCAAACAGTGCATTCGCAGATGTTGATGTGGTGTTGTTCGTTGTCGAAGCTGGACGTTGGACTCAGGAAGATCAAGCGGTAGCGCAGAAGTGCCAGAACCTAGATATTCCTGTGATTGTCTTAGTGAATAAAATCGACAAGATGCAGCAGAAAGAAGTGTTGCTACCCTATCTGCAAAAGATCGCGGAAAAGATTGATTTTGATGAGGTTATTCCTGTTTCTGCCTACAAAAAATCCGGTATAGATTTGATTGAAACAGAAGTCTTGAAGCATTTACCAAACCAGCCTGCTATTTTTCCTGAAGATTACATTACGGACCGTTCTTCGCGCTTCCTTGCATCGGAAATTGTCCGTGAAAAGCTGATGCGTACACTGGGTGACGAAGTACCTTATGGCGTGACTGTCGAGATTGAGCAATTCAAGTTTGATGAAGAAGAAGGTCGCTGGGTAATTCATGCATTGATTCTGGTTGAGAGGCCGGGACAAAAGCAAATCGTTATCGGTAAGCAAGGACAGCTGATCAAACAGGTCGGTATTCAAGCTCGTAAGGATTTGATGAAGATGATGGATAGTCGCGTTCACCTTGAGTTGTGGGTGAAGGTCAAAGAAAATTGGGCAGATGACGATCGCGCTCTGGCGAGTTTAGGTTATACCGACGAAATCAATTGATAGCTGAGAGGATAGGCTTTGGCTTTAGAGATACAGCAGCAAGCCTATGTATTGCACAAAAGACCTTATCGCGAAACCAGCTTGTTGGTCACTTTTTTAACTGCCGAAAAAGGACGCCAAAACGCGGTTGTGAAAGGGGTTCGTAGTAACTCTAAGTCTAGTCGAGTTAAGCAAGCTTGGTTGCAGCCATTTCAAAGTCTTAATATCAGTTGGGCAGAGCGTTCAGTGCATCAATCCGATTTGGTTAATCTCAGATTGTTGGAACCAGCCTCAGTAAGGTTCCCGTTAGTTGGCGATGCCAATATTTGTGGGTTATACCTGAATGAGCTGTTGTATCGTCTGCTTTATCCTCGTGTGACCTCTGAATCCATTTTTGAAGATTATCAGCAAGCTTTGCTTGGTTTGGCAAGAGCGCAAGACCGAAATGAACAGGCGTGGGTATTACGACAATTCGAGTTTCAACTGCTGAACGACTTGGGCTATGGCTTTGACTTGTCCAGCGATGCTGCGGGTAAGGCGATTGACGAGGACAAACAGTATAAATTTGTCCCGGAAATCGGTTTTGTAGAGCTTTCTGGGTTGATTGAAGTTCAGGGGGCGACAATTTCGGGACGATGCATTTTGCGGTTTTTGGCGGAAGATTATTCCCCTGACTGTGCGAATGCCATCAAACAATTTTTCAGACAGGTATTGGCCTATTACCTGGGAAATAAACCTATCCAAACCCGTGCGTTATTTCAGGGGAATTAGGTGAACAAAATAGGTCTACACTGAGGTAAGAAGGAATAGAAATGAATCCGATTTATTTGGGATTGAACATCGATCATGTGGCAACGGTTCGTCAGGCGAGAGGAACTCGTTACCCGGATCCTGTCAAAGCGGCGTTGGATGCAGAGATGGCGGGTGCGGACAGCATCACACTTCACTTGAGGGAAGATCGTCGCCATATCCAAGATGATGATGTAAGGCGTATCAGTGAGTCTCGACAAACCAAAGTAAATTTAGAGATGGCGGCTACACCAGAGATGGTCGCTATCGCACTGCAATACTGTCCTGCAGATGTTTGTTTGGTGCCGGAAAAGCGCGAAGAATTGACAACAGAAGGCGGGCTGGATGTCGCTTCTCAGCAACCATGGCTGACAGAAGTGTGTGGGAAATTAGCGGCCAATAAAACACGTGTTTCCTTGTTCATTGATGCTGATGAAACTCAAATCCGTGCGGCAAAAGCCGTTGGTGCTCCTGTGATAGAAATCCATACCGGTACTTATGCCGAGTTGACTGATCCAGCTGAGATTGCTACTGAGTTGGAACGCATCAAACAAGCGACGGCTTTGGCAAAGTCTTTAGGCTTGGTGGTAAATGCCGGGCACGGGTTGCATTATCATAATGTGCAAGCGATTGCCGCAATACAAGATATTGAAGAATTGAATATCGGTCATGCAATCATTGCTCAGGCGATGTTCTCCGGTTTGCCTGAAGCGGTGAGAGAGATGAAACGCATCATGGTGGAAAGCCGTAAACAATCTTATCTAGGTTAAGGGCGGCTTGACAGTAAGATGATTATCGGAATCGGAACGGATATTGTTGAAATCGAAAGAATCTCCTCTTTGTTAGACAAAAGAGGGGAGTCATTTGCCCGTAGAATTTTGTCCAAAATCGAAATGAAAGAGTTTGTAGATCAGATGCATCCTGCGGTATATCTTTCAAAACGCTGGGCAGCAAAAGAAGCCATTGCTAAGGCTTTGGGCACAGGGTTCACGCAAGGCGTTTGCTTTTCCGAAATGACGGTCGGTCATACTGACCTAGGTCAACCACAAGTCCATTTGCATGGCAAAACACTTGCACTTTCTGAGTCACGTCACATAACCGACTGGTCAATCAGTATCAGTGATGAAAAGCACTACGCGATTGCATTTGTCGTTGCTGAAAGTCGATGAATGCGTTTCATTGAAAATATCTCTGAAGGATTCCGCTTACACTTTTCGATAAGATTTAATACAATGCAATCTATGAATCGATTAATCATTGTTTTTGTAAGAAAAATCTGCCAGGTTGGGGTGTTTGCTTTTGCATGGTTTTCGGCAAATGTTTATGCCGCAGTACCCGAGCCGACAACGCTATCCAAAGGCATTGAACCGACAAGCTATTTCGGTCAAATTCTCGTATCTCTTGCATTTATTATTTTGGTTATCTTTGCAGGTGCATGGATGCTGAAGCGTTTAGGGAAAGTCAATGGCTTGGTTAGCAAGGATATGCGGGTACTTGGTAATATGGCGGTTGGACAGAGAGAGCGAATCTTGCTGCTACAAGTTGGTCAAGAACAATTATTGATTGGCGTCACTTCAAGCCGTATCTCGCTGCTACATGAGTTGAAAGAGCCGATTGAAGTACAAGAGTCGGTTCCGATGAATAGCGCCTTTGCCCAACGGCTTCAAGAAGCCCTAGCCAATAGAAAAAAGCCGGAAAATGACTAAACGATTACCTTTCTTACTGTTTGTTTTTACACTTTTCTTTCCGATGATTGCCGGTGCCGATCCCGGTATTCCAGCCTTTACCGTTCAAACGGATGCACAAGGCAATCAAGATTACACCTTAACGATCCAAATTCTATTGTTGATGACAGGGTTGACCTTGTTACCGGCAGCGTTGATTGCAATGACATCCTTCTTGAGAATTATCGTGGTGCTTGCATTATTGAGACAGGCGCTTGGCGTTCAGTCAACACCTTCTAACCAAGTGTTGATTGGGTTAGCCTTGTTTTTAACCTTGTTTATCATGTCTCCAGTACTTGATAAGATTTATAAAGATGCGGTAACACCGTATTTGAATGAGCAAATCAAGTTCAAAGAAGCGATTGATATTGGCGCTAAGCCATTGCATCAATTTATGATTGAGCAGACGCGGGAGTCGGATCTAGGTATGTTTGCCCAAATGGCGGATGTCGAGTTGAATGATCCGCAAACAGTTCCTTTTAAAGTTCTGATTCCGGCATTCATGACCAGTGAGTTGAAAACGGCGTTTCAAATAGGATTTATGATTTTTATTCCTTTCTTGATCATAGATTTGGTGGTCGCGACGTTGTTGATGGCAATGGGGATGATGATGTTGTCACCGATGATTATCTCGTTGCCCTTTAAGATCATGCTGTTTGTTTTGATCGATGGATGGGCTTTGATTATGGGAACTTTGGCGAACAGTTTTGTCGTTGCAGGAGGTACTTGATGACACCTGAATTTGTATTGACGCTAGGTCAAAGAATGTTGGAAGTGGTTGCGATGCTCTCGGTGCCACTATTATTGCCGGCGTTGGCTGTCGGTTTGTTGGTCGGTATGTTTCAGGCCGCAACCCAAATCAACGAAATGACGTTGAGCTTTATCCCTAAGGTTGCAGCAGTAGGTGTGGTTCTGGTGATTGGCGGTCCATGGATGCTGACGACATTGATTTCTTTTACTAAAGAGCTTTTCCAAAACATCCCCGCATTGATTGGTTAGCGCTATGCTGACGTTTAACTATGATGATTTTCTGCGCCTACTAGGGCTGTATTTCTGGCCATTTGTCCGTATTACCGGCATGCTTATGCTTATGCCGTTATTTTCTGCAAGTTACGTTTCCGTTAATGTCCGCTTGATGCTGGCTGTCTTTATCACTTTGGCGGTCGCACCTTCTTTGCCGTTACCGGCTCCCATTGACCCTTTTACCTGGCATGGTGTGTTGTTGATTGTTCAGCAATTCGGCATCGGGTTGGCAATCGGCCTGATTTTTGCCGTTATTTTCCAAGCATTTGTTATTGCCGGTCACTTGATTTCAATGGCGATGGGGCTGGCAATGGCGACCATGGTTGACCCTTCAACTGGCGTTAATACCCCCATTATCGGGCGTTATTTTACAATTGTCGCCACTCTGTTATTCTTGTTGATGAATGGTCATGTTTTGATTTTTAAAATGGTGCTGGACAGCTTTCAAACGATGCCTGTCGGGCTGCATTTTTTTGATTCCATGAGCCTGAAACAAATTTATGGTTTTGGTAGCACCATGTTTGAATCCGGTGTGTTATTAGCGCTACCGTTGGTAACCGCATTGTTGCTAGTGAATATTTCTTTTGGTGTGGTAGCGCGTGCGGCACCTGCACTGAATATTTTTGCGGTTGGTTTTCCAATTACGCTATTGGCAGGGTTGATTATGTTGATTTTCATCACGCCTTTGTTGCAGCCTACTATGCAAAGCTTGATGGTGGCGGCACACGATTTGATTGAAAGTTTAGCGCTGAGCAAGTAGAGAGTTACTTAAGGGTTTTGGATGGCTGAGAACGAAGACGGCACAGAAAAAACGGAAGACCCCTCCGATAAAAAGCTCCGGGAAGCTAGAGAGAAAGGTCAGGTTCCGAGATCAAGAGAGTTATCAACACTGTTGATGACCTTGTCTGCTGCTTTGTTTTTGTATTTTTTCGGTCATTTTATGGTGGTTCGATTTGAAGAAATCATGATACAAGGGTTTCAGCTGGACCGAGCTCATGCCTATGACATTGGGTTACTCACCAATCGTATTCTTGGCATGGCTTTAGAATCAATCTATATGTCATTGCCTTTCTTGACGTTAATGATGCTGGTAGCGATTGTTTCGCCCATGTTGCTAGGTGGCTGGAATTTCAGTACCCATTCATTGGCGCCTAAATTGAGCAAGCTGAATCCCATTAGCGGCATTAAACGGATGTTTTCGATGAATGCTTTGGTCGAGTTAATCAAAGCGTTATTGAAGTTCACATTGGTTTCTGCAGTAGCCGCTTATTTCCTATGGCATACTTATCATGAAGTGGTTTCTATCGGGTTGGAGCCACTCAAGATCGCCATGGAACATTCGGCGAAACTGGTGCTCGAAGCTTTCATTTTCGTCAGTCTTTCACTCATAATCATTGCAGCCATTGATGTCCCTTTTCAGATGTATCAGCATATCAAACAGCTGAAAATGACTAAACAAGAAGTGAAAGACGAATATAAACAACAGGAAGGAAGTCCAGAAGTTAAGGGACGCATTCGTCAGTTACAAAGGGAAATGTCTCAGAAACGTATGATGCAGCGTGTTCCGGAGGCGGATGTGGTTATTACCAACCCGACACACTTTGCTGTTGCATTGAAGTATGACCCCGATGCGATGCAAGAACCGATGGTGTTGGCAATGGGGGCTGACTTTATGGCCTCGCAAATTAGGACACTGGCAACTGAACACAATATTCCATTAGTAGAAGCGCCTCCTTTAGCTCGTGCTTTATACTATAATGCAGAAGTTGAGCGACCGATTCCTTATGACTTATTTAAAGCGGTTGCAGCGGTGTTGGCTTATGTCTATCAGCTAAGAGATGGTCGAATGCCGCAAGAAATGGATTTTGAGACTTTACCTATTCCCGAAGGAATGAAAACTGAGCAATCCTCAGAGAGTAGAGAACGAGAATTAGAAGAATAACCATTAGATGAATTTTACTCAGCTGCTCAATCAGATAAAACAATCATTCAAAAATGGATTAGGGATACCTGTCGCTATTCTGGCACTTTTGGCAATGGTTGTTGTGCCGCTACCGCCGTTCTTGTTGGATGTTTTCTTCACTTTCAATATTGCTTTATCACTTGTCGTTTTGATGGTGACCTTGTATGCCAAGCGACCAATCGAATTTTCAATTTTCCCAACCATAATCTTGTTGACGACTTTGTTTAGGCTGTCTTTGAACATTGCATCCACACGTGTCATCTTGTTGGAAGGTCACAATGGTGGCGCTTCAGCTGGTTATGTAATCGAGTCTTTCGGTGAGTTTGTTATCGGCGGTAACTATGCCGTTGGTTTGGTGGTCTTTGCGATTCTTGTGGTTATTAACTTTGTGGTTATCACCAAGGGTGCCGGTAGGGTTGCTGAAGTAAGCGCACGTTTTACGCTAGACTCCATGCCAGGTAAACAAATGGCGATTGACGCTGATTTGAATGCAGGTTTAATCACACAGGAACAGGCGCAGGAGCGCCGTTTTGAAATTGCGACAGAAGCCGATTTCTATGGCTCAATGGATGGTGCTAGTAAGTTTGTAAGAGGGGATGCGATCGCAGGGATTATCATTCTATTTATCAACTTACTGGGCGGTTTTGCAATTGGTGTTGGTCAGCATGATATGTCATTCAGCGATGCAACCCATGTCTACACGATTTTGACGTTAGGGGATGGTTTGGTCGCACAAATTCCTTCGTTGTTACTGTCTACCGCGACGGCGATTATCGTTACCCGTGTGTCAGGCGAAAAGAAAGATATGTCCCAGCAAGTACAACTGCAGATGTTTGCCAATCCAAAGGCGTTAGGCATGAGTGCGGGTATCGTTGGTGTTCTAGGTTTGGTTCCAGGAATGCCAAATATCGCCTTTTTATCCTTTGCAGCGATTTCAGGTGTGGGCGCCTATTTAATTCACAAGAAACAACTGGAAACGCCTCCTGTTGAAGAGTTGTTGAATGAAAGTGAGTCTGAAACGCCGGAGCAAGCATCTGAGTTGAGCTGGGATGATGTGCAGGCAGTTGATGTGCTGGGTCTTGAAGTTGGTTATCGTTTGATTCCAATGGTGGATCAAGCTCAAAATGGACAACTTTTGGAACGCGTCAAAGGTGTTAGACGAAAAGTATCTCAAGAACTTGGTTTTTTGGTTCCACCTGTCCATATTCGCGATAATCTGGATCTTACGCCGAACAATTATAAAATTATGCTATTAGGGGTCTCCGCTGGAGAAGGCGAAGTTTTCCCAGATAAAGAGCTAGCAATTAACCCTGGACAAGTTTTTGGCGAGATTCAAGGGACACCGACAAAAGACCCGACATTTGGTTTGGATGCGGTTTGGATTTCTCCATCGGATAGGGAGCAAGCGCAAGCACTGGGTTATACTGTGGTAGATTCAAGTACGGTTGTGGCGACGCATATCAGCCAAGTAATTCAAGACTATGCAGCGGAGTTGCTAGGGTATGATGAAACACAGAAGCTTTTGGATAAACTCAAAGAATCTTCACCTAAGTTGGTGAGTGAACTGATTCCAGATAAATTGCCATTATCGGTTGTAGTAAAAGTTTTGCAGAACCTTCTGGAAGAGAAAGTCTCTATTAAAGACTTGAGAACGATTTTGGAAACTTTGACAGAAAGCGCGGCTAAAATTCAAGACCCCAGTTTGTTGACGATACAGGTGCGTGCCGCGTTAGGTCGTTCGATTATTCAAAACCTAGTAGGACCGGAAGGTGAGTTGAAAGTCATTACATTGGATCCGAGTTTGGAACAGTTGTTGCTACAGGCATCTCAGGGCTCTCCAGAAGGGCAATTAGCGATTGAACCTGGCTTGGCAGAAAGATTGCATAATACTTTGAAAGAAGAATCGCAAAAGGTCGAAATGGAAGGCCAGGCGGCCGTGCTACTGGTTGCACCGCAGATTCGAGCACAGTTAGCTAGACTGTTTAAGTTTAGTTTACCTAGCTTAAATATTTTGGCATATTCCGAAGTGCCGGAAAACCGTCAGATAAGCGTGGTTGCAAATGTGGGGCAGGGAGGCTAGATGAAGCTTAAACGTTATCTGGGACCAAATATGCGACAAGTGATGGCGCTGGTTCGTGAAGAATTAGGAGACGATGCTGTCATAATGTCAACGCGTAATACGGATGAAGGCGTTGAAATTGTTGCCGCGATTGACCCGGAATCGTCAATCAAGCAAGAAGCTCCCATTCAACAGGGAGCGAGAGCGAGTTTTACTTCGCCGGAGTTGAGCCATCAAGGCGGGCAAGGGTTTGGCAAAGAAAACCAAGAAATACAAAAAATGGCAGCGGAGCTCCAGGCTGTCAAAACCATGTTAAAAGACCAACTGGCTGGACTGGCTTGGAATCATTCGGAAAAAATGGAGCCAGAAAAAGTCCGGTTGCTGAAGCGTTTGGTTCAACTTGGTATTGGTTGGGATTTAGCACAAGAGCTGGTTGATGGGCTGGAAAGTCTCAATGAGAGCTCTTGGGCTGAAGTTTTGGTCGAGTTGGAAAGACGTATTCCAACGGGTATGGGGGATGTTGTTGACATGGGTGGTGTGGTAGCTTTGGTAGGCCCCACCGGAGTCGGGAAAACCACCACCATCGCAAAAATGGCAAGTCGCTTTGTGATGAGAAACAGTCCTAGCCAATTAGCATTGATTACGACGGATTGTTATAAAATAGGCGCACAAGCTCAACTTAAGACGTTTGCAGATTTGCTGGGTGTTCCTGTTTATGTCGCAGCTTCAGAAGGCGAACTGTTAAATTTACTAGCATCGTTGACCAGTAAAAAACTGATATTGATTGATACGGCTGGCCTCAGCCAGAAAGACTCGCAAATTGAGCAGCAGCCCACTAAAACAAAAATGGGATTGGAGACGATACGAAATTATTTAGTGATGTCTGCAGCAACCCAGTTGAGTGTCATGAAAGACATTGTTAGCGCTTTCGGCAAAGTTGGTTTAAAAGGTTGTATCTTGACGAAGTTGGATGAGGCAACCCAGTTGGGTAATATTTTGACGGTGTTGATCGAAAATAAGTTGCCACCAGCTTATGTGTCGAATGGCCAGAGAGTTCCAGAAGATTTGGAGCCGGTAAGAATAAGAGATTTAGTTGATAAAGCCATGGTCTTAGGACAGCAAAAATCAGTAAATGAAGAAGAAGTGGCATTTCGTTTAGGAATGGGTAAGGATATTTCAGATGCACAATGATCAAGCAGCAGGTTTAAGAGCCATGCAATCCAGCCAAGCCAGCACTCCGGTAAGTGAAGAAAGCGCTCCGAAAAAAACTTCGGGGAGGCCTCCAAAACCGGTTAGAGTGCTTGCAGTCGCAAGTGGTAAAGGTGGTGTCGGTAAAACGAATGTGTCTGTTAACCTCTCTGTTTCACTAGCTCAGCTAGGCAATCGCGTCCTATTGATGGATGCGGATATGGGGTTGGCGAATGTCGATATCATGTTGGGGCTGCAAACCAAATATAACCTCGCACATGTGCTAGATGGGGAAAAAACGTTGCGTGAAGTAATGGTGGATGCTCCAGGCGGAATTAAAGTCATTCCGGCAGCATCTGGTGTTAAACGCATGGCTCAGTTATCGACAGCTGAGAACGCAGGGATTATCAACGCATTTTCTGAGATTGACGGTTTTTTAGATGTTTTGGTTATTGATACAGCTGCTGGTATTGCAGATAGCGTTGTAAGCTTTTGTAGAGCGTCTCAAGACGTAATTGTGGTTGTAAATGATGAGCCAGCGTCTATGACGGATGCTTACGCGTTGATAAAAGTATTAAGTAAAGAATATAATCTAACAAAGTTCAAGTTGCTGGCGAATATGGTTCGCACTGAGAAGCATGGCTTAATGCTTTATGATAAATTCTCAAAGGTATGCGAGCAGTTCTTAGATGTTTACATTGATTATTTAGGGACCGTTCCTTTCGATCATGATTTGAGAGAAGCGATTCAACGCCAAACACCTGTAACGATTTCCAAGCCGAATAGTGAGTCGGCAAAAGCGTTTAGAAAGATTGCGGCAGAAATAAACAACTGGCCGATACCAACGGGAATCACTGGGTATTTGCAGTTTTTTGTCGAGCGATTGTTTCAATCGCAAAATAGTTAATCAAGGATTGGGTTAATTCATGACAGGCACGCAAATTTATGCAAATATTCAAAAGCAATCAGGGCAACCGATTGATATTGAAGAGTTTTTGCCGCTTGTCAATAGAATTGCTTATCATTTAAAAGGTCGTTTGCCTGATAGTGTAATGGTAGATGATTTGATTCAGTCTGGCGTTGTTGGACTGATTGAAGCAGCGCAAAAGTTTGATGCTAGTCAGGGTGCTAGCTTTGAAACTTATGCAGGCATTAGAATTCGTGGGGCGATGTTGGATGAAATTCGCCGCGGAGACTGGACACCGAGGTCCGTTTACCGTAAGTCTCGAGAAGTATCAGACGCGATTGCTAAAATCGAGGCAAAGCAAGGACGGGAAGCCAAAGACCCTGAAATCGCTGAAGAAATGCAAATAAGTTTAGATGATTATTACCATATTCTTCAGGACACGAATTCGGTACAATTGCTGTCCATTGATGAACCCGATCATGATGAGCTTTCTGAAGACAGAATGGTTGGACAAATGAAATCTCAGTTGGCGGAGATTTCCGAAGAAGGGTTTCATAAGGCGCTGTCGCAAGAAATTGCAAATCTGCCTGAAAAAGAAAAACTGGTGATGGCTCTTTACTACGATGAAGAGTTGAATCTAAAAGAAATTGGTGAAGTCTTGGATGTAAGTGAATCTCGTGTAAGTCAGATTCACAGCCAAGCGATAAAGCGTCTTAAAGCACGCTTAGATGATTGGATTTAGAATTAAAGGAATATCAGTATTAAACTGAAGGAATAAACGATGCAAATTGATAGAAATATGAACATCTTGGTGGTAGATGATTTTTCTACGATGAGAAGAATTGTTAAAAATCTGCTGAAAGAACTAGGCTTTAGTAAGTTCGATGAAGCAGATGATGGCGCTAATGCTTGGCCGATGATTCAAACGGGAAAGTATGATTTCATCGTAAGTGATTGGAATATGCCTCAAATGACTGGTATTGATTTGCTAAGACATGTTCGTGCGGACGCAAAACTGAAAGATACGCCATTCCTATTGATTACTGCGGAAGCGAAAAGAAGCCAAATCCTTGAAGCGGCTGAAGCAGGAGTGGATGGTTACATCGTTAAGCCATTTACTGCCGCGACTTTGAATGCAAAAATTCAGAAGATTTTTGAGCGAGTTGAAGAACGTAAAAAAGCTAATGCCGGCTAACGGAAGATCATAAAAATATAATATTAAAAGCCTTATATAACTTAATTTATATAAGGCTTTTTTTTTAGCAAAGAGGGGAAAAAATGGAAAACATCAGTGTTGCTCAAGTGGAGTCTTTGTTAAAGTCGATTAAAGACAAAAATTATCAAGAAGCCGCATCCATTATTGATGAATTGGTAAAAATGAAAAATGAAAGTCTGGTCAATGAAGTAAAAGAACTCTCCGCAGGCTTGCATAAATCTCTAGAAAGTTTTGGCAACGACACCATCATTCTAAAGCACACAAAGCATGATTTGCCGGATGCCTCGGAAAGACTGAAATATGTTATTGAAGCCACGGAAGAAGCCAGTAACAAAACACTCGAAGCAGCCGAATCGGTGCTGGGAAAACTGGAAACTTTGGAATCACAAATAACCGATGAATCCGTGTTGGCAACCTTGTCGACCATACAAACCCAGATGACAGATATCATGGTTGCCCAATCCTTTCAAGACTTAACCGGACAGGTGTTGAATCGCATAGTTGATTTAGTGACCAGTCTAGAAAAAAACTTAAATGAGCTTATTGTTAAGGCTGGTGTTGATTTGGACAATGTCGCAGGGCTTGAAGCGACGGATGAGCAGCGTCACGAGGATGAAATGAAGGGAGTTGGCCCTAACGTGACCAAGTCCAGCAAGAAAGATTCTGTTTCTTCTCAAGACGATGTGGATGACCTGCTTGGTGAACTTGGATTGTAATTTGGGCTGGCATGCTCGTTGCTTAAGGTTTTCTAGATTTAATTATCAAGAAAATAAGTCACTATGTTGACAGGCACCTAGACGAGGTATGAATTGTGGATGAAGAAATTTTACAGGATTTTTTAATTGAAGCATCAGAGCTGGTAGAGCAGCTAGATGAGCAATTAACCGATCTGGCCAATTCACCGACAGACTCTGATTTGCTGAACGCCATTTTTAGGGGGTTTCATACCATTAAAGGGGGCGCAGGCTTCCTAGGCGTTACGCCTTTGGTTGAAGTGTGTCACAGAGCTGAGAACGTCTTTGACAAAATCCGAAATGATGAAGTAGCCTATGATGATGTTGCTAGTGACGTTATCATGCGCGCTTTTGACGTTATTTCAGACTATATCGAAAAATTGAGAGATGGTGCTCGTGAACTTGACGAAGCAGATACAGGATTGCTTTCCGAATTAGATGCTTTGTGGCGTGGTCAGGCAGCTGGCGCAACTCATGAGGAAGAAATTGCCACACCAGAGGCGGAAGTTGCCCCTTCGCAGCCTGAAGTTAAGCTTCAGCTTCCAGAAGGCGTTGATCCCGATGGCGATATTAGTGATGATGAATTTGAAGCACTGCTTAATCAACGTGATGCGCTTTCCGTATCTGCTGATGAGCCAGGAACAACTTCTGTTGCCGGCGTAAAACTTCAATTAGAAGAAGGGGTTGACCCTGATGGGGATATTACCGACGACGAATTTGAAGCACTGTTGAATCAAAGAGATATGTTAGGGGTAGATGAACCTTCTGCTCCTGCTGAACCACCAAAGTCTGCTGTAGAACCTAAAGTCGCTGCGCCAGCGCCACAACCAGCTCCGGCTCCTAAACCTGCTGCTAAAGACAGTGATGGTGACAAAGGTGAGGATAAGCCTTCAAAAGCTGCTGCTGAATCTACTGTGCGTGTCGATACACGCCGCTTGGATGAGATCATGAACTTGGTTGGTGAGTTGGTGCTTGTCCGTAACCGTCTGTTGACCTTAAAATCTTTAGAAGATGCGCAAGAAGAGCTTTCGAATGCCGTTGGTAATTTGGATCACGTAACTACTGACTTGCAAACATCAGTCATGAAGACTCGTATGCAACCAGTTAAGAAAGTATTTGGTCGCTTCCCTCGCGTTGTAAGAGATTTGGCCAGAAAGCTTGGTAAAGAGATTGAGCTTGAATTGCAAGGTGAAGAGACAGACCTTGATAAAAACCTTGTAGAAGCGCTAGCGGATCCATTGGTTCACTTGGTAAGAAACTCTGTTGACCATGGTATTGAAATGCCAAGTGAACGTGAAAACGCCAATAAACCGAGAAAGGGCACGGTCATTCTTGCCGCAGAACAAGAAGGGGATCACATTCTTCTATCAATTACCGATGACGGGAAAGGGATGGATCCTGATGTTTTGAGACGCAAAGCTGTCGAAAAAGGCATGATGGATGAAGTCAGTGCAAACCAGCTAGATGACAAGGCAGCGTTCGAGTTAATCATGTCGGCAGGATTTTCGACTGCTGAAACGATTAGTGATATTTCTGGTCGTGGTGTTGGTATGGATGTTGTAAAAAACATGATTACCAAGCTGAACGGTAGTATTGATATCCATTCTGTTTTGGGGAAAGGAACACAGATTAATATTCGTGTACCTTTGACATTGGCTATCTTGCCGACATTGATGGTTTCTTTCGGTGAAGACAGTTATGCAATTCCACTAACGAGTGTTCAAGAAATTTTCGATTTTGATTCTGATCAAACGAATAAAATTGATGGTCAAATGATGGTTCGCCTGCGTGAGAAGAGTATTCCGCTGATTTTTCTTTCCGAATGGCTTTCGCCTGAGTGTGATAAGACCACTTATGACGGAGATAAAGTAATTATCGTCTCTATTGGTAATCAGCGAGCAGGATTTGTCGTTGATCAGGTAAATGGTCAGGAAGAAGTGGTTATTAAGCCGCTGGGTGTAATGATGAAGCATATCGAAGGCTATGCCGGAGCTACCATCACAGGTAATGGAAATATTGCTTTGATTCTGGATTTACCAGGTGTCATTCAACGTTTTCAATATTAAGGAAGGAAACACATGGCTTTAGTAGCAGCAAACAAAAACAAAGACGTTGATCTAGCGCTTATGAATGAAGAGGATCAGGAGAAGTATTCTGGGCCAAGCATTCGTTGTGTGTTATTTGAGTTGGATTCCGAGATTTATGGCATCAATGTTAAAAAAATACGTGAAGTCTTGAGAGTCGGGTCTATCCGTAAAGTTGAGGGTTCTGACTACAATGTTTTAGGGGTTATTAACGTCCGCGGTGTCATTGTGACCGTCGTTGATACTCGCCTGTCCTATGGTATTTCTCCTAAAGCAGTTGACGATCTATCGCGAATCATTATTGTTGAGCTTGATGACGATAATATCGTTGGAATGTTGGTTGATTGCGTTCTGGAAGTAAAAGATATTCCTGAAAAACAATTCGAGTCGATGTCAGCCACTAAAGAGGGTGCTTCAAGGTATCTTCAAGGCATCGCACACTTTAACGGCAACGTTATCATCCTAGTGGACGTTGATAGCATGTTCAAGGTTTAAGTTCGGGGTGTTTGCCTGAAATTTGATAGGCAAAAATCAAGACTTGAACCACGGCTTCATAAAGCGATTCCGGGATTTCACTATCTAGCTCTACCTGAGAAAGAAGCGCCGCCAAATTTTCATCCGAAGTGATAGGAATATCATTTTCCTTTGCTATCTGGATGATTTCTTCTGCAACATACCCGTAACCTTTCGCAGACACTGTTGGTGCGCCCTCACCATCATATTCAAGAGAAATAGCGACTGACTTATCGAGTGTAATTTTTTCCAAACCAGCGTTCCTTTAGTGGTTTTGAAAGGTAGTGCTTGGTGAGTTTTGCCGCTTTGGATTCATTGCAGCGTCATTAATTTTTGATAGAAGCCCGGAAAATTTTAGGAAAGCATTAACTTTTCGCTCAAGCCAAGTTTGCTTGCGCTGGTGGTTAATTGTTCTGATGGAGCTGTCCATTGGATTGTTTTATTACCGGCTTGTGCACTTTTAATAAGTGCTAGCAATAGTTGCAATCCTGAGGTGTCAATGTTTTCAACTTTTGAACCTTCCAGATTGAAAGTTTCAGCATCGGACTGGAAGGCCAGTCTTAAGTCACCAAGTTGACCTTCTATATGGTGAATCGTCAGGCTTTCTGGAAGAGTGATTGTGGTTTCGCTCATGACGTTCTTCTCCGGTTCTGAAAAAAGGTGATGCGCTTATAGAACGCGTGTAATAACTGATAACAGTTTTTCTGGGCTGAAAGGTTTAACAATCCAACCAGTTGCACCTGCTTCTTTACCTTTTTGCTTCATATCGCCAGAAGATTCTGTCGTCAAACACAGAATCGGCGTGAACTTGTAGTTTGGTAAAACTCTCAACGCCTGGATAAGCTCGATTCCATTCATGTTTGGCATGTTGATATCCGTAACAACCAGATCGAATTGTTCGCGTTTCGCAATATCGAGTGCCATAGCGCCATCTTCAGCTTCTGTGACATCATGGCCAGCAGATTTTAGAGACATGCTTACCATTTGACGCATTGATTTAGAATCATCTACTGCGAGAATTTTAGACATTGTTTTCCTCTCAAAAAAATTTTTAGATTATTTAAGAATAATTATAACGTTATTCTTCAATTCGCAAGTTTTTTTTAATCGCTGCCAACACCCCTTGAGTGATCAATTGATCAACATTGAGGACGATAACCATTTTTTCGGCAACTGTTGCCAACCCTTTCACATAATCTGAATGGATGGAGCCATTGATATCCGGTGCGCTTTGAATCATGTTGCTATCTAAGGTGTGTACATCTGATACACCATCGACAACAATCCCAATAATTTTTTGTGTACCGGTGTTTTCATCGTTAGATCTAAGAATAATGACAACGGTGCTGTCGTCATAAGTGACGTTTGGCAGCCCGAATCTTACACGAAGGTCGATAACAGGAACTACTGCGCCCCTTAGGTTGATGACTCCCATGACATAATCTGGAGAGTTTGGAATACTTGTGGTTTTTTCCCAGTCTTTGATTTCTTGGACACGGAGGATATCTACACCATATTCTTCTCCACCAAGAACAAAGCTCAGAATTTGTTCGTCATTTCCATCTGAAGGTTCATACTGGCTAGAATTATTTTCAGCTTCTGTGCTCATAGACCACCTTTAGTACCCGAAATCATTTCATTAATAGGTAAAAGTTAACCGATTTGTGTCAAAAGGTCTAGCCCAATTTATACGATATTTCATCTTCTAATCTCCAAATTGATGCTTTGATAAAAGTATGTCGTTGTTTTCAGGGTAGAAAGAAGTATTTAAACCAGTTTGATAAAGGCTTTATACTCTAATATCAATCAATGCAATTTTCGTCGCCATAGGGTTGGCCTCGGGCTTTTGCGTATTCATGAGTATGTGTTTTACACTCAGCCCGTTCCGTCTGAGCTGTTCTCTGAAGCCATCTAAGTTATCTTCAATCTGTTTTGCCAGTGCGGATTCTTCTGCCCAAAACTGAAACCCAAACTCTTCGTTTTGCATGGTGCATTTAGCAACCATCGTGCCCATGTCGCTTACGTCGAGAGAAATAATGGTTTCCCAAATAGTATTATGTGCTCCTGTGGTTTTCCTGATATCAAGTTGAAATTCAATTAAAGGGTTGTTGTTAGGAGAGGTAGGAAGTTGAATCGTCCATGCATTAGGATTTTCAACCGCTTGAATTTGTTGGTGTGTGACTTTGTTTAAAAGCTGATTCAATGTTTTTGCCAGAGACTTAAGTTCCGGTGATTGGGAAGACTCGTTGCGAATGATGTCCAGTAATTTGAGTAAGTGCGCCTTAAAATCATTGGCATAGGGTTTCTTATTTTTAGTCAAGCTGTTTTCCAGAAAAAGTCCGCTAGTGAGCAAAGCGGCTTTAAACTCTTCAACTTTGACTTTATCGGATAGTTTGAAGAGGCTATCGAATAATTTAAACAGATAAGTTTGGATGATGGTTGGTAATCCGCCAGTTTGAGTCAATTGAACCAGTTGGCTTAAGCCTTGAGAGACAGAGGTTTGATTTGGCAGTATTTGGGTAAGAACCTGTTGTAGAAGCTTGTCGGAATTTACCGGAACCGGTTGGTTCTGTGTGTTTGAAAAAGTCAGTACAACACTGGGTTTGATTTGGATCACTCTGGCTTGTAGTTGCTGGCCTTCAAGTAGCGGCATTTCAGGAGATGTTTTTGCCGCAAAGGTTTGTCCGGCGATGTTCAGCAAGGCTTGCCCATTACTTATTTTCAGCACAGTTGCCGCCAGTGTTTGGCCTACTGAAATTTGCAATCCTTTGCCTGAAGCCCCTAGTTTTGCGAGGGCAGACAGAGTGTCAGTAGCTGGGGGATTGTTCGGAGGGGTTATCGCCATAGTGTTTTCATATCGAAACGAGAGAATTTAGTTAGGTTCAAGCCTATTTGTTTTATATAATCTAATCATAGATGATGTGCTCGCGAAAAGAAAATTCTGAGTGGATTTCAGAAGGCATTAAAGTTCGGAAAAAGGTGGCAGATGAATTCGGAAAGAGAGTTTGAATATACAGAAACAGATTTTTTACGAGTCAAAAATCTGGTTTATAACTTTGCAGGAATAGACCTGAATGACTCAAAAAAGAACCTTGTTTATAACAGACTGGCAAAGCGTATACGCTTTCTACAGCAAGATTCATTCGATGAATATCTGAATTATGTTGAAGCTCAAGGCGAAGCAGAATTCATCCATCTTATCAACGCCATTACGACTAACCTGACATTTTTCTTTAGAGAGAATCACCATTTCGAGTTTTTGGCGGAAACGGTTATTCCCGAACTCTTGCAGAAAAATCAGTCGACCAAAAAAATTCGTGTTTGGTCTGCAGGTTGCTCAACGGGAGAAGAGCCTTATTCAATTGCCATTGTTTTGAAAGAGGTTGTGCCTCCAGGTTGGGACGCAAAAGTAATTGCCACGGATTTGGATACAAATGTGGTCAATACGGCCAGTAGTGGAGTGTATAAAGTCGATAGACTCAAAGGTGTTTCTGAAGCCAGAAAGAAAAACTGGTTTATGAAAGGAAAAGGTAGTAATGATGGCTATGTCAAAGTGAAGCCTGATCTGCAATCTATTATTGAGTTCGGGCAAATTAATCTTATGAACGAATGGCCTATCAAAGACCAGATAGATGTCATCTTTTGTCGTAACGTTGTGATTTATTTTGATAAAGAAACACAGTCTAAATTGTTTAATCGCTATGCAGACTTGTTAAGGGAGAAGGGGTATTTGTTTGTAGGGCACTCGGAATCATTATACAAAGTCTGTGATCGCTTTGAACTGCTTGGGAAAACGATTTACCAGAAAAAAGATTAAACCAGAAAGCAGGATAAGTAATCTCTAGTGAGACTAAAAAAGAGAATAAGAATAATGAAAAGTAGGGTGGTGGAAGTATGTCAAAAGTAAAAGTGCTGGTCGTTGACGACTCTTCATTGGTAAGACAGATGTTGTCAGATATGCTCGATTCGGATCCTTTTATTGAAGTGGTTGGTACAGCTTCAGATCCTTACGATGCAAGAGAAAAAGTCAAAACACTTCGCCCAGATGTGTTGACGCTGGATATTGAAATGCCGCGCATGGATGGTGTGACCTTTTTAAAAAATCTGATGAGATTGCATCCTATGCCGGTGGTAATGGTTTCTACCTTGACAGAAAAAGGTGCTGACATCACGTTTGAGGCATTGGACTTAGGGGCGGTGGACTTTGTCACCAAACCGAAAATCGACTTGGAGCATACTTTTGAAGCCTATTCGTTGGAAATTCGCCGTAAAGTCAAAATCGCGGCAAAGGTTTCCAAAGAACAGTTGATCAGACAATATGAGCGTTATGTTCAGAACCTAGATGCTAAGCCTGCGTTTAAACCCAATTCTGCTGCCAAGGCTGATAGAGTGCCTGATAAGTTGAATGTTGACGCGATCATTCCCGCTAAACCAGTTCCGAAGAGTTTTGGTAAAACCCATCAGGTTATTGCTTTAGGGGCGTCAACCGGCGGAACCGAAGCTATTAAAGAAGTACTGATGCGTTTGCCGGAAAACACGCCGCCAATCGTTATTACCCAGCACATTCCGGCTGCATTCAGTTTGCCATTTGCTAACCGTATGGACACGATTTCGGCAATGAGAGTGGTGCAAGCGGAAGATGGGCAGGAAATTCTGCCAGGTTGGGTCTATATTGCACCTGGTGACCGCCATTTACTTGTTGAAAAACAAGGTGGGAAATATATTTGCCGTCTCAATGATGGGCCACCAGTCAATCGCCATAAGCCTTCTGTAGATGTCATGTTTAGAAGCGTGTTACAAACTGTTGGAACCAATGCGATTGGCGTGATTCTGACGGGAATGGGCGCAGATGGTGCGCAAGGGTTGAAGGAGTTAAGAGAGATAGGCGTTCACACCATTGCTCAGGATGAAAAAACCAGTGTGGTGTGGGGAATGCCGGGTGAAGCAACCAAAATCGGTGCGGCAGAAGAAGTGATGCCGTTAGATAAGGTTGCAGAAAAAATTCTCAGTTGGGTCAAATAAGTTTGGCATTGATTTTATTTGGCATAATGCCTGCTTTACACAAAGCATAGTTAATGTCGATATAAGGGCTCAGTATGTTACTAGTTTTACAGCGTTATTGGATTGCATGGTTGCTTACATTGATTGGTGTAGGCCTATCCTTTACCGTCATACCTTATATAGGGGTGATTTTCCTATTTATTGTGTCCATCACGTGGACGCTTCTTGCGGCAAATTCTGCCGATAAAACCACGCATGCCGTTTCTGCGACACCTGCAGAGCCCGTTAAAGTAAGTGGTGGCTCGATTCCTGATGCTGAAGTCAACCTTATTGAAAACACACTGGCAACCATTTTGGCGGACATTGATTCTGTAATGGGGCAAGAAGTTGAGGTGGTCAGAGGGGAGTTGACGCAGGTTAAGACGTTGGTCGGGGAAGCCATTGAGACATTGAACGATAGCTTTATGGGGCTGCATGAGCAGACACAAGCGGAATACAACTTGGTTCTGTCTTTGATCGACAACTTGGGTGGTGGCTCTTCTGAAGGAATGAGTATTCAGAAGTTCTCTGAAGAAATCAAAACGCTTTTGAGCTACCTGATTGAACTGTTGACCATTTCGAGTCAGCGCAGTAATGAAACGGTTGGCAAGATCGATAACATGGTTGAGCAAATTGAATCTATCTTTATCTTGTTGGAAGACGTTAAAGGTATTGCTGACCAAACAAACTTGTTGGCATTGAATGCGGCAATCGAAGCGGCAAGAGCCGGTGAAGCCGGTCGTGGGTTTGCCGTTGTTGCCGATGAAGTTCGAAAACTTTCACTTAATTCCAACTTGTTGAACGAACAGATTCGTAAGCAAGCCGAGAAAGCGAAGCAAACAGTTGATCATGTTCGTAAGTTGGTGAGTGATACTGCGGCTAAAGACATTCAAGAAGCCAACAGTTCAAAAGATCAGGTGACGGGCTTGTTAACGGATTTGGAATCTATGAACACAGGCATCTCCGGTAAGCTTGGTGATGTATCTGGCATTATTTCTGAAATTGAAGTTTCGGTTTCCAATGCCATGCGTTCTTTACAGTTCGAAGACATCGTTCGTCAGTTGGTTGAACAAATTATGCATCACTTAGATAACTTGCATTCTTTCTCACAAGAGATTAATAAACAAGTGGAAGAGGATAAAGATAAACCACCTGTCAGTTATGACGAATATAAAGAAAGAATGGCGATTTTTAGAGCCAAGATTCATAATCAAAGAGAAGCAATCGAAGCCCAGCGAATGAAGCGCGTGACGTCTTCAACGATGGATGAGGGAGAGGTTGATCTTTTCTAGTCTGAGAGAGTTGAAATTCAGACAATAAAAAAAGCCCGTCAAGTACGGGCTTTTTTTATTGCCGTAAAATGGGGAGGATTACATTCCGCCCATTTGAGAGTTCCAGAAAGTCCCGAAGATCAAGCTGAAAAACAAACCTGTCGCAAATACAACATACCAATACTTCTTATAGGTGGCAACTTTAGCCGCTGCTTCGGTATCAACATCTTCTTTTGAAGAAGGGTCCTTGAAAAAGACCAGCATAAAACCAATCGCAGCGATGAAACCAGCGATATTGGCGAAGTAGTGTATTTTTGTCACCATGGAAAGAATGCCGAGGGTAAGGATAATGGCATAGGTAATCAAAATCAGTTTCATAGATTGCATATCAGGTATCCTTGGTTTTTTGTATATTGTATCTGCAATTCGTTTTAACGAGGGAGATTTGGTTTGTTAAAGTTAACGTTTTTTGTTCCCAGCACCCATTTGGAGCAGGTTAAGTCAGCCTTGTTTTCGGTCGGTGCCGGCAAGATAGGTCATTATGATAGTTGTTGTTGGCAAGTGCAAGGGCAAGGACAATTTAGACCCTTGGAAGGGAGTCAGCCTTTTTTGGGGCAGCCAGGCGTTGTTGAAACTGTTGATGAGTATAAAGTTGAGATGGTGCTGGAAGAGGCTTTAGCAAAAGCCGCTTTAGAAGCACTTCTTGAGGCTCATCCGTATGAAACGCCAGCCTATGAGTTTTATCGATTATTGGATGTGGAAGCGGGAGAATAAAGCTTTTATATATTAACTTTATCTATGATTATAAAAGAATATTATATTAGTAAAAAATAATGCTGTCACTTAAGATAAGCGCCAGTTGAAACTTCAACTAATCCTCCCTTGGTATTTAGAACATAATACAGCCCCAAATTTTTGGGGCTTTTTTGTATGCGGGAGTAAGAGAAGCTTAGTGACTAGGCTTGTCTTTACTGTAGGTGATCATTTCAATTGTAAAGATCAGTGTTTGGTTTGGTCCAATCACTTTACCCGCACCTTTCGAACCGTAGCCCAATGAAGGTGGAACAAAGATTTTCCATTTAGAGCCAGGCTTCATCATTTTCAATGCTTCTGACCAACCGCCAATCACGTCATGCATTTGGATTTCAATCGGGGTACCACGTTGATATGAACTATCAAATACTTTCCCGTTAATATCTGTTCCTTCGTAGTTTGCTGTGATGTAGTCACTATCGGTTGGTGGTGTGCCTTTACCTTCTTTCAATACAACATATTGAAGACCGCTTTTAGTGACTTTAACACCAGGCTTGTTCTTGTTTTGTTCTAGGAACGCTTGACCGGCTTTAGCGTTCTTCTCGCCCAGCGCTTTGCGTGCTTCCATTTGTTTTTTGATCAGGTTTTGCTTCACTGTTTCAACAGCTTGTTGCATTTCCTCTGGCGTCAAACGGATTTTTTGTTTGTTCATAACATCGGTCAGACCCAGCATCAGTGCCTTTGAGTCGACTTCCAAGCCTTGTTTCTCAAAGCTTTTTGCCAAGTCAATTCCCAGTGCGTAGCTTGCTTTTTGGTTTGCAGTTTTCAAATCAACATTTGCAGCAAAAGCGGAAGGGGCAAGCAAAGAAGTTGTGAGTATTGAAATTAAGGCGGTGTGTTTCATATCAATCCTTGGATTTATTGGTGAGAAAAATCTGCCAGGTTGGGCCCGGCAGATTTAAACTAGACTTGACTATACAAGAAGATGTAGCGTTATTCAAACCCTTTTAGGATTAGGATTTTTTCGCTGCAAGTTGATCTAAATACTTCTCGGCATCAAGTGCTGCCATACAGCCTGCACCCGCTGAAGTAATGGCTTGTTTGTAGACTTGGTCCATTACGTCACCGGCTGCAAATACGCCTTCAACAGAGGTTTGTGTGGCGTTGCCTTGCAGGCCGCTTTGTACTTTGATGTAGCCGTGATCCATTAGCATTTGATCTTCGAAAATGCTGGTGTTAGGCGTATGACCGATGGCAATGAAAACACCGGAAACATCAATTTCTTTGGTGTCACCTGTTTGAGTGTTTTTTAGTCTCAAACCGGTAACCCCCATATTGTCCCCCAACACTTCGTCGATTTCGCTGTGGAATTCGATTTTAATGTTGCCATTTTCAGCTTTGTCCATTAGCTGTTGAGCCAAGATTTTCTCGGAAGAGAAATAATCGCGACGGTGAATAACCGTGACTTCAGCGGCAATATGAGAAAGGTAAAGTGCTTCTTCAACAGCGGTGTTACCACCACCGACAACCGCGACTTTTTGATTGCGGTAAAAGAAACCATCACAAGTTGCACAAGCGGAAACCCCTTTTCCTTTGAAAGCTTCTTCAGAAGGCAGGCCTAGGTATTTCGCAGAAGCACCGGTTGCGATAATCAAGGCGTCACAGGTATATTCACCTGCATCACCCGTTAGTTTGAAAGGGCGGTTTTTCAAGTCGGCAGTATGAATGTGGTCGAAAATGATTTCGGTTCCAAAGCGCTCAGCGTGCTTTTGCATACGTACCATCAAATCCGGTCCAGTTAATCCCTCAACATCTCCAGGCCAGTTATCGACTTCTGTCGTTGTGGTAAGTTGTCCGCCTTGCTGTAGACCAGTGATGATAACTGGCTCCAGGTTTGCACGTGCTGCATAAACCGCAGCGGTATAACCAGCAGGTCCTGAACCGAGGATGAGTAGTTTACAATGTTTTGCTGCCATTAATTGGTCCCTCTATTTTTTGATGCTAAACTAGCCTGAATACTTTCTTTACCATTAGAACGCATGTCGATCTGATGGAACCCTTTATGCATGGCTCAACATACATATGGCTAACATTAAGGGCGCTAGTAGTAGCCTGAGTGAATCTGAGATTAAATTCTGTGCTTTTGTGCTAAAATTCTAGCAGTTTTTAGTGTGTCAAGTTAAGGAATTATGATTCTCTCAAGGGTATTTCCATAAAACCTTTTTTAACATAGAAACCTATTTTTAACCTAGTGAACGAGTGTCACGAAAAGACCTTCAAGCGACTAAGTGATTTGAAAAGAAACATGCCTGATTATTCTCAATCCAACCTCTCCAGAAAAAGTGGCGAAAGTTCAGATGCGCCTACGCAGCGTTTTCATTGGATCATAAAAGACGCGATTGTATTAGCGTGTATCGGTGTGTCATTCTTCTTGTTTTTGGTGTTGTTCAGTTATAGCGGCACTGATCCTGGTTTTGAAACCGCCTCCTCGTCGCAGAACATCCAAAATTACGGTGGAAGAACCGGTGCTTGGATTGCTTCACTTTTACTTTATCTATTTGGATTGTTCGGTTTTTTGATTCCGTTTGGCATTTTTATGGCGGGTATGGTGACGTTGAAAATACGCTCCGAGGGGGATACCGATTACTTGCATTTCGGGTTAAGTTTGACCGGGTTAATTCTTCTGATCGTATCCGGTTCTGCGCTATCGACACTGTTTCTATCGCCAGACCTTGGGTTTCTCAAACTGCCTTATTCCGGTGGTGGGGTGCTAGGTTACGAAGTCAGCAATGTTCTGGTGTCAGCGATTGACTTGTTGGGTACAACATTACTTCTGCTGGTAATTTTCGCTGTTGGTATCAGTCTTTTCACCCAGTTGTCCTGGATGACCATTCTGGATAAAACCGGACAAATCACCTGGGTGTTGATAGATAAAGCCAAACCACACTTACAAGCCTTGTGGGGGAATGTCTCTTCCAAGTCTGAAGGAAAAGACTCAGAAGATTCACCTTCACTGGTCATCGCAGCGCGAAGCGAACAAGAGCAAAAGATGAGAAGTCCATTGGTCGGTAAGCTCGCAGAAAAAGTTAAGACCAAAACGCTGGCGGTACTGGAGAAGTCTGAAGATAAACTTTCAACAGCTGCAGATCACGAAATCTCAATGGGAGATGATTTATCCGAGGGTGGTTCTTCATCGGTTAGAGTGGGACGAAAGGTTACTTCAAACATTACGGTTCCTGTGCATCAGGGCGGTGACTTGCCAGGGGTCGATTTATTGGACCCTATTCCTGTGTCCGAAGACAGTTTTTCGTCCGAGGAACTGACTGCCTTGTCGTTTCTGCTTGAGCAGCGTCTAGAAGAGTTTGGGGTGTCCATCAAAGTTGAAGCCGTTCAACCGGGGCCAGTGGTTACCCGTTTCGAGGTGCTTCCGGCTGCAGGTGTGAAAGTCAGCCAAATTTCCAACTTGGCAAAAGATTTAGCGCGAGTACTCTCGGTCAAGTCCGTACGTGTGGTCGATATCATCCCCGGTAAAGCCGTTGTCGGAATAGAAATTCCGAACGAAAAACGCGAAGTGGTGAGCTTCCGTGAAGTGATTTCTTCTGAAGAGTTCCAAACTTCAAAATCTCCGCTGACCGTTGCCTTAGGAAAAGACATTTCCGGGAAACCGGTTGTGGCGGATATTGCCAAGATGCCGCATTTGCTGGTGGCGGGGACGACAGGCTCCGGTAAGTCGGTCGGGGTTAACAGTATGATTCTGAGCTTGCTTTATAAGAGCACGCCGGAAGAAGTTCGACTCATTATGGTCGACCCCAAAATGCTTGAGCTTTCCATCTATGAAGATATTCCACATTTGTTGACCCCTGTGGTTACCGATATGTCCGAAGCGGCAAATGCCTTGCGTTGGAGCGTGTTCGAGATGGATCGTCGTTATCAATTGATGGCGAAGCTTGGGGTCAGAAACATTGCCGGGTTTAATGCCAAAGTCCGTGGTGCGATTGAAAAGGGTGAACCTTTGATTGATCCTTTATATCAGCAAGCTGCAAACTTTGGTCATGAGTTGGGTGAAAAGCCACCCACGTTGGAGCCATTACCTTTTATCGTAGTGGTGGTTGATGAGTTCGCCGATATGATTATGGTCGTCGGTAAAGAAGTGGAGCAGTTGATTGCACGTATTGCACAAAAAGCACGTGCTGCGGGGATTCACTTGATTCTGGCAACCCAGAGGCCGTCTGTGAATGTCATTACCGGTTTGATCAAAGCCAATATTCCGACCCGTATCTCTTTTATGGTTAACACCAAAATCGACTCACGAACCATTCTTGATCAAGGTGGTGCTGAGCAACTGCTGGGAATGGGCGATATGCTGTTCATGCCACCGGGGAGTGGTAATCCTCGCCGAGTGCATGGTGCATTCATGACCGATGAAGAAGTGCACCGAGTCGCGGATTTTGTGAAGACTCAAGGTGAACCACAGTATTTGGAAAGTATTACCCAGCCGCCTTCAGCGGATGGTAGCGATTCGTTGGGTGAAGATGCCGAGCAGGATTTGCTCTACGACCAGGTGGTAGCCTTTGTGACCGACAACCAACGTGTATCGGTCTCTTTGGTGCAGCGTCATTTTAAAATCGGCTATAACCGTGCGGCAAGAATCGTTGAGGCAATGGAGTCTTCCGGTGTGGTTTCACCAATGAAATCCAATGGTAACCGTGACGTGCTAGCCGGAAAATCGCCACAGTAAATTTCCCGATTTAATTTTTAGTGACATACCAGGTGACCCCAACCTGGTAGATTTTTGAATACATACTTGTGAAGAAGAAAATATGAAAAAGCATTTGTTAACTTGGTTGGGTTTCATTGTCTTAGCAACGAGCAGTTGGCAGGCACTGGCAGAGTCGCCAAAATCCAAGATCGAGACCTTGCATCATTTTCTGGAAAACCTTCACACCTTCAAAGCCAATTTTGTTCAGACTCAGCCAGATGAACAGTTGTTTCAAGAAAACAAATCCACCGGCTATGTTGTGTTGTCCCGCCCTGGGAAGCTGATTTGGGTTTACAAGAAACCGGATCGTCAGGAGATTATTTCTGACAGTCTCAATCTCTGGGTGTTCGAACCGGATATCGACCAAGTGACCGTGCGTCCATTGACATCCGTGCAGTCGGATTTTCCATTACGCTGGTTGCTGTATAACGACAAAATCGAAAGCAATTTCAATGTGTTACCTGAAACCATTAAAGATGGTGTCAGTTGGTACAATCTGACGCCTAAAGATTCGACCTTCTTCCAAAGTTTGGAAGTCGCCATCAAAGGGGATAAGTTGGTCCAGATTTGGATGTATCAGAGTACGGACAACATCACCAAAGTGAAGTTCACCGATATTCAGCAAAATCCTAAGATTGCCAGCAGTCAGTTTGATTTCATTCCACCGGAAGGCGTGGATGTGATTGGACAGCAGGTTAATAACCTAAAATAGACATGAGCTATAAACCACTTTCCGACAGGCTCAGACCAACCGAGCTAGAACATTATGTCGGGCAAAAGCATTTGCTCGGGGCGAATCGTGCCTTGTCGAAGCTGTTAAATTCCGGTCGTTTGCACTCCATGATTTTCTGGGGGCCGCCGGGTACCGGCAAAACAACGCTGGCAAGATTGATTGCTCAGCAGTCCGACTTGCAGTTCATCAGTTTGTCCGCCGTGCTGGATGGTGTGAAATCGGTACGCGAGGCGGTTGAGCAAGCCAAGCTTCATCAGGCGCAGTTCAACCAAGGTACGTTGTTGTTTGTTGATGAGGTTCATCGTTTCAATAAAGCGCAGCAAGACGCGTTTTTACCTTATATTGAAGACGGCACCTTCATCTTCATCGGGGCGACGACAGAAAACCCGTCATTCGAATTGAATAATGCCTTGCTTTCACGAGCACGTGTCTATGTGTTGAGACCATTGGAACAAGAGGATTTGATGCAAGTGTTACAACGCGGCATTGAACTTCTGAGTGAAGATTTGGGTACAACGCTGGAATTGGAACCGCAAGCCGAAGAGTTGTTGGTGCAATACGCGGATGGCGATGCACGACGCTTGCTGAATATGTTGGAGCAGGCGGTCGATTTTGCCGAGCAAAATCTGCCAGGTCGGGTAGTGTTGACTGCGGATCATTGCCGAGAAGTCGTGCAGGGTGGTGTGCGTCGTCAGGACAAAGGCGGCGAGTTGTTTTATGATCAAATCTCCGCGCTGCATAAGTCCATACGAGGCTCAGATCCGAATGCGGCGTTATATTGGCTGACGCGCATGCTGGAAACCGGCGTTGATGCGCGTTATCTGTCCAGGCGGTTGATTCGCATGGCGAGTGAAGATATTGGGAATGCCGATGTGAAAGCCCTTGGCTTGTGTTTGGATGCAGCAGAAGCTTATGAGCGCTTAGGTTCCCCCGAAGGGGAGTTGGCGCTGGCACAAGCGGCGGTTTATCTGGCGGTGGCTCCTAAGTCCAATGCCGTTTACATGGGATATAAAGCCGCGGTGAGAGATATTCAGGAGCACGGTACCTCGGAGGTTCCGTTGCACTTGCGCAATGCGCCGACCAAATTGATGAAGAACCTAGATTATGGCGAAGGCTATCGTTATGCGCATGATGAGCCTGAGGCTTTTGCCGCCGGAGAATGTTATTTCCCCGAAGACATGCCTGAGCGTGATTACTACCAGCCAGTGCCAAGAGGGTTGGAGATAAAAATCGGCGAGAAAATGGCTCGACTCAAACAAATGAATTTGCAGTCACCGCAAAAAAGGCGGTGATAGCTTGATGTATAAATAGAAAGAACTAGGAGAAACCTTGTGCAAAGTTTTCACTTGATGCAATTACTCGCTGTCGGGGTCGGCGGTACCTTTGGTGCCATGTCCCGTTTTTTGCTGTCGAACCAGATGTATGCCTGGTGGGGGCGTGACTTCGTTTGGGGAACTTTGACGGTAAACGCTTTGGGATCTTTTTTGATCGGGCTGTTGACGATTTTGATGATTGATAAATTACAGCTTGCCCTTGAGTGGCGTGCGTTATTAATCGTCGGTTTTCTAGGGTCATTCACTACTTTCTCGACCTTTGCTTTTGAAACCCTGTTGTTCTTGCAGGAAGGGTTGTTTGAAAAAGCGATGATGAACATCGTTGCCAATGTTGTGTTGTGTATTTACATGGTTTGGTTTGGCGTCTGGTCTGGCAAACAATTCTTGTTGTAATGAGGTTTCCATAGAGAAATTTTCTACAAGTAATTCATAAAATAACCCTTAGAATTTAATGAATATTTTTTATTCCTAAGTCCACATTTTGATAAACTTTTGACTTCAAATTTTTGCAAATTAACGTCAGTCAGAGAGACGCCATGACAGAGTCCGCCAACCTTCTCAAAACCCCTTCTTACGACCTTCATGTCGAAGCTGGTGCCAGAATGGTTCCTTTCGCTGGTTACGATATGCCGGTGCAGTACCCGATGGGCATTAAAAAGGAGCATCTGCATACACGCGAAAAGGCGGGGTTGTTCGATGTGTCTCACATGGGACAAGTCAAACTTAAGGGTGAAAAAGCCGCGCAAGCACTCGAAGCGTTGGTACCCGTCGATATTATCGATCTGCCTTTATTGAAACAGCGCTATGCATTGTTCACCAATGATAAGGGTGGTGTGTTGGATGACTTGATGGTCACTTGTGTTGATGATGGTCTGTTTCTGGTCGTCAATGCCGCCTGTAAAGAGCAGGATATCGCTCATCTGAAAGCCAATCTTGATAGCTCGGTTACAGTAGAAGTGTTGGACGATAAAGCCTTGTTGGCGTTGCAGGGACCAGAAGCCAAAAACGTGATGGCAAAGCTGGCACCGGAATCACAATTCATGACATTTATGACTGCCAAATCTTTGGAGATTGGTGGTATCAACTGCTTTGTGACACGCTCCGGCTATACTGGTGAAGATGGTTTTGAAATTTCCGTTGCCAAAGATCAAGCCGTTGATTTGGCAAGAATGCTATTGGCGGAAGACGCTGTGGAGTGGATTGGTTTGGGCGCACGGGATTCTTTAAGACTGGAAGCCGGTTTGTGTCTATACGGACATGAGCTGACAACTGACATCACGCCGATTGAAGCCAGTTTGAACTGGGCAATTTCCAAAGCAAGACGTCCGGATGGCGTCAGAGCAGGCGGTTATCCGGGGGCGGATGTGATTGGTGGGCAAATGCTGTCCGGCGCGCCACGTAAACGTGTAGCGATTTTACCGCAGGGAAAAATGCCAGTGCGCGATGGCGCGGAAATCATTACCGAAGATGAAACCCTTGTCGGTATCGTCACCAGCGGTGGTTTTGGCCCTAGTTTGAATGTGCCGATCACGATGGCGTTATTGGATACGGATGTAGCCCAAGGGCAACAGCCGTTATTTGCAATGGTTAGAGGTAAGGCGATTCCTGTTGAAATAACGTCTTTGCCGTTTGTTAAACAAAATTATTACCGTGGTGCTTGAGGATAAGTTAAATCAGCATGCTAAAACAATTTAATAGAACAGTTTATTGATTCAGAGGAGATAAGTGATGAGTCAAATTAAATATACAGAAGATCACGAGTGGATTGAAATTCATGGCGATGGTACGGCGACTATCGGCATTACGGATTTCGCTCAAGAACAACTAGGTGACTTGGTTTATGTTGAAGTGCCTGAAGAAGGTTCTGACATTACCAAGGGGGAAGCGGTCTCGGTTATCGAGTCTGTTAAAGCCGCATCTGATTTGATTGCACCTGTTTCTGGAACCATCATCGAATCAAACCAATCTTTGGAAGATGAACCTGAAAAGGTCAACGAAGACCCAATGGGCGATGGTTGGTTTATCAAAGTGCAAATCGCGGATGAATCCGAGTTGGAAGATTTGATGGACGAAGCTGCTTATCAAGCTTGCATCGAGTAATTTGATTTCTCACTAAGTGACATGAAGTAAGACAAAGCCATTAAGAGAAGATTATGACCGGAAAAATTGCAGATTTGATGAAGACCGATAATTTTAGTCAACGTCACATTGGCTCCAATCATGAGCAACAGCAGGCAATGTTGTCTGCACTGGGTTATGACTCTCTTGAACAACTTTTGGACGGAGTAGTCCCTAAGTCTATTCGCCGTCAGTCTGAGATGGCGCTTGGTGAAGGCTTGTCCGAGCATGATGCTTTGGCCAAGCTCAAAGCAATGGCAAGCCAAAACCAGTCAATCAAATCTTTTATCGGCATGGGGTTCTATAACACGCTAACACCGCCGGTGGTGTTGCGTAATGTATTGGAAAATCCGGCTTGGTACACGGCCTACACGCCATATCAAGCGGAAATCTCTCAAGGGCGTATGGAAGCCATGCTGAACTTCCAGACCATGATTGCCGATATGACCGGCATGGAGCTTGCCAACGCGTCGATGCTAGATGAAGCGACTGCCTGCGCAGAAGCTATGACATTATGTCAGCGTATGTCAAAATCGAAAGGCAATGTGTTCTTTGTGGCTGAAGATTGCCATCCACAAAATATTGAAGTGCTGAAAACCCGCGCTGAACCACTGGGTATTGAAGTGGTGGTTGGCAATCCAGAAAACGGGTTTGCAGATTTGGAATTGTTCGGTGTTTTGCTGCAATATCCGGGCACCTATGGCGATGTAAAAGAGTTATCCGCCATTATCGCCGAAGCGCATGAAAAGAAAGCCTTGGTTGCCGTTGCAACAGACTTACTAGCGCTGACGCTGTTGAAATCACCGGGAGAAATGGGGGCGGATGTCGCCATCGGGAACTCACAACGTTTTGGTGTGCCTTTAGGGTATGGCGGACCACATGCTGCTTTTATGGCAACCAAAGACGACTTTAAACGTTCCATGCCGGGGCGTTTGATTGGAGTGTCGGTTGATCGTTTGGGCAACCCTGCTTACCGCTTGGCATTACAAACGCGTGAACAGCATATCCGCCGCGAAAAAGCGACCAGTAACATTTGTACCGCTCAAGCACTCTTGGCGGTGATGGCAAGCTTTTATGCTGCTTATCATGGAGCAGAAGGTTTAAAACGTATCGCCAATAAAGTCTTTCAGCTAACCGCAGCTTTTGCCGATGCGCTCAATAAAGCGGGCATCAAGGTTCAAAATATCACTTACTTCGATACGGTCAGTTTTGAAGTCACATCTGCCGATGCTACTTTGCAGGCAGCGGAGCAGGTGGGCTACAACCTAAGAAAAATCAACGATACGCTAATTGGTGTATCTTTTGACGAATCCACGACTTTAGAAGATGTGACAACTCTATTGAGTGTGTTAAATGCATCTGCGGAGATTGCGGATAACACGCCATTTTCATTACCAGCGGAGCTACAACGTACCTCGGATTTCCTAACGCATGAGGTCTTCAATCGCTATCACTCTGAAACGGAAATGATGCGCTACATGCGCCACCTTGCCGATAAGGATTTGGCATTGGATAGAGCAATGATTCCGCTTGGGTCTTGTACAATGAAGTTGAATGCTGCTGCGGAGTTGATGCCGGTATCCTGGAAAGAATTCAGTGGCATCCATCCTTTTGCGCCTTTACATCAGGTTCAAGGCTATCAACAAATGATTGAAGACTTGGAGCGCATGCTTTGTGAAGCCACAGGCTATGATGCGGTTTCGCTACAACCTAACTCGGGTGCGCAAGGAGAATATGCCGGTTTGTTGGCAATTCGAGCGTACCATGAAAGCCGTGGCGAAGGGCATCGCGACATCTGTTTGATTCCAGCTTCCGCGCACGGAACCAACCCTGCCTCAGCACACATGGCTGGGATGAAAGTCGTGGTCGTCAAGACGTCTGAAAAAGGCGATATCGACCTTACCGACCTTCAAGCCAAGTGTGAGCAACATGGGCAAAACATTTCCGCGATTATGATTACCTATCCTTCAACGCATGGTGTGTTTGAAGAAGACGTGAAAACCGTCTGTGACATGGTGCATCAGCAAGGTGGTCAGGTTTATATCGATGGTGCCAACATGAACGCCATGGTTGGCGTTTCGTCACCGGGCGAATTCGGGGGTGATGTTTCCCACTTGAACCTTCATAAAACCTTTGCCATTCCGCATGGCGGCGGTGGACCAGGTGTCGGGCCAATCGGTGTTGGTAAACATCTTGCGCCTTTCTTGCCACGCACCCCTAAGCAGGATTCAACGGTGGGTCAGGTTTCTGCCACACCTTGGGGCAGTGCGGGTATTTTGCCAATCAGTTGGATGTATATCGCCATGATGGGTAAAACTGGCTTGTACCAAGCAACCGCCAATGCGATTTTGAACGCCAACTACATTGCACATCGCTTGGCGCCGCATTTCCCGATTTTGTATACCGACAAAAACGGTCATGTTGCGCATGAGTGTATTGTTGATTTGCGTCCAATCAAGGCGGAATCAGGCATTACTGTCGATGACATAGCCAAGCGTTTGATTGACTACGGTTTCCATGCGCCTACCATGTCTTTCCCTGTTGCTGGAACCTTGATGATCGAGCCGACTGAATCCGAGTCACAGGCTGAGTTGGATCGATTCTGTGACGCTATGATTCAAATCAAGTACGAAATCGCGCAAGTGATGGAAGGGCAGTTCACTGCCGAAGACAATCCATTGGTGAATGCACCTCATACCGCTCTGGAAGTGACAGGCGATTACTGGGCGCATAGTTATTCCAGACAGCAGGCGGCTTATCCGTTGGAAAGCCTGAAACGTGAAAAATACTGGTCTCCGGTGGCAAGGGTTGACAACGTTTATGGTGATAAGAACCTTGTGTGCTCTTGTTTGCCGATGTCAGCATACGAGTAACACCCCTACATAAACGAAGCGAGAGGTGATGAGATGAGACAATCGATTGTAGTCAGTGTTTTGGGGGAAGATTCTCCGGGCTTGGTTGCCGCATTATCCAAGCTGATTGTCAGTTATCATGGCGACTGGGTGGAAAGTAGCATGGCAAGCTTAGCGGGCAAGTTCGCTGGCATTCTGCGTGTTGACCTGCCTAGAGAGCAAGTTGAAGGTTTTACCAAAGCCCTTGAGTCGGAAAATTTGGGACTGAAGGTGATGTATGAAGTGTCTGAACCGGAAACAGTTGCTCATGCATTCAAACAATATGACATTGAGTTGATTGGTCAGGATCGTCCGGGTATTGTTCACCGTCTAACAGACGCTTTGGCAAGACTTGGCGGTAGTGTAGAGAGTTTGGAGTCTGAAGTGATTGAAGCCAGCATGTCTGGCGAGCAATTGTTCAAGGCGCAGTTATCGTTAAAGATTCCGATGGATGTCAATCGTAATGACATTCAAGAGGCATTGGAAGCCATTGCAAATGAATTGATTGCCGACATTCAATTGGCAGATGCTTAAAGCTC
The DNA here is from genome assembly GCF_009296185.1 of Hydrogenovibrio sp. JE_KL2. GTDB lineage: Bacteria > Pseudomonadota > Gammaproteobacteria > Thiomicrospirales > Thiomicrospiraceae > Hydrogenovibrio. The sequence goes on from NZ_WBJR01000001.1 coordinate 295,179, forward strand.
ACTTACAATACGCACATTAAGAATTTATTAATTAAAAATAGAAAGAAAACTAAGAGATTACCATGCTAGATGCAAAGCTACTGAGAACAGAACTGGAACAAGTCGCGGAAAAACTGAAAACACGCGGCTACGATTTGGATGTTGCCCACATCCAGGCACTTGAAGTGCAGCGTAAAGACTTGCAGGTCAAGGCACAAGAGTTGCAAGCGCAACGTAACAGTCGTTCCAAAGAAATCGGTAAAGCCAAAGCATCCGGGCAAGATATTCAGCCACTATTGGATGAAGTTGCAAATCTTGGCGACAGCTTGAAAGAAGCTGAAGAAGCCAGTCATGCCATCCAATCGCAAATTGAAGATATTTACGCAGGCATTCCAAACCTTCCTCACGAAAGCACACCAATCGGTGGTGGTGAAGACGACAATGTTTTGGTGCGCCAGTGGGGTGAGCCAAGACAGTTTGATTTTGAAGTGAAAGACCATGTCGATCTTGCTGAAGCACGCGGTTGGTATGACAATGACGCCGCCGTGAAAATCACCTCATCAAGATTCTCAGTCCTAAAAGGGAAAATGGCAAAGCTACAACGTGCTATTACCCAGTTCATGCTGGACACGCATACAGAAGCCGGTTATGAAGAAGTTTATGTGCCATTCTTGGTAAACCAAGACAGCTTGCGTGGTACCGGTCAGTTGCCAAAGTTTGAAGCAGATTTGTACAAAATCGACAAGCACGAAGAGCATGACACCTCAGACCGTGATTTATATTTGATTCCAACGGCAGAAGTACCGGTCACCAACCTAGTGCGTGACGAGATTATCGATCAAGCCTCATTGCCGTTGAAATTTACCGCACACACGCCATGTTTCCGTTCAGAGGCAGGTTCTTACGGTAAAGATACCAAAGGGCTGATTCGTCAGCATCAGTTCGAGAAAGTCGAATTGGTACAAGTGGTTGAGCCTGAAACCTCTTACCAAGCGTTGGAAGAGCTTACACAACAAGCGGAATTGATTCTACAAAAGCTGGAGCTGCCATATCGTGTGATGGCACTTTGTACGGGTGACATCGGTTTCTCATCTGCCAAAACCTATGACCTTGAAGTTTGGTTGCCGGGGCAATCTGCTTATCGTGAGATTTCCTCTTGTTCTAACTTCGAGGATTTCCAAGCGAGACGCTTGATGACGCGCTATAGAAGCGGTCAAGACAAACCTCAGTTGGTACACACCCTAAACGGCTCTGGTTTGGCGGTAGGGCGTACGTTGGTTGCTGTTTTGGAAAACTATCAGAATGCAGACGGAAGTGTTACCGTACCAACCGCATTAAGACCTTATCTTGGTGGGGTTGAAACGCTCTAATCAAGCCTGTAATAAAAATTCAAAAAAGTGCGTTATTTGCTTGCAATTATTTTGCCACACTCTATAATACGCACCTGTTCCGGTGGACTGGCTGAGTGGTTGAAGGCGGCGGTCTTGAAAACCGTTGTAGGTTAGTAGCCTACCTGGGGTTCGAATCCCTAGTCCACCGCCATTTTTCAATGCTACGCAACGAAAAATAGGAACAACCGAATTGGAAGAAAACTTGACGCAACGTCAAAAATCCTTACAATTCACAGCTTACTTTGAACCTTCGTTACAAAGTTCTCAATAAGCGCCCGTAGCTCAATTGGATAGAGTACTCGGCTACGAACCGAGCGGTTAGGGGTTCGACTCCCTTCGGGCGCGCCATTTATGTTTTAAAATCAATAGCTTATATTGTATTTAAATTTTTTCAGCTTAAAACTTAATTATTTTCGCCGGAAATTTATCGGTAACTGATCTTTAACGTATTGAAAATAAAGAAATGTTCACTAGGTTATAAGCGGACTGCTTTATTGTAGTTATTAAAAGTGAATATTTATTTTGTTATATAAAAGAGAGGAGGTTAGAAAGTCTAAGAGACTGGTAGCAAATCTTGTTCAAGTTCTTTTGTTTCTCGTCTAATCGCCTTCCAGAATTTACCTTCAACTTGCTCTTCATTTGCTGGATTAAAAGGAATACCTAAGTCTTTTAGGGTTCTTTTTTTCGATTCTATGCTAAAGTCATCAAAATTTGGAATATATGTTGAGTGTTTTTGTTTGTATTTCATTTCGTAGTATGTCTTTACGAATGAACGTGGTTTTAGTTTAGAAGTACTAAATCTTTTATCTGAAACAATGCTTTGAACAAAGTAGTCAAGGGTAAATAAAACATCCAAATCATCAATTTCTGAAAAAAAAGCCAGCCAACCTTTACGGGTATGGTCAATTATGCAGCCTGTAATTCTAAGATTAAGTCGCCACATCAAATATGCTGAAGTTTTATTTTTTCTTTGATAAGAAATAAATAATCCGATAATAGAGTTCCTTAGTTTTTGTAATGACTGCTCTTTGACAGAAACTTTTGGTGTTTTAGCTTTTGAAAAGTCTTTCTTTTCAGGATAATACAAATATCCTAAAAAAGAAAATGGCTCACCTTTGTCAAGCAATACGCATTTTTCAGGAACTTTATGTCTATCATGGACCTTTAGGCCTTTTTGTTTACACTTCTTTATAAAATCTAATTCAGTAGCTATGACGTCGTGGCTAGCGCCAATAATTAATACATCATCCACGTATCTAAAATATTTAATATTTAAAGTGCTTTTATTGAAACGATGATCGATACTTTTAAAATATATGTAAGCTAATATATTTGATATTGCTAAGCCTTGTGGAACCCCTTTTTTATTTTCTCCTGTTCCTGTTCCTGTTCCTGTTCCTGTTCCTGTTCCTGTTCCTGTTCCTGTTCCTGTTCCTGTTCCTGTTCCTGTTCCTGTTCCTGTTCCTGTTCCTGTTCCTGTTCCTGTTCCTGTTCCTGTGGCGATACCTTTGAGAATGAGATCTGAAATAATTTCTGTTCCAGATTTAAAATATGTACCTAGACTGGATGCCAACTTTTTATGATTAATACTTGGATAAAACTCAGAAACATCAAGTTTTAGAATTTTGTCAAACCCTGAGATATCTAAAGTCTTTTTGACCTCTCTTGTTAAGGCTTGTGGAGTGTCGAAAGTCACGTGTTTATCTAAGACTTGATGCAAAAAAATTTGCACAGCTTTCAAAACGAGTTTATCTCTTATCGTGGGAATCGAGATAATTCGCGGAAATTTATTTGCCCCTTTGCTAATAAGTTTTTGCTTATAACGTGAGAAATTATAAGTTCCGTCCAGTACTTTTCTATGAATAATTGATATTTGATTATCTAAATCTTTGGCAAAGGATTTTGCTGTCCGGTTATCAACACCTGTTGAATGTTTGTGACTGATATGTGTCTCAAAAATTTCCTTTAAGGAACTTTCAGAAAAAACTTTTTCAAACTCTTTAATATGGCTCATTTTAATAGAAAGTGAATAGGAATTAGTGTTAAAGCAGGTAAAGCCCAGTAAAAAATAATGAGCAGCATATTTAAGCACTTATAAGAATGGTATTTGTCTATTTGAGCCTGTGATGGGGTGCTTGATAGCGGATAATTTTCACTCTGAGGGTCTTTTTTATGTTCAGCTAAGTTTTCATATTCATTTACAAGCGCAGAAACATAATCAAGGTCGGTATGGTTTTCTGATAATTCTAAAATACCGAGATATTCATTATTTATAGTTCGTTGATCAAAATAGTCAGCTTCATCGTGTAACTTGTTGAGCATTTCATAGCTTTTCTTCATTTCCATAGCTCGTTCATTAAAGCGAGAGTAGTTGACGATAATGCTGAGAACCAAGATGCCAATAGATAGAAATATCAAAGCCAATTCCACGTTTGTATCAAGTTGATACTTCAGTCCATAAATAGACGTACAAACGGCAATAAAAGAATACCAAATAAGAATATGTTGGCTTAACTTTGCATTAGCCTTCAATCGAATTTCAGAATAAATTCGCGCTTTTTTGGTCCACCAAATTTTGTTTATAATTTTCTGCTTATTCATCTTAAGGTCTTATGTTAGGAGAGCTTTGAGAAGTAAAAAGTTCAATGTTCAACGTTAAGGAAACCTTAACTCTTTCAATTATCTTGAACTAACACAAAGTGTTATCCGATTAGTGTCATTTGCAGTGCAAACGTTTCAGTTTCCATCTCGAAAAGATGTAACTAACTCTTCTCAAAGCAATATTGAGTATAAAACGCATTCTTTAAAATTCAAGAAGAAACTGCCTTTAAAGTTAAGTTATATTGAGTTGTTTTTGTATTGAAATCTTTCCCGACAAAATGTTTCTAAATCACATATAAACAGGGGTAAGAAGGAGGTGACGGAAAAATATAAGTTAACCTATTGAATTTTAATGATTGTTTTTTCAGTCATGAATCAAGGGGTTAGGGGGGGGCTCCCTTCAAGCGTGCCATTTTCCTTAGTTTTATAGTCAGTCTGTTGGACGATTATTTATTCCATTGTTGTCTTTCAAATAAATACTTTTCTCTATAAATTTCATTGTATTTGCTTCTGTCAAAGTTGTGCTAATATGGTTTTCAGAAACTAAGCCAGCTCAAAAGGAGTTAAGCGTGGATTTTAGCTCTTCAGATTGTTATAGGTTTAAAACATTCATTGAGAATATGAATGATGCCATTGTTGTTGAGAACGAGAGTGGCGAGCTTGTCTTAGCCAATCAGGCCTTTTGTGATTTGTTCAATATCACTGCCTCTCCCGACGACATTGTTGGTATCGATTGTGCGTATTCTGCACAGCAATCAAAGCATCTGTTTAAAGATCCTGAACGTTTTATTGAAAGAAAAAACGAAATACTCAGAAACAAGGAACCCGTAGGTCACGAGGTGCTGGAAATGGTAGGAGATAAGTTTCTGGAAAGAGATTTTATTCCGATTTTTGAGAAAGGATCTTACGTGGGGTTGGTTTGGGTTTTTAAAGACCTGACGGCTCATTATCAGATGCAATCGCAGCTTGTGATGTTAACCGAAACAATACGAGAGCAAAGTCTGACGGATTCGCTCACTGGAGTTGGTAATAGAAGATATTTAGATAGCGAGTTGCCTAGGTATTCTGACTATGCCAAACGTCACAACACACCGTTGTGCATAGCGATTGTTGATATAGATTTCTTTAAATCCGTCAATGATGAATACGGTCACGAAATAGGCGATCAGGCTCTGGTTCATGTCGCAAATTACTTAAAGACTTCGATTCGTTCGTCTGATTTAATTGGGCGGATGGGTGGGGAGGAGTTCATGATTGTTATGCCTGAAACCTCTCTTGAGGATGCCAAAAAAAGGATTTTAGATTTGCATGCATCCTACCGGCCACCTGCTAATCTCAATAAAAGAATGACGTTTAGTGTTGGGATGTCTTGCGTTTCAGGTGATGAAGATTATAAGGTGACATTGAGTCGTGCAGATCAAGCGCTTTATGAAGCAAAAAGGGAAGGGCGAAATAGGGTTGTTGTTTCAGAAGCTTAAACTCTTGTCTTTCAATATCTTATTTTGTGGGATAGAAATAAAAAAGGTCAGCATAGCTGACCTTTTTTGTTTTAACTTTGTTTATTTCACAAGGGCTTTACACCAGTCTTCCATAAAGTCGGTCGCGACTTGCATTGGTGGTTCCATAAAGCTGACCATGAAGCTGTCTCCTAGGTCGGCAACTGCAATTGAGCGTGGGCGAACTGCCAGTACTTCCGGGTTAGGGATTTTCATACCGAAACAGAAGAGGATGTTTTTGGCATCTTTGATGTCACCGCGGATTTCGCCATCAATGCTTTGTGTGTGGCTGTAATGGTCGAAAATAGCGATTAACGTTGCCTTCGGATTGGCTTCGATTTCAGATTGAAGTTGTGCAATGATGTCATCTACAGTAGCGAATTTAGATTCAGACTTGTTAAACTGAAGCTTGTAGATTGGAAACTTTTCTTGGAATATTTGTTGTTGCATATTGGACTCCTGATTTTTTTGGACTATGAGAATAGGTTCAAATGAAGGGGTGATAATAATTATAAATATAATTTATATCTAATAAGTATTATTAATGCAAGCTCTAAAGCAAAACTAATTGATGCTATTTAAGTAAGTTATGCGCATTTTTATCGGTGTTGAAGTCTGTGATGATGAATTGAAAAAGGCCTTGCTGTCTTGGCAGCATAATGCTGAGCCATTTTTAGGAGAAAGGTGGCGCATGACGGCGCCATATAACTTCCATTTAACGCTACGATTTCTGGGGCAGATGGAAGCGTCTCAGGTTGAAAACATCATCAAAAATCTACCAGGTTGGGTATTTGGATGTAAAACCCTAACAGTAAGGAGCAAAGGCTTAAAGCTTTTGCCCAGTGATGAAAAGGTAAGGGTTGTGACTTTGGCTTTTGAAAACTCATCGGCATTGCAAGATTTGGCGGAAAAAGTTAATGCGGGGTTGATGTCATTAGGGTTTGATGCGCCAGATTTACCCTTTTTACCGCATATCACGCTTGTTCGTCACAAAGGTAAGCCTTTGCGCGAGTTTGATATGGGAGGGGTGCAATGGCATGAAGACAACTCTGTTGATTTGGCGGTTAAGACGGTTACAGTGTTTAGTAGTGAGTCGTCATTAAACGGTGTGGTTTATCGTCCGCTGTTCAGTATAAATTTTTAGTATTTTTGCTTACTATGGTTTGAAAGTATTTCCTTGTTTTTCATCTGGTTAGTTGTGTTTTTAAGGTGAAATGCCCTTTGTATTCCTTTTTGTCTGCGTAAAAATATCGCTTCATTCATGAACCAATTTGGTTCATTTTGGCTTTATTTTCAGCATCCATTTTCTTATAAAAAATATTAAGTCTTTGATTAATTTCTATAAATAGTCTTTGGAATGTTAATTGTTACCATTAGGCGACATTTGGTTCGGAGGTGCAAAGATGCGTTCAAAGTTTGATGTGTTGATTGTCTCGGATGGCGATGACGTTAGTGAGCTTGAGGCAGGGTTGGTTTCAATTGGCGCAGATCAAGTAAAAGTATTGCCAATTGAGCAAAATATTTTGAAAGCGCTAAATGAAATGCCGGTCGATTTGATGGTATTGGATGTTAAAAAACCAACGGCAAAACTTTTTGAACAGTTTAGTTTGGTGAATGAATATTGTCCAAAACCGGTTATTTGCTTTAGTGAAGAACGTGATAGCAAAGTCATCGAGCAATCAGTAAAAGCAGGTGTGGCCGCTTACATAGTGGAAGGAAAGGATGTTTCCAGGTTGAAGCCGATTGTCGAGGTGGCAATGTTGCGTTTCAATGCATGCCAAGCGGTGAAAAAGGAATTGTTGCAGGTTAAGGATAAGCTGTCCCAAAGAGCGATTATTGAGAAAGCCAAAGGTTTGTTGATAGAACATAAGAATATGTCGGAAGATCAGGCCTATAAAACCATGCGAAAAATGGCGATGGATCAGGGGAAGAAAATTTCAACAATCGCACATGAAATATGTGATGTTGTTGCGGCATTAGAAAACACGATGACAAGTGTGTAAACAAGCTGATACAAGCTTGATCTGATACGGAAGGCGCATTTCATTTGAAATGCGTTTTTTGTCTCTAAATAAGAAAATAATTGGCGCTGGATTCCGTTGGTTGGATTGGTTTGATTGGTTTGTGGTCGTTAAGTAGACAGGTTTATAAATTATGGAAAATTTAAATAGGTTGCATATGGATGAAATAGCCTCGTCGGAACTGTCGACGTTAAACACCCTTGAGAATAGACTGTACTCAGTTTTTCAACCGATATACAGTTTTTCTAATCAAGCTTGTGTTGGTGCGGAGGCGCTGGTGAGAGGGCGTTCGTTAGAGAATGGTTTTCAAGTGCCTGTCTATAATTGTTTGGAAGTGCCTGAAGGATTGACCCAAGCCGAATTCAGCCAGCAATTGAACCGGATGCATTTTGAAAACTGGGCAAAACTAAAGCGCCCTGACAACTGGTTGTTTTTGAATTTGGATTTCGAGGGCGTAACCTCACTGGGAGATTTGTGCATCTCTGACTTGCTTCATGATCTTAAGATTCAGGGTCATGAAGTGGTTATCGAAGTGGTTGAAAGCGAAATCAAAGACGAAGAATTGTTTAATAAAGTGATTACCACGCTGAGAGGTTTGGGGTGTTTGATTGCATTGGATGACTTTGGTGCGGGGCACTCGAATGTGGATCGTATCTGGAAGGCGCAACCAGACATTGTTAAGTTGGACCGCGGTGTGTTGTTGGAGGCGACGAAGAGTATCAGAAGCCAAAGCGTGTTACGCAATCTGACCAATCTTATTAAACAAGCCGGCAGTATCTGTTTGCTCGAAGGGGTGGAAAACAGAGAGCAAGCTTTGTTGGCGATGGATATTGGGGTCGATTTGGTTCAGGGATTTTATTTTGCAAGACCTCGTCAGTTGTTGGATCGCATCAAACAAGGCGAGTCTTGCATAAAGCAAGTGACAGAGCAATATCCGTCCTATATTGAAGAAAAAGCCTTCTTAAAACAAATTCAGAGGAAAGGGTACGAAACTTTGTTTGAAAGTTTCTTGGGTATGCCGAACTTAGCGGCTCTTGAACTACAGATGGAAAAACTGCTGACGTTATCGTTTGTGAAAAGGTTTTTTATCTTGGATCAAGAAGGCTATCAGGTTAGTGATGAATATAATGTCGAAGACAAAATCAAACAAGTTAGCGTGTTGAAGAAGGGTAAGGGGTTGTGCTGGAAAAATCGCCGTTATTTCGTGAAGGCAATACAGGCTCCCGGAAGATTGTATGTTTCAGAACCTTACCGTTCACTGATAGATATGCAGCTATGTTTAACGGTTTCAAAAGTGGTGCATATCAATGAAAAACCCTTTGTGGCATGCTTTGATGTTAGCTATGTCGATAAATCTACAGAGAGCGTTCAGATCTCGGTTTAACCAATCATTTGTGTAGGCTTTGTTGCAAAGATAGGTCTGCACCAAAATCGAACAAATGCCTAGTCATAATTGTTAGGTTTTGTTCGTCAAATTTCATAATAAACTGCTGATATATAACACAAATTTAAGAACGGGTCTCCTTCTCGCTTTAATAGGATTAAAAGGGGAGATTTATGCAGGAATTTATTAATCTTTATCAAGACCATCGGGTTGAAATCGAAAAGTTTCTGATCGAAACCATTCGGAACAACGGGCAATGCCTGCAGCCTCATGTCGTCGGAATGAAGGGTTTCTTCTCTATCCTACCGAGCCTTGAGCTGGTGTATATCACCGACAAGTCGTTTATCCAAATTTCACCGAATGTCTTCAAAAATAAGACCAACAAGTCCGCGGTGGGCAAAAATCGTGATTACTTGGTGTCTAAGGTCAAATCTCGTGATGAAGTGGTTTCCATTAGTGAGCCCTATATCAGTTCTGCAACGGGTGAATCGTGTGTGACGGTCATGATTGCCGACGGCGACTACTATTACTTTTTCGACTTTAATCTACCCACCTTGCTGACCCGCTTCGGCTTGGTAGAGCGTCACCCCTTGTTCAATCAAGTTACCAAAAGCTTCTATCTGGTAATTGGCCTGTCATTGATGTTCTTTTCAATTATGTCGATTGGCTATGCTTTCTATGACTATGTGATCCAGTTAAATCATTTGGCGCAATACAGTTTGGAGAGTATTTTCAAGCCGATTATCTCTCTGACGATGGGGTTGGCGATTTTTGACTTGGCTAAAACCCTATTGGAAAGGGAAGTTTTCTTTAAGGCTTATTCGGACAAAAAAGACGATGCCCGTTTGCTGGCGAAGTTTTTGACGGCAATCATTATTGCCTTGTCGATAGAGGCGTTGATGGTAGTGTTTAAAGTTGCATTGAACGATCCGGCGCAAATGTTGTACGCCTTGTATCTGATTGTCGGGATTGCCTTGATTATTTTGTCGCTGGCCTTTTATAACAAGTTTGTCATTAAGAAGCCGGAAAATTAATGCTTCAATGAAGCATTTCCCGCTTTGATTAGGAATTGGCGTTTATGAGTCAAATGGTTATTTTTACAGACTTGGATGGAACTCTGCTGAATCATCATAATTATGATTATCAGGGAATTTGTCCACTTCTGGTTAAGCTGAAGGAAATGGGGATTCCGGTGATTTTGAATTCCAGCAAGACACTGGATGAGCTTGCTCGTTGGCAAGAACTGCTGAAACTTGATCCGCCGGTAATTGCCGAAAACGGCGGGGTGGTGCTGTTGCCATCCCATGAAGGGTCTCAAAAAGTTTTGATTGGCAAGCCTTACAGTGATATTCGCTCTTATTTGAAGCACTTGAGAAAGGCGCATCATTGGGATTTTGAAGGCTTTGGCGACTGGACGGTCGCAGAAGTGATGAACAAAACCGGATTGAAGGTCAAAGAGGCGGCACTGGCGAAAGAGCGCGAAGTGACCGAACCGATTATCTGGAAAGATTCACCGGAGGCTTTGGCGCAGTTTGAAATCGAATTGGAAAAAGAAGATTTGATTTTGAAGAAAGGCGGGCGTTTTTACCATGTGATGGGTAAGCATGACAAAGCCGATGCCATGCAGTTTTTGGTAAACAAGGAATATTTCAGTTGCGGCAGTCTATGCAAAATCATTGCATTGGGCGATAGCGACAATGATTTGGCAATGTTGAATTATGCCGATACCGCAGTGGTTTTACCGGCGGCTTCGGGCGAAAGATTAGAGGTGGCGGGTGCGATTTATGTTGAAGATCATGCGCCGCTGGGTTGGGTGAAAGCTGTTGAGTCGATTGTAGGGTTATAAATGGCGAAGTAGTAAAGTGTAAAAGCATAGGAGCTTTGAGTTATGGGTGATTTTTTTCAAAACGGAACAGTAACGACATTTCATAATCTAACGGATAGGCCGGTTGAAGAGTTGGAAAGAGAACTTCTCAACTTCAGTCAATCCAAACCCCTCGGTATTATCCTGCCGTCCTTATTCAGCGAGCTTGAAGGGCCAGCGCTGAAACACATTGTCAGTGAGTTGAAAAAAGTACCCTATCTCAGCCAGATCGTTATCGGTCTGGACAAAGCCAATGCTGAGCAATTTGCTTATGCCAAGGAATACTTCTCCGAGTTGGAGAATGTCAAAATCGTCTGGAACGATGGTCCTCGTATGCAAGCCATCACAGCCAAGTTGAAAGAAAAAGACCTGGCGCCTTTGGAGCGAGGAAAAGGCAGTAATGTCTGGAACTGTTATGGCTACGTTTTGGCATCAGATCAAGTGGAAGCAGTCGCGTTGCATGATTGCGATGTGCTCACTTATGACAGAAGCTTACTGGCGCGTTTGATTTACCCTGTGGCTCACCCGACATTTAACTTTGTCTTCTCGAAGGGGTATTACCCAAGATATGCAGATGGCAAACTTAACGGTCGGGCTTCACGTTTGTTGGTGACGCCGCTACTTCGCGCCCTGAAAGGGGTTGTGGGAGATGATGCATTACTGGATTATCTGGACAGCTTCCGCTACCCGTTGGCGGGCGAGTTTGCAATGGATGTTCATTGTCTGAAGGAGATTCGCATTCCATACGACTGGGGCTTGGAGATCGGCGTGATGTCCGAGGTGCTGAGAAACTATTCAAATCGCCGCATTTGCCAAGTGGATATTGCAGATGTCTATGACCATAAACATCAAGACGTTTCGTATGAAGATAAAACGGCGGGGTTGTCTCGCATGAGTCAGGATATTGCCAAATCATTATTCAGAAAGCTGGCGGTAAGAGGACATCAGTTCTCCCGCAGTACTTTGAGAACCATTCGTGCCAAATACTACCGTACGGCGTTAGATCAATTGGAGTCCTACGCGTTTGATGCAGAAATGAATGGTTTAAGGTTGGATTTACACTCGGAAGAAAAAGTGATTGAGTTGTTTGCTACAAACATCATGGATGCCGGGGTCGGCTTTATGGACAACCCGGGAGAAATGCCGTTTATGCCAAACTGGAATCGCGTTGTCAGTGCCTGTCCGACGATTCTTGAAGAAATTAAATTGGCGGTGGATCTAGACAACGCCTAACCAAATTTAAATAGGTTAAACATATTAATGAAAGCACGCGCACCGGAGAAAGTATGAGTCATGAAACGCTTCGTCAGATAGAAACCAAATTACAATCACTCTATCCTGAGAAAGAGGCGGCTTATGCTTATCAGCGTATTGTAGAAATGATGGAGGCCTTTCCTAAATCAAATTTCGAAGGAGAGCGCTGGAGTCAGGAAGATGCGTTGTTGATTACCTATGGTGATACTTTCCTACAAGAAGATTTAGCACCACTGGAAACGTTGAAGAAGTTTTTGCAGACGCATATCAAAGACGCCATCAATACGGTTCATATCCTGCCGTTTTTCCCTTACAGCTCGGATGATGGTTTTTCGGTTATTGACTACAAAATGGTCGACCCGGATTTGGGCGATTGGGAACACGTTGAAGGCCTGAAGGAAGCCTATGATTTGATGTTCGATTTCGTTGTGAATCACGTCTCCCGAGAAAGCTTGTGGTTTACCGACTATAAGGCGGATAGAGAACCTTACAATCGCTTCTTTATTGAAATGGAAGGTCATGAAGATGTTTCTCAAGTAACGCGCCCAAGAAACTCGCCGCTTCTGGTTCCTGCCTATACGCATCGTGGGCGTAAGATGGTTTGGGCGACTTTCAGCGCCGACCAAATCGACCTAAACTTCAAGGAAGTCGAAGTCTTGATCAAGATGATCGAAGTGCTTCTGATGTATCTGGAGAAAGGCGCTCGCTTGATTCGTTTGGATGCCATTGCTTTCTTGTGGAAAGAGTTGGGAAGCAACTGTATTCACTTGCCGCAAACCCATACCGCCGTGAAATTGTTTCGGGATATTATGTCCGTGGTACGCCCTGAAGCCATTATGCTGACAGAGACCAATGTACCCCATCAGGAAAATCTGTCCTATTTCGGCAATCAGGATGAAGCACACATGGTGTACCAGTTTGCCTTGGCGCCCTTGGTGCTGCATGCGCTGCATCGTGGTGACGGGCAGTATCTGACGCAATGGGCGAGCGAGTTGGGGGAACCGCCAAAGGGTTGTACTTTCCTGAACTTCACTGCCTCGCATGACGGTATTGGTGTGCGCCCCATTGAAGGTATTTTGCCCAAACGTGAAGTGGATGATTTGATTACCGGCATGCACCGTTTAGGTGGGTTCGTGTCTATGAAAAGTAACCCGGATGGTACGGAAAGCCCTTATGAAATCAATATTGCGCTATTCAGTGCTTTCCGCGAAACGCATAAGTCAAACGGGCCGGATCAATGGCAGGTAGATCGCTTTATTTGTTCTCAGAATATTATGATGACATTGCAAGGTATTCCTGCATTTTATGTCCACAGTTTGGTGGCGACACCGAATGATTTGGACGGGGTTGAGAAAACCGGACGAACGCGTTCCATTAACCGTCGTAAGTGGGACTATGAATATCTTCAGGCATTGATTGAAAGTGGCAGAACCTCTAATGCCGAGGTTATCAAACGTCTGACGAATATTCTGCAAAGACGTAAAAAACACAAAGCTTTCCATCCAGATACGCCGCAAAAAATTGTTGATCTGGGGAGTGATTTCTTTGCGTTATGGCGAGATGGCGAGGGTTTGGTTTTCCCATTGTTGGCAATTCATAACCTGACGAATGACATCAAGATATTGAACCTGTCTGAGATAGCCGGCATAGAACGTCACAACTACTGGGTAAACCTATTGTACAACCAAGGGGTAGCCAGCCAGGAAGAGAAGTATGTGATTCAGCCTTATCAATCCGTTTGGTTGATGCCGGAGTCCATTGATAGTGTTTCCGCCTTGTGGGCACCGTTTACACCTTAGACCCTTTTGCACCGCTTTAATACACAAATGCATAGCCGTGAAGCAAATGTTACAGAATTATTGAGAAAAAATGATTTCAAAAAGTCTAAAAAATAGTTAAGTTGTTGAATTTAAATAGCTATTAGATTTTAGGCATATCGATTGTTATATGATAAGTGTTAAGTTAGAGTGCCTTGCTCGCACAAAGCGAACGATTGTTTTGTGCGGGATTTTTTTAACTTAATCAAGAGTTTATCTGTTGCGTCTTTTTGAATTTTAAGCGAGGTTCATCTGGACGTTTAATATGCAACGATAGTATCTGTTCTTTAGTCATTATTACCTCCATTGAGCCATTCATAATTCCCTCATTATGAGTGGTTTTTTTTCCGCTCGTTTTTACTTCTCAGTGTCTTTTCTGCTTATAAATCGCCGATTTACGTCGGTAATGCGTGCGAACTGATAGACAAAACTCGGGCTTCTCAGTAAAATGCCTGCCCAATTAACCACTAATAATTTTTGATTCGAAAGAGAGTGATATCAGATGGGAAGAGCCTATCAAAACCGTAAGGATTCCATGGCAAAGACCTCCAATATGAAAGCGAAGGTCTACTCAAAGTTCAGTAAAGAAATTTACGTTAGCGCCAAAAATGGTGGGACAGACCCGACGGCTAATTTGGCATTGTCCCATTTGATTGAAAAAGCCAAACAAAACCAAGTACCTGCACACGTTATTGATAAAGCACTAGAAAAGGCTTCTGGTGCGGGTGGTGAAGATTTCGTAACGGTTCGTTTTGAAGGGTTCGGTCCAGGCGGCTGTATGATGATTGTTGACTGTCTGACCGATAACAACAACCGTACGTTTGGTGAAGTCAGAGGCGTGTTCAATAAAATCAAAGCGAAGTTGGGTACGCAAGGCACAACTGCCCATATGTTTGACCATTGCGCAGTTTTCGAGTTTAAGTATGACGATGAAGATGCAGTATTGGAAGCATTGATGGAAGCGGATGTCGATGTCTCTGATGTTGAGTCGGAAGACGGTTTGGTGCGTGTATTGACACCACCAACAGAATACTTCAAGGCCAGAACCGCTTTGACGGAAGCTTTCCCTGATGTGACGCTTGAAACGGATGAAATCACATTCATTCCTCAAACCTACACTTTGCTACAAGGCGAAGAGTTGGAAACTTTTGAGAAGTTTATGGATTTGTTGAACGACCTAGATGATGTTCAAGAAATCTACCACAACGTTGAAGTAGAAGATTAATCTCAATCTTGTCACTATTTTCACCCCAACCTGGCAGATTTTCTCGACAGTTCTTCGTGTCTCGACTTACCCTTTCAGGCGTCGAGTTCTTCGTGTCTCGGCTTACCGCTTCGGTTGCATAAAATCTGCCAGGTTGGGGGGCTTTCGTTCCACTCTCATTAAATCTCTTTAATTCTGTTTAATTCTTTTAACAAGCTCTAGTCAAAGCTCTTTCCGAAGTAGAAGTAAACCGATTGTTTGCTAGAATTGTGGTATCCATAGGCAAGGTATGCGGGCCCTAAAGGCGTGTTCATGCCAAGAAAAACGCTGCCAGCCTGCTTGGTTTTATCCAAGTCAATTTTTTCCGGCGAGGTGTAGCTACCGAATACATTCCCGGCTTCCAAGGTAGCGCCCAGATAAAGTGGAAAGTGAAATACCGAATTACTCTCACCTAACAGGCGGTAGAGGTACTTCAATCGGGTAAAGACGATCTGGTTTCCGATCAACTCGTTTTGACGAAATCCGGACAATCTCTGGAAACCACCTAAAGTATAAAACTGACTGCTCTCAAAACCGATAGGCCCGTTCATATCGGTGTATTCCGCATAGAAGTTGAAGGTGTGGCGGTGAAAAGAGCGATAGCTTGAAAGTTTGAAAACGTCAGTGTGACTTTCCAGCGAGGGTTCATATTTGCTGGAAATGCCCGAGAATCCATAATACAGCAGGCTACCGGATGTTGGGAAAGCGACTTGGTCAAGCGTGTCATGCGCAAGCCCGACTGTGGTGACGGTTTGGTGATATTTGTCGCTGATTTCCTTTGAAGTTTTGTGGCCGATAATCAATTCACCGCTTTCGTAGTAGTATTGGGTGAACAGTCTGTTGTTGGTGGTGAGGTTAACGCCAAGTTCCAAACCGGTTTGGGTGCGCTTTTTATCCAAGGCAATGGAGAAGGTACCGAAAGCGTCATTGTTGTAAAGATAGTTTTCTTCCTGGTAGTCGGCAAAAGGTTTGACGTAAAAACTTTGTCCTTGGGTAATGGGTTGGTAAAACTCGGTGCGGACATGCTGAATCTCACCGATCTGTAATTCATTTCGCCATTCCGCGCCCAGATCGTCCACAGGTTGATAGGTGTGCCTAACGCCTAAATTGAATTGAGTGTCGTCGCCAAGGTTTGAAGCCAGGTTGAATTTAAGTTTAAAGAAATTCGGCCCCCATTCAGGTTCGGTAGTGTGAATCAGCAACTTTCCCTGTCCTTTATGGTTGATGAAGTCATAACTCACGTTCTTGAAAAAGCCCAAGCCATACAGATAAGAGAGGTCTGTTTCCAGTCGTGTTCTATCCAGTGGTTGATCAATTTTCTGATGGATGTAACGGAGAACCACGCTGTTAGCAATGCCGGTCTGATTGTCCAGCGCAATTGTTTTGACTAGCAAAGAATGGCTACGATGTTGGTTAGGTGGGCTGTAGGGTTCCAGTAACGCCAATTTTTTCAGTGCGTCTTCATGTGCGGTTGCCGCTTGCTCTCCGCGTTCGATAAGTAAGGTGCTTTTGTCAAAATCAGTAGAGGTGAAACCGGTCAAGTCAGGACAAATCAGCACATCTTTCTTTGTGAGTGTCGAAAGCTGTTGCAAACTGTTGTTTAAGGTCAAACCGGTAATCAATTGGTTAGTGATGTCGACAAAACTTTTGAGTTTGTCTCGCTGTGCTCGCTCGTCATGTATGTCGGAAACAATGACAATGTCCGCGCCCATTTTGCGTACGACATCAATGGGCGTGTTGTCGGTAATGCCGCCATCCACCAAAAGGTGTTTTCCAATTTTAACCGGCGCAAAAATACCGGGTACAGACATACTCGCGCGCAACGCTTGGGAGAGGTTTCCTTCTTTTAGAACAACGCTTTGCCCTGTGGCAATATCGGTGGCAACGGCTCGGAAGGGAATGGGAAGTTTGTCAAAGTTTTCCGACGGCGCGGCATTGAGCAGTAAGCTTTCAAGTAAGATGTCCTGTTTCTGTCCTTGAATCAAACCGTTAGGCAGGCGGAAAGTCCAGTCGTGCATACCGACTTCGCCTTTGATGTAGTAACCAAATTGTTGTTGCTTACGTCGAAACGACTGGTAGTAACGTTTCGGATCGTCATTGAATGTTTGCTCCCAGTCGACACGAGTGGCGAATTGTTCGATCTGGTCAATGGGCAAACCTGCCGCATAGAGTCCACCTATCAAAGCGCCCATGCTGGTGCCGGCGATATAGTCGATGGGAATGTGTCTGGCTTCCAGTGCTTTGATAACTCCGATATGGGCAAGCCCTCTGGCTCCGCCGCCGGCCAGTACCAGCCCGATTTTCGGGCGGACATGCTCGGGTGACTTATCATTCTGCACTGCCGGCCCTGGTGTCGGTTGTACCGCGTTTGAGGGTGTTTGAAGCTCGCTGGCGTGAGCATAAGAAAACAACGAAACCCCTGCCATTAACAGGATAAATAGTGCGTGCTTCATTATGCTGTTTTTCATTGTCAGCGCTTTCCGTTGCCGCCCGCTTTGAGGAGTAGCGCATCCAACCAACGGTTTGGAAGAATGCGTTTCAGCCAAGCAAACAAGTGTGTGGGGAAGGTTACTGGGTAGCGAATCTTGGGCTTGTTGGCGGAAATGATTTTTTCAACAACATCGCTGACAGCTTCAGGTCCAAGCGTGAAGGGGGCAGCGGCACCTTCTTTTTCAAGTCGTTGAATCATGGAGTCGTAACTGGCTTGATGAGCGCTTTGCTTGCCGGCAATCCAACGCTGATACTGCTTGAATGAGTTGGCACGGAATTCGGATAAAATCGGCCCGGGTTCAATCAAACTGACGTGAATATTGTCTTGTTTAAGCTCAAGTCTTAGTGTGTCTGCCAAGCCTTCAATGGCGAATTTACTCGCATTGTATGCCCCGCGGTACGCCATAGCGGCAAACCCCAGAATTGAACTGTTATAGATGATTTTGCCACCGCCGTTTTGTCGCATGACCGGTACCAGTAAATTGGTCAATTCTTGTGTGCCGAACACATTGGTTTCAAACTGGTAGCGTAGCGCGTCTCGGGATAAATCTTCCACAGCGCCTGGTAGCCCGAAAGCACCGTTATTGAATAAGACATCAATTTTCCCCTCGGTCATTTTGAGCAATTCATCAACAGCATGATGGATAGAGTCCGAGTCGGCTAAATCCAGCTTCAAGCAGCTAATCCCCATTTGGCGGATTTTGGCGACATCTGCTTCCTGTCGGCAACTGCCGATAACGTGATAGCCTTTGGCATGAAGGGTTTTAAGGGTGTAATGACCGATGCCGGTTGAGCAGCCGGTAATGAAAATAGTGAGGTTTGCGTGTGATGTCATCTTGATGTGTTTGTTGGTCATTTTGCCAGATTTCGTTTATGAATCTTAATGCTTGCCATCTTAGAATATTTCAGTTGGATGCCCAAGCCATAAATGAATGCTTTAATTTCGATAAAACCATTCAATTCTTATATAATAAGCCATTCTTTTTATTTCGAGTTTTGTTTTCGGGTTTTGAATTCATTTAGCCATGTCTCTGATTAAACGTTACTTAATTGCTGGATTGCTTGTGTGGCTGCCTTTGGGTGTCACCATCGCGGCGTTGATTTTTCTCGTCAACCTGTTTGATAAGAGTTTAGTGCTTTTACCGAGACACCTTCGCCCGGAATATTGGCTAGGATATGAAATTCCTGGGTTCGGCGTCATCCTATCCTTTTTGTTGATTCTGATTACCGGGATGCTGGTCGCCAACTTCTTTGGACGTTACCTTTATGGCTGGTGGGAAAAGTTTCTAGCGAGAATTCCGCTAGTGCGCTCGATTTACATGGCTGTCAAACAGATTGCGGAAGCATTGTTTGGCTCTGGCGCGGAAACCTTTCAAAAGGTGTATTTGATTCAGTACCCGCGTGAAGGCTTGTGGACACTGGCATTTCAAACAAGCCGTACCCATGGTGAAGCGCAGCTGAAAACTGGGCTGATTGATGCGGTGAATCTGTTTGTGCCGACCACGCCAAACCCGACTTCAGGATTCTTTCTGATTGCCTCGCGACATGAAATTATCGAACTGGATATGAGTGTTGATAATGCATTGAAAATGGTGATTTCAGGCGGGGTGGTCGTTCCGCCGTGGAAGAAGGTGCCAGAAGTTGTACCAGACGTCGCGCCGGAAGTTGCCATCCCTGAACAGAATCTGGCGCCGACAAGCGAAAAATAAATTTTATTAAAACAGGAGAGCTTTGCACGAGTGGGGTACGAGGTAAAAATGAAATAAAATTTTTCTGAATTAGGCGAAAAACGCAGCTAATAGCTGGCTATTGGCAAGTTTTTCAACAACATTCAGGTGGATTTTAGCCATTTTTAGCCGTGCATCCATCTCGTACAAAGCTCTCCATTATTCAATTCAAAGGTAAAAAACACATGATGCGTACACACTACTGTGGACAAGTTACAGAAGTCTTAGAAAGTCAAAAAGTCACAGTTGCCGGCTGGGTGCACAGACGCCGAGATCATGGTGGCGTTATTTTTATCGACTTACGTGACCGTGACGGCTTGGTTCAAGTAGTGGTCAATCCTGATGACGCTGACAAGTTCGCCAAAGCGGAAAGAGTGCGTTCAGAGTATGTGTTGAAAGTGGAAGGTCAGGTTTGTGCGAGAACGCCGGAAACCATCAACCCTAAGATGGTGACAGGAAAGGTTGAGATTGTTGCGGAAAGCATCGAAATCCTAAGCGCATCTGATCCGATTCCTTTCCAGTTGGATGATAAAAACATTTCTGAAGAAGTGCGTTTGACTTACCGTTATTTGGATTTGCGTCGCGATGAAATGCAGCAAGCGATGAAAACCCGTTATAAGGTGACACGTTCTATGCGTCGTTACTTGGATGATAACGGCTTTATGGATATGGAAACACCTATCCTAACCAAATCTACACCGGAAGGGGCGCGTGACTATTTGGTGCCTAGCCGTACCCATCCAAATAAATTCTTTGCATTGCCTCAGTCTCCTCAGTTGTTCAAGCAATTGTTGATGATGTCTGGTTTTGACCGTTACTACCAAATCACGCGTTGTTTCCGTGATGAAGACTTGCGTGCAGACCGTCAGCCAGAATTCACGCAGTTGGATATCGAAACCTCTTTCATGTCCGAAGAAGAAGTCATGGACATGATGGAAGGCTTGGCGAAAACAATTTTCCGTGAAGCGGTAGATGTGAATTTCGACTATGACTTCCCTCGCATGCCGTATTCTGAAGCCATCGAGAAGTACGGTATTGACCGTCCTGATTTACGTATCCCTTTGCAGTTGGTGGACGTAGCTGACTTGTTGCAAGAT
The DNA here is from genome assembly GCF_009296185.1 of Hydrogenovibrio sp. JE_KL2. Lineage (GTDB taxonomy): Bacteria > Pseudomonadota > Gammaproteobacteria > Thiomicrospirales > Thiomicrospiraceae > Hydrogenovibrio. Next base: position 315,543 of record NZ_WBJR01000001.1, read on the forward strand.
ATTGAGTTCAAAGTATTCTCTGGTCCTGCAAAAGATCCTATGGGTCGTGTCGCGGCTTTGCGTGTGCCACAAGGCGGTACACTTTCTCGTAAGGAAATTGACGATTACACCAAGTTTGTCAGTATCTACGGTGCGAAAGGTTTGGCGTATATCAAAGTCAACGATCTAGCGGCAGGCTTGGATGGTTTACAGTCTCCAATCGTTAAATTCTTCCCTGATCAGGTCATGGAAATCATGCAGCGTGTGGGCGCGGAAGACGGTGATATTGTCTTCTTCGGCGCGGACAATGCGAAGATCGTTAACGAAGCGTTGGGTGCATTGCGTTGCAAGCTGGGTGAAGACCTCGGCATGATCGAAAAAGAATGGGCGCCAGTTTGGGTGGTTGATTTCCCAATGTTTGAAATGGATGAGAAAACAGCTAGATTGACTGCCATTCACCATCCATTTACGCAGCCTAAAGCAACAACGGAAGAAATTTTGAATCATGACAAGCCGGAGCAAATGTTATCTCGCGCTTATGACTTGGTTATCAATGGTATCGAAGTTGGTGGTGGTTCAGTGCGTATCCATGACACCAAAATGCAAGCAGCCGTCTTGAAGATGTTGGGTATCTCCGATGAAGAGGCCAACGATAAATTCGGTTTCCTACTGAACGCTTTGAAATACGGTTGTCCTCCGCATGCTGGTATGGCATTCGGTTTGGATCGTTTGGTCATGTTGATGGCAAATCGTGATTCGATTCGTGATGTTATTGCCTTCCCGAAAACGCAATCTGCTGCCTGTATGCTGACCGAAGCGCCAGGTGTGGTTGATGATGGGCAATTGGCAGATTTGGATTTGCGTTTCCGTAAGCCAGCACGCGATTAAGCGCGCAATAGCGTTATCTAAAAACCTCTCCAAATCACGGAAAAGGGCATACAATAAATCAAAGGCGTGAATGGCATTTACGCCTTAAGTTTATTCACTTGGAAGAACCATGTCGGAATTATCTCCTACGCAACAAGCCTCAGGCTTGGCAAAATCTGTTCCGCTTGAATTGGTTAACAGCATTAACCAACTAGCGCAGTCCGCTACGCCTGCAAAACATCTCAGTGAAGCAGATCGCGACTCTCTCAAAACCAAAATCAAAGCTTTGTTGAAAGAGAAGAATGCTCAAATCGTTGCGCATTATTATGTCGATGCCGAGTTGCAAGCTTTGGCGGAAGAAACAGGCGGGAAAGTCGCAGATTCTTTGGAAATGGCGAATTTTGGCGCGCAATCTAATGCCGATATTTTGGTGGTTTGCGGTGTGCGTTTCATGGGTGAAACAGCAAAAATGTTGAGCCCGGAAAAAACGATTTTAATGCCGGATTTAGAGGCAAACTGTTCTTTGGATATCGGCTGTCCGGCAAAAGAGTTTGCCGGGTTCTGTAAACAATATCCTGACCGTAAAGTAGTGGTGTATGCCAACACCAGTGTTGAAGTTAAAGCGATTGCTGACTGGGTGGTGACATCGGGCAATGCATTGAATATCGTGAACCACCTGAAAGAGCAGGGCGAAAAGATTATCTGGGCGCCTGACCGTCATTTAGGGCACTGGATTCAGAAAGAAACCGGCATGGATATGATTCTGTGGCAGGGACAGTGTATCGTTCACAACGAATTCCAGGTCTACGAACTGAAAAGTCTGAAAGAAAAACACCCGAACGCCAAGGTATTGGTACACCCGGAGTCGCCTGAAGAAGTAGTTGATTTGGCGGATGTGGTTGGCTCGACGCGCGTGATGATTGAAGCGGTGAGAGATTTGCCCGATCAAGAGTTTATCGTCGCGACGGACTTGGGCATTTTCTACAAAATGCAGCAGTTGGCGCCTGAGAAGAAACTGATTGTCGCGCCGACTGCGGGTAAAGATGGGCACTGTATCAGTTGTGCACATTGTCCGTGGATGGCTATGAACGGCTTGGAAAATCTTTATCATTGCCTTCGTGATGGCACAGGCGAAATCCTGATCGAAGAGAACATTCGCCAAAAAGCTTTGGCATCGGTAAACCGTATGCTAGAGTTTTCCAGACAAGCAGGTTTGGTGAAGGCGAACAAATAGTCTTAAACAGGAGAATAAGTGCCGAAGATTCAACGTATACTAGGTGTCGACCCAGGATCACGCAAAGCGGGATTCGGACTCATTGAATCAGGGCGCTATCATCCTAACTATCTGATTAGCGGTGTCATCCGTGTCGAAAAGCTCTCAGGTGCAGAGCGATTGAAAACCATTTTTGAGTCAGTCATGCAGATTCTCGATCAATACCAGCCAGATGTGATGGCGATCGAGAAGGTTTTTGTATACAAAAACCCCAACTCTGCGATCAAGCTCGGTCAGGCGAGAGGGGTGATACTCTGCGCGGCGGCGATGAAAAATGTGCCGATTATGGAATATACACCGACTCAGATCAAAAGTACCGTGGTTGGTAACGGTCACGCTAACAAAGATCAGGTTCAATACATGGTGAAGACCTTGTTGAAACTCTCGGAAACGCCTCAGGAAGATGCGGCGGATGCCTTGGCAGCGGCCTTGTGTCATGATCGCTACCTGACGTTAGGCATTAATCCCGAAGATATTTCCAAGGGAACGAAATTTTAAGAGTAAGATTCCAGGATTAAATTTTAGGAATAGATATGATTGGCTTTTTATCCGGCAAACTCCATGCGAAACAACCCCCAATGCTGTTGATTGATGTCAATGGTGTTGGTTATGAGGTTGAAGCCCCTATGTCAACTTTCTACGCACTGGGTGAACTTGGCGCACAGGTTACGGTAGTCACGCATATGCATGTGCGTGAAGACGCTATGTTGCTGTTCGGCTTTGCGACGGAGTTGGAAAGAAGCTTGTTCAGAGAGCTGATTAAAGTTAATGGTATTGGCGCTAAGATGGCAATTGGCATCTTGTCGGCGATGACGGTTAACGAATTTGTCGGATTGGTGGAAGTCGCTGATACCGCTGCATTGACGAAGATTCCAGGGGTTGGAAAAAAGACAGCGGAACGTTTGGTGATTGAAATGCGCGATCGTTTGAAAGGCTGGCAGGGTGATGCTTGGATGGGCTTGGCAAAATCCAGTGCTTCTGTCGCCGCGGCATCGACGCAAACAAACAGTGCTACATCTACGGCGGTACAAGCACTGATTACGCTTGGGTATAAACCTGTGCAAGCAGAACAAATGGTCAAAGCCGTTCCAGAAGGGCTGAGTACGGAAGAAACAATCCGTAAAGCATTACAGTCCATCAAGCTTTAATCTTTTTTGATAAAAATCTGCCAGGTTGGGGTATGGAAAAGATAGGTTTTACTACCTATTCTTAGGCTTGTCTTCATTTTTTTGTCATAAAATTCGCCTCAAATATCACGGCATAAATGTTTATAATTGATGCCTGTTAAATGAGAATCAACACGCAAAAGAGAAGACGGAATAAAGGACTCATTACGAATGATTGAAACGGATCGAATTGTCGGAGGTCAGGCTCAAGAAGAAGACATGTATGTGTCTCCAAGTGTCCGCCCTCAAATTATCTCCGACTATATCGGCCAGCAAGCCGTTCGTGATCAACTTCAACTGTCTATTTCCGCGGCAAAAATGCGCGGCGAGCACTTGGATCACGTGTTACTTTATGGTCCGCCAGGGTTAGGAAAAACCACACTTTCGCATATCATCGCTCAGGAAATGGGCGTGACATTACGTCAAACTTCAGGGCCTGTTATTGAAAAGCCGGGCGACTTAGCGGCGATCTTAACGCGCTTAGAGCCACATGATGTCTTGTTTGTGGATGAAATCCACCGTCTGAGCCCGATTGTTGAAGAAGTGCTTTATCCTGCGATGGAAGATTTTCAGATCGATATCGTCATCGGCGACGGCCCCGCTGCGCAAAGCGTCAAAATTGATATTCCCCCGTTTACCTTGGTTGGTGCTACCACGCGCGCAGGGTTGCTGACGTCTCCGCTGAGAGATCGTTTCGGTATCGTACAACGTTTGGAATTTTATTCGGTGGATGAGCTGTCTCAAATCATCCGTCGCTCTGCGAATATCTTAGGGATTGAATCCGACGATAGAGGAGCGATTGAAATCGCCAAGCGTTCCAGAGGAACACCTCGTATCGCCAACCGCTTGTTGCGCCGTGTGCGTGATTATGCACAGGTGAAGGGCGACGGCATCGTTACCGCGGAGATTGCCGATGCCGCATTGAATTTGCTCGAAGTCGATCCATTGGGGTTGGATAAGATGGATCGCCGTCTTCTGGAATTGTTGATTCATAAATTTGAAGGGCGTCCGGTAGGCATCGACAGTATCTCGACAGCGTTGGGAGAAGAACGTGGCACCATCGAAGACGTGATAGAGCCGTTTTTGGTTCAGCATGGTTTTTTAGTGAGAACACCGCGTGGTCGTGTGGTCACAGGTCATGCTTATACCCACTTGGGGTTGGAAAACCCGGAAAAAGAATTGTTTGAGTAACGCATTATTCGAAACGCATTAGTTTGAAAAAGGATTGGATTGAATGAGTGATAGTTTGTCTTTAACAGAATTGGTTTTTAATGCCAGCCCGGTCGTACAAGGTGTCATGGCATTGTTGCTGGCGATGTCGATTATGTCTTGGGCGATTATCTTTGCGAAATCTTTTCAGTTGAAAAAAGCCAGAGAAGCCGCTGACGAGTTTGACGAGTTGTTTTGGAACACGCCAGAACTGTCGACACTTTATACCCAGTTGAATAACGGTGAAGTGCCGATGACCGGTTCGTCATTGATTTTTGATGCCGGTTTCAAAGAATTTGTGCGTCTTAAAAAACAAGGTGTGACCGACACTTCAGATTTGGTGACCGGAACACAGCGTGTGATGAAAGTCGCTTTTACCAAGCAGGCTGAGATTTTGGAAAACCGCATTGCTTCTTTGGCAACGGTTGGGTCTTCTTCACCTTATATCGGTCTTTTCGGAACGGTATGGGGGGTTATGCATGCCTTCGCTTCATTGGGCGATGTGCAGAACGCTACACTGTCAACCGTTGCACCGGGGATTTCCGAGGCATTGATTGCGACGGCAATCGGTTTGTTTGCCGCGATTCCAGCATCGGTCGCTTTTAACCGACTGACAGTCAAAGCGGATAAATTGATCACGCAATATGAAAACTTTGCCGAAGGGTTCTTGACGATTATCCAACGTCAGGCACATATGGCTGAACACGCAAAAGACAAGGAATAACGGAGTTATTATGTCAATGCGTTCAAGTCTAAGAGGCGGTAACCGTAAAAAATTGATGTCAGAGATGAACGTCGTACCTTATATCGACGTGACATTGATTCTGCTGATTATTTTTATGATTACGGCGCCAATCGTACAGCAAGCGGTGACGGTGGATTTGCCACAGACGCCGAAGATCGTCAACAAAAGCAAAAACAAGGTTTCCAATCAGGTGCCTTTCGTCATTACTGTGACCAAAGAAGGGTATTACAAAACTTCGGATGACACGAAAACGCTTTTGAGTTTTGATGAGATCGCAGCACAAATCGTCGCTCGATCACAGCTGCACCCAGACCAACTATTTACCATTCAAGGTGACAAATTAACACCATACCAAAACGTCATGCGATTGTTCGTGACGTTGAAAGCCAATGGGGTTAATAAGGTCTCCTTGGTGACGCAACCTGAACAATAATTGTGTATAGGTTTCTGAAAACAACATTATGATTCGATTTATTTCACGACACCCGGTAGCTTTTTCATTAGCGATATTGCTACATATCATTATTTTGCTAGGACTTTCCTATCAAAACTTCATGACCCCCGATGACAACACCATCAAGGTAACTTTGACGTCTCCTGATGAAAATGCAGTAGACCAAAAAAACACGGTTGAAAAAATGCAGCCGATGAAAACAACCTTGTTGGATGCGAAAACCGTGCAGGCAGCTTTGGATAAGGTCAAACAGCAGGAAGCTGATAAGAAACGCCAGCAGCAAGAATTGGCTGCACAAACAAAAGAAGAAAAACGTCGTATTGCCTTATTGCAGCAACAAAAAGACGCCGAGCGCAAGAAGATAGAGCAGGCGAAACTTCAAGCGGAAGCTGAGAAGCGTAAAGCGGAAGAAGCAGCTAAATTGGCGGAAATCCAAAAACAGAAAGTCGAAGCGGAAAAGCAACGAGCCATTGCTGAAGCAGAAAAAGCAGATAAAGCCAAACAGCAAGCAATGCTAGCGGAAAAGCAACGTCAGGAAGCTGCGAAACTTGTCGCGCAGGCTGAGTCTCAAAAAGCAGCGTTACAAGAGCAAATCAAGAAACATTCAGAAGAGAAAAAGCTGCTGGAACAAGAAGCTTTGAAAGCACGTTTGCTAAAAGAGCAAGAAGAGCAGGAAGCACAAATTCAACAGCAGATCGCTGCTGAAGAATCCAAAAAACGTGAGCAAGCCAAGGCTAAGGAATTGCAGAACCTGAAAGAAGTTTATGTTAATTCCATTGCCTCAAACGTTAGACAAAACTGGCGTACGGCTGCCAGAATTTCCGATAAAGCAGAGTGTGTTATCAGCATTACGCAAACGCCAAATGGTATGGTGAGTAGTGTAAAGGTCGATCACTGTAATCAGTTTGCAAATGCGCAGTTCAGAAAGGATGCTGAAAGTGCCGTGTTGCGTTCACAACCTTTGCCACAGCCGCCTGTAAAAGAAGTGTTTGACCGCAACATCCAGTTTAAATTCAAACCCTAAAATCTGTTAAGAACCATTATCAGAACAGTTTAAGAGAGTGTTATGTCCTTGTACCGCATAAATCGTCCATATCGTTTTATTACATTTGCCTTTCTATTCGCTTGGTTTTCTATCGCCAGAGCGGATTTGACAATCGAAATCGACCACAGTTCCGACAACGCGACACCGATTGCGATAGTGCCTTTCGAATGGAATGATCCGAACGATGCGCCACCTCAGAATTTGGCTCAGATTGTCGGTGCTGATCTTTATCGAAGCGGAAAGTTTCGTCCGATTGACGATGCAAAACTGCCAGCGAGACCTTCAAAATTAGAAGACATTAATTACCCGGATTGGCGAGCACTGGGTGCCGACAATATGTTGATTGGCAGTATCAAGAAGAATGCTCAGGGCAACTATGACATTGAAATGCGTTTTGTCGATATCCTGCGCCAAGAACAGGTGATCGGTAAGAAGTGGACGAATATCCCTGCAAGATTGTTGCGTCAGGTCGCCCATGTGATCAGCGATATGTTGTATAAGGAGTTGACGGGAATTCGCGGCGCTTATAACACTAAGATTGCTTATGTCACGCTTAGAAAAGTCGATGGCAAAAAACAATATAGTTTGGAAATTGCCGATTCTGATGGCTACAACGCACAACCGATTTTGAAGTCTTCAGAACCGATTATGTCGCCAAGCTGGTCGCCGGACGGTAAGAAACTCGCTTATGTTTCATTTGAAAACGGGCGCTCTGAAATTGTTTTACAAAGTCTTGACGGCAAGATGCGTAAGATTATTGCCCAATTTAAAGGCATTAATGGTGCCCCTGCTTGGTCGCCGGACGGTAAACAGTTAGCGTTGACGTTATCCAAAGACGGTTCTGCGGATATTTATGTTATGAACATGCAAACCGGCAAGCTAAGACGACTCACTCGTAACTTGGCCATCGAAACTGAATCTGCTTGGGCACCGAACGGTCATTCGTTGTTCTTTAACTCGGATCGCAGAGGTAAGCCGCAAATTTTCCAAGTGTTCTTGGATACCGGAGAGATTCGCCGAATTTCTTTTGTCGGTAGCTATAATGCTAACCCGGCAGTCTCTCCGGATGGACGTTATGTCGCCATGGTCAATGGCGGTAATAGTGATACCAACGGTTTTAAAATAGGCTTGTTGGATCTTTACACCAATGATTTCCGTGTGATCACCAAAACATACCTGGACGAGTCGCCAAGCTTTTCACCGAATGGTGAGATGATTCTTTATGCGATGAATAAAAACGACAAGGCTCGTTTGGCAGTCGTTTCCATCGATAACAGCGTGACGCAGGTATTGAGCGTTAAAGACGGAGAAGTAAGAGCGCCTTCATGGGGGCCTTACCTTGATAGCGAATAGCAACGAATAACCGCCGACAATAGTCGAAGAAGATGAAACGGGAGAACAGTATGCAAACACAATTGATGACAAAAATTTTTGGTGCGAAGTCCACTAGTAAAACCTTAATGACAATTGGTGCTTTATCCATTTTCTCGGTCATGTCTTTAAGTGGTTGTAGCACCATGCCTAAAAAATCGTCGGACGCCGGTGATGAAACTGCAACTTCTCAAACAGAAGGGGGTGCAGCGGGTTCTTCAGCAGCCGATGAAAAGAAGAAAGGCGTTGAGGTGATTGGTGCCAGCGGTGCGAATGGTCTAAACGGTCAAGACATCAACGGCTCAAACCTAAACGGTGAGCAAGCAGGTCAAAACGGCGCAGAGCAAGAAAAGGTTTATGAACCCATTATCTATTTCGGTTACGACCAGTCCGAAGTGGATGACACCGGGGTGGATATTGCCAAGTACTATGCAAAAATTCTGGTGGATAACCCGCAGGAATCTGTAAAATTAATCGGTAATACCGATGAGCGTGGCACGCCGGGTTATAACCTGGCATTAGGGGAAAAACGTGCCAAAGCGGTGGCGCAAATCATGATGCTTTATGGCGTGTCACAAGCGCAAATTGATGTGGTCTCCATGGGGGAAGAACAACCGGCAGTTGATGGTCATACCGAAGCTGCATGGCAGAAAAACCGTCGCGTTCAAATTGAAATAAAACAATAAACGTTAATCGTTTGACAGCAGGATAGGAACAGAATGATGGGTAAAAAAGGGAATGCTTTAGTCTTAGGTGGTTTAGGAGTTGTACTGCTTTCTCTGTTTTCCGTACAAGCCTTTGCCAAGGAACAATCTCTTGAAGATCGTGTGGCGCGTTTAGAACGTATGGCGAACAACCCGGTTCTGATTCAACTCAGCCGACAGCTTGGTGAGCAAGAGCGTGAAATTCAGGATTTGCATGATCTGATTGATCGTATGAATTATAAAATGGATCAACTCACCAAAAAGCAGGATGAGCGATATAAAGAAACCGATGACCGCTTGAGTAAGTTGGAGTCAACCGCTCAGCAGCAGGCGCAAGGTGCTCAAGCCGATAGCGATGAAGACGTTGGTGTCGATGTCGGAGCGGGTGTTGCGGCTAGCCAACCGCAAGCTGCGGCATCAACGGCTGCCCCTGCAACGAGTGCGCCTGCTACAGATGCTAAGTCTAAGCCAACGGCGAAAGCGGCAGCACCGGTTGCTGCGGCAAATGCTCAGAATGCTAAACCAGCGGTTGAATCGACTAAAAAGACGGCTGATACCTCTGCTAAACCGATTGTGACTCATGCAGCAACCAAAGCGGAAAGTGCAGCTTATCAGGATGCTTTTGCCATGATTAAGTCATCTCAATACAAAGGGGCGGCAAAAGCCTTTACGGACTTCCGTAACAAATACCCTAAAAGCGCCTTAGCCAGTAACGCGTCTTATTGGGCGGCGGAATCTTATCTGGTGCTGGAGCAAAATGATAAAGCCATTAAGGCGTTTCAGGATGTGACGGCAAGTTATCCAGACTCCTCAAAGGCACCTGCGGCATTGTTGCGATTGGGTGACACTTATGCCAATCAGTCCAAACCTGCGGATGCAAAAACGGCTTATCAGCAACTGATCAAGCAATACCCTAAGTCGAAAATGGCGGCAAAAGCGAAGAAACGTCTAGAGACGCTTGGTAAATAAAAACATCAACAAATTTTACAGATTAAACATGGAACCAACGACACCCAACAAGCGCGCGGTTGTTTTATTATCCGGCGGCCTTGATTCAACCACTGTTCTAGCCATTGCTCAATCACAGGGCTATGAATGTCATGCTTTGAGTTTTGATTATGGCCAGCGCCATCAAGTGGAGCTGCAAGCTGCCGTTCGCATTGCGGAAACGTGTCAAGTGGCCTCGCATCGTGTCATGCAAATGAATATGAACGCGATAGGAGGCTCAGCACTGACCGATAACAGTATTGATGTACCAACAGGGGGTGTTGAAGAAAATACCATTCCGGTGACCTATGTACCGGCGCGTAATACCATTTTCCTATCCTATGCACTGGGGTTGGCGGAAGTTATTGATGCCGACACCATCTTTATCGGTGTGAATGCGGTGGATTACTCCGGTTATCCGGATTGTCGCCCTGAATACATCGAAGCCTTCGAGAAGATGGCTAATCTGGCGACCAAGAAAGGGGTTGAGGGGCATAAGATTCATATCGAAACGCCTTTGATTTCGATGACCAAAGCCGAAATCATTCAAACCGGTACTTCACTAGGTGTGGATTATGGCTTAACCGTCTCTTGCTACCAAGCGAATGATAAGGGTGAAGCTTGTGGTGTTTGTGACTCTTGTCGTCTAAGAAAGCAAGGCTTTGCAGACGCTGGCGTAGCAGACCCGACGCATTATTATTCCGCGCAATAATCTGCTGCTCAGATGTTTGCGGATTTTGTCTGAAACAGACAAGCCTTTGATTTCACATTGAATCAAAAAAAGATTGTTAAAAGATGGCTAAAATGTCTTGCCAATTCCTTTTCAGCTTGTATAATACGCCCCATTCCAGAGAGGGTCGTTAGCTCAGCTGGTAGAGCAGTTGGCTTTTAACCAATTGGTCGCGCGTTCGAATCGCGCACGACCCACCATTCACCTGGAATCACACTTTCTTTATGCTCTCGCATAATTTCAAAATGGGTCGTTAGCTCAGCTGGTAGAGCAGTTGGCTTTTAACCAATTGGTCGCGCGTTCGAATCGCGCACGACCCACCATTTACTCTCCCAAACTTCTAATATTTCACAAGTTGCTTAACCGCAAAGATTTGTTTGTGCTTGACGCAAAAAAATCTACCAGGTTGGGATATACAAGCTTAAAAAGAGCGGCATAATAAGATGATGAATGATGAGAGAAACGGAATGCAAAATACAGAGAATAGTAAGAATCAATCGAGTCTGACCCCATTGATTTACGACAAGCAGTAAAACTTAATTATAAAAAATGGTTAAGATGTTTAGAGTTAAAAAGTACCGTTGGTACCCTTGAGTTGGATGACCTTAAATCCATGACATCAAGTCTGATAGGATTCAATACATGAAAACAATAGAAGAATTTGAACTTGTAGAAGAGTTAACAAGATACTATTGGAGAACTGACAAGTTTATAAAACACTTTTTTACTAGTGTTTTCCGTACTTTTACGCCAGTGTCTTTACTAGCCGTATTTATGTTCATGGACTTCTTGATGTCATTTTGGCTTGGTATTCAAATTAAGGGGAATGTTTCTGCCTTTCATTGGATGCTCGTCTTTGAAGCAATATTGTTAATTTGTGTATTTTATTTAATGTATCAATATGCAAAAAAACTATACGAAGTTCATTTATCGCCGTATGAAGAAGAGTATGACATACAGAAAATCATAGGAGTTAATTATAGGGTGGTTTTTCATCTTTATAATTTTATAGAACAGTGTAAAAAATCAGAAAAAATTATGAATAGCACATTTTTGGATGAGGCGATTAATAACCAACTTAAAACAATAATATCTTCTTTACAAGAGTCAAATATCACAATTATTTCTAAGTTTGAAAGAGTACTTAGAGATCCTGTTTTTTGGGGCGTAATAGGTATAATCTCAGCTCTTATCTTATCCTCTCTAACATTTGTTCCAACATTAAAAAATGACTACGTTATTCAAATTCAAAGAATTTTGTGGATTTTTTCTGTGGTACTTATATTTCCACTCATTTATAGGGCGTTTGCCGTAGCGACATTAGATGAAGTTTTGCAAAAAAAGAAAGCATTTTTAGCGTTCTATTTTTTGAAAAAAATCAATAAGGTCAGGCTCGATTGATTTTTAATCATTTGTGAAAAATCTTCCAGGCTCAGGTATAGGGCTTTTGCCCCAACCTGATAGATTTTTATAGTTAGATTGAAGCTTGAATATCTCTTAGCGTAGGAACTGCAAGTTTTGCTTCATCAGCAATCCCTAGCGCGCGTTTCAACCGAGCTGGGGCAGAGCGTCCCATGCAGCCATGCTGTGGATCGCCCTCAAAGGCTTCCAGCATACCTTCAATCAATTTTTCTCTAGTCTGTTTAGACTGGGTTAGGGTGTCTTGAATATCCAAAACATCTTGCGCAACGGCATTCATCACATCCGCATGGTCTTCGGCCAATTCAGCAACGTTCCCACCGACTTTCAGACCAGCGATATTGGTTGTCAGAATATATAGATTTTTTCTCACCAATTCGTACAGCAGTTCATCTTCAGAGTCGAGTTGCACGCTAGGTAGATCCAAGGTTGCCAGTGCATCGAACACCAGCTTGGCATGTTGGCCAAACACAGGCGAAGGAAGCACCACTTTGCTGTCCATGCCTTTTTTCTTTTCAAACCAGACAGAAATAACGGTTGGATTTTTGATGTCAGTTGCTTCCCAATCACGAGGCAAAAGCTCATTTTGTAGCAGGATGGTTTTTTCTTGCCATTGTGCAGGGCAGTCAGCCAAAGTTTGGTGGATGTCAGCTTCACCAACAGCAATTAAAACCGCGACAGGATTGGGGATGCTTTCAGCAATGTCTTGCATGGATTGCTGACGGTTAACGGCTTGTACCGGGTAACCGAGTTTTAGAAACCCGCGAGCGAAGACGCTCCCTAGCTCTCCCATGCCGACAACAATGATTGGATTTTGCATAAATGCCCCTTTTTTGAATAACTTTGTTTTAAAATAGTGCACAGTGTTTAAACTTCCCGTATTACCGCTGGTTGCAGCGGCTACCTATTGGTTCGGGAAATCGTCATAATTTGGGAAAGGATATTACCAATGAATGCCCAAAAAGCAAAATTTACATGGCATTATTATTTCATGGCTTTCGGCGCGCTGATGGCGATGCTGGCAGCCACTTTGTCCGCTTGGGGTGGGGTTATTAGTGCGCTTGGGTTTGCGGTTATGTCGCATCCTGCCATTCGCTTTGCAGGCGTGGGACGATTCGTTTTTTTGATCCTATTCGCGGTGCTGTATGCGTTTGCCTTTCCTGACCCTTCGGTGGTGAAATCCATGATGGCAAGCGATGTGGCGCATTCCTAGCTTATGCTGTTATTTGGTGGGAGATTGCTTTGACCAGCAAAGCCTTTGAAGATTACTTGAAAATCATTTACAAGCTAGAAGAGTCCTTACCGGAAAACGCCGACAAGGGGGTTAGCACGACGGCCATCGCCGAGCGTTTGGCAATTTCAAAGGCTTCCGTTTCCAATATGCTGAAGAAACTCGCAGATAAAGCGCTCATTCGTTATGAGCCGTATTATGGCGTGATGCTGACGGAAGAAGGCAATAAGATTGCGCTGAATATGATTCGTAAACATCGGATATTGGAGCAATATCTGGTGGAAAAGCTTGGTTACTCCTGGGATGAGGTTGATGCGGAAGCAGAAGTGCTTGAGCATGCCGTGTCCAACCGTCTGACAAATCGTATGTGGGATGCTTTGGGTCGACCGACTCGAGACCCTCATGGTTCACCCATTCCGAATGAAGAAGGTGAAATGTCTGGTGAAAGCGGTGAAAGCTTGTCGGATGTGACGGTTGGGGTGTTGAAGACGGTGGTACGTATTCAAAACCGAACGCCTGAAGAATTAAGGTATCTGTCTGCCATTGGATTGACTCGCAATGCTAAGGTCAAAGTACATGAAAAAGCACCATTCGATGGTCCGCTTTCGGTAGAGGTGGGAGGCGACTCCCATGCATTGGATTTTCGTTTGGCACAGTCCATTTTTGTACGCTAATTTTTAGGAGTGGTGTGCTTTGAATCACAATATTATTGAGCAACAGGTTTCCGAATCGGAAATACTCGCTGGTTTGACGACAGCGGTGGTATGGATCGATAAGAATGAAAACATCGGTTTTATCAATCTTGCGGCGGCGGAATTACTTCAATTGAGTCAGTATCGTGTTATCGGTGTAAACTGGCGTTATATCCTGCCGAAATTATTGGACGATATTCATGCTTGTGGAACAGGGCGTTTAACTATCCACGAATACAGCATTCGCTTGCCGGACGGACAGAAGTCTCATGTCACCTGTACTATCTCCTACTATGAGATGGATGGTGAAGATGGTTGGTTGATTGAGCTTTATGATACCGAGCGTCATTACCGCATTGCGGAAGAAGACGAGCGTTGGCATCAATATGAAGCCGGAAACCTGTTGGTTAGAACGCTGGCGCACGAAATCAAAAATCCTTTGGCTGGGATTTATGGCTCAACGCAGTTGCTCAGAAAGCGCTTTCCCGACAATGAAAAGGCTGAGAAATTTTTGGACGTCATTTCAAATGAGGTCAATCGCCTTAAGAGTTTGGTTGACCGCATGCTTGGACCAAAAGGTAATGACGAGCAAGAGCCTCACAATATCCATGAGTTGATTGCTTATGTATTGGAAGTCGTCAACGGCGAGAAGCCGGATAATATCGCGATAAAGCTGGATTACGATCCCAGTATTCCAGAAATATCGATGGATTTTGGTGCCATGGTGCAGGCGTTGTTGAACTTGGTGAAGAACGGTATTCAAGCGATGGAAGATCATGGCGGTCTGTTGACTATCAGAACGCGGGTTGAGTCGAAATTTACCTTGGGAACCAAAACCTATCCGTTGGTCGCGGTCATCAGTGTGATAGACGAAGGGGTCGGGATTGACCCTGAAGTCTTCGACGCGATTTTCTACCCAATGGTCAGCAGTAAGAAAGAGGGGACAGGGCTAGGGTTGCCGGTCTCTCAGAACATCGTTCGTCAACATGGCGGCTTAATCGTTGCGCAGAGCGAACCCGGAAATACGGTTTTTAATATTTATTTGCCTTTCGATCATAATAGAGAAGAAGCACAAAGAATCAGTCATCAGGAAAAACTATGAATCATCAAAATACGCCTGAATTTCAAGAACCCGTTGTTTGGATTGTCGATGATGACGCATCGATTCGTTGGGTGTTGAATGAAGCCCTAGAAGATCGGTCTTACGAGGTTCATGCCTTTGAATCTCCTCTGGAAGCGTTGAAAAATATCGATAGGGCACCGCCAACAGTCGTTATCTCGGACGTTCGTATGCCGGAAATGAGCGGTTTGGAATTCATGGAAGAGATTCATCAGATTGATAAGTCGATTCCTGTGATTATTATGACCGCCCATGCTGACTTGAATACAGCTGTGCGCTCTTTGCAAAGCAGTGCTTTTGAATATTTGCCGAAACCGTTTGAGATTGATGATGCCTTAACGGTTATTGATCGTGCGATTAAACGTCATTTATCGGGTGGCAAAAAACCAAGAAAAACGAAAACGACTAAGCAGCCTTTGAATATCATCGGTTCTGCACCGTCGATGCAGGAAGTATTCCGTATTTTGGGACGTGTCTCCCAGTTGGACGTAACCGTTTTGATTAACGGGGAAACCGGTACAGGGAAAGAGCTGGTTGCCAGAGCACTGTATGAATTGAGTAGCCGAGCCAACCAACCTTTTGTTGCCATCAATACCGCGGCGATTCCGCGTGACTTGTTGGAGTCCGAGCTTTTCGGTCATGAAAAAGGTGCCTTTACCGGTGCTTTGACGCAACGTGTTGGACGCTTTGAAGAAGCGAATGGCGGTACGTTGTTCCTAGATGAAATCGGTGATATGCCGGTAGACTTGCAAACGCGTCTATTGCGTGTTCTGAATGATGGTACTTTCTATCGTGTGGGTGGTAAAACACCAATCAAAACCGATGTACGTATCATCGCGGCGACTCACCAAAATATGCGCGAGTTGGTTAAGCAAGGGCGTTTCCGTGAAGATTTACTGTATCGTTTGAACGTTATTCGCATTAAGGTTCCGGCATTGCGCGAGCGTCGTGAAGATATTATTCCTATCTTGCGTTATTACCTGTCTGAAGAAGCCAAAACCTATGGCTTGGAAGAAAAACAGCTGAGTCGTCCGGTAGAAAAATACCTTGAAGGCTTACCATGGCCGGGTAACGTGCGTCAAATTCGCAGCTTGTGTACTTGGTTGACGATTATGGCACCAGATAAAACTGTGCACATGGAAGACCTGCCATTGGAGTTGAAATCCGGTACTTTTACAGAGTCTGCTTCCGGTAGTAATGGTACAGACGATTGGCAAACGCCATTACAGCATTGGGCAGAAGCATTTCTTGCATCCGGCAAGAGTGGATTACATACCGAAGCTGAACCGATGTTTGAGAAGGTGCTGATTGATGCCGCGATGCGTGCCAGCATGAATCATCGTCAGAAAGCGGCGCAATTGCTGGGTTGGGGTCGAAATACTTTGACCAGAAAAACGCAAGCATTGGAAGAGCGCGACGAGCTGCCATCTTCTGATTAACGGCTTGCCGTTGTCGGCAAGCATACGTAAAGGCCTAGTGTGTTAAAAGCGCTGTTTCAATTCTTTACCACCCCATATTTTGCCCCTTGGGTTCGAAAAATGGGGTTTCTCTATGAAGCCATTGCCATGGATGGACGCTACCATCGGTGTAAGCGTCAATGGCAACCGCACTTCGAATATTGCCAGCAGGCGATTTTAAAAGCCATTACCCTGTGCGAGCAAAAACGCAGCATTCTTATCTTGGGGGCAGGCTCGCTTAAAGACATTCCATTACCAACGCTATCGGAGCAATTTGAGCAGGTGTATCTTGTTGATCTGGTATTTCTAAAGTCTGCCAGAAAACAGGCGGCCGCCTTTGGTAATGTTGCGCTGATTGAAGCAGATGTGACCGGATGTCTGGAGCATGTTTTCCAAGGGAAAATGCATTGTGATAGTACATTGCCTTGGCTGGAGAAAATTGGGGATGTCGACTGTGTTGTTTCTTTGAATCTCACGACCCAATTGCCCTTGATACCCATCAGTTGGTTGATGAAGAAGTATAACCTTCAAACCGAAGCGGCAGGAAAGTTCGGCACTAAAATGGTCGAGCAACATCTAGCCTGGTTGAATGGTTTTTCTGGCGTTAAGTGCTTAATTTCCGACCGTTGGATAACAGAATATGATGTTTCAGGCAACCAGGTTGATGGATTTGATCCAGCATGGGATGTGCCATTACCCGAAGCAGAAATGTCATGGGATTGGGAAGTGATTCCTTTGGCAGAGTCCACCAATAGAACCTCTCAAATCAATCAAGTCGGCGCGACTATTTGGTGCTGATTCGATTACTGCAGAAGCTGTAGGCTAAAGTTGATGCCGAATTGATAGTTTTTAGATGAGTCATAGGAACCACTGAAAAAAAGCTGGCGACGCTTATCCACTTGAACACCTGAAAAAACAGTTACGCCGGTAGTGTCTGACACACTTTTATAAATACTCTGATTGTAACCCAAAGAGGCGCCGATATAAGTGCTGTCGGAAATGGATTGGCTTAATCCCACGCTTGCGAAAATGGGGTCTTTCATATCGACCCCATCCACTTTCCCCGTTACCTTGTAGCTTAGAGATGAAAAGATTGACTGCGTATCGTTCAGGCTACTGAAATAATCCAATTGCACACCCGTGTCTGATTTACCGGTACTGGTACCATCATCTACCGAACCTGTCGGCAGTTTATGGTTGAGGCTCAAAGTCACCCACGGGGCTTGCATCAAGTCATAACCTAACGATAAAAAAGTGTCGCCTATGCCTGAAACGGGTTTGTTCAATTTCACCTGATCATAGCGGTAGGTTCTCAAGTAACTGGTAAATACACTCGCAGACCAACGGTTATCTTGATAGCTTAATCCCACTGGAAACCCGATGATTTCACTATTGGTGGTAGAAACGGATTCGTTTTGTCCATTGCTGTAAAACGCGCCGAACATCAGTTGTGCCTGCGGCTGAGCAGACGCGTAGCTAGGGAAGGCACCCATAATTAGGGCGCCGCAAAAAAGGAAAAATGTTTTCATGGAGGTGTTTTATGGATGGTTCAATTTAATTTGATTAATCGAAGGGCGCTGCTGTTTCATCAGCTCTTTTTGCATCTGCTGTTGCGTTTGGCGCATTTGCTTGATTTGTTGCTGTTGCTGCATCATTTGTCGTTGTGGCGCTTCCGTTTTTGGCGGCAGTTGTTGATGTTGTACCTGATAAGCTTTTAGCGGGACTGCGGTTTGCGCGATGTCTCTTAACACCAGGTGTTGTGTGTGGATTTGACGTTCTTCCAACAGACGGCTCAAGCCTCGCTGCATAACGATGGTACGCGTCGTTACGTTGAAATGCGTTTGCATGGACGGCAATGTCCAAGTGACATGATTCGGGTTGGCATTCAGGCGGGTCGCCGTCCATTCGCCATTGGCTGATTGGTAAGCATTGACTGCAATATACTGACCTAGAGTGGCATTTAAGCCGTTATCAACATGAGTGAATTCATTGGTGTTGATCCAGGTGTTGTTGACCTGAATGCGGTTTTTCTCGGTTTTTTGTACTTGCCCGGCAAAAGGATAGTAAATCTCGATTTCGCTGGTGACAGGGGCTTCCTGATTACGTGTTTTGAGAATGACTTGTTGTCCCAGCTTCAGAGCAGTTGGGGTAGCTTGGGCATTCAATAGATCTGAATTAACACGAGCATTTTTAGGGTATTGGACCTCAACGCCATTTACCCAAATACTACCGAATCCAGTAATGGTTCCAATAAACAATGCATGGTCATAGTTGCCCGGCAAACTGTAATGTCTAATGCCAGTGCCACCGAACCCACTGGTGGGGGCCTGTTCTTCCTGAACAAGAATGATTTTGTCTGTTCCCCCTGTGCCAGAGGATTCTTCACTCGGTGCTGTACGTGTAGGGGTGGATTGACAGCTGGCAATCAGCATTATCGAAAAAGCCACGAGTAAACGGGGAAATAAAGTTTGAATAGGGGGTATGAAGTTACGCATCTTTATTCTCCGTGTTCTCGGTTTTGTCGTCGCGTAAGAAGTAACTGCCGAAATGAAATTCAGAAGTAGCGGTTTTGTCTGGTTGGTCTTGTTGCTGCAGTTCTAGTCCAAGCATATTGATTTCTGTCAGTAGGGCAAGACTCTTGTCACGAGCGGTTTGCTCAATCTTCTGGAGAGAGTCTTCTGAAAGGTTTTTGTAAAACACAGCGCGGTCAAACATGGCTCGATCATCACCGGAAAGGTTGTGGGCAACGACAGTCAGGTGAGCATTGATGTTCTTACCGGCAAAAAATAGTTTTTCCTCAAGGTTGTCCTGAGGAACAAATCCCGCCTCGTTCAGGTGGACAAAATTTTTCTCATCCAAGGTTACGATGCCTTGGTTAATCCAATCATCTAGAACAGAACGGGGATGTTTGTCTTTGGAGACGCGGAAAACCAAGTCTTCAAAAGAAGGAGAGAGGCCTTGCTTTGGTAAGGCAGAGGGAGAGCCATCGGCGTTAAGAAAATCAGGGTGTCCAGTCCAGGTCGCCATGATTTGCGCACTGATCCCTGCCTTGATTTCTTGAGCGGAAAGAGAGGTGTCTGTTTCTCTTAAACGTTTTACTTCTTTTCTGTGTACGCCGGTCAGCAAGCTGATTCGGCTATCGGTTTGTTTTTTGTTGGCTAAAGGGAACGACTCTTCCGCCACTTCTACAAAAATCTGTTTCAGCGGTTCCACAAGCGCGGTATAGGTAATGCCTTGTTGTAAAAGCAACTTGACCAAAGGTTTAAGCATGGTCTTGATGGTTTTGTACAAGGCTTTATCCAAAGTTGAAGAGTCGTTTTGAATCATAACTAACTAACAATAAAACTACAGGGTTGATTAATGAGCGCCTTTAAATTGTCCTTGAGCTTTTTGTTGAGCTTGGACGTTACGCATTTGCTGGGATTGATCCTTGACTTGCATGGCGTTGTTGCGCATTTGCATCGCTTGGTTACGAACTTGAGCAGCTTGCTGTTCGTTTACACGGTTGCGAATCTGTTCTTGAGATTGTAATTGATTATCTCCTTTAGCATTCGGCTTTGTAGGACCTTCAGCTTGATTAGGGGTGGTTTTTGTCGCTGCAAATGTTGAAAAGCTTGCGAAACCAAGTGTAACAAGTAAAACAGCAGAAGCAGTAAAGGTTTTACGTTGAGTTTTCATAAGGAATCTCCTTGTAGATATCGTTAAGTATAGGTTAAGTAAAAAGCACTCATTAGTAAAAATGTAAAAAAATCACATTTGTTGAGCTGAAGTTTAATGGTTTTGAGAGAGTTGTCAATAAAAATGTAAAAAAATTACATTTATTTTGGAGTCTTCATGATTGAAACAGCATAAAAATCTGGAGGAATATTTGAGATTAATGCCTTGCGACAAGGCCTGTGTAAGCAGAAAGCTAGGCGGGTCAAAGCCTGTAGAAAATATCAGGCTTTTGTATTTCGCAAAATAAAAATTATTGATTAGTTTTTTTACGGAATCGCCTTAAACTGGCGCTTGATCTATATCAACTAATAATAATTATTTAATACTTCGGGAGAGAGGATAAGTGGAAAAAACTTCATGGCTCAATTTGCCTAGTTTATCGTTTCCTGTAAAAACATTGTTTACAGGGTACTTAATGGTCACCGGTCTAGGGTTGTTGATGGCTGGCGCGCAAATCATGTTGACGCACGGGATGGCGGATGGAAAATTCGGTTTGTCGGTGAATGATATTGTTTACAGCTATTACGGAAATCGTACCGGTTCAACACTGGAAGCTAAGCTAAACGGTTCGATGAAAGTGAATGCGCCGCCGCAGGCACGTTTTACTTTGATTCAGTGGGCACGTGACGGAGCGCCAAAGTCGCAATGGGAACCTAAAATCAAGCCGATCGTCGACCAATATTGTGCGAAGTGTCACGGTAAATTGGCTGGGATTCCTGATCTTCCGAAGTATGATGTCATTAAGATTTTCGCGAAAGTGGATCATGGTGCAACGGAAGCATCAATGGTTCGTGTCGCACATATTCATTTGTTCGGGATTTCATTTATTTTCTTCTTCGTGGGGCTGATTTTTTCCATGTCTGTTGGCTGGAATCGTTGGGTGAAGGGTACGTTGATCTTCATTCCATTTGCCTTCTTGGTGGTGGATGTGGCGTCTTGGTGGCTAACCAAGTGGAATCCTGAATTTGCATGGCTTGTAATCATTGGTGGTTTTGGCTACAGTTTGGCGTCAACCATTATGATTTTCACTTCTTTGTATCAGATGTGGATTATGCCTTGGCGAGGAAAATCCTCTGATGAAAACACTTGGCATGTGGATGCTGCCTAGTAGTTAATAAACCTTAAAATCTGCCAGGTTGGGTAAACGATTTACTCAGCCCCCAACCTGGTAGATTTTTATTATCTTTTTGCGCTATCAACGGCATTTTTTCATAGCTTTTTTTTAATCATTTCCAGTAAACTTTGCACATTCTGATACTGCCCAATTTCTGTCTAAAGGGCTTTTGTGTGAGGTGTTTCAATGCATTTGGTCTTTGCCAAAACTTCTTGGGTGTATAAAGTCTTTCCTTATTTCAAGTGGACGGTTTATGCGTTGCTGTCGATTAACGTCTATCTGTTTTTCACGGAGCAAACTCTGGTTGAAGGTATCGATTCTTTGGCATGGGTGGTGTTACTGCTATTGTTCGAGTGGGAAACCTCTCAAATGGGCAAGCCAGCGCAGTCTAAGTGGAAGAAGTATGGCATTCACCTAGTCAGGTTGATCGCCTATGTGTTTGTGGTGGTGTCTGCTATCGAATACAGCACTGCAAGCTATATCGCTGAAAATGGTCGTCTGGATATGTATAACAGCTGGATATGGTTAGGCGTGGTTATTGCGTTGGAATATGATGTCTACTTCCCGGGTTATTACCGCAAGTGGGAGTGGTGGCTGAGAAATGCCTTAAAGATTGTTATGTACGCTGCTTTGATTGTAATTGCCTTGCTGTGGGGGATGGAAAGCTACGAAGGCGCATGGCTGGATTTTTATGATGCGTTATTGTGGATACTGTGTTTCTTTGCGATTGAGTTAAATGTGTTTCGCTTTGAAGAGGAGATACCTTTTCAGGAAGAAGTGGAGGCTAACCCTGAGTTGGCAAAAGAATTTGATGAAATTGTTCATTAGAAGTCATGAACAAAAAACAGACAAACAAAAAAGCCCGCATAAGCGGGCTTTTTGACAGGTGTTGATTGCGAATTAAAGCGCTTCTGGACCTGTTTCCCCCGTACGGATACGGATGGTTTGTTCGATAGGTGTAACGAAGATTTTACCATCACCGATTTTACCGGTTTGTGCCGTGGTCGTAATCGCTTCGATAACTTGATCGACCTTGTCTTCTGCAACGGCGATTTCCAGTTTTAGTTTAGGTAAGAAATCAACAACGTATTCCGCACCACGATACATTTCAGTGTGACCTTTTTGGCGACCATAGCCTTTGACGTCGATGACCGTCATACCATGTACGCCAATGTCGTGTAGTGCTTCACGGACATCGTCTAATTTGAAAGGTTTGATAATCGCAGTTACCATTTTCATCATGCTGAATCCTTTTGAGTGAATTTCGGTTTCAAGACTTTTGTCATATTTTCTTAAAAGTTCGGTTTTGCATAGTTTGCCAGATGTTGACCCATTTTAACAGGCGTATTTTCTGGAATTTTGCCCAGATCCGGCATTTGTCCTTCGGTTGTGAGTAAAACAACAGTAGAACCCATATTGAAACGACCGATTTCATCCCCTTTAGCAAAGGAAAGTAATTGGTCCGAATAATCCCAATGCTCAATGGTTGGGCGATAATCCGGTGTGATTTTTCCTTGCCACACGGTTTCCATGCTACCGACGAAAATCGCGCCTACCATGATTAGGCAGAAAGGTCCGTTTTCATTTTCAAAACGTAATACCAAACGTTCGTTTCTGGCAAACAAACCTTCAACCGTACGAACGGTAGATGGGTTAACGGCAAACAAATCGCCCGGCACATAGGTCATGGACTGTAGTGTTGCGTTGGTCGGGCAGTGAATACGGTGATAATCTTTGGGGGAAAGGTAAATGACGGCAGAATCCCCGTTTTGGAATTGTTTGGCGTATTCAATATCGCCACCCACTAGAGCTTCTAAGGTGTATTCATGGCATTTTGCCTGTACCAAACGGTTACCGTTGATTGGCATGGATTGGCTGACGACGCCATCCACCGGGCTGCACCATGCGTCTGGCGTGCTGTCGATTGGGCGCGCACCAGGCTGTAAAGCACGGGTAAAAAATGCATTAAAGTTGGCGTAGTAATCCAAATCTTCATACTCGGCTTCTTCGACATTGATATCGAACGCCTTAATCATCAATTTGGTGGTGGTGTTTTTCACCCAAGGCTGTTCAATTTGCATGAACCAATGCATGGCTTTAGACGCTAGGTGTTGCGGCAAAATGTATTGCGGCGAGACTTTAATAAAATCAATCAAACTCATTCTGTCATCTTTGTTGGTAAACCCGGTTAATCATTCCAGGTAATTGAGAAAATAAACCGATTTTAATGTATAATTCGCGCGTTTAACAGAACTATATATTTCGCAGGGATTTCAAAGGAAAACAAAATGTCGCAAGTTAAAAAAGTCGTTTTAGCTTATTCAGGTGGTTTGGATACTTCAATTATCGCCAAGTGGTTGCAAGAAGAATATCAGTGTGAGGTGGTTACCTTCACCGCGGATATCGGGCAAGGTGAAGAAGTGGAGCCAGCACGTGCAAAAGCTGAAGCGATGGGAATCAAGGAAATCTACATTGAAGATTTGCGTGAGGAATTTGCCCGTGACTTTGTTTTCCCTATGATGCGCGCCAACGCCATTTACGAGGGTGAGTACCGTTTAGGAACGTCTATCGCACGTCCGTTGATTTCAAAACGTTTGGTTGAAATCGCGAGAGAAACCGGTGCGGATGCGATTTCTCATGGGGCGACAGGTAAAGGAAATGACCAGGTACGTTTTGAGTTGAATGCCTATGCTTTGATGCCGGATGTCAAGGTCATTGCGCCATGGCGTGAGTGGGATTTGTTGTCTCGTGAAAAATTGATGGCTTATGCTGAAGAGCACAACATTTCCATTGAGAAGAAAAAAGGCAAGAAATCACCTTATTCAATGGATGCCAACTTGCTGCACATCTCGTATGAAGGTGGCATTATCGAAAACCCTGAAAACGAACCTGAAGAAGATATGTGGTTGTGGACGGTTTCTCCTGAGAATGCGCCAGATGAACCGACTTACCTAACCATTGGGTTTGAAAAAGGCGACATCGTTTCAATCAATGGTGAAAAAATGTCACCTGCGATCGTGATGGAATATTTGAATAAAGTGGGCGGTGCAAACGGTATTGGCCGTGATGACATCGTTGAAAACCGTTTTGTTGGGATGAAAGCGCGTGGTTGTTATGAAACGCCTGCGGGAACCATTATGCTGAAAGCGCACCGTGCGATGGAGTCTTTGACTTTGGATCGTAACGCGGCACACTTGAAAGACGAGTTGATGCCTAAGTATGCGGAAATGATTTATAACGGTTTCTGGTTTACACCAGAGCGTGAAATGCTTCAGGCATTGATTGATGCATCACAAAAATTCGTTACGGGTGAAGTTCGCTTGAAACTTTATAAAGGTAACGTTGTTGTAGTGGGTCGTTCATCTGAGTATAGTTTGTTCGATGAAGCAATTGCCACTTTCGAAGAAGATGGTGGCGCTTACAACCATAAAGATGCAGAAGGTTTCATCAAGCTGAATGCACTACGTTTGAGAACGGCTGCTAAAAGACGTTTGAAATAATTATTTAAATTTGAAAAGACCGCTTGTTTATCTCATGGGATAACAGGCGGTTTTTTTATATGAGGCTTTTAGTAAAGGCTCAAAAGAAAAGGTGCTGTCGATGACTCGAACCCCGACTTTTAAAGACTTGATGAAACATCCTGTGTTGTTTTTAGGTTTCGGATTGGGGTCAGGTTTATCTTCCAAAGCGCCGGGTACAGTCGGGACACTGTTTGGTGGTTTGATTTTCTTGCCACTCATGCTGTGGAGTCAAGAAATAGCTTGGGCACTGACCATTGTTGGTTTGTTGTTGGGAAGTCGAATTTGCGGTCAATCTGCTGACTGGTCTGGTGTTCATGACCACGGCGGGATTGTCTGGGATGAGTTTGTTGCCATGTGGCTGGTACTGCTTTGTTTGCCCGAACAAAACTGGCAGTATTGGTTGCTGGCGTTTGTGACGTTTCGCTTCTTCGATATCGTAAAACCCTGGCCGATAAGCTGGGCAGATAGAAAGGTGGCGGGCGGCCTCGGGATTATGTTGGATGACATAATCGCAGCTTGTTATAGCATAATCATTATTTGGGCAGTGTTTCGCTTGTTTGCCTAGTTTTTTATAGGCGGATAAGGGATAATTTTGCAAATAATCAAAGCATTAAAAAATTAAATAAAAAAATAAAAGTAGGTTGGAGACGTAAAAATGTTTATTTCGTGTGAAGACGCCAAGCGACTCATTAAAGAAAAGAGTGCACAATTTGTCGATGTAAGAACACCGGAAGAGTTTTCTATGAGCAAGTTGCCTGGTGCGGTCAACATTCCTTTGCAGGACATTGATCAAGTTGGTGACAGCATGTTGGATAAAGATATGCCGGTTATCGTATTCTGCCGTTCTGGGCAACGTTCGCATATGGCAATGCAAATTTTGTTGTCACTTGGGTTTGACGAAGTCTATAACTTGGGGCCTTACCAAGCTTGGTATCAATGCCCTGATATGTAAGCATGGGTTCTGTAAAGCTTGTTTGCAACGAAGTGGCAAGTTAATATTGTTGAAAAAAGTACCTTAGGGTACTTTTTTTTTAAGAGCGAAATTGTTCGGAGAAAAGTATGAAAATCGCATTACATTGGCAAATCCTGATTGCATTGATTTTTGCCGCACTAATGGGGGGGTGGGCAGGAACGGATAAAGCGATTTTCGGTGTGCTGTGGCTGTCGATTTTCACTTTTATCGGTACCTTGTTCTTGAATGCATTGAAAATGATTGTGGTGCCTTTGGTGGTGTCAGCAATTATCACCGGTGTGGCAAACATCGGTTCACAAGGTGGTTTTGGGCGCTTGGGAGCGAAAACCATTGGTTATTATCTCATGACATCATCCATCGCCATTATTGTGGGGTTGACGTTGGTGAACCTGATTCATCCGGGCGTTTCTGGAAACGGCGTTCCCGTTCTTCACACCGATGCGGCGGTTATGCAGGCTGTTCAAGGCAAATCAGCAGGTGACATTGTTGAAGTCTTTTTGCGCATGATTCCTGTAAATGTCGTTAATGCTGCGGCAACAGGGCAAATGCTCGGCCTGATCTTTTTCAGTTTGTTGTTCGGTTATTTTATGACGCGAATTCAGTCGGACTTCAAGCAAACCCTGTCACAATTCTGGAATGGTGTGTTTGAAGTAATGATGTTGATCACCCAATGGGTCATGAAGTTCGCACCCCTTGGGGTGTTTGGCTTGGTGGCTGCGTCTATCGCGAAAACCGGATTCGATCAGTTTGAAAACCTTGCCATGTTCTTCCTAACTGTGACCTTAGCGCTGGGTGTGCATTTGTTTGTGGTGATGCCGATTCTATTGAAAACAATCGGCAAGGTACAGAACCCTTGGCTGCATTATCAAGCTATGGCGCCAGTGTTATTGACAGCGTTTTCAACCAGCTCGTCTTCATCGACCTTGCCGGTGACGATTGAGTCCGTCGAAAAACGCGCAGGGGTTTCCAACCGGATTTCGAGTTTTGTATTGCCGCTGGGGGCAACGGTCAATATGGATGGGACGGCACTTTATGAATGTGTCGCGGCTATCTTTATCGCGCAAATGTTTGGCATCAATTTGGATTGGTCAACGCAGTTGTTGATTGTGATTGTCGCTCTGACAACCTCTATCGGTGTTGCCGGGATTCCTTCTGCAAGCTTGGTGGCAATCAGTATTATCCTTGTAGCGGTAGGGCTGCCAGCGGAGGCGATAGGGTTGCTGTTGGTGGTGGATCGTTTGTTGGATATGATGCGAACGGCCGTCAATGTTTTCAGCGATTCCGTCGGTGCGGTGATTATTGCGCGTTCCGAAGGTGAAACAAACGTTCTTACAGAAAAACATTTCTAAGGATGACCTGTTGGTCAAAATAGCTTAAAAATCTGCCAGGTTGGGGGTGATGTAACGCTTGGCGCTGGCTATTTTTAATGCAATTTTCCTATAAAAACTTTAAAATGGCCTGCTAGATTTAAACATTACAAAACGGCTTTCAATTGGTTATGGTAAGTAATCGTATCAAGGAAGTCGTCAGCTATTTTTAATTGGCTATTATTGGATTAAGGCACCGAATGAACTTACACGAATACCAAGCAAAATCTTTGTTTTCCGATTACCGAATCCCCATTCCTCAAGGCGTTATGATTTCGAGCATGGCTCAGCTTGATGCAGCACTGACTAAAGTTGACGGAGATCAGTGGGTTGTGAAAGCGCAGATCCATGCCGGTGCGCGTGGTAAAGCAGGTGGTGTGAAGCTGGTAGCCTCTAGAGAAGAAGCACATCAAGTTGCTGAGCAGTTATTAGGCGGTTCGCTTGCAACGATTCAAACAGCAGGTAAAGCGCTTCCTATTCATTCATTGCTGATTGAGCAAACGCTTAATATCCAAACAGAACTGTATTTGAGTTTATTGGTGGATCGTGTCACCAAAACCCATACATTCATTATTTCTGAAGCAGGCGGGATGGATATTGAAGCCGTTGCTGAGGCAGCGCCAGAAAAGATTTTGACGGTTCATGTTGACCCAACCGTTGGCTTGATGCCTTATCAGTGTCGAGAAGTCGGTTTTGCGTTAGGGCTCCAAGGTACGGCTTTCAAGCAATTGATGGCCGTGATGCAAGGGTTGTATCGTTTGGCGTTGGACAAAGACATTGCGCTACTTGAAATTAACCCTCTAGTGGTGACTGCAGAAAACAACCTGATTGCATTGGATGCGAAAATCAATATTGACTCAAATGCGTTGTATCGTCAGCCCGCATTGGTTGCGATGCGCGATGCAACTCAAGAAGACGAACGCGAAGCCAAAGCCGCCGATCATCAGTTGAACTATATTGCTTTGGACGGCGATATCGGTTGTATGGTAAACGGTGCCGGCTTGGCGATGGCAACCATGGATTTGATTAAGCTGAATGGCGGAGAGCCAGCGAACTTCTTGGATGTTGGCGGCGGAGCGACGCCAGAGCGCGTGTCAGAAGCTTTTAAATTGATTTTGTCTTCTCCAGACGTGAAGTCTATCTTGGTGAATATTTTTGGCGGTATCGTCCGTTGTGACTTGATTGCGGAGGGTATCATTCAAGCGGTGCAGGAAGTTGGCTTAACCATTCCTGTGGTCGTACGCTTGGAAGGAACGAATGTGGAATTAGGAAAAGAAAAACTGGCGAAAAGCGGTTTAAGCATTATTACAGCAGACGGTTTGGCGGATGCGGCGCAAAAAGTGGTTGCCGTAGCGAATGAGAGAACAATCAACGGAGGCGCTATCTAATGAGTATTTTGATTGATAGCAACACGAAAGTCATCTGCCAAGGCTTCACAGGAAAACAAGGATCTTTCCATTCCGAACAGGCGATTGCCTATGGAACCAAAATGGTTGGCGGTGTGACACCAGGCAAAGGTGGAACGACACACTTGGATTTGCCGGTTTTCAACACGGTCAAAGAAGCGGTTGCACAAACAGGCGCTGAGGCGTCGATGATTTATGTGCCGCCAGCGTTTGCTGCGGACTCGATTATTGAAGCCATTGATGCAGGCATCAAGGTGATTACCTGTATTACTGAAGGGATTCCGGTGAATGATATGCTGAAGGTTCGCGCGGTATTGGATAAGTCTGACGCTTACCTGATTGGACCAAACTGCCCTGGCTTGATTACGCCTGGCGATGGTAAAGAAGGGTGTAAGATCGGTATTATGCCTGGGCATATTCACCTTCCAGGTAAGATTGGTATTGTTTCCCGTTCAGGTACTTTGACCTATGAAGCGGTTCATCAAACCACGCAAAACGGTTTGGGTCAGTCAACTTGTGTGGGGATTGGCGGAGATCCGATTCAAGGCATGAACTTTATCGACTGTCTGCATTTGTTTGAACAAGACCCTCAAACCGAAGGTATTATCTTAGTCGGCGAAATTGGTGGTCAAGCAGAAGAAGATGCGGCACAATTCATTCAAGAACATGTCACCAAGCCGGTTGTTGCCTATATTGCCGGTGTCACGGCGCCCGCGGGTAAACGTATGGGGCATGCAGGTGCTATTGTCAGTGGTGGCAAAGGTACCGCGGAGGCTAAGTTTGCGGCGTTGGAAGCAGCGGGTGTGACCGTGGTACGATCCCCTGCGGACTTGGGAACGGCAATTGAACAACGATTGGCTTAATTGAATTAAGTGTCGGTATTTATGAGGCAAAGCGATGTCTGAACAAATCAAGATTGTCATGGCACAAATTAACCCGGTAGTCGGGGATATTGATGGCAACGTGCACATGATTATCGATGCTGCTCAGCAAGCAAAGCAACAACATGAAGCTGATATTGTCGTGTTCCCAGAGTTGACCATTACGGGGTATCCACCAGAAGACTTGTTGTTTAGGCAAGCGCTTTACAGTCAGGTTGATGCGGCGCTGTCTACAATCTGTGAGGCGGTGAAAGAGGTTGTCGTGGTAATCGGATACCCGATGATGGATGATTTGGGTGAACGCTTCAACATGGCTGCGTGGATTGAGAACGGGCAAATCCAAGCCAGCTATATCAAACAAAGCCTTCCTAACTATAGCGTATTTGACGAAAAACGTTACTTCGAATCCGGCGACCAATCTTGTGTCGTGACTTACAAAGGGGTGTCCTTTGGTTTATTGATTTGTGAAGACATTTGGAAAATTTCACCCGCTAGCCAAGCAGTGGCTTCTGGCGCGGAAGCATTGTTGATTTTGAATGCTTCACCATTCTTTTCTGAAAAGCACCAAGACCGAATCGATGTTGTGAAACGTCGCATTTCCGAAGTATCTGTACCCGTGATTTATGTTAACCAAATCGGCGGGCAAGACGAGCTGGTATTTGACGGTGGCTCTTTTGCAACCTGTGCAGAAGGGGAAGTGCAAGTTCAAGCCCCCGAGTTTAAAGAAGCGTTGACCCCCGTTACCTTGTTGAAACAAGGTAACTCTGTTGCGATTATGCCAGGTGAGCAAGCGGAGCTTTATGAAGATGAAGCGCGTGTTTATCAGGCATTGGTGATGGGAGTGCGTGATTACATTCAAAAAAATGGATTTAATGGTGCGCTTCTTGGATTATCAGGTGGTATTGACTCCGCATTGACGCTTACGATTGCAGTCGATGCATTGGGCGCAGATAAAGTTGAGGCTGTGATGATGCCTTTCCGTTACACTGCCGATATCAGTATTGAAGATGCAAAATGGGAAGCAGATGCGCTCGGTGTGCACTATCATTCAATCCCAATCGAAGACATGTACAACGCGTTTGAGTCGGCATTGGCGCCTCGCTTTGAAGGGTATGATGCGGATTTGACCGAAGAGAATCTTCAAGCGCGAATTCGTGGAACCGTGTTGATGTCGATTTCTAATAAAGTCGGTAAGTTGGTGCTGGCAACCAGCAACAAGTCTGAAGTAGCGGTGGGCTACTCTACTCTGTATGGCGATATGGTTGGCGGCTTCTCACCACTGAAAGATGTTCCAAAGACTCTGGTTTATCGTTTAGCGAAATATCGAAACACTTTATCTCAAGTGATCCCGGAAAGGGTCATTACTCGTCCACCTTCCGCAGAGCTTCGCCCAGACCAAAAAGATCAAGACTCGCTTCCAGACTATGATATTCTTGATTCAATCATTGAGAACTATGTAAAATACGATAAATCACCTACAAAAATTGTAGAAGAGTTTGGCTTTGATGCCAAACAAGTGGAGTCAGTCGTTAGAATGATTAATCGTAGCGAATATAAAAGGCGGCAAGCGGCGCCTGGCGTGAAGATTACCAAAAGAGCTTTTGGCAGAGACAGGCGTTATCCCATCACAAATCAATACCGGGAGTAAGATTTTGTTATGATCGACCAGATGGTTTCTAAGAGAACAATTCAGTATCTTAATGATCCACAGTGTCCGATCAATCCATCGGATTCGGTATCTCTAGAGCAAACAGAGCTGTTGTTACAGTTGCAACGTGATGTGCTCGAAGATATTGTCATAACCAGAAATGCTTACGAAGTAGTCGATAAAATCTGCAGGCTTGCAGAAGAAATCCTACCGAATTCGGTTGCTTCCGTAATGTTGTTAAAGCATGGCGAACTGTTTGTTTATTGTGCGCCTAGTGTTCCCCCAGAAGGTATTCGACGTCTGAATGGCTTGAAACCAGGACCAAATCGGGGTCTTGCGGAAACGTAGTCTATAGAGAAAAACCCGCCTTTGTAACCGATACCTTTACCGATGATCGCTGGAAAGATCTAATGCCTATTGCTCAAGATTTCGGCTTAAGAGCTTGCTGGTCAGTTCCTTTGAGAATTGAAAAAGATGAGTTGGTGGGAACCTTTGCACTAACCAGTTTCGAAACCCGTTCACCTTCGCTGTTTCATCGTCGCCTGCTCGATACCTGTAGTTTTTTAGTTAGTATTATTTTAAAACGCGAAAAGCTTGAAAAGCGCTTGGTTGATGCCGCCTATTTTGATTCTTTAACCAAATTATCCAACCGTGAAAAGTTGCAGGTGGATTTAAATACCTTCATGACACAAGGAAAAGAATTTGTTCTGGTTTTTGTTGGTTTGGATCGCTTCAAGTCGGTGAATGATACTTATGGTCATGAGACAGGGGACTATGTTTTATCACAAGTGGCCAAGCGTCTGTCCTCAAGTTGTAATATCGCGCTAGGTGTTTACCGCATTACAGGGGATGAGTTTGCCATTGCAATTGAAAGCCCTAGAAGCCTTCAGGCTTGTGAAGCCTTGGCTCAACAAATTGAAATCGTACTAAATCCTTCATTCAGTTTTAACGATGCAGAGTTTTTTATACGGGCATGTGCTGGGTTTGCTTATCCATTGGGCCCTGAAGATACGGTTTCCGAGTTGATGAGACGTGCCGATACGGCAATGTATGCAGCCAAAGAATGCAAAGATAAAAATTTTGCGGTATTTACGCCTGAAATGGCGGATAAGGTACAAGAGCAAGTTCAGCTTGAAAGGGATTTGCATAGAGCCATTAGAGATGATGAGTTTGAAGTGTTTTATCAACCTGTCATGGGCGGAGATGGTCAGTCTATCCATTCTATGGAAGCGTTGATTCGTTGGCACCATCCTCAGAAAGGATTGATTGCGCCAAACGTATTTATTCCCTTGGCAGAAGAAGCAGGTTTAATCCCTCAAATTTCTTGTTTAGTGGTTGAGCATGCGTTGAAGTTCATGAGCAACCTTAAGGCTAAAAACCTACCTTTACACCGTGTTTCAATTAACCTGTCAGGTCGAGAGTTTAATCATAAGCATATCAATGAATTGATGAGTTTGATCGAGGATCAAGGTTTGACGGGATACTTTGAATTCGAATTGTTGGAAAGTTATTTGATGGAAAATGCGGAGGAGGTTATCTCCTTGCTGGATTCTGTCAGAAAACGTGGCATCAGCATTGCGATTGACGATTTTGGAACAGGGTATTCATCCCTCAGTTACTTGAAGAAGTTTCCGGTAGATAAAATTAAAATTGATCAGTCTTTGGTGAAGGATATTGTATTTGACCATAACGACCTGGAAATCAGTAAGGCAGTTGTTGCCATGGCGCGAAGCTTGGGCTTAAGCGTGGTTGCAGAAGGGGTGGAGACTGAGGCACATAGCCTGTTATTGTCTGAGCTGGGGGTTGATTATCTTCAGGGCTACTTCTTTTCGAAGCCGGTTCCTGCTTCTGAAATGGAAGTCTTTCTTCACAATTCAAAAACCATCTAAGTACGGCGTTTAGCTGTCGTCTTGACCCGCGTTATCTTGCGCTGAATTTTTATCGCGCTGACGGTTAAAGTCGATGACTTTTTGGACGTCATCCATATTGGTTTTCATGCCCAGTTTTTGGTAACTGTCTCTCATGAGAACCAAAGAATCCATGTTAACCATTGATCTGGGGTAGTTGGAGATAACCAGCCTTGCGCGGTTCGCTGCAGCCAAGTAAGCCTTACGCTTGTAGTAATAAGTGGCTACCTGATATTCGTGGCGCGCTAAGCGGTTGCGTAGAATAATCAAACGTTTTCTGGAGGCAGCTGCGTATTTGCTGGTTGGAAAGCGGCTAATCAACTCCATGTAATCTTGATAAGCATCTTCAGTTGAAGCCATGTCTCGATAAGCCGGGTCGGTCAACCAGCTATCAAACCAACTTTTATTGATGGAATCTGCTGCTAGCGCTTTCAGGTAAAGTGCATAGGGAATAGCGCGATGTTTAGGGTATAGGCGAATGAATTCGCTTAATTCACGTTTAGCGGATTCTGGTTCATCATATTTATAGTAAGCATAGGCAAGCTCTAGGTAAGACTGCTCAGCATATTTTCCGTAAGGGAAGTAGGACTGCAATTTCTCATAATACTTGATTGCGGTTTCCCACTGCTCGCTGTTATAGGCTTCTTTTGCGTGGTCGTAGAACTCTTTAACCGTCCACTGGGATTCGTCTTTTTCAACTAATGAAGAGCAACCGTTTAGTGTAAAAACGGAAAGCAACAGAGAAAGAATGAGAAAATTTTTCAACGGTCTGCGGAAACGCATCGATAGTGAGTTCATTTAGTCTAGTTGGTTAGAATTCGGTTAGAATATGCAAAACACAAATTATAGCACAGGCTAAAAATAGTCATAGACTATTCGGTGCCTCTTAATAACTTTGTCATGATGTATCGAATAATAAGCTATTGGATGTAAGAAGGAACGACTTTGACGCAACAAGAATTGACAACCACCATTCCGTTAGACAAGATTTCATCCCGTTTGGATGCGGTGCTTGCGGAGCTGTATCCAGATTATTCTCGTAATAGAATTCAGGATTGGATCAAAGCAGGTAATGTAACTTTGGATGGCACTATTCAGAAGAAGCCGAATTTCAAAGTATTGGGTGGCGAAAAGGTCGTTTTGCAGGCAGAACTGGACGATGAAGTTGTTTATGAAGCTCAAGAAATGGAGCTGGATATTGTTTACGAAGATAACGATATCCTAGTCATCAACAAGCCAGTAGGCATGGTAGTTCATCCCGGCGCAGGCAATCCAGACGGTACTTTGTTGAATGGCTTGCTGTTTTACGCACCAGCGCTGCGAGAAGTGCCAAGGGCGGGGATTGTCCACCGCTTGGACAAAGATACATCCGGCCTGATGGTGGTGGCAAAAACAGTGCCTGCCCAGACGCACTTGGTTGAACAGCTTCAACGACATGCGGTGGAGCGCGTTTATGATGCCGTTGTGGTTGGAAAGGTTATTTCCGGTGGAAAAGTAACCAAAAACATTGGTAGACACCCAACTGATCGTAAGCGTATGGCTGCTTTGAATGTTGGGGGGAAAACAGCGGTCTCTCATTATCGCGTGTTGGAACGTTTTCGAGAGCATACCCATGTTCGCGTTCAATTAGAAACAGGTCGCACTCACCAGATTCGTGTTCATATGTCTTCCATCGGTTTCCCTTTGGTGGGTGATCCGGTTTATGGTGGGCGCCTTCGCATTCCAAAAAGCATGATGCCGGAGTTTGTCGATTATCTTCGTAATTTCAAACGTCAGGCATTGCATGCAGGAATGCTGAGTTTGACTCATCCGATTAGCGGTAAGCTGATGAAGTGGAAAGCGCAGATGCCTGACGATATGCTGGATCTGATCGATATGCTTCGGGATGATATGGATGACTTCCAAGCTCAGTTTCATGGTTATGACGAATATGATTACGACTATGATAACGGTGTAGAGGTTGAGTGGGTCACCGATGCCGATATTGCAGATTGAGCATTTAACGCTTGTCCAACCAAATTGGACAGTTTCCCATAAAGTAAAAGCTTTCTGCACCACTCGCTTGTCCGGGCGTAGCGAAGGCGTTTACGACTCTTTTAATCTCGCAACCCATGTCGATGACGATGTAGCCGCTGTGCAAGCGAATCGTCAAACACTAAAAGAAACACTCAATCTTCCTTCAAAGCCCTTTTGGCTAGATCAGCAACATACAACTGTAGCAGTCGCATTTTCAGAAGAACTAAGCGCACAGAAGCCAGTAGCCGACGCAGCTTGGACACAGAAAAAGGGGCAAGTGTTAACGGTGATGACAGCCGACTGTTTGCCAATTATCCTGGCAGATCATGATGCTTCAATTGTGGTTGCCATTCATGCCGGTTGGCGAGGCTTGGCAGAGGGTGTTATTGAGAAAACCCTAGCAAAACTCCCTGTTAAACCTGAAAGCTTGCAGGCATGGATAGGGCCTGCCATTTCACAGCGTTTTTTTGAGGTGGGTGGAGAAGTCTTGGATGCTTTCGTTGAAAAGCGAGTGGCTACATTGGACTTCTTCAAACAATCGGAATCAGATTCATCAAAGTACTTTGCAGATTTACCCAACCTGGCAGATTTTATCCTGCGTGAGTGTGGTGTCCGTGAAGTTTCTTTCAGTGGGTTGTGCAGCTATGATCAGCCGGAACTCTTTTACTCTTATCGCAGAGATGGTGAAACGGGTCGCATGGCGACCCTGATTTGGTTAGATTGATTACAGCTTGATTAAGCCTTATTTCAGGCCACTATTGATAAAGCTTTCACAACGTTCAATTTCTTCAGGAAGACCTTGAATAATTAAGGCATCGCCCACTCTGACCTTGGTTTTCGGATCAGGGTCGTCACCACGAACGTGTCCACGTTTGACGGATTTCAACATGACATTGAAGCTCTCACAATCCAATTCCTCAAGCGTCTTGCCGATCGCATAAGCAGATTCGTTGATATAAACCGACTGGATGATCTGTCCAGCTTGAGATTGATCAAAAGAGGGGATGTCTGTTTCACCCGGATAAAGCCCTTCTAATAGACCGTAGCGATTTTTGCGTGCTTCTCTGGTTTGTCTAATGACTTGGCTAGGTGGGTGACCTAGCATTAGCAGCAAGTGTGAGGCGAACATGATGCTGGACTCGAAGGTATCTGGAATAACCTCGGTGGCACCTGCGGCAATCAACTCCTGTAAATGCGTGTCATCCTGCGTTCTTACCAATACTGGCAGGTCTGGCGCGACATGCTTCAATGTCTTAAGCGTTTTGATGACTGCATGGTAGTCATGAAAACTGATGATCGCGACTTTAGCATTGTGAATGTTGGTGGCATGCAGCACGCTTTCTTTAGCGGAATCTCCGAAATAAACCGGCTCACCACTTTGCGCGGCTTCCTGCACTCGACGTATATCCATGTCCAGCGCAACGAAAGGCTGGTGAGACTTTTCCAAAAATTTAGCGGTGGTTTGTCCCACGCGTCCAAAGCCCAAAATCACGACGTGATCCTTAAGGAATTTGGAGTCTTCCTCGATGGTTTTTTCGATGTCCGCGAAGTTGGAGCTGTAACTTTCCTTACAAACGGTTTTGGCAATGGTACCGTTGAATTTGATGATGAAAGGCGAGGCGATCATGCTCAATACGGCAGAGGTCAGTACAATCTGACTGAGCTCCAAAGGAAGTAGGTTGTTGGATAGGGCTAGCGTAACCAACACCAAACCGAACTCGCCAACTTGTCCCAGTGAAAGCGCTGTTCTTAAAGCAACACCTTCAGGGTGTTTTGCATACTTCATGACAAAGAAGATCGCAGTCACTTTTAGCAGGATGATACCAAACGTGATTAGAACGACGGAAACAAAATGCTCCAATACCAGCTCTGGAGAAATAATCATCCCCACGGTAATGAAGAACAATCCAAGTAAAATGTCTTGGAACGGGCGAATGTCAGCCTCTATTTGGTGGCGATACTCGGTCTCGCCCAGCATCATCCCCGCCATGAATGCACCCAGGGTCATGGAGATACCCATCTCTTCGGTAAAAGCTGCGGCAGCCAGTACCATGGTCAAAACCGTTAGCGTGAACAGCTCTTGTGATTTTGACGACGCCACTTCATGAAAAATAGGGCGCAGGATATAGCGTCCCACTAATAGAATGACAACAACAACGATCAAGCCTTTTACTAGCGCAACACCCAGTTCCGCAGCCAAGCCATCACCCGTTGCTGACGCCAATGCTGGAATCAATATCAGTAAAGGAATGGCCATGATGTCTTGAAAGATCAAGATACCAACCGTTGCTCGACCATGACGTGTTTGAATTTCGGATTGCTCTGTGAGCTGCTTGATGACAATTGCGGTTGAAGATAGTGCGAAGGCACTGGCAATAACGAAGCTGGCCTCAAAATTCAGTCCAAAACCGAAGTGAGACACCAGATAAACCACGAGACCCGTCACGAAAACCTGCATCGCGCCCAACCCGAAAACGGCTTTTCGCATCGCGATCATCTGCGACAAAGAGAATTCCAATCCTATGGCGAACAACAGGAAAACCACCCCGAACTCGGCGAGAAACTTAACGTTCTCTTCGCTGTGGATAAACCCAAGTCCAAAAGGACCGACGACCACACCGACGGCAATATAGTTCAGAATTGCCGGGATATGGGCTCTGCGGGAAATAGAAATCAGCACGACCGTTAAAATCA
The DNA here is from genome assembly GCF_009296185.1 of Hydrogenovibrio sp. JE_KL2. Classification (GTDB taxonomy): domain Bacteria; phylum Pseudomonadota; class Gammaproteobacteria; order Thiomicrospirales; family Thiomicrospiraceae; genus Hydrogenovibrio. The sequence continues at coordinate 353,236 of NZ_WBJR01000001.1, forward strand.
GAATCGAGACGATTTTAACGAACATATGTTGATCGGCCATAAAGATGTTTTTCCTAGTTTAATGGTTTGCAAATGTAATTAAGCTGATTTTAACTTTATCACTTAATGTATTGATTACTAAAGATAATGTCAAAAATTACCGTCTTGGAACGGTTTATATTGTGCTAAGTTAGGTCTGTGCGTTAAGTATTTATCAGTAAGAATGAGTTACAAGAACTCGAATCGCATAGATAAATCCACGGCACGAATATTTTTTGTAATGGCACCGGTAGAAATAAAATCAACTTGCGTACTGGCAAGTGTAGACAGTTGTTCCAACTCGACATTGCCCGAAACTTCCAGTTTGGCTTGCCCGTGGTTTATTTGAACCGCCTCGTGAATCATCTCAACATTGAAGTTATCCAGCATGATGATATCCGCGCCTGCTTCCAAGGCTTGCTTGACCTCATCCAATGTCTCGGTTTCAACTTCGACTGTGGTGTTTGGGTATAACTGCTTGGCGGAGCGCACCGCGTTTTGAATGCCATGTGCTGCCATGATATGGTTTTCTTTCAATAAGATAGCATCATACAATCCAATTCTATGGTTTCTACCACCGCCACAGTGTACCGCATATTTTTGCGCCAATCGTAAGCCCGGTAGTGTTTTTCGTGTATCCAATAATTGTGTACGAGAGCCGTTTAGTTTTTCAACATAACGCGCAGTTTCCGTCGCCGTTGCTGAAAGTGTTTGCAAAAAGTTCAAAGCACTTCGTTCGCCGGATAGTAAGATTCTGGCATTGCCATTCAACTCGCACAATAGACTACCGGCCTTAACAGAGTCGCCTTCTTTACAATGCCAAACGATTTCGGTTGCCGGGTCCAGGTGCTTGAAAACGGCATCAAACCAAGGTCTTCCACAAATAACGGCATCTTCCTTGGTGATGATGCGTGCCTTGGCTTGTTGCAGTTCATCAATGAGAGAAGCACTTAAATCGCCGGTGGCAATGTCTTCTTTTAATGCTGTTTCAATATTTAGCTCAAGGTGTTGGAAGTAATCTAATTCTGACATGAAGTTATTGTGTGTAAGTTGTTTTGGATTATTGTACCTGAGAAGGACGATGAATACTGATTTTGAGCACGGGAAGCCGAAAATATTTTACATTTAAATGAATCCGTTTTTTTGCATGTAAAGTAAAAGTGTGAACCGCGTTGTGCAAGTGGTGAATCAGTGAAAGTTACCAAAGAAAACAACTCTGTGTAAAATGGATGTTTTAAATCCTGTATCTAAAAAGTTTGGAATGGTATTGAAAGTAGACTTGGAAACCGGCTTGTTAAATCAGGCCAATTTTGTTCCCAGCCCGAATTGCGATGAGCGTCCGGAAGGCACAGCTATTGAGCTGGTCGTGGTTCATGGAATCAGTCTGCCGCCTAGGCAATTTGGTGGGCAAGGTGTAGAGCAACTCTTTACCAATCAATTGAATCCAGAAGATGACCCTTATTACAAAACAATAGAGGGGTTGAAGGTTTCCGCTCATCTTTTCATTAATCGCAAAGGGGAGGTGACACAGTTTGTGCCTTTTCATCTGCGAGCATGGCATGCCGGGGTTTCTCGTTACCAAGCGCGAGATAAATGTAATGATTTTTCGATAGGCATTGAGCTGGAAGGGACGGATCACACCCCTTATACCGCATCGCAGTATTCTGCGCTGAAACAGGCGGTTCAGGCGATTATGGAAGCCTATCCCTCTATCCCTAAAGATGCAGTGACAGGGCATGAACATATCGCGCCCGGCAGAAAGACCGATCCGGGGCCTTATTTTATGTGGGCGGCAATACGGTCTTCAGGCGGAAAAGCTTAAAATATTAAGCGATCCAGCCGCCGTTGTTGTTTTTCTTTGATGGCGTGGAAGGCGGGTTGTCCTGCTTCGATTCAAACCGCATACAGGGTTCTCCCGAAGTTTCGTAGACCACGACGCTTGGCAATCTTTGGGTTTTAAACCCGAACGCACGACACCCCTTGGGTTTAGCAGTATCCCAAGTGACAAAAAAGTGTCGGCATTTAAAACAATCTACCGGCTCAAAGTTTGAATCTGGATTAACCTTACTCATTCTGTGGTATAAATTTTTTTAAGTCGCAATTAATAATTGTTATGCTAATATTCTGCAAAATTTGAAAGAAATGCTTTTAAATTAAATTCTAAAGCAAAGATTAAACACTGTGCATTGCTTATTGCATTTTATATTGTTTAAATTGAAATAATCTTAAATAAAAAAAGGGATTGATTATGGCTCAAGTCGGTCTTTTCTACGGTACTGATACTGGAAACACTGAACGTGTCGCGGATATGATTAAAGACAAAATCGGTGCAGACAAGGTTGATGTCTACGATATCGCTTCTGCAAGTGCTGCGGATTTTGCAAAATACGACAAAATTATTCTAGGTCAGCCGACTTGGTACTATGGTGAACTACAAAGTAGTTGGGATGACTTCTGGGAAGACTTCAAATCAGTCGATTTTACCAACAAGCAAGTGGCTTGTTTTGGTTTGGGTGACCAAGCCGACTACGCCGAATACTTCTTGGATGCGATGGGGCTGATGCATGATGTTGCATTAGAAAACGGCTCGATTCCAGCTGGTTATTGGTCAACTGACGGTTATCAGTTCGATGAATCAAAAGCGGTTACCGATGATGGTGAGTTCTTCGTTGGCTTGGCGATTGATGAAGATCAGCAGCCAGAAAAGACTGCTGAACGTGTTGACCAATGGGTTGATCAAATTAAGGAAGAAATGGCGCTTTAAGCGTTCATTCTTATGAAAATCTACCAGACCCCAACCTGGTAGATTTTTGCTTTTACCCATCGGTATCAAATTTCCCTTTCCTATAATCACTATCTTCTTGTTTTTTCTTAAAAAGCAGTGATTTTCGCTTGTTATTCCAATAAAAAGTCGTATAATTTCGCCCTTTCAGAGCATACTTATCTGAATTTCCTTGCTTCACTGGCCTGAATCCACATTGATTCGTGAGTTGGGAGGCTTTTTTATTAATCCATAAGGAGATCCATTAATGCGTCATTATGAAGTCGTGTTTTTAGTGCACCCTGATCAGAGTGAACAGGTGCCAGCAATGATCGAACGTTACCGTGCTCTAATCGAAGAAAAGGGTGGTGCTATCCACCGTTTGGAAGATTGGGGTCGTCGTCAACTAGCTTACCTTATCAACAAAGTCCACAAAGCGCATTACGTTCTAATGAACATCGAGTGTGATCAAGAGACTCTTAACGAGTTAGAAAACTTGTTCTACTACAACGATGCAGTTCTTCGTAATATGTTTATCAAGCGTAACGAAGCAGTTACAGAGCCTTCTGTAATGGCTAACTACAAAGAAGACAAGCGTAGAGGAGTTGAAAACAATGGCTAGAAATTTCGGAAGAAAAAAATTCTGTCGTTTTACTGCAGAAGGCGTTAAAGAAATCGACTACAAAGATTTAGATACTTTAAAAAGCTATATTACTGAAACAGGTAAAATCGTTCCAAGTCGTATCACTGGAACAAGCGCAAAATACCAACGTCAGCTTGCTACTGCTATCAAGCGTGCTCGTTACATTGCGTTGTTACCTTACACAGATCAGCATAAATAAGTTTGGCTGAAAGGAAACAATAGGAAGTCCTATGCTATTTATTGCTAACTATGTCATGAAGGGTCAACTTCCGGCCTACATAGCGACAGCAATTTTAGCGCTTTTGACCGTTTGGTTCGGTCCGGTGGGAATGTTACTTGGTGCGGTTATTGCACTGGTAACCTTGAGAGTCGGTTCTGGCGAAGGGTTAAAAGTTTTAACCGCAGCGGTAGCGATTAACTTGGTGGCAACACAAGCCTTTTTAGGCGCATCCTTGCCGGCGATAGTCTCTATTGCGGAGTATATGGTGCCGGTTTGGTTGATGGCGTGGGTGTTGAGAAGCACCAACTCATTGGCATCGGCACTGAGCTTAGGTATGTTAATGACCGGTGCAGTGGTCATCGCTTTCCATATGATGGTGGGTGATACAACTGCTTGGTGGTCGAACATGATGAATACGGCGTTATTGCCCTACGTGAAAGAAGCGGGGGTGGCTGCGCCGGCAGACTTGATTGCAACCATGTCAGAAGTGGCGACCATGTTGCTGGCCATGTTTATGGTCGTACTGTGGTTCTCTATCCTGCTATTGGGTAGATGGTGGCAAGGAAGGTTGTATCATCCTGGTCAATTTCAACAGGATTTTTATCAGGTTCGACTGCCTAAGAACTTGGCGTATTTGGCAGTGGTTTTGGCGATTGCTGGACTCGTGTTCAAGTCAGGAATGGTTCAGGACTTGTCCGGCGTGATGATGGCAGGGTTAATGTTCCCCGGCCTAGCGATTGCACACCATGCGGTAGCGGTTAAGAAAATGGGAAGTGGCTGGTTAGTTGGCCTTTACGTATTATTGTTTCTGTTTCCACAAACGATTTTGATTTTGGCGACAATAGGCTTGATAGATACTTGGTTAGATATCAGAAGCCGTTGGTCGCAAGATAGTTAAGATTAAATAGAGGTTTGAGCGATGAACGTTATTCTGCTTGAAAAAGTACAAAAACTAGGTGGCTTGGGTGACCAAGTGACTGTTAAATCTGGTTACGCGCGTAACTTCCTAATTCCACAAGGAAAAGCGAAGCCAGCAACTAAAGAAAACATTGCTGAGTTTGAAGCAATTCGTGCTGAGCTTGAAAAACAAGCTGCAGAAGCACTAGCTGCTGCACAAGCAATTTTCGAAAAAATGAACGGAACAGTTGTTTCTATCGAATCTGTTGCAGGTGACGAAGGGAAACTATTCGGTTCTGTTGGTACGGCTGACATTGCTGATGCATTGAAAGCAGCTGGTTTCGAAGTTGAGCGTAAAGCGGTACGTATGCCTGAGGGTTCACTACGTCACGTTGGTACTTTCGAAATCGATGTTGAGCTGCACTCTGATGTAGTTGCATCTATCACTGTTGAAGTTAAAGCTTCTGAAGCTTAATCTTTAATCAGTTGGTGATAAAGAAGCGAGGCATGTCCTCGCTTTTTTTATGTCTGAAATCCAGAGATCATTGCAAAAATCTGCCAGGTTGGGGGGCTGTCATGATGCAGTGCAAAATTCGGTAACAAGAGTCTCAAATTTTTTGTTACCGCGGTTATAATAGATTTTCTTTTTTATCCTCGAAATGGGATATATAAACCTATAGTAATTTTCAGAATCGATGGCAGAAGAATCCTTATTTAAAACCCCACCTCATTCCATAGAGTCAGAGCAGTCCGTTATCGGCGGCTTGATGCTTGATAATGAGAAGTATGAGGATGTTGCCGTCCAGTTGCATGAGCAGGATTTCTACACTCAGCAACACCAAATTATCTATGCGGCGATTACCCAGCTACATCAAGCCGGTAAGCCATTTGATTTGGTAACGGTTCTGGAAAAACTGCACTCCACTGGCAAGTTACAGGATGCGGGTGATAAGCAGTATTTGATGGACTTGGTGACGAATACGCCAGGTGCCGTTAATATTCATTTCTATGCGGATATTGTGCGTGAGAAAGCCATTCTCCGTTCATTGATTCACGCCTCCAATGAAATTTCCGAAGCCAGCTATTTTCCACAAGGTCGTGATGTTCGCGAGATATTGGATTTGTCCGAACGCAAAATCATGGGCATTGCCGAGCATGGTGCTGGTGAACAAAGAGAATACCAAACCCTTCCTTCCTTATTGAGTTCAGCGGTCAATACCATTGACCAGCGTTTCAATTCCGATGGTTCGATTACCGGTTTAGAAACCCATTTGGCTGAGTTTGACGGTGTGACGTCCGGTTTGCAAAATGGTGATTTGATTATCGTTGCCGGACGTCCTTCGATGGGTAAAACCACGTTTTCCATGAACCTCGCTGAAAATGCGGCGGTAAAAAGTGGCGCGCCAGTAGCGGTGTTCAGTATGGAGATGCCCGCTGAACAGTTGGTGCTGCGTATGATCAGCTCCATCGGGCATATCGATGCGGAAAGAATTCGTAAAGGGAATTTTGAGCCGGAAGATTTCACCAGCCTGAACCGCGCGGTGACGGTATTGTCGCAAGCCAAAATGTACATTGATGATACCCCTGCACTGATGATTACCGACCTAAGAGCGCGTGCCCGTCGCATTGATAAAGATATTCGTGACGAACAGTACAAACAGGCAGTAGCCGAAGGCAAAGAGAACCCGGAGAGTCATGTCACTGGGCTGGGTTTGGTGGTGATCGATTACTTGCAGCTGATGAGAGGTTCAACCAATACCGACAACCGAGTCAATGAGATTTCCGAAATTTCGCGTGGTTTAAAAGCCATTGCCAAAGAGCTGAATGTCCCTGTGATTGCCTTGTCCCAGTTGAGTCGTAACTTGGAGAACCGCCCGGACAAACGTCCAAAAATGGCGGATTTGAGGGAGTCGGGAGCCATCGAGCAGGATGCGGATTTGATCATCTTCATCTACCGTGATGAAGTCTATAATCCTGATACCCAAGACAAAGGTACCGCAGAAATTATCCTGGGCAAACACCGTAATGGTGCTTTGGCAAACGTGCGCTTGGCATTCCTTGGTAAGTACACCAAGTTCGAGAATTTCGCGCATATGGATTTGGATGATGACCCTTACTAAGAGAGCTTTGCACGAGATGGGTTCACAAATAAAAATGGTTAAAATTCACCTAGTTTTTGTTGCAAAACTTGCTAATAGCCAGCTATCAGCTGCGTTTTGCGTCTCAACCAGGCAAATTTTTCCTCATTTTTCTTTCGCGCCCCACTCGTGCAAAGCTCTCATTAAGTTAGCGATTCTTAAGTCAAACGCTTCAAAAACTTGGATAGTGATATGACGCTTTATCGTCCTGCGCAAGCCATCATCAATTTAGCCGCCTTGAAACATAATTTGCAGCAGGTGAGAAAGCTGGCGCCTAGCTCCAAGGTAATGGCAGTCATCAAAGCCAATGGTTACGGTCATGGTATCCAACGTGCGGCAAATGCACTTTCTGCCTGTGATGCCTATGGGGTCGCCTCTATTGATGAAGCGATTACGTTGCGTCAAGCCGGTTTCTTGCATCGCATTGTGTTACTGGAAGGGCTATTTTCCGAAGCGGAAGTCGTGCAAGCCATTAACCACCGACTGGACATTGCGGTACACGCATTTCATCAGTTGGACTGGTTGAAAACGTTGGATGCATCGCAACACATTTCCATTTGGTTGAAGTTTGATACCGGCATGCATCGCCTTGGATTTTATCCCGAAGACAGTGATGCGATTGCCGAGCGTTTATCTCAGTTGAAGTGTTCAAAGCAAATCCACTTGATGTCGCATTTCTCAAGTGCGGACACAGACGAAGCTTTTACCTTGAAGCAGTTTAATCGCCTGTTAGAAATTGATAAGCGTTTTCAAGCGCCCAAAAGCATTGCCAACTCTGCCGGCATACAACGCTTTCCTCAAACGCACATGGACTGGGTTCGCCCGGGCATTATGCTGTATGGCGGCAGCGCGGGTCTTGAAGGTTCAGATGAAACGGTAAATTTGAAACCGGCGATGGTACTTAAATCAAAAGTAATGAACCTGAAGTGGGTGGATGCTGGAGAAACCGTCGGTTACGGCAATACCTGGCAGGCAGAACAAAAAACACTTTTGGCGGTGGTCGCCGTTGGCTATGGCGACGGTTATCCAAGACATGCGCCGGCCGGAACACCAGTGTGGATTTGCGGCCGCAAAGTTCCGTTAGCCGGTAGGGTGTCGATGGATATGATTACCGTTGATGTCACCGAGATTGCCGACCAGATTCGCATGGGGGATGAAGCCATTCTTTGGGGTGAGGGCGTCACCGTTGATGAAGTGGCTGAAAAATGCGGCACCATCGGTTATGAGTTGTTATGTCAGGTAACGCCTCGTGTACCGCGCATAGAAATTGAAGCTTAAAAAAATTGAAGTTTAAAAAATAATAAAAGAGCACAGCATGACAAAACAGCTTGAGTTGATTTCCGAAAGTCGTCATTTCGATGGCTTTTTCAAAATAGATGAAATCACTTTTCGCCACACGCTTTACCGTGGTGGTTGGTCACCTGTGTTGAAAAGAGAGTTGTTTGGTCGTGGCGAAGCGGTCATTGTGCTGCTTTATGATTCCAAAGCGGAAAAGGTCGTGTTGATTGAGCAATGCCGAGCCGGTGCGTTGGGGAGAGCCGGGCTAGGACGCGAGGCCGAGAAATCCCATACAGCCTGGTTGATTGAACCGGTTGCGGGCATGATTGACGAAGGCGAAAAGGCTTTGGATGCCTGCCAACGCGAAGCGCAAGAAGAAGCGGGGGTTGAGTCGGCAGAGTTCGAGTTTGTTTGCCGTTTTTATCCAAGTCCGGGTGGCAGTGATGAGATTCTGCACCTTTATGCCGCCGACATTGATTCAACCAAATTGCCAGAGTACGCCGGTTTGGAACACGAAGGTGAAGATATCCGCATCGTCCAGTATTCTTTTGAAGAAGCGAAGCAAAAACTCAAGAAAGCCGAGTTCAATGTTGCCAGTACCATTATTGCCCTGCAATGGTTGTTTTTTCAGAAACTGAATCCCTTATTTTGATTTTTAGCGATTGGTAAAGAAGCCATGTTTTGTTTATTTCGTAACTCCAAAATCCTCTACCCTCTGAACCTTTGGGTATGGCTGGCAAGTATGGCACCGGTTGTTTATTGGCTCTATTTCGCATTCGTTGAAAAATCCTTCCTGCAAAACTTCTTAAGCGGTCAATCGTTGTTTATTGACTTGTTGTTGGGGTTGCCGATTGTCTTGATATTCGGCATTGTCATTTACGCCATGATTTATTGGTTGCTTAAGTTCATTGTGATTATGTTCTGGCCGCAAATGATTGAAAAGCTCGACAATACTTCAGAAGAAGATCAAATGCCGGATCCTAGTCTAGGTGAAAATTACTGGATGGAAGCGCATGACGAAGAGCCTCATTCCGATAAGCACGATTCTCGCAAGCACGACTCTGACAAACCACATTCTTAATCCTTCTTGAGGTTTACATGAAAGGGATACTGCCTTTTTCCTTTGATGCCTTTTTGAAGGAAACCCGAAAACTCATCACGATTTTCGTTCCTATCCTGATTGCGCAACTCGCTGTGACGGGGTTGGGCGTTGTCGATACCATTATGTCCGGGCGTGTTGGTACCAACGACCTTGCCGCAATAGGGTTGGGTAGTAGTGTCTTATTCCCGGTGATGATGATTGCCATCGGCACCTTGATGTCGTTGACTTCTTTGGTTGCCAAGCAGGAAGCCCAAGGCGATTTTCAATCTCTGGGAGAGTACCTTTCGCAAGGCATCTGGTTGGCAATCCCTATAGGGCTGCTGATGTGGGGCGTGCTGACCTATGCAGACCTGTTCTTAAAGTTTCTGCCGTTATCACAACCTGTGTTTCACCTAACCGATGATTATCTCGATTACATTGCATGGGGGCTTCCGGGATTAGGCTTTTATTTTGCCTATCGTTTCTTTTGGGAAGGGCTCAGCCTAACTGTGCCGACAATGGTGATTAGTCTGGGCGCATTGGTGTTGAACATTCCGCTGAACGCCATTTTCATCTATGGCTGGGGGCCGATAAAAGCTTACGGTGCGGCAGGGTGCGGTATTGCCTCTTCAATCGTCATGTGGAGTATGTTGCTCGCAGCGTTATGGTTTGTTTACCGACGTTTGGCGCGCAGTCCAGAACGACAGGAGATGGATTTAAGTAAATTTCACCCGCCCAAGTGGCAAGCCCGTATTCAGCCCATGCTGGCGATGGGGATACCAAACTCTTTAGCGCTATTGTTTGAAGCCAGTTTGTTCAGCTTAATCGCCATTTTGATAGTCAAACTCGGCACCTTGGCGATTGCCGCACACCAAGTCGCCCTGAGTTATTCCTCTTTGGCGTTTATGTTGCCCATCAGTATCTCATTGGCCGCGACGATTAGAAGTGGACAGGCATATGGCAAAGGCAGTCGGCTGGAAGTGGAGACTAGAGTCTATTCTGCGGTGATTTTCGCCATACTCGTTGCGATTGCGACAGCCCTATTCACTTACTTCTTAAGGCAACCCATTGTTGAACTCTACACAGAAAATACTCAGGTACTCCAGTTAGCCATGAGTTTGTTGGTCATTGCTGCTTTGTATCAAGTGTTTGATGCCATTCAGGTGACCACTGCCGGCGCGCTGAGAGGGCTGCACTCAACGCATACCACCATGTGGGTGACCTTGTTTGGCTACTGGGTTGTTGGGCTTGGTGGTGGTTATCTGTTAACGTTTGGTTCTCCCTATAACCCACCGATGGGCGTTGCTGGGTTCTGGATAGGCATTTTGCTCGGGTTCGTCTTCTCGGCCGTTGCCTTGCAAATCAAAATGGCGCACTTGATTCGTCACCTGAATAGAAAAGGAGAGCTGGTATGAGCAAGTTGGATGATTTAATCGGCAAGGCATGCCTTTGTGGTTCCGGGCAACTTTATGAAAACTGCTGTCAGCCTTATCATTTATCTCAAAGCTGGCCGGCAACCGCAGAGCAGTTGATGCGTTCCCGTTACGTTGCTTATGCCTTAGGACTGACGGACTATCTGCAAAACACTTGGGCAAAATCTACCAGGTTGGGGTCACTGGATTTAGAGTCAAATCTCGTTTGGACAGGACTTGAAATCGTCGCGACACAACAGGGCATGCCATTTGATGCCACTGGAAAGGTACATTTCAAAGCACATTATCAAGTGAAAGATCACTCTGGAAAGGTGTTGGAGTCGGGTGTGATGGAAGAAGTGAGTGACTTTGTGCGTGATGATGCGCATCACTGGGTGTATCTGGATGGTGCAGTGAAAGGGTGATGGGGTTAAAGCGATCAAAGACCGCTTTAGTCTTAATCTTCTTTAGTCTTATCGGCCATCTCTTCTTCGATGTCGTCTTTGTTCTTAAAGACGCGGTATAGCCACCAAACTGACCCGCCAACAATAATAATTGATGCGATCAATAGGCCAAACATAATGCCCAATGCGGAAGTGACTTCTTCCATTCCTATACTGTGCACAAAAACACCTCTATTCTTATGACTAAACGGCGCGAAGGTTTCTGCCGAAATCTTTTAATGGCTTGAAATACGAAGAAATCGTAAAGAAAGTTTTTCTTCTATTTCCATTGATTAAAATCTTTGGTACATTCTACAATAGTTGCAGTTAATTCAATATAGAAGTTTTGAACATCAATGGCCCAAACCATCTCTGAGCTCGAAAAAGAACGAGCCGAATTGCTCAAAGCAATCGAAACCCAAGCGCAGACCATGTCATCAACACGTGGTGGCGGTGAAGACTCCCCAGAACATACATTACAAGATTGGCTAAACGCCGCAGAGGAAGTTATGCCGAATAATCCAAGAACCCGTACCTCACAATCCCAGCAATCTGCTCCGGCTTCAGGAAAAGACAATAAAGCCAACCAAACCAAAAACAATCGCGCATCGTTTTTCGGCGTGATTATCATGTTGGCGTTGTTATTGACGATTCTCGGCGTGCTATATATCGCCTACACCAGCATCCATAACGAGCTAAAAACCGTTATGGCAAATAAAGTCGATGCGGTGAAAGAGATCAAAGAACTCAAGACTTCTGTTGAGAAACTACAGACAGACGTAGCCGCAAGCGGCAAAGGTCAAATGTTTGAAGACTTGCAGAAACGTGTAGCACTATTGGAAAAAGAGCTTAAGTCCCTTCAAGAGAAGATGTCAAAGCAAAGCGTTGCGCTGGTCGGCACGGCTCAGTTGCCGAACAATGTCGTCACCACTGATGTGCTCGATGCCAAGCTGAAAGAGTACACCAAAGGTATTGATGCCAAACTGGAGAAAATCCTCAAGCACCTGAACCTGACAATGAACGATGATGCAACACCTGCGAAAGCCAAAGATGCGGAAACCCAGTCAAAAGTCACTGTTAGTAAAGAAGAAGCGGATGAACAGGTTGCTGAACCTAAAGCGCCAAGCGTCAAACCAATGGATCAACCAGTGGTTCGCTTAGTGCAAAAAGCACCTGAGCCAAAACAGCCATCAGCACCTGAGAAGCCAAAAGCCGCCGCAGCCCCACTGAAAAACTACACGCAAGACGTCAAATGGTTGATGTCACAACCTGCATTTAACTTTACCCTTCAGTTAGCCAGTATGGGGGATCGTGCTTCGATTCAAAAGGTTGTTGAGAACAAAGGGTTGCAGGGCACCAAAATCATTCCTCAGGAACGAAATGGTGAGCAAAACTATGTCTTGGTGAGTGGCAGCTATGCCACGCGTCAGCAAGCAGAAAATGCCGCGAGTACCTATAAATCGAAATTTAGTATTTCGCCATGGATTCGCAAAATCAAAGACTTAAGTTCAAGAGTCAAATAAATTCCCGAAAATGGCGAGGAGAGTGCGAATAATCGTTTGACTTCATGTCTTAGACTCTCTATAATTCGCTCCATTCTTTACATGCCAGTGTGATGAAATTGGTAGACATGACGGATTCAAAATCCGTTGGTGGTGACACCGTGGCGGTTCGAGTCCGCCCACTGGTACCATTTATTTTTCCCTCTATACGACCGTAGCTCAGTTGGTTAGAGCACCACCTTGACATGGTGGGGGTCGGTGGTTCGAGTCCACTCGGTCGTACCAATTTACCCTTTAAAATCAATGCTTTATAGCATTTTTCTTATGCTTATTTTTCCTTGCATTTTGCGAGGTGTCATATAGGTGTCAAAGAATGCTTTATCTACACAAGTTTACTAGGTATTTTAATTTTTAACTTATTGATTTTACTTTCTTTTTTATATCTAAGTTTTAAATCTATTTCTACTTTAGAAAGTAACATTGGTCGTTTTATAAAAAAATATATTTAAAATCATATGCTTAATTTATTTCTTAACACTACCTTTTGTGATCTAAGTATAGTGGGGGGCAGTGAATAGATTTAGCAGTTAAATATGGTGCTTATAAACTACTATTAGCTTGTGATAGTGTTGTTGGGTGGAGTATAAATTTAGTGCTTTGTATTAAGAGCCAAGTACGAATTTAGCATTGAGCGCTCTTAGTAATTCATGTGTACTAATACAAGGTACAGCAAATTCTTGGCATATATTTGGAACTTTAACCTTTTTGGTGTTAGGTTCTAAACGGGATTCGTGACTGACTACAGTCGCACCGATTGATTTTGCTTTAGCAATGATCCAAGGGTCAGCTTTTGCAAGAAAATGGTCTCTATTACCACTGTTATAGTTTCCAGCCATAACAAAAGCAGCAATTTGAGTAAAAATTTGTTGTGTGGGGTTATCATCGTTTGTTATGAAATGATCTGGACGGTCTTTTGCCCATTCTGCTAATTCATCATCTCCCGCTTTTAGTTCTTCTCCGATCATATTAATGCTGCCAAGCTCTCCGTATGCAAATTGCTGATCCAGCCATTCCCAATAAGCTGGACATATATCCATTCCGTAATATTGGTTTTTTGCTTGTATATATGTGTTGGAGTCTAGTAAATACTTCAAATTTGCAACTCCTTAGCAAATTTGGAGATGTTGCTAGGTTTCATCCCTAATAACTGACCCGCTTCTCGCAAAAGAACTTGGCCATTTAATGCTTGGCTAACAACAGCTCTAGAAAAGTTTTGGCTGATTTGTGCTTTTTTCGTTCTGTAATAATTTGGGCCTCCGTTTCCAGAACGTTCTCGGTTTTTATATGCTTCTTTTTCATCATTAATATAAGAGACATAGTCTTGATGAGAAATAAAATGACACGTTAGTGCGCGTCTAGCTAAAGCCCATTTGCTTACATGGAAATGGGATTCTAAAACGGGCAAGTTTTCACGCCAATTATCCAAGTCTGCTTGCCAGAGTTGAATAAATTCAGCTTCGGGAACTAAAAACTCAGCTGCGACGGCATTGCATAAAATCTCTTCATTTCTGTGTGTTTGTGGGTCACCATTAGATATGCCTGATTGGCCGATCCAAATATGGCAAAGTTCGTGGATCAGGGTAAATAAGCGAGCCCCTGGAGCATCAGCATGGTTAATAAAAATCATAGGTGCGTATTCATCAGCAATGGCAAACCCTCTGAACTCGCTAACTTGTAGAGGGCGGGTAAAATGTCCTAAGTCCGCTTGCCGCATAACCAATATGCCAATGGATTCAATTTTAGCTACTAGTTCTCGATAATAATTTTCCCAATCACCTCGAACAGGGTGGATAGCGACTTGTAGTTTTTCTCGCATATCAGAAACAATTTCTGAAACATCATGTCGATTAGAAAAGCTATTAACAATTTGATTAGGTTCGGCAAATTGCTGCTTTAAATAATCTTTATACCAATCTTGTCGTTGCAACATTAGCTTGATTAAATCAAAAAGCTCTGCGCTTGGACGACTTACTCCTTGCCCATCGAGTGTTCTGAGATCAGGAATAGGAAGCTCTTCCATAGGAGGAGCTTCTAAGAAAAGATATCCGAAAGGGATGTGTGCTCTATGAGCAAAAGTAATAGCTTGTTTAAATGTTAAAGCCCGTTGACCTGTTTCCCACTGTGTTAGGCGATCTTCAGGTTTTTGCAGCGTCCTAGCAAATTCAGATACAGAAAAACCTAAGCGCTCACGCGCCCAAATCAGAATTTCAGGATTGATATTTGCTGTAGACATTTCCTTAACTCATTAAAAAAATATTAAAAATTTTATCAGTTATAGTGCCTTATAGGTTATTTTTTGAAAAGCTTTATTTTTGATTGTAAGTTTAATGTTATATGATTTTTTGTTCAGTAATGTTTAAAGGTCAATTGAGTTTTTGGCGCACATTGTTGAGTGCTCGCTATCAAAACGGAAATAGCAGGTTTATGTCCAAAACTAAGCTCTTAGTATTCGCTTTTCTTGTCAGTCTGATTGCTGCCTTTTTCTTTGATAACCGTGTCACTGCAGATAAGGTAGAGCAAGCGCATATTGACGGGTTATTAAAGCAAACCGTCTCCGCCGATTACATTGAAGAACAGGTTCAAAATGCCTTGAAAACCGATGACTTGGACTCCGCAAAATCCTATTTGTCTCTAGCGGAATCAATGAACCTATCCGTCTCTCCAAACCTAATACAACAAGTTGAAGAGCAAGATACGCTTTTGGCAACTGGCTACCGCACTACAGCGGACTTTCTGACGGGTGCTTTTACCGGAGATGGCGATTCGACTTCATCATTGGCGGGGAGTGTCTTTGCGGATTTTACGGTGATCGGTGATATTAGAGATTTAAGCATTGAGGCAAAGCATTACGCCACCGACGAGCCTGTAGATGAGTTGGTGGCAGGGTTGTCCGCTGTTGGGCTGGCATTGTCGGCAGGAACGGTTATCTCATGGGGGACGGCTTCTATGGTGACCTTACCCGCTAAGTTTTCTGTGTCTATTGTTAAGTATGCTGCCAAGACATCCCGTTTGACTAAACAGTTCAGAGCTTATTTATCTAAAACCTTGTCGAAATCTGTTTCGCTTGATCCCATCTATAAAAAAGTTTCTGACTTGAGGACAGCAGACAAGTGGAGCCTACAAGGCTTAAAAGAGCTGGAGAAAGTCGCTAAAGACAATGTGCATTTGGATGAAATAGAAAAGCTGAGTCTGTCGGTTTCAAATATTCGTACGGCAACAGGCGGAACCAAAGGTACATTGGATTTACTGGGACATGTAAAGTCGGAAAAAGATTTACAGAACCTAGAGAAGTTTTCAGCTATTTATGGCACACGTTCGATGGTGATATTGAAGGTATTGGGTAAAAAAGCGTTGAGAGTAACCAAGTTTTCCGTCAAACAATTTGCGAAAATGTTTTTAATGATTTTGTCTGGGCTTTATTCGCTTTTAGGGTTGTGGTTTTCTCGCGTCTTTTTCGGGAAAATAGTCTCTTGGATGAAAGGTCGTCAGAATTAGTCATAAAGGAATTGGGAAAGAGAATATATGTGTAAATGTGAGCATGAGTTTAGTGCCTCCGAACAGTCATTGATGCGAAAGGCGATTCAGCTATCCGCAGAAAAGATGGAAGCAGGGTTTGGCGGACCTTTTGGTGCGGTTGTGGTAAAAGATGGTGAAGTCATTGCAGAAGGCTTTAACCAAGTGACGTCAAGCAATGACCCGACGGCGCACGCCGAGGTGGATGCCATTCGCAAGGCTTGCCAGAAACTGGAAACATTCGATTTGTCCGGTTGTGAAATCTACACCAGTTGTGAACCTTGCCCGATGTGCTTGAGTGCGATTTACTGGGCGAGGTTGGATAAGATTTACTACGCCAATTCCCGTGAGGATGCTGCGGATATCGGCTTTGACGATGAAATGCTTTACCGAGAGATTACCAAACCGGTTGAAGAAAGAGCCATTCCAACATTAAGACTGTTGGCGGATGAGGCCATCAAGCCTTTTGAAGAGTGGAAGCAAAAATCCGATAAGACTCCTTACTAAAAGGCGTTTAAATCGGGTAAATTCAATTTCTGGTCATCATCTTGTCGTAATTTTGCGGTAGACTGTGCCAAATGCTACAACGCCGTAGTGCTTGCTCAACCTACATTTAACCTTCATATAAAGAATTTCATTCATAACTATGTCTTTAACGTCTCTTATTTCGGAATATGGCTATTGGGCCATTCTCGTGGGTACTTTTCTGGAAGGTGAAACCATTCTTGTATTAGGTGGTTTGGCTGCCCATAGTGGTTATCTGGATCTGACAACCGTCATCGCGGTGGCATTTGTCGGCTCTTTGAGTGGTGACCAGCTTTACTTTTATATCGGCCGGGCAAAGGGCATGGATTTTATCGAGAAACGCCCACGCTGGCACAAACCAACTCAAAAGGTCTTTGATTTATTACACCGTCATCAGGTGCCATTGATTTTAGGCTTCCGTTTTTTGTATGGGTTGAGAAGTGTGACGCCTTTTGCGATAGGTGCCAGCGGCATCTCGCCAGTACGTTTTTTGATTTTGAATGCCATCGGTGCTTTGATTTGGGCGATTACCGTTGGTACTTTGGGCTACTTGTTCGGTCAGGTCGTTGAAAGTGTGATGGGCGAAATCAAGAAGTACGAAATGTGGCTGTTGGGCGGCATTGCGATTTTGGCAGTTTTGGCCTGGTTAGCACGCTATGTCTGGACGGGCAAACAAGCCAAGAAAGAAGCGGTTGTGGATGAAGTTGACGCTGATGCTGATGCGGCGCAAGCGCCCAATTCCACTCAGCAAAACTCAGTTAAATAATCTGTTTTAAATCTGGTGCTGCTCGAACATTTTCGGCGCGTAACGGTTTACCAGCCAAGAAAAGCTTGCATGAATGGCTTTACGATGCCAAGGCAAGTGGCGGCAATAAAAAGCGGTGTATTCCAGTGTTGGTTCACCGCCTCGTGCTCTTTTGAAGCCACCCGCGCCAGAACTCAAATTCATCGGTTGCTTGCGCTCATGCGTTAAGCGCAATAAAACCGCTATCAGCAATCTGTAAAGTCCTAACTCCTGCGGTAAATCCGTGTCGTAGCCAACAATCGGTGTGGTGATGATGTTCTGTTGAGTAAACAATCCGATGGAAGCAACAATGCGTCCGGTTTCATCGGTAAAGCTGTGGAATTCAACCATTTCATTGTCGTGCAAGGCTTTTAAGAAATCCGCGCTAAACTGCGGGTTATAGCGCGAGTGTTTTTCGATAAACAGTTGATGAAAACACTGTGAGATTTCTGCAAAGTGTTGCGGTTTCAAACGCTCTGGCTTTAGCCAGCTTAAAGACGTTTTGCCCGCTTCAACTTTGCGCAGTAAGGATTGATCTTTCTTGGTGTGATTACGTTTCCACCAAGTTTGATGCGTTTCAAACAAATAGACCTGACGAGCGGGAATCAACAGCCAACCTTGGTCGGACAATGTTTGCATCAGCTCTGTGTTATGAGTGGCGTTCAAGGAACGGATACTCAGCGAATGGGTAGGGAAATCTTTAACGAGACGTTGCGTGGTTTTGTTCAACTCATAAGGGTTGAGTTTGGGTAATAGGTTGGTCGATACCAGCCAATTATTCAGTGACAGGGTGCGGTTGAGCTTTGCGAGTTTCAGAAAACTGCCGGCTATAGTCATGCCTGCGCCAATTAGGCTTTGCAATACGCGGTTATTGAGAAGTCCCAGCTCGTCTTTCGCATAGCTGATATAAGCGGTGTAAGGCGAGCAGACATAGCTGTTTTCATACTCGGTGTCATTGATGCTCATTGGCAAGATGGTATTGCCCACCGTCACCAGTTTATAGTTGGTTTGAATATTGTCTATTGGTGCTTGGCGAAAGAGGTCGACATACCTTTCAGCCTGAACGCTCGATAGGAACTCAAGGGCTGAGGTATTTAACTCAGGTTTATGATCTGCGCTGCCTTGGTGAGAAGTCAGCGCGGCATCATGTTTGTCGTTCAGAAGAGGGTGCTTACTGGTGATAATAGACATGGACACCACCGTAGATTGCTGAACGATCTTTTAATGTCCAAGCACGGTTTTGTTCAATGTCAGTTTGCCATGGCGCAAGAATGTGCTCTGGGAGTTTATCTTCTAATGGAGAGACTTCGCCCGCAGTTCTAAAGACCACACGTGCACCTGGCTTGGCAGTACGATTTACTTCTTGCCAAAGTTCGGTCAATTGGTTTTCGTCCATCCAGTCTTGCGCGTCCAAGAACAAGTAAGCGTTCAGGCTGTTATCTGGCATGGCTTTGAGCCTGTCTGTCATCGACTGATGAAAGACTTCAACATGGTCTTGATTCTGTTTTAGCGTCCCAAAGTGTTCTGCCATTAAATATCTTGGAACTGCAAGGCGACGTTTTACGTCATAGCTTCTATTGAAAGCCTGCCATGCGAAATAGTTGGTTTCTAGAGGAAAGTCACATGCTAGACGGCGAGCCCGCTCTTTCATCAACTCATGCATCCCCAGTTTCATTTGCTTGGATTCCTTGTCCATCTCATCAAATTGAGCGGGCGGAATCCCCAAGCTGTACATGACAATCGAACGGCTACACAGGAATTTCAATAGACGTGTTTCAAATACTGGTGCGACGTGTTCGTTGAATAGCGCTTGCTGTTCTTCAGCAGTGTGTGCCAGCATCACTTTGCTGATGTCATAACCATAGAGTTTGCACACCCAGTGAATCAAACCGATAAAACGCCCCAACAAGCCGTGGCGGTAAAAGCCGTCAGTAAAATAGTGAATGCGCGGTTTTGACCAGAAGTTTTCCTTGGTTTCCCAATATTGGCGAGTCTTTTCATCCAAATGTTGGGAAAGTTTGCCGTAGTAGGTATCTAGGTTTTTGGTAAGGTCGGCTTTACCGAAGAAGTCAAAAAATGCTTCCTGTTCCAAATGTTGGATTGCAGCCAGCTTTAGTTTGATTAACGCGATATGTGCTTCGTTCAGGTCAACCACTGTAATGGATTCTGGTTTTACCGTCAGGTAGTTCAATGCATTACAACCACCGGAAGAAATGGTGAAAACGTGAGAGTGTTCGTCTAGCCCGAGTGCTTGAATATCGACTTCAGGGTCTTCCCAGATTTGAGGGTAAACCAAACGATCGAACCATTTGGTAAACAGTCTGTCCAACAAGCCTTTGCGGCTGAAAATGGAGGTGTTGTTGACAGCGGACTTGAGTAATTCTTTGGTCGCTTTGGTTGGTTGTTCATTTTCAGGGTTGGTTTCTAAGCCGGTTTCAACGGTTGGGCTGGATAAGCTCATGGTTCTCACTTTCATCTAAATTGCATTAGACAATAACTTAACCGTCAAATATGAAGAAACCATGACCAAAACAAAGAAGTTATGTGACGAATTTGTGATGGGATTATGACAGTAAAACCGAAGAAACATCTTCGGCTTGCACTAATAAAAACTCAGTCTTCGTTCCAATCAATATAGCTCAGGTTACCGAGGAACTGGTCTGCCGCTTCATCCCAAGTTAAACCACCGATAGAGTCCGCAACCAGGCTACGATCCAACGTTAAACATTGCTCAACGGCGACTTTGAGGTCGTCGTCCATCCAGCCGTTCAGTCCTTGGGTGATGATGTCTTTTGGGCCAGTCACAGGGAAGGCGGCAACCGGTAAACCACAGGCAATGGCTTCAATGTTTACCACCCCATAAGTGTCGGTTAGGGAAGGGAAGACAAAGACATCTGCACTGGCGTAGTAGGTCGCCAATTCTTCTCCGAATTTAGCGCCGACAAAAACCGCATCAGGATAGCGTTCTTGCAGTTCTTCCAGTAGTGGTCCACGACCAACAACCACCTTGGTGCCGGGTAAGTCTAAGTCTAAAAAGGTTTCCAGATTTTTTTCCGGTGCAACGCGTCCAACCGATAGATAGATGGGTTTCGGAAAGTCCATTTCAATACGGCGGTTTGGGTTAAAGGTGTCGGTATCGACGCCACGGGTGACAACCGTCAAAGACTTGAAGCCATGTTCTTTCAGCTCTTTAAGCGTCGACTCCGAAGGCACATAAGTCATCTGCCCTTTGTTGTGGAAGCGTCTTAATAAGGAGTAAATCCAACTCGCAGGCACGGGAAAACGCTGATGAATGTACTCAGGATATTTGGTGTGGTAACCCGTGGTGAACGGCAGTTTGTGTTTCAAGCAAATGTTGCGAGCACGCCATCCCAAACCACCTTCAGTAGCGATATGAATGGCATCAGGAAGAAAATCCAATAGGCGTCTTTCAAGGTTCTCTGCTGACCAGACGACTGGGATTTCAGGGTAGGTCGGCATGGGGAAGAATTTGTAATCGTTGGGTTGAAACACCTCGACGGTAATGTCCTTTTGCTCCAGTTCTCTGACCATCTGAGTCAGGGTGGTCACAACGCCGTTTACTTGCGGTGTCCAGGCATCAGTGATTAAAGCAAATTTACGAATAGGGGATTCAACATGCATCTTATTATTCTTTTCTCGAGTTCGCGTTAGGTGGGTAAGGTAATCGAAAAAATGTGCCAAGAAATGAAAGATTTATGAAACCGATTTAGCCAAAGTTGTTGTTGTCATCTAACCGACATTTAACTGTGATGAAAATGCAACTTTTGATGGTTAGACTGACGCAAATAATTGAGGAAGTGTGGATAATGCAAGACCGACAAAAACTCGATAATATGCCAGACTGGATGGCTTCCATTGCTAAAGATGATTTGATTGTTGCGGAAAACACGCATCATCATCAGCATTATAAAACCATATTTATTTCGGATGTCCATCTGGGTTCCAAAGGGGCGAAAGCCGAGTTTTTGGCCGATTTCCTCAAGTATAACCATTGCGAGACACTCTACCTTGTTGGTGACATCATCGACGGTTGGCGTTTGAAAAAACGCATCTTCTGGCCTCAAGAACACACCAACGTAATCCGACGTATATTGACGAAAGCCAAGCGTGGCACAAAAGTGATTTTCGTCACAGGAAACCATGATGAGTTTTTGCGCCGTTATTCCGGAATCGACTTCGGAAATATTCTACTGACCGATCAGGCAGAACACCGTTGTGTGAACGGTGATCGTCTGCTGGTGGTGCACGGCGATAAATACGACAGTGTGGTGCAAACCCGTAAATGGTTGGCGGCGCTGGGGGATTGGGGCTATGAAACCTTGGTGCGCTTCAATACCCACTTTAACAAGATTCGTCAGTTGTTCGGTATGCGCTATTGGTCTTTGTCTTCTTATGTGAAGCAAAAGGTAAAATCTGCAGTAGCGTTCATCACCGCTTATGAAGAAGCTGTCGTGAAAGATTGTCAGTTGCACGGCTACCAAGGGGTGGTTTGTGGTCATATCCACCATCCCGAGATTCGTGATATCGAGGGTATTGATTACTACAACTGTGGTGATTGGGTGGAAAGCTGCACGGCGATTGTCGAAACCACCGAAGGCAAGATGAAACTGCTGCGCTGGGTGGATATCGACCACAATACCAAGGCGGCGTTTTCAAACGAGCCGACAAGCGAGTCTCAAGAAGGTGTAAACACCAAAGCGGACGATAAAGAGAGCGTTGCGGTTTAACCACAGGCATTTCCAAGCATTGCTTTTCAATAAGCTTTTCCTGTAATTAGGCGTTATTTTCAGTATCATGCACTCAGTATTATTAGTGAGTGCATTTCTATGAAACTTCATTGCATGCAATTGGTCAGTGAGACGGATGTCTTGTCGACTTCATATGAACAAGCCGAGTACATTGCGTCATTAGTCGCAAGGTTGAAGGTGTGTATTGCCAAACAATTAGCGGATATGGAGCAAAGCAAACTCGAAGCAGAAATGGTTCAGGATATGTCACATATTAGCCAAGCAGCGGTCTATGCCGGCAATCTGACAGTAGATGACGTGGTTTATGTGAAAGACAATCTTTTTCGTTGTGACTATTCCTACGACTGGCAAATCGGCTGGACGTGCTCCGGCACGCAGGAAGAAGGGCGGGTGAAAGAAAAAGTACGTTTTTCACTAGAGCCTGATGGGGCTTTGACGTTCAAGTTTTTGAAGCTGGAGCTTTAGCTTAATTTCCGTTTAGAAATAGCCACTCGATATCTGGCGACTGTCCCGGGCGTTCCGTGATCTTAAGCAACTGGGTTTCCGGGCGCCAGTCTCCCAGTGTCCATCGGTGTTTTTCTGCACCTTCAACCATAAAAGTTTGTTCGCCAGGGCGGTGCGTGTGACCGTGAATCAAATGATTACATTCCGGGTAGCGAGCCATGAGGCTTTCTACCGCGCCCTGATTCACATCCATAATGTTTTCCGCTTTATTCTGATTGTACTGCTGAGATTTCTTGCGCATATTTTCGCCGATTGCCAAACGCTTGGCTTTCGGCAATCGCAAAAACAACCATTGAATGATCGGGTTACGGAACCAGCGGCGCATCTTTTGATATTCCTTATCATCAATGCACAAGCTATCGCCATGGCTCAGCAGGATTTTTTCACCATAAAAATCTACCAGGTTGGGGTCGCTGAGCGATTGAATGCCAGTGGCTTTCCAGAAGGCGGATTTCATCAAAAAATCCCGGTTGCCGAATATCAAATAAACCCGAGTACCTTTTTTCACCAAGTCAGAAAGCTGTTGAATCGCTTTGGGAAAGGTTTCCAAGCCAACATCGTCACCCACCCACATTTCAAAAATATCACCAATCAGATACAAGGCTTCCGCTTGCGGCGCATCTTCTTGCAAAAAACGATAAAACGTCTTGTTAATCGGGTGGGTTTCATCCGGTTGTAAATGAATATCGGCGGTAATTAGAGAAAAGGGCATGGAGTGAAATTGTCTTTAGCTGGAATTCTAAGCATTCTAGCCGAGAAGCGTGAAAAGTTAAGGAATAAAGTGTAGGCTGTATGATTTTTTAGTATAGCACAATTGCCTATTCAGTAAGTTGAAGATGAACACAAAACCATATTTATCTGATAAGTGACTAAGAATTTTTTTACCAGAGTTGAAATTCTTGTACTAATCTTTATATTTTAAATGGAGTTCTGCAAAAAAGTTCTCATTAATTTTAATTAAAAAAAGGATATTCTTAATATGTCAAAAGCAAAAGATAGTATTGCTCACGGGATTGCTGATAGTTTGAGTGACTTGATTGAAAAAGTTTCAAGCCCGGCTTCAAGATCAGGGTCAGTTGTTGAACGTGTTGGAAGAATGGTTGAGGAAGATGTTGATTTAGACGTTATAGCACTTCAAATGACAAAAAATAGTCCCAATTCTCAAAAATACACAAGGAATGATGTTGAAGCCTATTCACGTCTCTACAAAGATTCAAAAACAAAAGTGACTATTACAGCAAAGCAATCACGAGCCTTGATTAACGATCAGCTTAAAACTAACTCTGTCAACAATGATGTAAGCTTTCAGTTACTAGTTTAAAGGCTAATTTAAGCGCATCTACTTAAGAGTGGTGGTTATGTATGTCTAACGACCAAGATAAGCGTACCGCAATTTAGTGTGGTACGCCTGCTTGAATAGTTTGTTATTATTTAACTCCGAACCCCAATCCTTTCATGACCCATTTGGTCGTTCGGCGATCAAGTGGACTAGAGCGTCCTTTAAACCCCCGCATATCTCCAAAGGGATAAAAGCCGGCATCACTTTTTACTCCATTATTCAATAATTGAGAATATTCCAGCACATCAACGATAGCTTCGCGAATTTCTGAATCGGATACATTTTTACCATGAATCACTTTATCTCTAATTTTTTCAGCGGTCTTAATCCGCTCTAGAATTTCGGTGTCTAGGGGTTTGCCAAAGATATTTTTATATAGAATTAAAAAACCATCTCTAGTTACATGATGTTTATTAACTATTCTTTGTGCGATTTCCCTGCTGCCCCTATGAATTTTAACTACGCCTCCATATAAAATTCTATTCATTGCTTGCTCAACTTTTTAAAAGCAATACGCAATACATATTTGATATGAATAGTTGTCATTTAAAAGGTCGGGTAGGTCTGAATAATATTTTTGAATTCTTGCATCGCTTTCATCAAATACTTTATTGATAGCAATATAACTAGGTACTTTTTTAGGTTGCGCCAATGTGTTTCCTTATAAAAAATAATGGCCTAAGCGCGCTGCGCGAAAGCCTAGTCCGTCGGACGCTAATTAAAGTAGAAAGGCGAAAGATGATTTCGTCTTTTGACCTGTAAAGCGAGTCGTTAATAGATCAATCGTCTTCTTTAACGATGGTTTTTTCCACAATAATATCTTCTACAGGCACGTCCTGATGACCACGGCGGTTAGTTGTTTCAACTTTTGCCATTGCATCTAGCACATCCATCCCTTCAACGATTTTACCGAATACGGCATAACCCCAACCATGAACATCTTTTGATGTGTGGTCTAGGAAAGCGTTATCAACCAAGTTCATGAAGAACTGCGTGGTTGCTGAATGAGGTTCCATGGTACGTGCATAAGAGACAGAGCCGCGTACGTTTTTCAAACCATTGTCTGCTTCGTTTTCAATAGGGTCACCAGAAGACTTTTCTTCCATGCCAGGAAGCATGCCGCCACCTTGCACCATGAAGTTAGGAATGATTCGGTGGAAAATGGTGCCGTTATAGAATCCTTCCATTGCATAGTGAACAAAGTTTTCTGCACCGACGGGTGCATTTTCGTGATCCACTTCGATAGTGATGTCGCCCATATTGGTTTTGAAGGTGACTTGAGTCATTCTGTTTCCTTTCTTTTTTTCTAAGTTGTCTTTTTAAAGTTGTCGAATAGTTAGTAGTGGCAGATTTTCATTTTTCAATAAAATCTGCCAGGTTGGGGGTGTCAGCTATTATTGAATTTGTGTTGCTTTGATAATAACCACTGGGTTATTCGGTACATCCCCCATACCGTTTTTGAAGCCGGTTTTGACCATGCGAATATGGTTGACGACTTTCATGCCTTTGATCACGCGACCAAACACGGCATAGCCCCAAGCGCGGTCAGTTTTTTCACGGAAATCCAAAAAGGTGTTTTGTGCCACATTGATGAAGAACTGTGCTGTTGCCGAGTTAGGGTCATTGGTTCTTGCCATGGCAAGGGTGCCGATACGGTTGCGCAAGCCATTGTCCGCTTCGTTTGGAATCGGTTCATGGGTTGGTTTTTTCTGTAGGTCAGTTGTAAACCCGCCACCTTGAATCATGAAATTGGGAATGACACGGTGAAAAATGGTGCCATCATAAAAATGTTCGTTCACGTAACGCAGGAAGTTGGCGACCGTTTTAGGTGCTTTTTTTGGAAACAGCTCAACGGTGATGTCACCCATATTGGTTTGAATCAGCACACGAGGATTGGTTTTGACGTTGTCGTAAGCGCTACCATCGGCATTGGCCTTTGAAAAGGGCGAGAACATCAAGCCAAGTGTTGCTAAAGCAAAGAATGTCGAGAAGAGTCCGGTAAACAGTACGCGTCTGTTTAGCAAAGAGTGTTGTTTCACTGGTTGTGTCATAAGCGTTCCTCGTAGCGGTCGCATTCGGTTTGAGTGCCGAAATTCGTTGAGAAAATTGTCATGCGAGAATCGACGAGTTGAGAAGTCTTATGGAAGTTTTCTGGAAGACTTCGCTCTGCCGTCGAGGCATAAAATTGGTGTGATTCTAACATGAATTACCCGCTTTGCCGCGGCTGATAATGCTATAATTTTTCGATTATTAATTAAGGTGAGTGTTTTGCATGAGGTGGCTGCACGGATAAAAATGATTAAAATTTTCCATATTTTCGTTGAACAACTTGCCAATAACTCGTTATTGGCTACGTTTTCCGTCTTAATCTGAAAAATTTTTCTGCATTTTTCTCTCGAGCCCCACTCATGCAAAGCTCTCTGCATCGACATTCAAAAGGATTGGAGTAAAGGGTTTTTGCATAATGAGTCAAAACGAAGCAATCGATAAACCGACCAATTTCATCCGTCATATCATTGACGAAGACTTAGCCTCACACAAGCACGATCACATTCATACGCGCTTTCCCCCTGAACCGAACGGTTACTTACACATCGGCCACGCAAAGTCGATTTGTTTGAACTTCGGCTTGGCGGAAGACTATAACGGCGCTTGTAACTTGCGCTTTGATGACACCAACCCTGCAAAAGAAGATATCGAATATGTCGAGTCCATCATGCATGATGTCGCTTGGCTAGGATTCAAGTGGGAAGGAAAACCTCGCTATTCCTCGAATTATTTTCAGCAGTTCCATGATTATGCCGTCGAGTTGATTAAAAAAGGGTTGGCGTATGTCGACTTCTCTTCTCCGGAAGAGATGCGTGAAGCGCGTGGTACTTTGAAAGAGCCAGGTAAGAACAGCCCTTATCGTGATACCTCTGTGGACGAGAACCTAGCGTTGTTCGCGAAGATGCGCCAAGGTGAGTTCAAAGAAGGCGAGTGTGTGTTGCGTGCCAAAATCGATATGGCTTCCAGCTTTATGTGTATGCGTGATCCGACACTTTATCGTATCCGTTTTGCAACGCACCACCAAACAGGCGATGAATGGTGTATTTACCCTATGTATGACTTTGCGCATTCGGTTTCGGATGCGATTGAAGGCATTACTCACTCGCTTTGTACTTTGGAGTTCCAAGACAACCGTCGTTTGTATGATTGGGTTCAGGAGAATTTGGATGACTTCAACAAACCGGATCGTCCGCACCAATATGAGTTCTCAAGACTGAACTTGGCTTATACCGTGATGTCTAAGCGTAAGCTGCATCAGTTGGTGGAAGACAAGTTGGTTTCCGGTTGGGATGACCCTCGCATGCCGACTATTTCAGGTATGCGTCGTCGTGGTTATACGCCGGCGGCTTTGCGTGACTTTGCAGAGCGTATCGGTATTTCAAAAGTCGACAGCATGACTGAGATGAGCATTCTTGAAGCGTCTATTCGTGATGATTTGAACGTGGTCGCACCAAGAACAATGGGGGTAATCGACCCAATCAAAGTGATTATCGAAAACTATCCTGAAGGTCAGGTTGAGTCGATTCAAGCGCCAGTTCATCCGCAGAATGAAGAGATGGGCAAACGTGAGATTTTCTTTAGCCGTGAGCTTTACATCGACAGAGCGGATTTCATTGAAGAAGCGCCGAATAAGAAATGGCAACGTTTGGCGATAGACAAAGAAGTACGTCTGCGTAACGCTTATATCGTTAAAGCCGAAAGATTTGAGACAGATGCCGACGGTAACTTTACGACAATTTATTGTTCTTATGACCCGGAAACCCTAGGTAAGAATCCGGCAGATGGACGTAAGGTGAAAGGGGTTATTCACTTTGTGGAAGCGACTAAAGCGGTTGCGGCAGAGTTCCGTCTGTATGATCGTTTATTTACCGTTGAAAACCCAGGCAAAGCAGAAGACTTTGAGTCGGTACTGAACCCGAACTCTTTGAAAATCATGCAAGGGTTTGTTGAACCCAACCTGGCAGATTCTGTACCGGAAGTCGCTTACCAGTTTGAACGCGAAGGCTACTTCTGCCGTGACAACAAGTCTGAAGGGTTGGTCTTCAATAAAACGGTTGGTTTGCGCGATACTTGGACGCAAGCTCAATAAGTCTATGATTCACTTGAAGGCGTGTTTTCTGCACGCCTGACAACTTTTCTGAAATACAGGAAACAGCATGTCCTTACAGATTTACAACACGGAAACCCGTCAAAAAGAAACCTTTAAACCGATACACGACAATGAAGTAGGTATCTATGTTTGCGGAGTGACGGTTTATGATTATTGTCACATCGGCCACGCACGTGTCATGGTGGTGTTTGATACGGTTGTGCGTCATTTGAGAGCCTTGGGCTATAACGTGACCTATGTGCGAAATATTACCGATATCGACGATAAGATCATCAAACGCGCATTGGAGAATGGTGAAAGTATTCAATCTTTGACGGGCCGTTTTATTGATGCCATGCACGAAGACGAAGCGGCGATGAATGTTTTGCGCCCGGATATTGAGCCACTTGCTACCGAGCACATGCAGGATATTGAGAGCATGATTTCGACCTTGATTGAAAAAGGGCATGCTTATCCGGCGGAAAATGGTGATGTTTATTTCAATGTGAAGTCCGATAAAGATTATGGTCGTTTGTCGGGCAAAAACATCGATGACTTAGAGTCGGGTGCTCGCGTTGAAGTAAATGAAGTTAAAAAAGATCCTTTGGACTTTGTGTTGTGGAAGGCTTCAAAAGAAAATGAACCGGCTTGGTCTTCACCGTGGGGAGAAGGGCGTCCGGGTTGGCATATCGAATGTTCGGCCATGTCTACCAAATGTCTAGGCAACCACTTCGACATTCATGGTGGTGGTATGGACTTGAGTTTTCCGCATCATGAAAACGAAATCGCTCAGTCGGAATGTGCAACTGGTGAGCATTATGTGAATACCTGGATGCATTGTGGTTTCGTGCGCGTGGACGACGAGAAGATGTCTAAGTCTTTGGGCAACTTCTTTACCATTCGTGAAGTGTTGAAGTTGTATCACCCGGAAGTGATTCGTTATTTCCTATTGGCGAGTCATTACCGCAGCCCGGTGAATTACTCGGAAGACAATCTGGAAGTTGCAAAATCCAGCGTGTCGCGTTTGTACTCGGCATTGGAAAGCTTTACACCAGACCAGTTGAGCGCCGCAGAAGCAGGTACAAACTACGAAGTTGAATTCAACGATGCGATGAACGATGACTTTAATACCCCTCAGGCGATGGCAGTGTTGTTTGAGTTGGCGAAAGAAGTGAACAAGACCAAGTCTGAAACCTTGGGCGGCTTGTTGAAAAAACTGGCAAATCAAATCGGTTTGTTGGAGCAGGATGCGAATGTATTCTTCAAATCTCAGCCTTCGCAATCAGATTTGACGGATGATGCGATTCAGTCTTTGATTGATGAGCGCGCGGAAGTGAGAAAGAATAAAGACTTTGCTCGTTCGGATCAAATTCGTGACGAACTGTTGGCGCAAGGAATTGAGTTGTTGGATTCTCCTCAAGGCACTACTTGGAGAAAAGTGTAGTTAAATTTTTTTGAAAGAAGTCATAAAAATTTAACAATTGTCCGGCTTTCTAAGCCGCTCTGCATAAGCATTTTATAGTAAAAACCTTTTTAAAAATATGGTTTTATATTAAGTAAGTTTATAATTTTTAATAACTTTTTTACATATTAATGTTTGACAATATAAGGGAAAACTCATATACTTTAGCTATTCATGTTTCTTCATGAGTATCCTCCTCTGATTATTTCTTAAATAATTCAAGAAATAATTTTATTTAAACCCTAGTTTGTCCCTAGGGTTTTTTTTTATCTAAAACTTCCTGCCCTCAATTTTTATCGTTGGTTGCGACCAATTTATTATTGGCGTTGTTATTGTCGGAACCAATAGGTTTCATAAAATTTTGCAGTCGATCATAGTGTTTACTTAACACTGATTTGAAAATAGTGGTGTATTCCATAACGGCTTTGACGTAATCTCGTGTTTCGCTGAACGGAATGGTATCAATCCATTGATCCGCCGAAATTTGCATATCTTTTGGAATCCAGCTATCTACTCTATCAGGTCCTGCGTTGTAGGCCGCCGTCGCTAAAATGCGATTACCATCATACTTATCTTCCAGATAGCTCAAGTAAGCACTGCCAAGCTGGATGTTTGACTCTGCATTGGTCAGGTGCGTGTATTGTTTACGTTTAAATCCGATTTTCTTACCAATATAGCGAGCGGTGTTAGGCAAAAGTTGCATGAGGCCTGTAGCACCGGCGTGCGAGCTAATAGTGGGGGAGAAGGCACTTTCTCGTCGCATAACGCCATATACCCAAGCAGGATCGACGGTGTGCTTTTTAGCGGCATTTAAAACGGGCTGTTTATAAGGGGTTGGGAAGCGTAACGCCAGGTCGTCCCACATTTTTGCTTTGGCAATGGTCTGGATGGCGAGGTGATGTTGTTGTGAGTCTGACATATAGTTTGCGACGGCTTCGATATCGTTCGGCTCGACATGCTGTAACAAGTGATACCACTCGCGTCTCAAACTGTGCGTCCAATGAATGGCAATCAGCTCTTTAATGGCCTTGAGTTGAGGGTATTTTTGAGTCAGCTTGCCCATATCAAACGACTTCTCAGGCGCAGGATTGAAACGGTACGGTTGGTTGAGTTTGTCGGCAGACATAAAGCCATAGAAATTACGTTCTTTCGCTAGGCTTTGAAATATCGGTTTAGCCTGTCTGAATTCGTTAAGGGATTCATAAGCGCGTGCTCTCCAATAACGCCAGCGATTTTGTTGCTGCATATCATCCGGCAGCAAATCGTATAGATCAAGGTAGTTAATCCAGTTGGAATGACGGATGGCAAGTTGCAATCGCCAGTTCATGACTTTTTCGCTTTGAACGGCTTGGTCCAAATCCTTCAGGTAGCCCTGGGCCTCTGGCATATATTGGTAAGCAAAGCGCAAGGAAATCTGACGGGAAAGCTTTTGTTCTTCCAGACGGCTAAGACCGTATTGTTCCGAACGCTGTTTGAGCATGCGCATAGCCAGTTTCGGGTTGGAATAGGATAAACGCGTAACGCCCTGTTTGAAGATGGGTTTGCGGATGACCGCAGGCACATAGTCTGGCATGTTTTCAGTGACTTTTTTCGGAGAGCGATAAACGGCTATCCAGTACTTGAGCGTTTTTTTACCTTGTGGGGAAAGGTGTCTTGCCAATCTTGTGGATTGGATTAAGTGACCCTTTTGCATATTGAGTTGGATGCGTTCCCACACCATAGAGCCGGTAATACGATTGGCTTTGTGAAGTGCCTTCTCAAGTAGATGACAGGTGTGGGGGAGTTTTTCTTGGTTACGCCAGAAGCGTGCGCCAGGCTCCAAAATATCATCGGTCTGATTCAGCCGAATGCGGGCATCAAAGTAATAGCATTGTAGCTTGGTGGCACTTTGCGGTCTCAGTTTGTAATATTTAAGGTAGCGTTCGGAGTAATGGTTTTTTCCGAGGTATTCAAGGTAGTGCTTAATCAAGAAAGGGGTGAGAGTGCTGTTTGGGTAGCGCTCTAGAAAATGGTCGATCTGCGATTCCGGTGTGGATTTGAAGTGATATTTAATATCCAAGTAAGACAAGTAGGGGTAGAGCACATAGTCTTGTAGTTCTTTTTTGTAGAAAGCAATCAGAGGGCGATCATTTGCTTTGATGGCTTCGTAGCCATTCAGGAAGTCTCTTTGATCTTTGGTGAGTTTGCTTCTATCTAGGTTACCGGTAGAGCTGAAGGTGTTTGTCGAGAAAAAGGCGGAAAAAAAGGCAATCGTTAGCAGTAGGGAGAGTGAAGCAGCATTTCTTTTGAGAGTACTTTCGATAATCTGCTTAACAATCACGCTAACTTTTAACCCAGACGTCTAGCTTCGTTCCAGGTTGAACAACCTGTGACTTCCGGAGTCCGTTCCAGTTGCATAATTCAGTTGTGGTGACAGAGTATTTCTGCGCGACGATCCACAAACTCTCACCCTTTTTCAGAGTATAAGTAAACTTTTTACCATATTTGCTGGAACGGATTTCGAGCTTCTGTCCCTTACGAAGTGGTGTGCGGATACTAATGCGATTCCATTCGCACAGTGTTCTTGTTGAAACATTGTAGTAACGGGCAATCGTCCATAAGCTTTCACCAGGGCGGACGGTATGGTAATACTTGTTGCCTCTATAGGGCTTTTTCTTGTTTTCGGCTAGACGAACGGCATTAATTTGATTTTTAGGAATCGGAATCAATAAGGTGTGACCCGCTCGAATCAAGTTGTTGTGCAAACCGTTCAGCTTTTTGATCTCACTCGCTGAGGTGTGGTATTTGTGTGCAATGACCAGCAAACTCTCGCCTGGCTTGATGATATGTCGTGCCCAGTTGACTTTGAATTTTTCAGGATTGTCTTCGTATTGCTTTCTGAAATCATTGGCGATGTCAGCCGGCAATAGCAAACGGTGCTTGGCATTCGGTGGCGTTGCCACTCGAAGGAAACCAGGGTTTAGAACTTTGAGTAGTTGTAAATCCGTTTGCGTTGCTTTGGCAACGTTTCTTAGGTTGATTTGCTGCGTTAGCTTCAAGTCATCGAAGTAAGGGGCGTTCTCAATTGGTACCAAGTGAATGTTGTATTCGGATTGGTGATCAATTAGGTAGGCAATGGCCAGTAGTTGAGGAACGTAGCGTTTGGTTTCTTGCGGTAAATAACGGCGAATGTTCCAGAAGTTAGGGGTGCCGTTAGGGTGTCTTTTCAAATATTTTCTTTGAGCTTTCAGTACATTGCCCAATCCGGCATTGTACGAGGCAAGGGCTAAAAGCCAATCATAGTCGTTCATCACGTAAAGCTGTTGCAGGTAATCCAAGGCAGCCTGTGTGCTCTTATAGATGTCCTGACGACCGTCATACCACCAGTTATGCTGTAGACCGTAAAGATGACCGGTAGAGGGCATAAACTGCCAAAGACCAGAGGCACTTACGTAAGAACGGGCAAATGGATAGTAGCCACTTTCGATAACTGGCAATAACGCGATTTCATACGGCATTTTGCGTTTTTTGATTTCTTGCAAAATGTAGTAGAGATAGGGTTTGGCACGAATCGAAACGCGTTTTAGGTATTTGCGACGTTTTAGATAGTATTCGATATAGGATTTATATTCTTCGGCATGCGCGGGTGCTAAGAAGAAGTTATGGCTAAGCACTTCCCAAAGGTTATCGTTTTCTTCAGTGTTTGGGGCGTGTACGAAATTCTTTAGACGCTGCGTGTCAGTTTCGGCAAGGTCGTATTTTTCCAGCGTGGCTTTTTGAATGGTTTGCTCGAAGCTGAGGCTTTCGGCATCATCCATTTCAGAGGGCATGGCGATAGGCAGTTTTGGGTCGGTGTCGTCGTCATTTTCGGCAGTCGTCGCGTCACCATCACCAGAGTTAGATGACTGCTCGCTGGTGTTTTGTTCTGATTTTAGCGGTGTTAAAGCACATCCATTCATAACGAATGGTAGAACCATACAACCTAACAGAAAAAGATATTTTTGAACAAAGCTCATAGTTTTAAAAATCAGTCCAATCCAGACTCTAAAATGCCGGTCTTATCGAGCGAATCCTTCCACGAACGCAGAGTTGCATAAAGATTAGCATTCGAATCCAACTTGAAATTATAAAAGGATTGGTGTCGTTTGATAAGGGTTTCTTTCAAATTTTCTGTATCAAAGCGTAAAAACGGATTGGTCTGTTTCTCTACGCCCAATCTTTCAGGTACACAGGGGATACCGACTTTGGTTTTTTGCCTGACTTCTTGCTGGCGTTTTTGAACCGCTTCATTGTCTGGTTCGGCGATGGCTGCAAAGTTGATGTTGGCAAAGGTGTACTCATGCCCGCAGTAAATCAAACAGTCATCGTTCAGGTCTCTTAAACGCAGTAAAGACTCAGCCATTGGTTTTGGTGACTGTGTCCAGGTTTTGCCGCAACCAGCAGTAAAGAGAACGTCACCGCAGAACAAAGCTTCCGGGTGGTAAAACGCGACATGCTCATGAGTGTGGCCGGGGATTTCCAAGACTTCAAATGTTTTGCCGAGCACTTGAACCTTGTCACCTTCCAAAACCGGGTAGGTCACATGTTTGTACGGCCCTCTCGGGTTGCTGACCACAGGCGCATCGCCAAGAGCCTTCAAAACATCTTGGATGCCATCAGTATGGTCGTAATGGTGGTGGGTCAACAGAATGCCGGCAAGCGAAAGCTGATTTTCTTGAAAGTAGGGAATGACACGGTGGCTTTCGCCTGGGTCGACAATCCAAGCCTCTCGAATATTGGCGTCGTCTGAGCGAATCACCCAGATGTAATTGTCGTAATCAGTAGGCAAGCCAATGATGTTCATTCCAGACCTTTATAGCTGTTATAATCAGTGAATTCTAACAAATCTGATGACAGTTGTTCATGCAGAATCTAACGTTCCAGACATTTTTGTCACGTTTTTATAAGACTCCGAAGGGACTTTCTCTTCTAAATGACGAGAAGCTGTTGCTTGAGCGTAGTTTAGAAAAGGTATTCGGTTACTATCTATTGCAGCTGGGTATCAGTTGTGAGGATGATCTTGTACAAAACAGTCGTGTGAGTCGCAAGGTATTTGCCGATGCGATTCGGCCGGCGCATCTATCGTCAGAGAAAATCCAGGCATTTGTACTTACGGATTTAAATTATCTGCCGTTCAAGGACGATTCGATTGACGCTGTGCTGTTACCGCATACGTTGGAATCCGTTTCCGACCCCTACCACCTGCTAAGACAAGTGGATAAAATGCTTGTTCCCGAAGGCCATGTTTTGATTACCGGGTTTAATCCGTTTGGTTGTCATGTCATTCGTCAAAAGTTTGGAGAAAACAGCCAAATATTCAAACGAGCTAACCTGGTAAAAGAAAGCCGGGTTGTCGATTGGCTCAATGTACTTGGCTATGAAATTCAGAAAATTTCCTATAGCTCATTGAGCTGCGTCACCAAAGATATCGAAAGCTACCAGCCGAGTGGCTTTTTGTTGATGCTGGAGCACTGGATGGATAAGGTTGGCTTGGATTTGGGAAATGTTTACTGTATTGTCGCCAAGAAAAAAGTTGGCTCGCCGACGCCGGTAGGGTTGAACTGGCGCTTTGCACCTTGGCAAACGGTGAAGAAAGGGCGGGTCATCGCCAATTCTGAGGCGCATCAACGTTCCGCCGGTTTGAATGATAAGAAAACAAGTCAATAATCAAAGTTAAGAGATAGAAAATGCAACAAGTCGAAATTTTTACCGATGGCGGATGTCGAGGTAATCCCGGAATTGGTGGCTGGGGAGCGCTGCTGAGAATGGGCGGACACGAAAAAGAATTGAAAGGCGCGGCAGAGGACACCACCAATAACCGCATGGAGCTGACGGCAGCGATTGAAGCTTTGAAGGCATTGAAACGCCCATGCAAAGTCTTACTGACAACCGACTCCCAATATGTTAAAAATGGCATTACACAATGGCTTCCAAATTGGAAAAAGAACCAATGGCGGACTGCGGCGAAAAAGCCTGTAAAAAATCAGGATTTATGGCAACAACTTGATGAAGTCATTCAACAGCATCAAGTCGAATGGGCATGGGTGAAAGGACATGCTGGGCATGCCGAAAATGAGCGCGTGGATGAGTTGGCCAATCTAGCAATGGATGAATTAGCAAATGCATAACAACGGATTTTTGTCTTATATGAAGAAAACGATTTTTGTCGCGGGATTGATGTTGTCTCAAGCGGTTTTTGCGAAAACACCCAGCGTTGAGGTTGAAAAAGGAACCTTGGAACAGGGCGGATTTGTCATTCTTAAAGTCTCTCCGGGCTATGAAGTGAGTTACAAGCATCACTTGCTGAAGCCGGATGCAGAAGGTCGCGTACTGATCGGGTTTTCGCGAAACGATGGGGTTAAGCAAACACTGACGTTGATTGAGTCGGATGGCAAAAAGCAACAACAAACACTGAAAATTGCCAAGCGCAGTTATACCGTTCAGCGCATCAATGGCTTGCCGAAAAACAAGGTGTCGCCTGATAAAGCGACTTTGAAGTTAATTTATCGAGACATTGCCGAGGCAAAAGCGGCGAGAAAAATCAATCTACCAACCCCTTATTTTGACAGCGGGTTTGACTGGCCGACGAAAGGGATTATCAGCGGAATTTACGGCAGCCAACGTATTTTGAACGGCAAGCCTCGCGCACCTCACATGGGGGTCGATATTGCTGCTCCACAAGGGACGCCGCTGCATGCGCCAGCAGATGGAAAAATCACTTTGAGTGCAGATATGGTGTTGAGTGGTCATACGGTGATGATCGATCACGGGTATGGATTACGCTCGACAGTGATGCATTTACACAAAGTGTTCGTCAAACAAGGCGACTTTGTGAAAAAAGGGCAGGTCATTGGTGAAGTGGGGCAAACAGGTCGAGCAACCGGACCGCATGTTCATTGGGGAATGAGCTGGTTTAATGTCAGACTGGATCCGTCATTGGTGATGACTTCAGACTTGAAACCGGGGGATAAGGTATCACCTTCTGCCTTGGTACTGAAAGAAAAAGAGCCTGCAATGCAGGCGAGTTCTAAATAGTTACCAATTAACCTCTAGCGGCATGGCAACTTAGGTTGTCAGCCACTCATGACGAGTCATTTCCTACCTGTCATTTCTACCAGCTAATCGTTTCACCAAATTTTTTACTGATCGCTTCCAGCTTTTGTTGGTGACGCATCAGTTCATCATCTGTTGCTTTCAGCACTTTCAACTTAGGCCGATTGACATCCAGTTGAACAACGTTACCGGATGCATTCCCTTCATATTCTTCGTGGAGCGATAGGGCGGTTTGTCCCCCCGTCATCGCCAAGTAGACGTCAGCTAGGATTTCGGAGTCGAGTAAAGCGCCATGGAGCGTTCGGTTGGAGTTGTCGATACCGAAGCGTTTACACAAGGCATCCAGCGTGTTGCGCTGCCCGGGGAAGGACTTTCGCGCCATTTTCAAACTGTCAGTGATGGTACAGTGATCTTCGATTTTGCCCCAACGGTTGTTCTTCAGTAGCGACAGCTCATGGTTGATAAACCCGACGTCGAAGGGGGCATTGTGGATAATCAATTCAGCACCGGCGACAAACGCCATGAAGTCATCAACGACATCGGAAAAAATCGGTTTATCTTCGAGGAATTCGTTGGTGATACCGTGGACGGCAATCGCATCTTCCGGGACATCACGTTCAGGTTGGATATATTGATGATAATTTTTGTGGGTCAGCTTTCTTTCGATGAGTTCCACGGCACCGATTTCGATGATTTTGTCACCGCTTTTTGGGTCAAGACCCGTGGTCTCTGTATCCATTATGATTTGACGCATTTCTAATAGACTCACAGTCACTTTCGGTTAGAATATGCGCTATTGTAACCCAACATCCTTTTGATGAAGGAAATATAAAGAAGACGTTCATCTGACATTTCGGATATGACGTTGGAGAATAAAGGACAGATTCATGAGAATTAAAAACGGTAGTGAAGTTACTTTTCATTATGAGCTACGCAATGAGTCAGGTGAACTGCTGGATTCGACTTTTGGTGGTGAACCAGTTCATTATGTACATGGCGAAGGTGAGATTATCGAAGGGTTGGAAGAGTTGTTAGAAGGTGAAGAACCTGGATTTGAAGCCAAGGTCACCATTCCGCCTGAGAAAGGGTATGGCGTAACGCGTCAGGACTTGATCGTTTATGCTTCTCCTGAAAACTTTGATGACAATGTTGAGATTAAAGTGGGTGAAGTGGTTGAAACGGAAGACCCAGATGGTGAAATTATCGCTTTCCGTATTGTAGAAATCGACGAAGACAAAGTTTTCCTAGATGGTAATCACCCATTGGCGAACCAAACATTGAACTACAAAGTAGAAGTTTTGGAAGTGGCATAAGCATTTCAAAACATAGCGACAAAAAAGCCCCGCAGTGCGGGGCTTTTTTTATGATGCTTTTGTAAGCAAAATCTGCCAGGTTGGGTACCTGGACCTGAGTTGTTGCGAGTTAAGCGACATTACCGCACTGCATGTTACCAGGCACTGAGATGTCGATTTTTCTTGGGTTGGGTAGGTTCAGGTTATCCATAATCACAGCGAAGTCCTCATAAGACGTACCTTTGCCCACTCTTGTGTTGTACTCAATTTCTTCACCGATAGTGGACTGAGAAAACCCTTTGTAATCGTGAGCAGGGAAAACCAAAGTGTCAGGAGACAGTTTGAAAAGCTTTTCTGTCAAAGATTCATACATGGCTTCATTGCTACCCAACTGGAAGTCGGTACGACCACAGTCTCTTACCAACAGAGTGTCACCCGTGAAGACGGCACCGTCGATTTGGTAAGTGATGTCATTATCTGTGTGGCCAGGCGTGTGCAATACACGGATAGACTGCTGTCCCAACATGAAGCTGTCGCCTTCTTCGGCAAGAATGTCAGCACACTCTGAACCAGAGTTTTTATGTACAACGATTTTTGCACCTGTGTGCTTGCGAATAGGGCCAGCGCCGGTAATGTGATCGGCATGGATATGGGTTTCAAGCAAATACTTAACGTTTAATCCCAATTCTTCGATGTGTTGGATATCACGCTCGACCTGTTCAGCAACCGAGTCAATGACGGCAGCTTCTTTTGTGTCTTCGTCCCACAGTAAGTAGGTGTAAGTCCAGGTTTCGTAATCAAACAGTTGACGAATTTTCATCTTGTCCTCCATTGGCACGAGAGTCAATTTTTCCTATAAAGATTCTTATTATTGCATTAATTGCATGTATAAGTAAACGCTAATAAGGTGCCAAAGAGTAAATGTCTAATAAAAACAATCGCTTTTCTGCTTTTTAAGGAAGGGAATGTATAGCAATGTCAAAGAAAATCGTTGCGGAATGTTATGAAATGTTGTCTTTGGTCAACACTTTGCAACAATATTATTTTCGGTTTGTTATCCAAATAAGATGATAGCCAAATTGGGTTTTAATAGGGCCTTGTACTTCGTTTAATGGCGCCGAAAATACCACTTCGTCAAACTCGGGAACCATTACGCCTCTGCCGAATATTCCCAAGTCACCGCCAACTTTTGCAGAAGGGCAAGTGGAGCTTTCTCTTGCTAACCGATCAAAATCTTCGAAATGGTTGATTTGTGCTTTCAGCTCGTTACACAGGGTTTCATCCGCCACAAGAATATGGCGTGCTTTGACTTTACTGAAGGTTGGCGAAGTGTCGTTCATATAGTCTTCCATAGGTCTTCCAGAATCTTGCTTAATGGCTGAATTCTACCGAAATTTGGTCGAGAAGGGGGTGTTTAGGAATTGCTCTGGCAGAATCACGGTGCAAAATTGGTCTTCGTGGCCTATCTAGCGTAAAATGCGCGCTAAGATTATTCGCTATGCCATTTGTTTTCTGGCTTTGTTTTTCTGGGTTTAACGTCACTTTACCACCGCCATATTTATGTCTGATAGTTCAGCGCTTCTTAAAATGTCGAATCATGATTTTATCGATTCCTTAACTGAGGTATTGTCGAGGGATCGCTTTGCTCTGCAAAAACAGTGGGAAAGACTCAAGCTCAACACCCTGGACGACGCGCAAAAAGAAACGCTGCAGGCGACCCCAACCTGGCAGAAATTTGTCAGTAAATGGCAGCGTTCCCGTGAGTTGGTGGCGGCCAATCGTCAGGCTGTGCCCAAGATTGAATTTGATGAAAACCTGCCCGTTGCCAAACGTCGCGAAGCGCTGAGAAAATTGATTGAGCAACATCAGGTCGTGGTGATTGCAGGGGAAACAGGTTCCGGTAAAACCACGCAAATTCCAAAAATCTGTTTGGAAGCGGGAAGAGGCATTCTCGGGCGCATCGGTTGTACGCAACCGAGACGTTTGGCGGCGCGCAGTGTTGCTGAGCGTATTGCAGAAGAGTTGGGGTCATCCATTGGGCAGTTGGTCGGGTATCAGGTTCGATTTCATGATCAGGTGCATCAACAAAGCCTGATTAAAGTGATGACGGACGGGATTCTATTGGCGGAAGTCCAAAACGATCCCTTTCTTAACCAGTATGACACCATCATTATTGATGAGGCACATGAGCGCTCGATTAATATCGATTTCCTACTGGGGATATTGAAGAAACTCCTGCCGAAACGTCCTGATTTGAAAGTGGTGATTACTTCTGCAACCATTGATACCCAGCGTTTTGCGGATTATTTCAAAGGCGCGCCGGTTGTCGAGGTTAGCGGGCGAACTTACCCTGTGGAAATTCGTTATCGTCCTTTAATCAAGCTTGAAGACGATGATGGCAATGAGTATGAACAGGACATTCCATTGGCGATTTCTCATGCGCTGGATGAGTTGGCGTTGGAAGACCCGTTTGGTGATGTGTTGGTGTTTCAAGTCGGTGAGCGGGACATCAAAGAAACCGCTGAAGTCCTGCGCAAGCAAAACCTGAAAAATACTGAAATCATTCCGCTTTATGCCCGCCTATCGATGGCGGAGCAGAACAAGGTGTTTCAAACCTCGCAAAAACGCCGAGTGATTTTATCGACCAACGTTGCGGAAACCTCTTTAACCGTGCCGGGCATCAAGTTTGTCATTGACCCGGGGCAAGTGCGTATCAGTCGTTACAGCGTGCGCTCAAAAGTACAACGTTTGCCGATTGAAAAGATTTCCCAAGCGTCCGCTAACCAAAGAGCGGGGCGTTGTGGTCGTGTATCTTCCGGTGTTTGTATTCGTTTGTATGATGAGGAAGACTTTCAGGCAAGACCGGCCTTCACGCCGCCGGAAATTCACCGTACGTCTTTGGCATCGGTCATTTTGCAGATGGAGACATTGCGTTTGGGTGCGGTCAAACATTTTCCGTTTATCGAACCACCGGAAGACAAAGCGGTCAATGATGGTTTCCGTCAGTTGCAGGAAATCGGTGCGTTGGATGAGCAAAGGCAACTGACCGAGTCCGGTAAGCAGTTGGCGACCTTACCGCTTGATCCTCGCATGGCGAAAATGGTGCTGGAAGGTCAGAAAAACAATGTATTGGCGGAGGTGCTGATTATTGCGTCGGCACTCAGTATTCAAGACCCGCGGGATATGAACGAGTCCAACCGTCAAGCAGCGAATCAAGCGCATAAACGCTTTGAAGATGAACGTTCGGACTTTTTGTTTTACCTCAATCTTTGGCGCTTTTATGAAGAGCAACGCCGCCACCTGAGCCAAAACAAACTACGAAAGTTATGTAAAACCAACTATCTGTCCTATCTGCGAATGAAAGAATGGCATGATTTGTTTTACCAGTTAGAAGTCAGCTTGAAACGCATCGGCACCAAGGTTGGTGACTTGCATTTGTATGAAGAAGTATCGCAGCACGGCAAAGTCGTTGGTGAGCGTTTATCTGACTTGCATTCTATTGCCGTACATCGTGCGCTAATGACCGGTTTGCTCGGTAATATCGCCATGCGGGATGATGAAAACACTTATCTCGGTGCGCGTAATACCAAGCTGTTTATCCATCCGAGTTCGGTGTTATTTAAACGTAAGCCCAAATGGATGCTGTCTGGCGAACTGGTGGAAACCACCAAGCTTTACGCCAGAAATAACGCAACCATTGATATTCGCTGGGTGGAAAGTCTTGCCAAGCACTTGATTAAGCACAGCTATGCCGATCCGCATTGGCAGAAAAAAGCGGGGCAGGTGGGCGCTTATGAATCCATTACGCTTTATGGTCTACCGATAGTGAATCGTCGTCCATGCAACTACGGGCCTATCAATCCAAAAGAAGCTCACAAGATTTTTCTGCGCCACGGTTTGGTGGAAGGAGACATGCATTGTCGTGTGGATTTCTTTGTCCATAACCAAAAGCTCATTGCCGAAATTCAGCAGATAGAGTCCAAGCTTCGACGCCTGGATTTCCTAGTAGATGACAATGTACTGTACGATTTTTATGCAGACAAAATCCCTGAGCACATTTACAGCCAACCCGCATTTGAAAAATGGGCGAAAACTACCAAACAAAAACAGCCGGAATTGATTGAATCGTTATTTTTAACGCGGGAGTTTTTGCTGAAGCAATCCATCGACAGTAGTTTGAATGTGGAATTTCCTGACCAGATTGGCTTGCAGAACAACATTCAGTTGGATGTCGATTACCGCTTTGAACCCGGCAAAACGCAAGACGGTATGGTGGTGCATATTCCACTATCAAACTTGAATCTGGTTCAATCGGAAGATTTTGAATGGTTAACGCCGGGTTTAATCAAAGAGAAGATCGCGTGCTACATCAAAGCCCTGCCGAAAGGGCTACGTAAACAGTTTATCCCCGCGCCGAACTATGCTGAGCTGGCGTTAAAGGAAATGTCGCCCGATAAGCGCCATAAGGGTAGTGTTGCTGCGGAACCTTTCTTGACTCAACTGGTGTGGGTGCTCAATCGCCGCGCTACGGATAAAGTCTCAGTGAACGATTTTCAAGCCGTTGAGTTGCCGGATTATTTGAAGCCCTACTATCTATTGGAAGATGAGAAAGGCAAGCTACTGGCGGAAGGTTCTGATCTGGAAAAAATCAAAGCCGAATACCTACACTTGGTCGACAAGTTGATTGAAAAACATCAGGGCAAGGTGGGTAAAACCGCT
This sequence comes from Hydrogenovibrio sp. JE_KL2, assembly GCF_009296185.1. GTDB lineage: Bacteria > Pseudomonadota > Gammaproteobacteria > Thiomicrospirales > Thiomicrospiraceae > Hydrogenovibrio. The sequence goes on from NZ_WBJR01000001.1 coordinate 395,805, forward strand.
CACACCGAAAATCAAAAAGTCGAAACTTGGGATTTTGGCGATCTGGCAGAAACGCAAACCTTGGCAACCGGGAAATCGGGCGCGGAAATGGTGGTTTATCCTGCATTGCAAATGACGATGGACGGTTTTGAAATCGCATTGATTGGCGATGAGTCCACAGCGCAACAAACACATGGTGACGCCGTGCTGGCTTTGGTCAAGCAACTGTTGGCGGATAAACAAAAATACCTGTTCAAACAGTTGCCGCTTCAAAAAGCCTGTTTGTGCTATGCGCCTTATGGCACCTGTCAGGATTTGACGCAGCAGATTATTGACCGTGCTTTAGAGCAGCTGGTGCCAGAGCCACAAGCCATACGTAAGCAAGCAGAGTTTGAGCAGACGCTGGAACGGGTGCGTAGCCAATGGGTGGAGAAAGGGCAAAAAGTCGCCAAACAAGTCAGTGAAATTTTGACAGCTCACCAGAAAATCGCCAAGCAGGTCAAAGGTAAGGTCAATCCACGTTGGTTGGCATCTATCGCTGACATTCAACATCAGTTGGATGGTCTGATTTCGAAAGACTTTGTCAGAACCACGCCCGAAACTTGGCTGGCACAACTGCCGAGATATTTGCAAGGTTTGGAAAAGCGCTTGGAAAAACTCGATTTAGACCCGGCGAAGGATCAGGTGGCGATTCGCCAGATACAACCTTTGTTGGATGCCTATGAAGAGCTGGCTCAGGAACCTGCTTATGCCAATGCCCCCAACCTGGTAGATTTTCGTTGGATGCTGGAAGAGTTGCGACTTTCATTATTCGCGCAGCCGATGAAAACCCTAAAGCCGGTTTCTATTCAGCGCTTGGAAAAACAACTCAAAGAATTCTAATGGAAACGTGACAAAATCTGCCAGGTTGGGGGTGGAAGTGTTTTTAGTAGATACAAAAAAGCGAGCACTTGGAAACCAAGGCTCGCTTTTTTTATAAGCTAAAACGTCGGGCTAGATTATAGCGCTACGATGTTTTCTGCTTGAGGACCTTTTTGGCCTTGACCAACAGTGAACTCAACTTTTTGACCTTCAGCCAAAGTTTTAAATCCTGAACCAGAGATTGCGCTGAAATGAGCGAAAAGGTCTGGACCATTTTCTTGTTGAATGAAGCCAAAGCCTTTAGATTCGTTGAACCACTTAACGGTTCCAGTTTGTGTATTAGACATAATGCTTTTCCTAATGAAAAATAAATATTGTTGAACTTGCCCTGAGATTTTCTAAGGACATAAGGAAAAAATTTTTTTGGTACTGATTTTCTATTTCGGGACGGAGAATTATGACTAAAACAACGAAAACGAGTGGTAGAACTAGGTAAACAAAGGCAATTTCTTCCTGTGAGTTGACAGTATAAGTCTTAATCTTTGAAAGTCAATTTAAATCAATCGTTTATTCAATAATATTTCAATTAGCCCACCAGAACGCTGAAATCAGGCCTATCCTTGCACCTGTACGGCAATGTTGAGGGATTTTAGACGTTTGGATGTCCAATAAACCATTTCTTTGGCAGAAGAACTACAGCCGCTGTTACAGTTACCTGTTGAGCAGCTTCCACCGTCGGAAGACACCATTTGAACATGACCTTGCTCAATCAATGGCGTAAGCAAGCCTTGTAACGCATTATCATCCAGGTCGAACCGATTTTTTAAGTCATCGGTACTGACCTGTTGATTTTCGCGAATGTAACGCTTCATTTCTAAAAGAATCATAGTTACACTCCTTTGGTTTGATGGCAGCGCGAGCGAGTTAGTGCGGCACCACTTTGTTTATGGGCGCGGTTTTTTGCATCCCTATGCGCTTCAATGTTAAGTATAAAACAATGAACGCCAGCGCGATAGCGGACAGCCAGGCAAGAGAGTATTCCGGGTGCTGAGAGAATGTCATGATTTGATAGAAACTCACCGCTACGGTATAGCCAAGGAACAAACTCCAGCTTCCGCTCATAATCGCCCATTTCCAACCTAGCTCTTTCTTGATGGCACCTACGGTCGCCACGCAAGGGAAGTAAAGCAGAATTAACAGCAAGTAGGCATAGGCCGCAACCTCTCCACCAAAATGCTGGTGCATTTTCTGTAGTGTGCTGACATTGACATCCAGTTCTTGAGCTGCTTCTTGCGTGTTTCCTACGTGCTTGAGAGCTTCCAGACCAAGCGGGTCGTCAAGGTTGGTGAAGATGCCGGTGATATTGGCGGGGATCGTCGCAACAGCGCCTTTCATCGCCCCAATAAAGTCATAGCTGTCTTCCGAAGCAGTGTTTTCTTCTTTACTCTGGTAAAGCGCATCCAAAGATCCGACTACTACTTCTTTTGCCAAGATACCGGTAATCAATCCGACCGTTGCCGGCCAGTTGTCTTCCGTGACCCCAAGTGGTTCGAACACCGGGGTGGTGACTTTTGCAACTTCACTCAAAACGGAGTTGTTTTGGTTTTGATGGCCGAAAGTACCATCGGTTCCCAAGCTGTTGAAAAAGTTAATCAAAAGGACAACGATGACAATGACTTTACCGGCATCGGTAATGAAGCCTCTGAGCTTGTTTCGAGAATTCAGCAACACGTTGATGAACGCAGGTTTGTGGTAAATAGGAAGCTCCATCAATAGGCTAGGCGCTTCACCGGGTAGCAAGGTTTTTTTCAAGACCAGTGCGGTTAGCACCGCTGCGACAATTCCAACCAAATAGAGTGAGAAAACCAATAGGGTTGCATGGTTTGAGAAAAAGGCAGTCGCAAAGAGCACATAAACCGTCAAACGGGCGCTACAGGACATAAATGGTGTCATCATGACGGTCATGATGCGGTCACGTTCATCAGGTAGGACGCGGCTTGCCATGACGCCCGGAATGTTACAGCCAAAGCCGATGACCAGCGGGATAAAAGCCTGACCGGATAACCCAACTCGGCGCATGGAACGATCCATAATCAATGCCGCACGTTGCATATAACCTGTCTCTTCTAGAATCGATAGTAATAGGAACAAGGCACCAATAACCGGAATGAATGTAGCAACCACTTGAATACCGCCGCCAATACCGGTTGCCAGTAGGGTAATTAGCCATTCAGGCGCGGAGATGGCTTGCAATAAGTGCGAGGGACCATCGACAAAAATCGCTTGAGCGCCTTGGTCGAAAAAGTCCAAAAACGCATTGCCAAGCGTGATGGATAGCGCGAACACCAAGTACATGATGGTGAGGAAAATAGGCATTCCCCAAACTGGGTGTAGGGCCCATTTGTCTAAAATATCCGTGGTGTTACGGGTAAATTGATCGGTGTGGGTTAAGCTCGCATGGGTAGCATCATGTGCAAATTGGAAGTACAGATCAGTTGCGACTATCGCCAAATCTTCTTCGTAATGTTCTTCCAGCTTCTTTTTCGACGCGATGGCGTAGCTGCGTAACGCTAAAGGCGCTTTCTCTGGCTTTAATAGCGTTTGCAAGGTTTTCCAGCAGGATTCCTTGGTTTGCGACTGCAAGTTACGGATTTCATGCACGCATTCATGCAGCATGTCCGGTAGGTCGAAATGCAAGTTGGAGCGTTTGTTTAGTAGTTCTGGAATTTGTTCTTTAAGTTCATCAATGCCTTGATTGAAATAAGCGGAAATGGGAATGACCGGGCAACCCAATTTTTCCGAAAGGGTGTCGATGTCAATAGACAAATGACGTTCGTGCAGCATGTCCATACGGTTGAGTACGACCACGACCGGCAAGCCCATGTGCAGTAATTGTGCTGTTAAAAATAGCTGACGCTCGATACTGGTGGCATCGACAATATTCAAAATCAATTCCGCCGGTTGACACTGAAGAAAATCGCGTGCGATTTTTTCATCCAAACCAGAACGGGAAGAATTTTCCAGACTATACACGCCCGGCAAGTCGATAAGCTTGTATTTTTCTGAGCCCAGTACAAACTGCCCGGTTTTTTGCTCAACGGTGACGCCAGGCCAGTTCCCCGTGGTTTGTTGTGAGCCTGTCAAACGGTTGAATAGGGTGGTTTTACCGCAGTTCGGGTTCCCAATCAGGGCGATTTGGTGTTGATAAGGCTTTGCAATATTGGCAGTAGGTAAATCAGTAACGGTCATGACAGAGGGTGAACCTTAATAAAATGAGCGATTTTCTTATCGACGGCGAAGCGGCTACCATCCACAGTCAAAATGTAGCTGTCTCCACGCACCAATAAAACCTTTATATGGCTGTTGGTATGAAACCCAAGGTTGACCAAGTGAAGTTTTGTCTCCAAGTCGCCAGTGAGGGCAACGATAGTACAAGTCTGGTCTTGGTGACATTCGTCTAGCCGAATGGCGTTTTTGTCTGGCATAAAAGTACTATTCCAAACCGGACATCAAGTCGGTGTTAAATAAGGTTAAGGTAAATAAAAATAATTATTATTTATAGTAGCACAAAAGTGAATTTTGTCAATTGACTCCCCGGAATAAAATGGGGTAAATCCGGCCAAAAGGTGGTTGGAGAAGTTCAAAGTAAAGCCGGTGATTAATCGCTTGCAAATTCAATGGCTTCGTGACTTAATGTAGGCAAAATTCGGCTGAATGTTGAATGAATCCAAGTCTTGAAACACCATGAAAGGTCTCATTGCTTGCGTTCTATGTCAATGGAAGTTCCGGTATTTTGTGTAATTTATTCCAGAAGATACGGAATTGATTCAATATCGGGTTAAAAAACAAGGAAATTCAAATGAAGTTAAAAGCACTTTTTCTTACTTCCTTACTGTGTGGTTCAAGTGTGGCATTGGTTGGTTGCGGGCATTCTGATAACCAAACGGCATCCTCTCAGAATGCGGCTAAGCAAGCTGAGCCTTTAACATCTTCAACGGCAGATAAGAACTTGATGCCGCCAAATGGTGAACAAACCTCCACGATGGATGTTAAAACCCAGAATCTGACGAAGGGTGAACCCGAAACCACTGCGCCTGCCGAAGATCTTGAGAAAGCGGAGCCTGAGAAAACCGCTATTGATAACGAACCGCATCCACCCGTGAAAACCGGAGAAGAGATTTTTGCGACCTGTTCAGCTTGTCATGGCGATCACGGTCAAGGCGGGGTAGGTCCTAAACTGCAAGGACTGAAAAAAGCCGATATTATCGCCAAACTTCAAGCTTATAAAGCAGGTAAGTCATTCGGACCAATGAGCTCGATGATGATTCCCAATGCTCAGCAATTAAGTGAAGCAGATATTAAGTCTGTCGCGGCCTATATAGCCAAGTTCTAAAAGACTTGGGGGCGATTTGCATCACCATTATCAGATGATGGCGGTGGTTAAAAACTACCAGGTTGGGGGAAGAGGTAATCAAAGGCTTCGCTGATGTCTTCTTCCTCGATCATTAATTCCTGATTGGCATTTTGGCGCATCAAAGCCACCTCTTCGGTGAAATAGTTCGGCATTTCATGTTCGATAATACAGGCTTCGCTGAGTTGAACCAGTGCGACTAGGGTGCGGATGCTGTCGTTTTCTATTTCCGATAAATTTATCTTGTGAGCTTGGTAGATGATGTGTCCCATTGATTTGCCCAACTGCCATTTCTTTGCCAAAAGCAATCCGGCGACATTTCGGCTTGAAGTATAACGTTCGTGCTCAATGAGTTTGGTGTGATAGGGTGCGGACAGGCACTCCATGAAGACTTCATCATAGTCTTTAAACTTAGTCGCCATCATAATGCAGCCGGAGTTGTAGAACAAACCGCCAAGGTAAGCTTGGTCTGACTTTATATGCATCACTCGTTCACTTAAAAGACCGCAAAGCGATGCGGTATTCAAACTGAGTTGGTTGATTTCGGCTCGAGCGCGACCGAGGTATTCCATGCTGTAGTAAATCCCCATCACCAAGTTTTTCAGGCTTTTAACACCGATAACGTCAACCGCATCGCGGATGCTGGTAACGTCAGTAGCTCTGTGTTTCGAAAATAGGGGATAGTTGGCAGTTTTGATGACTTCAGCCGTTAAGTTCATGTTCTGAGAAATCAGTTTGATGACTTCATTGGTTTCGGGCAGTTGCAGTCCAGACAGGATCTCGTTTAATTTGAGTATTTCCTTAGGAAGAGCGGGAATCTTATCAATCTCAAAAAGCCTTTTTGCATATTCTATTTGTTCTTTTATGGTGAGCATGTGCGTCCTGCGATACCTAAAACTGTGACCAAATAAGTTTGATGAAACTTCCTATGTGTAAGCATTCTATTCGGTTTTAATTAGAAATGTCTTATATTTTTATGGTCGAAATATAACCTTTATTTCAATCAAATTCAAAATAGAAGGTTTTATAGGATTGTGGACTGAGCAATGTCTTGTTTTTTTCTGCCTTGCAGTCCACCGGAATGATACAAGATAATTTTTGATCCCGAAGGAATGTGATTGTTCTCCAACTCGGTAAGAAAGGCAAAAACCAGCTTTTGGGTATAAACCGGATCAAGCGGGATACCAAAGCTTTCTTCAAACCAAACTTGGGTATCTTCCATTTCTTGAGAGGACTTGGCATAGCCATTGCCATGATAATTTTGTAAAAGTCTCCATGAATTCGTCTGGTGATTGGAAGCCTTCGTAACCCAATTTGAAATATCTTCAATCAGATAGTCGGAATCCTTCAATGTCGATACGCCAAGTAATTGCCGCTTAGGTTGATAGCGAGCGTTGGCAATAAAGCCTGCTAGGGTTCCACCTGTGCCGACAGCGGTATAGAGGTGTGTCCAATCGGGGCATTGATTTTCCAAGTCTTCGCAAACTTCTTTGAATCCAAGAATGGCATATTCGTTGGTACCGCCTTCCGGCAGGATGTAGGCATTCGGGTGAAGCCTATTGAGGGTCGACAAAAACTCAAAAGATTGTTTTAACCGGTAATCGCTACGGGAAATAAAGTGCAGCTGCATGCCGTTATCGACAGCTTCAATGAGCGTGTGACTCCATGTGTTCGGTGAATCACGCAATTCTTCGCCACGAATATATCCATGGGTTTCAAACCCCAAGTCTTTTCCGGCGGCGGCTACCGCTGCAATGTGGTTTGAGTAGGCGCCGCCAAATGTGACCAGTGTTGTTTTATTTTCAAGTTGGGCCTGCTGAAGATTTAATTTCAGCTTGTGCCACTTATTGCCTTGAATGGTGGGGTGGTTCAAATCATCACGCTTCATCCAAACCTCAATTCCCTTGTTGGAAAAACATGGGTGACTGAGTTTTGATAAAACGGTTTGATGATGCATTAGTTTTTTCTGAGACAAATTTGAACCCTTAACGCGACAGAGTTGGTAAAATTCACGTTTTGATAAAATTCTATTCGATTCAACGAGGAGTTCGCGTGGAACATTTAACCACCAGCTTAGATGTCTTATTTATCCTTTTAGGGGCTATTTTAGTCCTGTTCATGCATGCCGGTTTTGCTTTTTTGGAAGTGGGAACGGTACAACACAAGAATCAAGTTAATGCTCTGGTCAAAATCATGTCGGATTTAGGTGTGTCGACCGTAGCTTACTTTTTTATCGGTTATGGTGTTGCTTATGGGGTTTTCTTAGGCTTCAACTTGGATGGACAACTTGCCAAGGCGATGACGGAAAAGTCCGGTTATGAATTGGTTAAATTCTTTTTCTTGATGACGTTTGCTGCGGCGATTCCGGCGATCGTTTCCGGTGGTATTGCCGAGCGTGCGAAGTTTTACCCGATTCTACTGTCTACCTTCTTTATCGTTGCGTTTGTTTACCCGTTTTTTGAAGGGATTGCTTGGAACGGTAACTTCGGTATTCAGGATTGGCTAAAAACCAACTATGGCGCGCCTTTCCATGATTTTGCAGGTTCAATTGTTGTTCACGCCGTGGGCGGTTGGATCGCATTGACTGCCATTATGGTTCTAGGGGCGAGACGTGGTCGCTATGGCAAAGATGGCAACATCAAGCAGGTGTATCCACCATCAAGCATTCCGTTTCTAGCGTTGGGTGCATGGATTCTGACCGTTGGTTGGTTTGGCTTTAACGTCATGTCTGCACAGCAAATCACTGGCATTCAAGGTTTGGTTGCCATGAACTCATTGATGGCGATGGTCGGGGGAATTTTGGCTGCAACTTTCATTAGCGACAAAGACCCAGGTTTCGTGCATAACGGACCTCTTGCCGGTTTGGTGGCGATTTGTGCGGGTTCTGATGTGGTGAGTCCATTAGGCGCATTGGTTATTGGTTTGGTTGCCGGGGCTTTGTTCGTTAAGGCATTTGTCTGGACGCAAAAAACGTTGAAAGTCGACGATGTACTTGGGGTTTGGCCGCTGCACGGTTTATGTGGTGTTTGGGGCGCGATTGCCGCAGGTATCTTCGGTGGCTCGGCGCTTGGTGGCCTAGGTGGTGTCTCCTTTATGTCTCAGCTGATCGGAACCTTGATGGGGATTGCCGTTGCTTTGATTGGCGGATATATCGTTTACAAACTGATTGATATGTTCTTCGGCATTCGTCTGTCTGAGGAAGAAGAACATCAGGGCGCGGATTTGACGATTCACAAAATTCATGCAAATCCACCGCGAGATGAATATTGATTTAGTAACTTATTGATTTTATTTGAATCGTTTTGCCGGTTTATTCATCGGTTGAAACAAACACAATCTAAGTGACTTTAATTAAAAACAACCCGCTTTCTCCAAGCGGGTTTTTTTGTGCTATTCTTGTATCCGGCTTGGATATTTATAAAATATAAACAGACTCATCGACGACTATGCGCAAACTTTCTGCTGATCAACTCTACCGCTTTACCACTATCAACCCTGAAAAATTTGAAGAACAAGAGACGAATGTCAATGCGTTCATGAAACGCTTTCATCCTCGTGCCTATCAATCTCTGAATTTTGGGTTGCATCTCAAACGAAATCAGAACCATATTTTTATTATGGGGGAACCGGGGGTTGGCCGTATTGGCATGACCAAATCCGTGTTACGTGATGCCGCTGCACGAAGAGATATTCCGCAGGATGTCGTTTTGGTGTCGGATTTCAGTGAATCTAACAAGACCCAGTATCTTTATTTCAAAGCTGGACATGGGCATGCTTTTAAAGCGGCCATGGAAGAGTTTATTACGCAGTTGAAAACGCAGCTGCCGGTCGTGTTTGACGGGCATGCTTACCAGTTGAAAAATCAGCAGTTGGAAAATGACCTTGCACAAAAGCAAGAAGCCGCTTTGACACCGGCATTCGAGTTGGCGGAATCATTGAGTATTGAGATTCAGCAAACTGAAAACAATTTTGTGCTGTTGGCGGTAGTCGATGGCGAGCGCTTGCGTATGTCCGAATTGAAGAATTTGGAAGAACCGCTACAAAAACATTTCCTTGAAGCCTTGGATCAAGTTGAAGAAGAGTTGAACAAAGGGCTGACCCGTTTCCCGTTCTTGCAGCACGAGTATTTGGATGCCGGTAAGAAGCTGAATACCCGTTTCGCCAACGATCATCTGTCACCATTGATTGATGCTCTGAAAATGGAGTTTGGAGAAAATGACTCTGTTAAACAGTACTTGGAGTCTTTGAAAGATGCGGTGATTTCCAAGCTACATTTGTTTTGGGATCAGTCCGGTGAAAGCGTCACCAGCACCACACAGAATTCCATGGAAGACCTGTTGGCTGAACAGCACGGTTTTTCGATTTTTGAAGTGAATCTTTTGGTCGACCATAGTGGTCTGAAGCATGCGCCAATTATTTACGAACAAAATGCCAGTATGCCGAAATTATTCGGTTACACCATCAACTCAGCCAGTGCCAATGCTACTGATACCCTGACGTTGGCAATGAACCATCAGGCCGGTTTGCTACAAAAAGCGAATGGCGGTTTCTTGTTGCTGAATGTTGAATCTCTGCTGAAAGACCCTGAAATCTGGTCGAATTTGAAAGCAGCGTTATTGAGCAAGAAACTGACGTTTGAAATTCCCTCTTCAAGCAGTGTGGTACCTTACCATTTGCCGGATTATCCGTTAAATGTCACGTTGGTTCTGCTTGGGCGCGCCATTCATTTCTATGCCTTACAGGAAATTGACAGTCAATTCAGTCGTTTGTTTAAGGTGCAGGTCGAGTTTGAAGTTGAGCTGGAACGTACAGAAGAACATGAATTGGTGCTGGCGAAACAGTTAGAAAACGAAATCAAGGATTGGGATGACTTACCTGTCTCCGTTTCTGCTTATGAAAGATTGATTGAATACGCTTCACGTTTGGCAGAGTCGGAAAGCCGTCTTTACACCAACAAGGCGATTTTGCGTGATGTACTTGCCGAAGCGAATGCTTTTGCCAGAGCAAACGATGAAACTGAAATCACCAGAAGTACAATCGAAGCGACGATTTTGCAACGGGATTTCCATACGGGCTTGATGGAAGATTATTTCCACCGCGCGATTATCGAAGAACAGGTATTGATTTCGGTTACCGGCTCGCATATCGGGCAGGTCAATGGTTTGACGGTATTGACAGTCGGACGCCAATCATTCGGTCAGCCAGTTCGTATTACCGCTCAGGCTTCATCCGGCGATGAAGGGGTGGTTGATATTGAACGTGAAGTTGAAATGGCAGGTCCTATCCATTCCAAAGGGATGTTGATTTTGTCCGGCTATTTACGTGGCCGCTATATGAAGTTCAAAGCGTGGGGCTTTAGTGCATCTATCGTTATGGAACAAACTTATGATGGCGTTGAAGGAGACAGTGCTTCCTCGGCGGAATTGTTAGCGTTGATTTCATCGATTTCTCAAATCCCATTGCGCCAGGATTTGGCGATTACCGGGTCGGTAAACCAGTTTGGTGAAATACAACCTATCGGTGGTGTGAACGAGAAAATCGAAGGCTTCTTCAAGGTCTGTAAAGCACGCGGTTTGACCGGCACGCAAGGCGCGGTTGTTCCTGAAGCAAATACCAAACATTTGATGTTGAATGCAGAGGTGCGAGAAGCGGTAGAGTCTGGTCAATTTCATATTTACGCGATGAGTCATATTGACGATGCTCTTGGCTTGTTTACTGATATGCCAGTTGGCAAAGTGAACGAGAAGGGTGAATTCCCTGAAGGCAGCGTCAACGATAGAGTGATTAAAGCACTGGAAAAAATGAACGAAAAGCATGACGAAAGTCATGATGATTAAGCGTTCGCTTAAAGCGGACACAAAACACGTCTAAAACCCGTCAATAAAACGGGTTTTGATTGTTCTTATTGTTCGTGGTTTTGACGCCGTTCCTGATGACGGCCTTTCCATGACTTGGCGACATGCCAGCGCCAGAAAATGTGGATGCCGAAATAACTGACAACCGCCAATACAACACCGACGACCGTACTGCCCAAGTACAGCGGTAACCAAATCTGATCCAAGGTATGCAATATACCGTCAAGCGACAAATCAAAAGCTTCTGAAGACTGTGCTTTATCTCCTAGAATCCATGTTCCCACCAAATAGTTGAAATAGAAAATCGGCGGCATGGTCAAAGGATTGCTGATCCACACCAAGGCAACACTAATCGGCAGATTTGCTCTGAAAATAATCGCGGTGATGGCGGAGGTCAGCATTTGAGAGGGAATTGGAATCGACATCCAAAATAAGCCACTTGCAAAGGCTTTTGCCGTATTATGACGATGAACGTGCCATAAATTCGGGTTTGCTATCCATTTGGCGAGAAAACCAATGCCTTTTATTTGGCGAATTTTTTCAGGGTTGGGCGCGTATTTTTTGATGAGTTTTTTCGGCATAGCGGTCGAGTTACTAAAATTTTTATGTTTCGTTATTTTGTTTTAGGGTTTATCAGCGCATTAGTCGGCATTTATCATCTGTCTCAACCGCCATGGACAAGCGGTACCGTGGGCTTGTTTTCGCTTTCCCTTTTGTTGTTTGTTGGCGCATTGCGTTTTTCAATGCCTCGGTATTCTTTCTTTACCAAGCTCAACCAAATTATTATACAGCTTATTTTCGGCGCACTTATTGCATTTTTGTTGAGCTTTTATGTCGAAAATACCGCCATAAAAATCCCTGAAACGGCGTTTAACCAGAAGGTTTGGGTGGAAGGCGAGATTGTCGGTTTGTCCACTGAAAAACAAACCGACTTCGGTCAGAAAAAAGTCCAATTCACCTTAAAACTGTCTCGCATTAATCAGCAGGCATTCCCCCCAACCTGGCAGATTTTTTCACCCAGAATCCGATTGTCTTGGTATTTTGATAAAACCGCCACCAGCCCGACATCATTGCCGAAAGCCGGCGAAAAGTGGCGCTTTTATATCAAGCTCAAGCCAAATCATTTCAGTTTGAACCCCGGTGCGTTTGATTACGAAACCTACTTGTTTCAACAGCATGTTCAAGCGGTTGGCTATGTGTTGAATGCGAAAACCTATGCTACTGCACAGCGGTTGGCGGCGCCATCTCAAGTTAGCTTGCAGCAGTGGATTTGGCAAAGGCTAAACCCTTGGTTTCAACAAAGCGCGTTTGGCGGTGTTTTCGGGGCGTTGCTCTATGGCGACAAATCTCAGATTACCGCACCGCAATGGCAGGTTTTCAGGCAAACCGGTACCGTCCATCTTATGGCGATTTCCGGTTTGCATATCGGCATCATGGCGGCCATTGGCTTTTGGTTGTTTGCATCAATTTGGAAAGGGCTTGTGTTGTATTTGCCGTTGCCTGCTTTGCGACAAAGAATCTCCCGTACTCCCAGCGTGATTTGGGGAAGTCTCGGCGCCAGCGGCTTTGCATTTATGTATATGGCGTTAGCAGGGTTTGCCATTCCTACGGTGAGAGCGGGGTTGATGGTGTTGATCCTGTTGATTTTTATCGTGTTTCGCCGTCGTTTTCAAGTATGGACGGCATTGGCACTGGCGGCATTTTTTATCACGTTACCGGATTCAAGAGCCGTGCTCAGCCAAGGATTTTGGCTGTCTTTTATTGCGGTTGCCATCATCTATGCGGTTATCGCATCTCCCGGTTTTCAGGGGCGTAGAACATGGCAGCAGTTTTTACTGCTACAACTCGCACTGACTTTGGGAATGGCGCCCATCTTGACGTTATTCTATGGTCAAGTGCCGACCATTGGTATTCTTGCTAACTTAATCGCCGTTCCGGTAGTTACACTGGCGGCGCTTCCTTTACTGATGTTGTCGGCGGTTTTTATCCTATTGTTTGGCTCATGGTTGCCGGGCGTTGCCGAGTTTGTCATGGGAGTCAATAACGAACTATGGCAATGGCTTTGGTGGGGGTTGAACGAGATATTGAAACTGGGTGAACACACTGCGGTTTATTGGATGCCGGGCATTGTCTCACCGGTTGCGCTGATTGGCCTTTATGCAGGATTGGTCATTTGGGTTTCCGCTAAATGGCCCACTGAGTTCAGTTTTAAAGGGAAGACATACCCTTGGAGAGAAGCTTATCGGTGGCTTGGTGCAGTCTTGATGATTGCGCTGTTCTTTCTACTGTCTTTCGGTTACAGCCAGTTCAAAAACGGCTTGTCGCCGGGAGAAGTCAAGGTGACTTTGTTGGATGTGGGTCAAGGCCAAGCCATGGTATTTGAAACTCGCGACCATACTTTGGTTTACGATACGGGACCCAAATTCAGTGATGCGTTGGATGGTGCCAGTATGGCGTTGCTGCCTTATCTTGCGCATGAAAAACGTAACAAAGTTGATTTGCTGGTGGTGAGTCACTCGGACATGGATCACGCAGGAGGAACCCAAACGCTGTTACAAAATATAGAAGTCGATCATGCCATTTCCGGGCAGCCGAAAAAATTGAATAGCAGGCTACAACAGACGTCTATCAAAACGCAATTCATGCCATGTTTTGCCGGGCAATCCTGGATATTCGATCAAGTTCATTTTGACGTCTTATCCCCACAAAAGGGCGTAGTCGCATCGGATGATAATGATGCGTCCTGTGTGTTACGGATTTCAACCGGCAAGACGGCGATGATGCTGATGGGAGACGCTTCAAAGGCGATAGAACATACTGTGATTGAGCAGTCTCGAAAGCCGGGGAATATGGCATTGAAATCCGAAGTGCTGATAGCCGGTCATCATGGTAGCCATACTGCAACCTCCTTGGCTTGGCTGGAAGCCATACAACCCAAGTTGGTGCTGTTTTCAGCTGGCTACTTGAATCGTTATCATTTTCCAAATAAGCCGGTTGTCGAGCGCATAAATAAGCTCGGCATCTCCATGCTCAATACCGCATGCAATGGTGCCATAACCTTAAAAATGACACCAAATGAATTTCAAGTCGAAAATCGTCAACGCATCGACCATAAAACTTGGTATCATCATCAATGTAAAGCGCCATAATCGCCAACCGATTAACCTTTACCATCTTTTCGTTTTCCCTTATGAATACATACCGCCGAGGATTCTATGAGTTGGCCGAGTTTCTGGCTGAGAGCCGATCACAATTACATTGCTTGGCAAAGCCGCTTGCTGTTGCCGATTTCCCGATTGGTTTGCCGCGTGGCACGTCGCCGTCTTCAAGCATTTGAAACACAACCTCCGCGCAAAGCCACGGATGCGAAAATCATTGTCGTCGGCAACATTGTTGTCGGTGGTTCCGGTAAAACGCCTTTTATCATGTGGTTAGTGGAGCAGTTGCAACAACAAGGTTTCAGTTGTGGAATCGTGAGTCGAGGCTATGGCGGCAAAGCCAAAACCTGGCCGCAAATGGTCACGCCGGATTCCGACCCGAAATGGGTGGGGGACGAACCAGTGATGCTCGTCAGACAGGCGAAAGTACCGATGGCGGTGTCACCAAACAGAGTGGACGCTATTCGGTATCTGGAGCAAAACGTCAAGGCGCAAGGCGGTCATCTCGATGTGATTATTTCGGATGACGGCCTACAGCATTATGCCATGGCACGTGACATGGAAATTGTGATGGTGGATGGCGAAAGAGGGCTGGGGAACCGCATGTGTTTGCCATCAGGGCCTTTGCGCGAGTCTAAACGTCGCCTTAAGACAGTAGATTTTATCGTTAGTAATGGCACCTTGCGCTATCCGTTGGCGATTGCCGATACCATTGAAATCATGCGTTTGACGCCGGTTTGTTTTCGCAATGTGAAGCACCCGGAAAAAACCTTACCGCTTGACGCATTCAAAAACCAAGCGGTGAATGCCATTGCCGGCATTGGTAATCCGGCACGTTTTTATCGTGCGTTGCATCGCTTAGGGGCGATAGTAACATCGCGTGATTTTGCCGATCATCAGGCGTATCAGCCGAAAGATTTTTCGTGGTTAAAACAGCAAAAGGAAGCAATTCCGTTACTGATGACCGAGAAAGATGCGGTAAAATGTGTGGCATTTTCTGAAGATGATTGGTGGTACTTGGAAATTAAACCTCAGTGCAGCCAACCTTTTGCCGAGCAAATCATCAAGAAATTACGTCGTCTTTGAACTGGCTTCAAGACGGACAAAAACGCAAAGAACACAAAACGAATATAAGCGAACTAAGGAAGAGTTGATTTCATGGATCCAAAACTTTTGGACATTCTGGTCTGTCCGGTCACCAAAACCTCTCTATTGTTTGATAAAGACAAGCAAGAGCTGATTTCCACTGCGGCTAACCTGGCTTATCCTGTTCGCGACGGTATTCCGATTATGCTTGAAAACGAAGCCCGCGAACTGGCGCCGGAAGAAGAGGAAGCCTATCGTAAACAAAAAGGGCAGCACGCATAAGTATGGAGTTTATTGTCGTTATTCCCGCCCGCTATGAGTCCAGTCGCCTTCATGGCAAACCTTTGATGGATATTCTAGGTAAACCGATGATTCAATGGACTTGGCAGCAAGCCAAATTATCTGGTGCAGACCGCATAGTCATCGCCACAGAATCTGAAGCCGTTAAACAAGCGTGTGAAGCTTTTGGCGCCGAAGTTTGCTTAACAGCGGCAACGCATCAATCTGGTACGGAACGTATCGCTGAAGTGGTCGAAAAGCTAGGCTTTTCTGATGATGACATTATCGTCAATGTTCAGGGCGATGAACCCATGTTACCGCCTGAATTAATCGTTCAGGTTGCTGATGGGTTGTCTACCCATGAAAGCGTACAGATGGCGACACTCTGTGAGCCGATTGATGATGTTGAAACCGTTTTCGACCCTCATGCGGTGAAAGTGATTCGTAACCAAAAGAACTTCGCATTGAACTTCACTCGTGCGCCAATGCCTTGGTCGCGAGATACCTTCTCCAACGAGCCACCAACCTTACCCGATAACTGGGGCTATAAGCGTCATATTGGTTTGTATGCTTATCGTGCGGGTTTCGTTAAACGTTATGTTGCGTGGCCGGAGTGTGCTTTGGAGCATGTAGAACGTTTGGAGCAGTTGCGTGTTTTATGGCACGGCGAAGCGATTTTGGTGTTGGACGCCTTGGGTGATGCCGGTATTGGTGTCGACACCCAAAAAGACCTGGATAAGGTCCGTCGCTTAATGTCGGAAAAGGCATAGCTTCTAAATTCAAATAACTGAAATGCCCCAACCTGGCAGATTTTAAACACAAAATACTTCATGTCTAAACTTTTAAATTTCTTAACATTAGTCGGTTTGATCGCATTTGGTTATTGGATGATCAAACGTTATTTCCATCAAAGAAAATTGCGACAGGAAGGCATTGTCATCGAACAAAAAGGGCTAAGACCGATTACGGTTTTCAGTATTGTTTTATTGTCGATTTATGCCCTGTATCTCATTGTCCACTTCTGGAATATGTCTTAAAACAAGAGTTACTGACAAGCGTCTATTTTTTCGAATAAACCTTTCTCGCAGCCTCTATTTGATGGCACAACGCTGGTAAAGCTTCAATAAAGCGTTGTGTCGGGCGTTGGTATAAATCGCTATTGACCCCAATGATTTGACGGTTCTGAACAGCTTGTAGCATTGGGAAAGCTTGCCAATTACGGCGCCATGAAGTCTGTTTGTCTTTGGCGCCACCCATTAGAATCACCTGAGGGTTCTTCATCAACACGCTCTCCCTGCTGATCTGTGGCGCTAAGGGGGTTAGGTCCGCAAACACATTTTGTGCCCCGCATAGTGACAGCCCTTGGCTGATGAACTGTTGACCATTGATGGTGGTAAGCGGTTGGTTCCACACTTCGTAGAACACGGAAACAGGCGCCTTGGAGGCGTATTGCAGTCTTAAAAACGTCAAGCGATGCTTCAATTCTTCAGCCGTCGAAAAAGCATGGCGTTGTGTACCCGCTCTGCGGCCGATTTCCTCGATTTCATTGGGGATGTCATTAAGTGTCTGGATATTGGATACAAAAACACGTAATCCCAAGTCTTGTAGTCGTTGCAAATCTTGTGGTTTGATTGAGGCTTGCCATACCAGAATCAAGTCAGGTTTCAAGGCGACGATCTGCTCAAAATTTAAGTGAAACGCATCGCCGACCTTGGGGAGTTTAGTCGTTGAAGCCGGATAGTTTGAATAGCGGTCAACCCCAACCAGATCTTTGCCCGCGCCAGCGGAAAAAACCATTTCCGTCAGGTGGGGTGACAGTGAAATAATCCTAAAGTTTCCTGCTTGAGATAAGGTTGGTAACGACAACAACAGGCAAAACAATAAGATGGGCAGGCGAGACAGAAGCATTGGGTTTTTCTCAGTAGTCCACGCCGATTTGCGCTTTGACACCGCTTTTATAGGCGTGTTTGACTTCCTGTATTTCCGAAACCGTATCGGCAATCTCTTTTAGCTCTGCAGCAGCTGAACGCCCGGTAACCACCACATGTTGCATCTCAGGGCGGGCCTGCAGTGCGCTGAGTACCCGTTGCCTGTCAATATAATCATAGCTCAGTAGATAAGTCAGCTCATCAAGCACCACCAAGTCATAGCTAGGGTCAGACAACATTGTTTCGGCAATTTGCCAGCCACGTTCCGAGGTGGCGATATCCTGTTCGCGGTTTTGAGTGTCCCAAGTAAAGCCATCGCCTAGCACATGCCATTCACAGTTTGGTTGGGCGCTGAAAAAAGCTTCTTCACCCGTATCGGTACGACTTTTGATGAATTGACAAACACCGACTTTCAGGCCATGCCCCAGTGCTCTGGCGACCATGCCGAATGCAGACGTCGACTTACCTTTGCCATTACCGGTAATCACCAGCAAAATTCCTTTTTCGATGTTGGCTTTGGCGATGGAAGCATCAATCTGGGTCTTCTTTCGTTCCATGCGGACTTTGTGATAGGTATTTTTCTTATCAGTCATTTTGTGCTCCCAGCAGGTTTAATAGCTTGTCCATATCCAAACAGCTCTCCAAGGTATTTGCCAATAGGTCTAATTGTGCGTGGCGTTGTTGGTCGGCGTCAAGCTCAGGTTGTGTTGCCATAGGATTGTTGTCTTTTCCCAACGTCCAGTTCATCAAATACTGGATGGCGGAAGGTTGGTCGAACACCCCGTGTAGATAGGTGACGAAAATCTGGTTGTCTTCACTGAACCCCCCTTCAACACTACCGTCTTCCAAGATGATTGCCGGAGTGAGGTCGGATAAATTGGTTTGACCACAATGGATTTCATAGCCGACAACGTTCGTTGTTTCATCCGAGATGAAGCGTCCTGTTCTATTTTGCAGGGCTTTTTCCGGCATGAGTGTGGTTTCATAGTTTAATAGTCCAAGCCCGTGTTGGCTGTCGCCACTTTCAGACTCCATGCCATGCGGATCATGAATGGCTTGTCCCAGCATTTGTAGACCACCGCAAATGCCGATCAGCTTACCGCCATAACGTAGGTGATGGTTCAAATGGGTTTCCCACCCTTGAGTTTTCAACCATTGCAGATCGAATGCGACATTCTTGCTTCCCGGCAAGATGATTAAATCCGCGGGTGGAATGGCTTCATTATGCTTAACCCATTGAAATTCAATGTCAGGGTGCTGCTGTAAAGGCGCAAAGTCGGTGTGATTGCTGATATGAGGAAACAGCGGGGCGATGACCTTGAGAGAGGTGTCGGACTTCTCGGTTTGTTGGAAGTCAACGGCATCTTCCGCGTCCAAAAACAAACCGTGAAGGTAGGGCACCACGCCTAGAACCGGTTTGCCTGTTTTGGCTTCCAGCCAATCCAAACCATCTTTCAGTAGCGCCAAGTCGCCGCGGAATTTGTTGATAACAAATCCTTTGATACGGTTTTGCTCAGAATCCGACAGGCAGGCGAGTGTACCGACGATATGGGCAAATACGCCGCCTTTGTCGATGTCTGCAACCAGAATGACCGGGCAATCGACGGACTCGGCAAATCCCATATTGGCAATGTCGCCTTCGCGTAAATTCACTTCGGCAGGGCTGCCGGCACCTTCGGTAATAATGTAATTGAACCGATGGCGTAAAGTGACAAAGGAGTCCAATACGGCATTGGCCGCAGTGGGTTTATATTCGTGATAATTCAGTGCGTTATAGTTGCCGATGCTCTTGCCTTGAATAATGACCTGAGCACCGACATCGGAATTGGGTTTAAGAAGAACGGGGTTCATATGCACGCTGGTTGGCACACCGGCAGCAAAAGCCTGCAATGCCTGCGCACGACCGATTTCCCCGCCGTCTTCGGTAACGGCGCTGTTCAAAGCCATATTTTGAGGCTTGAAAGGCGCGATTGACAAACCTTGCCGCGCCAAAACGCGGCAAAGTCCGGCGACTAACGTACTTTTCCCCGCATCAGACGTACAACCCTGCACCATTAAGCAATGAGAAGGGTTGTGGCTTTTGGAGGAAGTGTTTGTCGCTATCATATCTTCGGTGATTTACAGTTTGCCTCGCACGCCGACGAACAAAAGCGTACCGCCGTTGTTGTAGACATACTTTGGTGTGACGCCATCGCTTTCGTAGCTAGCAACTGCAGGCGTGTAATCTTCATTAAATAGATTCTGTACTTTACCGTAAATGGAAACATGCGGGTTAAATTGGTAGTCTGCAACCAAATCTGTGGTGCTGTAGTTTCCAATATTCGCGCCTTTCTTATCCGCCTTGTCATACAGGTTGCCAACATATTTTGTTTGGATACCGACATGGGTACGAGCCAAACCATAGTAATCAAACCCTAAGCCACCTTGTTGTTCAGGTCGGCGTGCCAGCCATTTCCCGTCCTTATCTTTTGCAGTCTGTTGCGTGAAGTTCAGCGTCAGATCACTGTCAATCGCATCCAATGTGCGCTTGTAGTTGGCTTCAATGCCTTCGTATTTAGAAGTGCCTTTTTGGTTGTAGTATTTGTAGCTGGCATCCGTTACCAATTCATCTTTGATTTCGTTGTTGAAATAGGTCAGCTCCAAGCCGTAAACACCCAAGGTCGCATCATAACCTGTCGAGGTTTCAGGTGTCAGTTGTGTGGTTTGTGTCGACAAATTGGTCAACTGATAGAGTGATGGTGCATTGTAGCCCGTGCCGTAGTTGGCGCTGATGAAGACTTCCGGGATGACATGGTATTTTGTACCGATTTTGCCCGTTGTTTTATTGTCGAAACGGTTGTACTCGTCATAACGAACCGCTTCGGTAATGACCCATTTTTCGCCAAACAATTGGTTGGTATTGTTCGCAGCGGCGGAACGGTTGTAATAGCTGTTTTTGTTTTTAATATCTTCAAGTTGTTTTGAAGCTACCGCAAAACTTGCTTGCTGTTTGTCGGCATAATGCCAATCTGCCTGCGCGCCGAACTGATTCACTTTACCTTCGTAAACAGAAGAGTAGGCTGGGTACTCTCTACGGATGTGAGAGTCCTGCGCATAGAGTTGCGTGTCGACCTTACCGAAGGTTGCCAGATAGCGTAGCTGTCTCAACGTGCTTTCAAAAGTGCTGTGTGAAGCCGTATTTGGCGTGCTGTAATCCGACTCGGAATCCCCACTACTATGCTTGATAAAGGTTTCCAAACGTTGTTGTTTTTCAAAGTTAATGCCTAAACGGAAAGAGGCTTCCTGCTGTGCAAAAGGGTCTTTTTCATCACCTTTACCGGAAGTTTTGTATTTTTTGATTGAGGTAAAACCGTCACTCGATAAGTCGCTGAAGTTTAATGCGAAATCGACTTTCTCATTACCTGCACCCAAGCTGGCAGCCAGTTTTTTCTGGTTGTTGCTACCAAACTCCAGGTTTGCATTGGCGCGCTTGCCGCCTTTTTTTGTGATGATGTTGATGACACCAGCGGAGGCGTTTGCACCCCAAACACCGGATTGAGGGCCCTTGATAATCTCAATGCGCTCAACGTCATCCAACATGATATTCGCGAAGTTGGTAGTACCGTCCGTGAGTGTCGGGTCGTTCAACTGCATGCCGTTTTGTAGAACGAGAATATTTTTACCGCCCATGCCGCGCATGAAAAGGCTGGTAGCCGTCCCTAAACCGCCATTTGAATAGGTGGTTAAGCCCGGAACTTGTCGCATGGCATCCTGTAGCGTTTGGTACTGGTGGTTTGCAATGTCTTCGGCGGTAATCACCGTGACATTTGAGGTGACGCTTCCAATATTTTGAGGCGTGTTATTGGCAGTCACAACGACTGAATTCAGGTTCTGGTCATCGGCAGCAAAGCTGGCAGAACAAATCGAAAAGATAGCCAATGCAATCGGCGTTTTGGCTAAACGCATTTTGTTAGGGTTCATAGAATTCCTTCGTAATGTTTATACGAAGGCAACAACGGATCGGGACAAGTGCCCGAACAAAAAAAGAGGTGGTAATGCCTGACGACACAAAAAAATCTCTTTTTCCGTATTGCCCACCGCAATCGGTTCAAAAGTTCGGCTCTACACAAGTGTGAGCCGGTTTTTCTGGCCGGTATCCGGGCTGAAGAACAATTTCCTAACGCCTTCTCGGAAGCTCTTGAGAGCAACTCCAATGGGTTGTTGTCAGGTCTTTTCTATCACCGTTGCGGGGGCAGCACTCGATTTGATGCGGTTTTGCGTTATCGCACGAGTTTCCCGTTTAACTGCATGTCATAAGACAGCAAGCACCAGAAAACGTGTATTCTACCGAAGAATTGAGTGGGGTAAAGAGGCAAATCGGCAAATTAGAGCTTTTGAGGGGGGAGATGCATAAAATCTACCAGGTTGGGGAGATAACTTTGATACCCAACCTGGTAGATTTTAAGGGTTTGCGGAATAGTGCGTGGAGTCTAGTTTTTTAATCTTTTATCAAAAACTCAAAAACGGAATAGTCAGTGGAAAGCTTTGTGCTAAACTTTACTCCATAAAATGGAATGGAGTGTGGAAATGGCAAAAAAGGAAGCAAAAACAGATTTATGGGTTCATGGTTTACTAAAAGAAGCAGGCATTGACCTTGAACCCCAAGGTAGCACTATTCTTGAAATTGATAATGCCTTAAAAACAGCTTCTAAAAGCGGCTCTGGCAAAGTAGGTTTTCCTGAATTTGTTGGCGTTGTGAAAGATTTTATTCTTGTTATAGAGAATAAAGCTGATGTTGCTAAACACGTAAAGCTTGATTCAAAAGGCTTGATTAGCGGAACGGTTAAGGACGTTAAGGATTTTGCTGTTAACGGCGCTCTTTTTTATGGCCAGCATTTAGCTCAAAACACGTCTTACAAGAAAGTTATCGCCTTTGGTATTTCTGGCGATGAAAAGAAACACAAAATTAGCCCATACTTTATTGATGAAACAGAGTATTACCGTGAGCTACCAGAGGTAGAGTCTTTCATCTCATTCAATGAAAATAACATTATTGAATACTATACAAGAGAAGTTCTGCAAGAGGATACCGACCAAGAAAAAGAACTCGCTGAAATCTTACGTGATGCTTCAGAACTGCACGAAGATTTAAGGAATTACGGAAATCTAAAAGATATTGATAAACCACTAATTGTTTCGGGTATTTTATTAGCCCTTAGAGAGGCTGAATTCGGTGGTTTTGATGTCAATCACTTAACTGGAGATGAGATTGATACAGATGGCGACAAAATATATAGCGCTATCGAAAAAAACCTTAAGCGTTCAAAAGTAGCTCCAGATGTCAAAAGGGATAAGATTCTTAGCCAGTTCTCGATTATTAAAGATACACAAATCTTAAATGAGATAAACACCACGCTGAACAAAACCCCTCTTAAGCATTTCACTGAATTTTTACATGACAAAATTTACAAAAGCATCAAATACACAAGCTCTTCTGAGGACTATTTAGGGCGCTTTTATGGCGAATTTATGTCCTATTCTGGCGGTGATGGACAGACCCTTGGAATTGTATTAACCCCTAAGCATATTACCGACCTATTCTGTGATTTAGTTGACATCAAATCGGATGACACCGTGCTTGACCCTTGTGCGGGAACAGCAGGCTTTTTAATCGCTGCTATGCATCACATGATTGCACGAACAGACAATGAAAATAACAAGAAAAACATCCGTCAGAAACAATTACATGGTTTTGAATTACAGCCCTATATGTTCACCATTGCCACAACCAATATGATTTTGCGAGGCGATGGAAAAAGCAATCTAATTAATCATAACTTTCTAAACGAAGACCCAAATAAGCTCCAATTAAAAGGTGCAACCGTTGGGATGATGAATCCGCCATATTCACAAGGCTCAAAGAAAAATCCAGATTTATATGAGATTGCCTTTACAGAGCACTTGCTAGATTCATTATTAGAAGGCGGTCGGGCAATTGTGATTATTCCGCAATCCTCTTTAACAGGGAAATCTAAGGAAGAAAAAGCAATAAAGGCGAACATCCTTAAAAACCATACGCTAGAAGGCGTTATCTCGCTCAATAAAGACACGTTTTATGGTGTGGGAACCATTCCATGTATTGCCATTTTTACGGCTGGCGAACCTCATCCAGAAGACAAGGAGTGTAAGTTTATCGACTTTAGAGAGGATGGGTTTAAAGTTAGTCCTCATGTTGGATTGATTGAAACAGAACAAGCTAAAGACAAGAAGCAACACCTTTTAGATGTTTGGTTTGACCGCATTGAAGCAGAAAGTAAATTCTGCGTTAAAACAACTGTTGAAGCGGATGATGAGTGGCTTCATAGCTTCTATTACTTCAATGATGAGCTACCAAGTGATGCTGACTTTGAAAAAACTATCGTGGATTATCTGACGTTTGAATCGTCGATGATTATGCAGGGTCGGGAATATCTTTTTAATTCAATAGGCTCCAAGAAGGTTTTTGTAGACATTGAAAGCCTTGATGATAAGGGATGGCATGAATTCTTCCTAAAGGACATTTTTCAAGTTGTTCAGCGTGGTAAGCGTCTCACTAAAGCAAACCAAACAGAAGGAAATCACCCTTATGTTTCATCAACCGCAATGAATAATGGGGTGGATAACTTTATTGGAAATGAAGAGGGTGTTCGCATATTCTCAAGTTGTTTGACTATCGCAAACAGTGGAAGCGTTGGCTCAAGCTTTTATCACCCGTACAAATTTGTCGCAAGTGACCATGTGACTCATTTACAAAATGATAAGTTCGACCGCCATATCTACCTGTTCATAGCGACTTTAACAAACAGGCTGTCGGATAAATACAACTTCAATAGAGAGATTAACGACAAACGCATTTCAAGAGATAAAATCATGCTTCCCACCCAAGATGACGGAAGCCCTGATTTTGAATATATGAGGCAATATATGATGAATCTGGAATATCAGAAACGGAATCAATATCTTGACTACATTCAAAGTCAAAGTTGAGTAACGCTTATTTATGAGCTTGCTCAATCTGCAAAGCTTTCATGTTCTCTCTCAACAAGAGCATGAAAGCCATTTAGAAATCACCGTAGAAAACCTGTTTAAGCCACAAGCCTGTCCGCATTGCGGCTTTACACAACTCTACTCCCACGACAAAACAGAGCAGATTTTCTTTGACATGCCGATGCAGGGAAAACCTCTTGTCCTAAAAACGCAACGTGTCCGCTACAAATGCCGTTCATGTGGTAAAACTTTTCGGGAGCCTTTAGCTGATATTGATGGTAAGCGTTTAATGACAACTCGACTCAAAGAGTACATTCAAAAGCGTTCCATGAGCGATACCTTTGCAGTGGTTGCCAGAGAAACAGGTCTGGATGAGAAAACGATTCGTCATGTTTTTGATGATTACGTTGCGGAAAAATCTAAAGAAATGCCATTCGAAACGCCTAGAGTGCTTGGCATTGATGAATTAAAGTTAGTCGGTAGCTATCGTTGCATCTTAACCAATATTGAGAAGTGTAGCGTTTTTGATATGTTGCCCTCTCGAAAGAAAGCCGATGTTATGAAACACTTAAAATCTCTTAAAAATCCTGAGAAGGTTGAAATAGTGACAATGGATATGTGGTTGCCTTATAGAGATACGGTCAAGCAGATTTTACCTGATGCTGTGATAGTAATTGATAAATTCCACATTGTCGCCACTGCCTCAAAATGTCTTGAAAAAGCTTGTAAAGGCATTCGCAGCCAGCTCGAAAAAAAAGAGCGTATCAAAAAGAATGACCGTTTTGTTCTGTTAAAGCGTCGCCATTCATTGACCGATAAAGAGGTTATAAAACTACAACAATGGTCAGCAAGGTTTCCAGATTTAGGGTTGGCCTATGATGCAAAAGAAGCGTTTTATTGTCTGTTTGACCAAGGCTTAGATTCCAAAGCCGCAGAGCAAGCTTTAATTGATTGGCAAAGAGGCTTATCACCTCAAATTGCACATTACTTTGAAGCTTTAACAACTGCATTATCGAACTGGATGCCAGAAATTTTGAATGGCTTTGTTTTTGATTACGAAATAACAAATGCCTATACTGAGAGCATTAATCGCTATGCAAAGGATGTTCAGCGTATGGGTAGAGGATACAGTTTTAATGTGGTAAGGGCTAAAATGCTCTACAACGCAGAGGCAAATAAACCAACAACCAGTACGATTCGCAAGAAGAAGCGAAAACCTATTGAAGAAGCACCTGTCTTTTATTTAATGTTGGATAACCTTACTGGTTCAGCTTCACAAAAACAGAAATACAGAACAGAAATTATTGAAGAAAAACGCTATTACGGTGCTCACATTCCCACTCTTTGCGAATTACTCGAAAAAGGTGAATTTGACTAAATTCCCAATTTAGCTGGAACGTGTGTGGAATTCATTTAATAGATTTTCCACGCACTATTCCAGGTCCCCGATTTTAAAGGACAGTGTATTAGGGTGCTTCGTTAGTGTTGTCTGATTGTCTGCGCTCTTCGGCTTGGCGTTCGGCTTCGTATTTCTCTCGAATTTGATGGGTGTAGCGATAGGTGATCCACAAAATTGGAAAAACGATAATCAGCGAATAGATCATGGACATAATACTTGCCGCAACTGTCGTGCCTTGCAGATGAACCGCCAAGCCGACAATGAACATAATCAACAGGCTGTTTCTCAATGCACGTTTAAAAGGGGACTGAAGCATGGCGTTTCCTTTAAAGAGTTAGTTTTCCAGCAGTGCCTGCAGGCATTTCAAATAAGCCTGCTCATCAGGTTCGGTTTGGTTACGTTGCGCTTGCCACATGGCTTCCGCCAGACATTCCATCATGGCATGTTCAGTTTCATGAACATCTCTTAGACGTTCACCCAATTTCTTGTAAACGGCCTGAATGCCTACCGGGCGATCCATGGAGACTTGTTCCTGCAGTCCCAAGTGCATTCCCATGTGAAGAAAAGGATTGGTTTCGCCCATCTCTGGGAAATAGTTATTGCCAAGATGTTGACTGTTGGTCAGCATGGCATGGTATTCAGGGTGCATTTCAATGACGCGGGCGACAAGGGTTTCCATCGCATCCAAAGGTTCGTTATTGCGCGCCTTTTGCCAAGTGTCCACGTAGAATTGACGCAGGCGGTCTCTTTCGGTTGTGTAAATCATTTCAATCTTGTAACTCTATGGGTATTAGCACTATTTTAACGAATTACGCTACCGGGTTGGAAAGTAATCGGCAATGCGGCAGACTGACATTGAACCTGTTAAACTGAGCTGAAACTGCTAAAATCATTATGAGTGATGAAATAACACAAACCATCAATACGCGCAAACTTGCCTACAAACTGGGAGAAAACTCTTGTTACAAAGACCTAGGTTATCGTTAAAAATAATTCATACGAGTCTTCGTGTGCGCTATTTCTTGGCGGTTATGGTCGGTTTGGCGCTGTTTTCTTCACCAACATTCTCGCAGGAAAGTAGCGCGGAAGAAATATTGGAAAGTCATCCTCTTGGGCTGGTCAGTCCTGAGATTCAAGCAGAATTAAGCAATGAAGCTTTACACACTCAACTGGTCACTGCGGCCATTGAGTACGACACCTTTAACCAACGATGCAGAGGGGTGAGCGCAGCCTATAACGAGTCAAAAGTGAACCGTTTGTTTCTGAACAAGTTCGGCATCACCATGAACGACTATATGATGAACTATATGTCGAAGGACGCCAACGACCCCAGAGACGTGAAACAGAAAATCGTTAACCGTGTCTATCAGAGCATCGCCAAGATGGGCGGTTGCCAACCAGCCCGATCCAAAGGACTGGAAAAAAACCTGAAAGACGAATACCGTAATCTGTACCATCAGGTCGAAAAATCTACTTGGTTCCCAAACGTTCATAACGATTGATCGTTAATTAACAGGCTGTTTCCTTAAATTTAAACGCAGTTTAGAACTGAAGGCATCGTTTATGAAGATTTTAATTGCCCCTGATTCATTTAAAGGCAGTTTGGAAGCGGTTACTTTTTGTGAAGTCGCCACGCAAGCCATTCACAGTATCTACCCCAATGCCGAAGTCATCAGTCAGCCGATGGCTGATGGCGGCGAAGGGTTGGTTGACACCTTATCCAGCCTTGACGGTGCCGAACGTATTTCTGTCATAGTGCAAGACCCGGTTGGTAAAGCGATTACCGCCAATTATGCCTATCTTCAAGAATCTCAAACCGCCATTATCGAGATGGCAGCCGCATCTGGTTTACCCTTGCTGAAACCTGATCAACGTAAGGCGATGAAAACCTCAACCTATGGTACCGGTCAACTCATACAGGACGCGCTTTCCAGAGGTGCCAAACATTTCATTCTAGGGCTGGGCGGCAGTGCCACTACCGATGCCGGTATCGGGTGTTTGTCGGCAATGGGCTTTCAATTTCTCAACACAAATCAAGAACATGTCTCTTTGGATGGTGAGGGCTTGTTGGCTTTGGAAACCATTATTCCGCCAACCAATTTGGCTTTAGACAGCATCAGCGTTCAAGTGGCGTGCGATATTTCCAATCCACTGTATGGCGAAACAGGGGCAGCCTATATGTTTGGTCCACAAAAAGGTGCGTCATCAGAAGAAGTGGCATTATTGGATCAGGGGTTGCGAAACTTTGCACGTGTGGTCAAGAAGGATTTGCAGTTAGAAGTCGCAGAGCTTGCCGGTGCGGGTGCAGCAGGCGGCATGGGTGCAGGGCTAAGGCTCATCGGTGGGCGGTTGGAATCCGGTTTTAAAATCGTCTCCGAGTTGCTGCAACTGGAGCAACAGTTTCAAACACATCAATTCGATTTGGTCATCACTGGAGAAGGACAGTTCAACGAGCAAAGCCAATACGGCAAGGTGCCGGTCGAGGTTGCCAAGCTTGCCAAGAAATATAAGGTATTCGTTGTCGGCATTGTCGGCGGCATTGATTTTCCGATTGCCGATATCCATAAGCTTGGCATTGATGCCATCTTCAGTATTACCGACAGACCTTTGGCGTTGGAAGATTGTTTTAAAGAAGCCAGGCCATTACTTTTTAATTTGATTCAGAACATTGTCAGACTAACGTTTAGAGATATTCAGGCGTAAAATATTAGCTGAGAATGGCTTGAATGCTTTTCTGCTAGTGGTTTATGACGATATAAAGCTCATT
This sequence comes from Hydrogenovibrio sp. JE_KL2, assembly GCF_009296185.1. GTDB lineage: Bacteria > Pseudomonadota > Gammaproteobacteria > Thiomicrospirales > Thiomicrospiraceae > Hydrogenovibrio. The sequence goes on from NZ_WBJR01000001.1 coordinate 424,533, forward strand.
AAGGAGTCGTGTGATGGGTGAAATGTACGATGAATATCAAAAGATGCTGGATCAAGGCATCTATGAGGATGAAGAAGACCTGATGAATCAAGAAGGTCTAAGTTATGACGATTTGTATAAAGACGATGATGAATATGACGAAGAGGATGACTTCGTCGAAGATTTCGATGATGGTCTGGGTAATAGGTTAGAAGATGATTTGGATAACGATTTGAACGATGAGTTCAATAAAGACTACTAGGATGGTGGCGTAACTTGATTGCCGTTAAAATTTAACGGCGTGCATATTCTTGAGCATAGGTAGCAACCACTATTCGTCCTAGGGTTTGCTACACACTTCTGGATTTCATATCAAAAATCTACCAGGTTGGGGTTAATGCGGCGAAAACTGATCGCTGATAATTCTCCCCACTTGTTCAAGTACATGGTTTCTGGTTTCAAAAGGTTCTTTGCTGCCAGTGTAATAAACCGCCACTAAAATCGGGTCATCGGCATCCGGCCACATGATGGCGATGTCGTTCATCGCACCATTGTTTCCAGAACCGGTTTTATCACCGATAGGCCAGTAGGTCGGAATGCCGGCACGAAGCTTATTGGCACCAGTTGTGTTATTTAGCATCCATTGTGTGAGTTGGTTTTTTGAAGCTTCTGACAACACATGTCCCAAAAGGATTTTCTTCATGCTTTTCAACATGGCGTTGGGCGTTGTGGTATCGCGTTCATCACCAGGTATATTGGTGTTGAGATGGGGCTCAATACGATCAACACGGGTTTCCCTGTCACCAATGCTTCGCATAAAGGTCGTCAGTCCTTGCGGGCCTCGAACAGGCTCAAACAGCAAGTTGGCGGCAGTATTATCACTATGTTGAAGCGCGGCCGCCAGTAATTGCGAAACGGTCATTTCGCCCTCGCCATTATGTAGGTTTTTTCGCGTGATGGGGGCATAGTTCAACAGGTCAGAAGTGGAGTAGGTGACAACACGACTAAGAGACTCTTCTTTGGCATCTACTTTGGCGAGCACTGAAGCCGCTAGCAGGAACTTAAAGGTACTACACAAAGCAAAGCGTTCATTGCCTCGGTATTGCAGTTGAAAGCCACTACTGGCGTCCCAAACCGCGACGCCAAGACGCCCGCCGAAAGTAGATTCCAGCTCTGAGATTTGCTGTTTGAAGTTTGCTTGGGCACTTTTCAAGCTATCGGCATAGGCTGGGGCGACAAACAGCCATAATGACAGGGTAAAGAAAGAAGACACTATCGTTGTTTTGACAGTCTGTAATACTTTCATAAAGTTTCCTTTAGCAAGGTTAAGCATGCGGCGTCGTTATTAAACGCCATGTGGGCAAAGAGATGCAACTTATCGTTTGGCAATCAGTTGGACGACAGCGCCCAATCCGCTATGAAAAGTGCCTTCGGAGACATCTCTTTCAGTTTCGTGCATCATTAAGCAATCCAGTCCTTGGATTTCGTTTTCTAAATTCTCTAGGCTGACGGTCATCTCAACCACTTGTGGTCCGCCGGTTTTGTATTCGAGTTGCTTCGGGCAATAGGCTTCCAGCAAAAAGATGCCGTTAGGTTTTAGTGCATTTGCGATTTGCGCATGAACACCTTGCCGCATGGCAGGAGGCAAATGGCAGAAAATGGAAACGATACCGTCCCATTTGGATTGACCTAGGTCGAAATGAGCAAGGTCGGCAACGACAGTCTCGATTGCTACGCCGCGTTGTTGAGCCAGTTTTTGCGCTTTTTCCAATCCGACGGCAGAGTTGTCTACCGCAGTGACATCATAGCCTTGTTCTGCAAGAAAAACGGCATTGCGACCTTCACCTTCAGCCAAACAAAGTACTTTGCCTTTTGGCAGTTGTTGGTAATGTTCGGCAAGAAAAGTGTTAGGTGATGTTCCGTAAACATATTCATCAACGGCGTAGCGATCATCCCACATGTAATGTCCTTGTTATTCAGTTTTGTCTTTGTATTCGCACAGGTCATAAATGCAGCAGGCACCGCATCTTGGTTTGCGCGCAGTGCAGGTATAGCGTCCGTGTAATATCAGAAGGTGGTGCGCGGGGATTATGTACTCCTTCGGCACGAACTTCATTAGGTTTTTTTCGACCTCCAGCACATTTTTTCCAGGTGCTATCTTGGTGCGATTTGAAACACGGAAGATATGGGTATCCACCGCCATGGTGGGTTGCCCGAACGCGGTATTTAAAACGACGTTGGCTGTTTTCCGTCCAACACCTGGGAGCGCTTCAAGTGCCTCTCGCGTCTGTGGAATTTCGGAGCCGTGAAGGTCTATCAGCATCTTGCAGGTTTTGATGATATTTGCCGCTTTGCTGTTAAACAGGCCAATGGTTTTGATGTATTCTTTCAAGCCTTCTTCGCCAAGCGCATAGATTGCTTCTGGCGTATTGGCAACAGGGAAGAGTTTGGCTGTGGCGATATTCACGCCCTTGTCGGTCGCTTGCGCCGACAAAATAACGGCAATCAGCAACTCGAAAGGGTTCGAGTAGTTCAGCTCGGTTTCCGGGTTCGGAATGGCCTCGGCTAGACGTTGAAAAATTTCAAGGCGTTTTTGTTTATTCATAGATTAGGACTGATTGACTGCTACCTGTATTCCTAAGGCATTGGTTTTTTTCGCATGACGTCTTTGTTCGATGGCATTTTTCAGTGCCACCAACAAACCCAGGCCGATGAATGCACCCGGAGGCAAAATTGCCAACAGCATCGGGTGGAAGTCGGATGGCATATAAAGGGTTAAACCTTTGGCGGCATCACCGAACATCAAGTTCATTTGATCGAAAAGGGTGCCATTACCGATAATCTCGCGCATTGCGCCCAGTACGACCAAAACAGCGGTGAATCCTAGCCCCATGAAAAGACCATCGATAAAAGCTTTGTCGACAGGGTTTTTGGAAGCATAGGCTTCTGCTCGACCGAGAATGGTACAGTTGGTAACAATCAACGGAATGAAAATCCCCAGAATACCATGGAGTGTGTGAAGGTAAGCATTCATCATCATGTCGATAATGGTCACTGCCGAAGCGATGATGGCAATGAAAATAGGAATGCGAATTTCCGGTGAAACGTGGTTTCTAATTAGGGATACCAAAACGTTGGAAATGACCATAACGACCATGGTGGCAAGCCCAAGTCCAAGACCATTGACGGTGTTATTGGTAACGGCAAGTAAAGGACATAGCCCCAACATGGCAACCAGCGCCTGGTTGTTGTCCCAAAGACCGTTACGGGCGATTTTGGAGTAATCACTCCAAGAGGTTTTTTGCGTAGTGTCAGTCATAGAGTTTTGCTCCTTGCTGATTGACGAATGTCAGTGCTTTTCTCACGGCTTTGACGACCGCTCTTGGTGTAATCGTCGCGCCGGTAAACTGGTCGAAAATACCACCATCTTTTTTCACGCGCCACTTGGCCGCGTTGTCATCACGAAGGTTCATGCCATTGAAAGAAAGTATCCAGTTGGACTTTCTAAGTTCTATTTTGTCGCCTAGTCCTGGGGTTTCTTTGTGTTTCAAAACACGCACTCCCGAAATGCGGCCATCCGGAAATACGCCAATCAATATGGTGATTTTACCGCTATAACCGTCAGGCGCTATCGCTTCAAAAATGACGCCGGCAGGTTTGCCGTTTTTGCGCGCGCGATAGAAGGTGACCGGGGTTTCTGAACCTAGCAAGGCTTCATTGGTGAAGTTCTTGGTATCTTTCAGTGGGTCATTATCGTAGCTGGAAGCCGGTAGCACTTCGTTAAATGCCGCCTGTTTGTTTTCTTTTTCCGCGTTGTCGATCAACTCTTGTGTGATGAACTTAACCGCCAATAGTAAACCGACACCGAGCAGCACATAGAGGCTCAACACGCGTGCAGACTTAAACATCTGCTGGAAGATAGACGCTTTTTGAGTATTTTGGGGGGTTTCCGTTGTCTCTGTCATAGCAAAAGCTCTATTTTTTGTGCCCAAATACACGCGGTGTGGTGTATTGGTCAATCAAAGGTACGAACATATTCAAAATCAATACGGCAAAAGCGATTCCATCCGGAAAAGCGCCCCAGTTACGAATGATATACACCATAATACCAATGCCAATTGCATAGACCAAACGCCCTTTTGGCGTGGTGCTTGAAGTGACTGGGTCGGTGATGATAAAGAAGGCAGCCAGCATAACGCCACCGGAAAGTAAGTGGTAGCTTACAGGTGCATAAGTGCTAGGGTCGATTTGATGAAAAATGAACGCCATGGTCGCCAATGCGCTCAGAAAGCCAACCGGATATTGCCAGCGAATCGTGCGTTTATACAGCAACCATAAACCGCCCAATAGGAAAGCCAAGTTGACTTCTCCCCAACCAATCGGGAAGGCATCTTTTCCGAAAGTGGCACTGTTGAGTGTTGCTCCGACGGGGACGCCTGTTGAAAGCGCTGTTTTTACTTCTCCTAGTGGGGTCGCTCCTGTGATTTGGTCGATAGCAACATTCGCGTGGCCGAAGAAAATCACCGATGCGGATTCCATGAAACTAAGGTAGTGTCCTGATACTTCAGCCGGCAGTGTCCACTGTGTAACTTGCGCCGGAAATGAGATCAATAGGAAGGCATAGCCGAGCATTGCCGGGTTGAATGGGTTATAGCCCAATCCGCCATAGAGATGCTTTCCGAAAATCAGCGCAAAGGTTACGCCCGATACAATGATCCACCAAGGCGCTTCTGGCGGAATACAAAATACGATACCGGTGATGGTAATCAAGCCACTTAGATCTGCCAGATAAGGAATAACAGGGCGTCGACGAAGCTTAAGCATTGCGGTTTCGACAACCAAAAGCGTTAAAACTGCCAGCGCCCATTGGATAGTGATACCAAAGCCAAAGAAGTAAATATGTGCCATTAACGCAGGGATGGCAGCATATTGCACCTGAATCATGGTTTTACGCACCGAAACGACATCATGCGTAAAAGGAGAGGTTGCGGTATTAAGTAATGAGTTATCGCTCATGAATCACTTCCTGATGTTTCAGTATTGTCAGGCAGGGGTTTCTTGCGTGCTGCGGCACGTTTTTTCGCAGCTTCCATTGCAGCTTGACGCTTATCGACCACTGGTGCTTCTTCCACCTTAGCAGTGTTTTCTTCCTGCGCTGAGATTTCTGTTTGGTCTGCTTGCATTTGACGTTTTGCAGCCATTTCCTGAGCACGTTTCTGTGCCGCTAAACGTGCGCGGGTCTTGGCATCCAATTCGGGTGAATCCACTTCGGCAGTATGTGATGAGGTGTCCTTTGCTGTCTCGGATTCTGATTCCGTATTTTCGGATTTTTTCGCCGCCGCCTGAGCACGTTTTTTAGCGGCCGCCATGGCTTTTCCACGTGCCGACATAGCAGGGTTGGTTGCCGCTTGTGGTTCAGATTTTTCAGTGGCAGCTTCGGCACGTTTCCTCGCGGCAGCAATCGCTTTTTCGCGCGCGGATAGCGGTGCACCTGGCTGTTTTTCGTCCTCAGAAGTTGCTGTACTTTCAGTAGTTGTAGCATCACTTGATTGCGCTGCTTTTTTGCGAGCTGCTGCGGCTCTAGCGGCGGCTGCGGCAGACGAAGGGGCTTTTTGCTCAGGTGCCGGAGTGGAGGCTTCTTGTTCGGCTTCATTTGCGGCTTTGCGTTTAACCGCTTCTTTTTTGGCTTTCAGCTTCGCTTCACGTTCCTGTTTGATGCGTTCTTCGCGAGCCAATTTTGCCTCATGGCGTTCTTTCGCGCGTTGAGTGGCTAAGGTTTCTTGTTTGTTCTTTTTCACTTCGCCTTTGGCAAAGCGGTAGTACTGAACCAATGGGATATGGCTTGGGCACACAAAACTACAGCATCCGCATTCGATACAGTCGAATAGATTGAGCTTTTCAGCTTTGTCGAACTCATGGCTGCGAGCATGCCAGTATAGTTGTTGCGGTAATAGGTTAACGGGGCAGGCATCCATACACTCACCACAACGAATACAAGGCATGACCATTTCGGCAGGTTTTGGCGGATTCGCCAAGATACAGTTAGTGGTTTTAATGACGGGTACATGATTGTTTGGCATTTCAAAGCCCATCATCGGACCACCCTGTACAAGCGGATAATTGAGTTTGGTTTTTGGCTCTGCAAGCTCAACCAAATCCTCAAAGGAAGTTCCTATCAATGCTTCAATATTGAATGGATGGTTTAGTCCCAAACCGGAAACTGTCACATAACGAGATGTCAAAGGTTTGCCGTGACGTACGGCATGAAAAATAGCAGCAAAGGTGGCAACGTTCATCATCAACAGACCAATGTCGACCGCATGAGCGTGTGCAGGCACTTCAATACCTGTCAGTTGCTGAGTCAGTTGTTTTTGTCCCCCCATCGGGTAAACCGTCGGAACAGGTTGAATTTCTACCAGGTTGGGGTGGTCAAGCTCTGCCACGGCTGCCTGCATAGATTCAATGGCTTCAGGTTTATTGTCTTCGATACCACAGATTATGCGTTCACACCCTAAAGCCTCGGCAACAATTATCGCACCGTGAATAATGTCTTTGGGATGCGTTTGCATCAAAATATCATCACAAGTGATAAAAGGCTCACACTCAGCGCCGTTGACCAGTAGGGTGTGGATTTTGCCTTTTTCATCCGGTATTTTGGCAAAAGTAGGGAAGCCTGCGCCACCCATGCCGACGATACCTGCACGATAAACCAGTTCTTTTAATGCCTTGGGATCCGAAGGTGTTTTGCCATCAGTTTTCAAAATATTGTCAATGGCTTCGTCTTTGAAATCCGGTTTCAGCACAATGCAAAGCCCAGTCAACCCCGATGGATGCGGCAGGGTACGATTCTCAATGGCGACAATTTCACCGGATGTTGGGGCATGTACCGGGGCGCTAAGCCCCTTTTTGCTTTCGGCAAGGCACTGATTTTTGAGGACTTTGTCACCCACTTGAACTTTTGGTTCAGTCTCGACGCCGACGTGTTGATGAAGTGGCAGAATCAACTCGTTCGGGATAAAGCTTTTATGAATAGGGTGCTGTTTCGACAAGCTTTTGTTGTAACGAGGAAAAACGCCGCCGCTGAAGCGATACAGTCGACGCTTCGCCATAGGATAGATTTTGGCAAGAAACTTAAAGAAACCGGTTTTCATGAAAACTTCTCAATTAACGGACGGGTGTTGGCAGTGGGATCAGGTTCTGCCCAACTCCAGTTTTGCAACGTCGGTTCTACCGGAATCATGGTGATGCAGTCCACAGGGCAAACCGGGACACATTTTTCACAACCGGTACACTCGGATTCGATAACGGTATGCATGAGCTTGGTTGCGCCGACAATCGCATCCACAGGGCATGCTTTGATGCAGTGGACGCAGCCAATACAGGTGTCTTCGTCAATAACGGCGACAATTTTGCCCTCTGCAACTTCCGGGACTTCTTCCATTTCTTTGGGTTCACGGTTGGTGATTTCCGAGATTTGAATCATGACTTCATGCCCACCCGGAACGCAAAGATTGACTTCGGAGTCGCCATTTGCCAATGCTTCCGCATAAGGGCGACAGCCTGGAAAACCGCATTGTCCGCATTGCGTTTGCGGCAGGATGTTGTCAATTTGATCGGCCATCGGATTGCCTTCCACTTTGAAGCGGACAGCGGCATACCCCAGCAATAAGCCGAAAACCAATGCAAGCCCTAAGAAAATTAGTATGGCGGAAATCATTCGATGCGTTTTCCCTTACTTGACAAGGCCGCCGAAGCCCATAAAGGCAATGGACATGAGTCCAGCGGTTATCAACGCAATTGGAACGCCTTGAAAAGGCTTAGGAACATCTGCATATTCAACGCGTTCGCGAATGGATGCAAATAGCACCATGACCAGTGAGAAGCCAACAGCCGCCCCAAAACCATAGAGTGCAGATTCCAAGAAGTTGTGGCGTTCGCCCACATTCAACAAAGCAACCCCTAGTACAGCACAGTTAGTGGTAATCAGTGGAATGTAGATTCCTAAGACCTGATATAAAACCGGACTGGTTTTATGAATAGCCATCTCAGTAAACCCAACCACGGCGGCAATCGCTAGGATAAAACCGATGGTCTGTAAAAACTCCAGATGGAAGGGAACCAGTAAATAGGTGTTGATTAGGTAGCTTAAAACGGAAGACAGCGTCATAACAAAGGTGGTCGCCAAGCCCATGCCGACTGCGGCATCGGTCTTTTTGGAAACGCCCATGAACGGGCAAAGTCCTAGGAATTTAACCAGCACAAAGTTGTTTACCAAGATGGTACTGATTAGGATTACAAAATACTCTGTCATATCATTCCGTCGTTATTTGCTTTAAGTTCGTTAAAGCCGTATCGAAGCAAGCTTAAACAACACAGTATAGTCAAAAAAATTGCACTGAAACAGCTGAGATTTTAAAGACCAACGCATAAATAAAGATTATTAGCGGGCTTAAGCGAAAGCCCGCAATAGCTTATTTTACACGCATTCCTGGTTGAGCGCCTTCATCAGGATTTAAGATGAATAAGTCTTTGCCACCAGGGCCGGCAGCGAGAACCATTCCTTCGGACATACCAAAACGCATTTTTCTCGGCGCCAGGTTGGCAACCATCACCGTCAGTTTGCCAACCAACTCTTCAGGCTGGTAGGCTGATTTAATACCGGCAAATACTTGACGTTGTTCTAGACCGATATCCAGTGTCAGTTTCAACAGTTTATCGGCTTCTGGTACCGCTTCGGCATTGACGATTTTGGCAATACGGAAGTCCAGTTTAGCAAAGTCGTCAAATGTAATCTCCGGTGCAATCGGGTCGATATCCGAATTTACGGTTGCAGGTGCTGCTTGAGCTTGAGCTGCGGGCATGTTTTGTTTGGAATCGTCAATCATTTTTTCAACGGCATCCATTTCAACGCGGGTCATTAGGGGTTGGAACTTTTGAATGGTATGCCCTATCAATGGCGACTCAATCGCATTCCAGTCTAAAGTGTTGAGTTGCAAGAAACCGAGTGCTTTTTCAGCGGTTTCAGGTAGAACAGGTGCCAAATAAGTCAGCAGTACGCGGAAGAGGTTAATGCCGACACTCACAGATTCATGTAGTTCAGCTTCTTTACCTTCTTGCTTTGCCAGTACCCAAGGGGCAGTTTCATCAATGTATTCGTTTGCTCTGTCAGCGAGTGCCATGATTTCGCGCATGGCTTGACCATACTCGCGTTTTTCGTAAAGCGAAGCAATCATTTCCGATTCAGCAACGAAAGACTGATAGAGTGTTTTTGCGTTGTCTGATAAGTTGTCAGCCAATTTGCCGTCAAACTTCTTCACCACAAACCCGGCACAACGGCTCGCAATATTGACAACTTTACCGACAAGATCGGAGTTGACGCGTTGGACGAAGTCTTCCAAGTTCAAATCCAAGTCGTCTATTCGGCTGTTCAATTTGGCTGCGAAATAGTAGCGCAAGTATTCTGGGTTCAGGTGATCCAAATAGGTTTTCGCCATGATAAATGTGCCGCGGGACTTCGACATTTTTTGGCCGTCAACCGTCAGGAAGCCATGGGCGAAAATAGCATTTGGTGTTCTGAAATCCGCACCAGATAGCATTGCAGGCCAGAATAGAGCGTGGAAGTAGATGATGTCTTTACCGATGAAGTGGTAAAGTTCGGCATCACTGTCTTTTTTCCAGAAGTCATCGAAGTTGACGCCAGTTTTATCACAAAATGCTTTGAAGCTTGCCATATAACCGACCGGTGCATCCAACCAGACATAGAAGAACTTATCTTTTTCGCCTGGAATTTCAAAACCGAAGTAAGGCGCATCACGGGAAATATCCCAACCACGAAGGCCTGATTCAAACCACTCGTCAAGTTTGTTGGCGATTTGTGTTTGAAGGTGACCTTTGTGAGTCCATTCCTTCAACATGTCGCCAAAGTGATCTAATTCAAAGAACAAATGGTCGGTTTCTTTTTCAACTGGCGTGGCGCCCGATACCGCAGATTTTGGATTCAAAAGTTCAGTCGGGCTGTAGGTTGCACCACAAACTTCACAGTTATCGCCGTATTGATCTTCTGCTTTACACTTAGGGCAGGTGCCTTTGATAAAGCGATCCGGTAAGAACATTTGTTTTTCCGGGTCATAAAACTGGGTGATCGTTTTACGCGAAATATGACCTTTTGCTTTTAGCTGTTCATAGATGTAGCTGGCAAAATGACGGTTCTCAGGGGAATGCGTAGAGTGATAATGATCAAAAGCAATGTTGAAGCCGGCAAAGTCACGTTGATGCTCTTCAGAAACGCGGGCAATAAGCTCTTCTGGCGTAATGCCTTCGGCTTGTGCGCGTAACATGATCGGGGTTCCATGCGCATCGTCGGCACAGACGTAATAACACTCGTTTCCACGCATTTTCTGAAAGCGGGACCAAATGTCGGTTTGGATGTATTCAACCAAATGTCCCAAATGAATAGGACCGTTTGCGTATGGAAGCGCGCTGGTAATCAGGATTTTTCGGCTAGCTGTTTGTGTCATTGTTTTCTGAATCAGTTATCTAAAAAATTGGACAAACATTATATGCTTTTTGAGGACGTTTTTTGCCAAAAGAAGCAGAAAGTAAGGGTTTTTTCGATATTAAAGTCGCGCATGGCGCAATCAAAAAAACTATTGTTTGAAGGGCGACTTTTGGTGAAGTTTTAATTGCAGTCGTCATAAGTCTGATTTAATATGACCTGAAGCGGCATTAACCCTGGGTTTATCAGGTGTTTAAATGGATTGTGTCGTTACGCACTAAAAAATGCATTGTGCTACAGGGGAGGTTTAGTCATGGGTGTAAAAACTCAGGTGAATGATGGTGTGGTGAATATCTACATTAAAGGGAATTTTGATATTAGTTGCTACGATGATTTCAACAAGACGTTGAATGAGCACTTAGATTCAGCATCCAAGTTCGTGATAGACCTGTCAGAGACCACTTATATGGACAGTTCGGCACTCGGTATGTTGCTGTTGCTTCGGGAAAAAACAGGCGGTAATCCTGCGAAAATCGAGTTTACCCATGTGACACCGGAAGTTATGAATATTCTAAAGGTGGCGAAATTTGACCAATTGTTCACGATTGTCTAGCTGGCAGTAATTGAGAGGGCTGCTTTGAGAATTCTCGTAGTTGACCCATCCGAAACAAACCGTTTTTATTTAAAACTTGTACTTGAGAAAAACGGTTATGACGTTCTATTTGCATCCAATGGTTTGGATGCCTATCAAATGTTTGAATCAGAGCCAGTTGATTTGGTTATTTCTGAATTAACCTTGCCATTTATGAGCGCATACGACTTGGTTGAAAAAATTAAGTCGAACTCGTCAAATCAAATGATTCCTGTTTTTATCGTGACGAACGAGGTGAGTTCCGAAGCGATACAAAAAGCACTTGAAGTTGGTGCTGACGACTTCCTGCAAAAGCCTTATTCCGAACAGTTGTTTCTAGCCAAGATATTGTCGCTACTACGCATGAAACAGTTGACGACGGAACTATACAAATCAAATCAAACGATTTCTTCATTACACAAAAATCTGGAACTTGAACATCGGTCTGCCGAGCGTATTTTTGAGAAGTTCGTTCATGGCCCCGGTAAATTGGTGCCTGGGCTTGAAACGCATATTAAGCCGGCATCGATTTTTAATGGCGATGTTTTTCTTTCTACGGTGATGCCTTCAGGAAGTGTGCTGGTGTTGCTTGGCGATTTCACAGGGCATGGTTTGCCAGCCGCCATTGGAGCGATTCCTGTGGCGGAAGTTTTTTATTCCATGGTGCGAAGAGGGCGTACGCCGTCTGAGGTGTTGAGCGTTATCAACAGTAAGTTAAAAGAAATCCTGCCCACGCACATTTTTTTCAGTTGCATTATGGTTAAGATTCAGCCGGACAGAAAGTTGGTTTCCATCTTTAATGCTGGTATGCAACCGATCATTAAATTCAATACTCTCAAGAGAGAAGCAGAAGAGTATCCCTCAAGCTCCCCGCCATTGGGTATTTTGGATACAAACGAGATGTCCTTGAACTTCTTACGTATTGAGGTGGAACCTAAGGATTGTTTTTTTCTATATACCGACGGTATTGTGGAAGTGATGGATACAGACCGCAAGATGTTCGGGGTGGAACGTTTGGTTGAAGAAATTTCTTCGCGTAATAATCCGACAATCAATGACTTGGTCGAGTCGGCGAAAACCTTTAGTGCGGAACCTTTGTTTGAAGATGATGTCACTATCATCAAGCTTTCGATGGACGAGATTCTTAGTGAAAGCAAACAAAAACTCATGAAATCATCCAATATTGAAATTAAGCCTGCGACGCAGTGGCGACTCACTTTTGATTTTTGCCATAAGAATATCCGAGTCAATGGCAATCCGACTGAAGGGGTGGTGGATGCCATCATGGTCATGCAGCCGTTGATTTCCTTTAAGGAAGACTTGTATTTAGTGATATCAGAACTTTATGCCAATGCTGTCGAGCATGGTTTATTGAAATTGGATTCTTCGATTAAAGATCAACCCGATGGGTTCAGTAAGTTCAATGAGCTCAAGAACAAGCGTTTGTCTACGTTGGAGGACGGCAAGATTACCATTTACGTCAGGCAAATGCCGAAAGGGCTGCATTCGGGAGAGATAGAAATTCGCGTTTCACATTCGTTTAGTGAATCCGGTAACGATGAGTCTTGTGCAAAACAGTTAACGACAGAAGACAAAGAAAATGCCTTTTCCGGAAGAGGGCTGTTATTGGTTAGAGCCTTGTGCAAGTCACTTGCGTTGGACTTGGATAATGCTACGGCAACCGCCATTTTTGCTTGGCAACAGCCTGAGGTTCTAAATGAAGCCTAGAATCTTGCTGGTTAATGATGATTCGCGAGAAATCATCGTTTTTAAGCAAATTTTTTCAGAAGAAACCAGTTATGTGACATCTCCGTTAGCGGTAATGTCTAAAAAAACCGAATCGTCTGCAAGCGCGTCAACAGCAATATCAGGGTTTGAGCTTTTGTTGGCGGAGGATTTAGAAAAGGCTTTGCATCAAGTACAGGGTTTCATTCACGATGAAGTGCCTGTTTCGATTATTTTTATCAGTATCAATCAACACAAATCTCAGGAAAGAATTGCTTTTGCCAAGGAAGTTCAGTTGCTTGACCCTAGAGTCTATTTGGTGCTGTTTACTGATGCAAAAGGTGAGCGATTCGAGTCGCAGTTGCAGGCGTTGGAATCTTCAGTGTTGTTGCTTAAGAAACCTTTTGATGTTGATGAAGTCAAGCAGTTAGCTTTGCATTTTGCTCAAGAATGGCATAAGGACAATTCTCTGGCAACTCTTCAGCATGGATTGGAGAAGAAGATGGCAGAAAACATCTTTGAAGCTTCAATGTACAGTTTGCTAAACCCTATTTTGTTATCGATTAGCGACAAGGTAAACAGCCAGGTTGGGTTGTTGTATTTTTTACAGCAGCAAGTTCAACCGGTTGCAGAAAGCCAAAGTAGGTTTCAAGAAATCAATGAACGCCTGCAGGCAGACTCGAAAAGTCTGAGTAAAACCGTTCAAGTGGTACAACAACTTTTTTCAGAGAGCGACGAAATCACGGTTTTTACCATAGAAAGTGCAAGGAGTCGGATTTTTAATTTGATTCCTGAATTGAAGAACTTGCCAGACGATATAGAACTCACCACGGATTTGACTTTAGATCCCAGTCTATCATTGAGTTTGGCAAGAAATTTAATGATACTCGCAATAACATCCCTGGTGAGAAATGCTTTGGAGTCGGTTAATAGACACTTGTTGAAAGCAAAGAAAGTCACTGAAAAAGGGCATGTTCATTTGCATTCAGAAATGGTCTCAGAGACAAAAGTTTGCTTGTCCATTCAAGATAATGGCGAAGGGTTTGAGCCTGCTCGATTTGATGATATTGATGTCTTTATCCGCAGTGGCATCGCAACCGCTGACGAGATAAGGTTTCAGCTGGTGAAGGTTTTTCTTGAAAGTGTGAAGGGTGAGTTTTCAATTGAAAGTAAAGGTCTTGGAAAAGGGGTATTTGTGAAGCTGATTCTCCCCTTATCCATTCATCAAATATCCTAAAGTCTTAGCTGTTTTCCACCACAATGTTGGGGAATACCGATGCATAGCTTTTTCGTTGTAAAGCAATGTCACTGCCGATTGCCCAAGCCATTTGACGATAACGACCGGCAATTTCTCCAGCAGGTTGTTCAACCAAAGCAGGTTTTCCGGTATCCATTCCGATTCTGATATGACTGTCTAGTGGAAGTTGTCCAAGCAGTTTGGTGTTGGATTCCGTCGCCAGAGTGGCACCGCCATGCTCACCGAAAATAGCTTCTTCATGCCCGCATTGGCTACAGACATGCGTGCTCATATTTTCAATAATACCTAAGATTGGAATATTTACTTTTTCAAACATTTTCAATCCTTTACGAGCATCAATTAAAGCAATTTCTTGAGGGGTTGTTACCACAACCGCGCCCGTCACAGGGATTTGTTGTGATAGGGTGAGTTGAACATCACCCGTTCCTGGAGGAAGGTCAATAACCAAATAATCTAAGTCGGACCAGTTGGTTTCCTTCAGTAGTTGCATCAGCGTTTGTGTGACGATAGGGCCACGCCAAATCATTGGTTCGGCAGGGTCAATCAAAAAGCCAATAGACATGAGTTTAAGACCATGTGCTTCCAAGGGCTCCATACTTTTACCGTCTAAGGTCTGTGGCTTGTCGTGAATGCCAAGCATGGTCGGAACGCTAGGACCGTAAATATCCGCATCCAGAATGCCAACTTTTGCGCCTTCCTGTTTTAGCGCTAATGCCAAGTTCACACTGGTTGTGGATTTACCAACACCGCCTTTACCGGATGCCACCGCAATGATGTTTTTGACACCTGGTAGGGGCTGCGACTGATTTTGGGTTTGGTGGGTGATAATATCAGTCGTCCAATTGACTGTGATTTCTTTAACCTCTTCATTCTGAAGGAGCGCATGACTAAGTTGTTGTTCCAGAGCTGGCCATAATGAGCGCGCTGCGAAAGGCAAGCTGATATCAAGACTAAGAACGCCTTTTTTGAAGTTGGCGTCTTTTAGGATTTTGTCTTGAAAGACAGCGCTATCGACACCTTCGATATTCAGGTTGCGAAGGGCAGATTCCAAGTCATTCTGTAGAGGTTCACTGAGAGCAGAAGAGAATATTTTTTTTAGGAAGCTCATGGTAACGTCCTCATAAAGTTAAATTTTAGCGTTGCGGATATTTGGAAGGGGGATACCCCCAACCTGGCAGATTTTTATTTGTTTTTTGGTGTTTAGCTTAATAGGTCAAGCTGACGCTCGTCCATATTGCGAGCTTGATCTTGAGTGATGCGGCTTGCAGTAGGACCTTTCTGATCGCGGTATTTTGCATCTGCGCGTTTGTTGTATGGCTTGATGGCAGCACTGGACAAGGTTTCAAAGTTGATGGCGCAAATATCCATTCCTGGTCTTAGTGCCAATGGCAGTTTACCGCTGTTGAATATTTCCAATACGATTTGTCCGTTCCAGCCTGGATCGATTCGGTGTGCGGTGACGTGTACCATCAAGCCGAGTCTGGCAAGGCTGGAGCGTCCATCCAACCAACCGACCAAGTCATCTGGAATGGAGACGGATTCAAAAGTTGCTGCCAACGCCAACTCACCTGGGTGAAGGAAGAAAGCATCGTCCTCGGCAATGGTTATTTCATCGCCCATGATGGTATCCATAATCTTTTGCATTTGATTGCTTGGGCCGCTCAGGTCGATATAAGGGGCAGTATGATCATTGAAGACACGGAATTTGTTATCGAGTCTCAAATCGACGCTGATGCCTTTGATTTTACTCTGGTCAGGCATAGGCTCGATTCCGATTTTGCCGATTTTTAAATGCTGGATAATATCTCTATCGCTTAACTTCATAGTCTTTTTCTATCAGTTGGAAAAGTCGGGGACTCTGTTTAATTCAAGCGTAATCGTTCTCTTTTCCGCTTTGTTTTCAATTTCAATCTGGCCGGGGAAGTCTCTTATTTCCGGTACAAGCCATAATTTAACGCTCATTTTATCATTATGGAACTCAAAGCGCTTCGTTTGTAGCTCATCCTTGAAATCCAAGTCGATTTCATCCGGCTGGTTGGTGACCGAAAACAGGATTTTTTGTTGTACCTTGTCGTCTTGGAAGTACATGTCTTTGAGCGGTAAGTGGTTACGGACACGATACTGGATTGCATAAGCAATGGATATGGTGTCATACACCAGTTTGTGCAGTGGCCAGTTTTTGTTCTCTTCAACGTAATGTACTCGGTGTCTCTTATCATCACGAACCAGTGTGTAGGTCTTGTGTTCGGTGTGGTCGTCGTAATGGCGAGTCAGATACTTTTTGTACTCAAGCCATTTGAATTCTTTGTCGTTTTGAATCAGTTTGATTTTTTCGATGGCGGATTCATTGATAAAACGCTGTGCCCATTTTGGGGGGGAGGCTTCGCTCGTTAGTAGACAGTTTTGTTGTTGGCAGCTTAGGGATTGCTTGGCTTCGCCCACATTAAATCCAAACACACGTACATTGAACGTCGCTTTGAAAGGATAAAGTGTCTCCGCACGAGACGGCGCAGAAAAAAGGGTTAGGCAGGCTAAAAAAGTTAAGGTAAGGCGATGTGTAGGGGTTAGCAAAAACATGGTGCCACCTAGCGTTCTTTTAGCATGATTTCAGCGAAATCAAGCGGTGCCGTGAGCAATGTGTTCTTGAAACGCACTTTATTGTCTTCTAGTGTCAACGCACCAGATGCGAGCCAGTCGGCAACCAAAGGGTAAGTTTTGTGTTCAAGCGCATGAATTTTCTGACGAAGGGTCTCCGCGCTATCGTTTGGTTCTATGGCGACTTTTGCCTGAAGGATGACTGGGCCGCCATCGAGTTCAGCAGTCACAAAATGAATGCTCAAGCCGTGCTCGCTATCCCCAGCCTCCAATGCTCGTTGGTGAGTATCAAGTCCAGGGTATTTAGGGAGTAATGATGGATGGATGTTCAGCATTCGCCCTAAAAAGTGATGGGTGAAGGCGGGCGTCAGTATACGCATGAACCCAGCCAAAATAACTGCTTGTACCTGTTTGGCATCCAGTGCGTCAATCATAGCGAGGTCAAAAGCTTCACGAGAGTCATAGGCTTTATGGTCTAACACTAAAGTTTCGATGCCAGCGGCTTCCGCACGCTCAATCCCTTTGACATTGGGACGATTAGAAATGACGAGTTGGATATCGTAGTGCGAATGCGATTGAGCATCAATCAGGGCTTGCAGGTTACTGCCATTGCCTGAAATCAAAACCGCGATAGGAGTTCTTTGAGATGTTTGTGTCATATCCGTTTAGCATCGGTCAGAGACCGATGCATTAGCGTTATATCAAATTGGGTTAAACGGATGGATTAAAGCAATTCAACATGTGGTTCAGTTTGGCTTGATGTTTCAATCTTACCAATTTCAACCACTGTTTCACCCATTTGGCTTAGTGTTGCCATGGCTTTATCTTTCTCCGCAGCGTCCACTACAATCACCAGACCAATTCCACAGTTCAATGTACGGTGCATTTCGTGGAATTCGACATTTCCTGCTTGCTGAATCCAGTCAAATACTGCAGGGCGGTTCCAGCTTGACGTGTCGATTTTCGCCAAAGTATTGTTAGGCATGACGCGAGGCAAGTTTTCAAGTAAACCACCGCCAGTAATATGGGAGATTGCATGAATGTCGACGCTTTTCATCAACTCCAATACTGACTTAACGTAAATGCGGGTTGGTGCCATCAATTCATCAATCAAAGGTTGTCCATCACAATCTGACTGAAGGTCAACTTTGCTGACTTCAATGATTTTACGGATTAGCGAATAACCATTTGAGTGAGGGCCCGAAGAGGCAAGACCTAACATAACGTCGCCTTCTTTAACTTTGGTGCCATCAATCAAATCTGCTTTTTCCACGATACCGACACAGAAACCAGCTAAATCGTAGTCGCCGTCAGGGTACATACCCGGCATTTCAGCGGTTTCACCGCCAATCAACGCACAACCAGACTGCAAACAACCTTCACCGATACCGGAAATAACGTCTTTTGCCACGGCAATATCAAGCTTGCCTGTCGCATAGTAATCCAAGAAGAATAGTGGTTCAGCTCCTTGAACGATCAAGTCGTTAACACACATGGCAACCAAATCGATACCCACTTGGTCGTGTTTGCCGCTTTCGATGGCAAGGCGTAGCTTGGTACCTACACCGTCAGTTCCTGAAACCAAAAGTGGTTGTTTGTATTTGTCCATCGGAAGCTCGAACAAAGCTCCGAACCCCCCTAAAGAGGCGGATACTTCAGGGCGACGAGTCGCTTTTGCAATAGGTTTGATGGCTTCTACTAGGGCATTACCTGCGTCGATGTCTACGCCGGCATCTTTATAACTGATCGATTGGGTTTCTGTTGTCATACGTATGTTTCTTGTTAATCGCGTTGATTTTCGGGGCAAGCTTAAGTTTAAAACTCATCCCAAAAAGCGTTTATTAATATTATTAAGTGTCAAAAAATCGGATAACATATTGTAACTAAAATTTAAGTAATAAGCAGGAAACTTTGATGCTTGGCGTCTGGCAAAATAATTGGAGAAGCGTTCAAAAAGTCGTGGCGATGTTATTCGTCATGTCCGCTTTTTTTGTAGGGAGTGCTGCGCACGCTGGTGATGAGCTTTTCGATGTAAAAATTCCGATATCGGATTCCGATGCGAATTTATCGAAGCAAGATCAGTTTGACAAAGCCTTGGCGGAAGCCTCCCGCGTTGAATTGATGCGCTTGACAGGGCGTCTAGATATTAATGACGATGATGAGTTTCAAGAGTTGTTACAAAACCCGAAAGATTGGTTGAGCCGCTACAGCTATCAGCCTATTGTTCAAGAAGGGGTCGCGGTTGGAACGCAAATAGAATTCAGCTTTGACAGAAAACATATTTATCAATATTTTCAGAAGCACAATCTTGTGCTGTGGCCATACAGTAATCGTCCAAAAACCTTGGTGTTCGGGTCGCAGAAACTGGGTAATGACACCGTTAATTTGAATGCTGATGCTTTGGAAGATAATCCTGCGTTGGATTACAGAAAGCCAGCAGAACGCATGGGAGTACCAGTTTTAGAGCCTTCGAACGCTGTGGATTCTTCTCTGTGGGTTTACCCTTTGCAAAATGCTTCGCCTGAACAGATTGTATTTTTGGAATCTCAAGTCAAAGCGGACTACCTGATGACCTATCAAGAAGAAGTCTCGGAAACAGGTGACAAAGCTTTTCATTGGGAGCTTTTTGACAAGCAGGGTCAAAAGGTTCTGGATGGTCAAGCCGACAACACGCTTGCAATGGATAATTTGAAAGACATTTTCGCCAGACTCTTGGATTACTATTCACAAGGCTACCGTGCACAAGCGGATATTCTGGGGTCACTTACTCTGACGCTGGATAATGTTAAGCAGGTAGAGGATTTGGAATCGGTAGAGACGGCATTGAACAACCTAAAACCGGTCGTTCACTCCGTGAGATTGAATACACTGCAAAATAATCAGGCGAACTTTGAAATCATTTACCAAGGTATTTACAGCAACCTGTTAACTAAAATTCAGCAAATTCCGCATGTATTGGTGACAGATAACGATGCGGTTATCGGTGTCGTTCAGGCAAAATGGTCTGATGAAGCTCAACCGAACCAACCCGTAGACTCATCTACAGGCGTATCGCCAGATACAGCCGTTTCTGGTAGTGCAAGCAGTACGCCTTTGGCGATACAAGGGCAGGCTTCCAGTAGTGCAATTTCACAAAACCCTCAGGTTGAAAAAGGCAATGATGTCCAAACCGAAGGGGCTGTTATAGAAACCATGCCGCAAGGCGAGTCAATTGCGCCTTAATGCCGGCTGTTTGACGAGGCTTAACCGATGTTCCTATCCTTTATCTTCACTGTAACAACGCCATGATGTATGCTCAATTACCGCTGAAAATTGAGCTTAAGGACGAAGCGCGTTTTTCGACTTATGTTTGCGAAAGTGAAGGGTTAAAAAACACGTTGAATGCTTTGCAGTCGGCTTTAGGTGGAATCGATAAAAACACTCAGGGTTCGTCGGAAAACTCCGTGCTGGGAACCAAGGCCTGTTGTTTTATTGGGCCTATGGGGGTTGGGAAAACACATTTGTTGCAGGCGGCTTGCCGCTTTCAAATCGAAAATCAGGCGAATGCTGCAAAGCAAAATAGTGCGCAGTCTTTCGGTGCAGGTGTTTATTTGCCTCTGGGAGATGTCACCTTACCTTTTGTGCCAATGGTGTTGGATGGCATGGAACAGGTTGACCTGGTCTGTGTTGATGATATTGATCTGGTGATAGGGCAGGAAGACTGGGAGTTGGCGCTGGCGAATCTGTTGATGAAGTCTAAAAATATGGGGCATGCCGTGTTTTTTGCATCCAATCAACCGATACACGAATGGACCATCATCACCAAGGAACTGGCATCGGCAATGGTTAATGTGTTACCCATTCCGCTGGAACCAATCAAAACGGATAAAGCGCTTGTTGACGCCTTACAGAAGCACGCGGAAATGTTAGGGTTTCATCTGTCGGTGGAAGTCTGTAATTATCTCATCAAGCAATACTCCAAAAATTTGCAGGAGTTGCTGGCTGTACTAGGCTTGTTAGCGGAAGCCTCCATCGTACAAAAACGCCGAGTGACCCTGCCTTTCGCCAAGCAAATCCTAATGCCTAAATTTGACTGAGCCGGTTGCTCAGTACGAGTTAGTCAGACTTTATTCAGCGGTTAGAACGTTGAATTTAGGGTAAAATATGCTAATAGCAAACGATAAATAAACATAAAAGGAAACATAAATGCACGGTCTGGATTCGGTCAGCTTATCTAGCTTTTCTAACGCTTCATCTAAATATTGGAAAAAAACTTTATCAGCACTATTGTTGTCTCTGGGAGTCATGGCATTGTCGCAAACCAGCGCTTTTGCAGCGGATTCATCGGATGATCCGGCATTTGTGACATTGGATGGAAAGAACGTTAAGTTATCCGATTACAGAGGCAAGTGGGTAATTGTGAATTATTGGGCAACTTGGTGTCCGCCTTGCCGCATGGAAATCCCGGAGTTGGAGATGTTCTATGAAAAGCATAAAGATAAAGACGCAGTTGTGCTGGGCGTGAATTATGAAACGGGTGACGTTAAGCACGTGCAAGACTTTGCTCGTCAGCAAATGGTTTCCTATCCTATCGTCCGTGAAAAAGGCGGTGCGAATGGCAGAAGTACGGTATTTGGTCCATTGAAAGGGTTGCCGACAACCTATATGGTGACGCCTAAAGGTGAAGTAGTTGCGGCAAGAACCGGTATGGTCGATCAAAAAATGTTGGAAGACTTTATGGCTAAATTCAACTCTATGTCTTCGAAAGACAAATAATTTAAAGACCAGTGATATGAACAAAGCACAACTGACTTTTGGATTGAAATACTGGCGGCTGGCAATTCACCTGATTTTCAAGACCAAGCATTTTGGCGTGAACAACATTTGGTGGGCGAGACAACCTTCGGCTATTGGTTGGCATTGGTATGAAATTTGTTGGGGAATCTTGACGGTTATGCCGATATGGCGTAATTATCAGTCATTAAGAGTGAGAAGTTGCCTAGGGTGGATTCCCCAAGCAGACTGTGAAGCACTCGGTTACGATAAAGTCATTCAAAAAAGCATCAAGTAAGAGTTAGTGCCATGATTCAAATGGATTTAGAGCAAAGACAGTCACATCGTTTCTTCCGACCATTTTTGGTAACGGATCACGAGGATGTTGATTTTTCTGATCCATTTGAAGGCTATGACGTGAACTTGACCGGCCTTGGATTTGTCGTTGAATCAAACGATTTGTTTCTTCCAAGCCAGGAAGTCAGTCTAAGAGTTAAAAATACAGAGACGGATGAAGTCTATTGTTTAGAAGGGGTGCAGGTCATTCACTTGCAGTCTTCAGATTTGGACGATGGTAAGTTTATTTGCGGCTGTCATATTTCCAAAGTGACCAGCAACCAATTGCTGGCGCATCACCGCCTGGTGATGACCGATGCACAAACGGCGGTTGTCTCCATGCAAACCTCGAAACTGTCGGAATTCAACTTTGTGGAAGATGGCTCTGAGCTATCCAAGGATGAAGCCGATTTTCAAGAAGCCAGTTTGGCTTTGAACCTTGCGGTATCCCAGTCCGAACGAAACCAGCATGAGATTGAGCGCTTTATTGTCGATGTCGAGTCGATTATGCGTACCGATGCCAAGGCTGATGTGAAGCTGGCAGATCTTCAAAAAGAATTCGATGCTTTTAAAGACCACTTGGGTACCATGAACGAAAGCACGATTGCTTTTGCGACTTTAGCCAAGTTGCTGGCGCATACACCGAATATTGAACAGCATCGGTTGGCGTGGAAAACCCTTATTTCAGATTTTGAAACCCGCTTCTTGACCGAAGCCCAGCAAATTGCCTATGACTTTATGCATCAGGGGTTGAGCGCGGAAGAAGCAATCAAGTTGGCAGATGAATACATGCTGTCGTCAAAAGCCAATCGAGATTCAAAAGACCAGCATTAACGTCGCTTTTTTATTCGGCAACCAGTTGTTGAATACGATAGACACCATCAGAACCACCGAGTGTTTTTGCCAGCAAAGGCAGCGCTTCCTCCATGGCGGCATACAATGTCCACGGTGGGTTAATCAACAGCATGCCACTTGAAGTCATCCCACGAGAACCATTGTCTGAAGTCAGCCCCAACTCAAAAGATTGGATATTGCGAATACCGCTTTTCACAAATGCTTTTTCCAACTGCGTGATACGCTGGCGTTCCACCACCGGATACCAAAGCGCATAGGTTCCCGTTGCGAACTTTTTATGGGCTTTGATGAGAGACTCGACGGTTTGTTTATAGTCATCTTTCACCTCATAAGGTGGATCCATCAAGATAAAACCACGTTTTTCTTTTGGCGGAAGCTGGCTTATACAAGCTTGAAAGCCATTTGAATTGGCAATGTGGATGCGTCGATCCTGCTTGAAGTTTTTGCTCAGTGTTTGGTATTCACGTGGATGCAGCTCAAACAGCGAAAGTCGGTCATAGTCCCGCAAAAGATGTTGTGCAAACCAAGGTGATCCGGGGTAGTGAGAGAGTTCAGAACCCATGTTGAAGTCGTCAACGGCTTCCAGATACTGAACAATACTTTCCGGTAAGTTGGCACGATCTAGTGCCCAGAGTTTGCCGATGCCCTTTTCATACTCACGGTTTTTTTGCGCTTCGTTATCACTCAAAGTAAAAGCGCCGGCGCCGGAATGGGTGTCCAGATAAAAAACAGGTTTGTCTTTTTGGGTCATGTAACGCAGGGTATGAACGCACACCATATGCTTAAGCACATCGGCGAAATTACCGGCGTGAAAAGAGTGTAGATAACTGAGCATGTAAGCTGTCCTGATTAGCGATTTCGGTTACGTTTGTTCTTTTTTTGTTTTTTGGCTTCTTCTCGTGCCAGTTTTTTAGCTTCTTTTTCGGCACGGCGAACTTCCACCTCCTGAAGCTCGGCTTCCATCATATCTGGTAATTCGAAAGTCACTTTACCCAAATAGCCATCACGGATTTCGGTAATCAAAATGCGTGAAACCTTATCCATGTCAACTCTGCCGCCGCCCACCAAACAGCCTCGCATGCGCCCGATCTCTTCAAGAAGCTCAACATCCGCATAAGGGTTGTCCAAAGAAGGCAACTCTTTGAGTTGATAGCGCTCCAACAATCTGTCCGGGTACATTTTCAGCAGGTATTCCGCAGCATAACTGGCAACATCCGGTAACTCGAAAGCGGTTTCCTTGATACCGCCGGTAATCGCCAAACGATAGCCGGAGTGTGGATTTTCTATATTTGCCCACAGCATCCCCGGGGTGTCGAACAGGGTGATGTTGTCTTCGAGTTTGATGCGTTGCAGCATTTTGGTAACGGCGGGCTCATTACCCGTTTTGGCAATCGGGCGGCTGGCAAGTGTGTTGATCAAGGTTGATTTTCCGACATTCGGAATTCCCAAAATCAAAGCGTGAATCACTTTGATGGAATCTTTCTCTCGCGGGAACATGCGATTGATCAAGTCGAAAATCTGCGTTTTACGATCTGCCTGTTGAGCGTTCAACGCCAGAGTTTTGATGTTTTTGTGCTGCTCAAAATAGGCTTGCCAAGCTTCGGTCTTTTCGTCATCCGCCAAATCGGATTTGTTGAAAATCTTGATGGTCGGTTTGTCTCCGCGTAACTCGGC
The DNA here is from genome assembly GCF_009296185.1 of Hydrogenovibrio sp. JE_KL2. Classification (GTDB taxonomy): domain Bacteria; phylum Pseudomonadota; class Gammaproteobacteria; order Thiomicrospirales; family Thiomicrospiraceae; genus Hydrogenovibrio. The sequence goes on from NZ_WBJR01000001.1 coordinate 448,833, forward strand.
AATCATCGGGTTTTCACTACTGTAAGGAATGCGTGCATCAAGCACTTCGATAATCAAATCCACTTGCGGTAGGATTTCACGCACTTCCTTTTGTGCTTTGTGCATGTGACCTGGATACCATTGGATTTGCATGTTGTTGTCCTGAATAGTTTGCTTAACGAGAGTATGAGCGCGAATTATACCAGCCTTTGAGGTTGTTCGCGCAGCAAGGAGAGGGGACTAAGTTTAGCGGAATAGCCCGCGAATAAAACGTACAAAGACGACCACGGCAGAAATCAACCAGGCATAGACAAACCATTTGAAGAAAGCATAGAAAGATTGCAACGGGCCTGCCATCTGGTCAAGGCTCTGAACGGTCAATACGCCGTTTTCGGCATGGCCGAGCATCATAATGACCACCATGAGCATCACTGCGCCGATTGCTGCGCCACCGTAGAGAAATGCTTTTGTCCAAATATCCATAGTGCTTCCTTTGAGATAAGGTTTGATGAGAGAAAAGTGTAAGTGAGAAACCTCAAAAAGCCAAGCGTGTCATGCATATCGGATAGAGAGTTGATTATCGAATCGATAGATAATCCAAATATTGGAACACTAAATGCTGTGATACTTTAGTAACAGATTCGGTTGGTTTTTCGGGGAAGCCTGAATTGAATCTCTATTGTCGATTTCACTCGTCAAATCAAGGAGATAGTTATGCCATACGCAAGAGAACCTGACACTAGTTATAAGCCTGCTTATAAAAAAGCTTCTGCACCAAGTCGGAAGTCTTCTGCACAAAATGAGAAGACACTGAGTAATGTGGTGTCATTCAAGCAAAAAGAAGTAGACATGATGCCTGGCGATTGGGCGGAAGTCGGCAACCCAACGCCTTATGAGTTATGTACGACTATTCATACTTGTAAGCGTTTCTGGCACATGAACAAACAGGCATTGACGCACCCCGATTGTGATGTCGAGGTCACTGAATACAACATCCGAGTACTGGAAAAGCTTTATATTCACTTGATGTCTTATCTTGTTGAATAATCCATTCATTAACACAGAGTAGCCATATCATTCACATCCCGGCTGCTCTTTACCCCAACCTGGCAGATTTTCATCAAAAAGTCATAGAAAACTTCCCAGCAATATTGTGTTGTTGGAATCTTATCCTTTAAGATGGAGGAAAGATTGCAGAGGAGGCGGCTATGCGCATTGTGTCTTTGGTAAACGGTTCTCTATTGTCCGAAGCGGCGAGTTTCTATGCCATCGCCTATGCCAAGGCAATCAAACTCCCCTTGAGTTTCTTGTTTATAGACAATGGCAAAGAGTCGTTGGAAAAGCTCGAATCCTCCATTGCCACACTGGAAGAAATCGCCGAAGCCAATGGTGTTAAAACCGAAGCGGTCATGCTGGAAGGAGATGTTATTAGTCAGCTTCAGCATTATGCCAAACTCTATTCTATTGATACATTGTTTTGTGCCACTCGCAAACTGTCCAACTCCCATTCATTCAGTGACAAAATCGTCAGAGCCGGTTTGGAAACCGACATCGCCGTCGTGAAGGTGAAGAACGTACCTCAGGTGCGTGCTTATCAACGTGTTTTGTTGGTATCCGGCGAGCGCATCAACCCGCACGCTTATTTGCTGTGGTTAGGTTTGGTGATGGGGAATGAAGCCAAAGGCAAGTTGTATCTGCAAAACAGTCATTCGGCACAAAATGCCTCAACCAAGTCCGGCTTGAAATACGAATCACAACCCTTTATGCAAATCGCCAATATGTTGAATCAAGACGTGGATGTGGTGCAGGTGCTGCAACCGATTAGCCCGGAACGTATCAATAACTATCTGGTGGAGAACGATTACGATCTGGCGGCTTACACTGCGTCGGACTATTCACAAAAACTGTTGAACCAAGTGACGGATGACTCCAGTATCAACAGTATTCTGTTCTATCCTTGGCAAATATAAGCTGAGGAGTCGTCTGAATGCTTTTTCAACAACCTAAGGCTCAAATCCTAAGAACCTTACAAACCACCGAATCCGGTCTTACCAAGCACGAAGTTTCCAAGCGACTCGAGTCTTTTGGTCTCAATCAAATCAGTCAAAAAAAGAAAAAAGACTATCGTATTGAGTATTTGAAAGAGTATGTCTCGTTTTTCCCGATTCTGTTGGAGATCGCTGGGGTATTGGCGTTAGTTGCAGACCACTTTCAGCCGGGAGAAGGTAATAATATTCTTGCCTATGCCATTTTCACCGCGGTATTCCTGAATGCCACCTTTACCTTTTGGCAAAAATTCAAAGCCGATAAGGCAATGGAAGCCTTACTCAAACTCATTAAGTCCGAAGCCAATGTGTTAAGAGACGGCGACTGGAAGGTAATAGATGCCGTTGAAGTGGTGCCCGGTGATATCCTGCGTTTGGAGGAGGGGGAGAAAGTTGCCGCAGACGGCATCTTATTGGAAGCCAATGATCTCTATTTGAACCTTTCGGTGTTGAACGGTGAGTCAACTCCCTCTGAGCGTTTGATTACGGCCGGAGATGCCAAACGTGAGCTGGATGCGAAAAATATGGTGTTTGCCGGTTCTGCAGTGAGCAATGGTAATGGTCTGGCAGTGGTGACAGCCACGGGCGATGCCACTGAGTTTGGGAAGATCGCGCGCATGACGGCTGAAGTCGCCATTACCGAAACGCCAATAGAAAAAGAAATCAAACACATGACCACCATCCTGACCTTATTGGCGTTGGCTGCCGGTTTGGTGTTTTTCCTCCTTGGATGGTTCTCAGACCGAGGGCTGCTGATTTCCGCGATTTTTGCCTTGTCTTTGATTGTCGCTAACGTTCCGGAAGGGCTGTTGCCAACCATTACCCTATCCTTGTCGTTAGCCTCGCAACGGATGGCGAAACGCCATGCACTGATTAAAAACCTCAACTCAGTGGAGACACTTGGCTCTGCAACGGTCATTTGTACCGACAAAACTGGAACACTCACGCAAAACGAAATGACGGTGAAAACCGTTTATCTCGCCGACGGTAGCGAAGTTTCGGTATCTGGAAATGGTTACTTCCAATCGGGTGAGATGACGTTCGATACCAAGGTTTCCGAAGACAGTGAACAACACCTCAAACAATTATTGACTGCCGCCGCACTCAATACTCACGCTACCGTCAATGTCGGGCAGCGTAGTGCCATCGGAGATCCGACTGAGTTAGCCCTTGTGGTTGCCGCTAATAAGATGGGGGCAGTGCCCGAAATGGAAAAACTCAAGGAGTACGCCTTTTCCTCAGAGCGTAAAATGATGTCGACATTGGTGGCGGTTAATGGCGAACAGCAGCTTTTTGTAAAAGGGGCGATGGAGAGCGTACTGCCACTTTGCAAGTATGAACAAGATGGCGCAGTGATTCCGCTAACCCAAGAAACCATCGAGCGCATTGAGGCGAAAAACCACTTGCTGGCAGAGCAATCCTATCGGGTATTGGCTATCGCCATGAAGTCGGGTGATGGAGAAGAAGACCTCATTTTCCTTGGTTTGGTAGGGATTATCGATCCACCGCGAGCAGGGGTGAAAGAAGCGATTGAGCAATGTTACTCCGCCAGAATCCGCATTATGATGATTACCGGCGACAATCCGGTCACTGCCAGCGCGATAGCACATCAAATCGGGCTGAATGTCGACGAGGTGATTACCGGACCTGAATTGGAACATCTCTCCAATAAAACTTTGCAGCAGAAACTACGCCATAAACATATGTTGTTCGCGCGTATGGCATCCGCCCAAAAGCTACGCATTGCCGAACTGTTGCAGGCAAATGGTGAAGTGGTCGCCATGACGGGAGATGGCGTTAACGATTCTCCTGCATTGAAACAGGCGGACATAGGCATTGCTATGGGCTCGGGCACGGATGTCGCCAAAGAGGCGGGTGACATGATTCTATTGGACGATAATTTCAAATCTATCGTGTCGGCAGTGGAAGAAGGGCGTACGGTCTATTTCAATATCAAAAAACTCACCACCTACATTCTCAGCTCGAATGTGCCGGAAATTGTGCCTTATGTATTGCAGTTTTTCCTGAAAATTCCCATGCCGTTATCAGTAATCCAGATTCTATTGATCGACTTGGGGACGGATCAGTTGCCCGGTTTAGGGTTAGGGGCGGAAAGACCGGAGAAACATATCATGCAGCGTCCCCCTATTGGACGTAACGAGAAGATTCTGGACTGGGAGGTTTTCAAACGCGGCTATTTCATGTCGGGGATGTTTGAAGGCGCGGCGGCGATGTTTGCATTCTTGGGCTTTTTGTTTCTCAACGGTTGGACTTATGGTGATTTGAATATCGATAACGAATTTCACCGCCAAGCCATGACCATGACTTTGCTGGGAGCGATTACTTGTCAGATGGCAAACGTCTTCACGCTGCGTTCCTGGGAAGACTCCATGTGGAATCTGACTCGTACCAATAAGATGATTTGGTTTGGGGTGATGATGGAAGGCGTGTTTATTCTGTTGATACTCTACGTACCGGCAGTGCAAACCGTATTCAATACCGCCACGGTTCCTCTGGAAGACCTATGGTTATTGATTCCATTTCCGATATTACTGCTGCTGAATCACGAGTGGTACAAGGCACGGCAAAAAGCCAAGTGGCAACAACGTTTCCAACACGCCTAGGGGGGACTTAAGCGTTTTTCAATGTCGCTTTGCGGTGTTGGTGTCTACCCATCAATACCAGCGCCAGACCGCCCAACATCAATAGCGAGGCAATCCAGAAACGTAAAGTCAAAGGCTCATCAATCAGCCAAGTGGCGCCGAAAGCGGCAATCAGCGGCATGAGTAGTTGTGATCCGGATGCCAAGCTGGACGACAGGTGTGGTAAGGCGGTATACCAAAGAATATAGCCTAACCCAGAAGTGACAGCACCGGAGATAACCGCTAGCAGCACACCATATTGCGTCAGGTAAACATGGTCTTCAAACAACATCGCTAACAAGCTCGCAACGGCAATCATCGGCAAGGTACGGTAGAAGTTATAGGCGGTGTCGGACATCGGGTTTTTAGATTTGCGTCCATTCAAGCTATATAACGCCCAGCTATAGGCGGAAATAAACACCATCACCAAGCCCCACCAAGAAGGGGTAGTCAGTTTCGGGTACATTAAATAAGCTAAGCCTGCCAGCGCCAGTGCAACGCCAATCCACTCGGCGCCATGCAGTTTGTCACCCGCGCGTACGGCATAGCCCAGCATCGTTAACTGCACAATAGCCGCCAATATCAAAGAACCTGTCGCAGTGGTGACAGCGACATAGCTGAATGAGAAAGCGATGGCATAGGCAAATAGCATAAAAGCGGCTTTCCAGCTTCCTTTTGATACGGTGGTCGCCATGGCATCTGGCATGGCAAGATGGTGTGACTTTCGCCAAGCGAACCAGCTCATGACGATAAACAACATCACCGCGCCAGAACCTAACCGCAAGCTGGTAAAGCTAACGGGATCGATCCATTTGTCATCCAATGCCCAGCGGCAAATCACCGCATTGGCGGCAAAAGCGGTGATGGACAGTAGTGTGAAGAGGGCGGTTTTAATAAACAGGGCACGTGTCATAAGATTGGATCATCAAACAAGAAAATAATCTGCTTATTCTAGTGGAAGCGTCATTAGAAACAAGATGACGCGAAAAATAAAACTCATGGTTGCCAGTCTGTTTTTATCTTTTGATCTTTTGATCTTTTTATCTTACCCCCCCAACCTGGCAGATTTTGTCGGGAATCAGTTACACTGTGCATAAGCATTCGCAGAGGATTAAAAATGTCAGCAGGACTTTTGGTTTTATTGGATGACATCGCCAGTTTGTTGGATGATGTTGCGGTTTACTCGAAAATAGCCGCCAAGAAAACAGCCGGTGTACTTGGCGATGACTTGGCGGTCAATGCGCAACAGGTGTCCGGGGTGGCGGCAGAGCGGGAGCTGCCGATTATCTGGGCAGTGGCAAAAGGCTCACTGCTCAATAAAGTGATCCTCGTGCCTTCGGCTTTATTAATCAGTGCGTTGATGCCTTGGTTGATTCCTATCGTTCTCATCATAGGCGGCGCCTACCTTTGTTATGAAGGCTTTGAAAAGCTATTGCACGATTGGCAACATCGCAAACAGAAAAAACAAAAAGAACCGCAAGAGTCCATGTTCCCTAAGTTCTCCAAAAAGACCTCTGCGGAATGGGAAAAAGCCAAAATCCGTGGTGCGATCCGCACCGATTTTATTTTGTCGATTGAAATCATTGTCATCGTACTCGGCACGGTGCAGGATGCCGGTTTTATCTATCAAGCACTGGTGGTTTCTTTAATAGCCTTTGCCGTCACTTTAGGGGTTTATGCCGTGGTGGCATTGATTGTCCGGCTGGATGATATTGGCTTTGCCATGCTGCAATCGGAAGCGAAGGGTAGCCTTCAAAAACTATGGCATGTCATCGGTAGAAGTTTGGTGGTCGCCGCTCCAAAGGTGATTAAAGCCTTAGGGGTAATCGGCATGGTGGCGATGTTTTTAGTAGGCGGCGGTATTTTGGTTCACCACTTGGCATTTTTGCACCATTGGTATGAGCTATTGGCGGTAAACAGTCATTGGGTGACAATCGTTTACGAACTGTTATTTACCCTAGTCATTGGTTTGATATTGGGAGCGATCGTTGTTGCGGCGGTTAAAGGGATGACGGCAATCTTTAAGCCCAAACCACAATAATTGCCATCAAGCTGAAGCCCCGCTGGCAATCAAGAACACTTTGTACCATTGAAAGTGTCGCTTTTTGCAAAGCTCTCTCACTTAATGCCGCTGTTTTCCTTTTTTCCACCGACAGCAAAATGAATTTTTTATTTAAATTCATTTTCTCAGTATTGTTGTAAGTGTAATGTATGCTACACTATTTTTCCGAGATTACTTTTCCTGCTGTACACCATCTGTACCAATGCAATAGCGTCCATTTCCCGGACACATCTCATTAACACTTTGCTGTTTGTTCTGGCTGTAGAAGGTTGGTTCCTCGGAAAGATTTTGCTTTGAAGCAAAGATACTTGATAACGCCGTTTGTTTTCACACCATTTTGAGAGGTTTGTATGTCTGCCACCCGTGTTGCTTTTCGCCCATTACTCGCGTTGTTTTTGCTTGGATTGCTATGGGGGTATAACTGGGTGGTGATGAAGGGCGGTTTGTCAGACATCGCAACGCTCTGGTTTGGCGCCATTCGAACCATTGTTCCTGCCTTATTTTTGATTCTGCTATTACCCATCATGGGTAAACCCATTGCGCCGCCGCCACTTAAATTTGCTTTACCGCTTGGGGTGTTGCAAACCGCCGGGTTTGTCGGATTCATGATGTGGGCGTTGAAAAGCGGGGCAGCAGGGGAAACGGCTGTTCTGGTTTTCACCATGCCGCTTTGGCTGACGTTAATGGCGCATTTGTTCTTACATGATCACCTTTCCCGATTACAGTGGATGGCACTGGGCGTGGCGGCTATTGGGTTGTTCCTGATGATTGCGCCCTGGGAAGGTCACTTGGCAATGGCATCTAGCCTACTGGCCGTTTTGTCTGGTTTGACTTGGGCGGGCGGTTCTATTTGGCAGAAGAAATACGGTCATCTCTACAAACTGGATATGATTAACGTTATTGCATGGCAAATGCTTTATGGTGGCATTGTTATCTTAATTGCTGCAATGTTATTTGACCCTTGGCACTTTAATTGGAATCTTCACTTAGGTTGGGTGCTTTTCTACAACCTGATTCCCGCAGGTGCATTGGGTTGGTTGCTTTGGTTCTATGCATTGCACAACCTACCTACAAAGGTTGCGGGGTTTGGTTCATTGTTGATTCCGACCATTGGTGTATTGAGCGCATGGGTTCAGTTGGGTGAGCGACCAAATCAATTTGAGATGTTTGGAATCCTGTTTATTATGGCGGCTTTGGTGATGATTCTCTGGCCGAAGAAAATAAATTCTTGACAGAAACATACCGGTCGGTATGTAATAGAAAACATGAAACAAAATACATCAGATGACAGCCGTAAAAAATTACTGGATAGCGCATTTCAGGAAATCTATAAATGCGGGTTTCAGTCTGCGAGTCTTTCGTCGATTCTGTCTGAAACAGGATTAACCAAAGGGGCTTTGTATCATCACTTTCCAACCAAGAAAGATCTTGGGCTGGCGGTGATTGATGAGGTGATTTACCAAAGTATTAGAGATAGAATTTTTAATACCATCCAAAATGCCGAGTCGCCGCTAGAAGGGATATTGTCAGTCTTATCCGAGAGTAAAAACAGAAGTCAGCACCAGATAGATTTGGGCTGTCCTTTGAATAATCTGATTCAAGAAATGTCTCCTTTGGATAGTGACTTTAATACCCATTTGGTTAAAGTAGTCGAACGCTGGCAGGCAATTTATCAAGAAGCACTGGCGCAAAGCCAAAAACGTGGCGAAATCCGGCAGGATATTGATATCAAGGAAACCGCGCTGTTCATCTTTGCAGCCCGGCAGGGTTGTATTAGCGCATCAAAGACCATGCAGTCTTCAGAAGTGTTGGCGAGCTGTTTGGACAGATTGTATGACTATGTACTTAGTCTAAAGAATTGACTGAATAATCAGTCAAAACTAGGTGGCGGATTTCGCCATTTTTTTATCGCTTATAGCATACCGGTCGGTCGGTATTTTTTAATAGGTCAAGGAGTTAGTTATGTCTTTGTTAAATTTAGAAAGTGTTGAAAATGCAGAAGGACAAGTTGTAGACATTTACAACCAAATTCAGCAAATGTTCGGCAGTGTTCCCGATGGGTTTTTGCTTCACGCTATCAGCCCTGAGTTACTGAAAAATAATTGGGAAAACCATACTTATTATCTACAGCACTCGGCGTTGTCATCTCCTTTATTGGCGTTGATTCGTATGTTGGTCTCTAGAGATAATGCGTGTGATTATTGCATTGATTTGAATGCTGCCATGTTAATCAATACAGGGCAATTCACCCATGAGCAAATTGATGCGATTAAAGTTGATCCGGCTAATGCACCGATTAGTGAAAAGGATAAGGCGATGTTGTTGTTTGTTCTCAAAGCAACTCAAGATGCCAAATCAGTGACGGGGGAAGATGTGCAGCAACTGCGAGATCTAGGCTGGTCTGATAGGGATATTTATGATGCCACTGCACATGGTGCGAGAAATATAGCAATGGATGCGATCTTCAATACCTTTAAAATCGAATATTGATGTGAATCTTTACTTTTTTAAAGGTACCCTAATTTGCTAGGGGGCGGTTTTTTTGTTTTTAATCGGTTGCATGACTATGTTTCCGGTTTGAAAAACGACCAGTAATTTAGGTCGAAAAAGTGATGGCGAGTGTTCGCTATTTTTTTTGGAATTAAGTACATACCGGTCAGTCGGTATCTTATTTAATGTTTCACCTCTAAGGAGAGCAAAATGTCTTTATTAAGTTTGGTTACACCTGAAAATGCAACGGGTAGAGTTGCTGAAATCTACGATGAGGTCACTTGGACCTTCGGCAGTGTTCCAGAGGGCTTTCAGCTTCACAGTGTTAGCCCGGAATTGCTTGATGATAACTGGCGAAATATCAGTTACTTCATGGGACACAAAACACTGAGTTTTCCGTTATTGGCATTGATTCGGATGCTTGTTTCGCAAGACAATCAATGTAGTTACTGCATCGGTTTGAATGAAGTCTTATTGATTAACAAGGCGGGTTATACTCTTGAGCAAATTCAAGGTATTAAAGCCGATCCGTCAACTGCTCCGCTCAGTGATAAAGAGAAAGGAATGTTGTTGTTTGTGTTGAAAGCGACTCAGCATTCCAGAAGTATTACTGCTGAGGATATAGAGGCGTTAAAAACAATCGGTTGGACGGATAAAGATATTTACGATGGCTTAGTGCATGGTGCCCGTAATGTGGCGATGGATGTTATTTATAATGCCTTCCAGGTTGATGGCTAAACAGCATTGATTTTTTAACTAAAAAAAACCGCCATTTGGCGGTTTTTAAGTTTCTTCTTATTTCAAACTTGAATAGTAAGCACTGATATTGTCTATGTCTTGCGCACTAAGTGCTTTTGCCATAGGTACCATCATCAAGTCTTGTCTTTTTCCATCTTGATAAGCCTTCAGAGCAGCTTTTAAATATGCATCATTTTGCCCTGCAAGGTTAGGGTATTGCGGCAAAATGGCTTTACCTTGCTCACCATGGCAGGCAAAACAAAGCTTGGCTTTGAGTTTACCGGCTTGTATATCTCCCGCTTGTGCATTAAATGAAAATGCTGCAAAAGCCAAAACATAAAGTGAGTTGAGTAGATATTTTTTCATAAAAAATCCTTTGTTATTTTGTGTTTAAAGAGTGTTACTAACCCAAGTAAAAATGCCGACCATAAAAAATATTCCCACCCAGACAATCATGATGCCGATGGCTGAGTTGGCAAGTTTGTTAACCGTTGGTGAGGCTTCATAGACGCCTTGGGTTCTACCTGCTTTATAAATTGCAGTAAGAAAAAAGCCGCCAACCAAACCGCCAACACCGATAAAGGTGAGGAAAAACAAAGCAGTACTTGGAATATCTTCCATCACTTTATAAGTCTCTATGTCATATCCATAAGGCAGCATGTATTGCATGCGCAGTAGTTCTCGGAAAGTCGCTATCACAGCTGCCATAACGACGGTAACTGCCAATGCCTGGTAGCTGGTGACATGAGGCACTTTTTGCTGGCGTAGTGAAACGCCACACAGCAAAATAAGAATCGCAAAAATAGCTAATGCCAAGGGGCTAGAGAATGCATGAAAACTAGCGGGTAGATCCGCTAACCACCAAGTGAAAGTGACAATTTGAGCGACGACTCCAACAAGAATGATTTTGGTTCCTAGTCGATTAACAAATGTTAGATAGTCTGCTTCATAGTCCTCTCTAACGCGGTAGTAGTTAACATAGGCTTTCAGAAAAGCGCCTAGTACAGTTACACTCATGGCGATAAAGAATAAAAAGCGTCCAGCTTGCCATGCATGGATATGCGTGCCTGACATATCGACTTTCCCGTTCGGCGCATACCAGCTCATCCATTGATCCGGTAACAAGGCTTGATAGGAAAGTGCGTGCATGATGAAACCATCTAGAAGAAAAAATGCCAGTCCGATGATTCCCCACCAGACAACAGTGCCGGAAGCCCCTTGATGGTTTTTGAAATAAAAAGTGAACCAGCTTGAATAGCCTAGTATGAGTGTGAAAATAAACCCGATAGCCCATGCGCCGGACAAAATGTTGGAAGAATACCATTGCGGATCATAGATAACTTGCGTAAACAGCAGGGGAGCAACGCCCAGCACAATAAGCATACTGACGCTGACTTTAGCTGCTTTAGTCATCCCTATCGACAGACGTTCCCAGTGTGGGGTCTGTCGTTTAGCAAATGCATAAAGAGACAATCCGGCTGTTCCCAGCGCGATATTGACAAATAGTATGTGAAAAACCCAAGTGGCAATCATGAGAACCTGAAATACAATTGGGTGAGACGGTATACCAGCTGGGTCTCTGAGTACTTGCAAAGTCGTTGCAATGCTATGACTGTCTAGTTCCATATTTATTCTCCTTTGGTAGCAAGCGCAATGGTTTGCAGGTGCGATGATTTTTGTGAAAGAGAGGCAAGGTATTCCGCAACCAGTTCTTGTTCTTTATCGGGTAGTGGAATACGTGGCATATAAGGTACTAAGCCGTTATAAAGCGCGCCACTCAAGTAGGCTTTGATTTGTGCGACATCCGTTGAGCCATGCAGTTTTTGAATCATCGGTCTTAATCCGGTTGCTCCCATACTGTGGCAGTTGGCACACATAACTTTAGTGATAAATTCTCCGGCTTGTAAGCGGTTGGCTGCCGTTACATGGCGCAGGCTTTCCGGTACGAATGGATGGGTTGCCAAAATCCCTTTTTCAGCAATCAAAGGTAAGTTGGATTTAATTTGTTTACCAGGAACATCGCGCGCAATGGTTTGGTTGGAATAGATATACTGTCCCGCCACATAAGGCTTTCTTATTGATTCACGAGAGCGTTCTTCCGGCCAAAGCCCTGCAATAGCAATAATGGCAGTCATAGCAATGGCAAAGCCTTGTTTTAGCTGCATGGGTTTCCAGGCTGTCCAAGAAAAATACACCAGTGTTGCACCCAGAACGGCAAACAAAGTGGGAGCAATGTAGCCAGGTAGCTGCGTCTGCATGATAATTTTTGCATTGGACGGTAGTGTTTGCACATACCACATCCACATAATCATGCCTAGAAACACGCCTGCTAAGCCCATTTTAGATAAAAAACGGGTGATTTCGATGCGCACGTTTTTGTCTTTCATGGTGGCTGCAAGAATACCTCCGACAGCGCCAGCTATGGCAAACATAAAGGCAGTTCTTAACCCAAGGTGTGCAAAAAAGTTCAGGTTGAAAAAGGCATCAAGTGTCGACCCTGTGTCGTACCAAGACTTGTTTCCAGGCCACATCATAAAGGATAAAATACCCACTATGAGTAGCATCGTTGCCCAAGAAGCTAGTGCAAATACCCAGGTTAACTTGAGGTGAGTACGGGGGTCGATTTTGCCGATCAGATAAACCAAGGCATAAACCCCAATAACCTCTACGGTAAAGTAAACCCATTCGGCTGCCCAGACCCAAACAAAGTTATGGATCAACCCGCCAACGCCTCTGGGAGAGGCTACCGTGATGGCATACCAAATACCTGGACCAGTAATAGAACCGATGATGTAGGAAAATACCAATAGAAATACGCCGTACTTCTTAATGTATTCCATGAGTTCCGGCTTGTTTTCGGTGACGGATTTGGTCTCAATTAAGGCAAATAGCCAAGAGGCACCTACTGATGTATGGGACGCCAATACATGAATTGTGCCGATGATTCCCATTACCCAAGCTGTTCCGATGGTTGGAACATACCATGTGGGATATAGCCCAAGGGTGTCGAGCATAGTTTTTCTCCATTCTTATAAGTTAAAGCTTATGTGCTATAAAGTGTTTTTATAACAGTTTGTTTTTACTGGATTTTTTGTCCGGGTAACATCTTAAATAAAAATCAAACGCTAACTCTGCGACACAATGTCGCATGCGACAAAATACCGCAGAGCGAGAAAATGTTTAAAATAGTGAGCCTGATTTGATAAAACTAAAGAACAGACGTTTAACTGACTGGATTTGAGAGAAGAATGCCGCATCACCGAAAGAGAGCTATGACCCCTGAGTTGCGTTACTTGAGCAGTATGCTGATATTTTTGGCGCTCATCTGGTCTGTGACGTTGTCGTGGTTTTCTCTGTATTTAAAAATTCACTTTTCCGTGCCGCTTGTCGGGCTGTGGTTTGGCCTGATGTTGTTCACCTTAGGTTTCAGTTATTTCTTTACCTATTTACCTATACTGCAGCCTAGCGGAAAGCATCAGTTTAACTTTGCGTGGTTTGGGTTGCTGGTTTGGATCATGTTTCTGAATGCCGGATTGCTTTATGAAACAGGTGGCTCAATCAACCCATTAATCAACTTGCTCTTGTTGCCTTTAGCGTTGGGAATGTTGATACTCTCGCCGCAATACTTCATTGGCTTGGCGGTGATCTCAGCCTTCTTTTATTTGTTTGTAAGCAGTCATTACGTACCAATCATGTCGATGAAGGTACAGAGCCTACAGGCATTTTTCGCTTGGTACCTACATGGTTCTGTGCTGGTCTTCATGCTCTTGGTGTTGTTCTTGGCGCTGTTCATTCTGCCTTTGAAACAACGGCTGGAAAAACAAAAGGCTATTTTGGAGCGTCAGAAAAAACTGGCACTGCAAAACGAATATTTTATGTCTATCGCCGGGTTGGCATTGTCGTCGGTGCATCAGCTTAGTACGCCGCTCAATACTATGGCGCTGCTAACGGAGCTGATGAAAAACGAAGTTAGCACGCCGGAAGGCAAAGATTATATCGAGACCTTTTCCGAGCAGCTGGCGGTGTGTAACCGTGCCCTTGAGACGCTGAGAAACCGTGCTGATTACGCACAACAGACGCAGAGACACCCGGTTGCTTTGCCGATATTCCTGTCGGAGCTAAAACAGGAATTTGCGCTGATTCAACAACAAAGTGTTCTTAAAGTTCAGTTGGGCGAAGCCCTTAAACCCATGGAAAATTTTGTATTGCAAACCGACCCGAGTCTCAAGCTGGCGTTATTGAATTTGCTGGACAACGCGGCAAGATATAGTCGGGATTTTATTTTGATTACTTGGCAAGTTACGGATAACGCTTTGATTATCTCCATTCTCGACCATGGCGGCGGCGTGGCGGAATCTGAACTATCTTTGCTGGGCAAACAACCACAGGAGAACAGTCATGGATTGGGTATGGGCGTGTTCTTAAGCCGCATGATTATCGAGCGCTTTCACGGCAGATTGTCGTTCAGTAATTATGTGGACGAAGTCGATAACAAAACAGGAAATAAGACCGGTTTGAAAGCAGAGATTCAGTTACCCAAACAATTGATATTTTTGAAAGACCAACTTGAGGAAGGAAGTGAGTGAAATGGTAACTTCTCCGATTTTAATCGTCGATGATGATGAAACCTTTCTAAGAGTGCTACAGCAAGCTTTGAAGCACGCCGATGTTCCGGCAGTATCGGCACGGACACCGGATGATGCCTTGGCGGTTATCCGCGAACAAACGTTCGAATACGCCGTCTTGGATTTGAATATCGACGGGCATAGCGGACTCAATTTAATGAAAGAGCTTTTGCAGCTACAACCAGACTGTCAGGTGTTGATTTTGACCGGTTATGCCAGTGTCGCTTCCGCGGTGGAAGCCATGCGTTTGGGGGCGATGGATTATTTGTGTAAGCCGGCATCCGTATCGGACATTATCAAGGCATTAAAGTTAGAAGCCTCTGAAGAAACCGTGTTAGAGCAAAGTGATGCCGATAATGAGGCATCGGAAGACTTTCAACCCATGTCCGTCAAACGTTTGGAGTGGGAGCACATCCAAAAGGTGTTGGTCGAGCATGACGGTAATGTCAGTGCTACGGCACAAGCGCTAAACATGCACCGCCGAACCCTGCAAAGAAAGCTACAAAAACGCCCGGTAGAAAAGTAATGCCAAGGGAGGAGAGCCCTATATAAAAAGGCCCCGAAACGGGGCAAGGTTAGTATGACAGATAAGCTTAAAGTTTTATTCAAAACTGTAGGTGTCGTATACCTGACCATAGACGCGAGGTTTATCTGCACAGGCGTCCCATGACCAGCATAGTGCTTTGTTTTGGTACACTTCCGTGTACATTTTCTTTGAAGCTTCAATGGCATTGACTTTTTTGGCCAATTGCGTAATTTCTTCTTCACTACCATCAAAAGCCCAAGTATCGCCAGCAACACTTGCTTGTGACCAACCTAAGATTGCGGTCGCTGTAATTGCATAAACTGTATTTTTCATCATTACCTCTCAGGTAAATAATTATTCAAAATAAGAATATAAGTTAATTTTATAAGTTATTAACTTTATTAATATTAGAGTTTACTTATTTATTATTGAGGTGCAATGAAACTTTATGGCTAAAGTCTTGATAAATCATGACAGCGTTAATAAAAATCTACCAGGTTGGGGTAAGAGAGTTATTCAACCCAGAGAATATCGGTTTCACCGAAGTCATAGCCCAACTGACCAATCAGTGTTGAAACCTGTCCTCGGTGATGGGTTTGGTGCAGAAACAGGTGGGTGAGAACTTGCCCAAGGCTAAACGCCTGGGCGCTGTTGGTCATGATGCTGTGGTATGAAAGCACGCGATTCAAATCCGGCTCCTTGAGTTTGCCGATCAAAGTCATGATTCGCTCATCCGTGCGTTCTCGTTCGGCACGTAGTTCGTCAAAATCTTCATACAGGATCTCACGCAAACTGCTCACCGAAAAAGGTTGGTTTTCAATTCTGCCTAGCCAAACCTTATCGGTGAGCAGTAGATGGTTCAAGGTGCCGTGAATCGACTCAAAGAAAGCTTTCATATCGCGCTTGCGCTCTTCATCCGACAGGGTGGCACAGGCAGCATAAAACTGTTGATTCATTGCTTGATTGTAGTGCGCCTGCCATTGAAAGTTTTCAACCTGAGTCATCGGTGATTTCCTCTAAGTTTGCGTGCGAAATTTATGCATGCGTCATTTCGTAAAACGCCTGCTTCAATTTCAAAAACATAGGGCCGACAGCGTGTTTAAGCTGGCGACCATCCACTTGTGATACGGGAATCAGTTCGGCTCCACTTCCTGTCAGAAAGGCTTCGTCTGCATTGTAAACATCATACAGAGTCATGGGTTTTTCTTCGACGGCAATATTTAACCTGATTGCCAATTCCATCACTGCATCCCTTGTGATGCCTTGTAAAGCACCGGCTTCGCAGGGTGGCGTTGCCAACACATCATGCTTGACGATAAACAGATTCGCCGCACTCGCTTCGGCAACTTGCCCGCTGTGATTCAACATCAAGGCATCGTCAGCACCCGCCTGATTCGCTTCCATTTTAGCCAAAATATTATTGATGTAATTCAGCGTTTTGATTTTCGGGTCAAGCACATCTAAAGGGGTACGGCGAACCGAAGCAGTAATCAATTTAGCACCATGCTGTTGGATGGCTGCATCTCCCATTTTCAGACCACGATACAGAATGAAAACATTTGGTGTGTCGCAATTTTTTGGGTCAAGTCCCAAGAAGCCTTCGCCGCGAGTGACCACCAGACGGATATAACCGCTGTCCATTTTATTGGCGGCAATCAAGGCTTCGCAAGCTTGTGTCAAAACATCAAGAGGGTAAGGAGTCGTCAGCTTCAATGCCTGTGCGGATTGCTGCAAACGAATCAAATGTTCACGCAGTCTAAAAGTGCGCGCCTGATAAACGCGCATGCCTTCAAATACGCCATCGCCATAAAGCAGACCATGATCCAACACAGAGATGCGTGCTTCGCCAACCGGTATAAGGTTTCCGTTAAACCAACAAAACTCTTCCATTTCCGTTCCTATTTTGAGTCAATCAATGAATGTTCCACCACCAGTTTTCACGCAGTGCGTAACTGATAGGCGGGCTTGGGTCGATAAATGCCTGCCAATAAAGAAATAGTAACAATGAAATGATGAATAACCACAACCCTGTTTTTTTCCAATGCGACATTGCATTTTTCCTTAAAAATCATAGAGATTTAGTCTAGTGGTCGTGCTATATTAAATACAGATTTAAAAAAATAAAATTTTTTCGGTACAGATTGTTTTTCTATAATTTTGTACCGGTATTTTTTAAACATTTTGTACTGGTATGTGGATGGTGTAATGAACCCTAAGCTTTCTAAACCGAATGAGAACACGGATTTTCTCTATCAAAAATTAGCGACTCAGCTTGCCCAACAGATTCGTGACGGACTTTATCAGCCCGGCGATAAACTCATGCCAGTTAGGCGGTTTGCCGAGAATCAGGGCGTGAGTATCGCCACGGTGGTGTCGGCATACTACCAACTTGAAGCCATGGGGTATGTTGAAGCGCGCCCTAAATCCGGCTTTTATGTCAAACGGCTTTATCAAGAACAAATTGACCGCCCTTCACAAAGTGAACCGGATGCCGTGCCGACTGTGGTGACAGGGCAGGAGATGGTGTTGCATCTGGTCAAAGCCACTAACAATCCTGACATGACGCAGTTCGGTGCCGCAGTGCCGGATGCGTCTTATCTACCAACCCAGTTGATTGCTCAAGCCGTCAGACAAGCCGCTAAGAAGGATGTTGCGGTATTGAACGACTATCTGTTTCCACCGGGTTTGCCGGAGTTGCGCAAGCAGATAGCACGGCGGATGGTGGGGAACGCCTGTGATGTGTCTGCCAAACAAATTGTGATTACCAATGGGTGTCAGGAAGCGATACGTCTGGCACTAAGGGCTTGTGCGGGGCCGGGAGATGTCATCGCTATTGAGTCGCCCACGTTTTACGGCTTATTGCAGGTGATTCACTCTTTACGTATGAAGGCGATAGAAATCCCCACCGACCCGGATACCGGCATGTCGATTGAGGCGCTTGAAATGGCGATAGACCAATGGCCGGTCAAAGCCTGTGTGTTGGTGCCGAGTTTTAGTAATCCATTGGGTTTAAGCATGCCGGATGATAAAAAACGTCGATTGGTTGAATTATTGTCAAAGCGGGAAATTCCGATTATTGAAGATGATGTTTACGGAGAAATTTCTCATGAAAGCCCAAGACCAAAACCACTGAAAGCGTTTGATAAGGGGGATTGGGTGATCTACTGTTCGTCTTTTTCCAAAACCTTGTCTCCGGGGTTGCGTGTCGGTTGGGTAGCGTCTAAACGCTACTACGACAAGTTGGAGTATTTCAAATATGTGTCCAATCTGGCAACGGCATCCGTCTCGCAACTGGCGGTCGCCGATATGCTTCAATCCGGCAAATATGATCGTTACCTGAGTAAAATCCATAGTCAGTATGCTTATGCCGTAGAGCGAATGACGGCTGCGATCGTCAAGTTGTTTCCCGCTGGTACGAAAGTAACGCGACCGAAAGGCGGTTTTGTATTGTGGATAGAATTACCCTTTAAGATTGATACCTTCGAGTTGGCGAATCGATTGATGCGCCATCAAATCAGCATCGCACCAGGGCGGATTTTCTCCACCACCGACAAGTACGATCACTTTTTTAGGGTTTCCTGTGCGGTGGACTGGAACCACGAAACCGATTTGGCATTGCTGAAAATCGTCAATGAAATTCAACTGATGCAAAGCGGCATGAGCGCCTCCTAATCTGGCAGAAAATCTGCCAGGTTGGGGTGTTGGGTTTATAGCATTCCTAGGAATTTCCACCAGAAGTAATCCAGTGGTAGCAGCAACAGAACCGTCGCTATAGCCAAAATCAGTACCAGCTTCATGCCGTGAATCATCTTTTCACCTGCCAATTGCATTCCAATTACCAGTGGCGGTACTTGGTAGATGAAAATCGGTGTAGAGAACCCCAGTACCTGAGTCATCAAGACGCTGTTCAAAGGCAAGCCTGCGGCCTGTGCCAATTGTTGCGCCAGAGGCGTTAATACAGCCGGAACTCCAGGGGTTGTGGTGGCAATTGATGTCATCATTGCCATAAATGCCAGAGACATAAAGTTCATGAAATCGTGCCCGGCAGACAAGGGTAATATCTGTGTCAGTTGCTTGGCCATGACGACACTTAATCCTGAGCTAGACAACAAAGCTCCTAACCCCAATATCCCGGCAACAATCAGAAAAGGTGGCAGTTTGATGTCATCATTAAACTGTTTGCCGCTCACTAAGCCAAACCCGGGAAGCAACA
The DNA here is from genome assembly GCF_009296185.1 of Hydrogenovibrio sp. JE_KL2. Classification (GTDB taxonomy): domain Bacteria; phylum Pseudomonadota; class Gammaproteobacteria; order Thiomicrospirales; family Thiomicrospiraceae; genus Hydrogenovibrio. The sequence continues at coordinate 468,153 of NZ_WBJR01000001.1, forward strand.
ACAAAAAGGCCGCGCCTACCGCAATCCATGCCGGAGAAATATGATGTATGAAATCTGTTAACCATAGGCCGACGGTAAGCGCCAGAATCACCGACATTTTGAACTGTGCATTGGTGAAAGGCGGTTTGGTTTCATGGGGCGATACATAAGGTTTGGGGGTGTCCGGGAATTGCCACAAGATCAATCCCCAAATCATCAAGGCTTTCAGTAATCCCAATACTGGAAAATGTAGCATGAGGTATTCACCGTATAGTGGTTCGATTTTATAAAGGGTTTCGATACTTCCCACCAAAACCATATTGGGTACGTTGTTCGGAAGCACCGAAAAGGTCGGGAAAAAAGTGCCGAAAATAGCGGCCAGTACTAACCCGGTTCTGCCCTTTGAACCGCTGTGAAAGCCGAATCCTTCTGCCATGACAATAATGATGGGAATCAGCAAGGCAATGCGTGCAGTTGCAGACGGCATAACAAAGCCCAATAAAATGCCCACTACAATGACACCTAACACCAGCCGTGCATAGCTACCGTTCAATTTGTCTGCCACACTGTGGACGATGCGGTCACTTAACCCGGTATTTTTTACTGCGGATGCAATCACCAAACCACCAAAAATCATCCAGAAGGCCGAAGAGGCAAAGCCTGAGAAAATCACTGAAGGCGCGCCCAGGTTCATCAACATCGCAACGAGGAAAAACAACACGGCAGTTAAGTGTTCAGGGAGTTTTGCCGTCGCCCAAAGGCTGATAATAATAATGCCCAGTCCTGCGACATGCCGTTGTTCGGACGGTAAATTCAAGATAGGGAAAAACATGATTACGATGCCGGAGATGGCAGCAAACAAAGTCACTAAGCTTGAAAAAGAGAAGTAAGCGGGTTTGTGTTGAATGATAGATGACATGGTCTTGCTCCAAAATAATGGGTTATGAGTATTTTCTTGAAAACCATGGGGTCTGTCTTGCTACAATTTGACAATGAATATCGAAAAAGTGACAAGTGAATCACCGTCAATAGAGCCGCCATCTCCGGCTTCTTATTATCTGGATGAAAACCGGCCGGTGCTGGCTCGCGCTGTGGAAATGCAAAAAGCGAGACAAACGCGGTTTCATAACCATCCCAGAGCCCAGTTGATTTACGCTATTAATGGCGTAGTGAGAGTGCTGACCGCTGAAGGCACTTGGCTGGTGCCGCCCTCTCAGGCAGTGTGGATTCCATCCGGTGTCATGCATGAGACTCTGGCAGTCAATAAGGTGTCGGTGCGTAATCTGTTTATTGATCCTACGGCAACAGAAGGCTTACCCAAAAACGTTTGTGTTTTTAATGTTTCTACTTTGCTGAGAGAGTTGATTTTAAAGGCCGTTTCAATCGGAAATGACTATCAACCGGACTCCAGTGAATACCGCATCATGCAGGTGATTCTGGACACGCTCAAAGAAGCACAGCCAACAATCTTGCACCTACCGATGGGAAAAGATCTGAAACTAAACAAAGTGATCGGTGAACTGCTCCAAAATCCTGATGACAGCCGAACTCTGGAAGAGTGGGCATCCTATGTTGGAGCAAGCAGTCGAACGTTGGCAAGACTATTCAACAAGGAAACCGGCATGAATTTCGGGCAATGGCGCAATCAGTTACGCTTGATTGAAGCAATAGATCGACTAGGGCAGGGGCAATCGGTGACTAACGTTGCGATTGACTTGGGTTATAACAGCCCCAGCGCGTTTATCGCCATGTTTCGTAAGAAGCTGGGTAAACCGCCGGTAGCTTATTTTAGAGATATTTTTGAAAATTAAATGAGTAAAAACTTCTGATAAAAAATTGTTTTACCCGTCAATCTCCTGCATCTCGTTTTTTGTTTTTAAGGTTTTGAATGTCATGCCAATCAGAATTGCCATGAACACGAAGAACAATAACTTAACACCCCCCGTCATTAATTGCCCCGCCAGATGATAAGTTAAGAAGTCGTTCAGAGGTGGAATTAGCTTGATGACTAGGCTGACAACAAAACTGGTGACAAAAGGGAAGAGAAAGGTAATGACCATGATTTTAAGGACATACCCTTTACTCATACGCCAAGCATCCGAAAAGCTAGTTGGTTTGTCGGCAGCAATACCTGGAAAGACCAAGTAGAGTCTGACGGAAAGCACAAGTCCGATGATTAAACCGGCAATCATAACAATGAAAGGGAATAGTTTAGCCAAACTACTACTAACGAAGCCCATGGAAACACTTGATAATAGGCTGAAAACCAAAATCAACAGAATATAGATAACAGTTAAGCCTAGGGCATAACCCATGAATTTCAACTCTCTCATGCCGGGTAAATAGAGTCCAAATTTACTGACGGATGATGTTCCTAGTATTGCCATTCTGTAACTGTTAATGAGCAATCGGATATACAGAAACACTAATAGGAGAATGTATAGCAGGTTGTCCCCCAGTATTTGTAAAAAGGCTTTTCCGATAAGGTCTTTTGGTAAGGCCATAATTCCCTGAAATTTACTCAAGAATAAAATAAAACACCCCATTAACAGGGCGATGGGAAGAATAGTATTTTTGAGAATTTCTAATTTATGTTCTTTTACCAGTTGGATGGTTTCTGAAAAAATGTCCTTGACTAACAAAGCTGACCCTCCTTGATTTAAGTATTTTTGCTATGTTTCAACGTTTGAAACTATAGTTTAAATGAGAGGGGTAGATGGAAAATTCGAGGCTAAAATTTTTTATTGCGCCATAAATCATGAAGAAACTATGAAGCCAGTTGTGACCACAATTTTAAGCAATTAATACGCAATTAATTTAATTGGATTTGGGTGAGGCGCAGCAAGTCTTGGCAGCCTATTTTCGAGAGATATCAGAAGCTGAATCTCTCGAAAAATCTGCCAGGTTGGGGTTAGTGACTACTTTTCGCTGCGCGTTGTTTGAAGGCGATCAGGAAGAAAATAATCAGCAACAAGAGGGTGGCGGTTGCTGAAAATCTGCTCAATTCCAAGCCACCGTTCGCCACTGGTTTGTCTAGGAAATCACCGACAACCGCACCCAGTGGGCGTGTCAAAATAAACGCTAACCAGAAGAGCACCACGTGTGAAATTTTGGTTTTGAAGTAGGCGATAGCAATCAAGGCCAGTGCACCACCAAAGATAAAGATACTCGCTTCATAGCCCAAACCTTGCGTATCCGCAACCCAGTCGCCCAACGCCGTCCCCAATGTTTGCGAGAACATAATTGTCAGCCAGTAAAAAGCTTCGGATTTAGGGGAGCTGACCGAGTTAATGGAAACCGTTCCCAGTGTTTTACGCCAGATGAACAGTGAACTCAAAAGCAGCAACAACAAAATAGTCGAGCCACCTGCATAGCCTATACCTAAAGATCGGTCCGTAAAGTCTGCCATGGTGGTGCCGACCGTGGTGGTGGCAATGATGGTAATCCAGTAGATGACTGGATGAAATGCTTTTGAATAGATTTGTGCAGCAACGGCAACAATAAACACGCCAGCAAAGATATAGGTGCTTTCCAAGTAGCCCAGTCCTAAAGACATGGAAACCGCGTCGCCGCCTGTTTCACCCAAAGTGGTTGCAAATATTTTGATGATCCAGAAAACAAGGGTGACTTCTGGAACTTTACTCAGCACTTCATTCTGATGGGGGTTCATATCATTTCATCCAGTGTTGTTTTTGGCGTTTATCATAACGCGTCTGAATGACAAAATGCTTTCAAAAGATTGAACGGATGAAAATTTGGATTGATTATTTTACGAAAGGCTCGAAGCCAGATTGCATTTTGGAAGGAATGAATTCATGTACTTCGTAGTCGGCAATCCCTTCACGAAAGAAAGGGTCAAGAGCGAGTATAGCCATGAGTGCTTCTTTATTAACGCCGGAGGCAAGAATGACACCACCGGTTCTCGGCACGCGTCTACCGGAGGCAATGAATACGCCGGCATCATATTGTGCATCCAAAAAAGTGATGTGTTCGTCAAGATACTGCTCAACGTCTTCAATCGGTCTTTTATAGGTCAATATCACCACAAACATGGGCTTTCCTTTGGGATTTAAAAGCGGTTAGTTATTTGCATTCAAGCTATGACGCATCAATTGCTGAATGTTTTTAGTCAAATACTCGGTTGATTGGGCTTCTTTACTGCCGCCCGGCAAGTAGATGCGCACCGGGTTGGCTTGAAAGTGAAAGAAGAGTAACCCCATCAAACTGGTGGTCAAAAAGTGTGGATCACAGTTGGGATCAATCTCGGTAAACACGGCATGCAGGGCATGGCAAGTGTCGGACATAACATCTTCCGCTAGAAATTTTAGATGTGCTTCATCCTGCTCCAAAAGCTCACGGATAAATAACTGGCGAAACGTCTCGTTACTCACCATTTGCTTACAGGCGAGCATAATGAATTCATCCAGCTTTTCATCGGCAGGAAGGTTGGAAGACAAACAAGCAATCAGTACATTGTCTTCTTTGCAGAAAACATACTTTAACGACGCTCGATAAAGTTCGCTCTTGTCTTTGAAGTGATTGTATAGCGAAGGTGCTTTGATATTGCATGCCGAAGCAATATCACGCATGGTCAACGCATCATAGCCTTTAGCAGCGAAAAGTTCGGCAGAGGTTTCTAAGATGCGTTGTTGCGTGTTGTTTGTTGTCATGTATTTTCTGATTGTCGTTTTGTATTAAGTTGATTCAAATTATGTCGCTTCGTGTTTACGTCTAATTTCATCCCAATCGATATTGTGACAAGCATAGCAGGGTTCTTTGATAATGCCCATCCAAACCAATAGACTGTGTATTTTACAACCTAAACAAAAGCCAAGTACAGCTTCAAACCACATGAGTGCGATACAAACCCAAACTAGGTTCACCGGAAACCAATAGGGAATGTAGTTATAAGTCGTCGGTAACAGCTCGGCGCCAAACAATGCATTGACCCAATTGGCGAATACATCCGGGTTGAAAAACACCAAGCACAATGTCACTAGGGTAATGCCCAAACTCCATGCAAAACGTTTTGGCGTGAGTGGCTTCCATTCCGCGCGCTTGTTGCGCGCCAGGTAGTTTGACAGGTGAATGGTGGGCGATAGGCGGGATGTCCAGACAAACATTCCCGCAAGCAACTCGAACAAACCATAGAACAATAATGCCGTTTGCACTGTGTAATCATAAGTGCGACGGGTCATTTCGCCCGAGTAGATGATCTGAGAGGCATCATTCACCTCATAAGTGTCTTCGATGCTGTTTGCATTTACAATCCAAGGCGAAGTGTAAGCGACATCGAATAATGTCAATGCCATAAACAATGGAATCGCCAGCATCATTCCCGCGCGGATACGCACCGCCGTGTCGTTGATAAACAGAACTTCCTCGTTGGGATCTCTAAACCAAGTATTTTTAAACCAAGACATCGTTGCCTCCTTGAGAAGAATTAAATTTTTTGCACCGAACCAGAGATAGGCTTGCTGAAAAAAGTGCGAAAAATCATTGAAAGCGAATAGCGTTCATTGTGATTCCACGGCATGAGAGACATGAATCGCGCCAAGAAACAGTAATCAAACAACACCATGGCAGTTGTGCCCAAAATCACAAAATACAGTATCCAAACCATTGGTGCCCAGAAGGCAATCAGCAGCAGGGTATAAGCGATGCGCACCTGTACCGGAAAAGCCAATAATGATTTGCTCTCTGCATAAAAATGGACAATTTGTATCACCGTTAACGCTGTTGCCAAAGGCAAGCCATAGTGCCAACCGCCGACATCCAATATCAGCAAAATATCGGTGATAAACCAGTAAACCCAAACCTTGTTCATAACTCTATCCATAGTAGTGTGCCTTTTATATAACTAACTAACGTTTGTTAGTATAAAGATTGTCAGGTAATTAACAAGTAAAATTTCTGCCAGGTTGGGGTAAAAAGAATCGTGAGATAAGCTAGAGATGTGCTTGAACCTTGAGTGAGGAGGTTATAGAGATATTGAGCAATACTCTGTATCATCTTGCTCAAACAAAATTAAAAACAAGGTGTATCTATGTTGAAGAAAAAAAACGGTTTTATGCTGCTTTCGGTTTTTCTAGCTATAGTAAGTGTTAACGCCTACGCAGGCATTGCTGAAGATGCCAAGGAAGTTAAGCAAAAGATCAAGCAAGAATCCAAAGATGCCTATCATACAACCCGAGATTATATTGATGATCACAAAGGGGAGTGGAAGGATAACGCCAAAGACGCAAAAGAAAAATTCAGGAAAGATTCTAAAAACGCCTACGAAAAAGCAAAGGAAGACTCTAAAGAAGCCTATGAAAAAGCCAGGTCTTTTATAAAAGGTGAATAACCCCTAAATTACTTTTAAAACATCAGTATTTTAGGGAGGGAAGTCGTTTATAGATTGCTCTGTTGTTGCGTTTTGAGCTTAAAAATAAGTGTTAAATAAAGATTATATTTATTGAAGACTAACTTCATTTGCATTCTTCAAATACTTCTTGAGCCGCAAAGGTTCCATTCAAAGCAGCAGGGAAGCCTGCGTAAACGGACATTTGTAAAATAACCTCAATAATTTCTTGCTGGGTGCAGCCAATATTCAGAGCAGCTTTAATATGAACTTTCAGTTGTGGAGTTGCATTTCCTAAAGTAGTTAGCGCAGCAATTGTTGCAATTTCACGCGATTTTAAGTCGAGAGCAGGGCGGTTATAGATATCACCAAATGCAAATTCAATAATGTATTGCCCCAAATCAGGTGAGATATTTTTGAGCGAATTGATGACATTTATTCCTGCTTCACCATCAATTTTATTGAGATTGTTTAAACCGCGTTCAAATCGTTCGTTGGACGTGCTTTTCATTAGAATACTCCTTTGTTTTGATTCAGGAGCAGTCTACTTCTTAGAGTTAACTCTAAGTCAATGGTTATTTTCTAGGATAGTTTGAGCTTTGTAAAAAGCAATTTTTTCATTCAGCTTTTTTAGATGTTGCTGCTGCGCGTTTAATTTTGTTTGAAGGGCTTTTGCGTGATTCTCAAGCAATGTTTGACGGGATTCTAGAGTGGTATTTCCTTGTGATCGCAATTTGGCATATTGCTGAATTTCAACAAGGGGCATGTCTGTTTCTTTTAGTCGTTGGATGAACTTAGCCCATTCTATATCTTTTTCAGTGAAATGGCGGTGTCCATTTGCAAGTCGTTGAACATGATTAAATAAACCGATTTTTTCGTAGTAACGAATGGTATGAGGGCTTAATCCGACGCGTTTGGAAAATGTGGTGATATTCATTGGGTACCATTGCAATAAAAAACTATTAGATTTGCATAGTTTAGCGCAATGCGAGTTTGGTTTAGAGTTAGCGTAAAGTGGGTGATTCAATTAATGTTGAATTTCACTTTACGCTAGCCCCAATTATTGATTACTTATCGATCTGTTTACTTTTATTGACCCAGGCGATGGCTTCGCCAGCAAGTGCCCCTCCACCCGGGCCTCCATATCTTAAAACGTCTTTAGCCCAGCTTTCAAAGCCGGCACCTGTGGCAGAGTCCGGTGTTGGGAAGTTAAATGAGCTTAAGTCATCACCTGCAAAAGCAGCCGTACTAAAGGCCGCTGCGAACAATATTCCAATCAGTTGTGTTTTCATACGTCACCTCTGAATTTTGTGGCATTAAATGAGAAAAAGTAACTCGAGTAAGTTTTTCACTCACTTTCACTATACGCCAAATTTAAATACAGAAAATAGGGTTGGCAGCATCTTCAGAGATCAGTCAGCTTTTCATTAACATTCATCAAAACTTTGTGAAATAGTGAACGAATATTTAGTGAAAATCTGCCAGGTTGGGGGGAGGGGAATTTAAGTGGTGGAGGTAAAACACGCCACCATCTGTAATGGCGGCGCGTAGTGTTTTGAATGATTAAGCGTTATCGAACTCGATTAGTTGATTAAACGCATGCCAGCTGGCATAACCGAGTAGGGGCATGATCAGAATCATTGCAAACCCAAGGGTGACAAGTCCTAAGGTTAAGAACGCGCCAATGGTCAACGCCCAGACAAACATCACCAGTTTGTTTTCCATCACGACCTGAAAGCTTAAAATCATCGCGCTGATGACGCCTACTTTGGGGTCTTTTAGCAGTAAAGGCAGAGTAATGACGCTGATGCTAAATACAAAGGCGGAGATAATCACCGCACCAATCATAAAGAACACCAAAAAGTTCAGACCTGCTTCAGACTTTAAAAAGCCCATTAAGCCTTCATCAGGGTTGATAATTAACAGACTGCCAGCTTGAGATAGTGCTGCAATCAGTGGTGTTGCTAGCGACCACGCTGCGGTAATCATTCCCAGTGCTAAAGCGAAAGAACAAATTTCAGAGGTGTTGCTGCACCAAGCAGTGATAGATTCACGCAAACTAGGGCGTTTGCCTTGCTCCAATTGTTGAGCAATATAGTAAAGCCCTGTCGCTAAGAAAGGAGACAGCATGACAAAAAAGGTCGCATACTTGAATATCATCACCGCTTGTTGTCGGAACATGAGGAAAACGCTAAACATCGCGAACCACATTACAAATCCGTAGAACAAAGACTCTCTCGGCGCATTGGGAATATCGTCCCAGGCTTTTTTCAACCATACCCCGATATCCGAGACTTTCGCATCATGCGAAATCAGGTGTTCTCCGTTTTCAAGATAATGGTCATGTAGGTGTGAAGATGAAATTACTTGCGGCATAAACTTCTCCTTTATTTGCATCGTGCAAATTGGTGATACGCAATTAGTTTTCTCGTTTAGCATTTCCTACTATTCAAGTAGGTTATTAATAATATACATAATCCTAATGGCAAATTGATTGAATAAATTTATGCGTTATATCTTTGTTATATAAAAGAAAATAATAATATTATTGAATGATTAATGGTGGATTTAACAATTTGGAAACAGTTCCTGAAAGAGGGGGAGATTTTTCAGTTAACAAGCTAAGCAAGTTTTGTATTTTCTGTACATGAGAAAGATGGGGAAAGTTATTTTTATTTTATTTAAATCCAATAGGTAAGAATTTAATCTGACTCTGACACCATTGATTTGTTGTCATTGAAGATTATTCCTGCTTATAAACGCCATAGCTCCAGTGCTTTGAACTTAGACTCTTTGGGCCTACCCATCCGTTTCGCTTTAATTCATTCGCTAAGATTCGGTTATAAACACCATGACCTACAAATAACACCTGTTCGTGCTCGCCAGCTAATTCCAAAAGTCTTTTGACGGCATTAACAGCTCTTGTTTTTGCTTCTTTAAATGACTCGGAATTTCTCGAATAACCTAGTAACCAAAGAACCCTGAAAAAAACAGCCCAAATTTTTGGCGATAATTTCAATGTAGACCAATTAGCGACTGGCAAACCTGCTTCATTAAAAATGGCATCAGATAACACAATTTTTTCTGCATTTAATGCCATGGCAGACTCTATTGATCTTGGTAATTCACTGCACACAATAGCTTTACATCTACTTGCATAGTTCACTGCCCCCTCAGAGGGTGTGGATGAAGGGCATAAGCCTGAAGCGTTGTACTTCTGCACCCATTTTTGGAAGTCTGATGCATTGAGCTTATTAAGTGATGGAAGAATGGGCTTTCCATGTCTAAGAAGAATTATTTCCATTTTTTCCTGCAATTATACCGAAGCCATCATCGTAACATCTCTCAGAGTTAACAGGGGCGGAGAAGAGGAGAGTTAATTTTACTTTCACCTCGATGATTTGTTCCTATTATCTAGGCCGGGCGAGCCTTTAGGGTTGTTCATCTCTGGACGGTAGTTTGCGCATGGCTTCTTTCCAAGGCGGTTGCTTCCATTCCGGGTGTTTTGTCCAAATGTTTTTCAGTATTTGTATCCAGCGGTGATAGGCGCCGATGGAAGGCAGTAAAGGCGTGTGCGCCAATTCAAAATGAATGCCGGTATAAGGGTCGTCGAAAAACACCGCATAATAACCCGGTGTATAGATTGGATACTCAGCTGGCGGATCGGTGACGGTAATATTGTTTTTCAGTAAGAAATCCTGATAAAAACGGTCGATTTCCTTGCGGTTTTTTGCCCAGAGTGCAATGTGGTGAATGCCGGTTTGGTGCTCGTCGGATTTGAGTTTTTCTCCACTAGTGGCTGGTTGGATGCCGATATAACTGTGAAAGAAAGGGAAACGTGCCATGTAATAGGTAGAACGATAGCCGATATCTAGCGTCCAGAAGCTGGTGTATCCGAGCCAACCGAAGAGCTTGTCGAAAAACGCTATGGATTTATCATATTCAAGTACTGAAAACTCAACATGGTGAATGCCTTTCCATCTCATTGGGTGCTCCTTGTTTTATTGGCGAGAACTATTTCACGGCAATGTGGATGTGAACTTCATCACCGCCTTTCCAAAGCTCAAAATCTGTGGTGTAGGCACGCTGATATTCACAGTTATCGGCAGAGAAATATGCCCATATATCGGCCCAGGTGTTGATAACGGTTTGCGGCATGTCACCTTTGCCTACGAAAACCAGATAGTTGCCTTTTTCAATAGTGACGGGTTTCAGAGACGCATTGTCGTTAGTCAAAAAGTCAGTACCTGCCATCACATTGAATTCGCCCGAGGCATCAGACTCGTAATCGTAATAAACACCGTAGACCTGTGACTTTTGTTCGTCCAGTAATGGCGCAACATCTTGCCAGAACTGTTGCCATAAAGGGGCAATTTTCGAGGTTTCCGGGTTCATTTCATCGACATTTCGAGTTCTAACCACCAATCCGTGAACTTGAATGGCTTCGATTGAGACAGGTTTCATCGTGTTCCTCCTGGAAAGAGATAGGTTGATGGATTAGGTCGAGTGTTATCTGCTAAATTCTGTGGTTTTTTCAAGTTCGTAAATGGCATTACCAATATCATCCAGCCTTTTTTCAAGAATGGATTGCGCGTCGTAAAGGCCTCGATTATAAAAATAGGAGCCGATTTCTTCCGAGAAAAAATCCAGCAAAAACTGTGAATCAAACTGTCCTATATCTTGGTTCAATTCTTCACGAAAATAAAGTTGTATTTTTTTGATGATAACGGCAGTTTCTTCTTTTGAAAATTCAATCTCAGGCATGGTTTATCCCATCGTTTTGCATCAATGGGGGCAGACGCCATTGATTGTTGTGACTATATTAAAGCCCTCATTGGAAGTTGGCGCAACAAAATACTTTGTTACCTGTTCAAACATAGCTTCCGTGTCTGTTGCTGCTCGTTGAGGCTGTTCTATTCGTCTTTTAGCAATCTGCGCTAAACAGACTTCATTGGGTACATCCAAGTAAATCAGTTTATGATCTGCACCCACTTCTGAAAATATACTCTTGAACCACTCTCTCTGTTTCGTAGTATTAGCAGGAAAATCCATCACAACGGTCATGCCCGTATTGAGCATATTTTGTACAAGGGCTTTTACCAAAGGTTTTAATCTATTCGAATACTTTACGTAGTCTTCCAAGCTTTGAATTTTGTTGGGGTATAAAGATTCAAGCCACTCATCTTCTGAAAGAAGCACCGCATTGCTGTCGATTGCTAATTCAACCGCCTTGGTGGATTTACCAGCGCCCATTTTCCCACATAGAAACAACAACATTTTTTACAACCTACGTTTACCAGTTCAATTTCACTACATTGATTTAATAGGCATTAGCCTTTTGCACATTTTTGCCCCCTTTAATCAGCAGCCAGATTGCGAAAGACATCTCACCGAAAATACTCGGAATGGCTACCAGTGCAAGGAAAATAGAGGCGTAAGTTTCATAATCAGACAACATGAAATGTGCGGCAGTATCCAGCATATACATGAAGCCAGCGATCACCAAAAACACTGCGATGATTTTAGGCCGACCAATGATATTACCCAATAAAATCAAATGCACGCCAAAAAAGAAAAGTCCAATCAGCCAAATGGTGTTGAAAACACTCACATACCTTAGGATTTCTTCACCTGAAATTGAGGAGAACACGAATGGCAGGGCAGAGATTGCTACACCCATAATGATGGCATGCGCCATTCTAAACAGCGCCGCTAAACCAGATAAAGGATGCGTTTTATAAAGTTCATAAAGCGACCAGGCAATGACGATATCGAAAATCACCGTAATCATAAACGCCAAGGTGCCGGCTCTAATAAAAAGAGGGGAGCTTTGAACCGCCTGTTTAGGATTGTTCAGTAACGCTTCAATCACAAAGAAATTGGCAAATATCGCTGCAAAGAAAATAATGAAATAACTAATCCCGGTAATCAGAGAGAGCATTCTGGGTGTAAAAGTTTTGGACATGGCATTTAACCCTCAATATAGAGTGTGTCGTACTTGACTTATCTTACGGTGGAATAATGGTTGTTATGCGAAAGTATGTGATAGAGCTGAATATACTTCATTTTATATTTAAAAGGCATAGGTCTAATTTGTTTTATTGGAGTTGTTTTGTTCAAGAAATATTTCTGCGTCAGAAATGTAAGCTTTGTAGAAAGTAAGCCCCATTTCAGCTATAGATACCGGATGCAAGTCCATAATTTTCACTTTTAAGTGATGCCATGGAGGGTTGTACCATTTACCTCTATTTTTAAAACGGGTTAATTGAGGGCTTGTTGGAATTACATCTAGAGATACATTTGGAAAAATATCAGGGCTATCGATATTAATTGTTAGAGTTCCTGATTCAAGCTTTGATGATATTGAGTTAACAGTAATACCATTTCCTGTTTTGTCTTTTATTACCATTTTTAATGGTTTGGTAACGGTCGAGCTAATGCAGTGCATTTCGGAATTTCTTGCTTGTTTAAGAAAAACAAGCAGTGGATCCTTCTTTCTCAAAATTGTGTATGGCTTGTACCATTGAGTAAAACCTTCATTACTTTTTAAGTTTCTTTCCGTTAGTTCCCAAGAACGTTCAATCCGAAATAAGAAGTTTTCCCAGCTTTCTTGAAATTCATCAAAACTTTCCGTCTGCTTCATTTTGTTAATTTCTAAAGCAGCTATTTTGAGATCTCGTTTAGGTCCAGATAATTTCATATTTTTTTATTCCAAACCTAGTTCTTCCTCTATTCTTGAAAGTTCGGCTAAGGTGATTTTAGGATTCTTTTTAGCTTCTGCTAAAAATAAACTTGCATGGCGAAGTATCAAGTGAGAGAAAAGTCCACTATCAAGTCCTTTATTTGACAGGCCGATGTCCTTTCTCATTTCTTTAAAAAAGTCTCCCATAAGAAATACCGTTTTTGCGCATGGTTCGGAAAAAGCCATAAATTCTTTCCATTCGATGAAGCTTTTTAGAACACCAGGGCCACCCCACACAACAAGCTTTCTTTGCCATTCTTGGAGAAATGGAACCAAGTCTTTATCTTCACTCCCATCTTCTCCATGCATCATAGAAAAAAGCTCTTTTAAAAATGCATCATACATTTCAATTTTTTGCGCGCGCAGGTGTGCTTCTGTTTCTTTTACACGTTCAAAATATCGTCCAAGTACTAATGTAATTGTTGCGACAATTATTGTAGAGGAGGCAGTTAGCATTCCAACCGCTAGGTCAGAATTCAATGAGGTAAACCAGTTCCAGAGCGCAACTACAAGCCAATAAATTATTCCACCAAATACTGCCAATAAAAAAATACCGATAGCTATTTGTACCTTACTTGTTTCTTCTGCCATGAAGTCCTCCCATTGTGATATGAAGCCAATAACTTCATATTTGTTAAGTTATGATTTAGGAAAGTATGTTTGGTTCTTTCAGGAACTTAACAAAAAAGCGGCTAAAGAGCCGCTTTTATTTTCTTAGTTACCGCTTAGTTTTCCAAGTAAGAAATCCATAAATTCCGTTTCTGGAATATCTTGCGCATTTTCATCGCGGCGGTATTTGTATTCAATCTCGCCTTTATCCAAACCGCGTTCACCAATGACGATGCGGTGAGGAATACCAATCAACTCCATATCGTTAAACATGACACCTGGGCGTTCGTTGCGGTCGTCAAACAACACTTCAATGCCTTTGGCTTTAAGGTCGTTGTACATCTTGGTTGCGGCTTCTGCTACGCGCGGTGATTTGTGCATTTGCATTGGCACGATGCACACTTGGAAAGGGGCTAGTGCTTCCGGCCAGATAATCCCTTTATCATCATGGTTTTGCTCGATGGCAGCGGCAACCACACGGGTGACACCGATACCGTAACAGCCCATTTCCAATACTTGCGCACGACTATTTTCATTCAATACAGTTGCGTTCAAGGCTGTGGAATATTTGTTACCCAATTGGAAGATATGACCCACTTCGATACCACGACGGATTTCGATTTTCCCTTGTCCACATGGGCTTGGATCACCTTTAACGACGTTACGAATGTCTGCCACCAAAGTAGGGGTAGCGTCTCTGTCCCAGTTTGCTCCGGTTAAATGGAAGCCGTCTTCATTGGCACCGCAAACAAAGTCACTAGCATGGGCGGCTGTGCGGTCAACAATAACAGGAATGCTCAAACCAACCGGGCCGATAGAGCCAGCAGAACAACCTGCGGCCGCTTTGATTTCTTCATCCGTCGCCATCTCGAAAGGTTCTGCAACCAATTCCAATTTCTCGGCTTTGATTTCGTTTAATTCGTGATCGCCACGCACAACCAATGCAACCACAGGTGCGGCTTCGGTAGCGCCTTTAACCAGTAGTGTTTTTAGGACTTTCTTTTTCTTAAGTTGTAGGAAGTCACACACTTCTTCAATGCTGTGTTTGTTTGGGGTTTCTACTTTAGTGAGTTCTTCACTTGGCGCGGCACGCTCGCCTTTTGGTGCTAGGGCTTCTGCCAACTCAACGTTTGCGGCAAAGTCTGACTCGGTAGAGAAGGCGATGTCGTCTTCACCTGACTCTGCCAATACGTGGAACTCATGCGAACCATCACCACCGATAGAACCTGTGTCAGCCTGTACTGGACGGAAATCTAGCCCTAGGCGAGTGAAGATGCGGTTGTAGGCATCGTACATTTCGTCATAGGTTTCTTGCAGGCTGTCACGATCCATGTGGAAAGAATAGGCGTCTTTCATGATGAACTCACGTGAACGCATCACACCGAAACGTGGACGAATCTCGTCACGGAATTTGGTTTGGATTTGGTAGAAATTCACTGGCAGTTGTTTGTAGCTGCGGATTTCCTTGCGAACCAAATCAGTGATGATTTCTTCGTGGGTTGGACCTAATGCAAAGTCACGATCGTGACGGTCTTTGAAACGAAGCAACTCTGGGCCGTAGTCTTGGGCACGACCGGATTCTTCCCATAGTTCAAGCGGTTGGACGACAGGCATCAACAACTCTTGCGCGCCGGAACGATTCATTTCCTCACGGACGATTTGCTCGACTTTACGCAGCACTTTCAAGCCTAGCGGTAGCCAGTTGTATAGACCGCCGGCAAGCGGGCGAATCAAACCTGCACGTAACATCAATTGGTGGCTGATAACAACGGCGTCGGCTGGGGTTTCACGAGTGGTGGCGAGCAATAAGTTTGAGGTTTTCATTCTAAGGAAAGACTCTTTTCGTTTTTAAATTAATTTCTAAAGTAACAGGTTAAATAACAGGGTTGGAGATCAGAAATAACCCCGTTTTGGAATGGGGTATTTTAGCACGCAGAATTATCTAACGTAAGCGATAACGGTGATGAAATGACAGAAGGAGCCGCCAATGACAAACAGGTGCCAAATGCCGTGGGCGTGTTTGAGTAGGTTTTTGTCGTCCAACACATAGAAGATAATGCCGATGGTATAGGCGAGGCCGCCTGCGGTAAGCCACCAGATGCCGGCAGTTGGCAGGGCGGCTTTGAGTGCGCCGAAGTCGAAAACAACCAGCCAACCCATAATGAGGTAAATGCCGAGTTGTAGCCACTCGATGCGGTTTTTAATCACCAACTCCAGCGTGATGCCGATAGCGGCGAGTGACCAGACAGCTACAAGTAGCCAAATGCCGCCACTGCCATAGAGCGTTACCAGCGTAAAAGGGGTATAGGTACCGGCAATGAGCAGGTAGATGGAAATATGGTCGAGTTTTTGGAAAATGCGTTTGGCTAAAGGATGTTTGAAGCTATGGTAAAGCGTGGAAAAGCTGTAGAGCAAAACCAAGGTTAAACCAAAAGTGAGAAAGCCAATGAATAAGGGAATGCTTTGTTGTTGAACAGCGACAGTAATCAGCGAACCAAATGCCATTAAGGCAAGTACGGTACCGACAAGGTGGGAGATGCTGTTGAATTTCTCGCTGTGATACATAGGTTCGCTTGATTATTTTGTAGTCTTAGTGGTATTTTTCTTTACAATTTTTGATGGCTGCCCAGTAGGCATCATTTTTGTGCGGGTCACCACCTTGCGTGTTGTCCCATAAGGTGCTGGCTCTATTTTTACAGTCCGTGTATTCTTTACTTTCGCAACCCGAGAGGGATGCCAAAGTGATCGTCAGCATTAAAAAAGAGAATAGACCGAGTACTGCTGTTTTCATGAGAAATCTCCTATATCCATCATGAATGCGTGTTTAAGACTCTATTTTTATTTTATGTGAAAATGTTCTAAAGACATTTGAGTTTTTATTTAAACATGGTTTACCCCAACCTGGCAGATTTTTGAATGAAATTTTCGTTAATCGTCAATCTGGCAGAGGGTTTGAGGAAAGATAGCCTGCGTCAAAGTATGAAGTTTTTGGTGAATGACCGTAAAATCGGTATGATGAACGCACAAATGCTTGGCATACTTTAATTTCGCAACACCGACCCTTTGGAAGAAAGGAACATCCGTGACAATTTCCGCACACGAACAAGAGCTTGATTGGACACAGCGTTATACCAACTTTTTGGATAACGAGGAATCCCGTCCTGCGCGTATCGTTTATCAACGAGACAGAGCGCGAGTGATTCACTCGGCGGCGTTTCGTCGCTTGCAGGCGAAGACGCAGATTTTCGGTTTGAATGAGTCCGACTTTTATCGCACGCGTTTGACGCATTCGATGGAAGTGGCGCAAATCGGTTCCGGTTTGGTGGAGCAGTTGATTACGGTGGGTGACGGTAAAGCCTATATGGATTGGTTGCCATCGTTTTATTTGATTGAGGCGATTTGTCTGGCGCACGACTTAGGGCATCCACCTTATGGACACGGTGGTGAAGTGGCGTTGAACTATATGATGCGTAAACATGGCGGCTTTGAGGGCAATGCTCAGACCTTGCGCATCCTTTCCCGATTGGGGGAGTATACGCCGAAAAACGGTATTGACCTGTCTCGCCGTGCGACTTTGGGTGTACTGAAATATCCTGCCATCTATGACGAAGTGGTCACACAAAGCATCGATTATCAAGCACGCATTCATCAGGCGGATGCGTTTGATTTCCGTACCCTGGATATGAGCCGTTGGTACCCGCCGAAAGCGAGTGTGTACCAAGAAGAACGTGAGCAGTTCGAGTGGGTGCTGGGCTTGTTTTCGGATAAGGATAAAGAACTTTTCACGAAATTGGTTTCCAACGAAAACCATTTTCAAAATGATTTCCATAAAACACAGTATAAAGCGTTCGACACCACCATTATGGAGTTGGCGGACGATATTGCTTATGGCATCCATGATTTGGAAGATGCGGTAGCGATGGGGATGGTGCTTCGTGATCTATGGCAGACAGAAGTCATGGAAAGCGAGGTCTTCAAACGCTATGCACTTTGGGGGGATGAGATGACGACCATGTTGTTCAGCCCGCGTTCCAAAGACCGTAAACACGCCATCAGTAAAATGGTGGGGATTATGGTCGAAAGTATTTTTGTCGATGAAAATGAGATTTTCGAGCACCCATTGTTGCGCTATCAGGCTAGATTGGGTGAAGCGGAAATGGCGGTATTGGAGCTGTTAAAAAAATTCGTTTACGTGCATGTCATTACTTTGCCGGAAGTCAAAGGTATGGAGTATAAGGGGCAGTTGATTGTGCTTGACCTGTTCAAGTCGTTACGCGCCAACCCGGAAGCCTTGCTGCCGCGCAATACCTATGAAAAATATCAACGTGCAGAGTCTGAAAGGGCGCAGCAAAGAGTCATTTCCGACTATATCGCGGGCATGACCAATACTTATGCCTCGCGCTTGTATGAGAAGTTCTTTACGGCATCTCAAGGCTCGATCTTCGACCGTCTTTAAGTTTTTAAGCTGTTTAAGGCTTGAAATTTATCTTAAGTTTTCAAAATAAAATCAAGGTAAGTTATGGGATTTCTTGAAATCGGCCTAATCGTGATTGGGCTTATGGTGTTATCGATGGTGGCGCAAGAGCGCCTCAAGATTCCTCTGCCAGTGACTTTGATTTCCGTGGTTTTGCTGTTTGCGGTGTTTGGCTATCACATAGAACTGAAAGGTTCGACTTTTGACTCCATGCTGATGCTGATGTTGCCGCTGCTGATTTCTTCTGATGTACTCAATCTTAAACCGGACCAGCTTAAGAAAAACTGGCTGAGTGTGGTGTTGACCGCTGGTGTTGTGGTGGTTGCATCGGTGATTTTAGGGGTGGTGCTCAAGGCCTATATTTTACCCCATTATGATTTGAGCATTCCTGCCATGGTGGCGTTGATGGCAATGGTGGTGGCGACCGATCCGGTGACCGTTTCCGCCGTGTTCAGCAATTTTCGGTTGCCGAATCATTTGAAGTTCATTGCCGAATCCGAATCTTTGTTCAACGATGCCACAGCCTTTGTGATTTTTGGTATTGCGTTAACCATGTTGGCACAGCCAATGACGGCAGGCGAAGTGCTGGTGTTCTCGGTGGTGACAATCATTACGTCATTTTTGGTGGGGTTGGTTGTCGGCGTGGTGGGTATCTTATTGCTTAAACTTTCTAATGGTGCGCAGACGGAAACCGCCATTATTTTGTTGGTCGCCTATTTGTCATTTGAGTTTGCTGAGTATTTTGAGGTGGCGGCAATCTTCTCGCTGGTGGTGTCGATGGTGGTGATGAACGCCGCGATTTTGTCGGAAGACTCTCGTTTGAACATTCATGCAAATCGTCCGGGGTTGCGGCATAAACTGTTCTCGCACTTGAACGACACTTATCAAAATCATCCATCTATTGTGCAGTTCTTGGGGTTTGCCGCGTTGTTGGCAAACGTGCTGTTATATATCTCTATCGGTGAGATTATTGATTTGCATTGTTTGTTGGGCTACTGGAAAGAGATTCTTGCGGTATTTGTTGCAACCAGCTTGATCCGCGCATTGATGATGTGGCGATTCAAAAACACTTCTCACCGAATTGAGTCGATGAAAACCATTTCCTTCGACTGGTGGGTGGTGCTGACGTTTGCCGGGGTAAAAGGCGGGTTGTCTATTTTGATGGTGCATATGTTGCCGGAAACTTTTGCCTATAAAGATTTATTCACAGCGATTATTCTCGGCAATATTATCTTAACGACCTTTGTGTATTCATTGTTGCTGACGGTTTATGTCAAGATGCGCAAAGTATCGTTTTCTTCCCAAGTCGGGCTGTGAGGGCTAAGCTTAGCGAGGCTTTTTCGGCAGGTAATACTTGGGGGCGACAGCTGGCTTACCTTGCTGGGTAAATACCCCCAACCTGGCAGATTTTTGCGTTTGTGCCTGTTGCTGTTTCTTTTGTGTTTGCTGGGTAATCGCCCAGTCTCTGTGTTCTTGTACCAGTTCTGAATCTGTTTTTAAGGCCGATAGCGCTTCGATGTTTTGTGGTCGGTAGTCGTCATTGCCAATCGCAATACACAAGTTTCTTTGCCAAAGTGCAAACCCAATCCGTCTGATGGGTGACCCTTCAAAGTGATTTAAAAACTCTTCTTCAGTCCAGCTCAGTAATGTCAGAAGTGTTGCAGCATCCAGTGGATGTTTTGCCTTGATTTGCTTGGCTTTAAAAGCATCTTCGGTTGTGGGGTCGGTGAACTTATTCCAAGGGCAAACCAATTGACAGTCATCACACCCATAAATACGATTGCCGATCAGCGGGCGCAATGCTTCATCAATAGAACCTTGGTGTTCTATGGTCAAGTAAGAGATGCAGCGGCGGGCATCGACTTGGTTGTTAGGCAGTATCGCTTGCGTTGGGCATTCGTCAATGCAAGCGATGCAAGGACCGCAGCCTTGTTTTTCAAAAGGCGGGTCTGCTGGCAGGTCAAGGTTGCAATAAAGTTCGCCCAGAAAAAACCAAGAGCCAGCGTGGGGGTGGATAATCAAACTGTTCTTGCCGATAAAACCCAGCCCTGCCTGTTGAGCGATGGGGCGCTCAAGCACGGGAGCCGAGTCAGCAAAGGCTCGGTAAGTAAAGTCCGGCACCTCTTGTTGGATTTTACTGGCTAGCTGTTGCAAGCGCTTGCGCATGAGCTTGTGGTAATCCTTATTCAGCGCATAGCGAGAGACATAGGCTTTGTCATTGGTTTGCAATTGTTCAATAGGCGAATGGGCGTCGGCATCGTAGTAGTTCATCCGGACACTGATAATGGATTGTGTACCCGGCACAAGCTCAGAAGGGCGAGTGCGTTTCGTGCCGTGTGCGGCCATATATTGCATCTCACCATGGAAGTTTTCTCCCAGCCAATTGAAGTAGGTCGCTTCATAATCAGACAGGTCGATTGACGTGATACCGACATCCGCAAACCCTAAGGTTTTCCCCCAGTCTTTTATTTTGGTCACTAATTGGGTGTGAGTGATGGTTTGCAAATGTTTTCTCTGTAGCGCTAAGTATTGCGCTCATTTTAACGTGTTTGAGGATCATTGAATGAAGGATTGTGTGTTGCAAAAAAGCATCATAAATAAAATTTTGTTCATTTTAGGCTTTCTTTTTTATACAATTTCTATAGAATGATACGTAATTCATTGAAATAACTATAAAACTAGAATTTAAACGGAGTGGTTCAGAGTAGCTACTTTGTTGTATTTATTGAATTTTTCTGCATTCAGATGGCGTATTAAGTCATTTAGCCTTGTTTTTGATGGGGATTTTGCAGGGAGAATTCTGTGAAAATACACGACGATTTAAATATGCAAACACCCGAGCAAGCATTGATAAAAAATTTAACCGGACGCCTTGATGATGAATCGGCAACCGAGAAATTGGCAAAGTTGTTTGCGGAGTCGTTGCAAATACTGGCAACCCAACATACGCAAGAATTGAAAAATCTGCCAGGTTGGGTAGATACTCAGATTAGCGATGGTTTAGTGATTTATCTGGAAGGGAATCTTGGTGCAGGAAAATCTTTTTTTTCCAGAGCATTGATACAAAGTTTTCTACCTGGACAAAAAGTGAAAAGTCCGACTTACACGCTGGTAGAAACTTACGAAGGCCCTTTGGGGGAGATACATCATTTTGATTTGTATCGACTTTGTGACCCGGAAGAACTTGAGTTTTTAGGAATTCGAGATTTATTGAAAACCCACTTTCTTTCTTTGGTGGAATGGCCGTCAAAAGGAGAAGGTGTTTTGCAAGGTGCGGATCTTGTTGTGCAATTGCAGCATGCAACTGAAGTTGACGACGATAATAAACACGAGGCGGGGCGGCTCTTTACGATCACCCCAGTAACGGATACAGGTGGACGTCTTGTCAAAAATCTGGCGGAATTGATGAACAATTCTGGCATGGTATTTGGTTCACAAGGTGTTGAATGAAGTAATATGGAAAAACGATGGGTAATGCCATGACCAGAAAAATGCAGTCACACGGAAAGTCATCTTTTATCGCGATGCTGATTATGTTTTTGGCATTGGTTTATACGTCAAACGCCATGGCAGCGGCAACGTTGTCGAAGATTCGCGTGGGGCAGACCAATGAAAAAACGCGCATTGTCTTCGATATCAAACACAATCATTCCTTCAAAATCAGGAAGTTGGAAAATCCTTCCCGTATCGTCGTAGATTTCTACAAAGCAAAAAACGATGTCAGCTTCAAAAAAATGAAGTTTCTTGATCCAAGATTGGGATCAATTCGTCTTTATGACAAAAAATCCAAGGTTCGAGTGGTATTGGATTTAAGAAAAAATTACGAGTACAGCTATTTTACGCTTGGTAAAAACAAATCAGGCGCGGAACGAGTAGTGGTAGATGTCACCAAGACTTTGGCTAAAAGAGTCGTTGCAAAAGCAAAACCGGTAAAAAAAGCAGAAGCTAAAACCCTTGCCGTTAAAAAACAAGTTAAGCCTGTCAAAAAACCTCAAGTTAAGCAGGTAGCGAAAGTAAAAACTGTTTCTAAGCCTGCTAAACCGATCAAGGTTGCCGTCAAAAAGGATGTTGTGAAAGCTAAACCAGCCGTTGCCAAGCCGAAGGTTCAGGTAGCTGAGAACAAAAAACAACTGAATCCTAAGGCAAGAGATATTGCTGAAGAACAAAACACGCAAGATGTGATGAATGCCGGAAGCTCGGTGTTTGACCCAAAAAATAAAGATTTGATTGTAGCGATTGATCCTGGACATGGTGGTAAAGATACTGGTGCAATAGGGATTCACGGCATCTATGAAAAGAATGTCGTGTTGGCAATGGCGAAAAAACTCAAAAAATACATTGACGATCAACCGGGTATGCATGCGGTGTTAACGCGTGACCGTGATGTGTTCATTCCGTTAGCAAAACGTGTGCGTTTGGCGCACAAGATGAATGCGGATATTTTCATTTCTATTCATGCGGACTCTTTCCCTGACAGAAGCGCGAGAGGGGGGTCTGTCTATGTGTTGTCAACTCGTGGCGCAAGCTCGGTGATGGCACGTATTCTTGCGAAGTCTGAAAATGCCTCTTTGAACGATATTAAGTTGAAAGGACGTGATTCTGACGTGGCGTTTGTGTTGTCTGACTTGTCTCGTGAAGCCAATATTCGTGCAAGCCGTAAATTGGCAAGAGCGGTTCTGGGTTCAATGGGTCGTTCGGTCAAGTTGCATAAGCATAGCGTGCAGGCGGCAAACTTTGCGGTATTGAAGTCAATCGATATGCCTTCAATGTTGATTGAGACAGCGTTTGTTTCTAACCCATCAGAAGCAAGAAAGCTGACGAATGATCGTTTTCAAGACAAAATGGCGCGCTCCATTGCTATGGGTGTGACAAAGTTCGTTCGCAATAATGGCGATGAACCACGTTGGGGTGAAAAGCTTTATTTGCATTATCGTGTTCAGCGTGGCGATACATTGTCTGAAATTGCCGCAAACTACAAGATTTCAACGCGTGAGTTGAAGAGAATCAACAAAATCAAAAAAGCCGACCAGCTTTATGTTGGCAGAAGATTGCGTATTCCGGTGTCGGATAGCGTTGTTGCCTCGTTGTAAGAATAATAACTCCTGAGTATTCTCGGCTAACCCCATCCCCTTGGGGCGTCGAGGTCTTGCTTCTCGATCATTTGTCCTGATCGAGTTCTTTATTAAAGACCGTTTATCGGTCTTTTTTTTCGCCTCATGAAAAAGTATCCGCATTGCGGTAGGCAGCTAATCACATATTATTTCAAGGTTAGAAGCTGTATAATTGCTTGCATCTTTTGGACTTTCATTAACTTTGAATTTGGCTTAAATCGTTTTGCAAAAAGAATCCTCACTTCACGCTTTAGATATGCACTCATCACGATCATTTGATAGAGAAATTGCGCTTTTACCTAACCATTTGGCAGATCAAATTGCTGCCGGTGAAGTGGTTGAAAGACCCGCTTCAGTGGTAAAAGAGTTGTTGGAGAATGCACTCGATTCGGGGGCAGATTACGTCGAAATTTACATCGAAGAGGGTGGCGAAAAACGTATTACCGTAGTGGATAACGGTTGTGGTATCCGCAAGGAACAAATGATGTTGGCGGTAAGCAGACATGCCACCAGTAAAATCGCCAATTACGAAGATTTGTCTGCTGTTTCTACTTTGGGGTTTCGTGGCGAAGCCTTGGCGAGTATCAGCTCTGTTTCTCGGTTTACTTTAACGACCTGTCATTATCAAGATAAGCACGCTTGGAAATTGGTTGGGGAAGGTGAATCTGGTTGGCAAGATATCCAACCTGCGGCGCACCCAGTTGGAACCTGTATTGAAGTTTGTGATTTGTTTTTCAATACGCCTGCACGTAAAAAATTCCTGAGAACCCCGAGAACCGAGTTCTCACATATTGACGAGTTGGTCAAGCGAGTGATGCTCAGTCGCCCTGATGTGTCAATGAAGCTAGCGCATAACAACAGCGTTGTTCGCCAAGTGCAGGCGGCAGAAGATTTGCCGGCTTTAAAAGTTCGGTTGAAGCATTTGATGGGTGCGCCGTTTGTTGAGCAGAGTTTTGATGTGGATTTTGAAGCGCAAGATATTCGATTGAGCGGTTGGGTGGGTTATCCCACTTTTAACCGTGCGCAGACCGATATGCAATATTTGTTTGTGAACGGTCGTATCGTTCGCGACAGGTTGTTGTCTCATGCCGTGAAGCAAGCCTATGCAGATGTACTTTATCATGGCCGTCATCCGGCATATTTGTTGTTCGTTGAAATTCCTTTCGACATGGTGGATGTCAACGTCCATCCAGCTAAGTACGAAGTGCGTTTTGCCAATGGGCGTTGGGTATATGACTTCTTACGTCGGTCGGTTCGTGAAGTTGTGACCAAACCTGTAGGTGTCGGTAACGCTCCGGGTAAGCCTTTGAATATGCCTCAGGACGCGGTAAAAGAGCAGGGTTATCAAGCTTCCATGTCGTTTCAAAGTTATGACTCTGCACCGGTGGCAAATGAGCAAAATGTTTTTGAATCCAAATCTGTATTTGAGTCCAAGGCGAATTATCAGCCAAACTATTCGTCTGCATTTTCGGAAGTGGCGAGCGGTCATGAACCTCAAGCAAAGTCTAGAAATAATGCACAAACACCTCATGTGCTGGGTTATGCAAAAGCACAAATAAAAGGGGTCTTTATCCTTGCTGAAAATGCGCAGGGTTTGGTGTTGGTAGATATGCACGCTGCACACGAGCGTATTGTCTATGAGCGTATGAAAAAACAGTGGGAAGTGGACCGTCTGATTTCGCAGCCGTTGTTGGTACCGATTGTGATTGCGATGGAAAGCTCTCAATTAAAGACTTGGCAGGCTTTTGAAGCGGATTTTCAGCGTTTAGGTTTTGAGATGGAACCGTTTGGTCCTGAGCAGTTGAAAGTAACGGCCGTGCCGGCGTTGTTGGCAAAATCGGATGTGACAAATTTGATTCATGACATGATTGCAGATTTTGCGGTGGTGGGAGAGTCTCAGGCTGTGGAGGAGAAAATCAATGCGATTTTGTCGACTATGGCGTGTCATGGTTCCGTTAGGGCGAATAGACAATTAACTCTTGAAGAAATGAATGCATTATTAAGGGATATGGAAGCAACAGAAGCATCGGCACAATGTAATCATGGCCGCCCGACTTGGGTGCAGCTTTCTATGGAACAGTTGGACTCACTTTTCATGAGAGGGCAGTAAGGAGATGAAATTTTCACCTGAAGAAGTCGCGTCACTGATTGCAAATAAGCAGTGTTTGGCAATTATGGGGCCGACAGCATCTGGCAAAAGTCGTCTTTCTATGGCATTAGCGGAATATTTGCCTGTTGAAATCATTAGTGTGGATTCGGCGTTGATTTACCGAGGAATGAACATTGGTACCGCCAAACCGACGGCAGAGGAGTTGCAACAAGTTCCTCATCATTTGATTGATATTATGGAACCTACCGAAAGTTACTCTGCCGCAGATTTTGTTGCGGACGTTCATCGCCTTGTTCCAGAAATCTTCTCGCGAGGGCGGGTGCCTTTGCTGGTAGGCGGTACGATGATGTACTTCAATGCGTTGCAGAAAGGTATGGCAAAGCTACCGTCGGCAGATGAAGCATTACGAGAGAAACTGTTTAAAGCATGGGAAGCAAATCCAGAAGAAATGCACGCAAGGCTAGCTGAGGTTGATCCTGAAGCGGCAGAGAGAATTCATGCTAATGACTCTCAGCGATTAACGCGTGCGCTGGAAGTTTATGAGTTGACCGGTAAGCCATTGAGCGAACTCCAAAGAACAGAACAGAGCGAAGGGTTGACCGCATTTCATC
This sequence comes from Hydrogenovibrio sp. JE_KL2, assembly GCF_009296185.1. Taxonomy (GTDB): domain Bacteria; phylum Pseudomonadota; class Gammaproteobacteria; order Thiomicrospirales; family Thiomicrospiraceae; genus Hydrogenovibrio. The sequence goes on from NZ_WBJR01000001.1 coordinate 494,132, forward strand.
TCGTCAAGGTTGCTTTGATGGTAGAAGACCGCGCTAAATTGCATGAGCAGATCGCAGTTCGTTTCCAACATATGATTGGTCAAGGCTTTTTGGCAGAGGCTGGGTGCCTATTTCAGATTCCTTCTATTCATGCCGACTTGCCATCAGTGAGAAGTGTGGGTTATCGTCAGGCTTGGCCTTTCTATCATGGTGAGTATGGGTATCAGACATTTGTCGATAAAGCTATTGTGGCGACTAGGCAGCTCGCAAAGCGCCAGATTACATGGCTAAGAAAAGAAGTGGTTGATTTGACGCTAGACCCATTTGAGGTAACGTTGGAACAGCAAATAGCGGAAACCTGTCAGTTATTGAAAAATTCCATTTAGTGGATGTTTGGTTTAGGCTTGAATCTATATTTAGTCTATAAGGGATTGCTGTTTACCTTTGCAATTCCGATATGTTATGATTTTGCAAGCTATCTGCGCAAATCCTCTAAATGAACGGATTCGCGCATGGCGGAAAATAAAATACAAACAATATATAATGCAAGAAAACTCTGAAAACAAGGAATAATCATGGAGAATAAAAAAGTGACCAAAGCTTTGCCGATTCAAGACCCGTACCTAAATGCGCTTAGAAAAGAAAAAATCAGCGTAGCCATTTATTTGGTAAACGGCGTTAAGCTACAAGGTCGTATCGATTCATTCGATCAATTTGTCGTATTGTTGCGCAGTAATGTGACGCAAATGGTTTATAAGCATGCAATCTCAACGATTGTTCCTGCACGTGATCCTAAAGCATACGAATTCGATTCTTCAGATAGCTCCGCAGACGCTTAATTCCTTGTCGATACAAATTCATCCCACCTTTAAAGGCGCTTTCAAATAACCATGGAGTTATTTGGAAGGCTCGAACAACGTGAACTTGAAAAAGCCGTTTTGGTTCACGTTGATTTTTACCAAGAATCAGACCGCGAAATACTTGAAGAGTTCTATGAACTTGTCGATTCTGCTGGTGCTGAAGTCGTTGAACTCATTACCACCAAACGTCAATCACCTGATCCAAAATACTTTGTTGGTAAGGGTAAAGCTGAAGAAATCAAAAACGCCGTAGAGGTTCATGAAGCCGATGTGGTAATTGTGAATCATGCTTTGTCCCCAGCCCAAGAGCGTAATTTAAGTAAATATCTTGATTGCCAGGTATTGGATCGTGTTGGCTTGATTTTGGATATTTTTGCGCAACGTGCCCGTTCACATGAAGGTAAGTTGCAAGTCGAATTGGCGCAACTTAAGCGAATGGCAACCCGACTGGTGAAGGGCTGGTCTCACTTGGATCGTCAGGGCGGTATCGGAGCCAGAGGGCCAGGGGAAACTCAGTTAGAGACTGATAGACGTTTGATTCAAGGCAAAATCAAGCAGCTTGAAACCCGCATTGAAAAAGTTCGTCATCAGCGTCAACTTGGCAGACGTTCGCGTAAAAAGTCGGATATGCCGACGGTTACCATCGTTGGTTATACCAATGCCGGAAAATCGACTTTGTTCAATCAAATGACGCAAGCCGGCGTCTATGCGGAAGATCGCTTATTTGCGACCTTGGATGCAACCTTGCGAAAAGTGAGATTGCCAGGCGCTGGCTCGGTTATTTTTGCGGATACGGTAGGGTTTATTCGTCATATTCCGCATGATTTGGTGGCAGCGTTTCGCTCAACTTTGGAAGAAACTAGCGAAGCCAATTTGTTGATTCATTTGGTTGATGCGTCTGATCCTCACCGTGACGAGAAGATTGCTGATGTATTGGATGTCATCAAAGAAGTGGGAGCAGAAGATGTCCCTCAGTTGCTGGTGTTCAATAAAATCGATTTACTGGATCCTCCGGTTGCGCCTCATGTTGATTTGAATGACAAACAGCTGCCTGAGCGTGTGTGGATATCCGCACAAGACGAGCAGGGCATAGAGCTGATGCTAGATGCGGTTGCCAGTTATTTTAGAGGCAAGTTTGTTACCGTTAAATTGACGTTGGATGTAACTGCAGGAAAACGTCGTGCTGAACTTTACACTTTAGGCACGATTTTGGATGAGGGCTTTGATGATGAAGGAAATAGCCAGTTTACAATGAGCTTAACCGAGCAAGAATGGAAGGCAATTCAAAGCTGGCCGGAAGTGAATGTTGCTGAGTTACAGAGTTAATAAGCCGAATCTAGCTTTAAATAAGAATAATTGATGACATTTGTGGTCATTGAAACTAAAATATCGAATCTATTTCAATTTCTGGAGAAAAGAATGGCGTGGAACGAGCCCGGTAAACCAGGACAAGATCCATGGGGAAATAACTCGAACGGCCCTAATAAGCCTAACGGACAAAAACCCGATCCTGACTTAGATGAACTGCTTAAAAAGCTGCAAAATTTCCTCGGTGGTGGAGGGAGTAAAATGGGCGGAGGCTTTAATGTCAAAGGCATCAGTGTTGCAGTGATTGTTGCCATTGTTGTATGGCTGCTGAGTGGTATTTATACTGTTGACTCTCCAGAAAGAGGTGTTATTAAGCGCTTTGGTGCCTATGTTGGGCAAACCACAGCCGGTCTACATTGGCATCTTCCATGGCCGATTGAAAGTGTGACGCTTGTCAACGTTGATCGTATCCGTACTGCTGAAATTGGTTACCGTACCGATTCGCGTCGAGATGGAAACGTACCTTCCGAATCTTTGATGTTGTCGAAAGACGAAAACATCGTCGATATCAAAATTGCAGTTCAATATAAGGTCAGCGACGCTAAAAAATATCTTTACGATGTTTCCGATCCTGATATGACCCTTCGTGCACTGACTGAAAGTGCGCTACGTGAAGTGGTTGGTCAGAACACAATGGACTTTGTACTGACCGAAGGACGTGATGAGGTTGTTAATAAGGTTAAGGTGATTACTCAGAAGAACCTTGATAAATACGAAACCGGTTTGTTCATTACCTCTCTTAACTTACAGGATGCACAGCCACCTGAGCAGGTGCAAGACTCTTTTGCGGACGTTGTAAAAGCGCGTGAAGACAGAGAGCGTTTAATCAATGAAGCGGAAGCTTACTCGAATGATATCCTGCCTAAGGCAAGAGGTAACGCAGCGAGACAAATTGAAGAAGCGCGCGCTTATCACGACTCTGTGATTGCACGAGCGACGGGGCAAGCCAGCCGTTTCGACAGTATTGTTGCCGAGTACAAAAAAGCGCCGAAGGTAACGCGTGAGCGTCTATACATTGATGCAATGACCAATGTGCTTGAAGCGACATCAAAAGTATTTGTTGGATCTAGTTCAAGCAACAACTTACTATATCTACCTTTGGATAAGATGATTGGCAACTCAGCAAAAGTACCTTTCAAACCCGCTGAAAATGTTTCTTCTTCGAAGCCGACCACTTCAACTCAGGAAACGCGTCCAGACCCACGGACAAATATTCGTGAATTGTTAAGATCAAGGGAGCTGCGTTAAGATGAGAGCCATTTTATTAATAATCGCTGCAGCCGCAGTTCTACTGGGGATCAGTTCACTTTATACGGTTCAACAAGGGCAAACAGCACTGTTATTCCGCTTTGGTGAGATTGTTGAGAGTAATATCAAGCCTGGTCTGCATTTTAAAATGCCGATTGTGAACAATGTACGTAGCTTTGATGCACGTCTACAAACGTTAGACGCTGCTCCTGAGCGTTATTTGACCAGTGAAAAGAAAAACTTGATCGTTGATTCATTTGTGAAATGGCGTATTGCGGATGCGAAGCGTTTTTACACAACAATGAACGGTGATATTCGCTTGGCAAATATGCGTTTGGCACAGATTATCAAAGATGGCTTGAGAGCTGAATTTGGTAGCCGTACTGTTCAGGAAGTTATTTCACAAGATAGAAACTTAATCGTTAGCGATATTCGTAAGAAAACTGCTGAAGCGGTTAGTTCTTTCGGTATCGACTTAGTTGACGTTCAAATCAAGCGTGTAGACTTACCGCAAAATGTTAGTGACTCTGTTTACAGAAGAATGGAAGCTGAGCGTAACCGTGTTGCAAAAGACTTGCGTTCTCAAGGTTCTGAGGCAGCTGAGAAGATTCGTGCCGATGCAGACAGACAGCGCACAATTATCTCGGCAGATGCTTACCGTGATGCCGAAACGATTCGCGGGGAAGGGGATGCTAAAGCAGCCCACATTTATGCTAAAGCCTATACTAAAGATGATGAATTCTATGCGTTCTATCAAAGTCTGAATGCATACCAGCAAGCGTTTAAAGATAAGTCTGATGTGATGGTGGTTGATCCTAAGTCGGATTTCTTTAAATACTTTAACCAACAGAAAAAATAATCAATTAAGTTTTAAGTAAAAAAGGTGGTGTTAGACCACCTTTTTTGTGGAAGGGATTTATGTTGGATAATGTGCTGATTAGCGCGATCGCGCTGGTATTTATTTTCGAAGGTTTAATGCCTTTTGTCTTTCCACATTTTTGGCAAAGAATGATGTCGGAAGCTGTGAAGTTGGACGAAAAGAAGATACGACTAATGGGTTTTTTCAGCTTGTTAATCGGCATGGTGATTTTATTTTTACTTGCCTAGAAGTTTAGTCTTCTCAGGCGAATCGTTTTAAAAAGAAAGAAAGAGTTCAATGCAACAAAATATTTGGTTTACCCCTGATGGTATTGAAGATCTTCTCCCTGAAGAGGCGAAGAAGCTGGAGTATTACAGACGCCAGCTGTTGGATGGTTTTGAATCATCTGGCTACGATTTGATACTGCCACCTATTGCGGAATATACAGATTCTCTGTTGACCGGGACTGCACGCCACCTCGCGATTGATACTTGCCGTTTTCCCGATCAGGAGTCAGGAAGAATGATGGGTGTCAGAGCGGATATGACCCCACAGGTAGCACGCATCGTTGCCAACCGTTTAAAGAATAAAGATCAGATTATTCGCCTGTGTTATTTTGGTGAAGTGCTCAAAACACGTAACAATAAGGCAAAAGGTTCTCGTAGTCCCATTCAAGTTGGCGCTGAGTTGTTTGGTCATGAAGGTGTAGAAAGTGATATCGAAGTGATTGCTTTGATGTTGAGCTCAATTAGGGCACTAGGTTTGAATGATCTAACCTTGAGTCTTGGTCATGTGTCGATTGTAGAAGAGCTGATGCGACTGGCGCAACTGAATAAGAAGCAAACGCAGCAGTTGGTTGACATTCTAGTGAGAAAAGCCGTGCCTGAATACCATGAGTTCACAGCGGCATTGAACCTAGAAGGTGCGTTGAAAAATGCTTTTGAAAACTTGCTATCTCTATGTGGTGATGCTGATGATGTTTTGGCAAAAAGTGAGACATTATTGTCTGGACTGTCTGCCAAAATGGATGAATCTGTCGAGCGTTTGAAACTGGTTGTCGGTTATTTCAATGTGGCTTCCGATTTGTTAGGTATTCATTTGGATTTAGCCGATTTAAGAGGCTTTGAATACCACACAGGCGTTATCTTTGGGTGTTATTCAGCAGGCCAGAAACTGTATATGATTGCCAAGGGTGGTCGCTATGATGAAATCGCATCGGATTTTGGTGCAGCGCAGCCTGCAACTGGTTTTAGCTTGGATTTGCGCAGCACATTAGACCTGTTGGATTGCCCACCTGTTGTTGAAAAAAAGGTGGTGTACGCACCGATTGAAGCTGATCCTGAGTTGGTGAAAGAAATTTCAAAATTGAAAAAAAGCGTCATTGTAAAACGCTACTACGAGCTGTCTGAGATTCCTACAGGTAGCGAGTACTTGACCAAGCAAAATAACGCTTGGCAGTTTGTTCAGAAATAGTTCCTTTGAGTTAAAGAAGAAAGAAATGACAAAAAAGAATATCGTTGTGGTCGGAACCCAGTGGGGCGATGAGGGTAAAGGTAAAATTGTTGACTTGCTGACAGACCGCGTAGCTGCGGTAGTTCGCTTTCAAGGTGGGCATAACGCCGGCCATACCCTTGTTATCGATGGCAAGAAAACAGTGTTGCATTTAATTCCTTCCGGTATCTTGCGTGAAGACGTTGAATGTTTTATCGGAAATGGCGTGGTGCTTTGCCCACAAGCTCTTGCAAAAGAGGTTGGTGAATTGGAGGCATCAGGGGTTTCAGTCAGCAAGCGTTTGAAAATCAGTGATGCTTGTCCATTAATCTTGGATTACCACGTGGCATTGGATCAGGCGCGTGAAAAGGAACGTGGTTCAAAAGCAATCGGAACCACAGGACGCGGAATTGGACCAGCCTATGAAGATAAGGTTGCTCGCCGAGGCTTGCGTGCCGGTGATTTGAGAGACATGGCGACGTTTAAGGAAAAGTTGGCGTCTACACTGGCTTATCACAACTACATGCTGACCAATTACTACAAAACAGATCCTGTCGATTTCGATACGCAGTGGGCAAAATGTGCTGACTACGAAAAAATGATTCTACCGATGTTGGCAGATATTCCTAACATGATTGACCAATATAATCGCGCCGGGAAAAACTTGATGTTCGAAGGGGCGCAAGGCACTTTGTTGGACATTGATCAGGGAACTTATCCTTATGTTACCTCTTCGAACACGACAGCGGGCGGTGCGGCTTCGGGTAGTGGTGTGGGGCCTTGTCAGCTGGATTATGTTCTGGGTATCACCAAGGCGTATGCGACGCGTGTAGGTTCAGGACCTTTCCCAACCGAATTGCCTTACGACAAGAACACCGATGAAGGCGATGAAATCGGAAAGGTTCTAGGAACACGTGGACATGAGTTTGGCGCGACTACCGGGCGTCAAAGACGCTGTGGCTGGTTTGATGCGGTTGCCTTGCGCCGTTCTGCCCAAATCAATAGTTTGACGGGTGTGTGCCTAACGAAACTAGATGTACTAGATACTTTAGATGAAATCAAAGTTTGCACACACTATCTGAGTGATGGTAAAGAGTTAACTTTGCCGCCAAGCAGTGCAGAAGATTATGAAAAAGTTATTCCTCATTACCAAACGCTGAAAGGTTGGAAAACATCAACTGTCGGTATTGCTTCATGGGATGCATTGCCGGAAGAAGCGAAAACCTACATTCAGTTTTTGGAAGCACAGATGGGTGTTCCTGTTGCGATTTTGTCAACCGGCCCTGACCGTGCTGAGACCTTGATTCTAAGCGACCCTTTTGAGTCTTGAGTGATCTCCTTCCGAAATAAAAAAAACCGCCGTTTGGCGGTTTTTTTATAAACACGAAAATCTGCCAGGTTGGGTAGTTAATTTTTACCTAGCCTCAAATCACTTTTCGGATAATACCTGGTAGCTTGGCAGGGTCAAAAGGTTTTACAATCCAACCCGTGGCGCCTAGCTTTTTGCCTTGGTCTTTCATTTCGCGACTGGCTTCAGTTGTCATCATTAACACGGGTGTAAATTTGTAATTTTCTTCTGCTCGAACCTTTTCGAGAAATTCGAGTCCGTTCATAACGGGCATATTGATGTCCGAAATAATGGCATCAAACTGTTCTTGTTGGGTTGCATCAAGTGCTTCTTGACCATTAGAAGCCAAGGTGAGTTCGAACTCCGAACTCAAAACCATTTCAACCAGCTTCCTCATGGAAGGGGCATCATCTACGTAAAGAATTTTATTCATAGTCTGTTGACTCTTTGTGAGTGCATTTATTTCACTTTTATACTACGTAATTTTATCACATTTGTACTTAGCAGTGACTGTAAGGTTATATCAATGAAATTAATATGAAACCCAGTCAATAGCCTGATAAAATAGCCACTTTCAAGTTTAATTACATCAGAAAATAGGTTGTCCGTAATGTTACAAAGCATTAGAGAACGCGCGCAAGGATGGATTGCGTGGATCATCGTAGGTTTGATTATTATCACATTTGCGCTTTTCGGTATTCAGGAATATGCACAAGGTGAGAAAAAAACAGCTGTAGCAGTCGTGAATGGTGAAGACATTACTGCAACAGATTTTCTGAAATTATACCATCGCCAAAAAGCGCGTTTGCAGCAACAGTTTGGCGATATGTATGATCAAATCGTAAAAGATGATCAGTTAAGAGATCAAGTCTTGAACGCTTTGATCGAGTCATCAGTGGTGGAGCAGTGGGCAAAATCGCACAATATGGCAATTACCGATGCCGAGTTGTCGATGGTTATTCAATCTGCAAAAGTTTTCCAAAAAGATGGAAAGTTTGACCAAGCGACTTATGAAAACATCCTGACTCGCAATGGATTGACTGTAGGTGGCTTTGAGCAAGAGCAACGCGATTTCTTGCTTGAAAACCAAAGTCGTCAGTTGACTTCTATTTCTCAGATGGCACCTGAAAGTCTTTTCAAGCAGTTGGTGGATCTTCAATATCAGCAACGCAAAATGAATTATTTGAGAATTGATCAAAAGCCGTTGATGAAAATGGCGGAGATTACTCAAGATCAAATGCACAGTTACTATGATAAGCACAAGCAGCAATATGTGATTCCTCAGCAAATCAGCATTGATTATGTTCTGTTATCTGAGGACGAATTGGCCAAGAAAATTAAAGTGACTGATGACGCTTTGCAAGCCTATTATCAAGACAATAAAGATCAGTTTACTGAACCTGAGCAAAGACAAGCTAGCCATATCCTGATTCGTATTGATGGGAAAACCAACGCTGAACAGGCATTGAAAAAAATTCAGGACATTCGCAAACAAATCCTTGCAGGCGCAGATTTTGCAGAAATGGCGAAAAAGTATTCTCAAGACCCAGGATCTGCGAAATTAGGCGGTGACCTAGGTCTGTTCCAGCAAGGTATGATGGTACCAGCGTTTGATAAGGCTGTATTCGCGATGAAAGTGAATGAAATCAGTGAGCCAGTGAAAACGAACTTTGGATATCACCTAATTAAATTGACAAAAATCGAACCTAAGCGCACTAAGTCTTTTGCGGAAGTGAAAACGGATGTGGAAACGATGTATCGTAAGAAACAGGCTGAAAAAGAGTACTTCGAGTTACAGGATAAGCTGAACTCTATCTCTTATGAGCAACCTGATACATTGGAGCCTGCAGCGGATGCGGTTGGTATGGATGTGAAAACGTCAGAACCTTTCTCAAAAGCCGGTGGTGTTGATGGGTTGACGCAAAACCCTAAAGTCATTAAGGCGGCATTCTCTGATGAAGTTATGAAGGGTAATAACAGTTCTTCGATTGAATTGTCTCCAACCTCTTCGGTTGTGATTCGAGTTCATAAAGTCATTCCAGCTAAGCAACAAGCATTTGATGACGTCAAAGACGAAGTGGAACAATCTCTAAGAAAAGAAGCTGGTGTTAAAGCTTCTGCAGATTTGGCGAAAGGTATTCTGGATAAGGTCAAATCTGGCGCGTCACTGAAATCCATGGCTCGTGATGGTGTTGACTATCATCAAACGGATTGGCTGGATCGTCAAAACCGTTTGGTATTGCCTCAGTTGACGGCGGCATTGTTCAAAGCACCTAAGCCTAAAGATGGTAAACCATCGTTTTCAACTTATCAGTTACCTTCAGGGGATTCTGTTGTGATTGAAGTGACAGGTGTTCAAAAAGGTAAAGAACCTAGCGATAAAGAAGAGTTGAGTCAGTTGAAAGAGTCTGTTGTCGGTGTGTTGGGTGATGCTGAAGTTAAAGCCAGAATTCAGGCACTAGTTTCTTCTGCTAAAATTGAGAAAAAACCGATTTATCAGAAGATTAAATAACGGCTTTGACAACAATAAAAAAAGCGCCATTAGGCGCTTTTTTTATTTGGATTTCGCTACTAAAACTTTAATGTTCTTTCATCTGAATTGGTAATGCTTTTTAACTGGAAGGTGAATGATCCATTCGCAACTCATGCCTTGCGGAAAGGTTACTAGATCGCCTTTACCAAACTCAAAAGTTTTGCCGTTTGCATGCACGGTGACTTTACCTTCGAGCAAGTAGCAGACTTCTTCGGTATCGTAATGCCAAGGAAAGCTTGAAGTTTCTTTTTCCCAGATAGGCCACTGAAAAACACCGAGTGAATTCAGCTCATTTTCAGAAGGGTGGTTTTGTATTTTTACATCAGACATATCTTGCTTAGCCTTTCTTGTTGTTTCTATTGCTTGTCTTGCGAATCTTTTTCGAAGTAAGGCGACTCGGTAGAGGTTGGGGTTGTACGCAGTAACGTTTGCGCAGAGCGTAAGTAACGTTTACGAGACCATAATAGCCCCCAGCGACTACCGCCTACCTGACGCCATAACATCGATGCTCGAATGCCTGCAAGAAGCAGACTTCTGATTTTGTTGGCGATGTGCGGGTTTTGTAAATGACCGTGAGCACCATTGACCATAATGCGGGGCGTTAACGGACTGATGTTTTCAGTGTAAGCTCGGGCAAGCGCTGCGATGACGTTTTCGTGAAATTCGCCAAAGTGTTCACGGCTGGAACGAGCAGACTCAATAACCTTGAAAACTTTGCTAAGCGCATCGCTGTCATCAGAAAGCTTTTTTTCTAAAATCATCAGGTTTAAAACATATTTAGTGATTTCAATATTGCGGATTTGCTCGGCTTGATTTGAGCTCATTTGGCTTAATAGCGTATTGACGCCTTTTTGAATGTTCATAACGTCACCGCCGAAAACATCAAGGGTGTCGTTCGGATTTTCACAAAACAAAGAGTTGATACTGGTTTCAAAAGCTATGGAGTCGGTTTTACCCGTGGTCGCTAAATCGAAAACTTGTTGAGCGACTTGGTATATGCCAACTAGCGCAATGGCTTTATCTTGATCCGTGTAACTTTGGTTCATACGTATTCCGCTTGGGTTAAAGAGGTTTCGCTGTTGTGATTGCCATATTCAGGAATCATTTCCAACTCATGGTAGCGCTCGGTAATAATCGCGCCGCCCAGACAATCTTCGCCTTGATAAAAAACGATGGATTGACCCGGAGTGATGGCTGTTTGAGGTTCATTAAAAGCGACGATAATGTTACCTTCGTGCTCTTTTAAAATGATGCAAGGCTGTTCTGGCTGACGGTAGCGAACTTTTGCTTTAAGAGCGGTTCCGGTGGCCGGTGTTTCACCAGCCACCCAGTCGCAAGTGGTTGCTACAAGATAACGGTGGTTGAGTAATGGGTGGTCTGAACCCTGTACTGCAACTAACTGATTTTTTTCAAGGTTTTTGTCTGCCGAAAACCACGGAAGCCCCGAGTCGCCATGACCACCGCCAATACCAAGTCCTTTGCGTTGGCCTAAGGTCAAGTACATTAAACCATCATGCTTGCCAATCACTTTACCTTTGGTGTCGACGATATCGCCAGGTTGTGCAGGTAGAAATTGTTGCAAGAAGTCCTTAAATTTTCTCTCGCCGATAAAGCAGATGCCAGTGCTGTCTTTTTTATCATGTGTAATCAAACCAGCTTCTTCTGCCATCTCACGTACACGGGGTTTTTCAAGCTCACCAATCGGAAAGAGTGAGCGGGACAATTGATGTTGTTGTAGTGTGTACAGGAAATAGCTCTGGTCTTTATTGTTATCCAGTCCTTTCAGAAGATGGAAATGACCGTTCTCATCTTCGTGAATACGAGCATAATGTCCTGTAGCAATATAGTCAGCACCCAAAGTCAAGGCGTGCTCAAGGAAGGCTTTGAACTTTACTTCCTTGTTGCACAGAATGTCAGGGTTGGGGGTTCTTCCGGCTGCATATTCGGTTAAGAAATGCTCAAAAACTCTGTCCCAATATTCTTTAGAAAAGTTTTCGACGTGTAGGGGAATGTCCAGTTTTTCACAGATAGCAAGCACATCTTTCAGGTCTTCAGCGGCGGGGCAGTAATCTTCAGTATCATCGCCTTCCCAGTTTTTCATGAAAAGCCCTTCAACCTGATAGCCTTGCTGTTTTAAAAGCAGTGCAGCAACAGACGAGTCAACGCCTCCGGATAATCCGACGATGACTTTTATGTCTGACGTATTTTTATATGTAGATGGTAATCTTTCTTTCATAAAGCTATTTTATCATGAAACTTAGGATTGAGCTTTCTGCATGATGGATTCACCCGGTTGTAGATTGTTGAGTTGATAAGGTCCTATTTTTGTCCGAATAAGCCTTAAAGTTGGGAAGCCTACAGCGGCAGTCATACGACGGACCTGTCGGTTCCTTCCTTCAGTAATGGTGAGCTCCAGCCATGACGTTGGAATGTTTTTGCGCTCTCTTATTGGAGGGGTTCTCTGCCAGATCCATTTTGGTTCGTTGATCTTTTTTGCCACCGCGGGACGAGTCATGCCATCTTTCAGTTCAACCCCTGTTTTGAGTTGTTTAATGGCTAGTGGCGTAATATCGCCTTCTACTTGCACCAAATAGGTTTTAGGTTGTTTGTGTTTAGGGTCAGAGATTTGGTGTTGCAAGGCGCCATTGTCGGTCAGAAGCAGAAGTCCTTCAGAGTCGCGATCAAGTCTTCCAGCGGCATAAAATCCTGGGCGTTGAATGTAGTCAGCCAGTGTTTCCCGTTCACCACGATATTGGGGTTCGTCGGTGAATTGGCATAAAACGTTAAAGGGCTTATTGAATAGTAATATTTCTGGCATGAATCGATTTAACTTGTGCTAATTGATAGTAGGTTTTGCAATTTGTGCGAATAACCTCACATTTACAGGGCTTGAAGTTATGCAAAGCACGACTGAGTAAGTTAGAATAGTAGCTATTTTAACACTTTCTAATAATGTTGATGCACTTCGGCGTCAAGAGCTTTGAAACAGCTGTGTTGAGCCGTTTGCCAATATTCGAAACTAGGACTGATTTAGATGACTGCAAAGATTATTTATACCTTGACCGATGAAGCACCAGCGCTGGCGACTTTCTCTTTTTTACCGATAGTTGAAGCCTTTACTAAAGCTGCAGGTGTGGCAGTTGAAACAAGGGATATTTCTTTGGCAGGTCGAATTCTGGCGAACTTTCCTGAAAAACTGACAGCTGAACAGCGCATTGATGACGCCCTAAACGAGTTGGGTGAATTGGCAAAAACGCCGGACGCCAACATTATTAAACTTCCAAATATTAGCGCGTCAATTCCACAGTTGAACGCTGCCATCAAAGAGTTGCAGGCAAAGGGGTATGATGTCCCGGATTATCCAGCAACCCCAGCTTCGCCGGAAGAAGAAAAAATTAAAGCCACCTATGCAAAAGTGTTGGGAAGTGCGGTTAACCCTGTACTTCGTGAAGGTAACTCAGATCGACGCGCACCTTTGTCGGTGAAGAATTTTGCCAAGAAGCATCCGCATTCGATGGGGGCATGGTCGGCAGACTCCAAAACACAAGTTGCTCATATGTCTGAAGGTGATTTTTACGGTACGGAAAAGTCGATGACTGTACCAAAAGCAACGAAATTCAAGATAGAGTTTGTCTCCAATTCAGGTGATGTCAAAGAGTTGAAAGCTTATGCACCTTTGCAAGAAGGTGAGATTATTGATGCTGCCGTGATGAGCCAGAAAGCGTTACAGTCGTTTTTGCAAGAAGCGGTGTCTGAAGCGAAAGAGAAGGGCATTCTATTCTCGCTGCATCTGAAAGCAACCATGATGAAAGTTTCCGATCCAGTTATCTTCGGACAAGCGGTATCGGCTTATTTTGCCGAAGTGTTTGATAAGTATGCGACTGATTTTGCATCTGTTGGCGTGAACCCGAATAATGGTTTGGGAGATCTTTATGCCAAAATCAAAACCTTGCCAGAAGCAACGCAAAAGGCGATTGAAGCTGATATTCAAGCGACTATCAGTGAAAAAGCAGATATCGCAATGGTAGATTCCGACAAGGGAATCACTAATCTTCATGTTTCTTCTGATGTGATTGTTGATGCGTCTATGCCGGCAATGATTCGATCATCAGGGAAAATGTGGAATAAAGACGGTAAACAACAAGATACTTTGGCTGTTATCCCTGATCGTTGTTATGCTGGAGTTTACCAGGAAACCATTAACTTCTGCAAGCATCATGGCGCATTTGATCCAACGACGATGGGGACTGTTCCAAACGTCGGATTGATGGCGCAAAAAGCTGAAGAGTACGGTTCACACGATAAAACATTCCAAATGGATGATACGGGCGTTGTTCGTGCTATTGATGCAGACGGTAATGTTTTGTTGGAACAGAATGTTGAAGCGGGAGATATCTTCCGTATGTGTCAGGTTAAGGATGCACCGATTCAAGACTGGGTTAAATTGGCGGTGACGCGAGCACGTGCAACCAACACGCCAGCGGTGTTTTGGTTGGATACTAAGCGTGCGCATGACCATCAGTTGATCGAAAAAGTGAATCACTATTTACTGGAACATGACACAGCAGGGTTGGAAATTCATATCATGTCGCCAGAAGAGGCGACCCGCTTTACGTTGCGTCATGTTAAGGAAGGTAAGGATGTTATTTCCGTTACCGGTAATGTATTGCGTGACTATCTGACTGACCTGTTCCCAATTCTAGAGCTTGGCACGTCTGCAAAAATGCTGTCTATCGTTCCCTTGATGAACGGTGGCGGTTTGTTTGAAACAGGCGCAGGCGGTTCAGCGCCTAAGCATGTGCAGCAATTGCTTTCAGAGAACCATTTGCGTTGGGATTCGCTAGGGGAATTTTTGGCACTTGCGGTTTCGCTTGAGCATTTGGCAACGCATTTTGGAAACGGCCAAGCGCAAGTTTTGGCGGAAACGCTGGATAAAGCAACGGGTCGCTTCCTAGAAAACAACAAATCACCGTCTCGAAAAGTCGGAGAGATTGATAACCGTGGAAGTCACTTCTATTTGGCGATGTATTGGGCTCAGGAGTTGGCGACTCAAGATGCAGATGCAGACTTGAAAGCCATTTTTCATAAGGTTGCTGATGCCCTGACTCAAAATGAAGTGCAAATCATGGAAGAGCTAAACGGTGTTCAAGGCAAGGGCGTTGATGTTGGTGGTTATTACAAGTTTGATATTGCAAGTGTGAACGGAGTTATGCGTCCTAGCCAAACGTTGAATGGCATTGTTGATCATATCTAAGTCCGTTAAGGTTATTGGTTTTACTGGGTTTTATCTCAACGTTGCGCAGTTAAACGGTAAATATAAAACCCTTAAAATCGCGAAGGTAAACGATTTATGAATGTTTTGATTGTTGACCCGTCCTCAAGTTATCGCGAAGTCGTGAAACAAATTTTATTGGGCGAGGATGTTGAAGCGATAGAGTGCGTCAATGGCACCGAAGCTTTGGATTACCTTGAAAAAAACAAACCTGATGCCATCAGCATTGCTCATGAATTGGGCGATATGGAAAGTTTTGCTTTTCTCAGAAAAATCAAAGAAAACAGTAACCTCGATAATATCCCTAGCTTTCTTCTAACGTCGAATACGACGCAGGAATTCAAGCGCAAAGCCTATGATGCAGGCTTTACCGAAGTTTTTATTAAGTCTGATTTTGCCACCCTTAAGCGTGCATTACGAAGTTTGGTGCTCTATGCGACAACCAATATTTCCGCTAGAGTGCTTTACATAGAAGATGCTCAAAGTACCGCGGACTATACCACTTACATTATGAAAAGTGCGGGTTGGGAAGTGGTACATGTGAAAAGCGGAGAAGAGGCTGCTGAGTTGTTGGACGATAAAAATAATCGGTTTGACTTGGTCGTGACGGACTTGGTGTTGGAAGGGCGTATCAGCGGTATTGGTTTAATCAACCTAATCCGACAGGGTAATGAGGATATTCGTAATATTCCAATTCTTGCTGTTTCCGGTTGGAATGATCTGCTCAGACAGTTTTATGTTTTGAAGCATGGCGCCGGGGATTTTATTGCCAAGCCATTTCATGAAACCGATTTTCTTGCCCGCGCGATTAATTTGATTCTGAATAAGAAGAAGTTAGACAAGGTCAAAGCAACGCAAAAAGCCCTCTACGAAAAAGCCAATATCGATGCGGTAACAGGCCTGAATAATAGACACTTCATGGAAGAGTTCGGTTCCAAGATCGTCAAAGACTCAATCGAAAATAACGAAGGAGTCGCGCTGGCATTATTGGATATTGACCACTTTAAGAAAATTAACGATGGAAGTGGGCACTCAAGTGGAGATGAGGTCTTGAGGCAGGTTGCTGCGTTGATAAAAAGTATGCGTCACCCTGGAGATATTGTGGCCAGATTTGGTGGTGATGAAATCATTCTGCTGATGTCTGGTTGCGAGCATAGTGATGTTGAAGAACGTATGGAGGAAATCCGTTCGGGAATCGAGAAACTCTCTCCACAAGGTATTCAGGTCACGGCAAGTATCGGTGTTGCCTGTCATGACAAGCGAGTTATTTCAAGACTGGTATCCTTGCTGGACAATGTCGAGCAAGCAAGCCGCCAAGATGTGAAAGTGGACTTTGATGTCTTGTTCAGTGCCGCGGATCATGCGTTGTACAGCGCGAAACGTGATGGACGCAATAAAGTCTGTATCAGTGATTTACTTGAACATGTTGATGTTAAGTGAGAGTGGAAATAATCTGAAATTGATAAAGCTCTCTGTTGGCTAAAGCAGAACAGAGAGCTTCAAAGAAAGCTTAAAGAAAAGGTGTTAAATTAAGCTTTCTTCAAGTAAGCCGCAACCAAAACGATTTGTGTGCCGTTGACCTTACCTTCAATGTGTAGAGGGTTGTTAGTCAGGTGTATGTTTTTGACCAACGTGCCGCGTTTTGCGGTAAACCCGGCGCCTTTAACATCCAAATCTTTGATAAGCGTAACGTCATCACCTTCATTTAGAATGGTGCCGTTGCTGTCTTTGGTTGGTGTGACGTCTTCATCGTCTTGCGGTAAGCCTGCTTCAGCCCATTTGCGTACATCGTCTTCCATGTACATCATGTCCAACAATTCTTGTGGCCAACCTTCTGCTCTTAATTGATACAAAAGTCTGTAAGCCATGACTTGTACGGCTGGCTCTGGGCTCCACATGCTGTCGTTCAAACAACGCCAATGATTGGAATCCATTTTTTCAGGATTTTCAATTTGTTCAGCGCAGGTTGCACAGACGAGAATAGATTGTTCTGCAGAACCGTCACTAGGGGTTACCTCAAGAGTTTGAAGTCCTTCCTCCGAACCACATAGCTCGCATTTGTGTCCGCTTCTTTCCTGCAAAGTTTGTTCTACGCTCATTTTTCATTTCCCTTTTAAATCGAAAGGGTATTATCCTTTATTGAAACCTTTTTTTGGAAAAAATCTGCCAGGTTGGGGTGTTTGGTTTTTGATTTTTTATTCGCTTTGTTTTTAAAAGCAAACACGTTAGAATAAAACTGAACTTAAGAAGTCATTTTTTAATTTGTTGTAGGCGTTTCACACTCTTTTAGAATGGTAAATTCACCCTTTGATGTCACTAAAGATTATTTCGCTATACTGGGCGTTCATCATCTTGCTTGTGATAAAACCATTAAACAGGCCTACCGGAAAATGGCGAGGCGTTATCACCCCGACGTTTCAAAAATCCACAATGCAACGCAGAAATTTCAGGAAGTCTCCGAAGCATTCGAGATTCTGACAAAGCATAAGGATGCTTATTGGAAGGCTTATTGCCGACACAGTAATCGATCTTCCAATACATCTTCCGGTTATAGAAAAAGCACGCGTCAAGATTCGGCCAATAACAATGCCGGCACGCAAGGCGATTTTTGGGGCTATTCACAACAAACCCGAAAACCCATTCGTGGTAAAGATAAGGTGATTACTTATCCTTTGACACTGCGTTACGCGATACGATTACTGAAGATCGGTTATTTCTATATTCCCGGATTGAAGATTCGCATGAAGTTTTCACGTTTGGCTTTTCAAGGCAAAACCTTTCGTATCAGGAACAAAGGTTACCCTGGATTGTTTGGTGGCGAGAATGGCGACTATTTGGTTAAGTTCAGCCTGAAAATGACCGGGTTAAAGTGGGAGCTAAAAGGCTCTGACTTATATGGGGTGATTGAAGTTCCGGAACCACTGTTGGCATCGGGAAGTAAAATAGAGTTGGAATCCCCGGTTGGACCACTTAAGTTGGTTGTGCCAAAAAACTATTCCTCCAATGATTATATAAAAGTCGAGAATATGGGGTTGCCGGGTGATGAAATTCATTCGCCTGGACACCTTTTCGCCAAATTGATAGCGGCTTGATTTTTGCTAGAGCCCTGTTATCAGCAAAATAAGCTGCCACTCTTTCAAAAGTCGCTTGATTACAGATTATTTGCCCATATATGATAAGAAGAACAAAGATGTTAGATTGATGGGTTTATCAAAGCATCAAATGATAGGATTTTAGATGGCAACTAGGCCCTTTGAAGATGATGGTGCGATTTTAGAGGTAGTCAAGTTACCTTTAAAGCCGCCCAAAAGGTATCAAATCGTACTACTGAATGACGATTTCACACCGATGGATTTTGTAGTTGAAGTGCTCATGCGCTTTTTCGGGATGGACGAAGCCAAGGCGGTAGCCGTTATGATGGCCGTTCATACCCAAGGAAAAGGTGTATGTGGTGTATATAGTAAAGAAGTCGCTGAAATGAAAGTGATGCAGGTAAACCGATATGCTCGGGAAAACCAACATCCTTTGCAGTGCCAAATGGAGATTGTTTAATGTTAAGTAAAGAATTGCAATTGACCCTGAGCAATGCCTTCAGTTTGGCTAGCGAGTATGAGCATGAATACGTCACCCTAGAGCATTTGTTGCTGGAACTGTTGGGCTTACCTTCGGTTAGAGAGGTGGTGGAAGCCTGTGGTGCTTCGGTGCAGAAAATCGAATCAGAACTGGAATCCTACCTTGAAACCGAAACCGCTTCGGTCAAGCCGGAAGAGTTGTTGCCGACCATGGCGTTTCAACGCGTTATTGAGCGTGCCATCTATTTGGTACAGTCGAATGGTTATAACGAAGTGACAGGTTTGCACGCATTGGCGTCCATTTTCTCAGAACAAGATTCACAAGCGGTTTATGTGCTTGAGTCTTGTGGTGTGCATCGTGTTGATGTGTTGAGTTACATTTCACATGGCGTGATTGCCCAGCAACAAGAAGATTTCTTGAACACCAGCACCTCTCAGGAAGCCAAAGAGGACGCTACTAGTGAACAGGAAGGCGATCCTATCACCAGCTTCAGCCAAAACCTGAACGAGTCGGTTAAAAAAGGACAGATTGATCCTATTATCGGACGTGACTGGGAGTTGAACCGTACGCTGGAAGTGCTTTCGCGTCGCCGCAAAAACAATCCATTACTCGTAGGTGAGCCTGGTGTTGGTAAAACCGCAGTGGCCGAAGGGCTTGCCTATAAAATTGTACACAACGATATTCCGGAGCAACTTCAGGATGCAGTGGTTTACAGTTTGGACATGGGTGCGTTGCTTGCCGGTACACGTTATCGAGGTGACTTTGAGAAACGTTTCAAAGCCTTGTTGAAGGCATTGGAAGAACAGCCGCATTCCATTTTGTTTATTGACGAGATTCACACTATTATTGGTGCCGGTTCGGTTCAGGGCGGTGCAATGGATGCTTCTAATCTGATGAAGCCGGCATTGGCATCCGGCAAATTACGCTGCATTGGCGCGACAACCTATGAAGAATATCGTGGCATCTTCGAAAAAGACCGTGCTTTGGCTAGACGTTTCCAAAAAGTGGATGTGCGTGAGCCAACCCCTCAAGAAGCATTTGATATTCTGAAAGGATTGAAATCTCAGTTCGAAGCGCATCATGATGTTAAGTACACCTTGCCGGCACTGCGTACTGCGGTTGACTTGTCTGCACGTTACATTACCGACAGACATTTGCCTGACAAAGCGATTGATGTCATTGATGAAGCCGGGGCAAAACAGGCATTAATGCCGAAGAGCAAACGCCGTAAGCAAATTTCTGTGAATGAGATCCAACAGATTGTTGCGAATATCGCACGTATTCCCGTGTCGCAAATCACCCAAAAAGAACGTGATAAATTGCAGACATTGGAAGAGAGTCTAAGACGAGTGGTGTTCGGTCAGGATGAGGCGGTTTCTCAAGTGGTTTCTGCCATCAAGCTCGCACGTTCCGGTTTGAATGATCCGAATAGACCGACTGCATCTTTCCTGTTTTCCGGTCCGACAGGGGTGGGGAAAACCGAACTGACAAAACAGTTGGCACATCATTTGGGGATTGAAATGATCCGTTTTGATATGTCCGAATACATGGAAGCCCATTCTGTCTCCAGACTGATTGGTGCGCCTCCGGGGTATGTCGGTTTTGACCAAGGCGGGTTGCTGACAGAAGCGGTGAATAAGCATCCGCACTCTGTTGTTTTGTTAGATGAAATCGAAAAGGCGCACCCGGATGTGTTTAACCTGTTGTTACAAGTAATGGATAACGGTACGCTCACCGACAACAATGGACGTAAAGCCGATTTTAGAAATGTGGTGTTGATTATGACATCGAATGTTGGCGCGAGCTATGCGTCGCGTTCTTCCATGGGCTTTGTCGAGCAAGATCATACGTTTGATGTTGATGGCGAGTTGAAGAAAGTGTTTACCCCTGAGTTCCGTAACCGTTTGGATGCGGTGATTCAGTTTAAACGCTTGTCTTCTGATGTCATGCACTCTGTAGTCAACAAGTTTATTTATGCGCTTGAAGCGAGTTTGGCAGATAAGAAAGTTGAGATTTCGCTGACTAAATCTGCACATGACTGGCTGGCAGAAAAAGGCTATGATCCGTTGATGGGGGCCAGACCTATGGCGAGATTGATTCAGGATACCATCAAGAAGCCTTTGGCCGACAAGTTGCTGTTCTCTTCATTGAAAGACGGCGGTAAGGTCGTGGTGGACTTGGAAAAAGATCAGTTGGTTCTGCAAGTGGAAGAGGTAGCAGAAGTCTAAATTCGCTTAAAAATCTACCAGGTTGGGGTGTGCCCCAGCCAACTACTTTTGCTTAAAAAAATTTCAGTTACAAAAAAAGCCCCGGTTGTTTGTCACAATCCGGGGCTTTTTATTTCTCTTTATTCTTTTTTCTGGGGTATTTAATCCCGGCGCTTATTTACCGCGATAAGTAATACGACCTTTCGTTAGGTCGTAAGGTGTCAATTCTACTTTTACCTTATCACCAGCCAGGATGCGGATATAGTTCTTACGCATGCGACCGGAAATGTGTGCAAGGATTTCGTGCCCGTTTTCTAAACGAACTTTAAACATAGTATTGGGAAGTGTTTCTAACACTTCACCATCAAATTCAATAACGTCTTGTTTTGACATAGATTTATTAGCTAAATTAGCCCCCAGTGAAAAGAGAAGCGGGGATTATAGCAATAATGGTCGCGATGTTCAATTAACTAGTCATAATCTTTGTCATACAGCCTGTATCCGGCGTGTTCAAGCGACTTCGGATTGCCAATCAATATCGAAAGCCCAGTTTTTTGGTGGAAAAGATTGTTGGGCATCGGCAATCAATCGCTGCTCGAATTCCTCTCTAGATATTTCAGTCGCGCCAAGAGACAGCATGTGATTGGAAGTCACTTGGGCATCAATCATATTAAATCCCCAGGCCTTTAGTTGCGTGCACAAGGCAACGAGTGCGACTTTGGAGGCATCGGTACGTTTGGAGAACATTGATTCTCCAAAAAATACTTTACCGATGGAGACGCCGTAAAGTCCTCCGACTATTTCGTTGTCTTGCCAAACTTCGACAGAATGGGCATGACCTTTTTCGTGAAGTGCGCAGTAAGCTTCAATCATGTCTTCTGTAATCCAGGTACCATCTTGTCCTTCTCGTGGTGCAAGGGAACAAGCTTCCATTACTGCTCTAAAGTTTTGATCCAGTGTGACTTGAAAATGTCCTTTTCGGATAGTTTTCTTAAGGCTTCTGCTGACTTTAAGGTTGTTTATCATCAAGACGGCGCGTGGGTTGGGGGTCCACCACAAAATCGGGTCATCTTCGCTAAACCAAGGAAATAAACCTTTGCTATAGGCGAGAAGCAACCATTCAGGAGATAGGTCTCCACCGACTGCCAGTAATCCATTCGGATCGGTCATGGCGATGTTTGTAGGTGGAAACATCACAGGAAACGGATCCAACCAAAAAGGTTGGGTGATGGGTTTGCTTCTGGGCTTGGTTTGTGAAGGATTTTGAGGGTCTGTCATATAATGTTGCAGGAAATATTCGCTGTCGCCGTTTTTAAATTCGCTTAAAATATAAAATGATAACCGATATAAAAAATCATTGTTAAGCCTCTCATGTTACGATTTGTTCGTTTTTAATTTTTGTTACTGAAGTATTGATGTCTCAATTTGTCCACCTACACGTTCACTCCGAATACTCTGTTGTTGACGCAACCTTAAGAGTCAAGAGAGCTGTTGCGCTTGCGAAGCAGCACCAGCAGCCTGCTATGGCATTGACCGATCAGCGCAATATGTTTGCTTTGGTCAAGTTCTATACGGCTGCGATAGGTGAGGGCATAAAACCTATTATCGGTGCAGACATTGAAGTGGAAGCTGAAGATGGCAATGTTTTTAAGGTGGTTTGCCTTTGTCAGAATGAACAGGGTTATCTCAATTTATCGCATCTGATTTCGATGGGGTACCTCAAAAACCAGAAGCTGGTAGACAATGATATGAAAGCGCTAGTGAAGCAAGAATGGCTTCAAGAGCGAAACGAAGGCTTGATCATTTTGTCAGGTGGTATACATGGTGATGTCGGTCAAGCCTTATTGGCAGAAAAGCCCAATCTGGCCGCAACCCGAACCACTTGGTGGCAAAAATATTTCCCGGATAGATTCTATCTTGAGTTGACGAGAACAGGACGCCCTCAAGAAGAACAATATGTTGCATTGGCGGTGGAAGTTGCCCATCGATATGACTTACCTGTGGTTGCAACCAATGATGTGTGTTTTGAGTCATCTGACGATTTTGATGCGCATGAAGTTAGGGTTTGTATCCATGACGGCTATGTTTTGGATGATCCGAATCGACCTAAACGTTATTCCGAACAGCAATATTTCCGCAGTTCTGAAGAAATGGTTGCTCTGTTCCAAGATATTCCCGAAGCCATCGAAAACACTGTTGAAATTGCCAAACGTTGCAATGTCGATTTGACCCTAGGAACCTATTTCTTACCAGACTTTCCTGTGCCGGAAGGCATGACGATGGATGAGTATTTTATCCAGTCTTCACAACAAGGTTTGGAAGAGCGTCTACAGTTTTTGTTCGGCCACCTTTCCGCAGATGAATTCAAAGAAAAACGTAAAGAATACGACGAACGCCTTAAGTTCGAGTTGGACATCATTTTGCAAATGGGGTTCCCTGGCTATTTCTTTATCGTTGCCGACTTTATTCAATGGGGTAAAAACCACCAGGTACCGGTAGGGCCAGGGCGAGGATCGGGTGCAGGTTCTTTGGTAGCCTATGCCCTGAAAATCACCGATCTTGATCCGCTCGAATATGACCTGCTTTTCGAACGTTTCCTTAACCCTGAACGTGTTTCCATGCCTGACTTCGACGTCGACTTCTGTATGGATCGCCGGGATGAGGTCATCGACTATGTATCCCGCCAATATGGGCAAGACCATGTTTCGCAAATCGTCACTTTCGGTACCATGGCGGCAAAAGCCGTTGTACGTGATGTTGGGCGTGTACTCGGATTAGGTTATGGGATGGTTGATGGTATCGCCAAGTTGATACCAAACGATCTGGGCATCAAACTGGCGAGCGCACTTGAGCAAGAAGAGATGCTTCAAGCTCGCTACGATGAAGAAGAAGACGTTCAGCAGTTGCTTGATCTGGCTTTGAAGCTTGAAGGAACCGTTCGTAACACCGGTAAACATGCCGGTGGGGTGGTGATTGGTCCCAAACCTTTGGACGAGTTTTGTCCAGTTTTGTGTGAGCCAGATGGCTCAAGTGTGGTTACACAGCTTGATAAAAACGATGTTGAAACTGCAGGACTCGTAAAGTTCGACTTCTTGGGGTTGAGAACCCTCACCATCATTGACTGGGCGTTGCAGTCCATCAATGAAGGCAAGCAGAAAGGCGATGAAGGTTTTGTTGAGATAGAGCGAATTCCGCTGGATGATATGGCTACTTTTGACCTTATCAAAACAGGGCGAACCACTGGAGTATTCCAGTTGGAATCTTCTGGGATGCAAAACTTGATCGTTCGCCTGAAACCGGACTGTTTCGAAGATATTATCGCTTTGGTGGCATTGTTCCGTCCTGGTCCGTTGGAGTCAGGGATGGTGGATAACTTCATCGCGCGTAAGCATGGTCGAGAACAGGTTTCCTACCCGGATGCACAGTACCAACACATGTCGCTTCAGCCAATTCTAGAACCAACCTACGGGGTTATCCTCTATCAGGAGCAAGTCATGCAGATTGCTCAGGTATTGGCGGGTTACACCCTGGGGGGCGCCGATATGCTTCGTCGTGCGATGGGTAAAAAGAAACCCGAAGAAATGGCAAAACAGCGTTCTGTCTTTCAAGAAGGCGCCATCAAGAACGGTGTTGACGGCGATCTTGCCATGAAAATCTTTGACCTGGTAGAGAAATTTGCCGGGTACGGGTTCAACAAATCTCACTCTGCCGCTTATGCCTTGGTTTCTTATCAGTCTGCATGGCTGAAAACGCATTATCCAGCCGAGTTCATGGCTGCCCAGGTTTCTTCTGATATGGATAACACCGATAAAGTCGTTCACATGGTGAACGAGTGTTATCAGATGGGCTTGGAAATTGATGCGCCCGATATTAACTTGGGGCAGATTCACTTCAAAGCGGTTAAAGGCGAGAGAAGGTTGCGCTATGGATTGGGAGCCATCAAAGGCGTCGGAGAATCTGCGCTTGAAGGCATGATTCAGGAAAGAGAGCAAAATGGCCCTTTCAAAGACTTATTTGACTTCTGTATGCGAGTTAACAAAAAGGTCAATAAACGCGTTATTGAAGCCTTGGTGGTTTCAGGTGCATTTGACGGCTTGCACGACAATAGAAATGCGATGTTGGCATCTATTGGCATGGCATTGCAAAAAGCTGAACAAAAGCAAAAAGACGAAGAGGCAGGGCAGGCTGACCTCTTTGGCGATAGTGCGGCTTTTGAAAGTGAAAATGCCTCTGAATTGGTCAAAATAAACGAGATGCCCGAAAAGCAGCGGTTGAAAGCGGAAAAAGATGTTTTGGGGCTTTACCTCTCCGGGCATCCTATTGCTGCCTACCGTGAAGAACTCTCGAAACTGGTCGATGCCAACCTGGCAGATTTAAAGCCTGAAAAATGGGCTAAGAAATGGGTGGCTGGTTTGATCGTTGAGTCGCGAGCCAAGGTGACAAAAAGCGGTAGTAAGATGGGTTTTGTCTCTTTGGATGACCAAACCGCTCGATTGGAAGTGGTGCTAAGGCCTACGGTGTTTGAGTCCAGTAGAGAGATTCTAGAGCCTGACAATATTGTTATGGTGTATGGCGAGATTTCTGAGGATACCTTTAATGGTGGCATCAAGTTGGATGCCGAGCAAGTTGTTACATTGGCAGAATCGCGCATCGAAAAAGCCAGGGCCATTAAAGTGCTTGTTCACAAACCAATGAATGTTTCAGAAATTCATGAATTACAAAGCATTATGTTACCGTCACGTTCTGAACAAGGATTACCGTTGGTGGTGGATTATCAGAATGGAAATGCCAAGGCGCAGCTGATTAGTCAAGAAGGGTTTATTTATTATCCGGATGATGCGCTGTTGGAGGCATTAAAATCTAACGGTTGGCAGGCGGAAATCGTGCTTTAGAAGAAAAAAATCGCTACAATAAGCGCTTTTTATGCACACCCAAGCGCTATGGTGGCTGTTTTTTAATGTCTGAGGCGATATTTTGGGGTTAACAACACCGTATTACCGTATTTGGGTGATAAAGAATTTTAATTTCTAAAGTCATGCTAACCGTGTAGTATGGCTCAAAGCTAAATAACTGGATTACCGAGTCAGGTAAATGCGACTTAGGTAGAGAAAAGGGAGAGGAAATGTCCAACAATATTGAATCCATTTTGCATGAAACACGTGTGTTCTATCCAACTGAAGCATTTAAGGCACAAGCCAATGTGAATGATGAGATTTATGCAGACCTGATGAAAAGAGCAGAAGAAGATCATGATGGTTTCTGGGCAGATATGGCAAGAGAGAAGCTGAGCTGGTCAAAACCTTTTACTGTTACTTTGGATGATTCAAAAGCCCCTTTCTATAAATGGTTCTCTGACGGCGAACTGAACGCTTCTTATAACTGTATTGATCGCCATTTGGCGGAAAAGCAGGACAAGCTAGCGATTATCTTTGAAACAGATGATGGACGTGTTGAACAGTTTACCTATAAAGACTTACATGATGAAGTGAGCCGTTTGGCAAACGCTTTGACCGCGCAAGGCATTCAAAAAGGTGACCGTGTTGTTATCTATATGCCGATGATTCCTCAAGCGGTGTTTGCGATGCAAGCCTGTGCCCGTATCGGCGCGATCCACTCTGTAGTATTCGGTGGCTTCTCGGCAGAAGCTTTGAAGGATCGTATTGAAGATGCTTCTGCACGTATGGTGATTACCGCAAACGTGAGTGTTCGTGGTGGTAAGTCCATTCCTCTTAAAGCATCAGTTGATGAAGCCTTGGAGAAAGGCGCTGATTCTATTCGTAAGGTCATCGTCTATAACCGCACCAAAGATGTAGTTCCTATGAAAGAAGGCCGCGACATCTCTTGGCATGATGCGATTGCCGGTATGAGCAATTATCACGATGCAGTCATGGTGAATGCTGAAGATCCTTTGTTCCTGCTTTACACCTCTGGTTCGACAGGGAAACCAAAAGGTATTCAGCACAGCACAGGTGGTTACTTGTTGAACGCGCACATTACCAACGAGTGGGTGTTTGACCTTAAAGACAGTGACGTTTTCTGGTGTACGGCTGATGTGGGCTGGATTACAGGTCACACCTATGTTGCTTACGGTCCGCTATCGGTTGGCGCAACGATTGTAATGTTTGAAGGCGTGCCAACTTACCCTGACGCTGGACGTTTCTGGCAAGTCTGTCAAGATCACGCGGTAACGGTTTTCTATACAGCGCCGACGGCCATTCGTGCACTGATGAAGTTCGGAGATGA
This sequence comes from Hydrogenovibrio sp. JE_KL2, assembly GCF_009296185.1. GTDB lineage: Bacteria > Pseudomonadota > Gammaproteobacteria > Thiomicrospirales > Thiomicrospiraceae > Hydrogenovibrio. Next base: position 521,113 of record NZ_WBJR01000001.1, read on the forward strand.
CCTGCCAAAACAATATGACTTGTCAAAACTGCGTCTACTGGGAACGGTAGGGGAGCCTATCAACCCTGAAGCTTGGATGTGGTATCACACAATTATCGGTCGTGAAGAATGTCCGATTGTCGATACCTGGTGGCAAACTGAAACAGGTGCGAACATGATTGCACCGCTCCCAGGCATTACACCATTAAAACCTGGTTCATGTACCAAGCCGCTTCCTGGTATCGATGCGAAGATTGTTGATGAAGAGGGGAATCCTTTGACTCATGGCGAAGGGGGTTATTTGGTTATTGATAAGCCTTGGCCTTCTATGTTGAGAACCATCTGGAATGATGATGAGCGTTTTGTCGATACCTATTTCGCCATGTTTAAAAACAAATACTACGTTGTCGGTGACAGTGCTCACTTGGACAATGATGGTAACTACTGGATTATGGGACGTATCGACGATGTTTTGAATGTTTCCGGTCACAGATTGGGAACGATGGAAATCGAGTCGGCATTGGTGTCTCACGAAAACGTTGCGGAAGCAGCGGTTGTTGGTAAGCCTCACGATGTCAAAGGGGAGTCGGTATTCGCATTCGTCGTATTGAATATTGATATTCCAGAAGGCGAAGCTCGCGGTGAGTTAATTCAAACATTGAGAAATCACGTATCAAAAGAAATTGGACCGATTGCAAAACCGGATGATATTCGTTTCGGATCCAACCTGCCAAAAACACGTTCTGGAAAAATCATGCGTCGTCTATTAAGAAGTATCGCCAAAGGTGAAGAAATCACTTCCGATACTTCAACGCTTGAAGACCCAACAATTCTAGATCAATTCATGCAACAGCATAAATAATTGATTTCGATAAGAAGAAATCTGCCGGAATAGAGGAATACCCAACCTGGCAGATTTTTCTGAACCTTGTTCTATAAGTGAATACATCAAAGGAGGGAACTGATGGAACAGTCAAAGATAGAGAAGATTAAAAGTCTTCCGCAATATCACCAACTGGTGAAAGAACGCTCTAGCTTAGCTTGGAAACTATCCATTGCCATGCTGGTCGTCTACTATGGTTACATTTTGTTATTGGCATTCGATCCTGCATTCTTTACGCAAATCGTCAGCGGTCAATATGTGTCAATTGGTTTCCCAGTTGGTGTCGCAATCATCATTTTTTCCTTTTTATTGACAGGTTACTACGTTAAAAAAGCGAACAGCGATTTTGACGAACTAACGGCTCAAATCAAGAAAGAGGTGGAGTAATGACGATGAATCTATGGAAAACTTTCCTTGGCTTAGCAGCACTTTTGTTAATGCCAACCATTGCTTTCGCTGCGGGTGATATGCAGACAGACGGTACCAAGTCTGAAACAAATGTCTCTGCGATTGCCATGTTTGTCGTGTTTGTCGGTTTGACGCTTTACATTACTTATTGGGCGGCGAAACGTACTAAATCTGCAAAAGATTTCTACGCTGCGGGTGGTGGAATTACGGGTCTTCAAAACGGTTTGGCGATTGCCGGTGACTATATGTCCGCCGCGTCTTTCCTCGGGATTACCGGTATGGTTTACCTAAAGGGTTACGATGGTTTGATCTTCGCTATCGGTTTCCTTGTTGGTTGGCCGATCATCCTTTTCTTGATGTCTGAACGTTTAAGAAACTTGGGTAAATATACCTTTACTGACGTTGCAGCTTATCGTTTCCAACAAAAACCAATCCGTATTCTTGCGGCATTCGGTGGGGTAGCGGTTGTTATCCTTTACCTGATCGCGCAAATGGTGGGTGCGGGTAAACTGATTGAACTGTTGTTCGGTTTGGACTTCTCTTATGCTGTTGTTATGGTTGGTGTACTTATCATCGCTTACGTTTCTTTCGGCGGTATGTTGGCAACAACTTGGGTACAAATCATCAAAGCGGTTCTATTGCTTGGTGGTGCGACATTTATTGCATTGATGGTAATGGTCAACATGGGCTTCAGTTTCGAAACTCTGTTTAAAACAGCGGTTGATAACCGTGGTGGTAACATGAATATCCTGTTCTCGGGCGGATTCGTTTCTGATCCGATTAACGCGATTTCATTGGGTATTGCCTTGATGTTCGGTACAGCAGGTCTACCACATATCCTAATGAGATTCTTTACAGTACCTGATGCGAAAGAAGCACGTAAGTCTGTATTCTATGCAACTGGTTTTATCGGTTACTTCTACATTCTTGCGTTCATTATCGGTTTCGGTGCGATTGCATTGGTAACAGCTGATATGTACATGCATGCTGGCAAGTTGATTGGTGGTAACAACATGGCGGCTATCCATTTATCTCACGTATTAGGTGGTGATGCTTTCCTAGGCTTCATTTCTGCGGTTGCTTTCGCAACAATCTTGGCAGTTGTATCTGGTCTAACATTGGCGGGTGCATCAGCAATTTCGCATGATATCTATGCAAACGTTATCAACCCTAATGCAACTGAAGAACAAGAAACAAGAGTAGCGAAAAGAGCCACTTTTGTGATTGGTGCTTTGGCGATTATTTTCGGTATCGGATTTAAAGATCAAAACATTGCTTTCGTTGTAGCACTTGCATTTACAATCGCTGCGTCAGCAAACTTCCCAGTATTGATTATGTCAATGTTCTGGGGGAATATGACAACACGTGGTGCGGTAATCGGTGGATGGTTAGGTCTAATCTCTGCTGTGGTGATGGTTGTTCTTGGGCCTGTTGTATGGACACAAATCCTACACATGGGTGAAGCGATCGTACCTTACAAGTTCCCAGCACTATTCACGGTTGCGATTGCGTTTATCGGTATTTGGTTCTTCTCTATTACTGATAAATCAGAAAGAGCACGTGCTGATAAAGAAGGGTTTGAAGCGCAATTTATTCGCTCTCAAACGGGTATCGGCGCTGAAGGTGCTTCGAGTCACTAACATGTTATCCAGTTTATCTTATGGATTCATGAAAATGACTTAACATTAAGGGAGGCTTTTTAGCCTCCTTTTTTGTATCGCCATTTTTTTGAGAGATTAATGTAATAGGGACAGTGTTATGAATAATAGCCCAGTCGTCAACTTACTCCAGCAGTTAGAGCCGTTTTCTAACTTATCAGAAGATTCACTACAAAAAATGTCATCCACGATGGATGTGGTTTATTTTCCTCAAGATTCAAAATTTAATATTCAATTCAGTGAGAATCCTGAGGAAAATGCATCACTTTACTTTGTTATCAAAGGGCGTATTGCCGAGTTTGATGAAGAAGGTCGTCAAATAGCCTTATATCTCCACCATACTTTTTTTGGAGAGTCGGTTTTACTGAAAAAGATTAAGCAAAGTCATTATGAAGTCAAAGAAGAAGCGATTGCTTACCGATTGCATGGTGATGACTTTATGGAATGGGTCAAGCTGCCTGAGTTGGCTAACTACTTCTTTAACTCCATTACCGATAAGCTGGAGCAGATGCATAAGAGCAGGCAGATGGCATCCTCCAGTGAAGCGTTGATGGGGTTGGTGGTAGATGCGCCTATTAAAGCGCTGAATGTCCTTTCCTCAAGCGCAACAGTCAAAGAAGCTATAGACCAAATGGCCACCACCCAAGTTGATGCTTGTTTGGTGAGTCATGATATGGCAGGCCAACAAACGGCTACCGATGTCATGAGTGCATACGGTATTGTCACGGCGATGGATTTACTTCGTGCAATTTCCAGTGAGTCAGATGCACTTAATCAGCCAGTCTCCAGTTTTACGCGTGCTCCGGTTATCAGCGTGCACCATCATGACTATTTATTCAACGCACTCTTGAAAATGACTCGTTACTACGTGAACCGACTGGTGATTAGAGATGATAAGGGTCCTGTCGCAATGCTTTATCAAAAGGACCTCATGGGCCACTTTGCGACACAATCCGGTCTTGGGATGTTGACTCTTGAGAGTGTTTCCAGCCTTGAAGAAATTGAAAAAGTATTGCAGCAGGTTGATGATTTGATTGTGAATCTGAATACCCGCGGCGTCAAAACACATTACATTGCAAAACTGGCGACAGAGGTTTACCGCAAAGTGTTTCAAAAGGTGTTTGAACTTTTGTCGCCCGATGCCGCTCTGTATGAAGGTTGCTTTATTGTCATGGGTAGTGAAGGGCGAGCTGAACAGGTAATGAAAACCGATCAGGATAATGCGTTTATTCTGCCTGATATTGATGCGGATACCTTAAAAAGAATCAGACCCTTTGCCGAACGCATGACCGAGACCCTGATACAGTTAGGCTTTCCGAAATGTCTGGGCAATGTGATGGTATGCAATCCCATGTGGTTTCAACCCTTGACTGAATTCAAGAAACAACTCAAATCGTGGATGGACGCTCAAGATGAAGCCAGCTTTATGAATTTGTCGATTTTTATTGATGCAGAGGGAGTGTTTGGCGATGAAACACTGTTGAATGACTGCAAGCAATTGGTCTTTGATTGGGCAAACACTTACCCTCAGTTCTTGAGGCACTTCGCGAAACCGGTGCTTCAATTTGAAACCCCCGTTAATTTCTTTGGGCGTTTGGTGTTGGAAAAGCAGGATCAGCAGGATTTGCTGGACTTGAAAAAAGGCGGTATCTTCGCCATCGTTCATGGGGTTCGTTGTTTGGCGCTGGAGTTCGGGATTCCTCAAGCCAATACACACTGGCGAATCAAAGCACTTATGGAAAAGGGGTTCTTTTCAGAAGAGTTCGGTTATGAGTTGGGAGAGACGTTGAACTTTTTCAATACCTTGAGGCTGGAAAATATGATCTCCCTTAAACAGGCGGGCACCAGTGAGCAGGTATTCACGAATAAACAAAATAAAATACAAGTTACGCACTTATCCACGCTTCAGCAAGATTTACTGAAAGATGCTTTTGATGTTGTGAAGCGCTTCAAGAAGATGCTGAACCAACACTATAAATTGGATGCGTTGCTTTAAGCTCGCCAGGATGGTGATGTATGAATCGCTTTAAATCACTCAAACACATACTGGTCCGCCAGTGGCAACAATATCGCCTAAAAGAGTTTGAGTTCGACTTCTTGTTTGATCCGGTTCCGGAAGATGAATATGTTTGTTTTGATTGTGAAACAACCGGGCTGAACCCCAAAAAAGACAAGATACTGACACTCTCGGCGGTCAGAATCAAAGGCAACAATGTACTAGCAGGAGAGTCTTTGGATTTGGTGGTTCAGCATTCCGGGCAGATTCATGAGGACAGTATAAAAGTTCACCAACTCAGACATTTAGATGTGCAGGGTGGTGTCGATGAAATAGAAGCGATGCGGCGATTTCTCTATTTTATCGGCAGTAGACCTTTGGTAGGCTATTACCTTGAGTTCGATATCGAGTTGGTCAACAGGCTGATTAAGCCTTGGTTGGGCATCGCGCTACCTAACCCGCAAATTGAAGTGTCAGAACTGTTTTACGACTACCAACTGAAGTCACAATATCATTCGCCTTATATGCCGAATATTGACCTGTCGTTTGAGCGAATACTTGAGCAATTAGCCTTGCCAAATTTAGGGCAGCATAATGCAAAGAATGATGCAATGATGACGGCCTTGGCTTTTCTTAAGTTGAAATCGCTTTTGGCAAGAGAATAAAACTTAAACAAAATAAGGATTTGCATTGAAAACAGCGGTTGAAGCCCTTATAATGTTGCCAGTTTTTTAAATCTGTTTAACAGAGAAATTTAGAAATTTAGGATCAAGCGGATGGCTTATTTTTTCCGTAAGTTTCTAAGATTTCTGTGCTGATACCATTTAAAAACCCCGTTTTACGGGGTTTTTTGTTTTTAGAAATAAGGAAAGTGTGTGACGTTAGAGGACAAAATCGAGCAACTTCTAAAACCAACGGTTGAAACCATGGGCTTCGACTTTTGGGGATGTGAGTATTTGCCGGCTGGTCAGCATTCGACATTAAGAATCTACATAGACAAGCCTGAAGGGGTGACGGTAGACGATTGTGGCAGTGTTAGCCGACAAGTGAGTGCCATTTTGGATGTTGAAGATCCTATCTCTAGTGCGTATATGCTGGAAGTGTCCTCTCCTGGACTCGACCGTCCACTAATGAAGCCTGAACAGTTTCAGGATTATGTTGATGCAGTGGTTCAGGTTCGCACATCAATGGCGGTCATGGGGCGCAAACGTTTCAAAGGCAAAATGGTTCGGGTTGAACAAGATGGCATTGAAGTAGATGTGGATAACGAAATTTATCCTATTCCTTTCAATATGATTGAAAAGGCCAATGTCGTACCAGAATTTTGATGGGTTTGTGGGTCACAAACGTGTCATGCATTTATTTTAAATTTTAAGGTTGAATATTAACTCCTATTTTTGAGGAAAACTGAAATGAGCAAGGAAGTTTTAGCCGTTGTTGAAATCATGTCTAACGAAAAAGGTGTAGATAAGGAAATTATCTTCGAAGCGATCGAAGCTGCGCTCGCTACTGCCACTCGTAAAAGTCATAATGACGAGTTAGATGCTCGTGTTTCAATTGACCGTCACACAGGAGATTACGAAACCTTCCGTCGTTGGGAAGTTATAGAAGATGATGTACAAATCGAAGAAAACGTCGGTTGGTACATGCGTCAAATGGATGCGGTTGAAATGGAGCCACACATCGAGCCAGGCGAGTTTGTAGAAGAACCAATGGAGTCGATTGAGTTTGGACGTATCGGCGCGCAAACTGCTAAACAAGTTATTATTCAAAAAGTTCGTGAAGCGGAACGTAAGAAGGTTGTTGAAGAATACGTTAAACGTGTTGGTGAAATCCTTACAGGTCAAGTCAAAAGAGTTGATCGTGGCGATGTGATTTTGGATTTGGGTGACAATGTTGATGCAATCATTCCACGTTCTGAGCTGATCAATCGTGAAGTGTTCAAAATGGGTGATCGTGTTCGTGCTTACGTTCAAGAAGTAAGTTACCGTCCGCGCGGACCTCAAATTATCATGTCTCGTGCTGCTAAAGAAATGTTGATCGAGCTGTTCAAAATCGAAGTACCAGAAATTGGTGATGATTTGATCGATATTATGTCTGCAGCGCGTGATGTTGGATTACGTGCAAAAGTCGCTGTTCGAGCTAACGACCCTCGCTTAGATCCGATCGGCGCCTGTGTTGGGATGCGTGGCGGACGTGTTCAAGCAGTGACCAATGAATTGAATGGTGAGCGTATCGATATCGTGCTTTGGGATCCAAATGATGCACAGTTCGTTATCAATGCGATGGCGCCTGCTGAAGTTACTTCAATCATGGTTGATGAAGACAAGCATGTAATGGACTTAGCGGTTGACGATGAGCAATTGTCTCAAGCGATTGGTAAAAACGGTCAAAACATTCGTTTGGCAACTGAATTAACCGGTTGGGAACTGAATGTCATGAGCCAATCTGACATGGCTGCTAAACATGAAAGTGAATCTAAAGATCAAATTGAACTGTTCATGAACGGTTTGGATGTTGATGAAGAGTTGGCTGAAGTTTTGGTTGCGGAAGGATTTACTTCTCTTGAAGAAGTGGCTTATGTTCCAGCGGTAGAAATGTTGGAAATTGAAGGTTTCGATGAAGAAATCGTCACAGCACTGAAAGAAAGAGCAAAAGACGCTCTATTGACTCAGGCTATTGCCGATGAAGAGAAAGCGGCACTTGCTGAGCCAGATGAAGATCTGAAAAGCCTAGATGGTATGACGCCAGAAATGGCAAAAGCATTGGCTTCTAAAGGCATTAAGTCTCAAGAAGATTTGGCTGAGCTTGGCACAGATGAACTGATGGAAATGATTGAGATTGACGAAGAGGCGGCTGGAGAATTGATTCTCAAAGCTCGCGCCCCTTGGTTCGAGTAAAACCCCGGGAGGCAAAATATAGATGTCACAAGTATCCATAAAACAATTTTCAGAAACACTGAACCTTTCTGTAGAAAGATTACTTTCGCAGTTAGAAAATGCAGGTGTATCTGGTAAAAAAGCGTCTGATTCATTATCAGAAGAAGAAAAAATGACGCTTTTAACTTATTTGAAGAGCTTGCACGGTGATTCAACGGAAGCACCAGCGAAAGTAACGCTTAAACGTAAGAAAGTACAAACTTTGAACCTGTCTTCCGGTTCTGGTAAGCGAACGGTGAATGTTGAAGTGCGTAAAAAACGTACTTATGTTAAGAAACCTGAACAAGCTGAAGAAACGGTTGAAGAAGTGGTAGAAGATCTACCGGCAGTTGAAGAAGTGGTTAACGAAACACCTGTTACTGAAGAGGTGGTTGCTGAAACAACTGAAACTAAAGAATCTGAAACGCCTTCAGTTGATGAAGTCGCTGCGCCAGAAGTCGTCGGTGACATTCCTGTTGTGGAAGAAACCGCTGCTGAGAAGAAAGCGAAGCACGACAAGAAGCAAAAGCATGTTGAGCCACATAAGAAAGTGGACACTGCGGATGACTTAAGACATAAGGGCAAGCCAAAAGTCAAAGAAAAACAGCAGAAGAAAAACTTGGCATTTACCGGCGGCGAAGAGCAAGAGTTTGGTCGTAGACGTCATAAAGGGCACCATAAAAAATCTGCACAAAGCAATGAGCACGGGTTCCAAAAACCTGTTGAGAAGCGTGTGCATGAAGTGCCAATCGGCGATTCGATCAAAGTATCTGAACTGGCGGATAAGATGGCGGTTAAGGCAACCGAAGTTATCAAAATGATGATGTCTTTGGGAACCATGGTAACGATTAACCAGGTACTTGACCAAGAAACAGCACAGTTGGTTGTTGAAGAAATGGGACATAAAGCGGTTTTGGTGAACGAAAACCAAATCGAAGACGATGTTATGAACCAGGAATTCAGCGACAAGGTAGTTAAACGTTCTCCGGTAGTGACCATTATGGGTCACGTTGACCATGGTAAGACCTCGTTGTTGGATTACATCCGACAAGCAAAAGTTGCGCATGGTGAATCTGGTGGGATTACTCAGCATATCGGTGCTTACCACGTTGAAACTGGTCACGGCGGGATTACTTTCATCGATACTCCAGGCCATGAAGCGTTCACAGCAATGCGTGCACGTGGTGCGAAGGTTACCGATGTAGTCGTTATCGTTGTGGCGGCTGATGATGGTGTTATGCCGCAAACCAAAGAAGCGATTCAGCATGCTAAAGCAGCTAATCTGACGATGGTTGTTGCAATCAACAAAATCGATAAAGAAGGTGCCAACCCAGATCGCGTAATGCAGGAATTGGTATCTGAAGAAGTTGTCCCAGAAGAGTGGGGTGGAGACGTACAGTTCATCCGTGTTTCTGCTAAAACGGGTCAAGGTGTTGACGATTTGTTGGATGCGATTCTATTGTCATCTGAAATTCTGGAACTTGAAGCACCTGTTGATGGTCCTGCTAAAGGGGTTGTCGTTGAGTCCCGTCTTGACAAAGGACGTGGTCCGGTTGCAACGGTATTGGTACAAGCTGGAACCTTGAAGAAAGGCGATATCGCACTATGTGGTATGGAATACGGTCGTGTTCGTGCCCTAGTGAACGAAAACGGTGAAAACGTTGAAAGCGCAGGTCCTTCTATTCCGGTAGAAGTACTTGGTTTGTCTGCGGTTCCTGTTGCCGGTGACGATATGATTACCGTTGAATCTGAACGTAAAGCACGTGAAGTCGCGATGTTCAGACAGTCTAAGTACAAAGAGAAAAAGATTGCACGTCAGCAGAAATCTAAGTTGGATAACATGTTCAACAAGATGGCGGAAGGTGAGGTTCAAAACGTTAACATCATTCTTAAAGCCGACGTTCAAGGTTCGATTGAAGCAATCGTTGACGCTTTGTTGAAGCTGTCTAACGAAGAAGTTAAAGTCTCTGTCGTATCTTCTGGTGTGGGTGGTATTTCCGAAACCGATGCCAACTTGGCTCTGGCTTCTGATGCATTGATCTTTGGTTTCAACGTGCGTGCTGATGCAAAAGCGAAGCGTATCATCGATAACGAAGGGGTCTTCTTGAAGTACTACAGCGTTATCTATGAAATCGTTGATGAAGTGAAACGCGCAATTGAAGGTAAGCTTGCGCCAGACTTCAAAGAAGAGATCATTGGTGTTGCGGACGTACGTGATGTCTTTAAGGCGCCTAAGATTGGCTTGATTGCCGGTTGTATGGTTACCGAAGGTGTTGTTAAGCGTAACAACCCGATTCGTGTCTTGAGAGATAACATCGTTATCTATGAAGGTGCACTTGAATCCCTAAGACGTTTCAAAGACGATGTGAACGAAGTTCGTCAAGGTATGGAATGTGGTATCGGGGTTAAAGACTACAACGATGTTAAAGTCGGCGACCAAATCGAGGTTTACGAGCGCATTCAAATCAAACGAACGATTGACTAAACTGCGCTGAAAGCCGTGTAACCTCTGTTTTTAGGAAGACGTTTTCTGAAAATAGAGGTTTTTTTGTTTAAAAGGAATAAAAATGAATCAAGAAGTGAGTCGAACAAAAAGAGTCGCGCTTGAAGTTCGAAAAACCTTGTCTGAGATTCTGCATCGAGAAACCAAAGACCCACGCTTATCAAAAGTAAATATTACCGAGTGTAAGATTTCAAAAGATTTGAGTGTGGTGACGGTGTATTTCACCATCATAGGTCAGAATGAAGCGGATCAAGCAGCGCAAGATGCTATCAGGGCGTTGGAAAAAGCCAAAGGTTTTTTCAGAACCGAGATCGGTAAGCGCATGAACTTACGCATCACCCCAGAAGTTCGTTTTTTCTACGATACGGTTGCAGAAAATGCGAGCCATATAGAAGAGCTTATTTTTCAAGCGCTTCATAAGAAAGACGAATACAAATAATCACCTATCCGGTCGTATTCGGCGGTCGGAAAACCTACCTGAAATCTCATGACAAAAAAACAATGGCAACGAGTGGACGGCATTGTCCTGATCGATAAACCGGAAGGAATGACTTCCAATGATCTGTTGCAAAAAGTAAGACGAATTTATCAGGCTAAGAAAGCAGGGCACACTGGTGCGTTGGATCCGTTTGCTACCGGATTGTTACCGATATGCTTTGGTGAGGCCACCAAGATTTCTGGCCTGCTTCTGGACTCGGACAAACGTTATCAAGCAACCCTAAAGCTAGGTGTGGCAACCGATACTGGGGATAGGGATGGCGAAGTGGCACAACAAGAACCCATTCCCGAATTGTCTCAGGAAAAGATAGAAGCTGTACTGCATAGTTTTATTGGTGAGGTAGCACAAGTGCCACCTATGTATTCAGCACTCAAGCATAAGGGAAAGCCGCTCTACGAATATGCAAGACAAGGTATTGAGATAGAAAGACCGGCACGAAACATTCAAGTGTTGGAAATCAAGTTACTCGGCTTTGAAGCAGATGAAATTCGTTTTGAGGTTTTCTGCTCGAAAGGAACCTATGTCCGTACCCTTGGAGAAGATATTGCCAAAGCGTTAGGAACAGTCGGCCACTTGACCGCATTACGTCGCTTACAAACTGGTTCCTTGACTGCGGATGATATGCATACAATGGAAGTAGTGTCGGAAACGCCGCAAGATTATCTGGAAGCGCTGGATTTGCCGCTGGAGCATCTTCAGGCAATGCATTTAAACGAGCAAGATACTCAAACTATTCAGCACGGCGGCAAGCTGGCCGTTGAAAAACCGCAAACGGATTTGGTTCGTTTTTATGACGATAAAGGGCGTTTTTTCGGTGTAGGCGAGTGGCAGTATGAAAAGAATCTGTTGAAACCCAAGCGTCTGTTTAATCTGGCGGACGATTAAGAGACAATCATGTTTGACGATAAGCTCCCCATTCTGGATTTACGACAAGAGGATGTTTATCGTGAAGGTCATCTTATCGGCGCTAGCCACTTTCCTTGGCCAAGCTTGCTTGAAAGACTTAACGAGTTGCCGGCAAGACCTGCCAAGCTTCAACTAGTGGGGGAAGCGGCCATTTTGAACGACGCGGTCGACTTTTTAGTCGACAAGGGTTATGAGGTCGTGCAATTTCTGACCTCAGAAAACGTAGCCGATTTGTTGTCACAGAACCCTAAAATCTGCCAGGTTGGGTCTGACTCCCGAATTTTATGGCAGCCATGCAAGCTTCTCAAACAAACTGTTGAAAACAATTTGTCGCCGGGCAGAGCGTTGGATATAGGTTGCGGTGGCGGCAGAGATGCGGTTTACCTGTCTCAACAAGGTTGGCGCGTTACTGCAATAGATAAGCAAGAAGCGGTTTTGAACCGAGCACGTCAGCTTGCAGATAATCATCATCAAACCATAGATTTTCGCAGTTGTGACTTGGCTGAACGGTCATGTCTACCCGATGAAACATTTGATTTGATTGTCATGGTTCGGTATTTGAATCGTGATCTGTACTCATGGATACGGCAGCATTTAGCACCCGGCGGCACGTTGGTGATGCAAACCTTTACCGAGGGCGTTGAAGCATTCGGCTCCCCAAAAAATCCAAATTTCATACTGCGGGCAGGGGAGCTCACCAAAACATTTTCGGATTTTGAAATAATTGTTGATAAAATAGAGCCACTCAAAGATGGACGTCCTGTTGCGTCCTTTGTAGCCAAGAACAAGGAAGAACCAGAAACATGCTAGAAATGACACCTGCAGAATTATTTGAATATTTTCAAGAGAATAAAATATGCGAATCCCTGACGCGTGACGACGTTGAGGTGATGGCGCAGTTTTTGCAAGAGAAGACTTTAAAAAGTGGTGACATCATTTCCGATATGGGGGATATCGGTGATTCCATGTTTTTTATCGTTGAAGGGAGAGTGGCGTTTACAGCAACGGACGGTCAGGATGAAGCTGAGATTGGTCAGCAAGGCCCAGGAAATTTGATTGGCGAAATGTCTTTCTTCGACAACGTACCTAGAATGATGAGAATGTCCGCTTACTCTAAGAAGGTTAAGTTACTACAGCTAACTCGCCCAATGTACCAACGTTTGAAAGTTGAGCATCCGTATATTGCGGTAAACATCATTGAAAATGCCGTGGTCAGTCTTGACCGTTTGATTCGCGCACTGAGCAATGATGTTTCTCAGTTTGAGCATTACATGAAAGGTTTTGGCCGCCACTAATAAAAAATAACGGAATTTCAAGTTATTAGGCTTGTTATTGGCTAATAACTCTGTATAATTCCGTTTTTTGTTTCTGTCATCGGTTACGGAAACAAACTCTACGATAAACCGATTATCAAAGGATAAAAAAATATGTTAACAGCTCAAGATAAAGCTGCTATCGTTGCTGAATATGCGACTGCTGCAGGCGATACTGGTTCTCCAGAAGTTCAGGTTGCGTTACTAACTAACCGCATCCAATATCTAACAGAACACTTCAAATCACACAAACAAGATAACCATTCACGTACTGGTTTGTTGCGTATGGTTAGTCGTCGTCGTAAATTGTTGGATTACTTGCACAAGAAAGACGCGCAAAGATATTTCACGCTAATCAAAAAGCTTGGATTGCGTAAGTAATAAGCTTATTTGGAACGATAAAAAAGCCCGCATTTACGCGGGCTTTTTTGTTTCAAAAAATGATTTATCACATATTGTTAAACCGTCTCTTTGCTGTAAAATGGACGAGTTTTATTTTGTAGAAAATTAATAATAAGACTTTAACTGTAAACCAAAATAAGCCTGAATCCCAAGTGTTCTGACGATTGTCGTGCTGATTAAGTCAGGTCACTCGGGATTCAGGTTTCGGTTAAAGCCAACTTGAAAAGGAAATGACATGGCAAAGCACGTAAAGACTTTCCAATACGGTAAACACCAAGTTACCTTTGAAACAGGTGAAATCGCACGTCAGGCAGATGGCGCGGTAATGGTTTCAATGGGTGACACTCAGCTTTTGGTCACTGTTGTCGGTGCGAAGAGTGCAAAAGAAGGACAAGACTTCTTTCCTCTAACCGTTCAGTATCAAGAGAAAGCTTATGCAGCAGGGAAAATTCCTGGTGGCTTCTTGAAGCGTGAAGGGCGACCTTCAGAAAAGGAAACGTTGACTTCACGTTTGATTGACCGTCCAATCCGTCCTTTATTCCCTAAAGGCTTCATGAATGAAGTGCAAATCATCGCAACGGTTGTGTCTTTGGATGAAGCAGTAGGGACAGAAGTTCCTGCGATGCTAGGAACTTCAGCAGCACTAGCTATTTCCGGTATCCCATTCGATGGACCAATCGGTGCGGCAATCGTTGGTTATAACGAAGAAGTGGGTTATATGTTGAACCCATCTGAGTTTGAATTGGAAGAATCAGACTTGGAATTGAGTGTTGCGGGTACTTCAGAAGCGGTATTGATGGTTGAGTCAGAAGCGGCTGAGTTGTCGGAAGAAATCATGTTGGGCGCGGTTATGTTCGGTCATGAGCAATTCCAAGTGGCGATCAATGCGATTAACGAATTCAAAGCTGAAGCAGGTAAACCAGCATGGGATTGGGCGCCAGCAGTAGAAAACACTGAGCTGAAAGAAAAAGTGTATTCAGTGGTTCGTTCTGATGTTGAAGCGGCTTATAGCATTGCTGACAAAATGGAACGTTATGCAGCGATTGATGCCGCAAAAGAAAAAGTTATGGCAGCTTTGGTTGCGACAGAAGAAAATCCTGACGGAGCAGATGCTGGCGAAATCGAAAAATTGTTCGGTAAGCTACAAAAAGACATCGTTCGTGGTCGTATTATCGCCGGTGAACCACGTATTGACGGTCGTGATACCAAAACGATTCGTCCTATTGCGTGTAAAGTCGGCGTTCTACCTAAAGTTCACGGCTCTGCTTTATTTACACGTGGTGAAACACAAGCATTGGTTGTCACGACACTTGGAACGGAAAAAGACGCTAAGATCGTTGATGAACTAACGGGTTCATACCATGACCGTTTTATGCTGCACTATAACTTCCCTCCTTATTCTGTTGGTGAATGTGGTCGTGTTGGTTCTCCTGGACGTCGTGAAATCGGTCACGGTATGTTGGCGCGTCGTGGTGTGTCTGCCTTGTTGCCGACAGCGGATGAATTCCCTTATACCATTCGTGTGGTTTCTGAAATTACCGAATCCAATGGTTCTTCTTCAATGGCGACCGTTTGCGGTACTTCTATGTCATTGATGCACGCAGGTGTTCCAATTGCAGCACCTATCGCGGGGATTGCGATGGGCTTGGTAAAAGAAGAATCTGGTTTTGCGGTTCTGTCTGACATCCTTGGTGACGAAGATCACCTTGGTGATATGGACTTTAAAGTGGCTGGTACGGATCAAGGTGTAACAGCCCTTCAAATGGATATCAAGATTTCCGGTATTACCGAAGAGATCATGAAAATCGCTTTGGATCAGGCAAAAGACGGGCGTCTACACATCCTGAAAGAAATGTCTGGTGCAATCAATCACTCTAACCAAGATGTTGCCAGCACTGCACCTCGTTTCACATTGGTGAAAGTGAAGCCTGAAAAAGTACGTGAAATTATCGGTAAGGGGGGGGCGACGATTCGTGCTCTGACTGAAGAAACTGGAACGGTTATCGAAATCGATGATGATGGAAACGTTAAAATCGCTGCAACAGATCAAGAATCTGCTGATTTGGCGAAAGCGCGTATTGCGGAAATTACGGCTGAACCAGAAATTGGTAAAACTTATGATGCGACTGTCGTTAAGTTGGTTGATTTCGGTGCTTTCGTTAGCTATATGCCAGGTAGAGAAGGTTTGGTTCATGTTTCTCAAATCGCTGAAGAGCGCGTTGAAAACGTCGCGGACTACTTGTCTGAAGGACAGCAAATCCGTGTGAAATTGACGGATATCGATAAGCAAGGACGCGTTAAGTTATCGATGAAGGATGCAGACAAGTAATTGTCAGACGTCTATTGAGATAATTTAATCTTCTTGTCAGGTTTCCTCACCTAGAAAAAGGGGAAACTTGCTATAATAAAACGGTCTAAATGGCCGTTTTTTTATGTCCGAATTTTACGGTAAAGATTCGGAAATTCAGCATAAATCTAATCAATATTAAGAGAGCACTATGTCGAAAACTATCGAGTGTCATTCTGCGTTTGAATTTATCCGTCAGCACAGCATCGAATCCTTAAATATCAATGTTCAGCACTTTAAACACAAAGTGACGGGAGCAGAGCATTATCATTTGGCTGCTGACGATCCGCAAAATGTCTTCATGGTAGCCCTACGTACTGTGCCAATGGATTCGACAGGTGTCGCACATATTCTTGAACATACCGTGTTGTGCGGTAGCGAAAAATATCCGGTAAGAGATCCTTTTTTCATGATGATTCGCCGTTCGCTGAACACCTTCATGAATGCATTCACCTCTAGTGATTGGACGGCCTATCCTTTTGCGACAGAAAATAGAAAAGACTTTCAAAACCTTTTGCAAGTCTATATGGATGCAGTGTTTTTTCCAAATTTGGATGCATTAGATTTTGCTCAGGAAGGACATCGTTTCGAGTTTGCTGAACCGGAAAACCCAGAGTCGGATTTAACCTATAAAGGTGTTGTCTTCAACGAAATGAAAGGGGCGATGAGTTCTCCAGTATCGACGCTATGGCAGACATTCACAACGGAACTTTATCCAACCTCTACTTATCATTACAACAGCGGCGGTGAGCCAAAAGATATTCCAGATTTAACGCATCAACAGTTGGTGGATTTTCATAAACTGCATTACCACCCATCCAATGCCGTGTTCATGACTTATGGCGATATTACGGCCGATGAACATCAAACACAGTTTGAAACGCTGGGCTTATCGCGTTTTAAAGACAATGTTAATGTTATTAAAGTGCCTTCAGAGCAGCGTTTGACTCAGCCGAAAAAAGTGGTTGAGCAGTATGCGCTGGACGAAGAGTCTTTAGACAAGAAAACCCATATCGTCCTTGGCTGGTTGTTGGGCGAAAACAAAAACGAACTGGATGTTTTAAAAGGACATTTACTGGAGGCCGTTTTACTCGACAATAGCGCGTCTCCACTGCGTAAAGTGTTGGAAGAGACGGATCTGGCTTCTGCGCCCTCGCCATTATGTGGCTTGGAAGATTCCAATAAAGAAATGGTATTTGCTGTGGGGGTGCAAGGCAGTGAAGCTGAACATACCGATGCAGTTGAGGCTTTGATTGTGAATGAATTGCAACGCATTGCCAAAGAGGGGGTTGATGCCGACCAAGTAGAAGCGATGTTGCACCAATTGGAATTGTCTCAGCGTGAAATTGGTGGCGATAGTTATCCTTATGGATTGCAATTGATTCTCCAATCATTGGCCGGTGCGATGCACGATGGTGATCCTATTGCATTACTGGATACGGATAAAGCCCTATTGACGTTGGGTGAAGCTGTCAAGCATCCAAGATTTATTCCAGACTTGGTTCAAGAGTGGTTGCTGGACAACCCTCACCGCATCTGTCTGACGCTCGTGCCTGATGCGGAGTTGTCCGCGAAACAGGATGCCGATGAAAAAGCCAAATTGGCAAACATCAAGGCCGGTTTGACGGACGCCCAAGCCCAGGCGATTGTTGACCTGGCAGCGGCGCTGAAAGCGCGCCAAGAGCAAGAGGATGATCCTTCTATTTTGCCGGAAGTGACGAAAGAGGATGTTCCAGCGGATATTAAAGTGGTTCCCGCTAAGGTTTCGGCAAGCGATAGTCTGCCTTACAGCGTTTATGAAGCGGGTACCAACGGCATTGTATACGAACAGTTATTGATTGATTTACCAGACCTGACGGATGAAGAAAAAGCGGTGTTACCGGTCTTTCATAGTTGTTTGCCTGAGTTGGGTTCTGGTGGCAGAGACTACCTGCAAACGCAATCATTGCAGGCGGCGGTTACCGGCGGTTTAAGTGCTAAGTCATCCGTTCGAGCCAATATCCATGATGTAGACAGTTATCACAGCCACACCATTTTGTCGGGTAAAGCACTTAACCGTAACCATGCAGGTTTGGCAGATTTAATGCAGGAAACGTTGCAAACAGCACGTTTTGATGAAACCGATCGCATCAAGGATTTGCTCGACCAAATCCGCAGCTCCATCGACCATGGTGTGACTGGAAGCGGACACAGCCATGCAATGAGAGCAGCGATGCAGAACTTTTCACCGGTTGCTAAATGGCAGTTTGATCGTACCGGCTTTGAAGGCATTAAGGCAATCAAAGCACTGCATAAATCTGTAGAGGACGGTACTGGTTTGGAAAAAATGATTGAGCATTTTGAGTCCATTCGCAGCAAATTGATGTCGGCATCTAAGCAAGCGTTATTGGTATCGGATGAAACGGTTTTGGATGAAGCTTATTCCACCATGCAATCATCTTGGGATGGCTTAATGAATAATGCTGCAAGCAGCGCGTTCCAATTGACGGCGTCACACCAAAAAATCAAACAAGCTTGGATTACCAGTACGCAAGTTAACTTTTGTGCAAAAGCCTATCCAGCAGTAACGTCTGCGCATCCCGATGCGCCGAAGCTGTCGGTATTGGGCGCTTGCCTGCGCAATGGCTTCCTGCATTCAGCGGTACGTGAAAAGGGTGGCGCTTATGGCGGTGGGGCGGCCTTTAACGCGGAAAGTGCTTCCTTCTGCTTCTACTCCTATCGTGACCCTCGTCTATTGGAAACCTATGAAGATTTTGACAGGGCATTGGGTTGGCTGCTTTCAAACGAAGCGACTCAGGCACAGGTTGAAGAAGCGATTTTGAATGTCATCAGTGCCATGGACAAACCCGGCTCGCCAGCAGGGGAAGCGAAAAAGGCCTTTTACCAGCAGTTATATGGTCGAAGCCATGATATGTTGATGGCGTACCGTGAAGGGGTATTGTCAACCACCTTGGCGGACTTGCGCGATGTTGCTCAGAAATATCTTATTCCAGAGAAAGCTTCTTTGGCGGTATTGACTTCAGATGCGAAAAAAGAACTGTTACAAGAGCATGCGTTTGATATTTTCAAACTTTAATTGAGTCAGTGTGATGAAAAGAAGATCATTCATTAAATTATTGGCAGGGTTGAGTGCTGCCGGAGGAGCATTGACCTTATCGGGGTGTGGTGAAACCTTGATTCGCCCGGACGATAAGCAAATGTTGGCGATGCTACAATTTGAAATGCCGGACTATGAGCCGACCAACGAAAATGTGCTTAAGAAAGTGCGTCAATGGATGACTTCGCAGGGTGTTAAGGGCGAAAACACCTTGAAGTTTGTCTCGATGGATAATGCGCATTTGCAGGCAAAAGGTGTCGTGACGGTTCATATCAAGAACAAAGAACTGAAAGTGTCGTTCAATGCTGAGATTACGGTTGTGAATGCCAATTTGATTCGTTTTAGCGCGACGCACTTCAAGGACATGCCTGGACCATTGGCAGGCGAGTCTGACAGCACGCAGGTGTTTTTCAATCAAGTGAAGGATCAGGTTCTGACGCTGTGTGACCGATTGGAAAATTATCTGGATGCAGATGTTGGAAGTTCAATAGCGAACTTCCAAAAGAAAGATTTAATTTAAAGATTTAATTTAAAGCCTTTGTCTGAAGGGTGGTCGATTAGGCATCCAGAATCTCAAAAAACTGTAACTGCCATAAGTCGGCAAGCAGCTCTTGATTGCCTTTATGATTAAGGTGCGGTGTCAACGCATCTTTCAGGATACGTCGCTGATTAGCGAGTAGGCGTAAAAACTCAGGTGTTGCGCCAAAATCCTGCCAAATTGCACTGTTGATATAGAAAGTCACGCCTTCTTCCGTTTGTAGATAAGCGAAACGACAAACCGGATCGCGCACAATACCTTCAGCTTCATGCAAAACATCAATCAAAGTTTCCATGTCTGACTGTTCTTCTTCCGTCAAAGGTTCAGGCAGTTGTTGTGACGCACTTTGGTCCAGCTGGGTGGCAAAGCGCCCAAACCATTGCTTCAATGCGGCTTCATCCTGCAAAGCAGATTGTAAAAGAATCTTGGCTTGCTGCCAGCTGCCTTCAGTGATTTCACCCGGAGCAGAACCTTGCCAATTCGGGTCTTGGTACAGCGTTTGGAAAGCATTGTTTTCCGCTAGGTAATCGCCAAAACTGTCCCAAAGCTCAAGTCCTTTATAGGTTCGGTAGCCGATAGACCACGTCATGCAGTCATCCGACAAACCCACGCCATGATGTCCCCATTTGGGAGGCACATAAAGCAAGTCGCCCGGTTCACAGATATAGTCATCTTCTACGACAAAACGTTGCATCAAGCGTAAATCAACACCTTCAATATAGTTGGAAAGCTCGCAGTCCTGAGACGTCAGCTTCCAGTTACGTTGACCTTGTGCTTGAAGCAGGAAAACATCATAGTGGTCAAAGTGCGGACCAACGTTGCCGCCGGTGGCTGCATAACTGATCATGATGTCGTCTAAACGCCATTGCGGGATGAAATCAAATTGTTCCAGTAGTCCGCCTACCTCGGGAATCAAACGATCCATTCCTTGAACGAGGAGCGTCCAGTTCTGTTCCGGCAACTCACTATAGACAGTCTCTTCAAAAGGGCCGCGCTTAAGTTCATAGTCTTGTTCGCCATGTTGGATGACGATGCGACTTTCCACTTCTTCTTCCAGTGATAAGCCGGCCAGCTCCTCGGCGGAAATAGGGGGGACGAAGTTCGGAAAAGCGTTTTTGATCAGCAAAGGTTTCTTTTGCCAATAGTCTTTTAGGAAAACCTCTAGAGTAATGTCGCCGAAGTTAAGCATGGTTTTATCCTGTATGAGAGGGGTTTACGCGAGTTGAAACACTATTAAAAATGGTTAAAACTTCCCTGTTTTTCGTTGATAAACTCGCCAATAGCTAGCTATTAGCAGCGTTTACGGCCTAAAACAGGAAAGTTTTTCCACATTTTTTCTAAGCGTTTCACTCGTGTAAAACCCTCTAAATTAAAAAATCTGCCAGGTTGGGGTTTTATGGTGACCCCAACCTGGCAGATTTTAATTGCGAAAAGTGTGTTTAAGCTTAACGACCTTTAAGCATGGTTAGCGCTAATTCAATGTTAGCAGCTTGCTGTTTTGCATTACCAATGTAAGAAGCAGGGGTCATGTCTTTCAATGCTTGCTTGGCTTCTTCTGGAAGTTCCAAGGTATCAACGAAATCTTGCATGATTTGCTTGTTGACACGACGACCACGCGTTAGGTCTTTTAGTTTTTCGTATGGTTTTTCGATACCGTAGCGACGCATTACAGTTTGAATCGCTTCCGCCAGGACTTCCCAGTTTTGATCCAAGTCAGCAGCCATGGCTTCGGCATTCACTTCAAGCTTGTTTAGACCTTTTAGCGTAGCTTGCAGTGAAATCATAGTGTGTGCAACACCTACACCCAAGTTACGCAATACGGTAGAGTCTGTTAGATCACGCTGCCAACGGGAAATCGGTAGTTTTTGGCCAAGGTGGTCGAAAATAGCATTGGCGATTCCCAAGTTCCCCTCAGAGTTTTCAAAGTCGATAGGGTTAACTTTATGTGGCATCGTAGAAGAACCGATTTCGCCTGCAACGGTTTTTTGCTTGAAGAAACCGATTGAAATATAGCCCCAAACGTCACGGTCAAAATCAATCAAAATCGTGTTGAAACGTTGCATTGCGTGGAAGTATTCAGCAATGTAATCATGCGGTTCGATTTGGATGGTATATGGGTTCCAAGCTAAACCTAGGCTTTGCACGAACTGTTCTGACAACTCATACCAGTTGATAGCAGGGTAGGCTGCCAAATGCGCGTTGTAGTTACCCGTCGCACCATTGATTTTACCCATGATTTGCACGTTCATCAGTTGTTTGACTTGACGTTGTAAACGGTAAGCGACGTTAGCGAACTCTTTACCGGCTGTTGTTGGAGAAGCTGGCTGGCCGTGTGTGCGTGACATCATTGGGATATCAGCCATATCGCTTGCCATGCCGGCAATCTTGTCGATGACGGTCTGCATTTCTGGCACGATGACATTGGCGCGAGCATCTTTCAACATCAAAGCGTAAGCCAGGTTGTTGATGTCTTCTGAAGTACAGGCAAAGTGAACGAATTCACCAATAGCATTCAACTCGGCATTGTCACCGAAGTGTTCTTTGATTAGGTATTCAACCGCTTTAACATCGTGGTTGGTCGTGCGTTCGATTTCTTTGACGCGTTGCGCCATTTCCAAAGAAAATTCGTCAACCAGTTTCATCAAGTGGTTTTCGGCATCGCTGCTCAATGCCGGAACTTCTGGAATTCCAGGGTGGTTTGCCAACATTCTCAACCAAGAGACTTCAACCTTAACACGGTTTTTAATCAAACCGTATTCGCTGAAAATTTCTTTTAAATTCGATAAACGCGCGCCGTAACGGCCGTCAACAGGTGAGATAGCGGTCAATTCCGAAAGTTGCATGCTCTAGTTCCTTACTTCAATCAATTCATTATTTTTAATGCCGCGTATTATAGCGCAAAACAACTTATCTTTGCGCGTGAGCTTTATGGGCACCTCGATTAACCCATGATATTTTCTGGCAACGCCAAATTGTTCAGATAAGGCGTGACGTTGCAGCAATGTCTAGACTTTGCAAAAGGTCGCAACACAGCGCTGGATAATTTGGCTATGCCCCTTCGGGCGGGGCTTAAAGTCGCCTTCTTCGTTGTTGTGTCGCTTGGCCATAGAATGACTAAGACCGGCGCGACACGCCTATAATAAGGCGACTTTAAGACCCGCAGAAACTTATCACGGGTTAATCGAGGTGCCCTTATGTTGAATGTAGGGTGGTTAAAGAGTTGGTTTTATAGGTGTTTTAAAACTAGCGGTTTGCGAAAATTTACTGCGAAGATTAAAAAAATTTGCTATAGTTTATTCAAAAGTTAGTCATGGCTAAATATTTTGATTTTTGAGCAAAAACTTAAAGCAATAAATGAATCAGCCAGTCAAACAAAATAGAGATTAATGACAATAAATATAGTGAATAAAAACAATAGATTATGAGTGCTTCTGTAAAAGAAACTTTAGATTCAAAACGGTCGTTTTGGCTTTTTATCGGTCCGGCGTTCTTGGTGTCGGTCGGTTACATGGACCCCGGGAATTGGGCAACCTCTTTGGAAGCGGGATCGCGTTATGGTTACGCATTGCTATGGGTTATTACCCTGGCTTCGTTGATTGCGGTTTTGATGCAATTATTGAGCGCAAAACTGGGTATTGCCTCCGGTAAGAATCTGGCGCAAATGATCCGTGCTGAACACCCGGGAAAGGGCGGTACATTTTTACTTTCGACGGCAGCCTTGGCAATGGTGGCAACCGACTTGGCAGAGTTTCTCGGCGTTGCTGTGGCACTCAATCTGTTGTTCGATATTCCATTGGTGGTGGCGATTTTTCTGACGATTTTCGATGTGTTGCTGATTTTATGGCTGGAGCGTTTTGGTTTCCGCTGGGTGGAAATGACCATTCTCGCGTTCGTTGCCACCATTGGTTTGGGGTATGTCGTCGAACTTTGGTTGGCGCAACCTGAGTGGGCGGATGTAGCAAAAGCCATGGTCGTGCCGAATGCCACTATCATGGACACCACTGCGTTATTTATTGCAATGGGGATATTGGGGGCAACGGTTATGCCGCATAATCTCTATCTCCATTCCCATCAAGTCATGACGCGTCAAGAAGTCGCTGGCAATGCCGTAGGCGCACAACATCGTTTTTACAAGATGATGAAGTGGGATACCGTGCTTGCTTTGACAGCGGCTTGGTTGGTGAACTCAGCGATTTTGATTATGGCATCCGCAGCTTTCCATGAAAAAGGCTTGCTGATTACCGATATAGACGAGGCGTATAAAACACTGGGGCCATTATTTGGTGAGGCGGCCGCCTTGACATTCGGTATTGCGTTATTGGCTTCGGGTATTGCCAGTTCAACAACTGGAACGCTGGCTGGGCAAATCGTTTTTGAATCTTTCTTCAAAAAGCGTCCGATTAACATTTTGAAGATACGTTTGTTTATTCGCCTAGGAACGATGATTCCGGCGGCGATTGCCATTCTGTTAAGCACGACGCCTTTACAACTATTGGTTTTGTCGCAGGTTATCTTATCTATGCAGTTGCCTTTTGCCGTGATTCCTTTGGTAAGAATGACTTCCAATCCAATGATTATGGGCGACTTGGTGAATGATGCAAAAACCAAAATCACGGCTTGGTCTGCAACGGCGTTGATCGTCGGGTTGAACCTCTGGCTATTGGTTATGTTGGCAATGGATGCGTTTAAATGATTGATTAGCATTTATACCAAAAGAACTATTGATAGACCCAACCTGGTAGTTTTTGTTGAAAATCTGCCAGGTTGGGTTTTTTATTGGCTGAAATGCCGTATTCATGCGTCTTGGTTCTCGCCATTAGCGATGGCTGTGGTAAAATAAGCTAAATTTATTTTTCGAGGAACCTACTATGTCACAATCCATGTTAGAAGCCTATCGTCAACACGTCACAGAACGCGAAGCACAAGGAATTCCACCGCTACCATTAGATGCCAAGCAAACCGCTGAGTTGGTTGAGCTGATTAAAAACCCACCTGCGGGAGAGGAAGCGTTCGTTGTAGATTTGTTGACCAACCGTGTACCGCCTGGGGTGGATGAAGCTTCTTATGTAAAAGCCAGTTTTTTGGCGGATGTGGCGAAAGGAACCATCTCTGTTGATTTGATTTCTGCTGAACAAGCAACTTTCCTACTAGGCACCATGCTAGGTGGCTACAACGTGCTGCCTTTGATCGAGTTGTTGGATTCAAATGATAAAGCTGTTGCCGAAGCGGCTGTGGCTGCACTTTCTAAAACCTTGTTGGTTTATGATGCGTATCACGATGTGGTTGAGAAATCGAAAACCAACGATTACGCCATGCAAGTGGTTAAAGCTTGGGCAGATGCCGAGTGGTTTACTTCTAAACCTAAAATGCCTGAAAGCATCACTGTCACAGTATTCAAAGTGGAAGGGGAAACCAATACCGATGATCTTTCTCCTGCCACTGCGGCATGGTCACGTCCTGATATTCCGTTACATGCAAAAGAAATGCTGGCGGCGAGAATGGATGATGTTGACGGTACGATTGAATCATTAAAAGCAAAAGGTCACCCGGTTGCTTATGTTGGTGACGTGGTTGGGACGGGTTCTTCGCGTAAATCTGCGATGAACTCGGTCATGTGGTTTTTCGGTGATGACATTCCTTATGTTCCAAACAAGCGTCAAGGTGGTGTTGTATTGGGCGGTAAAATCGCGCCGATTTTCTTCAACACTGCGGAAGATTCCGGTTCACTACCGATTGAGTGTGATGTTGAGCAAATGAATATGGGGGATGTGATTACCATTTACCCATACGAAGGTAAGATCACCAACGAAGCAGGTGAGACCATCTCAACGTTTGAATTGGCACCTGATACCATGCCGGATGAAGTCCGTGCCGGTGGTCGTGTGCCATTGATTATCGGACGCGGTTTGACAGACAAAGCGCGTCGTGCGTTAGGAATGGAACCTTCGGATGTATTCATCCGTCCTCAAGACAAATCTCAAGCTGCGCATGGTTATTCTTTAGCGCAGAAAATGGTGGGTAAAGCTTGTGGTATCGAAGGGGTTCGCCCTGGGATGTACTGTGAGCCTCACATGACAACTGTTGGCTCTCAAGACACCACAGGTGCAATGACGCGTGATGAAATGAAAGAACTGGCATGTCTTGGTTTCTCTGCGGATTTGGTGATGCAGTCTTTCTGTCATACAGCGGCCTATCCAAAACCAGTTGATATTAAACTACAACACAGCTTACCAGACTTTATGACAAGTCGCGGTGGGGTGGCTTTGCGTCCTGGTGACGGGGTTATCCACTCTTGGTTGAACCGTTTGTTGTTGCCGGATACCGTCGGTACAGGTGGTGACTCTCATACTCGTTTCCCGATTGGTATTTCTTTCCCTGCAGGTTCAGGATTGGTTGCGTTTGGCGCGACGTTGGGTGTCATGCCTTTGAATATGCCTGAATCGGTTTTGGTTCGTTTTAAAGGGGAGATGCAACCAGGTATCACACTACGTGATTTGGTGAACGCCATTCCTTACCAAGCAATCCAAGACGGTTTGCTGACGGTTGAGAAAAAAGGCAAGAAAAACATCTTCAACGGTCGTGTATTGGAAATTGAAGGTTTGGATCATCTAAAAGTCGAACAAGCGTTTGAATTGTCTGATGCTTCTGCTGAACGCTCAGCAAACGGTTGTGTGGTCAAGTTGGCTAAAGAGCCGATTATCGAATACTTAAAATCAAACATGGCTTTGATTGATTGGATGGTGGAAAATGGTTATCAGGATGCACGTACGCTATTGCGTCGTCGTGATGAAATGCAAGCATGGATTGATGCGCCAGAGTTGTTGGAAGCGGATGCCGATGCAGACTATGCCGCCGTGATTGAAATCGACCTGAATACGATCAAAGAGCCGATTGTGGCGTGCCCGAACGATCCTGATGATGTCAAACTATTGTCTGCAGTGTCTGGCGACAAAATCGATGAAGTCTTTATCGGTTCTTGTATGACCAACATTGGTCACTACCGCGCGGCAGGTAAAGTTTTGGAGAACATGAAAAATGTTCCAACCCGTTTGTGGATTGCACCTCCAACCAAAATGGATGAACGCCAGCTGATTGAAGAGGGTTACTACAGCATTTACGGTAAAGTCGGTGCGCGTACTGAAATGCCGGGCTGTTCTTTGTGTATGGGTAACCAAGCGCGTGTTTCCGATGGTGCAACGGTGTTCTCAACCTCAACCCGTAACTTCCCGAACCGTTTGGGGAATGGCGCGAACGTTTACCTTGGTTCTGCCGAGTTGGCCGCAGTGTGTGCAGCCGAAGGGCATATCCCAACGCTTGAGGAATATCTTGAAGCGGTTGCCATGCTGGATACCATGGCGAATGACGTTTATCGTTATCTGCAATTTGATGAAATGGCGGATTACGAAGTTGAGTCGCCTAAAAAACTTTCCGATATTGGTGTCGCAGTCGCTTAAGCCTACTGAGCATCAAAGTAAAAGAGAGCCCGCATTAGCGGGCTTTTTTATGGCTAGGGAATTTTCAATTATTATTTGCCTTTTTCGAGAGGCAATTCTGAAGAATAACAGTAGAAAACCTGATCGCCACCGTGTTTTTTGGCTTGGTACATTGCTTTGTCAGCCAAACGTAGCAGGCCGCTCACATCCTGCGCTTGTCTTGGCGCCTCTGAGATGCCGATACTGACCAAAGGGTAAATAACTTTACCAGCCACTTCAATCGGCTGATGAATCTTGTCAAGCAGTTTCCCCGCAATGCTTTTAATATCAAATTCTTCATCCAGTACCACAAAACTGATGATGAATTCGTCACCCCCCAACCTGGCAGATTCTGCAATTTGTCCTTGCTCATAAAGCGGATTCCGGTTGAAGTTTTCTACGCATTCCTTCAAGCAGTCGGCTATGTGTTTAAGAACGCTGTCGCCGGTTTCATGACCGTAATGATCATTGATATGTTTAAACTTGTCAGCATCCACTAAGAAGAAGTATAGACGAGCATTTTTTCGATAGATGTTTTCCAGAGCCAGTTCCGAGGAGACGGTGAAATAACGGCGGTTGTTCAGTTCTGTTAGTGGCTCAACATAGGCTAAATTCTCAAGTTGTATTTGGCGCTCTTGCAGGGCGTTTACCAAAGCGATATTTTCGAGGTTCATCGCAAAGCTGTCTTTGATTCGATTGTAGAAGCGGAAAGATGCGGTATACACAAAAAAGGTATAAAACAAAGTCATGATAAAAAAGGTAAAAGAATACTCTGGAGTTTTGAATAGTGCCCAATAGTTGAGTGCCACCATAGCGGGTAAAGAAAACAAAATATGGGAAACGATCATATTGCCGTGCGTTGACAGCGAAATAAGCGGTATGCCGCCCATTACCATCAGTAGCATGAGCTGTAATGCCAAAGGGTGATCCAAGTTGTAAAAGCAAGCCAAACTTGCCCACACCATACCCGAAATAAACGTCACAGCATAACTGTATGGAATTAAGGTGTTTGGCGGAAATATGCCACGATTATGTAGCATTAAAACAAAAAAACGTAGCCCAGCAATCATCAAGCTTGCAACTAACCATCCCCAGGACCATATATTTTTTTCAACATTGATTAAGACATAAGAAATAATTGACACGACCAAAAGTGAAAAACCAAGCGTCAACCACATTCCGCGCATCATTTCGCTGAAAAGGCGTGCGTTCAACTCAGCTTTTATTTCCCTTGGGTTAGGTTTGAAGTTATCCATAACCACTCCTTTTCTTTCAGTATAGGTCGTGAAGAAATTGAGCAAAATTGGTTTTGAATTAGATTTTGATATAAGGCAATTTACGAACGAATTGCTTAAAAAAGAAAAGAAAAAGCCTCTTATACACTTGGTATAAGAGGCTAGGAAGTGTAATATTAATAGTTACTAATACTTAAAATATCTATTAATGAAGCTGGTTTAAGTACAACGACAGCTTGCTGGCGGTTTCGGTAGAAATATCACCCATCATCTGTTCAATCAATGACTTACGACCTTCGTAGTTTTTCTCGTTAGTATTCTTGATGATATTGCGCTCGACATAGCCGGCATCGCCCAATCCGTCGATTAAGCCGTTTTTCACCGCAGCATCTCCCAGCCAAACCAAACCTGTAAAGGTGTCTTTATTGATTTTCAAACGGTCACCGCGACCTTTTTTAACGGTTTCAATAAACTGATCATGGCTTCTATCCAAAATGTTTTTCTGGAAAAACGCACGCCCGGTTTTGTCTTCTGCCGAGAAAGGATCAATAAATGTTTTGTGCTCGCCGGCATGCATGGAACGGTTCTCGATGCCCAATTTGTCCATCAAGCCGGTAAAACCGAAAGTGTCCATGCGCACGCCGATAGAGCCGACGATAGAACCCTTGTTGGCGAAAATTTTATCTGCCGCAACCGCAACATAGTAGCAGCCGGAAGCACACAGGTCTTGCACCACAACGTAAACCGGCTTTTTATACTTTTCTTTTAAACGCGTGATCTCGTCATTAATCATTGCCGACTGAACAGGGCTGCCGCCAGGAGAGTTGGCTTTAATGATGACCGCCTGCGTTTTTGGGTCTGAAAACGCTTCTCTTAGTAGCGGGTTGATAGCATCAGCACTGGTTTTAGAACCTGGCATGATCGCACCTTGCAAGCTCACGATACCGACATGTTTTGAAGCCGTTGACAGTTCATCAGAAGGAGAGATTTGCTTAACCAGCATGCCAAGAGAAATCAAGATATACAGCACAATCACGATTTTAAGTAAGTTGCTCCAGCGGCGGCTCCAACGCTCTTGTTTGATGAAGTTCTCCGCTGCGGTAGCGAGCCTGTCGAATGCCTTGTTTTGTTCCATAGTAAAATCCCTGTTCGCTAATTTCGATATAATACGAATAATTTAATAAGTTCAACTATTCTACTGGAAACATGTCTCAAAACGAAAACTTTGACCTGACCCTCTTTTTGAAAAACCTCACCGAACGTCCCGGGGTTTATCAAATGCTGAATGCCGAAGGCGAAGTCATCTATGTTGGTAAAGCAAAAAATCTAAAGCGACGAGTCTCCAGCTACTTCAATAAAAACCATCAAGAAATCAAAACACGCGCTTTGGTGGAGCAAGTTGCCAGTATCGAAGTGACACTTACCGACACGGAATCCGAAGCGCTGATTCTTGAGAACACGCTCATTAAACGCTACAAGCCGCGTTACAACATTTTGTTCCGCGATGATAAGTCTTATCCCTATATTTTCGTTTCAACCTCCAAGCAGTTCCCGTCGCTGAGTTATCACCGTGGCGCTAAGCGAAGAGTAGGGCGTTACTTCGGTCCTTTCCCTAA
This sequence comes from Hydrogenovibrio sp. JE_KL2, assembly GCF_009296185.1. Lineage (GTDB taxonomy): Bacteria > Pseudomonadota > Gammaproteobacteria > Thiomicrospirales > Thiomicrospiraceae > Hydrogenovibrio. Next base: position 550,883 of record NZ_WBJR01000001.1, read on the forward strand.
CGCATCTGCCGTGCATCAAACGCTTGACAGCTTGCAAAAGATCTTCCCTGTAAGACAATGTAATGAGTCTGTTTTCAACCATCGTTCGCGACCTTGTTTGCAATATCAAATCAAGCGTTGTACCGGGCCTTGTGTCGACGGTTTGGTTACGAAGGAAGCCTATGACGAAGACGTGCAACATACCATTGCCTTTTTGGAAGGAAAAAGTTTTGAGTTGATCGATGAATTCGCCGATAAAATGCAGCAGGCATCTGAAGAACTCGAGTTTGAAAAGGCAGCTTCTTACCGGGACAAGATTTCGGCTTTACGAGCCATTCAAAGTCAGCATCTCATTAACCAACCCGGCAGTCAGGACTCGGATGTAATTGCGCTCGAAAGACAAGCAGGGCAAACCTGTGTTTCTCTGATGATGTACCGAGGCGGCAACCTGTGGGGAAGTCAGAATCATTTCCCGAAAATGGATGCGGATTCAACCGAAGAAGAAATACTCTCCGCATTTATCAGTCAGCATTATTTGGATTTGCCGTTGCCCAAAGTGATTCTGTTAGAGCACAAAATGGAAGAACAGGCCAACCTGGCAGATTTATTGTCTCAACAAGGTATGGGCAAAGTCGAAATCAAACAGCCGACGAACAAGGTCACCAAAGGCTTAATGTCGTTGGCGAAAACCAATGCGGCCTCCGGTTTGAAACAACATATTACCCAAAAAGCCTCGCAGATGGACCGTGTCAAAGCGCTTCAAGAAGTATTGTTGCTTGCACACTTACCCAACCATATCGAGTGTTTTGACATCAGCCACACCCAAGGTAATCAGACGGTTGCCAGTTGCGTGGTTTTCGGTGAAGGCGTGCCTAATACCAATGCCTATCGCAAGTTCAATATAGAAGGTATCCAACCCGGAGATGACTACGCGGCAATGCGCCAGGTCATCAGCAGGCGTTACAGCCGTTTGAAAAAAGAAAACAAGCCACTTCCCGATTTGGTGTTGGTCGATGGCGGTAAAGGGCAGTTGAATCAAGCCATTGAAGTCTTTAAAGAACTGGATCTGGAAAGTGTGCCTTTGGTTTCCGTTGCCAAAGGAGAAGGGCGTAAAGCCGGGTTGGAAATACTCTACACGCCAGAGAACTTTGAAGGCATTGATCTTGAAGCGGATGACATCGCGTTACATCTGATTAATCATGTTCGAGATGAAGCTCATCGTTTTGCCATCACCAGCCACCGTGCCCGTAGGCAAAAAGCACAGACACACTCCAGAATTGAAGACATCCCTGGCGTTGGCGCCAAAACCCGCCAAAAACTATTGCTGCATTTTGGTGGTATTACCGATGTTAAAAATGCAGCGGTGTCAGAGCTGCAAAAAGTACCGGGCATCAGTGGCAATATGGCGCAAACCATTTACGATTTTTTCCATGGAGATATTTAAGGACAGGGGCAAAACGCGCCTCTTATTGTTGAATGGTTTGTTATTCGTCCAAAAAGCTAAGTTTCCCCTCTGTAAGCGGGATGACTATGATAAGATTCCTTAAAATTCACAACTTCAAAACAAAAGAATGCAATATTTAAGATCACTCCCTATGTTAATGACCTGGACAAGAGTTGCCTTGATTCCGGTTTTTTTAATCTGCTATTTTTCTCCTATTCCTGACGCACGTTTCTGGGCCGGGCTGGCATTTATGATTGCCGCTATTACCGATTGGTTTGACGGTTTCTTTGCAAGAAAGCTTAATGTCAGCAGTAAACTAGGCGCGTTTCTTGACCCAGTCGCAGACAAGTTGATTGTCTCGGCAGCGCTGATTGTCGTTTCGGTGGAGTATCAAAACCTATGGGTAACCTTGTCCGCTATCGTTATCATGATGCGAGAAATCAGTATCTCCGCACTACGTGAATGGATGGCAGAAAACAATGCACGCGAAGTGGTCGCGGTTTCCAAGCTAGGAAAGATAAAGACAGCTTCCCAATTAGCGGCTTTGACGTGGTTGATTTATGGCGGCAGCTTGTGGGGCATTAACTGGGGTGAACTCGGCTTTCCAATGCTTTATTTTGCCGCAGCCTTAACGATTATTACTTGGTGGCAATATTCCGTGGCCGCACTTCCCGTTTTAAGGGATGCAGCTCAAGACGAAAATCACTAAAACGTCTAGTGCAAACGAGCGGTGAAAGCCGCTCTATTTGCCGGATAGCGCCCCTCAAAATTTCTGAAAAAAAGCTTGTAATTTTTCTGACACATCCTATAATACGCCCTCATTACGAAGCGGGAATAGCTCAGCGGTAGAGCACAACCTTGCCAAGGTTGGGGTCGCGAGTTCGATCCTCGTTTCCCGCTCCAATGGCGCGATAGCAAAGAGGTTATGCAGTGGATTGCAAATCCATCTAGCCCGGTTCGATTCCGGGTCGCGCCTCCATTTTTTATAAAGTCTTTATAAAAAACAAATCAAGCATTCGTAATACAAATCCAACGCTTCGGCGAACCACCTATCAGCCCAGGTGGCGAAATTGGTAGACGCAAGGGACTTAAAATCCCTCGGTGGCAACACCGTGCCGGTTCGATTCCGGCCCTGGGCACCATTTGTATTTTCCCGTGTTTATGCCTAAATAATCTTTTTAGACATGCTTTGTGTTTTTACGGTCATTTAAGAATTCCCATACTTCGCTTTAAAACTTAAGGCTCTCTTTAAGTAACCTAGCTTTAATCTCTCTTTCATAAAAAACACATAAATATTGTGTGTAATTCAATTCTCTTTTGTAGGGCGATAACTTATTTTTGTTGTAAAAAGTTGCCTCAATTTAAGATAATCGTGGCGCGTTTTAGTAAATGCTTTTATATTATCCCGTAAAAAATAACTAGTTTTATGGCTGTTAAGCTGAATGAAAACAACTTTTTCTATAACAAGCTTTTAGCTTGGCAAAAGGCCGCCTGTGATGAGTAAACCCGATAATACATTTCAAAGTTTTATACTGCTTTTAAAGCTGATTAACGTTCCAGTTGATGCAAAGCTGCTACGACAAGATTATGGAAAACAAGATGACTGGGATACTTCAGATTTATTGTATGTCGCCAAAAATCTTCTTGATCTTAAAGCCAGTCGTAAAGAAGTTACGCAAAAGCATTTAATGAAATTGCCAACACCTTTCTTGCTTGAAACCAAGCAGGGAGGCGTTTTATTGGTTGCTCAATGGTTAGGTGATGGTAAAGCCTTAGTGCAAGATGCTTCATTGCCTTCGCCTCATGAGCTTGATAAAGATGAGTTGTGGGAGCAAATCACAGGCGTTAGTTTGTCATTCAAAGTTAAGACAGTCAAAGACTCTTCAGTTGAACAAAAATTTGGCTATGCTTGGTTTTTACGGGCTATGCTTGAGCAAAGAATGATTTTTTCTCAAGTTATTCTTGCCGCAATCTTTATTCAGATATTTGCTCTTGTTGCGCCTTTGTTCTCGATGGTGGTAATGGATAAGGTTTTCAGCGCAAGCAGTGTAAACACGCTTAATGTCCTATTTATCGGTGTAGTCATTCTGACTATTTTTGAGTTTGTACTGTCTCTTATGAGAAAACATATACTCAGCCATGCAACAACCAAATTAGACATTATCTTATCCACCAAGGTTTTTAGAAAGCTCACACATTTGCCAATTGGTTTTTTTACCAAACGCCAAACTGGAGATACTGTAGTTCGTATTAAAGAGCTTGAGTCCATTCGTAGTTTTGTTAGTGGCTACGGTTTAACTGTGTTGATTGATTTTCCGTTCAGTCTGATCATTCTTGCAGTCATGTTCATGTTTAGTGCAGAAATTACGTTAATTGCCATTCTTGGCATCATCATGTTTTTTGTTGTTTATGGGGTTGTTAATCCATTTTTGAAGGAACGCTTACATCAGAAGCATAAAATGACCGTCGATAATCAGTCTTATCTTGTGGAAGCTGTAAGAGGAATGGATACTCTGAAATCAATGGCACTTGAAGCCCAAATGCAGCGACGTTGGGAGAGGCAAGTAGCCGACCACAGTCATTTTGCAGAAAAGTCAGAAGGCCTGTCTGGAAATGTTTCTCAAGTTGGACAGTTTATTTCAAAAGGTACTGTTGCGCTGACAATGTATTTTGGTGCTATGGGGGTTTTAAACGGCACGCTAACTCCAGGGCAAATGATTGCGATGAATATGCTAGTGGGTCGTGTTATGGCACCGGCACAACGTATTGCCCAAATGTTGATGCAAATGCATCAAGTTTCCATTTCTGTTAAGAGACTTGGTGAAATTTTGGATGCGCATGAAGAGCCTAATTTAAAAAAGCATAGACAACATATGCCAGCTATTCAAGGGGCGGTTAAGTTTGAAAATGTGACGTTCAAGTACGCTGAGAACAGCCCTGTGGTGTTAGATGACATTAGCTTTGATGTCAAAGCGGGCGAAGTGGTTGGTATTGTTGGTGCATCTGGTGCTGGCAAGTCGACATTGGTCAGGATGCTTTTAAAGCTTTATCAGCCAAATTCTGGAAAAATTTACGTCGATGGGTTGCCTTTAACGCAGTACGACCCAATTTGGCTTAGACGCAATATAGGCGTTGTATTGCAAGATAATTTGCTTTTTAATCTCTCTGTTAGGGATAACATAGCCATTACCGATACAACCGTTCCGAATGAAAAAATAGAGCAAGTTGCAAAATTAGCCGGTGTCGATGAGTTTGTTCATCATCTTGAGCATGGCTATGACACTTTAGTTGGAGAGCAAGGCTCTCTTTTATCAGCAGGACAACGTCAAAGAGTCGCTATTGCGCGTGCGTTAATCACTGATCCTCATATTCTGATTTTAGATGAAGCAACCAGTGATCTGGACTCAAAGTCAGAACACATTATCCAAACGCATATGCAAGAGATGACTGAAGGGCGAACCACATTTATTGTGGCACATCGTTTATCGACATTAAAAATGGTGGACAAAATTATCGTTTTGGAAAATGGGCACATCGTAGAGTCTGGAACGCATCAGGAATTGTTGGAGAAAAAAGGTCATTTTTATGACTATTACCAACTACAGAAAGTTGCCTAAGTTAACCCAAAAACAAGTAAAAAGCATGATGCAAACAAAAAACACCGAAACAACAGCTTTAACCAGTGCAGAAGCAATTTTGCACGAAAAACTTCCAACGATTGTTTGGTTAATTCCGACAAGCATTATTTTGCTAACCACTATTTTGATCATTTGGGCAAGCGTTTCGACAGTGGATATCATTAACCATGCAACCGGTGAAGTAGTAACGGACGAGAGGGTTAAAAAGATACAACCCAAGGCATTGGGTACCATTGATGAGATTTTGGTTCACAACGGACAGCACGTTAAGAAAGGTGATCTGCTAATACAGCTTGATACCAAAGTCGCATCTGCTTCTTACACCCAATCTGCGCTAGAGTTTTCGTCATTGAGAGAAAAGTATTTACGGTTGAATACTATCTCACTATGTCTTCAAAACAAAATGAAGGGCAAGGACTGTATTGCAAGTTTTGTGGCGCCACAAGATATGAAGCCAAGCCAAGTTAAAAAGGCATATTTGGTTTTTACCGCTCAGTGGTCGCATTACCAAGAAAAATTAGATCTGCTTGAAAGCAAGGTCGAGGTCGCGGAAAAAAGCGCACAAAACTACTCCGATGAGATGAATGAAAATGAAAAACTAATTCCCATGTATGAGGAACACTTGACTCGCCTTAAAGAGCTAAAGAAACATAATATGGCCAGCCAAAGACAGCTTGATGAAATGCAGGAAAAGTACCTGATACAGATGCAAAAAGTAAACAGACAAAAGCGTTTTCAGGCTAAAGCAGTCGCGGATCTACTAGTGGCAAAAACCGAGTTACTTGTTTACAAAAAAGAGTTTAACGAGCAAATAGAAACAGAGCTCAGCGACACAGAAAAGAAGCTGAACGTACAGCGTAATGAGTCTAGTAAATTAAAACGCGAGTTGGATGAAAAATCTCTATATAGCCCGATTGATGGGGTTGTCAATAACCTAAAAGTCACCACTATTGGTGGAGTTGTCCAGCCAGCAGAAGAGTTAATGGAAATCATCCCAAAAGACACGCCGCTTGATGTCAAATTAAAAGTACTCAATAAAGATATTGGCTTTGTGTATGTCGGGCAAAAAGTCAGAGTTAAATTGGACACCTTTAATTTCACTAAATATGGTGCGCTCAATGGGCATATTATCAGAGTGTCTGATGCGGCAACGCTTGATGACAAAAAAGGGTTGGTGTATGAGGCTTATGTCAGGCTGGATAAAGATAGTATTCGTGTAGGGCAGAAGGATGTTAAGTTAATTCCTGGAATGACTGCGGTGGCAGATATTTTAACAGGCGAACGTAAGTTGATTGAATACATTTTAACGCCAATCATGCGCTATAAAGATGAAGTAATGAGAGAGAGGTAAGGAAACAGCATGGAAAACACAGAACAGCAAACTCCTGAGCAACAACATCAAGATACTTTTGGGCAAATGCTTGGGGAGATTGTTTGGCTGATGTCGCAATCGCCATATCATAAAGGTCTTTTTATTTATGAACTTGAAGCTATGGTTTTTCTACCGCTCTCATTAAAACAGTTTCGTATCTATCGTATGGAAGACCGACCAGCCGCCGCCATTTTTTGGGCAAAGGTTTCTGATGACGTAGAAGAAAGACTTAAAGAAGGCAATGTTCGCATGAAGCCGGCAGATTGGCAAAGTGGCGAAAAGTACTGGGTGGTGGATGTCATTGCACCTTATGGACAGGCTGAAAAATTAGTTGAAGACCTTCATAAAAAAATAAACCCAGAAGGAAGTTTGTTTTATTTGAAAACCTCTGCTCAAGGGGAAAAAGAAGTAGTAGAAGTTAAGGCAGATGATGAAGCTCAACCTAGTCAATAAAGGCATTAAAGCCAGTGTTCTTGCTTGCTTGAGCTTTTGTTCGGGCAGCGCGATGGCAGAAAACCTATATCAAATTTTTTCCGATGTAGCGCAGAACCATCCTAAGTTACAAATGGCGATAGATGATGTGCAAATAGCCCGTTTTCAGAAAGAGCAAGCCTTCGGTAACTTCATGCCATCTGTTGACATGATCACCACTGCAAATCGCTCTCAAAATAATCTGGATTACGAAAAGTATGAGCTAGATGTGCGCCAGCCTCTGTTTGACTTGAACAGTTGGTACACCAACGACCGTCAATATTACAACCAGCAAAAAGTTGCGCTGCAACAACGACTCACACGTGACCAACTGATTTTGAATGTTGCAGGTATATTCACGGAAGGGCTCATTGCCAAACAAAATATACAACTTTCACAAGAACAAGTGTCGCAGTCTAAGATGCTTCTAGAAAAAGCTGAGTTAAGTGCCAAGCTTGGCTCTGGTTCCGAGTTGGATATACAAAGAGCAAAGTCCGATCTCTATGCCAATATTGCAGATGCGATTGAAGCCAAAAACCGTTACCAGCTATCGCTTCTCAATCTAAGCAGACTAGCTCATCAACAGATTAATTCATTGGATGTTAAAACGACGGATGACAGTAATATAGATATTGCTCCTAAAGACTCCGAAATTAATGCCACTTTTAACCACTATTGGCAGCAAACTCTTGATAACAACCATGAGATCAAAAAAGAGCAAGCAGAACTCAATATGAATCAAAGTGACATCAAGTCACGACGTTCGCAATATTGGCCTAAGATAGATTTGGTAGGTTCTGTGATTCGCCAAGAAAACCATGGTGTCGTGACAGATCAACTCAAACATAGTGAAGACACAAATGTTGCCATTGAGTTTACCTGGAATCTATTTCAAGGGTTTAAAACCAATGCCGCCGTTGATGAACAAAAAAAGACATATGAAAAAACCGAGTCTAGTCATGAAGACAAGAGGCTCGACTTGCAACAGCATATCCAACAGTTGGTATCAGAAATCTACAACAACCAACAGCAATACCTGGCACTAAAAAACTCTATTCGCTATCGCGAAAAGTCTTACGAACAAGCCCATAAAAAATGGGAACTGGGTATGGAAGAGTTTATTAATGTTCAAAAAGAAAAAGTAGATTTGTTTAAGGCTAAACGACAAGCGGTAGAACTTAACTATAAAACATGGTTAAGATATTTAGAGTTAAAAAGTACCGTTGGAACCCTTGAGTTGGATGACCTCAAATCCATGACATCCAGTCTCACGGATATTACGCTCGGTGTTTAAAAGAGTTAAGTAGAATTCTATGAAACAAGCGATGTTATTAGGTAAGCAAAAGACATTAAAAATCTGCCAGGTTGGGGTAGTGTTTGAGATTGGCATGGAATGCATTAATGAGTAATCAAAAGATATTGAATAAAAAAAACGAAAGGATGCAAACAGCTATTGTATTAGCGCCGTTTGTACTCTTGCTGGTTTGGAATGTCGTGTTTTTTTATACTGATTGGTGGGAAGTGTATTTAAAACCTATTGGTTTACATACATGGTTTGAACATCAGCAATGGCTACAGTCAACCTATAATGGACTTGAAACAAGAATTTATCAGCATGATGTTGATGCTCAAAAATATATGGTACTGATTTGTTGGGGGGTATTGTGGGCGATTGTGCTTGGTCTATTTTTATTAGCTATGTCCATAAAGTGGATTTTGTATGGAAATTCAAAGCCAGTCATACAAACCAATGTTAAAACAGGTGTTTCTACGTACGTATTGTTTTTTGTCGTTCTTATGATGCTTGTGGCTACTCCATATATTTATATAGTAAATTACGGTGAATTTACTACATCATATGTAGGGAAGTTTGTAACGACACCAGGTTTGGCAAGTTTAATTTTTTGGCAATTTATGAATATAGGTATGTTGTGGTTTGTTCCGATATTGGTATTTCTTACAGTGTACCTGCTAATTTCCGATTGTAAAAAGATGTTGAAGAAAGTCATTAAGAGTTGATATGAATAACTTCAACAAAGGGGAAAGTAATGAGCACTAATGAAACAACTAAGTTAGATCCAATTTATGTAGTTGCTGACCCTGAGAGAAACAACCTATCCGAGAGCGAAATCAATGGGGTCAGACTCGATTGATTTTGGGTTTTATGTAAATTAATTATGGCAAGGCTTCCACGTTTCAATATTCCAGGCCAAACACAACACGTTATAGTGCGTGGAAATAACCGTGAGCCGATTTTCTATGCAAATGAAGATTACGGGTTTTATTTGGAAAAACTGGAAGAAGCATGCAAAAAACACCAATGTGATTTACATGCCTATGTGCTTATGACAAACCATGTCCATCTACTCATGACACCACAAAATAAGGACAGTCTATCCAAAGCCATGCAAATGATAGGGCGCTACTATGTTCAATACTTCAATTACAGTTACAAAAGGACAGGCACCCTATGGGAAGGGCGTTATAAAGCAACCTTAATTGACAGTGAACACTATGCACTTATCTGCTATCGCTATATAGAACTCAATCCTGTTAGAGCAAACATGGTAGAACATCCCTCAGAATATCCTTGGTCAAGTTATATGCACAATGCCACTGGAGATGAAAACAAACTCATTACGCCACACCCTCTATACAATGAACTAGGCAAAGACACAGAACAACGAACACAAGCCTATAGAGGATTGTTCAACACTATGATAGAAGAAAAATCTATAGAAGAAATACGGCGTTCAACAAACAAAGCCTGGGTTTTAGGAAGTGACTACTTTAAAGAAAAGATCGAAAAACAAATTAACCGTCCTGCAACACCCAGAGCAAGAGGAGGTGACAGGAAGTCAAAGAAATATAGAGATGAAATCAATCGAGTCTGACCCCATTGATAAACCGTCCTGCAACACCCAGAGCAAGAGGTGGTGACAGGAAGTCAAAGAAATATAGAGATGAAATCAATCGAGTCTGACCCCATTGATACATTGATAGCGTTTAACAGGTTGAAAAGAGTGTTTATGAAACAAGCGGCGATATTATTAGGCACACAAAAGACATTGAAAATCTGCCAGGTTGGGGTGTGTATGTGGAAACATGGATTCAAGAGCTGATTATGAAGAAAAGTATTGTGAATCAAAGAAAAACACCATCATTGTTATTCCAATTTTTATCTATACGAGAAAAGAAAATTATCGGTTTAGCATTTGTTATTTTCTTTGGTGGTGTTATTTTTTATCTTGGCAATACCTATGCAAATCCAGAGCCAAAAAGAACGATTGTGGATTCTTATGGTCGCTGTAAGTTACAACCGGGAACTTTGGTGAATATTGATCCAAGTTCCGTTAAATATCCAACTCCTGTTTATGTTTGGAAAAAAGATGGGCATAAAGAGATTGTTGAAAACTGTATTCCTGATTTAGATCAAAAATTAGTAAAGTCTCTTTCCAAAAAGCGAAAGGAGCAACTCGTTACCAACTTCTTTGCTATTTATCGAATGACGGAACAAGGTAATACGGATCCTAATCTTTATTCTAAAGATGTTGATAGTAGTAAAGACAACAGAGTTAGTACTGCTTTTCTATTAATGCAAAAAGAAGTTATGAAAGGATCGGTTTTGGCCTATTTGGATATGCATTTACACGATTACTATAATCTTGACCTTGGGAATTACCGGCTAAAATTTACGGAAGACAATCCTTATTATCAGCGCCTAAAAAAATTGGCTTACAGTGGTGATGCAGATGCCATGTGTTTATTTAGCCAGAGGATTCCAACTCCATTTCCTGGCTATAAAGACCTAACTTGGGAACATGAACATTTTAGAGATAAAAACATGTTAATTAAGCGGTTTCAAAATGGCCCTAATGATAAATGGGAAAAGGGTATGGTGAAAGCCGCAAAAATGGGTTCAGGAAGTTGTATGAGGGCCTATTCAAGTTTCTTACTTACAGGTAGCCACCCGCATGTAATTCCAAGAAATGAGATACTTGGCAAGAAGTACTTAATAGAAGCCGGTAGAAAAAACGATCAGAGTGCGATGTGGGGACTTGCATATGATTATGCTCATGGAGAGGACGGTTTTCCTTTTGACTTAGGAAAAGCTAAATGTTGGACAGATAAGCTATCAAAGGTAACTTCTGACTTAAAGTATCGTATTTTTGGCTTAAATTACAACGTAAAAGCTGATATATATTTGGCGAAAAGAAAGGGCATTACTTTAAAGCAGTTTAATGTCTATGATCCTGATAATAATTGTGACTTGATAAAAGGGCGTTAAATCATGGCAGATACATTAACAACTAAGTTACAAGATTGGCAACAAACTTACTCGAACCTAGGACTGCAAAAAAAAATGGTTGAACGGCAGTTACAGGTAAGAGGAGAAACTTTATCTGAGTCAGACATTAATGCTTTAAATGTTAAATTGGTCGTAATACAACGAGAAATGTATAAACAAGAAAATCTTCTCAATGATTATTACGACCAAACGACTAAGCTTGCGGGTGATGTTCAAAGTCTCAAATCAGGAGATTACAGTCATCTAAATAATCCGAATTTTGCCTACTATCCCGATAAGGTTGGAGAATTAGAGCAAAGTCTTGGAACTTCTTCACAAGAATATCAGAATGCCCTAGAGTTGAAACAAACTCTTAGCTCGAACCCCGTTCATACCACTACAATCAATGGGATATCTTATTCTCCTGATCCAAGCACAGCATTTAGTTCATATGATCTTAATACTTCAGAGGGTTTTCTAAAGTTCGCTAAATCTCAACCGGATACGTTAATAGACCAAGTTGAAGACTTTGCTATAAACATGGTCGGGGCCAAAGGAGTTGAGAAATTAATTGAACAACTACCAAAAGAGTATACAAAGTTTGCAACTCAATTATTTGACTCGATTAATTTAGAAAATCTTGAGGTATCTCCTGCAAAAATACTTCGATTGGCGAAAGAGATAAATACCCCAGATATATTAAACCCAGACCAAAGTAAATTCGATTTTACCGTTTCTCAAGAGCCTGATTTAAAAAAACACGATGTGGAGTTAGATGTAAAGGCCGATAATCATGATGCGATTGAGACTTCTACAAGTTATATCGCTCCAACGGTTAACGGATCCTCTCCCGATGTAAATGAGATTTCTGTTTCAAGTAATCAAACAAACTCAACCAGCAATAATAAGTCTGAAACGCAACAACCGCAGTCCCAACAAGCAACAACTACCTCGCAATCTCAAGCCGAAAACGCTGCATTAGACAAGCAACTAGATGCTGCTAGTGAGCAAGAACAATACAATAACCAGCTTGCAGATGAAAACGCCTTTATAAAAGACTCGCTAGCTTCTATTAATGCCGAAGAAAATACACAGCTTGATGCTCAATTAGATTCAGCTTCTCAAGAAGAAGACTACTTAAATCAACTCGATGAAGAAAATGACTTCATTAAAGAATCACTTGATTCAATCAATGCCGAGGAAAAATCCAATAAAACCATAATGGACGCCTCGTCAACAACATCACAGGGCTTCAAGCAATGGATGAGCCTTACCACCCACGAAGATTGGAATGACGAGCAGTGGGAGCAACAACTGATTGGTTCTGCAATAGATACCACTAGCTTTGCTATAGGAGAGTCATTCACCACAGATGGTATGCAGTGGACAAAGGTTAATGAAGCGTTTAATAACAACTTAGAGGGAGCAGGAACCTCTTTAGTCGCCAGCCAAATTATAAATGAAGGTTTAGGGTTAAAATTTGGCTCTGGATTAGATGGGCAGATTGCTAATGCAGTCACTACCCAAGTAGTGACTAAGACAGTTGATGCTGCTTATCAAGCAATTCAAGCAGGGCAAACATTGAGTGAGTTTGGATCAAGTGTCTCCACCAATATCGGCAACATGTTCTATAACGCCGAAGCGGCCTCTCAAGTATCACAAGCTGGTAACTTAAAGGAACTTGGCAACGTTTCTCAGATAGGAAATCTTGTAGGTGGCATTGTTGGTAGCTACGCTGCCCAACAGGTTTTGAATTCAGGAACTGAAGCGGAAGTTATTGGTTCGGCTATAGGCTCAACAGTGGGAACTATATTAGGTTCTACATTCCTTTGCTTTCTGGGGCCATTAGGTGCTGCGATAGGAAGCTATCTGGGGGCAGCGATAGGCGATACGCTTGGCGAAAAATTCAACGAATACTCTGAAATGGACGTTGGAGAAATCGCACTTGATCTTATCAACCCCATTAGTGCTGTTAACTTGGTTGGCAACTTTGTCTCCGCTGTGTTTGGTATGGACGAAAAGCCACCAGAGCCAGAAGCAGGGGTTACACTTGAGTACAACCCTTACACTGGTGTGTATGAAGTCGTCTCTACTTACGAAAAAAATGGAGGAAAAACGGAAGGAATTGAAGGCGCTTCTCACAGCTTATCCTCCTCTATTCAAGATACTCTCAATCAAATTGCCGGTTCCGGCCAAATCGCAAATCGCTACGACCTCCCTAAAATAGAAGTTGGTTATATTGGTAAGCACCAATATATAAAAGTCAACGGACAAGATGTCGGTAAAATTGATTCACAAGGCATGAAAAACACCATTGGCACCGTGCTCAAAGACACCGTTATCGAAGGTGGCGATACCTATGTGAATCGCATGGTTCATAATGACCAAGTGTCGGCAAGCGATATTCTTAGCTTAGTCAGTAGTGCCAAACATTTAGAAGCCTACGATCAAGATCCCGGCATCAAAATTGCCGTCGACCAGATGATGAGCGCCAATCTGAACGATCTCAACAGCTACAACGCCAATACCGCCGAACTCAATGCGATCAATCAACAGATCAGCGACCTGCAACTAAAACTCCAAGATGAAAAACCGGGTTTTTTAGAACAAAGTGTCTCGACTGCCGAAGTCGGTTCTACGCATAAGCTGACGCCTTACGAACAAGACCAACAACAATTATCTGTCTTACAGAGCAAGCAAGCCCAGTTGCAATCCAATCTCGATGATCTGTTAAATACTGATGCCGCCAACAGGGAGGGCGGGCTGAAACAAGCCATTGAATGGCAAAGCTATTTTAACGACACCCAATCACTCAATCTGCAAAATCCTAGCGCTCTGGACGATGCTACGCGCCTTGAATATGAAATACTCCACCATAACCAGTTGAATGCCAATAACCCGGATCAACAATTCTCTCTGGCACAGAGCGATCTGTCCGATCTTGCCTTTAAACAAGAAAACGGCGAACTCACCATCTACAATCGTCGTGGACAAAGTGCCGACACGCCGTTGGAAGACGTTCCCCACATGATCATCTCAGACTGGAACAACTGGTCAACCACCGACTCTAATATGAACCTCGATTTCACCAATCGGGACACCAACGAACCGGTGGAAATTAAATCCAACCTGCACCAACTGATGGTGCAAATGAACGGTCTTGATAAAAGCCTCAATGGCGAAACACCAGATACAACTCTCACTCTGGACAATGTCGCCGACCAAAACCTGACGGTCAACATCGCCAAAACCGTTGCCAATATGAGCAATGCCTCCGGCATGGAAATGGATGAACAACAAGCGCTGGATAAACAATTCAGCGGCTTCGGCCAGCAAATAGATAGCAAACTTTCAGGGTTGAACGGTGATGATATTTTGTTGACTAACGATGCCACAGCACAAGTCGATGCAGGGTCTGGTGATGACTTGATTGTAGAGTCAGTCGCAGTTACCGACAATATAGGTGGTGCAGGAAGCGACACGGCTAGCTATATATTAAGTGATGAAGGTGTGTCTGTTGACCTAACAACAGGACAAGGCCATGGCGGTTATGCTGAAGGCGACACTTTTGACAGTATAGAAAATGCAGTAGGTTCGCACTATAACGATCAACTCATTGGTAGTGACGACGATAACACCCTATCCGGCTTAGAAGGAAATGACCTTTTATCTGGTGGTGCCGGTAACGATATCCTGCTGGGTGGTGAAGGTGATGATGTTCTTGATGGAGGTGCAGGTAAAGATCATATTGATGGTGGTTGTGGAACGGATACACTGACCTTCTCAGATCAAGAAGCCGATGGCGTACATGTTTCTCTTAACCAGACGTCCGTAAACGGAGGTGAAGCGGATGGCTTTGCCAACGATGGAAAAAATAGCGACAGCCTAGGGGGCTTAGAAAACGTACTGGGTACAGATGGCAATGACCGAGTGGTTGGTAATGAAGCTAATAATACATTGGTTGGAAAAGCCGGTGATGACCGATTAGATGGAATGGAAGGAGACGACATTCTTTCTGGTGGGGAAGGTGATGATATTCTCTCCGGTGGAAGCGGAAACGACACGCTTTATGGTGATGCCGGAGATGATATTCTGATCGGTGGTGAAGGTGACGACACCCTTTATGCAGGAGAAGGTTCCGATACACTAATAGGTGGGCAAGGAAACGATACTGCCATTTTACAGGGTTCAGTAGAAGACTATGCTCTGTTAAACACTATCAATGGTTCAGTGACTCTGCAAGGACCTGATAACGAAATCACCAGGCTTGACGGTATTGAACAGGTTGCCTTCCAGCAAGAAGATGGTACAGCTGTTGTAACCGACATGGACACCTTGCTTGAACGACTAGCACAAATCGACAAAGAAGCCCGTGAAGAGCAGGAAGATGGAGGCGGAGTACGTACAGGTATAAATGCTGCTGCATCCGCAGCCTTTGCAACCTCAATGGTCGCAGCCCTGAGTGCTCAGGCGCAAGAGCTATCTAATAGTGAGCAGGTGTCTGAACAACAAAATCAATTGTTTGAAGATAATACACTATTTCAAACAGAAAGCTCTGGCTTAGAAAATACCACGTCAACTAGTCAGCAGATTGACCAGATGAATGCATTATTAGGCACAGAAGAAGCTTATGAGCCAGTAAACAATCAAATTAGTCAAACGGTCGCGACAACGAGTGCTACAAATACGACTGCCACGGCGTCGACTGAAGTAACTGGTGATGGAGTTGCGGCTGATACGGATACTGTATCTACAGCTCAAATTGGAGTTGAGACAGAAGCAAGCAGTGTTGAGGGGCAAGCGGGCAGTAGTGTAACACCTTCTTCAAGTTCTGAAGAACAAGGCCAATCGGTAGTAGATGCTCAAACTAACACTGATGCCGTTAGTCAAGATACATCGTTAGACTTAGATAATACGGCTTCAGGCTCAGATGTAATAACTCCTTTTTTGGTACCTTTGTTGACTGTACAGCCAGCTACGACGTTAGAAGATAACAGCGTGTCTTTGGTCATCAATCTTACGGGGCAAAACCCCAATGATGAAACCTTAGAAGTCTATATTGATGGCGTGCCGTCTGGGGCTAAGCTATCTGCTGGAACTTTATTGAACGATGGACGTTATCTGCTTCAACCAAAAGAGCTTTCTGGGTTGATATTTTACCCAGCAGAAAATAGTGGTGTTGATGTTTCATTAGACGTTACGGTATTGGCTAAGTCTATCTCAACAGGTTTTGCCCAAAGTAGCAGGGCTACTTTACCTGTACATGTTGAACCAGTTGTTGATCAACCGATTCTTGATGCGAATGCTCAATTACCGATCGAAAACGTTGTTTTAGGGGGTGTGGTCAATGGTTCTGGAGTTTATGCAGGATCTCGTGGTAGCGATACAATCCAAACCGGTGACGAAGACGATACTATCTATGGAAACACCTATACACATTATCCTCTAACGTTAACGACAGGGTTAACGGATCTTGATGGCTCAGAGTCTCTTACCACTAGACTGGTTGGGTTGCCAACAGGCACGGTTATTTTGGATAGTAACAATATTCCGTTGAATGTTAAAAATGGGCAATATTTAACGGATTTTGATGTGCAGTCATACCTACCAGTCAGCATTGCTGTGCCAACGGATACTGGAGCTTTTAGTTTTGATGTTGTGACGAAAAGCGAAGAGGCTCTTAATGGTGATGAAACTGAAGTTTCAAAAACATTATCGCTGAATACTTTTGATCAAACTATTGGCGGTGACACGATTATGGCCGGCGGTGGAAATGATGAAGTTCATGCCTCTATTGGTAATGATGTTGTTAAAGGTGAGCTAGGTGATGACACTCTCTATGGTAACAAGGGCAATGACACGCTTTACGGTGATGCTGGCAATGATTTAGTTTACGGTGAAGATGGTAATGATTCATTGGTTGGTGGAGCGGGTAACAACAAACTTTATGGTGGGGCAGGTAATGACACGCTTTATACAGAAGGTTCGGATAGTGTTCTGGATGGTGGAGATGGTGAAGATACGTTGGCGTTGTCCGCTACTCAAGCCAGTCAGGACTTGAGTGGAATTAAAGATATTGAACATATACAGTTAAACGATAATGTTCAAGAACTGAAGTTCCAAGGTGAAATGGATGAGAGCCTTTTTATTGGACAGCAAACAGGTGCAAGTCACAAGGTTAAATTAATCGGCACAGGTACTGGAAGCGAAAATGTATTGAAGCTTGATATAGGGTTACAAGACTTCTTAACTCAACTTCATTCAGGCAGTAGCGCCTACCAACTAACCAAAAATGCAAATGGCAATGATGAGTTGGTATACGAAGGTAAATACTATGAGCTTGAAGATGTAGCTAGATTACAGTTTAGTTCAGGATATCAAGGGACGGATAGCTTGTACTTGGATAGCAGGAATAATAATCCCTTCATACTGGATACCGACGCTGCGGCATCCGGCAACTATTATGAAGATGGCACGTCTGGTTTTCAGAACAATAACACTTTTAACATGATTGACTTATCAGGAGTGCTTAAGTCCAAAGTCTACGATATTGAAGATGGTACAAACGTAAATGTGACAAACTTTTCTGGAAACCATCTGGACACCAACTATGGGAACGGTGCTTTTTATGCAGAGCATAACTACAACGGAAAAATAGATTTTAGTTATTCAATACAAGATTCAAATGGCGGTAGCACTTCAAATAGTACCTATATAAACCTACAAAGTGTCGATGATGCACCCATCATTGATGTTACTACTCAAGATTATATTAGAAAATATACCGCAGGTTTTGATCCTTCAGATACGTCATATACGATGTATAACTTCAATATTATTGACCCAGATACAAGCTGGGAAAATATGCAAATACATGTTGACATAGCATCAGGCGGTGCTACCAAATTAAAGAGCCATTTATCGGCCAACAAAGAATATGTTTCAGGGTTAATTGGATATGACGAATTTAACGATGAATTTGACTACAATCATCAGAATTATTGGGTAACTGCAACCGATCAATCTAATAATACATATACAGCGCAAGGTCAACTTGATTATATTCGATATGGTTACAACCACAACTATGTAGAATATGATGACAATTATCAGCCCACGTATGTTTCCGATTATATTGGAGTAAATATGTACAGTGCACAAACAGCGCTTAACTTCATCACAAGTGGTGGTGTTCCAGTAAGTAGGGTTAATGATGTTGATACTTGGAATAACACCAAAAATTCAAGATCTTTGTATGATTTTTCTTTTAATTATCTATTTAATGGTGAATTTAAATTTGGCGTGCAAGGCTATCATGATAAAGGAAATCTGGGGTCGGCTACACCTGTCATTTTAGATTTAAATGAAAACGGTTTTGACCTAGGCTCTCAAGTTGACTTTGATTTTGATGCCGATGGTCAACAAGAAACAGGGAACTGGCTAAATGACTCCGGCGATGCGATTCTCGCCTATGACTGGAATCATGATGGTCTGGTAAACGATGCATCAGAAATTGCATTTTCTGAATATGATCCAAACGCCAAAACAGACCTAGAAGGTTTGGCACTAGCGTTTGATAGCAACCATGATGGTGTTTTTGATGCTCAAGATGAAAAATGGAAAGACTTTGGTTTATGGAAGGACGCTAATCTAAATGGTCAAACAGAGGAAGGAGAGTTTGTTTCCATGGAGCAAGCGGGGATTTCTTCTATTCAGCTAACGTCAGATCATCAGCAAGAAGACGGTAATGGATACACCATATTCGGTAAAGGAGCCTTTACCTATCAAGATGGCTCTGAAGGAAGTTTCGCTGACGTTGCACTAAGTTATGAAAAACCTGCTGCTTCAGTATCAGGTGAACCACAGCAAGCAACAGATAGTGTGAACCAAGATCAGTTAGATGCTCAGTTGAATCAATTAGTGAGTGCAATGGCATCAAACGCGTTGTCAGCCAACGAAGACGTGCCTTTGCCTGTTGAAGAAACGCAAAACCACGATGAGTTGCTGGATACTGCTCATGCTTGATGTGTTGGGAAATAGAGTCCGCGTTAGCGCCGGCTCTATTCGATTCATTGGCACCAATTCTTTGACAATCCTTTTGTCTTAATACGTAAAACTCCAATAAGTTAATGACTCACACCAGAATTACGCTAGAATAAATTCAATCGATTTTAGGAGGCGTTTATGCTGGATTACTTTGCGTTGTTTATGCTGTTTTTTGTTGGCATTACTTTGTTCTACGGCATCATTGCCATTCATGACATTCCCTATGAAATCGCAAAACGTCGCAATCACCCTCAGCAGGATGCAATTCACGTAGCTGGCTGGATCAGTTTATTTACCTTACACCTTCTTTGGCCTTTTTTATGGATATGGGCAACCTTGTATCGAGAAGATAGAGGGTGGGGCTTTTCTCAAAATGGCTCGTCTCAAGGTGCGAAAACCGAACACCTCATTAACTTGGAAAAACAAGTTGCTGATTTACAAGCTGAATTAACTATTCTGAAAGAGCAATTGCGTCACGAACGTCAGGTTTCGCAAGAAGGAGATCAATAATGGATATGTTATTGATTGCGACCTATGTGGCTATTGCGGTAGCGGTTTTCAAGATATTTAAAATCCCTCTTAATAAATGGACGGTGCCAACAGCCTTTTTGGGGGGCGTTCTTTTGATTGGGGGTTTGTTGACGCTGATGAACTATAGCCATCCGTATTCATCGCAGGCAAGAGAGTATTTTTATACGACGCCGATTTCACCATCAGTTAAGGGGCGCGTGGTTGAGGTGTATGCTAAGGCAAACCAGTTCATGAAGCAGGGTACGCCTTTGTTTAAATTGGATTCCGAGCCTTATGAAGATAAGGTAAAAGAGCTTGAGGCAAAGTTGATTGTTGCGAAGAAAAACCAAAAACGAGCGCAGGAAATGATGCGTAAAGGGCTTGGTAGACAATTTTCAGTAGATGAAACAACCGCGACTGTGGACTCTTTGACTGGTGCACTGAAAAAAGCGCAGTTTGATTTGGCACAAACAACGGTCTATGCGCCAACAGATGGTTATGTTTCTCAGCTGTTTTTAAAACCAGGAATGTATGCAGTGCCAATGCCGCTAAGACCGGTAATGGTGTTTGTAAACGCTGATGCACATTTGTTGGTCGCCTGGTTCAGACAGAACAGCATGATGAGGCTGCAGCCAGGGTTTGATGCCGAAGTGGCTTTTGATGGCTTACCGGGAGAAGTTTTTAAAGGAAAAGTGTCGCATGTCTTGCGTGTTTTGGCGGAAGGTCAGCTTCAGGCGAATGGTTATTTGCTGTCGGATACCAATCATCGTCCAGGGTTGATACCGGTGCAAATCACCATTACGGATCCTCGTTTTGAAAAGTACAAGGACAGGGTGTTAGGCGGGGCTTATGGGCAGGCCGCAGTCTATTCTGATCATTTTCATCATTTGTCAGTCATTCGCAAAGTTTTATTACGCATGAGCTCTTGGATGAATTATGTATTTCCGATGCATTAGCAAGTGTTTTGCTGGTAATGCCGAATGATTAAGCGTTAAACTGTTGTCAGTTATATAGAAAATAAAAGAGCAATGACGAAACGTAATAACTTTTTAGCTCGTGTAAAAAATACAATGCAGCGTCAGAATATCTGGTTGGTTTTTTTGCTGTTGTTTTTGATGGTGCCTGCGTTGGCAATCACGATTATCAAAAACCATGGTCCGGAAATGGAAGACCAGTCTTTTAATAATCTATTTTCCGTTGCCGAATTAAGAGCTTATCAAGTACAAAATTGGTTGGAAGAGCAGAACAAAGTAGCTAACGTTGTTTCAAGCAATAATGTCCTAATGGACTATGTCCAACAGCTTTCCAAAAAACCTGACGATGAAACGGTAAAAAATAATATTTTGGCGTTGTTTGGGGCGTTGAAAGAATTTTATGGTTATGAGTCTATCGAGCTTGTTTCGCCTGATAGAAAGCTGTTGTTAAAGCTGGAAGATGGCGATAACAATCATTTAAATAATGCTGGCATAGCTGAACTGTTAAGCAAAAGCATTAAAAATATGCGTCTTGTCCGAAGTGATATTTTGCAAGATAAGGATGGTACTTTTGACATCTGTGCTGTTGTTCCTTTAATTCACACGATTGACGGCAAATCGTCTGTTGTCGCGCTTGTAGCGTTATTTTCTGACTTGTCTCACCATCTTTTTTCCCATATCCAAAAATGGCCTACCGTCAGTGCTACAAGTGAAAGCTTATTGGTTCGCAAAGAGGGAAGTCATATCGACTATCTTTCGCCACTCAAGTTTGCTGGCGAGACACTTTTTTCTCAGCAGAAGTTTTCGGTCAATGACCAGAATATCGTGTCTGCGATTGCATTAAGATCAGGTGTTGCCGGTAAAACAAAAGGCATAGATTATCGTGGCAAGGCTGTCATAGCCGCTTATTATCCAATAAAGGGTACAAATTGGATGGTGGTGTCTAAAGTGGATGTTAAAGAAGCACATGCATCTTTAGACGACTTGGTTTTCTGGATTAGTGTAGTTTCGTTCATTGCCTTATTGATTATCGCAGTTGCATTTTGGGTGGTTTTATCCAAGCAAAGGCATCTTGATAATTATCGACTGCTAGCGCAAAAAACTGAAAACGAGCGCGTACTACAACAGTTTTATGACTTACCGTTTATTGGGATGGCAATTTTATCTGCTGAAGATTTGCGTTGGACACGCTTTAATCAGCGCTTTAAGTTGATGTTAGGTTACTCCGATGAGGAACTGACCGCGTTATCCTTTTTTGATTTATTGCCTTATGGAGAAGTAGCTCACTTTAAACAGCGTTTTGAGGCGGTGGCCAGTCATAAATTGGATGGGTTTACTCAAGAAACGCGTTTTGTAGGTGGGAATCAAGACTTGGTTTACGTGATTGCCAGTGTTCAGTGTACTCGCCGTACCAATGGTGATGTTCAGCACTTTTTGCTGACTGTCCAGGATATGACCGAGATTAAGCAGCTTGGTGATCGTTACCTAGAGCGTCAAAATCATTTGAACATATTGATTAACACCATCCCCGATTTGATTTGGCTTAAAGATATTAACGGTGTTTACTTAAGTTGTAACTCCCGCTTTGAATCTCTGTATGGCGTGAAAGAAAATGACATTGTCGGAAAAACGGACTATGACTTTGTTGACAAGGAGGTAGCAGATTCCTTTAGGGAACATGATAACAAAGCGATGCAAGCAGGTCGTTCAACAGAAAATGAGGAATGGCTAACTTTGGCAGAGGATGGTTATAGAGGATTGTTCTCGACAGTTAAAACGCCCGTGCTTGATAGCCGAGGACGTGTAATTGGCGTACTTGGCGTTGCCCGAGATATCACCAAACGTAAAGAAGACGAGCTTAGGTTGGAAAGGCTTGCAAAAATCCACTCTGCGTTGAGCCAAACCAATGAAGCCATTATCCAGTGTCATACCGAACAGGGGTTATATGACAGAGTATGTGAGGTTATCGTTAATAATGGCGATATGAAAATGGCTTGGATAGGCAAGCTGGATAATGCTTCTGGGTTTGTTAAGCCTGTTGCTCGATCAGGCATAAACTCTGACTATCTCCAAGGGCTTGAAATATCTGTGAAGGACGAAGAGCTAAAAGGTCCAGCGGCAATAGCGATTACGACAAATATGCCTTATTGGTGCCAAGATTTTGAACAAGATGTAAATACCGCTCATTGGCACGAACGAGCACGTAAATTCGGTTGGAAGTCTTCGGCCTCCATTCCTTTGACGCAACGATCAAAAGTGGTTTCGACCTTAAATATCTACTCGGATGTGGTGAATGCGTTTGATGAGGAAATGCAGAATCTATTGTTGGAAATGGGAGCTGACATCAGTTTTGCCCTTTCTTCCTATGTCGCGGAAGAAGAGCGCGAGACAATCGAGCATGAGCGGCAGGAAGCGCTGGAGCGCTTACAAAAGTTAGCAGGGCGTCTGCCGGGCGTGATTTATCAATACCAACTCTTCAAGGACGGCCAAAGCTGCTTCCCATTTGCAAGTGATGCAATTGAACGCATTTATCATGTAAAAGCTGAAGATGTCGTGAAAGATGCGAGCTCTGTATTCAAAATCATTCACCCAGAAGATATAGAAATGGTTTCTCTTTCAATACAGGAGTCGGCGGAGAATCTCTCCCCTTGGCAGTTAGAGTATCGAGTGAAGTTTGATGATGGTGAAGTACGCTGGCTATCGGGTAATGCAGTACCTCAAAAACAAGATGATGACTCGATTCTTTGGCATGGTTTTATCACCGATATAACAGAACGAAGAAAAACCGAAGAGCAAATTGAGATGGCTTCCAAGGTGTTCGAGCAAAGCCGGGAAGGCATTATGATTACCGACGCGAACCAGAAGCTACTGATGGTCAATGACGCATTTAGCGAGATCACAGGCTATTCTAGGGAAGAAGTGTTGGGCAAAACGGCAAGTGTCCTTTCTTCAGGTAAGCATACAAATGAGTTTTACGAACAAATGTGGCGCCAGATTAGAGAAGAAGGTCATTGGCAAGGTGAAATCTGGAACAAACATAAGTCTGGACGTTTTTATCCTGAATGGTTGTCAATCAGCCAAGGTAAGGATAAGCATGGAGAGGTAATGCAATATATCGGTGTGTTTACCGATATGTCGAAAATAAAAGAGTCAGAAGAGCACATTCATCGACTGGAACACTTTGACAGCCTTACGAATTTGGTCAATAGAGAGTCACTGATCAAAAGGCTTACCAAGGAAATCGGTTTGGCAGAAGGGACACATAAAAATATAGCTGTTTTGTTCATTGACTTGGATCACTTTAAGAATATCAACGATACCCTAGGGCATTATGTCGGTGACAAGCTGCTGATGGAAGTTGGGCGACGTATATCAATGCTTTTACAGCCGGATGATCAGCTAGGTCGACAAGGTGGGGATGAGTTTATTGCAGTGATGCCTGACGCTGATGAAAATGAGGCCGCTCATATGGCAGAAAAAATATTGAAATCTGTCGCGTCGGAAATGTTGTTGGAAAATCTGAACCTAAAAATTACGCCATCGGTGGGAATTGCCATTTATCCTCAGGATGGTTCGGATGCCGGCAGCTTGTTGAAAAACGCTGATACTGCAATGTATCAAGCTAAAAATGATGGTCGCAATACCTACCGATTCTTTACCGCAGAGATGCAAAAGCATGCGGCTAAAACCATGTCGATTGAAAGCGCCTTGAGAACGGCACTAGCAAGAAACGAATTTGAAATGTATTACCAACCTCAGGTTTGTGCGCATACGCATGAGGTGGTGGGTGCTGAAGCATTGATTCGTTGGAATAACCCCGATTTAGGTAAAATTTCTCCAGCCGAATTTATTCCTGTTGCGGAACAAAGCGGGCAAATTCTTGAGATTAGCAACTGGGTCATGGAAACTGCTATTGAACAAATAAAAGAATGGCAGGAACAAGGTTTACCGTTTGTAAATATTGCCGTGAACCTATCTGCAGCGCAATTCCGTGACGAAGCGCTACCAAGTCAAATTATTGGTCTACTGAACAAACACACTGTTGAGCCATCTTGCTTGACGGTCGAGTTGACTGAGACGCTTGCGATGTCTGACCCTTATTCAGCCGTAAAAATTATGGACAAATTAACCGCTCATGGAATCAAAATAGCCATTGATGATTTTGGTACGGGTTATTCGTCACTGAGTTACCTCAAAAAGTTTAAAGCCACCAAGCTAAAACTCGATCAGTCTTTTGTTCAAGATGTTGCGGTTGATGCCGATGATCGATCAATTATTGTCGGGATGATCAGCCTTGCACAAAGCCTAGGGTTAAAAACCATTGCCGAAGGGGTTGAGACGCAAGAGCAATTAAGCTTCTTGGAAGAAAAAGGTTGTGATGAAATTCAGGGGTATTATTTTAGTAAACCCATACCATCAAAAGAGTTTGCGCAATTTATTTCAGAACGTAAAAACTGAGCTTTATTCCGCCGAATCCGAAGTGTCGGTTAAGCATTCGATCAATCTTGAGACTTGGCGCTTGCAACAACCATTACCGTCTGAAGCATAGGTTTGGCGTTGAACCATATCCAAAGTGACTGCACCTGATTCAATGGCATCAATGATTTTTCGTTTAGTGACCTCATTGCAAACACAAAGATTATCGTCCAAGTCACGACGAAGGATTTCAGGCAGTTTGTTTAAAGTTTCTGGTGTCATCCCATTATTTTAACGTAAACTCAAGCCAAAGACGGCTAGATAAAGAGAGCAAACATAAGCATGGCAGCGCAAAACGAAAGAATTGAGTACCCTGACATTAAATTGAATTTTGAGTTGGCCCCCGTAACCGACCACTCAGTCTTTCTTCATCCAGCAGTCCAACCTTTGGAACATGCATTTAATGGTCCATTTGCGCGCAATCAATACGGGCAATTGATTTGGTTGCACCGCAAGTCCGCCTATCTATCCGATGACGAGGGGGCAACCTGGCAGATTTTTCCTATCTTTGATGAAGATGATGATTTTGTTCTTAATGACAGCCATTGTATTGCGCTCTCGCAAGATAACACATTGGTGGTCTCTTTTATTTACGACCTGTATTTCAACTGGCACAGCAAGACCAATAAACCGACCAAAAACACTCATGCCTACCAGTGGGTCATTCGTAGTTTGGATGGCGGAAAAACCTGGCAGGAACCCGTCTTGGTACAAAAAGGCTATGCTGCAGAAGCCATGAGCATGGTTGTGTTGCCATCCGGGCGTCTGGTGATTTCCGCACAAAATCTTGATTATGAAGAGGGACGTCACTACAGTTTGTCCTTCTATTCCGATGATGATGGCGTAACTTGGCATGCCAGTAACAAAATTGATATTGGCGGAAGAGGGCATCATGGTGGCTGTTACGAAGGACGATTACTTCCTTTGAATGATGGACGTCTATGGTATTGCATACGCACCAATAGAGATTGGTTCTGGAATGCCTACTCGGAGGACGAGGGAGAAAGTTGGACGCATCTGGAAAAAGGACTGAGTGCCAGTAGTTCGCCCTCAACGATTAGACGACTGAATAGCGGACGAATCTGCCTGGTTTACAATCAGTTGTATCGAGAAGGCGAGTCAGCGGCGAGACGCGTGTCCGGTTTGTTCTCTGAAGTCGCGGCGTCCTGGCAAAGAGAAGAATTGTCTATCCGCTTTTCTGATGACGATGGGGGGACTTGGACCGACCCTGTGGTTATCGCCAGTTGTCAGGGCGCTTGGTTGTCTTATGCTTTTGTGTTTGAAGCTTCGCCGGGAGAAATCTGGATTTCTACCATGCAATCACAGCTTCGCATTAAGTTAAACGAATCGGATTTCGTTTAAAGTTCTATTCTTTATTCAAGCCAAGCGTCTGTTGTAGCGAACTGCTTTGCAGTTGTTGCTTGAAGTCATTTTGCAAATTGATGCTGGCTTGCTCGTTGTTCAATCCCTGACCCTTTAGCGAAAACTGATTGCTGCCTAGTTGTTTTTGCCCTTCATAAAACGCAATGGTCGCTTGGCTTCTGATAATGGTAAAACCATAAGCCTGAGTCGATTTTTCAGTCGCATCCAGGTTAATGTTATCCGTTGCGTCTTTATCTGTAGGTGCCAGTGAAAAGCCCGATGCCGTGATTTTATTTTCCAATGTGGGTTGCAGCATCGTGCCTGTTGAAGAAGTTGCGCGGATAAAGAATTTTACGCTCGTTTTTGCGGACTGATATTTTTTTGAAACGTCTGTTAGATAGTCTCTGTAAAGTTTTGTATTTTCACGTTTTTTAAGTGTTTGTAGTATGGCAACTTGGCGCTCAAAAGCGGCTAGTTTTTGATGCTCGGAATCATAGAACTGCCAGGTTAAATAGCCCGGCTGATGATTGTTCAAAAACTGTTTTTCGACACGTAAAAAACTTTCAATCTGTTGTTGTAGCTGGTTACGAATCGCAAAGGCTAATGCGGTTTTATCTGTTTTCACTAGGGCATAAAAACGGTCATAACCGGTTTGTTCGGTTTTAACGACTTGATACTGATTCAGTGTGGTCGTTTGCACCTCCGTCAAGATTTTCTGGTCAGTGGTTTCTTCATCGAATGCATAAGCACTATTGGTGCTTTTATGCTGGAGTTTGAACTGAGAACTAACCTGTACGCCAAGCTTGGATGCCAAATCATTGAGCGCGGCTTGCACAGCTTTTTCACGAGATTTTCCTGCGCCAGCACCATATAAATCCAACAGAGTATCGGCGGGTGGCGTCATGTACCAAGCAGGCGGCTGAATGAGCGGGAGTGGTTTGCTAGGCGTATCGGCACAGGATGTGAGTAATAATCCCAGCGTTAGGGCGAAAAGAGTGCGTATCATCATGGTTGTGCAATCTGCGCTGTCGCTTTCTTATGTTGCGCGATAACTTGGTTGATGCGGTTGATGGCCTGATTAATGGCCTCAACAGGTTCTTTTTGCAAACTATCGGCAAGGGTGTAGAGTTTTTTGGCTTCGTCATACTCTCCAGTTGCTTCTTTGACAACGCCCAAGTTGTAAGCCGCTACGTAAGATAGTGATTGCGTTTGGTAGACGAGTTGACTGAAAATCTGGTCAGCTTTGTCCATGCGGTGGGCTTCCACAAAAGCGATGCCGCTTTTCAATAGTTGTTTTTCATTGTCGTTGTAGTCGATATCAGGATCATCAAGCAGCTCAATACGTTTGTAGACATAGCGCGGAGCGATTTTACTCACGAAATCTGCGGCGATGTCATTTGCCTGACGTTGCCAGATAGTGTCCGACGCAGGGAGCGTCACCGGCATGTCGGCACAAGAAAACCAACTGTTGGAAGGCGAGTAACTGTTGCTGTATATGACGCTGGAGGTTTGGATGTCGATAATCTTGATATTCGCACTCATTGAAATGGTGCGTTTTGTACAGGGCACTCGATAGGTTCGGACGTAGTTACATTTTTTGTCCAAACACTCTTGGCGCTCGGTATAAAAACGGCTGTCTTGTGATGCCGCAGAAGAGACTTCGCCAGTAACAAAAGCCTGCGCGCCAATCAATTCTCCGGCCTTGACGATGTCTTTTTCATTGGTCAGCCCGGAATACTGGAGTTTTTGTTCTTTTAGAATCTTATCGAAATCCTGGCGGTTCAAAACGGTGTAGTAGGGTTTGTTTTCAACATTCTTCTGGCTCAAGCGCGTTTCTATTTTGCCACCCAATCCCACGCTATCATTTTTAAAGGTATTGACGGCGACACGTTTGTATTTCGCGGCTTGTTCTACTTGCGCGGGTTCCAGGTATTGAATGCGGGTTGTGGTAGCACAGCCGGACAGTTGCAGGATAAGTAGGGGGGATAAAACTATCAAAAAGTGTTTCAAAAAGACAAAGTGGGTTTTTGGCGTTTTCATGTGGAATTATATGAGCCTTGATTAAGCAAAATCTATTGATGCAATAGTAATGGAAAATGCGCGCTTCGTAAAAGGTCAAGCAAGGAAAAATTCATATTGCTTTAATTTTGTGAAGCTTCCATTGAAGATAAACTATACTGGAAAAACTTTATTACCTGAGTAGAATGACAGTAAATCGCGTCATGTGAACACTAGGACGATAAGAGCGATACAAAAGGAAGGTAGCATGGAAATTTGCAAAGAAAACATCAGTAACCGAATGAAAAACAATAAAAAAAGTCTGTTACATCTTGTCATGTTTGGTGCGGCAATGAGTTTGGTGGGCTGTTCAAGCACGCCGTCTAAAACGGATATCGCCGAAGAGCAGGCCAAGGTTGAAAAAATTCAGTCTGATGCCGCCGAAGCACAAGCTGAACGACGTCAGGAGCAGATGGAACAGGAAATGAAAAATCTGCCAGGTTGGGTGCTTGATCCACCAAAGACTGATGGTAGCGGTTTCTATGGTGTGGGGATCGGTTCAGACAGAGACCTGGTCAACTCCATGCGCAAAGCCAAGCTGCAAGCATCTTATGAACTGGCAAAAACCATGAAATCTGAATTGTCGGGCGAAGACACCATGACCGGTTCCGGTGAAGGTGAATATCGCTATGTTATCAACAACTTTGTCGATAAAGTGAATTTGTCTGGTGCACAAGTGGTGAAACAAAAAGTGGAGCCAATCAACGGTATGTACAAGTCTTATGTGCTGATGAAGTATCCTTATAACGACTTCAACCAAGTGCTGAAAGACTCTCAAGCAAACGATGCCAATAAGAAAACCTTGGAAGATGCATATCAGAGATTGATGAAAAAGATCGGTCGAGAGTAAGTGTTGAAAACTGGTCTTATGGCTTGAGCACTAAGACGCCGGAGCGAGTGTATTAATGCATTTCTCCGGCGTTTTTGTTTTGACTCAAAGCCTTGTCTCAAGTAATATTCTTGTCAGTTTCATAGAACCAATTTCCTATAAAAATATAAAGCCCGAACATCCGACATGAGATGCAAAACGGGGCAGAAATCTATAACCCATTATGAGTAAAATTATTGAGCTGAAAGGCTCCATCCTGTCTTTGACGGTACTACGTGTCCACTCTGCTGACATTGAGCAGACCAAATCTGCCATCACCGATAAAATTGATCAGGCACCGGATTTCTTTGCTGGCATTCCCGTGGTGATTGAATTCAAGATTCAACCTGAAGATCCAATGTTTCTGGCCTTGCTGGTTGAGTTTCTGCATCAGAAGCAAATGATTCCGATTGGGGTGCGTACCGAAGACCAGTCTATTCAAGAACAAGCATCTTACGCTGGTTTGGCGGTGTTCCCTGAAGAAGTTAAGAAACGTAAGAAAGAACAGACTGCCGAAGCACCGGTAGAAAGTGATGAACCTAAAGCAACCACGGCGATGGTGGTGCAAGGCACCGTGCGTTCAGGACAACAGATCTATGCCAAGGGGCGTGATTTGATGGTGATGGGCTCGGTAAACCCAGGTGCCGAA
Source organism: Hydrogenovibrio sp. JE_KL2 (assembly GCF_009296185.1). Taxonomy (GTDB): domain Bacteria; phylum Pseudomonadota; class Gammaproteobacteria; order Thiomicrospirales; family Thiomicrospiraceae; genus Hydrogenovibrio. Next base: position 581,018 of record NZ_WBJR01000001.1, read on the forward strand.
GTTGTGGCAGATGGACATGTCCATGTATTCGGCAAGATTCTCGGCAAAGTGTTTGCAGGCTCTTCCGGTATGACGGATGCGCGTATTTTCGCAAAAGAATTGAATCCGGAACTGGTGTGCATCTCCGGTTTGTATTTATTGGCAGAAGACATTGGCGCGGAATATAAAAAAGGCTTCATTGAAGTTCTGCTAAGAGATGATAAACTCGTGTTTCAAAGACCGCTTGAAGATTAGTTTTAGCGGATTAATGAAGCCAGTTTCACCAAAGAATTTTGAATTTTAATGCCCCGTTACTGGGGAAATGTTTGTGATGATTAGGAGACAAATGTGTCAAGAGTGATTGTTGTGACCTCAGGGAAGGGTGGGGTCGGTAAAACCACAACGAGTGCCAGTATTTCTACCGGTTTGGCCATGAAAGGCTATAAAGTTGCTGTTATCGACTTTGACGTGGGGCTGAGAAATCTGGACTTGATCATGGGGTGTGAGCGCCGAGTTGTCTATGATTTTGTCAACGTCGTGCAAGGTGAAGCGTCGTTAAAACAAGCGCTAATCAAAGACAAGCGCATTGATAACCTTTACATCCTAGCCGCTTCGCAAACGAGAGATAAAGATGCCTTGACGCAAGAAGGTGTGGGTAACGTCATCGAAGCCTTGAAAGAAGACGGTTTCGATTTCATTATCTGTGATTCTCCGGCGGGGATTGAAAAGGGTGCGCAGTTGGCACTGTATTTCGCAGATGAAGCGATTGTCGTCACCAATCCAGAAGTGTCATCAGTACGTGATTCGGATCGTATTTTGGGTATTTTGCAAGCAAAGTCAAAACGTGCGGAATCTGGCGATACGGCGATTGTCGAGCATTTGGTATTGACACGCTATAACCCAGAGCGCGTCGAAACAGGTGAAATGTTATCTGTGGATGATGTTATCGGCCTACTTAGCGTGAAGTTGCTGGGCGTTGTTCCTGAGTCTGAACAAGTGCTGAATGCGTCTAACTCTGGTAGTCCAGTTATTTTGGAGTCCGGATCGGATGCAGCGCAAGCATACATCGATATCGTTGACCGTTTCTTGGGTGAAGAAAAAGAGCATCGCTTCTTGACGGCTGAGAAAAAAGGATTGCTCAAGAAACTATTTGGGAGATAAGCATGGCATTACTAGATTATCTTCTGGGACAAAAGAAAAAGAAATCGGCAGGGGTCGCAAAAGACCGTTTGCAGATTTTGTTGGCGCATGAACGTTCGGAACGTAAAGCGCCGGAGTACTTGCCGAAAATGCGTGAAGAGATTCTTCAGGTGATTAGCAAGTATGTTCAAATCGATCAGGATCAATTGCAGATTTCCATCGACGAAGCCAACGGCTATGAAGTATTGGAACTGAACTTGGTACTACCTGAAAAGTAAGTCTTAACCGTTCTGGCTTTCGATAGTTCGATAGAGGATAAGCAAGCCTTGCTTATCCTTTCCATCATAATTGTCACACAGCCTCTTTTGATGGATTCTTTGGGCAAGTGAGGCTTACCCCAACCTGGTAGATTTTATTGACCAGTAGGGGTGGGCGCTGTTTCTTCTGATGGGTCAGTTGAAGTATCGTCTGGATTGTCGGGAATATCTTCACCTGTTGCGTGTATGCTAGGCTTTTCTGGTTGCGTTGCCGGCGGAAGTTCTGGATCAATCATCTCGTTGCCAGGCTTATAGTGCGGTAGGTATTTAATTTCTACCAAGGCACCGAAAATAGGGTGGTCTAGGTAATGGATTTGTCTGGTTTTGATTTTGCGGGATTCTTTCAATTGAAAACGCCAGAACTCTGGTAACAAATCTTCCTGCATGTTTTGGTTTTTCGCAAAGTCAGAGCGAATTACCAATGGAATTTTGCGTTCAAGTTCCAAGTTCATTTCAATATGCGGATAGCGTGATTTGTAGAATAACAGCGTGCCTTCCAGTCTCGATTTGTAGTCTTTATCGGGCAGTGAGCTGATGTAAATCGGTTTTGCCTGGTCTTCCGGTAGCGCATCCACCACCCATGCTTGATGGAACAAAATGTTGTAGCCCATGCGGCGCGTCATTTTGGATACTTCATCATTCAATAAGTTGTATTGCGGGCGAACTCTTGGCGGGGCGATGACATCGTCATCGTTCAAGTCCATAATAGGCAGATTGTCTGGCCAAAACTCTTCTGTCCAACCTTTTAAAGCCAGCGTCTCAAAAACGACTACTTCGACTTCGAACTTTGGCGGCGCGCTATTTTCGTCTGCCTGAGCATTTGTTGCAGGGAATAAACAAATTAGCGACAGTGCAATCGTAGTGGTATTGAGAAAAGTGGATTTGAAGGTCGATGCGAATCGGTTTTTCATCTTGATTTATCAATCCTTGGCGAAAGTTATCGTCAAATTTGTTGTCATTTGAGGCAATTTTACCCGGCTTTTATTGAAGCCACAATGAGCTCGATGGCTTGAATTCTTTGCGCTGTTTCCGGCATTGTATCGAAATATTTCAGTTCAGTTTGCCCTTTTAACTGATAATTTTTTGGCTGGCGTTGGATGAGTTGAATCAATCTTAGTGGATCGATATTTGGCGAAGAACCGAATTGGATGCGGATCATCGTCTCATGTGCTTCCACTTTCAGTAAGTTCATCGGTTCGACCAGTAACTTAACAGAGGTTGCCGCAAACAGGTTTTTCACCTGGTCAGGCAACAGCCCGAAACGGTCAATCATTTCCACTTCGAGTTCGCGTAGACTTTGCGTGTCTTTTGCACCGGCAATGCGTTTGTAGAATACCAAGCGGGTGTGAATATCCGGTAGATAGTCTTCTGGAATCAAAGACGGCACGCCCAGTTCGATTTCCGTACCATGGTGCAAACTGGTGTCCAACTCCGGTTGTTTACCGGATTTCAAGGCTCTAACAGCGCGATCAAGCAGCTCGGCATAGAGTCCGAAACCAATTTCCTGAATTTGTCCGGATTGCCCATCGCCCAGCAACTCACCAGCGCCACGGATTTCCAAGTCATGGCTTGCCAGCATAAAGCCCGCACCCAAAGTATCATGCTTGGAAATGGCTGCTAGACGTTTTTCGGCATCTTTGGTCATCAAAGATTTACCCGCAGTAAACAGATAAGCGTAGGCCTTATGGTGAGAGCGTCCGACGCGACCACGTAGCTGGTGCAGCTGCGCCAAGCCGAACTTATCCGCACGGTGGATGAGTATGGTGTTGGCGGTTGGAATATCAATCCCCGTTTCGATAATGGTGGTACAGACCAAAATATTGAAGCGGCGGTGATAGAAATCTTGCATGACCTGTTCCAGTTCGCGCTCATTCATTTGCCCGTGAGCGGAACGAACGGAGGCTTCAGGCAACAAAGCCTGCATTTCTTCAACCATGTTGTCGATTTTATCGACATTGTTATAAAGCAGGTAGATTTGACCGCCACGGCGAATTTCACGCAGGCAAGCTTCTTTAACGACGTCAGGGTTCCAGTCTTGAACAAAGGTCTGTACCGCAAGACGTTTTTCCGGCGCGGTGGCGATAATAGACAAGTCACGCAAATCGTTCATCGCCATGTTCAAGGTACGAGGAATAGGCGTTGCTGTCATGGTCATGACATCCACTTCGGTGCGCATCTTCTTTAATTGCTCTTTTTGACGAACGCCAAAGCGATGCTCTTCATCAATGATAATCAGGCCAAGGTTTTTGAACTGGGTATCGCCCTGAATCAATTTGTGCGTACCGATAATAATATCGACTTTGCCTTCTTTGGCATCTTCTAGAATGCGCTGGGTTTCTTTCGGGGATTGAAAGCGAGACAAACCTTCAACTTTGATTGGCCAGTCAGCAAAACGGTTTTGGAAGTTTTCCAAATGCTGTTGGGCAAGGAGTGTGGTCGGAACCAAAATGGCGACTTGCTTGCCTGAATAAGCGGCGATAAAGGCAGCGCGCATGGCAACTTCCGTTTTCCCGAAGCCGACATCACCACATACCAATCGATCCATTGGTTTAGGCGAGGCCATGTCCGCAAGCACTGCTTCGATAGCGGCTTCCTGATCCGGTGTTTCTTCAAATGGGAACCCTGCACGGAAGCGTGCATAGGCTTGCTCATCGGTTTCAAAAGCAAAACCAGGACGTGCTTCACGTTGCGCGTAAATATCCAATAACTCTGCGGCGACATCATGGACTTTTTCTGCCGCTTTGCGTTTGGCTTTTTTCCAACGGTCTGAACCAATTTTATGAAGCGGAGCGTTTTCGGCGCTGGCGCCGGTATAGCGGCTAATCAGGTGAAGGGAAGTCACCGGAACATAAAGTTTGGCTTCATCAGCATACTCTATGCACAGCAACTCGTGGTCTTCACCTTGGATTGTCATGGTGATCAGACCTTGGTAGCGACCGACACCGTGGTCGATGTGTACAATCGGATCACCGACTTCCAATTCAATCAGGTTGGAGATTGAAGTATCGAAATCACTGTGTTTTTGTTTACGACGACGGCGCTGGGTAACGGTTTCACCGAAAATCTGCGTTTCTGAAATAAGGCAGATGTCAGGCGTTGCATCGCTTGCGGATACATAAAGACTTTCTTCCAAAGGGCCGACAACGATGGCACAGTTGGTGTCGCGTTGCATAAAGTCTTGCCAGGAATCGACAATGGTCGGTTTTGGGCCGCTCAGCATTTTTTCTTTTTTGAGTAAGGTCAGTAGCGTTTCGCGACGCCCGGTTGATTCAGCACAGTAGAGCAGGCGTACGTTCTGCTCGTGTTTGTTATTCTTAGGCTTGTCGTTAAATAGGCGATCAACAAATGCGTTCAACTTTGCCAGAGGGTAGTCGGCGTTGTTTTGAATGCTTAAATCCGGCAGAGGCTTGTTGGCAAGTCGAGCGTTGGTTTTTGCGCCTTGAATTCTTTCAAAGGTGACGCGGTGGTACTGCTTTAATTTCGCAAGAGTATCGGTTTCGTTTGAAATCAGCAATGCGGGTGGCAATACCGGATAATCCGGGTTGTGCTGTGCGATTTGATAACGTTCTTGGTAGTCGTTCCAGGTTCTTTGAATGCTGTCACTTAGATCGCCATTATCAAAGAACAGGCTGTCTTGCGGTAAATAGTCAAATAACGTTGCCAGCGTTTCATGGAATAACGGTAGGTAGTATTCCAAGCCATCAAGGGTTTGATGGTCACTAACGGCTTTGTATAGTGTGGCGTGGCGCGCATCTTCACCAAACTGGGTGCGGAAATTCTGACGGAAAAGTTGGATGCCGGCATCACTTAGATCATATTCCTTGGCGGGTAATAACTCAATTTGATCAATGGCATCTAGCGTTCGCTGGTTTTCAGGGTCAAAGCTACGGATGCTTTCGATTTCATCGTCGAAAAGGTCTAGCCTAAAAGGCGTTTTACTGCCCATCGGAAAAACATCTATCAGTGAACCGCGTACGGCAAATTCACCCGGCTCCACCACTTGGTTGACACGCTGGTAGCCGCCAGTTTCAAGTTGCCGGTTAAAGGCTTCCACATCGATATTGTCCTGCGTTTTCAGGAAAAAAGTGTATTTATCAATAAAGTGATGGGGAACCACTTTTTGTAATAGCGTGGAAACGGGTAGAATGAGCAAGCCTTGTTTTAGGCTAGGCAGTTGATGTAAGGTTTTCAGTCTTTGCGAAATAATATCTTGGTGCGGAGAAAATTGGTCATAAGGTAAAGTTTCCCAGTCCGGAAAGTTCAGGATGGGAAAGTTTTCTCCAGCAAAGAAGTTAACGGCCTCTTCAAGTTTGTTGGCTTCATGGGTGCTGGCGGTTAAAAAAACTGCCAGGTTGGGGGTCGCCTTGATTTTCTCACTGAGCAGCCAAGCGGTTTCCGCCAGGTTGGAAACCTGCCAGTGAGAGCGCTGACCTTTGAATGGAAGGTTGATGAGCGCTTGGATGGAATAGGCGGATGGTTTGTTTGAAGCGTTTTGAGCCATTGCGTATCTGAGTTTATTTAACTTGCATCTATAACAAAGAGATTGAAAACGCAGTATTTTAGCAGATGCGGGCTGGATTGATGACCCGGATTTGCGCAAGACGCAAGATGAAAATTGAACAAAGTACAAAAACTAAGAGTATGAGACAAATAAAGGGTTAAGGATTTCATGAGATCACAATGGGCATATAGTTGGGTAATGGTTTTGTCGCACTCGAAAAAGCCAACACTGATTTTTCTAACATTGATTTCCATTATTAATTTAATGGGGTTGGTGTGGGTGAGTATTCCCCAAATGAGTCTGGGGTTGCTGAGTCTGGTACTCATGTCATTGGTAGCCATGAAGTTGATGGATTCTGTGAAGTCTGGTGTGTTGCTACTGGGATTCAGTCTGTATGTAATCCTAATGACTTTAGGGTTGCTGGGATGGATTGGGCTAACGCCTGACAGTGTTTCCGCTTTGGCTTGGGTGGTTGTAATGACGATGATGATGAGTCATTTGATTCACTTTATTGCGGCGTTACTTCGAGCCATGGCACGGGGCAGCTTTCAGCATGATGCCATTGCCGAAGCGCTAGGACAAACGCATCAGCCGATTTTACTGTCATCTCTAACCACCATTGTGGGGTTTGCGGTTGCGGCTTATTTTGATGCGCATTATGTCAATATGGCAGTGATTGTCGCGGTAGGGGTGCTGTTTTCTTATTTGGTGGTGCTGAGTTGGGTGCCTTGGGTACTGTTGAACTGGTTGTTGGAGTTCAGGGTGGGGCAATATGAAGATCGGCATGGTTTGTCATTTGTGGCAAAAACCTTAGAACATAACCTGATGTTGAGAAGAGGGTTAACGCTGATTGGTTTTTTATTGGCGGCTTGGGCAGTGTTTCAGCTTGTTGAGCAGTTCAATGCCATGAGAGCTGTGTTGACCATGATTGTTGCAAGTTTCTTTCTATTATTATTTGCATGGCACAATTTAAAAGTGGCTTTAGTGGCGACCTTGATTGGTTGTTTATCCGTCATCGTTATTTTGTCACCCATGCATTGGATTCATGCTATCTCAGTATTCTCTCCTTTTGTGTTGGTGGTGCCAATGGGCATCGTGTTGGATGATGTCGTGCATTTCTTTTCGCGCTATTTGAAGGCTGAACAATCCTTTTTTTCCAAGCATGAAGATAAAACACGTTTTGCGCTTGCCAGTGTTGGGCGCTCGATTTGGCTGACCAGCCAGTTATTGGTCATTGGGTTATTGGTATTACTCTTCAGTGATAACGAGTTGATTCGTCAGGCGAGCATGATGACGATACTCTCCATTTTATTGGTTTCATTTCTGTTGTTGTCGGTTATGCCTTCAATCACCGCTTCGGTAAAGAAAAGTGATGAAAAACTAATGTCATAAAAATATGTGATTCGTCATAAGTGAAATTATGTATAACGCCATTAAATATGACTATTTCCTAATATAATGAAATTTGATTTCTATTTTGAATCCTTATACTCCATCATAAGTCTCACTTATTTAGTCAAATCCATGGATATGGCTAGGCAGGATGCTCTGGTAGCGATGTGAGACCTGAAGTGACTCACTGAAATACTCGGCAATCAAAATAAAAAATAAAGTTAAGAGGAAGTAATCGATATGGCAACTATTGTTGTGGTCGGATCAAGTACCGGTGGTCTACCGATGGCTTATGATATTCGTAAGACATTAGGAAAGGAACATACAATCAAAGTCGTAAACGCTGTTGACGAATTCAATTTCGTGCCTTCAAACCCTTGGGTTGCAGTTGGCTGGCGTAAACCTGAAGACATTTCATTCAAATTGGAACCGCACTTGGTTCGTAAAGGGATTGAGTTTTATCATCAAACTGTTACGAAGCTGGATCCAGATGCGAACATGTTGACGCTTAGTGATGGCTCAGAAATGGGTTATGACTACTTGATCCTTTCAACAGGTCCTAGCTTGGCATTCGATGAAGTTGAAGGATTCGGTCCTAAGTCTCACGGTGGTAACACGGTTTCTGTTTGTACAACGCCTCACTCTGTTGAAGCTTTCGACGAATGGGAAGAGTTCTGTAAAAAGCCGGGGCCAATCGTGGTTGGTGCTGTCCAAGGTGCATCTTGTTTCGGTCCTGCTTATGAGTTCGCTATGATCATGGAAACGGAATTGCGTAAGCGCAAAATCCGTAACCAAGTGCCGATGACTTTCGTTACTGCTGAGCCATATATCGGTCACTTGGGTCTAGGTGGTGTTGGTGATTCTAAAGGTTTGTTGGAATCTGAAATGCGTAACCGTCACATCAACTGGATTTGCAACGCAAAAGTAACCAAAATCGAAGACGGTAAAATGTACGTTGACGAGTACAACAACCGTGGTGACGTTATCGATCAACACGAGTTGCCTTTCGGTTACTCAATGATGCTACCTGCGTTTAAAGGTTCTAAGTTCTTGGTTGATTTGGTTCAACCAGAGAATATGGGTGGTCCTTTGGTTAACCCACGTGGGTTCGTTAAAGTTGACCAATTCAGCCGTAACCCAACTTACCACAACATTTATGCGTTGGGTGTAGGGATTGCGATTCCACCAGTAGATGCTACTTGTCCAGTACCATGTGGTACGCCAAAAACAGGTTTGATGATTGAATCAATGGTAACTGCAATTTGCCATAACATCGAAGATGAATTGTCTGGTAAAGAACCTACATCAGAACCAACTTGGAATACAGTTTGTTTGGCGGACATGGGGGATACTGGTGCAGCATTCGTAGCACTACCTCAAATTCCACCTCGTAACCTGACGTGGGCGAAAAAAGGTAAGTGGGTTCACTTGGCGAAAATCGCATTTGAAAAATACTTCATCCGTAACATGAAGTCTGGTAACTCTGAGCCGATTTACCAAAAATACATTATGAAAATGCTAGGTATCAACCGTCTGAAAGCAGACAAGTAAGTCTTTCATAATGAAAACCTTAAACGCCCTCTTTATGAGGGCGTTTTTGTTTGTATATGACAACCCATTCTTGAAGTCGAAAATTCAATATTTAGAAAGTCTCTTTTAATTATTTTCTCTTATAATAGCCGCCATGACAGTATTGCAATCTCTTTATTACTTGGACTTATTGGGAACGGTGGTTTTTGCCATTACCGGTCTTTTGGCTGCAAGCGGAAAACAATTGGATTTGTTTGGGGCGCTTTTTGTTGCGCTGGTAACTGCAGTTGGCGGTGGAACAGTTAGAGATTTATTGTTGGGGCAGCCGGTTTTCTGGATTCAGCACAATATTTATATTTATCTTGTACTTATCACGACTTTGTTCGTCTTTTTCTATTCAAAACGCTTTCGTTTACCCATTCCACTTTTACTCTACCTTGATGCACTTGGCCTTGCGGTGTTTACCGTGTTGGGGGCGCAAAAAAGCATTTCTTTAGGTTTTCCCACCCCAATCGTTATCATGACAGCCGTGATGACAGGTGTACTAGGCGGCGTTATTCGTGATGTGTTGGTAGGAGAGGTTCCGCTTATTTTCCGTAAGGAAATCTATGCCACGGCTTCTTTCTTAGGTGCTATCCTGTATGTCGCTGGTCGGCAGCTGCCGATTTCAAGTGATTTACTGATTGTTATTTCAGTTGGATTTATTTTCATATACCGGGTTTGGGCCGTTCGGTATAACCACAGTTTGCCTGCATTTGATGCGGAAAGACGTAATTAACCCGGAAGAGTAATAACTATGTTTAAACAACCTTTTGAGCTACTGCTAGGGTTTCGCTACACCAGAGCCAAACGAAGAAATGGCTTTATCTCCTTTATCTCCTTATCTTCCATTATCGGTATTACGTTGGGTGTTTTTGCGTTGATAACGGTTTTATCCGTTATGAATGGGTTTCAGCAAGAGTTGCGTGACAGAATCTTGAGTATGACGGCGCATATGACGCTTTCCGAGCAGTATGAACGCCTTGGTAATTGGCATGATTTGTATGACAAAGTTATTCATCTTGACCACATTAAGGGAGCGGCTCCGAATGTTATGGGGCAAGGTATGTTGGCGCACGGCGACAAGGTGAAAGCGGCAATCGTCAGAGGGATTGCACCAAAGTATGAACCACAGGTGGCGGATATCGACTCTAAGATGAAGTTCGGACAGCTTGCCGATTTGAAACCAAAAGGCTATGGCATTATTTTGGGCTCTGAGTTGGCGAATGGTCTAGGCGTGTCGGTGGGTGATAAAGTGACTATGGTCGCCCCAGAAGGGACGGTTTCTCCTATGGGGGTGATTCCTCGCGTTAAGCGCTTCACGGTGGTTGGTATTTTTGAAGCGGGTATGTATGAATATGATAATGGTCTCGCACTGGTTAATATTTCTGATGCACAGCGCGTTTTCAAGATGCATGACAAGGTTTCTGGGCTACAGTTGAAGCTGGATGACATGTTTAAAACATCGTTGGTGCGTAAAGAAATTGGTCAGCACGTTGATAGAGTTCTCTATGTTCGGGATTGGACACAAGAACATGCGAATTTCTTCAAAGCGATTCAAATGGAAAAACGAATGGTGTTCATTTTTCTGACCCTGATTATTATGGTGGCGGCCTTTAATATTGTTTCGACAATGGTAATGGTGGTGACTGATAAGGAAAAAGACATCGCCGTTCTGAGGACCATTGGTGCCACGCCAGCCAGTATTCAATCCATTTTCATTATTCAGGGGTTGATTATCGGAACCGTCGGTTCGATTGTCGGCGCCATTTTGGGGGTAATTACCTCATTGAATATTGGAACGATTGTGCCTTTTATCGAAAACCTGTTTGGCTTTAAGTTCTTTCCACCGGACATCTATTACATCAGCGAGATTCCTTCGGATTTACACTGGTCGGATGTTTGGACGGTGTCGATTCTTGCGTTTGTTATGACATTACTGGCGACTTTGTATCCGGCGAGAAGAGCGTCCAAGACACAACCTGCGGAGGCTTTGCGTTATGAGTAATTTAATTTTAGAAGCGCAAGGTCTTCATAAAACCTATAAGGACGGTAAGCTTGAAACAGCCGTCATCAACGGCATTGATTTTCAGGTAGGAACAAATGAAACCGTGGCAATCATAGGTAGTTCGGGTTCAGGAAAAAGTACGCTATTACACTTGTTAGGTGGTTTGGATACTCCTACACAGGGTCGGGTGAGTTTGATGGGGCAGGACTTTTCCAGTTTGTCGACCGTTAAGCGCGGCACCTTAAGAAACCGTCACATGGGGTTTATCTATCAATTCCATTTTCTTTTACCTGAGTTGACAGCTATTGAGAATGTCATGTTGCCGCTAAGGGTTCGCAGAGAATCAGCCAAGCATGCAGAAAAAGAGGCGACCGAATTATTGAGTAGGGCGGGGCTGTCGCACAGATTGCACCACAAGCCGTCAGAGCTGTCGGGTGGTGAGCGCCAAAGGGTGGCAATTGCGCGTGCGCTAATTACCAAACCGGCGTGTGTTTTAGCGGATGAACCAACCGGGAATCTTGATGAAGGCTCTGCTAATCAAGTCTTTGATTTGATGTTGGATTTGAACCGGGAAATGCAAACATCCATTATTATGGTGACGCACGACCTGAAGCTGGCCTCCAGAATGGATAGACAAATGCATATTTTGGATGGCATCTTTGTCGATACCCCGTTTACCTACTGATTTTTCTTTATGTTAAGTATCCAATCTATCGACCTGATGGTCGGTAAGCAGCAATTGCTACAAGGCGCATCTTTAACGATCCATCCCGGGCAGAAAATTGGGCTTATCGGGCAAAACGGTGCCGGTAAATCAACGCTGCTAAAAGCTATTTTGGGTGAACTGTCTTTGGATGCAGGGACAATTCAGCTTCCTGCAAACTGGATAATTGGCTGCGTTCAGCAAGAGTTAACCGTCACCGAGGTCAATGCGCTACAGTTTGTTATTGATGGCGACGAACTCTATGCAGATGTTCAACGAGACATTTGCGTTGCTGAAGAAAAAGGCAATCAAGATAATTTGGTTCATGCTTATGATCGTCTGGATCGTATTTCCGGCTATCTTGTTCCGCAAAAGGCGAAACAACTGTTGTTTGGATTGGGGTTTGAAGAGGAGGCCTTTTCAAAACCTCTATCAGTGTTTTCAGGGGGTTGGCAAGTTAGGCTGAAATTGGCGAGAGCCTTAATGCAACGTTCAGACCTTTTGTTGTTGGATGAACCTACCAACCACTTGGATATTGAAGCGGTTTCCTGGTTGGTGCAGTGGCTCAAAAGCTATGAAGGCGCAGTGATTGTTATTTCCCATGATCGCTTCTTCTTGGATGAAGTGGTTTCGGGGATAGCACAAATCGAGCAGCAAAAAATTCACTTCTTTTCAGGAAATTTTGAATCTTTTGAGCGGCAAAAGAATGCGCAGTTGATGCAACAGCAGTCTTTGCATGAAGCGCAAAAAGTCCAAATGCAGCATTTGAAAACATTCATTTCACGCTTTAAAGCAAAAGCTTCTAAAGCAAAGCAGGCGCAAAGCCGGGTTAAGGCGCTAGAGCGTATGGAGGAGGTTGCCGCAGTTCAGGCGGTCAATCCATTCAAGTTCAGCTTCATTCAGCCAGACTATTTACCTGACCCGATGTTGAAAGTGGAAGAAATGAGCTTTGGTTATGACAAAGAAATTATTCACAATGCGAGTTTGGTGCTTCGAGCGGGTGACAGAATTGGGTTGGTTGGTGTTAATGGGTCTGGGAAGTCAACACTTCTAAAGTTGTTGATTCGTGAACTACAGCCACAAGCGGGTAAAGTCATACACGCAAAGGGTTTGAAAATCGGGTATTTTGCACAGCATCAATTAGAAGCCCTGACACTAGACTGGTCTCCGTTGCAGCACTTGATTCAGCTAGATAAGCAAAATATAGAAGATGGATCGCTCATTTCTGACCAGGATGCTAGGAGTTTTCTTGGGCGATTCGGTTTTACGAATGAAAAAGCACTAGAAGCGACAAAGCACTTCTCCGGTGGAGAAAAAGCACGGCTTTCATTGGCTTTGATGGTATACCAAAAGCCAAATCTGATTATTTTGGATGAGCCGACTAACCATTTAGATATGGAAACGCGTGACGCTTTGGATATGGCTTTGCAGGAGTTCAATGGGGCATTGATTTTAGTCACGCATGATCGTCATTTGCTTTCCAGTATAGTTGACCAGTATTGGTGGGTGCACGCAGGGCAGGTGGAAGCCTACTTCGGTTCATTGGATGAATACCTCAACCAGCGTTTGCAGTGGATAAAAAGTCAAAAGCTTGATGAGCGTGAGCAACAACAGGATAAGGTGCAACAAGCACCGAACAAAAAAGAGAAGCGTCAGGCGGGCGCACAATTACGAAAGCAAATTCAGCAAGCGACCAGTAAACAGACGTCCCGATTGAAACAAGTTGAGAAGACACTGGAGAAAGCGCAATTTGAATTGTCTGAACTACATCAGGCGCTGGAGGATAGTGAACTCTATCAAAGTGAGAATGCTGAACAGTTGACTCAAACGTTAAAAAGAGAGGCTGAGCTCAAAGAAAGTTTGGCAGCTTTGGAAGAAGAGTGGTTGATGCTCGAAGAAGAGGTAATGGAGATAACAGAACGGTTATCTTCGAGAGAATAAAAAAAGCCCGGACTAGCCGGGCTTTTTTGTAGGAGAGAGATTACCGAGCGCAGCCTCTGAAAGCACAGCCGTGTTGTAAGCCAAATTTGCGCAAAATCGATACCATTGGACAGAAACCTGTAAATGCTGAGATAAGTAGGTTGACACCAATGAATGCAGTCAAAAGTAACCATGTTGCAGAAACGTAATAGCCTAACACAACACTTACCAAAACCATTGTCCCAACAATCATCATCATGATTTTTTCGATCTTCATTTTAGATACTCCAATATTTTAATAGGGATATTAAAACGAATTATATAAGAAAATACTAATATGTCAATCTTTAAAAAAGTTCTTGAAGATTTAAAGTGGGAGGCTGGTTAATTCAACCTAGATATTTGATACCTTTATATTTATGAATAAATTCAGTATAATTCGACGTTTGTTTTAAGAGGTGCTTCGGGCTAGCTTATTGGCCTGTATATAGAAGTACGACCGAATTTTTAATTTTGAGAAAGTGACATCATGCAAGTAACAGTCGAAAAACCAAAGTCAGGTTTAGAGCATAAAATCACCGTTGTAATGCCTTCTGGTGATTTGGATTCAAAAGTTGAGAAGCGCTTAGCTGAAATGCGCCGCAACGTAAAAATGGATGGTTTCCGTCCTGGTAAAGTGCCAATGAGCGTTGTTAAAAAGCGTTACGGCGGTCAAGTTCGTCAAGAATTGATGGGTGATGCTGTTCAACAATCATTCTATGAAGCAGTTACCAAAGAAGAGTTGAATGTTGCTGGTTACCCAATGTTTGATAGTCTTGATGAAAAAGAGGGTTCAATCGAATTTACAGCACGTTTTGAAATCTTCCCAGAAGTTAAACTACCTGATCTTGCGAAGTTGAAAGTTGATTCTATCCAAGCGGAAGTGACTGACAAAGATGTCGACAACATGCTAAACAAGTTGCTTGAACAGAAAATGGTTTGGCAGCCTTCAAAAAGTGCGGCGAAAAAAGCGAAAAAAGGTGAGCAAGTAATCATCGACTTCGTTGGTAAGAAAGATGGTGTTGCCTTTGACCGTGGTAGCGCAGAAAATGTGCCTTTAGTGTTGGGTGGCGGTCAGATGATTCCAGGTTTTGAAGACGATATCATCGGCATGAAAAAAGGTGAAGAGAAAGTTATCGAAGTAACTTTCCCAGAAGACTACCAATCAGAAGAGCTAAAAGGGCAAACCGTTACTTTTGATATCACAGTTCACTCGATTCAGACAAAAGTGGTGCCAGAAATGGACGAAGAGTTTGTTAAATCGTTCGGTGTTGAAGAAGGTACAGAAGAAGCTTTGAGAGCCGAAATTCGTTCAAATATGGAAAAAGAATTGGCTAGAGCTGTCGATAGCAAAAACCGAACAGCAGTTTTCGATGCTCTGTCTGAAGCAGTTAAAATTGAATTGCCAAAATCTGCAGTTGAGCAAGAAGCTTCTGATTTGATGCAGCGTCAAGCGCAAAACTTCCAACAACAAGGTATTAAGCCTGAAGATGTTGGTCTGACAATCGATGCATTCATGTCAGACGCTGAAATTCGTGTCAAACTTGGATTGGTTTTGGGTGATCTCATCAAAGAAAACAAAATCGAAGCAACTGAAGCTGACAGAAAAGCTTACATTGAAGAGCAAGCGTCTTCATACGAAGATCCTCAGCAAGTAATCGAATGGTATGCTAAAAACCCTCAAGCGCAACGTGAAATCGATTCATTGTTGGTTGAAAAGCAAGTTGCCAATTTGATTCTTGGTAAAGCTAAAGTGAAGGAAGTTAAGAAGTCTTTTGATGATGTAGTTAACCAAGCTGGTTAATATTTCCTCTTTAGTTCTATAAAAAACTTAACCTTGCCGTAAATTGTGACGATTTATTGGCATCGTTAAGTTTTTTTTTGTCCGATAAACGGCTAATATAGAAACCGAATGAATAACAAAATATAAAAAGGTTGTATTGAATGTACCCAGGTGAAATTCAAAATGCATTGATTCCAATGGTTATCGAACAAACGAGTAGAGGGGAGAGGTCGTTTGATATCTATTCACGCTTATTAAAAGAACGCGTGATTTTTCTCGTTGGTCAGGTTGAAGATCATATGGCGAACTTGATTGTTGCACAATTGCTGTTTCTAGAATCTGAAAACCCTGATAAAGATATCCATTTGTATATCAATTCGCCTGGCGGTAGCGTGACAGCTGGAATGGCCATCTACGATACCATGCGCTTCATTAAGCCGGATGTCAGTACGATGTGTATCGGTCAAGCAGCAAGTATGGGATCGTTTTTGTTGTCTGCCGGCACAAAAGGCAAACGTTTTGCTTTGCCTAACTCAAGAGTCATGATTCATCAGCCTTTGGGTGGTTTCCAAGGTCAAGCTTCTGACATTGAAATCCATGCAAAGGAAATTTTGCAAATCAGAGATAAGTTGAATCGTGCGTTGTCAGATCATACCGGGCAGCCGATCGAACGTATCGAACAAGATACTGATCGAGACAACTTTATGAGTGCAGAGCAAGCTTGTGAATATGGCTTGGTGGATAAAGTATTAAACAGCCGCAACGGATAACGGGTGTGAGTTATGAGTGAGAAAACATTGTATTGTTCGTTTTGTGGAAAAGCACAAGACGAAGTCAAAAAATTAATTGCCGGACCATCCGTTTATATTTGCGATGAGTGTGTCGAGCTATGTAATGACATTCTAAAAGAAGAGTTTGGTGAAGAAGAACTAAGCACATTTGAATTGGAAAACTTGCCAACGCCTCATGAAATTAGCGCCATTCTTGATGATTATGTTATCGGTCAACAACAAGCTAAAAAGGTCTTGTCTGTAGCGGTTTATAACCACTACAAACGCCTTCAGAGTGGCCATGCAAAAGATGATGTTGAGCTTAACAAAAGTAACATTCTACTGATTGGGCCGACGGGTTCCGGGAAAACATTGTTGGCTCAAACCATGGCAAGATTGCTGGATGTGCCTTTTGCCATCGCGGATGCAACAACCTTGACTGAAGCAGGTTATGTTGGTGAAGACGTTGAAAGTATTGTTCTTAAGCTACTTCAAAAGTGTGATAACGATCCTGAGAAAGCGGAACGTGGCATTATCTATATTGATGAAATCGATAAGATTACGCGTAAGTCTGAGAATCCATCAATTACTCGTGATGTTTCAGGCGAAGGGGTTCAACAAGCTTTGTTGAAACTGATTGAGGGTACGGTTGCGAATATCCCACCACAAGGTGGACGAAAGCATCCGAACCAAGACATGATTCAAGTCGATACCTCTAAGATCTTGTTTATCGTTGGCGGTGCTTTTGAAGGCTTGGATAGAATCATTGAGCAAAGAACAGAAAAAAATGTCGGTATCGGTTTCTCAGCTGAAGTGAAGTCCAAGGACGAAAAAGCCACCTTGACACAGAAATTCAAGGAAATCGAACCTGAAGATTTGATTAAGTTTGGTTTGATCCCTGAATTTGTGGGGCGTTTGCCGGTTGTCGCTGCACTTGCAGAGTTAGATGAAGATGCATTGATTCAAATTCTGACTGAGCCAAAAAATGCTTTGGTAAAACAGTTCCAGAAAATGTTTGAACTTGAAGGTGCTGAGCTTCAGTTCAGAAAAGACGCTCTGAGTGAAATTGCCAAGATGGCAATTGAAAGAAAAACGGGCGCTCGTGGTTTACGTTCAATTTTGGAGCATACTTTGCTTGATACTATGTATGACTTGCCAAGTATGTCGGATGTCGAAAAAGTCGTTATTAACAAAGCGGTGATTAAAGGTCAGAAAAAACCGCTGTTAATGTACAAAGAAAGCGCGGAAAAAGTCTCAAGCTAGATTTTTTCAACGCGTATCTATTTAAAAATTCTTGAGAAGATATAAGCCAGTAATCCTACTGGCTTATTTTTCAGTTCAGATGGTTGTTGTATGGACATAGATCAAATCGATTTTAAAACAAATGTTTTCGTTCTCGCACTGAGGGATGTGGTTGTTTTCCCTGGCATGGTTGTGCCGCTTTTCGTTGGGCGAGAAAAGTCAATGAATGCATTGAATGCAGCCATGCAAGAAGATAAGCAGATCTTTTTGGTAACGCAGAAGAACGCTACACAAGAAACACCGACACTGGATAGCCTTTATAAAATCGGCGTTATGGCAAACATTCTTCAGTTGTTGAAGTTACCTGATGGCACATTAAAAGTATTGGTGGAAGGGGTTAAACGCTTCGAGTTAATAGATTTGAACGACCAAGACCAATATTTGACGGGTGATATCCAGCAAGTGGAAATTAATGAAACTCTTGGAGTGGAAGAGCAGGCGCTTGTTCGATCTATCCAAAAAAGCTTTCAACGTTATGCCGATTTGAAGAAAAAGGTGCCTTCCGAAGTACAGAAGAGCGTGCAAAAAACAGATGACCCGAATCAGTTGGTAGACACTATTTCCGCGAACTTGAAGTTGAGCATTGAAGATAAGCAGACATTGCTTGAAATGCTTTCTTTGACTGATCGTTTGGAAAAAATTCTAGCAACGATTGAATCAGAAATTGATTTGTTGGAATCAGAAAGCAGAATCAATCAGCGCGTTAAGAAGAAAATGGATCAAACACAACGCAATTTCTATCTAAACACGAAATTGCAGGCGATTCACGAAGAGCTTGGTGAAGGCGCTGAAGATAATGTGACGGAATTCAATCGTTTGAAAGAGCAGATTGAATCGGTTGGCCTGACACCAGAAGCTAAGAAAGTGGCTGAAGATGAGTTGAAAAAACTCAAGCAAATGTCATCACAATCTCCCGAAGCGAATATTGTCCGTACCTATCTAGAGTGGTTGGTTAATATTCCATGGAAAAAACGTTCTCGCGTTTCCAAAGATTTAAATAAAGCACAAAATGTTCTGGATACTCAGCACTATGGGTTGGAAAAGGTAAAAGAGCGTATTGTTGAATATTTGGCGGTTCAAAAGCGTGTCAACAAGTTGAAAGGACCTATTTTGTGTTTGGTGGGGCCGCCAGGTGTGGGTAAAACTTCTTTGGCACGTTCCATCGCAGAGGCGACCAACCGCAAGTATGTTCGTATGTCATTAGGAGGTGTGCGTGACGAAGCTGAAATCAGAGGACATCGTAAGACTTATCTGGGCGCCATGCCTGGGCGTATTATTCAGAAAATGAAGATCGCCGGTACGCGTAATCCTTTATTCTTATTAGATGAAATCGATAAGATGGCTCGTGATCAGCGTGGTGATCCTGCAAGCGCTTTGTTGGAAGTCTTGGACCCAGAACAAAACAAGAGCTTCAACGACCATTACTTGGAAGTTGATTATGACTTGTCGGATGTGATGTTTATTGCTACCTCTAACTCAATGGACATTCCTGAACCCTTGATGGACAGAATGGAAATCATTGATTTGTCAGGTTATACCGAGAATGAAAAACTTAATATCGCACAACAGCATTTGTTACCGAAAGAGATTAAAAATCATGGTTTGAAGCCTAATGAACTTCAGGTTGATGAGGCAGTAATTACTAAAATCATTCAGCTTTATACCAGAGAAGCCGGTGTACGATTGCTGAATCAGCAATTGTCCAAGATCTGCCGAAAAGTGGTGAAAAAGTTGGTGACGGATGATTCTTTATCTTCTATTCATTTAACGGTGGAGGATCTAGAAGAATATCTTGGCGTTGCCAAGTACCGTATTGGTCTGGCGGACGAAAAGAACCAGATCGGGCAGGTAGCAGGTTTGGCTTGGACTCGCGTTGGTGGCGATTTGTTGCGAATTGAGGCAACCGCTATGCCTGGGAAAGGGAAGAATACCTCGACGGGGCAGCTAGGTAGCGTTATGCAAGAGTCGACGCAGGCTGCGATGAGTGTGATTCGAAGCCGAACTAAAGAACTTGGCTTGGCTGACGATTTTTATGAGAAGCAAGACATACATTTGCACTTCCCGGAAGGTGCGACTAAAAAAGACGGGCCCAGTGCTGGTATTGCTATTTGTACTGCGATTGCGTCTGTTTTGACGCAAATCCCGGTCAAAGCAGATGTTGCCATGACTGGCGAGATCACTTTGAGAGGAGAAGTTCTTCCAATCGGTGGATTGAAAGAAAAACTTTTAGCAGCTTCTCGAGGCGGCATCAAAACCGTTTTGATTCCTTATGACAATATACGTGATTTGTCTGAGATTCCTGAAGAAGTGAAGAAAGGGTTGGATATTCACCCGGTTCAATGGATAGACGAAGTCTTCAGAATCGCGCTGGAATCTATGCCTAAACAAGCAGAGTCTTCTATAAACCTAGGTGATGAAGTAATAGAAAAAATTGTGGCAAATGAGACCGTAAAAGCTAAAAATCTTAAAAAAGATCATAAAAGGCACTAAATTCGTAAAAAAATGCGAAAACATGGCTTGACAGTAAATATTGTTCGTTGATATAACTACTGCAAGCCATTAAAGTGGTTTGTAAGACACTAAATACTTATGGAGAAACTCAAACATGAATAAGACTGAATTAGTTGCTGCAATTGCTGAAGAAGCTGGTCTAACTAAAGCTGATGCGGCTCGCGCATTGGACGCTGCCGTTTCAACTGTAACTAAAGCGTTAAGCTCTGGTGACTCGGTTGCAATTATCGGTTTTGGTACGTTTAAAGTTGGTGAGCGTTCTGCGCGTACTGGCCGCAACCCACAAACGGGTGCAGAAATGCAAATCCCAGCAGCAAAAGTTCCAAAATTCTCTGCTGGTAAAGCACTAAAAGAAGCAGTTAACTAATAAGAGTTTTCTTTCTTCTGTAAAAGGACCTCCTTTATGGAGGTTTTTTTATATCTAAAATTTAAAAGTTTTTATTGAATTTCTATCTAACCAAATGTTTTTAAACAAAAAAATTCCAATGCAGTTGTGTTTGTTTATAGTTTCAACAGTTATAAATGCTAATTAACTTCTCTCAAATCTTAATCGGTCTGTAAGGCGCTTAAACACTAAGTTTGTTTGTTATGTTCGAGTGACTTTTTGTATTGGTGTCATGATTTGTTTAGGGGGTAAATATAAAATTACAAAAAATGAAGATTTTGGTTTGACAATGGATGCCGAGTCTTTATAATACGCCCATCAGTTAAGGGGCAGCCTTGTTTATAACAAATATGTCACTTAATCGTTATAAAAGTCAGAGTTGGGTGATTAGCTCAGCTGGGAGAGCATCGCCCTTACAAGGCGAGGGTCACTGGTTCGAACCCAGTATCACCCACCAATTTTGACAACCTGTACGGAGTGGTAGTTCAGCTGGTTAGAATACTTGCCTGTCACGCAGGGGGTCGCGGGTTCGAGTCCCGTCCACTCCGCCATTTTTATAACACGAATTAATTCTTAATTCGGGTGATTAGCTCAGCTGGGAGAGCATCGCCCTTACAAGGCGAGGGTCACTGGTTCGAACCCAGTATCACCCACCATTTATTTTTGACACCTGTACGGAGTGGTAGTTCAGCTGGTTAGAATACTTGCCTGTCACGCAGGGGGTCGCGGGTTCGAGTCCCGTCCACTCCGCCATTATCTTCTTTATTTTTATTCAATCTTAAACCCACATTAGAAGCCAGAGATCTCTGGAATGCTTCTATGTTTTTGCATATGTGATTCACATAAATTTTGGATATAAAAAATCCCCAGTGAAGGGGATTCTTAGTCGTAATCAGCTTATCTTAGTTAGAAGACGCGATATTGTAGCCGCCATCAACATAAGTGATTTCACCGGTAATACCTGATGCTAGATCAGAGCATAGGAATGCTGCTGTGTTACCCACTTCTTCAATCGTAACATTACGTCGAAGAGGTGTCGCTGCAGCCGCTTTATCAAGCATGGTGCGGAAGTCTTTGATACCTGACGCGGCAAGGGTACGGATAGGTCCTGCAGAGACGGCATTAACACGAATACCATCCTGACCAAGATCAGCAGCTAGGTAGCGCACAGTCGCTTCTAAAGAGGCTTTGGCAATCCCCATAACATTATAGTTAGGCACAGCGCGCTCAGCACCTAGGTAAGAGACTGTCATAACAGAACCTTGATTCGCTTTTAGCATGTCATAACCAGCTTTAGTCAAAGCGGTTAAGCTGTATGCTGAAATGTCATGAGCGATAGAGAAGCCATCACGAGTTGAAGCATCAATCATACGTCCTTCAAGTTCTTCACGCGGCGCGAAAGCAACCGAGTGAACCAGAATGTCCAAACCACCCCAAGACTTTTTAAGTTCTGCAAAAACGTTTGTGATTTGTTCGTCAGAAGTTACATCAAGAGGCAAAACGATGTTGCTTCCTAACTCTTCGGCGATTTTCTCAACGCGGCTTTGTAGTTTTTCAGTTTGGTAAGTTAATGCGATTTCAGCGCCTTGCTCATGCATTTGCTTAGCGATACCGTAAGCAATGGATTTGTTATTGGCTACGCCGACAATCAGTGCCTTTTTACCTGCTAGGAAGCCCATTTCAACTCCTTGTAAGTTTTTATGTTGTTATTTCAATAAATAAAGTGTTGTCATTATAACGTAAATCATTCTATAGGATAGGTTTGTCGCCAAATCTCCCAAATCTAAATGGGCTGGTGTATACTGGCTTGCAGCGTTATTATGTGTAATGTCTTAGCAAAACCATACTTAGGAATTAAGGCAGAATTTTGATCGGACGTGCTGTTGTATTCTTACTGTTGATATCGGGGTTGACTGGCTGCTCAGGCTCTATGTGGAATAGTCCTTATCCAGTAGGGCAGACCCAGCAAGACATTCTCTATTCTTCCTTCTCATCCCCTCCTAAACATCTTGATCCTGCTATTTCTTATAACGCCAATGAATGGGCAATCATCAGCCAGGTTTACGAACCCCCTTTGCAATACGCTTACTTCAAGCGGCCTTATAGCTTGGAACCACTTACCTTGATGACGATGCCACAGGTTTCTTACCTAGATAAAGACGGCAATAAAGTCGATGAAAAATCTGCCAGGTTGGCCTACACGGAATATCGTTTTACCTTAAAGCCGGAAATCTATTTCCAACCGCATCCAGCCTTTGTCAAAGACGCTAGTGGACACCTAATCTATGGGCATTTGAGCGAAGAGGATGTGAAGGATATTCAAAGCCCTAGCGATTTCAAGTTGCAAGACACCCGCAGACTCTCTGCTGCAGATTACGTCTATGCGATTCAGCGCATGGCATTGAAACAGAATCATTCCCCAATTTTGGGAACCATGCAGCAGTATATTGTTGGGCTAAAAGCCTATTCAGATAAAATTTCAAAACAGGTTTCGCAGAATCCAGGTTTTGCTTTCAGAAAAGAAGCTATCTCTGGCGTTAAAGTCATTTCTGACAATGTATTCTCCATTAAAATCAAAGGGTTGTATCCACAATTTCTATATTGGATGAGTATGAACTTCTTTGCGCCGGTGCCATGGGAGGCGGTGCGTTTTTATCGTCAAGCGGTGTTGAAACAAAAGAATATTACACTGGATACTTTTCCGGTGGGCACAGGGCCTTATATGTTGGTGGAGAATAATCCGAATAAACGCATGAGGTTGTTAAAGAATCCGAATTTCGATCATGAGCTTTATCCATCGCAAGGCTTGCCGGCAGACGCGCCAAAGTCGCTTTTGAAAGATGCTGGAAAACCCTTGCCTTTCATTAATGAAGTCATCTATTCGTTAGAGAAGGAAAGTGTGCCTTTATGGAATAAGTTTCTTCAAGGCTATTATGATGTTTCCGGTGTGTCATCCGACAGCTTTGATCAGGCGATTTCCGTTTCGTCCAGCGGCAACATGGCGTTAACGCAAGCGATGAAAGACAAGAACATTCACTTTCTGAACCAAGTCGAGCCGACGATTTTCTATTTTGCATTCAATATGGCGGATCCGGTTGTAGGGGGCTATACCGAAAAACAACGCAAGCTACGCCAAGCCATCAGTATTGCCATCAATATGGAAGACTATATTTCCATTTTCCTGAATGGTCGTGGCATTGTTGCGCAAAGCCCGATTCCGCCGGGCGTTGCCGGCTATCAATCCGGTAAAGAGGGCATTGATCCCTATGTTTACGATTGGGTGGGTGGTGATACCAACGGACGAGCCAAAAGAAAGTCGATTGAAGTCGCCAAAAAGCTGTTGGCGGAAGCAGGGTATCCCGGTGGACGTAAACCAGATGGTTCACCATTGGTGCTTTACTATGACACGGCTGCAACCGGACCAGACAGCAAATCCATGTTGAATTGGTATCGCAAGCAATTCGCTAAGCTAGGCATTCAGCTTGCGGTTCGTGCAACCGATTACAACCGCTTTCAAGATAAAGTGCGTACCGCCAAAGTACAGATGTTTTCTTGGGGCTGGAACGCGGATTACCCTGATCCAGAATACTTTCTGTTTTTATTGGCGGGGGTCAACGCGCCTATCAACACCAATGGGCAAGGGGTGAATGGTGCCAACTATGATGATCCGCAATACAATAAATGGTTCGACCAAATCAAAACCATGCCGAATTCTCCTGAGCGTATGGCAATCATTCATAAGATGATTCGCAAGCTTCAGAAAGACGCCCCTTGGGTTTGGGGGGTTAACCCGAAAACGCTGGTGCTCTATCATGACTGGTACCACAATGCTTGGGCGCACCCTTTGGCAAACAACACGCTTAAATACAAACGGATTGATGCTCAAAAGCGTTATCAAGAACAACAAGCATGGAATAAACCTGTGATTTGGCCATTTGTTTTTGTGCTTCTAATCTTAATCGGCTCGATTTACCCATTGAGAAAAGCCTACTTGAAACGCCAGCATTTGCGCATTGATACTGACACCGAGGATGCAGCCTGATGTTTGCCTATATCATCCGTCGATTGTTGTATGCCATCCCGATACTTATCGGCGTAAACCTTATTACCTTTGCCTTGTTCTTCATGGTCAACACACCAGATGACATGGCTCGTGCGCAGCTAGGCGCCAAGCAAACTTCTCCAGAGTTGATTCAGGCGTGGAAAGTGTCCCATGGCTACGACAAGCCGCTGTTTTTCAATGCAAAGGCGTCTGGCTTTGACAAAGTGACAAACACTTTGTTCACGCAGGAGTCGTTGAAACTCTTTATGTTCGACTTTGGTCAGTCTGATGCCGGCAGGCAAATTTCCAGTGACATCTTGCAACGAATGGTGCCGAGTTTGTCGATTGCCTTACCGACGTTTATGATTGGGTTGATTACCAATATCGCTTTAGCGTTGTTGATTGTGCTGTTCCGCGGTTCGGTGTTGGATTCGGTCACCATGACGATTGCCGTCGCTATCATGTCGATTTCCGGGCTGTTTTACATTATTGCCGGTCAAGTCTTGTTCAGTAAACTACTGCACTGGGTGCCTATTTCCGGCTATGCCACCGGGTGGGAGGGCTCGAAATTTGTCATCCTGCCGGTTTTGATTGGCGTGTTCGCAGGCTTAGGTTCCGGCGTGCGTTGGTACCGTAGCTTGTTCTTGGAAGAAATCAATAAAGACTATGTGCGCACCGCAAGGGCAAAAGGGCTGTCTGAAATCTCCGTCCTCTTTAAGCACGTGTTGCAAAATGGGCTATTACCGATTTTGACCGGGGTCGTGGTGGTGATTCCGACCTTGTTTATGGGGAGTCTGATTATGGAGTCCTTCTTCGGCATCCCCGGGTTGGGGAGCTACACCATTGATGCTATCAACTCGCAGGACTTCGGCATCGTGAAGGCAATGGTATTCTTAGGTTCCGTGTTGTATATCTTCGGTTTAATCCTGACGGATATTTCCTATACCTTCTTTGATCCAAGAGTGAGGTTGAACGGATGATTCCCTTGTTCAACGGCATCTCCATTTATTTCTTTTGGACAGATATTATGATCTGGGGGCTGTTTTTCAGTCTGTTGGCTTGGTCGAGAGTGATTGGTCGGTCTGAGCAGGTCAAAGCGCAATGGCATCGGGTGTTCGAGTCTAAGGTGGCGATGATCGCCGCGATTATTCTAGTGGCATATTTTGCGATAGCCCTGATGGACTCGGTGCAAATCCACTTGGCACATGCCAATACCCAACCTGGCAGTTTTTTGGATGTTTTACTGGCACATTTGATTTCTGCAACCGAACGAACTTATTCCGCGCCTTTTGCGCTGCATGAGTTTACCAAGTCAACACAGTTGGGCTTGAATGGTGAAATGCAGCAGGTGTATCTTCCGCTAAAACATGTTAATGCAAATGCGTCGATAGGGATGCAAACAGGTGAAGCCATCGCGCTAGGCTTGCTGATTAGTGCGATTTTAATTGGTTTGCACGGCTTGTATCTTGCCAAACGAAATCAAACATCGTTCCCCCAAATGCTGTCCGCCATATGGCTTGAGCAAACCAAACTGCCTTGGCGTACTGCCTATGTCACTCTGACATCGCTTGTAATCGTGATGAGTTGGTTGTTTAAACTCAGTTATTCATACCATGTGTTGGGAACAGACCAAGTTGGCATTGATGTTCTCTACGATACGCTCAAAAGTATTCGCACCGGGGTATTGATTGGTGTGCTGACCACTTTGGTGATGTTGCCGATAGCCTTGACCCTGGGGATTACTGCTGGGTTGTTCAAAGGTTGGGTTGATGATGTCATCCAGTATCTTTACACCACACTGAACTCCATTCCCGGCGTATTGTTAATTGCTGCCGCAGTGCTGGTGATGCAAGTCATGATCAACAACCACCCAGATTGGATGCACTCCACCGCGGAGCGCGCTGACCTACGTTTGTTGTTTTTGGTGGGTATTCTCGGTGTCACCAGTTGGACAGGGCTGTGCCGCTTGTTGCGTGCCGAAACGCTTAAAATCAGCCAGATGGAATATGTCGTGGCCGCCCGTGCTTTTGGTGTGAGCAGAGCCAAAGTTATCTCGCGTCATATTTTGCCAAATGTCATGCATATTGTATTAATATCGGTCGTATTGGATTTCAGTAGTCTGGTGCTTGCAGAAGCGGTATTGTCCTATGTCGGCGTCGGTGTTGACCCAACCATGAACAGCTGGGGGAACATGATAAACCAAGCACGTTTGGAAATGGCGCGAGAACCGATGGTTTGGTGGTCACTGTTTTCGGCATTCGTGTTTATGTTTATTTTGGTGCTGGCGGCCAACCTTTTCTCAGATAGAGTTCAAACTGTACTCAATCCCAGAGAAAGCGTTAAATAAAAATGCGAAATAAGAGCGAAATAATCCAGTAAGTTTTAATGATGAGTTTAGAAGTAATGAGTTCAAATCAGCCCGTATTAAAAGTCGAAAACCTCTGTGTTGAGTTGGAAAAGAATCATCGACCTTTGATTTCCAATGTCAGCTTTGAGATCAATGCAGGGGAGATTTTTGCGCTGGTAGGCGAATCGGGCAGTGGTAAATCTCTCACTTCACTGGCGATTATGCGACTGTTGCCGGAAGCTTTGCAAGTATCCTCGGGTGCTATTTCGCTCAATCATCAAAGCCTATTCTCATTGCCTGAGTACCAAATGCAAAAAGTGCGCGGCAGACAGGTCGCCATGATCTTCCAAGAACCGATGACCTCCTTGAACCCGGTGATGAAAGTAGGGGATCAGGTTGCCGAGGTGCTTAGGGTTCACTTGGGGTTGAATCGTAAAGCCGCCAGAGAAAAAGTCGTCAGCCTGTTTGATGAAGTTGGCATTCCAAACCCTGAAGAACGTTATGACTGGTATCCGCATCAATTATCCGGCGGTCAGAAACAACGGGTGATGATTGCGATGGCGCTTGCCTGTGAACCTGATTTATTGATTGCCGACGAGCCAACAACCGCCTTGGATGTCACCATTCAGGCACAAGTGTTGAATCTGCTTAAACAAATCCGTGATGACCGTGGCTTGGCGATCTTGTTCATTACGCATGATATGGGCGTGGTCAATGAAATCGCTGATCGCGTTGCAGTGATGAAAGAGGGGGAAATTGTAGAGCAAGCTGAGACCGAGCATTTCTTTACCGATCCGCAACATCCCTATACGCAAAAGCTGTTGTCAGACGCGATTCCAAAGCGAGAAAATTTTGAAGATGAAGCTTTAAGTCCTGTTCAAAATCTTTTGCAAGTTAATGATTTAAAAGTCTATTTTCCGATTAAAAAAGGTATCTTTCAGCGTACAGTGGGTCATGTTAAAGCCGTCGATGGCGTCAACTTAACTATTCCAAAAGGGCAGACATTGGCGCTGGTGGGTGAGTCGGGCAGCGGTAAAACCACTATTGGCCAAGCCATTTTAAAACTGGTGGATGCTACTGCCGGGCAAGTGAATTTTACCAACGATCAAGCTACCCAAGCCATTAACTTGGTGGATTTATCCGAAAAAGC
The DNA here is from genome assembly GCF_009296185.1 of Hydrogenovibrio sp. JE_KL2. Taxonomy (GTDB): domain Bacteria; phylum Pseudomonadota; class Gammaproteobacteria; order Thiomicrospirales; family Thiomicrospiraceae; genus Hydrogenovibrio. The sequence continues at coordinate 608,876 of NZ_WBJR01000001.1, forward strand.
CATGAAGCCTTTCCGTAAAAAGGTACAGGTCATTTTCCAAGACCCGTTTTCGGCACTGAACCCAAGAATGACCATTAACGAAATTATTCGCGAAGGCATGAATAGCTTACAGGTTGGCCCTACAACCAGAGCAGAGCAAGATAAACGTATTGAGTCATTGTTGGAGCAAGTCGGCTTATTACCGGAACATAAATACCGTTATCCGCATGAATTCTCTGGCGGGCAGCGTCAGCGCATCGGTATTGCCCGCGCTTTAGCGGTAGAACCTGAATTGATTATCTGTGATGAACCAACCAGTGCCTTGGATGTTTCGGTTCGCGCACAGGTGTTGGCATTACTGAAAGACCTGCAAAAGACTTATCAGATGTCTTATCTGTTTATTACCCATGATCTGTCTATTGTGCCAAGTATTGCGCACCATGTGGCGGTGATGCAGGCCGGTAAAATTGTCGAGCAGGGATTGGTGGAAGACGTCATGCAAAACCCGCAGCACGACTACACACAAAGGCTGTTGGCTTCTGCACCCAGCTTGGTTAGGCAAGCTTTAGAACAAGCTTAAACATCTCTAGGAAATGGAATGCAAAACTATCAATTGGTGCTCACTGAGCATTTGAATCATTATGGCTTTTTATTTGGCGGTACTTTGTTGAAATGGGTAGACGAGTCTGCCTATATCTGCGCACGATTGGATTATCCTGGCAAGAGTTTCGTGACGGTAGGCATGGATAAAGTCAGTTACAAAAAGCGTGTTGAACTGGGGACGATTCTACGTTTCAATGTCGATAAAATTAAAACAGGAACGACGTCTGTCACTTATAAAGTCACCGCGAGCGTTGCCAGTGCGTTTAAGGATGATTGTTCAGAAATCTTTTCAACCATGGTCACTTTTGTTTGCATTGATGAAGATGGCAATAAACGACCGTTAGAATAAAAAAACTGCCAGGTTGGGGTTGAAACACATTAGACCCAACCTGGTAGATTTTAGTAATCAACGCTTATCTTCCCAGGCGTTTTTCCAATTCAACAATATCTTGAGTGGTTTTCAGTAGCGAATCTGGGTTTAGGCTCATGGAGTCAGCGCCCAATTCCACTAGGAATTCTGCCATTTCTGGGTAATCCGACGGCGCTTGTCCGCAAATGCCGGAGTGCAAACCATTGCGTTTGGCACCTTCAATCGCCCATTTAATCATGGTTTTCACGCCTTGATCTCGTTCATCGTAATCATAAGCCACCAGCTCGGAATCTCTATCGACCCCTAACACCAATTGCGTCAAGTCGTTTGAACCGATGGAAATGCCGTCAAACAGTGGGGCGAAGTGATCGATTTCAATCACGTTGTTGGGAATCTCACACATCATATAAACTTTCAAACCGTTTTCAGTGCGGCTCAAGCCGTATTTCTTCATGACTTCAAGCACTTGCTCGGCTTCTTTGACACGACGTACGAATGGAATCATGACGATGACATTGTTCAAGCCCATACGTTCGCGCACGGTTTTGATGGCTTGGCATTCCAAGGCAAAAGCCGGCTCGAAAGTCTCTGAAATATAACGGGATGCGCCACGGAAACCAATCATCGGGTTTTCTTCTTTTGGCTCAAAAGCACGCCCACCCAATAAGCTGGCGTATTCATTTGATTTGAAGTCTGACATGCGTACGACCACTGGTTTTGGATAGAAAGCGGCAGCGATGGTGCCAATACCTTCGGAAAGCTCGTGGAGGAAGAAATCTTTGCCAGACGCATGACCATCAATCAGCTCGATAATTTGCTCACGCTCATGGTCGCTTTCGATTTTATCCATGTTGAGCAGGGCAAGTGGATGTACTTTGATGGATTCGTTGATGATAAATTCCATGCGCGCCAAGCCAACGCCTTGGTTGGGTAGGAAGCTGGTTTTGAATGCTAAATCTGGGTTGGCGATGTTCAGCATCATTTCTGTTTTGGGTGTTGGTAAACCGGATAAATCTGTGTGCATGACATCAAAAGGCACGCTGCCTTCATAGACATTACCGGTGTCACCCTCGGCGCAGGAAACGGTGATTTCCGGGTTGTCTATGAGTACTTCAGTCGCATCCTGACAACCCACGATAGCGGGAATACCCAGCTCACGGGCGATAATGGCGGCGTGACAGGTACGCCCGCCACGGTTGGTGACGATTGCTGAAGCGATTTTCATCACGGGTTCCCAGTCTGGTGTGGTGATGTCTGAAACCAGTATTTCACCCGCTTGGAACTCATGCATGAACGTGGCGTCACGAATCACGTGTGCTTTACCCTGAGCGACTTTGCTACCGACGGCTCTGCCGGTGACAAGTGTTTTGGTGTCTTCATTTTTGTTGACATGGTAGGTTTCAAGCAAGTTGGCTTTGGTTTGTGAGGCAACGGTTTCAGGGCGCGCCTGCACGATGTAGAGCTTGCCGTCTAATCCATCTTTTGCCCACTCCATATCCATCGGTTTTTGGTAACCGGCTTTCTTGCTGTAATGCTTTTCAATCTTGATGGCGTATTCGGCAAGTTTGAGCACTTCATCATCTTTAATACAGAAGGATTTTTGTTCAATGGAAGATGTCGGGATGTTTCTGACCGGGGATTTGGTGATGTCCGGTGAGTAAATCATCTTGATGCTTTTGGCACCGCGGTGGCGACGCAAAATATGGCGGTAACCCTGTTCATAAGTCGGTTTGTGGACATAGAACTCATCGGGATCAACCGCGCCTTGAACCACGTTTTCTCCCAAGCCGAAAGCACCGGTGATAAAGACAGTATCGCGGAAACCACTTTCGGTATCCAGTGAGAACATGACGCCGGAAGCCGCCAAGTCGGAGCGCACCATTTTCTGTACGCCAATCGACAAGCCAACATCAAAATGATCAAAGCCTTTTTCGACACGATAGTGGATGGCTCGGTCGGTAAACAAACTGGCGAAACAACGCTTACAGGCATCCAGTAGCGAGCCTTTACCATGAATGTTCAGATAGGTGTCCTGTTGCCCGGCAAAACTGGCTGTGACCAAGTCTTCTGCCGTTGCAGAGCTGCGTACCGCCAAACTGATGTTTTCGTCGAACTGGTCTTTGAGCAGTTCGTAGGCTTCAATGATTTCCAACTCAAGCACTTTTGGTAGCGGGGCGTTGTAAACCAAGTCTCGAATGTGGTGTCCACGGTCAGCCAAATCTCGAACATTGTTGATGTCCAAGGTGTCGAGTAGGCGGTGCATTTCGCCTAGAAGTTGATTTTCTTCTATCAGTAAGTGGTAGGCTTCGGAGGTAATGGCAAAGCCGTTGGGAACCAATACGCCTTGTGGAACGAGTGCTTGGTACATCTCGCCGAGAGAGGCATTCTTACCGCCAACTAGGGGAATGTCTTCAATTCCGATTTCGTCAAAAAACTTGATATAAGTGAAACGCGACATGGCTCCTCCGGAAATGACTATGAAAGACTGCTTTTAGTGTTGAACAGCATAACAGAATTGCCTAAATAAAATCACTATCGAAAGTGTGGAATTCAAACTTTATTCAGACAATTTAGCCCCCCAACCTGGCAGATTTTGGAAGGGAGGATTGGCTTGTTGCTTTGCGACTTAATCGGTCGACTGAGCCGCTTCGTCGTTGAGCTTGTTGATGTCTTCCGAGTGCAGGCCTTCTAGAACAATTTGCAACAAGTGACTTGCCATGGCTTCAGCAGTAGGGAGCAGGGTAGGATCCTCACTCGGGAATTGTCTACTGCGTGTCGCAGACTGGAAAGCACCCAGTTTGGCATTGTAAAAATCAATATTGGCAGATGGGTTTTCAAATGCGGTGGTAACCATCAACTGTTCCAGTCCGGCTTTGGCAACACCGTAAGCGCCGTAATAAGCAGGGTGGCTTTCAGTACCCTGATCAAGAATGGCGACTAATTGACTGGTTGTCTCGCCGTTTTTCATCAGTGGCAAACATTGCTGTATCAGATGAAAGTTAGCGTTTAGGTTGGTGTGCAGGACTTCGTACCATTGCTTGTAATCGAAGAATTCAATTGGCGTAAAAGCTGGCAGAATAGCGGCATTCAGGAAAACACCGTCAAGTTGACCATATTCGCTACGTAACGTTTCTTGCAACTGGGCGTAGTGGTCGATGTTCGCACCCAATAAATCCATAGGAAACAACGCGGGTTCACAATTACTCTTAGCGGCTAGTTCGTCATAAATCAGATTTAAAGCTTCAAGATCTTTGTCTAACAAAATCAAGTTGTTATTATTGTTTGCTAAACCTAAAGCGAGCGCGCGACCGAGTCCTTGTGCCGCGCCAGTGATTAAGTAAGTGCTCATGGTTTTGTTTCCTTGGTGTTTGTTTTGTGGCTATTTTAGCTGATTGATGAATTCGCTGATTTCAAAAGGCGTGTCGAAGAAGAAATCCGCTGGCCAGTCACCGTCTGTTGCCGACTCCGGCAAGTAGCCGAATAGAGCGGCACCTGTTTTCATCCCAGCATTGATACCCGCTTCGATGTCACGAGGGTGGTCGCCAATGTAAATGCATTTTGTCGGTTCGATGCCACATTCTTCGGCGGCTTTGAACATTGGTTCGGCATTGGGTTTGCGTACGGGCAGGGTGTCGCCAGAGATGACAGTTAATGGCGTAGCAGGAAAGTGTATTTCCGAAAGGAGTTTTTCAGTCAACCAACCGGGTTTGTTGGTGACAATCCCCCATGGTATTTTCTTTTTATTAATCAGGGCTAAACCACGCTCAAGTCCAGGAAAAATACGGGTGTGGTGGTTGATGTTATCAAAGTACACTTGCAGAAAATATTGGCGTTTTTCTTCCAGCGCGTCACCTTCCAAATCTGGAAATGCAAGCTTGGTCATGGCTAGGCCGCCTTGAGAAACGGTTTTGCGTATATCTTGGTAGCGCAAATGCGGGGCATTGAAATGTTTACAGGTACGGTTCAGGGCGTAGGCAAAATCGTAGGAAGTGTCCAGTAGTGTGCCGTCCAAATCAAAAAGAATGCAGTCGATGCTCATAGTGACCTTATTAGTATAAATGTAGTAGTGTTTTTGTCAGTTTTTTTGGTACGCCAATAGGTAGTTGACGTCTAGTTTGTCTGACAGACCATATTGGTTGAGTACGGGGTTAAAGTCGATTCCCGCACCATCAACTAATTGCAAACCAGCTTGACGAGCCATTGCATCCAGCTCAGAAGGTTTGATGAATTTGTCATAGGTATGGGTGCCTTTCGGTACCAGATTCAACAGATTTTCCGCGGCTAAAATCCCGAGTAGATAGGCTTTGTAATTGCGGTTCAAGGTAGAGAAGAACACCCAACCGTTAGGTTTGACACAATCCGCAGCAGCTTTAATGATGGAAGCCGGATCTGGAACATGTTCCAGCATTTCCATACAGGTCACGACATCATAATGTTCAGGATGGGCTTTTGCGTGTGCTTCAGCGGCAATGCACTGATAGTCAATACTCAACTCGGATTCCAAACTGTGTAGCTTGGCAACGGTAAGAACCTCTTCGGCTAAATCAATACCCGTTGTTTTCGCGCCTGCTTCTGCCAAAGACTCAGATAGAATTCCGCCGCCGCAGCCAATATCCAGCGCCGTTTTGCCTTGTAAAGGGGTGTGAGACTCAATGAACTCAACACGAAAAGGATTGATGGTGTGCAACGCACCGAATTCACCTTCTTTATCCCACCAGGTATGGGCAAACTGGTTGAAGTTATTGAGTTCGGCTTGATCTGCGTTTGAATGGTCGGACATAGTTTTCAATATCATTAATCTTAGTTGCCTTGAATTATAAACAACTTCAACCGGGCTTGTGGCATGACTTTGTTTTTCATGGCTGGATTGTCAGTCGCCAAAGCGTGTTGCTTGAAAGCTGTTAAGTAAATAATGCATGAGATAACAGAAGACGAGTGTGCCAACGATAGCGACCATGATGCTGCTAACACGGTAAAAAGAGGTAAAGACTAGATCATTTTGCGGTGTAAGGTAAAGACCAAATAATACTGCTAAGGTTGTCATAGCACTAAAACCTGCACCCGAGCTGACACCTTCCTTGACGTGTGTTTGGCAGAACAGAAAAGTCCCTATCCAAAGAGCTAATATGACAAGAATTAATTCACTGGTCCAGTCTTGTAAGATAACTTGTATCAAAAGCGCATAGATGACACCAAGAGTTGCGCCCATTGCGCGCTTACGAGCGTAATCCATGCTGCCGTGCCAGTGCATAGGAAAGAGCAGTAAGATGGTTGTGACTTGTGCGGAAAGTGAGTCGTGCAAATCAAATACCTGAAACACCACGAAAGATAGGGTTGCGACACTGGCACCCATTAAGGCTTCATGTCGAACGCGATGGGGCTGCTTCTCTGGTGGCGTTCGTTTTGGCGGTGGTTCAAGGTCTGGAATGAGAGCCGTCACTGCATAAGCGATGAGTACCGAGAGGATGCCTGCGCCAAAATTGGTGAATATCATATCGTTGATGTCTGTATTGGCATAGCTGGCGAAATGCAGCATGATACTCAAGGTCAAAACACCATTGGCACCAAACAAAAACAGACTGCCACGAGACATGGCGATAAAGCGATAAAGAAAGAGCACAAACACCACAGGAATCATAATCCCCGGGTGTGTGCCAAATAGACCGCCAAGGATACCAAGTTCAATGCCGCTGATTGCAGAGGACGCCAATAGCTGCTTTGCGGCATGAGCGTTCATCTCGGGAACCAAGCCCAACAGAAGAATAGGGAAAATGGTGAAGAACACGCCATAATCCCAGTTCATTAATTTGCACATGGTGAAGCCGAGCGTTGCGCCTAACCCGACGCGAATGCTCCGTCTTAAGCCGTTTTCACTCAGTGCAACATGGTTTAGTATCATCTGAAATCTCGGTAAATTCTCAGTAAATATAGTGCAACAGGCTGATGGTTTTGATTTGCAATTTGGCAAGGAAACGGTAGATGCTATTTTGCGGTATCAATTGCACAGTAGCTAACGAGCCGGTTGCCAGTAATGGAAAGTCTTTTGATTGCAGTGATAAATGCAGGCGCATTCTTTGTGCATCACGAATCCAACGGTCAGATTTTATGGGGGTCGCTAGACTGCCGTTGGCATCAAATTGCCCCGTGCTCACGCCGGCATCTCGACTGGTTACTTGAGCCAGAAAAAGTTTACCCGGATCAGCATCGAAGGTGACCCAAGCTTGAGTTTGGTTGTTGACACCTCGAAGACTTTTTTCACGGAAGTCCGCAATGATGTCGAGCTTGTCGGACACGATTGCAAGTACAGGTTGATCGGTAGCTGCGACACTGCCATCCATCAGTTGTAGATTGGTGACGACACCATCTTCCTGAGCACGTACTTTGGTGTAGCTAAGATTAAGCTCAGCTTGTTGTTCTTGGTTGCGAGCCTGGAGTAATTTAAGGTTGTTGTTGCCGGTATTGCCTCTGGCAGCAATAAGCTTTGCCAGTTGTGCTTTGGAAGCAGAAAGGGTGGCTTCTGCGGTCTGCACATCAGTGGTGGCTTGATCTCTCAATTGACGAGACACGCCGTTACTGGCATAAAGAGCACTCAGGCGTTTTGCATCTCGTCGCTTTTGCGCCAGCTCTGCTTCGTTTGCATGAATTTCGGCTGTGGCAGCTTTAATAGAGGCGTCTAGCTCAGCATTGTTTTGCATTGCTTCATCCAATGACAGTTTTGCTTTTTCAAGGGCAAGTTTGTATGGCGCGTCATCAAGCGTGAATAGGATGTCGCCTTGTTTGACGTGTTGGTTGTTGTGCACAAGCACTTCGGTCACTCTTCCGCTAACCTGTGGCGCCATTTTAACCACCGTTCTAGTTGCCATGGATTGGGTGGTTAAGGGCATTTTCAAATCTGCAAGCATGAAATAGACGAGAATTGCGACAAAGAGCAGCATTGAAAATTTGATTAATCGTGCGAATTGTTGATCAGGCGTCATCTCTTTTCTCTCTGTGACTGTATTTATTTTATGGTTCTTGGATTTCCGATGTCAGTTTGTCATGTATGTTGGTGGCGATGCGTTCCATTACCGAATCAAATAATGTCAATTCTTCAGGTGTGATACCAGCAAGTAACTCTGTGCGAACCTGAACGATGCGGGCTTCCATTTGTCGAATGATGGCAATACCTTCTGGCGTTAAGTTCACCAGTCTTACCCGCTTGTCCTCTTTACAAGTATGTCGCTGAATTAAACCGTGTTCTTCCAGCTGACCAAGCGTACGCATGAGTGATGCAAGTTCGATTTCCAACGCATCCGCTAAATGTTTCTGGCTAGTGTTATCTCCCATACGCCAAAGTTTCCACATGGCGGTCCAGCGAGGGTGGGTTAGGCCTAATGGTAAAAGCTCTGCATCGACGATAACGCGCCATTGTCGATGTAGTCGGCCGAGCTTTTCTACCAGTGAGGTGTGGTTTGATTGTGTGATGTATTTTTTCATGGCATTCATTTTAGTTAAATTATTTAGCGTGCTAAGTAATAAATAGTTTAGCATGCTAAGTAAGTTTGTCAAATAATAATAGTGCTATTGAAAATAGATATTAAGGGAGGATGGTTTGTAGGGCGGGGGTTAAAAATGCCTTGCAATGAATTCAGAAAAATGGATGAGATTACAAAATTAACTGAAACTTAACAAAACACACTCTAAACGCGATTTTTTGGTTATAATCTTTGGCTAATTTCAACTCAATATAAGTCGATTTTTTATATGTCAGATTTTGCAAGAGAAATCCTTCCCATCTCGCTTGAAGATGAAATGAAGCAATCCTATTTGAGTTATGCCATGAGCGTTATCATCGGTCGTGCGTTGCCCGATGTTCGAGATGGATTGAAACCCGTTCACAGACGTGTGCTTTACGCCATGAACGAATTGGGTAATGGTTGGAATAGGTCATATAAGAAATCGGCTCGTATCGTCGGGGATGTAATCGGTAAATACCACCCTCATGGTGATACGGCTGTTTACGACACGATTGTTCGTATGGCACAGCCTTTCTCTTTGCGCTACATGCTGGTAGACGGTCAAGGGAACTTCGGTTCGATTGATGGTGATGCGCCAGCTGCAATGCGTTATACGGAAGTGCGTATGGCGAAAATCGCCCATGAGCTGCTAGCGGACCTTGATAAAGAAACTGTCGATTTCTCACCTAACTACGACGGTTCTGAGTCAGAGCCAAATGTTTTGCCAACGCGTATTCCAAATCTTTTGGTAAACGGTTCATCAGGTATCGCCGTAGGTATGGCAACAAACATCCCTCCGCATAACTTGACTGAAACGGTCAATGCCTGTGTTGCTTTGATTGATAACCCGGATTTAACGATTGATGACTTGATGGAATACCTTCCTGGGCCAGATTTCCCGACACAAGGGATTATCAATGGTACACGCGGTATTCGTGAAGCTTATGAGACAGGTCGTGGTCGTGTGCAGATTCGTGCTAAAACGGCTATTGAAACTGACAAGTCCGGTAAAACATCCATTATCGTTAATGAAATCCCTTACCAGGTAAACAAAGCCAAACTGATTGAGCGCATTGCAGAGCTGGTAAAAGAGAAGAAAATTGAAGGGATTTCTGGATTACGTGATGAGTCTGATAAAGACGGGATGCGTATCGTTATTGAGATTCGTCGAAACGAAGTGCCTGAAGTCATTATCAACAACCTGTACAAACAGACTGCAATGCAGACAGTGTTTGGTATCAATATGGTTGCTCTGATTGATGGTCAGCCAAAACTATTGAACTTGCGCCAGATTCTTGATGCGTTTATCAAACATCGTCGCGAAGTGGTTACACGACGTACTATCTACGATTTACGTAAAGCACGTGAAAAAGCCCACTTATTGGAAGGCTTGACCGTTGCGTTGAACAACATTGATGAAATGATCGAGTTGATTAAGTCATCTGCTAGCCCTGCGGTGGCAAAAGAGCGCATGCTAGAGCGTGATTGGCCAGTTGGCAACGTTGAGCAACTGCTAGAAAAAGTAGATTTGAATGACGTGAGACCAGAAGACCTTGAACCTGGTTATGGTGCCGCTGGTGGTATTTACAAGTTATCACCTGTTCAGGCTCAAGCGATTTTGGAAATGCGCCTACATCGTTTGACAGGATTAGAGCAAGACAAAATCATTGAAGAATACAGAGAGCTTGTTGAGAAGATTGCCGAATTCTTGGATATTTTGAGAAATTCTGACCGCCTAACAGAAGTGGTTCGCAATGAATTGTTGGAAGTGATTGACAGTTTTGGTGACGGACGACGTACTGAAATTGACTACAACTACCAAGATTTGGATGCGGAAGATTTGATTGCTGTTGAAGATCGAATCGTCACCTTGTCTCAAGATGGTTACATCAAAACACAGCCATTGTCTGATTATCAGGCACAAAGACGTGGCGGTCGTGGTAAGTCTGCAACGCAGATGAAAGAAGATGATGAAGTCGGTCAATTGTTGGTTGCGAGCACGCATGACATGTTGCTGTGTTTCTCGAACAGAGGTCGATTGTATTGGCAGAAGACATGGCAGTTGCCGTTGGCAAGCCGTGGTTCAAAAGGTAAGCCTATCGTAAACGTTTTCCCGCTGGAAGAAAACGAGTACATCACGTCTATTTTGCCGGTTTCAGAGTTTGTTGAAGACAAGTTTGTTTTTATGGCAACAAAGACATCTGTCGTGAAGCGTGTTGCATTGACTGATTTCTCCCGTCCTCGTGCAAACGGTATTATTGCCGTTGACCTATTGGAAGGGGATGAACTGGTCGGTACCGCATTGACCAATGGTTCGCAGGAAATCATGCTGTTCAGTGATATTGGTAAGGCAATTCGTTTTGACGAGAACGATGTTCGTGTCATGGGGCGTCAAGCTCGCGGTGTTCGAGGCATGAAGCTAAAAGATGGCATGAGTGTCATCAGTATGCAAGTTGCCGAGCCGGACACTTTGATTTTGACCGCAACCGAAAACGGTTTCGGGAAATGTACGCCAGTGGAAGATTACTCAACCATCAACCGTGGTGGGCAAGGGGTTATCTCCATCAAGACTTCCGATCGTAATGGTAATGTCGTTTCCGCGGTATCCGTCAAACCTGAGCAAGAAGTGGTGCTTATTACCAATAAAGGGACACTGGTTCGCACCAGAGTATCTGAGATTTCGGTTGTTGGTCGAAACACCCAAGGTGTTAAATTGATCAATGTCGGTAAAGGTGAGTGGGTCGTTGGTCTAGCCGTGGTTGATGTCAATGATGAAATCGACGAGGAAGGTTTGGAAGAAGGGGAAGTAGAAGCTGTTTCATCCGAAACACCAATCTCTGACGACACACCCGAAAGTGAAGAATAATTAAAAGACCACACCAAGACAGGCGCCGCATTAGCGCCTGTTTTTGGTTGTTGATATCCGAACGCTAACTTAATACGTTTACACTTCGCTATTCAAAATTTTTTATAGGAAACACGCAATAAATGAGAGCATTTAACTTTAGCGCTGGGCCAGCGATGCTGCCAGAAGAGGTTATGAGAAAAGCGCAAACAGAGTTCTTGGATTGGAAGAATACTGGTATGTCGGTTATGGAAGTCAGCCATAGAAGCAAGGAATTTATGGAACTGGCACATAAAATGGAAGCCGATTTGCGTGAAGTGATGCATATTCCTGACAACTACAAAGTCTTGTTTGTTCATGGTGGAGCCTCGCTACAGTTTACGGCGATTCCAATGAATTTGACGCAGGAGGGTGACACCGTTGATTACATCAATACCGGTGTCTGGTCTGCAAAAGCGATTAAGGAAGCGTCTCGTTATGTGAATGTCAATGAAGTGGCGACCTCTGAAACTTCTATTCCAAGTTTTGATGACATAAGTTTCAGTAAAGACGCCAAATACATTCATATTTGCCAGAATGAAACCATCACAGGGGTTGAATATCAATCACTACCGAAAACAGACAAGATTATTGTTGCTGATTTCTCATCAACCATCTTATCGCGACCAATTAATGTTTCGGATTTCGGTGTTATTTACGCGGGCGCCCAAAAGAACATTGGGCCAGCCGGTTTAGCGATCGTTATCGTTAGAGAAGATTTGATTGGTAATGCGCGCTCAGATACGCCAACATTGATGAATTGGCAGACCTATAACGATAACGAATCTATGTTTAACACACCATCCACTTATGCGTGGTATTTGGCCAGTCTTGTGTTTGAGTGGATCAAAGACCAAGGCGGTGTTGAGAAGATGGCTGAAATTAATCAGCGCAAAGCGAATAAGCTTTATGAGTTAGTTGATGCTTCTGACTTTTACTATAACGAAATCGAGCCTTCAGTACGTTCTTGGATGAACGTAACTTTTAAGCTTAAAAACCCAGACTTGGATACCTTGTTTTTGGAAGAATCCAAAAAGGCTGGCTTGTTAAGTCTGAAAGGGCATAAAGTTTACGGCGGTATGAGAGCGAGTATCTACAACGCTATGCCTGAAGCTGGAATTGATGCGCTTGTAGCATTCATGAAAGATTTTGAAGAGAAACACGCGTAACCCAGATTAAATAGAGAAACGAATCGGATATATGGAAATTTCACAGGCAGAAAAGGAAAGACTACTCGAAATTCGCAATGAGATCGACTCAATCGATGCGGAAATCCAAACATTGATTGCCAGACGTGCTGAATGTGCTCAACAGGTTGCACATGCCAAGACACAAGGCGGTCAGGTTGATGTGGTTTTTTATCGTCCTGAACGGGAAGCTCAAGTCTTGAGAGCTGTGAAAGAACACAATAAGAGTTTGATTTCTGACAATGAAATGATGCGCCTGTTTCGCGAAATCATGTCTGTATGTCTGGCGCTGGAACAGCCCATTAAAATCGCCTATTTAGGGCCTGAAGGAAGCTATTCTCACGCCAGTGTTATCAAGCAGTTTGGTGCGTCGGCGCATACCTTGGCGGTTTCTTCAATCGAAGATGTGTTTTCTGCGGTAGAAAAAGGAGATGCCAACTATGGTTTGGTGCCTGTTGAAAATTCATCTGAAGGGGCGGTAAAACAAACACAACAAGCCTTGATGAAAACCTCTCTCAAGGTCACTGGTGAAATTGAGTTGGTGATTCATCATTGCATCATGTCTCAGAATGAGAAGCTGGAAAACATCAAAAAAGTCGTCGCCCATGCGCAAGCCTTAGGGCAGTGTGAACACTGGTTGAAGAATAATATGCCTTGGGTCGAAATCGAGCCTGTTGCGTCAAACGCATTAGCGGCTCAAATGGCAAGTCAAGACGATACTCTAGGGGCAATTGCTTCGGAACAGGCGGCACAGCTTTATGGTTTACGCGTGCTGGAATCACACATTGAAGATAGCCATGAAAACAGTACAAAATTCTGGGCAATCGGTTCTGAAGAAACCGAGCCAAGCGGTGATGATAAGACCGCTATGATTGTTTCCATGTCAAATAAATCAGGCGCTTTGATGGATGTGTTATCCAGCTTTGCCAGTCGAAAAATTTCTATGACACGCATTATTTCGGTACCCTCAACTGATACCAAGTGGGATTATTTATTCTTCATTGATATTTTGGGGCATAAAAAAGATGCTTCCGTTGCCGAGGCGCTTGAAGAGGTAAAACAAAAGACATCCTACTTCAAACTACTTGGATCTTTTCCTACTTCACCATTCAGCTGATATTTGAGCTTATAAAACATGACAAAACTTTTCGAAAAGCTGTTACAACCACAAGTCGCAGGCATTCAAACTTACGTGCCTGGAAAGCCTATCTCTGAGCTTCAACGCGAATACAACCTTTCACGTGTTTCCAAACTTGCATCGAATGAAAACCCGTTGGGAGCCAGTCCAAAGGTATTGCAGGCTATTCGCGATCAATTGGTGGATATCGGGCGTTACCCAGATGGCAGTGCGTATTATCTGACGCATGAAATGGCAAAATTTCTGAACAGAGCGCCAGAGGAAGTTGCTTTTGGAAATGGTTCAAATGAAATGCTGGAGCTGGTAGCAAGACTTTTTGCTGGGCCAGGTGATGAAATCGTTTACTCGCAATATGCATTTGCCATTTACGCTATCAGTGCACAGATAGTCGGAGCAACCGGCGTTGAAGTACCGGCGAAAGGGTGGGGGCATGATTTGCCCGCCATGTTGAAAGCAATTACGCCAAAAACCAAGATTGTGTATCTGGCTAACCCAAATAATCCGACCGGAACCATGTTTTCCAAGGATGAATGGGAAGCTTTCATTTCAAAAGTACCCTCGGATGTTATCGTGGTGCTTGACGAGGCTTATTTCGAGTATGTGAACGATTCAGCCTATGCAAACGGTTTGGATTATATCGATGACTATCCAAACTTATTGGTTTCAAGAACCTTTTCTAAAGCTTATGGGTTAGCGTCTTTGCGCTTAGGTTATTTGGTAGGGAACAAGGAGCTGATTGGCTATATCAACAAGCTTCGTGCACCGTTTAATGTTAACCACTATGCGCAAGTTGCTGCAGTAGCTGCGATTAAAGACCAGAGCTTTGTTAAAAAGACAGTGGACTTCAACTTGTCTGGTATGGCACAGTTTCTGGCTGTTTTTGACAAGCTAAACATTAATTACATTCCTTCTCATGGTAATTTCGTGTGTGCTTCCTTCGGTAAGAAAACCAGTGAAGTGAATCAGGAATTGTTAAAAAAAGGCGTAATCACCAGGCCTTTAGCTGGGTACGCTATGCCTGAGTACCTACGTATATCTATTGGCAGCTCAAACGAGAACCAACACTTTATCAGTGTTATTACCTCTCTGATGAAGTAGCACGAAATGATGAATATAAAAAAAATTACCATTATCGGCGTGGGCTTAATTGGAGGATCCTTTGCCAAAGGGTTGAAGGAAAGTTCAGAAAAGAACAACCTTGGTTACGAGATAACTGGCTATGAACCGAATGTCGATAATCTGAAGAAAGCCGTTGATTTAGGGGTTGTTGATCGCTACGAAGTAGAATTAGCAAATGCAGTTCAAGATGCGGATTTGATTCTTTTAGGTGTTCCGCTTGGTGCGATGGCGATGGTTTTGAACGAAATTCGCGCTAGTATCAAACCTAATGCAATTATTACGGATGTTGGCAGTGCCAAAATGTCGGTTATTTCAGCGGTCAAGGAAGCATTTGGTGAAGTGTTGCCAAACTTTGTTGCCGGTCATCCAATTGCAGGAAAGGAGAAGAGTGGGGTAGAGGCAGCCTGTTCGGACTTGTTTATAGATCATAGGGTGGTGCTAACGCCGACACAGGAAACCTCTGCTGGAGCAATGGCAACCGTTAGAGCTTTGTGGGAAAGCTTGGGGGCTTGTATTACTGAGATGGCGCCTGAGTTTCATGATGAAGTTTTCGCCGCAACCAGCCACTTACCGCATTTATTGGCGTTTAGTTTGGTTGACTTACTTAACGAGCACGAAGAGCTGGGGAATGTTTTTCAATATACCGCTGGTGGATTCCGTGACTTTACCCGTATCGCTTCAAGTGATGCCACCATGTGGCGAGACATTTCACTCAGTAACGCTCAAGCGATTGTGAAGTGGCTTAGAAACTACCAAGCAGAAATAGATAATTTAATCGGCTTAATCGAAGGGCAACAGTCTGACGCTTTATATGAGTTGTTTCATGACGCCAAGGTTGCTCGCGACAAACATATTGTAAAAGACACGCTTTAAAGTCAGCAGTCGAATGATTTACACAAAATTTTCATAGATTAGGGTTTTAAAAAGTAATGGCTAAAAATGTACAGTTTCATGTCAAACCTGGAGGGGTTTTAAAGGGGCGTATTCGTGTTCCTGGCGACAAGTCGGTATCGCATAGAAGTATTATGCTTGGGTCAATAGCAGAAGGAACAACCCGTGTAACCGGGTTTCTGGAAGGTGAAGACAGTTTGGCCACCTTGCAGGCATTTAAAGATATGGGTGTCCAAATTGAAGGCCCTGATCAAGGAAATGTCACTATCCATGGTGTGGGTTTACGTGGGCTGAAAAAACCATCAAATCCTTTGGATATGGGGAACTCAGGAACCGCTATGAGATTGATGGCAGGGATTCTTGCAGGACAAGACTTTGAGTGTACTTTGATTGGTGATGCTTCTTTATCCAAACGTCCTATGAAACGTGTGACCCAACCGCTTGGCGAAATGGGCGCTGATATTGACACAGCAGAAGGTGGCATGCCTCCTTTACATCTCAAGCCTACTAAAACAGGTTTAAGCGCTATTGATTACACACTACCGATGGCTAGTGCTCAGGTTAAGTCTTGTGTATTGCTTGCCGGTCTTTATGCCAATGGAACGACCTCTGTCGTTGAGCCTGCACCGACTCGCGATCACACGGAACGTATGTTGAAAGGTTTTGGTTACGATGTGAAAACCCATAAGCTTGATAGTATGCAAACTCGTGTTGAGCTAACGGGTGGTGGTGCATTAAAGGCTATGGATATTGACGTGCCTTCAGATATCTCTTCTGCAGCATTCTTTATGGTAGCAGCCGCCATCGCACCGGAAGCAGACTTGGTGATTGAACATGTCGGTATCAATCCGACAAGAACTGGTGTTATAGATATTCTAAAGCTGATGGGCGCAGATATTACTTTGGAAAATGAATCTACGGTTGGCGGTGAGCCTGTTGCAGATATTCATGTGAAGTCTTCTAAATTAAAAGGAATCGAGATTCCAGAAGCCTTGGTTCCACTTGCGATTGATGAGTTTCCAGTGTTGTTCGTAGCAGCCTCTGCCGCAGAAGGACGAACGGTTTTGACAGGTGCTGAAGAGTTACGAGTCAAAGAGTCTGATCGTATCCAAGTGATGGCGGATGCATTAATTGCGGTTGGTATTGATGCGCAACCGACACCTGATGGAATGGTGATTAATGGCGGGCAACAAAAACGCCAGGTTGGGGGTATCAACAGTCATCACGACCATAGAATCTCAATGGCAATGACTGTTGCCGGATTGAATGCTGTAGACGATATTGTGATTGACGATTGCGCTAACGTGAATACATCATTCCCGACATTTGTCCAATTAGTTAATCATATCGGAATGACAGTAAATGTCGTTAAGGAAGGGGTGTGATGTTATCTCCAGTAGTCGCAATTGATGGCCCTAGTGGCGTAGGTAAAGGTACGCTGGCGCAGTGGCTTTGTTGTAAAACCGGGTTTCACTTGTTGGACAGTGGCGCTATTTATCGCGCACTGGCTTATGGCGTGTCTAAAGAAGGTGTTGATATTGCCGACGTTGACAGCTTGGTGAAATTGGCGGAATCTCTTCCGGTTGAGTTTAAGGCAACCAGTATTATTTATGCAGGTGAAGACGTGACGTCAACTATTCGCACGGAAGAGGTTGCCGCAGTTGCATCGAAAGTGGCCGCAATTCCTGAAGTTAGACAGTCATTATTGAAGCGTCAAAAAGATTTTGCACAGGCACCAGGTTTGATCGCTGATGGACGAGATATGGGAACGGTTGTTTTCCCAAATGCCAATGTTAAGTTGTTTTTAACTGCTTCCGCAGAAGAAAGAGCAAAAAGACGTGTTAACCAGTTGAAAAATCAAGGGGTTAGTGCTAACATTGCGCAAATTACTCAGGACATCATGGAAAGAGATGAAAGAGATCGAACTCGAAGCTCTTCTCCTCTGATCCCTGCAGACGATGCTTTGATTATTGATACGACGAGTTTAACGATTCAAGAAGTATGCGATAAAGCACAAAGCGCGTTAGTTGAAGCAGGAATTGATTTCTGATAAATCTACGTAACTTATTGTTATGTAAAAAGAATTTAATCTTTATTCGTTTTTTCGAATAAAGATTTTTGTTTTTGTAGTGATTTAAAACTACAGAGCGATTCAGTCAGACGTTTGGGAGTCTGATATTTAATTAACTGACCCGATTATTTCTTTTACATCCCAATCAAGAGATATAAACGGCTTTTTAAAATTTTGGTATAACCCCATGAGTGAATTATCTTTCGCTGAATTATTTGAACAGTCTTTACAAGAAGACAAATTCCAAACTGGTTCCCTAATCCTAGGGACTGTAGTAGCAATCGACAAAGAAGCTGTTTTAGTCGATGCTGGTATGAAATCTGAATCTGCTATTCCTAAAGCACAATTTGAAAACGCTAACGGCGAACTAGAAGTTGCTGTTGGTGATCAAGTTGAAGTGTACTTAGAAACGCTAGAAGACGGCTTTGGTGAGACGCGTTTGTCTCGTGAAAAAGCTAAGCGTGCTAAGACTTGGGATCGTTTGGAAACTGCTCTTGAAAATAACGAAACTGTTGTGGGTCTTGTTACCGGTAAAGTTAAAGGTGGCTTAACAGTTGACGTTGAAGGTGTTCGTGGTTTCTTGCCTGGTTCACTTGTGGACGTTCGTCCGATTCGCGACTTTGGCTTCCTTGAAGGTAAAGAGATCGAACTTAAACTTGTTAAACTAGATCGTAAGCGTAACAACGTTGTTGTTTCTCGTCGTGCTGTGATTGAAGCTGAAAACTCTGTAGAAAGAGAAGCGCTTCTTGCAAACATGGAAGAAGGTTCTACGCTTAAAGGTATCGTTAAAAACCTTACTGACTACGGTGCGTTTATCGACCTTGGTGGTATTGACGGTCTACTTCACATTACTGATATGGCTTGGCGTCGTGTTAACCATCCATCAGAAGTTATCCAAGTGGGTGATGAGATTGAAGTTAAAGTTCTTAAGTTCGACAAAGACAAGAACCGTGTTTCTCTAGGTATGAAACAACTTCAAGAAGATCCTTGGGCTGATATGGTTGCTCGTTACCCAATCGGTGCGGAAATCATGGGGAAAGTTGCCAATATTACTGATTACGGCGCATTCATCGAAATCGAAGATGGTATTGAAGGTTTGGTTCACACTTCTGAGTTGGATTGGACTAACCGTAACATCCACCCATCGAAAGTTGTTCACCTAGGACAAGAAGTTAAAGTTAAGATTTTGGATGTTGACCAAGAGCGTCGTCGTATTTCATTGTCTATCAAGCAATGTACGGTTAACCCATGGGAAGCATTCTCTGCGACGCATGCTAAAGGTGACAAAATCTCTGGTAGCATCAAATCTATTACTGACTTTGGTATCTTCATCGGTCTAGATGGTAACATCGATGGTTTGGTTCACTTGACAGACATTTCTTGGTCTCAACCAGGTGAAGAAGCTGTTCGTGACTTCAAAAAAGGTGATGAACTAGAAACTGTTATCCTTTCAATCGATCCAGAGCGTGAAAGAATCTCTCTAGGCCTTAAGCAACTTGAACAAGATCCTTTCGGTGAATTCGTTGCTGAAAACGGTAAAAACAGCATCGTAACGGGTACTGTTAAGTCTGTTGATGAAAAAGGTGCTGTTATTGATCTAGCTGATGACGTTGAAGGTTATTTGCGAGCTTCTGAACTTGCTGAAGATACTCGTGATGCAAGCTCAGTTCTTAAAGTTGGTGATACTGTCGAAGCGAAAGTGATGAATGTCGATCGCAAAAACCGTACGCTTTCTCTTTCTGTAAAAGAAAAAGAAGCGCAGGAAGAAGCGAATGCGATTAAAGACTATTCAGCATCACAACCGCAAGCAGCAAGCACTATCGGTGACTTGCTAAAAGGTCAGCTTTCTACTGACGAGTAAAATGCAACAAGCTGCTCTATCTCTTCTTGTTTAAGAAATGGAGCAGTGCCTAGTCTTAATAGACTTATGGGGGATGGATATCCCATTTTACTCTTAAGTAATTAAGAGACTTTTTACAGAAAGAGACAGTAAAAATGACTAAGTCAGAATTGATCGAATTGATTGCTAGACGTCAAACTCAATTTAGTCAAAAAGACGTTGAGTTAGCGGTGAATCAAATTATTGACTCTATGATAGAAAGCCTATCAGAGGGGGATAGAATCGAGATTCGCGGCTTTGGAAGTTTTAGTCTTCATCATCGGCAAGCTCGTGTTGGGAGAAATCCTAAAACCGGTGAGAATGTTGAGTTGGGAGAAAAGAGGGTTCCTCATTTCAAACCTGGAAAGACTTTAAGAGATGAGGTCGACGAATCCAAGGATATGTACGACATTATTTCTTAACGATAAAAACTCACATTCTAATTTTCCAAAGGGGTACAATATTTTAAAAAATTGTACCCCTTTTTTTATGTTCAAAGCATTCTCAATCATTATCACTATCCTGTTTTTGGCCTTCGGAATATTTCTAGGTGTTCTGAATCCGGGCAATGTTAAATTTGATTTAATTTTTCAGCAAATTGATATCCCGTTATCCATTCTGTTAGCGATTACGTTTTCTATAGGCATGTTATTGTCTGGCATTTATTTCACGTTTATTTTACTGAGCAAGCAGTGGCAATTAAGAAAAGCCAATAAGCAAAATACAAAGCTATCCGGTGAGATAGTCCAGCTTCAGAAGCAGATTGCTGACTATGAGAATTCCAAAGAGATTGAAGCTAAGAACGAAATTGCAAACTTGTAAGTAAAGAGAGATATATGCACAAAAAATCAGGTATTCCAGACCCTAAAGTCGTAGTGGCTTTAGATTTTCCATCCGTCGCAAGAGCAACATCTTTCATCAATCAGATGAAGCCAAATCTGTGTCGCCTAAAAATAGGCAAAGAGTTGTTTGCAATAGGTGGGCCTGCTTTTGTCGAAAGTTGTATCGACAAAGGGTTTGATGTTTTCCTGGATTTAAAATATCACGACATTCCGAACACGGTTGCAAAAGCCTGTCAGGCTGCTGCAAAAATGGGCGTTTGGATGATTAATGTTCATGCTCTGGGTGGGCGCAAAATGATGGAAGCCGCAAAAGAAGCCGTCTTGCAGAACTCTCATCAACCGATTCTGATTGGGGTGACTATCTTAACGAGTATGGAAGAGTCAGACCTTAAAGAAGTTGGACTGGTTGGAACGCCGCATGACAATGTGATTCGTTTAGCAAAATTGGCATCAGATTCTGGATTAGACGGTGTTGTCTGCTCGGCACAGGAGGCTGCCGCAATTCGTGAAACGGTAGGAAAGGATTTCTGTTTGGTAACACCTGGTATCAGGCCAGAAACAGCAGATGCAAACGATCAAAAACGTATTATGACGCCTGAAGCAGCTCTGGCAGCCGGATCAAGCTACTTGGTTATTGGAAGACCTATTACACAAGCCAAAGATCCTATTCAAGCTTTGATTGATATCAATGATTCCATCAAGGGTCTATAGCCTAACTTCTTAAATAGTGGGTAGCGTGATTTTTATCACTACACCGATTGGCTGATTACCTAAATCCATATAGTTAAAAGCTTCGGCCTTACCGTTATGGAAATCAGTAATCAGCTTAACAATATAAAGCCCTAACCCTAGGTGAGCCTGGTTATCAGCATTAGTTTCCCTGATAGAGGTCATGCCGTCGAATATCTGTTTCTCAATTGACTGGGGTAGTGCTTTACCTGTATTTTGTACAAGAATTTCTACCTCATTTTGAGCATTTAATGCCGCACTAATGGTGATTGGTTCTTTGCCATTATCAAAATCCTTGGCATTACTAATCAACTTGTCCATAAGTTGCTCAAGCATAAAGCCGTCACCAATGACTTGTGTTTCCGAAGGCATATTGATTTGAATATTGAAGCGGTGATCAGGATTCAATGCAATCACATTCTCTAGATAATGAGTTAACATCTCGGAGATGTAGAAGGGTTCTGGTTCCTGCATCGACAAACTTTCTTCAATGCTGTTAGCTTCTGACAAGGAGCTGATGATTTGTTTCAGCTGTTCTAATGCATGTTTTGAATAGCGAACTTGCTTATGATCAATGTCTTGCTCCAATAATGAGAGAGACATAGACAGGCGATTCATAGGGTTGTGCAACTCATGACGCAATGCTTTAGGTAACTGTTTCAAATAGCGTTCATAGGCTGAAAGCTGGCTCAACATATCATGGATATGGTGGCGTAAATCTGAAATTTCATCATAGTAATAGCGAGGCATAATATCTGGGAAATTAAGTTTATTGACCTTGCCATGCGCATCAAAAGTATTGCGAACATCGTAGTCTAAGCGAGCAATTCGTTTTGAGAGTGAGGCTATGTAAAATACTGCACCAAAGAAAACAAAAATGAAAATCAATGCGCCCATTCCGATTAAGCGATAAAAACGCTTTAAAGAATCGGTCAGTAGGCTATTCATAGTTTGTTCTAAAACGATTGCGCCAATAATGTGTCCTCTAAGCTTTAGCGGTGTAGCAGACATTAAAGAAATCGGGTTGTCTTTATACATTCGGTATTGCTGGAATGTATGTCCGGAAATTGCCTGGCGAATAAGTGCGACCTCTGGATTGGTGCTTTGAGGGTAGGGATACGGCAGAGTAAAGGGAATGACATTGGAAAGTGTTTTGATCAGAAAGTAGCCAACACGGGCAAACCAATCCTTATTCAAATCACTCGGTTGCTGGGAAAGTCGACCCACTACGTAAGTTACTTGGCCAAACTCATTGACTATCCATAGTACGGACTTATCCAAGTTCAAATGGCTGAGTTGGTTTGTTGGTGTGCCTGACAGAATTTGCTGTGCCCATAAATCTGTACGATTTTCAAGGACATAGGATAGGTTTATAACAGTTTGCTGCTGAATGATCGCTTGGTTTTCGAGCAACATTCTGTGAAGATCAATTGCAAATCGGTAAGCAAGTGCAGGCAGGAGAGTCAACATCAGAAGCAGTATGTAAAACCGCGTTCTGATGGTTAACCGCATTTTAAAAGAGGGCTTCATTTTTGTCGCCAGCTGTAGCCTCGTCCATATTCGTTGTGAATAAGATTAAAGTCGTTATCAACTTTCTTAAATGCGTTTCTAATACGGCAGATGTGGGTATTAATTGTGTTTCGCTCAACAACACCTTGTGTCGATTCCTGAAGCTTGTCATAAGTGACAACACCTTTCTCGCCAGTTAATGCAAACTGCTTCAGCATTTCAAACTCAGTTGCAGTCAGGTCTAACACTTGACTATGCCAATAGGCTTTAAATTCATTGTTTGCCAACACCAAACCATCAATTAATGACTTATCACCTTCATCGTTGGTTTGAATTGAGCCTGTAATGCGTAAAAGATTTTTAACTTTTGCAGTTAATACACCAAGGCTGATGGGTTTTGGCAAGTAGTCGATAGCCCCTAAAGCATGACCGGTGTATATATCGAACTCGGATTGACGTTCAGAAAGGAAAATCACAGGAATAGCGGTTTCAAACGATAGCAGGTGTTTAGCAAGCTCAAAACCACCATCAATTTCATTTCCCAAAATAATATCGGAAATAACCAAATCAGGCAGGCTCTCTTCAAAGCTAGATTCTGCTGAAGCCCTATCGCTAAAGGTTTTGATTTTGAAACCTTGTTCTGAAAGTGCCGTTCCTAGGTTTTCCAACTGTAATGGGTCGTCTTCAACAATTGTAATGGTGTAATCATTGTTTAGCATTGCCATGAATTTTTCCTGTTGTAATTAGGTTTTATAAGATTTTACAACTTAACTGATGTACTGGAAGTCCAAAACTTGCATATTCATAATTAATCCAGCATCTTGAATAGGCAGTACGATGGCATCTTCGCTTGAATGGTTATGGTGCGAATGCCACCAGCCAGGAGGTGTAACAAATACAGCACCTGGTTCCCACATTGCTTTGATTGGTTCAACCAAGTTGCCTTCTTCATCAATTTCTTTGCTGATTAAAGTATAGGTATCAGGGCCCGCAGCAACACAGTAATCGATCGCTACAGAGTTGTGTCTATGCGGTTTTTGGACAACACCAGCAGGTAGGGCATTATATAAAGACCAGAGTGTATGGGTAAGTGTCATGGTTTTTGGGAAATTAGGGTTCGCCAAAAGAATACCGGTTCTATTTCTACCTTCACCTTCACTTCTTACTTTTGCGAGCTCGTTATCCAAACGTTCTTTAGTGTAAAGAACAGGACTAAAACGTTGTTGAGTAGGCTGTACGCCTAAATACTTCAATAGCGGGGCATCATTTACCCAATAGATAGCAGTGTCTTCCGAGGCAGTGTGCAAAGCACTTTCAATGGATGGTAGCGTGAAAAGATCACCTGTCTTCCACTCGATAGTGCCTTCAGACATTTGTGTCTTGCCTTGTCCGTTAATGACATAGAACATTTGCGAGGTTACTTTCGCTGACGTTTTGATGGACTCGCCTTTGCAAATACGAACAAAGTTCGCCAACAAGTTTGGTGAAGTCGCAGGATAGTCAATCTCGAGTGATTTGGATAAATCAAAAGGAATGATTCGAGTTGGTCCTGATTGATGTAAAGAAGCCGCAAAACTTGCTACATCAATTTTAGGCATTGGCGGGTTCACAGCAGACATGTACTCTTTAAAGTCTGCCTGTGTTTGCCATTGCTGTTGAGAAACCTCTTGACGTAATTCAACGGATTGATTTGGAATCATTGTTAATACTCTTGTTTAATTTTTTATAAAACTATTTGAATTTGTTTAGTTTTTTGCGATCACTAGAAGAGGGGATACCCATAGATTCGCGATATTTGGCGATGGTGCGTCTAGCCACATTGATTTCTTTTTCTTCTAGAAGTGACATTAACTTGTTATCGCTCAAAGGCTTGTTTGGATCTTCAGCCTCAATCAGTTGTTTGATGTGCGATTTAATCGCAATGGCCGATTGGTCTTCACTACCGTACTGAGAAACCCCTGTCGAGAAGAAATACTTCAGCTCAAATGTTCCTCTGGGGGTTTGCATGTATTTTTGGTTGGTTGCTCGTGAGATGGTGGACTCATGTAGCTCAAGCGATTCTGCGACGTCTCTCAGCACCATTGGTTGCATGGCTTGTTCGCCCTCGTCAAAGAATCGGGCCTGCCTTTCGATAATATATTTACCTACTCGCAGTAGTGTCTCACCGCGGCTTTGAATGCTCTTAATAAGGCCTTTTGCCTCAACCAGCTGTTCTTTTATTTTCTTGGATTCATCCGACTGTCCTGACAATCCCGACGCCATATTTAAGTAAGCTGAATTAATGGTTAGGCGAGGAAAGGCGTCTTGATTTAATTCAATCAGGAAACCATTTTTGGTACGCGAAAGAATTAAATCCGGTGTAATCATTTCACCTTGAGAAGGGGAGTACTCACGCCCAGGTCTTGGGTTAAGTGATTGAATAACCTGAATAACTTGATGCAATTCTTCATCATCCAAGAAATAAATCTTCTTGAGGCGCTTGTAGTCTCGCACTGTCAAAAGCTCGAAGTTTTCTTGAATCATTTTTGTTGCAGTGACAACAAAAGGGTTTTGGTGTAGAGATTTCAGCTGAATTACTAAGCTCTCTGATAAGTCTCGTGCCGCGACGCCAGTAGGTTCAAAGTCTTGAATAATAGCCAAAACTTCTTCAACATCAGCAAGGCTGATGTCTAGATCGGGCTCTTTATCAAGGATGTCTTGTAGGATTTCATCTAAAGAAACGGTTAAAAAACCTTCATCAGTAACTTCGTCAATAATGAAAGAGGAAATAAGTTCTTGATTATCTTGCCAAGGATAAATATCTGACTGCCAATAGAGCTTATCTTTCAAAGTAAGTTCGGCAGAGGTATAAGTATCAGGAGAATTATAGTCATCTAAAGACTGAGCCTTGGAAATTTGAGAGGCACCGTAATCGCTGTAAACTTCGTCCCATTCACAGTCTATTTCCATGTTGTCGGAAATGGCATCAGCTTGCTCAATATCAATTTCAGACTCGGATGCATCAGGTTGATCTTCGGAAGAAGACTCAATTTCAGGAGAAATATCGTCCATATCCTCTTGAAGGTCTTCAACCTCAAGCATAAAGTTACTTTCAAGCGTAGTAGCGATGGTTTGCTGGACTTCAAGTGCAGAGTATTGCAATATTTTGATAGACTGCTGCAGCTGGGGGGTAAGCTTAAGCTGTTGACCAATATTGATTTGTAATCCAGGCATTAATGCCATTGCACGTTTCTCCTTGAAACCCGAAATTCGCTTTTAAAACTGATTTAACACTATAATAATCGAAAATCTTAAAAATCGGTATGTTTCTTGTTCGAGTTTTTTACATGTATATTACAAAAAAAGACGCTAGAATAAGGACGCAAACGCAAATTAGACATTATCAAATGGCATAGATGGAGGGTTATCGTGTCAATTAAAGAAGAAGCAATCAAACTTGTAGAACAGCTTCCTGAAGAAGCCAGTTGGAATGATCTTGTAAAAAGCCTGATTCGTGAACGCAAAATCACTCTTGGATTGACGGATATTGAAGTGGTTCAGGATCAACTGACAGAAGAAGAATTATCTGCAGTCATCGCAAGGCTTGAATCGGCAAGTTCTGCACACGATGACATGAGAAATACACGTAAATACAATCCTGATAACGCGCTAACGATTAGCTGGGTTTTGGTGTCATTAGCGCCTTTGCTGTTTATTTCAATTCTTATTGCGCCTGCGGCATATCTATTATCTGCGCTTGGAATTGTTTTTGGCGCGAAAGCCTGTATGTCAAAAATTAAAGGCGCATGGTTGCCAACAGTCGTTGGTGTGATTGAGCTTATTTTGTTTGTGGCATTACCAACAGCTGTTGGTTAATCGTGTAAACCCAACCTGGCAGATTTTGAAGCCAGGTTGAAAAGAATTTAAAAAGCGGCTTAGATGGCCGCTTTTTTATTATTTGAATTCTTATATAACTTCGCATAATGTATATTATGTTAAATTCAATGTTTTGTATTGTTGAGCCACCCTTGTATGAAAGAAACTGATGATTAGTCAGTCCCCTTCATGAAGTTCTAGTCATCTGCAGAAATAGCGTTTTTATGGAAGTAGTTTCTCAATGCATTTTCAAAATGCAGTTGATAGTCCAATGAGATGTGACCTTTTTGAAATGGTTCGTCTGGCTTAAGATTTCTGAAATAATGCATCTTCTCAATTTCAGTTTTACCTTTTGGGATTTTGGCTAGCGGTTCTGGCCATTGTGCCATGCTGTGACAACCTAGACACGAGAACCCGTAGAAATCAAGCGGCCCATTTAATCGACCGCCATAACCCAATCTGCGTCGCGCATAACTGGGAATACTATCCATGACGACTGTTTCTTTCAACTTGGCACCGTTTTTCACCATGGTTGGCGTTATTGCAGGGTCATTTCCCCACTGAACACCTAGCGGCACCATTTTATCCCAGGCACCGTTTTTACCTTCTTTGGCATCTTTATCATAAACAAAGGCGCCCATCACCCAGCTAGTTGTATCATCCGCACGTTTATCGCGAATGGAAAAGTCAATTTGAACCAACCTGACCGGCAATACTTTTTTAGGGCTTTTTCTATTGATGGTTTCGTTTATGTTGGCAAGTACGGTTGGCGCGCCTTGCATAAAAGGTAGTTGCTTGTCGGAACCTGTTATAAAGACGAATTTGGCAATAAAACTGCCTTCTGGAAACTCGGTTTTTGAAAGGTCTGGCGCACCTTTTTTTAGGTTTGGCTTGTCGCCATGACACCATATTTGCCCAATTTGATAGGCAGCGTAATCATTATAGAAGCTCAGCTCCCATTTTTGCTGTGGCTCGGTTTGCGTTGGTGCCAGTTCAAATGGTTTTGCATCCGCATTTCGGTTAAGTCCCCTAACCCCTTCTCTAGCGCGTCTTCCCATGGTAACCCATGGCATGTGATACCAGTGATGTACTTTATTTTGTCCTGGGCGC
This sequence comes from Hydrogenovibrio sp. JE_KL2, assembly GCF_009296185.1. GTDB lineage: Bacteria > Pseudomonadota > Gammaproteobacteria > Thiomicrospirales > Thiomicrospiraceae > Hydrogenovibrio. The sequence goes on from NZ_WBJR01000001.1 coordinate 636,538, forward strand.
CAATCAGCTTGCTGCATGCCCGCAAAGAGATAGGCTTTGATTTTCTCAAGGTATTCCGAGGGATCTTTTTTGAAGTTCCAATCTTCCCAAGGTTTTTGTGTTGAAGGGAGTGTTTTAGGGTAATGGTCATTAAGCTGAAACAATTGCCCTTTGTACTGGCTACTAACTTTATCTTGATAGTCAGGAAAGCTACAACTGGACTCGCCAGCGGCCACGCTGCCGGCAGAATAGATCAACGAAAGAACAAGCGTCGTCATTGTTCGGCGATTTAAACAGTACTTATCAACCATCCTTACCAAAGACCTAGTCCATATCATCCAGTAATAAAGCAACATTTTCTGGTGGGCGCCCTATTGCGTATCGACCATTGATGTTTACAATCGGACGCTCGATGAGTTTAGGGTTTTGTTGCAGAATCGCCAACCATTCCTCACGTGTTTTATTATCGTCAATGGATAACCCCAACTCTTTGAAAAGGTCTTCTTTTGTTCTTATCAACTGTTGTGGTTCAATGCCTAATCCCGTACAAATTTCATCAAGTGTGGCAACATCAAGCGGCGTTTTTTGATAGTCGATAATCTCAATGTCTGGTGTAGCATCACTGCTTTCCAATAATTGTAAAGTTTGTCTGCTTTTTGAGCATCTAGGGTTGTGATAAATCGTTGCCTTCATTTGCCTCAACCTTCGCTATCTTCGTCCACTTTATCTAGTCGCTTATTCAATGCAGATTCCACTGCTTCAATACGTGACTGACACAAGGTGTAAGCTCTGGTGGCTTCATCAACCATTGGCACCAATTCATCTATGTCAATATTGTCGGACTGAGAGAGTTTTTGCGCAATTTCCTGCAATTTCTCATAGTTTTTTTGGTAGCTGTTTTCTGTGTTCTGAGCCATCGTTTAAAACTCCGTTTTGTTCAATTCTGAATATCTAATCTTTAATGACTGTCACATCAATAGACCCGTCTGAAAATTGTATTTCCAGAGTGCCTTGTTGCGTCGCTTGATCTCTAGTGGTAATTGGCTTCTGGCTGTCTTTTGCTTTAACCATTGCAAATCCCCTGTTCAACTGGGTTTTGGGGCCCGAACTCAAGATAAAGCCAATCAGTTGTTGTGCATTTTGCTTGGCGGACTCCAGTAACTTTGCAGGTCGTGACAACAAAATCTCACGATAGTGAGACAAGTTTTGCTTTTGTAGTTGCACCTGGTTGGTTGCCTGATGAAAAATAGCATCAAAACACTGTTCCAAAAGGTGTTGTTGCTGATTTAACTTACGAATGCTCTGTTGTTGAATATGGATCATCAATGGCGTCAGGTTTTGTTTATGCATATGTAAGGACTGCAAACTCTTGGTTTGAATTCTGGACTCCATTTCCTGTAGCTGTTGCTTTTGCCTTTGTACATACAACAAACTCGCCTTTTCAATAAAAAGCCAATTTTGTTTTGCTGTTTGCGCAGATGTAACAATAGCACGGTGTACTGCACCAATGACTTTACTCGGCGTGTCAAACCTGACAGCGCACACTTCATCTAAAAGCGTATTGTCTCTTTCATGCCCTATCCCGGTAAGTACGGGGAGTTGCATGTTTGCAATGGCTTTTGCCAATGCATAATTATTGAGTGGTTGTAAATCAAGCTTAGCACCACCGCCGCGAATAATAATCAGGGCATCAAAATGATTGGATTGATGCAGCGCCAGGAAAGCTTCAAAAGCCAGCAGCATTTCTTTCTCGACGTTTTCACCTTGAAATGCCGAATAGAAATATTTGAATTCGCATAACTTGTGCTTAACCAGCAAGTCAGCATCGGCTCGAAAATCACCAAGCCCAGCCGCAGATGGCGGTGCGATAACCGCAACACGATAAAAGTCTTTCGGCATAGAGAAGGTTTTGTTTTTATCGTAAAGCTTTTCGCTGATCAGTTGTTTCCGGATAGTCTGTAGAGCAGCTTCCAACTCACCTAATGTGAAGCTTGGGTCAAGGTCTTGAATAACCAATGAAAAACCGAATTTCTCATGGAATGTCGGTTCAACCATCAACAAAACTTTTTGACCAGGTGCCAGTTCTGATCCTGTTTCGTCTGCAAACTTTCTTAAAAGCCTTTCTGCTTGGCTTTGCCAAATCATCGCACGACAAGTCGCCAGTTGAGCACCCTCTTCGGTCGTCTCGGTCAACTCAAAATACCAGTGCCCTCTTCGCTCATTCATATTGGCAACTTCTGCCGTTACCCATACTGCGCCAGTAAATTGTTTACGAATCGCCAATTGAACCTGAGACATTAACTGACTCAGCGGAATGCCCTTTTCTTTTTCATTCGAAGACGTTGCTTCATTACTACCCGGAAGGACTATTTGCTGAGTTGATTCATGTGTGGCATCTTGAGGTAGCCAACGCTCAAATGGCGAAAGATCAGATGACAAGTCATCAGGAACATACCATTTTTTTTCAACCGGATTCCAGCGAGCGCCGACAGACTTGGCAATATCTTTTTCGGCAAATGGCACTTCAAGCAGAATCATGACGCTTGTTCCATTCGGTAGATTTCATCATTGACCTTCTGTAACGCAGTTTGCAGTACTTCAATGCCCGCGCCCGCTTTAAATGCGTTTTCAGAAAGATAGCGGCGCCAAATACGTCCACCTGGCATACCATGAAACAATCCGAGGATATGCCGTGAAATCTGGTGTAGCTTACCATCATGTGCCAAGTGGTTTTCTATATAAGGATAAAGTGATTCCAGCACTTCTTGTCGAGTAGGTGTATTCGCATTATCTCGATAATACAGCGGGTCGACACTGGTCAATAAGTAAGGATTTTCGTAAATAGCTCGACCTAGCATTACTCCATCAACCGCTGGAAGTGATTGATCCGGGACTAAGAAATCCACTCCGGCTTCGGGCGTTGCAATGCCGCCATTAATAGCAATAGAAAAGGTTGGAAATGTTTGTTTGATTTGGCGAACCCAGTCGTATTTCAAAGGAGGAACATCCCTATTCTCTTTTGGCGATAAACCCTGTAGCCAGGCATTTCTAGCATGCAAAATCACACCATCGCCACCGGCATCAATAATGCCACCGACAAAATCGACCAGTTTGTCAAAGTCTTCATTATCATCCAACCCGATTCTCGACTTCACTGTAACCGGAATTGAAATTTTTTGCTTCATGGCATCAACACCTTCTGCCACCAACTTCGGGTGGTTCATCAGGCAGGCACCAATCATATTGTTCTGAACACGGTCAGAGGGGCAACCCACATTTAAGTTGATTTCATCATATCCCCACTCTTCGCCTAATTTGGCGCAATGCGCTAATTCAAGCGGATCAGAACCGCCGAGCTGTAAAACCACTGGCTGATCTTGCTCATGCCCTAAAAAACGAGGTAGATTATTTCCATAAATAATCGCACCGGTGGTCACCATTTCACTGTATAGCCAAGCGTGCTTTGTCAGCTTTCTATGGAAGACACGACAGTGACGGTCAGTCCAGTCTAGCATTGGCGCAACAGAAAAGCCTTGGGCGCTGTTTTGCTGAATGGGGGCGCGAGTTGTAGTGCTTTGAAACATACTATCTTGTGAGTTCATAAAGTGAGTTCATAAAGTTCATAATCTTGGCATTATCGCATTTTCTCAAGTTGATGAACATTGCCAATGGCTTTTTCACCACTATATCCAGATTTATCGCGCATAAATAGGTATAAATTCGGTAAACTACACGGTGACCTAATACCTAAGAAACAAAATAAGAAAAGATTTCAGAGGCGGAAAAACAATAAAAATGACTCCCCAAGAACTTTATCTACAAGTCTTTAAAAAAGAATTCAATGACCAAGAAGACGATGCTCTCAGCTTTAAAGCCTGTGAAATCGCGGTTGAAGCAGAAGAATTACCTAAAGTTGCCAACGTAAGAAGCGCCGATGTCGCCGTTGTTTTGGCTGGACTAAATCTCGATAGGGATACCTTAATCGCGACACTTTTGAGCGACGGTAATTTGGATGAAGCTTATCCCATTGAAAAACTGAAATCGCTCTTCAGTCCGAACATCGTTCAAATGGTTTCGGAAATTCGCCGCTTGAACGCCATCAAAGAATTCAACGCAGCTTCCGCTACCAACGAAGTTCAAACCGAACGCCTAAGGCAAATGCTATTGGCGATGACTTCGGACATTCGCATTATGATTGTCAAGTTGGCTTATCGAGTGGTTCGGCTGCGTAATCTGAAAAATGAACCTGATAATGTTAAAGAACAAATAGCCAACGAAACGCAGTTGATTTTCGCTCCCCTTGCCAATCGCTTGGGGATTGCTCAACTCAAATGGGAGTTGGAAGATTTATCCTTCCGTTATCTGAATCCTGAGTTGTATAAGTCTATCGCTCAGCAACTGGATTCAAAACGTGCGGGAAGAGAAGCCTTTATCAATAGCGTGATTGATACTTTGAAAGACATGTTTAATGAAAAGAATATGGACTTCAAGATATCCGGGCGCCCGAAACACATTTATAGCATCTGGAAAAAGATGTCGAAAAAGAACCTTCCGATCGACGAGCTTTATGATCTCCGAGCGGTTCGCATCTACGTGGATTCTATTGAGCAGTGCTATGAAGCATTAGGGATGGTTCACAGTCGTTGGAACTATATCAAGGGTGAGTTCGACGATTACATTGCAAGTCCTAAGGAAAACGGTTACCAATCTATTCACACCGTTATTATCGGTGCAGAAAACAAAACCGTTGAAATTCAAATTCGTACCTATGAAATGCATCGCCACGCAGAATATGGTGTAGCGGCACATTGGCGCTACAAAGAAGGCGGCAAAAAGCTGGATGCACGTCTTGAACAAAGCATCAACCTCGTTCGACAAATGTTGGAGTACAACGATAATCCGGATTTGTTGAATGAAATCAGTACAGAACTTTTGTCTGAGCATATCTATGCAATGACGCCAACGGATGAAATCATTACCCTAAGTAAAGGCTCTACACCGCTGGACTTTGCCTATTATATCCATACCGAGCTTGGGCATCGTTGTCGTGGCGCAAAAGTTAATGGCAGAATTGTTCCCCTAACCTATCAGCTAAAAACCGGCGATAAGGTCGAAGTGCTTACCGTCAAGTCAGGTGAACCGAGTCGTAATTGGCTAAACCCTAACTTAAATTATTTGGGAAGCAGTCGTGCACGTGCCAAAGTACGTCATTGGTTCAATCATCAAAACAAAGAAGCCAACCGAGATGCCGGTGAAGCAATCTTCAATAAAGAATTGCGCCGTTTGCACGCGCAAGATATTCATATCGATCAGTTGGTTCAGCAATTTAAATCAGAATCCGTATCAGACTTCTTTGAGGCGTTAGGTCGAGGTCAAATCAACGACCGCCAACTGAACAGCGCGATTCAAAAACAACTGAAACCGCAACAAAAACACATTACCTCTCAAGATCCGACTAAAACCAAGGTGACTGATTCAATTCATTTGACCGACAACCGCCATGAGCCGGCAAGAGCTTATGTCATCGGTTCACCTCAACTAAAAACACAGTTGGCGCCTTGTTGTCACCCGACTGAACAGGATGAGATTATCGGTTATGTCACCCGTGGTAGAGGGATTACTGTCCATAAAAAAGACTGTAATAATATTCTGAATCTCAACTACGAAGAGCAAAAACGCTTGATTGGCGTGTCTTGGACACGCCATCAAGAAGAGCTAGTGGAGACCTATGAGGCTGAGCTAAGCGTGCTGTGCTTTGACAGAAAAGGTCTACTGAGGGATATCATGACTTTGTTGACATCAATGGACATCAACATCCTTCGTTCAGATACGTCATCGGATAAATCCGATGGTACCGTTACCATGCAGTTCGTTCTGGAGCTGGACTCGCATATCAGTGTGGGGAATCTACTTGACCAACTGGAACAGATAGACAACGTAGAAACCGCTTCAATAAACTTAAACTAAAATCTACCAGGTTGGGGTATTTATCTTAAATATCAACCACTTGATTTATTTTGTAAAGGTGAATACTATAAGGGCTTAAGAGCATCTTCACTCAGGTAAGTGAATGTGTTTTCTAAGCCATAGATGTTTGAAATAGGGAGGTTCTCCCCTTTTAGCCATTGTTGAATGGCCGGATGCTTTGAAGCACCTGTCACAACTTTTATAACGGTTTTGCTGTTGCAAAGCGTTTCGAAAGACAAGCTTAAACGCTCATTTGGCGGTTTAGGAGATTGACGTTCTAATACAGTATATTGGTCTTCGATATAAAAATGCCCCGGAAACAAACTGGCAGTATGTCCATCCTCCCCCATTCCCAGCAAGCACAAATCAAAACAGCCAACAGAACCAACCACGGCATGAACAATGTCATTGTAAGCCCGAGAAGCGGCTTCTAAGCCTAACTCAGTTGGCATGAAATGAATCTGGTTGTTTGGAATTTGTTTCTGTTTACCTAGCCAATGCTGAGTTAAGGCGAAACTATTCCTTTCTGCATTTGTTGCTGGATAGCAGCGCTCATCCCCCATATAGATATGCCAACGTTTCCAGTCAGCCTCAGCCTCGCAAAGCAGTTCATAGCAACGATTGGGGGTCGTCCCCCCTGCCGTAATAAAATGAAAACTTCCCTTTTGTGAAATGGACTCATCAGCAATGAGTAAAACCTGCTCAGTGACTTTTTGAGCAACCTCTTCAGCGGTTTGCAGGGCAATCCAGTTATTTGGTAAGGATGTATTCATTTGAGCATCTTTTATGGATTTGTGGCGCACTCTGGGTTGATATGACGGCGCCAACCTTGATCAGGATGATCAAAGAGTTTTTCAGCGCCTTGTGGCCCCCAACTTCCTGATGGGTAGGTATCAATATAACTGGTATCAGAAGCCCAAACCTCTAATACAGGATCCACGACTTTCCAAGCCGCTTTGACTTCGTCGTAACGCAAGAATAGCGAACGATCACCTTTGATAACATCCAACAAGAGTTCTTCATAGGCATCTATTGAGTCCTCACCCTCCAGTCTCATGGCGGCATCCAAACTAATCTGCTGGGTTGAAATTTCCAATCCAGGCTCTTTGGCCGTCATTTCTACTTTAATGGATTCGCGAGGCTGTATTCCAAAAATAATCCAGTTAGGATCCATTTTTTTCACCTGAGAATCGCGGAAAAACTGCTTTGGTGGATGTTTAAAGCAAATGGAAACCAATGTTTTCGATGTAGCCATATTCTTACCCGTTTGAATGTAAAACGGCACACCAGCCCAACGCCAGTTGTCGATATAAAGTTTAAGGGCTGCATAAGTTTCGGTTACGCTGTCTTCGGCAACGCCAGGCTCTTCAAGATAGCTTGGCACCTGCTGTCCATTCACTTCCCCAGCGGCATACTGCGCACGGTAGGCTTGAGACTTAACATTATTCTTGGAAATGGAGCGAATCGACTTGAGCAGTTTTACCTTCTCATCACGTAAATCTTCGGCATCCATGGATGCCGGAGGTTCCATGGCGACAAGTGCTAAAAGCTGCAACAAATGACTTTGAATCATGTCTCGCATCGCACCGCTGGTATCGTAATAACCTGCACGACTCCCTATGGGTTTGTCTTCGGCATGGGTGATTTGAATGTGGTCGATATAGTTTCGGTTCCAGAGTGGTTCCATCAACAAGTTGGCGAAGCGAAAAACCATCACGTTCTGCACCATACCTTTTCCTAAGTAATGGTCAATCCGATAGGTTTGCGATTCACTAATGTACTTATTTAGCTCCAGTTGCAGAGCTTTTGCACTGGCTGTATCATAGCCAAATGGCTTTTCAAGCACCACTCTTCGCCACCCTGTACTTTCGTCAAGCAACCCAGTTTTATTTAGGTTTCTAACAACCTTGGCAAAGTGGTCCGGCCCCAAAGAAAGATAAAATGCCATATTGGATGGCATGTTTTCAGCATTCAGTAAGTTTTCTAATTCATGGTAAGAGCTAATTTCATCCGCATCCATCGAAAAATACTGCATACGCTTTGCAAAGCGTTCAAAAACATCATCTTTCAGTCCACCACGTGCTTTAGGCGAAACGGCTTTTTTGATGATCTCCAACCATTCTTCTTGCGTATAGTTTTTACGTCCTAGGGTGATCAGACGCATGCCGTCACTTAAACGGTTCATTTCATCCAAGTGATAGAAAGCAGGCATCAACTTGGTTAAAGATAAATTTCCCGTCGCACCAAAAACAACAAATGAACAATCCTGTGGCATTCATTACACCTCGTAAGTTGTGGAGCTAACATTTCCGCCGGATTGAATCCAGTCGGTGTGGAAAAATTCACCACGAGGTTTATCGACACGCTCATAAGTATGAGCACCAAAATAATCACGCTGTGCCTGTAGAAGATTGGCTGGTAAGGTCGCACTGCGATAACCATCAAAGAAAGCCAGTGCTGAGCTTAATGCAGGTGTTGGTATCTGGCTTTGAATACCGAAAATAATGGCTTTACGCCAATTTGACTCTGCCCCATTTATGGCAGACTCAAAGAAGTTTGCATGCAGAAGGTTCTGTAAATCTGGCTGCTTATCATAGGCTGCCTTAATTTCGCCCAGGAAGGTGCTACGGATAATACAACCGCCACGCCACATCAACGCAATGCCACCATAATTTAATTCCCAACCAAACTCTTTGGCAGCTTCGGACATCAACATATAGCCTTGTGTGTAGGAAATGATTTTTGAGGCATATAGTGCATCATGAATGGCCGTCAAGGTTTCCTGCTTGTCTACAGATAATGCAACTGGTTGTTTCGGAAAAATCCCTGCAGCTTTTTGCCTTTCGGTTTTTAATGACGACAAACATCGGCTATAAACTGATTCGGTAATCAAGGTTAGAGGAATCCCCAAATCCAGTGAACTGATTCCTGTCCACTTTCCGGTTCCCTTTTGTCCTGCGGCATCCAGAATCTTATCGACTAACGGCTCACCATCCTCATCTTTAAATGAAAGGATGTTTGCCGTAATCTCAATCAAGTAAGAATCCAGAACACCTTGGTTCCACTCTGCAAAAATTTGCTGGCACTCGTCTGCACTGAGTCCAAGCCCTTCTCTCATGAGTTGGTAGGCTTCGGTAATCAACTGCATATCACCGTATTCAATACCATTGTGAACCATTTTGACATAGTGTCCGGCACCACCTTGCCCAACCCAGTCACAACAGGCTTCTCCATGACTTTTCGCTGCAATATCCTGAAAAATAGGTTTAACGGATGTCCAGGCTTTTGGGTTGCCTCCAGGCATGATGGAAGGCCCTGATCTAGCACCCTCTTCACCACCGGAAACGCCTGTTCCAATAAACAGTATGCCTTTTTCTTCTAGGTATTTGGTACGGCGGTCTGAATCGGTGTATAGCGAGTTTCCGCCATCGATAATAATGTCACCTTTTTCCAGAAGCGGTAATAGCAACTCAATAAAGTGATCAACCACTTCACCTGCCTTAACCATTAGCATGACTTTTCTAGGAACACTAAGGCTATCAACAAACTCTTCTAGGGAGTAAGCCCCTACAATCGGACGATCTTCAACGCGCTGTTGTAAAAAGGTTTCTGTCTTATCCGCAGATCGGTTATAAACCGTTACGCGATAACCGTGATCAGCCATATTCAGAACAAGGTTCTGCCCCATGACTGCTAAACCAATTAGACCGATATCCGATTTTGACATAGAGCAACTCCTACCTAGACGTATTTGCACACTAAACATTGAGATGAAGCTTTAGCTTAGCGAGGAAATACATTATCAATATGAAATAAATTTTAAGAAAAGCGAATGTGTGCTGATAGGCACCTAGACACGACGATGTGCTTGAATTTCAGTTTAACAGGAAAAATAAAATCGAGAAAGCGGAAAAGCGAGAAATAAAAAAGCCCAGCATAACTCGCATTATGCCAGGCTTTTAGCAATGTGGCGTCCCGTAGGGGAGTCGAACCCCTGTTACAGCCGTGAAAGGGCCGTGTCCTAGGCCTCTAGACGAACGGGACAGATTTGAGCGTCCGCTCGGTGCCTGTATTTCAACAAGCGATAAGCTGAAAAGGTTTATGTACGGGCCTAGTCGTACCCTATTCAACTTACCTAAAAATGGAGCGGGAAACGAGGATCGAACTCGCGACCCCAACCTTGGCAAGGTTGTGCTCTACCGCTGAGCTATTCCCGCATAGTGGCGTCCCGTAGGGGAGTCGAACCCCTGTTACAGCCGTGAAAGGGCCGTGTCCTAGGCCTCTAGACGAACGGGACACTTTGAAAAGTGTCATCTCTAAAGTATGACGCGATTATGGCCTAGTATAATCGTGTTTATCAGTTCAAATTTGGTGGAGCTAAGCGGGATCGAACCGCTGACCTCAACACTGCCAGTGTTGCGCTCTCCCAGCTGAGCTATAGCCCCAAATTTCCACTCTAGTTAAGATTGTGAAATCTTAGTCAGGAGCCATGTAACTGATAGGCGCGTATTATAAAGATATGCCGTCTTGGGTCAAGGCATTTTTTCATAAATCTGTAAATATTTTTTGTTTCGATAACCGCTGTGGTGGCAGCCAAAAAACAAACGGGCGAACTTCATTACAAAGTCGCCCGTCGTATTTCTTTTTTTATCAATATATTAAGCGTCTTTCATTCGCTGCTGAATATATTCGATCGCTAGGGTAATACGATCCACACAACGTTGTTGCCCGATCAGCTCTGCCGTTGCATCAATTGATGGAGACTGTCCGCCTCCAGTAATCGCAACGCGTAAAGGCATCCCGACTTTCCCCATACCTACTTCCAGTTCAGCAGCCGTAGCTTCAATCGCATGGTGAATGGCTTCTTTGCTCCAGTCAGACAGAGCGGCAAATTTTTCCTGAACTTTTCTGAGTGGTTCTTCCGCGACTCCTCTTAGGTGCTTTTTGGCTGCATCTTCATCAAAGGTTTCATAGTCCTGATAGAAATACACGGCACCATTAGCCATTTCTACAAGGGTTTTGGCTCTTTCTCGCAGTAGGTCTACTACTTTTGAAATATCCGGTCCTTGTGTGATATCCAAGCCCTTCGCTTCCATAAAAGGTGTTAGGTTTTTAACTAGATTGTCTACCGGAGTATTTTGGATGTGCTGCTGATTGATCCATAACAGTTTTTCAGCGTTGAACGTAGAAGGTGCTGAATTAACTTTTTCCAAATCAAAGTATTCAACCATCTCGTCAATAGTGAAAATTTCCTGGTCCTTGTAAGACCAACCAAGGCGAACCAAATAATTCAACAACGCTTCAGGGAGAAACCCTTCTTCCTTGTATTGCAATACGGAAACGGCCCCATGACGCTTGGACAAACGACTTCCATCAGGCCCCAATACCATTGGAATATGAGCGAATCTTGGTAAGGACGCACCCAGTGCATGGTACAGGTTGATTTGTCTTGGCGTATTGTTCAAATGGTCATCACCACGAATGACATGTGTGACATTCATATCCCAGTCATCCACAACAACTGTTAGGTTGTAAGTAGGCGTGCCGTCCGAGCGCGCAATAATCAAATCGTCCAGCTCTTTGTTGGAAACCGTTACTTTTCCTTTGACGATGTCATCAATCACGACATCACCATCCAACGGATTCTTGAAACGAATCACTGGCTTAACACCTTCCGGTGGTGTCCCTTTAAAGTCACGGTAACGACCGTCATAGCGTGGTTTTTCACCACGTTCACGTTGTTGTTCACGCATTGCATCCAACTCTTCTGGTGTTGCATAGCAGTAATAAGCCAAGTCATTATCAAGAAGCTGTTGAATAACCGCTTTATAGCGATCGAACCTTTGCGTTTGGTAATAAGGGCCTTCTGAATGTGACAATCCAAGCCACTCCATCCCTTCCATAATGACATCTACAGATTCCTGAGTGGAGCGTTCCAAGTCAGTATCTTCAATTCGTAAAATAAAATCGCCGCCCTTTTGCTTGGCATATAACCAAGAATAAAGTGCCGTTCTAACACCGCCGATATGTAAATAACCTGTTGGACTGGGCGCAAAGCGAGTTTTTACCACGAAGTTCTCCTAGAAAAAGTGAATCGAAAATGGCGTCTATTATAAAACATCTTGGGGCAGCAATGATGAGACATCGTGACAGTTATTGTTCTTCTACGATGCTTCTTGTCAGAAAGGTACGCGTCATGTGGTAGAGCAAAATGCTCGATAGCGTGATATTGGTCGCCATAACAATAAATGCCAGACTGAGAATCACAGGATTTCCTGTTAGGTCATAAATAAACTGTAGCGAAACATCATAGGATGCTAAAGGATATATGAACGCCCAACCAATCATGGTCAAACGAATCTTCCTGAAAAAGCGCTGCATCAAGAACCACATACCCAAAAAGAAGGTTGCGAAGCTGAACAAAGCCCAAGTTACCGCACTCATTGCTGTCGCATGAGATAACAATGCATAAGCAATCAATCCCAGTGATGGCGGTGACAAGATAATAAACAAGCTTGGTCTTAAGGTGTCTTGGATACTGACTTCAAAAATCAGACGGTAAAATAAGATGAAAACAAACGTAAACCATAAAAACAAGCTGACCGAAAAGTAGAACCATAAGAATTCATCATAGGATTTAGGCAGATAGAAATCCCCTACGATCACCACCATGAAATTACCGGACAACAGAATGAAAAAAGTTGGCCGTATATCTTGAAGCTGAAGATTAGTATCATTTAGCCAACGGGTCAGAATCTCAATATTCAAAAAAGTATGAGCAATCACGACCAGTGCAAAAGCAATTAACCATAAATCCTGCCCGTCATTGAAGTCTTCAAGAGAAAGCAGCAGCAAGAGCGACGTAAGCGTGAGAATGGGAAAGTCTAGTAAACTGATAGAGTTCTGCCACTGAGCTTTGAAAAATTGTCGCCCTTCTGCTTTTAATAGGTTGGCAAACGAAAACACGGCCATTGCAGCGAGAATCAACCAGGCAAGATGCATTATCCACGCACTAAAAGTGGTGCCAGAAGCAATGATTCTTTCAAAATGATGTACTTCAATACCCAAACCGATAAGCCCCATCGGCATCGAAAAATAGCTGACCGGTAACTTAAAGAAGTCACGCTTTTCAAACATGGGGCTTTTTTCCATCGGTTTAGGGGGATCCTTTCGTGTTTTGCTGTCTGGAGTGAATATTCATTTGTTAAAAGTATGGTGAAGTTACTGAAAATATTCAATCATTTCTTCACGACACCTTAGAGGCTAAACAAGGATTATGCAAACTTGAAGGATAACAATTTTTCGACAAGTCATTATAATAGCCGTAAATTTGATCTTTCTTTGTAACATCGCTTATCGCTTGGGGACACCATGACTGAACAGCAAACTTTATCTAACGAAACGCCACCTAACCGTTTGAGTTTTTTCCCGATTACGCTTTTCGGCGCCATTATGGGCTATGCCGGTTTAACTATAGGCTTTCATAATGCTCATACTATTTTGGGACTGTCACAGACCATTGCGTTGACCTTAACGGCAATCACAACGTTGTTTTTTGTTTTAGTGGCATTGACTTATGGGGTGAAGTTACTGAAGTATAAGGATGCGGTAACCAAAGAAATCAACCATCCAATCGCCGTCAACTTCTTTCCAACTGCCAGCATCAGTCTATTGCTTTTATCGATTCTTTATAAAGATATCGCGCCAGCGCTTTCAGAAATCATGTTTGTCATAGGTGCACTTGCTCAGTTGATGCTGACCTTTTATGTCGTGCAGTCTTGGATTTTGCATGAAAAGTGGCAAATTAACCAAATGACACCTGCTTGGTTTATCCCCATTGTCGGTAACATTGTTGCACCGCTACCGGCAATGCAATTCGGCCTCCATGAAATTGCATGGTTCTATTTCAGTATTGGTTTGGTATTCTGGCTGATTCTACTAGCCATTGTTATGTATCGATTGTTTTTCCATCCTCCTATGCTCAAGCTGATGGAACCAACCTTGTTTATTTTAATTGCACCACCCGCGATGGGCTTTTTGTCCTACTTGGCAATTCAGGATGGCGATTCAATTGATAACTTTGGTCGGGTACTTTATTACACCGCTTTATTCTTTTCTCTTCTGTTGTTCACACAAATTTGGCGTTTTATTAAAGTTCCATTTTCTTTGTCTTGGTGGGCATACACCTTCCCGATTGCAACCATTGCTAATGCTAGCTTTATGATGTACGAAAAGCTACACATGAACGCATTTGGCTTTTTTGCCGCGTTCTTTTTATCGGTGCTTTCCGCATTGATTTTGCATCTAACGCTAAAAACATTTATCGCAATCAAGAACAAAAAACTTTGTGTGCCACCACCTGCTGAACCCAAACCAGCAGAACCTACTGAAACAGAACAAGCCCAAGGTTAATATGACCATTCATTACACCGTCACCCTAGAAAATGCACATGCCCATTTAATAGATGTGCATCTTCGTATTGAGAACGTTCACCAAACAACGCTGAATTTAAGTTTGCCTAACTGGATTCCTGGCAGTTACCTGATTCGCGACTTTGCTAAAAACCTCATAGACATGAGCGCAAAAGATGGTAACGGTAATACCTTGGAGATTCGGATGCTCGACAAATCTCATTGGCAGGTTTTGAGCACTGATGAAAACGTGCTTGGAAGCGTTCAAGTCAGTTATCAAGTCTATGCCTGGGATTTATCGGTACGCACCGCACATTTTGATCAAACGCATGCCTTCTTTAATGGCACCTCTGTATTTCTACGTGTTGATGATTTTGCCGACGCGCCTTACGAAATTTCTTTACCGAAAACAAAGCTAACCGAACAGCAAGGTTGGCGTGTTGCCTCCACGCTACCAAAGGTAAGTACGGATGCATTTGGCTTTGGCGACTACCGTGCAGCAAACTACCGTGACTTGATTGAATATCCGGTAGAAGTCAGTGATTTTGTCGAGGTTGAGTTTGTCGCCAATGGTGTTCCGCATCGTATTGCTTTCACAGGAAAGTTTGAAAGACACAAACTGAATAAAGAACAATTAATCAAAGACTTAACGGCTATTTGCGAGACTGAATTGAGCTTATTTGGTGCCCCCTATCCTTTTGTTGAGTACCTATTTCAAGTGATGGTGACGGATAACGGTTACGGCGGATTGGAGCACACCAATTCTACTGCCCTCCTGTGTTCTAGAAGTGACCTGCCTTACACAACTGATGCGAAACGCACTGATGGTTATATTCAATTCCTAGAGTTGTGCGCGCATGAATACTTCCATAGTTGGAACGTAAAGCGAATTCAACCAGCAGTGTATCAGGCATCCAACCTGTCTGAGCCTGTCTACACCAACCAATTATGGTGGTTTGAAGGCATTACCTCTTACTTTGATGGTCTGTTTTTGAACATGGCAGGCTTGGTCGATTCAGATACTTACCTCAAGCGTCTGTCAAAAGAAATGACGCGTGTCTATCGCATGCCGGGGCGCTTCAAACAGTCCGTGGCAGAATCCAGCATAACGACTTGGACCAAGTTCTACCAGCAGGATGAAAATGCCCCCAATGCCATTATCAGCTACTACACAAAAGGCAGCTTAATCGGCTTGGGTTTAGACCTGCTTATTCGTCAACAAACGCAAAACCAAAAGACCCTTGTAGATGTTCTCAAGGCACTTTGGCAAAAGCATGGGTTGCCTCGAAAAGGGTTGCTTGAAGGTGAAATAGAACAGCTTTGCGAGGAAGTTTCAGGTATTGACCTGACTGATTTCTTCAAACAACATCTGTTTGATAAAGAAGACTTGCCGTTTGAAGGCCTATTCTCACCTTTCGGTGTTGATTTCACACTACGTCCTGCAACAGGTTTGAAAGATACCGGCGGGAGCACCGAGGAAACCAACTTTCCTGTACAACTCGGCGCAAACCTACAAACCACAGAGCACCAAACTGTGCGGGTAACGCACGTTTGGAATGACATGGCACTTCACAATGCTGGCGTTGCCACGTCGGATGAAATCATTGCTTTGAATGGCTATAAAATGGCATCGACCGATGCCGTGGAAAGCTTCTTGAAAGGCTGTGAGCTGGGTGACAAAGTTATTTGTCATTATTTCAGACGTGATGAACTCATGAAAACGGAAATACAATTCAATCATCTAGTATCGGATCGAGTCGTTTTGGAAAAAAACAATCAATATGGAGAGGCTTTGTCATGGCTGAAGAACTAGACGTGCGCGTTTCTGAACAGGAAGCCAAAATCCACCAGTTGGAAATTCATCAAGCCTATCAAGATGAAACGGTCGATCAACTCAGTCACTTGGTTGCCAAGCAGCAGCAAGACATTGTGGAGTTAAAACATCAATTAAAGGTGCTTTCGGAATTCTTAAAGAACATGAAATCCGAAATGGGTAGCCAAATCAAACTACCAAGTGAGGAAAGCCCGCCGCCGCATTATTGAGTGTTTTTGCCGTTATTTGTGTCGCCAAAAAGCGGCTAATAATGAACCTGACAAATTGTGCCAGATGCTGAACAATGCCCCTGGCAATGCACTGACTGGGCTAAAATACTTTAACGCCAACGCAACGCTTAGACCTGAGTTTTGCATACCGACTTCTATCGCCACCGTACGGCTGGTTTGAACATCATAACCCAACAATCTTGTAATACTGTACCCCGAAGCCAGGCCTATCAAGTTATGCAATATAACCGCAAAGATAACCGCCATACCCATCGTTGACATTCTGTCGTGATTCAACGCAACGACGATGGCAATAATCAACACGATTGATGTCATGGAAACCAAAGGCAAGAATGGTTGAACCGGTAGCAGTTTGGTTTTCAAAAAATGCATTACCAACATTCCCAACACAACCGGCAGCAGTACAATCATCAACAAGCTGGACAACATTTTACCGGCAGGTACCGTAATCATCTGGTTCAGATATAGCCAGGTCAGCAAAGGCATCAGCGCAACCGCCAAGAGGGTTGAAACCAGTGTCATGCTGATAGAGAGCGCAACACGTCCACCGATTAAGTAAACAATGACATTCGAGGCAGTACCGCCTGCCGTTGTGCCGACCAACATCATCCCGGCAGCCAGTTCAGGTGAGAAATTCATGGCTTTGGAAAGTAGCAATGCAGCAAGCGGCATCACAATAAATTGAATGGCAACGCCGAGCATGACCAAGCGTTTTTCAGAGAGAACACGTTGAAAGTCCTGCCAATGAAGCGTCAATCCCATGCTGAACATGATGAGTGCCAGAAGCGGCGTAATCCAAGGTCTTAGCTCGGTGAATTCAGCGGGTTGCTGATATGCCCAAAAACAGGCTAGCAAAACCCAAAGTGGAAACAGTCTAGTGACAAGGTTCAACATAAATACTCAAATATCATGTTTATTGTTCAAATTCAGTCACGCCCCCAACCTGGCAGATTTTGGTTGCAGATTTATTCTGTAAGACACTTAAACGACTTGAGATATCCAGGCGGAAATCAGACCGATAACACCACCAAACACCCCGCCCCAAACCACAAGCCAACCCAGGTGCTCTTTGATGATTTGTTGGACCATTTGTTTAACCAGCTGCGGTGTTAATTCTTCCAAACGGGATTCGATGATAGATTCGACTTGCTGACGGATCTCTGAAATGACGCTAGGCTGGTCGATTTCATCTTGCAGCAACGCCACAAACTCTTCTTTTTGCGTCATTTCAATTAACGCTTCTTTCATATTGATAATAAAAGGATTTTTAAGCGGCGTTAGCGCGCTAGCGCCACCAAACATGCCCAGCATACTGCCAAAGCTCGATTGCATGATGACATCAACCAACTTATCAAATGCAGGCGTTAAATCCACCTTTTCGATAACCGGTGCCAGCTTCAACTGAGGCGATGCGGTTTCAGCCTGAACAAAACGATCAATATTTTCTTGAGTAAAAAACTGTTCCATCATCAAATTTTTGATGGCGGTTTTAAACTGTTCAAACTGATTGGGAATAACCCCGGAGCCAACCAGTCCCGGAACCCGCTCAAACAACATATAGATTGCCAACCAGTTGGTCAATGCGCCAGACAAAGCAAACGCACCTGCCATCATAATCCAGTGATTATGAAGAGCGATACCAATCAAAACAATAATCAGGCTGATGCCATTGGTTAACAGGTTCTTATCCAACATAATTTCTCACTCAAAATCTGCCAGGTTGGGGTTACTGGTTCTCTCCGCGCTGTCTGCCTTTATAAGGGCTGGAAGAAGGTCTTCCTTTTAAGTTGCCAGTAGGCGTGCTTCGTTTGCTATGGCTTTTTGAAGATGTTTTAGAGTAATCCGGCGCTGCCTTCGGTGTTAAATCCGGCCTTGGATCAAGCGGTAAGCCAACACTCTTTAGTAGCTGGTTGACTTGTTTCCAGGTTAGGGTTTCAACCTTGCCGCGTCGTAAGGTTCTTGGCAAACTAAACTCACCATATCGGGTACGAATCAGTCGACTGACCTGCACGCCTTGAGATTCCCAAATGCGTCGAACTTCACGATTTTTACCCTCTTTGAGCACAACTCGGAACCATTGGTTAACGGAGTCTTCCTCTTGTAATTTCAGGTGTTCAACCTTGTCAAACTTTGCCCAACCATCTTCAAGCTTAACCCCTTTTTTCAAGGTTTTGATCATCGCATCAGTCACCTCGCCAAAAATTCGTACTGAATACTCGCGCTCGATTTCATAAGATGGATGCATCATGCGGTTGGCCAACTCACCATTGTTGGTAAACATCAATAAACCGGATGTATTCAAATCCAGGCGCCCGATACTCACCCAGCGGCTGTTAATGATGCGCGGCAAATGTGCAAATACCGTATCTCTACCCTTTTCATCCTTGCGGGAACAAACTTGCCCTTCAGGCTTGTTGTACAAGATTACTTGCGTTGATTGCTTCGCTAGACGGGTTTCTTTAACGGGTTGATCTTTCACCTTGATGGTATCCGTTGTTAAGGCTCTTTCACCCAGTGTCGCGACACGGTTGTTGACCTTGACCAAACCGGCTTCAATCAGTTTTTCAACTTCTCGGCGTGATCCGAAACCCGCTCGAGCCAAAATTTTCTGCAATTTTTCGCCGGCAGGATTTGCTGCGACCTTTGCAGTTTTCGGCGATGCCGATTTATTTGGTGTTTTATTCATTATGCGAGTCCGACTATTTGATAAATAAGCTGCTGAAATGCCTGATAAGGTCCGGAAATAATCGGCCCAAGAAATCCTAGCAACATCATGCCCAGTAAGATAAAGAAACCATAAGGCTCTATTCGATTGTAATTGTACGCTAAACGAGGCGATAAAAATGCCGACAATACTCTACTACCGTCCAACGGCGGGATTGGGATCATGTTCAGTACCATCAACACCAGGTTAATGGCAATACCTGCAGCACCGGTATACGTCATGAACTGGCCGATATCCGGCTGGGAGTCCAATCCATAACCGATTCGCGCGATAATCGCCCAGAAAATCGCCATCAAAAAGTTAGACACTGGCCCTGCAACCGCCACCCAAGCCATATCTCTTCGAGGATTCTTAAAATTACCCGGATTGACCGGAACGGCTTTTGCCCAACCGAAAATGAAGCCACCCATGATCAATAAGGCAATTGGTACAACGACTGTACCGATGGGATCAATATGCTTCAAAGGGTTGATGGTTAAACGACCTTGCAATTCTGCGGTACGATCGCCGAACTTCATTGCTACCCAGCCGTGTGCGACTTCATGGAGGGTAATGGCAAAAATCACGGGGATAGACCACACCGCAATTTTTTGCATAATCGTTAATTCATCCATCTGGAATCCTTTGTCATTGTGTTATGAAAAGCGAGGTTCAACGTTGAACCTTTAGTCGCTAAATTCTCCCTGACCTTGACGTATCAATACTGGAACATCGTCGGTAAAGTCAATCACGGTCGTCGGTTCAAAACCGCCAAAACCACCATCCAAAACGGCATCCAAAGCGTGGCCGATTTGCTCCTGAATAGACCAGCCATCTGTCATAGGCAGTTCTTCTCCCGGCAAAATCAATGACACGGAGATCAAGGGTCTGTCAAAATATTCTAGCAAGTGATTTGCGACAATGTTTGGAGTAACCCTTAATCCTATGCTTTTTTTCTTAGGGGTTTGTAGGCGTCTCGGCACTTCTCGGCTTGCCGTCAAAATAAAGGTGTAAGGACCAGGCAAGTGCGATTTTAAGTAGCGGAATTGGATGTTGCCGACTTTGGCATACTCCGATAAGTTACTAAGATCCTTACACATAATAGTGAAGTCATGTTTGTCATCCAAGCGGCGAATGGCACGAATGCGGTCTGCCCCTTCTTTGTTATCCAGCAAGCAACCAAGCGCGTAACCCGATTCCGTCGGATAAGCGATGACACCACCTGAATTAAGAATTTCAACCACTTGCTTGAGTTGTCGCTCCTGAGGGTTATCAGGATGAACGGAAATATATTGACAGTCTTTTCGCACAGCTTTTACCGATATAGCCTATTTTCAATGACATTAAAGTTGCTGCGTATTATATGAAAAAGCACAATGTATGTGCAGCGTATTGAGGACTATTTGAGCGGCTTATACTGGCGTTTTGAAGTGATTCCATACCGGGTCGACGCCGTTAGGCATAGGAGACAACCACCCCAAGCCTCTCCATGATTGCTCAGGACGGTGAAAATCACTCCCTAGAGAAGCATAAAGACCGAAGCGTTTTGCTCGATCTGCCATCCCCATCTGATCAGAGCAAACTCTTGGTTGATTGACCACTTCAATCGCCTGCCCTCCCGCATCTCGGAAAGTCTCAATCATTTTGTTGAGCTTGTTAGCCCCCATTTTATAAATGTGAGGGTGCGCAATGACCGCAATACCCCCAGCACTTAAAATCCACTCAACCACTTCCGTGATGTCAGGCCAATCAACTGGTACATACAATGGACGACCTTTCTTCAAATAACGGTCAAACGCCTTTGGCTGATCATTAACAATACCGCGCTCAATCAACGCATGTGCAAAATGGTTGCGTCCAATCATGCCGGACTCCAGTTTTGGCAAAATGTCAGTTAACAAACTTGGAAAACGCTTTTGTGCCTTGGTATCCATTTCAAATGCACGCAACCAACGCTTGACGCGATTCATTTTCAAGCCATTTTGTAAGTCGCTGTTGCTAACATCGACATCAAGACCTACAACATGAATAGTATGACCTTGCCACTGACAAGAAATTTCCGTTCCTGAAATCAACGTTATGCCCTGCTCATCGGCAAAAGGTTTTGCCAGTTCATATCCGAGTGTCGTATCGTGATCGGTGATGGATAAGTGCGTGACTTGCCTTTCTTTCGCCAACGTAATCAGGGCTTCAGGAGACAGTGAACCATCGGAAATGTGTGTGTGGCAATGAAAGTCGGCTTTGAAATCGGACATGTGAGCAAAAATTCTTCAAAAGTAAGTTGATGTAACTGTGGCAGCAACACCAAGTTTCCACCTTTTCTACAGCATTTTAACTTTATTTAGCCTGATAACCCAGATAAAATGCAGGAACTAAACAAATAAGACTCTAACAAGACTGCCTCAAAAACATGAAATTATTATTCGATTTTTTTCCGATCCTCCTCTTTTTTATCGCCTTTAAACTTTTTGGAATTTATGTTGCGACGGCTGTTGCTATTGCTGCTTCCGTTTTGCAGGTAGGCTATGTCTACTTGAAAAACAAGCGTGTCGAAAACATGCACCTGATTACACTTGCTTTAATCATCATCCTTGGGGGCGCCACCCTTATTTTCCACGATGAAACTTTTATTAAGTGGAAGCCCACCATTGTTAACTGGGGCTTTGCACTTGTTTTCCTAGGCAGTCACTTCATCGGCAAAAAGCCAATCGTCAGACGCTTGATGGATCAGGCGCTATACCTGCCTGAAAAAGTATGGAATCGTCTGAGCTATATGTGGGTGGTCTTCTTTATCTTTTCTGGGGTAGCCAACCTTTATGTCGCTTTCAACTATGACACGGACACTTGGGTTAACTTTAAACTTTTCGGATTAATGGGCTTAACCTTGGCCTTTATTTTGGTTCAAGGAGTCTATATTTCCCGTTATATTCAAGATGACAACGTTGCCAATGAGGTGAATGAAAAAGCCATGGAAACCCTTGCAGACGTTGAAATGGACTCTGTTGTCGTTGCCAAACACCAGCAAGAAGGGAAAGACGACGAGCGACAACCGCCGACTTCACCAGATACCAAATAACTACGATTCAGAACAGGAAAAACCATGTACTACTCTATTTTTGCCTACGATGTTCCAAACAGTTTGCCGTTGAGAGCGAGTGCTCGCCCTGACCATATCGCACGCTTAAAAGCGTTGTCAGAAAGTGGCAAATTACTGCTTGCAGGTCCAAACCCTGCCATCGACAGTGAAGAGCCTGGAGAGGCAGGTTTTACTGGCAGTCTGATTGTCGCTGAATTTGATTCCTTGGAAGCGGCGCAGACTTGGGCTAACGCCGATCCTTACCTTTCTGCTGGGGTTTATGAAAAGGTAGAAGTAAAACCTTTCAAAAAAGTGTTACCTTAATCAAGTTTAGTCGTTAGAATAAAACCTAATTGGACAAACATAACCAGAGGTGTGCAATGTCGAATGTAGCTTACTTGATTCCAAAACGTAATCAGAAACTCCAATTGGCTGAAGCTGACCCACTAGAAATGGTGGATGTCGATTTCGTTCAAATTCCTTTGCTTGGTTGGACATCAGCCGGTCAACCAATTCAAATGGAAATGGACTACGACACCATCGCTGTTCCCAAAACCATGGTTAAAAAAGAAACCTTTGCACTACGTGTTAAAGGGAACTCCATGATTGAAGAAAATATTGAAGATGGTGATATTGTCATTATCGAAAGGCGCTCAAATGCAGAAAATGGTGAATCGGTTGTTGTTCGTATCAACAATGAAGAAGTCACCATGAAAAAGTTCTACATTGAAAAAAACGGTATTCGCTTACAGCCTGCAAACAGTGAAATGGAACCTATCTATATCACCAACGATCAAATTGAAATTTTAGGAATCGTTACGGGAATCCTACGTCAACCATGAAAGACCAGCCTCCGTCATCCGTTACTGACAACACATCCGAGTTACTCCTACTGGTAACAGGCGGCACTCTGGATAAAGATTACAATGCCCTTTCAGGCGAACTTGAGTTCTCGTCTACACATACGCCACATATCCTGTCTCAAGCCAATGTATCCTTTCACTCGATTCAAACCTTAATGCTAAAAGATAGCTTAGACATGGCACAAGCAGACAGAGAGGCTATTGCTAACGCCTGCATTAATGCATCACAGCAAAAAATCGTTATCACTCATGGTACCGATACCATGACAGACACCGCTTGCTATTTGAAGGCTTGTCCGGAACTGGCTGACAAAGTTATTGTGCTGACGGGAGCTATGCGCCCTTTCATGTTAGGAAACTCAGACGCCAGCTTCAACTTGGGTGCAGCAATGATGGCAGCCGATCTATCTCCAAATGGGATCTACATCACAATGAATGGCATGCGCTTTGAGGCGGATGACGTTCGCAAAAACAAATCGCTTGGTATTTTTGAACGACTTCGACGCTAACGTTCAATAAATCACTTCTTTTATTTTCGATAAATTTAAATCTAAAGAGACCAAGCATGAATGTATCCGTCGCCTATTTTCTAGTTATCCTTATTTGGGCCACCACGCCCTTAGCAATCCAGTGGAGTGGCCACCTGGATTGGTTTTTTGGTGTTGCCGCACGTATTTTGATTAGTGCAATCATCGTCATCCCTTTGGTTTTTGTATTCAGTAAAACACCATTTTCACTTAAACCTTCCGCGCTTAAAGTTTATGCCGCAGCATGCTTGGCGGGATGACGCCTATCTATTTTGCGGCACAAACCATGCCCTCTGGTTGGATTTCCATTATTTTTGGACTGACACCGATTCTGACAGGTATTTTTTCTTATTTCCTGTTGAAAAACTTCAGACTGACATCCAATAAGGTGTTAGGCATTTTTGTCAGTTTTAGTGGGTTAATCGTGGTTTTTAGCCCGCATTTGAATTGGCATTCATCACTGGCTCTGCATGGTTTACTGCTGGCTTTATTAGGAAGCAGCTTTCATTCTCTAAGCACCGTTTTGGTCAAACGCTACAATCATGAAGTGCCTCACACACATGTAGTGGCAGGTACAGTTTGGATAAGCTCCGTAGTCTATACGGTTTTACACCCAAGCTATCTATTGTCATTTCCTGACATGGACATGAAAGCACTTGGCTCTATCCTCTATTTAGGCAGTGTCGGCTCGGTATTTGGTTTTATTTTGTACTATTACATTTTGAAAAGGCTAGATGCAGTAAGAATTGGCTTGATTACTCTGATTACGCCCATTGTCGCAGTATTTCTAGGACATTTCTTAAACAAAGAACCGCTTGATAGCATGATTCTGTTAGGGGTGGCATTGGTTATATTGGGATTAATCGTTTACGAATTCGGACACAAAATCCGTAAACCTCATCAGAAAATGGAAGCTAATGGGTGAAAGTGAGTTTGTTTTAACTCACTTTTCTACCACTCAAGCCCTCTAAGGTATTTGAAGATAGCGCGTGAGGATTTAGGCGGTTTGTTCTGCTCGGCTTCTTTCTGTGCATTTCGAATCGATTGACGTAAGAGCGTTCTATCCGCTTGCGGGTAAGATTCCAAAAATTCATTTAGCGCATCATCCCCCTCTTCAATCAAACGGTCACGCCATTTCTCCAAACGGTGGAAGTGGGCATTTTGCTGCTGCGCTTTTTGTTCTTCTTCCTGGAATTTTTCTTTGATTTCAACAATTAAATCTTCATTCTTACGAAGCAACTTCCCGATAAAAGCCTTTTGTCTTTTAAGTGCAGGTCCTTTATCCATGCGCTTTAATAACAAAATCGCATTTAACAGCTCATCCGTTAAACCTAAGGATTTAATCTTGGATTCGGACAGTTCCGCCAACTTCTCACCTAAATCAGTGACAGCCTGAGCAGCCTTTTTAATATCGGTTCGGCTCTCGAACTCTTCTTGTTCCCAGTCAGGAATTTCTTTAGGCGTCTTGGCGCGGTTTACATTACGTGGTCTAACCATCTTCTTATCCTTTTCTTAGCCGAAATTAACTTTCCGGCATCATCTCAAGCCATTGCTGCTCATTTAGCACAGTTATACCAAGTGACTCGGCTTTTGCCAACTTAGAGCCAGCTTTCTCGCCTGCCAGCAAAAAATCTGTACTGGCAGAAATGCTCCCTGTAACTTTTGCCCCTGCCGCCTCTAATAGTTTTTTAGCATCTGTTCTTCCCATAGACTCCAAGGTGCCGGTAATAACAACGACTTTACCAGCAAAGGGACTGTCTTCTTGAATGACAATGTCTTGGGGTTCGGGCCAGTGTACCCCGGCATTGAACAACCCCTGAATCACTTCTTGGTTATGTGGCTGCTGGAAAAAATGAACCAAATGGCTCGCAACCACTTCTCCAACATCGTTCACCTCTATCAGCTCTTCCAATGTCGCTGCCGATAAGGCTTCATAGTTTTTGAAGTGTCTAGCCAAACTTTCAGCCGTGACTTCTCCCACTTCAGGAATCCCTAAGCTGTAAATAAACCTTCCAAATGTTGTCGACTTTGAGTCTTGTATTGAATCCACAACATTTTGCGCAGACTTAGTCGCCATGCGCTCTAAACCAGAAAGTGTTTCAACATCCAATGCATAGAGATTATCAGGATGATTGACCAGTTTTTCATCAACCAATTGATTAATAAGCTTTGTACCCAAGCCCTGGATATCCATTGCCTTTCTTGAAACAAAGTGTTCAAGTGCCCGTTTACGTTGTGCAGGACAAAACAAGCCACCAGTACACAGGTACACAGCTTTATCAGGCTCTTTAACAATCTCTGAACCGCACTCAGGGCAATGATGAGGCATTGAAAAAAGCCTTGTGTTATCTGGTCTTTTCGATAGTACAGGACCAACCACCTCTGGAATGACATCACCTGCACGACGCACAATCACTGTGTCACCGATGTGAACGTCCTTTCGCTGTATTTCATCCATGTTATGCAACGTGGCATTTGAAACCATTACGCCACCAACATTCACGGGCTGCAGTCTTGCCACAGGGGTAATGGCACCTGTTCGACCGACTTGAACGTCTATCGCCAACAGTTCAGTCCAAACCTCTTCTGCAGGAAACTTTCTCGCTATGGCCCATCTAGGGGCTCTCGCGGTAAAGCCTAGTTGTTGCTGTAACTGTATAGCATTCAATTTGTAGACAATACCATCAATTTCATAAGGCAACGAAGGTCTAAGCTGTAACATTTGTTCATAGTAGTCAGCCATCCCATCAACACCTTCAACAATGCTAGCGTTGGGATTCAGAGGAAGCCCCCACTCACCGAAAAGTGCCATCATCTCACTATATAATGCGGGTACAGGCCAACCTTTCGAAACCTCTCCCCAACCATAAACATAAAAACTGAGGTGACGTTGTGCCACAATTTTTGAATCCAACTGACGCAAAGTCCCCGCAGCAGCATTTCTAGGGTTCGCAAACGGTTTGTCACCGTTGTCTAATTGCTGTTGATTCAACTTTTCAAACGTCGACTTAGACATGAACACTTCACCACGGACTTCTAAAGTCGCCGGGAAGTTTGTGCCACTAAGTTTTAATGGAATCGACTGGATGGTTTTAACGTTTTGGGTGACATCTTCACCTACCTTGCCATCGCCTCTTGTTGTGGCCTGGACAAACAGACCTTTTTCATAACGGAGGTTAATAGCCAAGCCGTCCATTTTTGGCTCTGCGGAAAACATCAATGTCTGATCGGGGTAACGATCCGCAATTCTTTGGCAGAATTCTTCCATATCATCTTCATCAAATGCATTATCGAGTGAATACATTGCAACACGATGGGTAACGGAGTCAAAATGACTTAAGGGGCGATCTCCGACACGTTGTGAAGGAGACTCTGCCGCAACCCATTCAGGATTTTCGGCTTCGGTTTTTAGTAGCTTTTGATAAAGTGCATCATATTGCCCATCGCTAATCTGCGGGGTATCTAAAACATAATATTGGTAGCTATGATGATTGAGTTCAGCAACGAGATCTTTATAACACTCAAGTGTTTGGCAGGCGGCATCTAAAGTCATAAAACGAGGAAATTACTTTAATGCTTGTGATTCATAGGCGACAGCGGTATCGCGCATTTGTTGCAAATCTGATTCTTTAATTAGGTGACGTTCTGCATTGTATAAACGACCGTTCAGGCGCTGAGAAATCTTTCTAGCCATCATAATCATGTCATGCATAACGGCTGGCGCTTTAACAGTAGTTGGTAACTCTAAGATAAGTACAACGCCTGGCGTTTGATAATCATTATTTGTTGGTTCTTCAATCGGGAAAGTACCTGGTTCCAAAAGGTTGGCGACTCGGATAATTTCATTTCCCATTGAATCTTTTTTGACGAAAATCTGATTTACATTGGAAACCAACCCAACGCCTTGAAGGGTTTGATTCACCTTTGGCCATAGAAAGTCTTCTGTCCCCATTACAATCAGTGCAAAAACCTGTGGTTCCGTTTTTTCGACATTGCTTTTTTGTTGGGCAATTTCTGCCGCGACTTTTGACGGTTCAGTAGGGACTCCAAAGTCAGGAAGGTCGTCTTTGTCAGCCGCAAAACCATCAATTGCAACCATGGTTTCATCCTTAATGACAATATGCTTTGGTTTCTTTGGCTCAGCTTTGCCATCAGTATATTTAACGTCTGCAGCAGCAATCTCTGGAACGGTCTCTTCTGGTTCTTTTTTAGGGGGTTCAAACCCTTCTCCGAAAGATAGACCAAGTTGGTTCTCAGGAATATCTTCTTCATCTACATGGAGTCTATGCTGTGTTTGAGAAGAAACCGTAATATGCGGTTCGCCTAGGTCATTAAGTGCCTTATCCGCTTTCTTTTTGGTGGCGTCTATTGATGTGCCAGAAGACGTTGCTTCTGTTTCAGAGTCAGATTGGTGAGACGACGAGGTAAACTTTTTCTTTTGTAGAAAATAAAGGCCGACAATGACAATAATTGCAAATATGATTAAAACCTGTTGCAATTCATTCATTTAACTGTACCCTCTGTTTTTACGACCGACTAAACTTCGGTCTTAATTTTGTCTCACATTGTCCTAGGTCTTAGTCGCATCAAAAAACGCCGCACTTAATGCAAAATTTAATGACCAACATATCCGCTCAAATTCTACTTGAAATCATCGACAATGAAAAGGCAAGATACCCCCAGTTTGACAGAAACAGAGAAAAATAGATTCATGGATAAAGTCATGGACATTAACGGTTCGCTTATCGGAAACATTTTAGGATTGGACGTAGGGACATCTGGCATTCGCGCAACCGTGGTATCACCAACAAATGTCTTATTGCATACCGATCAAGAAGAAATGCCCTTTCCCACCCGTGACAATACCATTAGTGAGCAATCACCTGCAGTATGGGAGGATAGCCTGAAGCGCTTGTTGAAGAGATTGCAGCTAAATTCTGTTTTACCCGAAATAAAGTATATCGTTGCTGATGCCACCTCATCTACTGTCTTGTTAATGGACGACCATTTAACACCACTAACCCCTGCCCTTATGTATGACGATAAAAGAGCCGTTGAACAGGCAACTAAAATTACCGAATACGCACCAACTAATAGTGCTGCTCATGGCTCCTCTTCAACATTGGCAAAAGTAATGTGGCTGGAAGAGTCTCTTCAACAAAAACCGTCTCAAAAAGGTTACAAAATTGCACACCAAATTGACTGGGTGAATAGTTTTTTTACTCAAGCGTCATGCCCTACTGATGCCAACAATGCTCTAAAACTAGGGTTTGATCCAGTTGAAAATAAATGGCCCGACTGGGTTCAGCAACTTGTAAACTCCCCTCTTCCAGAAGTTGTCATGCCGGGAACGGTTATCGGCAAACTTTCACCAGCCATTGCTGATACCTACGGGTTTTCGAATGAGGTTCAAGTGCTTGCCGGCACAACGGACTCGATTGCTGCCTTTTTGGCTTCCGGTGCAAAAAAACTTGGCGATGCAACGACTTCACTTGGCTCAACTTTGTGTTTAAAACTCTTAACGGATAAACCTATATTCAGTCCTGAGCATGGCATCTACAGTCATATTTTAGGTGACCTGTGGCTGGTTGGTGGCGCATCTAATACTGGTGGCGCCGTATTATTGAAATACTTTACACTCCCTGAAATCATTCAGCTTCTGGATGAAATTGATATCAATCAGCCAACAAATTTAGATTACTACCCACTTCTGACGCCAGGCGAACGTTTCCCCATAGCAAACAGCGACCTACAACCCAAAGTATCGCCTCGTCCATCAGACGATCAGAACTTTCTTCTGGCACTCATTGAAGGGCTGGTTGGTATTGAAAAACTGGGTTATGAACTCCTTGAACAGTTGAGTTCGACTCAGATACAAACGATTTATACCGCTGGTGGCGGCACAAAAAATACAGCCTGGATGGCTTTGCGAGCAAACCGTCTCGGCTATAAAACAAAAAAAGCGGCTCAAACAGATGCCGCTTTTGGCGTAACTCAGCTTCTTTTTAGAAGCTTTGGTCAATAAACCTTGGTTTTAGGCATTGGCGATTTTATGCACCAATGCTAGATCCAAATAATCCTGCCCGAATGTTTCACCAGACAGCAAAGTGAATGGCTCTCCTGGTTCTCCCATGTGATCCAAAACGACTACAGCATCAGAGAAGTCATCATCCTTAGTGTATTCGTTGATTGTGACGATAGTCTTCAAGTTGGCTGCTGCAGAAGACTGAATACCATTTGAAGAATCTTCAAAGGCAATCGCATCTTCTGAGGTTAGGTTCATTTGCTCCAGTGCCCAATGATAGATATCCGGCGCAGGCTTTTTAGCTGGTACGATATCTCCAGCGGCAATAACCTCAAACCAAGATTCTGAATCTGGACCTAAAGTACTTTCCAATAGTGCCGTAACGTTAGCGGGTGTCGTTGTCGTTACAACAGCCATACGCATACCTGCTTCTCTTGCTTCTTTGATTAAACGCTCAACGCCCGTACGTAATGGAATCTTTCCTTCTGCCATCAATTGCGTGTAAAAGTTTGTTTTAGATTCATGAAGCCCCTTAACGAAATCATCAAAGTTTTCTGGCTTTTCAAAATCGGTATTGAACTTGTCAAGGTAAAAACGAATACGCTCTTTACCACCCGTTACTGCCAGCAACTCTCCATACAATGCTTCATCCCAGCTCCAATCCAATCCAGCGTCTTCAAACGCCATATTAAAGGCAACTCGGTGCCCATCTCTTTCCGTGTCCGCTAGGGTTCCATCAACGTCAAACAACAGTGCTTGCAATTTAGACATACCTTACTCTCCAAGTCGTAATTTCAATACAAAAAGTATTGCTATTTAATTCAATTAGTTAGCGCGGTATTATCCTTTGTTTATTAATTTTTTCAATCATTTGCTCAAATAATTTTATAGGGTTTTAGGTGCATAAATATTGTCTCGTCTGATTTTTATATGGTATAAATCCCGGTTAGTAAATTTTTTCAACTACAAGAAGAAAACAGAAATGAACATTGAGACTGATTTCATTGAAGACTATCCAACTTATGTGCCTGAAAAAGGCGAAGAATACATGAGCCCAAAAATGCGTGAGCACTTCAAGAACAAACTGCTTGCTTGGAAAAAACAGCTAATGGATGAAGCTTCGAGTACTGTCGATCACCTAAAATCTGACTCAAGCACGCCTGCCGACCCTAATGATCGAGCTTCGCAAGAGGAAGAATTTGCACTTGAATTGCGTACACGTGATCGTGAAAGAAAGTTGATTGCAAAAATCGATAAATCCCTAAAAGACATTGAAACGGGTGAATACGGTTACTGCAAAATGTCTGGTGAAGAAATTGGGCTTGCTAGAATGGAAGCGCGTCCAACAGCAACCTTAACGGTTGAAATGAAAACCAAACAAGAGATGCGCGAGAAGCAAGGTATTGCCTAATCCTTGCTGTTTTCTCTCGTATTGAGTTCAACCTGAATGGCATTCAGGTTGAACAAAACCCAACCTTATTCTTTTTGTATCTGACTCAATGGATTTAATCCCCCTCATTGATCAGCTCTCCGCTAGCGATCTCTACCCTCACCCTGTAGAAGTAATCACTACAATCGAAACACACATATCCATTGTATTTTTAACAGGTCAATTCGCTTACAAACTAAAAAAACCAGTTAACTTCGGGTTTCTAGATTTCTCTACGCTTGAACAGCGTAAAAACTTCTGCCGTCTTGAGTTAGCACTTAACAAAAGAACCGCTCCCGAAATCTACTTAGAAGTTGTGCCACTCTATGCACACCATGATCGCTTGAGCTTTACGCAATTTAACGATAGCGAACCAGTGGAGTACCTTGTAAAAATGAACCAGTTTGACCCCAACTATGTATTAGGCCGTTTTTTACGAGAAAACACTTTAGCGTTCGAACAAATCGAAAATCTGGCTACACAAATATCAAATTTTCACCAACAGGCCGAAACCTGCCCGACTGATCTGATATATGGACACCCTGACGATGCCGTCCACCCCATGTTGGAAAATTTCCCCTCTTTGATTCAAACTTTTGAACATCCTGAGGTTCGTTACCGCTTAACGCAGCTGGCGCAATGGACGCACTTCAAGCAAAAACAGCTTTATACGGTACTTGAAGAACGCAAACAAGATGGTTTTGTGAAAGCTTGCCATGGTGACATGCACTTGGATAACATCACCCTTATCAATGAAAAACCTGTGCTGTTTGATGGTATTGAATTCAATGATCAATTTCGTTGGATAGACACCATCAACGACCTAGCATTCCTATTGATTGACCTCGATTATAGGCAACAAATAGCTTTAAGAAGACAGCTTCTTTCGCTATACATGAACCAAACTTCTGATTATAAAGCATTGGAATTGTTGCGTTTTTACCAAACCTACCGAGCAATGGTTCGTGCCAAAATCACTGCTTTGCGTTACCACCAACTGGATAAAAACAGTCGTGAAGCTGAAGATTGCTGGCAAATGGCACTAGACTATATCAAACAAGCGGAAGGCTACGCTTATGATGTTCCCGAAACTAAAATTATCCTGATGCAAGGTATTGCGGGTTCTGGCAAAAGCCATTATGCACAACAACTACTAAATGAAGTAGATGCTATCATTATCAGCTCCGACATTGAGCGCAAACGCCTGTATGGTGTTTCGCCATTACATCGTGTTGCCGAAGAAGAAAAATCGGAACTCTACTCTGCCGAAATGAACCAGCGCACCTACGAAACGCTCTATGACTTAACCGAAACCATTGTTAAGGCTGGTTATAGTGTTATCGTCGATGCAACCTTTCTAAAATATCAGCACCGGGAAGTTTTTATGGAGCTTGCCGAAAAATTGAATGCCGATTACCGAGTGGTATATATTGAGCCGGAAATTGATTTGATTGAACAGAATATCGAGCAACGACTCCATAAGAACAACAGCCCTTCCGATGCGACTATCGACATTATGCACCGACATTTGGAACAGCTTGAACCGCCATCACTCGATGAAGATGTTTTTAAACTAACGCCACACGAAAACATTTGCCCGGAAACTTTCAAGTCTTGGCTAAACCGGCCGATATAATTCGTATCCTACTTAACAAGCTGTATTTTGTCGGTATTTATTATGAAAAAATGGCTAGTCATTCCTTTTCTGCTATTTTGCTGTTTGCCTCAGACAGTCAATGCCGAAGACAATCCGGACGCACCGCCTAAACCGAAATTCAAGGCACCGCCACCACCGCCAGCTGGCACGCAAGGAACACCTGATGGCGCAACCCTATTTGGCGTTGCATTGAACGGTGCTGTGCGAGACCTGATTAATACACAAATTAAAGACATTGGTGGCTTCACCGAGGCTAGATCAACCCAACCAGAGCACAATTTCGACAAATACTTTCCAACCTTTAGAAAACGCGAACTCTATTACGTTGAGTTTCACTACACGCCAGATGGACAGTTCTATTCCGCCAAAGAGGTTTACCGTCCAGTTTCGACTCGCTTCGAGAACAAGCTCTCCCCGATTCAAACCAGAGAAGTTGCGCGTCAGTTAGTAGAAAAAATCGGGCAACCAACTAAAATCGAAAGAAAGTCTGCCGATGGTACGCCCAGTTATAACGCCTATATTTGGGATGGTAAGAACCTTACCATCACCGTAGATCGTATCGGCAGTGAAATTTATGGTGAGGTATTCGTGCTTTACCAAATGAAAATCAACCCTTATTTGGTTGCATCCTACTGATTGCAGCGTTATGATTTAAGAAAAGCAAAGGGTTAAAGAAGATGGATGTTTCAAGCATAGGGTCAGCGACTCAAAACTCGATTCAAGGCATGCAAAAGGGTTTTGAACAACTTGATCAAGCAAGTAAAGACATTGCAAATCCAAATCAGCCGGATAAGGCAAGTGGTCTAGTGCAAACAAAATTCAGCGAGACACAAGTTGAAGCTTCTACCAAAAGCTTAAAGGCAGCCGATGATCGTATCGGTACCTTACTGGACATCATGGCGTAACGACTCGTTACACTCCTCGATAAAACGTCTGACGTCTTCCCAAGACGCTTCTAAATGCTGAAAAGCATGGTCCCCACCTTCAAAAGCCAATACTTTTGAGGAACTAACTTCTTGATATTTATCATAAGCAACCCCATACGGGATCACCTCATCCCCTTTGTCCAGCAATAGTAGGCTTGGGGTCGTTATGGCGCTAGGCGTTATGTACTGTTTTAACGATTCAATATAGGCTTTATCAATAACAATATGCTCGCCTGTTACCGGATGATCATATGCGCCAATGTTTTGTTCAGAAATAGGAACCGGGTCAAGTGCCGGATTAATCATCACTAAAGGGACGCCGTACAACTTTGCCAAATACTCCCCGTAGAATCCACCCATAGACGAACCGAAAATCTGCCAGGTTGGGGGGACAGGCTTTGACAACAACTCACGCTCAATTATCATTTTTAAATAGGCAATGGTCGCTTCAGGTGAGCCTAATGGATAAGTCGGCGTCAAAACCTCAATACCCAAGTTGGCAAACGCGTTTTTATACCACTGAGCTTTATGACTTGCTCCACTGCTTAAAAAACCATGCAAATAAAGAATCATGCTAAAATTTATTTCCTATGCTAATGAATGCCAACGCCGAATCACTCAAAAAAACAGAACCGCAACAACCTGAAATTGTTGAGCGCCCTTTTTCTCAAAAAATATTTGATGCTGCATTAAAATTGGGGCTCACTCCACTTCAAGCCCGGCTCGTTGCTATGCGTTTAACAGACGCTGATTTTGAAGATGATAACATGGCGGAAATGCTGGAAAAAATCGTTTTTCCGAAACTCAAATACCTGCAACACCCTCACGAACTTAAAAACGCGGAACAAGCAGCTAAACATATTGCCGATGCCATTCAATCAGACGGACAAATTGTTTTAGCCACCGACTACGACACTGATGGCGTCACCTCAGCATGGGTAGCCACTCGCGCTCTTGTAGATTATTTCCACGTTAAACCAGAGCGCATCACACATATCCTAGGTGAGCGAAAATCCGGCTATGGTATCACTGATGATGTGGTTGATCGCATTCTCGCCATCGATAAAAAAATCGATTTGGTGATTTCAGCCGACCAAGGTTCCAGTGATGAAGCAAGAATTCAACGATTGGCTCAACATGGCATTTCGGTTTGCGTCACTGACCACCACCAAATACCTGCTGATGGCACACCCAAAAGTGCGATCTGCACAATCAACCCTCAACAGGAAGGCTGCGAATACGACAAAACGGTGGCTGGCTGTTTCGTTATTTTCCTGGTGATGGGGCAAACCCGCAAAGAATTGATTGATCGCGGCGTCCTGCCCTCCTCCTCGCCCTCACTTAAAGACTTGGTCATGAATGTTGCCTTGGGGACGGTCGCCGACAGCGTTAGCTTAAAAGGCGTCAACAATCGTGCAGTGGTGCAAGCGGGTCTTGCGATGATGAATGAATTGAAACACCCTAGCTGGCAAGCCATGCACGCGCTGAATGACAATAACCAACAACCCTTCACGGCTGAATACCTTGGCTTTCAAGTAGCGACCCGCATCAACGCGGCAAGCCGCGTGAGTGATGTCACCACAGCCTTTCATTTCTTGAATGCCGAAGATTTTCATCAGGCGCAACAGATGTTGGATCAGCTGGAAATGGACAATCTCAACCGTCGGGAACAGCAGGAAGCCATGCTGTTACAGGCCAGACAAACTGCAGATGCACAGTATTATCCAGGCAAGTTCACCATGGTCATCAAAATGCAGGGAAATGCTGGAATTCAAGGCATTATCGCTTCTCGAATCGGCGAGCAGTATGGCTTGCCGACCATTGCAATGACGGATTTGGAAGATGGCTTTCTCGCAGGCAGCGGACGCGGCATCATTTCCAACATTGATTTACGCGAAGCCTTTCAGTGGATGTCCGAACAAGATAGCGACCTGTTTGAATCCATGGGTGGTCATAAAGGCGCCGCTGGCTGCATGATTCCGATTGAAAAGTTTGAAATATTTTCAGACTTGTTCGAACAGGCAATTCGCCATCAACTTGATCATAAAGTTCCAATCTTCCAAATCGAAACCGATGGTCAACTGGAACCTTATCAGCTGACACCAAGCCTGCTAGATGAGCTAAATGTGCTGGAACCTTATGGAAGAGATTGGGCTAAGCCTATGTTTTACGGGGATTTCTGGGTTCAATCATGCAGAACCGTCGGACAATCGCAAACCCATCTTTCCTTTAACCTAAAAGCGTCAGATGGACGTCCGATTTCAGCGATTTTCTTTAATGCACTGGATTCAAGTGATGAAGCAGTTCCATACCACATGGGTCAGGAAATCCGCTGTGTTTATCAACCGGCATTGAACCGGTATATGGGATCAACCAGTCTGCAACTCAGACTGGTTCATGCCGAGGTGATTTAAGCCAAGAACTTTAAGATTTCACTCTCAATATATTGCTTATCAATAACCGTTTTTTGCGCAATCGGTTTTGAGAACAGTGCTTCAATTTGTGACGGAATGGATATTCCGGCTTTATCCGCAATCATTTTCAACGCATCACGATCATGCTCATAAATATCTCCCGTCAGCGCCTTGGCAATAACAGGTGAAAACTTCGTCCATTCTGCAGTTGAATAAGCAATGGTTTTCAATGTTTTATCTTCACGACAAGTATCATACGCCTTAAAACAGGTTGCCGTATGTGGACACATCAAGTAACCAACAGAGAACGCCTGCTGAATGTAGTTCAAGCCCTCTTCATCTGTACAGAAGTCTGCGGCGAAAATCGCTTGCACTTGAGACAACTCGGCTTCAGTCAACTCATAGAACTTATTGTTATCCAACTCAAACATCAACTCTTTCGTACGTTCTGCGCCAAACAAATCGAACAATACGCGCTCAATGTTAGAGGACTTTAAAATATCCATTGCCGGTGACGTGGTTGGAATCACCGAAATCTCACGCAAATCATAACGTCCCGTGTTGATGAACTTGGTTAGAACATTGTTCATGTTGGATGCAATGTGGATTTGCTTGACCGGCAAGCCCATCTTCAACGCATAGTAGCCGCCCAAAGCATTACCAAAGTTTCCACTGGGTACATTTAGGTAAACCTGATCCCCCATTTGGATTGCATTCTGACGAACCAACTCTAAATAGCTGTAGATATGGTAAATGGTTTGGAAAATAATACGTCCGAAATTAACGGAATTGGCCGCTGAAAGCGAGATGTTGTGTTCTTTCAGTGCGTCGCGGAATTTTTCGGAAACCAACAGGCTTTTTAGTGCTGTTTGCGCATCATCGAAATCACCATGAATGCCAATCACTTTCAAATTGGCAGCATCTTCTGTCACCATTTGCAGGCGTTGAACATCTGAAGTTCCACCATCTGGATACAAACAAGCTACTTGGACGTTATCGCGGTTCTTGAAAGTTTCCAGTGCCGCTGGCCCAGTATCGCCACTGGTCGCTGCTAGGATCAAATACTTCTCATCGCGCGCTTGTGCAATAGCTGACAGTACTTTTCCGAAAGGCTGCAACGCCATATCTTTAAATGCACGAGTAGGCCCGTGGTAAAGCTCACTCACGTAAAGGTCGTCATATACTTTTACGACTGGCACCGGATTGTTTGGATCGTCAAACTCGTCATATAGCGCTAGCGCTTCATCAATAATCTTTTCTTCGATATCAATTTCAAACGCCTTCAAGACG
Organism: Hydrogenovibrio sp. JE_KL2; assembly: GCF_009296185.1. GTDB lineage: Bacteria > Pseudomonadota > Gammaproteobacteria > Thiomicrospirales > Thiomicrospiraceae > Hydrogenovibrio. Next base: position 673,871 of record NZ_WBJR01000001.1, read on the forward strand.
TCTTTTGCCAATGTCTTATAACTGGAATTTACATGAGACAGGAAAAAAGCTTCATCAAAGCTTGGCAAAGACTCCGGGGAATAAATGCCACCAAAAGAAGACATCGGGCTCAAGATCGCTTGAGCAAAAGAAATATGAGTTGGGCGTTGGCCATCATTGCCACGGGTTTCGATAAATTTCATATGATCCCTGTTGATAAATTCTCGGTCGATGTTCCATACAATAAACGATGGAGTTTCAATTATTTAACTAACGGCGAATTATACCGGAAACATTGGTTTTTTTCGCCCTGAATCTACGGTGATTAAACGGTTAATCTGTATATTTCTGGATGGACTTTTTCCAGCGCCAGAATTTCTTTAAATGATTTGGCGTCAGGTAATAGCGATGATTCATTCCTAAATCCAACAGAAGTGAATGAATGCTGCCATTACGAAGTGCTGACAATATGGGAGCAAACCAGTTTTCTTCAAGCTTTCCAATAAGCGAAACCCAATCATCTTCCGTCATATCAGACATGGCTTCATCAAGTACTAGCATCTGTTCACTAGAAGGATTATCAACCATGAATTTCTGCCAGGTTGGGTAGGTATCCGGCACCTTCATAAAACGTGATTGAGACAGTTTTGCCAATCCCTTCAGGTAAGCAAAATCTCCTGCCAACACGGCATCCTGCCTTGCATAAATATCTTCCGTGCGAATCAGCCCTTCTCCCCATACCCAAACACCATTGATCTCAGGTAGGCCTTTTGAGCGTCGCTCTTCATTGACCGGATGGGTAAAAAACAACATTTGGACTTCATTCATCAGTTGTCGCCAATAGGTAGCAGCATTCCCCTCCGGCATGGCATCTTGTATAGATTGGTAGTTCACCGCTTCAAGTGAATAGGTCTGTACATCTATAGGTTGAAGGATGCGTATATACCAACGAAGATTACTTCCCAACTCCAACTCGACTCTATCTTGCTCAAAGTGCTTATTGAAGGCTTCAACCAATGCCTTTGCCTCGTCATCCTGTAATGCCAGTCCTTTTCCGGGAATCAGTACCAACGTATCCCTATCGGGAATCAAATGAACAGGATCAACCCTTAACCAAAAATAGCTTGGATCAAAGCCCTCCAAATCTACGATGGCAGTGGTTGGCGCAACAGGCAGCGTACTTTTTTGGTGAAACAGATAACTGGCATTGTCCGAAAAGGAGATTTGATGCGCTTTATCTTTAGGCAACTTATCTGCTTTAGCCAAAAGCGTTTCAAGTGCGGAGAAACGCTTGCCTTCAAGCGCACCACCTGCTTCAGCAATGTGCGCTGGTGTTAGAAGATTGGGAACCCACAATGTTAAAGCCGACGAGGTCATACCCTCTCCTAAAGAATTAAATACATAACAATAAGTTATTAAAAATTAAACAAAAAAGCCTTCAATCAGAAGGCTTTTTCTTTCAAATTTCTTCAAGTAATTTCGAGCTTATTTAAACCCAGCCACTCGAATACGCATGATATCACCATCAATCTCTTCCATACTTTCAAGTGCTGAAATCGCTTGGTTGATTGTCGTTTCTTGAACCTTGTTGGTAATCATCACAATGGTGGCATCATCTTCATTATCAGCGCATGGCTCTTGGTGCAACAGTTCGATGCTGATATGCGATTGCGCCATAATCGAAGACACTTTTGCCAACACGCCAGCGTGATCTTTTGCATAAAATCTTAAGTAGTAAGCAGATTGAATATCATCAATGGCAACCACAGGTGCTGAAGTAAGCTGATCCAAAGCGAATCCTAACCCCGGCACACGATCTTCTTGAGGTTGGTGCAATGCACGGATAACATCGATAATATCCGCCACAACCGCACTTGCAGTTGGGCCTGCACCGGCGCCAGGACCATAGTAAAGTGTTTGACCAACATGATTACCGGCAACCATAACCGCATTCATTACACCATTAACGTTGGCAATCAACACAGAGTCTTTCACCAAAGTAGGATGGACTCTTAATGAAAAGCCACTATCTGCACGTGCGGCAATACCTAGGTGCTTGATTTGATAACCGAGTTTTTGCGCAAACTGGATATCATCGCCTGTGACTTTTGAAATCCCTTCAGTAAAAACCTTGTCGAACTGTAGTTCAATACCAAATGCGATTGAAGCCATGATTGTCAGTTTGTGTGCAGCATCAATCCCTTCGACATCAAACGTCGGGTCTGCTTCGGCATAGCCCAACTCCTGCGCTTTTTTCAAAACCTGCGAAAAATCTGCGCCCGGTTTTTTCATCTCTGTCAGAATATAGTTGCCTGTACCGTTGATGATACCCGCCAACCATTCGATTTGGTTCGCCGCTAAGCCTTCTCTCAACGCCTTAATGATAGGAATACCGCCAGCAACGGCTGATTCATAAGCGATCATCACACCCTGAGCATCGGCAGCCTTAAACAGTTCGTTACCATGTTCAGCAATCAACGCTTTGTTTGCGGTAACAATATGCTTTTTGTTTTGGATAGCTTGTTCCAAGCAGGTTTTTGCAAGCGTTGTGCCTCCCATCAGTTCAACAACAATGTCTACATTTGGATTATTGACAACCGCTAGAGGGTCAGTCGTTATCTCAATGCCGGTTGTATCAACTGATCTTGTGCGATTAAGGTCTCTAACAGCAATGTGCTCAACTTTAACGGAAACTTTTCCGCCCAATCGTCTTTGAATTTCGGCCTGAGTGGTATTCAAAATATTGACCGTTCCACCACCAACAGTACCTAACCCTAGAAGACCTAATCTTACTTCTTTCACGAAAACTCCAATTCCTTGCTCAATTTTTAATTTATAAAAAACGATATCTTAGACGTTAATCAATCCGTCTTTACGGAACATATCGCGAATACCTCGAATCGCCTGACGCGTTCTGTGTTCATTCTCAATTAAACCGAAGCGCACATGATCATCGCCATAGTCACCGAATCCGATACCCGGTGCCACCGCCACTTTCGCTTCTGTTAAAAGTTTTTTAGAAAACTCCAACGATCCCATTGCTTTGTATTCTTCTGGAATCGGTGCCCATACAAACATAGTCGCCTTAGGCAGCTCCACATTCCAACCAATGGAGTTCAACCCCTGACACAAAACATCTCGTCGTGATTTGTACATATCACTGATTTCCTGCACGCAGTCTTGAGGTCCTTCCAAAGCGGTGATTGCCGCAACCTGAATCGGGGTAAAGGTTCCATAGTCTAAATAAGACTTCATTCGTTTCAAAGCATAAACCAACTCAGGATTCCCTACCATGAAGCCAACCCGCCAACCCGGCATGTTATAGCTTTTAGATAGCGTGTAAAACTCTACGGCAATGTCTTTAGCACCTTCTACCTGCATAATAGAGGGTGCAACATAACCGTCAAATGCAATATCTGCATAGGCTAAGTCGTGGATAACCCAAATATTGTGTTCTTTAGCTATGGCAACTACCTTCTCGAAGAAAGGCAAATCAACCGTTTGTGTCGTCGGGTTGCCAGGGAAGTTCAGAACAAGCATCTTAGGTTTTGGCCATGACTCTTTGATAGCCTTTTCCAACTCTTCAAAGAAGTCGACATCCGGTGTCATACGCACATGGCGAATATCAGCACCTGCAATGACGAAACCATATGGGTGAATAGGATAAGCCGGGTTTGGAACCAAAACCGTGTCCCCTTTATCCACTGTAGCCAAAGCTAAGTGCGCCAAGCCTTCTTTAGAACCGATGGTGACTACCGCTTCTGTTTCATAGTCCAAATCAACATCAAACTTAGTTTTGTACCAGTTGCAAATGGCGCGTCTTAAACGAGGAATCCCTTGCGACACTGAATAACGATGCGTCCCTTCACGCTGAACAACTTCAATCAACTTATCAACGATATGTTTCGGTGTATCTTGATCTGGGTTCCCCATACCAAAATCAATAATGTCTTCGCCTCTACGGCGGGCCTCGGCTTTTAACTCACCGGTGATGTTGAATACATAAGGAGGAAGTCGTTTTATTCTCTGAAAGTCGCCAGTCACGGAAATGAACCTTGTAAAAAAACGCACGAAATTGTGCAAATGCTGTGAGATAAGTTTAAGCTGTTAATGATATACAGAAATGCCCGATTCCGTCAATGCATTTGCGCTATAATTACGGCTAAAATAAGCACTAAACATGAGATTTCAACGAGCTGTTTTATGAAGTTTACCGAACACAGAGATTCCAACATCTTAACAGTGAAAAACTACCAGGTTGGGGGCGTCAAAGTAAATAATGATTGGATCAATCACAGTTGCTATCTGAACCAAAAAAATCTGGTCGAAAATTGGGCTTGCACCACACTTGATGCCCTCAACGAATCTCGTCTGGATGAGCTATTTCTGCTACAACCGGAAATCATCATTCTTGGCACCGGAGAAAACCAACAATTCCCTGCACCGAAATATTTTGCCTATTGTGCACAGAGAGGCATTGGACTTGAAGTGATGGATAACGCGGCTGCTTGTAGAACTTACAATGTTTTGACTACTGAGCAACGAGAAGTCGTACTAGCGCTGATTATTTAGCCTTGCAACATCAGCGCAGGAATTTTTGATGGAAAAGCGGTTTAGCATCGACTTTTCGTCCATGGTAACGTGCCTCAAAAAACAGCTGCGGTTCTTGCACATCTCCGGTAGCCCCAACTGTTGCAATCAGAGCGCCCTTCTTTACTTCTTGCCCTTCTTTCACCAATAGACTGTCATTGTGTGCATAAATCGTAAGATACCCATCATCATGCTTAAGAATGATTAACCTTCCGTAGTGTTCAATGCCACTACCTGAATAAACCACTTCACCCTGCTCTACAGCATAAACGGCTTCACCAACTGGCGCCTTAATCACTAAAGCATTGTTCCCTGCGGAATCACTGAGAAATTGGTAGTTATACGGCTTACTCAACGGCCAGCCAAAACCGGATGTTGCGTCCATTTTGGGTGCCTTATGTTCGCTTTTAGAGAAGTTGTGTACCAAAGGGGCTTTGATAACTTTGCGGGGCAACACCAACTCTTGTTTGATGTACAAGGTATAAGGTGGGTGTAACCCATTGACATCCGCCAACTTCATCATGTCTACACCACAACGGTTGGCAATGGTGCTCAGCGTGTCTCCTGAGCGAACCACATAAGGAGAGGTACAACCTGATCCAGATTGACTTCGAGGTGAAATTCTATCTTCTTGACCAAACATTTTATCTTGGTCATTAAAGTATTGATCACCGCCATTCCAACCTCTGTATTTGGCTGGTGAGCAAGCATAGAGTGACAGGCAAGAAAGCATCAAAAGCAAATTTCTAACGATGCGAAGGCTATTTCGTCTCATGAATTCAGGTGTTTGATTAGCAAGTAACCTAATACTAACACAATTGTTCCATAGCCTAAATAATCAACCGAACGTCGAATTTGAGCCTCATATTTCTCGCCACCTTTTTTCATTAAAAAAGCGACCAGATAAAAACGCGCGCCTCGCCCGACCAGAGAGGCGATGATAAAAGGCAGGATTGCCAAGTGCATTGCACCTGAAGCAATAGTGAAAAGTTTATAGGGAATAGGACTAAACCCAGCTAAAAACACCACCCAAAAACCATACTGATTGAAAAAACCTTCTACCTGATGATATTTATCAAGGTAATACATCGACTCGATAATGGGCAGCACGGCATCCAGCATCAAATAGCCGATTAAGTAACCCAATATCCCGCCAAATAGCGAGCCTAGCGTGGTAATCAAAGCAAAACGATAGGCTTTTTCAGGTTGGGACAGTGCCATCGGCATGAGCATGACATCCGGCGGAATCGGGAAAAAAGAAGACTCGGCAAAACTCATTCCAGCAAGGTACCAAGGTGCTTTGGGGTGTTTAGACCAACTAATTGCCTTGTCGTATAGTTTGGTGAATATTCTCATAATGGTTATTCTGACTCCGTCACTAGACCTGTTTTCATTGGAACAAACAACACTTCGCCCAAACACTCTTCTTTGACACCGGTCGATGTCTTGATGAAGCCGTATAAGTACTGTTTTTCTTCCCCTATCGGCATAATCAAACGACCATTTTCACAGAGTTGTTCAATAAGCTCTTCAGGAACTTTAGCAGGTGATGCCGCTGAAATAATACCATCAAAAGGTTTGTGCTTAGGCCAGCCCCAATGTCCATCTGACAAGGTAAAATCTATATTGTGTAGTTCTAGTTTTGCTAGAACATTCTGCGCACGGTTCAGTAAAGGTTCAATGCGTTCGACGCTGTAAACGTGTTTTGCCATGAGTGACAAAATTGCCGTTTGATACCCTGAACCCGTCCCGATCTCTAATACCTTATAAAGCGGGCCATTTTGAAAAAGCCAAGAGGTCATTTTGGCAACAACCCAGGGTTGGGAAATGGTTTGACCATAACCGATTGGAAGCGCTGTATCCTCATAAGCCCGAGTTGCCATCGCTTCATCCAAAAAAAGATGTCTGGGTGTGACTCGAATGGCATTTAGCACCTCCGCATCATTAACACCATGATCGATCAGTCTTTGCACCAAACGATTGCGGGTTCTTTGTGAAGTCATCCCAAGACCTTGGTTGTCTCGAAAAGCTTCATTAGGATAAATAACTTGTTGTTGAGTGAAGGTAGAAAGTTCTGAAAAGTCGAGTTTCATCGCCGTTTAATTAAACCAATCTGAAAGTTTATTAAGCATGTCATAATGCGTTAAATCTATTTTCAACGGCGTCACAGATGCATAACCGTTTTCGACAGCATAAAAATCTGTCCCTTCACTGGCATCTTCAGCTTCGCCTGCAGGGCCAATCCAAAAAATATGATTCCCCCTTGGATCTTGGTGCTTAACGACCCGCTCCGAGCAATGACGTTTACCCAACCTGGTCATTTTTATCCCTTTAAGGTCTTCTACCGGAATATCTGGGACGTTAATGTTCAAGATGGTATCGGCATCCAGAGGCATGTGATGGAAATCTTTCAAGAACAATCTTAAAACTTCACTTGCTGTTTCGAAGTGACGATCACCACACAATGAAATGGCAATAGAAGGTTTTCCTAAAAAGCGCCCCTCTGTCGCCGCAGCAACAGTTCCTGAATATAGAACATCATCGCCCATATTCGCTCCGGCATTAATACCGGAAATAACCATATCGGGCTGGTAGTCCAGCGCACCATTAACCGCAAGGTGAACACAATCGGTAGGTGTTCCATTAACGCAGAAGATATGTTCTTCCTGCTGGGTCATGCGTAAAGGTTCTGTAAGGGTGAGAGAATTGCTGGCAGCACTTCTATTACGATCTGGAGCGACAATCATCATCTCGGAATGAAAGTCAGTGGCATTTAAACATTCGTATAATGCACGTATACCAGGTGCGTTATAGCCATCATCATTTGAAAGCAGGATTTTCATGTACTTATAATTTTAAACAATAAACTGAAAGAGATTACCCGATCACAGCTTAGACTAGAAAGCGTAACCTGCAATAAACGAAATACATTCTACACCATTCATTTTAATGTGAAGCTAAAATACACATAAGTTCTGATTCAAAACTAAGCCTTCAAAATATGACTCGAAACAATGACGAAATGAATAGTGATGAAAAAAGTTTGTTTGCGGAAGCAATGAGTGACGTAACCCCTTTGCAGCTGTCTTCTAATAAGGTTGCGGCGGAAGTAAAGCCTCGCCCTGTCAACGCAAAAAAGTCAATGCGTTCGAGTACACGCTTTAACGCTACAGACCTCTATAACGAGCCAGCAGACAAAGTTTCAGCGCACGAAACACTGTTTTTTCAACGCTACTCATTGAGCAAAAGTGACTTAAAAGCATTGAAAAACGGTAGCTTTCAATATAACTGGTCAACTGATCTTCATGGCTTAACTGAACTTGAAGCTGAAAAACAACTTATCGATTTTCTTAGTGACGCGTTGTTGCATGAACAAAAACACGTGTTAATTGTTCATGGAAAAGGTTACCACTCAAATACAGAACAGCCTGTTTTAAAGAATCTTGTCAACCAAGTCCTAAGAAATTGGCCACACATTATTGCGTTCTGCAGTGCAAAGCCAAAAGATGGTGGAACTGGCGCAACCTACGCTTTTCTAAAACTCAAGAAAGTTTAAGACAATATCGCAAGAAAGACTTACTTAGCTTTTTCAGCTGTAGATGTAGTTTTTTCTGGATTGTTTTTTTGACTGACATCAGCTGTATTCTTAGCTTCTGGCTGGAGTTCTATTACCTTAACAAAGGCTTCATCTTTGCCAATCATTCCCAGTTTTTGTCTAGCAATGGTTTCAACTGAATTTTTCTGTGATTGCAGGACATAAACTTCTTTTTTTAAGTCTGCATTTCGAGATTCAAGCTGTTGAACTTTATCTTCTAAGGTTCCCAGCTTTTTTTGAAGAGATAGGTAATCGCTTATGCCACCATCAGATGACAATAAGCGAATCAGCAACAAAAAAATAACCGTTCCAAGAACAACATAGACCGTTTTCAAAGAACGATTTCCTTTTCGATTACTTCAAGTTGTAGAAAGCGTCTTTACCAGGATAAACCGCTTGGTCACCCAACGCTTCTTCGATACGAATCAACTGGTTGTATTTCGCAATACGATCCGTACGAGACATAGAACCTGTCTTGATTTGACCAGAACCAGTCGCTACTGCGATATCGGCAATGACCGTATCTTCAGTTTCACCAGAGCGATGCGACACAACAGCAGTATAACCAGCTTCTTTCGCCATGCGAATCGCTTCAAAAGTTTCTGTCAAAGTACCGATTTGGTTAATCTTAATTAGGATTGAGTTACCAACGCCTTTCTCAATCCCCTCTTTAAGGATTTTGGGATTGGTTACAAACAAGTCATCACCAACGATTTGTAGACGGTCACCATACTTTTCAGTTTGCAACTTGAAACCGTCCCAGTCAGACTCATCCAATCCATCTTCGATAGAGATAATTGGGTATTTCTCAACCCATGCACCCAAGAAGTCAACCATTTCAGCTGAGGTAAGTGTCTTATCTTCTGAAGCCAAGTAGTATTTACCGTCTTTGTATAACTCTGAAGATGCAGCATCCATTGCGATCATGATATCTTTACCAGCAACATAACCGGCCATTTCAATCGCTTCCAAAATAACTTGAATCGCTTCTTCGTTCGATTTCAAGTCTGGAGCAAAACCACCTTCATCACCTACCGCAGTGTTGTAGCCTTTGTCATGCAATACTTTTTTCAACATGTGGAATACTTCTGCACCGTAACGAATCGCTTCTGTAATGCTTGGTGCGCCGACTGGCATGATCATAAATTCTTGGAAATCCACTGAGTTATCAGCATGCTCACCACCGTTAATGATATTCATCATTGGAACAGGCATTTTGTAATCATCAGTTTTCAAATAAGCATAAAGCGGAAGACCTTTAGATTTAGCCGCAGCTTGAGCAACTGCAATAGACACTGCCAAAATCGCATTTGCACCTAAACGCGCTTTGTTTTCAGTACCGTCAAGATCGATCATTGTGTTATCAATTAAAGCTTGGTTCGTCGCATCTTTACCAATCAAAGCAGACTTAATTTCAGTGTTGATATTATTAACTGCTTTCAAAACACCTTTTCCACCAAACTTAGACTTGTCACCATCTCTTAACTCGATGGCTTCACGAGACCCTGTAGAGGCTCCTGAAGGTGAAATCCCTCTACCCATAGAACCATCTTCCAAAATAACATCGGCTTCTACAGTTGGGTTTCCACGAGAGTCAATCACTTGACGCGCTTTAATATCTTTAATCAATGACATTAATCGTTCTTCCTATTTTCGTTAATACTTTTAAATTCAAATCATTTTACGTAACCAATATGTCACACAAGTGACAACTGGCGTTTTACAGTAATTCGTTTTCAATGAAGCCCTGTGTTTTAACAACTTCATCAAGTCGCTTCATTGTTTCTAGCAATGGCATTAATTTGCCAAGCGGCCACATGTTAGGCCCATCAGACAACGCATTCGCTGGATCAGGGTGTGTTTCCATAAATACACCTGAAATCCCTGCGGCAATTGCTGCGCGTGCCAATACCGGCACCATTTCTCTTTGACCACCAGAGGTCGTTCCTTGACCACCCGGCTGCTGGACTGAATGCGTAGCATCAAACACTACAGGACAACCTGTACTTCTCATTGAAGCCAAACCACGCATATCCGAAATCAGAGTGTTGTAACCAAAAGAAGTTCCGCGATCACAAACCATAATTTGCTCATTTCCGACTTCTCTGGCTTTAGCAACTACTTGGTCCATATCCCAAGGCGCCTGAAACTGTCCTTTCTTAATATTGACCGGTAGTCCTTGGCGGCACACGTTTTGGATAAAGTTGGTTTGTCTTACTAAAAAAGCTGGTGTTTGCATCACGTCAACAACAGATGCAACTTCTTCAAGCGGAGTATCTTCGTGAACATCAGTTAAAACAGGTACGCCAACTTCATCTTTTACCTTCTGAAGAATGCGAAGCCCCTCATCTATCCCAAGCCCTCTAAAGCTTTTTGTCGAAGAACGATTGGCTTTGTCATAAGACGACTTAAAGATAAAAGGCATGCCTAAAGCATCTGTCATCTCTTTAAGCTGACCAGCAGTATCAATTGCCAACTGTTCAGACTCGATAACACAAGGGCCTGCGATTAAAAATAAAGGTTTATCAATACCTACTTCAAAGCCACATAGATTCATAATTTATTCTCTTTCGATTTATATTGGTTAGCCGCTTCTACGAACGCTTTAAACAAAGGGTGTCCGTTGCGAGGTGTCGATGTAAATTCAGGGTGAAACTGGCACGCCACGAACCATGGATGCTCTGCAATTTCGATCGTTTCGACCAGATTTCCATCTTCCGAACGGCCAGAAATTGTCAAGCCTGCACCTTCCAAGCGCGGAATATAGCCGTCATTCACTTCATAGCGGTGACGATGGCGCTCACGAATAACTGTTTTCCCATAAATATCATGTATCTTACTATCGTCTGACAAAATACAGTTTTGTCCGCCAAGACGCATAGTGCCACCCAGATCAGCCGTTTCATCTCGCTGAACAGTATTACCTTCTTCATCCGTCCATTCGGTGATTAGCGCAACAACTGGATACGGCGTATTTGGATTCAACTCAGTACTGTGTGCATTGGCCAAACCTGCCACGTTTCTGGCGTATTCAACAACAGCCATTTGCATCCCCAAACAAATTCCTAAGTACGGAATTTTATTTTCACGGGCATATTTGATAGAAGCAATTTTTCCTTCAACACCACGTTCGCCGAAACCACCTGGAACCAAAATCGCATCCATATTTTCAATAAGCGATGTACCCTTCTGTTCAATTTCTTCTGAGTCAATGTAGTGGATATTGACTTTGGTCTTCAACTGAATACCACCGTGCGTTAAGGCTTCTATCAGTGATTTATAGGCTTCTGTCAAATCGACATATTTACCGACCATCGCAATCTCAACCGACTTTTCAGGGTTAAGCTGTGCTTCTACAACCTTATCCCAGTCAGACAAGTTCGCTACTGGAACATCCAATCTAAAGCGATTCACTACGATTTCATCTAAACCTTGCTCATGAAGCATTCTAGGCACTTCATATATCGTGCGAGCATCCAAAGAATTGATAACAGCTTTCTCTTCAACGTTGGTGAAAAGTGCAATTTTTCGTTTTTCCGATTCTTCTAACGGTCTTTCTGAACGACAAATCAAAACATCAGGTTGAATACCGATTGAGCGCAATTCTTTTACTGAGTGCTGCGTCGGCTTGGTCTTAACCTCACCCGCAACTGCGATGTATGGCAGCAGGGTTAAGTGCATAAATAATGCTCTATCACGCCCGACTTCTACACCCAACTGACGAATCGCTTCTAAGAATGGTAGGGATTCGATATCCCCCACTGTTCCACCAACTTCAACCAGTGCCACATCAGAGCCTTCTGCTGCTTTCAGAATACGACTTTTAATTTCATCCGTAATATGAGGAATAACTTGAACCGTGCCGCCCAAATAGTCACCACGCCTTTCTTTACGAATGACTTTTTCGTAAACCTGTCCCGTGGAAAAACTGTTTCTTTTGGTAAAGTTACGCTGTACAAAACGCTCGTAATGACCCAAGTCCAAATCGGTCTCTGCACCATCATCGGTAACAAATACTTCTCCATGTTGGAAAGGACTCATCGTCCCTGGGTCCACATTGATATACGGGTCCATTTTCAGCATACTGACTCGCAAACCTCTCGCCTCAAGAAGAGAACCCAAAGAAGCTGCGGCAATACCTTTTCCTAAAGAAGAAACCACACCGCCGGTAACAAAGATAAATTTAGTCATGAAATCACTTTTGACGTTAAAAACTGAGTTTTGAGACAAGAGGAACTTGCCCGCTAGAATGGAAGCTAATTATAGCGTAAGTCGCTATACACAGCAAACTATTCAGCAGATTTTGGTCAGTTATTTGAAGCTTCATCTCTTAAACTTTTCATTCGTAGAATACCCCAAGACAGCGGCAATCTCACCTTCTATCTCAATAACAGGCCAACGATGTCGGTTCCAGTAAACAATCTGGTTATTATTCAGCCACTTCTTTAGCCCTGGAGTTTTTTCAAAATCATCCAGTTCGATTGATCTAAAAACCACAGGGCTTTCCAACCAACGCTCTGCAATTTGATGATTAAGCATGCTTTTTTCATCAAAGTGTAAAAACTCAAAGCTTTCAGGAATATACCCCAACCTGTAAGATTCTTTGAAATTTACCAGAAAATAAATCTTTTTACCTTCCACTCGAATCTCAGAATGGTTTGACAACATTCTTTTAGGATGCGCATTGGGATTGTTTAAACATAAAACCTCTTTCAACCAAAGATAAATAGTTTGGTTTAACTCTATCTTCTGCTGTTGTTTCAGAATCCAATAAATAATCAGGTTTTTTTGTCTAGCCCAACTTTCATCCGCCATCCTTGACAAATCTAGACTAAAACTAGAGCTTTCAACTCTTGAGAGGTCTTGTTCACCAATTTCATGCAACAATTCAACAGCTTCAGAAGCATTACCTGACAACCTTGCAATTGCTTCATTAAATTTTGGCCATTTGTTGTAGATATTGGGTAGCAGTTGATTCCGAATATAATTTCGGCTAAATTGATTTTCTTGGTTACTTGGATCTTCTATCCAAGATAAATTATTTTCTAGCAAGTAGTCTTTAATTGCTTGCAACTCTACCCTCAGTAGCGGGCGATAATGCGCAATCGCTTCTTTTTCGACATGCCAGACTTTAAGGTAGCTCATCGCACGCAAACCGAACAATCCTGTGCCACGAACAACATTCAACAATACTGTTTCCGTTTGATCTTGTACATGGTGCGCCGTTACCAAGACAGCATCCGCCTGTTTTAACACCTGACCAAACAAAACTTCGTAGCGTCTTTCTCTGGCAACCGCTTCAACACCTTTACGATGCTTAGCTTCAATTTTGACTTTCAATTCTTCAAAAGTAATGCCATTTTCCTGGCAAAAACCACTACAAAAGCTTCCCCAAGAGTCTGATTTTGGTTGAAGTTGATGATTAATGTATATAGCTGTCAAGCGATGCTTTTCGGCTTTTTGAGCTAAACAATGAAGAAGTGCGATGGAGTCTTTACCACCACTAAATGCGACAACAATCTTTTGTTGAGAAGGTAACTCCGCTAAAAAATGGTCAATTGCCCTTTCAACGGAGTTAGAAAACATGGTTAAACCGCTTATTACGCCAGTTCAAAGTTACCGTATTTCATGTAACGCTGGTAACGGCTGTCGACAAGCTGATCAATGGCTCTGTTTTCCATTAAATCTAACTGGTCAATTAAAGCCTGCTTCAGTGTTAATGCAGCTTGTTGAGGGTTTCTGTGAGCACCTCCCAGTGGTTCAGGAATGATCACATCAATCAAACCCAACTCTTTCAATCGCCTAGAGGTAATTCCCAATGCTGTAGCGGCATCAGCAGCGTTGCCAGCATCTTTCCATAAAATGGAGGCACAGCCTTCTGGGGAAATCACTGAATAAGTGCTGTATTCCATCATCATAGTGACGTCGCCAACACCGATTGCCAATGCACCGCCTGATCCACCTTCTCCGATGACAGTACAGATAACCGGCACTTTCAATTCAGACATTTCAATCAGATTACGGGCAATCGCTTCTGACTGACCACGTTCTTCAGCATTAATTCCAGGGTAGGCGCCAGGAGTATCAATAAAGGTTAAGATCGGCAATCCGAAACGCTCAGCCATTTTCATCAATCGAAGGGCTTTGCGATAACCTTCTGGTCTAGGCATACCAAAATTTCGATAAATTTTCTCTTTGGTATCTCTACCTTTTTCTTGACCGATAACCATAACAGCACGACCATCAATACGCGCTAAACCACCGACAATTGCTGGATCATCGGCAAAAGCTCTATCTCCATGCAATTCGGTGAAGTCCGAAAAAATTTCTTTAATGTAATCTAACAAGAAAGGACGTTGCGGATGCCTAGCAACTTGAGCAACCTGTACATCAGAAAGTTTACTAAAAATAGATTCCGTCAGACTTCTACTCTTCTCTTCTAGCGCGGTTACTTCATGAATCAAATTCATATCTTTACCATCTAGATGGCGCAACTCATCAATTTTGGCTTCAAGCTCTGCAATAGGTTGTTCAAAATCCAAAAAATCTAACTTCATTCTTTTTCCAAGGTGTCATTTTTAGTTCAAATAGAATTGGCGTATTTTAACAAACATTTTGAAATTAACGTAATTTATCTCTGAAAGCTGTTTTAAAACGCTTTTTGCTTAAATTCCTGGATTCTATGGTAGACATTTAGAAGGGCCTGATGGCTTTTACTTAATTCAAACGCCTTATTGCCAATGGGCAGATCAGCCAAGTAAGCTTCACCTTCTATATAGCGCCACACCCTATCGACAAGCTCAGTGCCAAAAAGTTTTTTCTGCATGTCAAAACTATAGAATTCCATTTCATCACTAAACACAATTTCCAAAGCAAATGAAAGTGCCTTGTATAGCATCTTCATGCCTTCATCATCAACGAAATAAAAACAGTCTTGCAGTCTTTCGTGTGCCTGCTCATAGTCTTTTACTGCCAGCAGACACCACATTTCAAGCTCAACAATCTTAAACTTTTTCCAATAACTATCACCGTCTGGCAACAAGCCAATGAGATTTGCCACACCTTGATGATCTGAAAAACCAAGTTCACTCAAAGCATCTAACGTTTTTTCAAACTGCTGCATTGAAAGGTTTTCGGCAAGACTGTTAAGCACTTCTCGTAACGCCCGTCCTCTATTTTGATTATTGTCCACCAATTCTTGAAGCGGAAAAACTTCAGACATGCCGGGCACCACAATTCTGCTTGCAGGCACCCCAAAATGTTCATATTCTGTCACATAAACATCACTACCTTCTTCGTGTATTGCTTTAACCAGAAAGTCGAACTGTTCCTGCGTCGTGCCACTAAAGTCCCACTCGCAGAACTCATAGTCGTATTGATCTGAAATGAATTTAGCGTGTATCAATCCGCTCGAATCAATAAAGTGATTTTCGATATTTTCATCATCTGCAACCAATTGTTCGTCAAATATTGGCGTTTGAAAACCATCAAGGTTGGAAAGACTTCGTCCCTGTAGAGATTCAGTTAAGGTGCGTTCAAGTGCGACTTCAAAAATGGGATGCGCGCCAAATGACGCAAAACATTGCCCCGAACTTTGATCAAAGAGTGTAACGTTCATAACCGGATACTTCCCGCCAAGAGAAGCATCTCTAATGGAAACCTCTACTCCCTGCTCAACCAGTTTTTTTCTTGCCTCGACAACCTGAGGGTACTTTAGGACAACATGTTCAGGAACCTCAGGGATACATAAGTTATCCACCAAAATTTTTCTTTTCACCCAGCGTTCAAACACTTCCGAAAGCCCTTGTACTTGAGCTTCAACATGCGTATTACCTGCACACAAACCATTGCTAGCGTATAGGTTGCTAAATAAGTTCATCGGGAAATATACAGTATCTCCTGTCGATACCTGTCTCATAGGTAAGCAACGGATAGTGTTGACATCATCATTCAGGCTGAGAAAATCTGTCGCGGCCATCTCCCCGTATGGGTCATAGAATTGCCAAAGACTTGGCGTCAAAACATCTTTAAACCTTTTAAGCTCAATCGCTTTTTCATTTGGAAAGTAGAGCCACTCATGAGCCCTATCAGCTTGTCCACCGAGGAAAAAATCTGAGAAAAAATAATTGGTCTCCAAACGTTCGAAAAACTCACCCAATGCACTTGCCAAGCAAGCTTTTCGACTTGCGCCTTTCCCGTTCGTAAAAAGTGCCGGGCAGTTTTTATCACGAATATGCAGCGAATACACGTTTGGCACAGGGTTTAACCATGAGGCTTCTTCAATTTCAAAACCAGCCTCATCCAATAATCGATGCATTTTCAAAATCGAATCTTCAAGACAGGCATCTTTGCCTTTTATATACGTTTGTTCAACCATGACCTTTCTCTCATAACCGTTTGATAATATAAGACTTATTTATTATAAAAATAAAAAAAAGCAATTGATGATATAGGAAAACCGAGTAAACTGATAGGAAATTAAGGATGAATTTTATCCCGCGAGGTGCGCTATGTGGAAACATTCTTTGATCATACTTACCTGTTGTTTTAGCTTTTCTGCTCAATCTGATGACAGCATTATGCCAGGAAAAAAACTTCATGATGATGCGAATTGCATGAGGTGCCATGCCAGATTAGGCTATAACACGGACAAAACCATCCGAATGAACATTCAGTCTATAAAAGACTTGAAGCGTGCAGTTGACTTTTGCAACCACAATTTGAATGTCGGCTGGTTTGATGATGAAGTCAGCGAAGTTGTCGACTACCTCAACAAAACCTATTACAAGCTACCGAACTAAATATTTGCCCATTCACAAATAAAAAATGCAGCGAACGCTGCATTTTTTATTCAAGGCAAAAAACCTGTTTATATTTTGATGCCTAAAGCCTTTAACTGAGACTTCAGTTTCTTCAACTCTTTAGGGTCGGCTTTTTCAGTATCTTCCGACAAACAGCCCTCTGCATTTGAAACAGCCTGATCAATCGCATCCACTAAAAAGTAGGTTTTCATGGATTCATTGATCTTCTTCCAATCACGTTTTTTTGCGCGCCATAGTTTGTTCAACTCAGGGTCTTGCTTAAGCTGAGTCTGAATATAATCAAACAACTTAACTAAATGTGGAATTGATTCTTCTGGTTGATATGGAATCCCTGTGACTTTATCGTAATAGCTTTGTCTGTCAAGAATTGCAATTTCCAATGCAGGAATCATAGGAGAAATACCCGCCATTTTGGCGTCGTTTTCAGCTGTTTTGATGCGGTCGATCGATAGCACCGGTGCATTGGACTTCCATCGAGAATAAAGCACATACACATTATAGCGATCAATAAAGTTTAACTGCCCTATACGCAATGGCATGGCTCTTTTGGCTGGCACGATATAATCCAAGCCTTGAGTACGAAGTTTGGTATGGTCTTTACCCCAAATTTGCCAACCAGACTGCCCAGTATCTTGACCTTCGCTGTTGACAGCAATTGGCTGACATGAAATACCATAATCATGTCCTTCTACAAAATCTTGAACAGCGATTTGATAGTCACCATTAGGTCTGATCTTTCTCACAACACCAACAATATAAGCATCATCTTTGATGTTATTCGCAGGGAAGGCGATCAAAATAGTATCATTCACTTTGAACTGCTGTGCGTAAGCAGAAGAGACCGCAGTCAGCATTACCGACAGCAAACTAAACATTAGAATTTTTTTCATAATTTTTCTTCTTTAATTTCTAATTAAAATCAAAGCCTTACCAACAATACCTGCTAGGTAAATTAAGCTCCAAGGCACAATATATGAAGGCATTATAATTTAAGTAATCGCTAGAAAGTGTGGATAAACTCTGCAATATCTTATTTGTTAGCCAATATCATTTAGGCTTCTCAGCCACATTATTTCTTAGATAAACAGGTAAAGGCACACTATCCAAAACACTTTTCGCAGATGGAACTCTTTGCTTGGCTATGTCCACTACTGCTTCAGCACTTGGCAACCTTTCTTCCCATTGATCGAACTTTGCTACAAGCTCAGAAAACTCAGTTGTGATATCCCCTGTACCTAACAAAACATTCTCAGATTGAATTTTGACCAATGCATCTGCTTCAGATAACAATTGTGCGGGTTCTGAAGTCATTTTCCCGTCTTGCAAATAGCAAATTTGCAAGTACAACTCTCTCATTCTGGCATCCAAGCACGCCGCAACCTTGCTATTTGAGTGATTGCTCAACATAGGCCATGCAACGGCTTCCAATGTTGAAATGGAAATTACAGGCTTGTTCCACCCAAAGGCCAGCCCCTGAACCACCCCAGCAGCAATACGGATTCCAGTAAATGCTCCTGGCCCCTCACTGAGCGCCAAGCAATCCAAATCATTGCCTTCAACTCCAGCTCGTTCAAGCACACTATCAACCATCTGTAAAACGTGATTGGCATGCGTTTGTGGTGTCATCGCAAACTCAGTATATGATGTGCTGTCATATTCCAAACTGACCGAACAGGCTTGGGTTGATGTATCAATTGCAAGTATTTTTGGTTCTATTGCTTTAGTCATTTTCTCTTTCCGACATACCTTTTAGCAGTTGCTTCGCCTCGGTGGGCTCATACACCCACCTGAACCTTGGCAAACTGTTTATTATCGCCTTTCCGTAAGGCTTTGTCATAATTCTGGGGTCACATAACACCAAAACCCCTTTATCTTCCGTGGAGCGTATAAGCCTGCCCGTGCCTTGCTTAAGGGCAATAATGGCTTCTGGAATTTGAAATGCATAAAAAGCATTCAAGCCTTGCTGCTTAAGGGCCGTTTCTCTTGCTTGAACCACAGGATCATCAGGCGGAATGAAAGGAATTCTATCAATCATCACCAATTTAAGGTCATCCCCTTTTACATCAACCCCCTCCCAAAAGCTGCTTGTTCCCAGTAAGATTGATCTCGAGGACTTACGAAATTGAAGCAATAAATCGTGCTTTGGTGCGTCACCTTGTACAAACAAGCTACCATCCCAATGATCTTTCAAAATTGAATTGGCTTCCATCAAGGCGCGATGACTGGTAAATAAAAGAAACGCATTTCCTTCACTGGCCTGCAGCAACGGCCATATAGCCCTTAAGCATATCTTGATATAGTCAGGCGATTTTGGATCAGGTAACCCGACAGGATGATAAATCAAGCCTTGTTTTAAATAGTCAAACGGACTGTCCCATTGCAATGCACGCCCTTCTTCAAGCCCCAAGCGCCTTGAGAAGTAATCGAACTGCCCATTTACACTTAAGGTTGCCGATGTAAAAATCCAAGCGCCACCTAAAATATCTCTTTGCTTGCTAAAGGGTTCAGACACGCTCATCGGCGTAAAGTTCAATCTAAAACGCGCTTGAGAAGAATCAACCCAACGTACTTCGTTTTGTGTACTTGAAGTTAGCCAACGCCTCAATTGGTCCGCCATATCCTGTGCGCGCTTTTGAACTGCGGCAATTGACTTTCCTCTATCCAAAAAAGGCTTAAGTCCATCTTCTATCTTTTTGAGACAATTCAGAATTGCATCCAAGCTCTCAATTGATTTAGGGTGCGCCGAAAAGGCTTCCCAGTTCCAACGTTTTTCCCATTTACCGAGTACTTCATTAAACTGTTGTACCGATAGCTCTAACTGCTTGGCGGCATCCAACATATCTGCCGCTTCTTTTGCCTCTTGGACAACGGCATTTCGCATATCACGAGCTAGTTCATCAAACTGACCTCTGGATAAGGTAAACCCGAGGAATTGTGCGGCAATGTCTGGTAACTGGTGTGCCTCATCAAAAATATACACATCTGCTTCAGGCAGTAGCTCTCCAAACCCGTTTTCTCTTAACGCCAAGTCTGCACAAAACAGATGGTGATTGACTATCAAAACATCTGACTCTACAGCATCCTGCTTCACCTTCGGGTAAAAGCAATCAGAGTCGGCGTGACAACCATTAGCCTGACAAAATTCTAATCTGGCACACACCTTGTGCCAAATGGGATCGTTTTCATCAAGGGTGTTTAATTCTGCTTTATCACCAGCATGCGTTTTCTCCATCCAGTCATGAATTAGAGATAGTTTCTGCCAGACAGAACGTGTATTTTGTTCTGTTGTTTCGGCAATCTCAAGCCGTTGCGGGCAAAGATAGTTTTCTCGACCTTTCAAAAGCTTAACGGAGCCCTTAAAGCCACAAAGTTGTTTAATTAAGGGTATGTCCTTTGATAGCAACTGCTCTTGCAGGTTCTTTGTTGCAGTCGAAATAATGACTTTTTTCCCTGAAAGCAGCGCGGGAATGAGATAGGCAAAGGTTTTCCCCGTTCCGGTTCCCGCTTCTGCCAATAAAACACTTTTTTCTTCAATGGACTTCGCGACCTCTAGGGACATTTCTAGCTGAGAAGACCGCACTTCAAAATCGGTAATCAATCGCTTAAGCTTTGAGTCGTTTGTTAGCAGATCTTGAGTTTCTGTGATTAAAGACAAAATTTAGTCTAGCCTTCCATGAAGATGTTTAGAGTTCTGTTTTTACAGATCGTAGGTGAGATAATGACTTCCTAACGAAACGAAAATCATTATTTTTGCCGAATTCTAATAAAAAACCTACGCTAAAACTAGACATTTCGTTGAAAATCGGTAAAATTCCCACTTTCAAATTTGAAAGTCTTGAAGAAGACACTAAACTTAAAAATTGGATATCTAGTTATGAAAATTTTATCATCATTAAAATCAGCAAAAACACGTCATAAAGACTGCCAAGTCGTTAGACGTCGTGGAAAGGTTTATGTTATCAACAAAACAAACCCACGTTTCAAAGCACGTCAACGCTAATTTAAAAGCATGACGAATAAAAAAGGCACCTGATCAGTGCCTTTTTTTATATCTGCTATTTAGGACGACAACCCCAACCTGGCAGATTTTATGCAAAATACTTTTCTTCTACCTTTTTAATGGTCTCGACAATTAATGTAGTATCGACCTTCCCCACAAAAAAGTCAGCGCCCATCGAAAGCACTTCACGGCTATTGTTTTCACTGGTCATCGAGGTATGAACTATAATCGGTAGCGCACTTGTCTTTTTATTTTGACGGATTTCTTTGATCACAGTATGTCCTGAAGCAACGGGCATTTCCAAATCGGTAAAGACCATTGAAACGCTGCTTGTATCTTCAAGACTATCCAAGTGGTTCAGTAACAACCTGCCATTATCAAACGCTTGATATTTCAACCCTAGCTGCTCAAACACCATGCCCATATATTTTTGTATTGCCTTGCTGTCTTCAGCAAAGAGAATAGTTCTCTCTTTAACTTGGTCACAAAAATCATAACTTTCATTACCAACCGATTTCGCTGAAGAAAATATTTTCTCCGCCATAGTCGGCATGGCTTCAATCAATAGCTTCTCAATATCTAGAATGAAGCAAAGCTTTTCACTGTTTTCGAGATAGGTGTGATTGATGACTTGATTAGTATTCACATTGATATTGTAGTTAGATGCGGGCTTGATATCTGACCAATTCTTTTCTTCAACACCGTGAATATGGGCAACTCTCAACCCAACAAAATTATGGCTAAAGTCTGATACGATGATGATGGACTTTTCTTTCTCTTCCTCCGTCATATCAAATCCCATCCATTTCGGCAAATCAATGACGGGAAGATAGACACCACGTAATTCAACCATTCCTTCTATCAACGGATTGGCCTCAGGCATTTCAGAAACTTCAAAGGCGCGACCTTCAAGGACTTCTCTAACCTTAAATACATTCATCCCATAATAAGGTGGTTCATACCCTTCTCTTGGAAATTGAACCTGGAAAATCATCAGACTAAGCTGGTTGTTTTTACTAAGCTGAGCTGTTTTTTCAACTTGTTCTAGTGTTGTACTCATGTCTTCCACCTTTGGAAATCGTATTCAAACCAAATATTAGATTAACAAAAATTACGTAAGGCGCAAGCAATATCAAATGCTTCCGTTCTCCAAAAGGGATTTTATTGGCTTAAAACTTTGCCGATATCCATCAATCAATCCATGCATTTCAATTGCTTCCAAATGCATTTTCGTCGGGTAACCTTTATGCTTGGCATAGCCATATTGAGGATAAATTTTATCCAATTCAATCATCTCTTCATCGCGTGCAACTTTGGCCAATATCGAAGCAGCACTGATCGAGGGAACTTTAGCATCTCCTTTTACCACTGCTTCACATGCATAGTGGATTTTCGGGCACCTATTTCCGTCAACCAAGACTTTATCAAAATCGGACTTTAATCCTTCAACTGCTCTTTTCATTGCCAACATCGTGGCGTGAAGAATATTTAACTCGTCAATTTCTGCGGGTGAGGCCGAGGCAATCACATAATCGACAGCGATGGACTTGATTTCTTTAGATAGCTGTCGAAGCTTTTGCTCACTTAGTTTTTTGGAGTCAACCAATCGCAATTTACAATCTGCCGGCAGAATAACTGCAGCTGCAACCACATTTCCAACGAGAGGGCCTCTTCCAACTTCATCAACTCCCACCAAGCGCTCAACAGGTAAGTCCAGCTGATAATTCACATCCATCAACGCACCTTACCTTTTTAAGCCTGCCCAAGACTCAATCGCATCTGCTGCCAGTTCAGAAGCATTTTGTTTGAGTTGTTTATACTGTTGCTCAAAAGCTTCAATTTGCTGCTGCCTCAACTCTGGTGTAGAGATTAAAGCTCCCAGTGCATGAGCTATTTTCTCAGGCGTTGCCTCTTGTTGTATTAATTCGGGAACAACTGATTTTTGAGCCAAAATGTTCGGCAATCCTATCCATTGGGTTGTTGCCAAAAATTTCATTATCCAATAAGAGATTTGATGTAACTTGATTGCCAAAACCAATGGTTTCTTGTGTAGGGCAACTTCTAATGTCGCCGTACCGGATGTAACAATAAGTTGATTTGAGGCGGTAATAACTTCATCTGACTGACGGTCAAATAGGTGAATATTCAATTTCTTACCATACTTGTCGACAGCTTCTTGTATGCGTTGTTTTGCCTTGTCATGCACACAAGGAACAATAAATATCATATCCGGATAAATTTTCGAAAGGATCACCGCAGCCTTAACATAGACTTCCGCCATCATATTGATTTCAGACATTCTTGAGCCAGGCATAAGCCCAGTTATATTCGCGTCAAAGGGCAATCGAAGAGTATTTCTAGACTCTTGCATATCAGATGCTTCAGGGATCTGATTCGCTAAGGGATGCCCTACAAACTTTACGGGAATATCATACTTGTCATAATAAGGCGTTTCAAAAGGGAATAAAACCAGCACACCATCTACTTGGTGCTTAATTTTATTTAAGCGCTTTTCTCGCCATGCCCAAACGGAAGGTCCAACATAGTGTATAGAGGTTATTCCTGATTTCTTTAAAGTCTCTTCAACTTTAAAATTAAAGTCTGGCGCATCAATACCAATAAACACATTTGGCTTTAATTCCAAAAAAGTTCGAATAATATCTTTACGGATTTTAAGCAACTCAGGCAGGTGTTTAATGACCTCAGAAACCCCCATGACTGACAGTTTTTCCATGGGATAAAGGCTTTCAAAGCCTTCGGCAATCATTTTTGGGCCACCGATACCAACAAACTTGGCATCGGAATAACGGAGCTTAAGGGATTTTATTAACTCTGCCGCCAATAAATCTCCCGAAGCTTCGCCTGCAATCATTGCAAAAACAGGCTTTTCGACTTCAGTCATAATATTATCTGACGATTCCACGAGAGGAGTTTTTTAAAAATTTAATTAGAGATGAAAGCGTATCTTTCTCATCGTTGATACATTCGATTTCTTTAATCGCTTCTTCTAGGCGGTAGCCGGTTCGATACAAAGCTCGATAGGCTTTTTTTACCAAGTTAATCTGCTCGCGGGTAAAACCTCGGCGCTTCAGACCTTCTACATTAAGGCCTCTGGGTCCTGCAAGGTTTCCGGAAACGGTAACAAAGTTCGGGACATCTTGATTGATGACACTTCCCATTCCACAGAAACTGTGCTCACCAATATGGCAAAACTGATGAACCAAAGTATATCCACCTAAAATAGCCCAATCACTTACCGTAACATGCCCAGCTAATGCCGAAGCATTAGCCATAATAGTGTTATTTCCGACAATACAATCATGAGCAATGTGCACACCAGCCATAACCCAATTATTATCACCAATAGTAGTCTCGCCTCTATCTTGTACGGTACCACGATTGACAGTCACATTTTCTCTAAAGGTATTGTTATTACCAATGGTTAATTTTGTCGGTTCATTGGTGTACTTTTTGTCCTGCGGCGCGGCACCGATTGAACAAAACTGGAAAAAGTGGTTCCCTTCTCCAATTGTTGTCGGACCTGAAATAACCACATGGGGTTCAACAATAGTGTTCTTTCCAATCGTAACACTTCCTTGAATGACTGCATAGGCGCCAACTGAGACGCCTTCATCCAAAATTACGCTATCGTCAATTATTGCTGTCGGATGAATCAAAACTCTCATTCCTTAAAGGTCATTAAACTTTACGTTCCGCACACAACATATCGCATGATGCGATAATCTTTCCTTCAACAAAAGTTTTACATTCAAACTTCCAAATGCCTTTTTTATTATTGACAGTTTTTACTTCAAATTCTAATTTATCACCAGGAATTGCTGGCTTTCTAAAGCGACAATTATCAACAGCAGCTAAATAATACATAGATGTACCATCAGGCTTAACTTCTTGCGTTTTAAATGCAAGAATTCCAGTACACTGCGCCATAGCTTCAATAATCATAACGCCAGGCATAATAGGATTATCAGGAAAATGCCCTGTAAATTGCGGTTCATTATAAGTGACGTTCTTATACCCTTTTAAATAACTACCCGCTTCAAACTCGGTAACGCGATCAACAAGTAAAAACGGATAGCGGTGAGGTAAATACTCAAAAATTTCTTTAACGTCTAATAACATGGTTAATCTTCCAATTGTTTTTTTATACTTTCCAATTCTTTTTCTAACTGCTTAATCTGTTTACTCATTTTTTCCAGATTTTTCAGTCTTACTGTCGTTTTTTGCCAACTTCCAGTTTCTACAGCAGGAAATCCAGAATAGCTACCTGGTGCTTTTATTGAATGTGTAACACCTGATTTTGCGTTAAACATTGCCTTGTCTGCAATTTCAATATGTCCATTTACACCGACTTGTCCAGCAAACACACAATAGTTTCCAATTTTTGTACTGCCTGCAATTCCTACCTGAGCAGCTGCAGCGCAACCAGCTCCCATTTCTACATTATGAGCAATATGAATTAAGCTATCTAATATGCAATTATCGCCAATAACCGTATCTTCTAGTGCACCACGATCAATAGTGCAATTATTACCGATCCAGCAATTACTGCCTATTATGACGCGCCCTAGCTGTGGAATTCTAATCCACTTCCCTTTTTGGTTTGCAAAGCCAAAACCTTGTCCTCCAATAACCGTTCCCGACTCAACAGTTACAGAGTTTCCCAGTACACAATTATCCATAATGGTTACATTAGGATAAATCCGGCAGTTATCACCTAAAACAGTTCCTTCTTCAATCACAGAACCATAGTTGACAACACAGTTTTCTCCCATTTGAACGCCTTCTGCTATATAAGCACCGGGGTCAACTTGGCAACTGCTTGGAATAATGGCACTAGAAGCGACAAAACTCTCTGGGTGGATTCCAGGATGAATTTTTGAGGGATTCAATTTTTGCGCAATGTAGGCATAAGCGACATAAGGAACATCTACCACTATTTTATTTGCATTCGTTTGATCAGCCATCTCCTTGGTAATCAAAACAGCAGAAGCCTTTGTAGATTTGAGCTCATTGCATCGACGCTTATCAGAAAAAAAGCTAATTTCTCCATCCTGAGCATCTGTCAAACCAGCAACTTGAACTATTTGTTGTGTTTCATCCCCTATCACATAGGAGCTAATGTCACATTCAGATAACCATTCAACGATTTCAGAAAGTTTCAAACCAATTCCCTTTATTTATTAAAACCTGCTCGTTGCTGTTTATCCTCTTCTCTCAAATAATCCAAAACTTTTTGCGTGACATCTAGACTATTATTGGTATAAGCAATGCCTTCATATAAAATCAGGTCAAATCCCTCTTTCTTACCTATTGCTTTAATGCCTTGATTGACGATTTTCTGGAGTTTAGCCAGTTCTTCATTTCTACGGATATTCACAAGCTCTTGGATATCATTCCTTTTTCTTTGAATATCTCTAGTCATTAGACTAATTTCTCGCTCTGACGCACTTTTCTGAGCATCGGAAAGAATTAGTTTGTTTTTTTGATAATCTTTTTGCTTTGCTTCCAGTTTTTTTGCAAGCTGAGTTAACTCAGCTTGCTGAGGCCCAAACTCTTTTTCTAGGCTTTTGCTCGCACTTTGAGCTTGAGGTGCCTTTTCTAATAGCAATCCGACATTTACGACACCAAGCTTCATATCCTTGGCCTGAACATTGGCTGAAAGGGAAAACAGCATAATGCTTGTTAGAACCACAAGTAAACGACGCATACCAATTCCTTATTTATTTAAAATCAAACGGATTAATTGTAAACGATTTTTTTTGTGCATACCTAGCTTTATAGGCAGCAAATTAAAGCGGGACGCCAAGGTTAAACTGGAACACTTGTGTTTTGTCTCCAGGTTTATCGTTAAGCGCTTTTGCCAAACTAAATGCCAATGGTCCTACCGGGGTAATCCAAGCCATTGATATCCCTGTCGAAGCCCGAAAATCTTTTATTTTTACAGTATCAAAACCATTGAAAACATTACCAGCATCCAAGAATACACTCATTCTGATATTACTTGAGTCTTCTATAAATGGCATCGGGAAAATTAACTCCGCACTTGTAATCAATTTTACATTCCCCCCAGCTGGACTATCTGATCCTTGAGTTGCCAAATCATAAACGGGACCTAAAGAGTTTGGTTCATACCCCCTAACGGATCCCATACCTCCGGCATAGAAGTTTTCATAAAATGGCAACCCTTTATAACTACCTAAGCCATCACCATACGCAGCATTGCCTTTAACCTTAAAGGTAAAATTATCTGACATAGGAAAATAAACACTTTCATCTAAGTACAATTTATAGAATGAAACTTCAGAACTGGTTGGAATAGTGACTTCACCTGTCACGCCTGTTGACTGCCCATCAGTCGGAAAATAAAAAGAGTTCTTTGAGTCATAACTCCAACCCATTGAATAACGCACTGAATTAAAATGACTCCCATAGGTCGTAGTGTAATCTTTACATACATTGAAAGTGTCGATACACACAAGCTTTTGATCATCAAACTTCAGCCCATAACTCAAGTTACTAAATTCACTAGTCGGATATCCTATATTTACACGAACTCCATAGTTATTCGTTGTATAGTCGGACACCCCTAGCTCTGCAGCATCTATTTCACTAGCATAAACCCCACCACCCAATGACACGCCATCAGGAGTAAAGTATGGGTTAGTAACACCCAAATCTAGGGATTTGGTTGAACTACTATAAGTACTATTAATATTGGCTTTATAACCACTACCAATGACATTACGCTCGGTAACGCCAATAGTAAAATTCACGCCATCCACTTGCGAATATCCAACCCCCGCATTGAATGAGCCCGTTGATTGTTCCTCGACATTTACAACCAAATCAACTTGATCCCTAGAGATACGCTTGGTATCAATATTGACCTTCTTAAAATACCCCAATCTATTCAGTCGAGTATTAGAACGTCTAACACCTTTTAAAGAGTAAGGCGCACTTTCAAACTGACGAAGTTCGCGGCGTATGACATAATCTCGTGTTCGAGTATTGCCCTTAATAACAATTCTTCGAACATAAACTCTATCTTTAGGCTCAACTCTGAAGTCAATACTAACCAATCGATTGTTTTTATCCAGAACAGTTATAGGTTTAACATTAGCAAATGCATACCCTTCTTCACTCAACCTATCTCTCAAAGCATTCACGGTTGCAACGATATGACTACGAGAAAATAGTTCTCCGGGGTGAATTTTCAGTAATTTGTTAAGCTCCTCTTTACGAAGAATAGTTTCTCCAGAAAACTTCACATTAGAAACTGTATATTGAGGACCTTCTTTCATATTGATAGTGATAAACACCTGAGTTTTATCTAGTGACAAACTCACCTGAGTGGATTCAAGCTTAAACTCGGCAAAACCCCGGTCCATATAATAAGACCTGAGGGATTCTTCATCAGATTGAAGCTTTGGCTTTGAATATTTATCATTATTACCAATGAGCACAGACTCAGAAAGCATCATTGTGCCTTTAAGTTTATTATCACTGTAGGTTTTATTTCCCACTAGAGTAATTCGACCAATATTGGCCGGCTGCCCTTCTTCAACCTTAACTTTCAATGAAACGCGATTTCTAGGTAGTTTTTCTACATCAATCTTGACGTCAGCCGCATAATAGCCCTGATTTTGATACTGACGACGCAAATCAACAATAATTTTTACAAGTTGATTCTTGTTAAAAATACGGCCTTTCTTTACACCAAGACCGTCAAGCGCCTGCTTCAAGTCATCGGTTTTTATTAACTCATTGCCTTCAAACGTAATATCTGAAATTGAAGGCCTTTCTTTCACAACCACCTTCAGCACCCCATTGGGAAGCTGGTAAAGAGCAATGTCCTGAAAAAACTTTGTCGCATATAATTGCTTTAAGCTCTCTCTTGTGAGTTTTGTAGTCAACGTGTCTCCGACATCAACCGGTAAGTAGCTTCTGACGGTTTCAAAGCTAATTCTATGGTTCCCTTCAACCTCAATTTTTTGTATTTTGAAATCTGCTGCATATGCAACGGGGCCCAGTAAACACGAAGCCATTAACCCAAGTATAAGAAAAACACGTTTAATCATTTGAAATACGAACCAAATCATTTATTAAAGCAAAAATAGTCAAGCTGACAATTATCATAAAACCCAGTTTCTGCACAAAAAGCTCTGCACCATCACTGATAGGCACACCTTTTATGGCTTCTATTGAATACAGCACTAAGTGCCCGCCATCTAACATAGGGATGGGCAATAAGTTCAATATTCCCAGACTTAAACTTAACAACCCTAATAAGCTCAAAAAGCTTACCCAACCATTTTCTAAGGCTTTACCAGAGTAATCTGCTATTGAGATTGGGCCGGACAAATTGCGAGGAGAAACTTCTCTGTTGAACATCTTTTGAATCATATCTAACGTCATTTCTATTAGATTGGCGGAATGCGTAAAACCTTCTTGAACGGCATCAAAAAACGGAAATGAAACCATCGTTTGATATGGAGAGAACAGCGTCTCATCTATATGAAGTTTTGCTCCAAAAACTCCCTTAGATTTACCTTCAACGACCTGTTCACCTAGCCTCAAACTAATAAAATGGTGATTTCCATTTCTTAAAAAAACAACACCAATCTCTTTTCCTGGGTTAGCACGAACTTCTGTCGCAAACTCAGACCAATTTGACAACTTCCTTCCATTAAACTCCTCTAGCCGATCTCCTGGTAAGAAACCTGCCGAAAAAGCTGGCGAATTAGGCACCACTTCTCCAATAACAGGAGGAAGACTTGGGGAAAACGGTACAAAACCAAGTTGAGCTAACCAATCCTGTTTAGGGTTATTTAAATCCAACGCATTTATTGACAGCAGAATATTTTTTTGAATTGGCAGAGTTTGGGTGTCTTCCGAAAATCTTCTTAATGTTACTGCAACACTGTCTTTACCAGAAAGCCTTTCCAGCAGTAACTGTTGATGCACTGCTCTCCAAGTTTTCGTAGCCTTCTGATCTATTGCTTCAATTTGCCATAGATTGCTCGAAACACTTTGAAAAGAAGATGACAATGCTGAGTTCGGAACAACCTTTTCAAAAATAGGCTTCATTCCAGGTACCCCCCAGAAATACAACCACGAAAAGACAAGCCAGGCGAAAACCAAATTAATCAAAGGTCCTGCTAATACAATTGCAAACCGTTTGAATACTGTTTGACGATTAAATGCTCTGGTCATATCTTCATCAGAAGAGACTGCATCACTATTCCGTTCGTCAAGAAACTTAACGTACCCACCAAGTGGAAACATTGCAAGTTGATATTGAGTCTCTCCAATACGTTTCTTTAACAGTGGCTTCCCAAAGCCAATAGAAAAAGTCAGGACTTTAACATTAAAAAGTTTAGCAACAATAAAATGACCCCACTCGTGTATTGCAACGAGTAATCCCATAGCAATAACAAACCCAAGTGCAGACCAAAGAAATGTCATTAAACTAACTCACCCAAAGCCAAAAAACATAAAAGATAGGCATCGCTAATAATAGACTATCTATTCTGTCAAGAATCCCACCATGCCCTGGCAACAACGCACCACTATCTTTAATATTAGCTTGACGCTTTAATAGGCTTTCAAACAAGTCTCCATAAATTGATAGAAGACCAATACCTGCCAACACTAAAGTGACTTGTAAAACACTTGATAGGAGATAAGGCTGAATAAAATACAAACCAAAGTAAGCAACAACGAAAGCAAAAAGAAAACCTCCAAGCACACCTTCCCATGTTTTACCTGGACTGACAAAAGAAGCCAGCCTTCTCTTGCCAAAACGTCTGCCTGAAAAGAATGCACCTATATCGATTGCCCAAATAATTGCTAGACATAACAACAACAACTCAGGTGAAAATGTTTCTCTAAAAGTAATCATTGAAAGTGAAAACGGAAGGATTGAAAAGGATCCAAGTAATAACACTAACGAGTTACCAACGAGTCGCTTCCCCTTCTTTAATTGATAAACAGTCACCATCAAGACCATGACAGCAACCTCAATTGGCACTAAAAGGAAAATAAAACTATCGTCAAAGTAAACATACAGTAGGTATGAGGTTGCTGTGATAATAAATGCGTAGAGCAATTTGAATAGTTTGTTATTAACACTAGCCAGCCCGGCCCATTCCCAGCCAGCCCAGAAAGTAGCAAATAAGATAAATCCAACCCATTGCAACAAGTCAAATTTAAACAGTGCTGCTCCAAAGATCAGAACTAAAACTATTGCTGTCAAAACCCTAGTCTGAATCATTGCTTACCTGTTCACTTGTTTTTCCAAATCGTCGCTCTCTATTCGAAAAAGATCTAATCGCTAAATCAATGGATTTTTCATTAAAATCCGGCCATAACTCATCTGTAAAGTAAAACTCCGCATAAGCCATTTGCCAAATCAAAAAGTTACTGATTCTTTGCTCCCCACCCGTTCTAATTAACAGATCAGGCTCACTTTGCCCCGCAAGAGAAAGCATTTCTGAAATATCTTCTTCTGTTAAATCATCAATTGAACGGTTTGAATTTAACTTCTGCCAAGCTTTTACAGCCTGAAGAACATCCCATCTTCCACCGTAATTCGCAGCAATATTCAACTTTAACCCGGAATTATTTTCAGTTAATTTTTCTGCCTCAACAATGTGTCTTTTTATTTCGTCGGAAAAAGGTGTTTGGTCACCGATTACTGTCAACTTAACATTATTCTTATGCAGCTTCCCAACTTCACTTTGAAGTGCTGTTAAGAAAAGCCCCATTAACTTTGAAACTTCGTCTTGTGGGCGTTTCCAATTTTCCGTGCTAAATGCAAACAGTGTTAAAGACTCAATACCCAGTTCGGCGCAATGGGAAACAACTTTTTTGACAGCCTTAAGCCCTTTTTGATGGCCGACAAAACGAGGCAAAAAACGTTTTTTTGCCCAGCGTCCATTTCCATCCATAATAATGGCTATATGTTTAGGCTGATTCATGAGGGTAAATATTTAAATAAAATTTATGCTTTCAAATAAAACAAAACGGCCCACCATTTGGGTAGGCCGATTATACGACTAGCGAACCATTATGCCGTAAAAGCATTCTAAATTCAGCTTATATTTCCATGAGACTGGCTTCTTTTTCAGATAGAAGCTTGTCAATTTGAGAGATAAAGGAGTCTGTCGTTTTTTGAATATTCTCTTCAGCTCTTCTCAGCTCATCATCCGTAATTTCTTTATCTTTATTTAAGTCTTTCAAATCCGAATTAGCATCTCGTCTAACATTCCTAATAGCAACTCTTGCTGACTCAGCTTCTGTTCTTGCTAGACGAATAAACTCTTTACGTCTTTCCTCTGTTAGCGGTGGCATTGGAATTCTTAGCATGTGCCCATTGGAAACTGGGTTAACTCCTAGCTCTGACTGCATAATAGCTTTTTCAATCGGCGCTACCATTGGCTGTTCCCATGGTTGAACCATTAAAGTTCTAGCATCCTCTATATTAATATTAGCCACCTGACTAATCGGGACTTCAGAACCATAATATTCCACCATTACAGCATCTAAAATACTAGGATGAGCTCGCCCTGTACGAATTTTGGCAAAATTAGATTCTAGATTTTCAACAGATTTCGACATGCGCCCTTTTGCATCGTCATGAATCTCATTTATCATTTTTCTCTCCTTAAATTATTATGGACGAACAAGAGTGCCTTCATCTTCACCCTTAACAATTCTGACTACTGCGTCTTTTTTAAACATATCAAACACACGTATTGGCATATTGTGTTCTCTACAAAGAACAAAGGCTGCCATATCCATTACCTGCAAGTTTTTGGCAATCACCTCATCAAATGAAAGTTCAGAATAACGTTCTGCACTGGAATCCTTCATCGGATCCGCTGTGTAAATGCCATCGACCTTTGTTGCTTTCATCACCAACTGCGCACCTATTTCTATTCCTCTAAGAGCCGCTGCAGTATCTGTTGTAAAGAAAGGACTACCAGTCCCTGCAGCAAAAATAACCACTTTACCTTGTTTCAAATCCTTTTGTACCTGATTAGCATGAAAACCGTGACTAATACCCTCTATCGACATGGCAGAATACACAACCGCATCCATTCCCATATCTTCAACAACATCCCTTAAGGCTAATGCATTAATAACCGTTGCCATCATTCCCATTTGGTCGCCGGTTGTTCTAGCAATACCCGCTCCAGCAATTTGAGCACCACGGAAAATATTGCCTCCACCAACAACAATACCTACTTCAACACCCAAGCCTTTGAGTGTTTTTACCTCTCCAACCACTTGACGCAATGTTGCTGCATCTAGGCCGAAGTCGCCTGGCCCCATCAGTGCTTCTCCACTAAACTTCAGCAACACTCTTGAATACTTCAATGACATACGCGCCCTCAACCAATTATTTTCTAAAAACTATTTTTAAAGTAACCCAAAACAACGGATCTAACTTAAAAATATCTTTTACATATAAAAAAAGCCACAGCATGCACAAAATAAATATGCACGCTGTGACTTCAGAAAAAGAATTAACCTTTTATTGCTGCTGCAGCTGCTGCAACTTCATCAGCGAAGTTTGTTTGTTCAATTTCAATACCTTCACCAACTTCCAAACGTACAAAAGATTTTACTTCTGCATTGTTTGATTTAAGAAGCTTCTCAACAGTTTGATCAGGATCTTTAACAAACGATTGTCCCAACAAGGTGATCTCTTCAAGATACTTACGCATACGCCCTTCAATCATTTTTTCGATGATTTCCATTGGCTTACCAGAACTTTGCGCTTGTTCGATTTGGAAATTACGCTCTTTTTCAATCACTTCAGCATCAACATCATTCGCAGAAATGGCTGTCGGCTTAGAAGCAGCAACATGCATCGCTACATCACGAATTAGTGCATCACCACCACCTTCCATCGCAACAACAACACCAATCTTTTCACCATGCTGATACTGACCGATTTGACCATTAGTTTCAATCAATTCAATACGACGCACACCCATGTTTTCACCAATCTTTGCAATCAGTTCACGACGAGTTTCGTCAATTGATTTACCGCTAGACATTGTTTGCCCCATAAGCGCTTCTACATTTGTAGTGCCAGTGTTCAAAACAATTTTTGCGATTTCATCTGCAAAACCTTTAAACTCATCACCTTTTGCAACAAAGTCAGTTTCACAGTTTACTTCAACGATTGCAGCTTTCTTCTTGTCATCAGAAATGGCTATCGCAATTACGCCTTCAGCAGCGATACGTCCAGCTTTTTTATCAGCACCAGCCATACCTTTCTTACGCAAATACTCAATTGCCGCAT
Source organism: Hydrogenovibrio sp. JE_KL2 (assembly GCF_009296185.1). Lineage (GTDB taxonomy): Bacteria > Pseudomonadota > Gammaproteobacteria > Thiomicrospirales > Thiomicrospiraceae > Hydrogenovibrio. The sequence goes on from NZ_WBJR01000001.1 coordinate 708,193, forward strand.
CCATATCTCCGTCAGTTTCAGACAGAGCTTTTTTACAATCCATCATTCCTGCGCTTGTAATTTCACGCAGCTCTTTTACCATAGAAGCTGTAACTGCCATTCTTAATTTCCTCAATATTTAGATTTAAAAATAAGAAAGCCCAGCAAATGCCAGGCCTTGTAAAAGTGAGTCTGTATTACTCTGCTGCTTCTGCTTTCTCTTCTACGAAGTCATCACCTTCAACCGCAGTTGTAATAGTTGATTTACCTTCGTTAATTGCATCTGCCGCCGCAGACAAATATAGAGAAACCGCTCTTACAGCGTCATCATTCCCAGGAATCACATAGTCAATACCACTTGGGTCATTATTAGTATCAACAACACCAACTACAGGAATTCCCAAGTTTTTAGCTTCTTGAATAGCAATTTTTTCATTACCTGTATCAATAATGAAGATAGCGTCAGGCATTGCACGCATATCCTTGATACCACCTAGAGACAACTCAAGCTTTTCTTTTTGACGCGTACGCATCAAAGCTTCTTTTTTGGTAATTTTTTCAAAAGTACCGTCTTGTTCTTGTGTTTCCAAGTCTTTTAAACGTTTAATTGATTGCTTGATGGTTTTAAAGTTTGTCAACATACCACCCAACCAACGGTGGTTTACATAAGGCATTCCACAACGTTGAGCTTCTTGAGCAACCAACTCACCGGCAGCTCTTTTTGTACCTACGAAAAGAATATTTCCTTTTTTCGCAGCAACACCACCTAAAAAGTTCAAAGCATCGTTAAACAGTGGTAAAGTTTTTTCCAAGTTTACGATATGAATTTTGTTTCGAGCACCGAAAATGTACTCACCCATTTTTGGGTTCCAATAACGAGTTTGATGTCCAAAGTGAACACCCGCTTCAAGCATTTGGCGCATAGTAACTTTTGCCATGATTTTTCTCCATTTCTTGGGTTAAGCCTCCGCATCTCCCATCATTCGAACCCTTTTAACAAAGCCGCATGGCTTGGCTTACCGCTATCAGGTAATTAAGGCACCCCAAATGATGTATTGGAAAGCGTGTGGTTTTTTCTGTTAAAATTGCCATCTAAGTTCGATGGGCGGCGCATTTATACCATAACGCCACACTTATTTCAATTTAAACCTTGTAGTTTCATAAAAGATTAAAGCCACATGTCTTTTGTCATACGACAAACTCGACATCTCCTTTGAAAATCCCAATGAAATTTCAAGCTCCAAAATCATGGTTCCCGAATAATGGCTATAAAGATAAAAACGCAGGAAGAAATAGAAAAACTTCGCGTAGCGGGAAAACTCGCTGCAGACGTACTAGATATGCTGACACTTCATGTTGTCCCTGGAGTTTCAACAGGAGAACTTAACGAGATTGCTCATAACTACATGATCAACGAACAGCAAACCATTCCTGCGACCTTAGGTTATCATGGCTTCCCAGCATCAAGTTGCATATCCATTAACCACGTCGTTTGCCATGGCATTCCTGATTACAATAAACGCCTTAAAAAAGGAGATATTGTCAATATCGACATCACAGTCATTAAAGACGGCTATCATGGAGATACAAGCATGATGTTTGAAGTAGGTGAAGTAAAACCCTATGCAAGTCGTTTATGTCGTGTTGCTAGAGAGTGCATGTGGCTAGGCATTGAACAGGTTAAACCTGAAGCGACACTCTACGATGTCGCTGCAGCCATAGAAGATCATGCACACAAAAACAACTTTTCAGTTGTAAAAGAGTATTGTGGTCACGGCATCGGAGCAGACTTTCACGAAGAACCACAAGTTTTGCACTATAGAACACCTGAGTTAAAAAATATTGTACTTAAACCAGGAATGGTCTTTACAATTGAACCCATGATCAACCTAGGTAAATCAGATATTCGCCTCTTAGGCGATAACTGGACGGTTGTCACAAAGGATAAAAAGCTATCCGCTCAGTGGGAACACACTATCCTGGTGACGGAAAGTGGCTATGAAGCATTTACACTCAGACAAAACGAAACCCCCTTTCTTCCTTAAACTTTAATGGACTAACTAGATACATGTCTGACAATCCCGTTCTGCCAAACTTCATCTCCAGCCTACAACATGATGCAAGAAAAACTTCTCTACAAAACGGGAGAATGCTGTTGGAACACTTTAACCAACAGCAGTTTGAAAAGTTTGACAACAATGTCTCTATTGAATCCTTATTAAAGGAGCGAACATCTTTCGTTGATCAGCTCATTATCAAAATCTGGAACCATTTTCTACCGAAGGAAAACCAACAAGATGTCTCTTTAGTCGCCGTCGGTGGCTATGGACGTAAAGAATTACAGCCCTTTTCTGATATCGATCTACTTATCCTTGGTGATAATTGCGACAAATTACAAGAACCCATATCCATTTTTATTACCTATCTATGGGATTTAGGGTTCCATGTCGGACATTCTGTAAGAAGCATTGCCGAATGTATAGCGGATGCTAAAGAAGATGTATCAACAGCAACGAGCTTAATAGAGTCTCGCTGGCTTGCTGGAGACTATGAAACCTCACAAAAACTCCAAAAAATATGGCTCAATAAATCATTCTGGCCAAGCAAAGAGTTTTTTGAAGCAAAGCTTGAAGAACAACAAGCACGTCACAAACGTTACCTAGATACCTTCTATCAACTAGAACCAAACGTAAAAGAGAGTCCAGGCGGCTTACGTGACTTACATAGCATTTTTTGGATTGCTAAAAGACATTTTGGCGCACACTCACTTCAAGGCTTGCTTGAACATGATTTCATTTCCCTACGAGAGTTTCAAGAGATTCACAAAGCTTACTGGTACCTAAATAAAATTCGTTTTGGCTTACACCGATTAAAAAAACGCCATGAAGACCGCTTGCTATTTGAATACCAACAACAACTGGCAGAATTATTTGGCTTCCACGAAGAAGATATCAATAAAACCGTTGAGAGCTTCATGAAGCCTTACTATCAAAACGTTGGCACAATCGCTCGTTTAAATGAAATACTGATTCAGCATTTTAAGGAAGAGATCTTTAAGCCAGAACACGAAGTCATTAAAACGATAAACCCTAGATTTCAGCTAATCGATAGTTATCTTGATGCGAAGCAAGACAACCTTTTTGATAAAAACCCAACAGCCCTTCTCGAAATTTTTATCATTCTAGAAAACTACAAACAATCCATACAGGGTATTCGTTCTAGGACAATACGTTTAATTAGAAACAGTCTACATTTAATCAATAATGAGTTTCGTTCAGACCCTATCAACAAGGCGCTGTTTATCGAAATTTTTAGACAGCCAAAAGGCGTCTACACCTCATTAAAACGAATGTATGCTTATGGCATTTTAGGAGCTTATCTTCCTGTTTTCCAAAAAATATCAGGGTTAATGCAATTTAATATTTTTCACGCTTATACAGTGGACGAGCACACATTACTGGTGATCCGAAATATTCGACGTTTCTTTTTGGAAGAACATGCATATGAGTTCCCTACAGCTTACCAAATCGCAAAAAACATTTGTAAGCCCGAAATACTTCTTTTATCTGGATTATTTCACGATATTGCCAAGGGGCGTGACGGTGCCCATGAAGAACTGGGAGCTATTGATGCAAAAAACTTTAGCTTTAAACATAACCTGTCTGAAAAAGACACTGAACTCTTAAGTTGGCTTGTTCTCAAACACCTTGAGTTTTCCTATGTCGCGCAAAAGAAAGACTTATCAGATCCAGAAGTCATCAGTAAATTTGCAAAATTGGTAGGCTCACAAGAACAACTGGACTACTTATATCTTTTAACGTTAGCGGATGTTCTTGCAACCTCAAAAGAGGTTTGGAGTGACTGGAAAAACCAACTCTTCCTGCAGTTATACCACAGCACAACACAGGCACTAGACAAGTCAACCGCCCTACCTAGAGACAAAACAAAACAAGCCATTTTGAATAAAGAGCGCGCGCGCGAGCTTTTACAAAAAAGAGCGCTAGACACCAGCGAATATCAGGAGTTTTGGGCTGCATTTGACAATACAGAATTCTTCAACCAGTTAACTTCAGCAGAAATATCAAGAATCACCAAACTGCTTTATAAAGCAGAAACAAAAGAAACCCTTGTTAACCTAGAAAGTAAAACTCAACGTGGTGCCACTGAGTTAATTATCTACATGCCTGACCGCAATTATCTCTTTGCACAGATCACAAATGTCATTGATAAATTAGGATTAAACATAGTAGAAGCGAAAATTTATTCCGGCACTAACAGACAAACGCTTGTCATCATCTATTTGCTGGACAGAGACAATCAGTATGTGGAAACTGAGGACGACTTACATCAGATCGCAGAAACGCTTCGCTATGAGTTGAGCCTATCCAATCCAACACCAAGAGTTCAAAAACCACAACCCAGAAGAATACGTGTATTCGAGACCCCTACCGAAATACAACTAACTGAGGTAAATGACAAACTGGCAGAGTTGACCATCCACACTAAAGACATTCCAGGCTTGCTGGCAAAAATTGGGCTAGCGTTTAAACAATGTGAAATTAGAGTGCATGGCGCAAAAATCAACACTGTTGGTGAAAAAGCTGAAGATGTTTTTCTAATCAGCTCAACAACCAACACCCAGATGAATGACGCCAGTTTTAAGGAAAATTTAACCGCAACCCTACTGGAACATATCGAATAAATCTATAAATCGGGTACTTCGAAAAGTTCAAATGCATTATTGTCATCATCTCTGACAAAAAGAGCTCTCCTACCAGACCGGCTAGCGGTATAACGCACGCCACTTTCTTCAAGGCGCTTCTGAAACACCTCAATATCATCAACTCTTAGTGCAAAATGGAAGTCTCTCCCGCCATGCTCAGGCCTTTCAACACCTAAGTTTGGGTTCTCCAATTGCATCAAATGCAGACTTTGTCCCTGTGACAAATCCAACCAATAACCAGGAAACCCCAGATTTGGTCGCTCCAACACTTTGAGATCAAGTAGATTTTGATAAAACTCGAGAGATGCTTCTGCATCTTTAACAAGAATACTGACGTGATCAAGTCCTAATATCCTAGACATTTAATACCCTTGAGATGAGAAAACTATATGACTCGACGGAAAATCGCCGAGTCATTCGTGAGATTGAGGCAGGCAGCCAAAACCAAGAAGGTTAGCCGTTACTGTGAAGAACGCTGTTGAGGCCACTCCAAACTGTACCATCAGTCATAATTGCCTGAACTTGGCCCGTTTGGCTATGGCGACGGAAAAGCAACTTCGATTGACCTGACAGATCACGAGCGGAAACAATAGAACCATCAGGCATCTTCACCTTAGTACCCGCAGTCAGATAAAGACCTGACTCAACAATACAATCATCTCCAAGAGAAATGCCTAATCCAGCGTTAGCACCTAACAGATTGCGTTGTCCCATAGAGATGACTTGTTTACCGCCGCCAGACAAAGTACCCATAATCGATGCACCACCGCCAATATCAGTATGATCACCGACTACAACACCTGCAGAAATTCGCCCTTCTACCATTGATTGTCCTAAGGTCCCTGCATTAAAGTTCACAAACCCTTCATGCATGATAGTTGTTCCTGGCGCTAAATGCGCTCCAAGTCGAACACGATCTGCATCTCCGATGCGAACACCTTCAGGGACAACATAATCCACCATACGTGGGAACTTATCAATAGAAGTAATCGTTAATTGAATCGGTTGATCCGCAATTGCTTCACGAAGATTTTCAACTTCGGATGGCAATACCGGCCCGGCACTAGTCCAAGCGACATTCGTCAAAAGTCCAAACACACCATCAAGATTAATTTCGTGCGGCTTATAAGCACACTCAGACAACAAATGAAGGCGTAAATAAGCATCTTCAGCTGACTTAGGCGCACTATCAACAGAATCAATTTCAACTGTTACAAAATCGGCTTTAATGATACCCGCTTGTAATGCTAAGCAATTACGAGCAATTTCTTTGTTAGAACGCGGAAACCATACATCCAAAGTCGCCCCAGTTTTAGCATCGCTATAGCGGTGTCCAATTCGCTTGATTGTCATATATCTAGTCTCTTAAAAATCAAAAATACATAAGCCGGTAAGTATACCCTCTTGAGGAATTAGATACAAAACTACATCAATGTAAAACACGGATTTTATAGGTTTTTTATTGCTTTTAAGGAAATGGAGAAGAATAACCTATATAATCATCGACTTTTCCGGTTATCAGGTATGAAATAACATGAAAATGTATGGCATCCCAAATTGTGATACTGTCCGTAAGGCACGTAAATTCTTAGAATCTCATGATATTGATTATGAATTCCATGACTTTAAAAAACAGGGTTTAAGCCTTGATACCATTGAAACATGGCTTAAGACAGTGCCACTTGATCACCTCGTGAATAAAAGAAGCACAAGCTGGAAGCAACTATCTGACGAACAGAAAGCTGCGCTAACATCTGGAAATGACTTATCCGTCTTAACAGAAATGCCTACCTTAATAAAAAGACCCGTGCTAGAAAGCAATAAATCTCTGTTAATAGGCTTTAGCCAAGCAGAATATGAAGAACACTTAAATTAAGTCATGTAATTTGACATATAAGGATTATTTGCTTCTCAAAGCCCCGATGAAAGCCTAAAATAACTCGGAATTTAAGAAGCTATAAAACATTGAACATGAGTGAAACAATCAAACTCGCGCAACAACTGATCCAAATCGAATCCGTCACACCTGATGACAAAGGTTGCCAGAAACTCATCTCTGATTTTCTTACTCCTTTAGGCTTTAAAACTGAACAAATGAACTTTGGTGATGTATCGAACCTATGGGCTCGCTATGGAACTGAAGCTCCATTTATTGTGTTTGCCGGTCATACTGATGTAGTTCCCACCGGCCCTGTAGAAAAATGGTCTCACCCGCCATTCTCTGCCTCGATAGAAAATGGAATGTTGATTGGCCGTGGTGCTGCAGACATGAAAAGCAGTATCGCGTGTTTTATGATTGCGACACAGCGTTTCTTAAACAACTATCCGAACTGCAAGGGCTCTATTGGTTTTTTGATTACCAGTGATGAAGAAGGTCCTGCAATTGATGGCACCGTAAAAGTGATCGAAACACTAGAAGCCAGAAACGAAAAATTCGACTACTGCCTAGTTGGAGAACCATCAAGCAGTAAAAAACTTGGGGACTCCATTAAAAATGGACGCCGCGGTTCTCTTAGCGGAAAGTTACGAATTAAAGGCATTCAAGGTCATATTGCTTACCCTGAGTTGGCTCGTAACCCTATTCACACGCTCGCACCAGCATTACAAAAACTGACGGAAACTGTTTGGGATAATGGAAATGAATACTTCCCCCCAACCTCTTTCCAAGTATCCAACATTCATTCGGGTACAGGCGCCACCAATGTCATTCCTGGTGATTGTGTTTTAGATTTTAATTTCCGTTTCTCGACTGAACAAATGCCAGATTCACTTAAGTCAGGGGTTCACTCGATATTGGATAGTTATCAATTAGACTATGAACTGGATTGGAATTTATCAGGTATGCCTTTTATCACACCTGCTAAAGGTGAACTCATTCGGGCTATTAAAAAAGCGATTCAATCAGAAATGGGCTACGAACCTGACCTTTCAACCGGCGGTGGAACGTCTGATGGACGCTTTATTGCCCCAACTGGTGCACAAGTCATTGAGCTAGGTCCACTAAACGACACTATTCATAAGGTTAATGAACAAGTTAGTGTTAAGGACTTAGAAAAATTAACGAATATTTATTACCAAACATTGATAAACCTATTGGTAAACTAAGCTTATGTATATAGCCATCGAACTTCTGGTTCTAGTATTATTCCTCATCGTCATCTGGCCCAGCATTAAGAATGAGGAATGGAAAGAAAAATTTATTGATAACAAACTGGCTCGTTCTATCTTGATTATTTTTATAATCATCCTGCTGTTTTCGCTGGGAATTGGGCTGTTTTTTGATATTTTCTTTCCAGTCGAAAGACTGGATGTGATCCAAAAATAAGGAGACTCTTAACTATGGCGAAAGCTGATGTACAAGTCATTGCACAATCCCTTTTAGGCAGCGATCTACTTGAAGAAGATTGCGAAGTTTTGTCTAAAGTGGTTAAGCACAAAAAATTGGCGCAAAACGAAATATTATTTGATGCGGACACCGTTGACGGCAGCCTTTATATTCTTATCAATGGCAAGCTAGATATTCTTAAGGCCGTTGGCCCAGACAAAGAACTAAGCATCAATGCATTAAAGCCAGGTTCAATGATTGGTGAGCTAAGCTTTATTGATGGTGTTGCACACACCATGCGTTTAAGAGCACGAATTGAATCCGAAGTGCTTGTTTTGCATCGAGATGACTTTGAAGCCTTGGCGGAAAGTAATAACCGAGTTGTTTTCAATGTCATGAAATCAATTCTGAGATATTCACATACGTTGCAACGCAAAATGCTTCAAGAAAATATTGAAATGCAGCGTATGGTATTGAACGAGTACACATCCCAATACTAACAAACACCCACTTTAATGATCCGCTTAGGAGCGCGCTTTCCTAGGCGGTACAGTCTTATAACAAGTTATATAGAAATACGATTAAAATCGCCAATGGTGTAATGTATTTAAGAACATTACGATAGATATCTTTCCAAGGCGAAGCTAAAGACATTTCATCGTCACGCTGAGCTTGTGTCATCACCCAAGCGACAAACATAGCCATTAATAATCCCCCTAAAGGCAACATGATATTTGTCGTTAGAAAATCAAGTGACTCAAATATAGTTCGATTTCCTATCAGGTGAAACTCTTTCCATTCGTTAAAAGACAAAATCGTTCCAATCCCCATCACCCAAGTTGTTGAACCAATTAACAGGGTTGCTTTCTGGCGTTTAATGCCCCAATTCTGTTCAAACCAGCTCACAGCAGGCTCAATTAGGGAAATAGCTGAGCTTAATGCAGCCAAGATAACCAATGCAAAAAACAAGGTTCCAAAAAACCAACCTCCAGACATTTTTCCAAAAGCTACCGGCAACGTCTGAAATAATAACCCTGGCCCTGATCCTGGTTGTAAATGATTAGCAAATACGACTGAAAAGATAACCAATCCGGCCATTAAGGCTACCAAGGTATCAATCCCTGCAATCCAAAGACCGGCCTTGGGAATGGAGTATTCTTTCGACAAATAAGACCCATAAACCATCATGGAACCCATCCCGATACTTAAGGTAAAGAAAGCATGCCCCATGGCGACAAGCACACCATCCCATGTCAATTTAGAGAAGTCTGGATAAAACAGGAAATGGAAACTCTCAGCAAACGCTGCAGAAGACGCCGCATATCCCAACAAAATCAACAAGATGATAAATAAGCCAGGCATCATGATATTAATTGCCCTTTCCAGTCCGCTTTTTACACCTTTTGAAACCACGTAAACGGTAAACACCATTGCCAGCGTGTGCCACAAAGCCAATTCCCATGGCGAAGCAATCAGGTTTGAAAATCGCTCCCCTACTGATTTCGCAGAAATATTAATGAAATCACCGGATAAACTTTCAAAAAAGTACGCTACCCCCCATCCGGCGATTACCGTGTAAAAGGACAAAATCAGACAGCCCGCAATCAGTCCATTCAAGCCTAATAGCCACCACCATTTCGAAGATTTTGTTTCAAGTGCGAGATTGAGCAATGCTTGAGGTGGATTAGCGGCACCTCGTCTGCCTAACGTAATTTCAGCGATGAGAACAGGCAATCCAATAAAGAGCACGCACAGAAGATAAACAATGACAAACGCTCCACCGCCGTTTTCTCCTGTGATATAAGGAAATTTCCACAAGTTTCCAAGCCCAACCGCCGAACCGGTCGCAGCCATAATAAATGCCGTTTGATTCGACCAAGATGAAGTGGAAAGTTTCAACCGCGACATGAGGTTTCCTTTATAATTGCCCTTATTGTGATTAAAATTTTCAAAAAATTATAACAGATATGCGTATTCAGGCTAATTATTCCCTAAAAAACCGAAATACCTTCCGTATTGATGTCAAAGCGCATTATTTTGTTGAAATAGAAAAACAATCAGACATCACCACTTTGCGCTCAGACCTTAAGATTGCCGCCCTTCCGTGGATGATTATGGGCGGCGGAAGTAATTTGCTTTTTACCCACGACCTCGACAAAGTGGTTGTAACCTGCCGTTTTAAAAAAATTAAAGTCGTTAAAGAAGACGCTGATAATGTTTGGCTGTCTGTCGGTGCTGGGATGGATTGGCATACTTTTGTAGAGCACACAGTAGATCAAGGCTACTGGGGTCTAGAAAACCTCGCACTCATTCCAGGAACAGTCGGCGCTGCCCCCGTGCAAAACATCGGCGCTTATGGCGCAGAAGCCGAAGACACCATCACACGTGTCCAAGCTCTCAACCTGTTTAACGGCGAGCGCAAGGAGTTTCGACATTCCGATTGTCAGTTTGGTTATCGTCAGAGTATTTTTAAAACTGAATATGAAAATTCATTATTGGTACACCGCGTTACTTTCCGCTTGAGGAAAGCACATGCAGGGCAACCAAACCTCTATTACGAGCCCCTAAAAGAAGCGCTCAGTGACCGTGAGAAGAGTGAGCTAACATCCCGTGACGTATTTGATGCGGTAGTCAAGATCAGGCAAAATCGCATCCCTGACCCTCACATCTACGGTAATGCAGGCAGCTTCTTTAAAAACCCTATTGTTTCAGAAGAATACTTCCAAGAGCTCGTTGAAAAACATGGCGACATCCCATATCACAAAATGTTGGACAACCAATATAAGATTCCAGCCGCTTGGCTAATAGAGCAAGCCGGTTGGAAGGGGAAAAAGACCAGAAATAAAGCAGCGGGTGTTTCAGAAAAGCACGCTCTATTCTTAGTTAACTATGGCGATGCAAAGGGAGAAGATATTGTTATGCTCTCCCAAAGCATTCGTGAAGATATTGATCACAAATTCGGTATCCACTTAGAACGTGAAGTGATTATATTAAAGTAAGTACACCTCGCGCTTACTTTTCCCCTCGCTCGGCATTCGCTAGCTGCTCAAGTTTGACTGAATCTTCCATATAAAGCGTTCTGGTCGGGAAGGCAATTTCCGCGCCGTAATTATCAATAATTTCCGCTATTTTAAGCAGTATCTTTTCCTTCACTTCATGGTACTCAATCCAAACTGTCGTTTTGGTAAAAGTGTAAACCAATAAATCCAAAGAAGATGCCCCAAACCCATTGAAACTGACAATCAAGGTTTGGTTACTGTCGATGTCAGGATCTTCCTGAAGCATCGTTTTAATTTCAGAAGTAATTTTCGACACCTGGCCGATATCACAATATCGAACACCTATCGTTTCCTTGATACGTCTATTGGTCATCCGCGATGGGTTTTCAATAGAAATGGTGGCAAACATGCCGTTTGGAATATACAGCGGCCGTTTATCAAATGTTCTGACGATCGTCATTCGCCAGCCGATACTTTCTACGGTTCCTTCAATTTCTTTATCAGGCGATCTAATCCAGTCCCCTGTCACGAAAGGCTTATCCATATAAAGCATCAAGCCCCCCAATACATTACTGACCAAATCCTTGGCGGCAAAACCGACAGCGACACCACCAATACCACCAAAGGCGATCAACCCCGTCAGATTAACCCCAAAAGCACTCAACACAACAATACCCGTAACAATGAATACCGTCAGCTTGAATATTTTTGCCAACGCCTCAAGTGTTACCGGATCCCATTTGTTATTCGAGCGTTCTAAATGCTTTAAATAACTCTCTATGCGCTGAACCCAACGAATTGAGAACCAAGCCACCGCAATCAAGGCGAGGGAAGATTTAAAGCCATTAATATAGGGAACGAAATCGGTAAAAACCTTAAAAGTCACCAGTATCGTGTTCAACGCGAACACTGTACCGGACAACCAGATGTAGAAGGAAAACGGCGACTTCAACGCAACAAAAAAAGTCTTTGCAACTTCCTTTTTCCGGCGCTGTAGATAGCGAACCACACGAGACAATACCATGCGAATCACAAAATCGATAACAAAGGTAAAGCCTAGAATAATCAGCAACAACAACAGCCAAACATAAGAGCCAAAAAACTGTGTTAACGCAAGCCAAGTGTCTGGAAACATTTTAATCAGCTCAGAAAATCCTGAAAACGTAATATCCTCAAACAACGTTGGAGAATGATGCTTCATCGGCTCCGTTACCAAATCAACTGCGGATGGATCTTGCAAACTACTCATAAAACTTCTTACCCTAACAATGCCTGTTGATTGGATTCGTTAACAAAATGGTTGACCGCGTAAGACTTCGCTTGCCATATTGGGTCTTTATGCAACTGTGAATAGCTTAAGTGCGGCTTGCCGTGTAGGCGGATCAGTCTTGCATGAGACAAAACATCCCCTTGCCAGCGAACATTGGCCAAAACATCATCCGCTGCCGTTGAATCATTACAAACCAAAACCAAGTCACAACCTGCTTCCAAAGCCATTGTCACGCGTTTGGATGGCGTACCGAAAACCTCTGCGGCTTTCATTGACAAATCATCACTGATAATCGCCCCTTCAAAATGACATTGCTTACGCAAGACATCTTGCAACCAATGCTTGGAGAAGCCCGCAGGTAATGCGTCCACTTTTGGGTAAATAACATGTGCAGGCATCACCGCCTCCACTTGATTTTCAATCAAGCGTAAAAATGGCTGTAAATCGTGTTGAGAGATTTCATTGAAACTTCTCTCATCCACTGCAATTTCATAGTGGGTGTCTGCTTCAATATAACCGTGCCCGGGAAAATGCTTTGCAACTGATGCCATGCCCGCTTTATGCATACCATTCATCAAATGCCAGGTTAAGTCAGCCACCACTTGAGGATTAGAGTGAAATGCACGATCCCCGATGACTCTACTACCACCAAAATCCAAATCAACAACCGGCGCAAAGCTGAAGTCTACCCCTACCGCCAAAAGCTCTGTTGCCATTAACCAGCCAACATTTGATGCCACTTCTTGTGCCTTATCCGGCGAGGTATCATAAAGCTCACCAATCAAACGCATGGCGGGCAAACGACTAAAGCCTTCTTTAAATCTTTGTACCCTTCCACCTTCATGATCAACGGCTATCAACAGCCTAGGGTGACGCAAACTATGAATTTCTTGCGTCAGCTTTTGTAACTGCTCGACTGATTCAAAATGACGAGAAAATAAAATCACTCCGGCAACCAAAGGGTTCATCAGTCGTTCACGATCGACTTCTGTCAGCCGTGTTCCTTCAATATCAATCATGACACTACCAAGTGACATCGCTTTTCCTTGGATGGTTTTTTCCATAAATTTATCGTACTTTTTCGTGTAACTTTTCAAACATTATAAATAGCTTTCGGGTAAAAACCGAAATCGGTTTTAAAAACCAATTGCGTAGTCATTCTCTACGGGATTTTGCTTTAACATCCAAGTGATCTCGCCACTGATCCCCCAATAAGTTGACCGCTAAGACCACCAACATCAATGCCAAGCCTGGTGCCAGCACCAAATGTGGCGCAACCAGAAGGTATCGAGTGCCTTCTCTAATCATGCTTCCCCAAGAAGCATCGGGCGCTTGTACCCCTAGCCCCAAGAAAGAAAGCCCGGCTTCAGAAATCACCGCGCCGGCAATACCAAAGGTAGCCTCAACCCCTAAAGGAGCCAAGATTAATGGCAACAAGTGGCGCCATAAAATCAAATAGGTCGGTACACCAAAAGCTTTTGCGGCTTGAATGTGCTCACGGTTACGCAAGCTTAACGTCTGTGCCCGCGCCAATCTCGCGTAACTTACCCAGCCTACCGTTACCAACGCAAAGACAACATTCTCAATTCCCGGCCCTAATATGGCTGCCAACGCAATGGCCAACAACAACCCCGGAAAGGCCAAAAAGACATCTATTATCTTTAGAATAACCTTATCCGTCCAACCGCCGACATAAGCACTATAAACTCCAATGGTTGTGCCGATAATGGAAGAAAAGACCACAACACCCAACGCCACCAAAAAAGAGGTTTGTGCGCCCATGAGCAGTCTATCCCACACCGGACGACCCAACTCATCGTAACCCAACCAGCTTTGATCAACACCAAAAGCCAGTAGTTTCTTCAAATCAATTTGCGTTGCTTCATCCCCGACAAACGCACCCGATACGGCCATCATTAACCATAAAAGCACCACCATCAAAGGCAGTACTTTAAAGCTCATCAGATAGTTGCGAAGATCGCGGATAGATTGAAACTGCATTAACCTTATCATTTCGCTAAACGTATCCTTGGGTCTAGCCAGGCATAAACCACTTCCGTCAAACCATTCACCAAAATATAAGCCATACTGATAATCAAAATACATGCTTGCACAACAGGATAGTCACGACGTTGTATCGACTCCACCAAGAGTTGTCCTAATCCCGGCCAATCAAATACTACTTCGGTGATAACCGCTCCACCCAACAAGGTACCAAGCTGTAAACCCAACACCGTAATAACAGGCAACATAGCATTCATTAATGCGTGCTTCCCATAAACCGCAGTGCCAGACAGACCTTTTGCCCTTGCCGTTCGGATAAAATCTTCATGGTAGATTTCCAACAAAGACGCGCGCAACATTCTCGCCAATATCGCAGCCAAAGCCGTTCCCAAGGTGATAGCAGGCAACACCCATGAAAAAGGTTGCTCGGCACCACTCACCGGTAGCAATGACAAACCGATGGAAAACGCTAGAATCAGCATGGGTCCCAACCAAAAATTCGGCACAGAAACCCCAACCAGTGACACCGTCATGGCCAGATGGTCGGGCCATTTTCCTGCACGGATAGATGCCCAGATACCTAATGGAAAGGCAATCAACACCGCTATTAGCAAAGACAGCAACGCCAACTGCAACGTGTAAGGAAAACGATTGGCAATCAACTCGGAAACAGGTTGTTGATAAAACAATGACTGACCAAAGTCCCCCTGGACGATACCTGTCAGATAATGAATATATTGCTGAAATAGCGGCAAATCCAAGCCCAATTGATGACGCAGTGCATCAGCATCAGCCGGACTCGCCCAATCACCTAACATGACTTCAACAGGGTCACCCGGTACCAGATGAATCAAAAAGAAGACCATCGAACCGACGACCCAGGAAATGAAGATAAGCGAACCTACCAAACGAACGAGGTACTGGATCATTAAACAATCGCCCCATTCTTAAGCATTGACGATTTCCACTTCACAACCAATAGGCACCCTATCAAATAACTCCATCACATCTTCATTACGCATACGAATACAGCCGTGCGACAACGCAACACCCATTGGTTCGCTATCTGGCGTGCCATGAATGTAAATATAACGCTGCATCGTATCTTGATTGCCTAAACGATTTGTCCCTTTTTCCAGGCCAGACAACCATAATATGCGGGTCAATATCCAGTCTCTATCCGGGAACTGTTGTCCCAAAGCATCGCTATAGATTTCTTCCGTTGGGCGTCGCCCAACAAAAACACTGTTGATAGGCAATCCATCACCAATCTTTGCACGAATCTTGTGCTTACCTAAAGGCGTTTGCCCCGAGTTTTTTTCATTGCCTACACCCGCCAAACCCGTGCTCACAGAATAACGCTTAACTTCTTTTTCGCCATCAAGCAACGTTAAAGTCTGTTGTGGAATGGAAATGAGAATCTTCAAAATAAATTATCCGGATGCATTAAATTCGTTAAAAATCTACCAGGTTGGGGTAAGAACCACTCTTTAAAGTTTATACTAACGACTTGAAAAATAAAGCAATTGCTGATCATGCCGCTTAGACAAAGTCATTAGCGCAACGATACCACCAATCAATGCAAACAACATATCGGTTTGCGTGTCCCATTCATCACCCTGCGTTCCGAGAAAGGCTTCGGCACCCGTTTTCAAAATCATCGCCGCACTCCATTCTACCAACTCGTAAAATGCGCTGAAAGCCAATACAAAACAGACGATAAAAAAGCTCATCCATGCCTTGGATGAAAACACTTTTTGCCTTAGAAGTAATTCTCTAGCAATCATTGCAGGTACAAACCCTTGCAGAAAGTGCCCTATCTTGTCGTAATTGTTCCGAGTCTGTTGCAACCAATGCTCTAAATCTGAAAACAACGGAACTTCTGCATAGGTGTAATGAGCGCCGACCATCAAGACAATGCAATGCAGTAAAATCAGCCAATATACCAATGGGGTGATACCGACAATCACTCGATAACGTATCACCAACACAAAACCAATTAAAGCAGGTAGCGCTTCCATCCACCATGTAGGCCAGTCTTTGGGATGATAGATTGACCATAACAAGACCGCGATGAATATCCCAGCCCATAAACCAACTGCACCATGATAATGTTCTTTACGAGTCACCGTCGGCATATTCAAACCATTTTTTTGACTTTAAGCAGCCCATCAAAACGGCCATCAGAATACAGTTGATAGCCTTCGACCCCCTTTCTCATAACCGCATACTGATTTTCATACCACAAAGGCATCGCCGCCAGTGTATCTTGTAAATGACGTTGCAGCTGTCGATAGAGTTTCGCTTCTTCTGCTATGGATTGTGCCTCTCCTGCTTCACGAATCAAGGTGTCCGCTTCCGCGTCACGATAACGCCCTCGGTTCGCTCCTCTAGGCGGAATCGCATTCGAGTCAAACACATACTGAAAAATATCCGGGCTCTTAATACCGACCCAAGCAAGGCTATAGAGCTGGAAACGCCCTTTTTTAATATCGCTGTAAAAGGTTCCCCAATCATAACTTTGAATATCAAGCGCGATACCGATTTTCTTCAACTCGGCTTGGTAGATGGTCGCCAATCGAATCCGCGTTGGGTCAGATGAGGTTTTATAGCTCAACTGGATTTCTCCAGCTTCGTTTAGATAAGGTTTGATTAAATCGGTTTGTTTTCTTAGCTCCGACAACAACGCTCGGGCTTTATCAGGATCATAATCAAACCCTTTTAAATCAGGTACACCGCACCAATGCTCCGGCACCAATAACCCGCCAGCCAAACGCGCTTCGCCAGCGAACAGCGTATCAATTATCAATGGTCGATTAATCCCGTGCGCCAGCGCCTGCCGCATCTCAAGTTTGGATAACAAAGGATCTTCAAAATTAAAGCCGATATAGGCAAAGCTGGTACCGAAATGAGACGACACAACCAAATCATCACGGTGATGGCAGTAGTTCAACAATTCAGGCGACAAATCGTTTTGTATGAGGTCCAGTTCTCCTTTACGGAGTTTCAACACCCTGACGGTAGCATCCTTAACGGGAATGAATTCCAGCGTTGTTTTATCTGGCCGTTGTAAAACAAGCCTTTGTTCGTCCATAGAGAGAAAACGACAGGCGCCACAACCAACAGGCTTTGACAAAAACGAACGACCTTGTTCAACCAAGTCTTTCGGCAAAATACCGATGACCAAACGACCAACAAATAACGTATCCGGGTGTGCTAAATGAAAATCAAACTGGCTGTCGTTAAGTGCTACAACTGAAGTGATATGCTTCAACGATCCTCTTAGCGGCGAGCCTTGTTTAGGATTCAGAATCGAGTCGAATGTCGCCACCACATCTTCAGAAGATAATCGCTTACCATGGTGAAACTTTGGACGATCTTTGAGTGTAAAGCGATATTGTGTTGGTGAAATCATTTCCCAAGTCGCTAAATCTGGAATTGGCTCAAAGGACTCGTTGAAATCGATTAATTGGCGATAAATCAGGCGGTTCAGGCGGCTCGACAACGCATCTGTCGCTTGCCTAGGGTCTAACACACGTGTTCGTGAGGTAACGCCCACTAGAATTTGGCTAGCACTGGACTGAGTTTCGCAACCCGCCAATAGAGATATGGATGGCAAAACTGCTAAGCCCGCCAGTCCACTAGAAGTTCGTTTAAAAAAAGTTCGCCTATCCATCTGCTAAAGCATCACAACTTGAAACACATAGAAATGGCGACTTCATAGAAAAGACTCAAGTAGATAAGGACTACTGAGTGCTGTCACTACCGGCATCTACCGGCGGATTCGCGTCGTCAACAGGGTCGGATAAAATACTGTCATATCTTTGCAGTTTATCAGCATCTAGCGTGCCCACTGCCGCCTCTAATTTCAAACGGCTCAATACAACATTTTGTAACGACTGCGCCAAGTTACGTCTTGCTTGGAACTTATTGGTACGCGCGGTTAGGACTTCCAACAAGTCTTTCAAGCCGACTTTGTAACCTTCTTCTGCTGCTTCAAGGAAAGCATCATTCGATTTCACCGCAGCACGGTTAGCGGCGACTAATTCAACGCCTCTTTCAACATTACGCACTTGAACACGCGCATTCAACTTGGCGTTTTCTCTAGCGTCACGCACCCCGATTTCCGCTGCTTGATAGTTTGAACGAGCTTGTGAGACCAATGCTGACGTTCCACCACCTGAATATAGCGGCAAAGAAGCGACAATACTGGCACTCAGGTTATTCGGATATTGAGAACTGGACGAATAACTCGGGATAGCCGACCCTTCAGTATGCTCATATTGTGCTTGTAAGCTTAGATTGAACCAATGCCCTGACTTCTGAACTTCAACTTCTTCACCAGCGACCTTAGCCTGTTCTTCTGCTTGCAGCACCGTCAAGTTACTATCTTGGGCTTGTTGTTCATAGGTATTGATATTCAATTTAGGTTGAGGCAGCTTCACACTTAAAGCGATGACTTTTAAGTCTTTTACAGGCTTGCCCGTCAACTTAGTCAGCTCTTCGTAAGCCACATCCAAATTGTTCTCCGCAGAAATGCGATCAGATTTTGACAAGTCAAAACTCGACTTGGCTTGCAATACATCTGTCCTGCTCGCCAGACCAACCTGAGCGGAAGCTTTAGCGCGATCCCATTGCGTCTCGTCGGCCTTCTCTTTCGCCTTCGCCAGTTTGACATCTTCCTGCGCCAGCAGCACTTTGAAATAAGCATCTGCCACCCGAACAATAATGTCTTGCTCCGCGCTTTTAATCGTGTATTCGGCCTTCTTCAAACTATATTGCGCTTGAGAATACTTTGCCCAGGAATCATGCTGGTAAAGCGACTGCTTCAAAGTGATATCAGCGGTTTTGGTATCCACTGCTTTTTCATTCACATAGCTATCATTATAGGCTGCATTGGCACTAATTTGAGGTAATAACGAAGCACGTGCGATTTTGACTAATTGTTGATTGGCCTGATAGGTCGCTTGAGCCTGCGCCAAAGTCGCATCATGGGCAACAGCCATCTGGTAAACATCAAACAGGCTATAAGCCGCTTGCGATTGAAAAGAAGTCATCGTTAAACCGGCAGCCATCATGCTGGAGATCACTAATGTGACGGCTTTCTTTTTAAATGGATTTCCCATTGATTCAACGGAATTATTCAAAGCAGTTTTTTTCATCATCACTCCAAGTTGTATATGGCTTTTGAGTCAGACTGATATTGTAATAACGAACGATATTCGTCACTTCGCGTCCAATCCATTCAGGCAGTTCCAGCGCTTCATCTTCGCTGTCTAGTTCCACTTCTGCGACAATCAGTCCGTCATTATCCCCTAAAAATTCGTCGATTTCCCAGGTATGTTCTTCAATGTCTACTAAATAACGCACCTTCTCGATCACAGGGCCAACCGCAAGGGTTTTTAGCATTTTTTCGGCATCTGAAACATCAATCGGATATTCATATTCATCCCGACTGAGACCAATTTCCAAACTCTTGATATTGATCGTTGCTTCATCCCCCTCTAAACGGATGCGAATGGAGCTTTTGCTTCCCGGCTGTTGAATATCATTCAAGTAGCCTTGAGCCATGTGCGTTTTCTTTTTCGCAAGCTGTTTCCAGTCAAAGTTTGCGACCAGAAACTTTCTTTCAATCTCTCTTGCCATATTTTTATATTTTCTTCTGTATTTAGTTTTTTGGGTCAAAAACACCCGTTGAAAGGTAACGATCCCCTCTATCGCAAACAATAGTCACGATCAGCGCATTTTCCGTTTCATTGGCAATTTGCAAGGCTGCTGCCATCGCACCACCAGATGATACACCAGCGAAAATACCCTCTTCTTTCGCCATGCGTTTCATAGTGTCTTCCGCAAGGGCTTGCGACATATCGATGGTACGGTCTACACGTGAGTCGTCATAGATACTGGGCAGATATTCTTTCGGCCAACGACGAATGCCGGGAATGGAAGAACCTTCTGTGGGTTGCACACCCACCACCTGAATATCGGAATTTTGTTCTTTAAGGTACATGGAGGTTCCCATAATGGTTCCCGTCGTCCCCATGGCACTGACAAAATGCGTGATTTTGCCTTCCGTTCCATTCCAAATTTCCGGGCCGGTGGTGAAATAGTGCGACAATGGGTTATCCGGGTTGGCAAATTGATCCAAAACCGTTCCTTGCCCTTCTGCCTGCATCTTCTGCGCAAGATCACGGGCGCCTTCCATGCCTTCTTCCTTCGACACCAAAATCAATTCAGCACCATAGGCAGCCATAGAAGCTTTGCGCTCCATGGACATATTGTCCGGCATAATCAATTTCATCTTATAACCCAACATCGCGGCAACCATCGCCAAAGCAATCCCCGTGTTGCCACTGGTCGCTTCAATCAGCGTATCACCCGGCTTGATTTCTCCACGCAGTTCGGCCTGCTTAATCATATTTAGCGCAGGTCTGTCTTTCACCGAACCGGCTGGATTATTGCCTTCAAGTTTTGCCAGAATCACACTATTGGTATTCGCATTCACCAAACGTTGGATTTTAACCAAAGGGGTGTTTCCAACCACATCCATTAAGGTTTTCATGAACTATCCACTTTTAATTTTTTAAATCAACGACAGATACATACCCGTCGCAATAACGATGGGCAACAAAATTGTCACGCCGACATTCATTGCCATCACAGAATTCAGTTTATCTTTCCAAACCGCCGTATTCTGGACGCTTTCAAACTCTGTTAATGCGTCATCACCTGCATCTTTTGAAATGGCGGTTTGCAGGTATTTTACCTTATGCACCATAGGCACAAACAACAATAGCAACAAAAATCCAGCGCTTCCCGCAACAGGTAACGCCCCTAGAAAAATCGCCATTGCCAAAACCACAAATGCCAGCACACCCTGTAATACGAAAAGCTTCAACCCAAACGAAACGCCATATCGATGCCACAGGTTAAAACGCCCAAACTGCTTATCTGCTGCCCTATCCGGCAATTGATTAATCAGCAATAGGTTGTTCACCAGAAAAAAGGGAATTAAAGAAACCAAGGCCACTTGCCAAGAAAACTCACCAAACAGTACAAAATAACCGCCGACCATCATCAAAGGACCAAATCCCAAGCCCGATGCCATAAAGCACAACCAAGGAAAACGGGTCAGCAATGATGTGTAAGACAGGATGACAAACACCCCTAACAAGCCTAAAGGCAACAAGCCCCAGCCTCTCAAATAAACGAAATAGACTCCCAATGCGATAATCAACCCAATCAGAGCATAGGCAACTGCCGCTACCCACTCTTGTGCGCTGGAAAATGCCTGCAAACCGCCACTGCCACCACTAAATGGGGTTCTATCGGTAGAGGCATCCAGCCCCGATTGATAATCTTCGTATTCATTGAGCATATTGACACTGATATGCGCCGCCAAAGCACCAATGCAAACCAGTGCAAACAGCCCAAAAGAAAAGTGCAATATCCTTATGCCCGCTTGATCAATGGACACTGCCAACAGCAACAACATAATAGACAACGTCAATACCAGAAAAGGCGGTCGCATCGTCATGAAAACGGTTTTTAACTTTAAAGAAGTGTCGTTCATTTAACCCTCGTAGCAAGGCAATGTCTTGAGCCAATCGACTTATTCAACAGCATGTTCTTTAGCAAGCTTAAGATAAGAGTTCAATCTGTGGTTCCAGCCGACCAACCATTTCTGCTCAATGGCGCGTTGTTTTTCTGTCGGTGCATTATTCACCCTATCTTTTAACAGCGTTTTTGCGGTGGCAACAAAAGCCTCCAAGCGTGTCTGTTTAGTGACGGACGGCATTGCCAACAACACGTCCAACAACCCCCACCCCTGTTCTTTATAACGCTCTTTAGAATTTTCTCCTAACCCTTTGAAATTAAAGTAATCCAGTAAAGCATAGGCACTCACTTTATGGGCTGACATCAACTCAATGGTTTCTTTTACTTTCCACTGATCGGTTAAGGATAAATTGGCTATAGAGGTATTCAAAGCCTGCTGAAATCGCTGCAAAATAAATGCCACCTGCTCATCTTTGGTTTGCAACAACCATTGCCGGAGTGCCTGCATTTT
This sequence comes from Hydrogenovibrio sp. JE_KL2, assembly GCF_009296185.1. GTDB lineage: Bacteria > Pseudomonadota > Gammaproteobacteria > Thiomicrospirales > Thiomicrospiraceae > Hydrogenovibrio. Next base: position 730,561 of record NZ_WBJR01000001.1, read on the forward strand.
TGGCGACTGTTGCTCACGCATAAATGCCTCTCTGTTTGACCAAGGCGGCTGCATCGGATTTAGGCTTAGTAACCAATCCGGCGCAGGAGTTTTGTGGGAAACAAACTTTACCATCTGTGGAAAAGTTTCTTCAAACGGCACATCAACGCCTTTTGGAATCCAAATAAAATGCCCTATCCCAAAGGAAGGAAAAGGCTCTTTCGCATTCCAAAACGTCAGGTTCTCTACTTTATCTGCAGTTTCATTGAATGAAATACGTTCGGCAATCCAATGCAAGTCTGCATCCGTCAGATTGAATTTGATCTTTGGTGATGCCTTGGCATTCAATGCCAACATCAGCATGGCAACCATTATGCCAAGGGGAGTTAACTTAAGTTTCCTCATGTCTGTGAATAACACCATATAACTTGGATTAGAAGGCCAGAGACGCAAGATACCCGTCTGTCTTTTGCAAAGCACCGGCATAGAGTTGTGGCAACTCGTCCACTACCGACTCTTTCACACAAGGCATTGCCAATAAGGTATCTGCCCAGCGTTTGATTTTCGGCAAGCTGTCGAGAAAGGTTACGCCGCAAAGCTTCTCGAAAATCTCCAGTCGCATCAACAATGGCGCATAGGCTGCATCAATCAAGGCAAAGTCATCACCGTTGAAATAAGTTCCGGCAGAATGCACGACTTCCAAACGAGAGAGTTTATCAATCAGCCCTGCTTTTGCTTCTTCAAAAGCGTCTTCTGTCTTGGCCTGCATCATTTGCGGCACAAACATCATCATCTCACCGCCAAATGCAATCCAAGCGCGATTTTTGGCTTTAACAAGCGGATCGGAAGGCATTAAACAAGGTGGCGTGATTTCATCCAGATATTCCTGAATGACCGATGACTCAAACAATACTTCATCGCCGACCTTCAACACAGGCACCTTGCCCAGTGGAGAAACGGTATTAAACCACTCCGGTGGATTACTCAAATCGATATAAGTGACATCAAATGCCACGTTCTTGAAGTTCAACACAATAACGGCTCTTTGTACGAAAGGACACAGCTTGAAACTGATGATCTCGAGTTTTTCCGACATACGTCACCACCTTTGATTGATGAACAATGGGTTTTAGCGCGAAAAAGAGTGACATGGCAATATGCCTTCCGCGCCAGCGCTTTTGTCATCATACAAAGAATCAAGACGAGGTCAACCGTTGTGACGGTAGATTCACAGAGATTTAAGAATGTATTTTTGTATAAAGCTTGGATAGTTGCCCTACATCAAATATCATGCATCCAAAGTGACTTTAAAAGACTTGCTACTTTAAGTATTTGCTTGGGTGCTCAAACAACTCGTCGCGTTGCTGCTTGTTCAACTGACGAATCGGCACCACGGTATAGCCCAAGGCTTTATAGTCATTCAACTGTGCCATGCCGGAAGTAGAAAAACTCACAAAGTCAGGAAAATCTTCTTGAGTAAGCTGTTTTAACCCGGCGACCGCACCGCACACATGCACACTCACTCCTTCATCCTTAACCATTTGATTGAACAAGTCATGCAGTTTGTGATTTTTCGCCTCTTCTTTTTTTTGCAGCGCAAACTCTTCGGCACCATGCGTCACCACTGCGATATCGACATCAGGGAACTTTTTACGGATCAGCTGGATTTGCTTACTGACATAAGGCGCAAACCTTGGCAACGCGTTTTCATCCAGTGTTTCGATATCAAACACCACCCCATCAGGTTGGTGCTGCATAGCAAGAATTTTTGCCACCACGGGAGCGACCTCTGGTAAAGATTTATCGTCACCATAAGCGCTGAAAGAAAGAGACATCAATGCTAGGCTGAGCACGCCAAACACACTTAACAATCCCATAGAACGTTTCATAACCACCTCCCGCCTATACTGGATAGACTTATAACCAACAGGCCTCATTTCTATTTTAATTAGCTTAGATTCTTTGCGCGAATACATTAAGATAGCCTTATGTAAGATCACCTTATGTAAGATCACCTTATGTCATTTTATTTCATTTGTTTGGAATCACACCATGAACGACACACCCAAACACATATTCACCTATGGCTCACTCATGTTCCCGGAAGTCTGGTCTCGTGTTGTAAAAGGCGATTACACCTCTTGTCATGCATGGTTATCCGGCTATGCCCGACGCCAAGTTCACCAGAAAGATTACCCAGCACTCATTCCCGCTCATGCCGAAAATGTGGTTCAAGGTAAAGTGTATTTTGATGTTGCTGCTGAAGACCAAATTGCTCTAGACGCATTTGAAGGTGAAGAGTACCAACGGCGCACTGAAAAGCTGCTCACGCCAGAAGGAAATAAAATAGAGGTCGAGGTGTATCTATTTAAGCCAGAATTTTTGCATCAAATTCAAGATACCGAATGGGATGTCAGTCATTTTGAACAAAACCTACTGCTGCGTTTTCTTCACCAAGAAGGCTTGAACAAATCACCTTAGTTACAACACCCTAAAACAAAAAAATCTGCCAGGTTGGGGGTAATCATGCACTCCCCCAACCTGGCAGATTTTAAAGATAAATAACGCTGTAAGCGGAATGGTTAAATCTTGTCCGTCAGTACCAGATGCTCAAACTTCTTAAGCAAAGTTTCCTGATCTTCAACCCGGTTCGGATCGGTGATAATGCAATCCACCGGGCAGACGCTCACACAGGTTGGTGTGTCGTAATAACCAACACACTCCGTACATAAATCAGGATTGATTTCGTAGATTTTCTCGCCATAGTAGATTGCTTGGTTCGGGCACTCAGGCTCGCACATATCGCAATTTGTACAGCCTTCAAGAATTTTTAACGCCATGTGACTTCCCGAATCAAACCTGAGCTGCTTGCTGTTCTTTTTGCATCTTCGCTGCAGCATCGCGCTTGGCGTCACCGCCCCAAGCTTCGTTACGCATAATCAAACCGAACTTCAAGGTATCAATATCGATATTCTTGAATGGGTTTGGAATACGTGCAACCCAGCCGGAACCTAATGCCGCTTCAATGTCTTTGTCATGCTGATCACGCATTTCAGGCAACACCATTGTCACATTACCCGCAGGCGTCATGATTTCAATGGAATCCCCCACGCAGAATTTGTTTTTCACGTCGATTTCCAAGAAGCTTTTGCCATCACGCTCGAGCACATCCACTACTTCGCCAACAAAACGCTGACGATCTGACTTGGATACACCATACTCGTAGTTTTGATATTCAGAGTGCACATGACGACGCAAGAAACCTTCGGTATAACCACGGCTTGCCAGGCTTTCCAAATCTGCCAACAAATTGGTGTCAAAAGGTTTGCCTTCTGCCGCATCGTCAATCGCTTTACGATACACCTGCGCGGTACGCGCCACATAGTAGTGAGACTTGGTGCGCCCTTCAATTTTCAACGAATCTACACCCATATCGACCAATTCAGGAATCAATTCCACTGCCCGAAGGTCTTTCGAGTTCATGATGTAAGTACCATGCTCGTCCTCAAACGCAGGCATATATTCACCCGGACGCCCTTCTTCTTCCAACAACATCACTGTATCAGTCGTTTCACCTAAGCCTAAGGTCGGTTCATTGAAATCTTCTGCTTCATGAGTGGCAACTGCATCCCCCGTCAAATCGGTGATATTGCCGATTTTCTCGACCGGAATCCCAACGATGTCACCTGACTCGTCTTCTTTACCTTCATAAGTGTTGTAGTTCCAACGGCAAGCGTTGGTGCAAGTCCCTTGGTTGGCATCACGCTTGTTGATATAACCAGACAGCAAACAACGCCCAGAGTAAGCGATACACAAAGCACCGTGAACAAATACTTCCAGCTCCATGCCCGGCACGGCTTCACCGATTTCACGGATTTCCTGAATCGACAATTCGCGAGACAACACCACACGACTAATGCCTTGGTCATACCAGAACTTTACGGTTGCCCAATTCACTGCATTCGATTGCACTGACAAATGAATTTCCTGTTCAGGATATTCCGCACGCACCATCGCAATCAGCCCCGGATCGGACATAATCAACGCATCCGGCTTCATCGCGATAATTGGCGCGATGTCACGCATATAGGTTTTGATTTTCGAGTTATGCGCCGCGATGTTACTCACCACATAAAACTTTTTCCCCAACTCATGCGCACGCTTGATACCTTTTTCCAAGGTGGCTTCATCAAACTCGTTATTACGAACACGCAGGCTGTAGCGTGGCTGACCGGCATAAACCGCATCCGCACCGTACGCAAAGGCGTATTCCATGTTTTTATAAGTGCCGGCAGGCGACAAAAGTTCGGGTTTAAAGTTTTCTGCTTTCAAGGCAAAGTCCTTTAATAAAATGATGTAAAAGTGAATTCGGAATAATTTCCGACTAGATAACCGGGTATTTTACTTTATTTGGATAACACTTGCTCAAGTGTTTCATGCCATAAAACCCTTTTGTTTTCAAAGGTTAATTGGGCATTCGCAGGGCTGGTTGAAGGCAGCGAAAAGAAAATCAAATCACTAGGTAAAGTTTGCTTTTTCATCACCTGTTTTTCAAACAGATTTTGAGCTGCTTTACCATTGAATAGAACCACTTTTAAATCAGGATAATTTTTAAACAAGACTTCAAAATCATTGGCTTCGGGTTGCTTGATAGCAGAATCCAAGCTCCCCTGTCGTTCACAACTTGAGAGCACATCCCAAAGCAAAATACCGCCTTGTTTGCAGAGCGCGATTTTCTGCTCGACTGTTTCAATCGGCTGCTTAAAGTAATCGGATAGTATTGGCCAAAAGCCATTGCGCGGATGCGCATAGTAAAAGGACTCTTCCAAGGAAGCGACACTCGGCATGGTGCCTAGTATCATGCATTTAGGATGATTAGAAAGTATGGGGTCAAAACCGTTACATTTAAACATCACGCTATTTTATAACGAAGTCTCCCCCCAACCTGGCAGATTTTTCTCACTCAACATAACGTTGACGATAAATAGTAAACTGGTTTACAATTATTAAAACTACACAAAAGAGGATCAAACCATGTGGGAAAAAGCACACCAAGTAATCACTCAAAATGTCACTATTGAACAACTCTGGCGAGTTTGGTCAGATATCAACCATTGGGGAGAGTGGCAACCCGGCTTGGACTATGCAAAACTCGAAGGCAAGTTTGAAGCTGGAAATCACTTTTTACTCAAACCGAAAGGAAAATCCCCAGTTAAAATTGAACTCGTTGAAGTAGAACCACACCAAAGCTTTACTGACTTGACACGCTTGCCCTTAGCTAAAATGTTAGGCCACCATCAATTCAAGCAAATCGGAACTGGTATTGAAATCACCTCCAGCATCCGTTTAAACGGCCCGCTGGCTTTTTTATGGCGAAGAATCCTAGGTGAGAAAATCGCTGACAAAATGCCCGCTCAAACTGAACAATTAATCAAACGAGCTTCTGATGTCTGAACAACCCAACGATTCTTCCGGTTTTAAATACAAAACAGCAGACCAAAGCCCAGGGTTTGTGCTATGGCGACTCACCACTTTGTGGCAAAAAGAAGTTCATGATTGCTTAAAGGCATTTTCGATCACGCAAACTCAGTTTGCTCTACTCGCTTCATTGAAATGGCTGACGCAAAACCATCAACCAAGCACCCAACAGCACCTTAGCACGCACACCAAAATCGACAAAATGACCTTGTCCAAAGCGATACGTCAACTGGAATCAGCTGGCTGGGTGAGACGCATCGCTTCAGAACAAGATAGTCGCGCGGTGGAAGTCAGACTAACCCCAAAAGGTGCTGAAAACATCCAAAATGCCATCATGGCGGTTGAAAACATCGACGAACAGTTTTTCAGTCGATTGCCGACGGAAGAACTCAAACAATTTATGGCATCGTCATTGCATTTAATTAACGCAAATAAAGACAAAGACTAGGAACAGCAATGCGATATTGGATAGGCGTCGCTTCAAGAGATCATGTCGAAAAAGGCGTGAAAGGTGGTTTTTGCCAACTCTGCCACGGCAAAGCCACCCCGCTCAAACGCATGATGCCCGGAGACTGGATTATATACTACTCGCCCAAAGAAACTTTTAACGGAAATGAACCCTGTCAACGCTTTACCGCACTTGGGCAAATCTCAGAGAGTGAAGTGTATCCTTTTGAAATGTTTCCTGGGTTTATCCCCTTTCGTCGTAACGTAGCCTTTATCACCCCTTGCAAACCAACTCCCATCCGGCCTCTTATCCCTCGCCTGCTATTTATAGACGACCCGAAAAAATGGGGTTACAAATTTCGATTCGGGCATTTTGAAATCCCTAAAGAAGATTTCGAGTTGATTGCCGGTCTGATGCGCGCAACACCAGTTTCCGAGTCAAATCTTGATCTTAGGGAGTGATTGTCATCAAAAAGTCCTCCAAAGCGACTTTGCTTGGAAAGGTTTTTGATTCAACAATTTTTAGATTATCCAGCTTGTAGACGGAAACCGTATCTTCTTTTTCCGGCCAGTTTTGAGTGTTCACTTCGTCATAGGACAAGGCGATTGGGAAATCATATTTACGCATTTTTGGCAGTGCAAAGATTTTGGTAATCAAGCTTGGCATACCAGAAATATCCGCAACATAAAGCCAATGACGTTCTTCCAGGTTTTTGATACCCAATTCATTTAGTGCATCTCTAACCCATTCGTTACCATCTTTGTGGTGTGAGAAAATCACCCATTGAACAGAAGCATCAAGCTTTGCAGGTTTGTCCCATTGGTTTTTGAATTCGTGTGCAGTCAGTTGCACAGCATCCGGTTTGTCGGCATAAGCCGCACCAAACAGGCCAAATACAAGTGTGAGCATGAGAAGTGGTTTAAAAATAGAGCGTTTGAACATCATTTTAATTCTCCAAATAAAGGCTAAGCCGCCAGTGATAATACCTGACGGCCTATCTTTAAAGTATTGATGAAATGGTTAGATTGATTTCTTACAGAAGTAGAAATCAACACACTCATATTCACCCGATGCCATTCTGGCTTTGGCTTCTTCTGCGGTCGCCGCTGGAGGAACAATAACCTTATCTCCTGGCTGCCAACCTTCAGGAGTCGCCACACCATGCTCATCGGAGGTTTGCATGGCTTTGACAAGACGCACAAACTCATCCATAGAGCGACCGTTGCTCATTGGGTAATACATCATTGCGCGCAACACACCTTTGTCATCAATGATGAAAGTCGCACGTACCGCTGAAGTATCTGCCGCACCTGGATGAATCATGCCGTAAGTTGTCGCAACTTTCATATCAAGGTCGGCAATGATTGGGAACTCAATTTCCACACCAAATTTTTCTTTGATGTTCAACTCCCATGCGATGTGAGAGTGATGAGAGTCGATTGAAAGACCCAAAAGTTCGCAGTTCAACGCATCGAACTGAGGCTTACGCGCTTGGAATGCCATAAATTCGGTGGTACAAACTGGCGTAAAATCAGCTGGATGAGAGAAAAGGATTAACCACTTGCCTTTGTAGTCTTCAAGCGACTTGCGGCCGTGGGTTGTCACCGCATTGAAAGCCGGTGCTTTTTCATTCAAACGAGGTAGAGCGATAACTTGAGATTGGTTTTCCATTTTGGAGTCTCCTGTTTTTAAGTCGTACTAATCACCAATAATAAATTTTATTTATCTATGCATTCGTTTTGTTAATGCATGGATGTACTATATCGATTTAAAAACAGAGTATCCAATTAAATGTTTTTGAATTTTTGATAGCCAAAAACTATCATAAGAACATTTAGCCTAGCTCAATAAATGACGTTTCCTGCGGCACAAAGTCTCCAATAGGGTTCGCCCACAAATCATATTCGTCCGCAGCAAAGACTTCAACCTCGACAAACTCACCAGGATTGAGGTGGTGCCCGTCAGGGATGAAAACCAATCCATCAATCTCAGGCGCATCCGCTCTTGAGCGCGCAATCGCGCCCTCTTCATCAACCTCATCCACCAGTACTTGGATGCGCTTGCCGATTTTGGCTTGCATCTTCTCGGCACTGATTTGTTGCTGTAGTTGCATAAAGCGATCAAAACGGTCTTGTTTAACGTCATCCGGCACTTGTTCTGCCAAGTCATTCGCCACAGCACCTTCAACAGGAGAGTATTGGAAGCACCCGACTCTATCCAGCCTTGCTTCTGCAATGAAATCCAACAGGGTTTGGAACTCTTCTTCCGTTTCGCCCGGGAAGCCAACAATAAAAGTCGAGCGAATGGTCAGGTCTGGTACTTGCTCACGCCACTTTTGGATACGTTCCAGAGTCTTTTCGACATTCCCTGGGCGTTTCATCGCTTTAAGCACACGCGGGTGCGCATGCTGCAATGGCATATCCAGATAAGGCAGGATTTTCCCTTCCGCCATCAAAGGAATGACATCCTCTACATTCGGATAAGGGTAAACATAATGCAAACGCACCCAGAACTCATCCACCCCGCCCAATTCACCAAGCGCTTCAGACAAGCCAACCATTGAAGTTTTGGTAGGACGGCCATCGGCAAACTCGGTTTTGTATTTCACATCCACACCATAAGCCGCTGTGTCCTGTGACACCACCAACAACTCTTTCACACCGGCTTCTTTCAAGCGCTTGGCTTCGGCAATGACATCCGACACAGGTCGACTGACGAGATCACCTCGCATGGACGGAATAATACAGAAGGTACAACGGTGGTTACAACCTTCAGATATTTTCAGATAAGCATAGTGTTTTGGGGTGAGCTTAATACCTTGAGGGGGAACCAAATCCACAAATGGGTTGTGTTGCGGTGGCGCAATCACATTATGAACGGCAGTCAACACCTCTTCATAGGCAGCCGGGCCGGAAACCGCCAATACCTTAGGATGAATTTCTTTGATTTGATTGTCTTCTTTGCCGCCCAAGCAACCGGTAACGATAACTTTACCGTTCTCAGCCAATGCCTCGCCAATGGTATCCAACGATTCCTGTACGGCACTGTCGATGAACCCGCAGGTATTAACGATAACGGTATCGGCATCTTGATAACTGTTTGTCAGGTGATACCCTTCTGCTTTTAATTGCGTCAAAATGCGTTCCGAATCGACCGTAGCTTTAGGGCAGCCTAAGCTGACGATACCGACCGTAGGTTGTGATTGCGACATAAAACTCTCTTTTCTTAAAACTGTATTCCGGTTGCCGTTTTGCTCTGATAACCGTCAATAAAAAACTGCGTCTATTTTACTCAATTTGTCTTGATATTTTTGGGATTGCTTGCCGGTGCTTTTCAATTATTCTTCAATAAATTTTGCTTTTATCTGAGTGGTGATTAACCCTACAATTTATATATGATATTCTGAGCGCTTTGAGTTGCACTGCCTGTTTGGCGTTTTCTATCATTTTTTTTGCAAACGAGTCTTGCACGCAATTCATTTTCAAAATATAATGATTCTCATTTCAATACTAACAAAGACATTTTCATGGACATTCTTAAGCATTATCTGGACTTCAGTGTTTTCTCCATATTGGGCCTAATGGCCTTTATCGCAACATGGTTCATTATCGAACGCCTTCTTTTTTTCAGACAAGTGAATGTCTCAGACTATGATCACTTCGATCTACTGACCATTGACCTAACCAAGAATCTGACTTATATCTCCACCGTGGGTGCAAACGCCCCTTACGTTGGCTTATTGGGAACCGTACTGGGGATTTTGATCACTTTCTTTGATTTGGGGACGACAAAAACCATCGACACTGGGCAAATCATGGTCGGCCTTGCATTGGCACTGAAAGCCACCGCAGGTGGTATCGCACTAGCGATTCCAAGCATTGTTGCCTACAACGCGTTAATGCGAAAAGTCGAAGTTCAACAAGCAAAATTCCGAGCTCATCGGGATTTTTTGGCAGAAAAGTCCGCACATGAAAAAGTTTGATTCCATCAATGTCATTCCACTCATCGACGTTATGTTGGTGTTGCTGGCGATTGTACTGACAACCGCAAGCTTTATTGTGCACGATTCTCTGAAACTGGATTTGCCTAACACACAAAGCACATCGTCCTATCAACCGACAGATAACCCGACCAAACATTTGGCAATTAACGATAAAGGAACGCTGTTTTTGGAAGATAAGCGGATTAGCTTTGAGGATTTCAAAACTGAAGCGGCTAAGATTGACCACAAATCAGACATTGTCATTAAGGTCGATCGCCAGGCAACTTTCGGCAAAGTGGTCGAGTTGGTGGATATTCTAAAAACGAATCACCTGAATCGACTCACGTTCCTTACCGATAAAGCGACGGATTAACATGACAACAGCGACATCAGACATGTACTACAGCTATCACACCCCGACACTTTCGCTTTCCAACAGCCAGAAAGCATTTGCGATTACGTTGGTGCTTTACTCTGCTGTTGTCGGTGCGTTTTATGTATCCTTTCAGCACGTTGCCCATAGCACCGAACAAAAATCGAATTTAAAGCAGGTAGCCATTAGTGCGAGCATGTTCTCCGTTGCACCACCAACGCCTAAGGTAAAACCTGTCGCTAAACCGGTACAAAAGGTTCAACCTACTCCTGTCAAACCAGTACACAAGCTGAAAAAGGAAGTTGTGAAAAAAGTGCCTGTGCACAAACCTATTAAAAAAGTCATTCCAAAACCTGTGCCTGTCAAAAAGGTGGTCAAACCAACTCCAGTGAAGCACATTGAACCAGCTAAAATAGAACCACAAAAGACAATAACTAAACCTGTTGAAAAGCCGGTACAGAAAACACCTGCGCCTCCAGTGAGTCAAGCGCAAACCATGACCAAACAACGCTCATCTGGCGTGTCGCCGGCACAACAAGCTAAAGCAGAAAAGGTATACCTTGCAGAGTTACAAGAGGCTTTATCACGCTATGCCCAAAACACCTATCCTTTTATGGCTAAGCGTCGCCATTGGGAAGGCAGTGTGCAAATCAGCTTCACCCTTCACCACAATGGTGACATTACGGATGTAAGAGTCTCTAAGCCGGATTTGCGCGATATGTTCAACGATGCTGCCATGACCATTTTCACTGATGAAATGCAGATGCACTACAAACCCTTCCCTAAAGAAATTACCCGAAATAGCTGGGAAATCAGTGTTCCTATTAGCTACTTCCTTCGTTAACGCTACCCCCTTCTTTTTCTAAAATAAAACCTATATGAAAAGACGGGCTACTATCAATCAGCACAACCAAAAGATAAATGCCATTCTCAATGACACTTTGATTTGCATTAATAATGGTATTTTAACCTTTGATAAATACCGTGTTTTTTAGTATCGATTTTAGCTTTATCTATAGATGTGCAAGCACAAACCAAAGTACCCTCCCCGTTAGAGCTTCATGCTTACGCGACAGCTATCTATCAACACCCTTTTGACAAAACGATAGAAGCTGACGCCCTCCGTACAATACTTCAAAAATCCGTTTCATGATTCAACGATTGCACCGAATCTTGCCAATGAAGTTTGGGCTGCTAATTTGAGGGTTAATTTTGCATTTTAAAAGCAAAAAGGCTTTAAAAAGATTTAAAACCTTTTTGTAAGAAATTGATTTTATTAGAAAGGTTTAAGAACAACCAAAATCAAAATACCAATTGTCAGCACTAATGGAATCTCATTTGCCCAACGGTAGTAAACGCCAGAATGATCCAAATGACCTTCCTGCATTTCTTTCACACGACGCTTGGTCCACAAGTGATAAACCAGCATCAAAACCACCAAAGTCACCTTGGCATGGATCCACCCTGTCGCACCTGGAAAATAGGCGATCCATAGCCAAATACCCGTTCCTATCGCCAACATCATCATAATCGTCATAAAGCGATACAACTTCTGCCCCATGATCGCCAAACGAGTCACCTGCTCACCGGCTGCCTGCCCTTCAACAAAATGCACAAAGATACGCGGCAAATAAAAAATACCCGCCATCCAAGACATGACAAATAAAATATGAAAGGTTTTCAGCCACAACATCAGTTTTCTCCTAATTGCTTTTTGAATTTTGTATGATACCTATTTTAAAAAAAGCAAAACAGGAATCTGTCATGAAAATCGAAAAAAACACGGTCGGTCTTTTCAACTATACCCTTACGGATAAAGATGGAAATGTGATTGACGCCTCGAATGGTCAGCCACTGGCTTATCTTCACGGATACTCGAACCTGATTCCTGGTTTGGAAAACGAATTAGAAGGCAAAACTGTCGGCGATAAGTTCACAACCACCGTCAAAGCTGCAGAAGCCTATGGTGAAATCGAACCGCATTTGATTCAATCTGACGTTCCAAAATCCATGTTCCAAGGTGTTGAGAACTTGGAAGTCGGCATGCGTTTTGAAGCGCAGTCAGAGCACGGTGTGCACTCAGTGGTGATTACAGAAATTTTCGACGAACACGTTACGGTTGATGGTAACCACCCTCTTGCTGGTCAGGATTTGACATTTGAAGTTGAAGTTACCGGTGTTCGTGATGCGACTGACGAAGAAATCGAGCACGGTCACGCACATGGCGATGGCGGTCACCACCACTAATTGCTCTCTCCACACCTTTCAGGCCAGACGTTTGAAAGGTGTTGTCTTTCCCGCAAAACCTCTCTTTATAAAATGATGATTACGCCATGAAACTGCTACTCGTAGAAGACGAACTTTGGTTGGTTAATCATTTGCAAACCCAGCTGGAACAAGCTGATTTTATTGTCGATACCGCAACCGACGGCGATCAAGCTACCTATCTTATTCAAGAATACGACTACGACGTTATCATTCTCGATTTAGGGCTACCCAAAAAACCCGGTTTGACCGTGTTATCCGAAATCCGTGACATGGGAAACACAACCCCTGTATTGATTCTCACCGCACGTAATTCGTGGCAAGAACGGGTTGAAGGGTTGAAAAAAGGCGCAGACGACTATCTAGGCAAACCTTTTCATTTCGAGGAGTTGCTCGCTCGCATTGAAGTCTTATTGAAGCGTCCACACAATCGAATTGACGACACGCTTCAGGCTGGCCCTTTTGAGTTAAACCTCAACACACGTGAACTCAAAACCCCCGAGGCAAATCACGCCCTAACCAAAACCGAGTTTGGCTTAGCTCGATTATTGATGAGCCAACCGAATAAAGTGTTTGCCAAAGACACTTTATTACAACAAGTGACGGATCAGCACTATGACCGCGAAAGCAATGTGATAGAGGTCTATATCAGCAAACTGCGCCATTATTTCGGTAAGCCAAGCATTGAGACTTTACGCGGACAAGGTTATCGTTTTGTTTTGCCAGAAAACACCACTAATGATAACGAGGCCACTACATCATGAAGTCAATTGAAAAAAGCCTCAATATCTCGCTATTTGTCAGCCTGCTCATTATCTTCGTGGTGTTCTGGATGATTTCGGTTTTCAGCATTCATCACCTGACGGAAGATTATGTGCTCACGCGTCTCCATCACGACAATGACTCCATTACCGAGCATTTAAAAGTCGAACCGGATCGTTTGACCATCAACCTCAATAACATCAACCCGATTTATTCACGTAAAGACTCAGGTCATTACTTTGTGGCTAAAGTTTCGCTACGTACGCTAACATCCCCATCTCTCGAAGGCTATCCGCTTTACCTAAAACCAATCCATCGTAACCCGGAAGTTTATGAGACATTGGGACCGAATAAACAAACGGTGCTCGTACGCGCTTACCAAAGCGAGTTCCATGGTGAAACGCTTACACTCTACGTTGCTGAAGATCATAGTCCGATTCAACATATGATTCATTTGTTCGATATCGTTTTTGCGGTACTGACTTTGCTCAGCCTGATAACACTTTATCTATTGCAACGCTATCTATTGCAGAACGGATTTAACCGCTTAACGCCTATCAATACCGCATTACAAGCATTGCATAAGGGTAAGGCCGTCAAGCTCAAACCAGAAGACTATCCAACCGAAGTTTCCAGTTTGATTGAAAGTTTGAACCAAGCGGTATCCAGTGCCACTGCGCTATTGGAAAAATCCCGTCAATCCAATGCAAACCTCGCGCATAGTTTGAAAACGCCATTGAATATCATCTTTCAAATCTCAGACAGCCCGATTCTCACAGATTACCCGGAACTACAAAAAACACTGTCGGAACAATCGCAAAAAATCCTGCGTTTGATTGAGCGGGAGCTAAAATCCGCCAGGTTGGCCTCTGGCATGATTTCGATGATTCCCTTTTCCCTCAAGGTACAAAACACACCTGATGCTTCACCAAGCGATTTGGAAGATTTGCTCAGCTCATTCGCGCAGCTTTATCCTCAACGTCATATTGAAGTCATCGACAACACCGAACAAAAACAACTTCCTTTGGAGAAAGAGGATGGTTTCGAATTGCTGGGCAATCTTATCGATAATGCCTGTAAATACGGAAACCATCATGTGCGCTTGACTCTAAACGGCAGTGACAAGCAATTAACCATTCAAGTTGAAGATGATGGCACAGGCGTTCCTCCAGAAGCCGTTGAACAAATTCAACAACGAGGTTTCCGTTTAGATGAAGAGCAACCCGGGCATGGTATCGGGCTGTCCATCGTCAAACAAATCGTCTCAGCTTACCGCGGCAATATTGATTTTCAACTCTCCGAACTAGGCGGTTTGTCCGTCACTCTCTCTTTTAATCTGGATAACGACTGAACAACTTTTTAATCTTTTTTAAGGTTCAATTCAGTTTCCTTTTCTAAGCTTAGACATAAGTATTAAAAAACCGCTTTGATTCAATAAGCCATCGTCATCGAATTAAAGCGATAAATTCACTTTTTATGGAAAGCATATGAAAAGTATCAGCACGATCCCTAACTTTGGAACCGCTCTAAAGAAACCTTTGTTGATTGCATCCTTCGTGGCCATGTCATCATTCGGTTCTTTGACAATGGCGGCAGAAAGCACCAATCAAGTGGCGCCAAGTCTTCAACAATTGTTGGAGCACGTCAAAACCCAACTTCCCGAACAAGAGAAAAAGCAGGCATTGCAACAGTTGACACAAGCCAACGGCAATGCCGCTGACTCATGGATTGCCGGCGATGTGGATTTGGTCGTTCGCCATGAGAATGATGGCATGACCGGCAATCAGGGCTATCAATCCTGGGAAGTCGGTGCGGCTTTCCCTATCTGGTTACCGGGTCAGAGTGGCGCTAAACAACAGCTCTCAGAAGACTATCGCTCTTTGCAAAGTGCGCAAACTGCACGCTTGGCACTGATGGCTTCCGGCAAGATACGCAACTTGGTCTGGCAGTTGAAAAAGGCGGAAACAACCCTTGCCTATCGCCAAAAAAGCCACCAACAAGCGCAAGCTTTGGAGCAATTGGTCAAACAGCGTGTCGATGCGGGCGAAAACCCAAAAATGGACTTATTGATGGCGCAGCAAGTCACACTTAACGCCATGAAACAACTGACACTTGCTGAACAGGATTATCGTATCGCCTTGAACGCCTATTCAACTTGGACAGGGAGCGAGCAATTGCCTAAAACCTTTGCCGAACATGAACAATCCTTACCTCTAGCGGAACACCCTGACATAGCTTTCCTGCAAAGCCTTCAATCCATAGAGGCTGAAAAACTGCAACTGACCAAATACAGCCAAAAACAAAATCCGAATCTTTATTTGGGCTCCAAAACAGAAAAAAGCCACCAAATGTCGGACAACACGATGTTGATTGCGCAAATCAGCTTTCCTCTGGGCGTTAACAAACAAAGTGCCATTGCGGTTTCAGAACAAAACCAAAACAAGGTGAATGCCGATATTGCATTAGCTAAAGCAAAACAGCAGATTGCCATTGACCGTCGTAATGCCGAAACCCGTTTACAACAAGCACAGCAGACACAAACGTTGGCAAAGTCTCAATTTGACCTTTCCAGCCAAAGCGTCTTACTTGCCAAACAGGCTTACCAGCAAGGAGAAACTTCCATTCAGATCTTGCTTCAAGCCACACAACAGCTTTATGACAACGAACTGAACTATCGTCTCAGCCAGTTAAACACACAACAATCACTTTCAGACTATAACCAAGCACAGGGAGTTAGCCTACAATGAGCGCGCTGCAAACCCCATCCATGAAGATTTCATCTAAATTCAACACAGACGCATTGAACCGTCACCTAAGAGCTTCTTTGCTGCTGGTATCTCTCGGTATGGCGCCGATGGCGTCACATGCGGCTGAGCCTTTGGTTTTTTCCAGTCAACAAATCACCACTTTGGGCATTGCCACCGCACCGGTGAAAAGAATCCACCAATACCCTAGTGAAACCTACCCTGCGGAAGCGGTGGTGCCACTTAGCCAAACCCACTTGGTGACGACGCCTATTTCTGGCTTGGTAACAAAAATTGATCACGTGCATGGTCCAATCAAGCAAGGCGAAGTGATTGCGGAAATCCTCAGCCCAGAGTTGCTGAATGCACAGAAAAACTATCTGAACACCCTATCGGACTTGTCGACTGCACAGAACAATCTTGCACGTGCAATGAAACTGACGCAAAACGGTGTGGTCTCGGTCAAAAACAAGCAACAAGCACAAGCAGACGTCAACAAGCTGTCGCAAATCAAACGCCAACAACGACAAGACCTGACGTTGATGGGCATGGCGGAAACCGCTATTGAAAAACTGGAAAAGACCAGAAAACAGCAACCGGCCATCATCCAGGTGCCTGCGCCGGTAACGGGTGAACTTTTCAATCTTAAAATCAAGGTCGGTGAGCGCTTGACCGCTAACCAAACATTGATTTCCATTGGTATCGTCGACCCAATCGTTATTGACGTGAGACTACCTGCTTCGCAACTGTCACAAGTCAGCGAAGGCATGACCTCCCTTGCGCTGACAACCCGTGGTGAAATCATCTCGAAAGGCATTGTCGCCCACATTTCGAGCTTCATTGATCCGATGACTCAATCGGTCGAGATTCATAATCGCTTCAACAATGAAGAAGGGAAAATCCATCCAGGAGAATTGATGCAAATTGAATTCGTCAATGAAGTCGCTGATGGCGACTATGTTTATCAGGCACCCGGTTCGGCTATCGGCAATTATGATGGGCATGATGTCGTTTTCTTGATGCACCAGCGCCAAATCACTGTGCAGCCGATTCAAGTGCTATTACAGCAAGACGGCGTGATGGTCTTTAAAACCAAACAACCTATTGACGATGCGCAACAAATCGTCTCACAAAGCACTTCTGCGGTGAAAGCCGCCCTGCTTTCCGCTAGTGAACCTTCAAACGGAGAAGAATAATCATGCTATCCCGATTGATTCAGTTTTTTCTGACCCAACGCATGATGGTGGTGTTGATTATCTTCGCCCTTACCGCCGGTGGCTGGGTCGCCTTTAAAAATACACCGATTGATGCCTTCCCTGACGTTTCCCCTACTCAGGTCAAAATGATTTTCAAAGCACCGGGGATGACGCCTTCCGAAGTGGAACAACGCATTATCGCGCCAATCGAAATGGAAATGCTCGGCTTGCCGAACCAAAAACTGTTGCGTTCGCTGGCAAAATACTCGATTGCGGATATCACCATCGACTTCAAAGAAGGCACCGATATTTACTGGGCTCGCCAACAGGTGGCGGAAAAGCTCAATGGTATTTCTTTGCCTGATGGCGTGACAGGTGGTATCTCACCGCTATCGACGCCTTTGAGTGACATCTTCATGTTCACCATTGATGGTAACACCTTGAACAACCAAGAGAAGCGAAGCCTATTGGATTGGGTTATCCGCCCTGCTCTGCGCTCGGTACAAGGAGTTGCAGACGTCAACTCACTGGGTGGTGAGGTTAAGGTATATAGTGTTGAACCGAACTTCACTAAGTTACAAGCCTACAAGATTCCTTTGGAAAAGCTGATTTCTGCGGTGAAAGCCAACAACCGAAACGATGGTGCCGGTCGTTTGAACCAAGGCGAGGAAGTCTTGCTGGTGAGAACACAAGGTAACCTGACGTCAGTGAAAGACATTGAAAACACCGTTGTCGCTTACCAAAACGGCTATCCGGTCAAAGTAAAAGATGTCGCCAAAGTCAAAATCGATTCCCTTTATCGTAATGGCGCGGTAACCGATAGCGGTAAACATGAAGCCGTAGAAGGCTTGGTTATCGCACTACGCGGTGCCAACGCCAAACAGGTGGTGGAGTCTGTTCAAAATCGTCTGGATGAACTGAAGCCTTCTTTGCCAAAAGGCATTTCTCTAAGTGTCTTCTACAACCGAAGCGCGCTGGTGGACAAAGCCATCTCTACTGTATCCAGCGCTTTGATGGAAGCGGTTGTACTGGTGGTATTGGTACTGGTCGTTTTCCTTGGTAACTTAAGAGCCGCCATTACCGTGTCGTTGATTCTGCCGATGGCGGCATTGATGACCTTTATTCTGATGAATATCTTTGGTTTGTCTGCCAACCTCATGTCATTGGGAGGGTTGGCGATTGCCGTCGGTATGCTGGTGGATGCCGCCGTGGTGGTGGTTGAAAACATCGTCACCATGCAGGAAAAAGACAAGGCCAACCTGCCTAAACTGCATTTGATTTACCGTGCATTGCAGGAAGTCTCCATTCCGGTGGTATCAGGCATCTTGATTATCATGACGGTATTCCTACCTTTATTGACACTCACTGGTCTCGAAGGCAAGCTGTTCGTTCCGGTTGCCCTGACGATTATCTTTGCCCTTGGTAGCTCGCTGATTCTATCTTTGACGGTGATTCCGACTTTGGCATCTTTCATTCTAGGCAAACCTTCACATAAAGAGCCTTGGTTGATTCGTAAGTTGTCGAATTTCTACCGTCCGGTTCTGGAGTGGAGTTTGATACATGACCGAATCGTGATAGGTTCCGCCATCGGTGCGCTGGTCATTGCTGGTGTGGTTTATACCCAAGTCGGTAAGACCTTTATGCCGACCATGGATGAAGGCGGCATTATCCTTCAGGTTGAGAAGATCCCTTCTATCGGCTTGAAAGAAACCGTTAAATTGGATTTGCGCATTCAACGTGAAATCATGAAACAGGTTCCTGAAGTTAAGCGCATCGTGGGCCGTGTCGGTTCCGACGAGCTGGGACTTGATCCGATGGGCTTGAACGATACCGATACTTTCTTGGTGTTGAAACCGAAATCCGAATGGCGCGTCAAAACCAAAGACGAACTGATTGAGGAAATCCGTCGTGTCATGGAAGAGAACTTCCCTGGCTTCAACTTCGCCTTCACGCAACCTATTCAGATGCGTGTTGATGAAATGTTGACGGGTGCGCGTGGTGACGTCGCCATCAAAATCTTCGGTGACGATACCCAAACCCTTAACCAAGCGGCAGAACAACTCGTCAACCTAGTGAAGAAAATTCCAGGTGCAACAGATGTCTATACGCCGCAAAACGACGGGCTACGTTATCTGAAACTGACCGTAAACCGCGTCATGGCGGGAAGACTTGGTTTAACTGTCGAACAAGTTCAGGACATTTTGCGCGTGCAGGTCAACGGCTTGCCTGTCGGCATTATTTATGAAGGCATTCGCCAAATCCCATTGATTATTCGTGGACCGGATGCCTATAAATCCTCCAAGCTGGAAATGTTGAAACAGCCTATCGCCCTGCCGAATGGCGAAAGCGTGCAACTTGGACAGTTGGTGAATGCTGAAGAAGTTGAAGGGCCTGTTGCCATCAAACGTGAGCAGAGCAAACGCTTCTCAACTGTGGTTGCCAACGTGACCGGACGTGACTTGGTCAGCTTCGTAGAAGAAGCCAAACAAGTCGCCAAACAAGTGACACTTCCTCCCGGTTATTACTTTGAGTGGGGTGGACAGTTTGAAAACCAACAACGTGCCGCGGCGAAACTTGCTGTGGTTGTTCCGATTGCATTGGTGTTGATTTTCATTATCCTGTTCAGTACCTTTCAATCTGTTTCTCAGGCGGTCATGGTTCTAACCAACGTGCCTTTCGCATTGATTGGTGGCATCCTCGCGCTTTGGATGACAGGGCAATACTTATCAGTGCCGGCATCGGTCGGGTTTATCGCCCTACTGGGTATCGCGGTATTGAACGGTGTGGTGATGATCAGCTACTTTAACCAACTGGCTGCGAAAATCGATGATGCTAAAACCATCGTGGTTGAAGGCGCATTGAGACGTTTAAGACCCGTTTTGATGACCGCATCCATCGCGGCATTGGGTCTGGTTCCGTTGGTCTTCGCAACCGGTCCGGGTTCTGAAATTCAAAAACCTTTGGCGATTGTTGTTATCGGTGGCTTGATTTCATCCACCCTATTGACACTGTTGATCTTACCGATCATCTATCAACGTTTCGGCTTGAGATCACTTTCTGCCAAATCCGCCTCCAATAAAGAACAGGAGTAAGTCATGGCCAATAACTACCTATTACAACTGATTGTCGATGGTAAGGTCGCTCACGAAGTGATTGACCAACTCCTGACATTCGAGACGCCGCTAAAGTTCAATGTCGAGGCAATCAGTGCCTATCACGCTGCTCAAAGACTTAGTTCGACCAGCGAGCAAGTTTCCGGGCATGTGAAAAGAATCAAAATCGAAGTATTGGTGACTGAAGACAATTATCAGGCGGTCATCAAGCATGCCAAGGAACCACTGACCTATTCGGAAATGCGGTATATCCTCATGCCGATTACTGCGTTGGGGATTGCTTGAGTCAACCTGAAGAAAGCTATATAGGCTGTTGAAGCCTAACTGCTTTCCCCTATAATGACCACGACAGATAAAACTTAAAAACGCATTGGAGAAAAAATGAAATATGTTGTCACTTCGGATAAATCAATCGACGAAGTTTGTCAGGCAATGGAAGAAGCCGTTCCTGCACATAAATTCGGTATCGTCGGTATCCATGACCTGAAAGCCACCATGGCAAAAAAAGGGGTGGAATTCGCAAACGAAGTTCGAGTATTTGAAATCTGCAACCCAATGAAAGCGAAAAGTGTTTTGGAAGTGGACATGGACTTGGCGTCTGCCTTGCCTTGCCGTATTTCCGTTTACCAAGACGGTGGTGTCACCAAAATCGGCATGATCAACCCGACCGATATGCTGAAAGCATTGAGCAACAACCCAGCTCTAGTAGCGGTTGCCGAAGAAGTAGAAGCCATTTCCATTGATATCATCAACACCGTTAAATAACGTCATTTCTGATTAAAATCTGCCAGGTTGGGGGTTGCTTGATTTACCCCAACCTGGCAGATTTTCAAACTAGTGTGTTTTCCTAGGGTTTAAGGTTTATCCATTACGAAGTCTTCGTAATCTTCAATCTCATCCGAGTCCACAACCAATAGCGGTATCGCCAGCAAACCCACACCCGCCAATTTGACCGACTCCTTCTTGCCCGAATTCAACGGGTGCCAATCAGCCAGTTTGTCACCGCGATAAATCACACGATACGCACAAGAATCCGGCAACCAATCAAACTCTGCAATGCCTTCCAGCGTTAAAGGCACACAAGTGGGTACATTGGTTGAACGGTTGGCATAGTCACTACACTGCCCGGTTTGCGTATCTGAAAAACGACAAACCACCGAGGTATAAACGATTTCATCCGTGTCTTCATCCTGCAGTTTCGTCAAGCAGCACAAACCACAACCATCGCATAGAGATTCCCACTCTTCCTGAGTCATTTCTTCAAGCGTTTTGGTATCCCAATAGCGTCCTGACGGCTTTGTCATATCCTAAAAATCCTATAACAAAAAACGCCTCGAAAGAGGCGTCTGAAAGTTGTAAAAGCTGACAATATCAATCGTGTGAGACTGGTGTCAGCTTCCAAATGTCGTCATTATACTCGATCATAGTTCTATCCGTTGAGAAGATACCACTTCGTGCAGAGTTAATGATGCTCATGGTATTCCAATGCTCATGATCTTGGAATGCCAAACCGATTTTATGCTGTGCATCGATATAGCTGCGGAAATCCGCCAATGTCATCCAAGGGTCATGCGGTGACTTCAACGAGTTGATGATGTCGTTGAAGATATTCGGTTCAAATTGATTGAAGTGACCGGATTCCAACAACCCCATCACTGCACGCAAATCTTCATCACTATCAATGAAATGTTGTGGGTTGTAATGGTGTCGCATTTCTTCGACTTCCTGCGTTTTCAAACCGAACAAGAAGAAGTTGTCTTCTCCAACGGCTTCAAGAATCTCGACATTCGCACCATCCAAGGTACCAATGGTTACTGCACCGTTCATCATGAACTTCATATTCCCGGTACCGGAAGCTTCTTTACCTGCCGTTGAAATCTGCTCAGACACATCCGTCCCCGGACAAATGACTTCCATCGCAGAAACGCGATAATTTGGAATGAAAGCGACTTTCAACTTATCGCCCACTTCCGGGTCATCGTTAATGATTTCCGCTACATTGTTGACCAGTTTGATGATGTTTTTCGCCATCTGGTAGCCGGGGGCCGCTTTCCCACCTATGATGACACAACGGTTGGTCCATCTATCGGTTTCACCTCGTTTGATTTTCGCGTACAGGTGAATCACGTGCAGGACATTCAGCAATTGGCGTTTGTATTCGTGGATACGCTTCACCTGCACATCGAATAAGGAAGCAACCGGGAATTCGATGCCTGTTGACTCTTTTACCAAAGCGGCTAGACGGGCTTTGTTTTCACGCTTTACATTCATCCATGCCTGACGGAAAGGCTTGTCATGAACAAAATCTTCTAGCTTGCTTAATTCGGTCAAGTTGGTAATCCAACCTTCCCCGATTTTCTGTTTCAACAGTTCACGTAACCCAGGGTTACAGGCGGCCATCCAACGACGTTGAGTGACACCATTGGTTTTGTTGTTGAAACGTTCCGGCCATAGCTCATAGAAGTCATGAAACAAGCCTTCTTTCAACAACTGCGAGTGCAGTGCCGCCACGCCATTGATGGAGAAACTACCGACAATCGCCAGATACGCCATACAGACATTATTGCCTTCATCAATCAGCGACATGCGGCGGAATCTCGCCGTATCCCCCGGCCACTTCATCGCAACCTGTTTGAGAAAGCGTCTGTTGATTTCATAAATGATATCCAACGGGCGTGGCAATAGCTTCTGGAACAACGGCACTGACCAACGTTCCAAAGCTTCCGGCAACAAGGTGTGGTTGGTGTAGGCCATACAACTGGAAACAATATGCCAAGCCTCATCCCACTCCATGGCGTAGTCATCCAGGAAGATACGCATCAGTTCGGCAACCGCCAAACTCGGATGGGTGTCATTCAATTGGAAAACATTACATTCCGCAAAGGTGGAGAAATCGCCATCATGACGTTTATCCCACTGGCAAACAACATCTTGCAAGGATGCAGACACCAAAAAGTACTGTTGCTTCAAGCGCAACTCTTTACCATTCTCACTGCTGTCATTCGGGTAAAGCACCATGGTGATGTTTTCAGCATCAGACTTTTGCGCTACCGCTTCAAAGTAAGAACCGGCATTGAACTCACTCAGGTTAAAGTCTTCTTCAGCACAAGCAGACCACAGGCGCAGCGTATTGACCGTTTTGTTCTTGAAGCCGGGAATCGGCACATCAAAAGGTACGGCAATCACATCGTCGGTTTCTTCCCACAAGGTGGTAAGTTTTCCGGTGTGCGGATCTTTGAATAAATGCGTCATACCACCGAACTTCACGGTGCGGGCATACTCGGTACGTTGCAATTCCCAAGGATAGAAACCAAATCCCAACCAATGATCCGGGTCTTCTACTTGATAACCGTTTTGAATACGTTGTTTGAACATCCCATACTCGTAACGTAGTCCATAGCCCATCACAGGCAGTTGCAAGGTTGCGCAAGAATCCATGAAACAGGCCGCCAAACGCCCTAGACCACCGTTACCTAAACCAGCGTCTTTTTCGGCATCTTCAATTTCTTCAAGCGATAAACCAAGTTCATACATGGCTTTTTCCGCTTCAGTTTCAATGCCGAGGTTAAGCAGGTTATTGGTCAATGAACGGCCGATAAGAAACTCCATCGACAGATAGTAGGCCTTTTTACAGTCGGTTTCTTTGTAGGCGTTCCATGTCTGTTTCCAATACCCCATCAAGCGGTCGCGTACCGTATAGGACATGGCACGGAACTGATATTCCATATCGGCATCAACATTACGCCCTAGCGTGTTATAGAGATAGTGTACAAAGCCGTTTTCAATATCTTTTGTCGACATACCGAGGTCTTGTTGAACCTTGGCAACTTTTTTGGCGGTTTCAGTTTTCTTTGCAGCAGACATGGTTCGCTCCTAACATTCAATCGTTTGGAAATCGCTTCGTTGCAACTTCAATAGGGTTCAAAATAAATTCAGTTCTTTTTGCCGGTTTCTTTGAACAAGCTTAAATATTGTTTGGCACTTTTCTCCCAGCCGAAATCAACGGACATGGCCGTTTTCTGGATTTTTTGCCAAGTGCGCGTCTTGGTATAAAGATACAAAGCGTGCAACAGTGCCGACTTAAAGGCATGATGACTTGGGTCGTAGAACACAAACCCTGTTGCTGTGCCTTCTTTGATATTTTCTTCGGTGGCATTCACCACCGTATCTGCCAAGCCTCCGGTATTATGAACAATCGGTAGCGTTCCATAGACCAAGCTATACATTTGGTTCAACCCGCATGGCTCGAAACGTGATGGCATCAAAAACAGATCGGAACCCGCTTCAACCTTATGCGCCAAAACTTCGGAATAGCCGATATAGACCATCACTCTGCCCGGGTATTGATGAGCCAACTCGCTCAATGCATATTCGTAATCCGAAGAACCGGAACCGACAAACACGAATCGAGCATCTGTCTGCTCAATCACGTCATGCACAACATCCAACACTAGGTCGATACCTTTTTGCGGTACAAGGCGCCCAACAAACCCTACCACGGGTGCGGTCGATTCAACGATCTCATCCGCCAAATCCCAAAAGCGCAGTAAATCTTTCTTGTTCTCTTTTTTGGCGGCCACCCGTCCTTTTTCAAGATCATAATGACGCTTGATATAGGTGTCTTTTTTCGGGTTCCAAATATCGGTATCAATCCCGTTCAGAATACCGACCAAACGCCCTTCTTCCTGGCGCTTTAGTAAAACGCCTTCCAAACCATAGGCATACTCGGGAAAACAGATTTCTCGTGCATAGGTCGGGCTAACGGTGTTGACCCAATCCGCAAACAAAATACCGGCTTTCAGCATCGACATATTGTTGTAGAACTCAATGCCTTCAGGCGTCCACCAGTGCCACGGCAACCACAAGCTCTCGAACAAAGATTTCGGGAACAGTCCGGCATACGCCATGTTGTGAATCGTAAATAATGTCTTGGGACGTTCGTCTTCAAGTGACAACAATGCCGGTACCAAACCAGTTTGCCAGTCATTGCTATGAATCAAATCTGGTTTCCAGTTCAAACCGACTCGATCCATTGCGATTTCAACCACCGCCTTTGAAAAAACTGCGAAACGCTCACCATTGTCCCACCAATCATCGCCTTCAGGAGATAAGTAAGGATTACCGGGGCGATTAAACAAATCCGGCACATCAACCAGCCATACAGGCGTACTCAAACCTTCCGCTTTGGCTTTGAACACACGAACGTGCACATCTCTATTACAACCACCCACCATGAAATCGGTCAGTTCTTTCACATCAGTGACCTTCTCCCAAACATCGCCATAGGCCGGCATAATGAGCTTGACATGATGCTTGAGTTTGGCATAAGCACTCGGCAAACTTCCCGAAACATCACCCAATCCCCCCGTTTTGATTAAAGGGTGTGCCTCTGAAGTGGCAAATAAAATCTTCACGCTAACTTTCTCTTCCTAAAATCGTCTTAAATCAATTTGTCAGTTTAAATACCAGTACCGATAACGGCGGTAGCGTCAACTCGGCGGAATATGGACGATTCATCCAAGCGATTTCCTGAGTGTCAATACCACCACTATTCCCGATATTTCCGCCGCCATAAATCTCTGAATCCGAATTCAACAATTCCTGATAATGTCCTGCTTCCGGTAAGCCTATGCGATAGTTTTCTCTCGGCACGGGGGTGAAGTTACAGATGCAAATCAGTTTTTCGTCATCGGCGATACGGATAAAACTCAAGATAGATTGCTCGTAATCATGACAATCTATCCACTCGAAACCACTGGACTCGAAATCACGCTGATGCAATGCAGGCTGTGCCTGATACAAATGATTCATATCACGAACCCACAGTTGAACGCCACGGTTTGATGGCTGGTCACACAAATACCAATCCAGACCACGTTCTTCGGACCATTCGCCGTATTGCGCGAATTCTCCGCCCATAAACAACAGTTTTTTACCGGGGTTGACCAGCTGATAACCCAGCAACAATCTTAAGTTTGCCATTTTCTGCCAATGGTCACCCGGCATCTTGCTGACCAGCGCATTTTTCATATGCACCACTTCATCATGCGACAGCGGCAGAATGAAATTTTCCGAGTAGGCGTACATCTGGCTAAAAGTCAAATCGTTATGATGATAAGGGCGATAGACACAGTCCTTCTCGAAATAACCGAGCGTATCGTTCATCCACCCCATATTCCATTTCATCGAAAAGCCCAAGCCCCCCATCCAAGTGGGACGTGACACCATCGGCCAAGACGTCGACTCCTCCGCCATCATCACAATGCCAGGACATTGGGAATGCACTTCCGCATTCAATGTCTGCAAAAACTCAATGGCTTCAAGGTTCTCTCGCCCGCCATGTTTATTGGGTATCCATTGACCATCCTCACGCGAGTAGTCTAGGTACAACATGGAAGCCACCGCATCCACACGCAAACCGTCAAGGTGGAACTCTTTCAGCCAAAACAGTGCATTGGCAATCAGGAAATTACGGACTTCATTGCGTCCGAAATTGAAGATATAGGTCCCCCAATCCTGATGCTCACCCTGCCTTGGATCTTCATGTTCATACAGTGCCGAACCATCAAAACGCGCAAGCGCAAACTCATCTTTTGGAAAGTGCGCCGGTACCCAATCCAAATAAACACCAATGCCATTTTGATGGCAGTGGTCAACCAGGTAACGAAAATCATCCGGTGAGCCAAAACGAGAAGTTGGTGCAAAATATCCCGTTGTTTGGTAACCCCAAGACTGATCCAATGGATGTTCGGTAATCGGCAATAACTCAATATAAGAAAAGCCCATCCACTTCACATACTCGACCAAACGATGGGCAATTTCACGGTAGCTCAAAAAGTTCCCGTCATCGTCTCTCTGCCATGACCCCAAATGCACTTCGTAGATGTTCATTGGGGAAGTCGCCCATTGATCTTCGGCACGATTCGTCAGCCACGATTGATCTTGCCACTCATACTCTGAGTGATAAACCACACTGCCAGTCTTAGGGCGTACTTCCATCCATTTTGCATAAGGATCGGTTTTGGTATGGCAGTAGCCTGTTCGCGCATTGCGAATTTCAAACTTGTAGATATCGCCGGGGTGTAGCCCAGGAATAAACAGCTCCCATACGCCACCACCGATTGTACGCATAGGGTGGCGCAAACCGTGCCATCCGTTGAAATCCCCTACCACCGACACACGATTGGCGGCAGGCGCCCAAACCGCAAACTGCACACCGGAAATACCGTCTACAGTTTTGAAATGTGCACCAAGAATATCGTAAACATGCCAATGCCGGCCTTCTTGGAACAAATGCATATCCAGCTCGCCGACGGTCGGCAAAAAGGTATAGGGAGAGACCACTTCATGTGTTGAACCATCCGCCTCGGTCCATTGCACGTTGAAGTGCTGTGGCAAAGATTTTTTAGCGGTTTTGGTGATTTTGGCGACGAACATATCGGTGCCATCAATACGAGTCAGGGCATGCGTATTTTCCACCATTGCCTGTTCGGCAGTCGGCAACCAGACACGGATTTCCCAATGTTTGCCAGTTTCATGACACCCAAGCACCTGAAATGGGTCGTGATGAGTACCTGAATGCAACCGGGCAATGTCCTGCTCAATTCTTTTCAATTCATCTTCCGTAATGACCGAAACGGATTTTGAGGCTTTCGTGGTTTTTACCATAGTGTCTCTTTTGCGTTACCTGTTTTTACCAACCGCTCTTTTGTTCAGGCGGTTCGTTTGTATTTTTCAATTAATGTTTTGATTCTAGCAGACAAGTCGTCCGGTATCTCCTGCCATCCAAATTGCCATGCCCAGTTTCCGTCACAAGTACCGGGGATATTCATGCGTGCTTCTGTTCCCAACCCCAGATAATCCTGCAAAGGCGCAATCATCGTCAACGCAGGCGAAGACATCGCCGCCGCAATCAACGGCCAAGGCATATCGCCGGCAAACTGGAAATCTGCCAGCTGTATATCAACCCAATGACGGGTGTCATCGTCAAGACTATCCCACCACCCCAAAGTGGTGTCATTGTCATGTGTCCCTGTATAAACAATGGAGTTTTCTACCTGCTCTTTCAGATCATGCGGATTGTCAGGCAGTCCGTTAAAGCCAAACTGCAACACCGACATACCCGGTAAATTAAAGGCTTCTTTCAACGCCACCACTTCCGGCGTAATGACCCCCAAGTCTTCAGCCACCAAATTCATATGCGGGAAATTACGATGCAAGTCAGACAACAATTTATCGCCAGGTACTTTACGCCACTGCCCGTTCATCGCAGTTTCTTCTTTGGCATCAATTTCCCAACAGGCTTCCAAACCGCGAAAATGATCGATACGAACGTAATCGAACTGTGAAATCGCTTGCGCAATACGTTTATGCCACCAATCAAAACCGTCTTCCAGCATCACTTCCCAGTTGTAGTGAGGGTTACCCCAGTGCTGCCCAGTTTCAGAAAAATAGTCAGGTGGCACACCTGCGACGACGGTTGGTTTGAGATGTTCATCCAGCTTGAATTGGTCGGGATTCGCCCACACGTCAGCACTGTCATAAGCGACGAAAATCGGCATATCGCCAAACAGCATAATGCCTTTTGCGTTGGCATCCGTTTTCAGTTGCTGCCAGATAGTGGCTAACACAAACTGCTCTTTCTTCAAAAGAGTGATACGTTCCTGATGTTTTTGAGCAAAATTTGCCAACGACAACAAATCACGTTTTTGGTAAACCTCCGGCCAGCTTGACCAAGGTTCATAATTGAATTCTTCCCTTAAGGTCATAAATAGCGCATAGTCATCTAGCCAATGCGGCGGATCCAGCAAAAAGGCATCAAACGCCGTGGCATCAAATTGGTTCTGCCAATCATCCGGCAATAGCGCCGGATTCATCGCAAAAGCAGATACACTTTGATAAGGTGACAATCCCTGCACCGGTTGGGTCAGCGGCAGCATTTGCCAAACGCTCAAACCGGCATTTTCCATCCAGTCAAGAAAACGCCAAGCTGCTTTGTCCAACTTGCCAAGCGATTTTTCATGCGGCAAGGATGTCGGATGCAACAGCACCCCTGCGTGTCTCGCCGCCATCATTAGGAAATGCCTCTCTGCATCACACCACCGTTATCCATTTCGCCGCCTCCTTGAGATAAAGGAATTTGTAATTGCTCCGGTGGACGTTCGCCGAGCAACTGATAAAGCTTTTCCAGATGACGACGATAGAGCTGATCAAAATCTTTGACGCTTCCCGCCGGATTGTAATCACCAAACCACCAGAACCAATCCGAGCCTTCGCATATCGCCAACTGCTCAGTCACTGCCTGTTTTTGGCTGGCCGTCAACGTGCCGGAAGTCATGACCTTGTCGTAAGTTTGTTTTGCTTCCACCAGCAAATCCCAACCTGCGTTTTTGTCTGGCTCGCCAATCCAGGTAGAGAACGAACCATATACCCAGCTTCCCGCCTTCAATATAGGTAAATGTCTAAGCGGAATATCTTCTGCCAGAGCATCGGAAAAAGTCGTCATATCAATCCGTTCGTCTTTACCGAGCTTTTCATACAGTGTTCTCAAGAAATAGTACGCATTCTCAGGATAGTACTCCCAGGCGTTTTCACCATCAAGAATGACCGACACCACATGATCCTCGACTTTATCGCCAAGAAACTCGGCGATATTGTGTAGGTTGTGCAGGAAGTTATTCGCAGCATCCTCAGGATTCCAATCTTTATATTGAAAGCCGATCAAGTCGGATAAACCATCATCTCTAAAGAACATGGCGCACTTTTGTGATGCATGTTGCAACGGCTGATACAACGCCCGCTTGGAAGCAATATCGTGGTGATCCAAATGCGATGCTTCACAGGAGTGTCGCCAAACGCCCTCACCGGAAGCCGTCCATTGAATACCATAATGATCCAACAAGCCTACCGAAGCACTACTGACTGCCCCTTCGGACAACCAGACGCCTTTTGGCTTGCTGCCGAAATAGTGTTCATAAACCTCAAATCCTTTTTCCATGTGCCATTTTGCGCGCTCATAGCCATCCGGGTAGGCTTCACTCGATGGCATAGGGGCATGAGGCAAAGCGTCTTTCATGGAGTTGAAATCGATCAACAAGGGGACAATCGGGTGTCCATAAGGTGTCATGGAAATTTCGATTTGCCCTGACTCCATCAATGCCCGATAACGCGGGATAATCCCTTCGATTGCATCCGCCATCACTTTAATCAAAGTTCTTTGATCTTCAGGCGAGAAGTGCTGTCCAAGATTGCCTTTTTTAATGAGCGCTTTGACTCTATCGTCTTTCAGACGCAGACTGGTTCCCATCCATGTCAGGTGGTACCACATCAACAAGTCAATGAAAAACTGATCATTAAAATAGGACAACCCTTTGGACTCTTCGAATGGGGTGTTTTTATCGCACTGCGCCATGATAACCAAACTTTTGAATGCCGGATAAGGGTCAATCATCGTAGGCGAAAACGCCTTTTGGCAGGCTTGAACAATCTCAAAACGTTGTTCAAGATCAGGACTGATAGCCTTCTCACCCGACACCCAGTTCAGTAAGGGATCACACATCTCTATGCCTGAAGCCAACCAATCACGCATTTGTTTCGCGTAATCGTCCATCTGCTCCAACAGCACAGGCGCAAAGTTCACCACCACGCGTGCTTTCGGGCAGTTTTCAAGGTGCGCAACCATGTCGGTATAGTCTTTGATGCCATGCAGATACACCCAAGGCAAACGATACAAGCCATCCAAACCGTCGCGATAATGTGGCTGATGCATATGCCAGCAAATCACCAGTTTGAGTTTTTTGTTTTCCATGATTGAACCTTAATTTTGTTAGCTTAAAAGACTTAGCGCGTGATATGCAGTTTTTGTCCGAGCATATCCGGTGTTACCAGCACGATTCCAGAACTAGGCTCGACATAAAAACGCTCGGCATCTGCAACCGGATCTTCCCCGATAATCATACCGTCAGGAATCACCGTTCCCTTATCAATCACCGCATTCTGAATGCGACAATGACGACCCACTTCTACACGTGGTAAAAGCACCGAATCCTTAATCAAGCTATAACTGTGCACACGACCACCGCTTGAAATCACCGAACGCTTGATGCGCGCACCTGAAATAATGCAGCCGCCGGCAACCATGGAGTCAATGGCTTCGCCTCGACGGCCATCGTCATCGAATGTGAATTTCGCTGGCGGCATTTGTGCCTGATAGGTCCAAATCGGCCAGTCTCTATCGTAAAGGTTCAACTGTGGCGTGATGCTACACAAGTCAAGATTCGCCTTCCAAAAAGATTCAATGGTTCCGACATCTCGCCAATAGGCTGGTTCGTCATTGTCATCAACAAACGGATAGGCTTTCACACGCCAATCTTCAATCACTGAGGGAATGATGTCCTTTCCGAAGTCGTGGCTGGATGACGAGTTGTCATAATCTTCAATCAGCTTTTGGAACAAAAATTCTCTGGAGAAAACGTAAATACCCATCGATGCCAAAGCAGTGTCCGGCTTGCCCGGTAAGGTGTCTGGCTCTGCGGGTTTTTCGGTAAATTTGGTAATGGTCAGGGTACGGTCAACAGACATAACCCCAAAGCCTTTGGCTTCGTTAACCGGCACTTCAATACAACCGATTGTCACATCCGCTGCCGAGGCGACGTGCGCCATCAACATCTTGCTGTAGTCCATCGAATAAATATGGTCTCCGCCCAACACCAGCACATATTCAGGTGTATGACGACGCATGATATCCAGGTTTTGAAACAAGGCATCCGCAGTTCCACGATACCAGTCCTTATCGACACGTTGTTGTGCAGGAAGCAATTCGACAAACTCCCCTACTTCATAACGCATGAAAGACCATGCACGTTGTACGTGGCGAATCAGGGAGTGAGACTTGTATTGCGTCAACACCCCAATCTTACGAATACCGGAGTTCACACAGTTGGACAACACAAAATCGATAATACGATACTTGCCTCCAAACGGCACTGCAGGCTTTGCGCGCCATTTGGTCAAATCTTTCAGTCGGCTGCCTTCTCCACCAGCCAGAACCAGCGCCAGAGTGTTTTTCGTCAAATCTGTCTCTGTCTTGGTCTCACAGTAATACTTCATGAATGTCTCTCTCCTGCTGCTATCTATTTATTATTTTTTTGACTAAATCGTTGTTTGGCTAAATGTTTCATCCCCAACAAACCAATTTGATCGTTTATCACCAAATAAACGGGGATATCTTTGACCAAATTCGACATACGACCCTTTGCCGTCATTGATTTTATAAAGCGGGGCTGTTGCATCCAGTCGCGTATTTTCGGGCCAATACCGCCGGCGATATAAACGCCTGCTTTGGCTTGCCATAGCAATGAGACATTGCCGATATACGCGCCATAAACTTCAACAAAAGTGTTCAAGGTTTTCTGTGCAATAGGTTCTCCTTTAATGGCAAGCTCATGGACCTGCTCGGCAGAACAAATTGGGGTGAGGTTGTGATGGCTATGTCCGTGATTTTCAGCGTTGAAAAACGCATAGAGAAACTCAATCCCTTCACCAGATAGAATACGCTCATATGACACGTGCGTCCATTTTTTGTGCAACCAATCAAACAATTTCAATTGGGTGCTATCCAAAGGTGCAAAATCCATATGTCCACCTTCAGATGCCTGAGGAATAAACTCTCCCCCACAATTTTTAATAGGCGAAATTCCTAATCCTGACCCTGCGCCAACAATCAGTTTGTTCCCCGCCTCATCGTAATCTCCCGCTTGCAGACACAAAGTATCTTCTTCAGACAATTCATTTATCCCCAGCGCCGCCGCTGCGAAATCATTCATAATTTCCACATAATCTATATGACAGTCTTGCGCTAAGGCATCCGCATCTATAATCCAAGGCAAGTTGGTTAAATGAACTTGTCGAGCCGACACCGGTCCAGCCAAGCCCAAGCAGGCAACATCAAAATGGGTAAAGGAAAATTCTTGTTGAAAGGTTTGGATCAATTCAGAGAGTGCATTGAAGTCTGCACTGAGATAGCGTTTTTCCGCCAAGGTAGTGTCTGTTTCGGCATCGAACGCCGAAACCAAGACTTTTGTTGCGCCGACATCAACTGCTAGCAGCTTCCCCATTACTCTTACCTCGAGTTATCAACACTTGAAATCTATGTCGTTAGTGTGCGATTACGCCATGTTAAGAAAGGATTCTAACAATGCGCTTGGGGGCAAATATGACGACTGCATGAAAATAAAAAGACGACAAGATTAATAAATCCTGTAACTTACATACAGAGCATGAACTTTGTTGTTTTGATTATTTTTGTTTGAATAACCCCAATGAAAATAAGAATACTATAATCTGCTTATTTAACAGAAGTGTTTTTTCCAATTTTTTACACTTGTTTTCTAACTACTTGGTCTCAAAGACTTTCCAAGCCTCTCGCCACTGTCGGATTTGTTCGATACAGGCTTGCGCCAAAAAACATTGTCCTTCTTGCGGAAACACACTGAAGGCGTAGCTTTCACCAAACAATGTAAACCGGATGGCAAAGGCATGTAGATACCCCCTATCCTCCTGCTGAGCTTGTTGCAGGTTCTGATAGCGCTCATCTCCAGCGATTGGCGCGCCAAGACTTTTGAGTGCCACGCGTATTTGATGTGTTTTTCCGGTCAGAGGTTTTACCAAGAACAGTCTTTGGTTTGGCCCAATGCTTTGACTGATAAATCTTGTTATGGCTGGGTTATCTTGCGTTGATGCCAACTTCCAACTGCCACGCCTGGCGGAGTGCATATCGCCTTTGATCCACCCTTGTTT
Organism: Hydrogenovibrio sp. JE_KL2; assembly: GCF_009296185.1. Lineage (GTDB taxonomy): Bacteria > Pseudomonadota > Gammaproteobacteria > Thiomicrospirales > Thiomicrospiraceae > Hydrogenovibrio. Next base: position 764,698 of record NZ_WBJR01000001.1, read on the forward strand.
TTTCTTGGGCTTATCCGTCGCAATCGCCAAATAGAACTTATCCATCTCCCGGTTTTCAAACAGAGTTTGAAACGTTTGTGCCGCTTCTTTAGTCAATGCAAACAACACCAGCCCCGAAGTCATCTTGTCCAAACGATGCACCGGATAAAGCCCAATTTCTCCTGAAGGTATCTCTGCCTGCAACTGTTGCTTCACCACAACCGCTAAACCGGCTTCTTCTTCTGAATGAAAGTTCATACCGGCAGGCTTATCCACCAAAACGAAGTGTTCATTTCGATAAAGCATTTGCACTCGATATGAACTGTTAGATGTTTGCTCTGGTTTGATGACTGAATCCATTGTCATGATGCTTGGCACTATTCGCTCTATTGCTATTGTGGGTAGATGCCTATTTTATCGAATACCGCTGTTTGTCAGCGTCAATTTTTTTGCCTTTTCAAATTGGCACGCTTCTTGGAATAGAGTCATTGAAATAGGATTTTTCATCCAAAAATAGTCATTTTTTTGACACAAAAAACATTTCGGACATGACGTCATACGAAAATACAAGGGGCCAGACATGAAACAGAAGTTGATGACACCAGAAGAGAAAGTACATTCCTGCTTGGAATACATTGATGAGCGCTTGGAAAACACTTCCGAGCAAACACTGCACATTGCAGAAACCATTATCGATGATATCAAATCACTCTCTAGCAGCTATAAAGACGCTATTGAAAGCCACCGCCTTCGCGAGCATGCCGACAAGGTTCACGATACCCAAATGAAATGGGTCAACCAATTGCACGATATTATCTTGGATCAAACCAATCGTGAGTTGAACAATCAAGTCATTCAGGCATTACAAAATTTCGTCAATAACCTGAACAAAAAGCAAATGAAGCATTTGGACTTTGAGCTACCCAAAGCGGTTGATTATCAATTCAAAAACGGTAGAACCCCTGCCAAAACACCGACGCTACCGTTTAAAAACCTGATGCATACCCGAAACAATAACCCAACAAAACACTAATTTTATTTTTCATCATTACCCTTTTCCCAACTGGTAGATTTTACTTTCCCCTTGTTTTCAAACAAAAATCTGCCAGGTTGGGTATTTTTTAACACCAGCCAAACTTCTTTCACACTTCAAATAGTGACAAATTTACGCCTTACTGCATACAATAGAGTCCAACTACAGTTGAATGACCTATGAGCAAAACGGAACCCTCTATCAAAGAAATGACTCAAGAACTGCTCTCGCAGATTGAAATCAAATCCTTTTCCTCTATTGATCAGATTCCTGCCGATCAGTGGAATGCTCTAGTACCAAATCATTACCCTTTTATCCTGCACGAATACCTCAACGCACTGGAAACCCATGAATGTGTTGGCGAGAAATATGGCTGGATTCCCTGCCACCTCGGTATTTTTCATCAGGACACACTCATCGCAGCCATGCCTTTGTACGAAAAATATAACAACTATGGCGAATTCGTTTTCGACCAAGCGTGGGAAAGCGCCTGGAAACAAGTCGGGTTGGATTACTATCCCAAATTGGTCAGTGCCATGCCTTACACCCCGGCGCGAGGGCCAAGGTTCCTTACAACAGACAATCATCCGGACATCCCTGTCGAACAACAACGCAAGCTTTTGCTCAATGCCATGAAGTCTCTTTGCACAAACTATGAGTTAAGCGGCGCGCATATTCTGTTTGCCAATGCCGAACAACAAAACTGGCTGGAGTCTTTACCGGATGAAGGTCACCTGCTTTTCCGCTTCGGTACACAGTTCCACTGGATTAATCAGCGCTATGAAAGTTTTGATGATTTTCTCGCACAACTGACCGCCAAAAAACGCAAAAATATCAAACAAGAACGTCGCGCCATTCAGGAATCTGGCGTCACCTTCCGCATACTGGACGGCCACACTGCCACAGAAACTGATTGGGCGAACTTCAGTTATTTCTACGATAAGACCTTTATTGAAAAATGGAGCACGCCGACCCTCAACAAAGACTTCTTTATTGACGTCGCACAAAAACTGCCGGACACCATTGTGTTGGTGCTTGCAGATTTGGATGGACAATGTATTGCCGGCGCCTTGATGTTCCAATCTGACGACACGCTGTATGGACGTCACTGGGGCGCCATCAAAGACGTCAAACACCTGCATTTTGAAACCTGTTTCTATCAAGGCATTGAATACGCTATTGAAAAAGGCCTAAAGATTTTTGAGCCCGGCGCAGGCGGTGAGCATAAGATCGCGCGCGGATTTATTCCCGTGCCGATTCACTCTACCCACTGGCTAAGGGTGAATCCGTTTGCAGAAGGTATTGACCATTTTATCGAACAGGAAAAGGCCGCCATCAACGGCTATATGGATGAGTGTGCAGACATGAGTCCTTACAAGGTCAACCCAGAAATAGACTAGGGTTTCTCACCCCCTAAAACAACAAAACCCAACCTGGCAGATTTTCTCGCCTTACCCCTTCGGGCGGCGAGTGCTTCGTTTCATGAAAATCTGCCAGGTTGGGTTTAGGCTTAAAACAAATTTTGTTTTAAATTCAGAAGCGAATTATGGCTTACATTTGTAAATATCAAATGTCATGGTGCCATCTTTCAACGGGCTAGTGGCAACGATAGAATCCCCACCCATTGAAGCCGCTGTATTTCTAGCTAAATCCGCTAGTTCCTTCTTCATGGTTTCAGGATCACGTTTGATAATACCGATCTTATCCGCAACATTCGTTGTGGTTGAGCCGACTTTTTTACAATCCTTCACATTGAAATCTTTCACCAAGGTCACTTGAGCACCCTCTTTTGTGGTTTGCACAAATGAACACGCTGACAAAGACACTACTGCGGCCACAACCGCTGAAAACAACAATCTTCTCTTCATAAACTTCTCCAACTTTAATTAAAACTACTCTGGACGCTTACCGTTTGGATTCGGTCGCATCGTCAACAATTCTTCAACTTCATGCTGAGTATAGCCACGCTCAAAAGCAAACTGCGCCAACTGGCGCGCCCGATCGTGCAACGCATCTATCTCTACACCGTTTTCAATCGCCTCTTCCAACCACTCGGACAACAAGTCTATTGTCCCGGCTTCCGACTCATTACCGTCGGCATCCACGCCTTCTTCCTTCAAGCGCTTCAGATTCAAATCAAAAGCATCCAGCAGTTGCTTGGCTTTCAAACGGTATTTAATATTCAACACTTCACTCATAGCCGACGCCTTATTCTTATTATGGATAACGTCTTACCTCTAACCCTCTTTGTGCGAGTGCCACAAAACAAGGTTACCCTAAGTTTGGCTTAAAAACATGCAGAGTTCAATATGCATTTTATATGGGTCAAGCATTGTATAAAGAGTAATGACTATCCTATCATTACACTATGACAATTCATTTACGATGCGAATCATGGCAAATAACGCCTCAGACATCCTAAACGGCATCAAAGCCGTTTTCCTCGATTTAAGCGGTGTGCTCTACGAAGGACATCGGCTGATTGAAGGTGCCGTCGAAACTGTGCAATGGCTGCGTCAGCAAGGCTATGTTTTGCGCTTTGTCACCAATACCGCCACCAAATCGCACCACATGATTTTTGATGAATTGATTGCGCTGGGTTTCCATCTTGAAGAATACGAGCTATTCACCGCGCCGCAAGCTGCCAAGAACTATATTATCGAGCACCAGCTTAAGCCCTATTGCATCCTGCACCCCAACCTTATGCCCGAGTTTGCAGAGCTGCAATCCGACACCCCAAATTGCGTACTGCTAGGCGATGCGCAAGATGAACTCAACTACGGCAACCTCAACAAAGCTTTTCGTTTGATAGAAGACGGCTGCCCGCTGATCGGCATAGGCAAAAACAAATACTTCATGAGTCATGACGGCTTAAAACTGGATGCCGGTGTGTTCATCCACGCGTTGGAATGGGCAAGCGGAACCGAAGCCATTATTATGGGCAAACCCGACCACCACTTCTTTCACGAAGTGGTCGCTTCAACAAATTTCAAACCGGAAGAATGCCTGATGATAGGCGATGATGTCATTGGTGATGTCAAAGGCGCCATTGATGCCGGATTAAAGGCTTGTTTGGTGCAAACAGGGAAATTTAAAGACAGCGATTTAATTCACCTGCCGGCAAAAACTGTCTTAATTGACAGTATCCGTTCGCTCAGCAAAGCTACCTTCTAATCAGACTTATCTGTTTGATCGAAAATCACAACATAACCGTTCAAGTTCATCATGATACTCTTGAATTTTAGGAGGTTCTTCAAAGGTTATAGTTCCATTTATCGGACTCAAATCACCTTTATCTCTCCTGGAAACGGTCAACAGAACCTCCAGCATTTGATGAAAAGCATCACGTATTACAGTTGCCCACCCAGATTGAATTTGATGCACAAATTCGAAGCCGTCAGGCACTTGAATAGTCCTGCCTTCTATTTCAAATTCATATAAATTTGTATATAAATCTTTAATTAAGTCAGCAACCCTAATAACATCCGTATAGTTAACTTCTCGCCCTTCGTCTGGATGAATAGCTTGAACAAGATCTGAAATTAGTAATGTTTTAGATACCTCAACCATTTTTATAAGGTTCTCGGGTCTAGTGACAAGCCATTGCATATATTCTTCTATATCCATCACCCTAGATATTTTTATATGAACTCTGTTATTAAGAACATCATCTAAAGCTTGATCTATAAATTCTATTCTTTCCCTTAATAACTCATAGGCTAATGCATATTCCCAAAATGGCTTTTTGACTCTTACAATTTTATGAACTTGAATACTCTCGTTCTCTAATCCGAGTGGAATATGACGCTTATATTCCAAAAAACTATGCACAACAGCTACTAAAAACGATACAGCCAAAATCCCCAACAGAACAATATGGCTATTTAGAGAAATCTTTGGATAAAAAAAGTTCAATACCTCAACCGTTAACCATAAAACACTGAACCATGATAATAAATACAAGGAAATTTTTTTCCACTGCTGTTTTATAAACTCAATTAGTTTTTGGTACCAAGTTAAATAAGACAGGCTGCCTTGTTTTCTATTTATTAAATCGTAACCTTCTTCATTTTCCATACGTATATCATTTACCGTAAATACACAAAACATACATCTTATTTTATATAGTCTGCGTTAGTATGCTTTCAAGAAATGATGTCATACAAATTCGCCCAAAGAGATATTTATTCGCAAGAAATTTAGTATAAACTTTTCCTATTTAAGGATTAAGCTAGTTTTCTATTCAATAAATAGCACTACAAAACTTTTTGGTTATAATGAAACTCTTATTTTCAACTAGCACTAGAACTTAGAAAAAAACTACACAATGAAAGCAACCCTAACAAAACTATTCTCTCCTATCCTAAAGCTATTTGAAAAAGGCGAGGAACCGGAACACTATCAACCTTCTCACCGAAAAATCCTATTGATTATGGGCATACTATTCTTAGGGTTGGCAGGTGTTTCTTTGTATTTCACTTTCCGCACAGATCAAATGGCGGCATTATTACCAACTTTGATTTTTGCAGGTGTTGGCTTGATTTGCGCCATTGTCGGCTTCTTGGGCAGTGATAAGGCGGTTTCAAATATCTGGCGTAGTGCGCGTTAGGGGATTGTTGTTCTAGCGGATCAACGCGCGAATCCAATGGGTGTTATGCCCGAGATCGGGCAATAGCATAGACAAGGGACGGATAATTCTGTCTTCTTCGCGCAAACTTCGCCAGCGAATTGTCGGTGGCAAGGTTTCCACCGCCAACTTGGAGACCAACGCAATACCCAGCCCGACCCGCACCGCTTCTTTAATGGACTCGGTGCTGTAAAGTTCAATAACGGGTTCTATTTCCAAATCCAGCCGCTGTTTAAAGGCAAGCTCAATCATCTCTCGCGTTCCTGACCCCTGCTCCCGCATGATTAGCGGATAGTCATAGAGTGATTCCAGCGTAATCTCTTCCACCTCTGCCAAAGGGTGTTTTTCAGGCATAATCAAAATCAACTCGTCCTGTTTCCAAGCGGTTGGATAGTAACCTGTGTTTTTGATGCCATGCACGCGCCCTTCTACAAAGGCGGCATCCAAACTCGTCAAATTGTGCAAAATCTTTTGGGTATTGCCGACCAGTACATTAACCTTAATCGCGGGATAATCCTTATGGAACTGGGCAATCAAAGTCGGCAGCGCATAGTTGGCAATGGTGGTCGAAGCGCCAACCTTTAAGGTGACGACCTGATCGTATTCCATCTGTAGTCGGAAAGTCTCAGCATCTATCAACAACTTTGCCTGACGTTGCGCGTAGGGTAATAAAGATTTCCCCAGCTCGGTTAACTCAATACCCATGCCTTTGCGTTCATACAAAGGTTGCGTAAACGACTCCTGTAAAGCTTTCAGCTGACCGGAAACGGCGGGTTGCGAGCGGTGCAAGGCTTCTGCTGCCAGAGAAATGTTCTTCAACTCGGCAACCTTGGCAAAGGTTTGAAGGTGGCTGGCTTTAATCATCAGAATTTCCGATAGTTTATATAAATAAATAGGATTTTATTATATATAGACTTTTCTAAAATAACACCTAAATCAATCCCAACTTAATCTATTCAATATTTAGGAGCGTTATTATGTTTGCTACCGCCACCCTTCGGGGTCAAACCTTAAACGGTATTTTGCTGGTCGCTTTGTTTGCGATTGCCGCTCATGCCATTTCTCAAACCAGCATCATTACCAGCTTGGGCTTAAGCCCGCTGATTGTCGGAATTCTTCTGGGTGCCATTTACGGCAATACACTACACCAGCATATTCCGATGGAATGGCACGCTGGTATTCATTTCTCAGCGAGAAAAATTCTGCGTTTGGCGATTATCCTTTACGGGTTTTCCATCACATTACAGGAAGTTGCTTCTATCGGTTGGCAAGGCATTTTACTTGCCGCTATCGTGGTCGCGACCATCTTATCGGTAGGCTATGTGATTGGTACCAAAGTCCTTAAAATGGAACCGGAAACCGCGCTACTGACGTCTGCCGGCAGTGGTATCTGCGGTGCAGCAGCGGTATTGGCAATGGAGCCTGTCACCAAAGCACAAGGTCACCAAACGGCTGTTGCGGTTGCAACGGTGGTGGTTTTCGGTACGCTGGCGATGTTCTTGTATCCTCTGTTGGATAGCCTGCATCTTTTCCAACTGGGTACTGAAGCCAAAGGCTTGTATTTTGGCAGTACCATCCATGAAGTGGCACAAGTGGTGGGGGCTTCCAGTATTTTGCCAAGTCATGCGCAGGATTATGCGGTGATTGAGAAAATGACTCGCGTGTTGATGATTGTGCCTGCCATTTTGGTGGTTGGCTGGTTTATGTCTCGCAGACAGTCTGCCGGGCAAGCCGGAAAGTCATCACTGGTTGCTTCCATTCCTTGGTTTGCGGTTGGGTTTCTTGCGGTCACAGCGTTCAACTCTTTAAACCTATTGCCGCATGACATCGTCAATTCGATTCATGGAATCGATACGTTCCTGCTGACGATGGCAATGGTGGCTTTGGGGATGGAAACCCAAGTGAGCAAAATGAAACAGGTTGGGTCAAGTGCCTTTATTCTGGCAGGCATCTTGTTCCTGATACTAATGGTTGGCGGCTACTTCTTGGTTAAATTGATGATTGTTTAATCAATCCCACGCCAAAAACAACAAACCCACCTTTCGGTGGGTTTTGTTTTTTTACTTGGCATTCAACTTACCTTGAAATCACACTATTGATAGACAGTGGCAAACCATTGAAAGAGATACCCATTGCGTGACCGTTTTTACTGGCACGCATATGCAAATGCGGCTCAAGGGAGTTACCCGAGTTACCGACTTGTGCGATGGGGTCTCCCTCCAACACCAACTGCTTGGGTGCCACTTGAATACTACCTTGTTTCAAATGCGCTAACAGCAACTCTCCCCCATCACATTCGATAACAACGTTGTTGCCCTCTGGCATGGAAGGGTTTGGATGCATTGGTTCGTTATCAACAATTCCGTTATGCACTGACACCACCTTACCGCTACAGGGGCTATACACGGTTTCGCCATAGATGTTGTAACCGTTCAGATCACTTGGTGCCAGACTGGATGCCCTATTGCCCAAAATATTCAGTTTAACGATGTCCATCGCTTTGTATAAACCTCCAAGCGTATGGAAAGGATTGGTGACAAAGCTATCACCGCCTTGTAGCACATAGTAGCGCCCAGACTTGAGTGGGAAATCAATATTCAGAGTGTTGTCCGACGGGTAGCGAGACAAGATTGCGATAATGCTTAATGTCATGAACATCAAAAAAAACAGCAACCGACGCCAGAGAAACCACCTTGGTATTGGTGGTGTCAGGTTCGACTTCGGAAATGCCCAATATCATTTTGAGGTAAGAGTAAACGACGGCAACCGCAAATACCGCGACCAGCAAATAGCGCAAATAATAACTGGAGTAAACCCAAGGACTGGTCAAATAGACAAACAGCATGACACTGCTCGTCGCCAATAACAGCGCAATCCAGTTCACCCAATTATGGCGATGCGCTCCATATATCCAAAAAGTCGCTATTGCCGCTAACAGCAAAGGATAAAGTGCAAATAAGTAGGGAAGAACAACATCCATGAGAGACTCCCTGCCAGACGTTTTTAACCTGGCTAAACTTAAAAATGAGGTTCTACTATATTACATCAATCGCTCAACGTCACCCTACATAAAAATTCTGTAAGCATTTGAAAAACATCACTCTTTCAGCTCTGCTTTCGGCTTTACAAACAATACGAAGATGATTGCCAATGGCCCGAACAGAAGCGCCATCACCACCCAAAATACGACATCGGCACCTTTCTTATTGGCGATAAAATAAACAATAACCATCGACACCAAGGTGATAACAATCAATAGCATCATCATAACAATGTTTCCTGAAAAAACACTGGCTAAACCTTGCCTTGCAGATAACGTTTGCGCTCAGGCTCTTCAAAGCGTTCAATGGCGTAGCGCAGCATGGTTCTCGGCATATTTGGGTAATGCTGTTTCAAAAAAGCTTTCAAAACCTGCTCATCTCGTTTGCCGACTTCTCTAAGCATCCAGCCCACTGCCTTATGCATCAAATCCTCTTTGTCTTGCAGAAGCATTTCGGCAAGTTTCAAAGTATCATCAAACTGGTTGTTACGGATAAAATGAAAGGTCGAAACAATGGCAATACGTCTTTCCCAGAGCATTGACGAGATAGCCCAATCATAGAGCAATGTCTTCTCACGCTCCAATAAGTAAGCTCCCACGACATAAGGCGCGGAAGCATCCACCAAGTCCCAGTTGTTGATACGGGCTGTATGCGACTTGTAGAGTTGAAAAATAGCTTCCTGCTCGTCTGCATCCGCTTTCTTGTAACGCTCCGCCAACAGCAACAATGCAAATAAACGGATTTCATGAATGTGGGATTTTAGAAGTGGCGGCACTTCCTCTAAATCCAGCGCAAAAAATTGTTTTACCTGCTGACGTAACACAGGCACACGAATACCGATAAACACATCACCTTCACCATACTCGCCCTTGCCCGTTTTAAAGAAACGCTGAGCGTGCTCCGCCATCTCGGCGTTTCCCAAGCTCACAAGCCTTTGATTAATGATGTCTGCGTTCATTCTATGTTTCTTTCTCCATGGCTTGGTAGTGTTGAGATGATAAAAAACCTTACATCCTCTTGCGTCTGGTGACTGCGTTGATGTTTCATGCCTGCTTGAATATGTATCCCTTCGCTAGCATGAAGTGCGTAGAAAGTAGACTCAACCTCTACTCTAGCCTGATTGATTGATTTTAAACAGCATGACACGTTTTATTTGTTTGCTTTAATTATTTGCTCTAAGTGCCGCTTCATAACCCAAACCCGCCCAATAGCAGAGGGTATCGAGATCATCGATCACCTCTTCGGGAACCGTATAGTAGGACAAATAACAGGTCTTGCCTTGGCGCAGATAGGAAAACTTCTCCAACCCTTTTTCTTCAAACAAGGCACGGTTTTCATCATCGACCTTAACGTAAAGTTCTCCTGAGATGATGAGCGCAAACATCAAATCACCGCAAAAAATGCCATGCCCGCCGAACATACGTTTTGCCGTCGCCGGACAAAACAACTGAAGGTTATCTATGATATGGTCAACAAAATCATCGCGCTTCTTCATAACCCAACCTGGTAGATTTTTGTTTATTTTGCCTTGTTCTTCGCCAGCCATTTATCCAATTGGTTGGCGAATGCCTGTCTGTCTTTTTGGTTGAACGCATCCGGCCCGCCAGTTTGAATACCACTGGAGCGAAGGGTTTCCATAAAGTCGCGCATATTGAGGCGTGCGCGGATATTGCTTTCCGTATACAGCTCACCCCGAGGGTTCAATGCTAATGCGCCTTTTGCAATAACTTCTGATGCCAGCGGAATATCCTGCGTGACCACCAAATCGCCTTGTTGACACTCTTTAACAATCCAGTTATCGGCAACATCAAACCCTTGAGTCACTTGCCGAAAGTCCACCCACTTTGAAGCAGGAATGCGCATGGCATGGTTGGCAACCAAAGTCACCTGTGTTTGCGTGCGGTTTGCCGCCTTGAAAAGAATTTCTTTAATCACCACGGGACAGGCATCGGCATCTACCCAGATTTGTTTCATTCGGTATTTCTCATTACTTGAAGGTTAAATGGCAAAGTACTCTTTGATTCCCGCTAGAACGTTAGAGACCGCCATGGCGGCCAGAATCATCCCCATCACCCGGCTGACGATACTGGCGCCACCATTGCCAATAAAGCGGTGAACCCAGGTCGCCAATAGCATCAACACCAGCACAACCAATAGCACCGCTAAAATCATCAAAGAAGTTTGTACTTGTTCAAACAGGTTGTAGCGGTTGTTTTCAGTCATGAGAACCGCCGCTAAAATGGCTCCCGGACTGGCGATAGATGGTACCGCAAGCGGGAAAATTGCCGTTTCATTGGCGTTTGCAGCCATCTTGATTTCTTCTTCCGGCTTGCTTTCGCCAAAGATCATCGTCAGGGCAAATAGAAACAGGATGATGCCTCCCGCTATCTGAAAGGCGGACAAGGGAATATTGATGGCATTGAGGATTATCTCGCCTGCGGCGACGAAGAAAATCAAAATGATTGCCGAAACGAATGTCGCCTGAAAAGCGATTTTTCGTTTGATCTTTTCTTCATAGTGGCTGGTGACAGAAATAAATACTGGCACGGTTCCAATGGGGTCTATTACCGCAAAAAAGAAAATAAAAGTCGCCAATAATTCGTTCATAACCATCCAACATGAATTCGTTTCAACCATCCTAAGTGAGGATGACTTTGGGGTCAATGCCCTCGCCAAGGCAGTGCCACAATAAAGCATAAAAAAACCCGCCGGATAATCTTATCGGGCGGGTTCTCTAAGTGGTCTTTAAAAGCGTCGCTTAAACAAAGACTTAGTCAATACGACATGGCTCTTTCAGTGTCACCGTCATATTTTCATCAGAAGGAATAACCATGGGGTAACCTGCCGCTTGCCAACCACCCATGCCACCAACCAAGTTAGTGACGTTGCTGAAGCCCATCTCATTCAAGGTTTTGGTCGCCAATGCTGCGCGCCCACCAGATAAACACACTACTAACCAAGCATCATCACGTGCGTCGCGCAATGCAGGATTCGCACCCGGGTAGTTTAAATCCGCCGCAGGTTCCAGCACGCCTCTCGGTACATTGATAGCCCCTTCGATTGCGCCTGCCAGATATTCACCTGGCTCACGAACGTCCAATACCTTAATACCCTTTTCCACCAACGCGTGCCCTTCTTCTGCGGACACTTCGTTAATCTGCTGTTTGGCTTCTTCGATATAATCCATTAAACCTTTCAAAAGTTTTCTCCTTTTATCATTAATTTTTTATTGATACTTGCTTAAGATTGCGTGCTTTTCAATAATGCCATGCGAATGCCGGTAACCACCAAAGTGATGCCTGCGGCTTTATTGATGAGGTTCACTACCCATGCCTTCATACGTTGCTTGGCAAGCTGTGCGCCCATGTGGCTGAATACGCTATAAACCAAAATATCTGCAACCACACCAGTGATCCCCATTACAAAAAGTTGTAACGCAATCGGTTTGCTTGGGTCGATAAATTGAGGCAATAAGGCAGAGAAGTACATCAAGGCTTTGGGGTTTGACAGTTGCACCACCAACCCTTGTCTGTAGAGTTTTAAGGAACTGGAGCTCACTGGCGCTTCGTGAATGCGTATCGCACCGGATTTACTGAACAATGCGGTAATACCTAGATACAGCAGATAGATCACTCCGACCCACTTGATAATATTGAATAGCACACTGGAAGCGACAATCAGAGAGGCAATTCCCGTGGCGGACAACAGGAAGAAAATCGCGTCCGCGCTCGCCACACCCAGAACGCCCACCAATGCTCTCGGTGCGGTATTTGAAGCACCCTGTGCAGCGACCGTAATGGCGCTTGGCCCCGGCACCATAATCAACATCACTGTTGTCACGAAAAAGATTGAATAAAGTCCAATATCCACGTTTTGTCTTTCCAAATATAAATGGATTCAATGCTTTTAAATGGGCATGAATAATAGTGCGTTAGTATAAACCATCTTCCAGTGAACGCCACGCCTTATCTTGTCAATAAGGCGTGAATACGTGCTTTCAACTCAGGTAAGACCTCCTGCTCAAACCAAGGGTTTTTGGTTAGCCATAGATTGTTTCTCGGGCTAGGGTGAGGTAAAGGAATTTTGTCCGGCCAATAGACTTGCCAGTTTTTGATTCTGTCGGTCAAGGATAGTCCATCATTACCAAAGTGGTAATCATGAGCATAACGCCCTACCACTAACGTCAGTTCAAGCTTTGTCATTTGTGACAAAAGCTGTTCTCGCCAAGCAGGCGCACACTCAGGTCTAGGTGGCAAGTCACCGTTTTTGCCTTTGCCCGGGTAGCAAAAACCCATGGGCAAAATGGCGATGGCTGTCTCGTCATAAAACACTTCTCTGCCAATGCCCATCCAGTCACGCAATCTGTCTCCACTGGCATCATTGAACGGAATGCCGGTTTCATGTACTTTGCGTCCCGGCGCTTGTCCGGCAATCAGGATTTTCGCATCCGGATGAAACTGCAATACGGGTCGAGGCGTATGCGGTAACACATCCTTGCATATCTGGCACTGTCTCACGCGTTGCAGTAAAGGTGTTTCAAACATTATCTTGCGACTCTCCAATGGCTTCTCTGTCGTATTCGCTATAATGGAAACAACTCAACCTATAAAGTATCGACTATGTTACAGCAAGACCGCTCCCGTAAACCATTTTCATCCTCGAGTGAAGAAAACAAACACGTGATTCTTGAGGCGATCTCGCCCCTGCTGACAACGCGTTCAACCGTCTTGGAAATCGCCAGCGGCACCGGGCAGCATGCCGTGCATTTTGCCGCGGAAATGCCACATCTGATTTGGCAAACGTCTGATCTAATGGAATCTCATAATGGCATTCAACAGTGGATTGCCGATGCCGAACTCGCCAATGTGTTGCCACCACTTTGTCTGAATGTATCAGAAGATGCATGGCCAAGTAAAAGTTACGATGCAGTGTTCACCGCCAACAGTTTTCATATCATGGCGCACAAAAATGTAGAGGATTTCTTTGCCAGTATTTCATCCGTATTGAATGAAAACGGCATCATCATGATTTATGGGCCGTTCAATTATAACGGACAGTACACCAGCGACAGCAATGCACGATTTGATGTTTGGCTAAAACAGCGTAACCCGGAAAGTTGTATCAAGGATTTTGAATGGTGTGATGGCTTGGCGAAAGATGCCGGTTTAAAGCTGAAAGCGGATATTGAAATGCCGCAGAACAACCGTATTCTGATTTGGCAACATAAGCCTTAAAAAAACAAAAGCCACCGTTAAAGGTGGCTTTGCATCATAATCGGCAAATAAAAAATCGGTTAGACGTACTTTGCTTCGCCCTTGGTTGCCAATAACATCCAATCTTCTTTTTCCAACACTTCCAATTGGTCATCGGCCAATGCCGCCGTGGTGCGATCTCCTTCATCGTCAGCGGTTTCTGCGAGGGTTCTGTAACTGTCAATCAAATGCTTCAGCATCTTCTCAACATACGCCAATACTGCTTTTTCATCAAAAACCTTATCGTTCAATGGCGCCAATGTCGAAGCGGCTTTCAACTCATCCACGTTCAAAAGCGGCATCGCCCCTTTTTGCAGTAAACGTTCTGCGGCGTCGTCATACATTTCCGACATACGTTCATAGTAACCTTCCGTCATTTCGTGCATGGCTTTAAATCGTGGCCCTTGCACCAGCCAGTGAATTTGATGGAGTTGAAGATAATAGGCGTGGGCGTTGGCTTGAATGGTTTTAAGTTGAGTGATGACTGACATGTTGTTTCTCCTGATGTTTTTAACCCAATAAGAACAGTTCTTATATTTGCAAAAAACCACCCCAATAGCAAGAAAGGAGTATGGACAGAGAACGAATATTTATTAATCGCCTCAATAGTTTATGTCTATTGATAAAAAAAGGGGGATGGCCGGTTCATCCTAAACACAGCTCCATCCCCCCAACCTGGTAGATTTTTCAGTTTTTCAAAACAGAAAACTCTACAGGAACTCAGTCAGGCCAAACGCGTCGGTTTGACCCCATCGGTTTAATGGTTTCAGACGCTTGCTCAGCTTTTGGTGCGGGCTTTGCAGTTGTTCTCGTAGCGGTTGATTTTGCTGCAGGCGCTCTTCGGGTAGTTGGTTTTGCTGCTGTTGTTTTTGGTGTAGCTGTTGTTGCCTTTTCTTCGTCTGCCGCTTTGTTTTCGGTTTGCGCGGTCTTAGCTCGACGTACGCTATTGGTTAGTTTTGATCCTGCTGTTTGTGTATTGCTCATAATACCTCCTCAATAATTTCATCTACTTCCTGCGCTGCCGCTGCACCTGTCTTGCCAACACAGTAAACACTCGCACCATCGACTGCCGCATTACGATAAATCGCTCTGCGACGAATACCGCCTTTCAATGCGGGAATATCAAACTCTTCCAACGCTTGCTTCATCGCATTCGACAATGCACTACGAGGTTCTAACTGATTCACCACGATATAAGGCTTCAGCGCACGGTTTTGCATCTTAGCTTGTTCAATCGCTTCAACCAAACGGATACTCGCCCACAAGTCCACTGGCGACGGCAATACCGGTATCAATATCACGTCCGATACTTTCATTGCCATTTGCATCACACCCGTTTCAAGCGTTGGCGGGCAATCAATGACCACAAAGTCATAATCCTGTGCGAAACGCTTTACTTCTGTCGCCAGGTTGCCGCCAACGCGAATCACCGATACCGGGAATAATCTGTCTTCCGGCGCAAGGCTGCACCATTGCCCGGCTGAACCTTGTGGGTCGGCATCAATCACTAAAGCTCTTCCGCGTTTGGCTAGACCTGCGGCAAAATTCATACTCAAGGTGGTTTTGCCGGTTCCCCCTTTTTGGTTGGCGATTGAAAAAATACGTGCTGGCATTCAGGCTTCCAAGTTTAGTTTGCTCGCCAGCAGCAACCGCCGGTTCGCAAAAATAATGATTAACTGCAATCTATTATATTTTTACGGGTGATTTGCAATCAGTGTTTTCTCCTATGGACTAATGACAACCCATAGACTTTGTGAATGGATAAAAAATGCGCTAACTCGGCAAGCACAAACAAAAAAGCCCGCAAAATGCGGGCTTTTGAAAAACGCTTGAATCAGGATCAAGCATCAAGCGTTTTAAGGTATGACTCGTAGTCTCCACGGTAGTCTTCAATACCGTTTTCCGTCATCACCAAAACGCGTGTCGCAATCGAGGAGACGAACTCACGGTCATGGGAAACGAAAATCACCGTTCCTGGATAGTTTTCCAATGCGATGTTCAATGACTCGATTGATTCCATATCCAAGTGGTTGGTCGGTTCATCCATAATCAACACATTTGGCTTTTGCAGCATCAGCTTACCGAACAGCATTCTGCCTTGCTCTCCCCCGGAAAGCACTTTGACCGACTTGTCGATTTCTTTTTGCGAGAATAACAAACGCCCCAAAATACCGCGAATAGCTTGCTCGTCATCGCCCGGTTGTTTCCACTGGCTCATCCAGTCCAACAGACTCAAGTCTTCAGCAAAGTCCGCCGCATGATCCTGCGCGTAATAACCGATCTTAACGTTTTCAGACCACTTCACTTCACCGGATGTCAGCTCAGTATCCCCGACCAAACATTTCAGGAAGGTGGTTTTACCGATACCGTTACCCCCGATAACCGCAAGACGTTCTTCCACTTCCAACATCATGCTGAAGTCTTTAATCACTTCATTATCGCCATCGTCGTCATGATAAGTTTTGCTTAGGTGTTCGATTTCCAATGCCAGACGGAACAGCTTTTTGTCTTGTTCAAAACGGATAAACGGGTTTACACGGCTAGAAGGCTTAACCTCTTCCAATTGAATCTTATCAATCAACTTAGCACGCGAAGTCGCTTGTTTGGCTTTAGACGCGTTGGCAGAGAAACGGCTCACGAAAGTTTTCAATTCATTGATTTGCGCTTGTTTCTTGGCGTTGTCAGACAATAGACGATCGCGCGCTTGCGTCGCCGCCACCATGTACTCGTCATAGTTGCCAGGGTAAACACGTAACTCACCATAGTCCAAATCTGCCATGTGCGTACAAACACTGTTCAAAAAGTGTCTATCATGCGAGATGATAATCATCGTACTTTTACGCTCGTTGAGTACGTTTTCCAACCAACGAATGGTGTCGATATCCAAGTTGTTTGTCGGCTCGTCAAGTAACAGAATATCTGGATCGGCAAACAGTGCCTGTGCCAACAAAACACGCAGTTTCCAACCCGGTGCGACTTCACTCATCGGCCCGAAATGTTGATCGACGGGAATCCCTACGCCCAACAACAATTCGCCCGCACGGGATTCAGCAGTGTAACCATCCATTTCCGCAAATTTCACTTCCAAATCTGCGACTTTCATGCCGTCTTCTTCAGACATTTCCGGCAAGCTGTAGATACGATCACGCTCTTGCTTCACTTCCCAAAGCTCAGGGTCGCCCATAATCACGGTATCGACCACAGTGAATTCTTCATAGGCGAACTGATCCTGCTTCAGTTTCCCTAAACGCTCATCCGGGTCAAGACTCACATTACCGGAGGTAGGTTCCAGGTCGCCCCCAAGGATTTTCATCAGGGTAGACTTTCCGCAACCATTCGCTCCAATCAAACCATAGCGATTACCTTCGCCGAACTTGACTGAGATATCTTCAAAAAGCGGTTTTTCACCAAATTGCATCGTAATGTTTGCGGTCGATAACACCTTAAAAAATCCTTATTTAACTGACGGGTCGAATGAACTTAACTGACTGAATTTCTAACCAATAAAATGAATGCGGTATTCTGACATAACTCAAAGGAAATTTGGGGCGAATACGCTAGTTTTTAGTGAGTTTTAATACAGATTTAATGGTTGAGTCAAACACCCCAACCTGGCAGATTTTATTGGAGGGTTGTCCCTACTACAAAATCAATGCGGTAATACCACTGAGATTTGCGACTGCACCAAGGCATCGCGCATTTGCATATAAGCAATCAAGAACTCAAACAACATACGCCAGAACAACTCCATGAACAAAAATGCCATGACAAAAAAGAACAGTAACCAACCCTTTTGCTTTGGCGACAATGCCTGCCAAAAAGTCTTTTTGCCCGTTTCATAAGCCGAACGAACAAAACTGTATTTTCTAACGAGCCAGACCACTAAAAACCATGCCGCCGTCGGCAGTACTACAGCGCCCAGATAGTAAAAAATAATCAAGGCATCAATGCTGATAAAACGTTTAAATGTGAGAAAATCCATCATCTTGTCGTCTCGCCTCTAAAGCTCAAAAACCCATTCTACCCCAATACTGGGTTTTACCCTTCTGCAAAAACACAAAAGCCCGCAAATGCGGGCTTTTGTCGAGCAAAAAGTCAAATGTTTAGCTTAAGACGCAATGCCCAATAACTCAACTTCAAAAACCAAGGTTTGATAAGGCCCGATTGCGCCACTTGAACCTTGCTCACCATACGCCAAATCGTAAGGGATTGTCAGACGCCATTTTGAACCAACCGGCATCAGTTGTAAGGCTTCTGTCCAACCGGCAATCACTCGGTTCACTGGGAATTCCGCTGGTTGACCACGTTCAACTGAGCTGTCGAAAACCGTACCGTCAATCAATGTCCCGTGATAGTGCGTAGAAACCACAGAATCCGCTTTAGGTTTTTCACCATTGCCTTCCACCAGAATTTCATATTGAAGACCGGATTCAAGAACCACGACATTGTCTTTTTTAGCGTTTTCCATCAAGAAGGCTTCCCCTTCTGCCGCAGCTTCTTTGGCTTTTTCAGCTTGCTTTGCCATCATCACATCATTGATTTCCTGGAAAGCATCTTGCATAGCAGCTTGGTCGATTGGGTTTGCTTTACCACTTAGCGTATCCATCAAACCTTGCGCCATGGCTTCGGCATTCAAACCATCAAACGGATCTGCCGCCAACTGATCACCAAACTGACGCCCTAATGTATAACTCACAATATCTGCAGAAGAAGTATAAGACATAATTTCACTACTCAATCAATTCAAAAGAGGCGTAGCTTAACATAGTTTTACCCACTTTTTTCGGGTTTGACCCGCTCAAATAAAGGCATAAAAAAACCGCCAGGTTGGGGTAGCATGGCGGTTTTATTTGGAACTTTCAGTACTTTGACGCTAAGCAAGCTGGGAATAGCTTTCCTTCAAGCTGATATAAAGTTCATCGCCGGAAAAGGTCGTCATGCGCTCAATAATCTCAAACATCACCACATTATCTTCCTTACCATTCCACACCTTAATATAAGTGCCTTCTTTGTAGCCATGGTCTTGGCGGAATTTATTCAATACGTTCTTCGCCATGTAGATTTGGTACAACTGTTCAAACTCAAGTTCGGCAACCTGACAAGACCTGAAGAAGGTCACTGCGAGTGCGGACAGATAGCTGTCTGTCACTTGCGTTTTTATCAACGCCTTTGCCATCATCGCCTCGTGAACCTGTACTTGTATAATAACCGACAAGTCTTTTAGCTTTTCGTCATCGCTCGACTCATAAGCTTTGTTCAGAATATCTGCGGCTTCGTCCTTACTGAAATTTTCCAACGCCAAACTCAATAAAAAATGCCAAATATCCACCAACTCGACACGGACGTTTTCCATATCGGTGGTCGCATCAACACTCTTCCAGTGTTTCCAAGGATAACTGTCGATCAACTCCGCCGTTTCCATCACGATGCAGCGTCGCCAATCAATCACTTTACCGAGCGCGGTTTTACCACTGCGCCAGTCTGCTCCGTTCGTCATTTCATTCAATGCCGCCTGCATTGAAAGCATTTCATTAATCTCGTTAAGTTTATTCATCGTCAATTACCAATCCCTTGATGAGGTTGAATTTACCAAATGCTCGTCAATCAAGGTGACTGCAAACTTCTCATCAAACTCGCCATGACCGATATCATCAATCCACTCAGGGTTGCTAAACCCGCCATAAGCATCCGGCTCATAAAACGCAAAACCGACTTTATATTCGTCACTCATGCGAGCAAACATCAGAACCAACTTTTTGCTGTTTTGCTTGTTCTTGATCTCACAGGTATTGTTGTCGTTTTTCTGAAAAACGATTTCCGCCGCCTCATTCTGTGTCAAATAAGCATCAATGGCCGATTGAACCGTGGCATATAAATCATCATAATTTTCAATCACGTTGTTTCTCCAATTTTTTCAAAGATTCTACCCTAAATGATGCTTTCCGACGAATTTTGAATTGTTATCTTAATCCGCCCGCCATCCTAAACGAGTCAATGATTTCCCCCCTTGCACCCCAACCTGGCAGATTTTGTCGGTATTTTGTATTTATCTTGTCATTTGGGCTGAGCTTTCTGACATTTATGTGCGTAATGCTTTATAATTCAACGGCATCTCTCCTAATTCACCATTCCTGTTTTACCAGCCTACCCGCTATTGATTCGTACCTATGAGGATTTCTATGTCATTTTCGCAACTTGGATTGTCTGCTCCGATCGTTAAAGCGGTTACCGAGCTTGGTTATGACACACCTACTGAAATCCAGCAACAGGCGATTCCGGTTACTTTGTCGGGCAAGGATCTCATGGCGGCAGCGCAGACTGGAACGGGAAAAACTGCCAGTTTTGTGTTGCCTTTGCTGGAAAAACTCACTGCGTTTGATGCTATCCGTGGGCGCTCCATCCGCGCACTTATCCTTGCACCAACACGCGAACTGGCGGTGCAGGTTGAGAAAAATATCGTGGATTACGCCAAGCACTTGAACCTAAGTTCATTGGTGGTTTATGGCGGTACCGATTTAGAGCCGCAAAAGCAGCGTCTGTTGCAAGGTGTCGATTTATTGGTGGCGACACCGGGTAGATTGCTGGACTTGGCGTATCAACGCGCCCTGTTCTTTGATGACTTGAAATTTCTGGTTTTGGATGAAGCCGACAGAATGCTCGACATGGGCTTTATTGATGACATCAATAAAATCATCGACCGTTTGCCGCTTAATCGTCAAAGCCTGCTGTTTTCTGCCACACTGACGGATGATGTACGTTATCTTGCCGACACGGTTTCCCATAGTGCCGTCGAAATCTCGGTTTCGCCTCAAACCAAAGCGGCTCCGAAAATCAATCAATGGTTGGTGACGGTGGATAAAGATACCAAGTCCGCACTACTGAGCCATTTGATTAACGAACATCACTGGGATCAGGCACTGATTTTTGTTGAGAAAAAACACTCCGCCGCCAAACTCGTCGAACAGCTTGGCAAGCGAGGCATTGTTGCAGACTCCATCCACAGCGGTAGAAGTCAGGCAATGCGAGAACAGGTTTTGTCCGACTTCAAATCCGGCAAACTCAAATATTTGATTGCCACCGGCATTGCTGCCCGTGGTATTGATATAAACAACCTCAGCCGCGTAGTGAACTACGATCTGCCTTATCCGGCTGAAGAATACATTCACCGCATCGGTCGTACAGGTAGAGCCGGTGCCACAGGCGAAGCCATCTCTCTGGTATCGAAAGATGACTTCAAGAACCTCTGCGCCATTGAAAGCTTATTGGGGCACCTTATTCAACGTATAGAAATCGAAGGCTTTCCGGTCAAAAAGACCGTCCCCATTTCGATTCTGAATTATCAACCTAAAAATAAAACACAACATAAAAGATAGGTTGAACCCCACAAACAAAAGCGCTCATATAACGACCGCTGACTTAAAATTTAATATCGAGAAAAAATGAAATTTACCGAACTTGGCTTAAATGCCCAAATTACACAAGCCATTGCCAACACTGGCTATACGACACCAACCCCTATTCAGGCACAGGCAATTCCTGCTGTCTTAGAAGGACACGATGTCATGGCCGCCGCCCAAACAGGTACAGGCAAAACCGCGGCCTTTACGTTGCCCTTGCTTGAAAACCTTTCTAAAGGACCTAAAGCAAAATCCAACCAAGCGCGTGCGCTGATTTTAACGCCAACAAGAGAGTTGGCGCTGCAAGTCAGCGAGAGTGTTGAAACCTACGGCAAAGAGCTCACACTGACCTCTACAGTGGTTTACGGTGGCGTGAAGATCAATCCACAAATGCAACGCCTGCGCAAAGGCGCAGATATTTTGGTTGCCACGCCCGGCAGACTGCTTGACCTTTATCAGCAAAACGCCGTGCGTTTCGATCACTTGGAAGTACTCATCTTGGACGAAGCCGACCGTATGTTGGATATGGGCTTTATTCGCGACATCAAAAAGATACTAACCTTACTGCCTAAAAAGCGCCAAAACCTCCTGTTTTCAGCCACCTTCTCCAATGAGATTAGAGCGTTGGCAAAAGGCTTGGTTCACAATCCTGTCGAGATTTCGGTTACCCCGAAAAACTCTACCGCAGAAACCGTTAAACAGAAAATCTACCCTGTTGATAAGGCGCAAAAAACCAAACTACTGATTCAGCTCATTAAAGACCATGCCTGGTATCAAGTGCTGGTCTTTACCCGCACCAAACACGGTGCTAACCGACTTGCCACGCAGTTGGATAAAAGCGGCATCAAAGCCGACGCTATCCATGGCAATAAAAGCCAAAGTGCGCGTGTTCGTGCCTTAAATGGATTTAAAGAAAACAAATTGCAGGTGCTGGTGGCTACAGACATCGCCGCACGCGGTATTGATATTGATCTGTTACCCCACGTGGTGAACTTCGATTTACCGAATGTGTCGGAAGATTACGTGCACCGTATCGGCAGAACAGGTCGTGCTGGCGAGAGTGGTGAAGCCATTTCTCTAGTGTGTGCTGAAGAGTTCAGCGAATTGGTCGGCATTGAAAACCTGATTAATCAAATTCTACCAAGGGAAATCGTTGCTGGTTTTGAGCCGAAGAACCCATTGGGAGAATCCAAAATCGGTCTCAAACCGAAGAAACCCAAAAAGCCTAAAAAACCGAAAGTGTTTGAAGACAAGCACACAGGCAAAGCACCCGCTGCGCCAAGAAGAGGTCAAAACAAACCTAACGCAGGCAAACCAACGGGCAACGACTCCCCTTACCGCAAAAGCTCTAAGCCGAATCAGTCTGGCCGCAGCCGCAAACCAGCGAATACGCAAAACGCCGGCAAACAAAGCTAAATCCACTTTTACCGGGGTATTTCGGCTGTTTAAGTCTTGTACCCCAACCTGGTAGATTTTAAGCGGCTGAAGCACTTGCTTCAGTCATGCTTCGGTGGATTCTTGCCAAGTGAACCAAGCTGGTCAGCTTGACCAGCGGCTTAATCAAAAACTGGGCACTACCGACAATAAACAACCAAGTACCGCTTTCCATCAATGAGTTGTTCAAGAAAAAGAAACTACCAACCAAAAACCAAATTGCTATCAGCAAATCATTCAGTGCGCCAATCGCTTCATAGCGGCGCTGAATAATCAAATGATGGTTCCATAGCTTGATGTCGAATTCTTGAGTACCTTGTGACATTATTTCCTCTTTCAGTTTCTGATGTATTCAACATTAGAACAAGAAAGCCTGCCAGATAAAACCTTTGAGCAAGGAATCTTAAGGTTCATTCCAGAATAGGATTCGGAATCGCAACGCTTGAAACTGTGTCACTTCCTTTGCAAGCTGATTTTTCCGCAAAACGATTTCTATAAAAAAACAGTCATAGTTTTTCAAGTAAACAGGTACGAGATTATCTTAGGATAGTCCGGTTAGCTATTTTTACTTTTAACTGGAAATGAGGGATTATTAAATGGCGCAGAAAATACAAAAATTTGGTTCTATCGGTGCAAGTGGCAAAGAAGCCCTGAAAAAAGCCATTATCCTGAGTATTCCGCTCTTTGTTCTTAACTTCATTATCGTTTCTCATGTGATTAACGATATCGGGTTGCCTTACTTCCTATCTCATTTCAAAGTGGCTTTCTATATGCTGTTCAATACCGCAGCGGATGTGATTACGTTTTACATTGTCTTGATGCAGTTCCACAAAATCGAGCACCACAAACTTCAGCTAGGTTAAGACGGTTCTACTTAAGCAAGTAATTTTTCAGAACTTTATTGATACCAGTCGACAACCTGAATCAGGCTATCGACTGGTGAATGTTGCAAAACAATTCCGCTTTAGACTTCGCTGTTGTATTTGCGTTCGTCTTCCTTCAGCAAGTAGGTGTTAAACCCAAAAACCTTGCCTGCCCAGATAAACATCAGCCACACCATCAATCCAAATGGCAAGTAACCAAAGTAGCCTTCCAACGGCATTTCAGAGAAGATGTGAATGACATTCACATAAGGTACGTCGTATACCCAATAGTTAGGATTGGCAATCGGGTTCGTCGGGTGCGTACTGCCGTAGTTCCACATTTCCCAGAAGAAACCGTTGAACAAAGCAGACAACGCGATCAAAATCATCGGGCTCCAGTTACCTTTTGCCAACTCACTCAAGGGCGAAGGAATCTTTCTCACAACCAACACGCCAGAGAAGGCGAGCATAATACCGACCCAAATCGCCCAAAAGAATGGGTAAGGATAGAACACCATAATGGTGATTAACACCAAACCGACAACCAACAACGGATATCCCGGCAGTTTGACTTTTGGACCGTTCGAATACTTCACCGCCAATTTCGGAAAGGTATGCAACAAAGCATACCACTCGAACACTGCCGGCCAGACGGTGGTATAGGCTACCAAATAGAGAACGACAATCTCCGGGTGGGATAATGCCGGAATCAAGACCGTATTCGGGTAATACCAGTTACCCAGTGCAAAGTAGTCGAAATACTCAAAGTAAAACCAAGCAAACATCGACACCACTATGGTGATGGCAAACAGCTTTGGCTTCTTGCTCATCAGCGAGTAGCCACCACTTCTGGCATACACCAAGCCATCAATCAGAATGATAAAGCCCCACCATAACGGCGTGAATGACAAATAAACAAGATTGATTAAGGCTTCCGGGCGCGCCCACATCAAATACCAAAAGAATAAGGTGATAATCAACCCTGCCCAAAACCACCATGGCAAAGGTTTACGGTCATAAGGGGTTGGCGGTTCCACAGGTTTGAAACCGAACTTTTGGGGAAACAATAAAAAGACAACCAGCAGTGCTTCCACGACCAACAACACAAGGAATACCGTCAGGTTAAAGCCCGGCGTTGGCGGTTCGGTCACCTGTAGCGGAGGGAACACGCCAAAGCCAGGAGGCAAGTGGTCTGCATAGGCAAACCATGAGGCAATCAATGGCAAAATCGTTAACGCGATTATCGGTAAAACTAGGCCTTTCTTTGGTGAGTACATCCCTATCTCCCTTTGTTAAGTTCTTTTTTACGTCTATATTTATTTTCATACATCCTAATATCAGCGAGGTGTTTCAATTCGGTTGAATTGGTAACTTCATTCATGAAAGCTGCACCGGAACTGACGCCAACATGATCAAAACCGGTCGCTCTCATTTCATCGACAACCTGATCTATAAGTCCTCGCACTTCTTGCTCGTTGCCGTCCTGACTGATGATTGCGAACTCATCCCCGCCGACACGGAAAATACGTGCATTTTCATTGCTGTTCTCCAATATCTGCTGCATCAACTTGGCAAACATAGACAGCATCTCATCCCCCTTCGCATGCCCGAAACGGTCGTTATAGAACTTCAGGTTATCCATATCTATGTAGGTCAAAGAGGCATAAGGTCCCATTGAAGCAAACGCCATTTCCAAGGAGTAACGGTTTGGAATTTGGGTAAGAGAATCGGTATGCGCCAGCTTCTTATTATGGTCAAGGTGATTCAATATATTTAGGCGCTCTCGGTAAAGCTCTCCCACACGATAGGTCAAGGTCAACGCTAGCAAAATCGCCTCAAGTGCAATTGCCGCCAGCCCATAGTGCTCAACATCAATGGTGTTTGAACTCAATTGCGTCGGTAATGTCGCCATGCTCGCAAGCGAGATAAACGCCACCAGTGCCACCAAATACAAACGGGCGACAACGCTTCCCTGTCGTGCGCGCGAGATTCCCGCTATAAAACCATACAGCAAAAAGACCCATACACCATAACGTGCCATTTCATTGATCCAATTCGGTGCCATCAGCGCAAACATGGCAAATATCGCCAACAACACCAACCCAACAACACCTAAGGTATACAACCTTTTGTTTTTAAGTGGATGGATTTCCAATAACCGCATGACAAAGAGAACATAGAAAAAGTTGGATATGAGGATGGGAAAGGACACCAGATAGAAATTATGCCAGTTCAGCATCTGCGCAAAAATCAAATGCGCTCCGGCATTGAATATCAAATTGGAGAAGATAAAGATGGCATAGAAAAGCTCTGTTTTGCGAGAGCTGGCAAATGACAATGCGCCATAATAAATACCCAAAGCAAGGAAAACGCCGATGCCAATCAAGACAATCGCATCTCCCAGCTTTATCTCCTGTTGGTAATTGCTAAGTGTTTCGATATAAGGAACGGGTTGTGCGATAAAGTATGGCGAAGACACTTCCGCCATTAATTTGTAATGCCCGGCTTTCAAGTCAAACATCCGTCCATGACGCAGAAAGAATAGATTAAACGCCTTGCTACCTATACCGCCATTGGCACTGGCGATGAGATTGTTTTGTTGATCATAGATGTAAAAAGAAAAGCGGTCTATCGTCGTCGTGTTTTTGAAATCGACAACGTAATCTCCTGTTTGATCAATGCTCAGATTTCCAACATAGAGATAATGGCCGCCAACCAACGAAATCCCATCTACTTTTCGTAAACCTTTTATCTCGGGGTTGCTGGGATCAAATGGCATGCTGCCATTAACGCTATAAAGCTGCCAATCAATATGTTGAGGTTGTGCAAAAGAAGGACGGCTGAAAAAGGCAAAACTGAGTAACAAACCAATGAGTAGCCATGTCTTGTTAATTCCATAGTGCGGCGGACTGTTCATGCTTATATTCTTATCACTCAAGTAAAAGTTATGATAATGATTGAAAAATACCAAAAGTTACAATTTGTTAATCGAAACCACCTGGTTACGGCCATTTGACTTGGCTTCATATAAGCAAGTATCGGCAGCTTCTATAAATGTATACATATTAAAATCAAATTCTGGTGAAATCGTGCTCACCCCTAAACTAACTGTCAGTATCGAATGCACCGCTGAACTTTCATGCGGCGTTTTTAAATCGAGAACAGTCACTCTACAACGCTCAGATAATTTAATGGCATCCGCCAACCCCGTATTGGGGAGCAAAATGGCGAACTCCTCTCCACCGTAACGCGCGACAATATCAGACGCTCGTTTAACCACTTTGGACAAAGTGCTGGCAACCAGCCTCAAACAATCATCCCCTGCCAAGTGACCATAAGCCATGTTGTAATTTCTAAAATGATCTATATCGACAATGATTAGCGAAAGCTCGGTGTCATCCCTTAGCGCACGCTTCCACTCTTTTTCCACCACTTCATCAAAGGCGCGTCTATTGAGCACACCCGTCAGTCCATCGTAAGTGGATATTCTTTCAAACTTGTTATTCAGGCGCTCCAACTCAGCTTGTTGCGTTTTGCTGTCAGTCACATCCTGAATATAACCGTTCCAGATAACGGCATCCCCTTGTTTTCTGTCTGTTGGCTGAGCAGAAACTCGAATCCACACCTCTCCTTTCGATGGGTGCACTAACTTGGAGTCAAAAGCAGAAGTGCTCTCATCCAAACCGTCAGGATCAATTAAACGCCAAAACGTATCCATGTCTTCAAGTAAGTCTTCTTGGGAATAACCCAAAACATCGTGACTTTTAGGGCTAATGTAAGTCAGCTTTCTAGAACCATCTGCATGAAGCACATACTCGAACAATACACCCGGTAAAAACTCTACTAAGCTCATCATTGTGTCTGCATTAGGCATGCTTACTGCCATTTTTCAATCCCTTGCCACTCAATGAATGGATACCAAATATCTCTCGGAAATACAGGTGAACTTTTTTGTACCAATTTAATGTGATGCAAATTAAAAAGCACACTCTCAACTATGATTTTCAATATAAATAGAATTCGTAATTTTTACAATCGTTTTTTCTTTCGCGACAACATGATAATTTAATCGCGACAGTGACTTTCATACTCATTCAATCATAAACGCAACCCTCAAGAAGCAATCGCGCGTTATACTTTGAACGTTACTCAACAAATCAATTTACTGATTTTGTTGTATGGATTCGCAACAACGTCCATTCATGAAGAAGGAGACATGCAATGCCGACAGATACAACGCCCCTGTTTCACCCGGTAAAGCTTGGTGATCTAACACTAGCCAACCGCTTTGTTATGGCACCGCTTACCCGCTGTAGAGCCATCAACCATATTCCCAACGACCTGATGGCGGAATACTACACACAACGCGCCAGCGCTGGCTTAATCATCACCGAATGCACCATGGTCACCCCACACACTTCTGCCTTTGGTAACGACCCGGGCATTTATTCGTTGGAGCAAATCGAAGGCTGGAAAAAAACCACCGAATCCGTCCACAAAGCCGGCGGAAAAATTTTCCTACAAATCTGGCATGCCGGACGTGCCGCGCACCCATTGCTAAATGATGGCAAAGAAGCCGTTAGTGCCAGCGCCATAGCGATTGATGGTGAAACCCAAACACCAGAAGGCAAGCAACCTTACACCGTACCTCATGCACTCACCAAAGAAGAAATTGCCGATATTGTGTTGGATTTTCGCAAGGCGGCGGCAAATGCCATGGCGGCAGGATTCGATGGCGTGGAGGTGCATGGTGCCAACGGCTACCTTATTGACCAATTCCTGAGAGACAGCGCCAATGAACGTACTGACGAATACGGTGGTTCACTGGAAAACCGTGCGCGTTTTTTGATGGAAATTCTCGAAGCCGTCACCGATGAAATCGGCAGTGGCAGTGTCGGCTTACGCCTCTCGCCATTGAATAGTTTCAATAGCATGAAAGACAACCACCCAACCTATTGGATCAGTTACCTGGCAGAACAGGTCAACCGATTCAATCTGGCGTACCTGCATGTGATGAGAGCAGATTTCTTTGGCTTGCAACAGGCGGATGTCATTCCTATTGCTCGTGAGCATTTCAAAGGACATTTGATGGTGAATATGGGTTATACCGCTGATGAAGCCGCAGAAGTGATTGCCAACAACTTGGCAGATTCCGTAGCCTTTGGTACCGGGTTCCTTGCCAACCCAGACCTGCCAGCACGTGTAAAAGCGGGTGCCGAGCTGAATGCGCCGGATCAAGACACCTTCTACACTTCAGATGCAAAAGGCTATACCGACTATCCTTTCATGAAAGCTTAAATGAAAGGTTAAATAACAATCAGGTAAAAAAGGCAGGTTTCAATACTTTGAAACCTGCCCCCAACCTGGTAGATTTTACTCGCTAATGTCCAACCATCATCCCTGACAATTATTGTCGCCAAGCACGATTAAAAGCTTTTCCTTGATTGATTTCCTTAGTCAAGTCACACAATCCCGCATTGTCCATCACCTTGGATACATGCTTAATCCATGCTGGTCTCGTATTAAAACTTCTTGGTTTACCGCCAATGCTTTTCAAAAACGCTTTTGCGACCTTACAGTTCAACAAGATGTTTTTGCCCTTCTTCGACACCAATTTATCCATCTCTTTTGAAGCCTTAAAAAACACAGGTACTTTAGACTTCTCGCTAATCCAACTACCGGAAAAATCCTGCATAACATGCGCATAGGCTTGCTTTAAAGCTTGAGGGTGATTGCGAAAATAAAGCAGATTATTTTTTGTGCCGGCATAAGGCTTAGGACGATAATCCTTTTTCAAACTCGGTGGTCTTTTTTGCCATACCACCTGGCTTTTCGGTAGCTGTTTTGCCTTTTTGAAATCAATCATGAGCTTGTTGGTCGCAAGATTTCTCGGCAAGGTTAATGGTGGCAACTCGGGCTCGCCCTTACGTGCGCCCAAACTCATGATATTACCGGTAATCTGAGAAACATAGCCCTGCCCAAAACCTGACTCCCAACCGGCAATCGCCAAGATAGCCGCTGGCGGAATGTTTTCTTTCATGCCAATTTTTACCGCCTCTTTAGCGGTTAAACCGTAAAACTGTTCAACATGAGGGTATTTGCGCAATGAGTACTGAGAAGTATTAGAAGCCGTGTTAGAAGCAGCATGGGAAGCTTTGTTATGAATCTCTGTGTTCGCCTGCGCTCCCATAAATAATCTCTCGGTGAGAACAGCACTAACAATAGACAGGAATAAGATAAAAAATTTCATCGCATTATTTTATCGAATTCCAATCGGGTTAGCTTATTTTCAATAACCTCCCCCCCAACCTGGTAGATTTTGTTGAATACCTAAGCTTTAAGCTGGCGCGCCCTCAAACATGACAACTTTTTCCAATTCACTATCCCACGTTGCTTTACTCGCAGTGAAAATGTGCGCATTTGGTTTTATAGATAGATGAGTATCAAGGCTTCCCGCCGGAACGACCAATAGTTTCCCGCTCATCTGCATATTTGGCAACGCAGATCCGCAATTAGAACAAAAGCTCTTGATATGTTGTGTGGATAGTAAGTTAAAAGTCGTCACCAACTCTTCGCCAGAGATCAACTTAAGCTGGCGTTGGTGGAAAATAGATTTGCCGCATGGGCTGAACCTGTATCTTTTTGGCAATACTCACAATGGCACAGATAGAAGCTCTCAAAACTTCCCTCAATTTCAAAATGTACTTTGCCACACAGGCAAGAACCATGATGTTTTGTACTCATGTGTATCACCAAAGTTTGATTGAATAGTTTTTCTGTATTTGTATAAGGTTCAGGGTAAAAAGCTTATTTTCTTAAGGGATCAAGAAGCGACTTTAAACCATTGTGATCCAACTCCTGCATCAGCGCCAATAACTCCCCTAAATTACCAGATGGAAAGCCCTTACGCGCAAACCAATTAAGGTAATTCCCCGGCAAATCAGCAATAATCCGCCCCTTGTATTTTCCATAAGGCATCGTGACTGTAACGAGTTTTTTTAAGTTCTCTGGGTTCATAAGTTAAAGTACAAAAAAACAATCGAGTCTGACCCCATTGATTTCAAATAGAACTCAGCTTTTCTGAAAGATGACAGGCCATTAATTCTACTAATGCTAACTGCAGCAGCAATATTTTATCTTTTCGACTTTCCAAAACGGAAATAGAGTCGAAATTATCAAAATCATTACCATGTGCAACTTCATGACGTTTTTTATTTGATTCATCTAAAAACTCTTGCCACAAAGTTCTTTGAACCTGCTTATCTGAAATTGATAACGAAAAGTCAGAACGCTGTGAAGAATATGGAAATGTTTTGATGTGTTCTTTTATCTGTTCTTTTGAATTTGAAATAAACTCTTTCAACTCACTACTTGTCATCGAAAAAGCACCATCAAACTGTGATTCATTGAGGCATGCAAAAACTTTCTTTTGTCCAAAATTTAAAAATATGGTTTCTACTATATTAGGGTTCGGGTTTTTGTTATTGCTTTTTATAAATGGTTGGTATTCAATTTTTGTGTTTATTTCTGAAAACTTTTCAACTAACTGGTTAACTTTATAATCAAAACTACCATTTTCATTGTCGTGTTGCTCTCCTAAAAATTTAGTGCAATACCTTCTTTGAAGTGCCACAGGCATATCAACGTATTCATAATTTTCATTCAAATCATTGATGATTGCTTTTGCAAGTTCTTTCATAAAGCCTTCAAATGAGCTATTGTAAAAACGGTAATGGAGCGACAAAGTGCTTTATATAAAGCTGGGTTAGAATCTTGCTTATCTTTAGCCTCTACAACTAGTAAATCAATTTCTTGCCAATTATCCAAAAACTTTTCTAAAAACTCATAAAGAGACGAATCCATTATCTGATAGCCTCAAGACCTTTACTGATTCTAGTATTGAGCTTGGAAACATCATTCACACTTCCTTCAACCGCTGAAAAGTATTCTTTGTCTTTAAATAACTCTCTAAAAGCATCAATATCGAATATACCTTCTTTATCTGATTGAGACAAAGGAACAATAATAGAATCATATACAGCCGCATTAAATTTAGACATTCTTGCAAGTTGACCATCATCATCAACTTTATATTTAGAAAATGGATTTTCTATTGAACTTTTAGAAATATATGCGAAAGTCTCCAAAAAGTTTTGTTCCATTTCAACTAATTTTGCTAAGGACAGAGTATTAAAATATTCCATTTTTTCCGTAAGAAACTTTTTAAACCCACCTTTATAAGATTGGTACCCATTTTCGAAAGAAAGAGCAAAATATCTAACAACTAGCTCTTCATCTTCCATTTTTTCTACTCGTTTCCCTTCTGGATCCAAATTCGCTAAGGCTACAAAATCATCTGATTTGGCAAGCTTTTTAATAAGGTCTTTGAAAGGACCACGACACACCGCATTTCTCAATTCTTGAGCTTCCAACTTTACTGAACCTGAATTCAAGCGCTCAAAAATATCATATTTAACCTGGCCATCTAAAGTTGAATCTATTCTAAGACAGCGTATTGTTCTCTCTTCTAATCTCCTAATTAAAAAAGAGGGCAAATCTTTGTAAAAAGAACCATTAAGCTCCCTCAAAACGTCCAAGCCGTCCAAAGCGTACTTATTTTTGAAAAACTCATAAATTGCGGTCAATCTTTGCTGACCATCAATAACAGAATACCTTGATATGTCATTTTCTACTTCCTCATCGACATCAACATCCTGTGAAATATAAATAAAAGGAACCGGAATATTTAAGATTAAACTTTCTATAAGTCTAGATGAAAACTCAGGACTCCATCTGTGGCGGCGTTGATAATCTGGATTAAGTTTTATCACATGTTTATCAATCTTTTTTACCATTGTTTCAAGGTCATACTCAATGGTTTGAGTTTTTACCGTTCGCTCTATAGCTTTTCTCTGAATATTCTCTAGGTTTTGTTTTAATTCAGTCATTGTTTTATCTCTATCTATCACCAACACCAGGTTATCTTACTAATAATTCTTATAGGAAATAAATTATTACGTACATTATTTTTACTAAATTAATTACATACAAAAATCAAATCGGGAAATAAAACGCTCAAATTCGTGGCGGGAAATGTTGATCATACTAAAAGCGCCCAAAGGGCATAAAATATGTGAGCGTTTTTCGAACAAAGAAGTTGAGTATTTAGACCCAACTTACGTGCTAAAAAGAAAAATTTCTCAAAAAAAAGCCCAGATTCTAAATGTAGAATCTGGGCTTTTTGAGACTTTGAGTGTTGCGAAATAAAACTTATCAGTTCAAGGCATGAAAATGTTGAGCATACTAGAAGTATGTGACCATTTTCATAACGCAGAAATGGCAAGTTTTAGACGTAACCCTAAACTATTTTCTTTTCTTCGGTGGCATAAGGTCAGTAATCGTCCCCTCCGCCATTTCCGCTGCGAAACAGATGGTTTCGCTTAGCGTTGGATGCGGATGAATGGTTAGACCAATATCCTGCATATCTGCGCCCATTTCGATGGCAAGCATAGCTTCTGCTATCAACTCCCCAGCGTTAGGCCCGACAATACCACAACCTAGCAATCTGTGTGTTTTTGCACAGAACAGGGCTTTAGTCATGCCTTCATCTCTGCCTAAGCTTAGGCTTCGACCAGAAGCTGCCCAAGGGAAAGCACCTTTTTCGTAATCAATGCCTTCATCTTTAAGCTGTTGCTCGGTTTTACCCGCCCAAGCCACTTCTGGATCAGTGTAAGCAACAGATGGAATACCCATTGGCGTAAACGCGCTTGGCATACCCGAGATCACTTCTGCGGCAACCTTCCCTTCATGTACGGCTTTGTGCGCCAACATAGGTTGACCAACGATATCACCAATCGCGTAGATATGATCGACATTGGTTTTTTGACGTTCATCGACTTCAATGAAGCCCCAGTCGTTAACTGCAACGCCGGCTTTTTCGGCATCAATCAGTTTACCGTTAGGCACACGACCTACAGCAACCAAGATACGGTCAAAGGTATCGGTTTCTGGGCAATCTTTCCCTTCAAAAGTGACAACCAAGCCTTCTTTTTTGGCTTCAACGTTAGTGACTTTTGATTTCAGGTAGATGTTCTCGTACTTCTTCTTGATCTTGTTCAGAAGTGGTTTAGAGATGTCTTTGTCCGCACCTGGAATAATGGTGTCGCCCAACTCAACCACAGTGATGCTTGAACCAAGAGAATCGTAAACTTGCGCCATCTCTAGACCGATGATCCCGCCACCGATAACGAGCATACGTTTTGGTATTTCTTCCAACTCTAGTGCGTCAGTTGAGTCCATAACACGAGGATCATCATGTGGAATGAAAGGCAGTTTCACCACGCGAGAACCGGCAGCGATAATGGCTTTTTCAAAGGCGATGGTTTTGGTCGTGCCATCGGCAGCTTCTACGGTAACGGTATTAGCTGAGCTGAATTTTCCGTAGCCATGAACCACTTCAACTTTACGTGCTTTTGCAAGACCTGACAGCCCACCGGTCAATTTACCGATAACGCCATCTTTGAATTCGCGCATTTTATTGATGTCGATTTTAGGCTCGGCAAAAGTAATACCGTGTGCGCCCATTTCACGTGTTTCGTTCAACACGACAGACATGTGCAATAAGGCTTTTGAAGGAATACACCCTACGTTCAAGCACACACCACCGATGTTTTCATAACGCTCGATCATGATGACTTTTTTGCCAAGATCGGCCGCACGGAATGCAGCAGTGTAACCACCTGGACCAGAACCCAACACCAAGACTTCACACTGCATATCCGCAGGTGGAAGGTCAGCGGAAGAAACCGGAGTTGACGCTTCTTGCTTAGGCGTTTCAGGCGCTTTTTCTGGTGCAGCAGATGCCGCAACGCTTTGCTCAACGTTAGCGGCAACCGTATCGCTACTGGCGATTTCCATTTGACCGATAATCGACCCTTCGGAAACCTTATCCCCTACCGCTGCAGTGAAAGAGACAATCTTACCGGCATAAGGTGCTGGGATTTCCATCGTCGCCTTGTCGGATTCCAAGGTAATCAAGGAATCATCTTGTGCGACTTCTTCACCTTCAGCGACCAAAACTTCGATAACATCAACCGAAGCGAAATCACCAATATCAGGAATCGTGATGTCTACAACTTTACT
The DNA here is from genome assembly GCF_009296185.1 of Hydrogenovibrio sp. JE_KL2. Taxonomy (GTDB): domain Bacteria; phylum Pseudomonadota; class Gammaproteobacteria; order Thiomicrospirales; family Thiomicrospiraceae; genus Hydrogenovibrio. Next base: position 799,466 of record NZ_WBJR01000001.1, read on the forward strand.
CATCTGTTACTCCCGATTACATAATCAACTGACGTAAGTCAGATAGGTATTGGCTAACGGTTGTGGTGAAGCGTACGCCTTCGGCACCGTCAACAGCACGGTGATCGTAAGAAACGCTGAATGGCATCATCAAACGTGGCTCGAACTCTTTACCGTTCCATACCGGTTGCATCTTAGCTTTTGACAAGCCCATGATAGCCACTTCCGGTGCATTGACGATAGGTGTGAACTGGGTTCCCCCGATACCGCCAAGACTTGAAATAGTGAAACAACCACCAGACATATCCGCCGGGCTCAACTTGCCGTCACGCGCTTTGGCGGAAAGCGCCATCAAGTCACGAGACAGGTCGTAAATACCTTTTTTATCAACGTCTTTCACGACAGGGACCACCAAACCGTTTGGCGTATCAACCGCAATACCGATGTTGTAATATTTTTTCTTGATGATGGATTGACCGTCAGGCGACAAAGACGCGTTGAAAGATGGGTAATCTTGCAAGGCTTTGACAACCGCTTTCATCACGAAAACCAATGGGGTTAGTTTGACGCCTTGCTTCTCGGCTGTGGCTTTCATGTCTTTACGGAATTGATCCATCTCGGTGATGTCACACTCGTCAAACTGTGTAACGTGAGGAACGTTCAACCAGCTAGTGTGAAGGAACTTACCGGAAATCTTCTTGATGCGACCCAACTCTTCTGTTTCGGTTTCACCGAATTGCGAGAAGTCGATAAACGAAACTGGAGGAATACCCGCACCACCCGTTGCGCCAGCCGAAGCTGGTGCAGAACCTTGCATGACGGATTTGATGAAAGCTTCCACATCCGTTTGCATGATGCGACCTTTTGGTCCAGACCCGGAAACTTGTGAAAGCTCTGCCCCTAGTTTTCTGGCAAACGCACGTACTGATGGCGAGGCATGGTATGCTGCGCCCATTTCTTGCGTATTGACAGGTTTGGCATTAGCAATGGCAACCGGACTTGGTTGCGCAGGTGCTGGCTCTGCTTTTGGCGCAGGCGCTGGTGTAGGTTCCGCAGCTTTTTCAGGGGCTTTCTCAGAAGTTTTATCTGCCGGAGCAGGTTTTGATTCTGCCACAGGGGCAGAAGCAGCTGCTTCGCCACTGACTTCGATATCCAGCACATAAGTGCCTTCAGAAACCTTATCGCCGACAGAAACGGAAACTTTGGTAACTTTACCGGAAAACGGAGATGGAATCTCCATGGTGGCTTTATCGGATTCAAGCGTTAATAAAGAATCATCAACCGCAACGACATCGCCTTCCGAAACTAAAACTTCAATGACATCGACCGAATCGAAATCGCCGATATCAGGAATTTTGATTTGTTCAACTGACATACTTTGTGTCCTTTTTATTCATGCTATCACTATTGGGAGCCGTATCGATTGAATACGACTCCTAGCGCATCCCTCACGCCATTAGGCGTGTGTTGGGAAAACCTTGTCTGCATCCAAGCCATATTTCTTAATGGCATCTGCAACGATTTCAGGTTTGATACTGCCTGCGTCGGCAAGAGCTTTTAGAGCTTCTACCACAACGTAGTGGCGATCTACTTCAAAGAACTTACGCAGTTGTTCACGCGTGTCAGAACGTCCGAAGCCGTCTGTACCAAGGACATAGTAGTCACCTGGAACATATTGGCGGATACGCTCTGGATAGTCACGAATGTAGTCGGTAGCGACTACAAAAGGACCTTTAGCATCCTTAAGCACTTCTGTGACATAAGGAACTTTAGGTTTGTCGGTTGGGTGTAGTGTGTTCCAACGAGTCGTTTCGATACCGTCACGACGTAGTAGGTTGAAACTTGGTACACCCCAGATGTCTGCTGCTACTTTCCAGTCTGCTTCCAGCATCTCTGCTGCGGCGATGACTTCACGGAAAATCGTACCAGACCCCATTAGTTGAACTTTCAACTTATGTTTGGCTGTTGATTTCTTGAATGGGTAAATCCCTTTCAAGATACCTTCTTCTGCACCTTCTGGCATTGCCGGATGAACGTAGTTTTCGTTCATACCGGTAATGTAGTAGTAAACGTCTTCTTTGTTGTGCATCATGCGACGGATACCGTCACGAATGATGACTGCCATTTCATAGGCGAAAGTCGGATCGTAAGTTAAACAGTTCGGTACATGGTCGAATTGAATCAGGTTATGGCCGTCTTGGTGCTGTAGACCTTCCCCTTCAAGGGTTGTACGACCAGCAGTACCACCAATCAAGAAACCTCTTGCACGGGAGTCACCTGCCGCCCAAGCCAAATCACCAATACGTTGGAAACCGAACATTGAGTAGTAGATGTAGAAAGGAATCATACTCACGCCGTAGTTGGCATAAGCAGTTGCCGCAGCAACCCAGTTCGCCATGGAACCGGCTTCGTTGATTCCTTCTTCGAATACTTGACCGTTAGCGGACTCTTTGTACCACATCAATTGGTCTGAATCCATTGGCTGATAAAGCTGTCCAGCAGGATCGTAGATACCGACTTGACGGAACAAACCTTCCATACCGAAAGTACGTGCTTCGTCAGGAATGATTGGTACAACGCGTGGCCCTAATGCCTTATCACGCAACAGGATAGAGATGATACGAACGAATGCCATGGTAGTAGACATTTCACGATCACCCGTACCATCGGTCAACATTTTGAATGCGTCCATATCTGGAACCGGTAAAGGCTCAGCGTCGTCATGACGTGCTGGCAGGCTTCCACCTAGCGCTTCACGACGCTCTTTCATATAGCGCATGATGTCTGAGTTTTCTTCTGGACGGTAAAAAGGAATGTCTTTATCCAATGCTTCGTCGGAGATCGGTACAGAGAAACGGTCACGGAAATATTTCAAACCGTCGATATCCAATTTCTTCTGTTGGTGAGCTGTGTTTGCCGCTTCACCGTATTGCCCCATACCGTAACCTTTGATGGTTTTGGCTAGGATAAGTGTTGGTTGACCTTTGGTTTCTGTCGCACGCTTGTAAGCGTTGTAAATCTTACGAGGCGAGTGACCACCGCGGCTTAGCTTGAAGATTTCATCATCAGTCATGTCTTCAACCAAAGCACGTGTCTCTGGGTACTTACCGAAGAAATGTTCACGAACGAAAGCACCATCTTTGGCTTTGTAGGCTTGGTATTCGCCGTCAACGACTTCACCCATACGCTCGATCAGCTTACCGCTGGTATCTTTTTGTAATAGACGATCCCAACCTGAGCCCCAGATAACTTTGATAACGTTCCAACCTGCACCACGGAAGACACCTTCTAGCTCTTGGATGATTTTGTCATTACCGCGAACAGGGCCGTCTAGACGTTGTAGGTTACAGTTGATAACGAAAATTAGGTTGTCCAGTTTCTCACGTTTAGCCAACTGAATCGCACCACGTGATTCTGGTTCGTCCATCTCACCATCACCTAGGTAAGCCCAGACTTTACGACCTTCAGTTTTAGCCAAACCACGTGCATGCATGTATTTCATGAAACGTGCTTGGTAGATAGCCATCAAAGGCCCTAGACCCATCGATACGGTTGGGAACTGCCAGAAGTCAGACATCAACCACGGATGAGGATAAGAAGAAAGACCGTTACCGTCTACTTCTTGACGGAACTTGTGTAATTGGTCTTCATTTAGGCGGCCTTCCATAAAGGCACGTGAATACATTCCTGGCGCGGTATGACCTTGGAAAAAGACCATGTCAGCACCCAACTCATGCTTTGGACCTTTGAAGAAGTGGTTCATCCCCACTTCATAAAGCGTACAACTTGAGGCATAGGAAGCGATATGTCCACCCACACTGGTATATTTGTTTGCTCTTGCCACCATCGCCATCGCATTCCAACGCAAAAGCGCTCTCATGCGTTTTTCAAGACTTAAGTCACCTGGATAGTTTTCTTGCTCTTCAGGGGCGATAGTATTGATATAAGGGGTGTTTGCAGAATAAGGAATATCAATTCCGTGGACGCGTGCTTTTTCGATTAAGCTCGCGATAAGGTGTTGAGCCTTGTCTGAACCTTCAAACTCAACAACTGCTTCTAATGCATCGATCCACTCTTGTGTTTCTTGTGGATCTTGGTCGATGAACATCTCGCTCATATTTTATTAACCTCATTGGTTGGTATTGGTTTACCAGCTCACCATCCAACAGGGTAAGTCAGATGGTCACTCGGTCTGTGTAGTTCATACACAGAGCCGTCCAAAAAAACACCTTATTTTTCTGCTACTTAGTACTCATAAGGCGCCGAAACCCCTGAAAAAAGACACAGGAATTCCTATCTAATTATTAAAACAGGTGGCAATAATAACACTTTTTACATGGGGGCGCTATTGATGAAAGCCCCCTAGAGTAGTTGCTGCGGTGATAGAAGGGAAAGTTTTTAATGAAGAGAATGGGTTAGCGTTGCTAAAAGAATCTTTTGAAAAAGATTAACTCTCTGATTCCACAGGATTCTTTTCGTTCAACCAAAATTTTTGCAAGTGTTCTTCAAGCTCGGTCAAGGCCTGGTGATAAACCCCCTGTTTGAAATCGACGACATTTTGCACGGGAAGCCAATACTCAACCCACTGCCACCCTTCGAACTCGGGTGTTTCATGACAATCGAGGTTAATCTTCGCCTCTTCACCGACCATACCCAGCAAAAACCAGATTTGTTTTTGTCCGATACAAACAGGATGACTGTAGTGGCGAATGAGATGCTTGGGAAGATCATAAGAAATCCAATCTTTAGTTCGCCCCAATATACGTACATCGGAAGGGTCAAGACCGACCTCTTCTTTCAGCTCACGAAAAACAGCTTGTTGCGGCGTTTCGTGCACACAAACACCACCCTGAGGAAATTGCCACGCATCCTGATTGACGCGTTTTCCCCAGAATAGCTTACCTTCCTTGTTTACGATAATGATGCCGACATTCTGCCGATAACCATCTTCATCAATCACTTTTTACCTTGAAAACACTTAAATTTAATACTGATATTATGGCAGTAAAAGGCGGCAAGTTACAAATTTTTGCATTAAATATGCGTAAGGTTCTTCCTTACAACAGCCTCCTTTCTTTTTGCACTCACCTAATTCTTCATTGAGAATCTGCAATAACCCTGTGTTTTCGTTACAATAGGCCGCTATTTCAACTATTAATACTAAGATGATTTTTCGCTATGGCTCTAGCAATTTTTGATTTGGACAATACCCTCATCAGTGGTGACAGTGATTACCTCTGGGGCAAGTTTTTGATTAAGCAAGGTTTAGTTGATGCCGAAAACTTTGAGCAACAAAATGATTTGTTTTATGAAGAATACAAAAAGGGGTCGTTGGACATCATGGCCTACCAACGTTTCTCACTTGCCCCTATCGCTAACCGCCCGATGGAAGAACTGAATGCTTGGCATCAACAATTCATGGCGGAGTTTATCCAGCCAATCTATCTGGACAAGGCACAAGCTCTAGTCAACCAGCATAGAGAGAAAGGCGATACTTTACTGGTGATTACCGCCACCAACAGTTTTGTGACACGCCCTATCGCCAAGCTTTACGGCATCGAGAATCTTTTGGGTACCGACCCTGAGATGAAAAATGGAACCTTCACAGGCGAGGTGGACGGTATTCCGACTTTCCAACATGGTAAGGTCGAGCGCCTAAATATGTGGTTGGCAGAGACCGGCGAAACCCTAGAAAACAGCTACTTCTATTCAGACTCCCATAATGACATTCCATTATTGGAAGAAGTCACTTTTCCAACGGTTGTTGATGCCGATGATCAACTTCTGGCTCACGCCCAGAAGAAAGGTTGGCCAAGCATCAGTTTGCGTTAAACCGCAACGCAAACCTAAAGCAAACATCCCCCCAACCTGGCAGATTTTTACGCATGTTGCGTTGAATATTGGGTTAAACGCTAGGCATAAAAAAACCGGAACATGTTCCGGTTTTTTATTTGAGAGCTTTGCACGAGTGGGGCACGAGACACGAAGAACTCGACAACCGAAGGGATAAGTCGAGATGAAAATGAGATAAAATTTTTCTGAATTAGGCGGAAAAGGAAGCTAATAGCTAGCTATTGGCGAGTTTTTCAACAACATTCAGGGAAATTTTAGCCATTTTTGACCGTGCATCCATCTCGTGCAAAGCTCTCTACAAACAAGTGTTATCGCATACCTGGTGGCAACATGCCGCCGCCCATACCAGGCATCTTACCTGCCATACCACGCATCATGTTCTTCATGCCGCCTTTAGAGACTTTTTTCATCATCTTCTGCATTTGCGTAAACTGCTTCATCAACTTGTTGATGTCTTGCACAGTCGTTCCAGAACCCGCAGCGATACGTTTCTTACGCGACCCTTTGATAATCAATGGGTGTGCTCTTTCCTGAGGCGTCATGGAGTAGATAATCGCCTCTAAACGCTTAAAGTCCTTTTCCATCGCGCCTTGGTTGATTTGGTCTTTGACTTGCGCCATTCCGGGCAGCTTGCCCATCAAACCACCTAGGCCACCCATATTGTTGATCTGTTGTAACTGTTGCAAGAAGTCTTCCAAATCGAATTGACCAGTTTTTTGAACCTTCTTGGCAAACTTCTCAGCTTTTTCCTTGTCAATTTTCGTTTCGACTTCTTCAATCAAACTCAGGACATCGCCCATGCCAAGGATGCGACCTGCCATACGGTCAGGATGGAAAGGCTCCAATGCATCGGTTTTCTCGCCCATCCCGACAAACTTGATTGGCTTACCGGTAATCTCACGAATCGACAAGGCCGCACCACCACGCGCGTCACCGTCTGTTTTGGTCAATACCACCCCTGTCAGCGGCAAGGCGTCGTTAAAGGCCTTGGCTGTGTTGGCGGCATCTTGCCCTGTCATGGAGTCGACAACAAACAGGGTTTCAATCGGCTTAATGGCTTTATGCAAGCGCTGGATTTCCGACATCATTTCTTCGTCAACATGCAGGCGACCCGCAGTATCGAGAATCAATACATCGGCAAATTTTCTACGTGCTTCGGCATGGGCGTTCTTTGCAATATCAACCGGGTCCTGATCCGCTGTTGATGGAAAGAACATCGCACCCACCTGATCGGCAACTGTTTCCAACTGTTTGATCGCCGCAGGACGATAAACGTCGGCAGACACCACCATGACTTTTTTCTTCTCGCGCTCTTGCAACCATTTGGCAAGTTTAGCAACGGTAGTGGTTTTACCCGCACCTTGCAAACCCGCCATCATGATGACCGCTGGCGGTTCAACATTGAAGCTTAAAGGTTCGGCTTCGCCCCCCATGACTTCAGTCAATTGGTCACGAACGATTTTGATAAATGCTTGCCCTGGATTCAGGCTTTTGCTGACTTCTTGACCTATGGCACGTGCTTGCACTTGGTCAATAAAAGATTTCACGACAGGTAAAGCAACGTCAGCCTCTAACAACGCTTTTCGCACATCACGAATTGCATCCTTGATATTGGCTTCCGTTAGCTTTCCTTGACCGGTGATATTCTTAAATGTCTGGGCTAAGCGGTCTGATAGATTGTCAAACATACTGTCTTCCGAATAATTAGGTTGATCTCAAAATGCATGGGATGACGCATTTTTTTGTCAATTTATTTTAATTTTCGCTATTATACGGGTTTACGACTTAAATATCTAAGAAGACAGCGACAGCCTGTCAAACAAGAAAGAAAAAAGGGATCAAGGACTCATTGCATGTATACCGCTACGATTTTGTTAGCCACACTTTCCAGTCTGCTATATTTCTACACCACTTACATGCTTTGGAGACGTTTTGACACGGATACTGCGGTCGCCCAATGGCCTCGTTCAAAATTCCTGACCTTAATTGTCTTTGCAGCCATTTTCCAATTCTTGTCTTTTGCAGGAAGTCTGTATTCGGATGGCATGATTTTGTTTAGCTTCGGCACCTCTCTTTCATTGATCAGCTGGTTAGCAGTTCTTTCGTTACTGGCAACCAATCTGAATAACACCACCGAGAACTTAGGCATTTTTATCTTCCCGATTGCTGGGATTACCAGTTTAATGCCTTTTGTATCTTCGGAAGTACACCCACTCCCTACCGAGTTAGGAAGCCATGTTTTGATTTCCGTCAGCGCCTACAGCATCATGGGGCTTGCTACTGCTCAGGCGATCCTTTACTCGACTCAAGAAAAACGCTTCCGTAAAAAAGAATTAAGCACGCTTTTCAGGAACCTACCGCCATTACAGGTAATGGAAAAGATTCTGGTTCAATTAGTGATAATCGGTTTTGTTCTACTAAGCTTCTCGCTATTGAGCGGCGCTTTCTTTATGGAAGATATGTTCGCGCAACACCTCATCCATAAAACCTTCTTCGCAATCCTTGCTTGGCTGACTTATGGCGTGTTCTTGATTGGTCATTTCCGCTTCGGCTGGCGAGGTCAAAAAGCTGCCTACTATACGATTTGGGCTTATTTTCTGTTAATTCTGAGTTACATCGGAACTGAAATCGTGTTGCTTAATTTGAACTAAGTAATTGATTACTACAGAATAAACCCCATTTAATTCCCTAAACTTTTTGAAAAGTTCTTGATGCGACGAGTTTGTAGCCGATATAATTCCAGTTCGACTAACTACGTTATTATGAAAATTGAACAGTCTCCCCTTATCCGTACTCTTTAGCATCTTATTGCTTCTGATTATTCTATCCGCACTATTTTCCAGTTCTGAAACCAGTATGATGGCGATTAACCGCTATCGCCTGAAGCATAAAGTCAAAGAAGGTCACAAAGGCGCTATCAAAGTCGAACGACTATTGGAAAAGCCTGATCGTTTGCTTGGCGTCATCCTGCTTGGAAATAATTTCGTCAACATTTTTGCCTCCTCCATCGCGACCATTATCTTCATGCAATTATTAGGTGAAGCCGGTATTGCGCTTGCAGCAGGTATTCTGACATTGGTCATTCTGGTTTTTTCAGAAGTGGCACCAAAAACACTTGCCGCACTTTACCCTGAAAAAATCGCCTATCCAGCCGCCTATATTCTTGAGCCCCTGCTTAAAGTGCTATCGCCATTAGTTTGGATGGTGAACTTTCTGGCGAACGGGTTTTTGCGCCTATTTGGCGTTAAGGTCAAGGAAGAAGCTTCCGACAACCACGCACTAAGCCAAGAAGAGCTTCAAACGCTTATCAACGAAGCGACTGGAAAGCTACCGGTTGAATACCGCAATATGCTGAATGGCATTATGCAGCTTGAAAACATCACCGTTGAAGATGTCATGATTCCAAAGCAGGACATCTATGGCATTGATGTAAACGAGTCCATTGAAGAGATTACCAAGCGCATTGTGAAATCGCCTTATACGCGCATTCCTGTGTACCGTGACAATATAGATGAAGAGTTGATTGGTGTCGTTAACATCAAAAAGCTCCTGCCGATTATCGCCAAGAACAATATTACCCTGAAAGATTTGGTTAAAACCGCTCGCCCAGGCTACTTCATTCCTGAGACAACGACACTTAATATCCAATTGGCAAACTTTAATGAAAACAAGCGCCAGATGGCGCTGATTGTTGACGAATACGGCAACTTGCAAGGTTTGTTGACCATGGAAGATTTGCTGGAAGAAATCGTCGGTAAACTCAGCACAGATAAACGTACCAAAAGCGAATTGAATGCCGAAATAAATGAAGACGGTTCCATCACATTTGATGCCTCAGAATTTATTCGCGACATCAATAAGGCTTTCAACTTCGAGTTACCCACAGGTGGCCCTAAAACACTTAATGGTTTGATTCAAGAGGAACTTGAAACACTACCAGGTGTAGGCACTTGCTTAAAAGTGGGTGGTTACTGTTTGGAAGTGGTTGAAACGTCAAAACACACGATTGAAAAAGTCAAAATACACTTACCGGATTAAATATGTCTAACCACCCTTTTTCTGACGCTTCCCAGTGGGAAAAACTTAAAACCGGCATTATTGATTTAGCCAAACAAGAAATCCTACCTCGTTTCGAGAAGATCAGCGCGGAAGTCAAAAAAGATGGCTCTCTTCTCACAGAGGCCGATCTTGAAATGCAGAAAAAGACCAAAAGCTTTCTATATGACAATTGGCCTGAATTTGCATTTTTAGGCGAAGAATCAACACGCGAAGAACAGGTAAATGCACTTCAATCCGATATTGGATGTTGGATTCTTGATCCAGTCGACGGCACCAGCAACTTTGCCAGTGGTATTCCGGTATTCACCGTTTCGCTTGCGTTGGTTGTGCAAGGTAAGACTGTCATGGGTTTGGTGTATGATCCAAGCAGAGATGAAATGTTTGCTGCACGCTTAGGCATGGGGGCGGAACTTAATGGCAAGCAGTTTAGTGCTGACACGCCAAAAGAAAAAATGAAGCAGTGCATTGGTCTGATTGACTTCAAACGCTTACCTGCCGAACTTTCCATCAAGATCATTCAAGACAATCCTTATGCTTCGCAACGTAGCATTGGCTCTGTCGCATTGGACTGGTGTTGGGTGGCTTATGGTCGCGGGCAACTCTATTGCCACGGTGCGCAAAACATTTGGGATTATGCAGCTGGCTATTTAATTCTCAACGAAGCGGGTGGAAAAAGCAGCACTCTGACAGGTGAAGATGTTTTCGTCACCGAAGTGGTAAAACGCTCTGCTGTTGCTGCGACTACACCTGCGCTCTTTAGCGAATGGAAAACCTACTTGCTTGGCAATTAACGTCGTTACACTAGCCCCAGGTATCCAGCACTCGCCCTAGGTCGGACAAGTTGATAGGCTTGGTTAAAAAGTCATTCATCCCGACTTCAAAGACTGCTTTTTGTGCGGACTCAAAAGCATTGGCAGTCAACGCGATAATCGGAATGGTAGAAATATCACCATCTAGACCACGAATCACTTTAGCAGCTTCAATACCATCCATCTCCGGCATGTTCAAATCCATTAGCACCAAATCAAACTTCTGACCGCCTTTTAAGGCATCTACGGCTTCTAAACCATTCTCGGCGATAACGGATGTATGCCCCAACTTTTTCAAAATGGCTTGAATCAACATTTGGTTGGTCTGATTATCTTCTGCCACCAAAATAGATAGATGCTTAGCTTTTTTCATATTTTCTTGAGAGGCTTGCTCTCCTAAAGTATTCTGAGCCGTCGCTTCAGCATCTATCATAAGCGGAACTTCAAACCAAAAGGTCGTGCCCTTACCTATCTCACTATTAACACCAATTGAACCGCCCATCAAATCCACAATTTTTTGGCAAATCAACAGCCCTAGTCCTGTTCCACCATATTTTCTGTTAATGGAGCTCTCCGCTTGAACATACTCGTTGAAGAGTTTTTGCTTCTGCTCTGGTGTAATACCTATCCCGGTATCGGACACCTCAAAACGCACAAACATAGGATTATTCCGCGTAGACTTGGAAATCTTAAGCGTGATGCCGCCTTTTTCGGTAAATTTCGAGGCATTATTGATGAGATTTAATAGCACCTGACGCAGTCTAGCGGCATCACCTTTGCGATTAATAGGCAAAGCGGGATCAATCTGTAAGTCCAGATACAAACGTTTCTCTTGCACCATATGCTGATTCATTTTGGTGACAATTTCGACTAGCTGGGTCAAGTCAAACGGAATCTCTTCTAGTTCGAGTTTTTGGGCTTCCATCTTACTTAAATCAAGCACATCGTTAATGAGATTCAGCAAATGAACACCTGAGTGATGAATCATTTCAATTTGAGAACGATATTCTTCATCAAATTCATTCATCATCAGCAGTTGCGCACCGCCAATAACGGAGTTAAGCGGCGTGCGTATTTCATGACTCATAATGGAAAGAAAGTCCGCCTTGGCTTTCAGTGCTTGCTCTGCAACATCCTTGGCATCAATCAGCTTGGATTCGGCATCCTTTTGATGGGTGATATCAACCAAAAAGCCCAGTATCCAAGTTTGCTGATAATCATCCACTTTAATATTGATTGGCCCCTTTCCTCTCAGGAACCATTTGCAATTCTCATTACCCCCAACCTGGCAGATTTTTTCTTCTTTAATGGTGATTTTACGAGAACGGCTGGTATCAACATCCTCTTCATGCTGTTGCCTGGCCTGTTGGGGTGGCAAAAACTCAAAGTCCGTTTTCCCGATGATTTTTTTACGACTGTACCCCAGTTCAATTTCGGCTTGATGACTGAAGAAACGATAGCATCCATTCTCGTCCTTAACATAAATACTGATTGGAAGACTGTCGAGAATTTGCACAATCAACTGCTCTCTGGTCTTCAATGTCTGCTCAATCGCTTTCCTTTCGCTGATATTGTGTAGTGTCGCAATCATATGTGTGAGCTGGCCATCATCTTTGTCCGAAACAGCCTTAGCCGTCATCGCCAACCATATGTACTCACCAAAAATATTCTTGAATCGAAACTCTAGGTCGAATGCCCATGAGACTTCAAAATGAGCCTGAATCGTTTCCAATACACGGTTCTGATCTGATGGATGAATTCGGTCAATAAACTGTCCAAATTCATGACCTAACACCGAATAGTCGATAGTGCAGATCTCGTAAAAACTTTGGGTATAGTGGATATGTTTTGTTTTTAAATCTAGCTCTAGCCTGCAGGTCTGAGAGGTATCCAACATCATTTCATGTATGGATTTATGTGAACGCTTTGTATCGGACTCACGAACATTACCGAAGAAGAATTGCGCCAATAAACCTTCTCCCATCTCCGTGACGAAGAAACGGCAAGGCTGAACATTCTCTTTTAAATGATGGGTAAATGAAGTCGGTGCAGAGTGAGAGAAAGCTTGGATGATCTGAAGCTTGAGATCGACATCTTCATTCAAATCATAATCATCCCATAAGGCATCCGCTGCTTTATTTTGCCAGACGACAAACAAATTAAGGTCATCGTCCTTTTCAATATAGGCCGCCGCGATCGGTAAATCGCTAAAGTCTATCGACATTTGATCCAAAGCATTTGTCATAGGAATTTTTTCTTATCTTTTTGTTTATTCTAACCGAATTGCCGACAAATATTAAAAGCTTCGGCTAAAGCAGCTCGAGAGCCTCTGACAGTCGACTTACAGGGTAGATTTTCATGCCAGAAACAGGCTCTTTCGGCGCATTTGCCGCAGGGATGATCGCTCGTTTAAAACCATGCTTGGCCGCCTCAAAAATGCGTTCCTGTCCACTTGCTACCGGGCGAATCTCACCTGAAAGCCCCACTTCGCCAAATACTACCAAATCTTCCGGCAGTGCTTTATTGCGTAGACTGGAAACAACAGCCGACAATACGGCTAAATCGGCACTGGTTTCATTAACTTTCACCCCGCCGACCACATTGACATATACATCCTGATCGGACGCCTGAACTCCTGCATGCCTATGCAAAACGGCAAGCAGCATCGACATACGATTATTATCAAAGCCAACGGTGACCCGTTTTGGCGAACCATACGGAGAATCATCAACCAATACCTGAATTTCAATCAGCAAAGGTCGAGAGCCCTCCCAAACGACCATCACGACAGAACCGGGAGAAACCACTTCTCCTCTCGATAAAAAAATGGCCGATGGGTTTTTGATTTGTTTCATACCCTTTTCGGTCATGGCAAAGACACCTAGCTCGTTGACCGCGCCAAAACGATTCTTAATTGCCCTTAGCGTTCTAAAACGGCTATCTGATTGCCCCTCTAGGAACAATACCGTATCGACAATATGCTCCAACACTCTTGGGCCAGCGACCTCTCCCGACTTGGTAACATGCCCAACCAAGAAAATCATAATGTTGTTTTGTTTGGCAAAACGCGTGAGATAAGCGGCCGTCTCTCTAACTTGAGAAACACCACCTGCAGCACTGGAAACTTCTGAATGCTGTAACGTCTGGATCGAATCAACAATCATCACTTTAGGCTTTTCATTACTCGCCGCCTCGGCGATGAGCTCTACATCGGTTTCAGAATAGAGCTTTAGACTCTGATCAGGCAAGCCCATGCGTTTAGCACGCATTGCGACTTGTTGAAGTGACTCTTCTCCCGTCACATAAAGCACCGACATATTTTGACTCAGATGGCAAGACACCTGTAATAATAAAGACGACTTACCAACCCCCGGATCCCCACCTATCAACACAACAGAGCCGGAAACGACGCCGCCGCCCAAAACCCGATCCAACTCTTCAATGGAAGACGAAAAGCGCGGAACTTCATCCAAGCTGACATCATTTATGACTTTGATTTCGGAACTTTGTTCCCCCGCATAGCCCAACTGACGCTTGCCACTTGTTTTTTGCGTGCCTAGCTTTATTTCTTTAAGCGTATTCCACTCTCCGCAAGCAACACATTGTCCCTGCCATTGTGAATGTTCAGCACCACATTCGGTACAAACGTAAGCCGATTTCGATTTCTTTGCCATAAACTTCTTCTTGAAAATAAAAAGCCCGCATCAGCGGGCTTTATCATTTAGTGTTTAATATCTCGCCAATATTCTTTCTTCAATAGATAAGTAATGATAAAGAATATAAACAAGAACAACATCACTTTCCAGCCAAGAGATTCTCTTTTCACCTTGATAGGCTCACCGACATATTCCAAGAAATTGGTGATATCGGCAACGTCCTGATTAAATTGTTCTTTGGTCGAATAACGTTGAACACCTTCCAAGACATTGGGCATAACAGTTCCATGAAGGACTTTGTTATCCCACGTCTTAGTCTTTTTATCGTACTCAAAACCTTTCAAAAAAGTGTAGATATAATCAGGACCTTTTAGACGAGCCATCAAAGACAAATCTGGAACATGTGTTCCCAGCACTTCCATATCAACACCTGGCAACATACGAGTCATCACATCATCTACAGGCTTTGCTTGTCCATAAGCCATCTTCTTGACGATTTCGTCATCTGTCCACCCCAAATCACGCGCAATACGGTTATAACGCATGTACTTGATTGAATGGCACGCCATACAATAGTTTGAGAACAAAATTGCACCTCTTTGCAGAGAAGCTTTATCCTTGAGGTTAATCGGAGCCTTTTCCAGCTCAACACCATGAACGGCAGCTACGGAAACAAACGGCAGGATAAATAATAACAATCCAAATAGTTTTTTCATTAGCTTACCCTCTCTGGAACTGGCTTTGTCTTCTCAGATACCGAAGTAAACGGCAAGATAATAAAGAACAAGAAATAAGTTGCAGTGAAGATTCTTGCTAACTTGGTCAACTCTGGTGACGCCGGCTGTGTTCCCAACCAACCCAAAACCAAGAAACTGATTACAAACATTGTTAATAAAGCTTTATATGAAGCACCTCTATAGCGGATAGACTTCACTTTACAGCGATCTAACCAAGGCATAGCAAACAGAACGGCAATAGACCCCCCCATCGCGATAACGCCCATCAATTTATCTGGGATCGCTCTCAAAATTGCATAGAACGGTGTGAAATACCATACTGGCGCAATATGATCAGGTGTCTTCAACGGGTTTGCCGGCTCAAAGTTTGGCGGTTCCAAGAAGAACCCTCCACCTTCAGGCATATAGAACACAACGAATGCAAAGAAGAACAAGAACACAATGGCTCCCATACTGTCTTTGATAGTGTAATAAGGATGGAAAGCAATACCGTCAATCGGCAAGCCTTTGTCGTTTTTGTATTTCTTGATTTCAACACCGTCAGGGTTGTTCGACCCAACTTGATGAAGTGCAACGATATGCATAAACACCAGAACAATCAAAACCAAAGGCAAGGCGATAACATGCAATGCAAAGAAACGGTTCAAGGTAGCATCGGAAATAATGAAATCTCCTCTTACCCATGTTGCCAAATCATGCCCAATCACCGGAATGGCTCCGAATAGAGAGATGATTACCTGAGCTCCCCAATAAGACATTTGCCCCCAAGGTAACAAATATCCCATGAAAGCTTCAGCCATCAATACTAGGAAAATAAACATCCCCAGAATCCAGACTAGCTCTCTTGGCTCTTTATAGGAACCGTATAACAAACCTCTCATCATGTGAAGATAAATAACAATAAAGAATGCTGATGCGCCTGTAGAATGCATATAGCGAATCAACCAACCCCAGTCGACATCACGCATGATGTATTCAATAGAGTTAAAAGCTTCGGCAGCACTTGGCTTATAACTCATGGTCAACCAAATACCGGTAATGAACTGGTTTACCAACACCAATAGTGCTAAGGATCCGAAGAAATACCAGAAGTTGAAGTTCTTTGGCGCGTAATACTCACCAACGTGAGCATTCCAAGTGCTTACCAAAGGGTAACGTCTATCAATCCAAGCTAAGATAGAGTTCTTAGGTCTTTCATGTGTAGCGTTTGACATTAAGCAACCCCTTTCTTAGCGTTTTCACCCACTCGAACAATTGAGGCGGTTTTAAAGTAGTAAGGAGGAATAACCAAGTTCGTTGGCGCAGGAACACCTTTGAAAACACGCCCTGCCAAGTCGAACATGGAACCGTGACAAGGACAGAAGAAACCACCTTCCCAGCCTTTTTCCATATCTGGTGAATTCACAGCAGGACGATATAAAGGAGAGCACCCTAGGTGAGTACAGACACCAACTACAACCAAATATTCAGGTTTAATCGAACGATATTCATTGCTGGCATATTTAGGTTGTATGGATTCTTTAGAATCCGGGTCACGAAGCTTAGGATCCATCTCAGGCAAACGTTTTAGCATATCTGGCGTTCTTCTGACAATCCATACAGGCTTTCCACGCCATGACACGGTCATCATCTGGCCAGGTTGAAGGTGACTGATATCCGCATCTACAGGTGCACCGGCAGCCTTAGCTTTCTCACTTGGCTGCCATGAACTTACAAATGGAACAGCCAGAAAAGTTGCCCCTGTTGCCCCTAGCACACCCGTTGCAGCCGTTAAAACTTTACGGCGCGTTAAGTTATTATTCTCATTATGCACATTTTGTGACATAGGGTTTTCCTCTACTTCCCCATTGAGCTATCTCAATGTTAGGTTGCTTAAGTTTAGAATCGACGTATTTTAGCAAAGCCACTTTTGGGTTACATAATTATATTTATATAACCTCATAAAAAAATTTATTTCATAAAATGCTAATATATTTATGACTTGCTGTTAAACAGGATTATTGATATCGCAAAAAACAACCTCTAATGCAAAATGCTTTTGAAGGTGTTCACCCAGCATTTTCACCCCTAATCTTTCCGTCGCATGATGACCAGCGGCCAAATAATGAATGCCGGACTCCAGGGCTTGATGCGTCGTTTGCTCAGACACCTCTCCACTGATATACACATCCGCATCCCAGTCGATTGCCTGTTGAATATAGTTTTGTGCACCACCACTACACCAGGCAATTTTTTGAACTTGAGGTTTGCCACCAGGTAAGTGTAAGGACTTCCTATCAAGAGACTGATCTACAAAGCTTTTAAAAGCTTCCATTTCCGTAGGTGTTGACAACATCCCCAATCGAACCAAACTCGTTGGTTCCGGGGTAATATCTTCAATATTCCATAGAGCAGCCAACTGAGCATTGTTTCCAAGCACGGGGTGAGCATCTAGCGGAAGATGATAGCCAAGCAAATTGATGTTATGACGCAGCAAAGAATCAATACGCTTCTTTTTCATGCTGGTTATTGTTGGAATTTCATTTTTCCAAAAATAGCCATGGTGAACCAACAATGTATCAGCCTCTAATTCAATCGCTTTGTCTATCAAAGCCTGCGATGCTGTAACACCTGTGACAATCCTACGGATGTCTTCGGCACCTTCTACCTGTAGTCCATTCGGCGCATAGTCTTTAAAGCTCAAAACCTTTAGATAATCATCCAAATAATTTAAAAGTGCTTTTCTATCCATGTTTTGTCACCCCCGATAAAAAAAATGACCCAAATAGGCCATTTTTATTTAGGATTTTCGATTGGAAAATTACTTTTTCACTCGATATCTTGCAGATGCTGCATGAGCCTGCAAACCTTCTCCGTCAGCCAGTACGCCCGCGACTTGACCCAGTACATTCGCACCTTCAGCAGAACACATAATCAAACTGGAACGTTTTTGGAAGTCATACACACCTAGTGGAGATGAAAAACGCGCCGTTCTCGAAGTTGGTAATACATGGTTTGGCCCTGCACAGTAGTCACCTAGTGCTTCTGCAGTGAAACGTCCCATAAAGATCGCGCCCGCATGTTTGATTTTTGGCAATAATGCTTCTGGGTCTTCAATTGAAAGTTCTAAGTGCTCTGGCGCAATATAATTAATCAATTCAATCGCTTGATCTTCATTGTCCACAACAATAATCGCACCACGATCTTCCAATGCCTTTGTGATGATTTCTTGACGAGGCATTTCAGACACCAGCTTATTCATGCTTTGATAAACTTTTTCAGCAAAGTCTGCATCCTGAGTGACCAAAATCGCTTGCGCATCTTCATCATGCTCAGCTTGAGAGAACAAATCAACCGCAATCCAATCAGGATCTGTTAACCCGTCACAATAAACTAGGATTTCAGAAGGCCCTGCAATCATATCAATACCAACTGCACCAAACACTTCTCGCTTAGCCGTCGCGACATAAATATTACCGGGACCAACAATCTTATCGACGCATGGAACCGTTTTCGTGCCATACGCCAGTGCAGCAACAGCTTGTGCACCACCCAACTTAAAGACACGATCCACATCACAGATCGCAGCCGCAGCTAGTACCATATCGTTCACTTCGCCATCTGGCGTTGGAACGACCATAATCAAATCTTTTACACCTGCTACTTTTGCAGGCACTGCATTCATAATCACAGAAGAAGGATAAGCCGCTTTTCCACCTGGAACATATAAGCCGACACTGTCCAGAGGAGTCACTTGCTGACCAAGCATCGTACCGTCAGCTTCCTTATAACTCCAAGACTTCATAAGTTGTTTTTCATGATAGTCTTTAACGCGTTGAGCAGCCAACTCTAAACCATCCTTCTGATCTTGTGGGATGCGGTTCAACGCTGCCATTAACTCTGCTTTAGGGATTTCTAAATCTGAACCCTTCTCCAAGCTCAAACGATCGAATTTCGCCGTATATTCAAGCAAAGCTTCATCACCACGAGTTCTGACGTTGCGAATAACATCCTTTACAACCGTGTTAACCGATTCATTTGAAACGGTTTCCCAAGCAAGTAGTTTTTCAAGTTCTGGCTTAAAGCCTTCTGAATTGATTGAGAGTTTTCTGATATTTAACATAGTGATAACTTCCAACTTTAATTAGGTATTTGAGATAGCTGTTTGAAACTTCTCAACAATTTCGTTTATTTGATTGAATTTGGTTTTGTATGCATGCTCATTCACGATCAATCTAGAGCTGATATTGGCAATATGCTCTTCTGGCACCAACCCATTCGCTCGTAGCGTATTTCCGGTATCGACTAAGTCTACAATCTTATCTGCTAAATCAATTAATGGTGCAATTTCCATCGAACCATAAAGCTTAATCAAATCGACCTGTTCACCCTTTTGAGCATAGTAGGCTTTAGCTGAGTTGATATATTTGGTTGCAATCTTTAAGCGGTGTCCATGAGGCTTAGGGGTTTCAGGCCCTGCCACCATTAAACGGCATTTTGCGATTTGTAAATCCAACAACTCGTATAGATTGTCTAATGGCGCTTCCATCAAAACATCCTTACCCGCGACACCGATATCCGCAGCTCCATGAGAAACGTAAGTTGGTGCATCGGTAGCGCGCACAATCAAAAGCCTTACATTTTCCTGGTTGGTTGGAATAATAAGCTTTCTGCTCTTACTAGGATCTTCCAAAGGCAAAATGTCTGCAGCTTCCAAAAGCGGCAAAGTATCTTTGTAAATTCTGCCTTTTGATAAGGCGATTGTTAATTGGTTATCCATTTTCGTTCTTCTGTTAATTTGCTCTGTAGATATGGGCGCCCAACTTGTGGAACTTTTCTTCTATCAACTCGTACCCTCTATCAATATGATAGATGCGACTGATGACAGTTTGACCCTTTGCCGCCAAACCTGCCAAAATCAAACTGGCAGAAGCCCTTAAGTCTGTTGCCATCACAGGTGCTGCGGTTAAGCTCTTTACACCATGTGTCTGAGCCGTATTGCCAAACACTTTAATGTCCGCTCCCATTCTGATCAACTCGGAAACATGCATAAAACGATTCTCAAAAATCGTCTCTTCCACATTACCTTCACCTTGCGCCAGAACATTCATCACAACAAATTGAGCCTGCATATCTGTTGGAAAGTCAGGATACGGGTCAGTCACAATATTGACGGGCTTCAGCTCTCTATTGCGCATATCCAAGGTAATAGAATCTTGTGTAGCCGTTACTAAGGCACCCGCTTCTCGAAACTTTTCCAATACCGATTCCATATGTTCAGGATTTGCATGCGTTACCGTGATGCAACTATGCGTTATTGCCGCTGCAGCAAGATAGGTTCCCGCCTCAATACGGTCAGGAATCACACTGTAGGCGACCCCTTTTAAGGAATCAACACCATCAATCGTTAACGTGCTGGTTCCGATACCAGAAATTTTGGCGCCCATCTTGTTCAAGAAATTTGCCAAGTCTGACACTTCTGGCTCTCTAGCAGCATTCCTCAAAACTGTACGACCTTCAGCAAGTACCGCAGCCATCATCAAGTTTTCGGTACCGGTCACAGTGACTGGTTCCATAGTAATATCAGCACCTTTCAGCTTGTCTGCTCTGGCTATGATATAACCCTGTTCAACTTTTATCTCAGCGCCCATTTTTTGCATACCCTCAATGTGGATATTAACTGGACGTGAACCGATGGCACAACCACCCGGTAAAGAAACTTTGGCTTCTCCAAAACGTGCCAATAAAGGTCCCATTACCAAAATTGAAGCCCGCATTGTTTTCACTAACTCATAAGGTGCTTCCTTGGTCACAATATCCGAGGCATCAATTTCAATATTCAATTGTTCATCGAATAGGACTTCAACCCCCATGGTCGCTAGCAATTGAATCGTCGTTGTCACATCTTTCAAATGCGGGACATTCGATAACTTAACTGGTGTTTCGGCAAGAAGACAGCCCATTAAAATAGGCAATGCAGCGTTTTTCGCGCCAGAGATTTGTACTTGTCCAGACAGGCTGCATGGACCATCAATTACCAATTTATCCATAGTCTATTCTTTTTCCGGAACGGCCGTTTTAATTGACAAGGCATGAAGCGCACCACTTTCAAACTCTTGTTTAAAAATATCATTCACCATTCTGTGACGTTGCAAAGGTGATTTCCCTTCAAACTCAGCGCTAATTACTTCGATTGCAAAATTACAATCTTCGCCACTGGTTACAACTTGCGCATCAGAAATAGCCGCTTGAATCTTGTTTCGAATATTTTCGGGAGACATAATTTTCCGCTTCTTAAAAACTTAATCGCGTATTTTAACGCCTTTGAATAACAAAATCAGATTAATCGCCGTTATCCCAAAAAAGAAAGCAACCGTGATGGTTAAGCTTAATGCAATAGATACATCTGACTGCGTAAAGAAACCATAACGAAATCCATCAACCATATAGAAGAAGGGATTCAAGTGGGAAATGTGTTGCCAAATATTCGGTAATGCATGAATGGAATAAAAAACACCACTTAAGAAAGTCAACGGGACAATGATGAAGTTTTGAAACGCTGCAAGCTGATCAAACTTGTCGGACAATAAGCCTGCTGTCAAACCTACCGAGCCCATAATAGCAGCGCTTAATACCGCAAAAAGAAGAATCCACCAAGGATGATTCATCGTCAAATCAAAACCAAACATTCCTACCAGTAACACCCCTACACCAACAGCAAGTCCCCGAATGACGGATGCACCAACAAATGCAAGATACAGCTCCAAGGGAGAAATGGGACTCAGCATGACAAAAGTTAAGTTTCCATGCATTTTTGACTGAATGATACTTGAAGAGGTATTGGAAAAGGCATTTTGCAACACCGTCATCATAACCAAACCTGGAATCAGAAATTGACTATAAGTCAAACCACTAAACACCTCAATTTTCGTATCAATGACTTGCCCAAAAATCAGTAAATACAGTAGCGACGAAACCACAGGCGCGAAAATAGTCTGAATGGCAACCGAGTAAAAACGTCTAACCTCTTTAACAAAAAGTGCCCAACAACCAACAAGATTAAAGTTCATTGTCTTGCCCTCCTGTCAAGCTGATAAACACTTCCTCTAAGGTTGCATCTCTACTAGTAATATCCTTGATTGACAACGGCGAAGCAGACAACCACGACATGACTTGATTCAAAGGCAATTCTTTCTCAACTTTAAAAACCACTTCGTTCACATTGAAACTGTCCAAACGATTTGCCAAATCCAGAGTGCTTGAAAGCATGGCTTTTTCAAATCGCTGAGATAAACTCACTCGAACATAACGGAAAGGATGCATAGAAACCAAATCTGAAGTCGACTCTAAAGCTCTTAACTGCCCTTTTTGAAGTATTGCCACTTTTTCACACAAAGACTCTGCTTCTTCTAAATAATGCGTTGTCAAAATAATCGTGTGACCTTTTTGATGAAGCTCTTTGGTAAAGTCCCACAATGTTTTCCTTAAGTCGACATCAACACCTGCTGTTGGTTCATCCAAAACGATGACATCGGGCTTATGAACCAGTGCCATTGCAATAAGAACACGTCGCTTCATGCCGCCAGAAAGCTGATTGGTATTTGCATCCGCTTTCTCACTTAAAGCTAGCCTTTCAAGTAACTCCCCAATCCATTTATCTTGCACACTTCCAGAAAGACCAAAATATCCAGATTGAATCGTTAGAAGTTCTTTGATTGAGAAAAAAGGATCTGAAATCAACTCTTGAGGAACCAATCCGAGTTGACGTCTAGTTTGACGATAAGACTTCTCTGTATCATAACCGTTAACAAGGATATGACCTGAACTCGGCTTCACAAGCCCTGCCATGGAATTAATTAAAGTCGATTTACCCGCGCCATTTGGCCCAAGTAATCCAAAAAAAGCTCCCTTTTCAACTTCAAAGGAAACCCCTTTCAGCGCCTGTAAAGTGCCATAAGCCTTACTGACATTCTGAAATGAAACTGCCGCACTAGTCATATTTTTTAATGTGTTTTAGTTAAGCCGATAAAAATGGCTTTAGTTCATAAAGATCAATCAAGCCAGACATGTCTTCCGGTAAAGAAGTCACTTTCACCTTGTGTCCTGCCTTGGCTTGTAAAAAGAGAATCAATGCCAAGCAGCTACTGTCTGCAGAGGTGACAAGAGAACAATCAATCTCTTCAATCTTCTGCTCAGCAATCCAAGGATTGTTCTTAAATAATTTGCTGATAGCGTGAACCGTCAAATCTCCCGTTAAGGTAAGCGTCTTATCTTTAACCACATAAGCCGTTTGCTCAGACATATTCACTGCTTTCACAAATTACACCTTATTCTTTTCTTTAAGGGATGCAATCACTTGATCTATTCCCTTAGCGTCAAATTCGGATGCAAAGATTTTTCGATAGTTCAATAACAAGCTAATGCCTTCAATCGTCACGTCATACAGCATCCACTTATGTGTGTGGTTGTTTAAATAGGCGCGATAAATTACCGAAGACACGTTCCCATCGGATTGAGTGACATCTGTCTCAACAGTCGCTCTGCCTTCACGAGGCTCTTCAACACGAGTCACTTTGATTTTTGATACCTTTAACTTAATCAAGCTTTGTGAATAAGAACGAAGCAAAGTATTTTTGAAAGCCTCTGTAAACTCTTCCTGCTGCTTAGGCGTTGCTGAACGCCAATATTGCCCCATGACATAACGTGCCATTTTTGGCGTATCCACATAAGGCAAAATATATTCATCAGCAAACGCCTTGACCTTTTCTGGGTCAGCGTTCAACGCTTCTCTTTGAAGATCAATCTGTTTCAAAACAGTCTGGGAAAGTTCCTGAACCATTTCTTTAGGGTCAGACTGATTAATCTGAGCTTGCGCACCTGTAACAATCAAAGATGCCAACAAACCAAACAAAACTGCTATTCTGCGCTTAAAAATCATTTTTTATTCCCACTATCACCTAACTTAGTTAAGAACTGACCGATTAACTCTTCCAAGACCAATGCTGATTGCGCTATATCGATCTGATCACCATTCTTAAGGTATTCATCATCGGCTCCTGGAGTTAAACCAATATATTGATCTCCAAGTAAACCAGAAGTCAGAATGGATGCCGAGGTATCTAGTGAAAGTTTGTTGTACTCCTTATAGATGTCCATCACCACTTTCGCACGATACGTTTTTTGATCCACCGAAATAGAATCGACACGCCCGACAACAACGCCACTGATTTTGACCGGCGCCCTAACTTTAAGGCCGCCTATATTAGAAAATAACGCGCTAACTTGGTAGGTAGGCTTGTCTTGAAACCCTTGAAAGTTACTGACTTTAAATGCAACAAAGATCAATGCAACCAATGTCATTAAAACAAATGCACCTACCCATATCTCTATACTGGAACGACGAAACATATCAAGAATTCCTTACACACACTTGCGTAGATTAATTAAACATTAATGCGGTTAGAACGAAATCTAACCCTAAAACCCCTAACGAGGCATGCACAACCGTTCGAGTGGTTGCTCTACTCACACCTTCAGATGTAGGTATGGCGTCTTGCCCCTGAAATAGGGCAATGATTGAAACCAATACGGCAAATGCAACTGACTTTATCATGCCGTTGACCACATCATCTTTCCAGTCGACATGAGCATGCATCTGTGACCAGAAAGCGCCGTCATCAACACCTAGCCACCCCACTGCAACCAAATAGCCACCAAAAATCCCCATACCAATAAACATCATAGAAAGCATTGGTAGCGCAATAATCGCTCCCACAAGCCTTGGCACAAAAATGAATTTCAAGGGGTCTACGGCCATCATTTCCAATGCTGACGTCTGCTCTGTAGAACGCATTAAACCAATTTCCGCAGTCAATGCCGAACCCGCTCTACCTGCAAATAACAAGGCAGTCACCACAGGCCCTAACTCACGCAACAGAGAAAGTGCCGTCATGGTTCCAACCGCCTCTTCAGAATTATAATCCACTAGGACATTATAACCTTGCAGACTCAGCACCATCCCAACGAACAAGCCAGCCGTTAAAATAATCGGTAAGGATAAAACACCTGAAAAATAAACTTGCTTAACGAGCAGGTCAATGCGGGTAAACGCGTAAGGCAGTGCCGGCACCAGAGAAGCAACAAATAAAGCGCCCCTGCCAACCGAGGATGCAACCCCCAGCGTTACCTTCCCCATCGTAAACAACAAAGAGTGAAAATAATTCAGCAAGACAAATCCTCTATGTAATCCGTTGCCGGATAGTGGAAAGGTACCGGACCATCAGGCAGGCCTCGTAAAAACTGTTTAACATACTCTGAATCGGACGCCAGCAATTCTTCCGGCGTGCCTTGAGCAACAATTCTACCTTCGGAAATGACACAGGCAAAATCAGCAATTGAAAGCACCTCTTTAACATCGTGAGATACCACCACGCTTGTCAATTTTAGACTTTGGTTCAGTTTTTTTATCAAAGACACCAAAATCCCCATTGTGATTGGGTCTTGCCCTACAAAAGGCTCGTCATAGAAAACCATATCAGGGTCTAGCGCAATTGCCCTCGCCAAGGCAACTCGACGAGACATCCCTCCCGATAACTCGGAAGGCATCAATTCCAACGCCCCTCTTAAGCCTACCGCCTGCAATTTCAGCTTAACAATGAGTTCTATCAGGTCTTCAGGAAGGTCCGTGTGCTCTCGAATTGGAAAGGCGACATTTTCAAAGACATTCAAATCTGTCAATAACGCGCCAGACTGGAATAACATTCCCATCCGGCTCCGCAACACATAGAGTTGAGATCGCGAAAGCTTGTGTACATTTTTATCATAAACCGTAACACTACCCGAATCTGGCACCAACTGCCCGGCGATCAACTTAAGTAAAGTTGTCTTTCCCGTTCCGCTAGGTCCCATAATCGCAGTAATCTTACCCTCGGGGATATCCAGGGTAACATCATCAAAAATAACCCTATCCCCTCTCTGGAATCTAAGGTTTTCAATTCGAATAACAGTTTCTGTAGTCATAGCGACTCATCATAACAAAATTGCCTAAATAAAAGAATCATTGAACATTGAGATGATATTAATATCCCAACAGCTCCAACAGCAACTTTAAATCCGTCATATGCTTGGTCGACACATCTTCATCGATGGCGAAGACAAAACCACCTGAATAATCATGTGGCAATGACTCTAAAAATGGGGTCACAGTTTTCTTTAATTGACTCATTGGATAATCGTTCATGCGAACCAAATACAATGGCTCTCCTGTCAAAACACCCAATTCCGATTCAAAAGACCAACCCATTAATTGTGACCTAGAAGCACAAGAAGTTAATTTATAACCAAGCGGCTCAAGCTCTGACTGGAGAACATTCATTTCAGCCTGGGATAAATTAAACCCCAAAACACCAAAAGCTTTATCTTTTAGCCATTCCTTGATGTTTTTTAACTGTGACAAAACGCTTTCATTAAAAGCACTTACTTCAAAAACCACAAAGAAATATTCGGGTTCATGTAAAACCTCAAATTCTTCAATATGCTCTTTAGTCCACCCTTGCCATTCGGCTTGGGGCAAAAGGATTGCTTTAAAGTGTTGACCGTAAAAATCCAACTGCCATTCGACAGGCATATCATCAGGATAAAAGTCGCCATTCCAACTTTTATGAGCCCAACCTCGAGTCCCTACCAATAAATTTTCAACTTCATTTGCCATAAGCTTTATTTATTTTAATTATAAAAAACCCTATAATAACGACTTTACGCAAAACAGTCTAAAAGAAAACTGTATGACAATGACGCTCATTTTACCAAGTTTGGTATTACTCGTAGGACTAGCCCTTCTTGTCTGGAGTTCAGACATTTTCATTGACGGTGCGGCAAGCACAGCGACCCACTTAAACATCTCTCCCCTAATTATCGGAGTAGTGGTTTTAGGCTTCGGGACTTCCGCTCCAGAAGTACTAGTCTCTATCTTAGCGTCAATTGACAACAGCCCTGGATTAGCCGTTGGTAATGTCATAGGTTCGAACATCGCCAACATTGGACTAGTGCTAGGAATAACCGCACTGATTTCGCCGATTGTCGTCAAATCATCACTTCTAAAACGTGAATTTCCTATTTTACTCGTTGTCTCAATACTAGGTCTGTTTTTAATACTCGATCATGAGCTGGGGAGATTGGACGGAATCATCTTGATCGGCACGCTCATTTTCGTCATGGCTTGGATGATCAAGGCCAACAAAACAGTCGATAAACACGACCCACTTGTTGAAGAAACCATCGAAGAAATCAAAGACCTACCGCAACTATCCCTCAAAAAATCCATCATTCTCCTTTTAATTGGACTGGTTATTCTGATTGCCAGCGCCAAGTTAATGGTATGGGGCGCTGTAGAAATTGCCCAGTATTTTGAGGTTCCAGACTTAATTATTGGTCTAACAATCGTTGCTGTAGGAACCAGCTTACCTGAACTTGCAGCCGCCATTTCTGCCGCCAAAAAAGACGAATCTGACCTAATGATCGGAAATATTTTGGGCTCAAATCTTTTTAACCTGCTTGCCGTTATGGCAATGCCTGCATTGATAGACCCTTCGCCAGTAGACAACTCGACTTTAATTATTGATTACCCTGTCATGTTGGGAATGACTTTAGCCATGTTAATTGTCGCACTTCCAAGAAATGGCAGCGCAGTCATCACGAGAGCCGAGGGAATGCTTCTAACGCTCAGTTATCTTGGCTATTTGGTACTACTTTATTATAGAATGGTTCACCCCTAAGAACGTCGTCTCAAAAGTTTGTACGAAACAGCAAGGTAGTCAACATGGATTTTCAAACCAATATTTTAGAAAAAGCCGCCAAAATCAAACTCCTGATTCTGGATATCGACGGTGTTTTATCCGACAACAAACTCTACTACGGCGACAATGGTATTGAATACAAAAGCTTTCATACCCGCGATGGACACGGCATGGTTATGCTGCAACAAAGCGGCATCGAAATCGGGATTATTACAGGTCGCAAATCTCCCCTTATCGACAAACGAATGAAAGATCTAAAAGTCAAACATGTCTATCAAGGCGTTCCAGATAAACTCCCTACCTTTTTGAAGCTAGTAGATGAATTGGGATTAGATTTGAGTGAAATCGCCTATATGGGAGATGATATTCTTGATCTACCAATCCTTACCCGCGTTGGGCTTGCCGCCTGCCCTAAAAATGCAGACACGGAAGTTCCGCAACACGTTCACTACGTTTCACACTTTAACGGTGGCGAAGGCTGTGTTCGTGAAATGTGTGAATTGCTTCTAAAATCTCAAGGACTTTGGCAAAAACATATAGACTTTTACCTTAGAAAAAGCCTATAAAATAGCTAAGATAAAATTTATCAGTACAAAACCAATGAGGGATAGCTTATGAAAAAACGCTTACCAATGATTCTGGTTTTTGTACTATCAATTTCCCTTTTGTTGATCAACACCCAACAAAACTTCTTACAATCACCCAACAAAACACAGCCAGAGCGTCCAAAACTAACCTACAGCTGGCAAATTTTTGACTCTACCACTTGGCAAGTCAATAAAAATACCTCTGAACAACAGCAAACCTACTTAACGGCAAAAGCCATTCACTACCAGAACAACTCAAAACAAAGCGACTTCACGGCGCCCTTTTCAATCCAACAAAAGCCGAACGAAACCTTATTGATTCGCAGCCAGAAGGGAAGCAGCCAAAACGATCAAACCATCCATCTGGAAGGTAATGTTCAAATAGAAAGCGCATCCCATAACAAAGAAAATAAAAGCCTTAAAACAGAACAAATTACTTATAATAGCCAGACAGAACAGTTGGTAAACCATGTCTTTACCCAGCTAAAAACGCCTAACGTAACCATTACGGGCGTTGGTTTTTCTGCCAATTTGAAGCAAGACCAATACAAATTTGAATCGAATGTTAAAACGCAATACCAACCTCACTAAACAAACTCTTTCTTCCGTGCATAGCATTTTCTTTCTTATGCTGGCGTTCACCACCCTATTCTGTGCTTTTTCCGCTCAAGCAGAAAACACAGCGAATACATCTGACGAAAACCTCCCCGTTGAAGTCACCGCCGACTCATTGAATGCGAAAGACAAGGAAGGCATTAGTGTCTATCAGGGGAATGTCGTCATCACGCAGGGAACGACAACCATAAAAGGCGATAAAGTCACGTTACACCACCCTCAACGTAAAATATCGACTGCGATTGTGATTGGCAAGCCAGCCACTTTTAGGCGTTACCTTGAAGAGGAAAAAGGTTGGGTCACCGGTCATGCCGACAAGATAACCTACTCTGCTACACAAAAAACACTGCTACTTGAAGGCCATGCCCAAGTGATTCAAGAAGGCAAGAATAGCATCAGCGGCCCTAAAATACTTTACGACCTAACCCGAAAAACCCTATCTGCAAAAGGCGAAAAGCAACAGCGTATCAAGATGATCTTCACACCTGACGAGCAGGAACAAAAATAATGGCGACTTTCTACGCTCGCGGTTTGGCTAAAAGCTACAAAAGACGTGTAGTCGTAACCTCTGTTGATTTAGATGTTTGCAGTGGTGAAGTTGTTGGTCTTCTTGGTCCAAATGGTGCCGGTAAAACCACCACCTTCTACATGATGACCGGGCTCGTTAAAAACGACGGCGGTGATATTTTCTTAAACGATCGTAATATCAGCGACCTTTCCATTGACCAGCGCGCCAAGCTCGGCATTGGTTATTTGCCGCAAGAAGCTTCTGTTTTCAGAAAGCTGACCGTCAGACAAAATATTATGGCGATTCTTGAGATGCGCAATGAACTACCAAAAGAACAGCAAAACCAAAAATATGAAGAGTTAATAGACGACCTACAAATTGGCCACATCACAGAACAATTAGGTCAAGCACTGTCGGGCGGTGAAAGACGCCGCGTGGAGATCGCACGAGCACTAGCAATGGAACCCGACTTTATCCTTCTTGACGAACCTTTCGCAGGGGTTGATCCGATCTCGGTAAAAGACATTCAAAATATCATCTTACATTTAAAACAAAAGGAGATCGGTGTTCTGATTACCGACCATAATGTGAGAGAAACATTAGGGGTTTGCGACCGCGCGTACATCCTTCATGCCGGCACAATCCTTGCCAGCGGAACCCCACAAGACATCCTCGCAAACGAAGACGTCAAGCGAGTTTATCTAGGCGAAAACTTCAAGTAATTTTTCACTTTTCCGCCACGAACACAAACTAACGCAAAACGCTTTTATGCTATACTGCAATTGAAGACGTGATAAACACGCTTAACATAAAAATCACATAAAAATAAACGAACTGCACATCGCAAACACAGGCAAAGGAGCGATATTATGCAAATCAATATCACAGGTCACCACATCGACATCACAGATGCACTTCACGATTACGTTACAGAAAAAATGCAAAAGCTAACCAGACATTTTGACCATGTCACGATTGCTCATACAATTTTGACTGTTGAGAAGCAAGGGCAAAAAGCAGAAGCAACTGTTCACGTTTCAGGAAAAGATTTATTTGCCGAACACACCACTGATGATATGTATGCCTCTATTGATGGCTTGGTTGACAAACTTGACCGTCAAATCATCAAGTACAAAGAAAAAATCGGAAGCCACAATCAAAAATCTGGCGGCATTAAAAACATGGCAGAAGAAGCCTAAATGCATCCGAAAGAAAAAAGGGCCGTTGGCCCTTTTTTTATGGGAGTTTTTCATCTAATCCCTCTTATTATTACCCCATAATTGTTTTAGAATAACCCAAATTAACCAACAGCCCTGGCCGCCAATATGCCTCAGACTAGCGACAAACTTCAAATCACAGAACAACTACTCGAAGCCGTCAATGCGAATAATGAGGATTATGCTCAGCAAATATTGACCAGCCTTGTTCCTGAAGAAATCGCCGAAATACTTGAGGCGACACCACCCAAACAGCGTTATCCGCTTTGGGTACATCTGACCCCTGAGATTCAAGGGGAAGTCATCGGGCATACCAACGAAGAAGTTCGTTCTTCTTTATTGCAGCAACTTGATAACAAAGAAATTATTGAGTTAACCGAAGAATTGGGAACCGATGATATCACCGATATCGTTCAATCCCTGCCTGAAGAAGAACAACAACACGTCCTAGATAACCTTTCGGATGAAGAAAGAACCGCTGTAGAAACGGCTCTGAGCTACCCTGAGAACACCGCCGGTGGTCTGATGAGTACCGATATTGTTACCGTGCGTTCAGACGTCAGCCTAGAGGTTGTGTTGCGTCTTTTGAGAAAAATGGGGTCTCTGCCTGAAGCGACACTTGATTTGATTGTAAGGGATCGTGAAGGTAAATATGAAGGCGTGCTAAGAGTTAACGACCTTATCACCAACGATGAAGATACGCTCGTTCATGAGCTGATCAAGAAAAAAGATGCTATCAAAGCAACCACATCTGACAAGGACGTGGCGCATTACTTTGAAAAGAACGACATCATTTCTGCCGCGGTTGTCGACGAAAACAATTTGATTCTAGGTCGTATCACTATCGATGATGTCGTTGATATCATCCGTGAAGAAGCTGAGCATGCGCAAATGGCTAGCGCAGGTTTAACCGAAGAAGAAGATTTATTCTCTCCACCTCTTCGCTCAGCCAAACGTCGTTCTTTTTGGCTGGGAATCAACTTACTGACCGCACTATTCGCATCTGCCGTGATTGGTGTCTTTGAAGCCACGATTCAACAAATTGTCGCCTTGGCGATACTCATGCCAATTGTCGCCAGCATGGGAGGCATTGCCGGCACGCAAACTGCCACCATTGTCATTCGCGCATTGGCGACCGGAAAATTAGGCGCAAAAAACAGCCGTGCACTGGTTCTAAAAGAAGGTACCGTTGGTTTTTTAAATGGTTTAATCTGGTCGGTTTTAACTGGAGCCACTGCGGCTATTTGGTTTGATCAACTATCATTAGGAATGATTTTTGGTGCGGCAATGCTGTTGAATTTGATTGCGGCTGCAATCGCAGGTGCGATAATCCCGTTAATACTCAATAAGCTAAAAATAGATCCTGCGCTAGCATCTGGCCTTATGCTAACGACAGTAACGGATTCTTTAGGATTTTTCGTATTTCTGGGGTTGGCGACAATTATCTTGGTTTAAGAAAAAGAGCCAAAAAGCTGCTTTTTTCGCAAGGATTTAAAACACCCTCGCTAAGACATCTTCACTATAGGCGTATGCAGTTGCTGCAGTAAGAAAGATCGTCACAAACAACCACTTCAGCACCATAGGTGTCTTTTTATTTTCCCGAAAAATATTCGATTTGCGTTTGACCAATTTGACTGCCATTTTGCAATTCCTTTTTTGATAGCATCAAGGGGTCTAGCTAGGATAAAACCAGATTACGATATAACCGCAACTTTTGCCAAAGTAAAAGCGGCTATATAGGCAAATGGCAACCCGGCTATCTTAGAAAGACCCGTGGCTTTCCGTCCTTACTTCACAGTAAGTTTGGCTCAACATTATTGTTAAATATGGTTTTCGATATGCATTTATGACACATTTTTTTCACAAATGCAATATAAATCATTAACTTATAGAATATTTTTGTTTTTTATTTTCTAAAACCGTCTTAAAAAAAGATCAATGTTCTCGTGTAGCAACGAACTGCAAGTTTGGCCAACGCTCTTCCATCAAGCTTAAATTTACCCTTGTAGGCGCGATGTAAACCAACTGATCCGCCGCATCGTAAGCCACGTTCTCTTTTACCTTCGCCAAGAATTTTTCAATCTCAGACTTTTCGCCCATTATCCAACGTGCCGTCGAGACATTCACCGCTTCAAACAAACATGAGACGTTATATTCATCTTTCAAACGCTGCGCAACCACTTCAAACTGCAACACACCGACAGCACCCAATATCAAATCGTTATTGGCGATTGGGCGGAACAACTGTGTCGCCCCCTCTTCGGATAGCTGCGTCAGACCTTTTTGCAAAGCTTTCATCTTCATCGGGTCTTTTAATTGCGCGCGACGGAAAAGCTCCGGCGCAAAGTTTGGAATACCCGTAAACTTCAAGTCTTCGCCTTGCGTGAAAGTATCCCCAATCTTGATTGTACCGTGGTTGTGCAAGCCGATAATATCCCCGGGATACGCTTCTTCTGCATGGTCACGTTTGTTGGCAAGGAAAGTGATGGCTTTCGAGATTTTGACGTCTTTACCGATACGCACATGCTTAAGCTTCATACCGGCCTCATACTTGCCGGATACAATGCGCATAAATGCAACCCTGTCTCGGTGCTGTGGATCCATATTTGCCTGAATCTTAAATACAAAGCCTGTCAACTTGTCTTCATCTGCACTGACCGTACGCGTTTCAGTTTCACGCCCTTTTGGTGGTGGCGCGTACTCTGCAAAGCCATCCAACAGTTCTTGTAAGCCAAAGTTGTTCACCGCGGAACCGAAAAACACTGGCGTCAGCTGTCCATCCAAAAACGCATCCAAATCAAACTCATGGCTCGCGCCACGTACCAGCTCGATTTCCTCTCTCAACTCTTCTGCCATGCCACCGATTTTTTCATCCAGCAGCGGGTTGTCCAAGCCTTCAATCAACTCACCAGCAGACGCATTCAAGCCGTCAGCCACTTCAAAAAGCCTAATGGTATCGTTGTATAGGTGGTAGATTCCTTTAAAGCGTTTCCCCATCCCTATCGGCCAAGTCATTGGCGCACAGCTGATTTTCAAAACCTCTTCAACTTCATCAAGCAGCTCAATCGGCTCTTTACCTTCACGGTCAAGCTTGTTGATAAAGGTCAGAATTGGCGTATCACGCAAACGACAAACTTCCATCAATTTGATGGTTCTGTCCTCAACCCCTTTTGCGACGTCGATAACCATCAATGCCGAGTCAACGGCCGTTAGAGTACGATAAGTATCTTCCGAGAAGTCTTCATGGCCCGGGGTGTCCAACAGGTTCATCATTACTTTTTTGTAAGGGAACTGCATCACGGATGAAGCAACGGAAATCCCTCTTTCCTGCTCCATTTTCATCCAGTCGGATGTTGCACCTCGGTCGGTCTTACGGCTTTTCACCGCACCCGCCATCTGAATCGCACCACCATAAAGCAACAGCTTTTCTGTTACCGTGGTTTTACCGGCATCCGGATGGGAAATAATCGCAAACGTTCGTCTTTTATTTTTTTCTAACTGTAAGGACATAAGGGTCAAAAACTCAAACTATCTAAGTGAATTGAAATGGATCAATTTAAATCTGTTCTATCAAAATCTTCCACTGCAAATAAAAAAACTGCCAGGTTGGGGGGGGGATAGACCCAACCTGGCAGATTTTCGTTGCGTAGAGCAAACCCACGCAGGAAGATTGATACGGCTATTTTTTCTTTTGTGAAGCCAGCTTAGCTTCTCTTTGTGCTTCCTCTTCCAAGAAGAGTCTGGTTAGCTCTTCTTCTTGTTCATCTCGGCTTGCACCTTCTTTGACGGGTTTCATCAAGTCTTCTTTCGAAACGCCCAACGCCAATGCAATGGCACTTGCGATGTAAGTTGAAGAATAGGTACCAACTACGATACCCACAATCAATGCCATCGCAAAGTTGTGAATGATTTCCCCACCAAAAATGAACAGCGCAATCAATACCACCAACGTCGTGAAAGACGTCATGATGGTTCTTGCCAACATTTGGTTAACCGCTAAGTTGGTGACATCAACCGGTGATCCTTGACGTTCGATACGGAAGTTTTCACGCACACGGTCGAATACAACGATGGTATCGTTCAGCGAGTAACCGATAACCGCAAGAATGGCCGCCAGCACAGTCAGATCAAACTGCGCTTGTGTCCAGGCAAAGACCCCCACGGTAATTGTCACGTCATGAATCAAAGCCGCAACTGCCCCAACAGAGAAACGGAACTCAAATCGTAGCGCGACATAAATCAAAATACCGATCAACGCATAGATAACAGCTAGGAAACCGTCTTCGGTCAGCTCATCTCCAACCTGAGGCCCAACAAATTCAACACGTCTAAGGTCGATTTTATCGTCGTTGTTTGACTTCAAAACTCCCAAAATTTGATTGGAAATTTTCGAAGAATTTACACCTTCACGAGGCGCAATACGAATCAACACATCTTCGGCAGAACCGAAGTTTTGTACAACCGCCTGATCAAAACCG
This sequence comes from Hydrogenovibrio sp. JE_KL2, assembly GCF_009296185.1. Classification (GTDB taxonomy): domain Bacteria; phylum Pseudomonadota; class Gammaproteobacteria; order Thiomicrospirales; family Thiomicrospiraceae; genus Hydrogenovibrio. The sequence goes on from NZ_WBJR01000001.1 coordinate 834,737, forward strand.
TTCGCTTGTAGATTCTGGCGAATCTTATCAACATTGGCTGGCTTGTCATACGCCAACTCAATAATCGTCCCGCCCGTAAAGTCGATACCAAAGTTCAAACCTTTGGTGAGAATCCCGACAATGGAGGCGATGATCAAAATCGTCGATGCCACCATCGCGATCTTGCGTTGTCCCATGAAGTTAATCAATTTTTGTTCAGACATATTCGTTTTATCCTGATTCTTATCTGTTGCCATGTTTCTCTCCTAAACCGATAACTTTTCAATCGGCTTGTTGCCATAACGCCAGTTGACGATGGCACGCGTACCCATAATGGCCGTGAACATGGAAGTGATAATCCCGATAGACAAGGTGATAGCAAACCCTTTGATTGGTCCGGTACCAAAACTAAACAGTACGATGGCCGCCAATAAGGTAGTGATGTTCGCATCCGCAATGGTCACAAAGGCTTTTTCATAACCGGCATTGATGGCAGCCTGCACCGAACCTACTCGCAACTCTTCGCGAATACGTTCGAAAATCAGAACGTTGGCATCAACCGCCATACCGACTGTCAGAACGATCCCTGCAATCCCTGGCATGGTTAAAGTGGCCTGCATCAAGGACATGATGGCGACAATCAAAATCAAGTTTAGTGTCAGTGCCAGGTTGGCAATCATGCCAAATACTTTGTAGCGCCACGCCATGACAACCAACACGAGGATAAAGCCGATAATGACCGACATGAACCCTTGGTCGATGTTGTCTTTACCAAGGCTGGGCCCAACCGTTCTTTCTTCAACGATTTCCATTGGCGCTGCCAGCGCACCTGCTCTTAACAATAATGCCAAGTCTTGTGCTTCACGAGGCGAAGCCAAACCTGTAATTTGGAAGCGGTTTGCGAACTGCCCTTGGATAACCGCCGCATTGATAACATCTTTAGACGTTACACGACGCTTAACTTTTTTACCGTTTTCCAACACGGTATCAATACGTGTTTCGATGTAAACAACCGCCATGCGGTTACCGACGTTTTTCTTCGTCGTTGCCAACATCTTACGACCACCCACGCTATCCAGCGTCACGCTAACTTCAGGAGTACCAGACTTGGACTCAATACCTGATTGCGCGTTAATAACGTTGTCACCACTAACGATGATGCGGCGTTGAAGTAAAATCGGACGACCATCACGGAAGTGATACAAGCGAGCACCGTGAGGCGCGTAACCTGTTTTCTCCGCTTCCTGAGGATCGCCTTTTTCTTCAACCAATCTGAATTCCAAAGTTGCCGTCGCACCCAAGATTTCTTTTGCCTTAGCGGTATCCTGAACACCTGGTAACTGCACAACAATTCGGCGATCGCCCTGTTGCTGGATAACCGGCTCGGAAACCCCTAGTTCATTGATACGGTTACGCAACGTGGTGATATTTTGCTTCAAAGCATAAGACTTGGCTGTGGCGATGGTCTTAGGAGACAACAGCAATTCCAATGAAGGTTCTCTTCCTTCAGGCAATTGCTTGATGATGAAATCGCCATCAAATTTCTTGTTGATTTCCGCCTGAGCCTCATCAAGGTTCGTCCCTTCACGGAACTTAATCCACAAAGCTTCTTTTTCATAATCTACCGATAGGTAACGAATACGCTTTTCACGGAATGAGGCTTTGATTTCATCAACATAACGGGTATAGGCTTTTTGTACCGCCGTTTCCATATCGACATCCATCAAGAAATGCACCCCACCACGCAAGTCCAAACCAAGGAACATCGGCTCCGCACCCAAGTCTCTTAAAAACTGCGGCGTTGCCGGCGCAAGGTTAAGTGCGACAACGGCTTCTCTACCCAAGAGGTTTTTGATAACACTTTTCGCTTTTAACTGCTCTTCAGTTGAGTTGAATCGAACCAACAATTGGTCAGCCTTGTAACTCATGCTCTTGATGGGGAGATTGGCATCTTCCAAAGCTTTTTGCACTCTGGTTTCAATAGAAGCATTGAAGTTCACGGCTTTCGCTGGCGAGATTTGAACCGCAGGGTCATCACCAAACAGGTTCGGGGCCGAATAAATTACCCCCAATACAATCACGACCGCCAGCAAAATATATTTCCAGGCTGGGTATTGGTTACTAATGACTTTTCTCTTAGAGTCAAACATGTTTAATTTTCCAAACTCAACGTTAAAACAGCACCACCCGTAAGGATTTGAAGGTTCAAAGGTTTGAACTTACAGCGTGGCTTAAAACAACAAAAGGGGCATGATGCCCCTTCTGAAAAGCGTCTCGATTATTCCGCAGTCCCTTTCAAGGTTCCTTTTGGCAATTCACGAGAAACATTTTGTCTTTCAACTTTGACGATTACGTTGTTGGCAATTTCCAAATCAACGAAGTTCTCATCCATATCACGAATCTTACCGGCAAGACCACCGTAAGTAACGACTTCTGAACCTTTAGAAAGTGCTTCCACCAACTTTTTGTGTTCTTTCACTTTCTTTTGCTGAGGACGAATCAACAAAAAGTAAAATACGACAAATAAAATAATCAATGGCAATAAAGCTTCAAAACCGCCACCTTGTGCCGCTGCCGCGCCACCATCTGCCATCGCATCAGAAATAAAAAAACTCATCTTTTGTCTCCCAATAAGATTTATCTAAAAATTAGTCGCCGTATTTTGGCATAGTTCACTTAAAAATACTATGCAAAAACAGGCCAAATCAACAGTTTCTCACTCATTAAATCCGGTAAGACCTGCGCCTTGCCAGAACCCCCAACCTGGCAGATTTTTCAAAATCTACCAGGTTGGGTCAGAATCACATTGGCGGGACAACCTCGCCTCTTTGGTGATAAAAGTGTTTTACGTAAGATTCCAACTGATTATTGGCAATGGCTTCACGCAACCCTTTCATCAACAATTGATAATAATGCAGGTTATGAATGGTATTCAATCTGGCCCCCAGAATCTCGCCGCACTTGTCCAGGTGATGCAGATAGGCACGTGTGTAGTTTTTACAGGTATAACAATCACACTGTGCATCCAAAGGTTCTAAACTGGTTTTGTGCACCGCATTTCGGATTTTAACCACACCGTCATGCGTAAACAAAAAGCCGTTTCGGGCATTACGGGTTGGAATAACACAGTCGAACATATCGATTCCACGGCGTACCGCTTCAACAATATCTTCCGGCTTACCGACACCCATCATATATCGAGGCTTGTCTTTCGGCATGTGCGGCTCGGTAAAATCAAGCGTCGCCATCATTTCTTCTTTAGGCTCACCAACAGACAAGCCGCCAATGGCGTAACCATCGAAACCAATTTCCTTTAATGCTTCGATGGATTCGATACGTAGCGCCTCATACATACCACCCTGCACAATACCAAACAACGCGGAAGGGTTATCACCATGTGCCTCTTTGGAGCGTTGCGCCCAGCGCAACGAAAGACGCATGGAGTCTGCCGCTACCTCATAACTCGCCGGATAAGGCGTGCATTCATCGAAAATCATCACAATATCAGAGCCAAGCTTACGCTGCACTTCCATTGACTCTTCAGGCCCCATAAACAGTTTGGAACCATTCACCGGGTTACGGAAGTGAACACCTTGCTCGCTGATCTTACGCATCTTACCAAGGCTGAACACCTGAAAACCGCCCGAATCCGTCAGAATAGGACCTTCCCAATTGATGAAGTCATGCAAATCACCATGCTGTTCAATAATATCCGTTCCCGGACGAATCGCTAGGTGAAAAGTATTGCCCAAGATGATTTGAGCGCCAGTATCTTCAATTTCTTCCGGCGTCATCCCTTTTACGGAACCATAAGTGCCTACCGGCATAAAAGCTGGCGTTTCCACCACACCTCGCTCAAACTTTAATCGCCCTCTTCTGGCTCTTCCGTCTTGGTTATCTAATTCGAATTCCATCGTCTTTTCTTCGTCAAATAAATTTAAGATTTAGCTTTTTTCGCCGGATGTACCAGCATTGCATCACCGTAGCTGAAAAAGCGATACTTTTCCTCAACTGCATGTCGGTATGCATTCATCGTCGTTTCATAGCCTGCTAACGCAGATACCAACATAATCAAGGTCGATTCCGGCAAATGGAAATTGGTCAATAAAACATCCACCACCTTGAAGTCATAGCCTGGGGTAATGAAAATATCGGTTTCACCTTGATACGCAGTCAGCACGCCATCATTGAAAGTCGCTGCACTCTCCAAACTTCTGACGGATGTCGTACCTATGGCAAAAACCCGACCGCCCTTCTGCTTTGTAGAATGAATCAGCTCGACCGTTTCAGGCAATACCTCAATAACCTCTGAATGCATACGATGCTCGCTGATGTCGTCCACCTGCACCGGCTTAAATGTGCCCGCACCGACATGCAAAGTGACAAAGCCGATTTGCGCCCCTTTTTGACGAATCTTGTCCAACATAGTTTCATCAAAATGTAACCCAGCAGTCGGCGCGGCCACCGCTCCCGGCTTCTCGGAGTAAACTGTCTGATAGCGAGACTTATCTTCTTCACCATCCGCACGTTCAATATAAGGGGGTAACGGCATATGACCACAGGCTTCAATCAAAGAAAGTGCCGTTTCGCCCTCTGACAACTCAAATGCAACTTCAAACAATGCATCATCTCTGCCCAGCACTTCAACCTCAATTTGATCTTCAATGCGGATCTTCGTCCCGGGCTTAGGTGCATTGCTTGAACGGATGTGCGTCAGCACACGCTGATCATCCAAAATACGCTCAACCAAAAACTCAACCTTACCGCCACTATGCTTATGACCAAACAAGCGTGCCGGTATCACTTTCGTATTGTTAAAGATAAGACAGTCGTTGGGCTGAATGTAATCCAAAAGATCAGGAAACCGCTTATCCGAAACCTCGCCATTGGGTTCAACAACCAATAAACGGCTTCCGGTACGCTCTTTGGCAGGCGTTTGTGCAATCAGTGCTTCCGGTAGGTCAAAATAAAAATCTTGTCGCTTCATCATCTATAAAATTTAAATGGCACTTCCATTCTTAACATCAAAAGTGCAAATCTTTTAAAACCGCAAATTATACTTGATTCCAACTATTTAAGTTGAAACTTGGTCGCTAAAAGCTACCCGCCCCGCCGTTTTTTTAATAGAATTGGCTTTCTGTTAAAAAATAAAATTACACAAGCACTCTGGAAACTTTATGTTCGAAATCCAAGACGTTGACCCTAAGCTATATCGACAAAAGACACGTAATGCCACTCTCATCATCATGGGAATGTTTTTAGTCATCGGTATGATTTTCGCCACGCTAAGCGTCAAACTACTCTCTGCATATAACTCAAACCCTTGGGTACTAAATTTCATTGGCGCTTTGGTTGGCCTGATTATCACCTTTTTTATCGTCAAGGTTTTCTTTGTTGATAAAGCCTGGATGCGTGAATCCATGTACGGCTGGCGACTAAAGCGTTCATTAATGCGCATCACTAACGTCATGGAAAAACTCAGAAAAGATGTCGCCATCAACGACCACCAAGCCATGAAAACCATGCGTTTTTATCACTTAGGGCTTGAGCAGATGCATCGTCTTGAAGACAACCACTCTGAACTCATTGATTTATTAGCAGAAAAGCGTGAGTTGGAAGATAAAATGAATGCTGCTGGCATAGACCTGAACCAAAGCACTTTTGACCCGTCGCAAGTGGCGCGTTACCACTCACAATCAAACTAGGTTGGTACAATGAAAACTCTACTATTATTCGTCGTCGCTTTCTTCGCATACTTGCTAGTGCGCTTTATTATGAAAAGGGTCAACGAGATTCGTCAAGATGCACTATCAGGCAATGCACAAGAACACCGTACAACACCTGAAGAAGCGGAACGCATGGTTACTTGCGCAGAGTGTGGCTTAAGACTACCAGAGTCGGAAGCCATTCCCCTTGACCCGTCAGAAACGATTGGTACTGCACACAACATTGCCTTTTGCAGCCAAGAGCACAAACAACAATATTTAAAAAAGCACTCATAAGCTTTGTAGAAAAGCTTAAAAAATTAAGACAAAACCTTTACTATCGTGACATCAAAAATCAGCGGCTGACCCGCCAATGGATGATTAAAATCCATCACCACCTCATCTTCCTTGATTTGATATACCGTTGCCGGAATTTCATCTCCAGTTGGTGTATTGAAGCCAATGACATGCCCCTCGGTCAGTTGCATGCCCTCAGGAAAGTCTGTCTTTTTCATGGTTTGGAAATTCATAGGATCTGGCTGCCCAAAAGCATCTTCGGGCATCAGAGTGAATTTTGCACGCGTTCCTTCTTCTAGCCCAACAAGTAGTTCGTCTAACTTGGCTAAAAACTGACCGTCACCAACTTGAAATACAAAGACTTCATCTTCCTCGGTCCGCTCTACCACTGTGTCATCCAACAAACTAAGTTTGAACTGAATCTCTAGCTCTGAAGTTTCAGAAACGCGTTTTAGTTTGGTTTTATCTGTCATGCTTTATCTTCTTTCGTTTGTGAGCGTTTTCGAGTGGTTGACGATGTTTTTGCTGTCGTTTTCGCAGCTGTCTCGCCATACACTTTCACACAGTTTCTTCCGGCTTTTTTCGCGACGTAAAGTGCTTCATCTGCCAACTTCATAACCGCTTCGGGCTGCTGACTTCTTTCCGTTTTTTCTGCCAAGCCAAAGCTCACCGTTACTTTTGTTTCCGCTTTCTGTCCCTTTTCCATCACTTCCAAAGGCACTTCTGATATCTGGACGCGAATATCATCCAAAATCGGTTTCACTTGCTCGGCAGTTTTACCTGGAAAAACAACCGTAAACTCTTCCCCTCCGTAACGATAAGGGTAACCAAGGGGAATTCTGGATAATTGGTAGGCAACCAACTTCAGCGCGTTATCTCCAATATCGTGACCATAGCGGTCATTAAAGGATTTGAAGTGATCGATATCCATCATGGCAATGGCATATTTACGACCTAATCCGGTAAACCGCTCAAATAATGCTCTACGCCCCTTCATACCGGTTAATTGGTCAGTGTGAGCAATTTGATGGGAGTCAAAAACCAGAGATAAAATAATCAACCCTGCGGCTATTGATGACAACCAAGCCAACACCCCAAAGGATGCATATTGATTCAGCCCATACGCCATGAGTATCAATACAAAGATAACGGTATTATCTAAAACTTTAGGGTGGTCTTGAAACGCATTACGAATAACAATCACTAACCATACTGCCATCGTCACCAAAAACGGAACCATTGGCAGCGTAATGCCGGAAGCACCTACAGGTTGCGCCATTGTCAGAATGACATTCATTGGCAAATTATCCATCAACCAGTAGAACCCAAATCCCTGTAACCCAAACAAAGCGAGCAAACTAAAGACATAGGGTTTAGACATCACCCCTTTCTCGGGCAATAAAATCCAGAGTAAAAGGTTCAACGGCAAAAATGTTGCCAGCAATGGATAAAATGCAGTGACGGCTAAGACATCCGTTTGTCCGGTATTTTTCGGAAAAAAGTAAACAATGGCGAAGTTCAACACCGCCAAGGTTAACAATAGAAAGATAGGTTGAATTCGATTAAGAAAAACACTGATAAAAATTCCCAATGCAGCCGCAATATAGGGAGCATAGAGCAATAACGTTTGAACCGGCTTCGGCCAGTAGACAATTTGGCCTATTTGCCAAAAGGCCAAAACCGAAAATCCGACTAACCAGAGATAGTGCTTCGCATTAGACATGGCAATTCCGTTTGTGCATTCTTAAATTTACGAAAATTTCTGAATTAGTGCTTACCGAATATAGAGAAACCATCTTTCGGTTTATCGGCACAACTGATACGCCACTCTAAGACATAGTCACAATGCTTATATGCAACACATTGATCATCACTGTAACCAAATTCGGCTTTTTTCGCTGCATTTTTAGACAGCACATCGTAGCCACTCGGGCACAGTTCACTTGCTTTTGAGGCCAATGCACGACTCGCCAAATCTCTTGGCGGTCCGTTGTATGGGTGGGTTAAGATAAAATGCGTGTCATCAATTTTCTTAGTTTGAATCTGACTACAACCTGACAATAAAACAGTCACAGCCACAAGTGTAAAAGCAAGGTTTTTCAAGATCATTGTGCCTCTTCTTTAATTCCGATTTCCTGCACGATAAAACACATATTGGTATGCATTTTCTTTCCATTCACTAAAAATGACGCGCCGTTGGCAAATTTATCATCTTGGTTAAGACGAATATTACCTTTAATCACCTTAATTAACTTACCGGAATAACAACTATAGATTTCAATCTTTCGATCCAGTCCAACCCAATCAGATTGGATGTTCTTGGCGGTATTAGACACCTTTTCACAACCACTCAAACTAAACAAGCTCAGCATAGTAACGGCAGTGGCTATTGCCAGCAGAATTTTTTTCATAATCCCTACTTCAGATTTTCTCTTTGTGTACGTTCACGGTATCGGTATTTTACCTTTTTAAGTAGGAGATTGCTGAGAGGATTCCCACTAAATCATGACTCAATAAAACGATGAAAAGCGTCTAATAAATTTAACTTATGACAAATAGAAATTACTTATAGATATTGAACATAAAAATTGATTCCAAACTCAGGGAGTTTCTCGTTATCATACAAATAGATAGACACTACAACCACATAAAAAGCTTAAGCAGAGAACAAGGGCTGACACCTATGAATATTACCATCCTTGGAACAGGCTTTGCGGCACTAACCGCCGTTAAAGAAATAAGAAAACAAGCACCACAAGCTGAAATTACAGTTATTGCACCAAGCAAACAACTGGTTTATTTGCCCAGTATTATCTGGATTCCAGCCAGAGAAAAGGAAGGGCGTTCTTTAGAGGTGGATTTGACCAATTTTTTTGAAAGACAGAACGTCAAACATATCCAAGCCAGCGTCCTCAATGTCATAAACCAAGGCAGAACAGTGGTAACAACAGATGGCGAGTACCAGAATGACGGTCTAATCATCGCGACAGGTGGTCGTTTCATTAAGAAACTCCCAGGCATTGAGCATGCTATCACGCCTTGCGAAGGCATTTCCGCAGCTGAAGCCATTCGAGACAAGCTTGACAGCATGGCCAGTGGTACCATCGCTATTGGATTTGGCGCCAACCCTAATGAACCATCCGCCATGCGTGGTGGTCCGATGTTTGAGTTTTTATTCGGCATCGACACACTACTGCGTCGACAAGGCAGACGCAGCAAGTTTGAAATCATCTTCTTCAATCCTGCACCTCAACCTGGAAAACGCCTTGGCGATAAAGTACCAAATGCCGTCTTAAAAATGATGGATAAAAAAGGTATTAAAACTCACTTAGGTCATAAGATGAAAGGCTTTGAGCCCAACAAAGTCATAACCGAAGGTGGCGAGTTTGAAGCAGACTTGATTCTCTTTATGCCGGGCATGACAGGACCGGCATGGCTTCAGGATTCAGAGATTGAAAAATCCGAAGGTGGAATGATAAAAGCCAACGCTCTTTGCCAAGTTTCCGGTCTTGAGAAAACTTATGTCGCGGGTGACTCTGGAAGCTACCCTGGGCCTGAATGGCAGGCAAAACAGGCTCATGCTGCTGACTTACAGGCAGCTACTGCAGCCCATAACTTAATCAGCGAACTGCGCGGCGCAGTTCCTTCGGAAACGATCAAACATGAGTTGATTTGTATTATCGATACACTTTCGCACGGCGTTTTCATCAAACGTACAGAACAAGGTACGATTTTACTACCGCCTTGTCGTTTAATGCATTACGCGAAAAAATTCTTTGAATGGTGGTATTTGAAACAATACCGATAGAAGAGAATAAATATCCCGTCGCAGTTACGCGCGGGATATTCACCCTAGCAGGGGCATTACTTAATTTCGTCTAACTTAACTTTCAACAACCCTATGTGGCTTGCATAGTTAACCAATTCAGCAGAAGATGCCATCCCTAGTTTCGTCATGATATTCTCTCGATGCTTAGACACTGTTCTATCTGATATATCTAGCATTTCGGCGATATCTTTTGTCTTATAACCTTCCGCGACCAGCTTGATAACCTGCTTTTCTCGGATGGACAATTTCTTAGGCTTCTTAAACCCCGTCTCAATTGTTTTGACTTGCTCAAGCGATTCAAGATAAGTGTTCAAATCAGATTCTATCTCAGAGTGAACAAATACCTGACCGTTTAAAACCAGGTCAATACCTGAAATCAACTCCGCTTTTGAAACCGACTTCAAAGCGACACCGTCTACGCCCAAGTCCAGAACTTCCTTCCAAACATTCGGCGCTTCCGCAGCGGTCAATACAATGATTTTAACTGGATTTTTACGTTTCTTAAGCTGAGAGACTACTGCCATACCACTTAATTTCGGCATGGACAGATCTATCAGCAACAAATCCGGTTTCTTTTCTTCGGTTAACGTCAGCGTTTCCTCACCATCCTTGGCTTCAGCAATCACTGACACAGCACCATCCGACTCCAAAATCGACTTAAACCCAGCTCTTACTAGGTCATGGTCTTCAGAGATCAAAACTGTAGGTTTGGCACCTGCCATAATCGTTCCTTAAATCCTTTTAATTAGAAAATGTAAAATCTGCTTTAAGCAAACAGCTATTAATTATAACTTCATTTGCCAAAAAATTAATACAGGCTACGATAAATTCTATTTATTTGCAATAATAATCCCTCAAGTTCTTCTTGATCAGACTTAAAGGATAGTGCCTCCATCCTTTTAATCATCTCCAACATCTCCTCAACTTCAAACAACATCAAATTCCCTTTTAGACTATGAGAAACTTGACGAAATTGAACTTCGTCTTTCTCTTTCAACAACGTTTGAAGCTTTTCCAAATCATTGGAGGTTGATTCAATAAATTGTGGAAGAAGGTGAGTCAATGTGTCTGGAACAATTTTAGTCAACGGTGCTTTTGAGAGTTCCTCCCTTGCTACCAGCTCCTTATAAAGGGCGCCAAAAACCTTGTCTTGTGAAATAGGTTTCTCAATCCACGCATCAAAAAGCGTTTTGTCTATTTCCAGTCCCAGTTTGGAAATTTCATCTTCCGTATGGGCTGCAGTAAGCGCATAAACGCCTTTTAGCTTAGGTTTTAAGCCATGATCAAGTGCTCTGATCTTTCTACAAACTTCCATACCGTCCATTTCCGGCATTTGAATATCCAGAAAGACGATATCGAAATCTTTTTCCAAAAACTTCTGCCAGGCTTGATTACCATCTTCTGCATGTTCGACTTCACAATTGATTTCATGCAAGAACAACTCCAAAACTTTTCGATTGATAATGGAGTCATCAGCTATCAGAACACTAAGCGGCTCTTTAAGCTCGATCAATTTCTGTTTGTGTTCAATGCGAGATTCGATATCTTCAGGAGAACGCTCATTCTGCTCACAAATCCCTTCATCAATCGGCAAATCAACGGTAAACTTGGTGCCAACCCCCTTGATTGATTCGACCTCAATCGTGCCTCCCAATAACTCAACCAGTCGCTTAACAATAGGCAGACCTAAACCTGAACCAAAATATTGCTGACTCCCTTTTGACTCAAGCTGTTTGAATGGTTCAAAGATATTTTGCAATTGTGCCTCATCAATTCCTTCACCGGAGTCGGTAATGGAAAACTGCAAACCAATTTGCGATTCTTCTATTTCAACAAAAACCCCACCTTCATGGGTAAACTTGATGGCATTGACAATCAAATTGACCAATATCTGAGAGATTCTCAATAAATCTCCATAGAAACAGCAAGTCCTGGTCTTTTTGGCGACCGATACAGTTACTTTCTTGTCATTGGCTATCGACTTCGTCAAATGCGTCACATACTCCGCCATTTCATCAACGGTGAAAGTACTTGGGTTAATCTGAATATGCTCAGACTCTGTTTGAGAATAAGTCAGAATGTCGTTAATCAAAAAGTTCAGTTGATCCACTGTTAGCTTCATGATTTGAAGCTGTTCATCGACAGGCAATCCATTATCTTGGTTCTGTTTGGCAACACCAATCAAACTGCTCATCCCCATCAAAGGCGTTCTTAACTCATGACTGAGCATCGCCAAAAACTTAGTCTGACTCTTATACAAATCATGAAGCAAAGCATTCTCTTGTTGAGAACGCCGCTCTTTCTCTTGTAACCTTTCGATGATTAAATCACTGTGAGATGCAATTAAACGCTCTTCTAACTTATACATCTGCGAAATATCTATACAAGAAGCACAAATGACTTCTGTGTCGGAGTTTGAATTTTTTTGATGACGCAAATCATTCACCAACCAAACAATATCATCATCGATATTCAAGCCCATCAGGAATTGGATATTCGTTTGCTTGCCTTCAAGCATAGCTTGGGTGTGGGTCATAAAGTGATGTACCGACTCGGGCAGCATATAGGACATGAAGTCGTCGCTCGTGATAACCGCCGCCCCTATGCGGGACTCGAGTTCATCTGACAAGGTAATAGCAGCAAACTTCCGGTTGTAGTGCAAGCACCACCACAGTCCATTCTTGTAAAAGAAATTGGATATATCGTTTTTAATTGACTTCATGAAGTTTATCGCTATTTATAAAGAGTTTTTCTCAGACACTTGCCTGGATAAGATAGAATACCAACAATTTAATTTTTTTTCTTCACATGAAAGACTCTTCGAAAAGGTTTCGGCCTCCAAGCCCCCTAAAACCTCATGCGTAGAGTTCGCAATTTGTACGAGATCGACTTATATGACGCAGGCATTTCGCACTGAAAAAGACAGCATGGGAACACTTGAAGTTCCAGTTGATGCGCTTTATGGCGCGCAAACACAAAGGGCCATTAACAACTTCCCCATTAGCCACACCCCAATGCCGAAAAAATTCATTCAGGCACTTGGCTATGTGAAATTTGCTTGTTCCGAAAGTAACCTTGAACTTGGACTCTTATCACAAGAAAAAGCAACCGCTATTCAAGCAGCCGCAAAAGAGTTGATTGACGGTAAGTACTACGAGCATTTCCCGATAGATGTATTTCAAACAGGTTCTGGTACCAGCACCAATATGAATGCGAATGAAGTGATTGCACATCTTGCAAAACAAATGATGGGAACAGACGTTCACCCGAATGATGACGTCAACATGAGTCAAAGCTCGAATGATGTTATCCCGACAACCATTCATATTTCAGCTGCTATTGAACTGGAAGAACATCTATTACCGGCATTGACACACCTCGTCTCGGTATTAAAGGATAAAGAGCAGGAAGTTGGGGATATTGTCAAAACCGGTCGCACCCATTTAATGGATGCCACCCCAGTTACACTTGGACAAGAAATTTCCGCATGGCGCCAACTGATCGAAGACAACATTGATCGCCTAAAAGACACGCAAAAACGTTTACATAAATTACCTCAGGGTGGGACGGCTGTTGGAACAGGCATCAATGCCGAACCGGAATTCAGTGGTTTGGTTTGCGCGAACCTTTCCACCATCACCGCTATTCCGTTTGAACCCATGCCGAACTTCTTCGTTGGCTTAAGTTCACAGGACACTGCTTTGGAACTAAGCGGGCAACTAAATGTTCTAGCTGCTAGCTTAATGAAAATCGCCAACGACTTACGCTGGATGAACTCAGGCCCTCTAGCCGGCTTGGGTGAAATTCAGCTGCCGGCACTTCAACCTGGAAGTTCAATCATGCCAGGTAAAGTCAACCCGGTTACCCCTGAAGCGGTTTGCATGGTCGCAGCCCAAATCATGGGAAATCACACCGCGATCACTGTTGGTGCACAATCGGGTAACTTCCAATTAAATGTGATGTTGCCAATGATTGCGACCAATCTACTTCAAAGTTTGGAAATTGCGGCAAATGCAGCCATTCAACTTGCAGATCAAGCCATTACTGGGTTTGTAGTGAATGAGACCAAGCTGAATGAAGCATTGGAAATCAACCCGATTCTGGTAACAGCCTTAAACTCTGTGGTAGGTTATGAAACCGGCGCAAAAATCGCTAAGACCGCCTACCAAACCGGTCGTCCAGTATTTGATGTCGCCAAAGAAATGACCGACCTAGACGATGAAACGCTTGAGCGTTACCTCAACCCTCTTTTATTAACTCGCGGCGGAACGCCATCCATTTAAGCTAGTCAAAGCACTCACAAGGAGCAAACTATGGCAACCATCAACCTGACAGCAGAAGAATTTGAAAAAACAATCACAGATAATGAAATCGTTATTCTAGATTTCTGGGCAGAATGGTGTGGTCCATGCAAGCAGTTTTCGCCGATTTTTGAATCTGTGTCTGAAAAACACCCAGACATCGTTTTCGCTAAGGTCAATGTTGAAGAACAGCAAGAACTTGCAGGCTTGTTTCAAGTACGTTCAATTCCAACATTGGTTTTCATGCGTGAAAAAATCGTGGTCTTCTCAAACCCAGGGTTACTACCAGAAGCTAATTTGGAAGAAGGCATCAAAGGCTTACGTGAACTGGATATGGAACAAGTTCATAAAGATTTGGCTGAAGCACAAAACAACACTCAAGCTTAAAGCGACACTAAGCCGCAGAACGCAAGTTCATGCGGCTTTTTTATACATAAACTGTCAACGGCGGTTCTTCTGACAAACGTTTCACCAAGTCTGACAGCGTCACAATCCCCAACAACTTTTTGTCATCACTCAAGATAACGATACTGCCAATTTGATATTGACTCATGACCAATGCAACTTTCCTGATGTCGGTTTTACCCAGTGTGGTGATCACCTCTTTATGCATCCACTGCCCAACAGTTTCCTGACGAATTTCCTCCAACTCACCTTCTCTACCGACAATCGCTCTTTGGAGTATTTCATGGAAAGAAATCATGCCTACCAGTGTCTCCATTTCATTTACCACTGGAATATGATGAATAGCATGGTGTTGCATCATTTCCCATGCATCCATTAACGAAGCTTTCTCAGAAATGGTAAAAACCGGTGTCGACATAATTTCACCAATGTGAAAAACAGCATGACGTCCATCCCCTTCTTTTACCGATTGGTATTGGTGGATGGCTTGGTTCATTTTCTTATTCTTTTCCGCCATCTCAAGGTTGATATTGGTCTCTTCCAGTCCAGATTCTGGCACAGCTGGAACTTTAGCCGCAGGGTCAACCCTCAAATCTGGACGAACTTGCGAAGCACCAATGTAACTTTGACCTTCAGGCGAATAAACGATAAACATGCAACTTTTTCCTTAATAAGAAAAGTTCTATCACTGCTTTTAATATCGGCCAAACCCATGTTTTCTATAACCAAAACAGTCAATAGCCTGAAATTATTTAAGGTATTTCTTGACTAAAAACACGGGAAATTGAACTTTCAATATGAAATGAATTGACTATACTATTGCAGATTCAGTTTAACAACTATAAGGAAATAACTTATGTCAGTATTAGTAACAAAAGCAGCTCCAGATTTTACAGCTGCGGCCGTTTTGGCAGATGGAACCATCGTTGATGACTTTAACTTGAAAAACCACATCAAGGGTAAATACGCGATTGTTTTCTTCTACCCGCTAGACTTTACTTTTGTTTGTCCTTCAGAAATCTTGGCTTTTGATCACCGTGTCGAGACTTTCAAAGCACTAAACACTGAAGTAGTCGGTATTTCCGTTGACTCACAATTCACGCATAACGCATGGCGCAACACGCCTATCGAGCAAGGCGGTCTAGGGAAAGTTAAATTCCCATTGGTTGCCGACCTTGGTGGTTCTATCATGGAAGCTTACGGTATCGTTCACCCAGGCAACGTTGCTCTACGTGGTGCTTTCCTAGTGGATGATCAAGGTATTGTTCGTCACCAAGTTGTTAACGATCTACCATTAGGCCGTAACGTTGATGAATTGGTTCGTATGGTTGAAGCACTTCAATTCCACGAAGAATACGGTGAAGTTTGCCCAGCTGGTTGGAACAAAGGTGATTCAGGAATGAAAGACACGCCAGAAGGTGTTGCTGATTACCTGTCTAAAAACGCAGACAAGCTTTAAGCTGCTTTTCGTAGTCAAAAAGGCTGTCCTCGGACAGCCTTTTTTGTTTTCCCTATTTGGAATGATGCATGAAAAAACAACTTGCCCTCTATCAACAAAGAGTCAGTAATGCCTTAACGCATTTTCTAGCAAGCCATCAAGCGACCCCTACCGAGCTAGCTGAAGCCATTCGTTACACCACCCTAAACAACGGTAAACGCTTAAGACCCGCCCTCGTTTATGCTACCGGTGAAGCATTAGGTGTGTCTTTAGAGAAACTGGATGCTGCCGCGTGTGCTATTGAGCTCATCCATAGTTACTCTTTGGTTCATGATGATTTACCGGCCATGGACGATGATGACTTGCGCCGAGGAGAGCCAACCTGTCATATCAAATACGGCGAGGCAACCGCCATACTCGTAGGAGATGCACAACAAACCCTTGCCTTTGATTGTCTGGCGAATAACACCAACCTTTCGGACAAGCATAAAGTCCGTATGATTCAGATTCTAAGTCAAGCCTCCGGGGTAATCGGAATGATTGGTGGACAATTTATAGATATTCGTTCAGAAGGAAAACTTCCCTCTCTTTCAGCGTTGCAACAAATGCATCAAATGAAAACCGGCGCACTAATCCAAGCTGCGTTACTACTAGGAGCTTGCCAATCAGACCACTTTGACGCCCTTAGACCCAACCTGGCAGATTTTGGTGACAAAATTGGTCTGGCCTTCCAGATTCAGGATGACATTCTTGATATAGAATCCAACACCGAAACCCTTGGCAAACCGCAAGGTAGTGATGAAGACGCGGACAAAGCAACCTATCCGAAACTTATTGGCCTTGGTGCGTCGAAAAACATGCGAGACACTCTCATCTCTGAAGCAAAAGAATGTCTCACTGAAATGGATATCCAAAGCGATTTCTTAATCTCAATTGTCGACTATATTGCGGATCGAAATCACTAAAGATAACAACCGATTAAAGAGTGCTCTATAACTTGGGATATTTGCTATAATTCGCAATAATTCTTAACTAGATTAATTTGATACGAAATGGCTCAACAATTTGTTTTAAAAACATTACTCGATTTTGCATCTGCCCATAGCCTAAGAGGTTATCCGGGAGACTGTGCCAACCTGCACGGACATAACTGGAAAATTGAAGTTGAAATTGTGGGGCAAGAACTCAATGACATTGGCATGGTCATTGACTTCAAGCAAATCAAAAAACATGCGAAAGAAGTCGTCAAAGAGTTAGATCATAAATTTCTTAACGATATCGAATATTTCAAAACGGTCAATCCCACTGCGGAAAATATTGCGCAGTACCTTTTCAGACAAATTCAGCAACGGATTGAAGCGCCAAACGTGACCATGCACCAAATCACCGTTTGGGAAAACGACCGAAATTGTGTTATTTACAGTGAACCTTCAACAAGTTAACCACCAACGAGGCTGCTTACATCATGATTACACATGAATTGAAAGACCATTCACTCTGGATACACGTTATCGACAACTTCACTATCGACGATTTCAATACCTTCCAAGCTGCCCATCAAAATACTGATTGTGACCAGATTATCATAGACTTCTCGAATGCGACTCACATTGATAGTGGTGGGTTAGGCATGTTGCTACAACTACGCTCACAATTGGGCGACAAAGCAGACCAGCTGATTCTCCACTCGGCTTCAGAACATATTTTGAAGATTTTTGAAGTGGTTAACTTCGACAAACTATTCAAAATCACCTGATTTTAAAGGCATTTACTCGCCAATGGTTGAACTGTCTCCAGTAGCACAAATTTCTCTCATCACACTTTTTGGGCTACTATTGGGTAGTTTTTTGTCCATGCTGACATGGCGTCTACCTCGCATGATGGAGTGGGAAGGTGAAGCCCAACTCAAACACATTTCTTTCACTCGCTCGCATTGCCCAAACTGTAATACAACGCTGTCTTGGAAAGAACTCATCCCTGTATTCAGTTGGCTAATTAGCAAAGGTCAATGTAAACACTGTAAAACATCCATTTCCGCTCGTTACCCTCTCATCGAATTAGCGACAATGCTTTTGACCTTAATCGTGGCACTTCATTTTGGGCTTGACGCCAAAGGTTGGTTCGCACTGATCTTTACTTGGTTGCTTATCGCGATTACCGTCATTGATATGGAGCATCAGTTGATTCTAGACATCCTTAGCCTTCCGCTATTATGGCTTGGTCTCATCATCAACTCACAGTCAGTCTTCACCGACCCTATTAATGCCATATGGGGCGCAGTCATTGGTTATATGCTGCTTTGGACACTGTTTTACGCTTTCAAATTTCTAACCAAAAAAGAAGGAATGGGGTTTGGAGATTTCAAATTATTAGCGGCAATGGGCGCTTGGTTTGGCGTAGAGGCGCTGGCTCAAATCATCTTAATCGCTTCATTAAGCAGCATTTTATGGATAGTAGTGCTCAGTTTGTTCCATAGACGGAATTTACAAGAACCCGTCGCATTCGGTCCATTCTTGGCTTTAGGCGGCCTATGTACTTTATTATTGGGCAGTTCGTTTATTTTTTCTTTGATTGGGTGATACGAGATAAAAGACAATGAGCTGAGCAGCTCACTGATGAAACAGAAAACCTAGTCAGTTAGCTTCCTAGATCAGATTCCATTTCTTCACAAACTTGTGTCATTTTCAGTTTGTTGTTTTTGACGAAATCCATAACATACTCAAACATACCTGGATTTACATCTTCCAGTTGAGTATCAATAATCAAGCACTTCTGCCCTTGATATAACTCTGGATGCAAGAGTTCGGAAAAAACCAAACGATGAGATGAGCCATAAGAAGCCATCATAGAAGCAATACGATCTATCCAATCACTCGGACGGAACTTCCTTCCATCTTCGGTGTAGCCTTCAATAATGTAGCGACAATGAACCATAACTTCCAAACTAAACTTCCTGCTTCTTCACAAATAGTATGTGAAGTGCGTTAAATGTATCTATTTAAAACTTGCCGCGAATTTTAGCACACTAATTGAACTGAATAAATCAGACTTTTGTCTCATTCTGCTTAAATTCGGTGAGGTTCGAATCAAAATTATTGATTAAAATGATAAATTCAAATATTTTTAACCCCATAAAACCCTCAAATAATGGCATAATATGCCTCTTTTTTCAGACGTACCGAGACAAGTTGACGAGATATACCGAGATGAGCCATTTCCAAACAGATGACCTACGCATTAAAGCCATCACAGAAGTAAGTGCACCGGAAAAGTTGCATGAAAAATATCCTATTTCCGACCTTGCAGCTCAAACGGTTTATAACACTCGAGAAGCTATCAAAAACATCCTTCATGACAAGGATGACCGAATGTTGGTGGTCATTGGACCCTGCTCCATCCATGACACAGAAGCTGCTCGTGACTATGCAAGTCGCTTAAAGACCCTTATTGAGAAATATGCCGATGACCTGTTGATTGTCATGCGTGTCTACTTCGAAAAACCAAGAACAACCGTTGGCTGGAAAGGACTTATCAACGACCCGAACTTGGATGAATCTTTTGAAATCAACAAAGGCCTAGAGTTGGCGCGCTCTTTATTGTTAGACATCAACAGTGCAGGTGTACCAAGTGCGACTGAATTCCTAGACCTGATTTCTCCGCAGTACGTTGCGGACTTGATTTCTTGGGGCGCTATCGGTGCTCGCACCACTGAAAGTCAAGGTCACAGAGAACTTGCTTCAGGTATCTCTTGCCCTATCGGGTTTAAA
Source organism: Hydrogenovibrio sp. JE_KL2 (assembly GCF_009296185.1). Classification (GTDB taxonomy): domain Bacteria; phylum Pseudomonadota; class Gammaproteobacteria; order Thiomicrospirales; family Thiomicrospiraceae; genus Hydrogenovibrio. The sequence goes on from NZ_WBJR01000001.1 coordinate 854,458, forward strand.
AACGGTACAGACGGTGGCTTTAAAATTGCAGTAGATGCCATCCGCGCTGCGAACAACCCTCATATTTTCTTGTCTCTTACCAAACAAGGGCATTCAGCAATTTTCTCTACAGCAGGAAACCCGGATTGCCATGTCATTTTAAGAGGCGGTAACGACGGCCCCAACTACGATGCACCCCATGTTGCTGAAGCCGTTAAGGCACTTGAAGAAGCACATGTACAAACCAAGCTAATGGTTGATTGCAGTCATGCTAACAGCAACAAACAGCACAAGAACCAACTAGTGGTTGCGCAATCCATTAGAGATCAACTTACATCAGGTGAACCACACATCATGGGTGCTATGATTGAAAGTCACATTACAGAAGGCCGCCAAGACGTTGTCGAAGGACAACCTTTGACTTACGGTCAAAGCATCACCGATGCTTGTATTGGTTGGGATGACAGTATTGCAGCACTTGAACTATTGTCTGAAGGCGTAAGAAACCGCAGAAAAGTCGCTAAATAAAGCTAATGCACTTCAGCCTTAGAAGTGCTCATAGCCTTTTGTGGAAATGCTCTCGTCAAGATTGGGAGCATTTTTCCAAACAACTCCTCTCTCTGTTCTTGGCACAATGGAGCCTATACTATGAAAAGACACACCAAAATCTTCTTTTTCGATAACGCTTTCAAACCCTGCTAGCTGAGACTCGGGCAACGTAAAGCACAACTCATAGTCATCCCCACCCGTTAATGGCAACCAAGCATCATGGGTCGCTTGCAAATATTGCTTCATTGAATCCGAAAAAGGCATTGCCGCATAATCAATCTCCGCAGATACGTTTGATGCCTGCAAAATATGTTCTAAATCAGCGATGAAACCATCAGAAATATCAATTGCCGCATGGGCAATACCGCCGAGCGCCAACCCTAATTTTATCCGCGGCTCCGGTCGATAAAACTTGTCGAAAACCGTAGCAGACAGTAACGCTGCATCATATTTTTTCAGTAATGCCTGTAGTGCCAATGCGCCATCGCCAATGTTGCCGGACACATAAATCTTATCGCCAACTTGAGCGGCATCTCGCCTTAGCACCTTAGTATCATCGACCCAACCATGAGCGCTGATGGTCAACGTCAAACGATCACTTTTTGTGGTATCGCCGCCCACCAAAGGTACGCCATACTTTGATGCTAAATCCTTCAACCCTGCTGCAAAATCCATCAAAAATGACTTATCTGTACAACGCTGTGGCAAGCTCAAACAAAGCGTATAAAAAGCCGGTTCTGCGCCCATAGCAGCTAAATCACTCAAATTAACCGCCAATGCTTTCCATGCAATGTCATACCCAGAGGTTTCCAAAGGAAAGTGAACACCTTCAACCAACGTGTCCGTCACAACGACTAGTTTTTTACCTTCTGGACAACTAATAACAGCACCATCATCGCCAATGCCGATGTCTGTCGAATGGCGATGACCAATCAACCCTAATGGCTTAAAGAACTCATCAATGATTGAAAATTCTGACATAAGCCTCTCAAAGTTCGGTGTTGTTCAAGTAAATAGATAGTAGAGATATGAGGTTTCACTAAGAAATGAATTCGGTGAAACCTTATTTTGTTAATTGGATGCGTTGATCGCAGCGACCTCAAGTGAACGTACTTGTTGAGCGACCTTGTCCAAAATACCATTGATGTATTTATGACTTTCCTCGGCGCCAAAGCGTTTAGCTAACTCGACCGATTCATTCAAAACCACTTTATAGGGAATTTCCGGCTTGTATTTCAACTCATATACACCGATTCGCAAAATGATCTTCTCCACTGGGTCGATCATTGCAACTGACCGGTCTAGAAATTGACCATAAAGCTCATCAAATGCTTCTGTTTCGCTCACCACGGTGTTCACAATGTCTTGATACAAAGGAACATCAATACCCGTTAGGCGGCCTTCTTCATTGAATTCTTTGGTGATATCCGAAATTTCAGAGCGATTCAACTGCCATTGGTACAAAGCTTGAAGCGCCACTGCTCTGGATAAAGAACGGGGCGTCAGCTTTGAATCGTCTTCGGCAATTTCTTCACCTTGCCCTGGCTTAAAATTAGATATATTCATACAACTCAACGATCTTACAGTTGCTTCAAGACATTTGCAGTTTCAATCGCGGCAAGTGTACTTTCTTCACCTTTGTTTCCGGCTTTAGTACCTGCACGCTCAATGGCTTGTTCAATAGTGTCAACTGTCAATACACCAAACGATACTGGCGTACCAGTTTGTAAAGATACAACGCCAAGTCCTTTCGCACACTCGCCTGCTACGAAATCAAAGTGAGGAGTCCCGCCACGAATAACGGCGCCAAGCGCGACAATCGCATCATATTTTCCAGACTCAGCCATTTTCTTAGCAACAACAGGAATCTCAAAAGCACCTGGTACAAGAACCTGCTCAATATTATCTTCAGAACCGCCATGACGAATAATCGTGTCAACGGCACCTTTAACCAAGCTGTCTACGATAAAACTGTTAAAACGCCCGACTACCAAGCCAATTTTCAAACCCTGCGCCGTTAAATGGCCTTCAACTGTTTTCATAGTTTTTCCTTTTCTATCTTTCTTATTTTGTTTTCGCTTGAATTCAGCGCGTTTATTTTAACGTCACCCTGACGCAAAACCCTAATTTTTATAACTTTTCTGCATAGATGTTTTTTGAAATCAGTCTTTTTTATCAATATGACCGACAATTTCCAAACCAAATCCACTCAAGGCATTCATGCGCCAAGCCGATCCAATAACCTTTAGTTTGTGCAGACCCAAATCAGACAGAATCTGCGCTCCAAGCCCATAAGTCTTTGCATCATCTTCTACTTGGACTTCAGGCTGGCTAATACCTCTGTCTTTCATTTGGAACTGCTGAATTTTATCCAACAACTCGGTACCTTCTTCATGCTTTCTTAGTACCACGATGACCCCCTTACCTTCTTCTGAGACCTGTTGCATAGCAGAACGCAATGACCATTTACATTCATCTCGCTTCGCGGAGAACAAATCACACAAAGTGTCAGCCATATGCACACGAACCGGAATTGGCTCTTCCGAAGAGGTGTCTCCAAAGGTCAACGCAAAGTGTGCTCTATGATCTAGCACATCTTCATAACCAATCAGTGTGAAATCACCAAACTCGGTTGGCAAACGGCACTGAGAAACTCTTTCAATGGTCTTTTCGTTTTTAAGACGATACTCAATCAAGTCCGCAACCGTTCCGAGCTTAATACCGTGTTCCGCGGCAAATTTTTCCAAATCATCACGGCGCGACATCGTGCCGTCTTCATTCATGATTTCGACGATAGCTGATGCTGGCTCAAACCCAGCCATAGCCGCTAAGTCGCAACCCGCTTCCGTATGTCCGGCTCTTTCCAACACACCGCCAGCACGCGCCATAATCGGGAAAACATGACCCGGCGTAACAATATCACTTGGTTGAGCATCGGCTTTTACTGCTGCTTGAATGGTAGCGGCTCTATCAGCAGCAGAAATCCCGGTAGTCACCCCTTGAGCCGCTTCTATAGAAACCGTAAAGTTGGTTCCCAAAGTATCTTGATTGTTTCGAGTCATCAATGGCAAATGCAATTGCTGACAACGTTCTTTTGTCAGTGTCAAACAAATCAGTCCTCTACCGAACTTCGCCATGAAGTTAATATCATCGGCAGTGACCACACTGGCAGGCATCATTAAATCACCTTCATTCTCACGGTCTTCATCATCCATCAAGATGATCATCTTGCCTTGCTTGTAATCTTCGATAATTTCTTCAATTGTATTTAATTGCATCTGCTTTACTCTATTTGAGTTTGTCTTATATTTCTCTTGGGTGACCTGCTGTTGATCTAACCTATTCAGAGAAAACCGTTTTCGGCCAACAGTTCTTTAGTGACTCGATTGCCTTTCGGCTCTTGCGGCGCGGTCATCATTCTTTCCAAGTAACGCGCCAATAGGTCTACTTCAAGGTTGACCTTGGAACCAATTTGTAAATCTTTGATGGTGGTTTCTTGGCGAGTATGCGGCACGATATTGATATCAAAATTCGTTCCCTCGACCTTATTGACGGTCAAGCTGATTCCGTTCAAACAAATCGATCCTTTCGCTGCAATATATTTTGACAATGCCAGAGGAGCTTGAATTTGATAACGCCATGAACGCGCATCCTGCTCAATAGACAGAACCTCACCCACTCCATCAACATGACCGCTGACTAGGTGTCCACCTAAACGATCTTGTAAACGTAATGCTTTTTCTAAATTAACCGGAGAACCAACGGATAAGTCGCCTAGTGTGGTGACACTTAAGCTCTCAGCGGATACATCGGCAACATAATATCTGGCGCCCAATTCAACAGCTGTGAGGCAAACTCCGTTACAGGCGATACTGTCTCCGATTTTGACATCAGCCATATCCAGCCTTCCGGTATCAATAGTGAAGCGCGCATCACCATTCACCTGTTCGATTTTTGAAAGTGAACCTACGGACTCGATAATACCTGTAAACACACTTTTCTCCTATTTTGACGAGGTTGACTTCGACGGACTGAGCACCAAGTGCAAATCTTCACCAACTTGCTGAACAGTATCAAATTGGTACTGAATTTTATCCGACATAGATTGGATACTTGGCAATGCAAACATCGGTTTAGCACTATCTCCCATTAATGAAGGAGCCACAAACGCATGAATTTCATTCACAAAACCTGACTCGATGAATGCGCCCGCGACAATAGCGCCGGCTTCAACCATCACGTCACAAACCCGTTCCTCTTCATATAGATATTGCAGTACAGATTCAATATCAAGCCTGTCTTCTTCTGCGGCTACCGCAACGACTTCCCCCCCAACCTGGTAGATTTTCTCTATCAAATCAGGGTTACGCTCTGCCGTTATCTTTGAAGTCATCAACAAGGTTCTGCCTGGAAGCGACAGCATCTTCGCATCCAGCGGCATACTCAAATTAGCATCTAAAACAACGCGTATCGGGTTTGCACTCGACTCATCAAGATTCATTAAGGCCAACACATCTGAATCTAAACGAACGTTCAAACTCGGGTTATCCGCCAGGACTGTGCCGATCCCCGTTACCACGGCGCCATGCATAGCTCGCATCTTATGGACTTCGATTCTGGCTTCAGCACCGGTAATCCATTGACTTTTACCATCACTCATCGCAGTCCGTCCGTCAAGGCTACTGGCTATTTTCAAACGTACAAAAGGACGGTTATTTGTCATGGAAAAGATAAACCCTTTATTTAAACTTTCTGCATCGGCTTGCATCAGCCCCACATCGACTGCTATGCCTGCGGCTTGTAAACGCTTAATCCCTCTACCACTCACTTGGGGATTTGGGTCTTGCATGGCCACCACCACTCTCGCAACCTTTGCATCGACCAAAGCATCAGCACAAGGCGGCGTTTTGCCGAAATGCGAGCAAGGCTCTAACGTCACGTAAACTGTTGCGTCCTCAACCGATAATGATACGGCTTTTGCATTGGCTAAAGCCACGCGTTCTGCATGGGGTTCGCCAGCTTTTTGATGCCAACCTGTTGAAATAATACGACCATCTTTGGTGATCACACAACCCACCGATGGGTTTGGTTTTGTGGAATAAAGTCCTTGCTTCGCCAAGTCGATAGCCTGACGCATCATTTTTTGGTCAAAGTCAGAGAACATTAATCACTCACACATTACTGAGAAGTTGTCGCTTTAACCAGTTTTTCGATTTCTTCTCTAAATGCATTCACATCTTGGAAAGAACGATAAACCGAAGCAAATCTGACATAAGCGACTTGATCAATTTCCTTCAAGGCTTCCATCACCAACTCACCGATTTGCGACGAAGGCACTTCCTTGAGCCCATCCGCCATCAGTTGTTTGGTGATTTTATGAATCACTTGATCGATTGCATCACTTTCAACCGGACGTTTCTCAAGCGCTTTGATCAAGCCCCCTCGAATTTTGTTCTCGTAAAACCTTTCACGGTTCCCGTCCGACTTAATCACTCTAGGCAACGTCAGTTCTGCCGTCTCATAAGTGGTGAAACGTTCCATGCACTGAATACATTCGCGACGGCGACGCACCTGCGCGCCATCTGTCGCCAAACGAGAGTCAATAACTTTAGTATCAGGTGCGTTACAAAACGGACATTGCATAAATCAGCACTTACATTTGCATAAAGTCAGTGGCATTTGTATAAACAGGACGTTCAGCACAAAGCGTTTCAACTTTTTGACGCACTTGCTCAACAACCTCTTCATCCCAAGCACCGTCGTCTTGGTTACAAGAGTCGATCACGTCACACATCCAGTTAGCCAGATTAATTGAATCTTCAACCGTGAAGCCACGCGTTGTAGATGCCGCCGTACCAATACGAATACCGCTTGTTACAAATGGTGACATAGGATCATTCGGCACTGAGTTTTTGTTAACGGTGATGTGCGCTGCATCCAATGCTGCGTCAACCAACTTACCCGTCAAACCTTGTTGGATGAAGCTCACCAAGAACAAGTGGTTTTCAGTTCCTTTAGAGACAACGTCATAACCACGATCCATGAATACTTTTGCCATGGCTTTCGCGTTTGCTTTAACGTTTTGGATATACGTTTTGAATTCAGGCTCCATGGCTTCTTTGAACGCAACCGCTTTTGCTGCGATAACGTGCATCAAAGGACCACCTTGCGCACCAGGGAAGATAGCAGAGTTCAATTTCTTCTCAATCTCAGGGTTGGCTTTAGCCAAAATCAAACCTGAACGAGGCCCACGAAGTGTTTTATGCGTTGTGGTCGTGGTCACGTCAGCGATTTGTACTGGGTTTGGATATTCACCTACCGCAACCAAACCAGCCACGTGAGCCATATCAACCATCAAATAAGCACCTACCATATCAGCGATATCTCTGAAACGTTGCCAATCAACCACTTGAGAATAAGCTGAGAAACCGGCAATGATCATTTTTGGCTTGTGCTCTTTTGCCAAACGTTCAACTTCTTCATAGTCAATTTCACCGGTTTCAGGGTTCAAACCATACTGAACGGCGTTATAGATTTTCCCTGAAAAGCTTACGTGTGAACCGTGAGTCAAATGCCCACCGTGCGCCAGGCTCATCCCTAGAACCGTATCGCCCGGTTCCAAAAGTGCCATATAAACCGGTGCATTCGCTTGTGAACCTGAGTGAGGTTGAACGTTTGCATAGTCCGCACCAAACAATTCTTTGGCTCTATCAATAGCGAGTTGCTCAACAACATCAACGAACTCACAACCACCGTAGTAGCGCTTTCCTGGGTAACCTTCAGCATATTTGTTCGTCAAAACACTGCCTTGAGCTTCCATGACTCTTGGGCTGGTGTAGTTTTCTGATGCGATCAACTCGATATGATCTTCCTGACGTTGCGCTTCTGATTTGATTGCATCCGCCAATACATCGTCGTAACCTGCAATCGTCATTGACTTATCAAACATGCTGTTTTCTCCACACTGAATTAACTTTTAAAAATAAAGAGGAATTCTACCAATTATCAACGCTTGAAACTACTTTTCTGTATGGGTAATTCACAAGAAAATAAAACCAATTTCCTATTCTTTGGCATTTGCTTCTATAATTCAGCGTAAATAAAAATAATAAGTTCTCTTTAACTTTATTAAATAGAGGATTTTCGGTACAGTTATCGATTATTTTTGTACGTAAAACAAACAGTCAGTAAGAGTTAAGCAATGGCACAATTTGTCTATACCATGAACCGAGTCGGGAAAGTGGTTCCCCCTTCAAGATACATTCTGAAAGATATTTCCCTTTCGTTTTTCCCTGGCGCCAAAATCGGTGTTTTAGGTCTTAACGGTGCAGGTAAATCGACCCTTTTGAGAATCATGGCGGGTATCGATACCGATATCGTTGGTGAGGCAAGACCCCAACCTGGCATAAAAGTGGGCTATTTACCTCAAGAGCCGCAACTTGACCCGACCAAAGATGTTCGCGGCAATGTTGAAGAAGCCGTCAAGGACGTTAAAGAGGCCTTTGCGCAATTGGATCAAATTTACGCTGCCTACGCTGAACCGGATGCAGACTTCGATGCTTTGGCAAAAAAACAAGCGGAAATCGAAGACTTGATTCAAGCAATGGACGGTCACAATCTTGAGCGTCGTCTTGAAATTGCCGCGGACGCTCTACGCCTGCCCCCTTGGGATGCGGATGTTACCAAACTATCCGGTGGTGAGCGCCGTCGCGTCGCACTATGCAAGTTGTTGCTTGAAAAACCAGACATGCTATTGCTGGACGAACCAACCAACCACTTGGATGCAGAGTCCATCGCCTGGCTTGAACGCTTTCTACTGGAATTCAGCGGAACAGTGGTTGCCATTACGCATGACCGTTACTTCCTTGACAACGCTGCGGAATGGATTCTAGAACTTGACCGTGGACAAGGGATTCCTTACCAAGGTAACTACTCTTCTTGGCTGGAACAAAAAGAAAAACGTCTTGAAATTGAAGCCAAGCAAGAAGCGGCTCGCATGAAAACCATCCAAAACGAATTGGAATGGGTTCGTTCCAATGCCAAAGGACGTCATGCCAAGTCCAAAGCGCGTCTTGCACGCTTTGACGAATTAAGCAGCCAAGAATCTCAAAAACGAAATGAAACCAAAGAAATCTTCATCCCGGTTGCAGAACGCTTGGGCGAAAAAGTCATTGAAGTGAAAAACCTGACCAAAGGGTTTGGTGACAGACTCTTGATTGATGACCTCACCTTCAACCTGCCACAAGGGGGCATTGTCGGAATCATCGGCCCTAACGGTGCCGGTAAATCCACATTATTCCGCATGCTAACGAGGCAAGAACAACCGGATTCAGGTGAAATCAACTTCGGTGAAACGGTTCAACTATCTTATGTGGATCAAAGTCGTGATGCACTGGATGACAGCAAAACCGTTTATGAGGAAATCTCTCAAGGCGATGAAATTTTTACCGTCGGTAACATTGAAATCAACGCCCGTGCTTATGTTGGACGTTTCAACTTTAAAGGAACCGATCAACAAAAACGCATCGGTGAATTGTCGGGTGGTGAGCGTAACCGCGTGCACTTAGCGAAAACCTTAAGAAGTGGTGGTAACCTATTACTGCTTGATGAACCAACCAACGACTTAGATGTTGAAACTCTACGAGCACTGGAAGAAGCGCTTCTGGACTTTGCCGGTTGCGCCGTGGTGATTTCGCATGACCGTTGGTTCCTAGACCGTATTGCTACCCATATGCTAGCATTTGAAGGCGATTCACACGTAGAATGGTTTGAAGGTAACTTCTCCGACTACGAAGAAGACTTAAAACGTCGAAAAGGTGCTGATGCGGCTCAACCGCATCGTATAAAATATAAGCCTATTTCGAAAGACTGATAACGATAACTTAGGGAACCTTTGATTAAATCAAATTGAGATTCTGCGGGACTTAAAGTCAACTTATTCTAGGCATGGCTCGCCGACCTTAGTCACTCTAAGGTCAAGAGCTACAACAACGAAAAAGTGGACTTTAAGCCGCGCCCGGAGGGGCTTAGCTAAATTTGCCATCTCTACGTTGTGAAGTTTTGCCAGGTCTAGACATGACTGCAACTTCACGCCTTGACCTGGAAAATTTAGCGTTGCCAGAATCCAATCTGATTTAATCAGAGGTTCCTTAGCATTGTGATTTTTACTTTCTGACCTCATTTTTAAGGAAAAAGATATGTCTGAACAATTTGATCGAATTCATTCGCACATTGAAGCCATTGCCAATGCTATGCCTGACCCCATTTTTGTCATGGGACAAGACGGCACCTATTTGGATGTCATCGGTGGAAGCGACAGATCGCTCTATGCAGACGGTCATCCTTTAATCGGCAAAAAATATCATGATGTTCTACCTGAAAAAATGGCTGACCGTTTTTTAAAGATCGTTAGAAAATCGATTGCCAGCAATACGTTACAAGAAATCGAGTATCAATTGGCAGATGAAGAAGTCAACGGCATCGAATCAGAGCGTGCCAACGAAGGACAATGGTACGAAGCTCGAGTTTATCCTCTAAACTCCGATGTTTACGATCAACCTGCCGTTATCTGGCTTGCTATCAACATCACCAGTCGCAAGCATATGGAAGAGCAAATCGAGCATTTGTCTTCCAACGATCCACTAACAGAACTGTACAACCGTGACTACTTCTTAGGAATTGTCGACGAAGAAGTCAACAAAGCACGCTTGAACAATCGCCCACTTTCGATGTCGAAAATCAATTTAGACTGCTTCAAACGCATTACCGATGCTTTCGGGCATGAAATGGGGGATAAAGCGATTTTGATGGCCGCGCACGCCATTAAAAATGTCGTGGGAGACTTAGGGTATATCGGTCGCCTAAGCTGCGATCAGTTTATGTTTGTGCTACCGGACGTTAAGTCTGTTGATGCCTTCCGCATTACCAAGCTGGCACAAGAAACGATTTCGGCTCAAAGAATCAAACTGGATGATGGTGAAACCACATGCCTGACCAGTCATGCGGGTGTCACTGAAATGCGCCTCGAAACAGAAAGCAGTCAAGACCTGTTCAAACGCGTCAACAAGGCCATTAAAGCACTTGAAGGTACACGAGAAATCACCAAAGTGATGTAACCTTCCAGCTTTTCATAAGCACCAACAAAAAAGCCCCGCTCTGTCTACACAAAGCGGGGCTTTTTTGTTGAAACTTAAAAACTTGAGTCTATTAGTCTTTTAAAGTTCCATAAATTACCAAAGAGTGGCTAGCCAATTCATAACCTTTTTCTTTCGCAATTTCTTGAATACGCTCTTCAATAACTGGGTCAACAAACTCTTTAACTCTGCCGCTTTTGATACATACCAAGTGGTCATGGTTATCGCCAGTGTCCAATTCAAATACTGAAATATTATTCTCAAAGTTCAAACGTCGAACAATGCCAGCTTGCTCAAATTGCGTCAACACACGGTAAACCGTTGCCAAACCAACTTCTTCGCCCTGCTCAATCAATATTTTGTACACGTCTTCTGCAGTTAAGTGGTGTTCTTCACTTTGCGTCTCTAAAATTTCTAGTACCTTCAAGCGAGGAAGCGTTACTTTTAACCCAACTTTTTTTAACTCTGCACTACTCATAAGACGAATCTACCCTAATCATATTTAATTCACTTATTAAAGCGGTATAATAAACCAAATTTACTTCTAAGATAACCAAAGATGCGAACCATTTGCAAAAAAAGCCCTTTTAAATCCCTACTGCGCTCATTAGTGCTAGCCTCTGTGATGACAACCCTATTAAGCGGGTGCTCATTTTTCAAGCCCTATAAAGCCGCAATTACCCAAGGCACAATCATCAACCAAGAAGCCGTCAGTTTACTGCAACCTGGCTTAACGATGGGACAAGTCCAGCAATTACTTGGACCACCACTTGGGCAAGATCCTTATAATCCAAGGCATTGGGAATATGTTTTTTATACCACCGACAAATCATTCCATCCTGATGCGATAAGACACCTCATCGTCAATTTCGACCACGATGCCTATTTAGAAAATTGGAAAATCGTCAAAAAATCTAAAAAAGATCAAGGTTAATTTTCAAACCTTTTCTTCAAGAGCGAGTCTTTGACTCGCTTCTTTCCTCTTGCACTTTCTGCCTACGTCTATCTCTAGGATCGGCTTTGAGCGGACGGTAAACCTCAATTCGGTCACCATCTTTCAGCACTGTATCCAACGTCACCAACTGTGCAAAAATCCCAACCTTATCAAAAGATAAATCTGGAACTTCTTTCAATAACTTAGATTGCTTTAACGCTTGCTCAACCGTAGTGCCCTCTTCAACCTCTTGCTCAAAAAGGTACTGTTTATCCGGCAATGCGTAAGCGACTTCAATTTTCATCATTTTAATCCGTAACTCTGTTGTTAGCCGTAAACCTGCTTAGCACGCTTGCTTAGCACGCTCGCAAAACGATTGCACCATGGTTGAAGCAATTTGCTCAAAGACCGCTCCAAGCGCAGCCTTAAGCAAAGGATGGCTTACTTCAAATACCAATTCAAAAGAAATCTTACAGGCTCGCTCATCCAAAACCTTGAACTCCCATTTTCCGGTTAAGTGGCTGAATGGACCTTCGACAAGCTGCATCTTGATAAACTCACCGGGAGCCAGCTCATTTCTGGTAACGAAAGTTTGTTTTAGACCGGCCTTGGCGATGGTCACGCTGGCAAGCATGGAAGTTTCAGTAGACTCCAAGACCTCCGCCCCACCACACCAAGGAAGAAACTCTGGATAGGAAGCAACGTCATTGACGATATTGTAGACCTCTAAAGCGGCATACGGCAGTAATGCCGATCGAGTAATTTTTTTCATTTTTGAAGAACGAGATTCGCTATAATTCGCAGATTATGGCAAAAAAGCAGAAGCAAAACAATTCCAACTCCATCACCGTCAACAAAAAGGCGCGTTTTGAGTACTTTATTGAAGAAGAGTATGAAGCCGGTTTGGCACTGGAAGGTTGGGAAGTCAAAAGTTTGAGACAAGGTAAAGTCCAAATTAACGAAAGCTATATTCTACTAAAGAATAACGAGGCTTGGTTGTTTGGTGCATTAATTACACCACTTATCACCGCTTCTACTCACAACACCGCAGATCCACTTCGCTTGCGAAAGCTGTTAATGCACCGCAGAGAGTTAGACCGATTGATGGGACTTATCGACCAAAAAGGTTACACGCTCATTCCTCTAAACCTACATTGGTCCAAAGGGAAAATAAAAATTTCTATCGGACTGGCAAAAGGTAAGAAGCTTCACGACAAGCGTGCCACGGAAAAAGAACGCGACTGGAATAGAGAAAAACAACGCCTCTTGAAAGTTAGCATTTAATCCCTATATATTCTTCTGAAAGAAACTTAAACTCAAAAGCACTTACATCTACAGCCTAAGTGCTATAATAACGACAAATTTTAAACGCTTCTGTTTGGTTCGGTTAACACCCCAACCTGGCAGATTTTCACGGCGATTTAAGTGATACCGAATTCGGGGATGCACTGGTTTCGACGGGGAGTACGAAGTTTAAAATGCATGCCGTGCCTGAATGATGCACGTTAATCTTAGTTCAATTTGTTATAGTTGCAAACGACGATAACTACGCTCTAGCGGCTTAATCCCGCTAGTGCAGCCTAGGCCAGTTGTTCGTGGCCCCTAGTGCTGTATCGACTTACACGGAACCGCTGTTGATATGTGTTTGGATATTAACAGTTAAACTTTACAAACTCGCTTGACGTGATCCCTGCTGGTCGGGCAGCGTTCAGGTTAAATTAGTAGACCAAATAAGCATGTAGAGTTTTAGATGGAGGCTTTACGGACGGCGGTTCGACTCCGCCCATCTCCACCAATCAACAAACTGGGTAACCAGTATTTAATTTAGAAAGCCCTTTACTGGGCTTTTTCTTTTTACACGCCATTGGCCCTTTCATGGTGAAGCCGTAACCTATTAAATACTCACAAGCTGAGTTAATATAATAAACAAAGCTCCGGCCATTTACATATCACCAAATAAAAGGATGCTATAGTGGCAACCAAGTTTAGCATTGAAGAAATCAAGTCCGGCTGCAAAAGCTGTGAATCTCAACTCAATTTTGACTTTACTTTTGCTTACCAACCTATTGTAGACATACAGAATAAAACGATTTTTGGTTATGAAGCTTTAGTAAGAGATCCTGTCACGAGAACTGCAAAAACAGTCTTGGATAAGGTTAACGACCATAATCGTTATGCCTTTGACCAAGCATGCCGAAAAAAAGCCATCGGGATCGCAAGACAACTAAACCTTAATAAGATATTAAGCATTAACTTTTTACCGAACGCCGTCTACGAGCCTGAACACTGTATCAAAAGCACTCTAAGAGCTGCAAAGGCGGCAAACTTTCCAATCAATCAAATCATGTTTGAAATCACTGAATCCGAAGAAATATATGACAAATCGCACCTAAAAAAAATATTTCAATACTACGAATCACAAGGCTTCATCACTGCGCTTGATGATTTTGGTGCCGGTTTTGCCGGATTGAACATGCTCTCTGCCTTTATCCCTAAAGTTCTAAAAATAGATATGGAACTGGTCTCTAACATTGATCAAAACGAAACTAAAAAAATCATCGTGACATCTTTGATAGATATGTGCCAAAAGCTAGGAATAACAGTGCTGGCAGAAGGCATTGAAAGAAAAGAAGAAGCTGTTTTTTTTGTAAAAAATGGCGTTTATCTACTTCAGGGCTACTTTTTCGCAAAGCCAGAAGTAGAGTGTCTGCCAGAAGTAGAGTTATCCATAATTGACTCTTTATACGAATCGTCTAAATAATCTCAAACTGCTGCTAACAAAACAAAAAAGGCCTTATAAAAGGCCAATACTAGTAGTAAAAAGCCCTGCCGAAACAGGGCTAGGTATGAAATTTAAGAATAGAAGTTAAGCAACCTCTGCATATTCTCCCAACTCATCCTGAGCTTTAGAAAGCATATCGAACTCTTCTTCGGCAGATTTCGCTACCAAGTGATTTTTGCTATAGGCAAAGTAGTAAATTGCGCCTAGAACGAACAACAACATGGTGTAGTTGAACGCACGTGGATCAAATGCATAGACTCCTGTCAAAGCTACCAAAGACAGCACTAGCGCAATACCAGAAGTAAATACACCACCTGGCGTTTTATAGGGTCTCTCCAAATCAGGTTGTTTGATGCGAAGCATGATATGACTCAATGCCATCAATGCATACGAGACTGTTGCTCCAACAACCGCCATTGCCAACATCAAATCCCCTTCTCCACTTAATGAGGCGATAAAGCCAAGTACACCAGGAACAATCAATGCTCTTGATGGAATTTTACGATCGTTGGTGATAGACAGTGATTTCGGTAAATAACCTGCACGAGACAATGCAAATACCAAACGGCTATAACCGTAAATAATTGAGAAGAAAGATGCGATCAACCCGACCAGAGCCAACACATTTACCATGGTTGCCAAGCTTGCATTACCATGTGCATTCAACGCATCAACTAAAGGCACACCACTTTCACTAATCATTTTTGCACCGGAAGCACCCGCCAACAAAAAGACAACCAAAACAGCGGTAACCAACAAGAACAACATCGCCGCGATAATGCCTTTTGGCACATCTTTTTCAGGTTCTTTTGCTTCTTCTGCTGCTA
Organism: Hydrogenovibrio sp. JE_KL2; assembly: GCF_009296185.1. Taxonomy (GTDB): domain Bacteria; phylum Pseudomonadota; class Gammaproteobacteria; order Thiomicrospirales; family Thiomicrospiraceae; genus Hydrogenovibrio. Next base: position 869,662 of record NZ_WBJR01000001.1, read on the forward strand.
GAGGCACCCCTTCAATGGCTAGGAACAGCCACATTGCAAAAGGCAAAGCAGCCCAGATACCGTACCATCCCATCGGCATAAAGCTGTTGGCACCCAAAGCACCTTCCTTGACAGGAATGTCAAACAGGTTGTTAACGTCAAAGCCACTGATTAAAGCAACACCCGTCGCAATGATAGCTAAAGCCGCAAGCGCACTAATGACCATCATGATTTTTAAGGCTTCGCCAACCCCCATCAAATGGATACCAACAAACACCAGATAGAAGAGTGCATAGACCCAAATGCCATCAAAGCCTATAAGTGCTTGAACCGCTGAGCCTATGAATATGACGATTGCCGCGGGGGCTAATGCATACTCAATGAGCACCGCAAGCCCTGTGAGATAACCACCGGTTGTCCCCATCGCCTGACGCGCAAAGCTATACCCACCACCAGCAGTTGGGATTGCCGCAGACATTTCCGCCAAAGACAGTACCAACGTGAAATACATGATTGCCATCAATACCGCAGCGATTGCAAAACCACCCCATCCAGCTTGTGCCAGCCCGAAGTTCCAACCGGCGAAATCACCGGAAATAACATAGGAAACCCCCAAACCAGCTAACAAAAACCAGCCTGCTGTTCCTCTTTTTAACTGTCTCTTAGCGAGATAGTCCTGATCAGTTTGAGACGCACTCATAACTTTCCTCCAAATGAACGCTATTTATCTAACGTATTAACTAAAAAATTTCCGGTATCGGACGAATGTTCGATCACCTTTTCATCACTTCGGTCTTTCAAGTTCACCCCTGACAACTTCAGCCGCTGTGACTCTTGCAGTAAAAAAAGCGCCCGCTTTGCCGCTTCTTTGTAGTTCAGCCCTTTCGGGCGAATGTTTGAGATGCAATTTCTAAATGCATCGGTTAACCCAACATGAGGGTTCCAGGTTAAATACAACCCCAAGCTATCCGGTGAACTCAAACCAGGGCGCTCACCTACCAAAACCAGCACGGCTTTTGCATTGAACAGCTCACCAATTTCATCACCAATAGCAACACGCCCTTGTTTCACAATGGTGATAGGGGCTAGCGTCCAATCTTGCTGCGTTTCATTTGACATCAGATCCAATAACGCCTGTAAAAACGGCAAAGTATTGGTTTCAATCGCTTTAGATGAAAGCCCATCCACAACAGCAATCGCCAAGTCGCACACCAACCCCTGATTACTTCCGCAGTGTGCTTCCATATAGTTTTTTGATTCTTTACTCAGCCTTCTTCCCAAATCTGGACGCTGAAGGTAAATAAACCGATCAGAAGCCTGGCTTTGAACAATTTCGATGGTTTTGGAAACCAATGTACTTTCAAGTTGTTCTAAATCTTGCTGTAACTTATCAATATCCAACGGCTGATGAACCGCATCTTTGGCTTGTGCATGAGACAATTGAAACTCTAAAAGCTCTTTGGTTGGGATGCTGACACCAGCACGTCCAAGCCCGATTCTCGCTTGCGTAAACTGCTGTAAAACCTTCCATGGGTTTTCGGTAATGCCATCCCCATTAAACGCTTGGTTGTTTGAAAAATTGACCTTACTCATTGCAACAGCCCCTTGAGAGACCCTGAAAACTTACTGGGAACTTCTGAAGACAACAGGTATTTATCGGTGTCAGTAAAGACTTCCATATCCTTAAGCCATTTTTGAAATTCTGGCGCGGGGTCCAACCCAAGCACTCTACGAACGTAAAGCGCATCATGAAAAGAAGTGGTTTGATAATTGAGCATGATGTCATCGGAGCCTGGAATGCCCATCACAAACGAACAACCTGCCACGCCTAATAGGGTTAGCAGGTTATCCATATCGTTCTGGTCGGCTTCTGCATGGTTGGTGTAACAAACATCACACCCCATCGGCAAACCTAGCAGTTTTCCGCAAAAATGATCTTCCAGCCCCGCTCTTGTAATTTCTTTTCCATCAAACAAGTATTCAGGTCCTATAAACCCAACCACGGTATTGACCAATAACGGTGAGAACTTTCGGGCAACTGCATAAGCTCTTGTCTCACAAGTTTGTTGGTCAACACCATGATGCGCATTGGCGGACAGAGAGCTGCCCTGCCCAGTTTCAAAATACATGACATTCTGACCAACAGTTCCTCTGTTCAGAGATAATGCAGCTTGCTGTGCCTCTTCTAAAATATTCAGGTTAAATCCAAAGCTACTATTCGTTGCTTCCGTACCGCCAATTGATTGAAATACCAAATCGACGGGTGCGCCCTTTTCAATCGCTTCCATGGTGTTGGTTACATGGGTTAAGACACAAGATTGCGTTGGAATTTGGTACGACTGAATGACTTCATCCATCAACTTCATCAAGCGTGTTGCCTGAGCAACGTTATCGGTTGCCGGATTGATACCTATAACCGCATCACCATTTCCATAAAGCAGACCATCAAAAATACTGGCGGCAATTCCGTTTAAGTCATCGGTTGGATGGTTAGGTTGTAATCTGGTTGACATTCGACCTGGCAAACCGATCGTGCTACGGAATCCGGTAGTGACATGGCACTTGTGTGCGACCATAATCAAATCTTGGTTACGCATAATCTTGCTAACGGCCGCAGCCATTTCCGGGGTAATACCAGCGCGAATCTTTTGTAAAACTTCCGGCGTAACGGCATCGCTCAATAACCAGTTCCTGAAATCCCCTACCGTCAAATGGGAAATGAGTGAAAACGCTTCAGCATCATGTTCATCTATAATCAATCGCGTAACTTCGTCTATTTCGTAAGGAACAAGCGCCTCGTCCAAAAAAGTCTTGAGAGGCAGATCTGCCAATGCCATCTGTGCAACAGAACGCTCCACGGCAGAATTAGCCATAACGCCCGCGAGTCTATCGCCCGAACGAGCGGGCGTAGCTTTGGCCATAAGGTCTGTTAAGTTTTTAAAATGATATGTCTGCTGACCCAACACATATTTGTAAGCAGTACTCATTAATTGCCACACTCCATCTTTGAATGCTTCTTGTTTTTAGTTAGGAATAAAGATTGCTTATTCAGTTGTTAAGACAGACAGCCAGAAGCATTCCTTGAGACTATCAAGTTTTGGCAAACTTAAAAAAGACTTTAAATATCAGACATTTAAAATGCATTTATAACGACATTTGATTTATAGAATTTTGGATTCGATAAATATGGAATTTACAAAGCACCAAAAGAATACGCTTTCCGCACTCAAAAAGTGCGTGATAGAGACGGTGGATATTGATCATCAAGCAGACAGTTTGACGAATTGGTCACAAGAATATGCTCAGATCAGTAATGGGAAATTCTATGGTCGTACTGATAAAATCGAAAGCGATCACGTCCATATTTTTCAAGAATATACCAGCAACGCGTTACACCAGGATTGCCAACTCTGGTCGAATGCCATTTGGTTTGGTATTCCCTTTCAAGATCAGAAGGACAGTAGAATTAACGGGCAATTAATCAGCAAAGATACCATTGCATGCCATGTGGGGGATCAAGAGTTTGAGTTAGTAACACCTGAAGACTTTTCTATCTATGGGGTTGTATTGGAAGAAACTGTTTTAAAATCCATCGCCGAGAAACAAAGCGTCGACTTGCTGAGCAGTCCACTTTATAAATCTCTCCAGTTCCGCGTTACTCCAGAACAAAACTTGCTACTTCAAGCGTTGCTTAAACGTTTTATGATCCAGTCTGAAAAACATGTTATTTCCGAAAAAATCAAACAAGACTTTCTCGTTACTGCCATTATTAATGCATTACCTGAGGAGCTAGGCGGTACTTCTAACCTCATTCCCAGCTATCAACACAGAAAGGCAGTGGTTGATAGAGTCAAAGCTTACCTGAATGAATGTCGAAATGATGTGCCCGTTACCATTACCGAACTGTGTGAAATTGCCTATGTGAGTCGCCGAACACTCCAGTACAGTTTCGAAACTATACTGGGCTGTAGTCCACTCAAATTTTTGAGAACCATGCGTTTGAATCAGGTTAGGCGTGCTTTAAAAGAAGCCAAAGAAGATCAATCTATTGCTGATATTGCCTCTTATTGGGGATTTTGGCATGCAGGACAATTCAGCAAAGACTACAAGCAGCTTTTTGGTGAAACCCCTTCCGAAACGACCCATCGCTTTCACCGTTAATAGAATATTTTCAAACCAACTGCACTGAACCATGAACAAAAGAGCTTTTGTTATCCCGAATCAATTCCAGCGCCTTAACCTCGTCTTCCATGCCTTTAGGCAGCATCACATAGTCTGGCTTGATTTTGTGAAGAATAGCTTTAAGACTGTCATACAGGCGTACCTTTGGAGACTCAATCACTTCACCTTCCGCATCAATGCCTTTATCTTCAAAGCGACGTAACGCTTTTTTCAAAAGCTGTTTTGATGCTTCGTAAGATTCCGACTCGGCAATGTCTTCATCAAACACGTCATAGGTATGAATATACGCAACGTGAACGAATAACTGCCGACTCTTGGCTTGTTCAATAGCTCTAGCCAATAATGGTTGCTCTGCCCTATCGAAAGTAACCAGAAGCAATTTCCCTTTCCTTTGTTGCCCCGCTATAGCCGTTTCATGAATGGTATTTTCGATATAATTTTCCGCAAACCTTCCCAATGAAGCTCTACGAATAAATAAAATACTCGGCGCAATAATCAATGCAATTGCAGCAATGATAAATGCCCATTGACTACCGAAATGTTGTGCAACCAAAGGAGCTGAAAAGGGGGCTATCACCCCTGAAAACCAACGCACAAAATTATAGCCCGCAGAAGCAACATGTTTTTCAACCTCGGAAACCTCCAAAGCCATCTCGGTATAAACCGTATTACAAATACCAATCAACGCACCGGAAACAACCACCGATATGATAATGTCGGTCTTACTGCCAAAGGCAATAGCAAAAAGCTGAAGGTGAGAAGTATTGCAAACAGGATTTGAAGCCCACTGAATCGCATTTGTAACTTGGGAGCGACAATCACTGAAAACAATGCCAGTAAAACGCCCCAGCCGAAGAAAATCATCCCTACCGCATGAGCGGACATATCTAACACAAAAGGTACAAAAGCCAGCACCGTAAAAAAAGCATAGTTATAGAAAAAGGCACTGGAAGCCGTCGTCAAAAGTCCACTATGACCCAATGCTTTAATAGGATCCAATATGGATGTCTTTTTGACAGGCAACGGCTGCTTCGGCAGCCAAAGCCAAATGGCAATAAAACCTATCGTCATTAAAACCGCTGTGCCAAAGAATGGATAACGCCACGAATGCGCGCCGAGAAACGCCCCCCAATAATGGCCCAGCGGAAATACCCAGCCCGAGCGCCGACTCATACATCAAAATTGCAGCCACGGTTCCACCACGAGAGGATCCGACGATAACGGATAATGCCGTCACAACAAACAATGCATTACCAAAGCCCCACCCGGCACGAAAGCCTACCAATTCGGCTACTGAAGATGACATACCAGATAAAGCCGAAAAAACAATAATGAAAAATGCGCCCAGCAGTAATGTCTTACCCCCTCCTATACGACTGGAGATAAATCCGGTAAAAATCATCATCACGGAGGTGACGAAAAAATAACTGGTAAACAATAAAGAAACTTGTGTCGGCGTTGCACTTAACCCTTTGGAGATGGATGTCAAAATCGGGTCAACCAACCCTATCGACATAAAGCCCACTACAGCAGCAAATGCCGTTGCCCAAACTGCCTTGGGCTGATTGAGAAAGTTAGGCCCTTTTGAGGTTAGACCGGATGAAGCTTCACTAGACATGTTCATACCCTAAAAACTTAATATCTGTATAATACAGATTATAATTTATTTTCTACTGACTGAACAACGTAAAATTTCAGTGCCGATATTTGATATATTGAATTTGAAAGAAAACGAAAAGGAATTGCTTTGACACCTGATCAATATTTATCCGCGGAATCATTAGAACAAGAAATGGCGCTACTAATGCGTTTACTGGAAGCCTTGAACAGGAGGCGAAACTACCCTCTTGAACGCTCCCACTACTTATTACTACTACAGGTTCAGGCAGAAGCCAAGAAAATCAATGACCTCGCCGCCATCCTTGCCTTGGACGCAACAACCGTAACAAGACAGGTCTCGGCAATGCAGTTGAACGGTTTGGTTACGAAGGAAAGTGACCCATCAGATCGACGTATTACCTGGGTGACGTCGACAGAAAAAGGGAGAACGCTCGCCACTGAAATGCGCGAAATTCGAATCAAGCGAATCAACGAAATGTTTAAGGACTGGACGCCGCAAGACAAAGATACTTTTTCTAAAATGCTTGGGCGATGTAACGAATCTTTGTATAACCGCTTAGCGGAAATGTAACCCCCAACCTGGCAGATTTTAGTGTTTTTCAGACAATAAAAAAGCGGCAATTGCCGCTTTTTTATTCACTATCAGAGAAGTTATTTAAGCTTTTTGATTCGCTCTTGTGGGCTAACCACATCCGTTAGACGCACACCGAACTTATCATTGATAACCACCACTTCACCGTGCGCAATCAATGTTCCGTTTACCAACAAATCCAAAGGCTCACCAGCCAAACGGTCCATCTCAATGACCGAACCTTGCGTATAAGAAAGCAGGTTACGAATCGAGACTTTAGCACGACCGATTTCAAGCTGAAGCGTTACCGGGATGTCGAGTAATACATCCAAATCAACCTTCTCACCACCTTCTCCACGCCCTTTCTCAAGCGCATCAAAAGAAGCTGCGTCAATATCACCTTGCGCACTTGCATCAACTTCTGCTTGCTCAGCTAAAGCACTTCCCCAAGGATCATCTTCAGCAGATGAGGTTTCACCAGTCGATGAACCTTCAGCGTCAGCTTGTTCTGATAGCGCATCACCCCATGCGCTCATATCATCTTCTTCACTCATCGTACCATTCCTTCATGTTTTCTATCATTTTCTCCGAATAAGCAGGGTGACGAAGAATTTCTTCCACTTTCACCGCTTTTTTATCATTGCTTTCACCCAGTTTTCCTTTTAGAAAAGCAATACCCTCGGCTTTAACAGCGACTCTTTCCGGCATTTCAATCGGAATGATGTCTCCTTTTTCCATCTTCATCAGATCATCCATGTTCATCTTCAGCTCAGCCAAACTAACCGAAATATCAATTTCGATGTTTTTCGCTTCTTCCTTAAGCGTACGAGACCAACGGTTATCTGATTCACCTTGCAGGTTAGACATCCCTTCTTCAAGTTTGTCTCTAACCGGCTCAAGCATGGCATAAGGCATGACAATATCGACACGACCTTCAACACCTTCAAAGCGAACATTAATCGGACTTACTACGATCATGTCAGTCGCTTCAACAATACTGGCAAACTTCGGATTCATTTCTGAGTGCATGTAATCGATTTCGATATCCATTACAGGCCCCCAGGCCTTACGCAAGTTTTCGGAAGAAATATCCAAGATACTTCTAACCATACTCATCTCAACAGGGGTATATTCACGCCCTTCTATCTTGAATGGTAAAAGCCCTGTACCACCAAAATAGATATCCACCGCGGTAAAAATCAATTTCGAATCGAGCGTGAACAGAGACACGCCGTTCAAAGGATTGATACGATAAATGTTCAGACTGGTCGGTACAAAAAGGTTTCGAAGATAATCAATCATTTTGATGATTTTCACTTCACCAGCCGTCACCTCAACGCTCGACATAATCATCTCGTTAAAATGACGCTGAAACCCTCTCGCAAACCGCTCATTGATAATATCCAATGCCGGCAAACGACCACGAACAATTCTTTCTTGGTTGGTAAAGTCATAGACTTTGGCAGACGTCGCTTCGGAAGCATCATCATCTTCCGTATCAATGTCGCCACCGCCCATACCCCTTAATAGGGCATCGACTTCGTCTTGACTTAATATATCTTCCATTTCTTTAAATCCAGTTCTCTATTACTGCATTACAAAACGATCAAAATATACCGCTTCAAGCAAATCAGGATAAATATTGTTTTTTTCCAAATCCGCTTTGGCAATTTTCAAAATCTTATCAGCCAAAACCTGCTGCCCGTTATCCTGGTTCAACTCGGTGTAAGTCTGAATTCTCAACATCGCCGTAATGTCATTTCGCAGCATAGGGCGATAGTTTTCCATGTCTTTTACCAACTGAGGGTAATGCGTCATGAATTTAATGGTGACCGCTAGGAATTTAGCTTGTCCCTGACCTTTGAAGTTCACAACAAAAGGTTCCATCGCAAAATACTGCGGTGCAGCGCCTGGCTCTGGTGGATCATACTGTTTGTACTTCGGAGAATAACTACGGACAATACCGTCTTTCACTTCTTCTTTTGCATCTCCGTGTTCAGCAGATGCGTGTTGTTCAGCGGCTGCTGAATCTCCGCCACCTTCATGGTTTTTGGATGTCAGAAGGAAAAAGGTTAACACCCCAATCCCGATTATCAGCAAAATCATTACCACCAAGAGAATGATAATAATGCCTTTGCCACCACCCTTTTTCTCTGTCGCTTCTTCTTTTGCTTCTTCCGCCATAGCTTTTCCCTTATTGCTTTACAACCAAATTAATGTGATGCCGGTGTGCCGGTCACTGGAGGAGAAATAGGTTCCTGTACCGGATTCACCTGTGGTTTGGTGGCATCCGTCGTTGTTTGAGTTTCCGGAGATTTTGATAAATCTTTTGACAAATCTTCTACCCCCGGTGCGTCACTCAGACTTTTCAGCCTATCTTCCGCTTCCTTGTTCAAGACGACAATACTTATACGTCTATTCCGTGGATTATACGGATTTTCCTTATCAAATGGCACCGTATCAGATAACCCGACTACTTGTGCGATTTTTTTAGGGTTTACCCCTCCTTCAATCAAAAGTCGTCTTGCTGCATTGGCTCTGTCGGCAGACAACTCCCAGTTGGTATAGGCTGCATTCGAGTGGTAACTCGATGAATCCGTATGCCCCGCTATACTGATTCGATTTTGTGTTTTTGATAGCACCTGACCAACTTGTTCCAGCAACTTCGCAGCATAGTCTTTAGGCAAATCAACCCCTGACTCAAACATGGGCTTTTTGCGATCATCAAGAACCTGTATTTGCAATCCGTTCGGCGTCAAATCTATCTTTAACTGGTTCTTCAAATCCTTCAGTTCGGGGCTTTGATCAATTTTCTGATCAATTTGTTGCTTCAAATCCAACATTTGAGCCGCTTCGGCTTTCTTTTCTGCGGCATCGATTAGCTTGCCATCATCTTCCGAATGTTGTGGCGCGTCCTTGAAGCCGCCCATATCAATAACCGAATTAGAGCTTTGTCCTGCTTCCTTGGATTTCACCAACACATTTGGTGAGGCTTCAATGACGCTTGGATCACGAAAATATTCAGCCATCGCCTTCATTTCGTCGTCATTGACACCACTCAATACCCATAGCATCAAAAAGAACGCCATTGCCGCCGTCATAAAATCGGCGAATGCGACCTTCCATGCGCCACCATGGGCACAGTGCGGGCATTTTGTCAGGCGTTTTATAATTATTGACTGTTCATCAGCCATAGGTCTTGTCCCAGTTTAATCAGCAGCCTCTATTTTAAGGTTTGCAAGAATTCATCCACTTCCTGGAAGTTAGGTCTATTGACTCCAGGGACGGCTTTTCTGCCGAATTCAATCGCGATTTGAGGCGCATAACCATTCAAGTTTGCCATCAAACACGCCTTAATGGTGCCGTAAAAAGCGCCCTCATCATTTGCTCTGTTGGCCAAATCCGCTGAGATCGGCGCAACAAAACCGTAAGCCGCCAAAATACCGAGGAATGTCCCTACCAATGCCACAGACATATGATGGGCAATTTCCAACGGTCCTGCATCCAAGTAACTCATCGTAACGATAATCCCCAATACCGCGGCAACGATACCGAAACCAGGCAAAGCTTCTGCTACTTTCCCGATGGCTTCAGATGGTGCCAACGCTTCGTGGTGATGCGTATCCATCTCAAGATTCATCAAGTCTTCTAACTGATAAGGGTTACTTGCCCCGGAAATCATCAATCTCAAATAGTCACAAATAAAGTCGACAACATGATGATCCGCCATAATCTTTGGTGACGAATTAAACAGCTCACTGTCATGCGGTTCTTCAACATCCGCTTCAATCGCCATCAACCCTTCTCTTCTTGCTTTGTTGAACAATCTGAACATCAACCCCAACAATTCCATATAGGTGTCTTTATTGTAGGGAGACGGTTTTGCAAGCCCCAAAGCCGCAGAGAAACTCTTTTTAATGACCCAACCCGGGTTCGCAATAATGAAAGCACCAAATGCACTACCACAGATAATCACAACCTCTAATGGTTGAATCAGGATACCAAAGCTCCCGTGAGGTAAATAACCTCCCAGAAGACATCCTATTACCACCAGTGTGCCGACAATTGCTTTCATTTAGAAAATCCCGTTAACTCAATCTTTTAGTTTAAATTTCCGCGACCGCTTGTTGTAACTCTGTCTGAACTGATTTCAGTTTATCCAACTGTTCATTAATATCACACAGTAGTTCATTAACGTTCGCAGCTTGGGATCGAGTCAATTCCACTTTGTCCTTCCCGTTGCTCATTACTTCAACCGCATTACGGGCACGTTGTTGTAGCTCCTCAATAATGCCTTGAATTTCAGTTGTAGCCTGTTGTGTTTTCCCAGCTAACAGACGTACTTCATCGGCAACAACAGCAAAGCCTCTTCCATGTTCACCTGCACGTGCTGCCTCAATTGCCGCATTTAGCGCCAATAAATTTGTTTGCTCTGCAATATCTCGAATCAGTACCAATACCGTTCCGATATTATTACTGTCTTCTTCAAGCTTGATAATAACGCTTGATGCTTGGTTGACTTCCTCAGTCAGCCCCCCAACTTCTGAAATAACCTTAGAAGCGGAATCCATCCCTATTTTGGTTCCTTCTCCCATCTTCGCAACCGCATCAGAAAAATCGTCGGACAATTCTACCAATTTTGCACCAACTTCGGCATCCATACTGGGTTTAGCTTCCAACGCTTGATTTTGCTGCTGACAAAAAGCAATCGTATCATTCAAAGATTCGATCTCTGATTGCAGGTTACTGATCTTAGCGTTTGCTTCATTCAATGCTTCATCTTTTTCAGAAACCTGTGTTTGAAGCTTTACCATCAATTCGTTGATGGAAGACAGCAATTTCGGATCAGAAGAGGATGACGTTACTTTTGAAGAGTAGTCAGACTCAGAAACCACTTTGTTAATGTTCGCAACCAGTTCAGACTGATCACAAACGCCCGCGCGGTTACACCAAAATAAGTAAACCAGTGCTCCGGCAATTACTGCCGCGACGATAACGGCGATAATAACAATGCCCATAGTCGATTGTCCTAACATCTCTGAACCTCCTGCATAGGCCGTTGGCAAAAAGGCCATAGCGGCTAAGCTAAAACAAAACTGTATAAAACCTTTCATAACACTCATTCCTTTCGGCTATGCATAATAATCAATCAAACCATCGGTTTGTTTGACAATAATCGGCGTGCTTTCATGTTCACTTTCATCTGAAAGAGACTGCCCGAAAGCATTGCCTTGTTGACTTCCTTGTTCATTATTCTGTTGTTGCGCTTCAAACTGACTATCTTGGTTCACGTCTATTGAACCTAGGTCAATCCCGGCCGAATCAAACATTTCTCGCAATTTTGGAATAGCTGCTTCCATCGTTTCTTTAGTCATATGATGGTGAGCCGACATCGCAACATGAACTTGCTGATTCTTATCTAGGTGTAATTTTATTTGAACAGGGCCTAATTTTTCAGGGTTTAACGTAATTTTTGCTTCCTGAACTTTGTTATTAGCCATATAAACCATACGCTGACCTAATGCCTGGCTCCACTGTGGAGAGCGCAGTGAATAAACGATTCCCTGCATACCTGGCGGTAATTGCGCTTTGTTGTCAAACCCTAGGCTGCCTAGAAGCTTTGATGAATCCGCAGTCGTTGAGCCTGCATTCATAGACAAATCATTGAAGTGCTTCACGGCTGCTTGTTGCACTGCCGATTGATGGGCTTGCATCTGAGACTGCACAAATTGATTCAACAAGTTGCTCTGGGATGACTGATTGCCTTGCCCATTTTGAGAAAAACTTTGCTGCCCACCACTTTGTTGTCCTGCTGAACTATCAGAGCTTGACGTTGTAACGCTAGATGCCGTACTGGTAGTGTTTGCAGCAGGGTTAGCATTAGATGCCACTTGATTCCCAGTGTATTGAGAAGCCACTGCCACCTGTGATTTATCGGTAGCAGGAGTCGTTGTCGTTGCAACTTGAGCAGTAACCGTTGGGTTAGGGTTAGCATTGACCTTTTGGCTGTCAACGGTGCTTGGTTGTACCGTGGTAGAACTTTTATCTACGTCCTTCACCTCTTGAACTACAGGTGCGGAGGCAGCAGTTTTACTCACATCCTCAACGGTTTTCATATCAGTTGCCAATGGCGCTGCATTTGGCGCTACCGAGGATTCAGCTTTTGCATTATCTGCCGGAACCTGAACCGGTGACGTAGCTTCTGCCAGTTTGACATCTGTCCCAGTTACTTTATTCTGATTGGTGGTCGCATTTTCAACCCCAACCGTTTTTACATTAGCTCGCTTATCATCACTTGGTGAGGACTCTTCATCTACCGAAGAAGCCGTTAATGGGGTACTGGCAGCAATACTGCTTGCAACTGTTGCTACATTTTGTGCGCTCGAAGCACCAGATGCTTCACCCTCAACATCTGAAACATCCGAAGCGCTATCTGCTGTTACGGATGATGTTGAGGGCAAAGTCGCATTACCATCCGTTTGCATAGGTACATTCGCAAGGACATTTGTATCGGTTGCGTCTGTACCATCAGATGTATCGCTTGAAGGTTGAGCAGAAGTCGCCTCATCAGTTGATGTTGAAACAACTGGTGTCGAACTGCTTTTAGAAACTGTTAAAGGCGTGCCTTTCAAAGAAAGCTGGGGCAGTACATCATCTAGTGCCTTTTTCACACTCTTACTATCGCGTTCTTTGGTTTTTTTGTCTGAAGAATCTTGGTCTGCAGATGCAACCGCCTCTTTACCCTTATCAGCCCCAGCCGTGTGCTTCTCAACTGATTTATTAGAAGGATTGCCAGCCATTAATAAGGCAAATGCATTAGAGCTCTTAGGCAAAGTTTGCCGCTCGACATTGCTTGTCTGGGACTCTTTTTCGGAAATGGCATTTAATAGGCTAATTTGTCCATTCATAAACATGCTCTTTGCAATTGAGTTGGTGATTTTATCCATGTCAAAGCAACTAGCAAGCCAATTTCACAAAATATTGGGGAAACGAGATTAATCATCCGATTGGTTACTGAGAAAAAACTGTCTTCCACTCAGATCATCAAGAATTTTTTGTTCAGCCTTATCCATTTTAACATCATGATTTTTTTTGAGTTTTTCGTAAAGTTTAACCAACGCTTGCTCCCGGGTCTTGAATTCAATCCAGGATTTTTCTGCTTCATCTGCTGCCTCATTAAGGCGCGCTACCTCTTCGGTCTGCTGATCAATTGCCGTATTGAGCTTGTCCAAAAAAGCTTGGGTGGTATTCAACTGTTGTAAAGTCGTCGATTCTCTTCGAGTTAGTTGCTGAATGTAGTCGACTTGATAAGACTTTAATGAATCGATCTGGTTCTGATGCAAAGCAATCTGTTGCTGAATTCCCTTCAGGTAAGTTGATGCTTTTTCAAGGTCGCCTTGCGCAAGTTCGACCAATTTTTTCATTCTTGCCAAACGTTTTAACATTGAAAATTACTTTATAAAACAACGGATTTTAAGGATTGAACACTTTCTTCAATTGTGTATTTTTCACTAATATCTTGAGAAAGGAATTGATTAAAAATCGTATGTTTGGCTATCGCCAAATCAATTTCTCTGTCACTTCCTTGACGATAGGCACCAACGTTAATCAAATCAATATTTTTCTGATAGTTGGAATATATCTGTTTAAAACGACGTGCCACACTGATTTGTTCCTTAGGAACAATGTCAATCATCAAACGACTAATCGAAGACTCTATATCGATTGCCGGATAACGGCCTGAATCGGCAATATCTCTTGATAAGAGAATGTGCCCATCCAACACCCCTCTTGCCGAATCCACAACTGGATCGACATGATCATCCCCTTCAGCCAACACGGTATAAATTGCCGTTATTGAACCGCCATTCTCAAAGCCATTACCCGCTCTTTCCACCAATTGCGGTAGCTTTGCGAACACCGAAGGTGGATAACCTTTACTGGCAGGTGGTTCACCTACGGCTAGGGCAATTTCTCGTTGAGCCTGCGCAAAACGCGTTAAAGAATCCATTAACAACAACACTTTTTTGCCTTTGTCCCTAAAGTACTCGGCAATGGCCGTTGCCAACATGGCTCCATGCATTCTCATCAAAGGAGAAACGTCCGCAGGGGTTGCAATCACGACTGCTCGTTTTAATCCTTCAGGCCCCAAATTATTCCTTACAAAATCATTTACTTCTCGGCCACGTTCGCCGATTAAACCGACAACGACAATATCGGCTTCGGTGTAGCGAGTCATCATTCCCAAAAGTACACTTTTACCAACCCCTGTGCCCGCCATCAAACCAACACGCTGTCCTTTGCCAATCGTCAATAACGCATTGATTGCTTTAATGCCGACATCAAGCGGTTCTTCGATAGGACTACGCTCCAAGGGGTTGATTTTTCTACCATGGAGTGGAACACGATCCTCGCACACAACTGGCGACTTACCATCCAATGGTTTCCCTGTTCCATCCAATACGCGTCCCAACATCGCTTCGCTGACACCGACCTTAATGCCACCGGGTATCGGTGTCACTTTTGCACCAGGCTCCAAGCCTTGTACATCACCAATCGGCATCAAAAATAAACGATCGCCATTGAACCCGACCACTTCAGCTTCGACATCACCATGAGATTGAGACTGAATTTGGCATCTAGAACCAATCGGTGCAAAAGTTCCTTCAACTTCAAGTGTCATTCCAACACTTCGAGTCAGTCTCCCTTCTACTTTTAGAGGGGAAACATCAGGAATCTGCTCAATGAGTTCTGTGGTTTTATGGGATAGGTATTGGTTGAAAAGCTGTTTAAGCATGCCATCTTCTCTCTATAGGTTAGGCGAAGAAGATGTTTCGTCTGCGGTTTGTTCTTGATGAGTACTTTCTGGTGACGTTTGAGTATCAGGTGAAGTCTTAGCTGGCGCGTCCTCTGAAGTAGGAGTTTCTTCTGGTTCTGAAAGTTTTTCTGCTATGGCATAAGTTTCTTCTAACAGCGTTTCCAACTGCTCTCGCCAATCATTCACCAAAGTTGATGCATTCTGTTTGACCTTGCAGCTGCCTGTAGGAATGTTTTCATCCGAAATCAGCACCCAGTTGGTACGAGAATCTTCTGCATAAGTTTCCACAATTTGTTTATCTTCGGGATTCAAATGCACTTCTATTGGTTCAACTTCATTTGGAAGACGTTCAACGGATTTTTTTACCGCTTCAAGAACCCAATCTTCATGTTGTGCAATTTCCTTCTCAACTACTTTTTTAGCAATTTCAATCGACAACGCAGCTAACTGTGCAAACACTTGCTCCGTTATACGCTGATAGGGGGTAACCATGAACTCTGCAAGTTCTTGCAAAGATTTGACTTGGGGTACTAAACGTTCTTCTGCTTCTTTTTGGGCTTGGCCTTTGCCTTCTAATCGCCCAGCTTTGACGCCTTGCTGGAAACCTTCCTCATAGCCTTTTTTCTGGGCTTCTTCGAAGGCTTGTCTTTTAATCAATATGGATTGTTCACGAACTTGAGGTTCCACTTCTTTGCGAAGCTTCTCCAACACATCATCGCGCATTTTTTGATGCTCTTGTTTTGCCTGCTCTTCCAGATTGGCAAACTTCCAAGCTTTTACCTCGGGAGCATTGAAAGCATCCGAACTGATAACGGTCGCTTGAGGAAGGTCTTCTTGCTCATCAAGGTTTGACGACATACCTTCCTTTTCAGTCTCCATTGACATAAATTATACAAACTCCTCACCACCGCCTGGCATAACGATTTTATCTTCATCTGCCAAACGTCTAACCGTTTGAATAATAGATCTTTGAGCATCTTCAACATCGCTGAGTTTGACTGGACCACTCATTTCCAGCTCTTCTTTCAACATTTCAGCCTGACGTTTAGACATATTGCCAAGGAATAGATCAATCATATTTTGATCCGCACCTTTCAATGCAACCTTAAGTACTTCATTCGGTACTTCGGCAAGAATTGTTTGGATACCACGAGGTTCGATACCACTAATATCTTCGAAGACGAACATTTTGTCTTGAATGGCTTTACTGATATCTTCATGTTCAACCGCAATCTCATCCAATACACGCGAGTCAATTCCACTCCCAACGAAGTTAAGGATTTCTGCGGCTTTTTTCTCACCACCAATCGTTGCCAATTTACCACCCTCACCGTCACTGGAAGCGTTTTGAATAACATCATTCAAATCAAATAGTGCTCTAGGCTGAATAGTCGTTAACGTAGCGATACGATACACAATTTCAGATTGGAAACGCTCAGGCAGCCCTCTTAGGATTTCAGCAGACAGTTCTGGATCAAAGTAAGACAAAACAATCGCCGTTACCTGAGGATGCTCATTACGAAGCATATTGGAGATGGTAGACGGATGCATCCACTTCAATGCTTCCAAGCCCTTGATTTGATCACCCAACATCGCAGCATCCATCAAACCGCCGCCGCCGTCGCCCAATGCATCCACCATCAGAGACTGTGCATATTCGGTTGGGTTAACGCCCAGAGCATCTTCCCCTAACTCATCCATAAAATCATGCATGACATAGTGGATGTCGCTGTGCGAAACATCCGTCACACTCGTCATCGCCGTACCGATTTGCTGAACTTCTCTAGGGTTCAAATGCGCCAATACCTTAGAGGCCGTATCTTTACCCAAAGCCAACAGTAGAATGGAAGCTTTCTCCAAACCTGTCAGTTCTATTTCATCAACTTCTTCAATATTTGACTTAGGCATGATTACTTACCTTTTTCCGATGGTTTCATCCATTGCTTAATAATATGCGATGCCACTTTCGGGTTGGCTGCGACAATGGCTTTGACTTTCTCGATAATTTCTTTCTCTTCTTGAGACTCTTCCTGCACTTCTTCAGCGGTCGCTTTGACCTCTTCATTCATTTGTTCAAGCGCTTTGGAAATCTCGTCTGCATTTTCCAGTTCTTCATCTTCAAGAGGAACATTTTCCAAGTAGTCGGTAAAGACTTCGTCTTGTTTCGACAGGTCTCTCAACATAGGACGAATCACACCGAAGATAATGATCAGCACGGCAAGACCCGCAAGCACTTGTTTTACCAAATTCCAGAACCATGATTGCTCCCAAATCTTAGGCACTTCATAAGACTGTTGGACTTCTGGGGCAAAGGCAGCGTTTACAATGCTCAGTGTGTCACCGCGAGTTTCATCAAGCCCGACAGCATCACTCACCAACTGACGATAACGCTTCAATTCATCTTCTGTCAGCGGTTTCTTGCTTGTCTTACCATCGGCATCCACATCTGTCTTGTCATCTATGACCACCGCAACAGAAAGGCGTCTGATTGAACCCACCGCGTTTTTGATATGAGAAACCGTCCGGTCAAGTTCATAGTTCTTAGTAGTTTTTTCTTTTGAACTTTGAACACCACCGGAAGCACCAGACCCTTTATAACCTGTTTCAGGCGCTACACCTGCTCTAGGAGGTTGGTTGGTTAAGGCACCAGGAATTCCGCCTGGATCAGGCTTATTGTTTACTTCTTTGATTTCTTGCTCAGAACGAATGGCTTCTGGATCAGGCTGATAGTTTTCTCTTGTTTGCTCTTGTTGAGTGAAATCCATCTCTGCCGTCACTTGAGCACGGACTTTATGATTCCCGCCTACAATCGGAGACAACAACTGCGTAATTCTGCGTGATAAGGTATCTTCAATTTGTCGTGTATAGGCCAATTGTTTCAGGCTAGTACTCATACCACCGATTTGTTGGTCACTCGTCAACAAGTTACCTTGCTGGTCTACTACTGTCACATTTTTAGGCTGTAAGTTAGGTACACTTGACGACACCAAGTAAACAATTGCGTTTACCTGCTCATCGCTCAAGCCACGACCTGGATAAAGCGTCACCACAACCGAAGCAGTAGCTTCTCTCTGCTTTCTGACAAAGACAGAACGTTTCGGCAGCCCCAGCATGACTCTCGCCGACTTCACGGAATTAATCGTCTCAACAGACTTAGCCAGCTCACCTTCTAGTGCTCGGTGATATTGCGTGGTTTCTTTAAACTGAGAAATCCCGTAGCCTTGATCTTGATCTAGGATCTGATAACCCGTTGGGGCTTGTTTAGGAAAACCTTGAGCGGCAAGCTTAAGACGCAATGAGTGAACAATATCATCCGGTACCAGAATCGCACCGGAGCCTTCGTCTAACTTGTAAGGGACTTTTTCTTGATCTAGCGTTTGAATGACTTCGGTTAGGTCTTTGGCGTCCATACTGCCAAATAGAAGCGTGTAGTTTTTCGCCTGAGACCATAAGACAATCCCTACCGCTAGAGAAATAGCGGCTGCCAGCGCTATGACAAGGCTAACTTGTTTAGCAACGGACAAAGAGGTGAGGTTTTTAATGAGAGTCGATGCCGCTGACGGTTTAACCGTATTCAAGTTTGAATCCATTACAGGTTGTTCAGCCATCGACTACAGAATCCTTGTAATTAAATCGGCATGTTCTTGATGTCTTTATAAGCTTCTACAAGTTTGTTACGAACCTGTGTCATTGCTTGAAAAGACAAACTAGCCTTCTGTGCCTGAATCATGACTTCTGTCAAATCAACTTTATCACCGCGCTCAAAAGCATCTTTCAACTCGGAAGCTTTATTTTGCTGTTCAGCTACCGCATTCACAGATTGGGACAGAAGGTCGGCAAAATTTTCCGCACTCTTCGTGCCTGTCGCTTGTTCGGCTGGCTGCGCAGATTTGGATGCAGCTTCAGAAGCAAGTGCTCGCATTTGCATCATTAAGCTTTGCGTATCAATTGTTTGACTCATTCTTTCAACCACTCCAGTGTCTAAAATCAGCATATTTGAGTCATTCTATCTCAAATAAACCAACCGTCAATTTCTTTCAATTATGACACAATTCAGCAATTGACATGCCAAAAAAGTGTCAAATTTCCGACTTCAAAAATCTGCCAGGTTGGGGGTTCCCGGCAAATATTGAATTACATGACTTCCAAACCTTGTTCTTTGAATCTCGCCAACTTGTATCTAAGCGTTCTAGGACTGATATTCAAAGCCTCTGCCGTTTTTTGCCTATGACCACCATTGGCTTTAAGCGTTTCTAAAATCAGTTGCACTTCTCGCTCTTTCAAATCCATAGACATCGGCTCTGACTCTGACAGTTCGTCCATTTCGGGCTCTTCTTGTACAGACGCTGTTTTTGGAGCTTCATAGACCTCCGCCGGGGCAGTCGGCGCATATCTAGGAACATCATCCAATAGAATATCGTTCTCATGAATGGTGTTACCAGACATCACTACCAGAGCGCGCTGAATAACGTTATCCAGCTCACGGATATTGCCCGGCCACGGATACTGTAAAAGTGCTTTCATAGCCGGTGCGGACATCATGGGTTCAACGCGATTATTGCCACAATGTCTTTGCAGCAGCCTTTCAGCAATCGCGGCTATGTCTTTAGGACGCTCTTTCAACGAAGGCAATTTAATTGGGAATACATTGAGTCGATAAAAAAGGTCTTCGCGGAAATCGCCATTCATAATGGCTTTTTTCATGTCGATATTGGTGGCACTCAACACTCTGACATCTAAGTCCACAGACTTCAATCCACCGATTCGTTCCACTTCCCTTTCTTGCAATACGCGCAACAACTTGGCTTGCAAATCGGCTTTCATTTCACCTATTTCATCAAGGAAAATCGTCCCGCCCTGCGCTTGCTCGAATTTCCCAGGCATGGATTTCAGTGCACCGGTAAAGGAACCTTTTTCATAACCAAACAGAGTGGCTTCCAACATATTTTCAGGAATGGCTGCGCAGTTAATGGCAATAAATGGCTGATCTTTTCTTTTGGAATTGTTGTGAATAAAGCGCGCCAGCACTTCTTTACCGGTACCGCTTTCTCCCGAAATCATGACACTGGCCTCACTGTCTGCGACCTTTTGTGCCATGGCCTTAAGCTGTATCATCGCAGGGTCAGCGGTTACAAAATCTTCAGTACTGGAAGCATCACGATAAAAGTAGGCTTTGGCTTTTTCGACAAGAATGTCGGCTTCAAATGGCTTCAAAATATAGTCGACGGCTCCGGATTTCATTGCTTCTACCGCCTGTTCAACCGTGCCGTACGCGGTCATCAGCACAATCGGTAAATAGGGTTTGATCGCACGAATGCGTTTCATCAACTCATAACCGTCCATCGAACCATCCATACGAATATCCGAGAACACCATCGCTATCTCATCATCCAAAGCGACTAGAGCATCCTGCGCAGAGCTCACCGCAACGACTTCAAATTTGTTCAGCTCAAGCGTATCAACGAGAGCCTCTTGAAGTTTGCTGTCATCTTCGACAATCAATATCTTTGCAATCGTCATGCAGCCTCCTTCGTTTGAATCAGTGGCAGTCTAATACCAAATGTCGCCCCTTTTCCTTGAACGGACATCACCCATGCTTCACCGTCATGCGCCTCTGCCACTGCACGCACAACCGCCAACCCCAAACCGGTTCCCTGAGCACGACTGGTATAAAAAGGCTCAAAAACCTTATTCAATAATGTTTCGTCAATTCCGGGGCCACGATCCGAAACTCTAATATCCACCATTTCTCTTTGGCCCTCTGTTATTTTTCTAACATCCACTGTGATATTGGCATGCTTATGTACAACATCTATCGCATTTATCACCAAATTCTGCAAAGCTGTCAAGAGCGCATCCGTATCGCCAACCACATACAATTCTTCAGAAATTGTTCCAAAGCGTATTTCACTTTCTGACTGTTCTATTCGGCTTTCTACTGCGTGTTTAACATTTTCAATCAATTCGGCAATCTGAATTTTTTTGTCATGAACACGCCCGCCTTTCGCATATTGCAACATGTCTTTTATCAAGTTTTCAAGGTGATGCAAGCTTTTCAAAGACTTGTCGACAAACTTTTGGCGTTTATCATCATCCAGTTCATCAGAATCCAACTGTGAGACATAAAGCAACGCTGAGGCTAAAGGCGTTCTGATTTGGTGTGCAAGTGAGGCTGCCATTTCCCCCATCGAACTCAAACGCTGGTAACGGCTGATATGCTGTTGCAAATTGCGCGCATCAGTCACATCTTGTATCAACAGAATCTTTCCGACCGGCTGCGTGGACTCCCCTTGAGTTTCCGAGAAGGTCAATAAAGACTCTGAAAGCTGGTAGGCCATACGGTTATGGGTTAATAATGTCCCGGCATCATCTTGCATCAAAAAAGCATTCCGAACCACAACATCCCATTGTCTACCAATCGCATCACGACCAAGTATGGCGATGGCTGCCGGATTAAGATCAATAATCTTTTGATCCAAATCCAAAACAATAACCCCAGCAGGTAAAAGGTTTAGAAGCTGCTCAAGGCGTTCACCAACCCTTTGTTTCTCTCGATCACTTTCCGCCAGTTTTGCCTGCAAATCTTCAACTTGATTCTGTAAAGACTCATAGGCTTGGGTCAATTGCGAAGACGTTTGATTAAACAGCTCAAAAGCTGCTTCTAATTCGGCTAACCGTTTTTGTTCGAGTTCTGTATTTTCAGACACACATGACTCTTAAGTTTAGAGGTTAAATTTGCGAATTTTTTCAACCAACGTTGTTCTGTTGGTCTGCAAGAGTTTTGCTGCCTGCGAGACATTGCCATCTGTTTGCGCCAGCGCTCTTTGGATCAGTTGAACTTCCATTTCAACCAAATAAGACTTTAAGTCCAAACCAGACTCTAAGTCAGGAATGCGACCTAATCCATTCCCGGAAGCAGCTTCATCAACCCCCGAAGACTCGGTGCTGCCGTTGGATTGATCAACATTAGACTCAGATTCGTCACCTACGGTAGCGGTGGCTTCATTTGGGGTAATTAGCGAAGTATCACTTACCCTAATCAGGGAGGCATTGTCTTTCAACTCAACTTGGTACTTTTCAGGTAGGTCATCATAATCGACCGTGAGACCAGGAAACAGAATCGATAACCTTTCAGCAAGGTTGCCAAGCTCTCGAACATTTCCAGGCCAAGAGTAGTTTTGTAATGCAATCATCGCCCTTTCGGAAATGATTGGTATCTCTCGATTCATCCCTTTAATTTTCTGGAACATGAACTCGAATAGGTCTGGGATGTCTTCTGGACGCTCTCGTAATGCAGGCATCTCAATAGGAAAAACATTCAAGCGGTAAAACAAATCTTCCCTAAACTTGCCTTCGGAAATATTGTCTTCCAAATTTCTGTGTGTAGCCGCGATGACGCGAACATCACACTCAAGGCTTCGTGTACCGCCTACCCGTTCATAAATACGTTCTTGCAACACTCGCAACAGCTTCACCTGCATCGGTAAAGGCATATCACCAATTTCATCCAGGAAAATCGTACCTTTCTCAGCCATTTCAAAACGCCCTTTTCGAGCAGTAATCGCACCGGTAAATGCGCCTTTTTCATGACCAAACAACTCGGACTCTAAAAGTTCGCCAGGGATAGCACCACAATTAATAGGGACAAATGGCTTATCTGATCGAGCTGAAACCGTATGCAAAGATTGTGCGACGACTTCTTTACCTGTACCTGATTCACCGAGAATAAGAACTGTGGCATCTGTTTTCGCCACTTGAAGAATGAGTTTTTTGACTTTCTGCATGGCTGGCCCATTGCCAACCAAAGAGGTTAAAAGTTCTTGAGACATCTAGTCGCCGTTCCGTTTTCGACATTCCCTACTTTATAGCGGTTTTTTCGCGGGTTGTCAAAAATTTGGCACGATTTTTAAATGAAAAGAATGATCTTAGAAACTTTAGGGTTATTTTAGGTAGCTATTCATTGCTTTTTGCTGCTGAATAACGCGTGAGAAATTGCTTTCTATTTCCGACATACGACTTTTGATAAGCCCTTGGATTTTATCGACGTCACCAATCAACTCCACCAAAATATTTGCCAAAGCCTCGGCATCTTCTTGCGGAGTGATATCAACGAAACATTTGCCGATTTCTTCTTCCCAAACAGGATGAAGCGCAATGAACTCTTCCCATTCTTGATTTTCGGCATGCATAAGCATCAGCTTGGAGTGATGCAAGCACTGTATGACTTGACTATCCACGACTGGCCTTCATCTTTTTCAGGTTTTCCAGTTGATCTTTGGTTGCAGACTTCATGTTGTCCGGCATCAAATTCCAACTATCGCGTAAATTGCGAATCAAATCCATCACATCTGCCAATGCTTCTAAATCGTTTTTGAAACTGACATGCAACAGTTTTTGATTGATATAACCATAAAGTTCAGCGTAGTTATTGGCAACCTCTCCGCCGTTTTCCATATCAAGTCCACTGCGTAATGTACCAATGATAAGAATAGCGCGATTCAAATTATGTGCTTTGGACTCATAGTCTTTACGCTCTATAGCCCCTTTCGCATTTGCCATGGTTTCAAGCGCGCCATCATATAACATTGAAACCAGTTTATGAGGAGACGCATTCTCTAAACCCGTTTCCAACGAAGTTTGTTGGTATTGGCTTAGAAACTTCTGTTTCATCAATGGATTCATAATATTTCCCTTGGTTATTCTGGCTATTTACTTATTTTATTTTTTACTACCGCTACTTAACAAACTCGCCAATGAATTTGATAAAGACTGCTTAGTGTTATCCAACTGATTTAGAAGTGCTTGCAACGCACCAAACTGCGTTTGATAACGCGTCAAAATCTGATTATAACGGTCGTCTACTTTCGTTTGTTGCTCTTTAATATTGTCCAATTTCTCTTGAATATTAGACAACCGTGTTCCAATCAACCCAGTTGAAGAATCTGTCATATCAGCAAACAATTTAGTTAGCTTGTCTGCATAACCACGGTTGAAAGTAAGCGTGCCTCTTGCCCCAGTTTGAGAACCATCAACAGTAAACTCAAGCCCTTTCGGAGAACCTGCCAAGATACTGTTGATGGTAACATCTTGCCCTTTACCCAAGAAGGTGTAAAAAGTGCCGTTTTGTTCAAGTGAACCTTGAACATCTTGCCCCGTTACCTGAGAAGTTACAGCTAAACCGGTTACCCCTGAAGTTAACAGTGTTCCACTATCCAAAGACAGTGTTGACGTTGAACCATATTTGTCTGTATTAATTGTGAACGCTTGAGTTGCTGAGTCGTACTGAACCGAAACACTACTACCACCTGACTTGACTGCCCCATCGTTATTGATAGCTGTCGCAATAGCCGTGGCCAAATCGTTTGGCGTGTAAGTACCCGCAGCCAATGTCAAAGTAGAAGAACTCGTTCCATCCACACTGACTTGCAACGTGTTGTTGGTGTTGTCGATAGTAATGTTGCCGCCGCCTGTCGAACCACCAGTGATTGAGGCTTGTGCCGCAGCAACGTTTACCGTCAGGTTATAAGTACCTTCAACAGTATCTGTTGTTGAACCTTTATAGGTAACAAGATTATCTGTCGCATTCGCACTTGCAGCAAACAACTTACCAACAGCATCTGGACTAGTTGCCAATGCATCTGAAAGCTTGGCTTTATCTAAACTCAAGGTTCCATCAAGGTTAGACGTAATACCGATATCTGCCATCGATTGAATCGAACCGGACAAACCAGGAATAGAGTCAATCATTGCCTGGCGAATCTGGTTTTTGATATCTCTTAACGCTGGGTCACCTTTTAGCGCACCAGTCTGATCTCCTTGAACCGGATCTCCGTTCGCATCAGTAGGAGGCGCATCATAAGAGCCTAAGGTGCCAAGGATGTTGTCCAATGAATTGTAAAGGTCAACAAAATCCGAAATGTTTTGATCCAACTTACTGGTATCGGAAGAAATCTGCAATGTTTTGGTCTGGCCAAGATCAGCCCCCTTCAAGTTCAAAGTGACACCATCAATGACACCTGCAATATTGTTTGATGCATTCGTAATGGTCAAACCATTCAAGACAAAAGTTGCATCTTGTGCAGGCACAGTTTCATTCATATTGGCATTAACCAATTGAGACAGACCACTGGCATCGGTATTGTTACCGTCTGTATCACCTGAAACACCAATTGTAATTTGATTACTCGCCCCAGTTTGCGAAGAAGCAAATACAAGTTTATAGCCCGTTCCAACATTAATAACAGAAGCCGTTACACCAAGCCCTGCGGAGTTGACTGCGTCTCTAATCCCCGTCAGAGTGTCATTGGTTGAGTCAATCGTGATATTAGTGGTTGAACCACCAACCGTTAAGCTTAACGTTCCTTGACCAATTGCCGTATTCGCTGAAGAAAACGCCGTTTGCGTGGCAAGTGTTTGTGCAGTTGCCAAGTTCTGAACTTCAATCTGGTAGGTTGAGTTTGCAGGTGCGCCGGTTACCGTCGCATCTACTACGCTAGAATCAGAAGAGACAACTGATTTTTGCTGAAAATTTGAAAAGTCAGTTAATGCCGAAATTTGAGAAGAAAAACCCTGTAATGCTTGTTGCAAGGTGTCATAACCGTTTTTCTCGGTTGTATATTTGGTGTTTTCACTATCCAAATTCGCTCTTTGCGCTGCTACAGATGCGGTCGCCAACGTTTTTGACATAGTGGTTACGTCAAATTTGTTGAGCCCCAAAGAGTTTAATATACTTGCACCAAGTTCACTATTTGTTGGTGTAGTTGATGTGGTCATAATTTTTCTCCAGTCTCAAAGCGTTCAAGTTTTACAACTTAACCGAGCTGTTCGTTGTTTTATGTTGTTTTATTATAGCTCTTGATGATTAAATCGGCCAACTGAGCAATAACTTTAAACAAAGAAGAGACTTTTCAAGATTTATTCATAGTTAGAGAAAAGCCTCTAACAAATTATGCGCCAACTTAAACAAAAAGCCCCTATCCGGGGCTTTTGTTTTTGTTATTTCAACAGACTTAGAACGTTTTGTTGCGATTGGTTCGCTTGCGACAACATACTCATACCTGCCTGTTGTAGGATCTGAGTTCTTGCCAAGTTCGCACTTTCTGTCGCAAAGTCTGCATCTTCAATTCGGCTTCTTGCCGCCATGATGTTTTCGTTTACGTTTTTCAAGTTCGATACGGTGTAGTCCAAACGGTTTTGTACCGCACCGTACTTCGCACGTGTCTTCGCAATTGATACCAACGCACCATCTAC
>NZ_WBJR01000002.1 GCF_009296185.1 Hydrogenovibrio sp. JE_KL2
TTTTTCGTTTTTTGAAAAATTTTTAACTCGAACTTTTCAAAAAACTTCCGATTCAAACTTCTAAAATCTCAATCGGTTTTTAACTTCTCTCACAGAGCCTGTGAAAGAGATGCGTATTCTAATCACTCTGAAAATCTTTGCAAGCCCTACCCCTAACTTTTTTACACTTTTTTTACACTTTTTATCACAATATCCAAACTATCAACAACTTACATTTCTTGGATACGAAAAAACGCCCAAAAGGACGTTTTTAATAGAGACCCAACCTGGTAGATTTTTAACAGTTAATCGTCACTCGTGCAAACTTACGCTTACCAACTTGATAGACTTGCTTTTCACAAGCTTCAACCGTCACACGACCATCTTCGATCTTTTCGCCGTTCAACTTAACGGCTCCCTGTTTAATCATACGGTGCGCATCTGAAGTCGAACCAACCAGACCGGCTTCTTTTAATAAGTTCGCTAAAGGCATTGCTTCATTAAATGTAAACTCCGGCATTTCGTCTGGAATTGCATTTTTCGAGAACTTGGTTTCGAAGTCTTTTAGTGCAGATTGCGCCGCTTCAGCAGAATGGAAACGTTCAATCAATTCAAGCGCTAATTTAATTTTGATGTTTCTTGGGTTTTCACCATTCTCAACAGAAAATTTCAGCTCTTCTATCTCTTCCAAGGACAAGAAAGATAACAACTCATAATAGCGCCACATCAAATCATCTGACACAGACATGACTTTTCCAAACATATCGTTCGGTTCGTCTTTAATACCTATATAGTTACCTAACGATTTAGACATCTTTTGCACGCCATCCAACCCTTCAAGGATTGGCATCGTTAGAGTGCACTGCGGCTTTTTGCCAAAATGAGATTGCAGCGTACGCCCCATCAGTAAGTTGAACTTCTGATCCGTTCCACCCAACTCGATATCAGCATCCATCGCCACGGAGTCATAACCTTGCACCAATGGATATAAAAACTCGTGGATGGCAATCGGCGTTCCAGACTTGTAGCGATCTTCAAAGTCATTACGTTCCAACATACGCGCAACGGTTTGTGTGGCTGCCAACTTAATCATATCTGCCGCTGTCATTTGCCCCATCCACTCGGAATTGAACATGACCGTCGTTTTTGCTGGATCAAGAATTTTAAAGACCTGCTCTTTATAAGTCTCGGCGTTCTTCTCAATATCTTCAGGCGATAGTGGCGGACGCGTCGCACTTTTACCGGTAGGATCACCAATCATCGCAGTGAAATCACCAATCAAGAACAACACTTCGTGCCCTAAGTCCTGAAACTGCTTAAGCTTGTTAATTAGCACGGTATGACCCAAGTGCAAATCAGGTGCTGTCGGATCAAACCCGGCTTTGACTCGCAAAGACTTGCCTGATTCCAACTTCTCAATCAGTTCTTTTTCAACCAAAATTTCTTCTGCGCCACGCTTGATGACGGCTAACTGTTCTTCTACTGACTTCATTTCTTTACTTTATTAAATACTAAAAATTCTTAACCACACAGGACGGTATCGGTGTTCAACGCCAACTTACCTGTCATATCCGATACGCTTGCATATCCATGCTGCTGCATATAACGAGCAATACCTTTGTTTACTTTTTTCACCAACAAAGGATCTTTTGCCATGGCCGTTCCAATCGCGACCATGGATGCACCTGCCAAGAAAAACTCAATCGCATCTTCAGCGGAGGCAATGCCACCCAATCCAATAATCGGCACATTATACTGTTTTGCAACTTGATAAACTTGATGAACCTTAAGCAAGGCAACAGGCTTGACCGCCGGACCGGAAAGACCGCCTTGGTTATTGCCCAACGTCGGCTTAGCTGTATGAATGTCTATTTGCATCCCCATCAAGGTATTGATCGCAGACAACATGTCGGCACCCGCATCAATAACACGCCTTGCACCTTCAGCAATATCCGTCTGATTCGGCGATAACTTTACAATCAACGGTTTCGTCGTGTTGGCACGACAAGCTTCAACCACCTTTGCCGCCATATCAGGATCATTACCAAAAGCAGCACCACCTTTTTTCACGTTCGGACAGGAAATGTTTACTTCTATCGCCGGCAAATCCGTTTGATCGAACAAACGCACTACTTCTGCATATTCCTCAATAGACGAACCAGACACATTAATAATGAATCTCGACTCATCCAAATTCAGCTTCGGCAAATATTGTTCAATAACGGCTTTAGCACCAGGGTTTTGCAGGCCGATTGAGTTGAGCAAACCACAAGGAGATTCCATCACCCTTTCAGGCTTATTGCCCAACTTAGGCTCCAAAGTGGTTCCCTTTAAAAACACCGCCCCCACATCTCTATTGGAAAAACCGGAAACAGACTGGTATTCTATGCCGTAGCCAGCATTCCCGGAGGCCATACCCACCGGATTATTAAAATGAATGCCGCACAAATTTACCGATAAATCCATCAACTCTCGATCCTAAAAAACAGTTACCTATGATTCACATCATCTTGTATGAACCGGAAATTCCACAAAACACTGGGGCGTTAATTCGTTTGAGCGCAAATATGGGCGCGCATCTTCACCTCATCAAACCTTACGCCTTCGACTTAAGCGAAAAAAAGGTACGTCGTGCTGGACTTGACTACCATGAGCTTGCCAATCTTCATGAGCATGAATCGCTCGAAGACTGCATCCGCACCGTGCAACCCAACCGCGTTTTCGCCTTAACCACCAAAACGACTCGCTATTATACCGAACCTACGTTTGCTGACGAAGATGCTTTTTTGTTTGGCCCTGAAAGCAGAGGCTTACCTATGGATGTCATCACCAGCTTACCTGAAGAACAGCGCTTGACCATCCCCATGATTCCGGGCGGCCGCAGCCTGAATCTCGCCAATGCCGTTTCAGTCATGGCCTATGAGGCATGGCGCCAACTTGGCTTCAGCATGCCAAAATAGACATTTCAAAAAACAAAAATCTGCCAGGTTGGGTACAGAACACATACCCCCAACCTGGCAGATTTTAGTCACTTCAAGTCTTGAGTGCTTTAAGACTCAGCCTTTAACTCTCTTGCCAACAAATGCTCAGCCGCTTCCTTGGCGGTAATATTACCCTCTACCAATTGATACACCTGCTCAGCAATGGGAAGATCCAGTCCTTTTTCATCAGCAATGGCCTTAACCACTCTCACGGCTTTAACGCCTTCTACCACCTGCCCGATTTCCTGCTGTGCACTTTCAGAAGTTTGCTTTGGCGACGCCAACTTCAAACCAAACTGACGGTTGCGAGACAAATTATCAGTACAAGTCAACACCAAGTCGCCAAGCCCAGCAAGCCCCATTAGCGTTTCTGGTGTCGCACCGTACAATCCGGCAAAACGCATCATCTCCGCCATGCCTCTGGAAATAATCGCCGCGCGAGCATTTGCCCCTAAGTGCAAACCATCACTAACACCGGTAGCGATTGCCATGATGTTTTTGTAAGCACCACCGACTTCAACACCGGCAATATCGCCCTGGGTATACATACGAAAGGCATCATGATGAAACAAACTCGCCCAATAAGCAGCTTCCTGTTCATCAGTTGAAGCACTCACCATTGCAGTAGGCAACCCTTTTGCCACTTCCGCAGCAAAGGTAGGTCCTGAAAGCACAGTGTAATGACAATCCTTACACAACTCCTGCCTTGCAATCTCATGCAACAGCTTCTTACTTTCCGGCTCAAACCCTTTGGTCGCCCAGGCAATATGCTTCTTGGAAACATCAACCATATCCGAGACTTGGCTTAACGCCTGACGAAAGACATGGCTTGGCACCACCACCAAAATGGCATCCGCGCTTTCAAGACTGGAAGCGAGGTCACTTACCACCCGAAGGCTATCTGGAAAATGAACTTGAGGTAAATATTTTTGGTTTTTGCGCTCTTGCATCAAGCTTTGAGTGTGCACCTCACTGTGCGCCCAAAGAGATACCGATTGCCCTGAACGAGACAAGTGAATAGCCAAGGCCGTTCCCCAAGCACCCGCACCGAGAACAACGACGTTTTGCACTTCTTTTTGTGACATAAAACCCGCGCTCAACTATTCAAAACCGACTTTAGTGAAACACCTTTCACCAAATTATTGTTGCGTCCCTTGAGCTTCTTGCTCTAAATGACTTGCAAACATCGCATCGAAATTAACTGGTTCCAAAACCAACTGCGGAAAGCCACCTTTTGCGACCAAACTTGAAATGGTTTCACGCGCATAAGGGAATAACGCCGCCGGACACTGAGAAGCCAACAAGTATTGAATCTCTTGTTCGTTGAAGCCTTCTAGCGTAAAAATACCGGCTTGCTCAACTTCACATAAAAATGCCGTTGCATCCTCAATCATGGTAGTCGCAGTCACACGAATCAACACATGATAAGTTCCTTCTTCCAAAACATCCGTTTCAACATTTAAGTCAACGTCAAGTTTAGGCTGAAACTCTTGAAGAAAAACTTCAGGGGTTTTTGGTGATTCAAAAGAGATGTTTTTCGTGTAAATTTTTTGGATTTGAAAATGCTGTTGCACTTCAGTTTGATTATTTTCAGACATGTAAACTCTATTTCCTATTCTTTTACTTAAGCATTTTCAGCAAGGATTTTATCCAACTCACCAGAACGATCTGCGGCAGACAAGTCATCAAACCCACCCACATGATGCTCTCCGATGAAAACTTGTGGAACAGTGTTGCGACCACTCTTCTCTTGCATTGCGGCCCAAAGAGCAGAATCACCGCCAACGTTGATTTCGTTATACGACAGGCCTTTACCGTTCAATAAGTTTTTCGCCATATTACAGTATGGACAGGTTGACGTTAGGTAAATCGTAATTTCCGGCATCGCTTTTTCCGACATTACACGCCCTCCTTTCTGTTGTTTTTTTTTAACTGTTTTCTGGATACTTGCTTATTGACCGGGAGCCCAGCACTTTTCCAGGACATAATACCGCCACTTAAGTTATGAACCTTGGTAAAGCCCTGCTTAACCAACATTCTGGCAACACTTGCGGAACGTGCGCCTGATTGACAGTAAATCAAAATATCATCAGCTTTATGAGACTCTAAACTTGAGAGTCTCTTAGAAATATCGGTTGATGAGATATTCTCAGCTTCACCGATAAATCCACCTTTATATTCTCCATCCGTGCGCACGTCCAAAACCCAAGCACCATTGTTATATAGCCTAACCGCCTCATCGGCATTCACAGACTTATAACCGGACATCTTATCGCCAAAATAGCTGTAGCCAAGCATTATCACAATGACCGCCAATGCGATAAACAAAAACAGCTGTTCGTGCACAAACTCAATAAACATCTAAGTTCCTTTAACAAATGATTCATTTCAAAGCTAATGATTTTAACAATGAAACTCGTTACAATAAACGTCTATTTACTGTTTTTAACTAAATTCATTAAATTCAAGCACAACCCTCTTTTTTCGACGGAAAATACCATGACTGAAACTGT
Organism: Hydrogenovibrio sp. JE_KL2; assembly: GCF_009296185.1. Lineage (GTDB taxonomy): Bacteria > Pseudomonadota > Gammaproteobacteria > Thiomicrospirales > Thiomicrospiraceae > Hydrogenovibrio. The sequence goes on from NZ_WBJR01000002.1 coordinate 5,474, forward strand.
AAACTTAAAACACCGACCAACCGGATTAATTATTTTGGATGGATGGGGACATCGCGAAGAAACAAAATACAACGCGATTGCTCAAGCACACACTCCCAATTGGGATGGCTTGCTTTCCAAATTCCCTCACACCCAAATCAATACTTCAGGGTTTGCTGTTGGTTTGCCAGAAGGTCAAATGGGGAATTCTGAAGTTGGACACATGAACCTTGGCGCTGGTCGCGTGGTCTACCAAGAGTTGACTCGCATCCAGAAAGATATTGATGATGGCCGTTTCTTTGAAAACAACGCACTGCTAAAAGCGATTGATTCTGCCATTGACCGTGATCGTACTGTTCACATCCTTGGCCTACTGTCTGATGGTGGCGTTCATTCGCACATCAATCACATTAAAGCCGCGATCAAAATGGCTCACGACCGTGGCGCCAATGTTGTACTGCACGCTTTTACCGATGGTCGCGACACATCTCCACAAAGCGCACTTCAATACATCGAAGACATTGAAGCCTTTATGTCAGAAATCGGTGGCGGACGTATTGCCTCGATTACAGGACGTTACTACGCTTTGGACAGAGATAACCGCTGGGATCGCGTACACAAAACTTATGACGTAATCACTTGCGGTATCAGCGAGTTTGAATACGCTTCAGCTACCGAAGCAGTGGAAGCAGCTTACGCACGTGGCGAGAATGATGAGTTCATCCAAGCGACCCATATTGCACTTGAAGATGGTTCAAAAACGCAAGTTCAGGATGGTGACTCAATCATTTTCATGAACTTCCGCTCTGACCGCGCTAGACAACTAACCAAAGCGTTTATTTTTGACGACTTTGAAGATTTTCACCGTTGCAAAACACCGGTTTTATCAGCTTTCGTCACCCTAACGGAATACAAAAAGAACTTTGAAAAGTTCGGCGCCCTGATTGCTTACCGCCCAACAAAACTTCGCAACACCTATGGTGAATACGTTGCCAAAAAAGGCCTTAAGCAACTACGCATTGCCGAAACGGAAAAGTACGCCCATGTCACCTTCTTCTTCAATGGTGGTGTGGAAGAACCAAACAGAGATGAGCACCGCATCCTGATCAACTCGCCAAAGGTTGCAACCTATGACCTGCAACCTGAAATGAGTCTACCGGAAGTGAAGGCAAAGCTAATTCAAGCCATTCACTCTGGAGAATATGACACCTTTATCTGCAACATCGCCAACCCAGACATGGTTGGGCACACTGGGGTAATGGAAGCTTGCATCAAAGCAGCCGAAGCAGTCGACGAAGCATTAGGGGAAATCCTTAAGGCACTAAAAGAAGTCGGTGGCGAAGCAATCATTACCGCTGACCACGGAAACCTTGAATTGTTGTTTGACGAAGAAAAAGGCAAACCTCTTACTTCTCATACAACCTTCCCGGTTGATATGGTTTATTATGGTGAACGCTCATGCACACTAAAACCAGGTGGCGCATTGTGTGATGTCATTCCTACCCTGTTCGACATGATGGGCATTGGTCAACCGGACGAAATGACCGGACAATCACTTTGTTCGTTCAAATAACCCCCTAAAATTCGACGTAGAATTTTACCGATTTAAAAGCACGTTCAGGCGTTAATTCTCCTGAACGTGCTTTTTTGACTTTAAACAAAGTCGACTTCTCGGCATCCGCATTGAAATTTAACGCGAGACAATTTATAATTTCGCACCATTTTTTATTTTTTCAAGCCCAGAGAAGAACAAGAAAAATTGAAAAAATACAAATATAACAATAAGTTATAACAATAGTATTACAGGAAACTGATTATGAATTCGTTAAACCAATTACAAGGTCTATATTCTCCTGAGTTTGAAAGAGAGAACTGTGGCTTTGGCATGATCGCCCAAATGGACGATCAGCCTAGCCATTGGGCAGTTAAAACCGCGATTGAGTCACTTGGAAACATGACTCACCGCGGTGGTGTTGCTGCAGACTGTTGTACTGGTGATGGATGTGGACTTCTTATTAAGAAACCTGATCAGTTCCTTCAAGACGAAGCCTCTAAACTAGGCTTCACTCTAGCGGCTACTTATGCTTGCGGTATGGTTTTCTTAAACCAAGATGCAACCAAAGCAGATTTTGCACGCGCAACTCTAGAATCTTTACTTAAAGAAAAAGGACTTGATGTCCTTGGTTGGCGAAAAGTTCCTGTTAATTCGTCAGTTCTAGGAGAACAAGCCGCTGGCATGGAACCAGTCATTGAACAAATCTTCATCAATGCACCTTCAGACATGTCTGAAGCTGACTTCAACCGTGCGCTATTTGTTGCTCGCCGCAAAGCTGAAATGGCGATTGAAGCAAACGATGCTACTTTCTACATTGCATCGCTAAACAGCCAGTTGTTATCTTACAAAGGCTTGGTCATGCCGAAAGAGCTGCCTTTGTTTTACTTGGATTTACATGATGAGCGTTTTGCCTCTTCTTGTATTTCATACCATCAGCGTTTTTCTACCAACACACTGCCACAATGGCGTCTGGCACAACCATTCCGCTTCTTAGCGCACAATGGTGAGTTGAACACAATTCGAGGAAACCGCAACTGGGCATTGGCGCGTCAAAGCAAATTTGAAACACCATTAATTCCTGAACTATCTCAACTAAAACCTTTAGTGGCACAGTCAGGCTCTGACTCCAACTCATTGGACAACATGTTGGAGGTTCTGATGATGGGCGACATGAAAGTTTTCCAAGCGTTGAGATTATTGATTCCACCAGCTTGGCAAAACATGCCTCACATGGATCCAGATCTTAAAGCGTTCCTAGAGTACAACTCTATGCATATGGAACCTTGGGATGGTCCTGCAGGGATGGTTATCAACACGGGTAAATACGCTATCTGTGGTGTTGACCGTAATGGTCTACGCCCAACACGTTATGTCATCACCAAAGACAGACACGTTACTTTTGCTTCTGAAATCGGTGTTTATAACTACGCACCAGAAGATGTTGTTGAAAAAGGTCGCTTGAAACCAGGCCAAATCATTGCCGTTGATTTGGAGTCAGGAACACTTCTTAAACCACAAGACATCGACAATGAATTGAAAGCTGCCAAACCTTACCGTGACTGGATGGATAAGGGCTATATGCACATTACCGAGAGATTGGACTGCAAAGATCAAACTCGCGGCTGGGATGCAGACCAAACAGCAATCTATCAAAAATATTTCCAGGTTTCTTTCGAGGAAAGAGATCAGGTTATTCGCGTGCTTGCGGAAGCAGGGCAAGAAGCTACCGGCTCAATGGGCGATGATGCGCCACTACCTGTGTTCTCGCATAAGGCACGCTCTGTATTTGACTACTTCCGTCAGATGTTTGCTCAGGTAACGAACCCCCCTATCGATCCACTGCGTGAAAGCATCGTTATGTCTTTGAACACCTGCTTTGGTCGTGAGCTTAACATGTTTGACGAGAGTGCTGATCATGCACGTCGTTTGGAAGTGAAATCCCCCATCCTGTCTCCATCTATCATGGAACAGTTGATTAACTTCGGCGATAAGGACTATCAGCATAAGGTCATTTCATTACATTATGACAATGAAGCAACATCCCTAAAACAAGCTATCCTAGATATTTGTGATGAAGCTGTTAATGCCGTTAAGTCTGGCAGTACCCTGCTAGTACTTTCTGACATGAATCTAGTACAAGGTAAACTGACCATTCCTTCAGCAATGGCAACCGGTGCCGTTCACCATAGATTGATTAAAGAAGGTCTACGCCCTGAAGCCAACCTAATCATTGAAACGGGTACCGCCAGGGATCCACATCACTTTGCAGTACTATTCGGCTATGGTGCAACAGCGGTTTATCCTTACCTTGCATACGAAAGTATTGCCGACATGGTTCGCACGAAAGAACTTGATAGTAAAGTAGCTATGAGCGACTACATCAAGAACTACCGCAAAGGTATCAACAAAGGCTTAATGAAAATCCTTTCAAAAATGGGGATTTCTACCATCACTTCATACCGTGGTTCACAACTATTTGAAGCCGTTGGTTTAACTCGTGAAATCGTTGATCTGTGCTTTACCGGAACACCTTCTCGTATTGAAGGAACAAATTTCGAACACATCGAAGCTGACAACAAACAGCTGGCTTGGGAAGCATTCAACCCGCGTAAATTCATCCAGCCTGGTGGTTTGTTGAAGTATGTTCACGGTGGTGAATACCATGCTTACAACCCTGACGTGGTGAACTACCTACGCGAAGCCGTACAAAAAGGCACGCAAACTGATTACGACAAGTTTGCGGAGTTGGTTAACAAGCGTCCAGCTATGACGGTTCGTGACTTGATTACTTTTAAAGACGACATCAAATCTATCGACTTGTCAGAAGTTGAACCAATTGAATCCATCTTCAAACGTTTCGATTCAGCAGGGATTTCTTTAGGTGCTCTTTCGCCTGAAGCACACGAGGCGCTTGCTATTGCAATGAACCGCCTAGGTGCTCGCTCAAACTCTGGTGAAGGTGCTGAAGATCCTGCGCGTTATGGCACAGAAAAAGTATCTAAAATTAAGCAAATCGCATCAGGTCGTTTTGGCGTAACTGCACACTACCTGCGTAATGCTGAAGTACTACAGATCAAAGTCGCTCAAGGCGCTAAACCAGGTGAAGGTGGTCAATTACCAGGTCACAAAGTTGACTCTATGATTGCGAAATTGCGTCATTCGGTACAAGGTGTTACGTTGATTTCACCACCACCTCACCATGACATCTACTCAATTGAAGATTTGGCTCAGCTGATTTTCGACTTGAAGCAAGTTAATCCGAATGCCCTGATTTCCGTCAAACTGGTTGCTGAACCGGGTGTTGGAACCATCGCTGCTGGTGTTGCAAAAGCTTATGCTGACTTGATTACCATCTCAGGCTATGACGGTGGAACTGGGGCAAGCCCGCTAACCTCTGTTAAGTACGCTGGTAACCCATTTGAAATGGGTCTGGTTGAAGCACATCAAGTACTGCGTGCAAACGACCTTCGTGGTCAAGTTATCCTACAGGCTGACGGTGGTCTAAAAACAGGTTTGGATGTTGTCAAAGCAGCCATCCTTGGTGCGGAATCTTTCGGTTTCGGAACCGCACCGATGATTGCATTGGGTTGTAAATACCTACGTATTTGTCACTTGAACACTTGTGCCGTAGGCGTTGCAACACAGGATGAGCGCTTGCGTAAAGAACACTTCATCGGACTGCCTGAAATGGTTATGAACTATTTCACTTTCGTCGCTGAAGAAACACGCCAATGGCTGGCTAAGTTGGGCGTTGCCCGCTTAGAAGATTTGGTAGGTCGCGTTGATCTATTGAAAGTCATTGATGAACCTTTGACAGCCAAACAAAAAAATATTGATTTGAGCTCTTTCATCTCAGATGGTGGTGTTCCCGAAGACAAGCCTCAAACGGTTCAGGTCACAAGAAACAATCCATGGGATGATGGTCATATTGCCGAAGAAATGGTCAAAACCACTTTGCCTGCAATCGAAGGTAAAAATGGGGGTATCTTCAACTTCAAACTTGTTAATACTGGCCGCTCAATCGGTGCCCGTGTTGCAGGTGAGATCGCTGAGCGTTATGGCAATGATGGCATGAAAGATTCACCAATCACCCTAAAACTAACAGGAATTGCAGGCCAATCGTTCGGTGTATTTAACGTCGATGGCTTGAACCTACACCTTGAAGGTGATGCTAACGATTACGTTGGTAAAGGTATGGCTGGTGGTGAAATTGTCATCAGACCGCCACAAAACTCATCGTTCGACCCACATGTCACACCTATTGTTGGAAACACCTGCTTATATGGCGCAACTGGCGGTAAGCTATTTGCAAACGGTACAGGCGGTGAGCGCTTTGGTGTTCGTAACTCAGGTGCCATTGCAGTTGTCGAGGGTCTAGGGGACCACGGTTGTGAATACATGACTGGTGGAACAGTGGTTAGCTTGGGCGAAGTTGGCGTTAACTTTGGTGCGGGCATGTCTGGCGGGATGGCATTCATCCTAGACACAGACCATACATTGCCTGATCGCCTGAACACGGAAATGGTCGAAGCCATTCGCATTGATACCGAAGCCACTGAAGCTTACCGCGTTTATTTGAAAGAATTGATTACGGAATATGCAGAAAAAACCGGAAGTGCTTATGCACAGGACGTTTTGACTAACTTCAGCAAAATGATTCCAAACTTCTGGTTGGTTAAATCACGTGCTATCAGCATTGATGACTTATTCACCTTGTTCGTGCAAACCGCTGCGTAATTCATAAGGATTGAACAGAAAATGGGAAATGTTAGACAATTTTTAGAGCTTGATCGCCAACTTCCGCCAAAGAAAGAGGCGATGGAGCGCAAGCAGAATTTTCAAGAAATCTATACCGAGTTCAGTCTGAATGACGCTATGGCGCAAGCCGATCGTTGCCTTCACTGCGGGAACCCCTATTGCGAATGGGCATGTCCGGTTCATAACTACATTCCAAACTGGTTGAAACTGGTAGCTGAAGGGAATGTTGTTGAAGCCGCAGAGCTATCCCACAAGACCAACTCTCTACCGGAAATGTGTGGTCGCATCTGCCCTCAGGACCGTCTTTGTGAGCAAGCCTGTACTTTAGAAGACACTAACTTCGGTGCAGTTACCATTGGCGCGGTTGAAAAGTACATCACTGACACTGCCACAGATATGGGTTGGACACCAAACCTGACTAACATCGCTATGACGGATAAAAAGGTTGCTATCGTTGGTTCTGGACCTGCTGGTTTAGGCTGTGCGGACATCCTTATCCGCAACGGTGTTAAACCGGTTGTCTATGAAAAAGAGCAAGAGATTGGCGGACTGCTGACTTTTGGTATTCCGCAATTTAAATTGGACAAAGATATTGTTGTCAAACGCCGGAAAATTCTTGAAGGCATGGGCGTTGAGTTCCGTTGTAATACAGAAATTGGTAAAGACATTGCCTTCCAAGAACTGTTGGATAACTATGATGCTGTCTTCCTTGGCATGGGAACTTACAAACCGATGGCCGGTCGTTTCCCTGGCGAAGACCTTCCACAAGTTTACAAAGCACTGGACTTCCTAATCGGTAACGTGAAACACGAATTGGGCTATGAACAAAAGCCAGAACCTTTCGTCTCGATGAAAGGCAAAAAGGTTGTTGTTCTTGGTGGTGGTGATACCACCATGGACTGTACCAGAACGTCAATCCGTCAAGGTGCCAGCGAAGTTTACTGCGTTTACCGTCGTGATGAAGAAAACATGCCTGGTTCACGCGCTGAAGTCAAAAACGCAAAAGAAGAAGGCGTTCAATTCAAGTTCAACTTATCTCCGGTTGAAGTGGTTGAGAAAGACGGTCAAGTTGCAGGCTTGAAAGTTGTAGAGACTCGCATGGGTGAACCGGATGAAAACGGTCGTCGTCGCGCAGAAATTGTTGACGGCTCAGAGCAAGTGATTGACTGCGATGCTGTTATTGTTGCATTCGGTTTCCAACCTAACCCGCCAGCTTGGTTTAAAGACTTCAGTATCAACCTGACAGATTGGAACACAGTCGTTGCTGCTGACAGTACTCAATACCCATTCCAAACAAGCAATGAGAAAGTATTCTCAGGTGGCGACATGGTCAGAGGATCAAGCCTAGTCGTTCATGCGATCGCAGAAGGACGCTCCGCCGCTGAAGGGATTCTGGACTACTTGAAAGTCTAATCCATTCTGCTCACGCATAAAAAAAGCGGTTCCGATTTTATCGACACCGCTTTTTTATACCCCCAACCTGGCAGATTTTTTAATGGATTACAACGCCTTAACAGAAAACTGATTTCTGCCATTTTCTTTGGCAAAATACAAACCTTGATCAGCTTCTTCAAATAAACGATGAAACTCGGTGGATGCGGTTGCCGCGCCTATCGAAACCGTTACACTCTCTGTTGGACTCAACTTAATTTTTTGGACTCTGGACAATAATCTCTCACATATCGCACGCAAGTCTGACTCCTTAACATCTTCCAGAAACACAAGAAACTCATCTCCTCCCCATCGACCAATTAAATCATTCGGGCGCACTACCGATGAAATGGCCTTGGCTACTTCTTCCAGCACACGATCTCCCTCAACATGCCCTAACTTGTCGTTGACGTTCTTAAAATGGTCTATATCCACAATCATTAACGCTTTTTTGCCAATATCCGTATCTCGTGCCCAAGAGGCAATCTTCTCATCAATAAAACGGCGATTTAATAACCCTGTTAAGGAGTCGGTTTCACTTTGTTTCTTTTTCGCTTCCATGTTTCTGGTCAGTTCGGAACTTTGTCTGTGAATCAGATATTCATGAATACTAGACAACAGGATTACTGCTAGCGCGACCGCATAAAACCTGTCTGGAATGAAGTAGTGAATATACCCGGAAGTTGCCAGAAACAAGATTAGTAACAAATACAGAACCGATGCTATAAACCCGATAAAGAAGCCGGCAACATGAAGTATTGAAATAAAAATCGGAATACTCCACAAATACGCGGTGTTTTGGAGCCCCCCATCTATAGATAAGTACACGAGAAAAGGTAAGGTAATTAAGGTAAAACTAAGCTTTATACCAAGGGTTAATCCTTTTTTGTCTATGGCATAAATCAAACCAATCAAAATAAAGAAAAAAACCACCAAGACAGCGGCATTAGCATATTTTTGGTGTATCAATGAAAGTGCAGAAAAGAACGCAAGAAAAGACAGGTAGATGGCAAACAGCAAGCGAATCCTAAATTCCGTTTTAGCAAACACATTCATCTTGCTAGAACCTCATTTCATTGACTTCCGACAATGCTTTCATGTAAAGCTTAACGTGATCTGAATTAATACTATGATCGCTAGCGGATTCAAACTGCTTAGCAATGGTTAGAAGTTCACCATAGGAATTAGCGCCCTTACAGATACCGTGCTTGATCTCTTCATTGATTGGCAACTGCTTTAGAGCATCTTCCATTTCCTGCTGTAAGATAACATCCAACATCGAAAATAGACCTGCCAAGTAATAAGAGTCTACCGCTCCGCGGCCTTCATGTTGTGCAAGGCTTCGCATAAATACCGCGCGGGTTCTCGCAAGATTGAAAATCTCCGGCACAATATCGTCCAATATCGACATTGACACTAGGGTTGCCCATGACTGTACTCGCTTTAACCCGAAAAGCATCATGACATCGCGTAAAGATGAAAATTCCGGCATAGTGAGCGAACGATACTGTTCCGCCATTTTCATGAGTTTATGCGTCAACCCAACATCTCGCTCAACAATCTCGATCAATTGCTCAATATGTAAATTTTCGTCCGAAATTTTTTCCAAAAGCAAAATCAAATTATGCCGACCAACGTTAAGTTGCTTACCCGAAATTACCTCAGGTTTTGCAAAGTAATACCCTTGAAAATAATCCGCACCAGCCTGTTTACAGACTTCAAACATTTCTTTAGTTTCAACCCTTTCGGCAATGATCTTCACATTGGTGATTTGCTTCACTTTCGTAAATAGAGCGGGAATGTTTTCGGGCTTAACGTACTGAACATCAAATTTGATTATATCAGCCAGCTGTATCAATGGAACCAAGCGTTTCTTGAATACAAAGTCATCCAGCGCAATCATGTAGCCTTGCTCTTTTAATACTTTGATTCCTGCGATAACTTCTTCGGTTGGCGGAACATCTTCCAACACATCAACCACAATATTGTCAGGAGAAAAACAGGGGGTTTCGGTACTTAGGAAAAAACTTTCGGGGAAATTGATGAATGCTTGATGTTGACCAACGATATTTTCAAGACCTAGCCCCATCATAGAATTATGAATAACTGCAGCAGTCGCTTCTTGGCCTGAATCAAACACGGCTTCATTTGGGTCGAAACCACCACGGAAAAGCAACTCATAACCATAAAGGTTGCTTTCTCTATTCATAATCGGCTGACGCCCGATGAAGAACTCGCTATTGGACATACTCGAATGAAACAAACATTAAAATAAAATTATCTTATCACTTCCGATAAGTACGAAGCATCAATTATTATTGTTCAACGATAAAGAACTATTTTAAATTTAGAGAGGCAAAAAGGAAAAGAGCGGCTTACCGAACATGGGCAAACCGCTTTGAGGCTTATTTATTGAGAACTTTTTTCAGTGCGGACAAACAGAATAAGACATTCTCTTCTTTTGCAGAGAAGCCCATCAAACCAATACGCCAAACTTTCCCAGCAAAATCGCCTAATCCAGCGCCGATTTCCAAGTTATAGGTATTTAGCAGTTCAGAGCGCACTGCGGCATCATCAACACCATCAGGAATCCAAACAGAATTCAATTGCGGCAACCGAACATCTTCATCTACAACAAACCCAATTCCCATTTCTTCCAGGCCGGCTTTAAGCTTATCGTGCATAGACTTATGTCTCGCCCAAGCATTCTCCAAACCTTCTTCATGCAACATGACCAATGATTCATGCAAAGCGTAAAGTGCATTGATTGGTGCCGTGTGGTGATAGGCACGTTTAGCACCTTGCCCCCAATATCCCATGACAAGATTTAGGTCTAAAAACCAACTTTGAACCTTAGTTTTACGATTACGAACCTTATCTAAAGCCTTCTCACTAAAACTAACTGGAGACAACCCCGGCGTACAAGATAAACACTTTTGTGTACCGGAATAAATGGCATCAATACCCCACTCATCAACACGCAACTCCACTCCCCCAAGAGAAGTTACTGCATCGACAATCGTCAAACAATCATGCTTACGTGCGATTTCACATAGTGCTTTTGCATCTGAACATGCACCCGTAGAAGTTTCGGCATGGACAAACGCCAAAATTTTCGCATCTGCATTTGCCGCTAGCGTTTCTTCTACTTTTTCAGGTGAAACTGCCTTACCCCAGTCATCATGTACTTCGACGCATACACCGCCAACTCTCTCAACGTTTTCTTTCATACGCATACCGAAAACGCCGTTGATACATACCACCACTTTATCGCCTGGCTCAACCAAGTTAGCAAAACAAGTTTCCATACCTGCAGAACCAGGAGCGGACACAGGCATCGTCATGGCATTTTCAGTTTGAAACGCATATTTCAGCATAGCTTTAACTTCATCCATCATGCCAACAAATGCTGGATCTAAATGCCCAATAGTTGGTCTTGCCATAGCTGACAAAATACGTGGATGAACATCAGATGGGCCAGGCCCCATCAACGTACGAACAGGGGGGTTAAATGACTGCATAAAACCAAATTCCTATAAAAATGTGTTTAAAAAATTGATCTAGGTCAATTATAATTGGAAAAATGAATGTTGTTCAAGAATTATTACACCGCTTACCACGAGACCAAGTCATCGTTGATGATGAGCAAAAAGCACCGTTTGAATGTGACGGACTATCGGCTTATAGAGAAAAGCCGCTCGCCGTTGTTCTCCCTGCCAATATTGAGCAAGTGAAGCAGACTTTAGCTATTTGCAGAAAGCATAGCACCCCCATTATTACTCGTGGATCCGGTACAGGACTATCTGGCGGATCACTCCCTTTAAAGAATGGGGTGGTTTTAGGCTTAAGCAAAATGAGCCGCATTCTGGAAATCGACCCTTTAGCCAGAACAGCAGTGGTTGAACCTGGGGTACGAAACATCACTATTTCGCAGGAAGCTACCCCATACAATCTCTACTATGCTCCAGACCCTTCTTCTCAGGTGGCTTGTTCCATTGGTGGAAATGTTGCGGAAAACTCAGGAGGCGTTCACTGCTTAAAATACGGTTTGACCGTGCACAATGTCCTTGCCATCAAAGTCATCACTATTGATGGTGAAGAGTTGGTGCTGGACTATCGTGATGATGGTGTCGATCTTTTAGCATTACTGAATGGTTCTGAAGGGCTTCTTGGCGTTATTGTCGAAATCAAAGTCAAGCTACTCCCCAAACCTGATGCTTCTCAACTGATCATGGCGGCTTTTGAAAAAGTCAGCGATTGCGCCAATGCTGTGACCAATATTCTGAAGTCGGGCATCATCCCTGCTGGCTTGGAAATGATGGATAAATTCTCCATTGAAGCCGCTGAGGCATTTGCACATGTCGGCTACCCTCTTGAAGCCGCTGCACTACTTTTATGTGAAGTTGACGGCAACCAATATCAAGTCGAAGCTGACACGGAAACTGTATCAAGAGTTTTGAAAGAAAACGGCGCTTATATGTTAAAGCTGTCCCGCAATGATGAAGAACGAATTGCACTATGGCAGGGCCGTAAAAATGCCTTCCCTGCAGTGGGGCGTCTTTCTCCTGATTATTACTGTATGGATGGCACCATCCCAAGAAATCAATTGGCTCATGTATTGGATGAAATTGAAAGGATGTCAAAATATTATGAACTGAAAGTCGCCAATGTTTTCCATGCTGGGGATGGCAATTTGCATCCTTTAATCCTATACGATGCACAAATTCCGGGCGAACTCAAAAAAACAGAATTATTTGGTGCCGAAATCTTAAAACTTTGCATTGATGTGGGTGGCACAATCACTGGAGAACACGGTGTTGGCGTGGAAAAACTGGACTCTATGTGCCAACAATTCTCAGCACCTGAAATCGAAATCTTTCATAAGATAAAACGTGTTTTTGACCCGGAAAACCTGTTAAACCCAGGTAAAGCAGTACCAACCTTGCATAGGTGCGCAGAACTCGGCCACATGCACGTTCATAACGGCCAACTGCCTTTTGCGCACTTGGAGCGTTTTTAATGCCATTGACACACTTCCAAGAACAGATAAAACAGGCTTTACATGAAAAGCGCCGCTTGCAAATTATAGGCAATCAAAGCAAAGTTGCTTTAAACCATGAACACCAGGCTTTGGATATGAGTGGCTATGCGGGCATTACCGGCTACGACCCTGCCGAACTAGTCGTAACGGTAAAGGCGGGAACTAAAATTTCAGACTTGAAACAGGAACTTTCCGAACACAATCAAATGTTGGCTTTTGACACGCCTGACTACGGTGACTCCACCATTGGCGGTAATTATGCCTGTGGTTTATCCGGGCCCTCGCAACCGTTTTTCGGTGCTTTGCGAGACTTCGTACTTGGCATCAAAATGATTGACGGACAAGGTCAACAACTGACGTTTGGCGGCCAGATGATTAAAAATGTCGCAGGCTATGACGTTGCTCGCTTACTGGTAGGTTCAAAAGGACTGTTCGGTCTTGTTACTGAAATCAGTTTAAAAGTCCTTCCACTCATGGAAGAGAAGACTTACTCCATTGAAATGGGACAAGCGGATGCCATTATCAAAATGAATGAAATGGCAGGCACAGCTCTGCCGATTTCCGGTTGCGCGTACTATCAAGGTAAGCTCTACTATCGATTGATTGGCGTTCATCCACCTCAATCAGCCATGCCGGAAGACAATTATATTTGGCATAAAATGAACCCTTTTAGGCCGGAGATTAGTGGCAAGCAAAAATTATGGCGCGTCAGCGTCGACTCCATGCATCCACCAATTCATAACACGTTATTAATCGATCAGGTGGGTGCAAGACGTTGGGTTGTTAGTGAAAACAAGCCTGATGTTTCTCATGTTGATTTATGGAACCTGCACGAAAAGACAAGACGTCCATCATTTGACTCACATACAAAAATCACTGACATAAAACGGGGGTTAAAGTCAGTGTTTGATCCTTACGAAATTTTCTACTAACGCTATGAAAACAGAACTTGTTAAAGACTTACTTTCCCCTTCAGAAACACAAACTGCAGATAACATTTTAAGGGCGTGTGTACACTGTGGCTTCTGCCTTTCTGCTTGCCCAACTTATGGAATTCTTGGTGATGAGCTCGACTCTCCTCGTGGAAGAATCTACCTCATTAAACAAACCTTAGAAGGCAATGTCACTTCTGAAAACTCACTGAAGCATTTGGATAGATGCCTTACCTGTCGTTCATGTGAGACAACTTGTCCCTCTGGCGTAGAGTACGGGCACTTGTTGGACATTGGCCGCAAAATCATGGAACAGCAAAGCCCTCGCGCATGGCATCAGCGCGTTGCCCGCTTTGCATTACGCTCTTTGCTCACCTCACCAAAGCTGTTTAATTTTCTGATTGCGCTAACCCCTTGGAATAAACACCATGGCGTAAACAAAAAGCTCAAACTGCAAACAGAATCACAAAAAGATGTTCTTCATACTACTAAGAGCGTGTTATTGATTGCCGGGTGCGTGCAACCCACTTTGGCTCCTAATATCAACCTATCCTCCAAGAGCGTGCTTTATAAACTCGGCTACAACGTCATCGAGACACCACAATCTCAATGCTGTGGTGCGATCAACCACCATCTATCTGGTGAAGGCGCTGCACTAGAGCAAATCAAGCAAAACATTGATGCTTGGGCAGCACAACTCGATCAAGGCGTCGAAGCCATCATCTCGAACGCCAGCGGTTGTGGTGTGATGATTAAGGATTATGCGCATCTATTAAAAGATGATGAAAACTATGCTGAAAAAGCCGAACGCATTGTAGAACATACCTACGATATTTCTGAATTTCTACTAAGTCAGGACTTATCTCAATTTAAAAAAGAGAGCAATCAAAAGATTGTTTTCCAGTCTCCCTGCACATTGCAACATGGCCAAAAACTGCCAGGTCGGGTAGAAGCACTGTTAACAGATTTAGGCTTTGCATTAAGTCCAGTCAAGGATGCCCACCTTTGCTGCGGGTCTGCAGGAACGTATTCTATCTTTCAGAAAAAATTATCTTATCAACTTAGAGACAACAAGATTCAGTCGCTTTTAAAAGAAGCTCCCGAAATCATTGTTACCGCAAATATCGGTTGTCTAACACACCTCCAAAAGGGGACTAGTACACCGGTTAAGCATTGGATAGAACTTCTGTAAAACAAGAAGTCTCTTACTACTTTTAGGAAACTGACTATGTCTGATATCGAGATTGCACAACGTGCAAAGATGAAACCCATTATCGGATTGGCTGCTGAGAAATTCGGGATTCCAGCAGAGCATTTAGATCCTTATGGACATTACAAAGCAAAACTCTCATTAGAGTATGTAGACAGCCTTTCGCATCAAACGCAAGAAGGCAAGCTGGTTTTGGTCACGGCAATTAGCCCAACACCTGCCGGGGAAGGCAAAACAACGACAACTGTCGGCTTGGGCGACGCACTCAATAGAATCGGTAAAAAGACGATTATTTGTCTTAGAGAACCTTCTCTTGGACCTTGCTTTGGTATGAAAGGCGGTGCCGCCGGCGGTGGTTACTCGCAAGTCGTTCCTATGGAAGATATTAACCTGCACTTTACTGGTGATTTCCATGCCATTGCCGTTGCTCACAACCTTTTGTCTGCGATGATAGATAACCATATCAATCATGGCAATGCGTTGGACATTGACCCAAGACGTATCAAATGGAAGCGCGTGGTAGATATGAATGATCGTGCGTTAAGGGAAATCACAGTTGGTCAGGGCGGCCCCGCAAATGGTTATTTGCGTGAAGACGGTTTTGATATTGTTGTGGCATCTGAAGTTATGGCTATCCTGTGTCTCGCAACCAATAGAGCAGACTTGAAGGAACGCCTTGGAAGAATTGTTATCGGCTATAAAACAGATAAAGTTACGCCCGTTTACGCAAGCGACTTAAAAGCTCACGGGGCTATGGCTGCTTTACTAAAAGATGCCATCAAACCGAATATTGTCCAAACGCTGGAAAATAACATTGCACTGGTTCATGGCGGCCCCTTCGCCAACATCGCTCATGGTTGCAACTCGGTGACAGCCACAAAAACCGCATTAAAGCTAGCTGATTACACCATTACAGAAGCAGGCTTCGGTGCTGACCTAGGCGCCGAAAAGTTTTTGAACATCAAGTGCCGTTCCGCCAAACTCGCACCGTCCGCTGTGGTATTGGTCGCAACCGTCCGCGCATTGAAATACCATGGTGGCGTTGATCGAATCCACCTGAATCAGGAAAATCTAGAGGCCGTTGAAAAAGGCTTTGAGAACCTTGAACGCCACATCACCAATGTGACTAAAAATTACCAACTGCCCTGTGTAGTCTGCATCAATCATTTCACCTTCGACACAGATGCTGAAACCGATATCATCATTAAGAAGTGTTCCGATCTGGGTGTTAAATGCATCGTGTCGAAACACTGGGCCGAAGGTGGCGCAGGTGCTGAAGCGTTGGCAAATGAGGTGGTCAGAATGGTTGAGGGTTCAAATATCACTCATGATAACCTAAACCTACTTTATCCTGATGACATGCCTATTTGGAACAAAATCGAGACTATAGCCACCAAGCTTTACGGCGCATCCGAAATTGTTGCCAATGATAAAGTAAAGGGAGAGATTGCCGAGCTTCAAGAAAAGTATGGAAATCTTCCGATTTGCATGGCAAAAACACAAATGTCTTTCTCGACGAATCCATCTTTAAAAGGCGCGCCAACAGGACACAGTGTTGAAATCAGCAGTGTTAAACTTGAGCATGGTGCAGGGTTCATTGTCGCTATTGCAGGCAATATGATGACCATGCCGGGACTTCCCAAAACACCCACTGCCGAAAAAATAGACATTGATGACAATGGTGTCATCACAGGACTGTTCTAACAAAACAAACTAGCAGCCGTAGAGAGAAGACCTATGGCTGTTCTTTTTCCTTGTTTTCATCTGGGCTACTTTGCTGCTCTCGAGTCGCCTCTTTAGTGTCTTGAACTTCATCCTCTTCGTATTCATCATCAAGAAAAATACTATTTGCAGCACCATCCAAGTCATCCAGCTGACCAGATTTTGCCATCAAAATAAACACGACAACGGAAATGAAGCCGGCAATCAACATCATGGGGATTAAGCCAAAAATAACATCCACTGCAACACTCTCCTACTGATGTATTTTTTGGCGACGTTTGGCAATTGCACGCTTACTAAAGAACGTTCTAATTCGGGCGGCATTACCAACAACAAACAAACTACTTAACGGCATCGTTACTGCTGCAATCAATGGTGTTAAAGTTGCCGCCATCGCCAGTGGAACCAAAGTAATATTGTAAATGATACTACTGGCAATATTCTGTTTAATCGTTCTCAACGTTCTGGCGGATAATTCAACCGCGGTATCAATCGACAACAATTCATTGTTAAGCAGCACGATATCAGCACTGTCCATAGAAATATCTGTCCCAGAACCCAATGCAAAGCCAACATCGGAGCGAACCAGCGCTGGCGCATCGTTAATACCATCGCCCACCATTGCTACAAGTACACCGGTAGCTTGGATTTGCTTGATTTTCTCATGCTTATCTTTTGGCAGTACTTCGGCAATAACTTCCATGCCACCAAGCTTTTCGGCCACGGTTCTCGCAACAGCTTCTCTGTCACCACTAAGCAATGTAACAGCTTTGCCTTTTGCTTTTAGACGGTTGATTAGCTCAAGTGCATCTGAACGTAGCTCATCTTCCAAGAACAAAATACCAATGATTTCGTTATCTCTTGAAACCCAAACCGATGTTTGTCCTTTTTCCGCACGCTCATCCTGTAAAGCAATAAACTGTTCTGGCAATGACATACCATAATCTTCAAGCCACGTTGCTGTCCCCATCAGGTAGTGCTTACCATGGTAACGTGCTTCTACTCCCCTGCCAGGATGTGCTTGGAAAAAGTCTAGATCCATATTCTGATGCGTTAGCTCAGGGTACATCTCTTCGAGACTTAAACATACCGCTTTAGCCAAACTGTGTTCGGAATGGTATTCAACACGGAAAATGTCTTTTAACGTTTCAGCTTGATCTTCAACACTTGCCATAAAATGGCTATCGACTAGACGCATCTGACCTTTGGTCAAGGTACCTGTTTTATCAAAAACAAAATGCTCAACATCATTTAAGGTTTCTAGCAGCGCTCCGTTTTTAATCAAAATACCGTGGTTTGCAGACACGCCAGAGGCTACCGCTGTTGCCATCGGAGTTGCCAATCCAAATGCACAAGGACAGGTAATAATTAATACAGAAGTCGCTGCGATCATTGCTGTCTGGATATCCGCCTTCACGATCCAGTAAACAAAACTCATCGTTGCCAAGGTGATAATAACCGTCACAAACCATGGCATGATGCGCTCTGCAGTACATTGAATACTTGCTTTGGCACCTTGAGCTTCTTCAACGAGCTCAACAATTTTTCCTAGCATCGTTTCATGCATGACTGCATCAACTTCAATGGTTAAGGAGCCATCTATGTTATTGGTACCCGCCGAAACTTTTGAACCTTCTTTTTTAAGCACTTCAGTTGATTCACCACTCAACATGGCTTCATCAACATTTCCTGTACCGGAAACAACCGTTCCATCAACAGGAATCTGGTCTCCTGGCTTAACGATTACCAAATCCTTCTTGCGCAACCTCGAAACAGAAACCACTTCAAAACCATCTTCGGTCTTCAAACGTGCTACCTTGGGCTGTAATTCAACCAACCTTCTGGTAGCATCTACAGCTTTGTTCTTGGATATCGCTTCTATGTAGCGCCCTATCAACAACAAGAAGATAAAGTCGACCATGGTATCGAAATACACTTCACCCGGGTGACTCGAATCCACTGTTACCCAAAACGAATACAGATAGGTGGTAATTACACCTAAAGAAATAGAAACATCCATCCCGACGCTTCTGGATTTAATCGATGTCATTGCCCCTTGAAAGAAAGGTTTTGCCGAATAGAGAATGACTGCCGTCGCAATAACGAATTCTATCCAGTGAAAGTAATTCCTGAATTCACTTTCAGTATCCGCACCAGAATAAAGCGCAACGGAAAACCACATGACATTCATCATGGCAAACCCGGCAAAACCTAGGCGGAATAACAAGTCCCTATTGGCTTTTCGGAAAGCTTTTTGACTCGCCGATGGATCATAAGGCGTCGCATCGTAACCAATTTTATTAAGCTTCTTTATGATTTCAGAGAGTTTGATGCGGTCGTTATCCCAACGCACTTTGATTTGTTTGTTGGTGAAGTTAACTTTTGCTAACAATACACCATCAATTTTCGCAAGAGTATGCTCTATCAGCCAGATACATGCCGCGCAGTGAATGGCTTCGGAGATAAGTGTAATTTCTCTTTTAGAAGAAAGTTCCGACACATACTGAGCTTGTACTTCGTCATAGTCGAAGAAGGATGCATCTTTACTCGGTGGTGGCGGTGGCGACAGTAAATCACCTTCAATCGTACGTTTGTAAAAGCTCTCCATTCCAGCTTCATAGATTGCATCACAAACACCTGCGCAGCCATGGCAACAAAAAGATCGCTCTACCCCCCTAATAGGTTGTAAAACAAGCTCCCCTTTTTCGATTTGCTGACCGCAGTGAAAACAAGACCCGATAGACACTTATTGACCTTTATCCTGAACCATAATAGAACGACCAAGATTGAAAACATCCTTTCCTTTAGTCACTTCCATTACAAAATCATATTTACCTTTAAGCGGTAAATTGATCATTCCCTGATAAACGCCGGTTTTACCTGAATGTTCCAGCTTAAGCTGACCATCATAATTCTTATCAGAGGGGCGGTAGTAATAAAGAATGGCGGTGTCAACATCCATTGCCTTCCCGGATTTGTCGTGCACAGTAACGACAACTTGTTGGCTTTTACCTTGCGTCAGAATAGGGATATTAATATCCATATCCCATCCAAGAGCTTCCATCTTCTTTCTTCTGGCAATGATTTGTCCCATATCCTGACCTTTTTCATAATAATCTGAAATCGTCAGCCCAGGGAAAGTCACAATTGCCATACTGACCATGAAGAAGTTCACAGAAACAACAATAACCAATATAACAAACCAGCCTACTACAAAAGGATTTTTCCAAGCAACGCTCCAGTCCTTCTGTTTACCGTCTTTTGAAAGTGCTTGTTTTGATTCAGCCAAAAGTTTTCCCCTCAAAATAAAAAGCCCTAGAATTCTAGGGCTATCATTATATAGTATTGTTTCTTTTTTATAATTGATTAGTCTGACAAAAGTCTTGAACTGCTAACGTGGTCTTGGGCCAATGAACATACTGTCGTAGTCGGCTTTAATCGCTGGCTTATCCATGTCTTGTACATGAATTTCGATCGGCGTATTAATTTCCTTCAAATCCTGTGTGGGAATTCTCACTAAAATCTCCGCTGTTCCAACTTCACCTGGGATAACATGCAGCTCTTTGTCCACGATATACATTAGTGATTTAGGACCTGTAACCGTAATTTTTGCATTCATAGGCTTATCAGTTTTATTCACCACTTTTGCATAATATTTGTTCTGAATCGTTCCATCACTCATTTGTACAAAGAGTGGTGCACGCTCATGTAAAACTTTTATATCAATCGGAGACATCGTTAGCAGCCCCCAAACTAGCATTGCTGCCGCAAAAGTCATAATGCCTGTGTAAACAAGTACCCTTGGTCGTTTAAATAACGGTACAAAAGGTTTACCTGCAAATTCTGCCAAAGAAGCATAGCGAATCAAACCTATTGGTTTTTTGATTTTTTCCATCACAGAATCACAAGCATCTATACACAAGCCGCAGGTAATACAACCAAACTGTTGACCTTTACGAATATCAACCCCCGTAGGACACACCGCAACACAAAGGTTACAGTCAATACAATCACCTAGTTGTGGCGCCTCTTCACCTGGCTTCGCGCGTCTCATCCGGCCACGAGGTTCACCTCGATCAACATCGTAAGTCGGCACAACGGTTTCTGTATCAATCATTGCTCCCTGAATACGTGCATATGGACAAAAGCCTATACAAACCTGCTCTCGCAAAAAGCCCGCAAAGAAGACCGTTGCAGCACCTAGCCCCAAAATAATAGAGGTCTCGGTAAACGTCCATTCAAACTTGAACAAGCGATACCAAAGATCAAATGCAGGATCAAAATAGGCAACAAATGAAAAGCCTGTCAAAAACCCTATCGCAGCCCAAGCAACCCATTTTGGAAATTTAGTTCTGATTTTCTTAAAACTTACAGGCTCATTGTCTAGTGCAATTCGTTTGTTAGGCTGCCCCTCAAACTTTTCTTCTATCCAAGTAAAAGCATCCATCCAGACAGTATGGAAACAGGCATAACCACACCATAAACGACCCGCAACTGCTGTCGTAGCCGCCAGTAACAAGGCAAAGAACAATAAAATCATTGCCAACATCCAAATATCCTGCGGCAAAATAGTTACCCAAAAAATATGGAATTGTCGATCAGCTAAATCAAACAAGATTGCTTGATTACCATCCCAACGTAAATACGGCGACAAAAAGAAAATGGACCATAACGCCATGACAATCCATTTCACATTACGAAACTTACCCGAAATCCTTTTTGCATGAACTGTCCCTTCTGTATGAACAGTTAACAACTCAACCCCAATATTCTGAAGGTTCTTATTGGAGGTGTTCATTTCGTCAAGCAAAGATGCCATGTGGTTCGAGTCATTTGACTTCATTTCTTTTTGTACATCTGACATTACTTATTCCTAGTAAGTTAAAAACGAAAAAATTGTATAAGAAACGGTGCTTATTTCCTAAGCAATGTTTTTTATACAATTAAATAAATGAATTATAAAAAAGGCCTAAAAAGATAGGCCTTTAAAAATTAATTGTTGGAAGAGTCATCTTCCTTTTTTTCTAGTCCTTCAATTCCTCTAGTCGCTTTCCACGCAAAACCAACCAAAACAATAATCGTTGCAACTACCGCTGCAATTGAGACCCATAGAACCATATCGCTATTTAAGTCATTCATACCCAACCTCCATTGATTTAGATCAATTTTCTTTACACAAAAAAAAGGAGAACCTAAGTTCTCCTTTAATTCTATTGTCCACCACCTAAAGAATAAACATAAACTGCTAAGCGTTTAATATTAACCTCTGGATTCGGTAACCTTTCTTTAAATGCTGGCATAACCGCATTTCTTGTGTGAGCAATCAACTCACCATTTTTCTTAACATTCACACCATATTTAATGGTTCTGATAACGTCATCTTTATCACCCGCAAAACGCCAGATGTGATCTGTTAGGTTTGCAGCCCCCGCAGGTGCCAATGGCTTACCAGCAGGTCCGTGACATGCAAAACACATCCCTTTAGTATAAACAGCCTTACCAGCCGCTACACTTGGATCGTTGCCTTTACCATTAGATAAAGCGATTACATAATCAGCAACATGGTTAATGTCTTCATCAGTCAAGTTGCCCATCATACCTCTAGCCGGCATGTTACCAATACGACCATTAGTAATAGTGGCTTGGATTTGAGCTGGTTTACCACCCCACAACCAATCATCATCAGCTAGAACAGGGAAATCAGGGTTACCTTGACCACCTGCACCATGGCACGCTGCACAGTAATCACCAAATAGCATTTTTGATGTTTTAACAGCGTAAGTTGTCAAATCTTTATCTTTCAAGATTTGATCAACTGATAATGCCGCCAATTTTTCTTCTTGATCAGCGAACTTTTTCTTACGCCAGTCTTTTAGGACTTTATAGTCTTCATGGTATTCACCAACCTGAGTCCAACCCGCTAAACCTTTAGTATGCGAATGCTCCAACGGAATCGTTGGATAGTAAAGCGCATAAAAGATGATCATAACAAAACCAGCATAGAAGGAAAGCATCCACCAAAGAGGAGGCGGATTATCCAATTCGCGGAGATCCTCATCCCAAATATGCCCAGTATTTCCTTCGTCTGGCCATGGATTATGATGTGCCATAATTTATTCTCCTCAGAATAATTTTAATCTTCGTCTAGAATTTTGTATTTTTCTTGCTCAAGCTCTTTTCTTTTACTTGGGCGAAGGGTACGCGCAAAAGTAATCAGCATACCGAAAAACACAACAACCGTAATCGTTAACCCAACCCAGTCTGAGGTCGTCATCGAACCCCAGTCTGTGCTGAAATATGCCGAGATATTACTCACGGTAAGATTTACTATCGTCTAGTTTAACCATCGTACCCAACACTTGCAGATACGCTACCAAAGCATCCATTTCCGTATAACCTTGGATTGCTTTATCAGCGTTTGCGATTTCTGCATCGGTATAAGGTACACCCAACTCACGCATGACTTTCAAACGCTCTTTCATGTCACGCTTAGTGCCGAAGAAGCTTTTTGAAATTGGGTTTTCAGCTAACCATGGATAAGCCGGCATAACTGATTCCGGAACCATATCCTGTGGACGCATCAAATGCATTACGTGCCATTCGTTAGAATACTTACCACCAACACGAGCCAAATCAGGACCAGTACGTTTTGAACCCCATTGCATTGGGTGGTCGTAAATTGATTCTGTTGCTAGTGAGAAGTGTCCATAACGCTCGCGCTCATCACGGAAAGGACGAATCATCTGGGAGTGACAAATATAGCAACCCTCACGCAAATAAATGTCACGACCAGCAAGTTCTAGTGGAGTATATGGACGAACACCATCACCTGGTTTCCAATCACCAATTACCCACTTCCCATTTTTATCCTGTTTGTACAAAGCCTTGTCTGAAACCAACTTACCATCAGCATTTACAGTAAAGGTTCTGTGCCATACAAGTTCAGGGAACTTTTTGTTTTCTAGGTTTCCATATTTATCTGTTTTTTCAGTGTAATCAACAGCACTTTTTAGATAGAACAATGGAACAATTTCTACGATACCCGCGATGGATACCATGAAAGCAGTTGCTAAAAACAACCCGAAAATATTTCGTTCTAGGCGTTCTTGCAAATTTCTTGGTTTACTATCTGACATGAGTCTATGCTCCTCAACTCATAATTTATCTAACTTGCGGGAGACTTATACAGCTCTCCCGCAATCCTCAGCATTAAGCTTGGGCAGCAACTGGCGCTGACTGTCTTGCTTCGGCAGTTCTAATTGTCATTACGATATTGAACAACATAACAACCGCTCCAGAGAAGAACAAGAAACCACCAACTGTACGCATTACATAATATGGATGCATAGCAGCTACAGACTCAGCAAAAGTATATGCCAACGTACCGTATTCATCATACGCACGCCACATCAAACCTTGCATAATCCCTGATACCCACATAGCAACGATGTAGAACACAGTTCCGATAGTCGCCAACCAGAAGTGGAAGTTAATCAACTTCATTGAGTACATTTCAGTTTTCCACAGTTTCATAACCATGTGATAAATCGCACCGATAGAAACCATCGCAACCCAACCTAACGCACCAGAGTGTACGTGACCGATAGTCCAGTCAGTATAGTGAGACAAGGCGTTTACTGTTTTAGAAGCCATAACAGGCCCTTCAAACGTTGACATTGCGTAGAACGCCAATGAAATGATCAAGAAGCGTAAAATATAGTCAGTACGCAATCTATCCCAAGCACCTGAAAGCGTTAACATACCGTTCAACGCACCACCCCATGAAGGAATGATCATCGCTAGAGAGATTACCGCACCCAAAGAACCTGTCCAGTCTGGAAGAGCTGTGTATTGCAAGTGGTGAGCACCCAACCATACATAACCGAACATCAATGCCCAAAAGTGGATAACTGATAGACGATATGAGTAGATAGGACGTTGTGCTTGCTTAGGTACGAAGTAGTACATGATTGCAAGGAAACCAGCAGTTAGGAAGAAACCTACCGCGTTATGCCCCCACCACCACTGAATCATGGCATCTTGAACACCAGAGAACAGAGAGTATGAACGGAACAAAGAAACAGGAATCGCCAAACCATTTACTACATACAAGTAAGTGATTGCGATCATCATTCCAAGGAAGAACCAGTTGGATACATAAACGTTCGGATGCGTTTCTTTATTTCTAGAAGCAATCGTCATCACGAAGTTCAAAGTATAAAGCGTCCAAACAAGAGCAATTGCGATAGCCAAAGGCCACTCTTGTTCATGGTACTCTTTACCTGTGGTCATACCCAAAGAAATCGTAACAACTACTGCCAACAGACCAACAGTGAACAGAATTGCTGTTACCCAAGCCAGACCATTGCTCCACAGTCTTATACCATTTGTACGCTGTACGGTATAGAAAGCAGTCGCCATCAACGTCATACCACCAAACGCGAAAATAACCGTATTGGTGTGCATTACGCGCAATCTAGCAAACGTAATCTCAGGAATATCAAAGTTTAAAACCGGCCAGGCAAGTTCTGCAGCAGCGTAAGTACCAAACATAGTACCGACAACTAAAAACACAACTGCACCAACCGTTAGGTACTTAACCACACCATTGTCATATTGTGGCTTTGCGATAGTATCCATTAGCTGGATCCCCCTTTTAGTCAAAATTAATTCAACCCCAATCAAAAAATAAATTGGTTATTGAAGTCCCTCAGGCGGCATTATAAACATTAATCAAAAATCTGCTTGTGCCAAAGCAGACAAAAAATTAATATAAATCAAGAAAAAGCACTGAAGCCTCAACACTTTATTCATTTTTCATGAAGCTTTCACATTCATTAACTCGGCAATTATCTCAAAGAACCCCCATAATTTCAGCCTTTATAAGACAAATTTTTTTTATACCACACATTAGAGTTTCTTAATTCTTTTCGCGATTTAGCAAATCCCACTACCCTAGCATCAAACAGACTTAGCATCACATTTCACTCAAACTCAGCAACTTTTTTTGAAAACCACTATAATATTCGCAACTTGATTACCCAGGACTTTTACACATGCGACATGCATTCATCGAAAGAGCGACGCTTGAGACACAAATAAAGGTTTCTATCAACTTAGACGGCACAGGAAAAGCCAGCCTTGATACAGGCGTACCTTTTTTTGAGCACATGTTGGATCAAATTGCTCGCCACGGACTGGTTGACCTAGACATCGAAGCAAATGGTGACACACATATTGATGACCACCACACAGTGGAAGATATTGGCATCACGCTTGGTATGGCCCTGAAAGAAGCTGTTGGTGACAAGAAAGGCATTCAACGTTATGGACATGCCTATGTCCCATTGGATGAAGCACTTTCCAGAGTGGTTATCGACCTTTCCGGAAGACCTGGACTAGTTTTCAATGCAGACTTCACCAAAGGCTCTATTGGCAGCTTCGACACAGAGTTAGTCTATGAGTTCTTCCAAGGCTTTGTGAATCACGCACAAGTGACGCTGCACATTGACTGTTTAAGAGGTCACAATGCACACCACCAGGCAGAAACCATTTTCAAAGCTTTTGGCCGCGCATTGAGAATGGCGCTGACGAGTGATGAACGCATGGCAGGCGTTCTGCCGTCAACAAAAGGTGCCCTTTAATGGCAAAACACGTTGTTGTCGTTGATTACGGAATGGGAAATCTGCGCTCGGTTGCTAAGGCTGCCGAGCACATGGCAGATGATCAAACAAAGATCATCATATCAAGCCACCCTCAAGACATAGACTCTGCCGATGCCATTATCTTCCCGGGTCAAGGCGCAGCCAAGGCCTGCATGCAGGCTTTAAATGAAACCGGCATGATTCATAGCCTGCAAAAAGCGGCTAATGAAAAACCTTTTCTCGGCATTTGCATGGGGCTTCAAGTGTTAATGACACACAGCCAAGAAAACAACGGTATTGACTGCTTGAATATTTTAAAAGGGGATGTTGTTCAATTTAATCTAACGGCACACCCAGAACTAAAAATGCCTCACATGGGCTGGAACCAAATCCACCAAACTCAAGAACACCCGCTTTGGCATAAGATTCCACAAGACAGTCGCTTTTACTTTGTACACAGCTACTATGTCATGCCAGAAACACCAGAGATTATTGCTGGTGAAACCACTCACGGCACCAAGTTTACGTCAGCCATCGCCAAAGACAACTTATTCGCGATTCAAGCACACCCAGAAAAGAGCGCCGAATCTGGCCTACAACTCTTCAAAAACTTCTTGAATTGGCAACCCTAAAATTAACAACTAAAGATTTAACCTACTGAATATGCTACTAATTCCTGCTATTGATTTAAAAGACGGCCAATGCGTCAGACTACGCCAAGGCATTATGGAAGATGCAACCGTATTTTCCGGGGACATCGTTGCCATGGCGCAACGTTGGGTTGATGAAGGCGCACGACGCCTACACATGGTCGACTTGAACGGCGCCTTTGAAGGCAAACCCGTGAATGGCGACGCGGTCTACCAGGTCAGAGAACATTTCCCAGAGTTACCAATCCAAATCGGCGGTGGTATCCGCGACTTACAAACGATTGAAGCTTACTTAAACGCTGGCGTCAGCTATTGCATCATTGGCACTAAAGCCGTCCACAACCCTGAATTTGTTGCCGAAGCATGCAAAGCATTCCCTGGTCACATCATGGTTGGACTTGACGCTAAAGACGGAATGGTTGCAATCAACGGTTGGGCAGAAGTTACTGACCACCATGTCGCAACACTGGGCAAACAGTTTGAAAACGATGGCGTCGATGCCATTATCTACACCGACATTGGCAGAGACGGTATGATGCAAGGCGTCAACATTGAGGCAACTCAACAGTTGGCACAAGCATTGAACATTCCGATTATCGCTTCCGGCGGCATCACCAACCTAGACGACATCAAAGCGCTAGCAACCATTGAAAGCGATGGTGTCATTGGCGCCATTACCGGACGAGCCATCTACGAAGGAACTCTAAACTTCAAAGAAGGCCAAACTCTTTCCGACCAGTTGTCTGCGTCTCATTAATTAGGGCAAACCATGAGCTTAGCGAAACGTATCATCCCTTGCTTAGATGTCGATAATGGACGCGTCGTCAAAGGCGTGCAATTTGTCGACATCCGCGATGCCGGCGACCCGGTTGAAATCGCCAAGCGTTACGACGAACAAGGTGCCGATGAAATTACTTTCCTCGACATTACAGCGACTGCCGATGATCGTGCAACCATGGTTCACGTTGTCGAAGAAGTCGCCAGCCAAGTATTCATCCCATTAACGGTAGGTGGCGGCATTCGTACCGTCGAAGATATCCGTCGCATGCTAAACGCTGGCGCAGATAAAGTCGCCATCAATTCTGCAGCCATCTTCAACCCTGCCTTTGTTCAAGAAGCCTGCGATACTTTTGGCTCACAATGCATTGTTGTCGCTATTGATGCTAAAAAAGTTAGTGTAGCTGGCGATTCAGACAAATGGGAAATTTTTACCCATGGCGGACGAAGAGAAACTGGTATTGATGCCATTGAATGGGCTCGAAAAATGGAAGAACTCGGCGCTGGCGAACTTCTGGTCACCAGCATGGACAGAGATGGTACAAAAATTGGATTTGATCTGGAATTGACACGCACCATTGCTGACTCGGTCAACATCCCGGTCATTGCATCGGGTGGTGTTGGTGAACTTAGTCACCTAACCGAAGGGGTTGTATCCGGCCATGCCGAAGCTGTCTTGGCCGCCAGTATTTTCCACTTTGGGCAACACACTGTACAAGAAGCCAAACAAGCCATGCAAAAAGCAGGCATTGAGGTACGACTATGAGCGAACTTCTGCAACAACTTGACGAAGTCCTAGAAAACAGAAAACAAGAATCCGCCGAGGACTCTTACGTCGCCAGCCTTTACCATAAAGGTCTCGACAAAATCCTTAAGAAAATCGGGGAAGAAGCAACTGAAACGGTCATGGCCGCAAAAGACTGCGACAACTCCTCAGACAAGTCACACCTTGTTTATGAGGTGACCGACCTTTGGTTCCACTCCTTGGTTTTACTCCACCAACAAGGCTTAACCAGCCAAGACATCCTTCAAGAACTTGAACGGCGTTTTGGACTTTCTGGCCATGTTGAAAAAGCCAATCGTAGCGAATAGAATTTAACCCCTTTTCTTTGTTTACGGCATCAAAAGTGCCTACTAGAAAACAAAGTAATATGACTCTCACAAGGAAAGCATCATGACTCTTGAAAAAAGCATTTTTAGCAAAATCATCGATCGTGAGTTGCCTGCTGATATTATTTACGAAGACGAAAAATGTATCGTCATCCGTGACATCAACCCAAAAGCACGCATCCACCTTCTTATTATTCCAAAAAAGCAAATCGCCACACTCTTTGACCTTTCACCAGAAGACAAAGACCTGATGGGACACATGATGCTGCTTTTGCCACAACTGGCTGAGTCTCAAGGACTTGATGGATTTCAAACACGAATCCATACAGGAGAAAGTGGCGGACAGGAAGTATTCCACATCCATATCCACTTATTAGGAAAATAAATTTAAGCATTAAATGCTTTAAACAAGTCATAAACTTTTTTTAACGAAAAACGCCTATTTCAAAGCGAGTTTTTTGTACGTTAAGTTATTGACTCTGCTAATATTAGCAATCACTTTTTTGAACCCCTATTTGTAAATGCGTTCAATGACTGGAGAAATAGAATGGGCATTAGTATTTGGCAATTATTAATTATCTTAGCAATCGTTTTGGTTTTATTCGGTGCTAAGCGTCTTCGCAACGTAGGAACAGACCTAGGTAGTGCGATCAAAGGCTTCAAAAGCGCCGTCAAAGAAGAAGAAAACAAAGACGCTGAAACGACTACCGAGCAAAAGCTTGAGAAGAAAGAAGGCGAAAATGTCTTTGACGTAAAAGCTGAAGAGAAAAAAGAAAAGCCTGACGCTTAAGCGTTAAGCCTTCGACCTTCTTTAATATTTCGCATTTCCTATGTTTGATATTGGCTTTACCGAAATCCTACTCGTTCTCGTGGTGGCGCTTATCGTCATCGGGCCTGAACGCATGCCTGAAGTTGCCCGAAAAATTGGGCAATTTATCGGTAAAACCAAACGCTTTATTAACAGCGTCAAAGAAGATAGCGAAATCAGTTCCGCAGTGCGCGAGCTTCATGACTCCATCAATTTAGATGAAGAGAAAAAAGCCATTGAATCGGTTTCCGACAGCCTACACGATGATTTCAGCCAACTTCAACAAGACTGGGAAGTAGAAGAAATCTCCCGACCAACTTTTGGTGGGTCAGAACCTGTCACTTCGACTGAATCTCAATTCAATAAAGCGCCACAACAGCCGGTCTTACCGAGTGCGGAACCTGACAAAACAGCCACAAAGCCTGCTGCTACTGATAAGGCTGCTAGCGAAGAAAAAGCTGTCAAAACTGACACACCAGCTGAAAAAGAACCCGCTCCACAACAAGAGAAAGCTTAGTCCATGAGTTCATCTGCCTTACCGCCTCATGATCAGGAAATGACGCTCGTTCAACATCTGCTTGAGCTGAGAAACTCAATGACTAAAGGGATTCTTGCCATTTTGGTCGCTTTCTTGGCACTCTTTCCTTTCGCAAATGAACTTTATACCTACATTTCCGAGCCGCTGACACGCTTTTTGCCTGCCGGTGCAAGCATGATAGCAACCGGTGTTGCATCCCCTTTCTTAACACCTTTTAAATTGAGTTTGGTCTTGGGTGTGTACGTTGCTATGCCGGTTCTTCTCTATCAGGCTTGGCGCTTCATCGCTCCTGCACTGTATTCGCACGAAAAACAACTGGTCGCACCAATTCTGTTTTTCAGCTCGTTCCTGTTTTATGCCGGTGGCGCCTTTGCTTTCTATGTGGTATTCCCTTTGGTATTCGGCTTCTTGTCGACCACTGCACCCCATGGCGTGACCATCGCAACCGACATCTCGCTCTACCTCGACTTCGTTATCAAAATGTTCTTTGCCTTTGGGGTAGCATTTGAAGTACCGGTGGTCGTTGTCATCCTGATTTTAACGGGTATGGTGTCTGCCGAGAAACTAACTCATGCACGCCCTTATATCATTGTGGCAGCCTTCGTTATCGGTATGCTGTTAACCCCACCGGATGTGGTTTCTCAAACCATGCTGGCGGTTCCGATGTGGTTACTTTATGAAACGGGCGTGATAGTCGGTGCTTATGTCAAAAAGCGACGTGACAAGGCAAAAGCTCTGCGTGAAGCTAACGAAGCTGAATCCGAAACCGAAGAGAAACAAACTTCTGGAGAAGCGAAAACTTCGGCAACAACGGCTTCCGCGGCAGCAACTTCAACCTTTACGCCAAACCCTGTACCGGACGATATTGAATTTGACGACCGCTATGCCGATCAAGTTGATTCATTAGAAGAGGACGAAGATTGGGATAATGCCTTTGATGAAATCGATGCAGAATTCCAAGCGCTTGAAGAAGACTACAAAAAACGTCAAAATGACGAGTCACCTCAAAATAGCGACGGTCAGGATGAACCTCAAAACGAAGCGAAAGATGACGCTTCAGAAGAGAAGCCTAAATCTTAAAGAATATGCCTGCCATCAGTTGATTACACAACTGATGGCGCTCGGCAGTTCGCTACACGCCATAAAGCCTTTGCTCACTGGCTTCGCACTCCTTACAGCTATTTTCGCCCTGCCGTCTCAAGCCAACGAACTTCCAAACCACTTCAATAGCAACCAACTTGATAACAATCCATCGCCTTACCTCTCAATGCACGCGTCCGACCCTGTTCATTGGCAGACTTGGCAAGCCAGCATTCTCCAATAGGCGCAGCAATCCAACAAAATCATCATGATCTCAAGTGGTTACTTTTCGTGCCATTGGTGTCATGTCATGCAAAGTGAAAACTATCGGAATCAGCAGGTCGCTGACTACCTCAATCAACATTTTATTTCCGTCAAAATCGACCGAGAACTCATGCCCGACCTTGATCGTTACCTGATTGAATTTGCCCGCAAAGCCTCTGGGCACGCTGGCTGGCCTGAGCACGTTTTTCTTACACCTCAGGGTTATCCTTTTTTTGCACTGACTTACCAACCTCACCAACAGTTCATAAAAACCCTCAAACGCATACAGTTGCTTTGGCAAAGTGATCCAGACAAAATCATCAACACTGCAAAGAAGGCGATTGCCGAAGACGCACATAGCCCTATCACCGATAAAAAGCGCGTTACGCGGCAGCAATTCCAGCACAACTTTTTCCTCACTTTGAGCAATCAGGAAGATACACTCAGCGGCGGGCTGAAAACTGAAAACAAGTTCCCAAAAGCGCCCCTGCTGCTATCACTACTGACTTACCCGAATTTATCAGAAGATCAACAGGACTGGTTGGTTCTGACCCTGACGCAAATGCAGCAACAGAACCTTCAAGATCACATCAACGGTGGGTTCTTTCGTTACACGATTGATCCCGAGTGGCAAACACCACACTTTGAAAAAATGCTCTACACACAAGCCTTATTGGCTAAAGCCTATTTCATTGCCGCCAAGCGCTTTCAACGAAAGGATTTTTTGCATACAGCAAAGGCAACGATAACCTATGTGGAAAAGCACCTTTACAACCCGAAAACACAGCTTTTTCTCAGCAGTGAATCCGCCATAGATCAACAGGGGTTTGAAGGCGGCGACTACCTCTGGACAAAAACAGAGTTGAAAGCCGCACTGAACGACGACGAGTATCAACAAGCCTCTCAGGACTGGCATTTGGATCAGCCCAACCATCCAGCACCCTTTAACAAGCATAGTGAAACACCGGCTTGGCTACCAAAACCAACCCATCAAAACTGGCAAGCGATTCAAACCAAACTGGTGCGCCCGATTAACAACATTCCAAAAGACAGTAAAAGTATTTTGGGCTGGAACGGGCTCATGCTATCAGCCTATGCTGAGGCGGTAAAATCTGAACCCAACAACCTAGACTATCATCAGCAAGGCAACCAACTTGCCAAACGACTGTTGGATGCTTTTAATCAAACCACTGGGCAGAAAAACAATGCGCCACGTGCTTATTCAAAAGACAATCGCCCCATGGGCAGCGCAACGCTTCAAGATTATGCATTTGTTTTTCAAGGGTTAAGAGACTGGCAGAGCGCAACAAAGAACAGTGTCTTCACAAACATACTGCAGCAACTTTCAAAGCAGGCGCATGCACGATTTTTCACCGCACAAGGCTGGCTTTACACCTCAGCGCCACTGCTTCCTGGACAAGTTGGTGGCTGGGCGATTCCCGATGATGCACTCCCTAGCCCAACTGCGATCTTTGACTGCACCCAACCTGGTAGATTTTGGCAATCGGATTCACAAGCTGCTTCACAACTCAGCACTTCACCGCTAGACTATGCGTCTTATTTAAATTGTCGAAACCATACTGACTGATTCCATGGCATTCCTGATTATTGCGTTTGTTCTTTTGTTTATCATCACCAGCGTACCGAGCTTGTGGACCAAACATATCCTCAATAAATACAGCAAACCGCACCCTGACATTCCGGGCAGCGGTCATCAGTTCGCCGAACACCTAATCAACAAATACCAACTTGCTATTCGTGTTGAAGAAACTCAGGAAGGCGACCATTACGACCCTATCAATAAGGTTGTCAGACTTTCATCGGAAAACTACC
Source organism: Hydrogenovibrio sp. JE_KL2 (assembly GCF_009296185.1). Classification (GTDB taxonomy): domain Bacteria; phylum Pseudomonadota; class Gammaproteobacteria; order Thiomicrospirales; family Thiomicrospiraceae; genus Hydrogenovibrio. The sequence goes on from NZ_WBJR01000002.1 coordinate 38,806, forward strand.
ACGCCAACTCACTGACCGCCATCACTACGGTTGCCCATGAAATAGGTCATGCCTTACAAGACCAAGCGAATTATGAACCGCTAAAGCAGCGTACCGTGTTAATCGAACGTGCAAGATGGATGCAACAGATGAGTGGTATCGCTTTAATGGCGACGCCGATTTTGATTCCCTTGATGCATACGCCAATGATTGGTTTGGTAACGTTTGCCGCAGGCTTTATCGGCATGGGTGTGCCGGTTATCATTCACCTCAGCACCTTGCCGGTGGAGTTTGATGCCAGCTATAACCGAGCCCTGCCTTTATTGAAAGAAGGCAATTATCTAAATAATAAAGACCTGAAAACCAGCAAGAGAATTCTCACCGCTTGCGCCATGACTTATGTTTCCGCATCCCTATCCAGCCTGTTCAACTTATGGAAATGGTTGCGTGCGCTGAAACGACATTAACAATAGCGCCACTAAGCATCACAACACCAAAAATCTACCAGGTCGGGGTAGCCTTGAAACAGCTATAGCGTGACTGTTTAAGAAGATAGTTAGCCCCAACCTGGCAGATTTTAAACGCTGCAACACCTAAACCGCTTTTGCCACAACCCAAGCTTCTACTTGTAGCTGGGGGTAAGCTTGCTTTAACATCTTTGCCAGTTGTTCAAGCGTGGCGCCCGTTGTCATTACATCGTCAATCAACACCACTTTTTGCATAGAAGCCAAAACCGCGTTATCCACTGAAAACGCCGCTTTCAAGTTGCGTTGCCTTTGTTGTTTATCCAATAACGTTTGATGAGGCGTATCCACCTGCCGAACCACACCGCTATCAATCAAAGGCACACCATAATGTTTCGACAGTCGTTTAGCCAGCTCATACGCCTGGTTGAAACCTCGCTCCACCAGCCGATTCGGGTGCAAAGGGACAGCTATCAATGCATCGACTTGCTCAGCGGTGATTCTCTGCACCATCAATTCGGCAAGCACCCGAACCCAAAACAACTCTCCCTGATATTTCAATCCATGAATCATTTGTTTGGCAGCATCATTGAACACCAGCAAGGCTTGGGTATGATCGACAAAATGAGGATGTGCCAAACAATCGCCACAGACATGACTACTCGTACCTGGCGCGGCACAGCGAGGGCAGCCTTGCTGCCAAAAATCCAGTTCAGCTAACAGGACATCATCCAAATCCGCTGGTATTGACGATAGCAGTGCATGGCTTCCCTGACCGACAGGCGGCAACAACCAGTTTTCAAGTCGCTGAATCCAAGAATGATTTTTATTGCTTTGCATCATTGCCTCTAACCACCAAAACTGAATCAGTCTAGCCTTCGTTTCCGTTATAATAGAGGGCACCTCTAGTAACGCCAAATAAAATTCTGCGGGACTTAAAGGCAATTATTCTAGGCGCGACTCGCAGGTCTTAGCATTCTATGGCCAAGAGTCGTAACAACGAAAAATTAGCCTTTAAGCCCCGCCCGTAGGGGCTTAGCCAAGCTTGCCCGCTCTGTGTTGTGAACCTTTGCAAGGTCTAGACATTGCTGCAGCTTCACGCCTTGATCTGACAAACTTGGCGTTGCCAGAATTTATTTGGGGTTATTAGAGGTGCCCTAGATAGAATATCACGAAATAAACCTATCAAATCAATGGCGAAGCGCAATGAGTGCCTCTCTCCGTTGAGACTAAATGCGAAGGAAAAACCCATGAGTCCTCAAGACATCGGTGCTATCCGTAACGATTGGACACTCGAAGAAATTCGAGACATTATGAACCAGCCTTTTAATGACCTGATTTTCCAGGCGCAAAGCGTTCATCGTATGCACTTTGACCCGAATGAAATTCAGACCAGCACATTGATCAACATCAAATCTGGTGGCTGCGCGGAAGATTGTGCTTACTGTCCACAAAGCGCCCACCATGGAACGGATGTCGAAAAAGAGCGCATGATGGAAGTGCAAGAAGTCATCGAACAAGCACTTGCCGCCAAAGAATGTGGGGCAACGCGTCTATGCATGGGCGCCGCTTGGCGTAACCCGACCAAGCAGGATTTCCCGCGTGTATTGGAGATGGTGCGTGTTGTCAAAGCACTTGGACTGGAAACCTGTGTCACACTTGGTATGCTCGACGATGACCAAGTACAGCAATTGAAAGATGCCGGCTTGGATTACTACAACCACAATCTGGATACTTCTGAAGCCTTCTATCCAAAAATCATCACCACCCGTAACTACCAAGACCGCTTGAACACCATCGACAAAGTGCAAAAAGCCGGTATTAATGTCTGCTCCGGCGGCATTATCGGTATGGGTGAAGAGCATAAAGACCGTGCAGAGCTATTGCGTACTTTTGCAACCATGGAACATCACCCGGATTCGGTACCAATCAACTTATTGGTCGCGGTGGAAGGGACACCTTTAGCGCACATGAAAGACCAAACGGATTCTTTCGAGTTCATCCGCGTTATCGCAACGGCTCGTATCGTCATGCCAAAAACCTATGTCCGCCTATCTGCGGGTCGTATGTCAATGACAGACGAAGCACAATCACTATGCTTCTTAGCTGGTGCCAACTCCATTTTCTACGGTGACAAACTGCTCACCACAGAAAACCCGGAAGCCAACCACGATATGCAATTGTTCGCCAAGTTGGGCATCCACATGCAGCAGAACGCAAAAGCTGAAATGACCGCAAAGAAAATGGCGGAACAAATCACTGAGCTAACGGCTTAATCGCCCTCTGGAACTTTCCTTCTCGCTAAGCCGAGAAGGCGTTTTGCCATGTCGATAAAATCCCGCTTCCAACCTCTCCTTGAGCAACGTGCGAAAGAGCATCTTTACCGCCGCCGTCCCTTGGCGACCACCGCTCAAGATACCGCCATGCAAATCAATGGCGTGCAGACCATCAATTTCTCGTCAAACGACTACCTTGGACTTGCCAATCATCCTGCCTTGAAAAACGTGCTACAGGAAACTGGAGACTTAAGCGTTGGCTCGGGTGCAGCACACTTGGTGACAGGCCATCATCTCGAACACCACTTGCTAGAAGATGAGTTAGCGGATTGGCTCGGTTTTGACCGCGCACTCTTGTTTTCCACCGGCTACATGGCCAACCTTGCGGTACAGCCAGCGCTGATGCAAAAAGGGGACTGGATTGTTTCCGATAAGCTGAACCATGCCTCTTTATTGGACGGTGCACAGCTTTCTGCCGCAGAACTCAAACGCTATGCCCACAACGATATAGACGCATTGGAAAAACGCTTGAAGCAAGCGCACAAAGACAATATCCAATGCCTGATTGTGACCGACGGAGTCTTCAGCATGGATGGTGACTTGGCAAACCTACCCGCCATACAGAAATTGGCCCAGAAATATGGCGCCTGGCTTCTTGTGGACGATGCCCACGGCATCGGCGTGCTGGGTTCACAAGGTAAAGGTTGCTTTGAACACTTCGGGTTACAGGCGGATGAAAACACCCTTTTGATGGGGACACTCGGCAAGGCTTTCGGTACCTCTGGCGCATTTGTCGCCGGTAGCGAGGTGGCGATTGAAGCACTGATTCAATTTGCCCGTCCTTATATTTACACCACCGCCATGTCACCGGTGAATGCCAAAGTCACCCGTGCTGCCTTAAAATTGGTGAAAGATGCCGATGTTCGTCGCCAGAAACTCATGGACAATATCGCCTTTTTCCGCAAAGGAGCCGAGGCGATTGGCTTAAACCTCATGCCGTCGGAAAGCGCTATTCAACCGGTATTACTCGGCGATAGCGAAGTTGCCATTGCATGGTCTGATGCACTCAAACAGTCCGGTTGCTGGGTATCCGCCATTCGTCCGCCAACTGTTCCAAAGGACACCGCTCGCCTGCGCATCACCTTGTGCGCTTCGCACACCCATGCTCAAATTCAGCAGTTGCTCGATGCGCTGGCTATCATTCAAGCAAACACACCTGAATAACCGATTTATTAGCGCTACAACCATCCGCAAGGCGCAAGCAATCCTTTGTCAAAAAAGGTAAAATGGCTCACTTGTTTTAAATTCACCGAATCTTAATCAGACATCGTTCATGAAACTAACGCTCAACCGAACATTCATTCATCACCAGTCTTCAAACGACAATGAAGAACCTGCTGCGCCGAACCTGACGTTGATTCATGGCTGGGCGGCGGAAAATGCTGTTTGGCAGGACTGGGCAACAGAAATGCTGGCACCGTACTTCAATCTTTACCTGATTGAATTACCCGGTTTCGGATTAAGCCCGGTGCTTCCTGATCTGAAAGATGATGAAATCAATGCCGTGTGGCTCGAAGCATTGGCGGAGCAGCTACCAGAAAAAAGCCATCTACTGGGTTGGTCGTTGGGTGGACTGCTTGCTCAGCAACTGGCACTGGCTTACCCTGACAAAATCGAGTCCTTGATTTGCATGGCAAGTACGCCAAGATTTACGCAGAATGATAATTGGAAATGGGCCGTCAGTCCTTCTCTGATGGGAGATTTCATCAAAGCCATGAGTCTGGAAGCGGCTGGCGTGCTGAAGCAGTTTTGGAACCTACAACTCCAAGGCTCCGATAATGCCCGTGATCTCATGAAACGCCTCAAGCATCAAATGCAAGGGCGTACACAGCCAAAACTGCAAGGGCTGTTGCAAGGTCTAACCCTGTTGAAAAACATTGATAACCGTGGACGACTGGTCGATTTAAAGCAACCGACACTTTGGTTGCTCGGCGAACACGATCCACTGATTCCAAAAGACTTGATTCAAGACTTAAGCCGCCTGCAAAGAGAAGGACAAATTGAAATTGTCGCAGGCGCAAGCCATATGCCGTTTTTCTCCCACCCGAAAGAAACTGCGCAGGCGATTATCGCTTTTATCAAACAATATGACAAACAACACACAAGCCACGTATAACGCACACTATGCAACATTTCAGCCGAGAACACATCCAACATCACTTCGACCACGCCGCTGCGACCTATGACGACGCTGCCATTTTGCAAAAGCAAGTCGCATCACACCTGGATGAGCGACTTGAACTGGTGCAGATTGAGCCTAAAACCATTTTAGATATTGGTGCTGGTACAGGCATTCTGACCGCTAAAATGCGCCAGCGTTACCCGCATAGCAAACTGATCGCTGTTGACCTGTCTACCCAGATGCTGACAAAAGCACAGCAAAACTTAGCGCAGCAGTTCCCGCCTTCGCTCTGGCAAAAAACTCAACGTGTGTTTGGCTCGCAAACCAACGCCATTGAATTCATCCATGCGGATGCCAACAACATTCCACTGGAAGATGGCTGTGCCGACATGATTGTCACCAGCCTCATGTTGCAATGGTGCGATGACTTGGATGCGGTCTTTAAGGAGTTTCGCCGTCTACTGAAGTCGGAAGGGTTATTGATGATGACCACGTTTGGGCCTGACACCTTGAAAGAGTTACGCCAAGCCTGGGCGCAGGTGGACGAACAGCAACACGTCAACACTTTCATTGACATGCACGATATTGGCGATGCCCTAATTCGTAATGGCTTCGGGCAACCGGTCATGGATGTTGAACACTTCACGCTCACTTACGATAAACCCATTGGCGTGCTGAAGGATTTGAAAGCCATTGGTGCCACCAGCGCCCATAAAAACCGCCAGGTTGGGTTAATGGGTAAACAGCACTTCACGCGTATGCTGGAAGCCTACGAACAGTTCAGAACCGAAGGCAAAATTCCGGCTACCTACGAAGTCGTGCATGGACATGCCTGGGCGGCACAAGAAGTTTTCAAGGGGCCTGATAGAGACCGAAGCGGTCTAGTGGAAGTCAGTTTGGAAAGTTTCAAAGCCCAAGCTTTCAAGTCTAAAAACAATCTTTAGGCCTGAAAGCTTGAACCTTGAATTAAGCAGTCAATCACTGTTGTGCTTGGCTTATTGAAGTGCCTTGAGCAGGTCCAACACACTCGTCGACATTTCTTTAACGATAATGAAGTGAACCTGTGCTTCGGCACTTTCACCATTGTGCTGCATATCGAAAGTCTTGATGACTTCGCTTCTCAAAGTCGGGTAAAGCTGTTCCAATAAGCGGAATTCTGACTGATCTCCAAATGTCTCTTTCCCTTGGTTTTTAAGCCAATCTGACAGCATTTTGTTTTCATGTAAGTCATCTCGACTCACATCCCCCAGCCCATTGATATAGGCTTGCAGTTTATTCACCCAGGTTCTCAAAGCTCTTTCCGCCAATGCCAAATCCCACACATTGGCAGTCGACTGAGCTTTTTCAACATGGAAACTGTCCATAACCGCCAGTGAACGCGTCATCCCACTATCGAGTTCAGATGACTTGGTATCAAAGAAGCCCACCTGATTTTTCATTTCATCCGCTTCGGCATTCAACATATTTGCCGCTTCCGCGGTCTCTTGCACCAGTGCAGCGTTTTGTTGGGTGACCGAATCCATCCCCTCCATCGCAGTGTTGATTTGTTCAACACCACGCGTTTGTTCTTTGTTCGCTTGAGCAATTTGTCCGATGAATTCATGCATGCGCATCAAAACATCGACGATTGAAATGAATTCCTGGTTCGACTGTTCAACCAAATTCACACTATCAGAGACCTGACCGGCAGTTCTTTCAATCAAGGTGCGGATCTCTTTGGCCGCATCGGCTGACTTACCAGCCAGAGTGCGCACTTCGCCTGCAACCACCGCAAAACCACGACCATGCTCACCCGCTCTTGCTGCCTCAACAGCCGCATTCAACGCCAACAAATTGGTTTGGAATGCGATTGAATCAATCAGCCCGATGATTTCCGAAATTTTCTGGCTGGAAGTCGATACCTCGGACATCGCCTGTTTAGTACGACTCATCACCTCAGAACCGTTGTCCGCCTGTTCTTTGGCAGAGCTTGCCAAGGCTGCGGCTTCATTCGCGTTTTGCGCGTTCTGACGAACCATTTCGGTAATCATCTCCATGGAGTTGACGGTTTCCTGCAAGGTATTTGCCTGATTTTGAATTCGTCCCGCCAAATCGACAGACCCTTTCGCAATTTGGCTGGAAGCGTTATTAACCGTATCAGAGGCCGACTTCAACTCGGAAATCGCGCTGGAAATGTTATCCAACGAGGTATTCACCGCTTCCGCCATCACTCCCAACTTACCAGTGTATTTGCCCTGTACACGCTGCTTCAAGTTCCCTTCGGACTGCGCCACCAGGACTTCAACGGTTTCAGAAATACCGGATTCCAACTGATCCAGAGACGAGTTGATATTTTCTTTCAAACTTGCCAACTCGCCGACTAACTCAACGTTCAATCGTTGCGAGAAATTCCCTTCGGAGATGGCTTCCATTGTGCCATTGATACCGGTAATCGCTTTCAAGGTATCGTCCATCGCCAACTTCAATTCGCTGACCATTACACCAAACTCACCCTCGAACTGGTGCGCTGTCTCAAAGTGATATTGCGCGTCTTTAATGGAGTGGATGGCGCGTTTCAGTTCTTGAATCACCGTCTGTATATTATCCGCAGAAGTGTTCACGTTATTTTTGAGGATATTCAAATCGCCTTTAACATCGGTATCGATGCGTGTGCTCAATTGACCCTGAGAAAGCTTATCAATCATATCCGACACACTCATCATCAAATGCTGGATTTCCGACACATAAAGGTTGAAGCTCTCGCCCATACGGCCGATTTCATCAGAAGAATACACATCGGCACGCACCGACAGCGAACCATCCTCCGAAGCGATTTTGAGTTTTTCCGTCAAGCTCTTCATCGGTTTCAGGATGAAGCTTCGCATTCTCCAGAACACCTGAATCAACAACAGGATAAACCCGCCGCTCATCGCTGCCTGCGCGACATAGATCATGAAATAACTGTCATGCAAAACTTTTTTCAACACGCCGGTTGACTCGGAAATCACTTGCATGGCGACCAACTTGCCATCCTCTTTCAAAGGATCGACCACCAACAAACGGTTACCGATAACCAAGTGACCTTCTTTTTCCAAAGTCGAGCGGTCAGCTTGTGCAATCTGCTGATTCACTGGTGAATCTTCAAACCCCTTTGTCGGCATCCATTGATTGCCACCCGCGTGATAAACCGCATATTGATGATCACGGTTTTGCTCCAGTCTCAACATCTCCGTCAATGGCAAGTTGAACACCACCAACCCGATTTTCTTCTCACCAAACAAAACCGGCACCTGTGCTTGAATAAATGCACCTTCAGGCTGCGAAACAATTTTGGTAGTTAAATGCTCCGGCATCGTCGTAACGGAAATATTCACCCCGCTATTCGACACTTTTTTCATATTGGCATCAAACACCGCCAAGCCGATATTCTTCATGTGCGAACGTTTCACATACTGTTGATAGTTCACTTCTAGAATTTGCCAGATAACCGTGGCCTGCTTGTCATGCAAGCCGTAGATCAAAGCCGAGTTCCCCGCCAAGCCCACAGCGTTGGTTTCAGCGATTTGTGACTGACTTTGGATTTTGGCGTTAAGGTTATCCACCAACAAGGCCTGGCGCTCATGCACACTGCTGAGATACATGTCATCCGCCACTTTTTGCAGATAAATCTGGAGTACGATACTCCACATAAGTGCCATGATGACCAATGGCACCATGGTTTTTCCAAGAATGCTCTTCTTAGGGAGTGGGCTCCAGCGGGCGATTTTTTCGGAAAAACGGGTTATCACCGCTCCTTTACGAATCACCAGCTTGCCTTCAGCCAGTTTGCGATAAGCCGCTTCGATTTGCGGAATCATCTCTCGCTTAATCGGGTTGCGAATTGATTTGTAACCAATGATTTCACCATTTTTAACAATCGGTGCAATATTGGCTTCTACCAAGTAATAATCACCGTTCTTGCAACGGTTCTTCACATACTGATGCCAGGATTTTCCTTTTTTCAGAGTTTCCCATAAATCTTTAAAGACAATCGGCGGGACGTCAGGATGACGAATCATGTTATGGGGCTGCCCCTCAAGTTCCGCCCATGTATAACCGCTAATTTCTACAAAGTGTTCATTCGCATAAGTGATGTTCCCCACCAAATCCGTTTCCGATACCAGAATATAATCTTCAGGAATCAAACGTTCATTTTGGGTTACTGGAGAATTATTACGCATAAAGACACCATCCTTTGTCCACATCAAAAAGAGTGAGTGCATTCGTCATATAGCCATACACCTTCACCCTCTCAATCTCATCTCTTACTGCAATCAATCTTATGCCTTAAAACTTAAACTGTTTTAAGAGCTGGTTTTGTAGCTTATCTTGCTCTTTCTTAATCGCATCTTGCGCTTTTTTCTGAGCTTCTTCTTTCATTTGTTTTTCGTACTTCGCCCTTAGTTGCTCGACGAATTTTTCCGGCGTGGTCGACAAGATGTCATTCACGCCCTTGGCATTGCTGTTCAATTTCACTTGATCACCCAATAATGCCGACAGCTTTTGGTTGATTGGCTCCAGTTGATCCGCCATTTTCTGATCAAACTGCTTTCTCAACTGTGCCTTGGCATCGGCAATCTGCTTGTTCAACACCTTGTTCAACGAGTTGGATACTTTACGATCCAAATCCGAACGCGCGCCAATGCTTGGCGACAACAATTCACCGCTCACATCAGACGTAACCGTAAACTGGTGAATAGCTTCAAACACCGGTGCCAGATATTGCTTCACTTCTTTCGACTTGGTCGCGCCCATATCGAAAGCAACCTTTTGGTAATCCAAATCCACCACACCATCGACTTTTTGAGACTGGGTGATTTTGATCTTACCGTTCACCGCCACTTCTGAAGACTTCATGCTCAATGGCAAGTTATCGTCTTTCAACATTGCCCAGTTTTTCAACGCATAACCCGGCCAACTGATTTTCGCCTCGGTAAAGCCTTTTCCAGCTTGAACCCAGTTGCTTTGCCCCTTAATCGTCAACGCAGTTTTTTGTGTTGTCGGCTGAACGGTGACATTGAACAAAGTCGGCATTCTGCTTCGCGGTTGATCAAAGTTGATATTGTTCGCGGTTGCAGCCACTTTCCCCCAATCCAAATCGGAAGACAGCTTAAAACGTTTGATAATAAAATCCGGTTCAGGATCATGCTCAACAAAAGCAATATCCTGTCCAAGTTGACGTTTGTGCTTTTCTTCAACTTGCTGTTTTTTCGCCGCCGCGCGCTCGGCAGCGAACTTCTCAATGAAAGGTTTGACCTTCTCATAAATCGCCAAGCCCTGATCTGTGTATTCACGTACTTTCGCGCCGTAAACCAAGTAAGTAAAATTCTTCAAACCGTTTTGATCCAAGCTGTAGGTCGACTGCAACTTCGCAAAATCCTGTGCCGGCATTTTCTTCAACGCCTTCACTTCGTTTTTCAATTGCGGTAAATCCTTGTCAAACAATGTCTGCGCTTGCTTGATGGCATCTGTTTTTTGCGAGACTTCTTTTTGCAGTTTTTCAAACTCTGCCTGCTTCGCCTGCAGGTCGTTAAAATTCTTGATTGAACCTTTCGTCAACGCCTCAAAGCGTTTTTGATAATCTGCAATCACTTTGCTGTCAGGCATTTGTTTTTGCAAAGACGTCCACTTATCGTTGAGCTGTTTCAACTGCGCATTAATTTTCTCTGCCTGAGCGGTGGTTTTGAAGGATTGTCGACCAAGAATATCCTGCGGATTCGGCACCAACATATTTGGTACGGCAAAGCCGCTTGAAGCTTTACTGTCTTCTTTTTTCGCTAGCGTTTTTTCAGTATTGCTTGCTGTTTGCTTCAACGCACCCGAAGTCATCCGTGGTTGGTTGAATGCCAAATGCTGCACGCTCATATCTTCAATCACAGTGCGCCCGACCACCAATTGATACATATTCAGGCTCGCACCCAAGTGTCCAATCGTCACCAAATTTTGCATCGGCTTTTTCGGGTCGGTCACGTCAATGCCATTCAAGCTGACACCCAACGGCAAAAAGCTAAAATCCAAACGGTCGATGCTGATTTCCGCCCCCCAAGCTTGTGAAGCATACTTCTCAAGTTGAGACTTTAGCACCATCGTCAGTGCCAGATAAGTCATGGCAAAAACAACACCTACCAACACAAGGAAAGTCACCAGACCCGACCAGCGAATCCATCCTTTCGGCTTGTTCTGTTTTGGCGCGTTTACTTCTTCGGTGTTTTGCACAGTATTCGTAGCTTGTGTCATTCCATCAACCCCACAACCGTCTTCACTTTTTCGCTGCCTTTCAGCACTTGAACGATTTTAAATTTCGACACCCATGCCAGGAACTTATGGCGATAGGTTCTAATCAGCACCAAGAAAATAAAAAATGCAGGAATCGCCAACAAATAACTCACCAGTACACTACCCAATATCACCGTATTGTTGAAATGCATGAAACGCCAGAATGCATTGTTATACATTTCGGTAAACAAAGGTTCGAGTGATGATGACTGTAACACCGCCAGGCCGACTTGGTTGAACACCGGATCGAGAAGATAGGCCAAACCGGAGAAAAAGGCTAAAGAAACCAACAATGCGGAAATATTGATTCTTAAAAAGAATACCAACGCTAAGGTCAGTAAGTTATGAGGGAAAAACAACGGGGTCAAACCCATAATCATGCCGAGAACAAACGATAATGAAATCTGACCTGGGTACTGATTTGCATTCAACGCTTTAAAGAGTTTTGCCAGTAGTGCCATTGAAAACTTCCTATTGATTTACCAACCGCGACAGCCGGATAATTCAGTGTTTTTTCGATTTTATTTATTACTTCATCATAAAGGTTTTTCACACCGACACCAAGCCTTTTGGCGGTGTTTTTGTTCAGTTTTCCGTATGTCAGATACCGACTCAACTCATCTCTTGTGGGTCGACATCTATCGACCAACGAACCTTGTTTACCAATGGGTGCGCGTAGATATTCGACTCCAGACTGCCCAACCAATGATGCAACAACCCTCGGTGCGAACTTTGTAGCAACAACTGATAACGAAACCGCCCTTGTCGTCGTAACATCGGTGCGGAAACCGGGCCAAAGGCCTCCAAAGGTGCTGACCCCAACCTGGCAGATTTTGTCTGATCGACCGCTTTCAGTTGCAATGCCGATTCTATGTCCAATAGAAATTGCCAGCCAGAGTGTGGGTCGATAGATTCCGCACGCAGCAAAATCTGATAACTGAACGGCGGCAACTCTCCCGCTTTACGCTCGTCCAACGCTTCTTTCGCAAAGGCATCATAACCATGCTCAACCAGAGTTTTCAGTAACGGATGGTCGGGGTGATGGGTCTGAATCACCACTTCGCCTTCTCTTTCCGCACGCCCGGCACGCCCCGCCACCTGCACCACCAATTGCGCCATACGCTCTGCGGCGCGGAAGTCGCAACTGAACAAACCTTGGTCTATGTCCAACAACGCCACCAAAGTCACTTTGGGAAAGTGGTGCCCCTTTGCCAGCATTTGCGTACCAATCAAAATATCCGCCTTCCCTTCACGGGCAAGCTGTGTGGCTTCCGCCATCTGACCTTTGTTTCGGGTGGTGTCACGGTCAATGCGCAAAGTCTTATAGCTTGGGAACCAACTCTGAATAATGGTTTCCAGTTTTTCCGTGCCTTGACCGACATTCACGAACTCTTGTTCGCCACAGCTCGGACAAGCCTGCGGCGCTTTTTGTTGATAACCGCAATGATGGCAACGCAACTCACGGAATTGATGATGGTAAGTCATATTCGCATCGCAACTCGGGCAGGCCGCCTGCCAGCCACAGCTATGACACATCAGTACCGGCGCAAAGCCGCGGCGGTTCAGGAACAATAACACCTGTCCTTGCCGCTCAAGGTGATTCGCAATCATCTCTCGCAACGCCGCAGACACCCCTTCATGCTGCTGCACCGATTTATCGCCACGCACATCCAACAACTGCATTTCAGGCAAGGATGCACCGCCGGCACGTTGCGTCAGTTTCAGATAGCCGTAACGCCCCGACATCGCATTGTGCAAGGTTTCCAAAGATGGTGTCGCAGAGCCCAACACCACAGGCACTTTTTCCAACTGCGCGCGGCGCACCAAAGCATCCCGTGCCGAATAACGGAAGTTGTCCTGCTGTTTAAAAGACAAATCGTGTTCTTCATCGAGAATGCACAACCCCAAATTGGCAAAAGGGGTGAACAATGCCGAACGCGTGCCCAGCAACACCTTCACCTGATTCGACTGCACCATATACCAAGCGCAATGGCGTTCTTTGTCCGTCAAATCCGAATGCATTACCGCCACCGGTTGATTTAAAAATCGCTCGAATCGCTCCACCGTCTGCGGCGTCAGCCCGATTTCCGGCACCAATACCAACACCTGTTTGCCTTGCGCGATGACCGCTTCAATCATGCCGAGATAGGTTTCCGTCTTACCGCTGCCGGTCACCCCTTCCAACAAGAAAGCATGAAAGTTCTCTGCCTGCAAAGCCATATCCAACACCGCATCCACAGCCACTTGCTGCTCGTCGTTCAGTGCATGGTTCGCTTCTTCCGCCTGCTGCCAAGCATGCAGACAATTCTTCTCGGTTTTATCCACCCAGCCCATTTCATGAAAGCGTTTCATCGGTGCGCGCCAACCGCTCAAACACGCTGTTAAAGTTGATTCCGTCACCGGATAAGGATGAGATTTAAGGAACTCCAGCACATTCAATTGCTGAATTGCGTTTGAACGGATTTTCTCCGACGCTTCGGCACGACCCGTATCGTTCAACTGCCACGCAGTGACCCCTTCCAACGCCACCGCCTCCCCCTCTTTCAAGCGTTTAGGTAATGCCGTCTGCATCACATTGCCAATAGGTTCGTGATAATAGTGTGCCGCCCATTGCAGAAACTGCAAATCCCGCTCGGAGAAAATCGGCACAGCATCCACCACTTCGGAAATCAGACGAATCTTTTTAACGTCAAGATCCGTCGTTTCCTTGATCGACATGACGACACCGATTAGTTTTCGATTACGAAACGGCACCCAGACACGTCCGCCAACCACAGGCAGAATCTGTTTTTCATCATAGACATATTGATAATCCAAGGGCGTCAAAAACGGCCCGGGAACGGCGACCTGAATAAACATAAAGACTAATTTGGTTTAGAATGGAGTTTATTTTACGCCAAGTTTCCTATGCAAAACATGATTCTCATTAATTGCGACATGGGGGAAAATCTCACCCCCAACCCGGATGCCTCTGTCATGCCGCACATCCATCTTGCGAATATCGCCTGCGGCGGTCATGCGGGTGATGTTGCCAGCATGGTGGAAACACTCGCCCTCGCGAAACAGCACGGTGTGAAAATCGGCGCACATCCCAGTTACCCGGATCAAGCCAACTTCGGACGTCAATCCATCAACCTATCCGCAGACGAACTGCATGAAACCCTAGTCAACCAAGTTTCACTGCTCAACAAACTTGCTGGAGAATTAGAGCTGACGCTTCACCACATCAAACCTCATGGTGCGCTCTATTTGGACATGATGCGTTCGGATGACCTCTTCAAGCAAATCCTGTCATTTTGCCAAGACTTCAATCAAGGTAAAAACGCCCCCGTCAAACTGATGATACAAGGCGGTATCAAAGATGCTGATTACCAAGCACTTGCGAATGAATTCGGTGTAGCGCTACTGTTTGAGGCCTTTGCCGACCGTGCTTATGTGGATAACGGACAACTTGCGCCGCGTAGCCAACCAAATAGCTTATATCAAGAGGCAACAGACATCGTCCAACAAAGTTGGATGTTTCACGAGGAACATCAACAACATACCTCACCCAATACCTTATGCTTTCACTCGGACAATCCTGCATCGGTCGAAGCACTGATTACATTCGCCAACCAGCTTAAGGGTGCTGTATGACGTTTCAGTACCAAATCCAACCCGCCTCCGAAAACGCCCTGTTGCTGACCTTTAGCACAGGCACAGAAAACACCGCGGGGCTAATGGATTTTTTACCGCTCCTGCAAAAACTCATTCCCCAAATTGAAACCGTTTTTGCTCAAAATTTACGGGAGATTGTGCCCTCCTATCACAGCCTATTATTGGTGTTCGATTTACAGCAACTAAGCTATGCAACGGCAAAACAACAGCTTCAAAACTTGGTCGAACAACTACAACAAGACACCCCCAACCTGGCAGATTTTCATCAAGATTCCTCCGGGAAAATACACGTTATTCCGGTGTGCTATGACCTGCAATTTGGGTTGGATTTAGCTGAACTTGCCCAACAAAAAGCACTCTCCATTGAAGACATCATCCGCATCCACAGTGAGCGAACTTACCAAGTATGTGCCATCGGTTTTGCGCCCGCCTTTGCGTATTTGGGAGAAGTGGATGAACGCATTGCCTCCCCGCGCCATGCTTCACCACGTTTGAGCATACCCGCGGGCAGTGTCGGCATTGCCGACCGACAAACCGCCATCTACCCCAAAGCGTCTCCTGCGGGTTGGCAAATACTCGGACAAACGCCTTGGGATTTATCACTCAACAATCCAGACAATCTCATGCGCTTTCGTGTGGGTGACCAAGTGAAGTTTGAACCCATTGGATATAACGAATTCCTCGCAATCAAAAACGGAGAAACGCCATGAACGAACAGGCGTGCTTCAAAGTGTTAAAAGCAGGGTTTCAAGCCAGCATTCAAGATGCCGGACGTTTCGGCTATCAGCAATTCGGGCTGGCGACTTCCGGCGCACTGGATAGCGTGAGTTATGACTGGGCGAATAAACTGCTCGGCAATCCTGAAAATGCCGCGGTGTTGGAAATACCCTACGGGCATGTCAGTTTGGAGGCGAATGCTCCGACGCGCATTGTCATTACCGGTGCCAATCTCGGTGCCACCTGCAATGGCGAACCCATTCTGCGTTATAAACCTTTGCCAATACAAGCGGGCGATAAAATCGACTTCCATCAAGCGCAAACTTTAGACGGTGTGCGGGCTTACTTGGGTGTGGATGGCGGCTTTCAAACCGAAGAGTTTTGGCAGAGCCGTTCGGTGAATTTTCGTGAAGGTATTGGTCGTGCGATTCAGGTAGAGGATTGTTTGCCGTTTAGCCCAACCACGGAAGAAAAAGAAGCCCCCTATTTCCCACAATCCGAATTAACGGAATATTTGGAATTCGGTCATGTGGTCACCTTGAGATTGCTACCCGCCCACCAGTTTTACGAGTTTGACGAGGTGCAACGCCAAGCGTTTTTTAAACAGACGTTTGAAGCCTCCAACGAATTCGACCGCACCGCTTGCCGCTTAATTGCCGAGCAAGAAATAAAACCGCCCTACACTCAGATGGTATCGCAAGGCATGACACCCGGCACAGTGCAAATCCCACCGTCGGGTCACCCCATCATTATGCTCAAAGACCACCCAACGATTGGCGGCTACCCGAAAATTGGTACGATTGTTTCAAAGGATTTGGCTAAACTGGCGCAGAGCCAACCCAAACAAAAAATTCAATTTAAATTAGCGCTTTAGGCACAGGAAGAAAGATGTTCGGACCTAATCCAAATGATAAAGAACCCATGAAAGGCTTTCCTCAAGTCGGCTTTTTGAAAAATTTTATTACGAGGGACAACATCGAAGTGGGTGACTACACCTATTACGATGACTTGGGCGGGCCGGAAAACTTTGAGAAAAATGTCCTCTATCACTATCCGTTCATCGGCGACAAACTCATTATTGGAAAGTTCTGCGCCATCGCTACCAATGTGAAATTCATCATGAATGGTGCCAATCACAAAATGTCCGGCCTCTCGACCTATCCTTTCGGCATTTTCGGTCAGGACTGGGAAGCGGCAATCCCCAAACCAGAAGGCTTGCCTTTTAAGGGAAATACCGAAATCGGAAACGATGTTTGGATTGGGTATAACGCTACGATTATGCCCGGCGTTAAAATCGGGCATGGTGTGATTATCGCAGCAGAGTCGGTTGTGGTTAAAAACATCCCTCCCTATGCCATAGTTGGAGGAAATCCTGCTCAGGTGGTTCGTATGCGCTTCAATCAGGACGAGATAGACAAACTGATTGATATCGCCTGGTGGGATTGGCCTGTGGAGAAAATCACTAAAAATCTCTCTGCCATTACTGGCGGTGATCTTTCTGTACTGCAAAAAGTGACATAAAGTTCATGCTTGAATTAACCCAACCATTGGCGGCTGCCAAAAATCGGAACGGTGATTGCCAAAGACTTGGCGAAGCTAGTGCAAAGCAAGCCAAGACAAAAATTTCAGTTTAAACACATAAGTCAAATATAAAATCAGAACACTAAACTAGTCATTAATTTAAATTAATGGACAAAAATCATCATGATTAAAGGGAATAAAATTTTCTGGCCACAAAGCTCTAAACTTACATAAAAGCTTTAATTGTTCCGGTGCATATGAATTTACTTTTTCTACAGTAACAATGTCATCTAAAGGATTAGATTTATTTAAAATCTCTACAAAGTCTTTAGCGAAGAATTTTGGGCAATAACCTACAAACTCAACCGGGTCTTTAGTCCTTAACAGAATTGCATCATTATCTCTTTCATTTTGTCGATCAAAAGCTAGATACAACTTTTCTCCCTTAGACAATCTATCAACTCTATCTAAAAAATGTGGAGCTAAATGTCTTGTTCCATGAGTAAAAAATAAAACTTCATAAAATCCATCCCTATTTTCCGGTACAGGGTATAGCTGAACATTATCCGTAACTCTGATTCCACCAGTTCTTGCTAACTCTTCAAACTCAGAATAATTTTCTTCTGTCATATCTAACCATTCAAGAAAATCTCCCCTATCCGGTCTGGATTTATTTAAAACTCTATTTTGAAACAAAGGAAATAACGTATCTGACTGGTACTTTTGATCAAATTTTGACATCCCTGAAAAGCCTATAAAGCCGTGAACTTCTGCTTTTTCAGCGCCTCTTGTATAAACAAACTTATATGCATTTTGTTCCTGTTTTAAGCGGCCAACGACAAACCACTCTCTATTAGACGGTGATTGCCAAGTCAAAACCAATTCTTTACACATAATTTTAAAGTTCCTTACAAATACTCAAGGATGTGACCACGATTAATTTGCAACATTTTTAACGTAAATTCTTTCTCTATTTCTGACATCCAATCATGTGGAAAGATATCCAACACACTTATCAGGAAATCATCAGAAACAGACATTATTTTTTTTGCCCAAAACTCTGCGGCAAAGCTATAGTGCTTAAAACAATAAGCTAAAACATCACTATTTTTAAGCCTTTTACTATCTAAACCATGAAACGGTGTAATAGAACGCCCTAAGAAAAACTCTATCGTATAATTTTTATCTTTGGTTTTTAATCTTTCTAGCCTTTTATCTAAAGGCTCCCTACAGGCTAAACTTGATGCATGATCATAAGTTGGCGCCAATGATAATTGATTTTCTCCACGAAGCAATCCCCAGTTTTCATCATGTCGATCTTGGTTTGCAATCAAAAAATCAAATATCAAATATCCAACAAAAATTTCTGCTGGCCGCAATAATGGGTGAAGCGTGATAAACTCATCGTTGTGTCCATACATAGACTCCAGAATAACAAGTGATGTCGCCAACTTATAATCTTTTCTTTTCCAAAATGAAACATCTGCATATGTGGAATTTAACCTTGAAAATAATTCATTCCCGGTAACTAATCTTTGAGTCCTACTAACAAATGATGGGGTAACGACCCCTTTTTTTTCTTTATAAATTGCGGGAAAATATTCTGCAGCTGGAAGCCCTATTTTTCTTGCTAATTCTGAAGCTACAAGCTCTGCCCAATTCTCGCCTTGGATTTTCCCTTCCTTGAACAAAATAGGGGCATCTGGATCTCCATACCAAAATTTATATTTAGTGCCTTGATGCTCAATATTTTTTGGGTTATGAACTTCTATAACACTAAATTCTTCCAATAAGCTGACAATCAATATTTCTCCAAAAACAGGCTTTTAAATTTATATTTGTTGAGCTTAACAGTTTTTAAATTTATAGTAAAAAATATTCCCACGTAGCGACCTAGTCGACTGAGTCTTTCTTGTTGCGTTTTTATTTAATATCGCAATTGAAAAGGCTTTATTTATATGTCCGGTTTCCGTATCCGTTATCAAACCATTGAATTCGATGTATTCGATATTCATGTCCGCAGTCTGAAAGACAACCAACAATTTTATGATCCGTTCGGTGAAGCGGAAGGCATGGGGATTTCTTCAGCCCAGTGGCCGATATTCGGTGTGCTCTGGCCTGCTAGCATAGTGCTGGCAAACGAGATGGAGCATTTCGATATTAAAGGGAAACGGATTTTAGAGGTCGGTTGTGGATTAGGGCTTTCGAGCTTGTTGTTGAATGCGCGCCATGCGGATATTACGGCAACGGACATTCACCCGCAGGCAGGCAAGTTTCTGGTGGAAAATGCTCGGCTTAATCAGGAAAAAGAGATTCCGTTTTTAACCACAGATTGGAATGAAGAAAACTCTGGTCTAGGTTACTTTGACCTGATTATCGGCTCGGACTTGCTTTATGAAACCAATCATATCGAGCTGTTGTCTCAGTTTATCGATCGCCACGCCAACCCGTCTGCCGAAGTGATTTTGGTAGACCCCGGTCGCGGCAACCATGCCAAATTCAGCAAGGAAATGGTGGCAAAGGGTTTCAGCCATAGCCAGCAAAAGCTGGATGCGCAACAGCAGGCAAGCCTAGCCACCGAATTCAAAGGCGTTATCCTAAACTATCGCCGATAGAGCTCATGCCTCATAGAACCTCGTTATCCCCAACCTGGCAGATTTTCATAACCAAATTTCAGATGTCGTTTTTCTTCAATAAATCCACTTAACGAGTGCCTAACATAAATCCTGTGTAACAACAGGAGGCACACTATGACTAATCGCATCAACTACGCAGCTATTTCTCCAAAAGCGATTGAAATCCTGCATCAACAAGAGGCGTACCTACGCCAGCAGTTCAAACAAAGCGAAACGGTTCCGGTCATCACTTGGGAGCTGGTAAAGCTGAGAGTCTCGCAAATCAACCAATGTGCTTTTTGCATTGACATGCACAGCAAAGATACGTTGCTGCTTGGTGAAACCGCAGAGCGCATTTATGGCTTGAGTGCGTGGCGCGATATGCCGCTCTACTCGGCACGTGAGAAGGCGGCCTTGGATTGGGCGGAATTGGTGTCATCGGGTCAACCGATTTCCGACGAGCGTTACCAACAGGCACTGGATAGCTTTGGCGAACAAAGTCTGGTAGATTTAACTATCGCCATCAATGCGATCAACAGTTGGAATCGCATCGTGAAAGTGTTTAAACCGGAGGTTGGACGCTATCAGCCCAGCAAAAAATAACCTTCCATCAAAAAGCTTTTCTTTGAGGTTGTTTCAACCTCAAGGAAAGCTGTCGCCTTTTGTGCAAGGCATCTGGTCTTTTTCCGTGCCTGCCGAAAGTGCATCACCTCAAACACAATGGCTACCGGCAGATGCCTGTAGCAGTATTCTTTTCAATCTGACTGAAAACATTGTTATGGATGGGGCGCTGTTTACGGAAAAAGTGATTCTGTCGCCGGTTGAAACCCGATCTCACGCCAAAACTTGGCAACCGGGTACTCAGTTGGCAGGCGTGAGATTTTATCCCGGTGTGGGTTTCGGTATTTTCGGCGAGCTATATGACCAGCCGCTTGGCTTGCAGGAAAGTGACTTAAATACTGAACTCAAAGCTCTGCACCACGCCTTGGCGAAAAGTCCAAATCACTTTTCCCGCATCATTCGCCTGTATCGTTGGTTGGAGGGTTTGGATTTAACACAAACTGCGAGATTATCAGAAGACGCCCAATCTCAAATGACTATCAGTCAACGCCAGCAGGAAAGACGCTTTCGTAAACTACTCGGCATCACACCCAAACATTACCAGCGCATTGCACGCATCCGCCGAGTACAAACCAACCTGAAACGCCAACCGAATGTAGAACTGTCCGAACTGGCTTTGGCGCATGGGTTTTCCGATCAGGCACACATGACCCGCGAATTTAAACAGATCGTTCGCATCACACCAAACCAATATCGGCGCCTCGTCAGCACTAATAATGGTAACGATCTCAAAGGCTAAATTTTCCCTTAACCCAAGATTTAGCTCTTATAATTGAGTCTTTAAAATCCCCACATAAACTATTCTGGATCACCCCATGCAAACCACCACGCAAAATAATCGTTTAGCCTATCTTTTACTGATACTCACCACCTTGTTCTGGGCGGGTAATTTCGTGCTGGCGCGTGCGGTGCATGCGAGTGTACCGCCGATTGGATTGGCGTTTTGGCGCTGGGCAGCAGTGGCGGTTTTCATTATCCCTTGGGCGTGGAAAGACCTGAAACAGCAATGGCCGTTGATGCGCCAGCATCCCGGACTGATGATTTTTTATGGCGTATTCAGTGTCGGCGCGTTTAACACTCTGGTGTATATCGGCTTGCAGACTACTACTGCGGTCAATGCATTATTGTTGCTGTCGGCAGGACCGGTGTTCATCATGCTGTTGTCAGCCATCCTGCTGGGACATGGACTTAAAATTTTTCAGGTTCTGGGGTTGATTGTTTCCGCTGCGGGGGTGTTGTTGGTACTGACTCATGGCGACCTCTCCAACCTGACCGATTTGGAGAGCGACCCCGGTGTACTTTGGGTGTTGGGCGGAGTTATCAGTTGGGCGCTCTATTCTGTGTTACTCCACAACAAGCCGGCGGGCATTGGTGGCAGTGGCTTTTTTGCGATGACGGTGATTATCGGTGTCGTCGGACTGTTGCCTTTTTATCTGATGGAAACCTTTGTGCAAAACCGCCCGGTTCATGTTGATATGAACTTGGTGCTCATCGTGGCTTATGTAGCGGTTTTTGCCTCTATCCTCGCATATTTGTTTTGGAATAAGGCGGTGGAATTAATCGGTGCCAACCGCTCCAGCCCGTTTATCCATTTGATACCGGCTTTTGGTTTGGTGCTGTCGGTCATTTTCCTTGGCGAGCAGATCACCACCTCCGGCTTTTTGGGGCTGGCGCTGATTTTTATCGGTTTGGTGATTGCAGCCGGAAAACTGCGATCACACAAGAACAAGGTGCCCTAAAACGTCTAGACAGACGACTTGCTAAATCACTCAAACTGAAGGGTTTCAAAAATCCACATGGCGTTTTTTGCACCGATACTGTCCAACTGCTTTAAATAGTTGAATCGGCTTTGGTCGATTTTACCCGCAGCTATCATATCTTCGTCATTGGCAACAAGTTGGCGTACCTTATCTCGCAAAAACACCAAATAATCATAGGTGTCACGTTTTGCCAAAGCCAAATCTCCCGCATGTCCGTGACCTGGCACAACCATTTTCGGTTTGAACGCAGCCATGGCGTTAAAGGTAGCAATCCAACCGTTCACGTCTTTGGTGTACTGTATGCCCAATGCACGGTCATTAAAAACCATGTCTCCGACAAAAGCGATCTTTTGAGAAGGCATCCATACAAAACTGTTTCCAAAGGTATGCGCCGTTCCTTCATGATAAAGCTCGAATTTGACGCCATCCAGCTTTAACGCAAGATGTTTTTTGAAGGTATGATCAGCATAAACACATTGAGTACCTTCAATCCCCTTTTTGCCAATAAAGCCTTCCATCATAGAAAATTGCTGATTGCATCCAGATTTCTGGTCTGTTTCCGCACGTGCGCTGGTATAAATTACCGCGCCCATTTTCTTAAAATAACTATTCCCTAACCAACGATGATCCTGACTTCCGGTATTCACTACCCATTTCACAGGCTTGTTCGTCAAGCCTTGAATTGTTTTGGCAATCGCTTTAGCACCTAGATAAGACCCCCCCGAGTCAACCAACAAAACACCTGTTTTCAAAATGACAACACCATAGGTTGCATTGTTACCCAGGTTTTGCGGACTACGTTGTGTCATGTCGCCGACAAGCGCATACACATTGTCGCTGACCTTTTGAATCTCAAACCCATTCTGTTGTTGTATTGCGGCTTCACTGGCTTGAGTAGCCATGCAAAACAGCACTCCGATAAGCGCAATCATTTTCCACTTAAACATAGCCTTCTTCCCCTTAGCATTATGGTGCTTTATTTGGCACTATCTTAGCCCCAAGGGGCTGAAAGTGATATGATTTAGATCATTAATTTATCCAATATTTTTGCCTACTATTCAGGCGTTCTCACGACAGAAAAAGAGAACGGAAACAAACCTAAACAAGACACATCATGATGTTAAGACTTTCCACCGGACAAATCATTCCAGAATCCGAAATCACATGGCATGCCATGCGCGCGCAGGGTGCTGGTGGACAAAATGTCAATAAGGTGGAAACTGCGATTCATCTGCGTTTCGACATTAAGGCTTCGTCTTTGCCGGAAGACTTCAAGCTGCGTTTGCTGAGAAAATCCGACCGACGCATTACCAAAGATGGCGTGATTATCATCAAGGCTCAATCTCACCGTACGCAAGCCGCAAACAAAGAAGAGGCACTACAACGATTACAGGCTATATTAGAAGAGTCTGCAGTGCGACCCAAAACACGCATACCGACTCGACCAAGCAAAAGCGCACGCCTTAAACGAGTGGATGAGAAAAAACAACGCGGTCAAATTAAAAATCTTCGGCAACGTGTGCGCCATGACGATTAAAATAGAGACATTCGATACTAATAAATAAAAATATGACTGATTCCAGACCTATTGGCGTATTTGATTCCGGCATTGGCGGCTTGCCGATTGCCCAAAAAATCCGAGAATTACTCCCGAACGAAAACATCCTTTATGTCGCGGACACGGCTTACGCGCCCTATGGCGAAAAGACTGAAGACACCATTTTGCAACGCTCTTTAGCGGTGGTGGATTTTCTGATTTCCCAAGATGTCAAAGCCATCGTCGTCGCCTGCAACACCGCGACCATGGTTAGCATCAAAACCCTGCGTGAAAGATACGACCTGCCGTTTATCGGCGTGGAACCGGGCGTCAAACCTGCCGCCATTCACACCAAAACGGGCGTGATTGGCGTATTGGCAACCGAAAAAACCCTCACCAGCCATGCGTTTGATGCGCTGGCAAAACGCGTGGCGGGCAATGCCCATATGGAAATCCAGCCCTCGCCCAAGCTGGTGCGCTTGGTCGAAGCGCTGCAACTAAATGATGAAGCCGCCACGCAAGCGGTGGAAGAATATGTGCATCCGCTTATCAACAAAGGCGCTGACACCATTATCCTCGGTTGCACGCACTTTGCGCACTTGGCGCCCGTGATTGAAAAGGTAGCGGGCGAAAAAGTTTCCGTCATCAGCACCGAACTGGCGGTTGCCAAAGAAGTTGCCAGACGCTTGAGGAATGAAGCCCTTTTGTCGGCACGAACCGCAACAGGTACCACCGAGTTTTTCAGCAATGGCGACATGGCGCTTTTCCAACAGCAAATCCAATATCTTTGGGGAGCAGACGCGCAAGCACAAAGCTTTTAATGCATGGTAAGGTGCCCTACCCAACCTGGCAGATTTTGCAAGTGAGAAGACGTATATGTCTAACTCAAGAAAAGCATTCTTGCTGATTCGACAACAATGAATTCTCTAAATATAAACAAAAACGCAAAAGTGTCTTGCTAAAATCCTAAGAACTAAAACGCGAAAATACGCGCAGTCATCCCAGTTTCAAACCTAAGGAGTCAAACGTGGATACCTATAGCAAGCTCAGCAAACAAACTATTTTTCTTCACTGGGTGGTCGCCACCTTTATGATCGCTCTCTTGGCAGTCGGTGTGTATATGCACGAGACCAAGAGTTTCTTTTTATACTCCTGGCACAAGTCTTTTGGGGTGTTGATTGTAGTATTTGTGGTTTGGCGTATTGTCAACCGTATGAAAAACGGCTGGTTGGAGCCAGTCAGACAATACACGCCGGTTGAAATCACTCTATCGAAAATTGTGCATTGGTTGTTGATTATCGGCACTATCCTGATGCCTATTTCCGGGATGATGATGTCTGGTCTGGGCGGTTACGGTATTCCGTTCTTCGGCTTAGAACTGGTCGCACCCAACCCAAACCCTGACGACCCGACTAAAATGATTCCGTTGAATGCCCCTTTGGCTCAAGCAGGTAAAGTGGTTCACAGTTTGGCGGGGGATATTTTGATTGGGGCGGTTGCACTGCATATTGCCGGTGCGTTGAAGCACCACTTCATCGATAAGGACAACACTCTGAACCGTATGAAGGGCGCAGACATTTCCCCAAAATAATGCATAAGCTAATCAATAAACTCTTCTAGCTTAGAATTTATGCGCTTCAATTCAGCCTCGTTGAAGCGCATCTTTTTATCACGCGTACCCAACCTGGCAGATTTTAAGAACGCGTCAGCCCTCTCAAGCAAATTGCGCAGGTCGCCCAAGCAGATAGCCTTGGTACAGATCCACTTCTTTATTCTGAAGCCAACGCTTTTGCGCTTCGGTCTCGACACCTTCAATCAACACTTTCAGATTCATGGCTTTCGACATGGCAATCATGGCTTTTACCATCTCTTGTGTTTCGCTTGAGGTTTCTATGTCGTTGACAAAGGCACGGTCGATTTTGACAATATCCACCGGCAAGCTTTTCAGTATTGCCAGCGAGGCATAGCCAGTTCCAAAATCATCCAGCAAAATATGGCAGCCCTTTTCCCGCAATTGCTCCAAAACCGCAATGGTGGCACTCAGGTTGTGCATGATAGCGGTTTCTGTGACTTCAAAATTGAAGCGAGAAATAGGGACTGATTTTTGATGCGCAATCGCACAGAGCTTCTCAACCAGTTTTGGGTTGTCCAACTGCACCGGAGACAGATTGATGCCAACCTTGATACTGCTATCCAACTCCTTTGTCCCAAGATCGTCACAGACTTTTTTAAACAACGCGAAGCCTAATTGTGAAATCAAGCCATTCTGCTCGGAGTACTCGATAAAGTGCTGCGGATAAACCAACTCACCCTCTTCGTTCTTGAGACGAATCAAGGCTTCATATTCCACTGGTGAATGGAAGCTGTCCTTGTAGAATATTGGCTGATAATGCATTTCGATATGGTTTTTCGGCATTTCTATCGCCTGCCATATCAAATGCGCGATCTTGTTCATTTCAATCAGTTCTTGCTCGTCTTTCTCTTCAAAAAACTGATAACTGTTTCGCCCTTGGGTTTTGGCTCGACACATGGCGGAATCTGCTCGGCGCAACAACTCCTCTACATTGCCACCATGCTCTGGGTAAAAAGCAACACCGATAGATGCCGTCAAACGATGGATATGCTTGCCGCGAACATAGGGTTTAGACAGCCTGCGAACCAAGTTTTCCGCAGTTTCTTCTATGCTTCTTTCCCGGGTGACATTGGTCATCACCACCACAAATTCATCCCCACCAAACCGGCAGGCCAAGTCGGATTCTTTGGTATAGAAAGCAATTCTTTTGGAAGCTTCTCTAAGTATCCAATCGCCTTCGCTATGACCGAAGTGGTCATTTATCGCCTTGAACTTATCCAGGTCGATGAACAAAATAGCGATTTTCCCACTATCATTTTTTTGAGTCCCGGCAATACTGTTTTCAACGAAGCTGTTGAGCAGGACTCGATTTGCCAAACCAGTCAGTGAATCATAGTAAGCCAGTCTATCCAGCCGTTTTTCATCGGCTTTGCGTTCACTCATGTCGGTCAACACACTCACATAAAATGGCTTACCGGAAAGCTTGTCCAAAACCTTTGAAGCCTGTAACCAGCCGGGATAAATGGACCCGTCTTTTCGTCGGTTCCATATCTCGCCTCGCCAGCTACCGGTCTCATCCAAGCTTTTCCACAGGTTGCTATAAAAGTCTTCATCGTGAACGCCGGAACGGAATAGGGTGGGCCGTTGATTGAGCACGTCCATTTGCTCATAGCCCGTAGTGTCTGTAAATGCTTTGTTTGACTTAATGATTTTGCCTTGCCCATCCATCACCAGAATGCCATCTGCAATCTGGTCGATCAGAGCGTTTGCCAGATATAAAGAATGAATGGTGGCTGCCCCTTCAGAAATTCGGTTGAGATATACTAGACAATAAGGCTTACCTGAAAGCTCTGGTTTCAGCAACTGACTGTTCAGCGTAAAAAATCTACCGTCATGAAGCTCGAAGACATGGTTTTGATGCACCACCTGGTCATCAATGGAAGCCTCAATTGTTTTCAAGAAATTAATAAAGATTTCCATACTATCGGCCGATAGTAACTCATGGAAATGACGATCCATAACACTTTCCGCCAGGCTTAAAAACTCATAAGCCGGCGTATTGATGCAAATGATCTTTCCGTTTGGATTTAGAAGAACAACTGGGGTTTGACAAGATTCAAACAAAACATGATAGAACCTAAGCCCCTTAAACGACTTCTTTGCCAAAAAATCACATGCAACTAGACTCTTGCTCTCTTTTTGAGCCATTTCTGTTAATCCTCATCATGAGTATTTTTCAGGTTTCGTGCAATCAAACATGCTTATTGAATCGCCGTTTCAAGATTCAGAACATCCGAACAGGTAACTTTCTAAATGTTTCAAAAAATGCTCTCTTCCGTACTCCTTTACGTCCGAAAAACACTTTATCACCCTATAGAAGAAACTAAATACTTTCCATTAATTCCATTAGTTTTCCCTAAAACTACCTATAGGTAGGCGACGAAAAATCATTCTAGCATAAACATACCTAGCTATAGGTAGTTTTGTTGTGAGCACTCTATGAACCAGAAAATCAATAACGAAAAACAAGAATGGATTCGCAATGTTCACTTAAAAATTGGACAGAATGTCAAACGACACAGACAAGAAAAGGGACTTTCTCAAGTCGCACTCGCCCATGAACTTGGGCATGATTCTGTCGGCGTAATTTCAACTGCAGAAATCTGTTTAAACGGTAAACACTTCAATATTGAGCATCTCGCCAGAATCGCATGCGTTCTGGACATAGACATTTGCTGCCTGCTTGACGGTGTCAGTGAAATCTATAAAACACACAAAGAACTGAAAAACGATCCATGATTTTCTAACCAAAAACGTCACCTTAATTCAGCGTGATTAAGGTGACGCACTCATCATTTTGCAAAGATCGAATTAACGTTACATTTGCCCGTGTATCCGTCTAAAATAAAAGTGCTTTTCATATATATAAAACTGAGATGGCGCAACGAGCGGGGTGAAGCTTAATTCTCCAGGTTTGGTATTTCCTCTCAAAACCGATGCATTTTAACGACTGTTTGTTTTCATTTTGAAATCCGCTCGGATTCAATGACCCTTTTGCCATCATGAGTGAAATTAGTCGGAATCAGTTGGTATGTCGGCTTCCGCTCGGTGGAAACCTTGGTGTGGTGTATGGTGCTGCTGGTGCAGATGATTCCTTATTTATCCGCGATGATTTTTTCGACCCTCAGCGTTTTTCCAAACTCTTCGGTGAAGTGGTTGCCGTTCAAGTGATGTTTATACTCTTACCCCAACCTGGTAGATTTTAGCGATTATTCCGATGCTCATTCTTGCCGTTTTAAGCCAACGCCTTTTTGTGCAATTTGTTGTCCGCCCACTCATACAGCAATGGCGTACCGGTAGGAATCTCCAACTCGAGCACCTGATCTTTCGATAGGTTCTCAATCAACATCACGATTGAGCGTAAGCTATTGCCATGCGCCGATACCAGCACGTTTTTGCCCGCCGTCAGCAAAGGCATCACACTCTCCACAAAGAAGGGAATGGTACGTTCCGACGTGTCTTTTAAACTCTCGCCATTCGGCGGCGGCACATCATAACTTCTGCGCCAGATATGCACCTGCTCATCCCCAAACTCTTCCGCCACTTGTGCCTTGTTTCGCCCTTGCAGTTCACCGTAATAGCGCTCGTTCAAATGCCAGTTGTGATAAATCGGTAAGATATTCGCCAGCGTTTCTTCGCTGTAAATGCCGGTTTTATCCTTCATCTCCGGGTCATCATGCAACACCACCGGCGTTTTCTCGCTGTGCGATTGCACTAAGGCAATCATCGCGGTTTCCATCGCGCGAATCTGCATGGAACTGAACACCACATCAAATTCGATATCCGCGATTTTCTGGCCTGCGGCTTCCGCTTCCTTGATGCCGTTTTGCGACAAAGGCACATCCACCCAACCGGTAAAGATATTCTTTAGATTCCACACGGATTCCCCGTGTCGCAATAAAACCAGCTTTGACATCACGCACCTCTAAACAAAGGAAGATAGAGTTTTATCATAATGGTTTTTATGCGCCTTTTTTATGAAGTAAATCGTAAGATTTAAGAGTCATTTTTCTAAAAATGATCAGATACCATCGTAAACTTTTCGGAAATCTAGGCAAGTTACTTCAAAAGTTTTTCTAGGATTAACTGCAAAGTCTCTAGCACTTTTTTAACTGGTTGCCCACTTTGAACGCGCGTAATTGCGCCATCTATAGCGAGAGAAATCGCCTCGGATAGTATTTCAGGCTGTCCAGATTTCAACAATGATGCCGCAATTAGATTTGTCATATCTTCTTTATGCTTCAGTGAAATTTTTGACACTTCCGGTAATTCACTGCCAATTTCACCAACACTGTTAATAAAAGCACATCCCCGATAGTCACTATCTGAAAACCACTCCGAAAGAACATCGGTCAACCGTTCTATTTGATTATTCTTCTGCTCTAATGCCTGTGAGAACCAAGCCATCCATTTATCATGACGATAATGTAAAAACGCCAGAATCAAATCATTTTTACTAGGATAGTGTCGGTAAAAAGTCACTTTAGTCACTCCCGATTCTTTAATTAGTTTATCCACACCAGTGGCTCGAATGCCGTTTTGGTAAAACAAATCGTGTGCTGTCAGCAAGATGCGGGTTTTGGCATCAGAAACTTTTGCAGGGGGCATATCATTTTTTGTTTTCATGGCATGCATTATAGACAAGTCTGTCTACTTTGGTTACACTTTTAAGTAGACAGACTTGTCTACATACTTAAAAAATAGGGGAACAATATGGAAATTAAAGCACCGACACCACCATTCACCATGGAAACTGCGATACAAAAAGTTCGCATGGCAGAAGATGCCTGGAATACTCGCGACCCTGAAAAAGTCGCATTGGTTTATACCGAGGATACAGTTTGGCGAAACCGAACAGTGTTTCCTCGTGGTCGAGCAGAAGTAAAAGGCTTCCTAAAACAAAAATGGGAAAAGGAACTCGACTACCGACTCATAAAGGAAATCTGGGGATTTCGTGAAAACCGTATTGCCGTTCGTTTTGCGTATGAATGGCACGATCAAACAGAGCAATGGTTTCGCTCTTACGGAATTGAAACCTGGGAATTCAACCCTCAAGGCTTAATGCAAAGACGATTCGCTAGCATTAATGACATGAAAATTGACGAAGCTGAAAGAAAATTCTTTTGGCCTCTAGGACGCAGACCAGACGATCACCCAAGTCTTAGTGATTTAGAAATGTAAACCTTGACGAGCCAAGTAAACTGCCAGATACCCAACCTGGCAGATTTTACTCAATAGTTTTAAAGTGTGTTTGCATGAAGTTAGTCGTGAAAATGGATACCGCGTTTATATTTGCGCTAGCCCACCATCTACCTGAAAATCCGCACCCGAAACAAAAGAAGCCTCATCTGAAGCCAAAAATAATATCGCATTTGCAATCTCATTTGGCGAACCAATTCGACGCAACGGTGTTGCAGCCGTAACCTGCTGCAAAATATTTGACAAAACACCTTCTTCAAAACCAAATTTGTCGAAAATCGGTGTTTGCGTAACTCCGGGGGACAGAACATTCACCCGAATTCCCTGTGGACTCAATTGTTCAGCAAACGAACGTCCAAGAGACCTGACAGCGGCTTTAGTAGCGCCATATACAGACCAAACGCCAGCGCCTTTTTGCGCCTGAATCGAAGAAATGAGAATAATCGAAGCTCCTATCTTTAAAAATGGTATTGCCTTTTGCACCGTAAAAAAAACGCCTTTAACATTCACATTAAAGCTCTTGTCAAAACTGGCTTCTGTCACCGCCTCAACATTTTGCGCTTCTGCAATGCCTGCGTTTGCCACAACCACATCCAGTCGCCCCCACTTTTCGATGCAAAATTGATAGAACATCTCTATATCTGCTAACTTCGTCACATCTCCTTGAAAGATTAAGACTTGATCACCATACTTTTCTTTCAGACTATCCAGTCCTTGCTCAGATCGCCCCATCACCGCAACTTTATAGCCACGCTCAATAAACAAACTGGTTGTCGCCAAACCAATGCCGGAATACCCACCTGTAATTGCCAATACTTTCATTTCCATCATGCTCTCCTTAAATGAAATTGCTGTTTTCAGCCATTGCACTATAGCGATGTCAGGAAATACAAAATATACTATAGTGAAATTATTCCAATATAGTGGAAATGCAATGAATGACTTCGCCCACATCAGTGCGTTTATCAAACAATATCGACTCGCAAACCAGGAAACTTTACAAAGTTTATCGGAGCGTTCTCAAGTAAGTCGCTCGATGATTGCACAAATAGAAAGCGGGCAAGCCTGCCCCACGATTAACGTGCTGTCAAAACTGGCGAATGCCATGAATATTCGACTAGGCGAATTAGTTGAACCGCCAGAAAACCAATCTCGTATTAAAGTCTTCCAGCCAAATGAAAATAATATCGTCAGCAAACCCAACCACCCGTTTGTATGCCATCATCTGACCCATCAAGCCGGTAAGGTTCCAACGGATTTTTACAGCTTCCATTTCACCGATTACGGCAAAACGGACTTTGGCGCTAACATTCCGGGTTCAACCAAATATCTTTGGCTGGAATCTGGACAACTCACAATTTACCATGCCACGGAAAACATCACGCTAAAAGCCGGCAGAATGGCGACATTCAATGCCGCCATTCCCCATCGGTTCGAAAGCAAAAGCGGCTCTCTTGCCAAAGGCATTTTCTTAGTGACCTATGATAATGCCTGACCCCAACCTGGCAGATTTTACTCATTAATGTTGATGCCGTTTTGCGACAAAGGCACATCCACCCAACCAGTAAAGATATTCTTCAGATTCCACACGGACTCCCCGTGCCGCAATAAAACCAGCTTTGACATCACGCACCCCTAAGCGAAGGAAGATAGAGTTTTATCATAATGATTTTGAAATGGATTTTGTATGGAAGAAATCATGAGATTTGAAATACATGATTCCTTTGGTTTTTGTTCTTTCTTTTTTAGCCTACCGCTTTAATAATAAATAGAATTATTTTCTTAAACACACATATTTTTTATCAAAATTACTAGTGAGGCAATCATGAGCGGATGGAACATAACAGCAAATGATATAAAAAACTGGACTGCTACAAATAAGCGTCTTGCCGAAGAAATGCTCCCCCTTTTGATTAAAAAACTCATACTCGCGTCTGTAACCCCTGAAGAAATCGATTTTCCATCTGGCGATAGTATTGCTGTTGGCGGTTGGGATGGGGTTCTTAACGTAAAAGAAGGCACTAAATTTGTTCCTGAAGGAAAATCTGGTTGGGAATTTGGCACTAACAACAGTGTTAAAAACAAAGCAGATAAAGACTACAAAAAACGCTCAGATAAACCAGAACCTTTTTCTCCTGAAGAAACTTCTTTTGTTTTTGTAACCTCTCGTTTATGGACAACCAGAGACAAGTGGGTTTCCGAAAAAAAATCCGACCAAATATGGAAGGATGTCAAAGGAATCAATGCAAGTACCCTTGCTGAATGGCTAGAATACTGTCCCGCTGTGCATCGGTGGTTCGCTCAAATTTTAGGCAAAAGAGAACCAACTGTTAAAGATATAGATCAGGCTTGGGAAGAATATAGCAACATTACTGAAAAACCTTTAACTACTAGCTTCTTTAAACATAATCGTGAAAATGAAATTTCAGAACTCAGTAACTTCCTTACAAAAGGTTCAGGTGTTTTTAGAATTCTTTCAACGTCTAAAGCTGAAGCATATGGATTTGTCTTAGCAGTAATTCAGACAAACGAAATATTTGGTTCAAGAGCACTATTTATAAAATCCCAAGAAAGCTGGGACTTTATGTTAGAAAATGACCAACCACTTATTTTAGTGCCATATGGCTTTCAACCAACCAACATTGGCGCTGCGACAGCAAAGAATCATCTAGTAATCATCATTGATGACCAATATGCAAAATCTCCGTCCTTAACATTAGAACGTCAGCCACGACTTGTTCGTGAGGAAGCAATTAAAACACTAGGTTTTAATGATTCCGAAGCTAATACTCTATATCAAGATACAAAAGGATACCTTGAGCCAATACTTAGGCATGATTGGCTCAAGCCAAGAGATGTAATTTACCCGGTATGGTTAGATAAGTATGATCCCGAAGTACTCTTTACAGTGTTATTTTCATCCGAATGGATTGAAAGTAACGAAAATGATAAGCAAATTCTAGAAAAATTATCAGACTTACCGTATGAACAATTACAAAAACAGCTTACTGCACTATCCAAAGAACCGGATCCTCCGGTCAGATATATTAGAGATGTTTGGCAAGTTATTTCTAAATTAGATTTATGGTTTTTAATTTTCCCAAGGCTCTCTAAAACATACTTAGATCGCTTAAAAGATGTTATCCCTTTGATTTTTACTGACTTTGATCCTGCGTATGACCTAAGTCCTGATGAACGATTTTTCGCTAATATTCATGGAACCGTTCCAAAATACTCAGGTGCATTAAAAAGCGGTATAGCAGACACTCTGGCTCTACTAGCTAACTTTGGCGACGACTATTCAAACCATTTAGGCGGTATTTCTGTTCAGTCAAACATTAGCTACTGGTTACGTACTTTGTATGAAGAAAATAATCATGTTCGTTTCTGGTTTTCTTTAGACTCTTGTACTCTCTCATTTGCGGAAGCAGCCCCAAAAGAGTTTCTAGATGCAATTGATGCTTCAAGTCAAGGATCAGCTTCTCCAATGTTGAAAATATTTGAAGCCGAAGGTGAAGATACCTTTAGTGGAGTATGTTATCACAGTAATATTTTGTGGGGACTGGAGAGCATTTCTTGGAATAAACTGTACCTAACCCAAACATGTTCTTGTTTGGCTCGTCTATCTGAAATTGATCCTGGGGGTCGGTGGGGCAAAAGACCTTTTAGTTCGTTGGTTGATGTTTTTCTAGGCTGGATTAATAACGTTTCGGCAACTCACGATGAAAGACTCAAAATTTTACAGCATGTTTTAATTCCTAATTTTCCAGATATTGCATGGAAATTAATGTTGAAGCTAATTAATACATTTCCCGGTATGACTTCGGGTGTCCACAAACCAAAATATCGAGATTGGGCATTAAGTGTTGATTCAACAACAACCAATGTTGCCTACATGAACTATACAAAAGCAATTGTGGATTTACTTTTGAATGAAGTCGATAACGATTTAGAAAATAGAATCATTGATTTAATTAAAAGCTTCGATTCCTATACAGAAAAACAAATAGAGGCAATCTTAGCTAAATTCTTAAGTTTAGACGATAGCCACCTAAACGATGATCAGAGAATTAAAATTTTAGATTCACTAAGAAATACAATTTCACATCACCGAGAATTTCCAGATACAGATTGGTCTTGGGAAGAAGCTTTACTTAAAAGATTGGAAGATATTTACAATAAATTTAACTTTCCTGATGCAATGAAAAGTAACTCATTCCTTTTTAGGGATTATCACCCTAACCTGATTGAACCTTTAAATAAAAAAGAATTTGACCATTATCAGAGAGAAGAACTACTTTCAAAAAAACGAATCGATGTCGTTGAACAAATTACCAAGGAGCATGGTTCTGATGGAATTATTCACTTTATAGAGAATGTTAGTTATCCTGACATCATTGGTAATACCGCCTACTTTTCACCCATATCCAATTCCCTAGAATCACTAGCTTTTAATTGGATAAATGAATCTGGCAAAAAAAAGGCTTTTTCAAAAGGCTTCCTTACACCTCTAGCACATAATGAATTTGATAGAGCAAAACAACTTCTCGTAGAAAACAAAGACTGGGCAACCCAAACTAAGGCTGAATTTTTGCTAAGTTTTCCGATAAATGAAAAAACGTTAACCGTAGTAGATGCACAGCCAACAGAAACTCAAAAATATTTTTGGATGAGCCTTGATCGATATTTTTCAGCCGATTCAATCATCACTCGGTTGCGAATAGTAGAAAAGTTTTTTAAGTATGATCGCCCCTTTGCAGCGATTGATGTGATGGCAGCAGCTTTATACAAAAAAGAACACCTAACTCAAATCAACCCTAGCTTGGTTGCCGATATTTTGAAAAAGGCAATCTCTAATCCAGCAGATATGGAGCAAGTAGGTTTACAAAGAATACATTATGATATTCTTAAGTGTATTGAATTCTTACAGCATTCAGGAGAAATACCAGATGAAACGATGGTGCAAATTGAATGGAACTTTTTAAAATTATTTGAATATCAAGAACAATTGCCTAAAACTTTAATCAAAGCTGTCGCAGATGACCCCAGTTTCTTCGCTCAGCTCATTTCTTGGATGTACAAAAGAAAAGATGGCAAAGAAGATTCCCCTGAAACGTTAACAACAGAACAGATGCAGATTCGTGCAGAAAATGCTTGGAATCTCCTCAATATGATTACTACTTTGCCAGGTCAAAGTGGTGAAGACATTGATCAAAATATATTAAATACATGGGTAACTTCTGCCAGAGAGCAATTAGAACAAATAGGGCGTAAAGATATTGGAGACAGCCAAATTGGAGAATATTTATCTCATTGCCCTAAGGGAAAAGATGGCTTTTGGCCACATGAAGCCGTCCGCTCGGTTTTAGAAAAATGCAAAAGTAAGAAAATTGAAGATGGCCTTGTAAATGGAAAACACAATTTACGAGGCATTACTTCTAGACATCCATATGCCGGTGGCGATCAAGAAAGGATTTTAGCTAATCAATATACTGAAGCTGCAAACGTAATGAGCTTAACTTTTCCAAGAACAGCGTTGGTTTTAAGAGAGTTATCAGAAGATTATAAGTACCATGCAAAAAGACATGATCAAGATGTTGAGTTGCACGATTAACACTAAAAAACCGCCAGACCCAACCTGGCAGTTTTTTCAGCATTTAGAATGAATTAGGCGCTTTGGATTTTTTCTTCAAATTGCTTCCTCAGAATCTTCGCAGCTTCCACCATATTGGCGAGTGCCGGTTCGGTTTCTTTCCAGCCGCGGGTTTTGAGGCCGCAGTCCGGGTTCACCCAGAGTCTTTCAGCCGGAATATTCTTAGCCGCCTTTTGAATCAAATCCACCATCTGCTCAACCGTTGGGATATTCGGTGAGTGGATGTCGTAAACGCCCGGCCCGATTTCATTCGGATATTGGAAATCGACGAAGGCATCCAACAACTTCATTTGCGACTTGGACGTTTCGATGGTGATGACATCGGCATCCATTTTCGCCACGGCTTCGATAATGTCATTGAACTCGGAATAGCACATATGGGTATGGATTTGCGTGTCGTTCTGCACCCCGGAAGTCGTGAGGCGGAAGCTATTGACCGCCCAATAGAGATAATCCTCCCAATCGGATTGCTTCAATGGCAAGCCTTCACGCAACGCGGCTTCGTCGATTTGAATCATGTGAATACCGGCGGCTTCCAAGTCCAGCACTTCATCTCTGAGTGCTAGGGCAATCTGGTTACAGGTGGTTTCACGGGTTTGATCGTTACGCACGAACGACCATTGCAACATGGTCACCGCGCCGGTCAGCATGCCTTTCATAATCTTGTCGGTCTGGCTTTGTGCGTAAGTTGACCAGTTGACCGTCATCGGTAACGGACGCGAGACATCCCCGAAAATAATCGGCGGTTTCACGCAACGCGAACCATAGGACTGCACCCAACCGAACTGGGTAAAGGCATAGCCATCCAACTGTTCGCCAAAGTATTCGACCATGTCATTGCGCTCGGGTTCACCGTGTACGAACACATCAATACCGATGCGTTCCTGGCGCTCGCAGACATCGCGAATTTCCGCCTGCATGGCTTCAATATAGTCCAACTCATCCAGCTCACCGTTTTTGAACTTACGTCTGGCCTGACGGATTTCCTGCGTTTGCGGGAAGGAACCGATGGTGGTGGTCGGGAACAGGGGCAAACCGAATCTGGCTTTTTGCAACTTGGTTCGGAAGGCATAGGGTTCGTCTCGCGTCAGCGGGATTTCATCTAACTTGGCAAGGCGGGTTTGCACCTCGGCATTGTGAATCAGATTGGAATTGGCTTTAGCTTTTAGTGTCAGACGATTTTCCGCTAAGGCTTTTTCATGACCTTTTTCATTCTCGCTGCCATTCAACGCATCGTTCAGCAGTTTGATTTCACCCAATTTTTGTTTGGCAAATGACAGGTAGTTTTTCAACTCTGGATTCAGCTTGGTTTCCACTTCGAGATTGACCGGCACGTGTAACAGCGAACAACTCGGCGCTATCCACAGGTTATCGCCAAACTTGGCTTTGGCGTCTTGAAGCTGTTCGATGGCATCGGTGATGTCGGTTTTCCAAATATTACGCCCGTCCACCAGACCGATGGACAAAACTTTATCTGCCGGATACAGCTCAACCACATCATCCAACTGCTTAGCGCCACGCAACCCGTCATAATGCAAACCGGCAACAGGAAGCTGACAGACTAAATCTAGGTTGTCGCCCAAGGTTTCAAAATAGGTTGCCAACAACAGTTTGACCGGAGATTGCGCCAGCGTTTGATAAGCGTCTTTAAAGGCGTTTTGCCACTCGGCTTCCAGCTCCAGCACCAAAATCGGTTCGTCGATTTGCACCCACTCAACGCCTTGCTCCGCCAAGCGTTGCAAGATTTGCGCATAAACTGCCAACAACGCAGGCAAACGACTGAGTTTGGGAATAGCCGTGCCTTTGTTTTCCGCTAAATACAAATAGGTCACGGGGCCGACCAACACCGGTTTAAAATCGATATTGGCAGCATCCTGCTTCAAGGCCAGTGCCTCTGCCACTTCATCGAAAAGGCGTGTGTCAGTAATAGCAAATTCGGTGTCCTCTTCCAACTCCGGCACAATGTAATGGTAGTTGGTATCGAACCATTTTTTCATCGCGCCGGCGTAATCGGCTTTAGACTGTGTTTCACAACCATGTCCCGCACAACAACCATGCCCGTCATCCGATGGCGCACGACCACGTGCCATGCGAAAAGCGACTTCCACATCAAACGCATCTTGGCGAAAACGCTTGGGAATCACCCCCAATAAGGTACTCATATTCAACACTTGATCGTAATAGGCGAAATCATTGACGGGAATCAGCTCCACTCCGGCTTTGATTTGCGTTTGAAAATTCTGATAACGGATTTCTCTGGCTTGCGCTTCGAGATCCGCTAAACTTTTTTCGCCCTTCCAATAGGCTTCTAGCGTAAATTTCAATTCCCGAAAATCGCCGATACGGGGGTAGCCAAGATTGTGTAATGCCATGATGTTTGTCTCCTTTAATTTTTTTGAAAGCGAACGCTTTACTCACGACTCGCATAGTAAGCCGGTACAAACATGAAAACAAACGAATAAAATTCACATAAACATGAAAATAATTCATAATATTGTTTATGTTAGAAATCAAACACCTCAAAACCATCCTGTCGCTGGCGGAAACCCACTCGGTCAACATCAGCGCACAGCAGTTGCACATGACGCAATCTGCGTTATCGCATCAAATAAAACTGTTGGAATCGCAACTGGGGCAAAACCTGTTCGAGCGAAAATCCAACCCGATTCGTTTTACCCCTGCCGGTGAAACCCTGCTGGCTTGTGCCAAAGAAGTGCTACCGAAAATCCAGCACACAGAGCAGGTGCTGACGGCAATGGAACAGGGCAACCTTGGGCGTTTGTTGATTGGGGTCGATTGCCACACCTGTTTCGACTGGTTACTGCCTTTGGTGCAAAACTATCAGGAGAAATGGCAAGGCGTGGATTTGGATATTTTGAATGTGTTCGGCAACAGCCCGGAGCAAAGCGGTGAACTGACGCTTGCCAAGCTGGACAAACAAGAATTGGATTTGGTTATCACCTCCGACCCCGAACCTTCAGAAGACCGGGTGTTCACCCCCTTGTTCAGCTATGAACAGGTTTGTGTGTTTTCTCCACAACACGCCTTTACCCAAAAAGGGACGTTACTGCCGGAAGACTTCAAGGATCAGACATTGATTGTCTATCCGGTGGACAAACAAAAGCTGGATATTTTCCGTCGTTTCTTAAACCCCGCGAATATCAAGCCGAAGGAAATCCGCCACTCGCAACTCACGGTGATGATGTTGCAGAACGTCGCTTTGAATCGCGGCGTGTGCATTCTACCCAAATGGCTTATCAAAACCTTGCCGGAGTTCAGTCACCTGCCGACCAAACCGCTAGGCAAAGAAGGCTTGTGGTCAACGCTCTATGCCGCCACGCGACGCTCGGAACAAAGACTGCCTTATCTAGAAGACTTTATCCACCTAATTGCGGATAATATGAACCCTTAATTACGAACTTTGATCATAAACCCTTAATTTTCGAATCATTTAAATGAACGCCACCCTCGCCCTCATAACAGAATCAAACACGCAATTGAACGATGCACTTTTGGCGCTGACACCAACGCTTGAATTGCCATCCGTTGTGCGTGAGCAGGCGTTGAAAAAGCAGAGCAATATCAGTGATTATGACTTTCTGCTCGGTTGGCATTATGCCGACGATGAACATCTACCCCCCAACCTGGCACTTTTTTCCAAAACCACCGGGCCGGTTTTCATCGACTTCTTAGGCGGCAAGAAAAATCATCGTCGCCAATTCGGTGGCGGTAAAGGGCAACCGCTGGCAAGAGCTGTGGGGATTGCCTCCGACTTCACGCCAAAAGTCATTGATGCCACTGCTGGCATGGGCGGCGACGCATTTGTCTTTGCCACCTTGGGTTGTGAGGTGTTGATGATAGAACGCTCACCCATCGTCGCTGCGTTGCTGCAAGACGCCTTGAACCGTGCAAACCTTGAACTGCAACTGGAAGCGTCTCACACGACTCAGGGCAAAACCCAACGCTTCGATGAAGATGAACGCGAGTTCTTAACCGCAACCATCAGCCGAATGCAGTTGGTAAATGCCGATGCAGCTGAGTTTATCGCGACAACAAGGCCAGAAGCGGATGCCATTTACCTCGACCCGATGTATCCTGAGAAAAAGAAAAAAGCCGCTACCAATAAAGAAATGACGGCGCTACAAGGATTGGTTGGCCCGGACATGGATTCGAGTCGATTGCTTGAAGCGGCCTTGGCGGTGGCGAAAAAACGTGTAGCGGTGAAGCGCCCGGCAAAAGCGGAACCGATTCAACTGGCAAGCGGCAAAAAATCGTCTGCCAGCATCCAAAGCCCAAACACACGTTATGACTTATATGTCTCCACAGCTGTCACCGCACCGCAATCTTGATTACGTTCAGCCTCTATTTAGTTGATTGGGCTAAGTAAAATCCTTTTATTTTCTTGTACTTATTAGTAAATCTACCTGCCACAATACAAATAATTTATAACTAATATTACAACAAACTTATATAAAAAAAATTTGTCACAGAATCGTCATAAATTCCTGTAAAATCAACTGCTTGAAAAATACTCTATAAAAGAGTTTCGTCCATTTTTAGGGCAAAATCATAAAATATGACTCCCTTCCGCCTTCCGTACACTATTGAACCCTCTCTGTTCTACCCATAAAATTGAAAAGGTTGATGCAGATCAAAAAAACAATGGAGTTTTCCTATGTCTAAATTTTTTAACGACATCTCAGACGTTGTCAAAAACCTTTGGTTCAGAGATACCAAAGAAGACGCTATTTATATTAATGATGTCGCTGTTCGTATTCGTGCAGGGATGCTTTTGTTTATTTCTATTTATATGAGTTTCACGCTTTGGAACGCTTTCTTCGTTTCACATTGGGTGGTAGACGGTAACACGGCTGTGGATAGCGGCGACATGGATTGGGATAATAATATCATTTACAGCGTTCAGGCCATCAAGCGCGTGTACGACTGGACTTTCCAAACTAATTTACTTTGGTATGGTTTATTTGAAATGTTGGCGGGGATGACGACGATTACGGCACGTTTGTCACCAACCATTTACCTTGCTTCGTTCCTGGCTAAGAGAACGGCGAAGCCAATCTGGAAGCCTTTGGCGCCTAAACGTTTTGCTTGGACGATTGGTGCGTCAATCATTGCAACCTGTTTGGTGTTCTTCAACCCTGACGTGTTCGCAAACTGGGTCAATACCATTTTCCGACATGAAGTGTTGCCAACCGATCGCCAGTATATGTCTTACTACATTCCTTTATCTTTGGTTTGGGTCTGTCTTGGCTTTATGTGGATGGAAGCGGTCATGGGCTTCTGCGTAGGCTGTAAAGTACATGCCTTGTTGGTGAAAGTCGGTATTCTGAAAGATGAATGTGAAGCCTGTAACAACATCGACTGGGATGAGATTGCCCGTAAAAACCAAGAACGCTTGGCAAAAGAAGCGGCTGCGCAAAAATCAACGGAGCAACACGCCTCTTAATCTCATTCATGACTTCAGGAAGAACTCATTAAAAAACGGCAGGATGCCGTTTTTTTATATCTAGCGTTTAGTCCGCTTACCCCAACCTGGTAGATTTTACTCGGCAGGGTCTTTTTTCTTATCTTTACCATCCGGCTTTTCGGATGACTTCTCGGTAGATTTTTCCACCGTCTTCTTGGCGAACCCCACACCTTTTTTGGTCTTGGCTGTCAAGTCAAGCGACTCGACCAACTCCCGGTAATCCACGCCCAAACGGTGAAACTCCGCAAAACTTTTGGCGATAACGGCAATGGTATTCGGCACCTCTCCCTTCTTCTTATAGGCCTGAAGATTTTTGTCACTCACCTTAATCAGGCGACTGAATTTCGGCAGGGAAATGTCTGCATCCAACAATGTTTTTTTAAATTCGACAAACGTCATGGTTTGCTCCGGGCAAAAAATTAGCTGGCACATTATAGCGTCTTGAACCCGTCGCAAGAAATGCTAATGGTTTGACAAACACAATAAAGTCTGCATAATCGTAATAACTTATTACCATTATATGTATTTTATTGCTTAAAATAATCAAAAAAATACATGGCGATAAGCACTCAAACTTTTCAAAAACCCGTAAAGGAGTCCATCATGGCAAAAGCGCTTAAGAAAAAAGCCGTCAAAAAAGTCGCATCTAAAATCAGCAAGAAATTGGTTTCTAAAAAGAAAGCGAAAAAAATCACGAGCAAAGTCGCTAAAGCGGTTATGAAGAAAAAGCCTAGCACCAAGAAAAGTGCGCGTAAAGTGGCTAAAAAAGCGGTAAAACGTATCGCTTAATCAAAGCTTAACCGCGTGAATGCGGTCAGAGATGTCCGAAGGCAATTTTGGGTTCGGGCATCTTGCACTACCCCAATTAAAATCCTTTCTAATCTTTCGCCATAACGCAAATCTTGAAGCCTGTGTCTTTTTTGGCGAGGTACAT
The DNA here is from genome assembly GCF_009296185.1 of Hydrogenovibrio sp. JE_KL2. Classification (GTDB taxonomy): domain Bacteria; phylum Pseudomonadota; class Gammaproteobacteria; order Thiomicrospirales; family Thiomicrospiraceae; genus Hydrogenovibrio. Next base: position 81,333 of record NZ_WBJR01000002.1, read on the forward strand.
TTGTTCATCCGCCAAACGAATCAATTCATCCCCCTCAAGAAACTCCACCGGTCCCGTTTCACAAATGCCCATACTTAAAGTGAGTGTTGGATATTTCTTTTGAAGTGCCTGAATGATTTTATGGCAGAGTTTTTCGGCATCCTCCGCCGAGCATTCTGGCAAAATAACGCAAAACTCATCTCCGCCATATCGGCAGGCGATGTCGGTTTCTCGCGTGTTGTTCAACAAAATATCGCCGATTGCCTTCAGGACTTCGTCACCCTTAATATGCCCTTGGTTGTCATTCACGGCTTTGAATTCGTCAATATCGAAATAGATCAACGACAAACAGGATTGATGCCGTTTGGCGACCAGCAATGCTTTATGCATCAGTTCTTGAAGTGCGCGTTGATTATAGAGATTGGTCAAAGGATCAAGGCGAGCCTGACGCTCAAGCTGTTCAGTACGCTCTGCGACTTTTTCTTCAAGGTCTTTTGCATACAGCTCGGTTTTGCGTTTGGCATTTTCGATTTCCGATACCAAGCTGTCGATATAAGTATCGAACACCAATGTGGTGTCGAAATACAATAATTTGTCCAACACATCGAGAGTGCTTTCCAGTTTTTTGGTATCGCGGATATTGCTTTTAAGGACGTGGAAAATGAGGTTTTTGAGTGTCATCACCGCCGAGAGGTAGAGCTCAATCCGCTTGTGAACCATGCCAATGCGCAAGCGATTGTTGACGTATGCTATACCGTAATCACCGGCGAAGAGATCTGTCACATATTTTCGCTGTGCGGATCGAAGTCGCCCCAGAGTATCGGCATCGCCAATCAACAAGGAAATTTCGTCAATCTTGGTTTGCTTGTCATAAAACTCATCGACAATAAAGTCGATATTCTCTTCAATCAAAGCTTTATATTCCGCCAGTTGCGCCAGTTGATCTTGCCCCAACTCCAGCAGAGCCATCCTATTACTGATTTCCACTTCGCTTATTTGCATTTGTTCAAGCAAAGTTTGGTCGGTTCGCATCATATCCAACACTCCTACCTAGAAACCGTGTGTACAGCAGAGACAAAACTGATGGACACTCCCCATCACTCGGTCACAAAATTATCTTCATTGGCAATAAACTTAATTTAGCTCAACTTTTGCTCCTGTACCAGTAAAAGCTTGGGATTTGTGTAAAGAAATATCCCCTCAATCTTGCAAAATTATAGGGTTACAGATAAAAACTATACGTTTAGAATAGGAAAATTGGAACAGCATTAGATACCGCTCAACACTGATTTAATATTGTCCGTCTCTGCACTGCAGGCAAAGGAGTTTGTGATGACAGCACCAATCCAACCGAACATTCCTGAAAAAATGAAAGCCATTGCCGCCCTGGCAGCAAAGGAAACCAATACCACCAAGAATCTGGTGGAAATTTCCCTGCCGACGCCGGTGCCAACCCACCGCGACATTCTGGTGAAAATCAAAGCCGTCTCCATCAACCCGGTAGATACTAAAATCCGCAAACGCCATGCTGCGCAATCTGACGATACCGACCCGAAAGTACTGGGTTGGGATGCCGCCGGTACAATTGTCGCCGTCGGCGATGAAGTGACGAACTTCAAGGTAGGAGACGATGTTTGGTATGCGGGTGAACTCACTCGCCAAGGCAGCAATGCCGAATATCAGTTGGTGGATGAACGCTTGGTGAGCCTCAAACCAAAGAGCCTGAACTTTGCCGATGCGGCAGCCATGCCACTCACTATTCTCACCGCATGGGAAATGCTGTTTGACCGCCTGCAAATCAAACAGGATGACAACAAATGCCTGCTCATCATCGGGGCTGCCGGTGGCGTGGGTTCCATCATGATTCAACTTGCCAAGCTGCTGACACAGAAAATCATTATCGGCACCGCTTCACGACCTGAATCCGAGGAATGGTTGAACGAAATGGGATGCCATCACATTATCAATCACCGCGAGTTGCTGGTACCCCAAATCAAAGAACTTCATCTGCCTGCGATTCCGACCATTGTCTCACTGAATCTTACCGGTCAGCATCTGGAAGAAATTGCAGAACTCATCGCCCCTCAAGGTAAGTTTGGTTTGATTGATGATCCTCTCACTTTTGATATTTCAGCCTTCAAACAAAAAAGCGTCTCGATTCATTGGGAATTTATGTACACCCGATCTCTATTCAAAACCGAAGATATGAGTCAGCAACACACTATCCTCAAAGAAGCGGCGGAGATGATAGACAGCGGTCGCCTCAAATCGACGATGAACCACCACTTCGGCAAGCTGACGTTGGAAAACCTCAAGGCCGCACATGAATTCATCGAAACCCATAGCGCCATCGGCAAAGTGGTACTCGAAGGCTTCTAGGCTGGAAAGAAGGCATGTCCAGCCAAATTGATTTTTTAGTCTTTTTTGATAAAAAGGATTTGCAATCTTAAAATCAGCATGTTCTAATATAGTCGTTATGTTTAGTAGTACATAACGAAACCAGCATAAGAATCGAGAAAGAATCACCAGATTTACGTTAGATTCATTAGGGTACTCAATTGGCTTCGCCAATTTTTTTATGCTGATCGTTATGCCCAACTGAACATAACGATTCTCATCTCTTCAGTTGAATAGATGGGGTACGACTCTCTTTAGTTTTTATATTTATCTGTCATTTAACTAAAGATTAGACCCAAGCCAGCTTGCCTGCCTTGGGTCTTTTTTTATAAGTCTTTTTTTATAAGTCTTTTTTTATGCCGATTTTTTATTTCTGGCATTTAGTCCGCCCACCCCAACCTGGTAGATTTTGACGAGACTTTTTGACTAAGCTTGACGCAGCAGATTTAAAAACTCGAAACCATAACGGCTGAGCTTGGTTTCGCCCACCCCGCTGATTTGCAGAAGTTCATGGTCATTTTTCGGCAGGGCGACCGCCATTTCCAGCAAGGTGGCATCACCAAACACCTGATAGGCAGGTTTATCTTCACTGTCGGCAATCTCTTTGCGTAAGGCTCTCAAGTTTTCAAAAACTTCTTGTTGAGATTCGGTCAACCCTTCTCGCGCAGTCGTCCGACCCAACCTGGCAGATTTTATCGATTTCACCCGGGGTTTTGCCAGTTGTAGTTCGACCTTACCTTTCAGCACATCCCCGGACGATGCGGTCAACTTCAACACCGAATAGTTGCGAATGTCCTGCATCAAATAGCCACGGTGAATCAGTTGACGGAAAATACTTTGCCACTCGGCAACCGAAAATTCTTTGCCGATGCCATAGGTGCTGAGCTGTTGATGTCCCGATTGGCGAATGCGTTCATTGTCCGCCCCTCGCAACACTTCAATCACATAGCTCATGCCAAAGCCTTGCTGTAAACGATACACGCAAGACAAGGCTTTTTGCGCCACGACCTTGCCGTCAAACAACACGGGCGGGTTCAAACACACATCACAATTACCGCAGGCATGGTGCATCGGGTCGCCAAAATAATTCAGCAGCACACTGCGCCGACAGGTCTGGGCTTCGGCAAACTCCACCATGCTGGCGAGTTTGAAACTCTCTATCCGCTTTTGATCTTCATTGGCGACCTGCTCGATAAAATGCCGAGCCGTCACCACATCCTGCGCGCCGTAAAGCAACAAGGCTTCCGATGCCAATCCATCCCGACCGGCGCGCCCGGTTTCCTGATAATAGCCTTCGATGTTTTTCGGCAAATCATAATGCACCACAAAGCGGACATTAGGCTTGTCGATGCCCATGCCGAATGCCACCGTCGCCACCACAATACTGACTTCATCGCGCATAAATTGCTGATGCACTTTGTGGCGTATTTCCGCCGGCAGCCCTGCATGGTAAGCCTGCGCGCGATAGCCTTTTTGTTGTAGTTGCAGCGCCACTTCTTCCACTCGCTTGCGGCTTAAACAATAGACCACACCACTTTCTTCCGCTGCATTTCGCTGATCCAAAAAATCAACCAACTGTTTAAAAGGCTGACGTTTTTCCAATACGGTATAGCGAATATTCGGGCGGTCAAATCCGATGACATGCACCTTGGGCGACTGCAACGACAAACGCTGCACGATATCCTCACGGGTGGCGGCATCGGCCGTCGCGGTCAGGGCAATAAAAGGCACTTGGGCAAACAGGTTGCGCAACTGACCGATACGACTGTATTCCGGCCTAAAGTCATGCCCCCACTGTGAAATACAATGCGCTTCATCAATCGCAAACAAACTGATTGGCAAGCTCTGCAACTGCTGGACAAAATCCTGATTCAACAATCTTTCGGGCGCGACATACAGCAAATCCAATTGCCCGGTATGGAGTTGCATCAACACTTGGTTGGCTTCTTCCAGACCGAGAGTTGAGTTGTAATAAGCCGCTTGCACACCATTCGCCTTCAACGCGCTGACTTGATCTTGCATGAGTGAAATCAATGGCGACACCACGATTGCCGTGCCTTCGCGCAACAAGGCAGGAATCTGATAACACAAGGATTTTCCACCCCCGGTCGGCATCAACACAAAGCAGTCTGCGCCCTGCATGACATCCTCAATCACTTCGATTTGATGCGAACGGAATTGGGTATAACCAAAGGTCGATTGCAGGCAATCCAAGGCCTGTTGCTGACAAAAAACAGAAGGGGACTCAAGTGACATAACGCGGGGAAAAAACCTAGATTTTGTTCAAGAAAGCAACTGGGTTATTGCTTTGTTTATTGGCAATATTATACCGCTTACAAGACTATTTATCGGCATCATTGCCAAACGAAGCACCCAACATTGAATGGGCGTTGAAAACCCTCACCGAGCGCCCTTTACCCCAACCTGGTAGATTTTCATAATGGAACCACTTGTAAGACCTTACCAATCATATAGTTAAATCAGCATTGCAAATTTAAAGACTATTGCATTTCCTATATTAGAGTGCTTTAATACTGACCGTTATATATTTTTATACATAACGGAATTTCCTTACGAAATTCCCATTAAATTGGCATTGCCAATTTTTTTATGCATACCGTTATGCTTTGTTAGCTATAGCGATTGATCGCAATGACAATTGCTGTAGCTTTCAGATCAAGTCTCTTTCAAGAGATGATGTAGAAGTCGAATGGCTGATAACTCGTTTCCATTATAAAAACCGGCGCGCTTTTCTATACAAAAGTAGCTTGGGACTTGGTAAGACCATCGATATGTACTTATATATATAAAGAACTTTGGAGCAATCAACAATGAACACAAAAACGGCAAAACTTTCGCTGGTTATCGCCGCTCTCATCAGCCAACAGGCTCTAGCGACAGACAAAGGACAAAACACTCAGAAAAATAGTGATGTTTTCAAACTGGGTACGATTTCGGTTTCTGGCGAGTCAGATAACGCAGGAACCGTCTCAACTGTCACGCCTGACGACATACGCGTAAAAGGAGATACCGATGTCGGTCAGGCTATTGAAGATATTCCTGGCGTCAGTTTACAGTTCGGTGGACAACGTGCAGAAACACGTGCAAGTATCCGTGGATTTGATTCACGACAAATCACCCTAAACTTGGACGGCATTCCAATCTACATTCCTTATGACGGTAATATCGACTTGAGCCGCTTTAGAACCAGTGATTTGAGCAAAATCGAAGTCACAAAAAGCTTAGGATCACTACTCGAAGGACCAAACAATATGGGCGGGTCTATTAACCTTGTAACCAAGCGCCCATCCAAACCTTTGGAAGTGAATGCGAACTTTGGTGTTGAAACAGGGAAAGATGGCCTATTCAAAAATGCGCAGGACATCCAAGTTGGTTCTCGCTTGTCCGATAAATATTATGTTACCGGCGGTGTTTCCCGTTTAGAAGGCAGCGATTTTCCGCTTTCTGACAGTTATTCTCCTGTCAATCCAACCGTACAAGGCAAAGGTAACCGCAACCACTCTGGAAGTGAAAGCTCAACCGGCAACCTGAAATTTGGGTTTACCCCAAACGCAACAGATGAGTATGCCATCAGCTACTACAAAACCCAGGGAACCAAGCAGTCGCCACCTTATGCCGGCGATACTGCGGCAACTGGACAATCCGTCCGTTATTGGGACTGGCCGCAGTGGGATAAAGAAAGCGTCTATTATGTAGGACGCACTCAAATCGGAAAAGGTTATTTGAAATCACGCCTGTTCTATGACAACTTTAAGAACAAGCTTTATTCATACAATGACGATACCTATACCACTATCACAAAAGGCTATGCCTTCCGTTCGCAATATGATGACCATAGCATTGGCGGCAGCCTAGAAGGCGGCGTGCCTATTGACAATCATATGATCAAAGCGGCACTGTTCATTAAGAATGATGAACATAAAGAGCGTGATCTGAAAAAAGACAACTCACCGTCTTCTTTTGACCAAAGCTGGCGTACCTACCAAGGCCACACCTATTCAGGCACGCTGGAAGATACGATTCAATTCTCAAAAAAAACCAGTCTGACACTTGGGTATCGTCATGATCTATACGAATTGACCAAAACAGATGACGGCGATCCCAACAACGACCCACATGGCTCACAGAACAAAGACAACTTCCAAATCAAAGCAGAGCATGAATTGGGAACGCACACTGTGTTTGCCGGCGTTTCCGCTAAGTCACGCTTCCCGAATATGAAAGATATGTTCTCTTATAGGATGGGTAAAGCCATACCCAACGTTAATCTGAAAGCCGAACAAGCTTTAAGTTATGAAGTAGGGTCAAAAGGGCACTTCAACAAACTTCGTTACCAAGCCAACGTTTTCTATTCTGATATTTCTGACGCCATTGAGTCGGTAAGCGTCGCCAACTCACTGTGCGGTGCAGGAGCTACCAGCTGTACACAAAATCAAAACGTCGGAAAATCTACTTCGTCTGGTCTTGAGTTGAGCATGGGCATGCCTGTCACGGAAACGGTAGATGTGAATTTGAGCTATTCCTATCTTGACCGTGTTTTGGCAGACAAGTCTTTAACGGCAACCAACGTGCCGAAAAACCAAGTGCACATTTCGTCCGACTGGTTTGCCACCTCGTCGCTCAACATGGGCGTTGATTGGGACTACATAGCCGATCAACAAACAAGCAGTGACGGTTCTCGCCCAGTGGCTGGGCACAACCTTTGGACTGCCCGTGCCGAGTATCAAATCAACAAACATTTCACCACAAACTTTGTGTTGAGAAATGTGTTGGATACCGACTACGAAGTTTCCGAAGGAGACCCTATGCCAGGCCGCTCATTATGGATGAACGTTAACGCTAAGTTCTAAAAGAACAACTACCAAAGAGAAAGCAAGACATCCTGTTTTTGCTTTCTCTCAAACAGTTTTGTCGATGACCTGTATTTGTCATCGACACCAATCAGACCTCAAAGGACAACTTAAAATGAAACAACTGGTTTTACGCCTAGTTTTTATAGGTTTCACTCTCTTAACCTCTGCTGCTTTTGCCAGTGACACTTCCGGCAAGATGAGCACTGAATTAAGCATTACAGGCTCCGTAGTTCACCCGTTAACCCTAACATTGGCCGACTTAAAGAAAATGTCTTCTGAAGAAGTGCGTGACCTACCGTTAATTTGCCAAAGCGGCGCCAACAAAGGTCATATTAATAAACTGACAGGCATTCCCCTCAAAACGTTACTGATAAGGGCTGGGCTCTTGGTCAAGCATCCAAAGGACTTTCGTAAACTGGCATTCATCGCTTATGCCACAGACAATTACTGGGTGACTTATTCTTGGGGCGAGATTTTCAACCGCGCCGATGGCAATAAGGTATTGGTCTATTTTGCAAAAGACGGCAAGCCTCTAGATCAAAGCGAAGGTCAGTTTGCCTTAATCTCATCAATGGACACTCACACAGGTGCACGCCAAGTGAAATGGCTACGCAAAATAGAAGTCCGCATGTTACAGCCCAAAACAGAATAAGAGTCTCAACCAGGTTCGCGATATGATTTTTCGTTACAAAACTTATCTAATCGGTCTTTTGGGCGCAATGGGGTTATTCATTAACCCTGTTGCCAAAAGTGCCGACTGTTTTTTAAAAAACGCACCTCAAACGGTCTACACCGCCACACCCGTTGCCACCTATCTATTGATGGTATTGGCACCAGAAAAACTCGCCGGTTGGAATTTTCCCGCTCCGCCACAGGCAAAAGGGATCTTTCCAGACAGCAGCTTCTCGAAACCTGTCATCGGTGGTTGGTTTGGCCAAGGCAGAACGCCCAACATGGAAAATTTAGTGGCGACCAAACCGCAGCTAATCGTCAACTCGGGAACTACCGTCAACCTTGAAAAACAGGCCTCCCTGAAACAATTTGGCATACCAGTATGCTCCCTGAAGTTGGACAGATTAGAAGATTATCCAACAGCCATCCGGCAGTTTGGTGTTTGGCTTGGTAAACCACAAAGAGCAAATACTTTAGCTGACTATACTCAAAAGCAAATCAAATGGTTAAGTGCACAAAAACACAAACTCCGCACAAACAACGTCCCGATGAAAACCGTCTACTATGCCGAGACCCCTAGCGGGCTTGCCACGGAATGCAGAGGCTCCATTCATTCCGAAGTCATTCCTCTCTCGGGCGCCATTAATTCACACCTATGCCCTGCTAGCTCGGGTAAACAAAACCGCTTCGGTCGCGTCAACATCAATTTCGAGCAACTTCTGGCTTATAACCCTGATGCCATTATTACGCAAGATGTAACTTTCTACCGTCAAGTGTATGTCGATGCCAAATGGCAAGCCCTGAAAGCAGTGAAAAACAAACAGGTGTTTCTTGTTCCGCAAACACCTTTCCGATGGATAGACCGCCCACCGAGCTTTATGCGCATGATCGCAGCACCATGGTTAATGCATAAACTTTATCCTGATCAGATTCAATGGAATGATATCCGCCAAACCAAGGAATTTTTTCATCTCTTTTTCCAGGTTTCCCTTACAGATGAGCAGGTTCAAACAATTCTCAACGGAAAAACACTATGAGCAGACAGACGGCATCTAAAATGCACATCGGCATCATGCTACACATGACCCCCGAGCACAATGAGTCTCCCGTTGAGGCTTATCAAAACTTTACTCACTTGGTACAAGTTGCCGAAGAACTGGGTATGGAAGAAGCTTGGGTGACCGAACATCACTTTAATGCTCATAGTTTGGCGCCTTCTCCTTTGATGCTGATGGCACACTTTCTGGCATCAACACAAAGGATGCGCTTTGGCAGTGCGGCGGTATTGATTGGCTTTCACAACCCCTTGTCCATTGCTGAACAGCTTGCAACACTGAGTACTCTATACCCAAATCGAGTCGTTGCAGGCTTTGCAAAGGGTGGCCCCTTTGAAGCTCAAAATACTGCTTTCAACATGAACGGCGAGCTTGGACGTTCACGGATGGAAGAAGCTGTGCCTGCCCTACTTAAACTCTTCAATACTGAAAATACCTCGCATTATGGCGAGCGTTATCAATGGCAGAATATTGACCTGCAACCCAAAACTCGACTCGGCCCTGAACACTTCTACCTTGCGACAGCTAAAGAGACTAGCATTCGTCTCGCTGCTGAACTTGAGCTAGGTTTAATGTCTGCACAGTTCTGGTCGACAGAGAAAATCCAAAACACCATCATGCTTTATCGCCAACACCACCGGAAAAATCATAAGCCCAATATGATGGTGTCACGTGGGTTATATATTGCCGAAAATATCAACACTGCCAAAGATATTGCATGGCAACACATTCAAGCTGTTCGGGCACACAAGCACCAATTGTTTGACAAAAAAGCGGGACCGATGACAAAACTATCGGAGGAGGAACTAATGGAAAACACCTTACTAGGAACGCCCGAGGACATTTTTTGCAAGCTTGAAAAGCTACATGAACTGGGTGTGACCAACCTTGCTCTCAACCCTTTGACTGCCAAACACAGTGAACGTACATATCAAATAAAACAGTTTATGCACGACATTTGGGAAGGTTTTACCGCTAAACACTTCAATGCAGATCGGGCGGAATCCCTGACTTCATGAATGCTCGTATCCTACTATTTTTTTTGCTGGTACTTATTGGCTTGGCGCTTTTATCGGTCACCATGGGACGCTATGATTTCTCTCCCGTGAGTAGCGTAACGCAACTACTCAGACACTTTGGCTGGCTATCGGGCAACATTGATCCAATGATGACTACTATCATGTTGGATGTCCGGCTACCAAGAGTCATCGCCGCTATTTTAATCGGCGCGGCATTAGCCGTGTCCGGCACGGCCTTTCAAGCCATGTTCATGAACCCACTCGTTTCACCCGGAATTCTAGGGGTTTTATCCGGTTCCGCTTTTGGTGCTTCACTGGGTATTCTCTGGTTCGATTCCTTATGGATGATGCAACTTTTCAGCTTTCTTTTTGGCATGGCTGCGGTTCTTGTCACATTGCTTCTTGCGAGCAATCAAACTCGAAATAATTTAACACTCTTGGTGCTTGGGGGCATGATTTCCGGCGCATTATTCAGTGCTTTATTGTCCATCGTCAAATATGTCGCTGACCCTTATGACAAACTTCCTGCAATCGTTTATTGGCTGATGGGTTCTCTTGCGAATGTTCAGGATAACTTACTGATATTTGTCGCACCGTTTATTTTATTTGGCATTATTTTGATGGCTCTGCAAGGACACACTCTAAACTTGCTTAGCCTTGGCGAGGATGAAGCGAAAACACTCGGTGTATCCGTTGAAACAAAACGGTTTCATATCATCATATTAGCAACCTTTCTGGCTGCTATTACCGTCAGTCTTGGGGGCATGATCGGTTGGGTAGGCTTGGTTATTCCCCATGTTGCCCGACTATTATTAGGTGCGGATAACCGCTTATTACTCCCTGCATCAGCCCTGCTTGGCGGCATTTATTTGCTAATGGTGGACAACCTCGCAAGACTCATGCTCAGCATCGAAATCCCTTTAGGCATTTTGACCGCGTTAATTGGATTGCCCGTTTTCGCTTGGGCACTACGGAACGTCAACAAAGGTTGGAGTAACACTTAATATGGCAGTCAGTCTTAACAAGCGCATCAATCATATTCATGCCACCTCCTTAGGCGCGCATCATGACGGTCAAATGGTTTTCGAGCAATTAGACCTCTTGTTGAAGCAAGGAGAAATCACTGCTTTATTAGGCCCTAATGGTTGCGGAAAAACCACGCTTTTACGTACGCTTCTCGGGTTGCATCCCAAAAGCGCTGGGAAAGTAATGTTTGGCAATCACCACGAACAACAACTTTCCCCAAAAGAAAAAGCTCAAATTATCAGCTATGTTCCTCAATATCATCGTCTGGCATTCGGCTACCCGGTGATTGAAATGGTTTTAATGGGAAGCATGGCGACTCAACCTTCATGGCAGCGCGCAAGCAAAGCCCAAAGAGAAGAAGCAGAATCACTGCTCGAAACGCTCAATATCGCTCATCTTAAGAATAAGCCTTACACAGAGCTCTCTGGAGGTCAACGTCAGCTGGTTTTGATTGCTCGTGCATTAGCGCAGAACACGCCGTTTATTTTTATGGATGAGCCGACCAATGGTCTTGATTTCGGCAATCAAATTAAATTACTGGAAAAAATTGGGGAACTTGGGCGCAGACGCCATGGCATCTTAATGACAACTCACCACCCTTCTCACGCGCTTCAAATGGCAGACAGGGCTTTGGTAATGAAGCAGGGTAAGCTTATACAGGACGGTCATCCGCAACAAATATTGGATGCGGAAACACTCTGCGACCTTTATCAGCTAACCGCCGCTCAATTACCCAAAATGTCTTAACCCAGAATGTTTTACCCCAACCTGGTAGATTTTTGAATACTTTTACCCGAGAAATCATCTCAGCCAAACATCATCTTTGTAAAGTTTGAGGTGGGCGTTCTTTAGCAAATAACCCGCATCGCCCATGTCGGTTTTGAAGTGTTGCAAGCTTAGCACCCCCGTCACTTCAAATGCGTAATCTACTTGGTGCATCCTAACGCCCTGGCCTTTAGCGGCTTCGACCATGACGGTCTGGTTGACAGGGGGCGGTGGAACATGGATACAGGCTCCAAAATAAGGCACTAACAGGAAGCGCGTAATCAGACCATTTTTAATGTCAATAGGGGCAATGTAACCGGCCAGCTTGACCTTTTTGCCGTCAAGTTTCGGATTCACGGGCGCGTTAGCGAGTTCAGCTTCGATCTTTTGTAAAATGGCCAGCCCTTCTTTGCTATTGTCGGGAAGCTCATTGATCCGCATGATGTCTTTTTCATATTTTTTCAGCAATGTTTTCGGGTCATAACCCGGCGGAATCAAGTCACTCCACTTGATTGGCTTTGCTTTATCGGCTGCCAATAAGGGAAAAGAAACCAATAACAGCAGGTATCCGACAAACCTAGTCAGGCGTCTCATCAAGAACTCAGTCCTTTATTCAAACTATTGCGGTAAGCAGCAATTCCCGGGATAAAACTAATCAGCACGGCTGCCAACCAACCAATACCAATAAATTGAAGTTGTTCAATGTCCGGCCAGACAGGCTGTACAAATAATCCGAAGTGCTCCGCAAGGTAAGGAGAAAATGCCGCTAAACCCGCATATAAAATCAACATTCCGAATAAGGTTCCCAACAGCATTATGAACAGTGTTTCTATGACAAACAATAATACAACATGATAACCGTGAATACCGACTGCTCGCAAAACGGCAATTTCATATTGCCGTTCTTTCAAAGTGCTGAGCAGCGTCATCAAAATACCCGTTAACCCTGCCAGAAACACCATTGCAGCAATGGCTAAGAGCGCCTGTTCAAAGGGTGACATGATTTGCCACAAGCTGGCTAGCGTTGCTCCCGGTAAAATGGCTAGCAGGGGTTCTTTTGTATAGTCATTAATAGCACGTTGCACTTTGAACGTCATCAATTCATTTTTCAAACCTAGCATCACTGCGGTCACTGTCTCAGGTTCCACAATCAGTTTCCGCGCCATCTCCGGCGAGATTTTCAATGGCGATTGCATACCGCCATGCCAATCGATATGAATGGCTTCTATCGCAGCCAATGAAACCTGAAGACTATTGTCCACCGGTGTTCCCGTGGCTTTTAAAATTCCGCTGACCCTAAAAGGTTTATCGGCATGCTTAGGGGTCAATGCACTGTCCGAGACCCCGTGCGCAAGAATGATGGTACTGCCTACTTTATAGCCGTACTTCTGTGCAACCTTGGCACCAAGTACCACGTCATAAAGGTCGTGAAAGGCATGGCCTTCACGGAAAAGCAATTTTTGCCCGTCACCATATTGGTAATAACGAAAGAAATCGGCTGTGGTTCCCACAACGCGAAAACCTCGATGGGAGTCTCCCAACGAGAGCGGCACTGCCCAGGCGACGTCAGGTCGGTTTTTCAAAGTCAAATACGCCTGATAGCCCATGTTATTGGTGGCATTGCCAATATGAAAAACACTGTAAAGCAGAAGGTTGATTGGGCCGCTGCGCGCACCAACAATCAAGTCCGTCTCGGACAAAGTGGTGAAAAAACTGTTTTTAACTTCTTTGCGCAGGGTATCAACCCCCAACAAGAGGACAACGCTAACGGTAATAGAAAAGGTCGCCAACAATAAGCTGGCTTTTCGACTCCAGGCACTTTTGATTGCGAGTAACAGCAGATTCATCCTTCGACCTCCTGTTTGGCAGCCTGATTCAACTGCGCCAAATCCACCTCGTGATGAAAGTGCTTTGCCAAACTGGCGTCATGACTGACAAAGACCACTGTCGATCCGGCTTGTTCGGCTGCGTTAAACAACCAATCCACAAATCGGTCACGATTGTCTGCATCCAATGCTGAAGTCGGTTCGTCGGCTATAATCAACTCAGGACGACCCATTAAAGCTCTGGCAATGGCGACTCTTTGCTGTTGACCGATACTGAGACGATTCACAGGTTGGGAAATAACCCCTTCAGGTAACCCAAATAAACCCATCCATTGCTCTGCCTGTTGCCTAGGCTGTGGCGCTCTGTCTCGTCTGTATCTGGAAAAATTAAGGGGCAACAAAATATTGTCCAATGTAGAGAGATAAGGCAACAGGTTAAACTGCTGGAAAATCACCCCCAAATGATCGCCGCGAAAACGATCACGCTTCATCGCTGACAGCGAAGACAACTCCGTATTCAACACTTTTAGAGTGCCGCTTTCCGCCACCAAAATTCCAGACAACAAATTGAGCAGGGTAGTTTTACCACTTCCGCTTGGCCCTTTGATAAACAGGTGTTGCCCCTGCTCCACCACTAAAGAAGGCAGCGACAGACAATCCTGCGTTTGTCCTGACCAACGATAGCGAAGTTGGTTGATGTCAATCACCCGATTATTCACTGCCGATTTCACTTTAATAATGCAGAAGTATTCTGTCTAGACAGCGTAGCGGCGGATTGTTTATTGTTCACTACCCACTGCGCCCGGACTTGCTCAAGATGTTGCCAACTCATGAACAACCCGTCTAAATCAAGGGAGGATAAGTCCAGGGGGGCTTTACAGGTAAAGCTGTAATCGGCATCAATATCGGCATGATGGTGGTGCTCATGGTGGTGCTCATGGTGAGCATCATGGTCGGCATCATCATGGTGCGTTGCCGCCTCATTTGCTTCCTTTCTTGCTTCAGCTTGGGCGTGAAAAGGATTATCCACATCAACGCTCTTCAGCTCACACTGAGCTTCTGCGTTAAATCTGATCAACAGCTTGCCATCTATTTGCTTCCCCGAAGATAACGCCTGCAAATGCGTTTTCACCAATGCCTCTTCAGCTTCCGTAACCGGCGCATGCTCAAAACCAAACACGTTGTATGCCGGGGAGTGAATCGACAGCAAAAGCTTTTCGCCAGACTGCGCCAAAGTCAAGTTGGCAACACCATGCTCGTGCGCTTCATGGGCTTCTGATTGAGCGGCAAGTAATGGCATCCCGGTCAAAAAACCGATGGTTAACAAAGTCAGAAGACGCATAATGGGTTCCCCGTTAAAATTCGTTTTGAATGGCTTTGTAGCCGCTGACCAATTTATTATTGGTTTCCACTACTGACTCGGAAAATTCCGACATCTTAATCGTTTTTTTCGGAAACTGAGTTAAGTCAGTATCTCTATCAATATGCGCTGTGGAAGGGACATAAAACCCTTCAGGTAACTCACAACTTTCCACCACCGAGTTGTGGCGAACCACGGCTTTATCACCGACATAACAATTAAACAGTACACTGTTAAAACCGATAAACACCCCTGCCCCCACTCGACAAGGACCATGAATAATCGAGCGATGAGCAATGGACGTTCGCTCGCCAATAGAAACTTCCGCTCCAGCTTTGGAATGAATCACCACACCATCCTGAATATTGGAATGTGCGCCAATGACAATGGCTTCCATTTGTTGGTTGTCATCCAATTCATCCGCACGAATAACCGCATAAGGTCCTATGAATACATTTTCTTTGACGATAATTTTTCCGCATAAAATCGCAGTTGGGTCAACAAAGGCAGAAGGATGAATTTGCGGTAAATCACCACTTGGATTTCGTCTAATCATGACAGGGTTCCTAAATTGCAGTCTGACATTTCTGGCAAGTGCCATGAATTTCTAGACTCGGCTGATCAATATGAAAATGCGTTTGTTCGGCATTATGTTGTATTGCCGACCAGAGGGAACCAGCTAAAGGGGTTTCTTCAATGCTGCCACAGTGATCACACATCAAAAACTGGGTCAATTCACTATGAGGTTCATTATGAATATGATGACAAGCGACATATTGCCGTGTAGAGGCAAGGCGATGAATCAAGGATTGAGATTCTAAAAAGTTCAACGCGCGATAAATCGTCATCGGCTGGGTACCACTTTGCTCGTCGGCCTTATAGTGTTCCAATAACTCGTAAGCACTGACAGGCTTGTCCAACATCAGCAGTAACCTCAGCACCTTTTCACGAATCGGCGTCAAACGTTGCCCCTGTTGTTGACAGGTGATTCGAGCTTGTTGCAAGCGTTTATCAAGTTCAGTCATATCTATGTCCCTTAAGCGCCGGTGCTATAGGGTTGTTCAAACGGATCTTCCATTTGCATCCAGTAAGTCGCGCCGGCATAAAGTTCTTCTTCGGTCAATAAACAGGATTCTAATTGTTTTTTGGTGGCTTGTTCGTCTAATCCTTGTCCGATAAAAACCAGTTCTTGGCGCATATCACCAAAAGGTTCCACCCATTTCGATCGAATGAAAGCGCGAGACTCTTCGTCTGTCGGCCAACGTTCCTCGGGTACAGCCTTCCAGAACATACCGGCCCAGTGGTGATGTGCGATACCGCCTGCCTGACTCCAGATGCCGGCCATCTGAGGTTGACTGGCTATCCAGAAGTAACCTTTGGAACGAATCAACTTTCCGGTTTCCCAAGGTTGCGTGAGAAAACGATAGAACTTCAATGGATGAAAAGGCTTACGAGCGGTAAAAGTAAAACTCCCTATGCCATATTCTTCCGTTTCCGGCACATGTTCTCCACGCATTTCCTTCAACCAACCAGGGGCTTGCTGGGCTTTTTCAAAATTAAACTTACCTGTGTTCAGCACCTTTTCCAACGGAACATTGCCTTTTGACATGGTCAGAATTTCCGCATCAGGATTCAGTGAACGCAAAATCGCACTCAATTCTTCGACTTGTTCTAAGGTCATCAAATCGGTTTTACTGATAAGCAAAATATCGGCGAATTCCACTTGGTCGATCAACAAATCAGCCACACTACGCTGATCTTCTTCTCCCAAACTCTCGCCTGCTTCCTGCAAAGATTTTGCCTGACGGAAATCCTTCAGAAAATTCCCACCATCCACCACGGTGACCATGGTATCCAGCAAGGCGACATCAGACAAAGAAGTACCGTCTTCATCCTCAAAAGTAAAGGTTTCAGCAACCGGCAAAGGCTCTGAAATACCCGTCGATTCAATCACCAGATAATCAAACTTACCGGATTTCGCCAACTGCGAAACCTCTATCAATAAATCCTCACGCAAGGTACAGCAGATACAGCCATTAGACATCTCCACCATCTTCTCTTCAGAACGATTCAACGAAACTTCACCTTCCACCAGGCTAGCATCTATATTGATTTCGCTCATATCATTGACGATCACCGCCACCCGCAGGTTGTCTCGGTTATTTAACAGGTGGTTCAGTAGAGTGGTTTTTCCAGCCCCTAAAAAGCCGGATAGAACGGTAACAGGCAATTTTTTCATCGTAGCATCCAATCGATATTATTCGGTCTTATTCGCGTATTTTTGATATGTTATAACATAACACTTAAATTGCAATATGCAATATGCAATATGCAATAATAATTAAATACCGCTCTCTTCTAAAGCAGTCATCAAATGGATGATAAAAAATAGAACGATGCGTGCCAGGAACAGAATTAATCCACCCCCAACCTGGTAGATTTTTAATGCTTTGCTCGACTTACCCTTCGGGCGTCGAGTGCTTCGTTTCTCGACTTACCCCTTCGGGCGTCGAGTGCTTCGTTTCCGTACCTTGGTAGTCCTGCAAAGCGGCTTCGAGTTTACGTGTGGATTGCAGCGGTGAACCACTGCGTTTTGCCAATAACGCATAGGCAACCGGAATCACGAACAGGCTCAACAGCGTAGAGAAACTCACCCCCCAGAAAAGCACATCCCCCAGAATCTGACGGGATTCCGACCCCGCGCCACTGGACAACATCAGCGGCACAGTACCTGCGACCGTGGCGATGGACGTCATCATAATCGGGCGAAAACGCAGTTGCGTGGCCGTCACCAATGCCGGATACAAAGACAGCCCTCTATCGCGCAATTGGTTGGTGAATTCGACAATCAAAATCCCGTTTTTGGTCGCCAGACCAATCAACATCACCATGGCAATCTCGCTGTAAATATTGAACGTCAGGCCATAAGCCTTCATGGCAAACACCCCGCCTGCGAGTGCCAGCGGCACGGTGAGCATAATGACAAAGGGTTGCACGAAACTTTCAAACTGCGCCGACAGCACCAGGAAAATCACCACCAAACCGAACAGGAATACAAACGCCATTGAGCTTGAAGAAGATTGGAAATCTTTTGAATCTCCCTTGTAGTCGATGGTCGCATCATCCGGCAGGGTTTTGCGGGTGAGTTTATTGAGGTAATCCAATGCCTGCCCAAGCGAATAGCCTTCGTCCAGTTTCGCGGACAGGGTAATCGACTTGATCCGGTTGTAGCGATACAAACTGGAAGCCACCCCTT
Organism: Hydrogenovibrio sp. JE_KL2; assembly: GCF_009296185.1. Lineage (GTDB taxonomy): Bacteria > Pseudomonadota > Gammaproteobacteria > Thiomicrospirales > Thiomicrospiraceae > Hydrogenovibrio. The sequence goes on from NZ_WBJR01000002.1 coordinate 99,562, forward strand.
CAACTTTCGTGGTGACGAACATCGACAGCGGCACCATGCCATTGGTCGTGGCAGAACGCAGATAAATCTGCTCCAAATCCTGCGGCGTCTTGAACCACTTGGAATCGGCTTTGAGAATGATGTCGTACTCTTCGCCGTTGTATTTCACCGTGGTGACTTTTTTACTGCCGAGAAGTGTCTGCAAAGTCTCGCTGATGTCTTGATAAGTGACGCCCAAAGCCTTGGCTTTGTCATAATCCACGTGCAAACGCAGTTGCGGCTTATTGGGTTCAAAATCCCAATCCAAACTGTTCAACCCGGGATTGGTTTTAGCGATGGCATCTTCCATCTTCTCTTTCCAATCCGCCAGCACTTTATAGCTTGGACCACCGATAACAAATTGCACCGGTTTTTGAATACGCCCACCAATGGCAGAACGCATCACCGGAATCGCCTTCACCCCGGTTAGATCGGAAAGTTTTTGATGCACTTCTTTCATAATCGTAAAGGCGGATCGACGCTCCGACCAGTCATTCAACACCACAATCACGAAACCGGAATTGAAGATTTCCGAGTTACTGAACGAACGTGGCGCACGCACCAACAAACGCTTGGCTTCGCCATTGTTCACCAACGGCATCAGGCGTTTTTCGATTTCCGCCATGTAACTTTGCATATAGTCAAAAGTCGCACCCTCAGGGCCTTTAACCATCACGAAAAACACGCCTCGGTCTTCTTTCGGCACATATTCTTTCGGCACATCTTTACCGAAGTACAGCATACCTGCCGACAACACCGCCAAAATCGACAGCATCACCCAAGGATGTCGCAGGTTTTTAATCAGCAGTTTTCTAAACCAGAACAGACGTTTATTCGCTTTGCCCTGCCTCACTTCGCCAGTAACGGCATCAACCCTGCCGACACTATCGGCTTTTTTCTTGAGGAGAATGGACGCCAAGGCAGGCGACAGACTCAGTGCCACCCACATGGAGAAAATCACCGCCACCGCGAGGGTCACGGCGAACTCGGAGAAGAGCCGCCCGATATTGCCTTCCAAAAAGCCGATCGGTAGGAACACCGCGACCAGTACCATGGTGGTGGCCAGCACGGCAAAACCGACCTGACGGGTTCCCAGGTAGGCGGCGGCAATCGGCTTATGTCCCATCTCGATATGACGTTGCGTGTTTTCCAATACCACGATGGCATCGTCCACCACCAAGCCGATTGCCAGCACCAGTGCCAACAAGGTCAGTAGGTTGACGGAGAAGCCAAGCATCCACAACACCCAGAAGGTCGCCATAATCGACACGGGCAAGGTTACCATCGGCACCATCGCCGCGCGGAAACTGCGCAGGAACACCAGCATCACGCCTACCACCAGCACTAAGGCAATGGCAAAGGTTTTATACACTTCATTGATGGCTTCTTGAACAAATACCGAAGCATCATAGCTGGAATGGAGTTTCAAACCTTCCGGCAAGGTTTTGTTCACCAAGTCTTTGCGTTCACGCGCCAGTTTTGCCACGGTTAAGGTGTTGGCGGTGGATTGTTTTACAATACCAATACCCACCATTGGAATCCCATTGCCATTAAAGATACGGCGGCGCTCCACCGCGCCCATATAAACCTGTGCAATATCACTTAAGGTAACTTGACCGATTTGCTTGTCCTGTTTGACCACGAGATTTTTGAAGTCTTGCACCGTTTGCATCGGTTTATCGACTTGCAGGTTGAGCATTACTTGACTGCCCTGCAAAGAACCGATTGGCAACTCAACATTGGCGGAGCGCAGTTGGTTTTCCACATCTTGCGTCGTCAGGCCGTAGGTCGCCATTTTTTGCGGATTTAGCCAAATACGCAATGCCAAAGATTGTCCACCGCCGACTCGAACATTCGCCACCCCGTCCAATACGGAAAAACGGTCTACGATATAGCGTTCGGCATAATCGGTGAGCTGCGGTACCGTCATACGGTCACTGGCAAGGTTGAACCACATGATCGGGCTGGCATCGCTATCGGCTTTCTGAACCTGCGGTGGATCCGCCTGTTCCGGCAAGTTATCTGTTACACGTGAAACTCGGTCACGAATATCATTTGCCGCATCATCAATATCACGGTCAATGGTAAACTCTACCTTGATGCTTGAACGCCCGTCAGACGATGTGGAATCAATGGAATCTATCCCCGCCACCCCGGAAATCTGATCTTCAATGACTTTGGTGATGCGGTTGTCCACCACATCGGCAGAAGCGCCGAGATAATCGGTGGTGATGGTGACAATCGGTGGATCGACATTCGGGTATTCCCGCAAACTCATGCGGTCAAAAGACATCAGGCCAAATGCGAACAACAACAGAGAGACAACGGCAGCAAAGACCGGTCTTTTAACGGACGTATCGGAAACCCACATATTATTTCACCGCCGCTTCGCCGGATGAGTGCTTCGCTTTTTTCATCGGTGCCAGTAGTTGCGATTGCGGTTGGTCGGTTTGCATCACCTTGATTTTCACCAACGCCCCCGGACGTAAACTCATGATGCCTTGACTGACAATCACATCACCGGAGGCAATCCCTTTTAATACTTGTGTTTGCTTGAAACCGCGATCTCCGGTTTGGATTTCGACCCTTTCCATCTGATACAGTTCTTTGTTCTTGATGGGTTTCAAACGGTAAACGAACTGGTGATCGCCAATCGCCAAAATCGCACTGGAAGGAATGCGCAACTGTTGCTGGGGTGGCATCAATAATTGCGCTTCAACCACCATATTCGTCTTCAGTTGATTTTGCGGATTGGCGACTCTGGCTTGCAGTTGAACCATACGCAAATTGGATTGCAACCTAGGGGCAATGGCGAACACAGCGCCCTTGAAAACCTGATTTGGGAAAGATGCGGTACGCAACTCCACCGGTTGACCGACTTTCAACTGGCTCAGGTAACGGCTCGGCAATAGGAGCTCTACTTTCATCTGACTGGTGTCGTCCAAACTGACAATGGTCGAACCAGCAGGCACATAGGCGCCAACACTGAACTGATGAAACCCGACCTGCCCGGCAAAAGGTGCATACAAACGTCTGTCGGAAATTTGGGCTTCAATGACTTTGCGTTTGGCGACCGCCGTTTTCCAATCACTGTAATACTGGTCAACCATCGCCTTGGTGACATTACCGCGCCCTTCGACCTCTTTTACCCGGTCATACTGTCGCTTGGCTTCTTCCGCCACCTCTTTCGCCTCTTCCAACAACGCCAACTGCTCTTGGGCATTCAACTCTACCAACAGCTGGCTTTTGCGAACCATCTGTCCATCCTGGAAATGTAAGCCTTTCAAGACTTCTGAAACGGATGCGGCAATATTAACGGAATCCTTTGCCTGCAAACTTCCCAAGGCACGTAATGTCTGCTGAACCGGTTTGGGTTTAACCTGGTATGCAATCACTTCGACCGCTTTTGGCGCCGGCTTTTCTGCCGCCGACACACTGGCACTCAATACAAGACCTGTCAGGATGCCGAAAAGTAAAAACGAGTGGAAAAAAATGCGCGAAAAGAATGCCATAAAAATAAGAAGTTCCAAGGATCATTCCATGCATGATTGCCGGAATGAAAAACATTACCAAATGAAAATAATTGTAGGTCGTAACCCACTTTTTTGCAAAGAAATATCACCGACAATTATGATCGATTCGTGGAGATTTTGAGCAGTTTCAGCAGGTAATTTGACTCTGTTGGATGCGGTGTTTAGAATCCATGCATAACACCCACTTTTTCTGGGGAGAAATTTTCTGATGGAACAGTCCTTTTTACGCCTTGACCGATGCAGGATGCGTCGTCTCTATCAAGGCTTTTCAATTCCTTTTCTGGCTCTTTTTCTATTTGCGACCTATACCACTTGCGCGACGGCTGCAGAACCATCGGACAAAGTCGATATTCAGGCGTTGGTTCGTCATGTAGACAACCTATGGCGCGGCACCACGTCCCATGCCGATATGACCATGACGGTGAAAACCCGTCACTACCAACGCAAGCTCACCCTTGAAGCCTGGTCTCGCGGCATGGAAAACTCGCTGGTCGTCATTCAAGCCCCTATCAAAGACCGTGGCATTGCGACTTTGAAAGTCGGTGAAAACATCTGGAACTATCTGCCTAAGATCAATCGCGTCACCAAGATTCCCCCCAGTATGATGTCCGGTTCCTGGATGGGCAGTCACTTCACCAATGACGACTTGGTGAAGGAAAACACTTTTGAAGCGGACTATAACGTCAGCCTGACCTTCTCCGGCATGCGTGACGGACAAAAGATTTATGAAATCACCGCGCTGCCTAAAGAGAATGCCGCCGTCGTTTGGGGTAAAGTGGTAATGGATGTCATCCAATCTTCACTGACACCGACACGCGCCGACTATTATGACGAAGACGGTAAGTTAATTCGCCGCATGACTTTCAGCGACTTCAAGAAGGTGGACGGCAAAATCGTGCCGATGATTATGAAACTGCAACCAGAAGACAAGCCGACGGAATCCACTGTGCTCGAATATAACAAGATTGAATTCAATGTGTCGGTTCCGCAAAGTTTCTTTTCACTGCAATCCCTCAAAAGAAGGCATTGAAAGAAGACATTGAAATGAAGACCTCAACAGAGACTTAAAGCTACGTCATGAAAACGCCCAGTCCCGAATTCCAGCCCACTCACGCCAATCACGGATCGGGGTTTTTTCGTATGCTGCTGTTTATCTCTTGGCGAAACATCTGGCGTAACCCCATACGAAGCCTACTCACTGTTTCCGCACTGTCAGGTAGTTTGGTGATGCTGATTCTCTACTCAGCCCTGCTCGAAGGCATGTCCGACCAGATGGTGAGTTATGCCACCGACATTTCCACCGGAAAGCTGCAAATCCACCGTAAAGCCTACCTTGACGACCAAGACCTCTACGCCACCCTATCATGGCAGACACTGAACCAGCTGGAAAAACAAAACCCTGAACTTAAATTCGCGCCAAGACTTTATGCAGCAGGCTTGGCAAGCTCCAAACAAAACTCCACCGGCGTGTTGATTGAAGCCGTCGACCCAAAACAAGAAAACCAAGTCACCCATTTGCTTGAACACCTCCGCAACGGCAAAACCGACTTAAGTATGGCGCCCATCAAAAATGACACACAAGACGAAATCAACCCCGAAGGTTATGGCGTTTTGGTGGGTACGCAACTGGCGAAAAATCTGCAACTGACGCTCGGCAGTGAATTGATTTTGATGACTCAGGCTGCCGACGGCAGTATCGGCAACGCCTTGTATAGAGTCACCGGCATACTCAGCCCGTTTGACCCTAACTTTGATCGCATGGGCGTTTTGATGTCTGTGCCCGCCTATCAGGATTTGATGGCAATGCAAAACGGCATGCATGAAGTCGCCATCAAAACACCGGAAGATGCCGACTTAACGAAAATCCAACAACACTTGCTACAACAACTGGCTCAGATTTCCACTCAACAATTAAAGTCGGGAGACACACTTAAAAATCTAGGTGGGAAATTTGTTGTCGAAACCTGGAAACAACTCAACCCATCCGTTGCCAGCATGCTGTCACTCAGCCGCTCCATGCTACTGATTATCGGCGTTATCGTTGTCAGCTTGGCGGCTTTGGGTATGATTAACACCCTGATGATGGCGATTCACGAACGCACCCATGAATTCGGCATACTGCTCTCCATTGGCTTAAAACGCTGGGCAATCTTGGTGATGATTTTACTGGAATCCCTTTATCTGGCTGTCTTATCTGCCATCATCGGTGCCGTGGTTGGCGGCGGCATAGCACTCCGTTTTGAACATCACGGCATTGACTTCAGCAGCCAGCTACCGGACGGCTATGATTGGGCAGGTGTCGTGTTCGAACCCATCATGAAGGGATCGATTTCTATGGATCAAATCTGGCAAGCTGTCATCCTGATGCTGGTATTGACCGTTATTGCCTCTTTGATTCCGGCACTGCGCACGCTAAAACTGAACACAGCGGAGGCGATACGATGAATCCAGCCAGTGAAACCACAACACGTACAACCCCAACCTGGCAGATTTTAATCACCACGCTGGGCACCATGGCATGGCGAAATCTTTGGCGTAACCGCAAACGTACCGTCATCACTTTAAGCTCAATCGCCGTCGGTTTCGCCTTGGCGGTACTTTTCATCGGCATTGGCGACGGTAGCCACAACTCAATGATTCGTAATGCCATTCAGCTTGGTGAAGGTCATCTCACCGTGCAACCGAAAGACTATCAGGCGGCACCGAGCAACCACTCTTTCCTCCACAATGGCAAGCAACTGGTCGCGGCAATTAAGGCGCTTGACCTGCCTGGAAAGGTGATGCCGAGAATATCCATCCAAACGCTTGCGAGTACGGCCAACAACTCGGTGGGGGCAGGGCTACTCGGCATCGAGACGGAAAGCTCACTGCACCACCCGCTTGATCCCATGGCGGAGAAACTCAAACCCACGCTTATTTCCGGCGCATGGTTAACATCTGACGATGAACGTGGCGTGATTATCGGCTCTGGCATGGCTCGTAAACTCAAGGCAAAAATAGGCAGCAAGATTGTCTTGATGGCGGGTAAAAAAGGCGGCGACTCGCAGGCTTATCTAGCCAAAGTTCGAGGTATCTTCCATGCCCCGATGGATGAGATGAATGATTTCTTCATTGTCAGCCACTTGTCTTTTGCCCGCCAATTTCTGATTGGTGAAGGCGGAGACGCTTTCCGCGAGCCGCTTACCCGTATCGCGATTTTCTTGCAGGATCCTGACACACAGGATGCTTGGAAACAAAAACTGAAAGGCTTGCTGAAAAACGACCATAACCTGGTCGTGCTCGACTGGCAGGAAATGATGCCGCAACTGATTCAATTCATTGCACTGGATAATGCAGGGAACTACGTCTTTCTGATATTCATATTGATTATGGTGGTTTTCGGTATTTTAAACACGGTGTTGATGAGCGTACTGGAACGCACGCGGGAGTTTGGTCTATTGAGAGCCTTGGGCATGAACCGTCAACATTTGTTGTTATTGGTGTTGTTCGAATCCCTCTTTTTGAGTTTACTGGCCATCATCGCCGGTTGGTTGCTGGGGGGACTGACCCACTTATGGTTCAGTCATCATGGCATCGACTTCTCGTCGTTTATGGAAGGTGGAACCAGTTTGATGGGCACAATGATGGACCCTATCATCTACACTGAACTCTCTTGGGATCGAGTGAAACAATTGACGGAAATTGTCTTTATTACCACCATGGTAACGGGCATTTACCCTGCCGTTAAAGCGGCTAAAGTCACACCGATAGAAGCCTTGCGAACTTGAAGCAAGTTGACGAATCGCCAAAGGAATAGGAAAAAATATGTCAGACAACTTAGAGAACAAGAACCCTCAGCAGGAGGGTTCACCACTATTGTCGCTGGAGCATATCAATAAGTTCTACCAGCAAGGCGAGCTACAGGTCGAGGCGTTGACGAATGTTAACCTGACCGTTCAAAAAGGCGAGTTTGCGGCACTGGTCGGTCCTTCCGGTTCTGGTAAAACCACGCTGCTGAACATCATCGGTGGCTTGGATAGACCTTCTGAAGGTTCGGTCAACCTTAACGGCATTGATATGACGCAATTGTCCGAATCGGACTTATCCAATTTCCGTCTGTATCAACTCGGCTTTATTTTCCAAGCCTACAATCTGGTTCCGGTTTTGAATGCATTGGAAAATGTTGAGCTGGTAATGGTATTGCAAGGTGTGGATGAAAAAGAACGCCGGACTCGCGCCGAACACTATCTAGGGTTGGTTGGGCTGCAAGATGTAATGCATCGCCGTCCGGCGGCACTCAGTGGCGGACAACAGCAACGCGTTGCCGTCGCCCGTGCTTTAGCGGCAAACCCAATGCTGGTATTGGCGGACGAACCCACCGCCAACCTCGACTCGGAAAATGCGTTTGCACTGTTGGACATCATGCACAAGCTATCGCATGAAGAGCAAACCACCTTCTTGTTTTCGACACACGATCCTCGCGTGATGGAACGGGCGGAACGCATTATTCGATTACGTGACGGTAAAATCGAACACGATGGTAAAGGCTAACGCAAAGGTTAAACCATCATGTGGACGTTGAAACCTCCTCTTTTATTCTGCCTGCTTGCCATAGAGATATTGGCAGTCGGCTACGCGCCGTCAAGCTGGGCTTCGCCTCAGTTCACCGGACGTGTCGCCGTATTGGGTGCTTTGGCGCATGCCGATGCCGACCAAGCCGGCAGCAAAAAAGGCAAGGACACTTACCTCAATGCCAATCAGCAGGGGTTGCGTTTGATGCTGGACGACACCTCGCCTCAAGACCAATGGTCGATACATTTGCGAACCGTCCGTCAATATGTGGAAAACTATCCCACCAGCAACCTTCACAGTTCGGATTTGTTCCGGGCAAAAACCTTGTCGGACGACTGGACAGACACCTCCCCCAATACCCAGACCAAAATCGGCTATGAAATTGATCGCGCCGTTTACAAAACGCAAATTCCTCAGATCTCCAAGTTGTTTGGTGATGCTTCCGCCAGTGCGTCTATCGGCCGCCAACCCATTGATTGGGGCGCCGGACGTTTCTGGCAGCCGATGAATGTCTTTGGGAGTTTCGCGCCCACCGACTTGGACACCGATTTCAAACCGGGCATTGATGCCGCGACATTGGACTTTTACCCCAGCGCTTTCTCTTCTTTGACGGCAGCCTATGTATTTTCGTCGGATGCCCAAACCCTATCGAAAGGCAAAACCAATGTGGCTTTGCATTATCGTGCGCAGGTTGGTGATGTCTCCGAACTGGGGTTGATTGCCGCCGATGTATTGGATAACCGGATTTATGGCGGTTCTTTCGAGACAAGTTGGCAAGGCATGGGGTTTCGTGTTGAGGGCACTCGAACCCATGACAAGAATGCGAAGCGCGACTATAACTTTTGGATAGCCGGTATCGACTATCAATTCGACAACGGCATCTTGATTGCCGGAGAAGTCTATAACAACGAGCGGGGTGCTGAAAACGTTAGCCAACTCAATACCGTGGCATCTCAATCTTGGTATCGTTATGGGTTACTGCCGCAACTGAGTCGTCAGTTGGCGGGCGTCAGCATCCAGAAAGACGTCATCCCTCTCTGGCAGGTGCAATACCTTTTACTGTCGAGTTGGTTGAAAGACTCCCGGCAGGACACCGAGGCATCGTGGTTAAACCAGATCAATGCCACCTACTCGGTCAGCAATGAATCGAGTCTACTGATTTCCGCGTTGTTCACCAACGGTAAAGGCTTGACCTCAAACCAACAACTTCAGTCAGAGTTTGGCGCGGTGCCGCTGAGTGTGACCGCGAAGTTCGTCATGTATTTTTAAGTTGTTCGCAAACCGCTTGCAAGGGTTGAGGCTTGGCAAAATAGTACCCCTGAATAAGGTCGCAGTTGAGTTCTTTCAGCAATTGTAGCTGTATTTCCGACTCAACGCCTTCAGCAACAACTTTTTTACCCAATGCCTTGGACATGGAAATGGTCGCCGCCACAATCGCATAATCATCGGCATTGGAATGCACATGGTCGATAAACTGCTTGTCGATCTTCAAGTACGTGCTCTTCAACTGTCTCAACACCGCAAGCGAGGAAAACCCCGTACCAAAGTCATCAATGGCAAGTTCTGCTCCATTTCTAATAAAGACATCCAACAGCTTTTGCACTTCTTCCGATAACTCTGCGAATGCCGTTTCGGTAATTTCAAACTCCAGGTCGGTAAACGCCAAGTCACTGTCTTGGATTGCTTTTAACAGTTGACCCATATCCTCCGAGCTCGCCAATTGCTTGCCGGATAAGTTAATGGAAATTCGATGCTCATAACCGACTGCCCGTAATAAAGGCAAATCTTTGGCAACCTGCTCTATTTCCCATAAACACAGTGCTTGAATCAAATTGCGGCGCTCCGCTATGGGAATAAAGTCAGCGGGTGAATTGAAATCCCGCACGGCTTCTGGCGCTTTTGGCCAGCGAATAAGCGCTTCGGCTCCTGCCGGTTGTTTGGTGTTAGGGTCATACTGCAACTGGTAGTAGAGTTCAAACTCTTGATGTTCTATCGCATGGGAAAGTGCACCAAACAAAGTCACGTCTCTATGCACCTTATCCAACATGGAAGGCTCGAAAAATACCGCACAGCTCCGACCGGAACTCTTGGCATGATACAGTGCCGTATCTGCTTCAGAAATCATTTCATTTCTGGTTTTGCTAGGATCGCAGAACACAATCCCGACACTCACTGACGTCTTGACCTCATGCCCTTCTATATCAAAAGTATCATTGAAGAGTGCAACAATCGAATCCGCAACACACTCGGCTTCAATCCCGCCTGTATTATGACTTAACAGGATGCCGAACTCATCTCCTCCCATACGGGCAAACACATCTTTTTCATGAAGTTTTCGTCTGATACGGCTGATAACCGCTAACAATAATTTATCGCCGATAGGGTGTCCCAATGAGTCGTTGATTTCTTTAAAGTGATCTAAATCCAACAACAACATGACCGCACGATGGCTACTGTCTCTCTCGCGTATCAGCTCTTCTTTCAACGCGTCGAAAAACATCTGGCGATTCGGCAAACCCGTCAAATTATCGAAGTAAGCCAAATCACTGATTTTCTGTTTTTGCGCCACGATTTCAGAAATATCCTTAAAGGTCACAACCGAACCGACTACTTGCCCATCTTGCCTAATCGGCGTGCTCCAATATTCGATCGGAAAATAGGTGCCGTCCTTACGCCATAAGACCTCATCAGTAACGTGATAATCACTACGAGTCTTAATCGGCAGTGACATTTGACAGTCTTTCATTGGGATTTCATGTCCAGCAGCATCAGAATGGTGAATCAAGCTATGATTCTGGTGTCCTAACAATTCCGACTCTTCATACCCCAGCATTTGCAATGCGGCAGGGTTAACAAAGGTGGTTCTTCCTTGCAAATCGATCCCGAAAATTCCTTCTGTCGTACTCTTCAGCAACAAGTCGCTCATTTTCTGCACTTCAAAGTATTCGGTCATATCGACTAGATAACCATATAACTCTTTGACCTCTCCATTCGGATGATATTCCGCTTGGTTATAGTCATAAAAATTACGATATTCACCGGATTTGGTTTTTAAACGATAAGACAACTCAAAGTGCTTGTACTGACCAAAAAGACTGTCTTCCAAAATCTTCTTGGCACCAGGAAAATCATGAGGGTGAATCAGCTTCTCGAAGGAACATTTTGGAGACATCATTTCTTCTGAGGTATAGCCCAAAATGGTTTCCACATTTTTGGAAACATAGATTATCGGCCATCCCTCGTAAGGCGCCCACTTCAAAATGACAGTCGGCCCGCCCGCAAACAGATTTCGCTCAACCGTCAAATCATGCTCAACGGCTTTCATTTCAGAGATGTCATCCAACACCCAAATAACGCCCTTAGAGAGATCGGCAGGGACGTGATCATCCATCGCTTTCCCACTGATACGTCCCCAAAAGATGCTGCCATCCAGTCGCTTGAATTGATACTCGATATGCATCGCCCTATTCTTCACCAAGGAGAAAAAATAACGTTGCCCGAACTCCACATATGTTTCTTCGGAAACATGAATGGTCCGAACCGGCTGACCAACCAATTCATCCAGTGATTTTGCGCCGAACAAGTCGCACATCCGCTGATTACAGCGCACAATCATACGGTCGGCATCCACCAGCATAATGCCGACTTGCGAGGTTTCAAAAATGGCATTCATTTCCCGCTGGCTGGCTTGAAGTAATGCTAATGCTTCTTTGCGCTTGGTTATCTGCTTGAAAATACCGACAACCAATGATTCACCACGCCATAGAACCGTGTTAGCAGTGATTTCTACTGGGATAATTTCGCCATCGGCACGAAGTACTTCCGCTTCGAGAGAAATGATTTCACCTTTTACCAAAGCCTCTATATGCTGAGCAAAAGTATTTTTGCTTTCACCGTTTTCAGGGTGAAGGGAGGATTGATGCATTCCCACCATTTCTTTGGCACTACGGCCAAGCATCTCCGCAAAAGCTTTATTGATAAAGCGGATAGTACCGTTGGTCTCAACAATTCCCATCCCCACCGGCAAACTATCCAATAACTGGATATGATCTTTTAACTCAAGATCATCCAGCACATGTGAAAAACTCATCTAACCCCCCTTAGTCAAGCGCATGATACCACTCAAACTAAGCTACATTATGTCGTATTAAAGAGACACTTCTGATGAAAGCACCCCTCTAAAATCTATCGTATTCTTATAAAAATATATATTAATAAACGGCCGGACGAATTGATACCTAAATTTGCGTAAACCAGAACTGTTTGAATCGAAATTTTCTACAATGGAAATGAAAACGCCCCCGATTTCGGAGGCGCATATAATAACAAAAGAAAAGGCTATTTGTCGGTCTTGAACTGACCGATAAGACTACTCAACTGCGTCGCGTAATTGCCAACCAAAGCACTGGACTCAGAGGTTTTTGCCGCGCCGGCAGCAACGGTTTGGGCAATATCATTGATTTGATGGACATTATCGCTGACCACATCGGACTGAGCGCGTTGACTCACTGCCGAAGTTGCGATTTGGCTGTTCATCTGTTTGATGGTTTTCACCGCTTCAGCGATGGATTGCAACGCTTCACCAGCCTCGTTCGCTTGCAATACACTATTGTGGGCTTGCTCACGGCCTTGGTTCATAACCCCTACCGCTTCCAAAGCAACATCCTGAAGTTTTTCAATCATCCCTTCGATTTGCTTGGTCGATTCCTGCGTTTTGCTTGCCAATACACGAACCTCATCCGCCACCACAGCAAAGCCACGTCCGTGCTCGCCGGCTCTTGCGGCTTCAATCGCCGCATTCAACGCCAACAGATTGGTTTGCTCGGCAATGTCTTTAATAACGTCCAGCACCGAACCGATATTTTCACTGTCTTCTTTCAAACGTTGAATAACGGTTGCAGTCTGCTCAACCTCTTCCGCCAGTTTTTTAATGGACAATACCGTACTGTTTACGACACTTGACCCTTTTTCGGTGGCAATATTCGCCTCATTTGCCGCTTCAGATGCCGCTTGGGTATTGTTTGACATTTCTACCACTGTATCTGACATCTTAGCGATCACCTGTGCCGCCTGCTGAGTGCCTTCTTGTTGGCGCTCAACACCAGATTGAGTTTCTTTGGTGACGGCAGTCATTTCATCCGATGCTCGATTTAACTCGCCGGATACCTGAGCAATACGTTTCACCATGTCACGCAGGTTGCCGGACATACCATTAAAGCTCTGCGCCATGTCACCAATAAAGTCGTTACTGACAAGGCTACATTTGTGAGTAATGTCGTTATTGCTGATGGCGTTTGCCACTTCACCAATACGTTTCAATCGGTTTAGCAACATGACATTCAACAGCCAGTAGTTGAAAACCCCTATACTCACACCGGCGGCAACACATGCCATAACGAACCACCACAACATCCCGGGTTTCCAGATGACGAAGAGATGGGCAAATACCGGAAATATCACCCCCATCCCGAGGCCAAATCCGAGAAAGACCAAGAACATTCTGCGTAGAATGCTAGGTTGTTTGAAGTCGAAGGATACCATCTATTTCTTCCTTATAGATTTTTTGCTTTTCCAGCCAATCAGCAAGTAGCTTGCCAACTCCTAGTCTGAAACACACCTTATATAAGAGTTATTACGCATCCCAATAGGCCTTTTGCTTGAAATAATCCAATAAGAAGTCAATCATCGTTCGTGTTTTTTTAGATACGAAGCGGTTACGAGGATAAACCGCATAGACATAGATTTCCGGACGGTAGTAGTTCTCCAAAACCGGCACAAGAGAACCGGACTGCATATCCTTCCAGATAATAAAGGTCGGCTCCATGACGATACCGTGGCCGGCTTTCGCCATCTCTTTCAGGAACTCGCCATTATTGGCCTGCAAGCGGGTGGAAAAACTAATGTCATGCGTTTCACCGTTTTCGTCCGTCAGTCGCCACGAGTTCATGCCATCGTTACCATACTTTAATAACTGGTGGTGCTTGAGATCTTGCAAACTTTGAGGTGCGCCATGTTTTTCAAGATAGGCCGGGCTGGCGACCAAGCCGAAACGGATTGGCGCAATCTTCCTTGCCTGCATGCTGGAATCCTTTAAATCCGATATACGAATCGCCATATCGAACCCCGAGCTGATCAAGTCAACTTCACCGTCGGAAAAATCAATATCCAAGTTAATCCCTGGATAGACCTTCATAAACTGATCAAAGACCTTCGTCAGATGCAACATACCAAATGATAAAGGCACGGCAATTCTTAAGGAACCGGATAACGCCTGATCATCGACATTAACACTCTGCGTCAACTCGGAAAATGCCGACACGACCCCCAGCGCTTTTTCGTAAAAGCGCAAACCGGCTTCCGTCAAATTAGAAGAGCGCGTGGTTCTGTGAATCAGCTTCGCGCCCAACTCATCTTCTAACTCACTGAGTCGACGACTGACTGCGGACTTTGCCATGTTCAGCTGCTCCGCCGCCTTACCGATACCGCCTGCCTCAACGACCCGTATGAATATCTCGATTTTTTCTAACTGACCCATATCGCCCACCGCCTGTGATTGTTCTTGAAATAGCAACAGTAAGTTTTAATTTTGCTGGTTTTTCTTATAGATAACAAGTTCTATCATAGACTCAAAGCAAAAACTTTACTCACTGACCTAAGGAGAAAATCATGAACTCACTCATTAAACTGTCTGCGCCTTTGGGGCGCGTGATGCTCGCCGCTATTTTTATCATTTCCGGGCTTGGAAAAATCGCCAACTACACCGGCACCCAAGGTTACATGGAAGCCATGGGGGTCCCCGGTGCATTGTTACCTTTGGTTATTTTGACCGAGGTCGCAGGTGGTTTGGCGATTGCCTTTGGTTGGCATACACGTATTGCCGCTTTCCTATTGGCTGGCTTTACTTTGTTGGCGGCATTGATTTTCCACACCAATTTTGCCGACCAAATCCAACAAATCATGTTCCTGAAAAACATGGCGATTATCGGTGGTTTCCTAACCTTGATTCATCATGGCGCCGGAACTTGTTCGCTGGACAACCGACACTTAAACAAACAAGACTAAGTCATGGGGTCGTATCACTTACCGCCCCTAGCCAAAACAAAGGAACTGCTATGACAACCAAAGAAATCCGCATGCTGACACTCGGCATGCCGACATCAGATGGTGCGGGCGTGAAGTTGACGCGAGTCATCGGTAGCCCGGAGCTGAATATGCTTGATCCGTTTCTGATGCTTGACCGCTTTGAAACGGAAAACCCGGAAGATTACATCGCCGGCTTTCCGCCGCATCCGCACCGCGGATTTGAAACCGTGACCTATATGTTGGAAGGCACCATGCGCCATGAAGACAATTTAGGCAATAACGGATTGCTCAAACCCGGCGGTATCCAGTGGATGACGGCTGGTCGAGGTATTGTGCACTCCGAAATGCCGGAGCAGGTCGATGGCGCGATGCGTGGCTTTCAGCTGTGGATCAACCTGCCGAGTCACGCCAAGATGCAAGACCCTCATTATCAGGATTATGACCCGGAACAACTGCCGGTGGAAGTCCGCGACAATGGTACCGAAGTCCGTGTTATCAGCGGACAAACCGATGAAGGTACGCAAGGCCCCATCATCAACGATTGGGTGAAGCCAACCTACTTCGATGTTTCTTTACCTGCCAATACTGACTTCACCCAGACGCTGTCTTCAAACGACAACAGTCTGCTGTTTGTCATTAACGGGCAACTCGCCGTCGGTGAACAACAGCGCATTGCCAAGGCGAATAGCTTGGCGGTTCTGACGCAGGGTGATACCCTAAAGGTCTCGGCAAAAGACGAAGGTGCTCGTTTCCTACTGATTTCAGGACAACCTTTGAACGAGTCCATCGCTCGTGGCGGACCTTTTGTCATGAACACGCAGGAAGAAATTCGTCAGGCGTTTGATGACTATCGAAGCGGTCGTTTTTGATTCACTTGATGAATCACTAGCCGAACAGGCTGCAAAAGCAACCTGCCTCGTAAAATCTGCCAGGTTGGGGGAGTCAAACAATCTACTCCGACCACCGCAGCAAACATATGAACACTTAACAAAAAACAATAGGGATAGTGAAATGGGGTTTTTAATCAACGGGAAATGGTCGCCAACTTGGTACGATACCGACACCACCAAAGGCGAATTCAAGCGCCTGGAATCGGTCTTCCGTAACTGGATCGGATCACCCCCGATGGTTCTCCCGGCATTTCAGGTGAAGGCGGTTTTGAAGCCGAACCCGGACGCTATCATCTCTATGTTTCTCTTGCCTGTCCTTGGGCGCATCGTGCGCTGATTTTCCGTAAACTCAAAGGCTTGGAAGACATGATTTCCGTCTCTGTCGTCAACTCTTTCATGAACGATGAAGAGGGTTGGACATTCGACGATGGTCCAGATGTCATCCCCGACACCGTCAACCATAAACGCTTATTGCATGAACTTTACACCTTAGCAAAACCGGATTTCACTGGCGTTGCCAGCGTGCCACTACTTTGGGATAAGCAACGCAACACGGCAGTCAACAATGAGTCTTCGGAAATCATCCGCATGTTCAATTCTGCTTTCGATGGCGTGGGCGCACGTGCTGGAGACTACTACCCCGAGATTCTGCGCCATGAAATTGATGCGGTGAACCAACGTGTTTACGACACACTGAACAACGGCGTTTACCGTGCGGGCTTTGCCACCAGCCAAAAGGCCTATGAACGTGCCGTGACCGAGGTTTTCAACACCCTTGATTGGTTAGAAGAAACTTTAAGCATGCAACGCTACTTGGTCGGCGAACAACTGACTGAAGCGGACATTCGCCTGTTTACCACCTTAATTCGCTTTGATGCCGTTTACTTCGGACACTTCAAATGCAACTTGAAACGCATTGTCGATTACCCGAATCTGTTCGAATATCTGCTGGACATCTATCAACATGAAGGCATTGCCGAGACGGTGAATATCGAGCATACCAAACACCACTACTACGGCAGTCACGATAAGCTGAATCCGACCTTGATTGTGCCGAAGGGGCCTGTGCAAAACTTCAACCAACCACACGGCCGCGCGAATTTACGCTAGACCTTACACGCTTCCAGCTTGATTTTTATAGGCAACTGGCATTCAATAGCGGAGACATAAACATAAAATAAACATCCAACAGACAACCCATAACCTCCAGGAGGCCTTATGAAAGTTTTAAGCGCATCTAACTTGATTCGATCAACCCGTTTTTCCATTTTCGCCGCACTGTTTGCCATGCTAACAATGGGCTTTTCATCTCTGGCGCAAGCCGCGGATGATGGCGCAAAAGTGGTCTATCATGTCGATTTCAAAAACCCGACCCGTTATTCTGCAACCCTAACCTCTATCAACAACATCCTAAACTACTACGACAGCCAATTAATGGATGCCGATGTGCAATTGGTGTTTGTCGGTTATGGCCTACGTTTTGCCACTGACGATGATTTGAAAGGCACGCCTTATGTTGCCGACAAAGCATTGAACGCGCGTCGTGCTGAGCTCAAAGGTCGCCTGATGTCGCTGATAAAAGTGCGCGGTGTCAAAGTCTGGCTATGTGACAAAACCCGTAGCGATGTGAACTTGCCAAAAAGCAAAGTCTATCCTGGCATCCAGATGACACCATCCGGGGTTGCAAAAATCGCCATTTTGGAATCGGAAGGCTATTCTTATTTGAAAATTCAATAGCCGCACTCGCCAGGTTGACCCCCAACCTGGCAGATTTTCCGCAACTTCTCAAAAACGTCTTAATTGCCAATCGCTTGCAAAATCGTTTAATCCATTCAAATTAAAAAAATCGCTAATGCAAACGCGCGCGCAACCAAGTAAAATATGCGCCATGAATTCATCCTCCTCATCTTTTAACCAATCGCTTTCCCGGTTCGTTCACTATCAGGACAAGGCGCAACAGTCTTTTGGGCACTTTATTGCCTGGGGATTACTGTCTTTAGTGGTGATTGCCGCTTCGGTGGTGATTTTGCGTTATGGCTTTGACAGTGGCTCGATTGCGCTACAAGAAGTCGTACTCTATAACCATGCGATTGTTTTCATGCTCGGGATGGCTTACACCCTTCAGCAAGACAAACATGTGCGTGTCGATGTGTTTTACAACAACTTCTCGCCTCGCCGCAAAGCCTGGGTTGACCTATTAGGCGGTCTACTGTTGGCATTACCGACATTGATTTTCATCCTGTGGTCTAGCGCACACTATATTCTGGTGAGCTGGCGAATCAAGGAAGCTTCGGCGGAAGCTGGTGGGCTCCCTTATGTTTATCTGTTGAAAACCGTTATCTGGATCATGGCGATTCTGCTGATCTTCCAAGTGTTGTCGATGATCGCAAAATCTTACCTCACTTTGGTACAGGACGAGCCTGCTGAAGATGACAGCACGCAAGACCACATCGAGGGCAAAGTCTGACGATGGAATACTTGTCTTTACTCTTGTTCGTACTGGTTTTCGCTTTCCTGTTGGTCGGTTTTCCAGTGGCTTTAACACTTGCCGGCGTCTCATTACTGTTCGCATTGGTCGCCACCGCATTCGGTGCGTTTGACGTTGCTTTCCTGGAAAGTATTCCCAATCGAATCTACAGCATCATGAACAACCAGACACTGCTCGCCGTGCCCTTGTTCGTCTTCATGGGCATCATGCTGGAACAGTCGAAAATCGCTGAACAATTACTGCAAACCATGGACGAAGTCATGCGTGGCTTTAAAGGTGGTTTGGGCATTTCCGTCATTCTGGTGGGGGCGCTGTTGGCAGCAAGCACCGGTATTGTCGGTGCGACCGTTGTCACCATGGGATTGCTGGCATTACCGACCATGATCAAGCAAGGCTACTGTCCTAAGCTGGCAACCGGAACCATTTGTGCCTCGGGAACGCTGGGGCAAATCATCCCGCCATCCATTATTTTGATTCTTTTGGGTGATGTGCTGTCTTCGGCTTATCAACAAGCGCAATTAAACCAAGGCATTTTCTCCCCAGAACCGCTGTCAGTGGGTGACCTGTTTGTCGGTGCACTTTTCCCGGGCATGCTGTTGGTCGTGCTTTATATGGTGTATGTGTTCGTCACCGCCATTATCAAGCCGGAAAAAGTACCTGCTCTGGCACAAAACACACGTGAACCGGGCTTTGGTAAACGCGTGCTTTACAGCTTACTGCCGCCTTTGGCATTGATTATTCTGGTGCTCGGTTCGATCTTGGGCGGTTTCGCCACACCAACCGAAGCAGCCTCATTGGGAGCCTTAGGCGCAATAATATTAGCGGCAATGAAAAAACGTTTGTCGGTCAGCATCCTGCAAGAGGTGATGCGTGGTAGCTTACAAGTCACCAGTATGATTTTCTTGATTTTTATCGGTGCCGCTTTCTTCTCTCTCACCTTTAGAGGATTAGGCGGTGACGACTTAATTGCCGGCTTCTTAAACGACCTGCCGGGCGGTAAGTTCACTGCAATTCTCATTGTGATGCTGTTGATGTTTGTACTAGGGTTCTTCCTGGACTTCATCGAAATCACCTATGTCATCGTACCGGTAGTCGCCCCTGTGCTATTTATGATGGGTGTTGACCCAATTTGGTTAGGCATTATGATCGCCATTAACTTACAAACGGCATTTTTAACGCCGCCGTTTGGCTTTGCACTATTTTATTTAAAGGGCGTCGCCCCTGCTTCCGTCAAGACTTTGGATATTTACAAAGGGGTAATTCCGTTCATCTTGATTCAGCTTTCGGTACTCATTTTGCTTGCCCTATGGCCTGCGTTAGCAACCTGGTTGCCATCGGTTATTTATGGCAAATAATAAATTGCAAAGATTAGGATGCGTCAATCGCCGTTAAAAAGACACTACATGCAAGACTCCGAACAGAACATTCCCAATAGCGACAATGATTTGTCGCACTTGATGCAAGAACGCCACCTAAAAGACGATATCATTGAGTCGATACATGATGGCGTGATTGTTTTTAACCCCGATTTTTCTGTTCAAGTCATTAACCCGCAAGCACGCGCGCTTCTCAACTTCTTCAACGACCCAGACCATTTCTTTGACGACCTGACGCTGTTCAAAAACAAAAAAGCAACCCTGACCTTCAAACTGAAAGATTGGTTGCAGCAAATTAGCCGCCGTGTTGCAAAGCACCCAAAAGAATTCTTTGTCTGGCAACGCATCGACTTCGACCAGCCGTTAAAGCCTCTGCTATTTTCGGCAAAACCAATCGTTGATGAAAATCACCAGATTACATCGATTTTGTTGATGATCTATGATCGTCGTTTGCAAGCAGATGCCGACGAGAAAAAGCGTATTCTCAACGCCGCGCTGAACAGTTTTGACGGCCAGTTTATCACCAATGATAAAGGGTATATCACACAGCCGAACATGGCATTTTCTGCCTATACTGGACTAATGCGTGAAGAATTATCTTCCATGAGTATCCTGGCGTGGATGCAAAAACAGCTCACACTGAAAACCACCGAGGAACAAGTTCTCCGTGCGTTGTTGGAAGACGGACGTTGGAGTGGCGAGGTGGAAGTACACCCCAATGCCGACACCACTTTCTATGCGGTACTGAGCCTATCGATGATTACCGACAACCATCGCAACATTGAATGCTATGTCGGCACCTTACAGGACATCACCGACATCAAGCAGGCACAGGCGGAAGTCGAGTATCTGGCTTTTTATGATGAGTTGACCGGGCTTGCCAACCGTCGCCTGCTACTTGAACACCTTGAACACACCCTATTGCATCATATGCGCCACCGCACTTATAGCGCACTAATGTTCTTGGATTTGGATCGTTTCAAAAACACCAACGACACCTTCGGACATACCGCTGGCGATGAGCTATTGAAAACCACCGCCTACCGTTTGAAAGAACATCTGCGTGCCGAGGACACCATCGCCCGCTTGGGTGGGGATGAGTTCGTTATCCTGACGCACATGGATGCTCCAAGTTTGGAGCTGGCAACACAACACGCGCTTACCCTGAGCAATAAGATCATGGATGCACTGTGCGAAGACTATATCATCATGGATCAGACCTTGAAAAACTCGGTCAGCATCGGCGTTTGTTGCTTCCCGCTACACCAACACGAAACCCCGGAAGAACTGATCGGCTTTGCTGACATGGCGATGTATGAGTCAAAAAAACTGGGACGCAACCGCGTACACTTCTACGACCAAACCTTGTCTGAGAGCATCCAAAACCGTCATGCACTGGAGCGTTCGCTGAATAACGCGGTGATTGAAGAAGAGTTCGAGCTTTTCTTCCAACCGCAGTTCAATTTGAACGAAGAATTGGTATCTGCCGAAGCCTTAATACGCTGGAAACACCCCACTCTCGGATTGATATCGCCATCGGAATTCATTCCTATCGCGGAAGACGGTCGTCAGATTCTTAAAATTGGTCAATATGTGATTCGTGAATCTTTCTTGAAAGCGAAAGAATGGCATGAAAAATATGGTTTGAAAAACCTATCCATCAATATCAGTCCTATCCAATTCCATGAGACCAGCTTTGTCGCCGGCCTTAGAAGTTTGCAGGAAGAAACCGGCGTTTCACCTGAGCTCATCACCCTTGAAGTCACTGAAGGTATCCTGATTTCAGAAATGGAATTGGCACTGCGCAAAATGGCCGCACTGGAAGAAATGGGCTATAAATTCTCTATCGATGACTTCGGGACAGGCTATTCTTCGCTGAGCTACTTCCAAAAATTGCCGATTAGAGAACTGAAAATCGATAAGAGTTTTGTTTTCCGCATCCCTGCCAGCCAGGAAGACATCGCCATCATTGATACCATTCTCAACCTTGCGAAAAGCAAGCAACTGCAAATCGTCGCCGAAGGCGTCGAAACCCGAGAGCAAGTCGACTTCTTCAAAAACACCCAGGCATCCGTGCGCGATAAACTACTGATCCAAGGGTTTCATTTCAGCAAACCACTTGACGCTTCGGCCTTTGAAGAGCGCTTCTTTCACGCCTAAAGCCCTTTTCAGATAGTTTCGTGAAACTTTCCTTCACAAAACGAAATATTCATTCCATTATTACCCCTAAATCGGCTAACATTAGTGGTATTAATCGGTGCATATCATGCAAACTGAATGACGCAAAATTGAATGACAACCCATACCAGCCAATCAATTGAAAACAGTTTACAACAAACCCTTTCTTTTGAGGATGCTTTAAAAATCCTCAACCATTCGGAAAAGGGCGTGGTACTGCTTTCTGAAAAATTCGAGGTGGTCATGGTCAATCAGACCTTGGAACGCTATGGTTGTTTTCAGCAAGAAGCCGACACCAACACCCTGACGTCGGACACTCTCCGCCTCTATGAAGAAAAACGCAAAGGACTTCGCTTCTCACTCTTAGATTGGTTAGCGTCCTGTGCAAGTGCTGATGGCGACAATCATGTCTCCCCTCAACTTTGGCTAAAATCTCCGTCCAACAATGCTCTACCAGTGACTCTGCACCTTGGTCGCATCGAATTTAACAATCGACTTTATTGGCTATTGAGCTTGTCTGACAAGTCCTGGGAACGCCGAGCGGATGCACAGCAAAAGCTAATGAATGCCAATCATACTGGACAATTCATCACCAGCAGCAACGGATTCATAACCCATCCGAATGATGCCTTTCTGAACTTGACCGGACTGGATGCAAACACCCTATCTTCTTTAACCTATATCGACTGGTTAAAAAAACAGGTTTCATTGCAAATGCCGTTCGACAAAGTGATGTCAACACTGCTTAGCCAGCACCATTGGGCTGGAGAAGTTGAAATCTTCACAGAAACGGATGAACAGTTTAAAGCGCAACTGAGCATTTCCATGCTGGTTGACCCCAGAAATAATATTGAACACTTTATCGGCCTGCTTCAGGATTTGACTGAGCAGGAAGAAGCACAGGCCACCATTGAAAAACTCTCGTACTACGACCGTTTGACCGGACTTGCCAATAAGTCTTTATTGCATGATTTGATTGAATCCGCCATTACTCAAGCCGAGGTCAATCAAAGCCAGCACGCACTGCTTTATATCGGTTTGGACGGCGTCAAGATTATCAACGATACTTTCGGACACCGAGCCGGCGATGATCTGCTGGTACAGGTTGCTGAAAAAATCAGTCAAAAGCTATCCCAGTTATCTGATGACACCACTCTGGCGCGACTGGATGGAAGCAACTTTGCCATTCTTTATCACTCGAACAACCAAGACAGACAAACCGTTAAGGAAGAAGTTGAACAATTTTCGGAAGAAATGGTTGATGTCATTCATGGTCGTTACCAACTACCACAAGGCTCGGTACATACTTCCGCCAGTATCGGAAGCTGCATTTTCCCAATTAACGACGACCTGAACTATGCCGCCGACCAAATTCTGAGTTTTGCCGATATGGCGATGTTCGAAGCGAAAAAACAAGGTGGAAATCAGGCGTACTTGTTCGACACGTCTTTGATTGAAAAAGCGCAAAAGCGCCTCGAATTGATCGAAGCCCTGAACCACTCCGAAATGGATGAAGAGTTCCAAATTTACTTCCAACCTCAAGTGGACGGTGACGGTAACGCCGTGTCGGCCGAAACCCTTATCCGTTGGTTCCATCCGGTGTTGGGCGCAGTATCGCCTTCCAAATTCATCCCGGTTGCCGAAGAAGGCCGACAAATCATTAAAATCGGTCTTTGGGTATTACATAAAGCATTCTTGCAAATCAAAGCTTGGAACAAAAACCGTCCCGATTTCCGTATCGCCGTGAATATCAGCCCGGTGCAGTTCCACGAACAAAGCTTTATTGAAATCATTATCGGGCTAGTAAAATTCACTCAAGTGAACCCAAGAAACGTGACTCTGGAGTTGACTGAAGGCGTACTCATCAAAAATGCCAAGTTAGCGATGCAGAAAATTCAGCATTTGGTGTCACTGGGCTTTGAAATCTCCATTGATGACTTTGGCACCGGCTACTCCTCTCTTAGCTATTTACAAAAGCTACCGATTCATGAACTGAAAATCGACCAATCGTTTATTCATCATTTACGGGAAAACCCAGATGATGAGGCCATCGTCAATTCCATCATCCAACTGGCACAAAGCAAAAACCTCAAACTGGTTGCCGAGGGCATTGAAACACCACAGCAAGTCGACACCCTGATCAGCAAAAAACCGGACATCACACTGCAAGGCTATTATTTCAGTCAGCCGATTCCTGCCTCAGACTTTGAAGGCCGCTATGTCACGCCGTCCAACTCTCGAACACACTCTGCATAAAATCTACCAGGTTGGGGTAACCTTTATTTTCGTTATCCTTCCAAATTTCCAATAAATTTGAATACCTTAGCAAAATTTCGAGTACAATACCGCGTGGTTGCTCATTTGGGATTAAAATTGATTGAGCCGGCAAGACAACTTGCCAATAAATGACAACCCCATGTCCAGAATATAATTGGTGACCTAGTAATGTGGGCGGCCACCGTCAAGACTAACTTGCTCTGACAGAACTTTCCTGTCCTCTGTACGTAATAATCACAAACAGAATTAGCCTAGTACCTTATGGAATGTATATTCAGGACATCTCGCAAGCAGCGCATTACAAATGAAACGCTGCCGATATCCAAAACATCCATTTAGGGAACATCATGAATACAGACATTAAGTTTGAAGACCTAGGTCTTGCTACACCCATTTTAAAAACACTGAGCGAAATCGGCTACGAAACGCCGTCACCGATTCAAGCACAAGCCATTCCTGCCATTTTAAAAGGCGGCGACATTCTTGGTATGGCACAAACCGGTACGGGTAAAACCGCTGCCTTTGCGTTACCGATTCTGTCAAAAATCAATTTGAAACAAAAAGACCCTCAAGTGTTGGTGCTAGCACCAACTCGTGAGTTGGCAATCCAAGTTGCAGAAGCCTTCCAGACTTTTTCACGTAACATCAAAGACCTACATGTTCTACCGATTTACGGTGGTTCGGAATACTCCGGTCAGATTCGCGCACTAAAACGCGGCGTGCATGTTGTGGTTGGTACGCCTGGCCGTGTGATGGATCACATCAAAAAAGGCACATTGAAACTGGACGGTATCACCAATATGGTTCTGGATGAAGCAGATGAAATGCTTCGCATGGGCTTTATCGACGATGTCGAGTGGATCTTGAAGCACACCCCTGCTTCTCGCCAAATCGCGCTATTTTCTGCAACTATGCCGAAAGAAATTCACCGTATCGCCAATACTTACCTTAACAATCCTAGCGAAGTCATCATCAAGCAAAAGACATCAACCGCTTCGACCATTGACCAAAAATACTGGTTGGTCAGCGGCCTGCACAAGTTAGATGCTTTGACGCGTATTTTGGAAGCAGAAGAGTTTGACGGTATCATTATTTTCGTCCGCACCAAAACCGCGACTGTTGAACTGGCTGAAAAGCTTGAAGCACGTGGCTATGCTGCCGCTGCTTTGAATGGTGACATCGCGCAAAATCAGCGTGAGCGTATTGTTGACCAACTGAAAGCCGGTAAATTGGACATTCTGATTGCCACTGACGTGGTTGCACGTGGACTGGACGTAGAGCGTATCAGCCATGTTATCAACTACGACATTCCTTACGATAATGAATCTTATGTTCACCGTATTGGTCGTACTGGTCGTGCAGGTCGTAGCGGAACAGCAATCCTGTTCGTTGCGCCACGTGAAAGACGTTTGTTGCGTTCTATTGAACAAACCACCAACAAAAAAATCACGCCAATGGAGTTGCCGTCAACCAAAGACATCAACCAAAACCGTATCCTTCGCTTTAAAGATAAGGTCGTCAATGCGGTGCAAGAAGGCGATTTGAAGCTTTATCAGGAAATGATCGAAAGCATCGAGTCGGAGCACAACATTCCGGCAGTCGAAATTGCCGCTGGTTTGGCAAAGATTCTTCAAGGCGACGTCCCATTCTTCCTGGATGACAAGCCAATCAAGCAAGCGCAATTTGATGACCGTCCAGAACGTGGTGGGCGCGATTCCCGTAACGACCGTGGTGGACGTGATTCCCGCAATGACCGTGGTGGTAACAAAGGACGTAGCCGTCAAGCAGAACCAAACGAAGGTATGGAACGCTTCCGTATTGAAGTGGGTCGTAATCACGGTGTGAAGCCAGGCAACATTATCGGCTGTATCGCCAATGAAGCGGGCTTGGACGGTGAATATATCCAGAAATTAGTGATTGAGGACAATTACAGTCTTGTCGATCTACCAGACCAAATGCCAAAAGACGTTTTCAATGATTTGAAAAATGCATGGGTATGTGGCAAACAATTAAATATTGCCAAAGTTAAAGATGCAGGTGCTCCGAAACGACGTTTGAAAAGCAAGGCCAAACGCCCAAGCGGACCTCGTACCAAAAGCTAAGGTTCAGCAAACCTGAAACAACATCACGGTGTCTTGAAAGCATTCTGTAATCAAGGCCGTGATGACATTAAATATCAAGAGTCGAAAGACGCTCCATTACTCGAAAGACACAGTACACTGCTATCCATCTCAGCAGAAATGGCAATCTTCTCCAAAGCTTGCTGAACATGCTCACTGGCATCTTCCATGGCTTTCAGTGACTCGACACCTTTTACATAATCTCCCAACTCATAAAGTTCCAGCGCACGACTACCTGCTTGATGCACTTGAATATGTGCCGCCTCCAGCTGTGCATAACCATCAAGTTTTGCATAACATTGCACACCTTCTCCCTCGTAATACCACTTGCCCAGACGACAGGATTTATAATCACCCAACTCCGTACTTTTCAGATCAGAAAGTCCCATATAGACCTTATAAATATCCATTTTATAAACCATGTGATCGACCTTCACCGCACTGGTGAAACTACGAAGGGCACCTGCGGAAATCACGCCTTCCATATCCTTGTTGGCACCAATAAGTTTGGAGATACTTTCACCGGCAGCTTCGCTCTGATTTTTCAAGTTAGAGGCCTCACTTGATAAACTGATCATCTGATCTTGAGCGCTCTTAACCTCCGACTGAATCACAGACACCAGCTTGGAAATATCCGATGTCGCCTGCGCGGTTTTGGAAGACAGAACACGAACCTCATCCGCCACGACAGCAAACCCTCGTCCGGCATCGCCCGCTCTTGCCGCTTCAATTGCCGCATTCAACGCCAATAAATTGGTTTGTTCAGAAATATCTTCAATCAGGGACACGATACCGCCGATTTCTTCGGCTCGTTGCTCTAAGGTCGATACCGAGTTAGAAGTTTCGATTGCCGCACGACTTAAAGTGCTGACACCACCTGTGATTTGTTGAAGTCCTTTTTGTGCATCCTTAGAAACCGACAAAGAACTGACAACATCTTCACGACCATGAGAAAGGTTGGAACCCAACAAATTCATACTGGCTTGAAATTTACGGACGCCCTCAGCATAGAAGTCTATTGATTCAAACAATGATTTGGTGACATCCTTTGAATAGACGCCTTCACCACATGATTCTGAACTGGGGGTTAAAGGAATTTTTGACAACTCACCCTCAAGGGTGGCGATTTTTTCTTCACAAATTGCTTTTTCTGCAACTACGGCTGCCAGCTGTTTTTGCGCTTGAGCCAATTCTTCTTTTAATTTTCCGTTGCCGAATATTGAAAACATTAATCCCTCACTAAATGTACTTTTTATTCGGTTAAGCATTAGCACGTACCGTACCAAACTTTCCGCAAATCAAAACCAAAACAAAATAGTGAGGGTTAAAGCGGTGTCTACCTCAAGGCAAGTAAAGGTAATAAGAACCCGGCTTCAATGACAGCGCGGAATCCAACAACCCGGTTTTCATCAGATTCATTTCTATCGGCTTGCTTTGCGCTTGCATGGTTGGGCTATAGGATGTCGCATTCACATTGGTTTCAAAACGGTAACTCACCAGGTCACACACTTTATCGCCCCCCAACTGACAAGCTTGGTTGACCGCATCAGACAGATAACCCAGTGAATCAACCAAACCGGCCTTAAGCGCCTCTTTACCGACATAGACTCTTGCGGTTTCAACGTCTTTCATCGCTTGAGGTGATAGATGGCGTGATGTCTGTACGATATGGTAAAAACGCTGCGCCATTTGATCGACTATAGACTGCATTTCGGCGTCATCTGCTGGTGTAAATTTTCTGAATGGTGAGCCGGTATCTTTCATCGGTCCGGTTTTATAGGTTTTGACTTCTACACCGATTTTCTTGGTCAAATCGACAATCTCTGGAAGCACGGTAATCACCCCAACCGATCCCGTGACCGTAGTTGGATGCGCTTGAATATGGTCGGCCGCCATAGAAATGTAATAACCACCTGAAGCGGTGACATCCATCATCTGAACATAGATTTTTTTGCCGGTACGTTTCTTGAAGGCCATCAGTTCATGATAAAGAATGTCGCTGGTGGTCACGCCGCCACCTGGGCTGTTGATTTTAAGCAAGACGGTTTTGATGCTTTTGTCTTTTTCTGCCAATTTCAGCTGCATCATGACTCTATCCAGTAAGCTTGGAGAGGCGCCAAAAAAGCCTTCGCTCTGCTGATCTGAAATCACGCCCTGGATATTGATAAGCAGAACCTTACCCGTAGCATTCGGTTTCGACTCGATCACCTGTTGCTTCAAAGGTTCATCATAATTAGGCCCGATCTTGATGGTGGCACAACCCGACAAGGTTGCCAGCCCGGCTACCAATATGATTGCTTTCAAAAAACCTAGATTTCTCATCGCCTTTCCCTCTCACTTCTTGCTATCACTGCTCGCAAAACCAACAGGATATTTCAATCCTTTAACACCAAGCTTTTCTGGCAGTATCTATTTAAAGTCTTATAATAAACGATAATGACCATTACAGTTTACTAACTTGAAAGGCGTTAAGGAACCACTATGTCGTTCAATTCTTTCAGCATCCGTTTACACTCACATTTGCAGACACACCTTTTGCACGGACTGTTTACCCTATTGCTACTTTCGGCATCCATGACGACATTTGCCCAAACCGAGCCCGAGAAAAATCTTAAACCGCTGAACCATCACGACTACACGCTTTGGAATAGCTTACCGACCAAAGACCTCAACTTACCGAGTGGCGATACACTGACCGTCACCAATGTCGAATCGAACACGCCTCAAGATAAAAAACGTGTTTATATCTGGATTGGCAACTCCTACCCGCCGAACGACGGCACAGCGCTACTCGCTCAACATTTGAGCAAAACAGGAACGGTCTGGTATCTCGACACCCCAGACTCGATGTTTATCCCTCGAACCAAAACGGCATTACGAAACCTGAAAGGAGACTTTCTTGCCTCCATGTTGGATTTAGCGACCCAGCACTACAAACAAGTGGTCATCATCTCGCTTGAATCCGCAGCGGTTCCGACACTGCGCGGCATTCGTGAATGGCAAGTCACCACTGACAACAAGACAAAAAGAAACCGTTTGAAAAACGTGGTGCTGATGTTCCCGAACATGTATGTTGGCGTTCCGGTTGCGGGTACCGAGCGTCAACTGTTCCCTATCGCAAGCGCGACGGCATTACCGATAACCCTGATTCTGGCAGAGCGAGGCGCTTTAATCAATGAAGTCGATAAAACACTCTTTGCCTTACGTTCGGGCGGTAGTCTGGTACATACTGAGATCCTCAAAGACAGCACCGATGGCGAATTTCATTTCCATAATATGCGTAAGATGGCCAAAGTCACCGCTGATGCCATTGTGCAAGGCGTCGCCGAACAACAAAAGCGGGCAAATAAAGTCGGCTATCACATTGCCAAACTTGAGCCTTCTGAAGCGCTGAAAAATCCGCCTGTCAGTAGCGTGGTTCGCGGTATGAAGCGTTTTGACCCGCCGATTCCTATGCCAAGCAATATCGTGTTGCGAGACCTGGACGGCAATAAAATCGATGTCAAAAAAGATTACAAGGGCAAAGCGTTGTTGATTAATTTTTGGGAAACTTGGTGCCCCCATTGTGTGGAAGAAATTCCCTCAATGAATCGCGCACTAAGACAACTTGATGCTAACCATTTCGCAATGGTTTCCGTGTCTTACCGAGAACCGAAATCCGTCGTCAAACCTTTCACGGAAAAAGTCGCTGTCGATTTTCCGGTATTGTTGGACGAAAAAGGTGAAGTGGCTTCCAAATGGAAAGTATTTGCTTTTCCATCAAGTTTTTTGGTCGATAGAAACGGAATGATTCGTTATAGCATCAACGCTGGCAATATCTGGGATACCGATGAAATGTTAGGTTATCTGAGAAAGATTCAAGATACCAAAGTGGCATCAAAGACAAAATAGAAAGTTGGGATTAAAACGGGTAGGAAAAAAGTCCTTGCTACCGATCCGCCTAAAACACGCACTAATTTTTAGGTTTCCAATAGCAAGGAGGTCGTAAACCAGAGCACTAACACAAATACTTCCATATACTTGCGTCAGTACTCTAAAGTCAACGGTTATAGATTACAGAAACCCGCAACGCATGGTAACTACCCAAACGGGTAGTTTTTGCATTTTTTGTGTGGTTTTTTGTTATTTGTCATGAATAGTTAAGTTTACGAATAAAAACTTACAAATTTCTGGCGCGGATAAAAGCCCCTTCGCCGACATTCGTCCACTGAGTGACTTGCTTCATAAAGGCTTTTTGCGATGCCCACACCTTTGAAGACAGTGGATCAGACGCCGCTTCGGCTTCAATCACTTCTGAAGACAGTTTTTTCAATTCTTTCAACACTTCATCAGGGAAGTAGCGCAATTCGACATTGTGTTTCTCGATAAGCGTTTGTAGCGCCTCTTCATTTCGTGCCGTGTACTCAGACAACATTTCCAAGTTCGCCACTTTCATGGCATTGCGCACGATGCTCTTCAGATCATCCGGCAACGCATTGTATGCCTTCTCGTTGATCATACATTCCATCGTCGTTCCTGGTTCATGCCAGCCTGGCGTGTAATAGTATTTGGTCACTTTGTAGAAACCAAATGCCAAGTCGTTATAAGGACCTACCCACTCAGTCGCATCAATCGCACCCGATTGCAATGAAGGGAAAATCTCACCACCTGGTAGAGAAACCGGAATGGCGCCGGCTTTTTTAAGCACTTCACCACCTAGGCCAGGCATACGCATTTTCAAACCTTTCAAGTCATCCAGCGAGTTGATTTCCTTGTTAAACCACCCCCCCATTTGAGTGCCGGTGTTACCTGCTGGGTTAGGAACTAGGCCAAACGGCTTATAGGCTTCTTCCCATAATTTCAGCCCACCACCGTTATAGAGCCATGCATTCATTTCATCTGCCGTCAAACCAAATGGTACTGTTGAAAAGAATACTGCCGAAGGAATCTTGCCTTTCCAGTAATAAGCACCGGCATGCCCCAATTGTGCATGTCCGCTGGAAACCGCGTCGAACACTTCAAATGCACCGACCAACTCGCCTGCACCATAAACTTTGACATCAATGCGACCACCAGACATCTGATTGATCAACTCAGCCACACGGTTTGCCCCTGTCCCCAAGCCCGGGAAATTCTTCGGCCAGGTTGTCACCATTTTCCAATGTACTGTTTCCATCGGCTTTGCTGCCGCGGGCGCTGCTGACTCTTGCTGACCGCAAGCGGTTAATGCTGTAGTTGCCGTTGCGCCCGCCAGAGCGCCGATAAAATCACGTCTTTTCATGATGTTCCTTTCCGTAAAATCTAAGCTGAATCTTTTAGAGGCCTTTGCACGAGTGGCGCGCGAGGTAAAAAAGCGGAAAAATGTTGCAGTTCAAGGTAGAAAACACCGCCAATAGCGCGCTATTGACAAGTTTTTTAACGCAGAAATGCGGAATTTTAACCTTTTTAGCTGTGAAACCACCTCGTGCGAAGGTCTCTTAAACTAAAAACATTCTAACGATTCCCTCCCGCCTCGCAAATAAAATCTACCAGGTTGGGGTAAATTTGGACTCGCTTGTCGGCTTTCCAAGTAGAATATGCCCTTTGTAAATTGCAGAATATCTCAGTAACACTCAAGGGAAAGCCATGACACCTGAACAACTAATTGAAAAACTAAACCAAAATCCGGTCGATTTTAATGAAGTGATGCAGGTCATTGATACCTATTATGACTTTACGCCAACGCGTTTCGTGAATGGCGAGCAAGTAAATGAAGAAAACACCAATAATGGTTCTTGCAAGTTGCTGGCATTTGGTCAAATGAACCAACTGTCGCAACAAGCGACCTTAAATGCTTTTGGTAAATTTTATACCGAAGAAGTTTTACAAGACCCGCAAAGCGACAGTCACGGCAATATCCGAAACTTCATGAAAAGTGGCTGGCAAGGTGTTCAGTTTGACAACTTTCCACTAACGCAAAAGTAAACCCGTCTTATAGCGAAGTGTTCAATACTCAGCTTGAAAAGTTATTGAGCGCTTCTCTTTCCGCAAGAGACAACACACCGTTTTCCCGGTAGTGTGTCAACACCTTCTCATACATTGCTTGGTACTTTTCTTTTTCTGGCGCAATGATGCTCGAAATCTTAATACCATACACCAGCCCATCATCTGAAAGATCCAACCAACAAACATTCACTTTAGAGAAATAGATGGTTTCCCCTTCGACCTGAATATAACAGTTCTTCAACAGTTGGCCACGGTAGAAATGGAAGGTGCCGTCATCCGCTATAGGATAAGCAACCCCAAAACCACCCAAGCCAAGATTAATCCCTTTTAAGACCTCATTCTTGTGATGAAAACTGAACAGACTCGGAACACGGAGTGATGACCTGTGCTCAAGTTCAAAGGAACATGGGGACACTATAAACACCTAATGCGTAAAATTAAGACAAGAGGCATTGAATATAAGAAAGTTAGTGTGAAATTTCAACCTTTATACAAAAAGAAGCCCTAAATATTTAGGACTCTCGAAAGATTTAGAAATGATGTCTTGGATTGAACGGCAAGGTTTCCGCCATTTTTTCATAGAAAGCTTTGGCTTCTTCCGTATCTGCCGGTGGCGTATGGATTTGAATCAACACATACTGATTCCCCGCTTTATCATCTTTGCCAAGGCCTCGTCCCTTAATTCGCAATTTAGCGCCAGATTGAGTGCCTGCCGGAATATTCATCGCAACCTTACCCTTCAGGGTCGGGACTTGAACTTTCGTTCCCAATGCCGCCTCCCAAGGCGTCAATGGCAGATTCAGGATTACATCATCTCCATCAACCTTAAACAAAGGATGGTTCTGTAGATCCACTTCCAGGTACAGGTCACCGTTTGGACCACCGCCATATCCCGGCATTCCTTGCCCCGTCAGACGAATACGCGACCCTTGTTTCACACCCGCGGGGATTCTCACTTTCAAACTCTTAGGCTGATGTGAAAAACCACCTTGTCGGGTTTGCATAGGCATTTGTATTGTCAAAGACTTCTCCACGCCATGCACAGCGTCTTCCAGAGAAACCAATACTTTTACCGTCTGATCCTCACCTTTTTGCTGGAATTGCTGATGCCCGCCGAAACCACCATGACCACCAGCCTGCTGGAACCCACCGCCGAACAATGAATCAAAAAAGTCCGAGAAGCCACTGGCTCCAGCACCTTGTGCGCCGCCAAAACCTCCGAACCCACCAAACATTTCTTCAAAGCCTGGTGGTGGCTGGAAGTTTTGACCATTATGATAGTTTGGTCCCAACTGATCGTACATCTGGCGTTTTTCTTTATCGCCAAGCACTTCATACGCCTCGTTGATTTCCTTGAACTTGGCTTCATCGCCCGAAGGCTTATCAGGGTGATGTTTCGCAGCCAATTTTCGGTAAGCCTTTTTGACCTCCGCTTCACTGGCACTGCGATCTACGCCCAAAATTTCGTAATAATCCTTGTACTCCATAATCCGTTCAATCTCTTTAATCTTAATAATGTCAAAATATAGCCAAATATTTTGTTTTCAAGGGTTTCAGGCATATTTTGTTGCTATCCAATTTAAATATGTTTAGCATATCGCGTCTAACCTTTACCTCTCAAAGCCAATAACCTTATGTTTTATATGTATTTATCCCTATTTTTTTCTTGTATTATTAAAAACACGTACTTGAGTTCACGCATATCATGGAGGTTATGGCGATGAAAGATAATGGACCTGTCTCTCAAAAACAATATGCCTTACCGGAAGGAACGATTATTGTTTCTCGCACAGATAAGTTTGGCAACATCATCAGTGCCAATGAAGCTTTTATCGAAGCCAGTGGCTATGGTTGGAAAGACCTAGTCGGCCAACCTCATAATATTCTACGCCACCCAGATGTGCCACCCGCAATATTCAAGGATTTTTGGCAAACGATCCAAGCTGGAAAACCTTGGAGTCAGATCGTCAAAAACCGCAGACGAAATGGCGACCATTATTGGGTTGTTGCCAATGCAACACCTATCTTTGAGAAAGGGCAAATCGCCGGTTATATGTCGGTACGCACCCCTGCATCCGATGCGCAAATCAAACAAGCCGAAGTCGCCTATAAAGCAATCGCAGCCGGTAAAGTCGTGCTAGAAGGCGGTGTGCCAAAAACCGCTACTCAAAAATTGGATTTATTATCCAACTATAACCTCACGACACTCACCATTATTATCAGTGCGTTATTACTGACGTCCATTTTCAGCTCCCTTATTATGGAGACGCACAAACAGTGGTTTGAGGCATTTGACGTGTTAATGATTTTGGCGCTAATCGCTCTCAACCTGAACTACAGCAAACGTTTGAAATCTCTGAGCTCGGCCATTACCTCCATTTCGGAAGGCGATTTCTCATACCCAATCAATGTAAAAGGCAACTCCCTCATCAGCCAAACTTTCAATCGACTGAAGTCGATGCAAATCCGCTTGGGAACCGATATTGATGATGTCAAAGAAGCACTGACCAATGCCAGACGAATTGAACTTGCGCTAAAATCCTCCTCTGCCAACGTGATGGTCACCGACCGTTTCCGTAGTATTATCTTCGTAAACGATGCCATCATTAATATGTTCACAGACATTGAACCGGAAATCAAAAGTATTCTGCCGCAATTTGACATCCACAACCTACTGAGACAGAACATCGACATTTTCCACCAAAACCCGCACCATCAACAAAACCTATTGGAAAATCTGAAAGAAACCTTTGAAACACGAATCACCATCGGTCAAATCAAAATTGACTTGGTGGTTAATCCTATTTTCGACGAAAAAGGAAATCGCATCGGTACGGTTGCCGAGTGGAAAAATATGACCGAACAGCTGGCGATTGAAGACAATATCGAACATCTTGTCGCAAATGCTTCCAGCGGCATCCTAAAAGACCGTATTGATACCAACGGCTTAAAAGGCTTTGAGTTGAAACTGTCTAACTCCATCAACAATTTGTTGGAAAGCTTCTCCTCCATTACTCAAAACTTGAGCAGCATCCTTTCCAGTATGAGTGATGGCGACCTGACCGGACGCATGAACATTGAGGTTGAGGGCGAAGTACTGGCCATGAAAACGGCCATCAACAATGCGTTACGAAATATTGAGCTGACACTAGGAAAAGTGAAGCAAGGTTCATCGGAAATCGGCGGTATGTCAGAAGAAGTAGCTCAAGCCAGTGAAGATTTATCGGAAAGAACTCAACAGCAAGCCGCTTCTTTGGAAGAAACCGCTGCCAGTATGGAACAATTGACTGCCACCATTCAACAATCTGCCGAACACACCGAGAAAGCCAACCAGCTAAGTCATGTTGCTGGCACAGAGGCTTCCGAGGGGATTCAAGTCATGGCAAAAACCATTGAAGCCATGCAAAGCATCAACGAAGTCAGTCAAAAAATCGGGGACATCACTAGTGTCATCGACAGCATTGCCTTCCAAACCAACTTGTTGGCATTGAATGCCGCGGTAGAAGCCGCACGCGCCGGCGAACATGGTCGTGGTTTTGCGGTCGTCGCCGGAGAAGTACGATCACTCGCACAAAAATCTGCGGAATCTTCCAAAGAGATTTCTCAACTGATCAATACCGCAACCGCTCAAATCAAGACAGGTACGGAATTGGTAGAGAAAACCAATGAAGTCTTCTCAAACATGGTGAACCAAATTCGAGAAGTCGAAAACCTGGTACAGGAAATTTCGACCACAACGAACGAGCAGGCTAGAGGCGTCAACCAAATCAACACCGCGATCACGCATCTTGACCAGATGACTCAACAAAACGCCGCTTTGGTGGAGCAACTTTCAGCAACCGCCGGAAACATGAGCGAACAAGCCCATAATCAGGAACAGTTCGTCAACCGCTTCCAAATCAGTAAAAACGCAGACATCCATGCCACACACAGTCTCGGCTTAGCGAATCTTGATTTTGAAGATGCCAAACAGAAACACCGCGCTTGGAACGTTAAACTTGAAAACCTGATGTCCGGTCTCAAAACGGATATCAATAAAGAAACTGCTCGTAGAAACGACCAGTGCGCTTTAGGTAAGTGGTTAATAGGCGATGGTAAGAAATACAGTCACATTCCTCAAATGCAGCAACTGGTTGAAAATCACAATCAAATGCATATGGAGGTTGGTAAAACATTGGATGCATACGACATCGGTGACAAAGAAACCGCTGCCACTCACAAAAACAAGGTTCAGCAGATATCACACCAAATCATTGCATTGCTTGATGCGGTTGAGACAGAGGTAAAAAATGAATCTTCCGCCCCTTCAAAAAGACCTCCTCTCTTAGAAGAGGGGGAACAAGAGTACTAAAACAAAAAGAGGCCATTACGGCCTCTTTTTTATCACAGTTTTTTGTACTGATTAGATTGTTTAAATTAGAACTCGGCTTTGACCCCGCCGTAAACAACGCGTCCACGTAAAGGCCCCCAAATGTGCGCCACATCCCACTCATGATTTTGATCATAGAACAGTGGCGAATCATGTCCTGATTTTGTTTGAGTATAATCAAACATATTGTTCACGCCAGCATAGATGTTCCACTCTTTGGTCATCTGTTTAGAAATTTTCATGTCCGCGGTGAAATAAGCTGGAGCTTTAGAACCTTTGGAATCGGTTAAATTGTAGTCATTGTAATGTTGGTCGTAACCGGCGGTTTTGTAATTCGAGTATTTACGCTCGCCAATGCCTGTCACTGTAAAATTGCCTTGCCAGCCATGACCATCATAATCCGCCATTAAGCGCAAACGCGTTTCTATCGGAATAATTGTAAAGGTATCACGATAGGTTTTGTCATAGACAAACCCTTCAAGTGTCGAACCCAGCGTCCAATGATTGGTCAATTGGTAACTCGCAGTAATATCGGCGTGCTGTACATGTCCCGTACCATGTGTCGATACCAAGGTTGGTTGACTATAGTTGTCCGAATCAATTGCCGCCAAATCCTTCACGGCTGTCCAAGAGTAGCTGGTACTCATATTGGTTTTAGCGCCGGAATAGGCCAACTCATAACGTACTGACTGAGACTTCTCAAGTTTATCCACCGCCACTTGGAAACCATCGTCCAATACGCCGTGATCCGCTTCAAAAAACTGTAGCGGTACACGGTAACCTTCTCCTGCTGACAAACGTGATGTCCAATTGAAATTATGGTCATAACGAATATGCAATCTAGGGGCTAACACTGTTTTATTGAACTTACGGTTTTGATCAAGAAACTTCACGTCAATCGCATCGAAACGCAACCCCGCTGCCACTTCCAATCTTGTATTGGGTGTCCAAATATCTCGCACATATAAGCCATTTGTCTTTTTGTCATAAGAATCATTGGCAGGATGGTTTCCTCCTGTTGATTTGGACAACATTTTCTCGCTTTTGAAATCCGTTCCAATGGTGATCGCATGCTTAGTAGAAGGATAGTAATCTGCACGGGCTTCCGCATAGTAAATATCTTGGTTGGCTTTATAAGTCGTGCCTTCATAGATATCATCCGTGACACTTTTCACATAGGAACCGGTGACATGGGTAGTCAACTTAGCATTCACGTCACGCGACCATTTCCCGGTAAACTCTTGTTTCGTTGTCACAATGTTTTCTAAGAAATCACGCGCCGAGGCCTTAGCTGAATTCGGTCGGTTATTCACATTTCCGCCAACAAAAAAGTCTGGATCACCTGTGGCTGTTGATGGCTGTTGTGTTTTTGCATCCGACTCAGACTTTGCTAAGCCGCCGCCGATCATTGGGCCACCAAAAACTTCCGAACGCTGATCAGCAATACGAAAGTTCAAGCGATCTTGATTAGACGGCTGATGCCAAATCTGTGCCACGATTGCATGATTGGTTAAACGGGGGGATTCATTAACGCCGTTATTGTCAGCGTCATATTGATCAATATTGTCCGTTTGTGCACCCAGCATGACTTGGGTACGCTTGTCTTTACTGATTTTTGTACCCATGATTTGATATTTTTTGTACCCATCTGTACCGAGCGACAAATCAAGCATTAATTTATCTTCTCTAGGCTTATCGGTGACGACATTCACCACCCCCCCGATTGCCTCTGGAGCAATCAATGAAGCACCCGCCCCTCGGGAAATTTCTACCGCACTCACACCAACCGTTGGAATCGCGTCATAACCATAATACCCCTCTAAAATCGAGCTGTTAGGTACACCATTTATCATCAAGGTAGTTTGCTCGCCTTTTAAGCCGTTCAACGATATGCGCTTGACACCACACATGGAACACTCCGTGCTCACTCTGACGCCCGGTTCATTTTTTATGGCTTCTGACAAAGACCCAGCTTGCTTTGCCTCAATCGCTTTGGCCGAAATCACCTCTGTATGCACAATCGAATCTTTTACATGAGCCGTTCGGGCGTCTTTCGAACCCGACGACCCTGCGACAGTAATTTTATTTAATTCATCTTCTGCGTGAACAGTAAGTGGGGACATCATTGCACTGGTGATGAATACCACCAGCAATTTTTTCTTAAATTTGATTTCCATAACTCTTATCTCATTATTTCATTAATATTTTTGTCTGATTCTTTCAGAAAATCGCAGCACCTGAGTATTGCGAGAAGGCAAAAAGGGGCTCTATGCAAACGTGCCTAAACTAAAAATCTCACGTATCCAAAAAGTGAAAATACGGAGCAAACATTAAGGTAGACGCTATTGCATGGGCGGTGCACGCCCCAAAAATCCAGAAAGGCGAGATATAGAAACGTGAAGAAACGCCGTCGCCACTGGAAAAGAAAAATTAGGTGGAAACAACAGAAAATCTAGTGTGAAGACCCTATCATCAATGGGATGCCCTAGGCTCTGATAGATTTCACATTGTTCAGTATGATGATGGAAAGGATGTACTTCCCCATGAATAAACCCAACCGTCTTTGAAAAAACAAATAGCATCACCAGCAAAGTAATCACAGGAATGACATGCACATGCCTCTTCATACGTTTGCTAATGAAGTTTGATTGGGTCGGTAAATAAGGAAATTGCATCATGGGTGCTATTTTAGCAACCCTTTATCTAAATGAAAACTATTTTCTTTTAGTAATAGAATTAATTTACATTTTGATAGTTATTTACCTTCTATAGATTAAAAAAAGGGGGGGGTTCCCCCCTCTTTTTTATTGTTACTTTTAGGCAAGTAAAATGATTAGAACTCTGCCTTAAGCCCTCCATAAACAACTCGCCCACGTAGTGGTCCCCAGATATGTCCGGTATCCCAGGTTTTAGTGCCACTATTGTCATAGAACAATGGTGAATCATGACCTGAACCGATTTGCGTATAATCAAACAGATTGTTTACGCCGGCGTAAACTTTCCATGCCTTAGTGATATCTTTAGACACCTTCAGATCTGCGGTGACATAAGCTGGTGCTTTAGTTCCTTTTGAATGCTGCATGGCATTATCGTCATAATGCTCGGCATAACCAGTGCTCGGATAATCCGAGTATTTGCGTTCGCCAATTCCTGTCACGGTCAAATTACCTTGCCAACCGTGGCCATCGTAGTCCGCCATCAAGCGTAAACGGGTTTCGATCGGAATGACACTAAAAGTGTTCTTATAGGTTTTATCATAGGCAAAGCCCTCTAGCGTAGAACCCACTGTCCAGGCATGGGTCAATTGATAGCTGACACTGATATCCGCATGTTGTACATGACCCGTTCCGGCGGTAGATACCAACGTTGGGGTGCCACTGGATTCATCAATTGCCGCAAGATTCTTAACCGCTGTCCAGGAATAACTGGTCGTCATATTGGTTTTAGCACCGGAATACGCCAATTCATAGCGAGCTGATTGGGATTTCTCAAGTTTATCAACCGCAACCTTGAAGCCATCATCGAGAATACCATGCTCTGCTTCAAAGAATTGTAGCGGTACACGGTAGCCCATCCCCGCTGAAAAGCGCGATGTCCAGTTAAAGTTATGGTCATAACGAACATGCAATCTCGGCGCCAGAATCGTTTCATTGAACTTACGGTGCTGATCAATGAAATTAACGTCAATCGCATCCAAACGCAAAGCACCCGCCACTTCCAAACGTTGGTTCGGCGTCCAGATATCTCTTAGATAAAGACCATTCGATTTCTTATTATAAGAATCGTTCGCAGGATAGGTTCCACCTGTCGAAATCGATAACATCTTGTCATGCTTGAAGTCGGTCCCTACCGTAATGGCGTGCTGCAACGATGGATAATAGTCGGCACGAACATCGACATAGTAGATATCTTGATCCGCTCGATAGGTGGTACCTTCATAGATGTCATCTGTATTGGTTTTGACATAAGAACCCGTCAATTTGGTTGTCAGTTTCGCATTGACGTCACGAGACCATTTCCCGGTAACTTCCTGCTTAGTGGTGGTCACGTTTTCCAAAAAGTCACGCGCCGTGGTTGCGCCACCTGCCGTATTCGGCAAATTATTGACATTATCTCCAATAAATCCGGGACTGCTTCCCGTGGCTTGAGTCTTAGCATCCGATTTGGACTTTGCCAGCACGCCAACCATCGGCCCACCAAACATCTCGGCACGCTGGTCCGCTAAACGCAATTCAAAACGGTCTTTATCCGCCTGATGCCAGACTTGCGCCACCACACTATGGTTGTCCAACATAGGCGATTCACTCACGCCATTATGGTCGCCATCATATTGGTCAATATGATCTGTCTGCGCGCCCACCATCATCTGTGTGCGTTTATCCTTACTGATTTTGGTGCCCATAATTTGGTATTTTTTGTAACCGTCGGTTCCCAAAGATAAATCCAACATCAACTTATCTTCTCTAGGCTTGGCGGTAACAACATTGATAACCCCGCCAATGGCTTCTGGCGCAATCAAGGATGCACCGGCACCGCGCGAAATTTCCACTGAAGTAACGCCGACCATTGGTATAGCGTCATACCCATAATAGCCTTCCATAATCGAGCTGTTCGGCACACCATTAATCATCAAAGTAGTGTGTTCACCTTTCAAACCATTCAAGGAAATACGTTTGGCGCCACACACCGAACATTCGGTGCGAACATCCACACCCGGCTCATTCTTGATGGCTTGCTCTAAAGAGCCGGCCTGCTTATCTTCAATGGCTTTAGCGGAAATCACATCCGTATGTACAATCGAATCTTTGACCTGAGCGGTGCGAGATTCATGTTTAGGAGCTTCTTTTTCGCTGACCGAGATTTCATTTAATTGCTCATCAGCAAAACTATTCGATACCGGTGCCACCATCAAACTACTGACAGCAGCCACCAGCAACCTCTTTCTAAAAACTGTTTTCATAAAAATTCCTATATCCGTTCATCAA
The DNA here is from genome assembly GCF_009296185.1 of Hydrogenovibrio sp. JE_KL2. Classification (GTDB taxonomy): domain Bacteria; phylum Pseudomonadota; class Gammaproteobacteria; order Thiomicrospirales; family Thiomicrospiraceae; genus Hydrogenovibrio. The sequence goes on from NZ_WBJR01000002.1 coordinate 141,394, forward strand.
CTCTGCACAACGCATCGCTGAAATATCCCTTTTCGCAGTCATACTGCGACACTGAACAAACAGTTTTCTTACCTAGAATACAAGTGACGCACGCACGGCAAAAGCCAAGTGCACACCTTCGTGTCACGACTCAACGCAAGAAAACGACAATCAAAATTAAATTGATAGGAATGGTGGAGCACGTCCCCAAAAGGCAGGATAAGTAGAGGTGTAAACCTGCGAAACCGCTTCAGAAGTTTGAAGCGCATAAACAGGTTTTGAAAGCTGCAAATCGACTTCATAAACATCATCCGAAACAGGATGCGCCAATGCTTGGTAGATTTCACAAACTTCTGTGTGTTGATGAAACGGATGCACCGTGTCATGAATCATTCCCGCCGTTTTGGCAAACAGAAATATCGCCATCAGCACGACAATGCGTGGCATCATGCGTGCGTCGACCCATGCACCCTGGAGGGCATATCTCAATTTGGCAATCGTTAAAGGGGAAAATTTCATAAGCGCAATTCTAACAAAACGCGCCAGATCTACTAAAGAATTTCTCTATATTTTCAACGATTTTTATCTATAGTAACAGCCCCCAACCTGGCAGATTTTGGCTATTTTGTTGGCGTTTTTGAGATTTGGTTTTGAACGACTTTAAGAAGGGAACCGTCAGAATATTCTGACGGTGTATTTAGACGCCTAGACGCTTAAAACGTCATGCTGGCATGAAGACGGAAATTGCGCCCCATTCCTTGCGCATAGCCTTTATAAGTATCTAGGAAATCGCGATAAGCGGTATCGAACAAATTTTGCACCGTCAAATCAAGTTTCAATGGATACTGTCCAAGTTTGACCTCGCCACCAGTTTGCAGGTTCCACAACCAATAGGCATCCGTCGACGCCACACCAAAAGGCGTGCTGTCAAATTGGCTGAATGGCTCATACGCCCCCGCAGAATCCTTCGCCGCGACATACTTAGTCCCCAAACCAAGATATGGCTTATGCCACCAGCCCTGATTTCGGAAAGTATAGTCCGCATTCAAGGTAGCATTGTTGGCAGGCATCAATGGCAAGTCACGGTTGTTTTTGGTATCGCGCCCCTGCATCACTTCTGCCGTGGCACGCCATTGCAACTGGGATGTCATCTGATATTTCGCCGACCATTCAACCCCTTGAATCAAGGCATTGGTCTGAGCGTTAATCATCTTACGATACGGATAATTCAGGTTCTGCGTTGCCTGACAATTGCCATCATGATCACAGTAGAGCGTTTGCTCGGTGTTCTCCAGAACGATGTAGTTATCGACCCAATTGCTGTAAACCGCCAAGGTGGAGTGCAAGGTTGAGGACTGCCAAGTCGCCGCCAACTCACTATTGATGGAAGTTTCCGCTTTCAGGTTAGGGTTCCCCAGTTGATAGGCCTGTACGCCACCATGCGCACCAGATGCATAGAGTTCAAAAATGGAAGGCGCTCTGAAGCTACGCCCTAAATTTCCGGTAAAAGTCCAGTTTGAAGTGGCATGATACGCCAACCCCAATGCACCTGACCAATCTGAGAAATCGCGCGAATTATTGGAAGCATCATAGACTTTGGTTTCATCCCAAAAGTGTGCGTTCTCCGCACTCAAAGGCGCTTTCACCTTTTGCGTATCGTAACGCACACCGATTTCAACATCCCACAAATGCCCCACACCCGCTTGAGATACAAACGACTGCTTCTCTACCATAAAAACGCCTGTACCATTTTCTTTGGCGCTGGGCGTTAAGTGTCCCGAGCGCAGTTTCTGATCTTTGTTGAAGTGACTCACGCCAAACTCACCAGACCAACCGAAAAACGCCGGATGTTCTACCGCCAGTTGATAGTCATCACGATGCACGACAATGTCCAAATATTCTTCGTCATCTTTGTAGGCAGCCATTTTTTCATAAACGACTTCATGCATGGCTTCACGTTGGTTGCGGGTGTGACCATAACTCGGTTTGAACACCCAGTCTCTTGCGAAAAACTCCGCCTTCAACTGCGTTTCTTCATTCTTCAGTTTTTGGCCTGCTGATGGCAACAACTCATAACCGCTTGCTGCAGCTTCAACGCCTAGATAGTTTTGTTTGGATTGCCAAACGTTATGGCGCAATTCCACTTCGCCCCAATCTCCCTGATACCCCAGCCCAATAACCGCGGCTTCCGACTCGAAGTTGGTATAAGGCGTGGTTCCTGTCACCAAAGGTTTCGTTCCTGCCGGATCACCCGGTTTCACATCGCCCGCTTCGGTCGTATTCGGCGACACGAAATCATTGCCTTTTCGTTGGGTAATCCCCCCCACCAAACCAACACCATTGGATGAGAATTTCGCCTTAGCACCTATCATGGTTTCATTATTGTTGGAGTTCACTTCGCCCATCAATTCGCCGGAAGTTTTGGTCTGGCCCTTTCCGGCATAATCAATTTGCGGGCCGGATACATTCACCGCCGACTTCACCGCCTGACTCGAATATTTCAACCCCTGAGGACCCCGAATCACTTCCAAGTTTTCCATCAATGCAGGATCAACATTCGGGTTATGGCGCGTTCCTTCCGCTTGATATTCCATCGCCATGCCATTGGACAACACCGGCAGACGTAACGAAGTATCACCGCGTACCACTGGTTTGCCGGACTGACTGCCAGATGACAAATTGTTCACCCCCGGCAAACCGTCCAAGGCTTCACCAAGTGACGCAGTGCTACCGCGTTCCATTTCCGAAGCTTCTGGGTGTAAAGTGGTAGAGGTACTGATATGTACCGGTTTTAAGGTTTCTTCTCGTCTTTCTTCAACGGAAACAGTTTCCAGTTCCGTGACATTTCTCTGCGTTTCTTCCGCCCAGGCAGCCTCAAAGGTTGCTCCTGTTGCAATAAGAATGGCAGACACAAGTTTCTTACGAAGCATGTCTTTCTCCTAAATTTTGTCAAATTTTCAATTCACCGGCGCGCAAAACGCGGGCTAAAAGCTCGATCAGACAAAACTAGGTGGTGCACGCCCCCAAAAGGCAGGATAAGTAGAGGATGTACGTTGAGAAACGACAACCGAATCATGAAGTGTATATTCAGGTACAGAGATCGGCAACTCAAGCTCGGCAACCGTATTACCGGTGTGATGCGCCATCGCTTGGTAAATATCACACTCTTCCGTGTGATGATGAAAAGGATGAACCTCATCATGAATCAGCCCCGCCGTTTTGGCGAACAGAAACAACGCCAACAGTAACGCGATGCGCGATGCCATGCGGCTGGAGTACCAAGCAGACTGAGCGGCTCTGCGTAGTGTTGAAAGATTAAAGAGTGACTGATTCATATCTTCAATTTTAGCAAACTCGTCAACCCCTATTTGCAACTTTCAAAAAACTTCTCACCCCCCAACCTGGCAGATTTTCAGCCACTGCAGCCGGGCTATGCACGAAGTCATGCAAACGTCATTTCAAATCACTATAATCAAACGAAACCCTCGCTGTTTAAAATGACTAAAAGGAAGCCTCATGCCAATTTCGCCACTTGCCGGAAAGCTCGCACCAGATACGATTCTTGAAAACATCCCGAAACTGGTGTCTGACTATTACACCCTGGTTCCCGATGTAAATAACCCAGATCAGGTCGTGAGTTTCGGCACCTCAGGGCACAGGGGCAGCTCCAGTAAATGTACCTTTAACGAAACGCATATTGCTGCGGTGTCTCAGGCAATTGTTGAGTACCGTGCGGCACAAGGCATCAATGGCCCGCTGTATATTGGTATGGACACCCATGCATTATCCGAGGCGGCGCATGCCACGGCGATTGAAGTGTTTGCCGGCAACGGCGTTGATATCATCATCCAAGACAATGGGCGTTACACGCCAACCCCTGTGATCTCTCATGCGATTCTGACTTACAACCAAGGCAAAACCGATGGTTTAGCAGATGGCGTGATTATCACCCCATCACACAACCCACCGCAGGATGGCGGCTTCAAATACAACCCACCTAATGGTGGGCCGGCAGATTCGGATGCGACCAATATCATTCAAGCCCGTGCGAATGAAATCATCCGCAACGGCATGGAAGAAGTTGATCTGATGGATTTGGCGGACGCTTTAGAGTCAGAATTTGTCACCAAAGCTGACCTCATCATGCCTTATGTCAAAGATTTGGACAAAGTGGTCAATATGCAAGCCATTAAAGACGCTGGCTTGAAGTTAGGTATTGATCCATTGGGTGGCGCGGCGATTCACTACTGGCAACCGATTGCCGACTACTACGGATTGAATCTGCAAATCGTCAACCACAAGGTGGACCCGACTTTCTCTTTCATGACCGTCGATAAGGATGGCAAAATTCGCATGGATTGTTCTTCGCCTTACGCCATGGCAAGCTTGATTCAACTCAAAGACAACTACGACATCGCGTTCGGCAATGACCCGGATGTCGATCGCCACGGTATCGTCACCCCATCGGTCGGGCTAATGAACCCTAACCACTACCTTGCGGTGGCCATTCAATACCTTTGCACGCATCGACCAAATTGGTCGGATGATGTCAAAATCGGTAAGACCTTGGTTTCCAGCTCCATGATTGACCGAGTGGTGCATTCGCTGGGTAAAAACCTGTCTGAAGTCCCTGTCGGATTCAAATGGTTTGTAGACGGCTTGGTGACTGGCGACTACGCATTCGGCGGTGAAGAATCCGCCGGCGCTTCCTTCTTAAGACTGGACGGCACCACTTGGAGTACCGACAAAGACGGTATCATCATGAATTTATTGGCAGCTGAAATCACTGCCGTCACAGGTAAAGACCCAGGCGTGTTATATCAGGAGCTGACCCATCAATTCGGCAACCCGATTTACACCCGTATTGATGCGCCGGCGAATCGTGAAGAAAAAGCCATCCTCAGCAACCTGTCACCGGACATGGTAAAAGCCAGTCACTTGGCAGGCGAGGAAATCACCGCCAAACTGACGCACGCACCAGGCAATGGCGCAGCGATTGGCGGGCTGAAAATCACCACCGAAAACGGCTGGTTCGCGGCGCGCCCCTCCGGCACCGAAGACATCTACAAGATTTATGCCGAAAGCTTCAAAAGCCAAGCGCATCTCGAAGCCATCGTAGAAGAAGCGCAAGCTATCGTCTCTGATGCGTTGAAATAAAAATAAGAAAGGAGAACCCAATGCCAACAAAACTGCACGGCCAACTTAACTACGTTGAATACCCAGCTTATGATTTAGAAGCCACCAAAACTTTTTTTCATGCGATGTTCGACTGGAAATTCACCGACTTCGGTATCGACTACTGCTCATTCACCAGCGAAGAAATCAACGGTGGATTTTACCGTTCTAAACTAACCAGCACGCAAGCCGCTGGTGGTGCCTTGTTGATTTTTTACAGTGAAAATTTGGAAAAATCACTCGCCAAAATAGAAAGCAATGGTGCACAAATCAATAAACCCATCTTCTCTTTCCCAGGCGGTAGACGCTTTCACTTTATCGAACCCAGCGGCAATGAGTTTGCGGTTTGGAGTGACCACTGAATTTTTAAAAAATCAAAGCCCACATCATGAAACAATTTTTAAGATACCAAATTTCTGGAACCGTTTTTATTATCTGGGCTTTACTGTTCTATATTAGCTGGACGCTAGATATTTACTCAAATGGAATGCCTGACGAATTTTTCCAACTCTTTCTGTCTTGTGCTTATGATGCATTTCATGAAAGCATCTGGATACTCGCTTTTTCGGCCTTACCAATTGGAGTGCTGATTCATCAGTTCTCGGTAATCATCAAGAATCTATTTGGATTACGCTTGCTTCCCGCACTAAGCGACCGCCCGAGAATTGAAATACTAAATGGTTTCGAGTTGTCTCATGAGAGAACACAATACATTACTGAGCACATCAGCAACTTAAACTCTTTTTACTACGTAAGAGTAGATAACGGTCTCTTAGCGCCTTTACTAGCTTTTATAACCGTTAGCTTCATTTACGGCTATCCCAATATTTTTTTAACAACTCTCGCTGTAATTATTGGATTCATAACTCTAGCCTATGTTCCTAGAATTTATTGCGAATTAAAACAATATTACTCATGTTTAGACACCCAATAAATTAGATACAGACCACTTACTGCTTTCAATCAATTAAAAATCTGCCAGGTTGGGGTTAGTTGGCTGGCCGAACGCGTAAATCCGGCAAGAAAAGCGCTACCACGCCAACCAATGGCAAAAATCCGCAAAATTCCACCAAGGATTCAATGCCATAATGGTCGGCAAAATGACCCAACATGGCTGCGCCTATCCCTGCCGTACCAAACGCAAAACCGAAGAACAGCCCTGATATAGCACCTACTCGGTTTGGGAACAACTCCTGCGCATAAACCACCATGGATGGAAATGCCGAAGCCAACACAAACCCAATAATAAACAGCAAAATAGACTGCCCCTCCAGTCCAACATGTGGCAGCGCAATGGTAAAAGGCGCAACGCCTAAAATTGATAACCAAATCACCCGCTGACGCCCGATTCGATCACCAATCGGCCCGCCCAACAAGGTACCAGCAGCCACGGCAAATAAAAAAATAAACAAATGATATTGTGCAACACGCACCGACAAATCAAAGTGATGCATTAAATAAAACATAAAGTAATTATTCATGGCTGCGAGGTACAAAAACTTTGAAAACATCAACAGCAACAACCCACCCAACACCCACAACTTGAGTGCCTTGGATAAGTGGTTATCCATCAGCTGACGCTTCGCTTTTGGTTTGCGGTGTTGGGCGGCTGACCATCTGCTCACCATAAACAACACCCCCATTGCCAATAGAGCGGCAGCACTAAACCAAGCGATACTACTCTGTCCATTTGGAATCACTATTAATGCGGCAAGCAACGGGCCTGCGGCAGACCCACCATTACCACCTACTTGAAAAATAGATTGCGCCAAACCGGGTTGATTGCCAGCCGCCATTCTTGCTACACGTGAAGATTCTGGATGAAAAATGGATGACCCCACGCCCACCATAATCGCACCGACTAAAATCATGTGATAGGTGGGCGCCAACCCTAACGTGATAAGACCGCCGAATGTAAACCCCATCCCTACCACCAATGAATAAGGCGCGGGACGACGATCCAATGCCTGACCGATCAAGGGTTGTAATATTGAGGCTGTGAGCTGAAAGCACAGCGTAATCAAACCGATCTGGGCAAAGGTTAAACTGAAGTTGGTCTTGAACAACGGATAGATAGCAATCATTAAAGATTGCATCAAGTCGTTCAAAAAATGCGAAATGCTGATAGCACCGAGCACTCGATATTGGGTTAGATGTTCCGGTTTGGTAACCTGTGGCGGTTCAGACAGCGAAACAGATGACATGACAGGCACACTCTTATCTCATAAACCTGTATTATACAACAACCAATTATCAGCTTGAGCAACTCAACTGCATACCCTTCTGATAAGGGCGTGGCGGTTGTTGAAAATCTGCCAGGTTGGGGTGTTCTTCAAATGGGCTTTGCAAAGCAATCAGCCATTCATTCAACATGGCATACTCCCCTCTCTCCGCTTTTTCGATGATTTGCTGCGCGATGTAGTTACGCAACACAATCGACGGATTCGCTTTTAGAATCCGTTCACGCCAAACCGATAACGCGATACTTTCCAGCTCGACGCGAGCGTTAAACTTATCAAACCACTGACTGAAGCCAACCGGTAATTGCTCCGGGTGAATCAACTCGAACAACGCATTTTCTTGGTCGGTTTGCCACTTCGCCAAACGACGGAAAAACAGGCTGTAGTCCACCTGAAACTGATCCATCAACACCAACAAATCACCAATCAGTTCCTTATCGCCGTTTTGAACCGCCTCCAACCCTAACTTCGCAGTCATGTCTTCGAGATAAGCACGGTTATAGGTTTGCACGAAGTCTTCCATCGCCTGTTGAGCCTGCTCTTCGGTGAGCAATCCGTCAAAACAGGTAGCTAGCACTTTGCAATTCCACAAGGCAATTTGCGCTTGTTGGTTATAGGCATAACGGCCTTCATAGTCGGAATGGTTGCAGATGAAGTCGATTTTAAAATCATCAAAAAAGGCAAAGGGGCCGAAGTCGAAAGTCTCGCCGATAATCGACATATTATCGGTGTTCATCACGCCATGATTGAAGCCGACGGTTTGCCATTTGGCAAGTAACTTAGCGGTTTTGATGCACGCTTGATGCAACACAACCCAAGCTTTGTCTTCTAGAGAATCCTGCTGATACGCCGGGTAATGCTTTTGCACCACAAAGTTCAGCAGGGTTTCCATGTGTGCCGCGCCCTTTGATGCCGCAAACTGGAAATGCCCGAAACGGATATGAGTGTGGGAGACACGAATCAAGGTCGCGCGTGGTTCGACAATTTCGCGCTGCACGGGCTCGTCACTTGTGGCAATGCCCAATCCGCGTGTACTGGGAACACCAAGCCCATTCAATGCTTCGGAAGCGAGGTATTCACGGATGGTGGAGCGTAGCACGGCACGCCCGTCTCCACGCCGTGAGTAGGGCGTGCGCCCGGCACCCTTGAGGTGAAAGTCCCATGCCTGCCCTTGGTTATCCTGCCACTGACCCAACAACATACCGCGCCCATCGCCCAAATCGGGGTTATAGACACCGAATTGATGGCCGACATACTTCTGCGCCAGCGGATCGCAGCCCACCTGTTGCAAGTGCCCGGAAAGGAGATCCAACAATTGTTCATCCGTTAAGTCGCAATCGATTTGTGTCATCAATGCACGGTTTACCGAGACCAGTTTTGCATTTTCCATCGGCTCGGGTTGCACGTGCGAGAAATAGCTTTTGGGCAAATCGGTGTAATCCTGTTCCAGTTTTGGCGTATTCAATGTATCCATCTTCGCTTTCGTTTGTGGCTTTGCTTGAGGCATGTTGTGATATTTCCGTTTTAATACCCTACTAATTTACTCGGTTTTTAGGTAAACTTCATCCAGTTTCGGGAAAAATTATCCCATCCCCTTTCATTTCAGGAGCAGAAGATCATGTTAAAAGCAGGCGATAAAGCACCGGCATTTTCCAGCCAAAACCACCACGGGCAAGCCATTTCACTCAGCGATTTTCAAGGTAAGAACCTTGTGCTTTATTTCTACCCGAAAGACGATACGCCGGGTTGCACCATCGAAGCGAATGAATTCACCGCCTTGGCAAACGAATTTGCTGCGGCGAACACCGTTGTGCTCGGTGTGAGTAAGGATGATTGCGCCAGCCACCAAGCGTTTATCGACAAATTTAGTCTGTCCATTGATTTGCTGGCCGATACTTCCGGTGAGCTTTGTGAAGCCTATGGCGTATGGCAAATGAAAGAGAAAAACGGCGTGTCGAAAATGGGCATTGTACGCTCCACTTTCATTATTGATGCAGATGGCAACTTGGCGTCAGCGGAATACGGTGTCAATCCAGAAGGTCATGCGCAAGCCGTGTTGGCAACTGTTCAGGCACTGTAACCCCTCGCCTTTCCTCCATGCTCTCCTTTCGCCGGATACCTTGTCCGGCGAAACACTTCATGATCTAGTCCAAAATAGTTCAATCATACAGTCAAGATTCGACATAGACTTTAAGCGGTCAATGAGTAAACTGTCAAAATCACTCAAAAACTCTAAGGGTATTAGGAAAATTGCGTTCAGGAATCATTAAGGCGTCTGCAGGAATGTTGTCGATGTTATCGATAGCCTGGCTGGCTGCATGCCAATTTTCGCCTGCAACCTCAGAAGCGCATGCTGCCGAACCGCCTCAAATCCACACGTCCGATGCGCAAATCGAAAAACGACTTGCCAGCCACCTTTGGCAGCTCACTGCGTTTTTCGAACAAAACATCCCCACCACCGGCAACACCAACCTGAACTTCATGCCTCAGAACAAAAGCATTTCAGGTTCGGCAGGTTGCAATCGTTATTTCGGAAGTTATACTCTACACCAAGACAAGTTGAGCTTTTCTCAGCTCGGCTCAACCAAAATGATGTGTATGGACATGACTGAAGAAGACGCTTTTTTCAAGCATATCGGGCAAGTTACCCGCTTCAAGTTAAATGACGACATCCTGACATTATTTGATAGAAATATGCCTGTCATGCAGTTTACTGCACAGGCTAAATCAAACAGTCACTGACCAAGGACACCGCCATGTTTTCTTTAGCGAAACCCTTCTCGCTAAGCCTACTGACACTGCTGGGTTTTGCGCTCGCTTCATGCCAAGCGAATCCAACCAAACCTGAAGAAAAAGCAGTCAAAACGCAGGCGACAAACACCCTGTCCGGGTTGGATGAAAATAAGGTGGTGATTCAAGGCGTTGTCACCTACACCCAAAACCTTTTTCTGCTTGGCAACCAAACGCTTTTGGTCATGCTTGAGGATGTCAGCCGCCAAGATGCACCTGCTGAACTGATCGCCCAGGACAAGCATGAAATCAAAGGGCAGATTCCACTGACTTTCGCTATCCACTACGACAAGCGCAAATTGAAGGTCGGCCATAGATACAATTTGAGAGCGCAAATTCTGGACACCACGACCGGCGCTGTCAATTGGCTGTCTCCTCAACCTTACCCTTATGTACCGGGGCTGACAAAAGACATCAATATCAAAGTGCGTTCCTTCGACTCCCAAGTTCGCAAAGCGTCTCAGTTTCAGACCTTTATTTGCGGCAAAGAAAAGCTCACAGTGCTGTTAATCGGCAAAAAGATCCAACTCAATTTCCAAGGACGTCAATGGATATTGCCACAGGTACAGTCCGCTTCTGGTGCCAAGTACCAAACCGGTTCCATCAGCTTTTGGATGAAAGGTTCCAATGCGGTCTTCATGGAAACCGGAAAACCTGCCAAGCGCTGCGCACTAGAGCAATAGCCTCGCCCTAGATTTCACAAAACACACATATTTCCGTCATCTCCGTGTCACCTTAGTCCGTCAAAATTCGCCGGATAGCTAAAAAAGGTTAGACACGAAGATATGATCGACATACGCAAAACGATTCTGGAAAAATCCCCCAACTTCGAGAAAAAACTCGGCGGCAAACAGCTGATCCGCTTCTTGGAAAAAATCACCCATCAGGACGAAATCAACCAATTCATTTTAGAAAACCAACATCTGAAAGGTTTCGCCTTTTTGGACAAGTCGCTGGCGCATTTCAACTTCAGCTACCAGACAGACAATCGTTCTTTCAATCATATTCCTGCAGAAGGGCGTGTCATCATCATCTCCAACCATCCTATCGGTTCACTGGACGGGTTGGCGTTGTTGAAGTTCATTCGCTCTGTCAGACCGGATGTACGTATCGTCGCCAACGAATTGCTTAACCTAGTCACCCCTTTTCAATCACTGTTCTTGGGGGTCGACAATATGTCTGAAAAGGTCAGTCATAAATCACAATTCAAAGCCATGTTGCAAGCATTGGAAAATGAAGAAGCCTTAATCATTTTCCCGGCAGGTGAGGTGTCACGCATCCGTCCAAACGGTGTACGCGACGGCAAGTGGAAGACCGGCTTTCTGAAACTGGCAGAAAAAACCGGCGCGCCTATTTTGCCAATCTATACCGACGCCCGTAACTCTGCGCTTTTCTATGGTTTATCCACTATCTATAAGCCACTGGGTACCTTGATGCTGGTGAAGGAAATGTTCAATAAGAGCGACCAAACCATCCATTTTCATGTTGGCGGTTTGATTCCCTGGAAATCAATCAAAAACAGCCGCTTCAATTACAAACAAGCCGCACAACTGCTGAGAAAGCATATTTACCGTCTCGACAACCAAAAGAAAGCGGCGAAAAAGCTGCCGTTTGAAATTGAGGAAACCATCGCCCATCCGGTTGACCGCAAAAACCTGAAAAAGGCGTTGAAAGACGGCGAACTTCTCGGCAAAACCGCTGATGGCAAAATCATCTACCTGTTTGACTATGATGCAGATTCTCCAGTGATTCGAGAAATCGGCCGTCTTCGTGAATTGACCTTCCGTACCGTGGAAGAAGGCACCGGTCATGCATTAGACTTGGATCAATATGACGCCGACTACAAACACCTCGTACTTTGGGATGAAGAAGATTGGGAAATCGTCGGTGCTTATCGCATGGGCGAAGTTGCCAGCATACTGGAAAAGAAAGGCAAAAAAGGTCTCTACACCACAACCCTGTTTGACCTGAAAGACGAATTTGACGCCATCCTGCCGCAAGCACTCGAAATGGGGCGTAGTTTCGTACAACCTCGCTACTGGGGCAAACGCAGTCTAGATTATCTCTGGTTTGGCATTGGCGCTTATGTGAACCATAACCCAAATATCAAATATATGTTTGGGCCTGTCAGCCTGTCAGACGCCTATTCACAGGAAGCCAAAGAAATCATCGTCGCTTTCTACAAAAAACAATTCGGATCGGATCGGGACTTTGCTGTCGGTAAACGTCCGTTTGAAGTCTCTGAATCAGTCAAAACTCTAGCGGAAACCGAATTCACCGGAGACTATAAAGAAGCCTACAAAAAGCTCAATGCCTTGCTCGACGAGTATGGCATCAAAGTACCAACACTATTCAAGCAGTATGCAGAGCTTTGCGACCCCGGCGGTTGCCGATTCATTGATTTCAGCGTCGATCCAGATTTCAACAACTGCATAGACAGCCTGATTTTGGTTGAGTTGGATAAGATCAAAGCGAAAAAGCGCGAACGCTACTTATCCCCTATCGGCTAACATTCCCGTTTATACTGATACAAATGCGTAAAAATTTGTGTTCTCCCCTTTTGAGGGGTTAGACAATTTTACGAACTGTTTGTACAATTTCAGTAAATGACAATAAAAGCGAGTCAACATGGGTTTTTGGTTTGAGAATGGCGATGCCAGGCGTTTCCCACGCATAGAAATGCCGGTGCAGATTTATATCTCGCCAGTAAAACCCATTCGAGACAAAGACATTTTCGGTCTTGGCATTGACTACTTCCCGCCTTCCGTTGAAAAGAAAATCCAAACTGGATCTATGGCACTGGATAAAACACATTCAGGAACAACGAGACATTCTGGAACCTGTTTTCATTGAAGTGGTCGATTTAATTGATACCTTCGGCGAAGTAATCAAAGGTGCTTGCATCGGTAAAAGTCCAGCGGCGAACCCGAATACACTGCTGACATTGCGCCATCTGCAAAACGGCTTTTTGGGCATCAACACTCTAAGAGAACCGGCTCCCAAAACCTTCCAGTACTTTGATTCGATGAACCAAAAGTTTCTCGTCTATGCGGAAAATTTAGTCCAAAGCCTGCAAAAATCAACACCGACACAGTTCGCACTGAATACCAACTTTCAAACTGAATTCGACATCGATAAAACCATTGCCAACTTTGAAAAACCTAAATTCAAGCAGGTGCCCTTAGCGCAATCCTTATTCTATCTGGCGCAATACATTAATTTGCACTTGGAAGCCTACTCGCACTTCTTGAAGGATTTACAACCGGTCAAAATACCCAAGCAATGGGAAAAAGAAAATGCCAGTGTCAGCGCCTGCGGCATTGCCATCCATGTGCCAAAACGATTTCCATTGAACTCAAAAGTAGAGACCAACTTTTATTTTTCAGAAACGGACGAAGTGCTGAAATTGAAAGCCACCATTGTTCGTTGCAACTCACTCCCTAAGGAGCAATCGGAGTGTAATGCATTGGATTTTGATTTTCCGACCAGCTCCGATCAATCTTTGATCCAACGACAACTGGAACAGTTTCAAATTACCCGTTGTCTGGCTTTTGACTTGTAGAGAAATGAAATGATGTCGAATCGCGTCAACCAAAAACCCGTCGAATCGCGTCAACCAAAAACCCGTCGAAGCCTTCTACATGAATGCCCTGCCGTTTTCCGCCCGAAAAGTCGGGCTGTTGCTTTTGCGGGAATATCGCTTGGATCAACTGGTCAATATGCGCATAGCTCAGGTCGACAAAGATCTCAAGGCGCGTTTTAAACTTGCGCCAGAGATTTGGGAGCTGACGCTTAATTACGTTACCCTCACCAAACTCAGCAGCTTCAGCATTCACTCGCAACTGACCGCCGTCCATCTTGTCGCGCTACACAAAGTTGCAGCTTTGTCCTTGAATGAACCGAAAGCCAACACCTCACAACTGATTAAAAAAGTGCAAGAACAGGCCCATTTTGTCGGACTGGCTTAAGCAGCTCAGAGCCGCATTGACAAAGAAAAAAGCCTAAAACCTAAGCAATCTGAACTGCTTGGACTACACACTAGAATCAGTCTTCACCCAAAGATAGATAATAAGCACGAATATTACCTATCAGTCCCCTGAACGCCTGCGGTGCCTGCGACTCGTCCATCATCCATTCAAACAACGCTTGATCCTCCTGTTCCAATAGCCGGGCAAATAAGGTACGCTCATCGTCATTTTTCAACTGGGATACATAAGGTTTCAGCAGTATTTCGGTTTCAGCATTACCGCGTCGGCAGGCGTTCGTCAGTGCTTTTCGCTGCAATTCCTCGGTTAAAATCTGCCAGGTTGGGGTCAGCAATTGGTACATGGCAATTCTATTCAATCCAGCTGTTTCGCCAACATCATGGACTTCAACTCATTGATGGCACGGCTTGGGTTCAAGCCTTTCGGACAACTTGCAGTGCAGTTCTGGATATTGCGGCAACGGAAGGTTTTATAAGGGTCGTCCAATGCTTCCAAACGATCTCGTGTTGTGATGTCACGCGAATCCACGACAAAACGATGTGCCGCCAGCAAAGCCGCAGGGCCATGAAACTTGTCGGGATTCCACCAAAATGACGGGCAACTGGTTGAGCAACAACCGCAGAGAATGCACTCATAACTGCCATCCAGTTTTTCGCGCTCCTCAGGCGTTTGCAGGATTTCATGATCCAAGTCTTTCGGCGCTGGTTGCAGGTAAGGTTTCACATCACGATAATGCTGGTAAAACAGTTCCATGTCGATCACCAAATCCTTGATGACTGGCAAACCGGGCAAAGGCTTAATCACGACTGGCGAGGTCAACTCGGAAACTCGGGTAATACAACTCAGGCGGTTTTGTCCATTGACATTCATACCATCCGAACCGCAAACCCCTTCTTTGCAGGAACTGCGAAAGGTCAGTGTTGGGTCTATCTCGCGCAACTTTTCCAATGCGCCGAGTAGCATCATATCTCCGCTGATATCACAGTCTTCCAACACGAAACGCTGTACATGAGGTTTGTCGTCCACTTCGGGATTAAAACGGTCGATTAAAAATTCCATTCTTCTCTCCTTGCGAACTAGTAGACTCTTGCCTTCGGCGGGAAGGTTTCAACGGTTAAAGGCTTGATGGTAACGGGCTTGTAACGCAACTGGTGGTTTTGCAAAAAATACAGACTATGCTTCATCCAGTTTTCATCATCTCGTTCGGTGAAATCGACCCGAGAGTGTGCACCACGGCTTTCGGTTCTCGCCAAAGCAGAATAAACCGTGGCGGTCGCCAACCCCATCAAGTTCTCCAGCTCAAATGCTTCCAGACGCTCCAGATTGAATGCATTGCTGTGGTCATGTAAACGCACCAGCTCCAATCTGTCCTGCAACACCTCAAGCTCTTTCAGCAGAGATTGCATACTTTCTTCATTGCGGAACACCCCACAGCCAGCCTGCATGGCAACCTGCAAGTCATGGCGAATTTCAGCAATGGTTTCTGTTTTATGGTTTTCTGCCTGCGGTTGCGCCCAACGGTTCAAACGCACCGCCGCTTTCGTCAAATCCAGACTTTTATCGAAGTGATCGACGGGTTTGGCTTCCAAATTATGCACGATGTCTTTGGCCGCGGCGCGCCCGAATACCACAATATCCAACAAGGAATTACCGCCCAATCGATTGGCACCATGCACCGAGACGCAGGCGCACTCGCCCACCGCATACAACCCTTTTACCGGCTGTGGTTCGCCCGCTTCATCCAAAGTGACGACCTGACCTTTCAAATTGGTGGGAATGCCGCCCATCATATAATGCGCTGTTGGATACACGGGAATCGCGGCATCGCACATATCCAACCCTAAAAACGTCAAACCGATGTCACGAATCCCCGGCAGACGTTTTTTGATGACCTCGGCATCAATATGCGTCAGATCCAATAGCACATGATCTTTCTTTGGCCCGCAACCGCGACCTTCTTTAACTTCTATAGCAATCGCGCGTGCCACCACATCACGAGACGCCAAGTCCTTCACATGCGGCGCATACCTGACCATAAAGGCTTCGCCATCGGCATTGCGCAACACGCCACCTTCACCCCGTGCCGCCTCGGAAAGCAACATCCCTTTGTTAGCAACGCCTGTCGGGTGAAACTGCCAGAACTCCATGTCCTGCAACGGCAATCCGGCACGCAACACCATACCCAAACCGTCGCCAGTATTGATCTTGGCGTTGGTATTGGTTTTGAATAGCTGACAAGCACCGCCGGTGGCGATCATCACCACATGCGAACGCAATAACTGGACTTGTCCGGTCTGGATGTTCAATACCACCAAACCGCCAACATTGCCTTCATCGTCCAGCACCAAATCTATCGCAAAATATTCATCGAAAAAGGAGGTTCCGGCATGGATATTCTGTTGATAAAGCGTTTGCAAAATAGCATGTCCCGTTCTGTCGGCGGCGGCACAGGTACGCGTTGCCTGTGATTCACCAAAATGCCGGCTTTGTCCACCGAATGGGCGCTGATAGATTTTGCCCTCATCCGTTCGGGAAAAAGGCACGCCGAAATGTTCCAACTCACGAACAATCTCTATCGCCTCCCGGCACATGAATTCAATCGCATCCTGATCGCCGAGATAGTCCGACCCTTTGATGGTATCGTACATATGCCAGTGCCAGTTGTCGTCGGTGATATTGCCAAGCGCGGCGTTGATCCCGCCTTGCGCGGCAACCGTGTGCGAACGGGTTGGAAACACCTTGGACACCACGGCGACCTGTTGATCGGATTTGGACAATTCCAATGCACTCCGCAAGCCGGCGCCTCCGGCACCGACAATCACCACATCAAAATGAAAAGTATCTATGGTGTCCAAGTTTGTCATGTGTTTTTCCCAACGAGTAAATTAACGACCAATCAGAGTCATGGCGAGATAAATCAAATTCAGCATCACAGCCAACCAAAAAATGCCAAAACCAACCAGCTTCATCATCACCCATTTGCGCGGCAAATAGTCGATGACCACATCTCTGACACCAATCCAGATATGCACCATCACCAACGCCAACCCCAAAAAGGTCGGCAAGGTGAAATAAGGATTGGTCAATACAGACTGTAAAACTGAATAACTTTCAAAATGAAACTGGGAGAGATAGGTGATGGCAAATGGAAAGTAGAAAAACAGATAAACTGCGCTGACTCTTTGCCAAAGGTGTGCTTTAGCGCCGGAAAGCATCATCATAAGCCGCCTCCCCAAAACAACCAGGCGAAAATCACTTCACCGACCACAAACACCATGAGGAGAATCTTGCTCCCCAGTGTAGCCTTTGCCAAACAACTGGAGAGTCCGAGAAAATCATGCTCCGCCAGCAAATGTTTTGCGCCTGCCAGCCAGTGAAACCAAAGCGCGCTCAACCAGGCAAACAATAGCATCTGACCGGACAGAGAACGGCTTAATGCCATGTTATCGGAAAAATTTTCGGGGAAAAGAATGAGCTCGTTCAACCACCAGAGCCCGACCACCAAACCGGCGACCATCAGCACACCGGAGATGCGATGCAAAATTGAGATATAGGCATTCAAAGGAAAACGAAACGCTGCCAGGTTCAAATTCACTGGACGATTTCCCGGATGATGATACATTTCATTCCTCCTTGAAGACCTACGCTGTCTACTTTGTTAACAACAATGTATCAAAAATAACGTAACTTCTCATTAACAACTTTTGAAATTTATCATACCCCTGTTCGCGACAAAATGGGAATCAATTCATTTAAATGAAGAACCTAAAACTTGAAAAAAATTTCCGCTGTTCTAAGATAAGGCCATATGTTGTTCCTCACGTTGCGGACGCAACTCACCAAAGGAAGGTGATCAATGAAAGCATCCGATTTATTTGTAAAAGCACTTGAAGCCGAAGGGGTGGAATATATTTTCGGCATTCCCGGCGAAGAAAACCTTGATGTCCTCAACTCCCTGAAACACAGTCCCATCCAACTCATCATCACCCGTCACGAACAGGCCGCCGGCTTTATGGCCGCTACCTATGGTCGTTTGACCGGAAAAGCAGGCGTTTGCTTATCAACACTCGGACCGGGTGCAACCAATCTGGTCACCGCCGCCGCTTATGCCAATCTGGGCGCCATGCCGATGGTGATGATTACCGGACAAAAACCCATCAAGAGCAGTAAACAAGGACGCTTTCAGATTATTGATGTGGTGAACCTGATGGAACCCATCACCAAATACTCTTGCCAAATCACCAGCGGACAGGTCATTCCCGCACGTGTTCGTGAAGCGTTCCACGTGGCACAAACCGAAAGACCGGGCGCAACGCACCTTGAGTTGCCGGAAGATATCGCCATTGAAGAAACCGATGTCCAGATTATCGAACACAGCACTCACCGCCGCCCAGTTGCAGAGAATAAAGCCGTCGAAAAGGCGGTGGAGATGATTCAAAAAGCAAAGTCGCCGTTAATTCTGGTCGGCGCGGGTGCCAACCGCAAAACATCGGGGAAAATGCTGCGCCAGTTCATCGATAAAAGCGGCATCCCTTTCTTCACCACTCAGATGGGGAAAGGCGTCATTGACGAGCGCCACCACCTTTATCTCGGCTGCGCTGCCTTGTCTGACAACGACTTTGTCCATGCCGCCATCCGCAGTACCGATTTGATTATCAATGTCGGACATGACGTTGTTGAAAAGCCGCCCTTTTTCATGAAACCGGACGGTTTTAAAGTCATCCATATCAACTACACCAATGCGTCGGTTGACCCAGTCTATTTCCCGCAAGCCGAAGTGACCGGCGACATCGCCAATGCGGTTTACCAAATCAAAGAGAAAATAGAGCGCCAAATCCACTGGGATTTCCAACACTTCTTTGAAGAAAAGATTCTGATTGATGCCAACCTGCGTGAAGGCGCGGAAGACGACCGTTTCCCCATCTATCCGCAACGTCTAGTGCATGACGTGCGTAGCGTCATGCCGGATAACGGCATCATCGCGCTCGACAACGGCATCTACAAAATCTGGTTTGCCCGCAACTACCTTGCTTATCGTCACAACACCGTCTTGCTCGACAACGCTTTGGCGACCATGGGCGCCGGGTTGCCTTCTGCCATTGCCGCCAAGCTCGTCAATCCAGACGAACGCGTCATCGCCATTTGTGGTGATGGTGGTTTCATGATGAACTCCGCCGAGCTGGAAACCGCGGTGCGCCTCAAACTCGATTTGGTGGTACTGATTCTCAACGACAATGCTTTCGGCATGATTAAATGGAAGCAAGCCAATTTAGGTTTTGAAGATTTCGGTCTGGACTTGAGTAACCCGGATTTTGTGCTTTATGCCCAAAGTTATGGCGCTATCGGGCATCGCATCCATAAAGCGGAAGAGCTGATTCCTACCCTCGAAAACTGCTTTGAGGATGGTGGCGTACATGTCATCGAAGTGCCAATGGACTACAGCGAAAACGACCGAATTCTCAATCACGAAATCAAAGAACGCAGCCAAGCGATGTTTACTGACAAATAACCCAACCTGGTAGATTTTGATTGCTTTCCTTTTTGAAGCGAAAGATAATTCGCTTCAGGGGAACAGTAGGGCACCTCTAAAAACCCCCGATGAAATTCTGCGGGACTTAAACCCTACTTATTCTAGGCATGGCTCGCCGACCTTAGTCACGCTAAGATCAAGGGCCATAACAACGAAGAAGTTGGGTTTAAGCCCCGCCCTTCGGGGCTTAGCCAGAATCCATCGCGGGTTTTTAGAGGTGCCCAGTATTATTTTTCCCTCTGACTTCCCCATCAACCTAAGCGTGCAACGCGTTTTTTAGAAGGTTACAACATGCATTCCCTTGCCCCAAAACCCGATGCCTCAGTGCCCTTTGACCCTGTCGACGCCGAAACCAATACCGAAATGGAAGCTCTGCTCGACAACCTGGTCGAAAAAGGTTGGTATGTCTGGCCGAATGCCATTGAACCGGAACTCTGCCAAGCCCTATTGGAAGAAGCCAACGAGCATCATCGAGAGGGCGAGTTGCAACGCGCAGGCATCGGTCGCGGCTTTGAACACCAGCTCAATGGAGAAATCCGCCGCGACAAAATCAAATGGCTGGATAGTTCCACCCCAACGCAGCAGGCTTATTTGGCAAAAATGGCGGACTTACAGTTCCGCCTTAACCGCGAATTGTTTTTAGGGTTGTTCGAGTACGAATGTCACTTCGCGCTTTATCAACCAGGCGACTTCTACAAAAAGCACTATGACAGTTTCCGTGGACAAGCCACTCGTATCGTCACCACTGTGCTGTATCTGAATCCGGAATGGCAGCCGGGAAAAGGCGGAGAATTGGTGATTTATCAGAATGAAGAAGATACGCAACCGACGCTGGTTTCGCCTTATTTCGGCACACTGGCGGTTTTTATGAGTGAAGAGATCTTGCATGAGGTGTTGCCGACAAAGCAATCGCGTTACAGCATCACCGGGTGGTTCCGTCTGAACAATATGCAAGGCAATCAGGTCGATCCACCAACCCAGCTTTTGACTTATTGAACGCCTAAGATGGTTGACCCAACCTGGCAGATTTTGGAAGTTTTCTCAGCGGCCTTTGGTGAAGTACATAATCAGGGCAATCACAAACAAAAACACAATGCCGAGTATTAAAGAAAAATCCCAATGCATGCCCATGCTTCACCCCCAACCTGGTAGATTTTAATCAATCTGGAAAACGTTTTTTATTGCCCATGGCAGCCAGTGCTTCGTTGATGCGTTGCTTCAAGTAATAAGGCACATAATCGTATGCACCGGAATTGGTCATGCGTCGACCGATTTCATTGCCGTCAGCATCCACAAACACGATACTGGGGATAGACGTGACGTTGTATAAATCCTGAAAAAATTTGGGCTTCACCGGCTCGCCGTAAAAGTCTTTGATTTTTTCGTCTTCGGCGTCCACCGTGACTTGCACCATGTGCACATAACCATCCAACACCCCGTTCTCAATCATCGGCAACAACGCCTTATCTTTTAGGTCTTTGCAGGACTTAATCAATGTCATATTGAAGAGGATAGCAATGGGCAGATGGTCTTTTTTGGACTGTTTACTCAATGCAGAAAAATCCGTCGCTTCTTTCAACTGCCAATCATCCGCCTGCGCAATCTGCGCCATTGATAAGGTGGCAAACGCTAAGATGCCGACTAACCATTTGGAAAAGGTTCGCATCGTTTTTCTCCTTATTTCTTTAGTTACAGGTAACCTTCAATCGGCAACCAACCCATCATCTTTGTCGTTATTTTACGCCAATGACTGGCTTCCGGCGGGCTGATTGTGGTTTTTTGTTGTCCATCTTCTTCATAGTGCCAAACCACTTCACCGTCTTCCAACGCCAGTTTGTAGAAAATATCGCCGGACAACACCGCCTCCAATTGCACCGTTTCCTGACTTGCCATGGCTTCACTGTCAATGATGACAAGCATTTCGGTATTGAGTTTTCTTGAGCGCGGATCGGCGTTGGCAGAACCGGTCAACAGATAACGGTCATCAATCACCGCCAACTTGGTGTGCAAAGACAGTTGATGACGATGCCAGTATTGAAACAGTTGATGCGACTGCATCCATTCGGAGTCCGCTAAATGCAGTTTGGCAAGAAGCGCCTGTGCCCAACTTTTCAGCCATCCCTTAGGGCGCAGTTCGTACAACTCAACCCCCATCGCCAACAAGGCTTGTTGGTAATGTTGGTAGGCGGAGTACACTAACGTCACATCGGTAGAGGCCAGTGAATTGGTCAACACCCGAATCTTCACGCCCTGCTCTCGATAGCGTTGAAAGCGATCAAGCCCTTCCTGCGAAGGAATGAAATAGGGAGACACCAGCGTCAAAGACGTTTGCACATCAATCTCATGACTGAGCTGATAGGCCAAACTCAATTTCTCGGCATAATAAGGATTGATTTTTTCCGGTGGGTCGACCAGCAAATCGGCATGCGCCAATTCCAATGGCAATGTCTTTGAAAAGTTTTGTAGAGGGCTTTGTTTTAACAACTCGGCAATCGGCATGGCATCGAAATGCGAGATGGCTTGCTGATGGCGCCAGCGATTGCGCTGATGGTTTTTGATGGTATACAGTGCGGTATCGAGCTGGTTCATCGCCTTGGATTCATCGCTTTGCCAATAGGTGTCGAATGCCAGCTGGACTTGAAAACCTATCGGACCAAACGCCATCACGTCATAGTCGAGAAACATGCGCTCTTCATCCGACAGGAAATATTCGGTACCGATATTGCGCCCACCAAACAACGCGACTTCACCATCGGCAATCATCGCTTTATTGTGCATGCGATGCCCAAGTCGCTTCATATTGAACAACAGCACCAATCCGCGGAATAGACCACGAAACAAATTGGGGTTGAACAGGCGGATTTCGACTTTGGGATGATTTGCCAGTAATGCGAATGACGCCCCGCGCCTAGCCCCTTGGAGGTCATCCAACAACAACTGGATTTCAACACCTCGATCGGCGGCTTTCAGCAAGCGGTCAATCAGCAATGCGCCGATCATATCTTCCTTAAAGAGATAATATTGCAGGCAAAGGCGCGTTTTCGCGCGGTCAATCATCAGTAGACGAGCCGCCAATGCATCGACCGGAGACGATAAGGCATAAAACCCGGACACCCCGTCTGACAAACTGTCTGCCAAGCCTGCTGTATAAAAAGCATCGGCGAGACTCAAGGTATCCGTCACCGGTGGAACCGCATCCTCCGTATTGAGAAAGTCGAACCCGTCGTCAGACACCTTTGTCATAGTCGGTTGCTCATGGCTACTCTTTCAGCAGTTGTTCGATGGCATGCATCGCCGCAGGACTGGTCCACTCATACCCGCCAAACAAGGCATAACGAATCTGCCCTTTTTTGTCGATAAGATAAGAGCTTGGATAAGCGAAGACTTTCCATTCCTTCACTGCCGAACCTTTTGGATCCAGCAGAATAGGGAAGTTGACCGGATGACTTTTCACAAAAGCATGAATCGCTGCCTTGTCTTCTGCCAGATTCGCTGCAAGGATTTCAAACCCCTGTCCTTTCAACTGTGTTTTCAGCGCAGCCATTGAAGGCATCTCATGCACACAAGGCGGGCACCAGCTCGCCCAGAAATTCAACAACACCACTTTGCCGCGATAGTCTTTAAGGTTGATGGTTTTACCATCCATATCCTGCAACACCAAACGGCGATTCTGCGCACCTTTATAGACCGGGAGCGCATCGTCATTCGGTGGGGTGGACTCATCCAATTTAGGCTGTTCTTCCGGTTGCTCCATCGCAAGCGACAACGCGGAACCGTTGGTTCCCGCCTTGCGGGATTCTGCCAAATAACCGGACAACAATCGCATGGCATTGGTTAAATCCGTTGCCAAGTGGGCAGCGGTCTGTTGTTCAATGGACATTGCATCCGGTCGGAAATAGTAACGGTCGCGGACCTTGGGAATCACCTTGATGAAGACATCTGATCCGCCGTGGGACAAGCGCTGACTTAACGACGATAAATGCCAATGCCAAGGCGATAATTCTGCTTGCAATACCATCACCGGCAAATTGAGTTGTAGCACACTCGGCCAGTATTCGGCACTTTTGCCCGCTTCAGGCGTTTTGACGTAAAGGTTCGGGTTCAGCAAAATCAATCCAAGATTCTTCACTGGAGACTGCTCGACTTTCACCAACGCTTTAACCGCCAATGCAGCTCCCTGGTTCGGTGCAATAACAAACAAAGGCAACTCGGGATGATCGTATCGCAGTTTTTCAATCAGGTTCGCGACCACTGCCGGCGGAATCTTCGTCATGCTACTGGGCGCTGCCGGTAAAAAATAACTGTCAAACAAGTCGGGCATCAGTACGGAAACACCCTTTTTTTGCAGTTGCTTCGCCAGCTTTTTCTCTTGCGGCAACACCCCATATTCAGACGGTATCCACAGCACCTGAGCAATAGGATTTTTCGCCTCATAATGGCTGATGCTCAACGCATCCTGCTCAGTCGCGGCGGATGCCATTTGACAAACGCCCAACACAAGCCCCATCACCGCGATCATGTTCATTAACCATGACATATCACCCTGCGCCTCTCCATGACTCTTGCCCCGTTGAACAGACGCAATCCTGCCATCCTTTTTTATCAACGACGCCTTTTTATAATTAGTTCCCCATTTCATTTCCAATCCTCCCTCTGACCGATTGCTCGGTACAACAGCTTATGTAGCCGTTTTTACTTTATTTTTATTGTATTTTCATCAAGTGATTATTAACTTCATTCACTCAGATTGAATCTTAAACCATATGCCGATATACTTGAAATTTATTATATTTTGTCGGGAAATTATGTCACTTTCCGGTCAAACAACAAACCTTGGTGACGGCTATGTTCGCAAAAATTTTTAGCTCGTGGTTTATGCTCTCCTTAGCGAGCTTTCTGCCTTTTTCCGTCCATGCGGCTGCCGACCCACTTCGTATAGATGCTTCCACCTTGGTAACTGCCATTGAGCAACACCATCAAACAGCTGTGGTGTTGGATGCACGTTCGGAAGCGCTCTACCAGCAAGACCATATTCCCGGTGCGCTGAATTTTCCTGTTAACTGGACCTATGCACACAAGAAAACCAACGGTCAGGTCATTGAACCCAACCAGGCACAAGCCTTGTTCCGTAAGCTTGGGCTGGACATCCAAACCCCCGTCATTATTTATGACGACGGCGCATTGGTCGATGCTGCGAGATTATTTTGGACGCTTGAGGTCTACGGTCTGCAAAAAGTGAAGGTGCTCAGTACCGGCTATGACTATTGGACCAATAAAGGCTATCCAACCACTGACCGCGTGCCCTTTGCCACGCCGAGCAATTACATCGCCGAGGTGAAACACCAACGACTCGCCACCAAATTTTCGACACTGCTGGCCACCAAAAACCCCAATGATTTAATTATCGATGCCCGTCCTTTACCGGCATACTTAGGCGAACAATCTTCTGCTAAACGCTTCGGGCATATCCCAACGGCCATCAGCATTCCCGCCTCGCACAACTTGAAGCTGGAAAACCACATGGCAAGTTTTCAGCCGGTAAATGAATTAGAAAAAGTCTATTCGGATATTCCCAAAAACAAGAAAGTGATTATCTACTGTGCAATCGGGCGCATTTCGGCAACCAACTACTTTGCATTACGAGAGCTGGGCTATGATGTCGCCAACTATGATGCGTCTTGGAAACAATGGGGCAACGATTTGGCACTGCCGATTGTGAACCCCTCTTTCTCTAAAGAGAATGGCAACTGACCTGAAACCATGACACAAGAACGGAGCAATTAAACGTATATGTGGCGCAAACTCAGCATCAAATTCCAGTTGATGGTTCTCATCTCCGTCGTCACCTTTACGGTTGCCATCAGCTCGTTGGGCGTTGCCTTCTTGCTGGACAAAAAACAACGCCAGAGTCTCGCGATTGAACTCTCCGACCAAATCAACACAGCCCTAAAACATGACTTATTGGAAGGCTTGCTTTCCAACAACGCCGACGCCTATGCTGACTTGAATTTCACGCTCTCCGGGTTCCAACAAATAGACCGCGTGGTGCTGTTTGATAACGACAACAAAGCCATTTACACCTACCATCACGGCCCGCATCATTACCATGATTTGATTGCAAAAAGCACCGAGACCCCACAGTTTTCCGGCGTTGACCTCTATGTCAGACATCCTCTGGAGGAAGGGGGGCATCGCTTTGGCTCAGTGGCTTACGTGATCGACATGGAAGACTTCTCAACCCAAATTGAAAAACATCTGATTTTCCTGATACTGGCTTTGCCGCTGGAACTCATTTTTGCCTTGGCTCTGGCTTGGTGGATCAGCCGAAGCTACAACAAGCCTTTCAATTTACTTGCGGATTCCATGCAAAAAAACGATGTCGTACGCAACCGCTTCTACCCCGTTGAAACCAGCTCGCAAAACGAAATCGGTAAGTTATTCGACGGCTACAATCAGATGATTCAGAAAATCGAATCCACTACCGAACAAATGCGCTATCAGTCCGAGCACGATTCCTTAACCGGCTTGTTCAACCGCTACTATCTCGAACAACAGATCCAAACCTGCCTACAGGACGACAGCGTTGACTGCCACACCATTATTTCCATTGATATCGACCAGTTCCGTTTGATTAACGACTCCGCGGGTCATCAAGCCGGCGACGAATTATTGAAAATGGTGTCGCAACACTGTCTGCAACACCTACCAAAAGAGGCCATAATCGGGCGCGTCGAAAGCGACATCTTCTATTTGCTCCTGCCTCAATATTCCGAGCAGCAAGCCATGTTCGTCGCCAACGGATTGCTCGACATCCTGTCGGACTTCCGCTTTACTTGGCAGGGCGA
Source organism: Hydrogenovibrio sp. JE_KL2 (assembly GCF_009296185.1). Lineage (GTDB taxonomy): Bacteria > Pseudomonadota > Gammaproteobacteria > Thiomicrospirales > Thiomicrospiraceae > Hydrogenovibrio. The sequence goes on from NZ_WBJR01000002.1 coordinate 167,939, forward strand.
AGCCCATTCGGTTTCGGCATCGCTCGGCATGGTGGTTTTCAAGCCGAATGAATACACCTTGGAAGAGCTCATCAAAGCACTGGAATCAGCAACCCACACCGCGAAATCTTTAGGGCGCAATAAACTGCATATCTTCCAGCTAGATGACAAAAAAGCCGCGCTTTACAACCAAGAATTACAAACCGCCAACATGGTCAAAGAAGCGCTTGCCAATGATGGCTCCGGTCATTCGGCACGATTCGAACTCTATGCCCAAGCGATTGTTCCGCTCCAGGAAGGGGATGCCGCCAGCAAACAATTCGGCTATGAAATTCTGCTGCGTTTACGCAATAGCGAAGGCAATATCATCCCGCCGGATAGATTCCTCCCAACTGCAGAACGCTACCAGTTGATGAGCGAAATCGACAGTTATGTGCTGTGGCACTTTATCGAAACCGTGAGTGCGCACCCGGAGCATTTGGACAAACTGCATCTGGCGCACGTCAATCTGGCTGGTTCAAGTTTGAATCATCCCGACTTTCAGGCAAAACTCAAACAAGCGGTCGCCACCTTCCACTTCCCTTGGCAAAAGCTCGAACTGGAAATCACCGAGACTTCCGCCATCGGCAACTTCAATCAGGCGGCACAGTTTATTCAATATTGCAAAAACCTAGGCATCGGCTTGGCGTTGGATGATTTTGGTACTGGGATGTCTTCGTTCGAGTACCTGAAAAGCTTACCTTTCGACGTGGTGAAAATCGACGGCAGCTTCATCAAGGATATGCACACCGATCCTTCGGACAAAGCGGTTATCCGCTATATTCAGGAAATCAGCGCACTGCGTAACCAAAAAACCGTGGCGGAATATGTCGAAACCGAGCAAGACCTGCAAGTGCTGACCAAAATCGGCATCACCTATGGTCAAGGCTATTATCTCGGCAAGCCAAAACCCTTGTCTGAATGGTTGTAACCCAAGCCGGTAAATTGAAATTCAAATGAGACTGCTTAAACTCCTTATCCTCATACTGGCACTGCTTTTTCTGATGTACCAGTTGTTCCTGCTGGTGCTGACACCGCCGGAATTCCTCAGACAAACGGGGAAAATTGAACAAGCCCCCAAAGAAGTCGTCGCACCACAACACAAAGCCTTACCCAGCGAACGGATTGCCCAAAATGCCCTGCATTACATCAATCAACTTCGCCATCAATTGGGGCTAAACCCTTTGCAATCGAATGAAAAACTCGATAAAGCCGCACTAAACCATTCCCGCTATTGCGTCGTCAACAACCTACAACAGCATGTGCAGACCCCCAACCTGGCAGATTTTACCGGCAAAACACCTTCCGACAGAGCCTATGCCGTCGGTTATCCCGCTGGCGTAAATGAAGTCATCAGCTTCAACCGAGACAGCGCCAAACCGTTTGTCGATGACTTGATGTCCGCCATTTATCACCGCCTCGGCTTGCTGGATATGACAATAGATCAAATCGGTACGGGAGTTTACCGCGTCGATGGCAAAAAACCCGGCGCTCACTCGGTCGCGTCCGCATTCACGGCGGAAACCAGTAACCTGAAATTGGCGGAGCTTTGCCAAAACCCTATCGACCCTCGTCCCGGCGAACTGGCCTATAAAGGAATTTGCCGCGGCAATGTGATGATTCCCAAACAAGCGTTTGACCGCGCTCGCTATAACATCGCCCATCGAAACCCGAAGTGGATTGTCTGGCCGCAGGACGGCAGCACCGTTCCCCCGGTGTTTTATGAAGAAATGCCCGACCCACTGCCAGAGTGTGATGCCTCCGGCTACCCGGTGCATATTCAAATCAACCCGATTTATTGGGGACGCATCACGTTCGTCAACGGCAGCTTCAAACTTTACCGCGTGGAAGGGCAGCAAAAAACGCCGGTGGTGATAGAGCGCACCATGACCAACCTCAACGACCCCAACCATGAAAACCGCGGCAAAAAACCAGAGTGGTATGCGCTGTTCCCAAGACTCCGACTTGATTGGAATGCCGAGTACCTTGCAGAAGTACAAACCCGAGAAGCCGGACAAATCACCACGCATCATTGGCGCTTTTACACCCCGAAGCTCAGCCATTTGACACGCTTCCGTTCGTCACAAGGCAATCACACGCCATTGCCGATAAAAATAGGCGAAATACACCATATTTACTTTGAGCCACACGCCTGCCAAGCGCCGCGTGAAAGTCAGCTCAAGACCCGAACACCAAGCTATGCGCAGATCAAAACCCGTTTTATCGACGGACAAACCTTGCAGATTCAGGTCATTAAAGCCCGAAAAGGCGATAAAATCGTTCTCGACTATGTTCCGACTCATACCCGAATTACTTTTCAGGTCAATTAATCATCGCCATGCCAACGACTTCCAACGCCTCTCCCTTTGCTGACAACTGGCTTCGCTGGTGTAACGACCTGCACGATCATCTAGCCCAGCAACGGCATCGTGCTTGTGTGGTATTGATTGGCGATGCAGAGTGGCGACACACAACCATCCATCAAGCCTTAACGGCACTGGCGCAACACAATCCGAATCTGTCTGGATTGGAAGTGGTGCAAACCATTGAAAATTCTGCTTTCGAGTATGCCGAAGCCATCACCACCAAAACCCTACCGCACAAACTGGGGCAAGAAACCGATTTTGTCATTTTCACTGGCGAGCAAGGGTTGGATGCCAATGCACTCGGGCAAGCCGGGGGCATGATTCGTGCCGGGGGCATTTGCTGGCTGAGTTTACCTGCCGACTGGTGCGCGCTGCCCAACCCGGCGAATGCCAGATTTCTAAGCTACCCACTCACGTTGGAAGACAGTCTGAAAGGCTTCAATCGCTTTTTCTGGGACGGCCTTCAAACCCATGCCGAGCAGCAAGAAGTGCTATGGGTTTCTCAAAACACCGCGCTACCGACATTGCCAAGCGCTACGCCATTGGAAACAGCCACGTCATTGAAAAATATGTCTCCTGACAAACCAGCCTTGTTACTCACCGAAGATCAGCAAGCCGCGTGGGAACAAATTCAATCCGTCGCCTTCGGTCATCGTCATCGTCCCTTAGTACTCACTGCCGATAGAGGACGCGGCAAATCGACACTGCTGGGTGTGGCGGCGATACGGTTGTTACAACAGGGCAAACAAACCATTGCCGTCACCGCTGCAAGATTAGATCAAACCCAAGCCCTATTTCAAGGTGCGGTGCAAACGCTGAACCAATTGATAGAAGAGTATTCCGACACCATCCGCATCATTGAAAATCTGCCAGGTTGGGTCTGCTTTGAGATGGACGTGCAACAGGGAAACAAGCTGACAACCGCACGTAAAAGCCTGCAATTCATCGCGCCGGATGAACTGGCGGCAGCGACCGAATCCCACTACGATTTATTGATGGTGGACGAAGCCGCACACCTGCCCTTGCCACTGCTCATGACCTTGGCAACGCAGCATAATCGCCTGATTTTCGCCACCACACAACAAGGCTATGAAGGCTCGGGGCGGGGTTTTACGCTTAGATTCTTATCCACACTCAAAGCGCACTATCCGCAAACCAAAACCGCCAAACTCCATCATCCGATTCGCTGGGCGGAGGGCGACCCGCTGGAAAAAGTGCTCAATCAATGCCTATTGTTCGCCACGCTTGATGACAACACTAACGAACCCAAAACCTCACAAATCCATGCCGATGATTTAAGTTATCGAGCTATCCCTGTGGACGAACTCATCGCAGACCAAACCAAGTTGTCGCAACTGTTCCAACTGCTGACATTCGCTCACTACCAAACCGCGCCGAATGATTTGATGCAACTGCTCGAAACCCCCAATCAGCATCTTTATATCGCAGAACAGGAAGGCAAGATTCTCGGCGTGCTGTTTGCCTTGGAAGAAGGCAATTTACCCGTTGAAAACCAAGGCAGAAAACAAGGGCACTTGTTCCCGCAACTCATGCAACAGCAAACCGCTAATGATGCTTGGTTGACTGATAAAACGCTTAGAGTCGTGCGCCTTGCCGTGCAACCTATCAACCAGTCTCAAGGCATCGGCAGTGCGCTACTGTCTCACTTTATCGACAATGTAAAACAGCATTCTGCCGACATTAACGCTATCACCACCAGTTTTGGCGCCACCCCCAACCTGGTAGATTTTTGGCATCAAAATGGATTTACCGCATTGCATTTGGGGCAGAAGCGAGACAAAGCCAGCAGCACCCATTCGTTATTGATGGTGCTGCCTCTTTGCCCTGAGTTGAGTGAACGAATCACCGCACAACATACCGCTTTCATCCAACAGTTCGCATGGTTACTGACAGACAGTTTCCAAACACTATCAGCGGACTTGGTCTTGAGCGTTTTGGCAAAAGCGTTGCTGCCAAAAGCGGATTTTCCGCAAGGCTATTTAATCAACCAACCCTTTGAAGCAGTGTCTTATCAATTACGACAATGGGCGTTGTCCAATGCAGATGCGCTACAGAAAATGGAAGCCCCTCTTCGTACGCTTTGGGTAAAACGTGTGCTACAAAATCACACGTGGGAAAATTTGGTTAAAGCCAACGGCATGACTAGCCGGAAACAGCTAGAGCAACAGTTTAAACAGTATTTCATTGGGCAAGTAGAATGACCAATTCTCTTAAAAAAATTGGCTTTGATGACTGGTTTCAAGAACAACTCGATACAACTCAAGCCGAAATTCATGAAGTAGCCCGAGTCGTTGCCGTACACAAGAACAGATATGTTATTACTAACGGTGAGATGGATGTTTTTGCCGAACTATCAGGACATCTTTTCTACACAGCCGACTCATCTGCTGACTTGCCTACAGTCGGGGATTGGGTGTATGCCGACTTTTATGACGAAGATACGCATGCAATCATTCATGGCGTAATACCAAGAAAAACTCTGTTAAAGAGAAAGGTTGCAGGTAAGTTAGTTGATGTTCAGTTAATTGCAGCAAACATAGATGTGGCCTTCATTATTCAATCCGCGGATTACAACTTCAACCTTAGAAGATTGGAACGCTATTTAGTGATGGTGAATGAAGGCGGCATCACCCCTGTTATTCTCTTAAGTAAATGCGATTTGATTTCTGAAAGTGAAGTGGATGAGCTCAAAAAAAGCATTACGGATATTGCGCCTAACGTCAGGATAGTGGCTTTTAGTAGTTTAAGTGGCGACAACATTGATGGCGTGAAAGAAGCTCTAGCGCCTTGCCAGACATACTGTTTGCTCGGGTCGTCAGGGGTCGGCAAAACGTCTTTGCTAAACAACCTCTTGGGTAGCGAACAGCTAAGAACTCAATCCGTCAGCAAAAAACAAAACAAGGGAAAACATACCACAACCAGCCGTGAATTAATGCTGTTGGACAATGGTGCAATGCTCATTGATACCCCGGGCATGAGAGAGCTTGGTAATTTATCCATAGATGCAGGGCTGGATGAAACTTTTTCAGACATATCTGCACTGGCTGAACAGTGTAAATTCGGTAATTGCACTCATACCAATGAAAAAGGCTGTGCTATTTTGGAAGCGATAGAAAGTGGAGCGTTATCTAAACAACGCTATGACAACTATATCAAAATGAAAAAAGAATCTGCTTTCAATGAGTTAACCTACTTTGAGAAAAGACAGAAAGACAAAAACTTCGGCAAACTGGTTAAAGCCACTATGAAAAACAAAAACAGATGATTTTTTCGCCATTCTTTAAAGCAAAAAAGCGCTCAATTGAGCGCTTTTTTGTAACTTTCAAACTATGCTTTATTAAGGCGCAAACACCACTGTTTTGTTGCCGTGAATCAAGACGCGGTCTTCCAGGTGGTAACGCAAGCCGCGTGACAGGGTGATTTTCTCTACATCACGTCCCAGACGTTTCAGGTCTTCAATATCCTGTGAGTGATTCACACGAATAACTTCCTGTTCGATAATCGGCCCGGCATCCAACTCTTCCGTCACGTAATGGCAGGTCGCGCCAATCAGTTTCACACCACGCTCGTAAGCTTGATGATACGGCTTGGCACCCACAAAAGACGGCAAGAAACTGTGGTGGATATTGATGACTTTACCGGCATAATCACGGCACATATTGGGTGGCAAAATCTGCATATAACGCGCTAGAACAATGACATCCGCTTCATATTTTGCGGCCAGTTCTTCAGACTTTGCAAAAGCTTCTGGTTTGGTTTCCGGCGTAACGGGTACATGATGGAAAGGCACTTGATACCACTCGACCATTGAACGTAGGTCATCGTGGTTGGCGATAACGCAAGCGACTTCACCCGGTAGGTCTTTTTCATGCCAGCGATACAGCAAGTCTGCCAAACAGTGAGACTCTTTACTGGCAAACAACGCGATGCGCTTTGGCTTAGCCGAGTCAAACACTTGCCATTGCATATTGAAGGCTTCGGCAATCGGTCTGAACTTTTCTTTGAAACCATCTAAGTCGTTGTTCAATGAGCTGGCTAGAATCTCATGGCGCATGAAAAACCAATGATCCATAGTTTCGGTGTGGTGATTGGCTTCAACAATGGAGCCGCCCTGGTCTGCAATAAACGACGCCACTTTTGCCACGATACCCACTTGATCCGGGCATGAAATCACTAATCGAAACACTCTGCTCATGAAAAATTAACCTTTATAAATTGATGCGCAGTCCACAAAAGCTTTCTATAAAAACTTTCTTCGGCCTTTACTTTCCTCGCCCCGAAACTCAGGAAACCAAAAGCCTTATCTTTTTGTTTATAGGCAAAAAACTGCGCACTGAATGAACGTAAAAAACATTAGCCTGCAATCATATCAAAACCCTTTCGCCCGCAAAAACGTTTTTATCCGCTTTGTGCGACAACATGGCTACCTCAATGCCTAAATTTATGTAAAAATGTGCTTATATGTTCGCTGTGTAGATAAAGCCGGAAGCCATGTCTCAACCAACCCAAAACCAAGCCGCCGACAACAAGATGATGAAGTTCAAGGCAGGCGATGTCTTGTTCAATGAAGGTGAGTCAGGACATAAGATTTATATCATCAAATCGGGTGAAATCCGTATTAGCACCCAAAAGGATGATAAGGCAGTGACACTGGGCATCTTGAAAAAAGGCGCTTGTTTTGGGGAAATGGCGGTGATTTCGTCCGCGCCTCGCGTAGCATCTGCCATTGCGAAGACGGATGCGGAAGTCTATGAAATCGACAAGGCACATGTCGATAAAATGATTGAGACCTTGCCACCTTTGTTTCGTGCCATCGTCAACTCTTTAATCAAACGCGTGGCGACACTGAACGATTTCGCAACCGAAAAATCCACCTTGGGGCATGCTCTGTCTTCATTGGCACACTTGATTATGCTGTTTCTGCAAACGCAAAAACAAACGGTGACGACAACACCGCAACCATCGGCAGCGTCAGCTTCTACGCCTGCTTGGGCGAGACAACCTGACCCACAGGAATACACGCCAGTGCAAACTGCCGATAATGCGCAAGCACATGTGCCGATAGTCAAAATCATTGACACCAGCCAACAGATTTTGGGGTTCACCAAAGGCCACACCCAAAAACTACTGGTACAGTTCACGAAATTCAATCTGGCGAAAATAGAACAACAGGGTTCGCTGGAGATTCTAACCTTCAACCCGAATACTTTTGTGGCGGAAACGGAAAAAACCCTCGGTGCTCTCGGTCACATGATTGATGCGGAACTGACCGCCGATTTGGAATATGTTGATTTGGTTGAAATGGCAAAACAAATGAACACCAAACCACGTTACCTAATTGATGCGATTGTCTCCGGCAGACTGCCGCAAGAAGCGGTAGTTCTGAAGCAGTCTTTGGTTCGCCGAGCGGTAGAAGAACAAGGTCGCATGTTTTTCTAATCCCATTTTTACCGCAATAACCTTGTCATTTAGTCGGATTTGTCACTGCTTAAAGCCCTATGCTTTGATATAATCTTGCCTTTGTTTTAATCAATCAGAATATTTAGTTATGAAAGTCGTTTCGTTTAATGTCAACAGTGTACGTATGAGACTCCACCAGCTTCAAGCGCTGGTCGACAGCCAATGCCCGGATATCATCGGTTTGCAGGAAACCAAAGTACAAGACCACGAGTTCCCGTTGGTGGATATTCAAGCCATGGGCTACAACGCCGTTTTCATGGGGCAAAAAACCCATTACGGGGTGGCGTTGCTTTATCGTGACACTGTTGAGCTGGTCAACACGCAATACGGTTGGAAAACCGATGACGAAACGGCACAAAAACGCATGATTATCGGCGACTTCCGCGATGCAAACGGCAATGAAGTCCGTGTGATCAACGGTTACTTCCCGCAAGGTGAAAACCGTGAGCATCCGGTGAAGTTTCCGGCAAAAGAAAGGTTCTATCAGGATTTGATGACCTATCTGCAAACAGAATGTTCTCCTGAACAAAAACTGATTGTGATGGGAGATTTCAACATCTCGCCTGAGGACATTGATATCGGTATCGGTGAACAAAACAAAAAACGCTGGCTGAAAACCGGTAAAACCAGTTTCTTGCCGGAAGAACGTGAGTGGTGGGCAAAGCTGATTGGTTGGGGGTTGAAAGACACTTACCGTACCGTTCACCCTGACGATAACAACACCTTCAGCTGGTTTGATTACCGCTCAAAAGGATTTGAAGACGACCCGAAACGCGGTCTTCGCATCGACACGCTACTGGCAACAGAATCTTTGAATGCCTGCACAGTAGACAGCGGCGTGGATTATGCGGTTCGCAGCATGGAAAAGCCATCGGATCACGCCCCGGTTTGGAGCGAATTCCGCTTCTGATTTTTAACCCATTATTGCAACGCACAGCAAAGATACAAGCTACTCAAGCGCCACAATAGAGCTAAACAAGCGATGAAAATGAGTCAAATTTTTAAAGTTATTCAGGTCGAACACTTCACGGCAGACACCATTCAGTTGATTCTCAAGCCGACTCAGCCTTTCCGTTATCAAGCCGGTGACTACATTATGCTAGGCTTCGAGCAGGAAGACCTGAAACCGTTTTCCATTGCTTCTTCACCGCGCAACGATGGTCGTATTGAGCTACACATCCGCAAGCATGAAGACAATGCTTGGAATGATCGCCTTTTCTCTCTGACATCAGGCGAAGAAGTATTGGTTGAGGGACCAAAACCGCAATATCAGCTTGATGAAGACATTTGCCAAAGCAAAAAACCGATTCTGTTCGTTGCCGGTGGTACCGGTTTTGCACCGATGAAAGCTTTGTTAGATGAGTTGCTGGCATCGGGATGTGAAAACACCATCCACTTCTATTGGGGCTCAAAACACAAAGAAGACCTCTACATGCGTAATCAAATGATTGCCTTGGCGAAACATCACGACAATCTGGACTATATTGAAGTCTTGTCCGAGCCGAGCGAAAACGATGCCGGGTTGACAGGATTGGTTCACCAAGTGGTCTTGGCGCGTCACCCCAACCTGGCAGATTTTCGCGTTTATCTTTGTGGGCCTTGGCCGATGGTTCAAACCGCAAAAGAAGATTTCTTCGCCGCCAATTTACCGGAAAATCAATTCAACTGATTGTCGTTTTTTGCAAGTTTGCACACTCTTTGCTTAACATAAGCATCAACCAATCGAGTGGAAACAAACGATGCAAGAAAGATTGACGAATTCCTATGTAAAACCCTTGTTCGGCGCGGCTTTGTGCTGGCTGATGCTTGGTATTTTCAGTATCGCAAATGCGGCAACTTCCAACATTCCGCCACTGCCTCAACCGCTGCCTGCACAAAAAACATCTCAACAAACACACCAAACTGCTGTCTTAGCCAACCCTTCGGCAAAAAGAATTTTGTCCGATTATTGGGGGTTAAGCTATCACCTGTTCAGCATTGACAACCCGGACGTTTCTTCCAGCTCGCCAAAATCTGTCATGCTGAAACTTGGACACCATCTTAACGATACGCTTGCCATTGAAGCCGGACTGGCAACCCCGCTATCTGACGACAAAGTCAATTGGAATGGGCAATCGGCCTATCAAAAGGTCGACACGCTGTTCACCATTCGGCTGAGAAAGGCTTTCATCAATATGGAAGGGATTGAGGCTTATGGTCTTTTGGGCGCAGCCTATACCAAACTGGATACCGGAATAGTTACAGACGGCGCTTTGGTTCAGGGCTATAAGGAATCAACCGATATCGCCTTTGGTTTTGGTGCACGTACAAGATTGGGGACAACCAATATGACAGGCTATGTGGAATACAACCGTTTGGTGAATGAATCGAAATTCGGTTTATCAAGCATATCTGTCGGTATTGACTATTACTTTTGATTGAGAAGTCATCCGCTAGAGTTGAGCCATCAGTTGTTGTAAGGCTTGAGCGCGATGGCTGACTTCATTTTTCTGAATTTTGGAAAGCTCCGCTGCGGTACAACCAAACGCATCAAACCACACGAGCGGATCATAGCCAAAGCCGCCGGTTCCCTGAGGGGCTTCCAGCAAACGACCGCACCACTGTCCTAAGCCGATTTTCGGCGTTGGGTCTTGCGCATGCTCAACATAAACCATTGCGCAGTAGTAGCAGGCTTCACGTTCCGTTTTGCCTAGCATGGTTTCCAGAAGTTTTTCATTGTTCAAAGCATCTGAAGCAGGTTGCCCTTTATAGCCTTCGGCATAACGTGCGGAATAAATACCCGGTTGCCCCTGTAACACAGGCACTTCCAGCCCGGAGTCGTCGGCAATGGCAGGCAACCCAGTTTTTTCGCTGGCGAAACGCGCTTTAATCAGGGCGTTTTCAATAAAGCTCAATCCATCCTCTATTGCTTCTTCCTGAAAAAACTCGGACTGCGGATGCACCTCAAAGCCCAACGGAGACAAGATATGTTGCATTTCCGCCAATTTACCGGCATTGCCGGTTGCCAAAACCACCTTTTTCATCTGTTCACTCGCTCCGCGTTATTCGGCAAGCATCGCTTTCTGTTTTTGGATCAACTTTTTAATGCCTTTCGCGCCCAACGCTAGCATCGCGTTCATTTCTTCCAAAGAATAAGGCTCTGCTTCTGCCGTACCCTGTACTTCAATAAAGCGCCCATCTTCAGTCATCACCAAGTTCATATCGGTTTCGGCAGTCGAGTCTTCGGCATAGTCCAAATCCAGCACCGGCGTTCCCTGGTAAACCCCAACTGAAACCGATGCCACGTTTTGAATCAATGGATTTTCAGTTAAGCTGCCGTCTTTTATCAAAGTATCCAGCGCCAGCGCCATGGCAGCAAAACCACCGGTAATGGATGCGGTACGCGTACCGCCATCGGCCTGAATAACATCACAGTCAATCGTGATGCTGCGCTCACCAAGCTTTACCAAATCAACACCCGCTCTTAATGAACGACCAATCAATCGTTGAATTTCAACCGTGCGACCGCCCTGTTTTCCAGCACTCGCTTCACGACGCATTCTCGTTCCGGTCGAGCGTGGCAACATACCGTACTCGGCTGTTACCCAACCTTTGCCCTGCCCTTTTAGAAAAGGCGGAATTTTTTCTTCTACCGTCGCAGTACAAATCACTTTGGTATCTCCAAACTCGATCAACACGGAACCTTCAGCGTGCTTTGTGAAGTTTTTTGTCAGTCTTACAGCTCTCATTTCATCGGTTTGACGGCCACTTGGTCTCATTAGATTTGTCCTTATCGAGTACTTTTTATTAGAATGGATGGATTATACGAGACGATGCCCTTGCACTCAAACCGTCTTGCAACAAACATTAAACATAAGGCTTATCAATGCCGAAGAAGGTGGGTAACGCATGAAAAGCATGACAGCTTTTGCCAGAGTAGAACAACAACAGGACTGGGGGAAAATCAGCTGGGAGCTTCGAAGTGTTAACCAACGCTACCTCGAAATCTACCTGAAAATGGCGGAAAACCTCAAAACCGTCGAAATGCCCGCCAGAGAAAAAATCAAACAATCCATCGGTCGCGGTAAACTCGAAGGCACACTTCAAGTCGATCTGACTGAAGGTGAAAGCAGTTTTCATGTGGACATTAATCTGGTCAATCGATTGGTGCAATCCATTGAAACCGTTCAGCTATCCTTACCGGAAGCGACCAACTTGAGTCCATTGGATATTTTGAAATGGCCGGGCGTGTTACAAACCCAACAATCAACATTATCAGCGGATAAACTGAACAGCGCTATTCTCGACTGCTTGCAACAAGCTTTGGAACAACTCAATGAAGCGCGTAGTCGCGAAGGGCAAGCTTTAGCAACCATCCTGTCGGAAAAAATCAACCTTCTGCAAAGCGAAGTCGATGCCGTTAAGGCTATCTACCCAGAAGCTTTGAGCCAACATACTGAAGCGTTAAAACAACGCATTCAAGAGTTGGCTGGGCAAGTTGACGATCATCGCTTTCATCAGGAAGTGGCGATTATTGCTCAAAAGGCGGACATTTCTGAAGAGATTGAGCGCTTGCAAACACACCTGACGGAAGTATCACGCCTTCTAACCACCAAAGGACTGGTAGGCAGACGGCTGGATTTCCTCATGCAGGAACTGAATCGGGAGGCCAATACACTCGGTTCAAAAGCCATTGATCCGAGACTGACACAATCAAGTGTCGAATGCAAAGTGCTCATCGAACAAATGCGTGAGCAAATCCAGAATATTGAATAAGCCAAAAGTGACGCAAGCACTTGCTTGTACAGAGATTTTCCTTCTAACGACTAATAAAGATTCTTTCTTGATGCGAATCAATATTTTTATTTGAATTTTTGCGCCCAGAACAGTATAGTTCGAGTTGTTGTTATGGACTTACAACTATCTGAGGAAAAACAAATGAACAATTTTATGAAAATGCTTGGAACGCTAACAATCGCGGTTATCATTCCATTGCTAGTACTTTTAGGGATTTGGGCGGGCATCCTTCCTCAATCACTACAAGTTGACATCGGTATGTTCGGTGTGATTTCTGCGATCGTTATTATCGTAGGTGGAAACTTATACTTGATGTACGATGACATCAAAACAGGGCGTTATTCAAAATCTAACAAATAAGATTTCCTGTTTTCACAGTCATTTTCAAAAAACCCGGCTTAAGCCGGGTTTTTTTATGTCTTTTTTACAATATTGTCATCTTTACATGCTTTTTAGCCAGCGGGTTATCACGTATAATGGCCCCTTAATTTACCTTGAATAACAACCGATTACTTAATTTATGTCAGATGAATTGCGAAATGACGATTATTACGATCGTCAAGCATCCGAACCAGAGAACACTCCCCCAAAAAAGAAAAAACGTGGTTTTTTTAAAAAATTCTTTTGGTTTAGCTTCTTTTCTGGATTCTTTCTCTTCCTAGCCGGTGTTATCTACTACGCTGTCACGATCTACCCAACGCTTCCTGATGCTTCAAGTCTGAAAGATGTTTCCTATCAGGTGCCTTTGAAAATCCTGACCTCAGACGGCAAACTCATCAGCGAAATCGGTACGAAAAAACGTATTCCGCTGGATTACACTCAAATTCCTGAGCGCATGACTCAAGCCCTTGTGTCCGCGGAAGATGAAGACTTCTTCAAGCATGGCGGCATCTCATTCAAAGGCTTGGCACGTGCCGTCTATGAATTGATTACCACCGGACACAAGAAATCAGGCGGTTCAACCATCACCATGCAGGTTGCCAGAAACTTCTTCCTGACCAAGAAAAAGAGCTATTTGCGTAAACTGAACGAGATTGTGCTGTCTTACAAAATCGAACACCAAATCAGCAAAGAAGAGATCCTCGCACTCTACATGAACAAAATGTTCTTGGGCTACCGTTCTTATGGCTTTGCCGCCGCAGCGCAAACCTATTATGGAAAAGACCTGAAAGATTTGTCGCTGAATGAGTTTGCGATGCTTGCCGGTTTGCCGAAAGCCCCTTCTCGCTACAACCCGATTTACAACCCTGAACGCGCCAAGCTTCGCCGTGATTACGTGCTGAAACGTATGTATGAAAACCACTACATCACTGAAGAAGAGATGAATCAGGCGATGGCGGTTCCGGTTCATGCCAAATTGACCGGTTCCCGCATTGATGTTGAAGCGGGTTATGTTGCAGAAATGGCGCGTGACTTCGCTATCGAACATTTTGGCGACGATGCGTTGAAGAACGGTTTGACCATCACCACCACGATTGATTCGCATCTACAGGATATTGCCAACAAATCGGTACGCGATGGCTTGCAAAGCTATGAAAAACGTCATGGTTATCGTGGTGCTATCACCCATTTCGCTCCCACTATCATGACCGATCATGCGCAATTGATTTCAGAACTCAGTGACTTGAAAACTTTTGCGTCACTGGATGTTGGTGCCGTCACCGAAACCACCGATGATGACGCAACGGTGATGCTCGAAGACGGGACGGTTACGCACATCTCTCTGGACAGTATCAAGTGGGCGCGCCCTTACATTGATGTCAACAAAACAGGTCCTGAACCGGAAAAAATCACCGATGTCCTGAATGTCGGCGATGCCATTTACCTACAGTTGACCGATAGCGGTTGGCAACTAGCCCAAAACCCGAAAACCGAAGCTGCATTGATTTCCGTTGACCCGGATAACGGTAGCATCAAAGCGTTGGTTGGTGGTTATGATTTCTTCCGCAGCAAATACAACCGTGCGACCCAAGCGCGCCGACAAGTGGGGTCAAACATCAAACCGTTCTTATACTCCAGTGCGCTGGAAGACGGCATGACGGCTGCCTCCATCATCAATGATGCGCCTGTTGTATTCCACGATGCCGCGTTGGAAGATGTTTGGCGCCCAGAAAACTATTCCGGTCGTTTCTATGGTCCGACACGTTTGAGAGTGGCGCTCATGCATTCGCGCAACCTGGTTTCCATCCGTTTGTTGCAGCACGTCGGTATTGCTTATGCCATCAAGTACATCGAACGTTTCGGCTTCCCGAAAGACCAGCTCAATCTGCATCGCGATTTATCTTTGGCACTGGGGTCGGTTCAGTTTACACCGGAAGAAGTCGTACGCGGCTATTCCACTTTTGCCAATGGCGGTTATTTGATTGACCCCTTCATCATCGACAAAGTTCAGAATTTTGATGGCGATGTCATTTATCAGGCGAATCCTAAAAAGGCCTGTACCGTCCAATGCACACCGGACGACCCAACCACTGCACCGAAAATCATTACGCCACAGAATGCCTATATCATGACAACGATGATGCAAGACGTCATCAACCACGGTACAGCACAAGCGGCTAAAGTATTGAATAGAAAGGACATTGCAGGGAAAACCGGAACCACCAACGATCAGAAAGACGCATGGTTCTCTGGGTTCAACCCTCACATTGCCACCAGCGTTTGGGTAGGGTTTGACCAACCAAGCACCTTGGGGCGTAATGAATTTGCGGGGCGCGCGGCGCTGCCAATCTGGATCGAGTACATGAGAGAGGCTTTGAAACCCTATCCGAATGTACCTTTTGCGATTCCCGATGGTTTGGTGAATGTTCCTATCGACAAAACAACAGGTAATGCCGTTCCGGCAGACACCCCCGGCGCTTTCTTTGAAGTCTTCCGAGAAGGACATGCTCCAAAGGTGCCTAACGTATCGGAAAAAAACATCGAAGAAATGACGCAAAAGCTGTTTCAATAGTCATTTGGATAACGCAGGGAAGACACTATGAATTGGTCGGCACTTTCTCAAGTTTTAAGCACTGAACATGGTCTAAATCTGCATATCGAAACCGCCTCACCTGTCGGAGGCGGCGACATCCATCAAGCATTTCATGTCAAAACACTGGATGACACTTACTTCCTGAAAGTAAACCATGTCGATAGCCTCCCGCTGTTTGAAACCGAAGCCCATAGCCTTCGGGCGATTCTCGACACAGGTGTGATTGACACCCCCAAACCTCTTGCATATGGCATTGCTGATGATAGAGCCTTTTTGCTTTTGACCTATTTTCATATGGTTGGTCAAGGGGATGATGAACAACGCGGCAGAGACTTGGCGTTGCTGCACCATCAAATAAACGATGATAAACAATTCGGCTGGTTTGAAGACAACTACATCGGTCACACCTTGCAAAAAAATCCATGGCATAACAGCTGGATCAGCTTCTATCGCGAAGCCAGATTACTCCCTCAACTTGCGCTGGCAGAGAGCAATGGCGCAAGCAGTCAACTGGTGGATGCCGGCAAACGTTTAGCGGATGAGCTCCCTAAATTCTTTCAGGAATATCGCCCAGAAGCCTCTCTGTTACACGGTGATCTTTGGGGCGGCAACAGCGCGTTTCTTGCCACGGGTGAAGCGGTGTTTTTTGATCCCGCCAGTTATTACGGTGACCGCGAAACCGATTTGGCAATGACAGAGCTTTTTGGCGGTTTCTCCAAAGCGTTTTACGATGGCTACAACAGCGTTTTCCCTATCGACAAAGGCTACCGGATGCGCAAACCTTTGTATCAACTCTACCATCAGCTCAACCACCTCAATTTGTTCGGCGGGCATTATCAGCAGCAATCTTTACACACCATAGAATCCCTGCTGAAAAGCCAATAACCCCCCAACCTGGCAGTTTTTAACAAGCACATTGGGTGTGCAAAACACTCTATGATAAAATACCCAAACTTTTAAGCCGCCTTAAAATTCATTTTGAAATGTATTTGGAATTTGAACACCATTCCAGCGCAAAGGCGGCAAGGCACAGATGATAAAATCGCTGCCCAAAACTTATTCATACAAGCTGTAAAATTTAGGAATCCACATGAAATTTATTCTTCTAGGCGCACCGGGCGCGGGTAAAGGAACACAAGCACAGTTCTTGACCAAGCAATTCAACATCCCTCAAATCTCTACTGGCGATATGCTACGTGCTGCCATCAAAGCAGGGACAGACTTAGGAAAACAGGCCAAGTCTTTTATGGATGCGGGTAAGTTGGTAACAGATGAAATCATTATCGGTTTGGTGAAAGAGCGCATTCAAGAAGCCGATTGTGCCAATGGTTTCTTATTGGACGGTTTCCCTCGTACGGTTCCACAAGCAGATGCTTTGAAAGCTGCTGGTGTGGCAATCGACGCCGTGATTGAAATCGATGTGCCAGATTCTGAAATTGTTAACCGTATGGCTGGACGTCGTGTTCACCCAGGTTCAGGCAGAACTTACCACTTGGTTTACAACCCACCTAAAGTTGAAGGCAAGGATGATGAAACTGGTGAAGACCTGATTCAACGTGATGACGACCAAGAAAATGTTGTATTGGATCGTTTGAAAGTCTATCACGATCAAACCGCTCCTTTGGTCGACTACTACACGCAAGAAGCCGCTAACGATACTTCAATCAAGTACATCAAAGTAGACGGTACACAAAAAATTGATGACGTGGAAAAAGCGATTCTTTCAAACTTGAAATAATCGTTCCTCTCCTCAAATGAAGGCCTCAAATAAGAGGCCTTTTTTATTCTCTCAATAAAAATTATTGCCAATATAGCAATAGTATTTTTCACATTAAGCTATTTTTCATCATTAATCTTCTCCTTAGAATAAGGGTTCACTTTGTATTACCCTCTAGGAGAATTTCACATGGCGACCCTACTAAGAATCGACAGCAGCGCTTTGTCACAAGGATCTAATTCCAAACATCTGGCAGACCAATATCAAGCGGAATGGTTGAGCAAGCATCCACAGGGCAAGATTATCCATCACGATTTGGGCGTTAATCCGCCATCTCATTTGTCGGAAGCCACCATTCAGGCAATGTACACCCCGGCTGAAAGCCGTAGTGCGGATCAAAACGCGCAATTGAACGAGTCAAACCAGGCACTACAAGATATGCGTGAAGCCAGCACTTTATTGATTAGCGCACCGATGTATAACTTCGGCATTCCCTCTTCTTTGAAGGCCTACTTGGATCAAGTCGTACGTGTGGGCGAAACTTTCACTTACACAGAAAATGGTCCAAAGGGCTTATTGGAAGGTAAACAAGCGATTGTTATTTTGACTTCAGGCGGAAACTACACGGAATCGCCTTATAACCAATTTGATCACGTGACCCCTTATCTGAAAACGGTTTTAGGCTTTATCGGGATTACGGATGTTAAGGTGGTCACAGCACCAGACATGGCGAACAACGATCATAAATCGACTTCGTTGAACCGTGCTGAAGAAGCATTGTTGGAAGCGGTTTAATTAAGCAAGATGAGTCGCAATGTCGGAAACGGCATTGCGTTTAAAAGCGCTGAAACTGGGATCACCCAATCAGTGTTTTGAAGTTTTCGGTTTCGATTCTTTCTGACCAATAAGGTCCCTGCCCATAAGCACAGCCCCAGTGTTTAAGTTCTTCCGCTTGCTGTTCTGAGTGAATACCGCCGGCAATCATACAGGCATCCAAACTTTGTGCCATTTGAATAATGGCTTTCACCCACTGTTTACCCTGCTCGGATTGCATTTGCTTGTCCAACCAAATCGGATCGAAGCGAAACTCTTGAATCGTCAATCCCATTAGGAAATTCAAATCCAAAGGCTGTGACCCGACATCAGAAAGCGTCAATTGATAACCTGCCTCAGTCAGCGCCTGTAACAGTTCTTTAACGTCTTCCCCTTCTTGTTGCAAACTTCTCAAAGAGAAGGATAACTGTAGCTGGTTCTTTGGAATGTCATAACGTTCAACCGCTTCGTCGAGTTTCTTTTGCAAAGAATCATTCCACAAAGGTTTCAAAATCGGCAAGGTCACCACAAATTCAGGATCCAATACCTGCCAATCCTTTAAGTAGTGGCAAGCAGTATCCAACAACCAATCCCCCGCGGTATCTGCCCACAAGGCATTTTCAAGCTTCTCTTCCCACTCGCCATCGGAAAAAGTTTCATAGAAAGGGTTCTGCCAGGCAATAGACAGGCAACCGCCAACGATACGGCTTTCTTTTAAATCGATTTGCGGTTGAACGCAGCTAATCAACTCATCCTTGCCAATCGCCATTTCCAAGGCAGCGCGAATATCCGATTCTCTCTTTTCATTCAAGAAATCTGGCGATGTGTGTGCATCTTCGTAGAAACGGAATTGCTTTTTCCCCATATTCTTGGCGACATATAAAGCTTTGTCTGCGTTTTCAGACAGTTCGGAAGCAATACGTCCATCATGAGGGAAACGACTGACACCAATACTGGTTGAGATTCTGACTTCGTGCCCATCAAAACAATAAAGACGTGAAATCTCGTTGATAATGCGTTTGCAGATACCTTCGATAATATCGCGGTTGTCTTCAGAGTCGGTCAGTAGAGCAACAAACTCATCCCCGCCTAAACGGGCAACGATATCATTCTCACGAAGCGAGGAGACCAAGCGTGCCGCGGCATGACGTAGCAGTTCATCACCAATATGATGCCCTAGATTGTCATTGACCTGCTTAAAGCCATCCAAATCGAGAAAAAGCAAGGTGAACTTGGTATTGGTGTCGGTGGCACGCTGAACCATCTGCTCCATCAAGTCATGGAAATAGCTGCGATTCGGCAAGTGCGTCAAGGCATCATAATGCGCTTTTCGGTAAAGTTCTTCCGTACGGGCTTTCACTTCGGCCTCTATAAGATTTTCGACATCTTGCTGACGTCCAGAGAATTTATAACGTAAGTCAGACAACAGATTTTTGACATTTCCCATCTCCAATCTGGCTTGAAGTGATGCCTCATTATCCCTCACAAGGCCACCCAGCTGTTCATGCGCCAAACGACTTTCATTTGCTAGCCTTTCGATGGATGCATCGCTTAGCGTAACCTCTGAAAACGGGCTCATGTCGTCTTTTACCATGGTAATTTCCTAGTTTCTCTCTATTTCCCGGTTGTAATTGGCGATTGTCTAGTCACTTTTGCACAAGGCTTTGACTATAATATGCCTACAACTGCGTAAACACTTTTGAACGACTTCCGTCCGAAATTGACTCTTAACGTTATTCTAAAGTGTTTGATGTCAATAAGTTAACAACAATTTACTAAACACTTAGCAAAGGAAATGCCATGTCTCAGGATTCGGCTACGAACACTGTCACCATTGGAACCAAGTTTTCACCTACCGCAACCAAACTTTTATTGTGTGGCTCAGGAGAACTAGGAAAAGAAGTCGCTTTAGAAGCACAACGTTTTGGCATAGAAGTGATTGCGCTTGACCGCTATGAAAACGCGCCAGCCATGCAAGTTGCGGATAAAAGCTACACCTTGAGCATGCTTGACGGTGATGCATTGCGTGACATTATCCTCAAAGAAAAGCCTGACTTCATCGTACCGGAAATCGAAGCGATTGCGACCGACACCTTGGCTGAACTTGAACAACAAGGCTTTAATGTCGTCCCGACCGCCAAAGCCACGCAATTGACGATGAACCGTGAAGGCATTCGTCGCTTGGCGGCAGAAACGCTGGGCTTAAAGACCTCGCCTTACGCGTTTGCAGACAATAAAGAAGACTTTGTTCAGGCGGTGAACAACATCGGTATTCCATGTGTTGTGAAGCCAATCATGAGCTCTTCAGGCAAAGGGCAAAGCGTCATTAAAACCGCAGCAGACATTGATAAGGCGTGGGATTACGCGCAAGAAGGCGGACGTGCAGGCAAAGGTAAAGTTATTGTCGAAGGCTTTGTGGATTTCGACTACGAGATTACACTATTAACTGTACGCCATATCGATGGCACCAGCTTCTGCGAGCCTATCGGCCACTTACAGGAAGACGGCGATTACCGTCAGTCTTGGCAGCCGCATCCAATGACAGCAACAGCGTTGGAAAAAGCACAGCAGATGGCAAAAAGCATTACGGATGCGCTCGGCGGGCGCGGACTGTTCGGCGTTGAACTCTTTGTCAAAGGCGATGAGGTCATTTTCAGTGAAGTGTCGCCACGACCACATGACACAGGCCTAGTGACATTGATTTCTCAGGACATTTCCGAGTTTGCACTGCATGTACGCGCAATCCTTGGGCTGCCGATTCCGAATATTGTCCAGCATGGTCCTTCGGCCTCCAGCGTCATTCTGCCTACCGGGCAATCGACACAAACAGCGTTCGGCAATCTGTATCAAGCGCTTAACGAACCGGACACACAAATCAAACTGTTCGGTAAGCCTGAAATCGCCGGTAGACGCCGCATGGGTGTTGCGCTTGCCAGAGGCAACTCTATTGAAGAAGCCTTAGAAAAAGCCAAGCGTGCTTCTCAAGCCGTCACCGTTACCTTTTAAAAACGTTCTTAAATAAATACTTTGTCCCCCCCAACCTGGCAGAAATTTGTCAATAATCTGCCAGGTTGGGGTCATATTCTTCACATCAACCCCCGTCAATTTTCTGACTATCAGCAATAATTGCCAGTTTCTCGTTGGTTTTTTGCACTCACGCGGCAATTTTTTCCACCCACTAAAATCCTTTAAAATCAATGCTTTAATTTAATTGTTGGTAACTTTTACCTACTTTGGCACGGTCAATGCTGTTGGCTAAGTAAAGAAAAACTTTAATTATTTTTTCGACTAGAAAGGAAAACAGCCATGACTACTAATTTAACGATGACATCAGAAGCGAAAGCACCACTGATTAAAGACTACAATCGTAACCCACAAACTGAAAAACACTTGGCTGAAAACCCAAGAAAAACTGTTTTGTTACTATTACAAGGTGTTGTTGATAAAGGAAATTTGGCAAAAGTTTGCCACCAATCCAATGCTTTGGTTGAAAAAGGATTCCACCTAGGTCGTATGACAACGATTCTTGACGCACTTCGTGACCGTTTGAGTTTGACCGAACACACTCCGATTGCGTACGATCTGGAAGAACTTTATCACTATGCTGATAAAGCGATACAAGAAGCTGTGTTTGAAAAAGATACTTTCTATCTAGACAGCGCTATCGAAATTCTTACCGAGCTAAGAGATGCTTGGTTGGAAATGATGCATCAAACAGGTGAGCTTGGCGATCACGCTTAATTCTCGCTTAGCTTGCCTGATGCAACTAAGTTTGGCTTTCTTTCCTTTCAAACTCGAAGGCTTTACTTACTCCCAAGACCAGTTACTTTAGCTGGTCTTTTTTTTATCTGTTTTCTTTGTATAATCCTCTATAGACTAAATCGTTCTGCACTTTCAACCCAACAAAGAGTCAACCCAATGAGCCTAAAAAACACTCCTAATAGCTTCGGCCTAGTTTCTCGCGCAAACCACTGGATTTCCGCTTTTGCATTTATCCTGGCGCTTATTACTGCTTTCGCTGCCGAAGAATTCATGGCAAAAGGTGAAGCAAGAACCGCCGTGTTCCATCTGCATTTCTCTTTGGGAATCAGCTTATTTCTGCTGATGATTCTTCGAGTCATCTGGTTGAAGATGTCACCTAACCCGGAAGACATCGGTGAAAATCGTATGGAAGTCGTGTTGAGCCACATCGTCAAAGGCTTCTTGTACCTTTCCTTGATTGTCATGCCGATTTCAGGCTATATGATGGTCAGCGCCGGTGGACACGACATCCCTTTCTTTAATCTGTTTACATTACCGAACTTGATTGGCGAAAATCCTGACATTAAAGCCATTGCCAAACCGCTACATGTTTACAGCGGATTCCTCATCACATTCATTTTGATGATGCATATTGCCGGTGCTTTGAAACATCATTTCGTCTACAAAGATGACGTACTTAACCGTATGTTAGGTCGCTCTTCCTCTAAGCCTGAATAAGGCCGTTTAAAACCTAGAAAATTTTTAAATAATAAAAATAACTATTTGTTTTTCTAAAGTTTTAACAAAGTCTGTCGATACCATGAATATCGCAAAAAATGATTAGCACTCTCTTGACTTGAGTGCTAATTTCTGTATATTAGAGTTAATGAAAAAGATGACTCAACAGGAGCAGGATTGTATGACAAATCAAATGATTCCGTTTAGCGCGAGCCTTACTCCAGGACAAAACATCGAACACTACCTGGCAACCGTTCAAACTATGCCTGTCTTAAGTGCAGAAGAAGAACACGCGCTTGCTGAAAAATTGTATTACCAACAAGACCTAGAAGCAGCTAGACAACTTATCTTGTCAAGCCTACGCTATGTTGTGCCCGTTGCCCGCTCTTATAAAGGTTATGGATTGCCTTTGGGAGACTTGGTGCAAGAAGGAAACATCGGCTTGATGAAAGCGGTAAAACGCTTTAACCCAAACGAAAATGTCCGCCTAATGACGTTTGCCGTGCATTGGATTCGTGCTGAAATCAACGAATATGTCATTAAAAACTGGCGTATCGTTAAAACAGCAACCACCAAAGCGCAACGTAAATTGTTCTTCAAACTAAGAAGCACAAAAAAATCGTTGGAATGGTTTGGTAACAAAGATGCCGATGCGGTTGCAAAAGAACTGGGGGTTACACGACGCGACGTGTTGGAAATGGAAACCCGACTTTACGGTCAGGATTTACCGGTAGATATGAGTTCCGATGATTCGGAAGATTCAGGTAAAACCTACCCTATCTTGGTCAGCCAAGAGTTGGACCCGGAAACACACTTGGTCAACGAATCCCAAAATGATTATGAAATGGGCATGATGACATCTGCGCTTGCGAACTTGGATGAACGTAGCCAAGACATTATCCGCAAACGCTGGTTAACTGAAGATAAAGTCGGTTTGAAAGAATTGTCTGAAATTTACGGTGTTTCTATGGAACGTATCCGTCAGATTGAACAGCAAGCTTTGTTAAAAATGCGTGCGAACATGCAAGCTTAACGACCGCTTTCAACACCATAAAAAAGCCCCGACATCGGGGCTTTTTTTATGAGTGATTTTAAGTATTAGTGGTGTGTCAGAAAAATCGCATCGCAACGATCAAAACAATACAAGCATCCGCAATCAAAGTTAATAGGAAACCGAGCTTTTGTACCATGCCGCGCATTACACTCGTACTCCCCTTCAACACCAATAACGACAGCAAATTGGCAAAGATCACGAGAGGTACCCCCCAAGTAATCGCCACATTGAACTCTGTCGCACCAGGCTTAACTTCATTCAACCCGAACACCACCAACAATGCCGGCAGAAATAGTCCAAACGCAATTAAACCGAACATCGCCGCCAAGATGGACAGCATATTGATTAACCATTGAGGTTTGTCGGTTTTATTCGTCATCGCAGTCGCCCCCAACCAATCTACAAATTTTCCGCTGACAATATCATGGTTAAGGTATGTTTTGACTCACTGGGAATCAACACCGCATTATCCAAAACATTGCCAGACTCGACGCACAACATTGTCTGCCAAGCATCGTCATTCATATCACCAAAAGCCTTCACACCTTCAGGTCCTGGGTTCCAAACCACACTGGAGAGGCTATGGTCTTTTTCTATCACAATGCGACGACCCAATCCCTCATCTTCAAAACTGACTTTTCCAGACTGATTTAAATAAACATTATCCATTGGTGGTTCAACCACTACCGCACCTTGCTGCTGAACAGCGTCGGCATAGGTTAGCTTATCAAGCAAAATAGAATCTTCCAGCCCTTCTATCTCAATAGCTTGAGGATTAGAAACGGCGAAATAGGTATGGAATGCTTCAGTGATACTCAAATCATAACGATTCAGGTTGTGCGTGGTGAGTGCCATCGACAACTTTTCACCTATCTCGATTCTTAGAGACAAATGAAAGGCATGCGGCCAAAGCGTTTGAGAAAAGGCATCCGAATCGCACACCAGCAGAACTTCTGTTACACCACTGTCATAGGTATGGACTTTATCCAAATGCCAAACCTGATTACGCACAAAACCATGGGCAGGCAGGCCCTCTTCATCAGACTTGCCAAACCAAGGCCAACAAATTGGAATCCCCCCTCTGACAGGCTTTTTGCCATCATAGACCGCTGAATCAGATACCCAAATCAAATCTTTGTCGGCAGAAGCGCCTTGCTTTGGCACATAGCTCAACAGACTCGCGCCATGGGTAGTAATTTTCGCGGTTGCGAAAGGGTTATCAATATCGATCATCATCAAATGATCTTTCATTGAAAAGGAGACACCTTCGGCATCAAACTGTTGAGCAAGTGCGTCTATCATGCTATTTCCTTACTAGGCGCGCCGACAAAGTCGGCAGCGGAATTATGACTGAAACTATCGCCACTCGGTCAAGGTTTGCTCCAACAGCGACTGAGAGTAATCACCCGTAACATAGGCTTCCCCAATTTGCTTTAGCAACACCAAACGAATGTGACCAGCCTGTACCTTTTTATCTCCCGCCATCAAGTCCAAGAAACGCTGATTGGACATGTCATTAACACTTGGCGGTAACGTTGGGAGTTTGGCATGTTTAAAAATTTTCTCGATTCTGTCGAAGTCAGCTTGTGAAATATTCCCCATCAACTTAGATAAGTAAATGGCTTGCATAGAACCGGCACTAACGCCTTCACCATGCAACCATTTACCGTAACCCATCCCGGCTTCAATCGCATGGCCAAAGGTATGACCCAAATTGAACAGGGCACGCAATCCAGACTCTTTTTCATCCAACGCAACAATTTTCGCCTTGTTTTGACAGGATCTTTCAATCGCCTCCGTTAAGGCAACTGAATCACGGGCAAGCAATTCATCCATGTGCTGCTCAAGCCACTCGAAGAACGGATAATCTGTAATCAAACCGTACTTGATAACCTCTGCTAAACCTGCGGACAGCTCTCGGTCTTCCAAAGTACTCAACACATCGGTATCAATCACAACACATTCCGGCTGATGAAAGGCACCAATCATATTCTTACCGAACGGATGGTTTACGCCGGTTTTTCCACCTACTGAAGAATCTACTTGAGACAATAGTGTCGTCGGAATCTGAATGAAATTGACACCACGTTGATAGGCAGCAGCAGCAAAACCTGTCATATCACCAATCACACCGCCGCCCAGTGCCACAAAGGTACACTTTCGATCAAAACGATTGGCAATCGCTACATCAAAAATCTTGTTCAGCACTTCCAGATTCTTGTACTCTTCACCATCAGGAAGCACAGCTACACGAACTTCATAATCCGAAAAGGTTTTCTCCACCTGTTCCAAATAAAGTGGTGCCACCGTTGTATTGGTGACGATCAATACTTGGGCTCCTTGAACATAAGGGCGAATCAACTCAGGATTATTAATCAGTTGCTGTCCGATGAAAATCGGGTAACTTCTTTCTCCTAAATCGACATTTAGTGTTTTCAATAGTCTGTCCTCAATTCTTTAAAACTTTTTGCTGGCAAGTGTATTTGGTCGGGGGATACTTTGGTTGGCTTATGCCAAATTCTCTTCTTCCAGTTTTTCGACGATTTGTTTAACCACTCTATGCACCGGAATTTGCTCGGTTTCAATCACCAAGTCCGCGACTTCCATATACAGAGGGTCGCGCTTTTCCATGAGATCCATCAAGACTTGCTCAGGGTTATCCGTTTGTAGCAGAGGGCGATTGCGATCATGCTTGGTACGTTGCACCAACGCATCCACTGAAGATTTAAGATAAACAACAAAGCCTCTTGAGCGTAAATGTCTGCGGTTTTCAGGGTCTAACACCGCGCCGCCACCTGTTGCCAAAACCGTTTCCGTGCGCTGCGTCAGTTCATCAATAACATTTGCTTCGCGAGCACGAAAGCCTTCTTCGCCTTCAATGTCGAAAATAATCGGAATAGTTGCGCCGGTTTTTGCCTCTATTTCGTGATCGCTGTCCACAAAATCATAGTGCAGCTTTTCCGACAAAAAACGACCAACGGTGGATTTTCCAACCCCCATCGGACCGACCAAAAAAATACTTTCTTTATGCATGGTGTTATTTTAGCCCACTACTGGAAACGACTTAAAATTTTGTTTAAAAATTATACGGAGCGCACTTTTACCAACCGACCAAGCGCCAATCCAACAAACCGCATAAAAATGAAAGTAATTTTTTTAGCTGTATGTTACAGATAGCATGGTTAATTTTTGGTTAAACTCTGTTAAAATGCCCAACTTGCTACAAAATTAAAAATACTACCAAATTACATACAAAGATTCCCTCACATTTCAGTGAAACGGGAGACTTTAGTTAAAAAACTGGAAACACAACAAGACATGACAGGCTCGCTTTATATCATTTCCGCACCCTCTGGCGCAGGGAAATCTTCTCTTGTCAGCAAACTTCTGGAACGCGACCAGCATATTCAGGTTTCCGTATCAACCACCACTCGCCAGCCACGCCCAGGTGAAGAAGATGGTGTAAACTATTTTTTCGTGACTGTTGACGCTTTCAAAGAGAAAATTGCGCAAAACGACTTTCTTGAATACGCTGAAGTCTTCGATAACTTTTACGGTACTTCAAAGTCCATCGTCGAGTCCAAGTTATCCGATGGCAAAGACGTCATTCTGGAAATAGACTGGCAGGGTGCGCAACAAGTCAAATCGCTCTTTCCCGATGCCATTAGCATTTTCATTTTGCCACCCAGTATGACAGAGCTCAACAAACGTCTAAAAGGCCGTGGAACAGACAGTGAGAAAGTGATTGCATCCCGCATGGCAAAAGCAGTCAATGAAATGTCACACTTCGACGAATTTGATTATGTTGTGATTAACAACCATTTTGAAACGGCTTTAGCGGAATTACACAGCATCTTTTTGGCAAACCGCCTTCGCCGCCATATTCAGCACCAAAAACACCGAAATATGATTAACGAATTGCTGGAAAACAGCTCTCCAGAAAAGGACCTATAAATGCCTGGTTTTGAAATTTTTGACGACAGTGAAAAACAACAAGTTCAAGAAGTCATGGAGAAAGGCTTCACCTTTCGCTACAACTTTGACGGCATGCGTAATGACGTTTGGAAAGCACGTGAACTGGAAGGGATGATTTGCGAAACTTTGCAAGTTAAACATGCCCATTTGGTTTCCAGCGGCACGACAGCCCTATCAACCGCTCTAGCGTCTGCAGGCATCGGCGCAGGTGATAAAGTCATCGTACCGCCATTTACATTTGTTGCTTCTGTAGAAGCTATCGTACTGGCTGGCGCAGTGCCGATTTTCTCGGAAATTGACGAAACACTGACACTGTCTCCTGAAGGCATTCAAGAAACATTGAAAACACACCCTGACATTAAAGCCATCAACTTTGTCCACATGTGTGGCTCGATGGGTAAAATGGATGAAATCAAAGCCATTTGTGATCAGCACAACATCATCCTATTGGAAGATGCTTGCCAGGCAACCGGCGCAACATATAAAGGTCAGGCTCTCGGGACAATCGGCCAGGTTGGTACTTTATCTTTCGACTCCGTTAAAACCATTTCTTGCGGTGAAGGTGGCGCAATCCTAACCAATGAAAGCAAAATCTATGATTTCGCTCATCAATACTCTGATCACGGGCATGACCATATTGGCATGGATCGCGGCGCGGAAACTCACCCTATCATGGGTAGCAACTACCGCATTTCTGAAATGAATGCCGCGGTCGGTGTTGCGCAATGGAAAAAACTGGATCGTATTTTAGACACCCAACGCCGTAACAAAAAAGCTTTGAAAGATGCGCTATCAAGCTACTCAGAAGTGTCTTTCCGCGTTATTCCAGATGAGTCAGGCGACAATGCTGGATTCCTAAGCTTTATGTTACCGACAGAAGAGCGTACACAAGAAATTGCTAAAGCATTGGCGGAACAAGGTGTGCCTGGCGTCTTCTACTGGTATGCGAACAACTGGCATTACTTGAAGAACTGGCACCATATTCACCAAATGAAAGGGCCTGCTAAATTGCCGATAGAATTGGTCGCCGACCGTCCAGATTACACTAAAGTGCAAACGCCAAAGTCGGATGCCATTATGAGCCGCACTTTGTCCATGCTAATCAATCTATCTTGGACAGAAGCGCAAATTAATGAGCGCATCGCAGCATTTGCTAAAATTTTTCGTTAAACTTTGATTTTTGAATTACCCCCAAACCACCTGCAACTAAAAACGTACTAAAAACGTAAGGGATAACACACATGAAACATCGTAACTTTAAGACCGTTCCTAGAATCATTTTCGGTCGCGGCGCATTTGACCAGTTGGACGAAGTGCTGGCTGAACAGCGACAATCCTCCAAAGATCTAGTGGTCTTTTTAGTTGACGAAATTCATAAAGATAGACCTTTGGGTCAACGTATCCCTAAACATGACCAAGATATGTTGATTTGGTTGGACGTGACTGACGAGCCAAAGACAACTTATGTAGATGCTTTGACAGAGCAAGTGCAAGCTTACTGCCGTGAACACAATGACGGTAATGCTCCGGTGAGCATTATCGGTATTGGTGGTGGCTCTTCAATGGATATCGCTAAAGCAGTTGCACTATTATTGACGAACCCAGGTGGTGCGGCACTCTATCAAGGTTGGGATCTTATCAAAAACCCAGCGGTTCACCATGTGGGCATTCCTACTATCTCAGGAACAGGTGCTGAAGCATCTCGTACCACCGTACTGACAGGTCCTGAAAAGAAGCTGGGGATGAACTCAGACTACACGGTTTTCGACCAAATCATTATGGACCCAGACTTGGTTGCAGGCGTTGAAAAGAACCAATGGTTCTACACAGGTATGGATTGCTACATTCATAACGTAGAAGCCTTAAACGGTACTTATATCAATGAATTCGCGCGCGCATTTGGAGACCAATCCAGCCAACTTTGTCATGAAGTTTTCCTGGAAGATCACCCTGAATCTGAAGAGAAATTGATGATGGCCTCTTACATGGGGGGACAATCTATCGCTTACAGTCAAGTAGGTGCGTGTCATGCACTTTCATACGGTCTTTCTTATGTTCTTGGCTACCACCATGGTATTGGTAACTGTATTGCGTTTAACGTTTTGGATGATTTCTACCCAGAAGGCGTCGCTACTTTCCGTAAAATGATGGAAAAACACAATATCGACCTACCGACAAATGTTTGTGCGAACCTAACCGATGCACAAATGAACAAGATGATTGAAGTCTGTTCCGGTATGGCGCCACTTTGGGATAACGTCTACGGCCCAAGCTGGAAAGAGAAAGTAACACCGGAATTATTACGCGGTCTCTACGAAAAAATGTAAATTTAACTTCCTCGTTTTGCGCTTAGCTTTGTTAGCCCTTCAGTCATTGAGTTTTACTCAACTCCTTCAGGCCTGCCTTGCTAAGCATCAAAACGAGAGTGTTAAATAGATTACTCAATCTCATAAGGGTCATCGTGAATTTATGAAAACCTATGTATTTATCCCAGCACGTTACGGATCTTCCCGTTTACCGGGCAAACCTCTTAAGCTAATCAATGGCAAACCGATGATTCAGCATGTTTTCGAACGCATTTCCAAAGCACAGGGCATTGAAGCGGTTTATGTTGCAACCGATGATGACCGCATCAAAACGGCCGTTGAGGATTTCGGCGGTAACGTAATTATGACACCTCCAGAAGCGGAGTCAGGTACAGACCGTATTGCGCAAGCCGCTGCACAACTTCAACTTCAGCCAGATGATTTGATTGTGAACGTACAGGGCGACCAACCTCTGGTGCACTCGGAGTCGATTGAAGCGGTTATCTCACCATTCATGGACAGCAATTATGATGGCAGCTTTGAAATGTCGACCCTGTCTTTCAAAATCGTCAATGAAGCCGAAATCACCAGCCCTAAGGATGTTAAGCTCGTCACAGATGTGAATGGTTTTGCGCTGTATTTTTCACGCGCGACCATTCCTCATGGTAGAGATTATTGGGATCATGATTCCTTTAAACACTTGGGCGTTTATGCCTATACCAAACGCTTTGTAGATGCTTTTAACCAGCTACCGATGGGTCGCCTGGAAAACATTGAGAAGTTGGAACAACTGCGTGCATTAGAGTTTGGTCACAAAATCAAAGTCGTTGAAAGCCTTTGGGATTCGCCAGAAGTGGATGTTCCTGGTGATATCGAAATCATGGAAGCCTTGCTGAACGCAGGACATTAATCTCCAAACCCAATAGGCTAATTATGCTGATTTATCAATTATTGATTCGCTTACTAAGCCCATTGGTACTATTCCTCATCATTTCAGACGCCATTAAAAAACATGGTGGATGGATTTTCTTTCTGCAGCGCTTTGGCTTTGGCTACAAAAAACCGCAACACACTTCGTCACCTATCTGGATTCATTGCGCCTCGGTAGGAGAAGTCAAAGCGGCAGAACCTTTAATTCGTCGCTTACTGCCGGAAGCAAGGATTCTGGTAACCACCAACACGCCAACGGGTTATACACTCATTCAAGCTCTATTCAAGCAGAACATTTCCTGTGCCTATTGTCCGCTGGACTACCCCTATGCGATTAGACGCCTTCTCAGAACTTATACACCCGAAAAACTCTGGGTTATTGAGACAGAAATCTGGCCAAACCTTTATCATCTCGCGCATAAAAACAGCATTGAAATCAGCCTATTGAATGCCCGCCTTTCTAAAAAGACACTCAACAGCCCTGCATGGCTAAAACAGTCCTACAAAAAAACGCTGTCCTTAGTAACACACTTGTTGGTTAGAAACAGTCAGGAAGCAGAGCATTTTCAACAATTGCAAGCACCAAAAAACGCCATTCAAGTGGTAGGTAACCTTAAGTTCGCCGCCATCGACAAAACGGCAAAAGCAGAGTGCCCTGTTGGCCGACCTTATGTATTACTGGCTTCCAGCCATGACAATGAGGAAGCGGAGATCGCCCAGCGTTGGTTAGCCTTGCACAGACCTGAGTTGTTGGTCATTGTGCCTAGACACCCGAAAAGAGCGGAGCAAATAGTCAATTCGCTGCCTTTGAATCGAAACCAAATCAGTGTCCACAGCTTAGGCGAAAGCATTCATGCCAGAACCTTGGTTTATATTGACGACCGCATTGGTGCCCTTACCCCTTTCTATTGCCATGCTAAATTGGTAGTCATGGGCGGCGCTTTTGCACCCAAGGGAGGGCACAACGTATTAGAGCCGGCTGCATGCGGTGTAGCTATCTTGACTGGACCGGACATGTCGGACTTTGAGGCAGAAACAGAACTGCTGAAAAAACATAATGCCTTGTTGCAATGCTCTGACTACGACAGCTTATTCTCTGAACTTAGTCGAATCATTGATGCGGATGATGAGCGTCAACAAATGGGCGCTGCCGCTAAACAGGCACTACAAGATCAAACGCATATACTGGAAGATTATTTGCAAATTCTTGCGCCAAAACTTTCTTTGTCGCCTGCTAAAGCATAAAATAAACCAGAAAAGTTACGACTTGTGTCGTTATCACATATACAATTGTTTTCAAATTCGTTAAAATAGTAGTTTACGCAAAAATTTGCGGATAAAGATTCCTAGTAAGGCAACACAATCAAAGGCAATAAAATGGCTCGTGTAACAGTAGAAGACTGCTTAGACCAAGTTGAAAATCGTTTTGAATTGGTTATCTTGGGTGCAAAACGCGCTCGTCAACTTTCTTACGGTGCGGAACCGACTCTAGAGTGGGACAGAGACAAGCCTACCGTCATGGCGCTTCGCGAACTAGCGGACAACACCATTGACAAAGAAGTGGTTATGTCTGACCCAGATACCCCTCCTTATTTCGGTTAATCGGACTCCTTCAGCTCTCGCCAATGCCAACACCAACCAGTATCGATGGTTTATTAGAAAAGGCGTCGCTTTACCTAAGCAAAAAGCAGGTTAAGCAAATTCAGGCAGCATTTGAATTTGGAGCTGAAGCCCATCAAGGGCAAACTCGAAAATCCGGTGGGGATTACATATGGCACCCAATAGCGGTTGCTGAAATTCTCGCCGAAATCCAACTTGATTGCGAAAGCCTCATCGCAGCGATTCTTCACGATGTTGTAGAAGACACCCCCTTCACCAAAGAAGATATTGAACAAAAATTCGGACATAATGTTGCTGAAATTGTCGATGGTGTCACCAAGCTCGGAAAACTCGAATTCGACAACCCGCAAGAAGCTCAGGCTGAAAACTTCAGAAAAATGATTCTGGCAATGTCGCGAGATATACGCGTCATCCTCATCAAACTTGCCGACCGCCTGCACAATATGCGAACCCTTGGCGTCATGCGCCCGGAAAAACAACGCCGCATTGCCCGAGAAACCTTAGAAATTTTTGCACCAATTGCTGCCAGGTTGGGGATTAACGCCTTCCGTATCGAGTTGGAAGACCTCGGCTTTAAAGCCATGTACCCAAATCGTTACTCCGTGCTGGAACGCGCCGTAAAAAAAGCGCGAGGCAACCGAAATGAAGTCGTAAACCAAATCAGTGAAGCCATCACCAACCGCTTGGTCGACGATAAGATTCCTGCACAGGTTGTCGGACGGGAAAAACATTTGTACAGCTTGTACAAAAAGATGAAATATAAAAATCTTAGCTTTGATGAGATTTTGGATATTTTTGCCTTCCGTGTCGTGGTCAATAGTGTCGATGAATGTTATCGCGTACTGGGCAGTGTTCACTCGCTTTACAAACCTTTCCCGGGTCGTTTCAAAGACTATATCGCCATCCCAAAATCCAACGGATACCAATCACTACACACGGTACTGTTCGGACCTTTTGGCGCCTATATCGAAGTGCAAATACGTACCAAAGAAATGCATGAAGTCTCCGAACACGGTATTGCAGCCCATTGGATTTACAAAAATGATCAAACCGAAGAAGGACAGGCCACTCAACACCGCCTGAACGCCGTCGAAATCAGAGCGCAGGAATGGGTGAAAAACCTATTGGAAATCCAGCAAAGCGCGGGGAACTCTCTCGACTTCCTAGAAAACGTGAAAATCGACCTATTCCCAAGCGTCATCTATGTCTTCACACCAAAAGGAGAGATTGTCACGCTACCTGCTGGTTCCACTGCCGTTGACTTTGCCTATGCGGTGCATACCAGCGTTGGACATTCAACAGTTGGCTGTCGTGTCGATAAAAAACTGGTACCCTTGAGAACCCATTTGGAAAGCGGACAAACCGTTGAAATCTTGAGAAGCCAAGAACAACAGCCTAACCCTGCATGGCTACATTTTGTCACCACGGCCAAAGCGCGCTCTCAGATTCGTCACTTCCTCAAAACACAGCAAACAGAGTCTGCGGCGAGTCTTGGTAAACGCTTACTGACAAAAGCCATTCGCAGCTTCAATATGTCTTACCAAGGACTAACGGAAGAAGTCCAACAAAAAGTGGTCGAAGAGCTTAAGCTGAACAGCTGGGATCATTTGCTGGAAGAAATCGGTTTAGGCCAACGATTGGCCAACCTGGTCGCCAAGCAAATCCATGACCTGCTACTTGGTACGGAAGACTCAATATTCCATTATCAAGGGAAAATCGACCCTACAATGCCATTGGTTATTTCCGGCACAGAAGGCATGGTCGTCAATTACGCAAACTGTTGTCATCCGATTCCTGGAGACGATATTCTTGGGTTTATCAGTGCTGAAAAAGGACTGGTGATTCATCGTCAAGAGTGTCCTAACGTCAAGAACTTCAAAAACCATCCTGAAAAATGGCTCGACGTTCACTGGGAAGAAAACATCACCCAAACATTCAATGTCGAACTACAAATTGAAGTACTGAACGGGCGCGGCGCCCTGGCGACTGTTGCCAGCAAAATCGCTGAGATGAAAACCGATATCGACCGTGTGCGCTCCGAAGATAAAGACGAGACTTACAGCTTGATGAATATCGTCATCCGTGTTCGCACCCGTAAGCATCTGGCCGACATCATGCGTAAATTAAAACGCCTGCCAATCGTTGAAAAAATTCATCGCATTTAACCCCTCTCCCTTCTGTATTTTAAACGTCACTTTTCATTCATTTTTATTAACTTGAAGCTAAAAACCTCTGTCTTCTATAATGAAGTTTCCTGTTTTATCACTACCGGAACTTTGTTCAAAGGAGATCATGATGACAACAGAAATTCACGGCCTTTCTATCGGCATTGCCAGAATCGACAATCAGTTTTTCATGACCTTGACTGCCAAGGGAAAACTGACACACGAAGACTATCAACTTATCACCCCAATGCTTAATCATGCCATTGAAGGTATCGACCAGCCCAAGATTAATCTTTTTGTCGACGCGACCGAATTGCAGGGATGGGAGCTACACGCTGCCTGGGATGATTTCAAACTGGGCATGACGCATGGTAAATCTTTTGAAAAGATCGCTATCTATGGCAATAAGAAATGGCAGGAATGGGCGGCTAAAATCGGTTCCTGGTTCATTGGCGGAGAAGCCAAGTTTTTTGAAAACCGAAAGGATGCCCTCCAGTGGTTACATGACGCCGCATAATACGACTTGGTGATCAAACCAAAGAAAAAGGTCGCACTACCCAACCTGGCAGATTTTCGCTAGAATGAAGACCTTATAGATGCCGCTCAAACAAGTGGCGTGACGATTGATAAAGGACAGTTCATGAAAGAAGTTATTGCAACCGATAAAGCACCTCAAGCCATCGGCACCTATTCCCAAGCAGTTCGTACCGGTTCTACCGTTTACCTATCCGGACAAATTGCGTTGATTCCAGAAACCATGGAACTGAAAGAAGGGGAGATTTCAGAACGCATTCATCAGGTTTTCAAAAATCTGAGTGCCGTCTGTGAAGCTGCTGGCGGAAGCTTGCAAGACATCGTCAAACTCAATATCTTCTTAACGGATTTAAGCCACTTCGCAACGGTCAATGAAATCATGGCACAGTACTTTGAACAGCCTTATCCAGCACGCGCTGCCGTTGGCGTGAAAGAGCTTCCAAAAGGCACTGACGTCGAAATGGACGGCGTCATGTATTTGAGCGCCTACTAACGCCTAGAGAGTCGCTTCGTGAGCTTCCTGCCCAGAATAAACCACCTCTTTATCAAGTGGCTACTACTGGCCTGCCTACTGGGCACCGCCAATAGTGTTTGGGCAAAAGCTTTCGTATGGAAAGTCTCGAAAGACAACCGTGTTGTTTACTTGGGTGGAGCAATTCACTTACTCGCTCAGTCCGACTACCCGCTTCCCAAGGAATACGAATTCGCCTACCAGAGTTCAAAAGCATTGGTTTTCGAAGTCGATCTGCGCCAAACGCAAACACCGAGCTTCCAACAACACCTGTTGATGCAAATGCGCTATCCCTATGGGGAAACACTACAACAACACCTTTCCCCTTCGGTCTACAAAAAACTGACATCGCAACTTAAAAGCTACGGTGTTGATATCAATAAAATCCGCAATTATCGAGCAAGCTTGATGTCGATGAACCTCACCCTGCTTGAAATGAAACGATTGGGGTTAGCGGGAACAGGCGTTGATAAGTACTTTCTTGAAAAAGCCATCCAACACCAAAAACCGATTTTGGCGCTAGAAACGCCAAAACAACATTTGCTCTTCATGAGCTCAATGGGGGAAGGCCATGAAAACGCCATGATTCTTCATACCCTCGAAGAAAACACCCACCTTGGTCAAATCATGCGCTCAATGAAACAGTTTTGGCGCGCCGGTGATGTGGCAGGGTTTGACCGCACCGTACTCAAACCTTTTGAAACCGACTTTCCATCTATCTACCACGCCATCATTGTTGAACGTAATCAAAACTGGCTGCCCAAAATTGAATACATGATTCACACCCCGCCTACTGAGTTCATCTTAGTCGGCACACTTCACCTTGTTGGCAAACATGGTTTGCTGGAACAGCTCAAACGCAAAGGCTACCAAGTTCAGCAGCTCGACTTCAAACCACCTAAGCAATCGTAAAATCTACCAGGTTGGGGTAATTCACACCGCTGTCCGCTAGGTTCTCTACGCCTAAGTTTGATAGAATGCCAATGTCCTAACTAAAGAAAATACTATGCTTGCTGAACAAACCCTAACGTCCTTAAAAGGCGTTGGCGAAAAACAACTCGAAAAACTCCATCGACTCGGGCTTCACACAGTTCAGGACTTACTGTTTCATCTGCCGCTACGTTATCAAGATAAAACCAAACTCACGCCGTTATCCAACCTCTTCGTCGGTCAAGAAGCGCTGGTAGAAGGCGAAATCATCAGCCAACACCTAACACAGAGCCGCAACACCAGCTTATTGGTCAAAATTGTCGATGCCGAAGGCAATTTGCTTACCTGCCGATTCTTTCACTTCCACTACCGTCAGGCACAACAATTTAAACGAGGGCTGATCCTCAGAGCTTATGGCGAAGTCCGTTCCGGGCCAACCGGCTTAGAGATGGTTCACCCCACCTATCAACTCTTCGCCGCGGACAAGCCGCCTGCCTTAGAAGATACGCTGTCCCCCATTTACCCAACGACCGAAGGCTTAGGACAACCCTCGCTGCTAAAGTTGATGACGCAAGCCGTCGCCCTGTTGAAGCAATATCCATTGGACGAAGGTATTCCCAATGAATTACTGGACTCTCTACAGCTCCCGGGTATCAATCAAGCACTACTGACTTTGCACCAACCTCAGCCGGAAGACGACCTTTTCCAAATCAAGCAATTTGAACACCCTGCTCAAAAGCGTCTGATTTTAGAAGAACTCATGACCTCACAAATGAGCCTGTTGTTGATGCGCCAATCGGAAAAGAAATACGATGCGCCCGTTTTCACTGTTGGCGAAAAGAGCCAAGCTTTACTGGCTAACCTCCCATTTGAACTCACCCAAGCGCAACAACGTGTGCTAAATGAAATTCAACAGGATCTGGCATTACCGCACCCCATGCAGCGTCTTGTTCAGGGGGATGTCGGCTCTGGAAAAACCGTTATTGCGGCGCTTGCCGCTATTCAAGCCGCCGAGGCAGGCTATCAAGTGGCTATTATGGCGCCGACCGAGATTCTGGCTGAACAACACCGCAATCACTTCATGGAATGGCTGATTCCACTTGGCATTGACGTCGCTTGGCTAAACGGCAGAATGAAGGCCGCAGAAAAAAGACTCATGCTTGGCAAAGTATCTTCAGGAGAAGCACAAGTCATTATCGGGACACATGCGCTATTTCAGGAAAGCGTTGAATTCCATCGATTAGGCTTAGTGATTATTGATGAACAGCACCGTTTCGGCGTTCACCAGCGGCTCGCACTTCATGAAAAAGGCAAAGCGAGCAATGAGTCTTCAGAAAATGAAAACCACCCTCATCAACTGATTATGACCGCCACCCCTATTCCCAGAACACTCGCGATGACCGCTTATGGTGATCTGGACTTGTCCGTTATTGACGAATTACCACCTGGAAGAAAACCGATTGAGACTGCGGTATTAAGCAATGCAAAACGCTTTGAGGTCATGGAGCATTTAGTCGCGCAATGCCAACAAGGTGTTCAAGCCTATTGGGTTTGCCCTTTAATCGAGGAGTCAGAGTTACTGCATGCCCAAGCCGCCGAAGTAACGGCGCAGCAATTCAAAGACAATTGGCCGGATTTAAAGGTCGGGCTGATTCATGGCCGTTTGAAAGGAGACGAAAAAGCGACGGTCATGAATGCTTTTCAGCAACACGATATTGATCTATTGGTCGCCACCACGGTGATTGAAGTGGGGGTTAATGTCCCAAATGCCAGCCTGATGATTATCGAAAACGCCGAACGCCTTGGCCTTGCACAATTGCACCAGCTTAGAGGACGTGTCGGGCGGGGTTCCAAACAAAGCCATTGTGTCTTACTCTACCAGCCACCATTGAGTGAAACAGGCAAGGCTCGCTTGAATATTATGAGAGAAACCAATGATGGCTTTAGAATCGCCGAAGAAGATTTAAAACTTCGCGGACCAGGAGAAATACTGGGAACAAGACAGACAGGCGGCATACAATTCCGCATTGCCGACTTAAAGCGGGACCAAGAGTGGATTGCCACGGCAAAACATTTGGCGGAAACTTTTTTACATAGTGCAAGCAATGAACAAATCACCGTCTTACAAACCCGCTGGCATGGCGAGCGGCTTGCCTATCAAAGAGCCTAAGCGTTTATGATACAGCCTGCTAAAACCCTCAGCCCCAAATGGTATGCCAAACCCTTAAAGCACAGGATGATGCTTACCAGAAGCCTGGAAGACTGGTTGTTTGATCCTTCTTCTCTAACGGCTAAGTTAAGACAAAAGTGCCCCGAACTATCGGTCAAAATCTTGTCTGAAAAATTGGAATACCCATTGCCTGATGAGCAACAACGCTTGAAAATGGCTCCCGGAGAAAAGGCATGGATCAGGATTGTGACACTCACCTGCGGCGAGTTGCCCTTGGTTTATGCCAGAACCATCATTCCCAACTTTCAACCGGGAAATCCCTGGTTTTCACTAAAGACATTGGGGCATACACCATTAGGACATGTTTTGTTCGCAAAGGATATCAAAAACCATTATTTCCGCTCGGAATTTGAATGCCAAGATCAACGAAAAATCTGGCCTTATCTTAGCACTAAGACTATTTTTTTATCAGAAAAAGGGAATAGATTAGCTTCTAGACGCTGCGAATTCTCCAAAAAAGGGAATTCGCTTTTATTGACTGAGGTGTTTTTACCCAACAGCTTACCGCTATTTGATTAAAACTTATGGTAGCTCCATCCGTGCTGCATTTTATCGACAATTTCGTCAACTGCAGTACGGTCTGACTCAACATTTGAAATCAACTTAATCGGATGTCCCGAATCGGCACGACGCTCCAAGGCACGCTTACAAGCAAGCAGCTTCAGATTGTCATACTTTTTCAGCATCTCAATAATTTCCGCTCGGTTTTTACTGGTCTGATCGAATAAATCAATTCCATGGTCATTTGCGACGATTTCAACCTGAGGCTTTGAAGCTGTTCCAGAGGTCTTTTCCAATAGCTGATTTGCGGTTTGCAACAAAGCTTGCACACGTGCAGGCTTGTCTGAATCAATATGTAAAATCACTTTTTTAGGTGCAAAATTATCTGCGACCAAGCTTGACGTTACATTTCCGGCTTGCAGTTCGCCAGTTTGGTGAGACGCCACAAACCCAAGCCCAAATGCCAACGTCAAAGAAGCCGCTACTGCCCAACGAGACCCCCAACCTTTGGAAGTTTGAACATTCAATTCCGGCATGGGTGGAATATCAATTTTCTGGTAGTGCTCCAAAATCTGTTGTTTGATCTTTCTGAGTTCGCAGACTTCTTCTTTTAATTCATCATCCTGACGCATTGCCTTTTCAAATGCATTTTTTTCTTTTGAAGAAAGGTCTCCATCAATGTAGGCATGCAGGTTTTGAACAGTAAATTTATCAAGTGCGTTCATGGCTATTTACTCTTCTTAAGACTCACCACATTATGATGATAATGTGGAATATATTTCTCACTTGTAACCAATTTTTTCAGCTTATCACGTGCTCGGGAAAGCCTACTCATAACGGTTCCCACTGGTATTTCCATGACCTCTGCCACTTCCTGATAGCTATAACCTTGCAGGTCAACCAAAATAATAATTTCCTTTTGATCGACAGGCAAACACCCTATCGCATCGTGGATATTTTGGATGGTCTGTTTTTTGATATACAACGTCTCAATCGATTCGGACTGCAACTCCTCCGAAAAGTCATCAACATCGACCTGTTGCCAACGTGAATTGTGACGACAGTTGTCATAAAACAGGTTATGCATCACTTTGCACAACCATCGATCAATGTTTTCAAAGCTGGTAATGGTCTCTGCTTTTTGCAACGACTTCAGCATAGTGTCCTGCACCAGATCCTGTGCAAGAGAACCATCCTGACACCAAGCATAAGCAATACGATAGAGGTTCGCATAATGCGACTCCAAAACCGCATGCAGCTTAGTTTGATTGTTTTTTTGTTTTATCCAAGTTCTTATCATTTTGATATCTTTAAAAATTCACTTTTTCCATCTTAGGCAAAAAAAAATTAGAGCACAAGCGATATTTTCAATATCAGAAAATAATGATTTTCTTAAATAAATGGCGCTGATTTATCCATAGAAAATTGCAGTGGAACAAAGTGGAATAAACCTCTCCTCCCCCCCGTTATTGCCATGAGTACTCAAAGTTTTACATTTCAACTAGAAGGAAACTGTGGTGATGAAATTTTTAACACGTTCGTTTATTTTGGGCTGGTTGTTCAGCCTGCTACTTTCGCCGATGGCGATGGCAGCGCAACAAGAAGCTCCACTACCTGATACCTTTGCCGCCCATAAAGTGGTATTGCAAATCAGTGACCCTGACCCTTTTAAGCAAACTTTGGTTCTCAATGTTGCTGGCAACCTAATGAAATATTACGGCCCTGAGAATGTTGATATCGAAGTCGTAGCTTTTGGCCCTGGCTTACGTTTGCTGATGAAAGGTAATGTAAACACGCCTCGCATCAAATCAATGATGAGTACTGGTATTCGCTTCAGTGCCTGTCAAAACACACTGAACAACTTTGCGAAAAAGCTTGGGTATACCCCAAAAATCATTGAAGGCGTACAAATGGTTCCAGCTGGTGCAGGAAGAATTCTGCAATTGAATGCTGCTGGTTACCAAATCCTTAAACCATAAAAAAATAATCTTAGGAGCAAGCAATGTTCAACAAAATGAAATTTTTTAAATTGATGTTTGGCTTACTGATTGCCGGTTTGGCAATGTCAGGCCCAGCTTCAGCAAACGAGCGTTACGGTGATCAAAAGGTGGTTTATCACATTAACTATGATGATCCTAAACACCAGGCAACCGTTTTGCATAACATTCAAAACAACATCAATGCCGTCGGCGCGGACCACATTACAGTCAAAGTGGTTCTGCACGGAAATGGATTATCTTTACTGTTACTTCCTAAAGCATTAAAGACTCATCCAAAATTTCGTACTGCAAATGCGACATCTGAAATGCAACAAAAAATTGACGCTTTAAAAATGCAAGGCGTGCAATTCGATGTTTGCGCCAACACGCTTAAAGGTAAAGCCGTGGACTATAAAAAAGATCTTTATGATGTAGATACCAAAGATGTTGTGCCAAGCGGCGTTGCTGAACTTGTTCGCCTACAACAACAAGGCTATGCCTACCTAAGACCCTAACTCATTGCAAGATATCGTCGCTAGTATGTTGCTTTATTTGTAGCAACATCAGGAGAACTTTATCTCAAAAGATTAAATTAAGAAGAGATGATACTTATGAAAACACAATTTATGAAAAAAGTACTTCCACTCGCTCTACTTGCAGCAACCGCTTCGACAACAGCACATGCAGCTAACTGGTTGATGCTACAAGGAACCGAACCCACCAATCAGGCACCTCGTGCAAAAGTTTGGGGAATCCTACAATTGGACTACCAGCAAACTGATGATACCAAGCTTAAAGCAGGGCCTTATGCAGGAAAGTCCGCAGCATTTAACCAAGTTGCACCTCAGCTGTCTTCTTCAAGCAGCTTTAATGTAAAACGTGCACGTATTGGGGTAAGAGGAAACAATTTCCCATTGGACTCCAAAATTAACTACTTCCTATTGGCGGAATTCGGTAACAACGGCATTACCACGGGCAAAAACGCTTCTCAAGGTCAGTTGACAGATGCCAGTGTCACCATCAACCACATTCCTGGTGCACGCATTCGTGTCGGTTTGTTCAAAACACCTGGCTCAGAAGAAGCGATGCAAGCGATTGGTGTTGCCAATTATGTTAACTTCAGCAATGTGACTGACCGCCTATTGTTGGAACGCTATTTTGATACATCATCTTCCGATACTCAGCGCAACGGGCCTGTTGGTGCTTTCCGTGATACCGGGGTAGAAGTTTTTGACAGCTTCAACCTAAAAGGCTGGGATACCAGTTATGCCGTGATGCTTGGTAACGGTAATGGCTTGGCAAGAGTCGACAACAATAAAAACAAAGATACCTATTTATATCTTTCTACCGAAAAAGTATTCGGTGACTCTAAAGGACCACGCCGCCATGGTCTGAAGTTCTACGTTTGGTCACAAAACGGTAAACGCACTATCGACAACACCGAGAAAAAGCGTGATCGTTCTGGATTAGGAACAACTTATTTTAATGGTAAATATCGTTTAGCTGCAGAATATGTAAATGCAGACGGCATGATCTACGGTGGAACCAAAGGGGGCGGAACGCCTGCTGATAGTGCAACATTCAACGTTCAGCCAGATCAGGCAGCCAATGGTTATCACGTTGACCTAGGGTACCGTGTCGTGCCAAAGGTTGAGTTGAACGTTCGTTATGACTATCTAGATAGCGGTACCAAAAATAACGCTAAATCTGGCACAAACAATGATGAAGAAAGGCAGTTTACGACCACTACTCTTGGCGCTCAATATTTCTTCAACAAAAAAACCACTTTGATTGCGAACTATGAGATTCGTGACATTAAAGCACCTGGCGCACCATCTTCTGCACCAGTGCATAAAATTCTAGACTCTCTGGACAATCGTATTGCCCTTCAATTGAGAGTCATTTACTAGTCTTGATTTTTTAATGCTTGTCTCTTAACCCTTTCCTGCTACTTCTATCTCCATTGGTAGCAGGCTTTTTTACTTTTCAAACTTCCTATCATAAAACTGCGCTTCAAACATAAAGGTAATATTGGGATCTGCTTGACGAAAAGCCGTATCCTGACTGAAGTCCACCCGCGGTTGAATCTCAAAGAATAACCATTTCTTATAAATACGTTCTCGCCAGTTGAATCCTATATGGTACGACGTTAAGTGCGGTCCAACATCCTTAGTATCCCAATCCCAACCAACATGATAGGCCACTGCACGATGCACGTTCATCGTCTGATAAAAATAGAAGGTCTGATGCAATTCATAGAATTGCTCTTTATCCCACCAAGTTCCTAGCGTCTCAGATCGAAATAAATTTTCATGGTTAAATTGATAGTCAAAAGTTTGCTTGGATGTCAGTCCAACCCCGTCATAACTTTCCCAAAATAAGTCTTGCACCATACGGCTGTAAATTTTATCGCTCAACTGCCATTTATAGGTCCCTTTGATACGCGCATAAGGATCGGGAGAAATACCTCTAAAATTCCAACCAAAACCGACAAATGACGACGTATAGTCCTTTACGTCCAACATATAACGCAATCCAACCGCTGTTGCCGTGTCATTATTGGCTGTTGCCGTCGCTGCGGTATTGCCGGAAACATTGGCATCCGAGCTGGCGTTTGCATAATCCTGTATGGAGTTTTCTGCCGACTGCACAATCATATTCCATCGTTTGTTGGTTCTTGGCAATGCGACTTTTGCTCGAAACTTCACTCTGGTATCAACCTTACCATTGGCATGGAGAGTAAGAGGTGTCATGATATCCAGGCGGCTGCCTTGCGTTCGGTCAAAATCTTCATCAGAACCAAAGAAGGCATCAGCAGACTCTCCCAAATCCTCTACGTAACCGCCCACCCAATTCTGAACTTTGTCTAGATAATTGAATGTCGAATTCATCAATGGGTTAGAAGTGCCTTCAAAAAAGTATTGTTTGTTATCGGATTGAGGAGAAGCCTTTTGGGTATCGGTATCTGAAGGAAGAAGCGTTGTATTGTTTTCAAGATTTGATGAAATTGAAGGCGATTTCGATTTCTCATTGCTTTTGGGCGTATCGGCACCTGCCAAACATGAGATCGGCCATA
The DNA here is from genome assembly GCF_009296185.1 of Hydrogenovibrio sp. JE_KL2. Classification (GTDB taxonomy): domain Bacteria; phylum Pseudomonadota; class Gammaproteobacteria; order Thiomicrospirales; family Thiomicrospiraceae; genus Hydrogenovibrio. Next base: position 212,374 of record NZ_WBJR01000002.1, read on the forward strand.
TCAGACAAATGCCGAAACAGGTTATAATGCTTCTAACGAAAACCAACACCTTAATTATGTCCAATCAAATTAAACAAATACAAGCGCATTATCTCCCAATAGAAGACAGAATCCTGCTTAAGATTCATACCGATGACAAACAGGTATTCCATGCATGGTTGACCCGCCGTTATTTAAAATTATTGCTGCCTGCATTACAAGGCCAGCATCCACAAACAGGCGAAGCCCTTTTTAGCGAAAACGCACAAACTGAGATAGTTCAGCCAGCTGCCCTTGATGAAAGCCAGTTTAATCAGCCTTACGAACCGCCAGAAGCCGCTGATTTTCCTTTAGGGGAAGCGCCAATCCTTCTAAGCAAGATTACTTTCAAAGGGTTTGATACTGATGCGCCGCAATTAGCCCTTGAACCAGAAGAAGGGGCTGGCATCGCACTCAGTTATCAGCCATCTTTTGTCAAAGCGCTACTCACGATTATTCAGCAATCTGTCGCTAAGGCCGACTGGCAATTTGATAGCTTCATCCATCAAGCACCTGAAATTGGTACGCTACAATAATCACTGTTCTTGGCTTACCACTTATCAAACAGTGTACCCAACAGTAGCACCAATCCAACCCAATGATTGTTTAAAAAAGCATCAAACGCAGCTTTAGGATCATTTTTAGCCAATAAACGCTGGTGATACATGAACAACCCAAAAACAATCAGTAGCGCGGCATGATAACCCACTGCTAGATCAAATAACGCGCCAATCCAAATCAGCAATCCGAACATAATCAACTGGAAGAAACCTATCCAGAATCGCACATGTTCTCCAAACAATATTGCAGTAGAGCGAATACCTATTTTCAAATCGTCTTCTTTATCTCCTATGGCATAGGCGGTGTCATAGATCAGCGCCCAAATCATAATGGTGAGGAAAACAATCCAACTTTGCCAAGGCACATCGTTTTGTACCGCCGCAAAGGCCATAGGAATCGCCCAGGCAAATGCAGCACCTAAAAAAGCTTGCGGCCAGTAAGTATGGCGTTTCATAAAAGGATAGAGTGTCGCCAGTATCAGTGCGCCAATCGACAGGATAATCGTCAATTTATTCAGTAGCAGCACTAGCCCTAAGCTGAGTAGACACAGGGCAATAAAAAAACCTAGTGCCTGTTTTTCGGTAATTAATCCCGCTGCCAATGGGCGGTTGCAGGTTCGCTCCACGTGACCATCAAAATGACGATCTGCGTAGTCATTAATAATGCAGCCAGCTGAACGCATGGCAAATGCACCCAGAGTAAAAATAATGACCAGACTCATGGAAGGTAAGTGGTCTGCCGCAAGCACAAGTGCCCACAATGCAGGCCAAAGAACAAGATAAGTACCAATAGGTCGATCCAGTCTTGTCAACTGTATAAAAATCAGCCAGGTTTTCTTAGACAATAAGTGCATTGTTACCACTCGGACAATAATGCATCAATTAAAGGTTTTGCCTGTGGATTCATTTCTAAGTGCGATGCCTGAACACCTTGGTTTTCAGAGAAATGAAGCCAAACTTCTGCGGCCTTTTCTTCACCTTCAATAACGCATCGCCAATGCATGATGTATGCCCAACCGATAAACTCACTTTGGCCACCATCCTGAGAAACCATTTCCCATTGATTGTCTTTCATCAGCTTTTGAAAACTATCCGCTTGTGACGGCAGGATTTCTCGGTAAATCATGTCTGTTCCCTTTGTCGTTCAGCTACCCCAACCTGGCAGATTTTATGACTTCGCTTTCTTGATTGGCTTCTGCCAACCCTTGATCGTCAGTTGCTTGGAACGTGACAACGTCAACTCTCCCGATGGCGCGGTTTTGGTGATGGTTGAGCCTGCACCGATGGTCGCATCGTTCTCGATTTCAACAGGAGCCACCAGCTGAGTATCAGAGCCAACAAATACATTATCTCCAATCTTGGTTTGGTGCTTGTTAACGCCATCGTAGTTACAGGTGATGGTTCCGGCACCGATATTACAGTTTTGCCCCATCAGGGTATCGCCAACATAACTCAAATGATTGACCTTTGAACCGTAGCCAATAACGGCTTTTTTGGTTTCAACAAAATTGCCAATTTTCACTTTTTCCGCCAAGACGGTTCCTGGGCGAATACGTGCATAAGGCCCAATCACACAGTCTGCACCGATCTCGGCGCTGTCTAAATGAGAAAATGCTTCAATACTCACACCATCTGCTATCTCACAGTTCTTAACAATAGAGTTGGCGCCAATTCTTACGCCATCGCCCAGGCTGACTCTACCTTCAAAAACGACATTGACATCAATTTCAACATCTTGCCCAACAACCAATTCTCCGCGAACATCAATTCTTTCAGCATCAATCAGTGTCACGCCTTGTTCCATCAAATCAGCAGCCAAAGCTCGTTGATATTGACGCTCCAAATCCTGTAATTGTTGTTTGTTGTTAACCCCTAACACTTCCATCAAGCTGACTGGCTGAGCTGTTTCAACATGGAAGCCATCAGACACACACATGGCAATAATATCCGTTAAATAATATTCACCTTGCGCATTATCATTTGAAAGGTTGGAAAGCCATTGTTTAAGCCACTTTCCTTTTGCTGCCATGATGCCTGTGTTGATTTCTTTGATATGCTTCTGTTCGTTGGAAGCATCTTTTTCCTCAACAATTTCGGTGACTTGTTGGCGTTCATTTCGCACAATTCGTCCATATCCAGTGGCATCATCAAGGTTGGTCGTTAGTAATGCCAGAGGGGCTTGGTCGTTCAACTGTCCCAACAAACCTTCCAATGTTTCTTTTTTTGTTAGTGGAACATCACCATACAAAATCAGTACATCGTCTTCCTCCTGAAAATGATCTACTGCCTGCTGAACGGCATGACCGGTACCTAGCTGTTGTTGCTGTAAAACAAAGTGTAAATGTTCTGATTGAATGGCTTCTTTGACTTGATCTGCGCCATGACCAATCACAGCCAAAATATTGTCAGCACCTAGTCTTTCGGATGTGGCAACGACATGGGCCAGTAATGGCTTGCTTGCAAGTGGTTGAAGAACTTTCGGGAGTTTTGAGCGCATTCTTGTACCTTTGCCAGCAGCAAGAATAATAACTTTTAACGGCATAGACTTTCCTGTATAGGAGAATTTCTTAACTAAATGAGCCTATTATACAGAATGCTATGAAAGAGGTTTTAACAGGTATAAAAAAAGCGCCAAAAGGCGCTTTTTTCACTTAGATTAACAATTATGCCAACCCAGTTTTATGCAGACGATCACGCAATTTGCTGATAGTCTGAATTTGAGCAACTGCTTCTGCCAATTCAACTTGGGCTCTAGCAATATCCGTATCGGATTTTGCTTTGTCCATCGCTTCTTCAGCTCTGCGTTTTGCTTCTTCAGCAGCAACTTGGTCAAGATCTTCAGCACGAATGGCTGTATCTGCCAAAATGGTTACAACCGAAGGCTGTACTTCGATGATGCCACTGTTGATAAAGAAGAAATCTTCTTCATCACCACTGATAACACGAACTTGTCCAGGCTTTAACTGGCTCAAAAACTGGGTATGGTGAGGCATGATACCAACCTCACCATTGGCAGCCTGTGCGAATACCATTTCTGCCTTACCGGAGAAAAGGGATCCTTCTGCACTAACAATATCGACTTGCATTGAGACTGCCATAATCAATTAACCTTCGTATTTTTTAGATTTCTCTAAAACTTCATCAATGTCCCCAGCATACATGAATGCTTGCTCAGGAATGTGATCCAACTCACCGCTTAAAATCATTTTGAATCCACGGATTGTTTCTTTTAGAGATACATAACGTCCATCTTCACCAGTGAACACTTTCGCTACGAAATATGGTTGAGAGAAGAAACGTTGCATTTTACGTGCACGCGCAACTGTTGCGCGGTCTTCTTCTGAAAGCTCATCCATACCTAGGATAGCGATGATGTCTTTAAGCTCTTTATAACGTTGAAGTGTTTGTTGAACACCACGAGCAACGTCATAATGCTCTTGACCAACAACTTGTGGGTCAAGCTGACGAGAAGTTGAATCTAGTGGATCGATCGCTGGATAAATACCAGTTTCAGCGATTGCACGGTTCAATACAACTGTCGCATCCAAGTGAGCAAAGGTTGTAGCAGGAGCAGGGTCAGTCAAGTCATCCGCAGGAACGTATACCGCCTGAATAGACGTGATAGAACCTGTTTTAGTTGACGTGATACGCTCTTGAATCATCCCCATCTCTTCTGCAAGAGTTGGTTGATAACCTACCGCAGATGGCATACGACCTAGCAATGCAGATACTTCTGTACCAGCAAGCGTATAACGGTAGATGTTATCTACGAAGAACAGGATATCACGACCTTCGTCACGGAAGTACTCAGCCATTGTCAAACCAGTCAAAGCAACACGTAGACGGTTACCTGGTGGCTCATTCATCTGACCATAAACTAGCGCAACTTTATCCAATACTCCAGACTCTTCCATTTCATAATAGAAGTCGTTACCTTCACGAGTACGCTCACCTACACCAGCAAATACTGAGTAACCTGAGTGCTCGATCGCGATGTTACGGATCAATTCCATCATGTTAACGGTTTTACCAACACCGGCACCACCGAATAGACCAACTTTACCACCCTTAGCGAATGGGCAGATCAAGTCGATAACCTTAACACCTGTCTCAAGCAATTCTTGAGAAGCCGCAAGTTCATCGAACTTAGGACCGCGACGGTGAATTGTGTTTTTCTCTTCTGCGTTAACTGGACCCGCATTATCAATTGGGTTACCCAAAACGTCGAAGATACGACCTAGTGTTGCTTTACCAACTGGTACTGAGATTGGCTCACCAGTGTTGGTAACAGCCATACCACGCTTAAGACCATCAGATGAACCCATCGCGATCGCACGAACTTGGTTGTCTCCGATTAGTTGTTGAACTTCAAGCGTCAAGCCTAGTTCATCAACTTTCAAAGCGTCATAGATCTTTGGTAAATCAGCACCTTTAAACTCGACGTCGATTACCGCGCCGATTACTTGTACTATTTTTCCACTCATAATCTTTAACCTTTTATTGAAATCCTTCAAACCTATACAGCGGATGAACCAGCAACAATTTCAGACAATTCTTGCGTGATTGCAGCCTGACGCGCCTTGTTGTATGCCAACTTAAGCTCGCGAATCATTTCACCAGCATTATCTGTAGCATTTCTCATCGCGATCATACGAGCACCTTGCTCACATGCTGCATTCTCAACCACCGCACCATAAACAGTGCCTTCCACATAGCGACGCATCAACAAGTTCAATGCAGATTTGGCATCAGGCTCATACAAATAATCCCAATGCGTTTCGCTAGGTGCTTCTGATTGAATCGGAATCAGCTTTTCAATGGTAGGATTTTGAGCCATAGTGTTAACGAACTCGTTAGAAGCTAAATAAACTTCATCGACTTCGCCATCTTCATAGCGATCCAAAACCACTTTGATGGTTCCGACTAAATCTTCAATGTGTGGGGCGTCCCCTAAATCCGAAACGGTTGCTACTACATTCCCGCCGTATGAACGGAAAAATGTTTGTGCTTTGTTTCCGACTAGTGCTAGCTCTACTTCAACCCCAGCTTCTTGCCAGCGTTTTAGTGCTGGTAAGGCCTTGCGGAATAGGTTTGAATTTAAACCACCACATAAACCACGATCAGAAGAGATCATGACCAACGCAACGCGCTTCACGTTTTCACGTGCTTGAGTATAAGGATGTTTGTACTCAGGATGCGCACTTGCAACGTGATCAATCACTCTTTTCACTTTTTCAACGTATGGCTTAGTTGCTTCCATGCGAGCTTGCGCTTTACGCATTTTAGAAGCAGCCACCATTTCCATGGCTTTTGTGATTTTCTTGGTATTTGTTACGGAAGCAATTTTTGCCCGTATTTCTTTACTACCGCTTGCCATGGACTACCCCTTTTAGTAAACGCCGTTAGCTTTGAAAGCTTCGATACAAGCTTTTACACCTGCAACGATGTCGTCGTTCCAATCACCTTTAGCATTAATGCTAGCGGCTAGGTCAGCGTGTTCAGAGTTCAAGAACGCGTGGAGCGCTGCTTCGAAATCCAAAACCTTCTCGACTTCTACATCATCAAGGTAGCCTTCGTTAGCTGCATAAAGAGAAGTAGCCATTTCAGCAATAGTCAACGGAGCATATTGTTTTTGCTTCATCAACTCGGTAACGCGCTTACCACGTTCTAGCTGAGCTTTAGTCGCTGCATCCAAATCAGATGCAAACTGTGCGAAAGCCGCAAGTTCACGATATTGAGCCAAGTCTAGACGGATACCACCACCCAATTTCTTGATTGCTTTAGTTTGAGCGGCACCACCAACACGGGATACTGACAAACCAGCGTTAACAGCAGGACGGATACCTTGAGAGAACAAACCAGTTTCAAGGAAGATCTGACCGTCTGTAATAGAAATTACGTTGGTAGGTACGAAAGCAGAAACGTCACCTGCTTGTGTTTCAATAATAGGAAGAGCAGTCAAAGAACCTGTCTTACCTTTTACTTCACCGTTAGTGAACTTCTCTACATACTCAGCGCTTACACGAGCAGCACGCTCTAGCAAACGTGAATGTAGATAGAATACATCACCAGGGAAAGCTTCACGTCCAGGAGGACGACGTAATAGTAGAGATACTTGACGGTAAGCTTGTGCTTGTTTAGTCAAATCATCATAGATGATCAAAGCATCTTCACCACGGTCACGATAGTATTCACCCATCGCGCAACCTGCATAAGCAGCCATGTATTGAAGTGCCGCAGGATCAGAAGCGTTAGCTGCAACGATAACAGTGTTATCCATCGCACCCATTTCTTCCAACTTACGTCTTACGTTGTTGACAGTAGAAGCTTTTTGCCCCATTGCAACGTAAACACACTTAACACCTGTGTTCTTTTGGGAAATGATTGCATCAATCGCGATCGCTGTTTTACCAGTTTGACGGTCACCGATGATCAACTCACGCTGACCACGACCAACTGGAATCATTGAATCGATAGACTTGATACCTGTCATCATTGGTTGATCAACAGATTTACGGTCGATTACACCTGGAGCGATACGCTCGATAGGTGATGTTACTTTAGTGTCGATAGCGCCTTTACCGTCGATTGGACGACCTAGTGCATCAACAACACGACCCATCATTTCTGGTCCAACTGGAACTTCCAGAATACGACCAGTACAAGTCACTTTTTGACCTTCTGAGATGTGTTCGAATTCACCTAATACAACAACACCAACAGAGTCACGCTCAAGGTTAAGCGCCATACCGAAAGTGTTCTCATCGAACTGAACCATCTCACCATACATTACATCTGATACGCCGTGAATAAGTGCGATACCGTCAGCAATGCTAACGACCGTACCTTCACTGCCAGACTCTGCTGCGCCATCAAAACCTTTGATTCGGTCTTTGATCAGGCTGCTAATTTCAGAGGCATTCAATTGCATGTGTGTTCCTCTCCATTATTGGGCGATTGCTGCGCCAAGTTTGTTTAACTGCGATAGTGCTGAGCCATCAATAGCCCAGTCACCTACGATGATTTTAATGCCGGCGATCAATGAAGAATCTTCTTCATAAGTAATCTCAACTTCGGCATCAAACTTAGCATTTAAAGCAGCACTTAATTTCTTTTTCTGCTCTACCGTTGCTGCACGTGCTGAAATAACCGTTGCTCTCACCTTTTTTTCTTCGATAGCTTTCATGTCCTCAAACAATTCAGCTACGAAAGGCAATGATTGCAAACGCTTGTTTTCAGTCATTACAGACAGTAAGTTATCTAGCTCTTTATCTGTTTTTCCACCCAAAACTGCGGTGAATACTTCAGATACTTGGGAATCCTGAGTTTCAGGATTCGCCATAAAAGCTTGCATTGTCTCGTCAGAAACAATTGCGGCTAGATTTGCTAGGCTTTCAGACCAAGCTTCTAACTTACCTTCTTCCTTCGCTACCGCAAAAACGGCTTCAGCATAAGGTCTAGCAATTGTTATTAATTCTGCCATAGAGTTTCCTTAGATTGATTTTACTAAGGCTTCAAGCATGTCGTTGTGTGCTGCAGCATTAACTTCTTTCTTAAGAATTTTCTCTGCACCTTCAACCACTAGGCCAGAAACTTCTTTACGAAGCTCTTCTCTAGCACGACTTACTTCTTGCTCTAATTCTGCTTGGGCGGCAGCTTTGATACGGTCAGCTTCTTCAGCAGCCTTTACTTTCGCATCTTCTACGATTTCAGAACCACGCTTTTCAGCTTGACTTAGTACGTTCTGAGCTTGAGATTTAGCATCCTTCAAAATTTCTTTTGCTTTCTGTTCAGCTAATTCAAGCTCATGCTTACCTTTCTCTGCAGCAGAAAGACCATCAGCGATACGCTTTTGACGATCTTCCATTAACTTTGAAAGCGGCCCCCACAGCACTCTGTTCACAAACCAAATCAACAGCGCAAAAGCGATAATTTGGATGAGAAGCGTTGCGTTAATACTCACGGTGGTTACCTCGCCATTCGTTATTAAAAATTATGGGTATAAAAAGTCTTTGGATTATGCACCCAAAGCAGCTTTCATAGCACCAACGAATGGGTTAGCGAACAAGAACCACATAGCGAATGCTAGGATGATGAATGGGAAAGATTCCATCAAACCAGCAAAGATAAACATGTTAGTCATCAAAGCAGGACGCATTTCTGGTTGACGCGCGATACCTTCTAGCGTCTTAGAACAGATTAGACCCCAGCCAATTGCTGAACCTAGACCAGCAGCAGCCAAGATAACACCAACACCAATTGCCGTAGCAGCATAAATGTCCGCAATAAATTGAGCTTCCATTTAGTTTACTCCTTAAAGTTAAAGTTAATAGTTAAATAAAAAGCGGTTTACCTATTGGTTTGACAGGTAGGTTGCTTAAAACCTTTAGAGACTTTAATGTGCAGCCTCTATATTCCTTTCTTGCCTAACTTGTTAATGGTCGTCTTCGTGCGCCATTCCAAGGTAAACAATTGTTAGCACCATGAAGATAAAGGCTTGAAGCGTGATTACCAACAAGTGGAAAATCAACCAACCTAAATCTAGCAAAGCTTGTAATGGTGCCCAGAATAAAGCAGCAGCACCTACTGCCAAAGTTCCACCGATCAAAGCGATCAATAGGAATACGAGTTCACCCGCAAACATATTACCGAACAAACGCAGTGCCAACGATAGTGGCTTAGACACTTCTTCGATAATCGTCATAACGATGTTTACAGGAACGAAAAATTTACCGAATGGGTGGAATAGGAACATTTTGATGAAACCAACCACACCTTTAACCTTGATGTTGTAGAACAAAATCAAAGCAAATACAGTGAAAGACATTGCTAAAGTCGTGTTCAAATCAGTTGTTGGTACAACTTTCAGGTGAGCATGAGGGTCACCCGTCACGATTTGATACAAATAAGGAAGTAAATCAACAGGGATCAAGTCCATGAAGTTCATTAACCATACCCAAAGGAAAATGGTCAATGCAAGTGGTGCAATCAGAGGATTGTGACCAGGGAAAGCATCTCTGACGTTTGTTGATACAAAATCTAAAATACTCTCTACAAAATTTTGAAAACCACCAGGAGTCCCTGATGCTAATTTTCTGCCCATACGAGCAGCAACAAAAACAATTAGCGCACCAATCAAAGCCGCGATTACCAGTGTATCTACATTCAAAACCCAAAAACCTTCACATAATCCTGTAGTTGAATTAATGTGATCAGCACTACAAATAGAGTTGTTCTGCAAATGGTGCTGGATATACTCAACGGTACCCATTTTTTCAGTACTCAAGGTCTTTCTCCTTAGTCAGTCAAACGCCGCTTGCCTTTCAAATTGAACATTTGGCCAGCCTGCATTAACACAAAGGTTAAAACGACCGCCATTGGATCAAGTTTCAGGAGCGACAGCCCTAATACAAATAACACAGCCAAAAGAACGAATCTAATGACTGCACTTAGATATAAAATCAGTATGCCACTTTTTGGGTTTTCTGCCGCGCGCTGATTCGCTTTCTGGAACGTCCATCCCAGAAGAACCACATTCACTAGCCCGATAAACAACCCATAAAGCGCAGAAGCCCAAAGCCCTTTAAAAGCAAAAGCGATCAAAACAACCAGTCCGATCAACCCTTGAATCATCAAAGATTGAGACATACTCTTATTTTGCATCTTTGCCCTGTTCTTCTACTTTAGAATCACCTGTTTCTTTTAGCTTTTCAGGCAATTCCATTAAATCCATTTTTCCAAGCAACTTATGAATTCTCATAATGCCGCCGATAAAGCCCAATACACCACAAGCCAGCAAAAACAACGGCGTGGTATTGAACAACTGGTCAAATACATATCCAACCAAAAAACCAGCAACAATCATGCTGGTAAACACTGACCCGGCACCCATCAGCAAAAAATTTAACGCAGGTTTTTGCTTCGAGGAAGAGGTTTCTTCAACTCTTTTTTCTTCTGTTTTCACGTTAAATTTCTAGCTCTGTTTGACACATTATTTCAGTGCCAATATCCAAATCAAAACGGCTTGAAATGATAGCTTTTTCTATAGCTAAAATCTAGTAGTATTCAAACTATTTTTATGAAGCCACTAGATATAGTTATAACAATAATTCATGACACTAAATATGCTCAAAAACACCTTGTCGTCATTAATATCATTTATCTTTTCGCACCTTTGCTTAGCTCAAGTGCTCAAGCAAACGCTGTAACTCTTCTTCGGAAGAGAAGGCTAACTCAATTTTACCTTTGCCATTCGCGCCATGGTTAATCTTAACTTTGGTCGCCATCTTCTCAGAAATCTGTTCCTGCTTTTCAAGGTAGTGTGCAGCAAGCTGGGGCTTCTTCGCTTTCTTCAAGTTTTTAGGTACCAAAATCGCTTGAACTGCCTGTTCCATATCTCGCACTGTCCAGTTCTTGGCGATAGATTTTTGCGCCAACTCCAACTGCAAGTTTTCCGGTAGCGTAATAATGGCTCTGGCATGCCCCATGGTTAAATCACCGTTGTGCAACCACTCTTGTACTTTTTCTGGAAGCTTCAGTAGTCTCAGCAAATTGGTTACAGCAGTTCTTGAACGCCCGACTGCATCTGCAACAGCTTGCTGAGTTAACTCAAACTCTTTCATCAAACGTTTCAAACCAAGTGCCGTTTCAATCGGATTTAGGTCTTCGCGCTGGATATTTTCAATCAATGCCATTGCCAGCGTTGCTTGATTGTCAGCTTGACGAATAACAACAGGGACAGATGTTAACCCTGCAATTTTGGCTGCGCGCCAGCGGCGCTCACCCGCAATAATTTCATAAGTATTATCTTCATCGGACACTTTGACGACAATTGGCTGAACGATACCTTGCAAACGAATCGAATCCGCCAACTCGGATAAAGCCTCTTGATCAAACTTGTAACGTGGCTGATAAACCCCCGGCTTTAAATGATCAATGGAAACTTTTTCGATGCGTAGGTCCGAAACATTCGATTCCGCTTTTTGCTTAGCGCCGTACAATGCACGAACACCACCTAGTCCCATTCCTCTTTTCTTTGCCATCTTTTTCGTCCGCTTTTCCGTTAATGAAACTTTTAAATCTTGGTTTTTCGAATCAACTCATTCGCCAGTGCCAAATAAGCAATCGCACCATTTGATCCAATATCGTAGTCCAGTATTGATTCACCATGACTTGGTGCTTCAGCCAACCGAACATTTCTCGGGATAATCGTTTGTAGCACTTTCATACCAAAGTGCGCTACCAACTCATTGGAGACATCATTCGCCAGATTATTGCGACGATCATGCATGGTGCGCAACAAACCATCGATATGTAAATCAGAATTCAAATCCTGCTGCACCGCCTCAATGGTATCCATCAATGCAGACAGTCCTTCCAGCGCAAAGAATTCACACTGCACAGGCACAACAATACCGTCTGCCGCAGTCAAGGCATTCAATGTCAGCATATTTAAGGTTGGAGGGCAGTCAATAATGATGGCGTCGTAATGATCAACGGTTTTTTTGAGGGCTTTGCGTAGACGCTTTGGACCTTTGCTTTCTTCAATCAGTTCAACTTCGGCAGCGGTCAGTTCGCTGTTCGAACCGATGAGATCCAGTCCTTCGATTTCGGTTGGCAGAATAACATCTTTGGTTTTCAGATCACCAAGCAGAAGATCATAAGCTGAGACCTCAATCTCATCCTTATCAACGCCAATAGCGACTGTGGCGTTACCTTGCGGATCCATATCAATCAGCAGAACCTTCTTTTTCATTCTCGCCAATGCAGCTGCCAAATTAACACTGGTAGTCGTTTTTCCGACGCCGCCTTTCTGATTAGCGATTGCAATGATCCGACTCATATCACCTAGACACTCTAAATTTTCTGCACTTGAATTAAGGTTCTTTCCGCTTGCAAATGAGGTACTTGCAACTCGAAAACTTGCGTTATTCTAGCAAAATTAGGTAATTGCGCTAGCTCATCTTGAGTTTTCTGTGATTTCATTGCCCACCAGTAACCCTCCTCCTTCAGGAGATGTCCGGTCCAATGCAACATATCGTCTAAAGAAGCAAACGCTCTGGAGACAACGCCGTCATATAAAGTTTCCGGCTGATAATCCTCTACTCGCATATGAAACACCTGCGTATTTTGAAGACCTAATTCTGCTTTCGCCTGAATCAGAAAACGGGTTTTTTTACTGTTGCTGTCCAGCAAATCAATTTGTCTTTCCGGAAACAATATCGCCAGAGGAATACCAGGTAAACCACCCCCAGTACCAACATCAATCAATCTTTCACTATCAATAAATGGTGCGACTGCCAAGCTATCCAATAAATGTTTAACGAACATTTCCTGTTCATTACGAATCGCCGTCAAGTTATAAACCTTGTTCCACTTGCGTAATAACGCCAAATAGTCGACCAATTTCTGCCAGGTTGGGGGGGATGGCTCCAAGCCCCATGCTTCATAAGCTTCCGCCAGTTGATCAAAATAGAATTGAGACATGAATTTCTTTTCTACCTATGCAACCGTTTTTACCGCTTGGCGGTGCTTTTTAATATAAATCAGCAAGATCGAGATAGCCGCCGGCGTAATCCCTGAAATGCGTGACGCCATGCCAATCGTATCTGGCTTATGATCGCGAATTTTTTGCTTCACTTCATTCGATAACCCGGAGATTTTATCCAAATCCAAGTCTTCTGGAATTTTCACTTCTTCTGAACGACGGAGTTTTTCGATATCCAGCTTTTGGCGCTCAATATAACCCGAGTACTTCGCTTCAATTTCTATCTGCTCAATCACTTGTGGGTCGTCAACTGTCTCACCAAACATGTCTAGCGTCGCCAAAGCGTCATAACGCACATTCGGGCGTTTCAGCAATTCAAACAATGTTTGCTCTTTACTCAAAGGTAAGTCCATCAAAGCTTCCGCTTTTTTCGCCTCTGCGTGATGAGGATAAATCCACGTTTGTTTCAAACGCTCGATTTCCTTATCCATGGATTCCATCTTCTGCTCAAACGCCACCCAGCGCGCATCATCCACCAAGCCAAACTCACGACCGATTTCCGTCAAACGCTGATCCGCATTGTCTTCACGCAACATCAAACGATACTCAGCACGAGAAGTGAACATACGATACGGCTCATTGGTTCCCAAGGTAATCAAATCATCAACCAACACACCCATGTAAGCTTCATCGCGGCGCGGTGTCCACTGATCTTTTTCTTGTGCGGCTCTGGCAGCATTCATCCCCGCCAACAAGCCTTGCGCTGCGGCTTCTTCATAACCCGTCGTTCCGTTGATTTGCCCCGCAAAGAACAAACCATTAATCGCACGGGTTTCCAAGGTTGGCTTCAAGCCTCTTGGATCAAAATAATCATATTCAATCGCGTAACCGGGGCGCAAAATTCTCGCCTGCTCCATCCCTTTCATTGAACGCACGATTTGCATTTGGGTGTCAAAGGGCAGGCTAGTGGAAATACCATTTGGATAAAGCTCAATAGAAGTCAAACCTTCCGGTTCAATAAACACTTGATGACGGTCTTTATCGGCAAAACGCATTACCTTGTCTTCAATAGAAGGACAATAACGCGGACCGATGCTGTCAATTTCTCCAACATCAGAGTACATAGGAGACTGATCCAATGAATTTCGAATCACGTCATGTGTTTTTTCATTGGTATAAGTAATGTAGCAAGGCATTTGCTGCGGGTGCATCTCGCGCGTTCCCATAAAGGAAAACACAGGCATCGGATCATCACCAGGCTGAACCTGCATTGCATCAAAATCAACAGTACGCGCATCAATTCTCGGCGGCGTCCCCGTTTTTAGGCGTCCAACCGGCAAATCCAGTTCACGCAGTTTTGCCGCAAGGCGATTCGCCGGTTCGTCACCAGCACGCCCGCCTTCATAGTTTTGAAGTCCGATATGAATTTTCCCTGCCAAGAAAGTCCCAACCGTCAACACCACTTGTGGCGCATAAAACCACAACCCCATTTTGGTGCCAACGCCGACGACTTTGTCGCCCTCAATCAACATATCTTCGACAGGTTGCTGAAAAATATATAAATTAGGTTGGTTTTCCAATAGGGTACGGATAGCTTGGCGATAAAGCACACGATCCGCTTGAGCGCGCGTGGCACGCACCGCAGGTCCCTTGGAAGCATTCAGGGTTCTGAATTGAATACCAGCTTGATCGATCGCAAGAGCCATCGCGCCACCCAAAGCATCAACCTCTTTGACCAAATGTCCTTTGCCGATTCCACCAATCGCCGGATTACAAGACATCTGCCCCAAAGTATCGATATTATGGGTCAACAACAGGGTTTTTACCCCCATTCTTGCAGAAGCCAAAGCTGCTTCCGTACCGGCGTGACCACCCCCTACAACAATCACGTCATAGTGAGTCATATCCTTATCGATAGAACGATTTGATGCGTTTCCTTTTTGGCCACTCATAGCAAACTTCCAAACTATCTTAACGCTCTTGCTCTAGGCATCGGCGCTAAAATCATAAATCATTAATAAAAACAGTTAATTATAGCACATTCGTTATTGACCTTTTTTCAGAAAAAAACCAATCCGCGCCAAAAAAGTCGGAGATAATAAACACTTAGATTGCTCGTGTCGAGGAGTTTTGCCATGAGAGTATTAAAAACCGCATCATTTAAACTGGGGTCAATCGCAGCCATCTTAAGCTTAGGCCTAACGGCTTGCTCTCTGACGCCGCCCAAATCGGTTATGGATGTTCAGGCTGAAGACAGCTTTCAACTCAACCAAGCCCTGACCGTGCCCGCCAATGCAACACGTGTCTTCATTCAGTTTGGAAAAGTCACAACAAGAAGTGGTTTTAGCCGCTTGGATCAACACTGTGAACTGGAAGTGAATCAGGTAAAAGACCACGAGCAAAAAATCTTACCCGACCACTTTACCGTCACCAAGGTAAGAATCAGCAGTGAAATGGTTGCACAAAACCAAAAACCTGTTGGCAAAGTGCTCTTTGCTGAAGCGGACAACGGCATTGCCTCTGATGCACAACTCAGCCCGATGCAACTGACGGTTGCCAGTGACGATAATAATAGAACGGAAACCATGGATACGGTGATGATTTACTTGAAGCCGACCGACAAAAACCCTGGCATTCTTCGTCTGACTTGTGCCGGTTCGCTGAGCAGCGGCAACTTACAGGATGCACCAAGAAGCTATCGTCCAGAAAAAGCGCAAATCAACGCCATCCTAGATCCGATTGGCCACCTGAACTGATTGCCAACCGGCAATCAGTTGCTTCACAATTAAAGCAAAATGCCCGTCTCTTTTGGCGGGCTTGGCCTTGTCAAAATTGGCAAATAAAGCACACTCAACCACAAAAACCCTAGCGCCCAACCTAACTGGCTGATATGAACCCAAAGCACCGTTTGGTGAGGGAAAACAACCGGGAATATCACCCTGAAAATCGCGCTCACAGCCAAGCTCACAAAAACCCAAATCAGTCCTTTCGGCGGATTAAATACATTACGATTAGTATGCCCCAAAGAAATCCTTGCCATAATCGCCGAGCAAAGCAGTCCTATACCGCCAGCCGCTAAAGCATGAATAGCGATTGATAAGCTAATCCATCCAACAGGCACGGCGGCAAACATCAACATCCCCAACGTCATGAAACCATAAGAAACAAATAGCGGCCATAACAAAGTCACCTTCCATATGCCAGGGCGATACCAACGCCACAGACGAATAAAATGGACAATAAATAATAAGAGCCCAACAAGAGTGACAATCCAATGCATCGGCCAAAAAATGACAACCACCATCAATACCAAAAAACCAACCAATGCGAATAAGTCCAGCCACTTGTACTGTTGCTGTTCGCGCAAACCCAATGCTTTCTCGGTAAAGAAAGGCACTAGGCGCCGCATCATAGTCAGATTAATTGCCAAAACCAAAAACAAGCCGAACAATATCGCATTTAACTGACTAAATGCTGTCCAACCTAATGCATTGGCGTAAAACAAACCGTTCGCTACCATCAACAGTAAAAACTTTGCACTCAACCCGCTTTGTGCCCACAACTCTTTTTGCACCACAGGTATCGCAAAATGCAGCAACAGTCCCAGGTTGAATGCCATATCAAAAAATGCCACCCACACAATCGGCGCATCCAATAAATACCCAAGCCTTGCTACCAACCAAAAACCAAAAATCAGCGCCAAGCGATAACCGGAAGCCGACTCTAATCTTGTCCAGTTCATCACCGCAGTCAATAGAAAGCCCGTCACCGTTGCCAAAGCATAGCCAAATACCATTTCATGAGCATGCCACATCATAGGCAAAAGCGTGGAAAATTGCTTTGATGCCACTGGATATTGTCCAAACCAGACAAGCATCGCCATCACCGAAAAAAGACTGCCGCCAATAAAAAATGAACGAAAAGCTCTATCGAAAAAAAACATCTGCACACCCTGCATAAAAGCCAACAAGACAACTTTGCCATGAAAGCCACACCTTAAAGATGTATCTATTATACATCAATAAGAATTATTTCATCTGCAACTAAATATATGAATACTTTATGAAAAAGAATCGAAATGCTTGATTTTTTTATAAATTTCATTGATTATTAATTATAGCAATACGAAAGATTCCGCATTCTCGCTGTACGCCATTTCGTATCCAGGCCAATGACTTTAGGAACCATTCTGCTTAGGAAGAGCAAAGATGAGCCTTATGAATGATCGATACCACATCCTTATAGTCGATGATGTCTCTGAAAATATTCAAGTCGCAATGAATATTTTAAAAGAAGGCAATTATCAATTTTCTTTCGCACTAAATGGTGAAAAAGCACTCGCCTTGGTGGAAGAAAATGACTTTGATTTAATTCTGCTCGACATCATGATGCCCGGCCTCAATGGCTTTGAAGTTTGCTCTCGCCTGAAAAGAAACCCCATGACATCAGACATTCCGGTGATTTTCCTAACCGCGAAAGTCGATATCGACTCCATTAGCCAAGGTTTTAAGCTTGGCGCGGTCGATTACATCACCAAACCTTTTCATGCTGAAGAACTTATCGCCCGCGTCAAAAACCATCTCGAACTTTTCACCGCCAAAAAACTCCTGAAACAACACAACATTGCACTTCAAAACAGTCTCATCAGCAAAGAAAAACGTTTCACGACTGAACTGGAAGAAAACCAAAAAGAAATGATTTATGTGCTGACCGAGCTCATGGAAGCAACATCGGATGAAACCGGACGCCATATTCGCCGAGTAGCTGAATACTCAAGATTACTGGCCGAATACTACCCGGGCCTATCCTCTGACGATGTCGAAATCATTTTTCATTCCGCTCCCATGCATGACATCGGAAAAATCACCATTCCGCACCATATCCTTTGCAAACCTGACAAACTCACCCCTGAAGAATTCGAAATCATGAAAACGCATACGACTCGAGCCGCCGAAGTCATGCGTATTTCAAAACGTAAATTCATGAAGGCGGCTGAACTCATCGCCCTACAACACCATGAAAAATGGGATGGAACAGGTTACCCGCAAGGACTTAGCGGCAATCAAATACACATTTACGCGCGTATCGTTGCGGTGGCAGATGTGTTCGATGCACTCACCCACAAACGTGTATACAAAGAAGCTTGGAGCTTGGAAGATGCGGCCAACTACATCATGGAAAACAGCAGCACGCACTTCGACCCTGAATTAACCGAAATCTTTGCCGAGCACCTGGATGAGTTTAAGGCAATTGCACAATCTTAAAGCCAGCTTATTTGTCTGGCTTTTTCTCCTCTCTTTTCATGCACAAGCAGCACTACAACTTAGCCCAAAAGAAAAGCACTGGATAAAAGAACACCCTGTCGTTCATTTGGGGGGTGACTTCAACTGGCCCCCATTTGAGTTTGCTGACGCCAAGAAAGAACATGCCGGTATTGCAGCAGACATACTGAAAGAAATTGCCAAAAGAACCGGCTTAACCATTCGTGTCAAAACAGGCATATGGTCAGATATTCTGGCGCAGGCAAAAGCAGGACAACTGGACGGACTATCCTGTGCGGTCAAAACTCAACAACGTGAAGCTTATTTCACTTTTACAACACCCTATACCACCATGCCATTAGCTTTGGTGGTTTCTACCAACAGCTCAATCAGAAATTTAAAACAGTTAAACGGCAAAACCCTTGCACTGAATGGCGCATCCTACCTAGAAGAGTGGATACGAAAACACTACCCGCAAATTCATGTCGTCCCCATGCACTCCAACAAGCAAGCACTGGAAGCGGTTAGCACCCAACAAGTTGATGCCTACGCTGGCAATATCGCTGTTGCCACCTATTTGATAAAGAAAAGCTTCCTGACCAACATATCCATTGTCTCCCAAATCAGTGGTTACCAAACAAACACTTCCATTGCCATCAGCAAAAAATTACCAATATTAGCGTCAATCATGCAAAAGGCATTGGATGACATTCCTCAAATTGACAAGAACGCTATTCTAAACAAATGGTTTATCGCATCCAGTGAATACCAATTCACCGCCAAAGAACAACAATGGATGGCAAACCACCCAGTGATTAAAGTAGCCGGGGAGACCGATTGGGCGCCATTTGATTTTACCGGTTCTCAGGGCGATTACAAAGGCATCGCCAATGACTATCTGAACGTCATCAGCAAAAAAACCGGGTTAAGGTTTAAAATACAAACCGGTTCCTGGCAACACAACCTCTCTTTGTTGAGGGAGAAAAAAGTCGACCTCCTTCCTGCCGCCAATAAAACAGAAGACAGACTAAAATTCGCCCTGTTTTCTCGCCCTTACTTTAAAACGCTGAACTATTTCTTTATCCGCAATGACCTAAAAGCAAAAACACTCAACGATTTGAATGGCAAAGTATTGGCGATTCCAAAAGATTATGCCAGTATAAAACTGCTGAAAAAGAAATTCCCACGCATCCAACTGCTACAGACAGACAATCTCAACCAGGCGTTAGATGCGGTCATACAAAACAAAGCACAGATTCTTTATGACACCTACTCCGTCCTTTCCTTCAAGCTGGCGCAAGAAGGGATTTCGACCATTCATCCATTCGCATCAACGCGTGACGAACCACAAACCTTACACTTTATGGTCAGAAAAGATGCACCCGAACTGGTCTCTATCATCAACAAAGCGTTGAACGACATGTTACCCATTGAGAAGAAACATATTTTCGATCAATGGCTCAGCAAACCGGAAGATCAAACCGTATTTAACTTAAAGGCGCTCAAATTGTCGGATGCGGAAACAGCCTGGCTATCCAGGCACTCTTCAATCACCTTTGCCGGCGACCCCAATTGGTTACCTTATGAAGCCTTCAATAAGGAAGGCAAATATATCGGTATTGTTGCCGACAACCTTAAAGCTATTGAACATAAAATACCGTTGAAGATTCAACCAAAGCACGTGACCTCCTGGCAGCAAACACTCAAGCTGTCCGAGCACAAATCCGTCGATATTATTTCGGGCGATATGGATGATGCCATCCTCAGAAAAAACTATCACCCAATTACCCCTTATATGAGCAGCCCTATCGTCATTGTGATGGACGACAAAACCCAGTTCATCAATAGTCTGACAGAACTAAAAAATCAACGGGTCGCTTTGGTCAAAGGCTATGGTTATACCAACGCGATTTATAAGGATTTTCCGGACCAAAACTTCATCGAAGTCAATACCCCTGACGAAGCACTCGAAGGTGTCGGCATTGGTAAATTCGATGCAGCCATCTTATCGCTACCCAAGGCCAGCTATCTGATTAAGCAAAAAGGGCTCAACACCCTTAAAATTGTCGGTAAAACGCCCGTCGACATGAAGCTCACCCTTTTCGTTAAAAAAGGAGAGCCCGAGTTATTCAGTCTGCTTAACAAAGTGATGAAAAATGTCACGGCAGAGTCCGGTTCAAAGATTTTAAACAACTGGACGAAAATCGAATTCGCTTCCAAAGTCGACTACTGGATGGTCATCCGAATCATCGCCATCTTTCTGGCGATCATTGGATTCATCATTTACTGGAATCTGAAGCTATCGAAAGAAATCACCCAGAGAAAACTGGCTGAAGACCATCTTCAGATAGAAAAAGAAAACTTCCAAAATCTCTTCGAAACCTCTGCCGATGCACACCTCATTATCCAAAATCGACAATTTATCTCCTGTAACCATGCGGCCTTGGAGTTGCTCGGGCTTGAATCCAAACAACAATTGCTCGGCACAACCCCGATGGATTGGTCACCAGAGTACCAACCTGACACCATTTCTTCCGAAGATAAAATCAACTACACCCTAAGAGAGTGCTTCAACCGCGGCACAATCCGTCTGGACTGGATGATGCGCAAACAAAACGGAGAGGAGTTTTGGGTAGATGTCGTCCTGACCGTTATTCAATATCAAGGACATCCCGCCATTTATGTTTCTTGGCGAGACCAAACGGAACAAAAAAACCTCGAGGCTTCTATCAAACGCAATCAAGAACAGGTTCAGGCAATCATTGACAGCGTTCCTTTGATCATCAAGGTCACCGACTATGATGGAAATTTACTCTCTGCAAACCAAAAAGCCAAAAAAGACTATCTCATTGATGTCGACAATCCTACCACCCAAAGGATGAAAAACTACTACAGCAGACCCGAAGAACAAAAAGAAATTGAAGACCTGCTCAACACCCATGGCAAGATCGAGCAGCGCATCGTACCCATGAAAGACATCAATGGTAACGATGTACAAATGATGCTTTCCATTTTGCCGATTCACTATGCAAATCGACTGGCGTTACTGTCCATTTATGTTGATCTGAGTGATCGTATTCATATGGAGCAACAGTTGAATGAAGCCAAGGAGTTGGCCGAATCCGCCAACCAAGCCAAAACCGAATTTCTTGCCAACATGAGTCATGAGATTCGCACGCCAATGAATGCCATCATTGGTTTTACCGAACTACTCAACGACCAAATCAAAGAGCCTCGCCTTAAATCGTTTATCCGCACCATTCAGTCCGCGGGAAATACTTTGCTTATGCTTATCAACGACATTCTTGATCTGTCAAAAATCGAAGCCGGCAAAATGACCCTGCACAAACAGGCGACTAATCCGACAGACCTATTCCAGGAAATCGCCGATATTTTCTCAATGAATGTACAGCAAAAAGGTTTGGATTTGTTCATGGATGTTGCGCCGGATTTACCGGAGGCCATCCTGCTGGATTCCGTTCGTCTGCGTCAGGTTCTGTTTAACCTACTGGGCAACGCCGTCAAATTCACTGACTCCGGCTATATCAAACTTTCGGTACGCGCCATTAATCTCGACCAACCTCGCAGCAAACTTGACCTGCTCATAGAAGTGAAAGACACTGGTATTGGCATTCCCGAAGCGGAGCAATCGCGCATATTCAACGTTTTCGAGCAGCAATCCGGCCAAGACAACCGTAAATTTGGCGGTACCGGATTAGGGCTTTCCATCACCAAACGCTTGGTGGAGATGATGGAAGGCGAGATTCAGGTTGAAAGCAAAGCCGGTAAAGGTTCCACATTCAAAATTCTGCTACATCAAATGGACATCGCCTCCACTCATAGCCCACAATACATGGCAACCCATCGTAATTTGAACAATATCAATTTCCGATTCGGCAGAATACTGGTTGTCGACGACATTGCCGACAACCGCGAACTGATTGCACAAAACTTCATTGATACCGAAGTGCAGATTACTCAAGCACAAAATGGTCAGGAAGCACTTGATAAAGCTATGGCTGAAGACTTCGATCTGATTTTGATGGACATTCGTATGCCCGTGATGGACGGCTATGAAGCCGCGCAGCGTATCAAAGCCGAAAAACCGGCAATTCCAGTCATCGCACTCACCGCATCGGTAATGCAAGACGAGTTTGAAAAAGCCAAGCGCGCACATTTCGACGGTTATTTACGTAAACCTGTCTTAAAAAATGACTTATTCAATATGCTCTGCCAATATTTGGCTTACGATGAAATTGAAGTGGATGATGCCGAAGTCAAACAACCACTAACACTTTCAGACACCGCTCGCAGCCGCTTGCAAGATTTGAACGCCGCATTGGAAGATCAACTAGAACCTAAACATCAACGTGCGGTGAAAACCAATAACCTTGAAGATTTTGAAGCCTTTGCGGAAAATGCAAAAGAAGTCGGAGAGCTGTTTGACGTGCCTGAACTCATCAACTTCTCTTCGCAGTTGAAAGAGAAGGTCGACAGCTTCGATATCGGCGGCATGCAACAGATGCTAAAACAATTCGGCTTATTATCAAGCGAACTGTCCAACTTGATTCAACAAACCACCGCCAACCGCTCCCGACGCTAGACCTGCTAGCAACCCCAACCTGGCAGATTTTGATTACTGACGGCTTAATCGTGTCAAATCAAACTCGTCTTCAAAGTTTGAACGATAAGGGTTGATGTCCAACCCGCCGCGACGCAAGTAACGTGCATAGACTGTTAAATGTTCGGGCTGACAACGTTTTTGGATGTCGGTAAAGATACGCTCGACGCATTGCTCATGAAATTCATTGTGATTACGGAAAGAAATCAGGTATTTCAGCAAACCTTCCCACTCGATTTTCTTGCCTTCATAGCGTATCACCACCGAACCCCAATCCGGCTGCCCAGTTACCAGACAGTTCGACTTCAGCAAATGACTGTGCAGTGTTTCGCTGATGATCTCTTCCGATTCACACACCAGCAAATCGGGCGACACTTGATAGGCATCGACTTCAATATCCAAGTCATCCAGACACTCCCCCGGCAATTTACCCAGATACTCTTCGGCATCAACCGGACGCATGTCTACAGACACTTCACCACCGCTCGCAGCCGACAGGTCTTTTTCCCACAGAGCAATGACCTCGTCTGCCGAATCGAAACGTGTGCCGTTGAAGGAGTTCAGATACAGCTTGAAGGATTTGGATTCAATCAAATTCGGTGCATCCGCAGAAAAAGCGAACTCAACAATGGCGACCTGAGGCTTGCCTTTGGCATTAAGCCAAGAGACTTCGTAGGCAGTCCAAATGTCTAATCCCACAAACGGCAAACTTTGTAAATCAAAGCCCAATTCGTCACGATTTTCCTGACGCGGAATCGGAAACAAAAGTGTTGGATCATAGCGGTGACAGTAAGGCGTGCTCTGCCCCAAAAGACTCTGTTGTGCTGTTGACGCGTTTTTTTTGTTATGATCGGACATGAAGTTATTTTGCTCTAAATAGACAGGGAATGCGCAATATTATACCCGAGTCATTCGCTACTCGCCTGCTTGCCCTACCAGGACTTGAGCAGTTCGCTGTGCAGATGGTTGACTTGTTTTTTCAGGTGAGACAAACGTTTTTGGGTGAATTTCTGCAAGACTTTGTGCGCATCCAGCCCTTTTTCATCCCCTTTCAGGTCTTTTTTAAGGGTTCTCAAATGCAGGTACAAAATCTCAAAATCATGTTCTTTACCAAGCAGATTGCCTAACTGGTCGAGTTTTCGCACCACCTTTTGCCCCTTGTCCGTTCCCAGCGACTTCAGCAGCTTCAACTGGTAATAACCATGCTTGACCCATTTACGCCACTCATGACGCTCTTCAGTCGTCGCTCCCACGGCAATGCCCGCCAACGCATGACGATGACATGCACTCAATGTCATCAGAAACCCTTTCTGCAAAGTCAGCATAAAATCCTGCTCAATCGAAAGTGCCTGCCAAGCCGCCAGCTCTTCTTCCAAGGCTTGTTCGACCACCTCCCAATCTATCTCCGGTAAAGCTTGAACCTGTTTGGCGATTTGCGACTCAAAATCGGATTTCAATCTGTCTAAGTAGGCTTGTGTTTTAGCGGACACGCCCTCGTCCATCATCAGGGATTCGATTTGCAAAAGCGACTCTAACATCACCTGTAAATCACGATGTTGCGCCAATCGTTTTGCTGTCTGGCGAATACGCTCGTTCGCCGCTTTAAATGTTTCTTTGGGAATGGCTGGCGAGATGAGTCGCCAGTAAGCACGTAAGCGCTTAAAGGTCACGCGAATGGCATGAATGGATTTTGGCGCTTCACGGTTTTCGACATCTTTAGCCAATGCCAGTACATCGGATACTTCCTCACAGACGGACGCCATAAAGGCGACTGCCATTTCATCAGAAGCTTTCGATTTTAAGCCGAAGTTTTTAAACACCCGGCGAGTAAAATCTTTTGAAATGGTTTCCATAAGCCTGGCTATTGCTTGTTAACAGAGTTGCATATTATGCCGAGCCTATTTGACATGCAAATGAAATTTTCTATCGCAACAGATGTTTTTTCTCTATGGGTAACGCCTTTATGCCGGATTCAATGTTCCGTTAGGCGTGTGCACTGTTCTTTCGTGCTCCACTTCAGCCAGTGTCGGCGTTTCTGGCTCAATGTCTGGACGGCTCCCCGGCGCACCATAAGTACGTTGCAAGTAAATACCTGCAATCGCTAGGAATACCCCCGTGACCGAACAGATAAATGCCAGTGAAGTAAACCAAACCAACGCAACCAAACCAACCAAATGTTTTGGTACATCGCGAGCCGACTCATTGCCGTTGATATAGGCCGCCACACGATAAATCTGGTTTTGGGTAATCAGGGTATTAATCTTGTGATCAATCTCCAACTTCTGTTGTTGCAGACCGAAAATATCCTCATCAATCTTTTTGACCTTTTGCTGAATTTCATCAAAAGTTTCCAACTGGCTCTTTTTCTCTTTCAAAGCTCGATGGATAATGCTGTCCTTGGTTTGCACCGCTTCATTGGTAAACTGCTGATACTGCTGACGGTACTTCGCTCTTAAAGCTTCATCTTCCTCCGAGCGTTGCTTCAAACGGTTAGATAAGAAATCAATACGTTGATGGATAGTGTCGATACGTTTTTGATAAGTCACACCCATGGTTTTCAACTGTGCCTGAAGCATTTCTTCCGTACCGGTTTGCTCTTTCAGTGCTTCTTTCCCGCTGGAGAAATCACTGACTTGATACAGACGTTTCTCTTTTTTGTCGATTAAGGCACGGTACTTGTCCTCTACAGACTGACGTGTCAAGAAAGTCGCGTCCGCCATCTTTTGCTTCATCTCGGCTTTCAGGTTCGCCACTTCTTTTTCAAGTTGTGCTTTCTCTTCCGTTGAGCCTTCCAAGTTCTGGTTCAACATCTTACGGATACGTTGTTGCAATGCATCACGTTCTTTATCCCAATCGGCATAAACTTGTGCTTCTTTGTTTTGTAGGTCGGACACCTCTTGGTCGATTTTGTCTTTATAACTGGTGTCGATTTCAGACAAGCGCCGCTCCATCACTTTTCTCTGTGAGGATAGGTTATCTGTGAAATAACGGTTCGCATTAGAAACGTTTCGATGGTAGTTCGCATCAATCGTATCCATATGCAAAGTGTCGATGCTTTTCTTTTGCTGGTTCAAGCTGTTGATCTTTTCATCCAAACGCAAGGCGGCATTTTTATTATCGTCAATCGCCAAGGTCAAGTTAGAAAAGTTACGTTCAAAACCGTTCAACATGGTTTCAAAGGTAATGGTAGCCAGCATAATGACGCCAATGAAAAAGCCCACACGCCAAGCAAAATGGCGGGCATACATCATCGCCGTGGCAATAGGAATCTTGCTCGCCTCAACCACAGCGACCAACACAAACGGTAAACCAGCGACCAGAATCGTCGAGATGTTGCCGGCAGACATTTCGCGCTCATGCGCATTGAGCTGTATATAAACGGAATAAGACACAACAATGGAAATTAAAAGGCCTATCGAAACGGCAAGTATCTCTACCGCCCAAGCAAATTTAATCAATTTGCCACCTACATCATAAAGTCTTCTGTTTTCCATATCTTTTGTGCGCCTTAGTAGAAAATGATTTTTTGTGATTCGTAAATGTACGAATTTATCCAAAAGAGACATTCTAATGAAAAGTTGTGAAATATGCTATTCAATCCTTGAATTCATCACAAAAACATCATAAAAATGTCAGTTTTCACTCTTGGAAAGAATTTAGCAATAATTGACCCAACCTGGCAGATTTTCAGTGCCTTTTGATTGGCTAATGACATGACTTGCTTCATAAATATTCTTCTCAATCTCTTTAAACACCAAGTGTAATGTCAGTGAGATTAGATGTCATGCCCTTGAACCTGGCTAAGTTTTTCCGAGGCTTTCGCTAAGAAGTCTTCATTCTTCCCTAAATTAAACGCACCCATATTTTACAACCTATCCTGACCTATACTTTTCAATTGCTTAGTGATGTTACATTCAGGCTTTCCATCAAAGTAGAAACTGCCGCTCTTAAAAAAAAGAGGCCCATTATTGCAGTTTGCCTCTTTGAATGTCTGATCATCCATTAAATCATAATAGTTATATTGTCCAGTTCTCGTATTTGAATAAATAACGCTATTGCCAAAGAGATAATCATATATTCCGTCCTGATTGAGGTCTATCCTAGGAGCAAAATCCATTGCTCGGCTTTGCTGCTCCTTACTATAACCATGTTTTGCTAATAACTTACAAATAGTCTCGGTATGGGAGGAATCTTGACATTTCTGATGCCAACGAGTAAAAAATTCTACAAAAAAGCCCCTATTATCTGGGTTAATCATGCAAATATTGATATTCTGGTTGGTCAGTCTTGCAGAGTGCGTTGGAAAAAAATTGGTCCACTGTTTCTGTGTTGCGATAATCCGCAAACGCAGTGCCATACCGTTATAATCCATAAGAGAGTTTCTGACAAACTGATAGAACTCTGGGCTGCTATATTGCTTTTTGGTGATTTTAAACCGAATATCACGACCAAAAGCCAATGCATAAACAGTTCGTCTTTTACCCTTAATGTCCGCCTGATATTTAACTACACCAACACCGTTAAAAGTGATCTGGTCTTTTTGAAAGTCAAATGATGGCGCTTTGATCTTTTTAGTTTTATCAATCCATTTCACGTTCATGAATTCATCACACATGGGGTATTGAGCTTTTAGTGCTGTCCGTTCGGCACCAGTTTTAAACCCAATATTCGTTTCTTCAGCATAAGCGGTGCTGATAAACCCTATAAGTAAGCAGAACCCTATCCACCCAACCTGGCAGATTTCGTGTAATTTTTTCTGAACTGACTGTCTTGTTGCTTGCATATAAATCCTGTCTTTTGCCTTTGAGCCGACTTAACTTATTCCTAGATAGGAAATCATGTGCTTTTTAAGAATTGGTTTGGCTTGTTCTAGCGGCATTCCGGAATGGATTTCATTTGAATAAAGCGCCTTCAGATAGGCAACATCTAAAGGTTGAATATCTCCATATTTATAATTCGGAACAACAAGGATACTAGGCAAGTCTCTAACATTAATAGTATCTGTGAACATATTGAAAAACATCTGATTCATATTGCCCAATACGCTATTAACACCTTTCTTTTCAATTAAGGGATGTGTCGAGTCTAACAACCCTATAGCCATATTGACGCTTCTATTCTCTCGTCTTATAAATAGAGATGTTTTGTATATACTGTTCCTTTGTTTTTCTCTTTCTATTGCCTGCTGAAGCTTTTCGCCTTTTTTTCCATGGTAAAGGCGGTTTACATACGCGGAAGATGTACTCATTTGGTATACAGGCATACCCGCCACTGCCATATCAAAATACACATTTCTTTCATTAGAGCCTTGGGGAATGTAACGAATCTTTAATCCGGTTAGTTTTCTGTATCGTGCCAAGTTGCTTTTAAAGTGCTCGAACAGCTTTTCTTTAAGTTCCGGGGAAACTTTTGCAACACTCAAGCCCGCTTTAAGATATTCAGTTTTACCATGAAGCTCTTTATAACGGTCTAAACTCCTATTCAACGCAGTTTCCAGATACCCTTTTTCAAAGCGAACAATGCCTTTTGTCTGACTTTTTAGCGCTTGATCTAAATAACTAGCGACCATTTCCTCGGTAATAGTTTCTGATTGTGCATCTTCAGCAAGAGCTTGATTCATAGGAAGCACCAAAATAAATAATATTGAAAAAACAAGTTTAAAAACTTCTAGCTGTCTAAAACACTTCTCCACCCCAACCTTGCAGATTTTTAATGTATTTTGCTTACCTAATAACATTGCTGGTTTCATAGCATCCTACTTAAACTCTAAATATTGTTAATCAATCGAGTCTGACCCTGTTGATTCTTCCCAGGCATCTGAATTAACTCCCTTTTAACAAATCAACATTACTGTCTAAAATTGCTGGAGCGTAATGGTGCTCTTGAATGTAATCGACAGTTAAATCAATTAATTTTTGTTTAAAGATTTTCATTTGTTCTGTAGATAGATTCTCTCCAAAAAAAGACTCTAACTTCGGCGAATAAAAACTCACTAAAAGCGCTTTATCAATTGGAAAATAGTGTCCCATATCACACTCATTTCGATAGTTAAAAACGGTTCTATTTAAAGGACTTTTTTCTGCATTATTATCTGGAACAAGCCCCTCTAATAAAGCATTTTGCAGATAGCAATAATCTTTAGGGTTTACAAAATTTGAGATCAAGAAGTAATGAGATAAAAAACCATTTTCACTTCTAATTATTTGCTTTGATTCAGTGGTTTGACTATACAAATAATCAATAAACTCCTTATCCGACATTTTTGCTAGTTCAGGGTTTCCTTCCTTATACCATTTGGCTTTGTAGGCAATTTCAAAGCGCCAATCATTGGCAAATAGTAATGCTGTATTAGTCTTCTTCCAGTTATCTACTTTTTGTATATCTAGCCCTGTTAAGGCTCTTAATTTGCCATAACTCTTAAAAATTAGAGCATTTTGCTCTGTGCTGAACTTATAAGGTGTAGCAAAATATGTCTGATACCTAACTTGTTTGTTCCATCGTAGAATTCCTGGAAACAAGTTTTTTTTCTGGTCATCATTAAGTAACGAATTGACTTGAAGCGTTACCAAATATTTAAGAGGGCCTGATGCTTTAAGGTTATTATCACTTGGTTTATTTTGAGAACACCCACTTAACGTCAGCGTCAACGCCAATGAAAGTAACCACCCAACCTGGCAGATTTTTAATGTCTTTTGTTTGCCTGATAACATTGCTGGTTTCATAGAATCCTACTTAACTCTGATATTGCTGAGGGTTATTGCAGGTTATGGTACCAAAGATTGTAGGTATTTCTGTAGGTTGATATTAACGATAGGTGCAGCGATTTTGTTCCAATCGCTGGCAGAATGTTGCTTGATGCGCCAAAGGGAGCTGTAATTGAAGTGTGACTTGATTGGTGTAATCGACAGAAACCAATTTGCCCTCGGCTTCTTCCAAAAAGTGGCGCACCTGCTTTTCTAAAGCGAAATCGCAGACCACTTCTATCGACACCATTTCCACTTGCTGAATGATGGGTAGAATTTCCATCACCGCTTGCGCCGCCTGCCCGTAAGCTCGGGTCAGCCCGCCGGCACCGAGCTTGATGCCACCGAAATAGCGCACGACAATCACCATGACATCGCCCACGCCTTTGTGTTGCAACACGTTCAGGATGGGTTTTCCTGCGGTACCGGAAGGTTCGCCATCATCGCCCATCCCGGCATTGGAAGCACAGGCGGGATTGCCGATTAAATAAGCCCAGCAGTGGTGTCGTGCATCAGGATAGCGTGTTTTGATTTCGTCTAGCCATTGCATGCCTTGTTCACGGGTTTCGATGGTTTGCGCATAGGCGATGAAACGACTTTTTTTGATTTCGATTTCCGCGTGCGTCAGCTCGGCGGGCACCGGGTAAGACATTACTCAGGGTCTCCAACGCTACGCTTCGCCCACACAGGGTCGGCAGTGAAAATAACATCCACCGCGAGGTATTCATAACGTTGTTTCAACTTGTGGTAAAGATGGGTACGGAACAAATCTGCTTCTTGCAGGTTGAAGTCACAATCCGGCTTCATTTGAATATAAAGCTGAACGTAGATGGAACGACCTAATTGAAGATAGCGTTTCTCGAAGCCGATAAAACGATCTTCTTTCAACTCATGGCGCACCAACTCTTCAATATCATCGGAAATCTCGGAGTTTTCAAATCGACCAATCAACTGCAAACCGTTTTCTTTCACGACCTTGATCGGCAATGGCAGCATCAGCATAACCAACACAAGAATAACAATCGGGTCAGTATAAGGCACCCAATCTTTATATTCGGTGCTCGACAGCCACATGGAGAAGCCGAAGGAAATCCCAACCGCCAAACTCAACACGCCCCCGATCAGCCAACCTTGTAAGTCGACCTCTATCAAATCGGATTTAACGCTCTTGTTCATGCGATGGAGGAAGTAAGACAACACAAACCCGAGCAAAGAGGCGACAACAGCATAGAAAACAGCGATATCCGCCACAACATGACGCCCACCGTTCAACAGGGCATGCACAGAGGCATAAATCGCGAAAATGACCACCACCAGAATCATGATCCCTTTGATGAAATTGAGCAAAGGTTCATAAATGGCATAGCCGAACGGCTGGTTTTGATTGGCTTGCTTGGAAATCAAGGTGGCAACACGCAAGGTCAATAACCCCGCGGTCATGTCGATGAACGGATAGATACCATCCATCAAGATCGCCTGAGAATGTGTCAGGTAATAAAAGCTCAAACCCAACACCGCCATCAAGACGTCACCAATCATTACAAGTTTGATGGCTTTCTTTTCAACTTCTAAGGTTCTGTCCATGGCTAAAGCGGTCAATCATCTATTCGGTTTAAAATAAAGATCGCCTATTTTAACGTAAAAAGCCGCCCGGCACCTCGATTTTCCGGACAGTTTTTCGGTTTTTTAAGACAGAAGGCAACGCCTGCCTAAGCGAAATTACGCGTTCAAACTTATTTCAATAAACCCAAAGCGCCATAAAACTCAAACCAGCTTTGCCAAATCTTCGCTTTGGTCAAAGGCACATCGCGTTGCGCTTTGTGCAGGCTGCGTTGTGCGTTGAGCAAGTCGAGAATATTCCGCGTGCCGGTACGCAAACCGTTTTCCGTGGCTTTTACCGCTTCTTGGTTAGATGACAGTGCTGCTTTCAAAGCTGCAAGGCGTTCAACACCGGCTTGATAACTGAGCAAACTGTTTCTGACGGTTGCCTCCAGTTGCAACACCAATTGACGTTTTTGCGCTTGTGCCGCAGACACTTGAGCGCGAGATTTAGAAACCGCCGCATCAGTTCGTCCACCGAGGTACAAGGGATACTTCAGCTCCAAGCCGCCTTTGACCCCTTGCATATCATCGTAGTAATTGCCATCACTGTCGTTATACACATAGGCGCCAAAGGCATCTAGCTGAACGCCGTTCTTGTTTTTCTCATAATCCACTTGTCGGTTAGCCGCCATAATCTGTTGCTCCAAGGCTTTCACCTGTGGATTCTGCAACAACCAATCCGGTTGAACCTTGGCATCCACTTTCTGGCTGGACGATGCTCTGTTGAGCAACGCATCATTCGGCAAATCCTCCGGCATTTTCATTCGATGCAAATCGACTGATTCTCCCACTTGCGCAGATAAATCCGACTCGGTAATCGCCAGCGCCTGTTTCGCCGCCAGCAAATCGGCACGGTTGTTATCCAGCCTTGCGCGAATCTCAGCGATGTCGTTCAAATCCTGATAACCGACCTGAAAGCGCTTGCGCACTTGCGTCATGATGGAAGCAATGGATGTTTGCTCTTTGACCAAAAAGTCCACTTGCGCCTGCTGAGACCAATAGCGGTAATAGAGCTCTGACAACTGCAACATCAGTTTTTGTCTTTGGGCTTCAAGCTGCCATTGCGCCGCATCATGTTGAAAAGTCGCCACTTGGGTCAAATCGGTTTTATCCGGTTGATACAAAGGATAGCTTGCCTTCAACTGATTGGCGGTACGCCCGAAGTCCTTTTTCTTCATCCAGGCGTAACTCAACTCCGACTGCAGCTGAACCTGAAGTTTTTCATAAGACGCCGCCTGTTTCTGTTGGCTCAAAGCGCCCTGTGCCTGAGCCGAAAAAACTGCCAGGTTGGGGTTATTGCTTAACGCGGTTTGATAAAGCTGCATCAACTGCGCATCTTTTTGCAGCACTTTTTCTGGGGCTGTCACCGCCATTTGCGGCTCGGCGAAGGCCGAGGTTGCAACCAACATCAAAGCGATTACCACCGTATATACGGTTTGATTTACGGCTTGTTTCAATAAAGGTTTCATTAACGTGTCTCCCCTTTTTGTGGAGCAATCTCATTGGCGTGTTTGCCGAACAGTCGTCTGCGGTAAAGCAAATAGGTGAGTATCGGAATCAAAATCATCGACACGATTGGCGCGGAAATCATGCCGCCAATCATCGGTGCGGCAATACGTTTCATCACATCCGCTCCCGTGCCTGTACCAAATAGAATCGGCAACAGCCCAATGACAATCACCGCCACGGTCATGGCTTTAGGGCGCACCCGTTGCACCGCACCCTGCATAATCGCGGCACGTAAGTCTTGAACCGAGTTCAGTTGATTGGCTTCTTTGGCATGATTGATGGCTTGCTTGAGATACAGCAACATCACCACCCCAAACTCGGCGGACACTCCGGCAAGGGCAATCATCCCCACTGCAACCGCCACCGAATAAGCGAAGCCCAATCCCCACAGAAACCAAAGCGACCCTAAAAGCGCAAACGGAATCACCAGCAGAATCATCGCCGCCTCGACGACATCTTTGAAGATGAAGTAGAGCAACAGGAAGATAATTAACAGTGTCAGCGGCACAATTTGCTCAAGCGATTTCTGCGCTTTGAGCAGATATTCATATTGCCCAGTCCAGCTAATGCTGTAACCGGCAGGCAATTTGACCTTTTGTTCGACGATTTTCTGCGCACGGGCAACATACTCGCCCAAGTCCACGCCTTTGTTCAAATCAACAAACGTCCAGCCGTTCAAACGGGCGTTTTCGGATTTGATCATCGGCGGCCCAAGCTTAACGACCACATCAGCAACCTGACCCAACTCCAATTGCTGACCTTTTGGCGTGACAATCGGTAAGGTCTGTAGTTTTTGCAGAGAATCTCGCCAGACTTGAGGGTAACGCAGGTTCATGGTGTAGCGTTCACGTCCTTCCAAGGTGGTATTCAGTACCTTTCCACCTACTGCGGTGGACAGAATATCCGCCAACTCCGCCATACTGAGGCCATAACGTGCCATGGCTTTTCGGTTTGGCAAAATGTCCATATAACGACCACCTTCCGCTCTGTCGGAATAAGCCGACAAAGTGCCGGGCACCTGCTTCAATACCGCTTCCAACTGACGACCGATTTTGTCGATTTGGTGTAAGTCATCACCGGCGACCTTGATACCAATCGGTGTTTTTATCCCGGTGGAAAGCATGTCTATCCGGGTTTTAATCGGTTGTACCCAAGCATTCGTCACCCCGGGGAATTTCACCTTGTCGTTCAACTGCGTAATCAGTTTTTCCAAGGTCATACCCTGCGGCCACTCTGACTTAGGTTTAAGTTGAATGGTGGTTTCAATCATTGTCAAAGGTGCAGGATCGGTGGCAGTGTCCGCACGACCGATTTTACCGAACACGCTTTTCACCTCCGGAAAGCTTTTAATCAAAGCATCCGTTTCCTGTAAAAGCGTTTGTGCTTCACCAATCGACAACCCGGGCAGGGTAGTCGGCATATAAAGCAAGTCACCTTCTTCCAGCTCCGGCATGAACTCCGAACCCAAGTTTTGCCAAGGGTAAAATGCCGTGACGAAAAGTACCAAAGACACTGCCAACACGCTTTTCGGCCAGTGCAATAGTTTGTCCAGCAAGGGACGATAACCGGCAATCAACACACGGTTAATCGGGTTGTTCGTTTCATGTGGAACCTTGCCTCGCACGAAGTAGCCAATCAGCACCGGCACCAGCGAAATCGCCAGCCCGGCAGCGACCGCCATCGCCAAGGTTTTGGTTAACGCCAAAGGCGTGAACAAACGTCCTGCTTGCTCTTGTAGTGAGAAGATTGGAATAAAGCTCAACGCAATAATCAGCAATGACAAGAACAACGGCAACCCGACTTCTTTCGCCGCCTCCAAAATCAACTGCCAATGCACTTCACCTTTTGCAATCTCTCCGGTTTCACGGTGATAGGCTTCAAGATGCTTATGGGCGTTTTCAATCATCACGATAGAGGCATCAACCATGGTGCCGATGGCAATAGCAATCCCTCCCAAACTCATGATATTGGCGGAAACGCCCAGTTTTTCGAGAATGATAAACGCACCCAAAATCCCCAAAGGCAAAGACACCACGGCCACCAGTGCCGAGCGCAAATGCATCAGGAACACCAGAGAAATCAGCGCAACCACCAGAATCTCTTCAATCAGCTTGTCTTTCAGCGTGTCTACCGAGCGGTTAATCAAACCGGAACGGTCATAAACTTCCTTGATTTCCACACCCTTTGGCAGCCCCGGCTTCAGCTCGGCAAGCTTACGTTTAACTGCTTGAATCACTTTCAAGGCATTTTCGCCGGAGCGCATCACGACGATACCACCTACCACTTCACCTTCACCATTGAGTTCGGCAATACCACGACGAGGTTGTGGCCCCAGTTTAATCTGAGCGATGTCCTTCAACATCACCGGCGTTCTGTCTTTGGAGAAAATCCCGACCTGCACGTCACCCAACTGACTCACCTTGGTGACATAGCCTTTGAGCGCGACCATATATTCGGCTTCGCCTTGCTCAATGACCGACGCCCCCATTTCAACACTTGAGTTGCGAATGGCTTTTTCCACCTGTTGCAAACTCAGGTTATAGGCACGCAGCTTATTTGGGTCGATAGTGACTTGGTATTGTTTGATCATCCCGCCGACAGAGGCGACTTCCGATACACCAGGCACCGATTGCAACTCATACTTCAAGAACCAGTCCTGCAAGGTTCTGAGTTGCGACAAATCATGCCGGTGTGTCTTATCAACCAAGGCATATTCGTACACCCAGCCCACACCAGAAGCATCCGGCCCAAGCGTCGGCTGAACATCGGCAGGCAATGCGCCCTTAACCTGGCTCAAATACTCCAAAACCCGTGAGCGTGCCCAATAGGGATCGGTGCCATCCTCAAACAACACATAAACATAAGAGTCACCGAAAAACGAATAGCCACGAACCGCTTTGGTTTTGGGAACGGACATCATCAGCTTGGAAATCGGATAGGTGACCTGATCTTCCACCACCTGCGGCGTTTGCCCCGCATAAGGTGTTTTGACGATGACTTGTACATCTGACAAATCAGGAATCGCATCCAGCGGTGTTTTTTGAAATGCCACCCAGCCGGTGATGGCGACTGCGACACTCAACAACAGGATCAGCACCCGATTTTGAATCGAGTAGGCAATTATTTTATTAATCATAACCCCTCCCGATTAATGTTGATGGTCAGTGTGTGCCGATTTCTCGGACGCACTGCTGGTCGACATCAATTTTCTGAGGTTGCTTTGAATCTGGCTTTCGGAATCCAACAGGAACTGACCTGAAACCACAATACGGTCGCCTTCATCCAATCCGGAGTAGATTTCGACAATACCTTGCGTTTCCATCCCCGTGACGACTTTCACCACTTGGAATTCGCCGTTATCCAGCGCTTTCACCACGCGTTTTTCATGACCATCGTCAATCACAGCACTCAACGGAATCGCCAAGGTATTACGTTTCGGTCCACCGTAAATCGCCACATTGACGAACATATTCGGCTTAAGTGCCAAGTCCTTGTTTTCCACAGGAAGACGGACTTTCAAGGCTTGCGAAGCTACATCCGTCACCGGGTAGATATAATCAATCACACTTTCCCATTTTCGGCTCGGGTAAGCGTCGGTCGAAATATCCGCCGTCAGCCCATCTTTAATCCAACTTTGTTGTAGTGGCATAACTTCGGCTTCCACCCAAACACTCGACAAGTCCGCGACACTCATCAACTCGGTTTGCGGTTGTACATACATGCCGTCCTGCACAATAAGGCTTGAGACCACGCCATCCTGCGGCGCATAAATCGGTACCTGATTGATGGTTTTTCCGGTTTTTTCGATTTGTCGGATGACGGAATTATCCAACCCTAAGAGCGATAAACGAATTTCAGCGGACTGCACCAACGAGTCAGCGGATCGTCCAATACGTTTACGATTCTGCACCGCCAGCAGCAAATCCTGCTCGGCAGAGACGATTTCCGGTGAATAGATGCGGTAAAGCAACTGACCTTTCTTGATGCTTTCGCCATTGCTTCGTACCGCCAAGTCGCTAATCCAACCTGATGCTCTTGGGTGAATATGCACCGCTTTGCTTTCATCCGCCACGACTTTCCCGAATGTCGGAATATATTTCCAAAGCGTGGTTTTCTGCACTTTGGTGGTTCGGATGGCGAACCCTTGCTTGGTACCGGAAGCACCACCTTGCCCAACAGAAATCTTGGGCGTTTCTTCAGAGGCCTTGAAGGCTTGTTTCACCAATGTCATGCCACAAATAGGGCAAGTACCAGGATGGTCACGCACAATCTGCGGATGCATCGGGCAAACATATTTATAAAGAATCTTGTCATCGCCTTTACTTGGCGATAGCGTCATGAGTTTTTTGCCATCGGCAGTAGCATCCGCTGACTTAGAAACCGCTGTATCAGCTAGGGCCAATGCCGGTACACCGCTCATTACCGCGGCAATCATGCCGGAAAGAAATTGTCTACGAGTTTTCATAGAATCCACCTTTTTTCGAGACAGCATCCCGAAAATTAAAATTGATTGAACACACGCACAGTGAACAGCCATTCAGCGTTCAACAGGCGCAAGGAAGCACAATCAGGTAGATTTTGGAGGGCGGATAGTTTTGCTGGTAGGCGCAACCGGTAGGGTGGTTTGCAAGGTGAAAACCGGCATCTCAGATGGCACGGCAAAATGGAATTCCTGCATGACTAAATCAGCGACAGGATAGATAACATGACAGGTATCCATATCGTAGTCACAAGGGCCATGACAATAAGGACAATAGTGCGCATAAGACATTTTCGGCATATCCTGCTGCTGCAAGGAGGTCATGTGCATATGATGGCAAGGCATCGTCATATCGCCCATCACCATGCCTTGGTGATGCATACCATGTTGCATTGAAGACATTGAAGCTTGAGCACTCTGACCGCTTTCAGGCAAAGGGATAGCCGCCGCCCAATGAGAATACAAGGCGGAGAACAGCACCATATAGGCCATGAAATAATGTCTAAGTCGCTTTTTCATAGGCTCGATTTTAAGAGAACGCTTATATTTTGCAATTAAAAATAAACCACTAACCCATTGAATTTTTTAATAACAAAAATGATTCTCATTTGTTGTTTTGATTTTAGAAGCGTAAAATGCAACCTAATTTCTTAACTCGTTCTTACAGGTGCTTCATGTTGATTTCTTTCTGGCAAAATCTTTGGCAAACGCTTTCCATTGCTGCACCTTGGCTGATTTTCGGTTTATTCATTGCGGGCATCATCAAAGCAAAAGTGTCGAACAAATGGGTGGCAAAACACTTGTCCGGCGAAGGGGCAACCCCTGTCATCAAAGGCGCCTTGATTGGTGCGCCTTTGCCATTATGTTCTTGTTCGGTTATTCCGGTCGCTACCCAATTACACCGTTCGGGAGCCTCCAAAGGTGCGACTGCCGCCTTTCTGGTCTCTACGCCAGAAACAGGCGTGGATTCCATCTCTTTAAGTTATGCCTTACTTGGCCCCTTTATGGCGGTGGTCAGACCTGTTTCCGCCATAGTTTCTGCCATCATTACGGGGCTGAGCATCGGCTGGTTCGCCAAGCGCGATGCCGATACCCAAAGCACTGGAACGGATACGCAAGCGTCTCAGCCAACTAAAGCAGGTTGTTGTTCACATAAAGCACCTGAAGCACACAAACCTGCATCAAACACCACGGCAAGCTGTTGCTCAAGTAGCACCAAGGAAACGGACAAAAAAGAAACCCCTTGCTGCTCGCAAGAACAGGAAACCAGCAGTTGTTGTGGTACGTCAAAACCTGACGATTCGACGAAAATGACGGTTTTGCAAGGGGTACATTACGCCTTTACCCAAATGCTGGACGACATGAAGAAATGGCTGTTGATCGGTCTGGTTTTGTCTGCCTTGGTAATGACTTTTATTCCCAATGACTTCTTATTGCGGTACCAAAACACTTGGTGGATTTATCCACTGGTGTTCGTTGCCAGTTTCCCGGTGTATATCTGTGCTTCGGCGTCAACGCCGGTGGCAGCGGGCTTAATGTTGGCTGGATTATCCCCGGGCGCAGCATTGATTTTCATGTTGGCAGGCCCCTCCACCAATATCGCGACCTTAGGCATCCTAAAGCAAGAATTGGGTAGCCAAGCCATGAAACTTTACGTGGCGACGCTTGCCGTCAGCAGTATTGCACTGGGTGTTATTGTGGATTGGATTGCGCGCGACTGGCATTTGGATTTCCATCAACAACTGATGCACAGCCATGAATTTCTGCCAGGTTGGGTCGGTGCGATCAGTGTGGTGATTTTGTTCGCCTTTGGGGTTCAATCAATCCGTAACAAAATCCTACGCTAATGCCTGAACTCTCGCTGGAGTTGCTCTCCTTTTTATTCGCTATCGCTTTACTGGCAGGGATGATCGATACCCTAGCCGGCGGCGGTGGCTTGCTGACCCTGCCTGCACTAATTGTCAGCGGCTTACCGCCATTGGCCGCGCTTGCCACCAACAAACTCCAAGCCTCAATGGGAACCGCCACCGCAACTTATATGATGCTCAAGCACAAACGCGTGGCATGGCAACAAATAAAACCTTTGATGCTGGCGGCTTTTATCGGTTCTGTCATCGGCACCCTCATCATCCAATTTCTCGATACACAATTCCTGTCTTGGTTGATCCCGGTGGTGCTGTTTGTCATCGCCATGTACTTTGTGTTCGCCAAGACGCCACATGAGCCGGACAGACCGCATAAAGTCACTGACAACACCTACCGACGATTCGTACTCCCGGTGATTGGCGCTTATGACGGTATGTTCGGCCCAGGCACCGGATCTTTCTTCGGTTTGGCAGGCGTGTCTTTAAAAGGGCAAGGGTTACTTGAGGCAACCGCCACCGCAAAAACGCTGAATTTCGCCACCAATATCGCTTCATTGATCGTGTTTATCTTTGCCGGACATATCGCGTGGCTACTGGGTGCGGTGATGATGTTGGGACAGGTTATCGGCGCATGGCTGGGCTCGCATTTTCTGTTTCGCGTCAATCCTACCCACTTGCGTTATCTGGTGGCGTTGATGTGTTTGGCAATGTTGGCGAAATATCTACTGCAGTAATTGACGACAATATTCGACTTTCACCCCCCAACCTGGCAGATTTTCATCAAATTGCCAACCCACACTTCAGTCAACTTTGTTTACAAATACAAACAAATTGTTAACAAAACACAACATCTAACCACTTGATTTAGCTTAATTTTTAAGGTTTTTTATTGCCGTTATAAAGCTAGTTTATTGATTCTATTCAGGTTTCCTAATATTGGCGCGACGAATGCGAAAAGAAAAGTCGCAACATAGGAGACAGTTATGAACAAACACACTTTAGTCAAACACATTCACGCCATCCTGACGGGCTCGGCTGTGGGGTTAGCAACTTTTGGCGCGCAAACCGCCATGGCCGACGAATTTACCGATGCACTAACTGGCGGGAAAGCAAACGTAGACATCCGTCTGCGTTATGAAGGCGTCAACCAAAAAGGGAAAGACGATGCTTCCGCCTTTACCGAAAGAACCCGTGTCGGTTATCAAACCGGCGATTTTAAAGGGTTCACCGGTTTCGTAGAAATGTCTGGAACAGAAGCCATTGGTAACCGAAAAGATTATTACGTTGGCGCAGGCCCAGGGGCTGGCGGTGATTCGACTAAAGCGGTTGTTCTAGACCCAACCATTACCGTTCTTAACCAAGCATGGATAGCCTATAAGATCGGTAGCACTTCTATCAAGGCCGGTAAGCAACGCATCATTTTTGATACGCGCTTCTTAGGAAATGTCGGCTGGCGTCAAACCGAGCAGGTTTACACAGGGGTGACGTTAAAAACCGCCATCATTCCAAAAACGATGCTGGACTATGCCTACATCACCGACACGCGTAACCCTATCGGAGTTGACCGCATCATGAAAACTCATGCATTGCAGGCGGTTTACAGCGGGATTCCTTTCGGCAAACTGACGGCTTACGCTTACTTGATCGACTACGATCTGGACACTTTGGGCGCTGCGGAAAAAGACAGCCAAACCACCGGTATTCGATTCGCCGGGAAAACCGGTATCGGCTCAGACATGAAGGCGATTTACCACGCCGAGTACGCAACACAGGGCAAATATGCCGACAGCAAAAACATCGGTGGCGACTATATCCGAGCTGAATTAGGACTAGGCTACAAAACGGGTTCTATCGTACTGGGTCAGGAAAAGCTGGGCGGAAACGGCACGCATGCCTTCCAAACACCTTTAGGAACGGTACATTTATATAACGGTTGGGCGGATATGTTTATCGGGCCTGCTGGCGGTACCCCTGCTAACGGTTTGGTAGACACTTACCTTAACCTTTCCGGTAAAGCTCTGGGCATGAAACTTGCGGCGATTTATCACGATTTCAAAGCGGATA
Organism: Hydrogenovibrio sp. JE_KL2; assembly: GCF_009296185.1. Taxonomy (GTDB): domain Bacteria; phylum Pseudomonadota; class Gammaproteobacteria; order Thiomicrospirales; family Thiomicrospiraceae; genus Hydrogenovibrio. The sequence continues at coordinate 253,584 of NZ_WBJR01000002.1, forward strand.
AAGGCGGCTCTAAGTACGGTACGGAATACGATCTATTGGCGGCTAAAAAATTCGGCAAGGTCTATACCGCGGGCGTTAAATACGCTTCTTTCAGCGCAGATAATTCATCCACTTACAAAAACACCAACAAACTTTGGGTTTGGGGTGAAATCAAGTTTTAACAGTTAACCATACCAATGAAGTCTTGCCCGCTTAATGCGGGCTTTTTTTTGCCTCAATCAAAAACAGGCAAAAAGCAGGTGCCACCGCTGATTAATAAGACAAACAAAACCGCTTTTGGCGAAATTCGCCAGTCTGCACCAAAACCTTACAATTACTAACAAATTGTGCAACTTTGTTTACAAAAACTGTCTACAGAATGTAACAAAAAACGATAAATTTCACTTATGTCTTTGATTTAAAAGAACAAATAATAGCTGGCATCTCCTAAGCTAAATAGATATTAAATAAAATTCATTTATGGAACACATTAAATATGACGACACATTCTTCAAGCGTTTGGATAGCAGAACTATCCCACAGTTACAAAAAGCAAGCTCCTCAGGTTTTGACCAATATCAACCTGAGTATTCCTAAAGGTCAGCTAACTGCGATGATCGGTCGAAGCGGTTGCGGTAAGTCTACTTTGCTGCAAATGATTGCCGGCCTACTGTTGCCATCGGACGGTGCGGTTCGCATCGGTGGTAAGACCGTGGTTAAACCCAGTGCGAAATGGAACATGATGTTTCAAAAACCTTCGCTTTATCCCTGGATGAGCGTTCGTGAAAACGCAGCGTTAGGATTGGTTTTCGCTGGCACTTACAAACAAAAACAAGATCGAGTAGATGAGTTGTTGGACATGGTCGGTTTGTCTGAGCACAAAGACAAGAACGTACAACAGCTTTCCGGTGGTCAACAACAACGTGTTGCCCTCGCTCGCTCTTTGGCGACAGAGCCGGAAATCCTGCTGTTGGACGAACCATTTTCGGCATTGGACGCTTTTACCCGTACCGCCCTACAAACCGAAGTAGCACAAATTTGTCATGAGCAAGGCATCACAATGATTATGGTTACCCATGATATTGAGGAAGCCATCGCCATGGCCGACAAAGTTGTCATCATGAGTCATAACCCAGGGGAAATCGTCGGAGATCTGGATGTTCCCCTTACTTATCCGAGAGACCGCAGCGCAGCGGATTTTATTGAGTTGAAAGAAACCCTATTCAACCAATTCGAGCAAATCGACTTAGCCAAACAAAAAGAAATGGCTGAAGTCGCAAATCAATAATTTATTAAGGAGTATTCCCCATGTGTCATTTATGTGAATGGAACGATAAAGACTCGAATGATTATGTATTCAACCCGGTAAAAGGCCGTCGTGAGTTCATTTTGGACTCTATGGCTGCAGCCGGGGGATTGGCCGCTGCGATGTCTTTGCCAAACACGGCATTTGCTAATATGGAAATGCCGGAAGACGAAGTAGTCCGTATCGGTTATATCCCGATTACTGACGCCAGTGCACTTTTGGTTGCACACGCAATGGGCTTTTTCGAAGACGAAGGTCTGAAAGTCGCTAAACCAACTTTGATTCGCGGCTGGTCGCCATTGATTGAAGGGTTTGCTGCCAAGAAATTCAACTTGGTTCATTTCCTGAAGCCGATTCCAATTTGGATGCGCTACAACAACAACTTCCCGGTAAAAATCACCGGTTGGGCGCACACCAACGGTTCCGGTGTTGTGGTCGGTAAACATACCGGCATCGAAGACTTCAAAGGCTTGGCAGGCAAGCAAGTGGCAGTGCCTTACTGGTACTCCATGCACAATATCGTGCTACAGATGGCATTGAAAAATGCCGGACTAGAGCCTGTTATTCAAGATCAGACGGATAAGTTGAAACCAAATCAAGTTAACTTACAAATCATGCCGCCACCAGATATGCCGACCGCTTTGGCTGCAAGAAAAATCGACGCCTATATCGTGGCAGAACCTTTCAATGCTGCCGGTGAAATGTTGGCTGGCGCAAAAATGATTCGCTTTACCGGCGACATCTGGGAAAACCATCCTTGTTGTGTTGTTTGTATGCACGAAGAACATACAGAAAAGAAAAAAGAATGGTCACAGAAAGTCATGAATGCCGTCGTCAGAGGCGCGATGTACGCTCAGGAAAACAAAGAAGAAGTCGCCAAAATGCTCTCACGTGAAGGTAAACGTTACTTGCCGATGAAAGCAAACGTGGTATTGAAAGCAATGACTGACTACTCAACAACAGAGTATGCGCATCCAGATGCCATTCACCATCCAGACTGGAAGGTTGGTCGCATTGACTTCAACCCATGGCCATATCCTTCTGCAACCGAGTTCATTGTGGATCACTTGAAAACAACTTTGGTTGCCGGAGACACCACTTTCCTGCAAAAGCTGGATAGTAAATTTGTAGCGAAAGACTTGGTGAACTACGAATATGTGAAAAATGCAATGGATAAATTCGATGCTTGGGATAAAGTCGAAGGCGTTAACCCAGCTCATCCAACAACACGTGAAGAGGTATTTAAACTGTGAGTGAAACAACTACAACACCAATGATGGTTTCAGTAGTCAATAAAGCCACGTCGGCTTTCCGGCAGCTACCTGTTTGGGTGCAGAATGTCAGTTTTTCGACCTTCGGTATGGCGATACTACTGTTGTTATGGTGGCTTGGGGGCATCTGGATCGCCTCCAATCCTGATACGGAATCTTTTGCCAGTTTTGCACCTGCGCCAGCATTCGAAGCACTTTACGAGCTGGTGGCAAGTGGTGAGATCTGGCAGACCATCTGGTCAAGTTTGTATCGTATCCTTGTCGGCTTATTCTGGGCGATTATCCTCGGTGTGCCGGTCGGTATTATCATTGGCTATTTCTCTACCATTAGACAAATCGCCAACATGCCATTCCAGCTATTGCGAATGATCAGTCCATTGGCTTGGATGCCAATCGCAGTATTGGTCTATGCAACTTGGGACAACGCGATCGTCTTCCTAATCACCATCGCTGCGGTGTGGCCGATTGTTTTCGGTACGGCGCATGGGGTGCAACGTATTGATCCGCTTTGGTTCAAGGTCGCAAAAAACCTTGGCGCAGACGGTTATCAAATGTTGATGCGCGTCATTATGCCAGCGATTGCTCAAGACGTTTTCGCCGGTATTCGATTAGCAGTAGGGGTTGCCTGGGTTGTATTGGTGCCTGCCGAGTACCTTGGGGTCACCAGCGGGCTGGGCTATGCCATCAACGATGCGCGTGATACACTTGATTACGCCAAGCTAGCCGCTGTCGTTGTAGTCATCGGTATCATCGGATACATGCTAGACAGCATCGCGGCAAGGCTCATCAAACTCTACAGCTGGCGCATGGAATAATCATTTGGCAACGTTAGCCAAAACCATAAACTCAACACAACCGGTTCAATCCAACAGGTTTGCGGCGATATGTCGCAACGCCTTGAGGCTTGAGCCTTTTGCGTTTATACGACTGTGATGTCTGTCACGTCATCCAAACAAATCTCATCGCCGGATTCGGTGATGACAAACTCTTTGCCCTCGCGCGTCCGAAGATCCTTCAGATGCCCGACAAAGTCAGGTTTGTTTGCATGAAATGACAGTTTGACCTGCTGATGTTTCATGATGGCGATTTCAAATTGATCGTACAAATGACATGAAATGGACATAGCGGAAGCCCCTATAAAAGCAACAATACCAAACGAAAGAAAGCCTATGACGACACAATTACAAGAATTCGATATAGCCAACGACTCCGAGTTTGTCGTTATTCAAGAAGCGGCTCAACAGATTGAGCACGCCAATGATCCCGATTTCGCAATATACAATATTTTGAGTATTTGTTCGCGTTTAATGGGGCTTAACCGCGGGCGTGTTTTCTTGCAAGACCCGGAATCCGAAACCCTTTATGCCGCTTACGGTTACGGCCTGACACAAGAAGAAATTGAGCGCAGTCGCTTTGGGGCGAAAGAAGGGATTACCGGGAAAGTCATGCACCTAGGGCGCGCAGTGGTCGTACCCGACATTGACGAAGAAACCGACTATCTCTTCCGTACCGTTGACCGTGAAACCCTCCCTCAAGAGTCGGTCTCCTTCCTGGCGGTACCGATTATCCGTAAAAACACACGCATTGGCGTATTGGCGTTTAACCGTCTGAAAAACCGTAAACGCTCGTTTGACCGTGACTTGAGCTTCTTGAAAATTCTTTCTCTATTCATCGGCGAGATTCTAGCGGTGCATCAAATGCTGGAGCGCCAAACCCTCATTCTCAAACAAGAAAACGAACAGCTACGAAGCGTTGCCCTGGGGCAAGGTAGCCAATACGGTATTATCGGCGAAAGCCCATTATTGCTTCAGGCGTTGGATAAAGCCTCACGTGCTGCCAACACGCCGGTAACCGTCATGTTAAAAGGCGAATCTGGAACGGGGAAAGAGAAATTCTCCCGTATGATTCACCGTGCCAGCAACCGCAAAGACAATCCATTTATCGCCATCAACTGTGCCGCCATTCCAACTGAGCTACTGGAAGCTGAATTGTTCGGTTATGAAAAAGGCAGTTTCACGGGCGCGACCCAGCAGAAAAAAGGGAAGTTTGAGTTGGCTAATCACGGCACACTTTTCCTCGATGAAATCGGGGATTTGGACTTCGCCTTGCAAGCCAAGTTGTTGCGGGTACTCGAAGATAAAGCGGTCACTCGCATTGGGGGCACACAAGACATCCCAATAGACGTTCGCGTGATCGTTGCATCGCACAAGGACCTCTATAAGTCGGTCAACGAAGGTTCGTTCCGTCTTGATTTGTTCTATCGATTCAACGTCTTCCCAATCGAACTGCCGGCACTACGCGATCGTCATGGTGATATCCGCACGTTGATCAGACATTTCTTGAACCAAACAAACCAAGACTATCTGACCAATGCGATTCTGGAGCCGGAAGCCATCACCTTCCTGGAAACCTACTCTTGGCCAGGAAATATTCGTCAGCTTGAAAACGTCATCAAACGTAGTGTTTTGCTGGCTGAAGACGATAAATTCGTCACCCTGGGGCTGGTGCAAAAAATCATTCACGAAGAGAGCGCGATTACACACAATACCTCGCTGTCATCACCAGCGCTAGTGGCAGAGACCGCAGTTAACGCAGCACCTCAAAATATTACCTCCAACTGGGAAGCGCCTGCCAGAAACGGAACCAACGGTGGGTTTAGCACCTATCCTAGTGATGACGAGCGTATGGAAAACTGGCAGGGCAATGATGGTAAACGCGCTTACTGGAAGGTTTCGGATGATGAAAAGGAAAACCTGATGATGGCGTTGAAGCAAGCACGTGGCAACAAAACCCGCGCCGCAATGCTACTGAATATGACTCCGAGACAGTTCAGCTACCGCATGAGTAAGCTCGGTATTGATATGTAAACGCCTTCTTTTTTAGGTTTCATCAACAAAAAAAACAAAAAAAGAGAGCATTTAGCTCTCTTTTTTCTTTTGGGGCAATGTGGGCAATGCTGTTAAGCACTCAGGGCTTTATACAGTTTCGCTGCCTGATTCACCTTATCTCCCGATAACGCAAACCCTTTCACTTGCTCTTCTACCAGATAACTGACTTCTGAACTGCTCTCGTCATTGGACACAATAGACCAGTCGCCATGTGCATCCTTCTTAAGTGGCGGACAGGTAATAATAGAAAGAGATGGGGTTTTGGTTTTCACCAATGGCGGCATCACCTTAAACTCTGCCGAGGCATCACCCGCAATATGCTTGGCAATGGTTTCCGCTTCACGACGAATCGGCTCCAAGAACGCCTGTAGCTCTCCGTCGATTTCGATACAGTCACCAATTGCATAGATGTCTGCATCCGAGGTTTGCAGCTGATGGTTCACCAAGATTCCACGTGAAACATCCAACTTGGCTTTCTTCGCCAAATCGACGTTCGGCTTCAGACCAATTGCCGCCACCAACAAGTCAGTGGTTAATTGAGAGCCGTCATCCAAACTCAAGCGGTAACCGTCGTCTTGATGATCAATCGCTTCTAATTGGGCTTCGTACAAAATCTCGATTTGATTATTTTCCAGCGCCGCCGCCAATTTATGAGACAGTTGCGATGGCAACAGGTTTCTCATTAGAGTATCGCCTCTCACCAACAGCGTCACTTGGTAGTTTTGGCTAATCAAATCTTCCGCCATTTCCACCGCGATCAATCCGCCGCCCAACAAGGAGATGTGCTTTTTACCTTCAATTGCACCACGGAAACGCTTATAGGCCGCCAGGTCATTAATGGTCATTACATCTGAGACAGCATCACCAGACAGCATCGGCTTAATGGCACTGGCACCCGTTGCCAGAATCAACTTACTATAGTTGATGCTACCGCTTGTCGTCATCAGGCGTTTACGATCGGTGTTGATGCTCATCACTTTTGCCCGTGTTTTGATACCAATACCGAGTTCAAGCGCTTTTTCTTCTGCGGCAAACTCAATCAAATCCTGTGCGTCTCGACCTTGAGACATCGCCATGGAAATCGCAGGTTTTGGATACACGGCACCGTCACACCCGGTAACGATGCTGACATCTGCATCCGGCAAATGCTGTTTGATTTGCTCGGCAACATTCCACCCGGCATAACCCGCACCGATAATGACAATGCTTTCTTTTCCACCCACTTTGGATTTCGGTTTAACGACATCCGACTTAGGCCTTGGTGCATCGCTCATCAACACAAAGTCTGATTTAGACACCAAACAAAGTGGGCAATACCAATCATCTGGGATGTCTTCAAAACGCGTGCCGGGAGCCAATCCGCTATCTGGATCGCCTTCGGCTTCGTCATATATCAAACCGCAGGTTTTACAAAGATATTTACGAAATGGCTCGGACATGATATTTCTCCTTTTACCGAATACTTAACTTCGTTTACGCTTCCAAGCGCGCAATCTCTTTGCGCAAGTGCTTGATAGAAGGGGTAACGATAATGACAAAATAAGCTTCTCTCTGCTTACGCTGAGCCGGCGCATCGACAATATAGCCTTTAGCACCACAGTGTTGCATCACCGCATCTGCACTGCGCTTACAGAACTCTGCACCCAAAAGGCGTGCTTCCAATACTTGTTTCATGTAATCCACACCCGGCGTGAAAGGCTCTTCCGCCAGTGCTTGAATCAGCTCGATTGCTTCTTCTAATTCTTCTTCCAATTCATCTGGGCGGTCATCCAGGTATTCGTTGATTTCATGCAAGGTCATATCCGCTTTACGCATTTCATCAATAGAACCTTGAATCACACCCACCGCCATACCGGTTTGTAGCAAGATGAATCCGGCTTTGATTTTTTCCAAATAAGGTTTGATTGGGTCAGCCAATAGATATTTTTTCGGTAGGAATGCGTTGTCGAACAGCAAAGAATAGGTTCCTGAACCTTCCATACCCGCGAACTCAACCATTTGTTTCATGGTCAAACCATCCAAGTCACATGGAATCAATGCCATGACATCCTTGGTGTTCCCTTCCGAATCATGCACATGGAAGATAGAACCGAAATAATGCTTGTCGCTTTTCTCCAATAGGTTAGATACCCACGGCAAAGTACCGTTGATGATGTAACCGTCTTCCACTTCTTCCGCAGACAGTTTTAGCTCTTCAATACCCGCAAAATACTTCATCGGGTTTGACAAGGCTGTCGCACCGAAACAATCACCATCGACCATCTTTGGCAGAATCTCTTGTTTCAGCCAGTCATTTTCAGAGTTTTCGATATACCAGGTACAGACATCCTGCGCCCACATCATGAAACCGGTTGTCATACACTCGCGTGAAACGGTCGCCATATCTTGAATAGAGCCGAACACATCGACCGTACCGTTGTTTTGTGACGCAATATGATGTCTGAACGCACCTGCTTTACCAAGCTTCTCCAAGACTTCGGTTGTATAAAGACCATGGTCAATTTCAATAACCTTAGGCTTTAAAACATCTTTAACAATTTGTTGAATCATCTTATTCACCTCAAATCCCGGCTCGGCAATGCCGAACCGGTTTTGCCATTACTTCACCAAAGTTGGCGTTACTGGAACCTTATTCATATAAGTATTCGCAACTGGCGACCATCTGGTTGCGTGCTGAACCAAATCTTCTAGCTCTTTTTCCGAACAGTCGGCTTCAATATCAAAGAATGCGCGCACTTCACGAACACCCAATAATTTATCTGGATCTACGTCACCCGTACCCCATACCGCGGTGATATTGATGTCACCTTCCAATGAAATTTCCAATTTAGTCAGGTTGATGCCACGAGCCGTCGCATTTGCCTGAACACCAACTGACAAACATGAACCCAAAGATAGCAACGCCATTTCAGATGGGTTTGGTGCAGTATCTTCACCCAACAATCCAGGTGGCTCATCCACGACAATCGCAGGAAGATCACGGATATAGTTCAAGTTTTTAAACTGACCTTCTAAAACCGTTTTAGATTTAAGGGTCTTGATTGTGTCCGGTGCAGCTTTTCCTTGATCACCCAATTGCTTCAAACCGTCGTTATCAATCGGTCTTAAACAAGATGGAATATATACTTCAGCCATTTTTATCTCCTAAACAATGGTTAATTTGAATTTGGTTAAGTTTTCTCTTTCGTGTTTTGTTAAAACTCATCCTCCTTATAACCATGTTTGTGCCAGACAAAATTTGTTGTTTTATTTCAATGACATAAGCTATCTTCCTGATAATTCTCTCTATATTTTTCTTACAATTTCTTACAATTCACTTCAAATGTCTTACATTTGTTTACAATCTTCTACAAAGCCGTATAAAAACCACCCAAAATCTCCCTACCTAATTCAACAATTATTATTTTTTGTTAATAAAATCAAACTGTTAAAAAATATAATCCATTTTGGTATAGCGGTTGCTCTTTTGATAGTTGCAAGATTTGCAATAACGAAAAGGAAATCTATCTATGGACAAAATTACAATGACGGAAGCCATCATTTTGGCTAAAAGTGAATTAGGCGTAAGCTGGGGACAAATCGCTGAAGCAGCGGGATTGAGCGAAGTATTTACCACTTCGGCTTGTTTGGGAATGAACAGTTTGAAACCTGAGCCAGCCGAAAAAATCGGTGCATTTCTAAAACTGCCTAAAGAAGTTGTTGGTGCATTACAGGCGTTTCCGCACAAAAGTTGGGAAAAAGCGGTGCCAACCGATCCATTGATTTATCGTCTATATGAAATCGTTGGTGTCTATGGCCCGACAATGAAAGAATTGATTCACGAAAAATTTGGTGACGGCATCATGAGTGCGATTGATTTCTCAATGCACATCGACAAAGAAGAAAACCCTGCGGGTGACCGTGTGGTCGTCACAATGAACGGTAAGTTCCTACCTTATAAGTCTTGGTAAGACTCTAAACTACTAGTTGTCATAAGCTCCTCACCCCGCTTTCGCGGGGTTTTTTATTTCTGAAGAAAGCAACTCGCGCACTCATTCAAGCATTACAGCTTGAACACGCCCGGTGATTTTTTCTTCGCCGTTTTTTTCGCTTTCGCCAACTGCACCATGACTTCTGCGTGGGAGGTGTGTGGGAACATATCCATAAACCCGGCTTTACGAAGTTGATAGCCTTGTTTTTCCAATAGCTGCACATCTCGAATCAGTGTCGAAGCATTACAAGAAACATAAACGATAATTTGTGCATTGAGTTTGCCCATTTGCTGACAAATCGACATCGCGCCTTGACGGCCGGGATCAAGCAATACACGGTCATACTTTTGATTGTGGAACCAATGAAAATCTTTAGCTGACTCGAACAAATCGGCTTTGTAGAAAGTCGCTTGCGACAAGCCATTTTTTTCAGCATTCTTTTGTGCAAAATCTACCAGGTTGGGGTCGCCTTCCACACCGATGACTTTGGATACTTTTTGTGCCATCGGCAACGTAAAGTTGCCCACACCGCAGAACAAATCCAATACGGCATTGCTTGCTTCCAACTCGAGCCAATCCATTGCCTGTGCCACCATCTTCTGGTTGATTTCGGCATTAACCTGAATAAAGCCATCTTTTGGAAAATCGAACACCAACTCGTTCAATGCATAGTGCGCTTGCGTGATGGTTTCGTCATCCGACCAAATCATTTGTGGTGGCTCGCCGGGCAAGACAGATTCCACCAAGGTGACTTCTTTCAGTGCGCGGCTGGCGAGCGGTAAACATTGCTCACGTTTCACGTGTAACGCTTGGTTCATTTCCGTAGTGAGCAGCGGGCAGGATTCAATATCCACCATCTCACTGGAGGCTTTGGCACGGAAGCCGAATTTGGCAATTTTATCGGCTTTGTGTTTGCCGTAAACAAAGCGCGCACGACGGCGATAGGCTTTGTCTTCTCCCACCAAAGGCGCGACGATTTTGCATTTTTTGGCGTCCACCGCTTTGGTGAGTGCGGTCAGAAAATGCTTGGCTTTCCATTCACGTTGCGCAGCAATATCCGCATGCTGTAACTGACAACCACCACACTCGCCATAGACCGAACAAAAAGGGTCAATGCGATGTTCGGACGGAGACAATACTTCTACCAACACCGCTTCATCGTAGGTCTTTTGTGACTGGGTGATTCTCGCGGTTACTCTATCGCCGGGAATCGCCCCCTCGATAAAAACGGTTTTGCCATCTACACGACCGATACCGCGTCCATCATGAGACAAATCAACAATAGCAATAGACTTTTTATTCATATCAAATCAATCGTTTTGCGGTGGCGTTAACACCACCTTGGTTCCTTCAACACCATAAACCTGAATGGCATCACCGCTTTGCTTTTGTTCAGGATCAAAACCTGACGCCACCAACCAATAGGTGCCTTTGTAAAACACTGACCAACTGCCATCTTTATTTTGATGAAGCCTGCCCATTTCTGCCGCCTGACTGGGTGAAAACGCACTTTCCTCTTGGGTATGGCGACGTTTTTTGAGATAGGGATTGAGTAACCAGGTGAATAAACTGCCCAATACGGTTATCCATACCAACTGCCATTGCCAGGTGATTGTCAAAACAAAGCTCAAGGCGCCAATCAGGATGGCTGCGAGCGCGAGCCAGAAGAGCACAAAAGTGCCAACTATCGTCACTTCTCCCACCATCAACACCAAGCCGATAATAATCAGTAGCGAAGGATTCAATGATTGCCCGATCAGAAGTTCTAACATGACCACTCCTAAGATTTCTTAAGCAGTTCGGTTAACAAGGTCATGGAGCCTAGTAACTCGGAAGTTTCAACCGGCACGACGATTTTGTTTTGCGAATCAGAAGCCGCCAAACCACTAAAGGCTTTGACTCTTTCTTTTGCCAATAGGTATTCTGCCGCTTGCGGGTTGGATTGCATGGCTTCTTCCACCGCTTGAATCGCCAGCTTCTGTCCTATCCCTTGTTGTTCTTGTTGATAACGCTCGGCATCCGCCGTTCTTTCTAGTGCTTCGGCTTCAAGGAAAGCCTTTTGTTTTTGCGCTTCAGCTTCGGCAATAACGGCGTTTTTCTGCGCCTGTGCTTTGGTTTCAATGGCGCGTCTTTCTCGCGTGGCTTGCAGTTGCAACTCCATTGCCTTTTGCACCTCTTCCGGCACGGAAATATCACTGACTTCAACACGCGTGACTTTAACGCCCCATTCGCCTGAGGCATTGTTAAGTGCCTGCATCAAAGAAGCGTTCAATTCATCACGGGAACTCAAGGTCTCGTCCAATTCAATAGAACCGATTTCGGAGCGCAAAGTGGTTTGACATAGCTGACTAATCATGGACTTTACATCCAGCGCAGCGTAGGTGGCATTGCGGGCATCGACAATCCTTAAGAAAACCAGACCATCAATGTTAATCGATACGTTATCTTTGGTGATCACACGCTGAGACGGAATATCAATGGTTTGTTCTTGCATGTTGTATCGAATGCGAACGGTATCAACAAAAGGAATAATGGCATTCAACCCACCCTCTAAAGTGGTGTTGTATTTCCCTAATCGCTCAATCACCCAGTTTTCAGCCTGGGGAACAACCTTGACGCCTTGCATCAAAATATAAAATACGACAACCAGCCCAACAATAATCGCCAGATTACCGGTAATATCCACACCACTCATATCAAATCTCCTCTGACTTTTTAATTCTAGAGTGCTTTGCACGGGTGGGACGCTTAAGAAAAATGAAGAAAAATTTGTCTGCTTGAGGCGGAAAGCGCGGCTAATAGCTAGCTATTAGCTAGTTTTTCAACGAAAATCAGACGGATTTTAAACATTTTTATACGTGTCCCACTCCTGCAAAGCTCTCTTTTTGTATTGAGTGAAAAACCAGACAAAGTATACCCTATCTTCTAGAATAACAGTGATGCTATCCACCCCACTGGAGAATGAAATGTATCGACCAGAAGCCTTTTCTGAAAACAATTTACAGGCCATCTATCAGCTGATACAAGACAACCCTTTCGCAATGATCGTAACAACCGATCAAGGGCAACCCTTTGTGTCTCATTTGCCATTAATGTTTGAACCTGACGATAACGGAAAAGGGAAAATTATCGGTCACATGGCGCGTGCTAACCCTCAATGGCAACATTTAGCAGAAGGGCAACAGGCATTGGTGGTTTTTCAGGGACCGCATGCCTATGTGTCGCCCTCGTGGTATGAAGTGCCAGATGAAGCCGTAGGACCAACTTGGAACTATGCGGTCGTTCACATTAGCGGCAAAACGAAATTAATTGAAGACCAAGATGCCTTGCGCGACAGGTTGCAACAGCTCACACAAACCCATGAAGCAGCTTTCGCGAAACCTTGGCAACTAAATTTGGATGATAGAAAGCGTCGAAACCTGTTAAAAATGATTGTCGGGTTCGAAATGAACATTGAAGACATCAATGCAAAATTCAAACTCAGTCAAAACCGCTCACAGACTGATCGGAAGAATGTCATCAACCAACTAAGTCAGTCAACCAACAGCTTAGACATTGCGGTTGCTGAGCTTATGAAATCAAACGATTAGGAAAAACTATGAAAGCCTATTTACTCTCTACCGACATGATTGATTGGGAACACCCGGATGTTTTGGCGAAAGCGAAACAACTGGCAAGCCATCTGAAAGAAGATACCGCCGTTGCCAAAGCTTGTTTTGAATTCGTACGCGATGACATTGCGCACAGTATGGATTTCAAACGCAATCCGGTCACCTGTAAGGCTTCGGATGTCTTGAAATACGGCACAGGCTATTGCTATGCCAAAAGTCATTTATTGGCGGCGCTGCTTAGAGCCAATGGTATTCCGGCGGAACTTTGCTATCAAAGGCTGACAATCAAAGATGAAACGCCACCTTTTTGCCTGCATGGCTTGAATGCGGTTTTTCTGGAAGATTTCGGTTGGTATCGTATCGATCCGCGGGGCAATAAACCGGGGGTCAATGCACAGTTTTGTCCACCAAATGAACAACTGGCATTTCCGATACAGGTAGCAGGTGAAATGGATTTACCGGAAATCTATGCCGACCCGCTACCTCAAGTGGTTAAAGCCCTGACAACCTACCAAACCTATTTGGAAGTCGCGGCACATTTACCGGATATAGACCCGGAAAAACTGGACTAACACCCCCAACCTGGTAGATTTTCGTTGGTTTCAGGCGGTTTGCGCTTTGTCTTCTGCTTGCCTTTCGACAATATAGTCTTCACCCCATTGGTAAAGTGATTTCAGGATTGGAATCAGTTTTTCGCCTTGCTCGGTGAGACTGTATTCCACCTTGGGCGGCACAACAGGATAGACGGTTCGATATACAATGCCTTCATCCTCCAACTCGCGGAGTTTTTGCGTCAACATTTTCTGGGTAATACTCGGAATCAACCGGCGCAACTCACTATTGCGCTTGGTGCCAAACTGCAAATACCACAAAATCAACCCTTTCCATTTACCGTCCAACACATCTATCGCCACTTGGAAGGCGCAGTTATAAACCTGATTGTTTACGCGAATACCGCAAGATTCACATACCGACATAATGACTATCCTGTTTTAGAATTTATTTTATAGTTACTTTTTGGTAAGTATAGTACAAAAAAGTGCATTCTTATTCTTTTGTTCCATTGATGTTAGTATGACACCACTTTTTCGATTTTCAACAAAATATAAGGGATACAACTATGTCAATGACACCAGAACAAATGGCGTTCATGCAAGCCATCCATGAGCGTTATGCAGTGAAATCTTTTGACCCGACTCAAAAGATTGATGATGACACGCTGAGTAAAATTCTTGAAGCCGGACAATACTCTCCGACCTCTTTCGGCCTTGAGTTTACCCGTTTTATCGTCGTTCGCGACCAAGCCTTAAAAGAAGCCCTTAAACCGGCTTGTGGCGACCAAGCGCAAATAGACAGTTGCAGTGATTTGGTGATTTTCATCAGCCGAAATGACATGCTGCCGGATTCGGAATATGTGTTGAATCAGTTCAAACGCTGGGGCTTACCGGACGAAAACTTTGCAGGACTGATGCAATTCTACAGCTATTACCTTGAACGCCTCAATGAACAAACCATGCCTTTCTGGGCGGGGAAACAAGCGTATATCGCATTGGGTAACATGATGACTGCGGCACAGATGTTTGGCATCGGTTCTTGCCCGATTGAGGGGTTCGACATTGGTAGTGTGATGAACATACTTGGGCTGGATGCAGAAAAAGAAACGCTTCACGTCATCATGGCGCTGGGCGCACCAAATGATGTCAAACGTCCAAAATATCGTTTACCACTCAGCGAGTTGGTGACTTACCGCTAACCTGCTTCTCTGCCGGGTGGGCTTGGTTTAACCCCAACCTGGCAGATTTTTGCTAGCCATCCAAAACATCCGTGTTTTTACTTTCACGTTTGATTTTGTACATTTGTTGGTCTGCCAAATCGATGAGTTCTTCTATATTGGAGGCATCATCATCAAAAATTGCACGCCCGATACTGGCAGAAATCTGATGCTCAACCCCATCAATCATTACTGGCTCAGCCAGCTTTTGCTGAATATGGTGAATGATACTGTCCAACACGGCACCATGCGAAATGTCGTTCAAGGCAATCAAAAATTCATCGCCACCAAAGCGTGCAACGATATCGGATTCTCTACGTCCAGCCAGCAGGCGCTTACCAACTTCTTTCAAAAGTTCATCACCCACATGATGTCCGTATTGGTCATTGACCGGCTTAAAATTGTTAAGGTCAATAAACAAAACCGCCAGTTTGAAATGTCCGCGTTCGGCTAACAACAAACTCTGCTTTAGTCGGAAAATGAACTGGGTACGGTTGGGCAGCCCCGTCAAGGGATCGTTGTGCGCCAACTCCTGCAAAATAAGATTTCTTCTGTAAGATTGGTTGTGAAAGAAAATCAGCCCGGCAAACAAGACAAGTCCTATCAATAGATTTTGTACGATGTCTCTTTCCAGTTGCATCAATAAAAACTGATGCTCTTTTAGAAGCGTTTGTTGATCGGTATAGCTGACCAATATCCATTTTGAGTGCTGAAGAGGGTATTGAAAGCGATTAGGTAAAGCATCAAATTCTTTTTGCGTTAACGCCCATGATCTGCTGAATGAATGGCGCGCACCCATGTCGGTAAAATCAATCTTTAAGGGGTCGTGTTTTTGCACCAGCATTAAGTGAACATCATTTTCGCGATAAGTATTCAAAATACGTGTCACAAACGTGGCTGGGTAATTGACGAAAAACACGCCATTTTGCATTTTGCCGTTCACTTTATATTGCCAGGGAACCATCACATCAATGTGATAAAACAGGGGATTCGCGTGCAAACGCATAATATCGCCATGAGGGTTTTGACTAAAAGTCTTAATGTCTTTTAGACAAACCTGATTCACCATCCCATCTATATTTTCATAAATTGGCGTACCGTCGGATGTTGCTAACGTGAATGAACGTACCTGAGGGAAAAATTCTTTGATTGAAGCCAAAAGATGATGATAGCGGTCTTCGTCCTCTGCATGCTGGCTGAAATCATTTAACTGTTGCTGGTGAGTTTTGGCAAAGATTTGTAGCGATTTTTTGAGGTTCGCAAAATAATAATCCAAGGCTTTCGCTGCCATATCGGCATTGACCTGGTTCTTTTGCTGATACTTTTGTTGCAAGAAAGAATACGAATGATTCCAACTGGTCTTGATATATAAAAAAGAGATCAAGAGGTAGACTAGAAATAAAAAAACTATCGTCGGGCTAATATAAGCACGTATCAAACGTTTATCCTTTAAGTAAAAATAAGTAATGCTTCTTATTTTATAACAAAACCCCTTTTAGCTAAACATAAGTAAATTATTCAGCCAACCATGGCTCATTCTCTAGACAAACTCTTGGTGACAAGGTATTTTGTAAATACTTTTATAGACTTTGAACACCTGTCAGCCGGAGCAACTATGGACGCCATCAATCACCTGTTATCCACACTAAGCAGCTGGGTATGGGGACCCGTCATGCTAGTCTTATTGCTAGGAACAGGGATTTACCTCACCATTCGTTTGAAATTCTTACCGATGCGCAATCTGTTCTACGCCTTCAAACTGGTATGGAAAGGCCGAAAATCCACTGAAGATGGCGATGTTCCACCTTCAAGCGCATTGATGATGGCATTGTCTTCCACCGTAGGGACAGGGAATATCGCAGGGGTTGCTGCCGCACTGTTCATCGGCGGACCAGGTGCCATTTTCTGGATGTGGATGACGGCGTTGGTTGGGATGGCAACCAAATACAGTGAAGCCGTACTGGCGGTGAATTACCGAGAAATAGACGAAGAGGGTCGCCATGTCGGTGGGCCGATGTACTACATCAAAAATGGCATGGGCGAAAAATGGAAACCCTTGGCGTTTGCTTTCGCCACTTTCGGCACCATCGCTGCTTTCGGTATTGGCAATATGGTACAAGCCAATGCCGTTGCGGGAGCAATGGAAAGCGCCTTCAACCTCAACAACCAAATCACTGGCTTGATTTTGATGGGCTTGGTGTCCTTAGTACTGTTTGGCGGCATTCAACGCATTGCCCATACGGCAACCGCATTGGTGCCATTGATGGCGGTGCTCTATATCGGATTTGCATTGTTTATTTTGTTTGTTCATGCAGATCAGTTGCCTAGTGCCTTCTCAACGATCGTCAGCAATGCCTTTAGCGGCAGCGCAGCAGCTGGCGGTTTTGCCGGGGCAAGTATTATCCTTGCGATTCAGTTTGGCGTGGCTCGTGGGGTTTTCTCCAACGAAGCAGGATTAGGTACTGCCCCTATCGCCCACGCGGCATCACAAACCAAAAGTCCGGTACGCCAAGGACACATTGCCATGCTCGGCACCTTTATCGACACCATTGTGATCTGTACCATGACCGCATTGGTGATTATGGTGACGCATACTTGGCAGAGCGGCGAAACCGGCTCTGCATTGACCTCTCTTGCCTTCACCAAAGGATTGGGCTCGGATTTTGGCGCAGTCATTGTCGCTGTCAGTTTGGCGCTGTTCGCTTTCACCACATTGATTGGCTGGAGTTATTATGGCGAACGTTGTGTGGAATATATCGTCGGCGTGAAATTACTCAAACCTTACCGCGTACTTTGGGTATTGGCGGCGTTCGCCGGCGCCGCCTTGTCGGATTACTTCAATACAGTCTTAATTTTGGCGGATGTGTTAAATGCTTTAATGGCGGTTCCGAATCTGATCGCGCTCTTGGTGTTGTCACCAATCATCGTACAACTGACGCGCGCCTATCAGAAGTAACTTCACCACCATCATTCAAGGGAGCTGACCATGATTACGGCACTTGATAAACACACCGCTTTGGTACTGATCGATTTACAACAGGGCATCTTACAAACGGCGTCCAAGACACCCCTCCAACCGGGCATGAGCAGTGTCGCCGAGGCGCTGGAAAATACCAGTGCATTGATTAACGCTTTTCGCAAAAACGAACTGCCGATCATCATTGTCAACGTCAACAGCTATGGACAACCCTGGACCAAAACCCGTAAAGACCATGCGATCAGCAGTACTCAACCGCCAAGCGAAGACTACCTAAAAATCGTCGATGAAATCGAAACTTCGGAAAACGATATTTTCATCACCAAGCATTCCTGGAGTGCGTTTTTCAACACTGGATTACATGAAGTGTTGCAACAACGGAAAGTGACCAATATTGTCCTTGGCGGCGTTGCCACCAGCATTGGCGTGGAAGGCACTGCACGTGATGCCAACGTACTTGGTTACAACCTGAGTTTTGCGATAGATGCCATGTCTGACTTCACACAGGAAGCGCATCAACATACGGTAACGCGCATCTTTCCCCGCATCGGAGAAGTCGGTACAACTCAAGAGATAATCGATAAACTCCCCACGCTATAACTGAGATTTACCACATGGAAATCGCCACTTTTCGTGCTTTCAAAAGTCGAAACTATCGCTTGTTTTTTGGTGGACAATCCATCTCTTTGATGGGAACCTGGATTCAACGAACGGCGGTTTATTGGCTGGTTTACATCGAAACGCACTCTGCATTCATGGTGGGTTTTGCCGTTTTCGTCACGCAGTTTCCATCCTTTTTATTTGGGTTGTTTGGCGGTGCTGTCGCTGATAAATACAATCGGTACCAGGTCTTGCTCGTCACCCAAATTGCTTCCATGCTACAAGCATCCGCAATGACTTTTGTTGTACTTTTCACAAACTACACCATCACCGAGATTTTACTATTGGGCTTTGTGCTAGGCGTCATCAATGCCTTTGATGTTCCCGCTCGCCAGTCTCTTGTACAGTTTATGGTAGACAACCCTGATGATTTGGGGAATGCGATTGCGCTGAACTCTTCAATGGTCAACTTGGCGCGGCTCGCTGGTCCGGCAATCGCAGGTATTTTGTTGGACAGCCTTGGTGCAGGCATCTGTTTTTTAATTAATGCCTTAAGCTTCGTTGCCGTCTTGGGTTCATTGATGTTAATGAAATTACCGCCTTCCATTCCTCAATTAAAAACACAAAAAATGCTGAAGAGTCTTGGTGAGGGGTTTAACTATGTTCGCGCAAACCCTTTGCTCGCCAACTTGATTCTGTTACTCGCCTTAATGAGTTTTTTTGTGCTTCCCGCTCTGTCACTCCTACCTGTCATTGCAAAAGAAACCTTTGAGGGTACAGCAGAAACTTTCGGTTATTTATTGAGTTTTGTCGGTGTGGGATCGTTAATTGGTACACTATTTTTGGCTTCGCTAAACACGGCATCCAATCGCCAAACCATTTTGATATTGGGCATGGCAGTGATTAGTTTCGGGCTGATTGCCTTTTCTTTAACGTCTAACCTGATGGTTGCCTTTGTGTTCGCCACAATAAGCGGTTTTGGCATTATGATTTTAACGACTCTAACCAACACACTATTACAAACGACTTCCTCCATCGAAATGCGTGGGCGGGTGATCAGCTATTTCGCCATGGCATTTTTTGGGATGCAGCCCATAGGCGCTCTTTTGGCCGGAGCGGTTTCGCACGGTATCGGCGCACAACATACCATTATGATTGAGGGCATTATCGCTGCTTTACTCATGCTGATATTCGCTCCTAGACTCAAAAAACGTCCCGTCGCTGCTACCTGAAACAGGTCATGCGAAGGGGTTATAATAACCATAACAAACCCTTATCCAACTGATTTCCAGTCGACGATATAATGTTCTCATCTTACATTTTCGGGGTGATCGCCATGAGCCAATATAACGCTTACATTTTTGAAGTATCGGAAAACAACTTCGACCAACTGGTTTTAGAGAATTCGCACAAACTACCGGTTTTCGTCGAGTTCATGGACCCAAGTATCGGTACTTGTATCACGATGGAGCGTGTACTCGCTTCATTGGCAAAGACCTATAGCGGACAATTCATTTTCGCCACACTGGATGTCAGCATGTATCCAGATATATCGGAACGTTTTGATGTGAACAATGTGCCATCACTATTGATCTTCAATGGCGGCCTGCTCTCGCGAACAGAAGTAGGGTTGATGGAAGAAGCCGAACTGGTGGCATTGTTGCGAGAATCTGGCGTCTACAAAGAATCGGACGATATGCGTGCCCAAGCACGTGAAAAGCACCTCGCCGGCGACACGACTGCCGCGATTCAACTGTTGACTGAAGCGATTCAGAAAGACCCGGGCAATACGCTGGTAGCAATGGATATGATTCAAGTCATGCTGGACATCGACTTTTTGGATCAAGCTGTTGCGCTGTTCAATAAACTACCGAATGCCGATAAGGAATCCGATACCGGTCGCAGCCTGATCGGGCAAATCACCTTCAAACAGCTGGCAGCAAAGACGGAAGGCAAAACCGCTTTACTGGAGCGTTTATCACACAATTTACATGACCACGACGCGCGTTTTGACTTGGCGCTTTGTTTGGTGGCGGAACACAATTATCCCCAGGCCATGGAAAATCTCTTTGAGGTTTTGGTGGAAGAACCTGACTATAAACAGGGAGCGGCACAGGAAATGATTATCAGCCTAATCAATATGCTGGAGTCGAATGAGCCGGAAATGGCACAGGCATTTCGCCGCCGATTGGGATCGATGTTGAGTTAAACCTATCCGCCAGGAAAGAAACCAAGTGGCAAATTATAAACTGGTCGGTAACTATCGCATTCCTTTCTATGCTGGCGCTGGTTCGGAGTTACCCGACCAACTGTATTCCTAGTTTAAAGCCGATATCCAATCAAGTTAGAATAACCTCATCTTTTCACGCTTTAGTCACCCTTAAACAAGTACAAAGCATTGTGATCTTCAGGACAATTTATTTAAGATAGATGTCTCTATCATTCCCTAAATAAGGAGGGCACGATGAATGCATCTACCAAAGCCCCCGTAATGTTTGTCAGCCACGGCGCGCCAACCTACGCACTTCACCCGGGGCAAGCCGGCGCAACACTGAAAACGGCCTTGCCGGATTTCACCTCAGTGAAAGGCATTATCCTACTGTCTGCGCATTGGATTTCCCGTGGGCAAGAAGTCATGGCTGCCGCACACCCTGACACCCTCTACGATTTCGGCGGGTTTCCCGACGAACTCTATCAGATCGAATACCCGGCTCCGGGTGACCCCAACCTGGCAGAAAAAGTTGCCCACTTGATGAATGATGCCGGGCTGAACGCACACTTAAATCCGGCCAGAGGATTCGATCACGGCGCATGGGTACCGATGATGCATCTTTTCCCAAATGCCGATATGCCTATCGTGCAAGTCTCCATCAACTACAACCTTTCGCACCCTGAATTATTTCAAGTCGGTAAAGCACTTGCACCCTTGCGTGAAGAAGGCTATGCCATCATCGGCTCCGGCAGCCTGACGCATAATCTGCGCGATGTGCGCTGGGATGAAACCGATCCCTTACCTTATGTGCTACGCTTTCAGCAAGACATTAAACACCGTTTGCAAAATCGGGATTTCGACACCTTGGTGAACCATGCGGAACGCATTGGCGACTTTACGAAAGCCCACCCGACAGACGATCACTATTTGCCTTTGGTGATTGCATTAGGGGCGGTTGAAGAAACCGATCACTTTCGTGTTTTAGAAGGGGGCATTGAATTTGGCGCCTTGTCCATGGACTCTTATTTGTGGCATTAACCTGCGGACGTTAACTGAGTAACTTTCTCAAATTCGCCATGGAATAAATTTGCCCGGCACCGCCCCAATTACCTTCCTCGACTTCATGAATCATCACCCAGACCCGGGCGGCATTGAGCATGTTCTTGTCTGAACCTTCCAAATCGAGCACGGCATCAGTGAGTTGACGCGTCAACATCTCTTTCTTTTCCGCGGTGAGTGTGTTGGCAAAAACGGTGACATCAAACCGGTAATGAGGGTGTGATTGATGACCTTCTCCGCCAATAAAAAAAGCGTTTTGGGGATGTGTCTGCAAATATGTCCAAGTCAAACGGCGGGCTTTAGGGTTCGCCGCCATCCCCTCCAAACTGAGCAGAATATCGGTCGTCTGCTGTGCAAGCTGCGCCTGTTGTGCGTCAGCTAAAGCATTTTCAGGTAAGGTAATTTGGATTAAAGGCATGACTGACTCCCACTAACTGTTTTGAATAGCTTACACCAAACAGATGACGAAAAGGTGACTGAGGAAAGACGCTCCCCCAACCTGGTAGATTTTTAGCTATTTTCCGATGCAGAAAGACGTAAAGATTCTGCCTAGCAAATCATCAGAGGTGAATTGCCCGGTGATTTCTGACAAGGCGTTTTGCGCTTGGCGCAGGTCTTCCGCTAGCAATTCGCCGGCAGCGAAACTCTGCAACTGTTGCTGACCGGTTTCGACAAACTGTAATGCCGTCTGCAAAGCTTCCAAATGACGTTTACGCGCCATAAAAACGCCTTCTTCCGTTTGGGCAAAGCCCATCACCGTTTTCAGGTGTTGTTTGAGCAAATCAATGCCGAGTTTTTGCTTGGCGGACAACCAAACAACGGTTTCTTCATGCCCCATCAGGCGCATGGCATCGCCTTGTTCATCGGTGGATTGCAATTTAGGTTCCAAGCCAATCAAATCAATCTTATTACGGATAAGGGTCAAAGGAATACGCTTAGGCAGTTTATCGAGAATCGCCTGATCTTCAGGGTCAATCTCTTCTCCAGCTTGAACCACCACCAAAATACGGTCAGCTTCTTCTATCGCCGCCCAAGCGCGTTGGATGCCGATTTGCTCCACCTGATCGGTCGCTTCACGCAATCCTGCGGTATCCAGCACGTGTAAAGGCATGCCGTCAATTTGGATTTCTTCACGCACAATGTCGCGCGTTGTACCAGCAATATCGGTGACAATCGCAGACTCTTTGCCCGACAAGGCATTCAATAAACTCGATTTTCCAGCATTCGGGCGCCCGAGAATCACCACAGACATCCCTTCGCGTAGCAATACACCTTGTTGTGCAGAATGGAAAACACGGTGTAATTGATCGAGGATGTGTTGCAGTTGACCGGCGACTTTTCCATCGGATAAAAAGTCGATTTCCTCTTCGGGAAAATCAATCGCCGCCTCGACATAAATACGCAACTGAATAAGCTGTTCCACCAAGTCGGTAACTTGTGCTGAAAACTCACCTTGCAACGAACGCAATGCCGATTTGGCGGCTTGTTGGGAAGACGCGTCAATCAAATCGGCAATGGCTTCGGCCTGTGCCAGATCAAGCTTGTCGTTCAAAAATGCCTGTTTTGAAAACTCGCCCGGCTCTGCCAAACGCGCACCCAAGGCAACCACACGTTCCAATAACCATTGCAACACCACCGGGCCGCCATGACCTTGGAGTTCCAGCACATCTTCGCCGGTAAAGGAGTGAGGGTTCGGAAAAAACAAGGCAATACCCTGATCCAAAGCTTTACCGTTTTCATCCAAAAAGTCGCCGTAATGCGCATAACGCGGTTTGGGCGTTTTGCCCAACATGGCTTCGGCAATGGACAAGGCTTTTGAACCAGACACGCGCACAATCCCCACCCCTCCACGACCGGGTGCGGTAGCAATCGCTGCAATGGTGTCTTGATTGGATAGATGCATATTGAGTTCGGTTAAGAGAATGGGTTAATTATATTTCACTCAAACAAAAATCGCCCGAATTCGGGCGATTTTAATTTGGCAAACCATCAGCATTAAGCGACGATTTGATATTCCGTGGTTTCAAAATCGGACATGAATGACTTCTCTTTGTACAAAGCCAAAGTCTTTTCTAACTTTTTCTTTGACTTGAAAGTCATTTCTTCTGCTTCGCCGTTTGCCTTGAAGCTCAATACATAAAGTGTTTGGGCTTCCGGCTTACCTGCCGGTTTAGCAGACTCCGTTTTTTCAACATTCGCAGCCGCCTGACCAGCAGTCACAATCGGCAAATAACCCTCTGCCGTTTTGTAACATACAGGTTGCATGCCATCCATTACCTTGTATTCGGCTTTGCCGTACATTGGATCGTCTAATCCCAATCTTTCATAAGATAATTGCATTTTGTATTCCTTTTACTTCTCTTCGCCTGCCGCAATCTTCTTGGTGATATACCACTGTTGGGCAACCGATAATACGTTGTTGACTACCCAGTACAGAACCAAACCGGCCGGGAAGAACATGAAGAAGACGGTAAAGATAAACGGTAGCAGTTTCATTACTTTTTGCTGCATTTCGTCCATCATCGCCGATGGGTTCAATCTCTGTTGCACCCACATGGAAATACCCATCAATACCGGAAGGATGTAATACGGATCTTTTGCTGACAAGTCTTGAATCCATAGCATCCATGGCGCCTGACGCATTTCCGCCGAGTAAAGCAATACCCAGTAAAGCGCGATGAACACTGGCATCTGTACCAAAATCGGCAAACACCCCCCCAGAGGGTTGATCTTCTCTTCTTTGTACAAAGCCATCAATTTTTGCTGGAAGATAACCTTGTCATCACCATAGTTTTCTTTCAGTTGTTGCATTTTAGGCTGGAACTTCTTCAAACGCGCCATAGAGCGGTAAGAGGTTTCCGATAGCTTATAGAAAAGCGCTTTAATCAAAATCGTCAAGAAGATAATCGACCAACCCCAGTTGCCAACTACGCTGTGGATTTTCTCCAATAACCAGAAAATAGGCTTAGCGATAATGGTCAACACGCCATAATCAACCGTCAGCTCCAATCCCGGTGCAATATTTTTCAATTTATCTTGGATAATCGGACCAACATAAAGCTGTGTGCTCAAGTCAGCAGACTGTCCCGGCTTGATTTGCACCATCGGCTCAACAACACCCACTGAGTAATCATCATGCCCTAGAGACTTCGCATAAAAGCTGTTTTGCGCTTTTTGATTTGGAATCACTGCTGAAATGAAATAATGCTGAATCATTGCACCCCAACCGCCAGTTGCAGTCTGACCATTCACTGGTTGCGTTTTCAAATCTTCAAACTTGTGTTTGTTGTATTTGTTTTCTGCATTACCGTCATACAAAACCGGTCCCGTATAGGTATACATCATACGGTTATGGTATGGGTCATTTGAGCTGCGCTTGATTTGTGAATACAGGCTTCCAGACCAAGGTTCACCTGATAGGTTCTCGACTTTATAGTCGACTTTAATCAAGTAGCTACCTTTTTCGAAAGTATAGGTCTTGGTGACTTTAATACCGTCTTTTTCCCATACCATCGGCACAGTAAGCGTTTTGCCAGTCATCTCGTAATCTGTTTTCGCAACCTGATAAACCGACTTATGGTTCGGAGCAGGTAGTTTGGCATTCGCTTGCGTAGCAATACCGTTTTGCGCGATATAGAACAGATTACCCTTGTCACTCATTAATTTGAATGGCTTGCTGTGATCGTCCTGTGCGGCATATTTCAATAAATAAACGTCACGGATGTCACCGCCGTCAGTATCCAACGTTATGTTATAAACGTCTGTTTTGACCTTAACGCGTTGACCGGTAGGCAAAGCCATTTTAGTCGCTGGCACTTCACCACCTTTGGTAGCAGGCACTTCGTTTGGCGCGGCGATTTGATTTGCGGTTGGCACACCGTTATCGGATGCTTGTTGAGTTTGCTGTATCGCAGCTGGCTGTGATTTTGCGTGTTGGAATTGCGTCCATTGCAACCAGATCCACAAAAGGGTGAAGGCTAAGGCTAACCACCAAAAAGATCGCATGTTCATTTTAGTTTTTTCCTGTTTGTCTTGCGTCTATGACTTATTAAATTTTAGTATTAGGTATTCTGTGCAGCACTAACCTTTCGGTTCATGTTTCTTCCTACTGTCGTTCGCAGGAGGTCGGCGTTTTGGAGCCGGACGAATTACGCCATCTTTTAGTCCGCTGCTGCTGATTTTGCGGATTAAATGCATAAAACTTTTGTTCAAGGTCACGTTATCAATTTCTTGCATGCCGCGACGACTCAAAACCACAATATCATACCCGCTTAATGCCTGTTTATGTTGACGAAATAGCTCTCTTGCCAATCTTTTTATTCGATTTCGCCAAACCGCTCTATTCAGTTGCTTTTTGGCAATTGCCAAACCCATACGGGGATAAGGTTTCTGATTAGGGCGAACGATAAGTGTCCAATGACGATTGGCAAACTTTTCTGCATCGGCAAAGACATGTTGAAAGTCTTTTGGCGTCAACAAACGAAATGCTTTGGGAAAAGTATTTAACGAGAGGTCAAACAGGGCTGGGTTATTTAGGTTTTGCAGATCTTGTTCGGAAAGGGTTTCCGAATCCTCTGGAGGGGGGAAATTTTGATGAGTTAAACCTTGTGGTTCGTCCGAATCAGTATTTAACTCATCAGAATTATGTCGCTTTTCAATCATTCAAAAATGATTACACAGTCAAACGCTTACGTCCTTTTGCACGACGAGCCGCCAAAACTTTACGGCCGTTCTTAGTCGCCATGCGAGCACGGAAACCATGAGTACGAGCGCGTTTGATAACACTTGGTTGGAATGTACGTTTCATGATTCAAAAATCCTATCAATTAATTCTTTCGAAAAGAATCGCGCATTATAGTGGAAACAAATTCAAAACACAATAGTCGATTGTGTCATCTTTACGGTTTATTTGCCTTTTTGACTGAAAAATAGAAGTTACCAATGGAATCAAAAGGTTATTTCCTTTCCAGTTGCGCTTTATCCTAGCTTTTCCCGGACAAATTCATTGGAAGGCATCATATAAACGATCTTTGAATGCCTTGATTTTGCCTTGCTCTACTTCAATCCCTTCGGCTTTCAATCGGGCGACCTTTTCGGCTTGACCAAATGCAAACCCTCCCAATGAGCCATCAACATTCACAACACGGTGGCATGGCACCTTCGGTGCATAAGGGTTTCGGTTCATTGCCCCACCGACAGCCCGATAAGCTTTGGTTCCAAGGGCTTCGGCAATGGCCTTATAAGTAGTGACCTTTCCTTTAGGGACTTGCTTGAGCAGTTCATAGCAGCGTTCATCAAATGATTTCATTTTTTGACTCCCTATATATATAAGTCATGATGACATTTTACGCTTTCGGACATGAGTTAGTAACTCAAACCTTTATCGATACTTTAAAATAGTGACATCAAATTTGACCGGAACGCGAGTATATGGAATTTCTAATTTATATTGTAACGGGAGCCTTTGTCGGTTTTTTTGCTGGGCTATTGGGGATCGGCGGTGGGCTGATTCTGGTACCGGTGCTGACCACCGTGTTTGCCGCCTACATGCAAAGTGACCACTTGGTTCATATCGCAATAGGAACGTCCCTGGCAACCATTCTTGTCACTTCCATTGCTTCTGTGATGGCACATCATAAACATGATGCGGTACGTTGGGACTTGTTTAAAACCTTGGCACCTGGCATTTTCATCGGCGGCCTGCTTGGCGGCTGGATATCGCAGTTCATGGACGCTTCGGTGTTGTCAAAAGTCTTTGCAGTTCTCGCGACCCTCATTGCATTGAAGATGCTGCTGGACATCCAACCTAGCCCTCATAGAGAAATGCCGGGCACGGTTGGTAGAAGCATTGCGGGCGCATTGATTGGCGGTTTTTCAACACTGGTGGGGATTGGCGGCGGTGCACTCAATACACCTTATATGTCTTGGCACAATGTTCCTATCAAACAGGCTATTGCCACTTCTTCAGCCTGTAGTCTTCCCGTTGCCGTTTCCGGAACCATTGGATTCATGATTGCAGGATGGGGTGCGTCCAATTTACCGGCATATTCAACTGGTTTTGTTTATTGGCCTGCATTTTTAGGCATCGTGATCGCCAGTTTTTTCACTGCTCCCTTAGGCGCCCGTATGACCCATAAATTACCGGTCAAACGACTGAAAAAAATCTTCGGATTACTTTTAATTATCTTAGCCATAAAAATGTTTTGGCATTAAATTTTAATTTAATTTCAAATTTAACAAAAAACTATTTATTTTCAATAAGTTAAGCAGTCAATTTTTAGGGTTATCCACAAGCTTTTTCCACAAGTTATCCACAGGCAGGGACTGTTTTTTAAAGTTATACACAGCTATAATGATTTCCGTGTTCAAAACACGCTGGTTTCAAACGCTGTTTAAGCGATTTTTTTATCCCTGTTTAACAGGTGATTGCCTAAAAATTGAAACCAGCAAAATAAGAAGAAACAAAATAAAACAGAGAGCTCCTGACAGGCTCCTTTTTGAATTAACGAAGACCCTTGCTTGTATGCCGCTGCGCATCGCCCAATATCAGGTTTGCTGTTGATTCATAGATTGCACAAACGTTTGATGCAATCCATTTTCGTCACTTCGCAGTTTCAGAAGTGCGCTCAATACCACTTAACACAGACTAACCCATGCACAGAGACGCTTGCCACTTAAGTGTGGTCGGGTTTTCTATGCGCTAATAGATACAAAAAATACGTTAGAAATGCTTTTTCGCCTTTCTACAAAGTATTGAAAAGGTAGGATATTTTGACAACACCTCTCTGGCCGCAAGTGCTTAAGCAATTGCAAAACGTTTTAACGGACCAACAGCTTTACACTTGGATCAATCCGTTACAAGCCGTTGAAGATCGAGAAGTATTACGCTTGATTGCGCCCTCTGGATTTATTCTGGATTGGGTCAACAAACATCTTCTATCTCAAATCGAACATGCCATTTCGCTGGTATCGCCGGTCAACACGCCACGTGTTGCACTAGAGGCAGGTGAATACGCCATTGAAAGCCTGAACGTGGCTGAAGACACTTCCGTTCCGCAACCCTTAAGAGCACCGTCAAAGCCTAAATCTGATACCCAATCAGATGATACAACTACCAAAACCATCCAGCACAACTTAAACCCTCATTTCACTTTTGACTCATTTGTCCAAGGTAAAGCCAACCAACTGGCCGCGGCCGCAGCGCGACAAGTAGCTGAAAATCCAGGCGGAAGTTACAATCCGTTCTTTATCTATGGTGGTGTAGGTCTGGGTAAAACGCATTTGATGCACTCCATCGGCAATGAACTGATTCGCAAAAACCCGAAAGCGCGTGTCGTCTATCTGCATTCCGAGCGTTTTGTTGCCGATATGGTCAATGCCCTTAGACATAACAAAATAGACGACTTCAAACGTTTTTACCGTTCATTGGACGCGCTACTAATTGATGATATTCAATTCTTTGCCAACAAAGAACAGTCTCAAGAAGAATTTTTCCACACCTTCAATACTCTACTAGAAGGCAACAAACAGGTTATCCTAACCAGTGACCGTTTTCCGAAGGAAGTAGACGGGTTGGAAGACCGCTTGAAATCACGATTCGGCTGGGGTTTAACCATCGCGGTAGAACCACCGGAGTTTGAAATGCGCGTTGCTATCCTGATGAAAAAGGCATCTGAATTTGGCTTTATCCTACCGGACGAAGTCGCCTTCTTTATCGCCAAACGCCTTAGAGGCAATGTCCGTGATTTGGAAGGTGCATTGAAGCGTGTAGGGGCTTTCGCTCAATTTACTCAACAAATGATCAGCGTCGAAATCGCTAAAGAAGCTTTGAAGGACTTGCTGGCGCTACAGCAAAAAATGGTGACGCTACCTAACATCCAAAAGACGGTTGCAGATTTCTACAAAGTACGTGTCGCGGATCTTTTATCCAAAAAACGTTCACGCAATATTGCTCGCCCTCGCCAAATGGCAATGGCGATTTCAAAAGAGCTGACAACGCATAGCTTACCGGAAATTGGCGATGCTTTTGGTGGGCGCGATCACACCACTGTATTGCATGCCGTACGTAAGATGAAAGAGCTGAGAGAATTGGATCATCGTATGGATGAAGATTTCAGTTCTTTGGTAAGAATCATCACGAATTAACAAGACTTAAATAAAACTGTGAATTTGTGATGAATTCTTTGCAAGAAAGCATAGGAATTCAAAAATATTTTGGCATAATAATGAAAAGTCGATACTGGATAATTTATTTTGGTTCTGGCAACGTAAAATTTGTTTTCAGCGAGGCGGAATTTTGAAGTGATATTGAAATATCACAAAAAACTCTAACGAAGCTGAAAGAAATTTTACGCCGCTCCTCCGGATGTGCCGCTAAGCCAGCATCTTCGGTGTTGTGGATTTTGGCAAAGATATTTCTTTACCTGCAATCCACGCCTAGAACCTGCCAGCTTAGCGAGCTCACAGAATCTAAAATAAATTATCCAGTATCGACTTTGTTGAGGAACCTAAATAGGAAACAGGATGAAAATCAGTCTATCGCGAGAAAACCTTTTAAAAGTCCTTCAAACGGTAGGAGGGGTTGTTGAAAAACGCCAGACCATGCCGATCTTGGGAAATATCTTATTCCAAATCAACCAAAACACCCTTACTGTTACCGCATCCGATTTAGAAATCGAAACGCGAGCGTCTACAGAACTGGAAACCAGTGATGGCGATTTCGACGTCACTCTACCTGCCATCAAACTCATCAGCATTGTTCGCTCTTTACCAGACGGCTTGACTGTCGTGCTGGAATTTGAAGATATGCGCTGCAAACTTTCTGCTGGACGCTCAAACTTCAAACTGTCGACGCTGCCTGCTGACGACTTCCCAACCATTGATTTAACGCAAGCAGAACTGTCTTTCTCTATGCAGCAACATCAGTTGAAGCAATTGATTCACAACACTGCATTTGCAATGGCGAGCCAAGATGTCCGCTTCTACCTGAATGGTATGCTATTTGACATCAGCCACCAGACTTTACGGGTAGTGGCAACTGACGGTCACCGTTTGTCGACTTGTTCAACCCTATTGGAAACAGAAGGTTTGACAGCGACTCAAGCAATTTTGCCGCGTAAAGGGGTTTTGGAACTGCAAAAACTGATCGGTGATGACGACAGCTTGATTTCTTTCTCTTTGGCGAAAAACTATTTGACGGTTCAGTTCGAAGAAACCGTATTCACCTGTAAGCTAGTCGATGGTCGATTCCCGGATTTCAAACGTGTTATTCCACAACATAATGACCAATTGGTACAAACCGACCGTGAAGTGCTTCGTAGTATCCTTCAGCGTTCGGCGATTTTGTCGAATGATAAATTCAAAGGCATTCGTTTGTCTCTGGCACCAAACCTATTGGCGGTTCATGCACAGAACTCCGATCAAGACGAATCACACGAAGATATGGCTATTGATTACCAAGGCACACAAATGGAAATCGGGTTTAACGTGAACTACCTGATTGATGTTCTCAACTCAATGCACGAACAAACCGTTACGTTATACTTGAAAGATGCCAATAGCAGCTGCATGGTCGAAACACAAAACGAAGCTTGTCATTGTCAGCATGTCATCATGCCAATGCGCCTGTAGTCCTTTTGAAGCAAACGAGCGGGTTCTCTCAATGCCCGCTCGTCATGTCCACTATCTCAACATTTCTAAGCCTTCGGATACGACCGATTTTCCAAGCATTTAAGTGAGCATCACTTGGCTAAACTACTTGAATTACAGCTACAGCATTTCAGAAACCTGAAATCTTACAAACTGACATTCGGCCCTCGCCTGAATTTAATCGTGGGGGATAATGCTGCGGGAAAAACGTCTTTGATCGAAGCGGTTTGGGCGCTATCATCAGGCCGCTCTTTTCGTACCGCCAAGCCACAGCAACTGATTCAGCATGACACCTCTGAATTGACGTTATTTGCCAAGGTCGAGCAACAACAACAAGTTCATGCCATCGGGTTATCCCGTTCTGAAGAAAAAGTGTTTATTAAAGTAGACGGCGAGGCGATACAAACCCAAGCCGAGCTTGCCAGTAAGTTGCCGGTACAACTCTTAACCCCGGAAAGCCATCGACTGTTGGAAGAAGGGCCAAAGGCTCGACGACAATACTTAGACTGGGGCTGCTTCCATCAATCACAACCTTTCATCAATGCTTGGCGACACTATCAAAGAGCACTCAAACAACGTAATCATGGCCTAAAATCACGTTTGCCCAAAGAACAGATTGAGCTTTGGAATGCACAGTTGATTGAAACCGCTCATGACATTGATCAAATTCGAGAGAAATATATTGAGGACCTGTCTCCTTATCTCACCGAGTTTTGTCAGGCACTGATGCCGGAGCTGACCGTTTTGCCCGAGTGCCACTTTCGTACTGGTTGGCCGAAATCAGCAGGCACCTTTGCACAAGCCTTGGCATCGAACTTCGCTAAGGACTTGCAACAAGGTCATACCCAATACGGCTGCCATCGTGCGGATATTAAGTTCCGTTTTAATGGGCAAGATGCGTTGATGAAACTGTCTCGAGGCCAACAAAAACTGTTCGTTTGTGCACTGTTACTGGCTCAAGCGAGCCTTTACGAAAAAACCGCAAACGAAGCCGTCATCATGCTGATTGACGACTTGCCGGCTGAGTTGGATGCTCACCATCGCGAGACACTACTCAAATTGCTACAGGCATTGGATATCCAACACCTTCTTACCAGCACAGATAAGGCTTTGATTCCACTACTAGATGCTGACAATGCCAAAGTTTGGCAGCTTGAAAATGGACAATTCTCAGAACTGCTTCAAGACTAATGTCAGGGATTGTCTTTGCTATTTAGGCGGTTTTCATGAATAATTTGCTATATCAAAAGATAAACCACAAAGCGAACAACAGAGAGCACGCTATGTCTTTACGCAACATCTTAACCATTTCTTTATTTTCACTACTGACGTCATTAAGTGTCGGCAAAGCCTATGCCGATGACAGCTACACCGAAGCGTTAAAATCCTTTAGAGCAGTTGATGCCACCGCACCCTTCTTCAAAAATGCTTATGGCTATGCGGTATTTCCTACTGTCGGAAAGGCCGGGTTCATCGTCGGTGGCGCCTATGGCAAAGGTCGCGTTTATAAGTACGGCAACTGGGTGGGTAACAGCACCCTGGTTCAAGGCACTGTCGGCTTCCAATTAGGCGGTCAGGTCTTCAGTGAAATCATCTTCTTTAAAAACAAAGATGCTTATGACGATTTCACCAGAGACGGCTTTGAATTCGGTGGAGAGGCCTCGGTCGTTGCCATCACAGCCGGCGCTTCTGCTTCTGCCGGAACCACTGGAACGACCGCAGGTGCGAGCGGCGGTAGTAACAACGCTACCGGAAATGCTGACTACTATCGTGGTATGGCAACCTTCACCATCGCCAAGGGTGGTTTGATGTATCAAGCAACGCTTGGCGGACAGAAGTTTAGCTTCGAGCCAAAATAACCTTATGCATAACGTTATGCCAAGTCGTTTTTCGGTTGGTGTTTTGCTGGCACTGTTTCTAAACCTCAACCCTGCCTATGCAAACAACGATGCGACTTCTCAAACTTATCCCAAGCTAAAAACCCTGTACAGTTTTGATTTGGTTGACAGTCAAACCGGCGCGTTGATTTCCGTTAACCAACTGGCTCAGAAAATCCAACATACCGATGTGGTTTTCATTGGCGAATTTCACGGCAACCAAGCTTCCCATCTTTTGGAGTCAGAGCTTCAGTCCGCACTTTATGATTTACGTCCGAATCAAGTGCTGTCAATGGAACAGTTCAATCGAGACCATCAGCAAGCCATTGATCGATACCTTGATGGCGAAATCGGCGAAAAAACCTTCATCAACCAAAGTGACGCCTGGTCGAACTACAGCGGCAGTTATCGCCCGCTAATCGAATTCGCAAAACAACACTTCCTGCCTGTGATTGCTGCCAATGCGCCTTTCCAAGCCGTACGCTGTGTCGGCAGACAAGGCAAGCCCTACTTGAAAAAACTCACTGCAGAAGAGAAAGAACAGATCGCCAGCCAGCCATTTATGAGCAATGCCGCCTACCAAAAGAAATTCGCCCAATTTCAATCCATGGCAAAACCCCATACACAAAATCAAAAGGCTTACGAAGCGCAATTGCTACGTGACAACACCATGGCGGAGTCGATTCTCCAAGCACTAAAGGCAAATCCCGGTGCTCAGGTCATTCATACCAATGGTACCTTTCATAGTGAATCTCACTTAGGCACCGCGGCACTATTGCAACAACGAAACCCAAAACTGAAAGTGGTTGTTATCAGTCCGATCACCGCCACCAACCCTGACAAGCCACAGATACAGCCCGCCGACTTGAAAAAGGGCGATTATGTATACCTGATTCAACCATTGCCAGTTGATTATGTACAGGCGAAAAATCGCCAAGCCGCATTTGCCAAAATGTTCAAGGATGCCCAGGCTAAACCTTGTCGCTAGCATTTCTTTGCTGACCCCAACCTGGCAGATTTTAAGCGACATAAAAAAAGCGGCTAATGCCGCTTTCTTTCAAGTTAAAAAGGTTTTCCTTCCTCTATGGGTAATTCTGGAATCCTTGACCATTCATTCCAAGAACCGAAATAAAGTTTTACGTTTTCAATGCCCGCAGACTTTAAAGCCACTAAGGTATTTGATGCACGGGCACCTTTGAAACAATAAACATACACTGGCGTGTCCTTTGTAATGCCCACGGTTTTACACTCTGCCAAAATCTCATCTGGCGTTTTGAATAGAGGAACGGTTCCAGGTTTCATCATACGATACCATTCAATCCAAACCGCGCCTGGCAATCGTCCCTTCCTTGGACAAAAATCCTTACCGTATGGCGAGGAGCTGTCGGCAATCCACTCATCCACATCACGGACATCCAGCATGACGGTTTCGCTTCCCAGCGCATTAAGTACGTCTTCCTTGCTGACCATTAAGCTATTGCCCGTTTCCTTAACAGGAAAAACGGTACTTTGTGGCGCTGGGATCTCTGTGCTCACAGCATATCCTTCAGCCAACCATGATTGATAACCGCCGTGAAGAATTGCGACCTTTTCATAGCCCAAATAACTTAGCAGAAAATAACCACGGCATGACTGTCCAAAACCCGTTGCCATAGAATCTTCATAAAAGACCGCGGTTTCTTCTCCTGAAAGTCCGGCCTCGCCAAACGCTGAGGCAAAATTCTCTTTTAACTCCTGCAAACCTTCTGGCGTTGAGGTCGCTAAAAAAGTAAAAATAGAGTGAATATTTACGGCACCTGGAATATGCCCTTGCTCATAGGCTTCCGCGGATCTAGTATCAATAATGACCGTAGGTGCTTCTGCTGTCAGCATTTCGTTGAGTTTGGACGCGTTGATGAGTACTTTGTCCGGCATAATGTTCTCCTGGATTGTTTTACATTGCATAGGGTGTGATTGTAGAAACGACTTGAAATCCACTTTCGTGTATTTAACAAAGAACACACATAGACCGTACCAACAAAATAAATGGCAAACTATTCAATAACATATTGAAAATAATAGAATTTTTATGTATACAAAGCTAAACACAGTTTGCCAATTAGTGCCAAAAACGAACAAAACACGGCTTTTCTTCCTTCACACCCCAACCTGGCAGTTTTTCATCAGAATTCGGGTTTCCCAATCCGTTTTCCCGACGCCCTGAAACAAACTTTTTCATCACCCCAAAAAACCCATTAAATTTCATAGGGTTATACACCCCAAAACCCCCTTATCCAAGCTTGTGCAATCCAGATGCTTTTGTGGTAAAATTCTTTAAGTTTTTGCATCGGTAAAATCGAAGTAAAACCCCTATAAAACAACAACAAAGATACTCACAAAGAATTCTGATCTATGACTGCAGAAAACACCCTTCCAGAAACGCAAACAAACGAATACGATTCCTCGTCGATTAAGGTCCTTAAAGGACTAGATGCTGTTAGAAAAAGACCCGGTATGTATATCGGTGACACGGACGACGGCACAGGTCTTCACCATATGGTGTTCGAGGTGGTCGATAACGGTATCGATGAAGCGCTAGCCGGCCACTGTGACAAAGTCGTTGTCACCATTCACACCGATGGCTCGGTATCCGTTTCCGATAATGGACGTGGGATTCCCGTCGGCATCCACGAAGAGGAAGGCGTTTCTGCAGCCGAAGTTATCATGACCGTGCTTCATGCCGGTGGTAAGTTCGATGACAACTCTTATAAGGTTTCCGGTGGTTTGCACGGGGTGGGGGTTTCGGTAGTAAACGCTCTGTCTTCCGAACTGCACCTGACCATCAAACGTGAAGGTCACATCTGGAAACAAAGTTATACCCATGGTGTGCCTGATGCGCCTTTAGAAGCGGTTGGCGACACGGATGAAACCGGGACGGAAATCCGCTTCCTGCCAAGTAAAGAAACCTTTACCAACCAAACCGAATTCAGTTTTGACTATTTGTTGAAGCGCCTAAGAGAGCTTTCTTTCCTTAACTCGGGCGTTCATATCGAGCTGCTTGATAAACGTGATGACCGCCATGAAGTCTTCGAATTTGAAGGTGGAATCAAGGCTTTCGTTGACTATATCAACACCAACAAAACCCCAATTAATGAAAAAGCATTCTATTTCTCAACCGTTAAAGACGATATTGTGGTGGAAGTGGCAATGCAGTGGTCAGAGGCTTATCAAGAAGCCATTTACTGCTTCACCAACAACATCCCTCAGCGCGATGGTGGAACACATTTATCCGGTTTCCGTGCGGCATTGACACGCTCGTTGAACCAATATGCCGAAAAAGAAGGTCTAACCAAGAAATACAAAATGACCGTTTCCGGTGACGATGCCCGTGAAGGTTTGGCCGCCGTTATCTCGGTAAAAGTACCTGATCCTAAGTTCTCGTCACAAACCAAAGACAAATTGGTTTCTTCCGAAGTGAAATCTGCGGTTGAAACGGCAATGAACGAGAAGCTGTCTGAATATCTATTAGAAAACCCAAAAGAAGCTCAGTCCGTATTCGCAAAAATCGTCGATGCGGCTCGTGCCCGTGAAGCAGCTCGTAAAGCACGTGAAATGACACGTCGTAAAGGTGCTTTGGACATTGCTGGACTTCCAGGAAAACTGGCTGACTGCCAAGAAAAAGATCCTGCGCTTTCTGAACTGTATCTGGTGGAGGGTGACTCCGCGGGTGGTTCTGCCAAGCAGGGGCGTGACCGACGTACTCAAGCTATTCTGCCGTTGAAAGGTAAAATCCTCAACGTTGAAAAAGCCCGTTTCGACAAAATGTTGCAATCCGCTGAAGTCGGCACTTTGATTACCGCGCTAGGCTGCGGTATCGGTCACGAAGACTACAACCCGGACAAACTGCGCTACCATCGCATCATCATCATGACGGATGCCGACGTCGATGGTTCGCACATTCGTACCCTATTGTTGACTTTCTTCTACCGTCAAATGCCGGAGTTGATTGAGCGCGGTTACATCTACATCGCTCAGCCTCCGCTTTATAAGGTGAAGAAAGGCAAACAAGAAGCCTATTTGAAAGACGATGCAGAACTTGAAAGCTACCTGCTACAAAGTGCTTTGGATCAAGCCGGTCTTTATCCTTCAACCAGCACACCACCGATTCAAGGCGTCGCTTTGGAAGCCTTGGCAAAAAGCTTCTTGAAAACCAACCGCATTATCGCGCGCATTTCCCGTCGTTACAGTCAGCCTTTCTTGGAACTGATGACAGATTTACCGAAAATGTCGCTTGATATGCTGAACAACATGGATCAAGCACAAGCCTGGATTGACGAAGCCTTGCCAAGATTGAAGGCTGCAGGTGAATCACAAAAAGTGGAATACCAACTTTCGGTAGAACCAGCACATGAAGGCGAAACCAAATTCCAAATCCGCTTACAACAGCGTGAACATGGAACCTTGAGTTCGCAAGTGTTTGATGAAGATTTCTTTGCTTCCGCTGACTATGAGCAGATTGCCAAAACCAGTACCGAATTACACGGGCTGGTGACGGAGACTGCCTATATTCAGCGTGGCGAAAAACAAGAGCCAGTCACACATTTCCGTGAGGCGCTAGACTGGTTACTCAATGAAGCGAAACGTGGTCAAACCATCCAGCGCTATAAAGGTCTTGGGGAAATGAACCCAGAACAGCTATGGGAAACCACGATGAATGCAGAAGCACGCCGCTTGCTACAAGTGACAATCGCCGATGCCATTCAGGCCGACCAAGTCTTTACCACTTTGATGGGAGATGAAGTCGAGCCACGTAGAGATTTTATCGAATCGAATGCTCTGAAAGCAGAAAACATCGACGTCTAATTAAAAACCCACTGTGGGTCGCTTCGGCATTGCTGGGCGGTGCTCTGAATCCTCATGTACCTTGGTACATCACGGATCACGCGCTCCGTCTGCCTCGCTGAAATGACACTAGTTGGTTTTAAGAGATTTGACAGTCAAATGAGAGAATTTCAAACACTTATAAAAAAGTGTCATTTGACAAAAAAACGATAAATCGGATTAAATACGCAAATTATTTTTTAAACTTTAAACCCCAACCTGGCAGATTTTTAGAGTTTATTTTGAAAATAAAACTTTTAAAATTCAAGGGCTTGGATATGCTTGACTTGCAAAGAAGCAAGAAGAGCATTTAGTTAAGGAGACTGAAATGTCAGTAGAACATCCAATTGTAACGGTTACTGGTTCTTCCGGTGCAGGGACATCTTTCGTAAAACGCGCTGTAGAAAAAATCTTCGCACGCGAAAACTTGAACGTTGCTATCGTTGAAGGCGACAGCTACCACAAGTACAGCCGTGTTGAAATGAGAGAAAAAGTTGCTGAATCAAAAGCGAACGGCGGTCCGGTTCTGACACACTTTTCTGAAAAAGCGAACCTGTTCAATGAATTGGAAGCTCTATTTAAAGAATACAAAGAAAACGGTACTGGTAAACGTCGTTACTACATCCACAGCGATGAAGAAGCCGTTGAGCACAATGGCCGTCTAGGAACTGATTTGGCACCAGGTGAATTTACACCTTGGGAACCTATTCCTGAAGGAACAGATATCCTGTTCTATGAAGGTCTTCACGGTATGGTTAAGCGTATGGATCACGGTCCAGAAGAAGGCATGCATAACGTTGCTCAATACGTTGACTTGGGTATCGGTGTTGCACCATCTATCAACATCGAATGGATGCAAAAAATCTACCGCGATACATCTGAGCGTCCTTATTCAGTACAACAAGTTCGCGACGTGATTCTTGAGCGTATGCCTGACTACATCGAGACCATCGTTCCTCAATTCCACCGTACACACATCAACTTCCACCGTGTACCGTTGATTGATACGTCTGACCCATTCTCAACGATGTCTGAAGATGCGCCTATGGGGCCAGCTCCAGAAGATTCATTGATTATCTGTCATGTACGTCACCAAGACATCAACCTAGAACAAGTCAAAGACAAAATTCCAGGTGCATTCTTGCAAACTCCTGAGACTTTGGTATGTAACGGTTCACACATGGTTACAGCGATGGATTTAATGATGTCTCCAATCATCCACAACTTGATTGAGAAAAAACGCGCTGCTATGGCGAAACTAAACGGTTAATCAACTTCCGTTCGATAAAAAACCCGCTTTCGCGGGTTTTTTTATGTCTCAAAATTTTCAAATAGCCTAACGCTGTACCGCTAAGGTCGCCTCCAACAAAATAGGATGGTCAATCTTCTGTTCAATGCGCTGCTTGATATGGTCAATATCCTTATTGCCTAAGCTCTTTTGCGACACCAACGTTGCAACAACAAAGTCCGGTTTGCCTTGCTTGCCGGTGCTGACTTTGACATCCCGGATCTCCACGCCATCGACTTCCCAGCCTTCCAATGCATACACCATGCTCTGCTCGGTGACCATTTGATGAAATGAGATGACCAACGGAATACTAATTAAAATCACAAACGCCAAACTCCATGCCATGCCTTTTTTCGCCAAATGGAATGGGCTGTATCCCATCAGCAAGAAGGTCACTGCCGCCGCAAGGACAATACCAATTAAGTTAGTCACAAACAATAACGACGCGCCATAAAACACATCAAAATCATGCCAACCGATACCAACACCCGATACCGCTAAAGGAGGTACCAATGCCACCGCAATCGCCACACCTGCCATACTTTTGGCGACTTCCGAACGGGCATTGGCATAAGCACCTGCCACCCCGGAGATAATCGCTACCCCTAAATCCAGAATGGTCGGACTTAACCGTGCACTGATTTCATGGTTCATCACATGCAAAGGCAATAAAAAGGTCAGGATGGTTCCACAGCTGAGTGCCAACAAAATACCTGCAGCAAGCGTTTTGGCAGAGTGGATCATCATGTCGGTTTCTTGGCGTAGCACCCCCATCGACAGAGAAATAATCGGCGACATCAGCGGGGCGAGAATCATTGCACCGATAATCACTGGCGCGGAATTGGCAAACAGACCCAACGTTGCCAACAGGGTCGACAACACCATCAGCACCACATAGGACTCTGAAAGTTTGGCATTTTCTTTCAGCGTGACAAAGGTCTCTTTGACTTCTTCGGGGTCGGCATGGTGAATCCACGGCAAGGGATAAGCGACCAATTCTTCCACCCCTTGCCCGACCGGTAGGCCAGATACGCGAAGCGATTCTTTCAAATCGGTTTGTCCTGACTTTTCAGGCAGTAACTGCGTCAATATTCTTAAGGCATCCACCTGAACTTCGACTTCCACCTTTTCCGCATTATGCTCTTCGCCATTCAGGTAGTAATCGACTGTTTTGTTCGATGTCGAAATGGTCAGTTTTTCCGTCTTGACCATGCCCAGGTAGTTTCTGAGACGATTGTTTTGTCCTTTTCGCGGAAAGACCCGGCTAATCAGAAACCTGACTACCTCGGAAATACTCCTCGGAGCCAATACAATCGCATTCAAGCTGGATTCATCTTGCGGTATTTCGCCAACGATCGACTTGGTGAAATCACTGTCTGCCGGGCGATAAACGACGGCAATTCCCAATGCTGCGGTATTGATAACCGTTTGCTTGGCGGTTTCCAAGCGAAAAGGGTTCAATCGCGTTTGGCTGAGGCTGAAAGTCAGTTTCAACAAATTCTTTATCTTACTGAAAAAGCCCAAATCCACTTGCGAAGCCGGTGCCATGGTTTCACGTTTACCCAACATCACCGAACCGAAAACCAGCTCACCGTTACAGGTCATTAAATCTGCCAGGTTGGGGGTCTCGGTGCTTTGGATATCTGCCAGCGCATCCGGGAGTTTGGTTTTGATGGGAAAGCTGCGATAGAACCGGATGGCTTCAGGGTGCGGCAACACACCGACCTGCCAACCACCCTTGGAGGCAGCAGCGAGAAACTGACTCAGCTGCACATCACTTAGCCATACCAGTAGTCTGCTGTCTTCATCAAATGATGGAGAAGACTCTTCGGTGAACAAGCTCTGAAAAGACTGCGGCTCAACATCCCAATCGGCAAGTGACGGTAAGACGGTCTCTTCAAATTCCGTTTGCTTGTCAGCATCAAAGACCAGTGTATATTTAAACGCTGATTCTGCCACTTTATCTCCTTGGTTCAGATGAACGTCATCCGTTAAAACCCTTTACTGAAATCTTCAATCTTACGACGATCCCGTTTGGTTGGTCGTCCTGCGCCTTTCTCACGGAAACCGACCAATGCCATGTCCGGCGTCGGCTTGCGTTGATTGAGTATTTCCTTGTCTAAGCGATACAGCTTTTCAGCAGCTTCGGCATTGCCACGTTTGTCGGATAATGCCAATACCGTGATGTCAACTTGGCGGTGGGCTTGCGTCACACTCAAACGGTCATCGACCGCTAATGTCTTACTCGGCTTGGGTTTCTGGCCGTTCAGCTCAACTTTTCCACCTTTGATGGCGTCCAACGCCAAGCCGCGCGTCTTAAAGAATCGCGCGGCCCATAGCCATTTATCAACTCTCAGTTTATCTAAGGCTTCAGACACGACTTATAACCATTCTCTCGGTTTCAAGTAATCATATAGTTTGGCTTCTTCCGTGCCCGGCTCTGGATGATAATTATATTTCCAAGTCACCAATGGCGGCATCGACATCAAAATCGACTCGGTACGCCCGCCGGTTTGCAAACCGAAGATGGTGCCACGGTCAAACGCAAGGTTAAACTCGGCATAGCGGCCACGACGGAACAACTGGAAGTCACGCTGTCTTTCACCATATTCCTTGTCTTTCTTGCCGGCAACAATAGGGCGATACGCGGTAATGTAATGATCGCCGACGGACTGCATAAAGGCGAAACATTTATCGAAATCCCAACCATAGGTTTCAGTATTCAAGTCATCAAAGAACAAACCACCGACACCACGGGTTTCGTCACGGTGCTTCAGATAAAAATACTCGTCACACCATTTTTTGTAGGCAGGATAAATCTCTTCACCAAAGGGATCACAAGCTTCTTTAGACTGCTGATGCCAATGCACCGCATCCGCTTCATCCAAATAATAAGGCGTCAAATCAAAACCACCGCCAAACCACCAAACTGGCGCTTCACCTTCTTTTTCGGCGACAAAAAAGCGCACATTGGCGTGGGATGTTGACACATAAGGATTACGCGGGTGAATCACCAAAGACACGCCCAACGCCTGGAAAGAACGTCCCGCCAACTCAGGGCGATGCGCCGTGGCAGAAGCCGGTAGCGTCTTGCCGCGCACATGAGAGAAGTTCACGCCGCCCTTTTCAATGACATTGCCGTTTTCCAACACACGGGTGCGCCCGCCACCGGTCAAGCCCATTGCGCCTTCTTCACCTGCTCTTTCCCATTCATCAATGATGAAATCCTGACCGTCTTCTTCGCTTAGCTGACGACAAATATCGGCTTGCAGGTTTAACAAATAATCTTTTACGGCATCAATGTTGATTTCGGACA
Organism: Hydrogenovibrio sp. JE_KL2; assembly: GCF_009296185.1. GTDB lineage: Bacteria > Pseudomonadota > Gammaproteobacteria > Thiomicrospirales > Thiomicrospiraceae > Hydrogenovibrio. The sequence continues at coordinate 296,218 of NZ_WBJR01000002.1, forward strand.
TGCTTTCTCCATCGGTTGAACGTTTAATAGAGAGCTTTGCACGAGTGGGGTGCGAGATAGAAATGAGGTAAAATTTCTCTGAATTAGGCGAAAAATAAAGCTAATAGCTGGCTATTAGCGAGTTTTCCAACGAAACAAAGTACTCGACGCCCGAAGGGGTAAGTCGAGAAACAAAGAACTCGACGCCCGAGGGATAAGTCGAGACATTCAGAGGAATTTTAACCATTTTTAGCCGTGCATCCATCTCGTGCAAAGCTCTCTCATGGCCTCTATTTTATAGAAAAGCCTTTGATTGTTTTTTAAAATATCCTGTCAACAGCTTTACGATTGGTTAACCATGGACTCATTTACGATTCTTCACCACTACAAACCTATCATTCTGATAACGGTTTTCACCCTACTGGCAAGTTGCACCAGCAATGTCACCAAGCAGGGCACCGTCGGCGTACAACGTAGCCAAATGATGCTGGTGTCGGAATCCGAAATGCAGCAGGGCGCCAATCAAGCCTATGCTCAGATTCTTGCAAAAGCCAAGAAAGAACATAAACTCAATAATAACTCGGCAGAATTGAAACGCTTGCGCGCTATTGCCGACCGCCTGATTCCGCAAACCAAAATTTTTCGCGATGACGCCCCCAAGTGGAACTGGCAGGTTAACCTGATTCAATCCGATGAGCTGAACGCCTGGTGTATGCCGGGAGGAAAGATTGCTTTCTACAGCGCCATCATCGACAAACTGCATTTAACCGATGATGAAATCGCTGCCATTATGGGGCACGAAATCTCGCATGCCCTGCGGGAACATGGTCGCGAACGCGCATCAGAAGCCATGGTAGGCCAGGCTGGACTGACCGCCCTGAGTTTGATTACCGGCATGCAAGGTCCGGCACTGGATGCCAGCAATATGGTGATGCAAGCCACCTTTATTCTGCCCAATAGCCGAACCCATGAACAGGAAGCAGATAGAATGGGCGTTGAACTCGCTGCCAGAGCCGGTTATGACCCCTATGCCGCGGTAAGAGTCTGGGAAAAAATGAGCAAGATTTCAAAAGATACGCCACTGGAAATTCTTAGCACTCACCCATCCAACGCTTCGCGGATAGAAGATCTAAAACACTACGCCAAACTCGTCAAGCCGCTTTATCTTAAAGCAAAGCAATCCCGTTAACGAATTCTGACCATCGTTTGTGCATCCCAGATTTGGGATGGCTCGGAAAGACCGCTTAAACTGCCTTCAAGAACCGGAATACCAAGAAAGGTTTCATGGCACACTTCACGACTCTTGATTGGAGGTTGGCCGCTTAAATTCGCACTGGTCGACACCAAAGGCATCTCCAACGCGTCGCACAGTGCTTTGACTTGCGGGTGATGGGTCACCCGAATCGCCACGGTATCACGCCCGCCAGTAATCCAATCTGGTACAACATTCGAAGCAGGCAAAATCCAAGTCGTAGGGCGTAAAGGGGATTCCCAGCTGTTTAAAACTTGTTGTGTCCAAGGTTGATAGAAAATATCGGCCAAGTCTTTGACTTGCTGCACCGTTGATGCGATGAGTATGACGCCTTTTTCAACAGGTCTTTGTTTTGCATCCAGCAACTTTTCAAACGCTTGCTGATTGAAAGGGTCGCAACCCAGCCCATAAACGCCTTCTGTCGGATACGCCAGAATCTCTCCAGCCTGTATAAGCGTCATCGCTTGTGTGATGTTGATATCTTTCAATGAACTGACCTCTAATTTCCGGCATCTATTTTAGCCAAAAACTTGTGGAAAATCCCTCCATGCACATTAATATGCCAAATATGACGTCATAAACAGAAGTAAGTAGCAATTCGTACTATGCTTGCCTTATGCAAAAAGTTCTTTTAATATTAACGGTTTAAACGAATAACGAACACACGTTAATGACGACGAAACCCATCAAACAACGCGATGAAAACCGCCTCTCATGGTTAGCTCGCAACCTATATAATCAGTGGTTGATATTAGCGGCCTTTCTGTTTTCCGTCACCTTAGTCATTATCATGGCCGTTTCTGCGCAACGTTTGGCCGAGCGCACCATCGACAACGCCGCTAAAATGGTCAGCCTTCAGTATGAAAAACTCCATAACCTATTAAATCTTCACCTGTCAGGGCAAAATCGTACCGTCAACCTTGGCTTGGTATTGATGCTTCAGGACGCCTTCGAACAAGATCAAGCCATGAATGCGTTTTATCAAAGCGGACGCAACTATACGGTTCACCGCGATAAATTGACCGAGTTGATTCAGGGCGACCCTAACGAAGTGAAGTGGATGGATCAAATCAATGCAATGGCAAAAGTCACCGGACCCTTGCAAAACCGCATTGCAAACATGGCATTAAACGAGCAACGTGCTCAGGGTATCGAACTCTTAACACATCAAGTAGTTCCGCAACTCAATGTGTTTAGTGAGAAGGTTAACGACTTTTCCCGTGACCAAGCAAAAGACACCAAGCAGTTGATTACCGAAGCCAAACATCAAGTCGACGATATGGTGCATGTCATTATTCTTTTCACCTTGCTGATTATCGTCACGAGCGTCGTACTGGCCTTCATCATCGGGCGTAAATTCTTGCGAATGAACCAGCGACTGAAACAGGCAAACGAAACTCTAGAAAAAGAAGTCGAAGCCCGTACTCGCAAGCTTTATGAAACCAAAGAGGCTTTGCTGCAAAAAAATCGTATTCTCGAAGAACTGTCGATTACCGACCCTTTGACCCAATTGTATAACCGCTTAAAAATGGAAAGCTTGCTGGAGACTTTTCAACAAGAGTTTGAACAAAACAACACGCCTTTCAGCCTGTTGCTGATTGATTTGGATTTCTTCAAATCCATCAACGATTCTTTCGGTCACAACCAAGGTGATCAGGTGCTGATTGAGTTATCGGTTTGCTTGAAACTGTTTTTCAACGAGAACGCCCACTTGGGACGCTGGGGGGGTGAGGAGTTTATCGTGGTGATGGAAAACAGCGACTTGACCATCGCTGAACAAACGGCAGACGCCTTCCGCAAGCTGGTGGAAGATCATGAATTCTCTATCGCCAAACCTTTGACTGTCAGTATCGGTATTGCCTCCATCAAACCAAACGAACCGATTGCGGAGTTCATCCATCGTGCGGATATAGCACTTTACAGCGCCAAGCACAATGGACGAAACCAAGTTCGTACCGAAAGCTCAGCCGAACAAAAAGACTGATTGGCAAGCCAATACTTTCCGAAATGCTGCAGATTACTTGAAGTACTTATCCAGCTCTTCGTAAACCAAATCGATATACATCAATTTCGGTCCGCCACCCATCACAACCGCCATCATTGCGGCTTCCAGCATTTCTTCTTTGGTCGCTTTCGCATCAACGCAACCTTTAGCATGAACAGCAATACACCAACTACATTGAAATGCCACCGCCAGAGACAATAACATCAAATGTTTGGTTTTCTCTTCCAGCGCACCTGGTTGTTCGGCGGCTTCGATAAACGCCATGAAATTGCCGACCGCTTGCGGCATATCTTTAGATAGACGCTTAATCGTCGCACCTGCTTCCTGTAACTTCTCCATTTTTTATCCTCCGATGATAATGCCCAAGAAAAAAGCTCTTGAATCTTCATCATACGCTTGGCTAAAAAGAAAATAAATCATTGTTCTTTAAATAAAAATGAACCTTGCGTTAAATCAATTCTAGATTTCAATTCGCTGCTCAAATGATGATAGTCAGACCCCAACCTGGCAGATTTTCATTCTCCATTTTGTGCTTGATTAAAAACTATCGACAGGAGCTGCACGGTGTCTTGATCACCGTTTTGCCTTTGGTGTCGATTTGGCAATGTTCTGGCCGCACCATGACACGCAGGACATACAAAAGATTTCCGAGTAGTTCTACCAGATCGTTTAACTGGTAATTCCTTCCTTTATCTTTTTCATCGCTTTGCCGGTTTTATTAAAAAATGGCTTACATTTCTATTTGAGTGCGCTAATATCAATGCTAATGACCCCTGGCGGTTATTTCTTAATGCTGATTGCCTTGAAAGCCTTTGGAATCAAGGTATAACTTGGAGGTAGAAAGGATTCTTCCACTTATGACATCTCATAAATTCATCCAAACATTTTTTTCCATCGCTTGCGTCAGCCTGCTATTTGCCGGCCTATCTCACACCGCTTGGGCAGAAGATAAAGCGCCTGCCACATTGAATGCAAACCCGGAAGGCAGTGCCGTCATCTTGCTCTACCACCGCTTTGGCGAAGACAAGCTGCCCAGCACCAGCATTCGCCTTGAGCAATTCGACGCTCAACTTGACTATCTTGCCGACAACCATTTTCACGTCTGGTCACTGTCCAAACTGGTCGCCGCATTGAAAAACCACACCCCCATTCCTGAAAAAACCGTGGTGCTAACGGTGGATGATGCCTGGAAAAGCGTTTATACCGCAGCCTATCCACGCATGAAAGCCAGAGGCTGGCCAATGACGATATTTGTCAATACCGGTCCGGTGGACAAGGGCTATAAATCCAATATGACTTGGGATCAAATGCGGGAAATGCAACAGCATGGCATGGAATTCGCCAATCACACCAAAACCCATGATTTCCTAATCCAAACGGGGAATGAAGGTCTCACCGCATGGCATAAACGCGTGGAAGATGACATCAACGCCGCGCAAGCAAGATTGAAGGAAGAATTGGGCGCCAATACCAACGACATGAAACTCTTGTCCTATCCTTATGGCGAGTTTTCTGAAGGCTTGGCGCAACAGGTGAAACAAATGGGTTACATCGCCGTTGCACAGAACTCAGGAGCCGTCGGCTATGACTCCAACATGCTTGCGCTGATGCGTTTTCCGATGAGCGAAACCTATGGCGACATCAAGTCTTTCAAAGTCAAAGTAAACTCTCAAGTGTTGCCGGTAAAACATTACGAACCTTTCGACCCTGAGGTCAAACAAAACCCGCCAAGGCTCACTTTGCACTTCGCGACGCCGCAAAAAGGCATACAATGTTTTAATCATAAAGGCGAACCTTTACAGCTCCGCTGGGAAACCCCTTTGACGCTAATCGTGCAAGATAAGGAAAAACTGTCACCACCGCGTGATCGCTATGCTTGCACCCAGCCAACGGCGGATGGCAAATGGCGCTGGTTCAGCCATTCATGGATTATTCAGGAAAAACGCGACTAATGGTCTGATAGCGAACGGATAATCCGCATCAAGAATAAAGGAACGGACAACGATGGAAGTTGGTGTTTTTATTTCTTTTATCGGCATCACGGTACTGATTGCACTATCACCCGGGCCGGATAATCTGTATGTGTTGATGCAATCCGTTCTGCATGGGCACACCGCCGGCATTTGGGTAACACTGGGGTTATGCACGGGTTTGATTGTGCATACCACTGCCGTTTCACTCGGGCTGGCAGCGTTATTGATGAGTTCCGTCACCGCATTCACCCTGTTAAAAATCTTGGGCGCGCTGTATTTGCTGTATCTGGGATGGCAGGCATTCAAGGCCGGGCAACTTCAACTCACCGCCGCGAAAACACCCATGTTATCCCCTTGGAAACTCTACCGACGCGGCGTGTTGATGAACCTTTCCAACCCAAAAGTCTCACTTTTCTTTCTGGCGTTTTTACCCCAGTTTGTTGCTGTCGAACACGGTAACATCTCTCAACAAATCTGGTTGATGGGGCTCACGACCATTGTGGTGACCTTTCTGGTTTTTAGCTCTATTGCGTTTTTATCCGGGCGATTGAAACAACTCAACGCCTCTCCAAAAACACAACGATTTTTACACCGTATCACCGCATTTATTTTTGTCGGTTTGGCTGCGAAGCTACTTTCCAGCCAGCCCTAAACTCATAAAACAAGGAGGCATTATGATACCGATTCAATCTTTTGGCGCCGCTGAAACCGTTACCGGATCCTGCCACTTAATACGCTTCAAATCGGGTCCGGTCGTGTTAATCGACTGCGGCATGTTCCAAGGCCACACCAGCCATGAAAATAGCGATGACTTCGGATTCGATCCTCGTGAGTTGGATATCCTGCTCGTCACCCATGCCCATCTAGACCATGTGGGTCGCATCCCCAAATTGGTGAAGGAAGGGTTTGACGGCCGTATTATCAGCTTGCGCGCCACATTGGAGCTGGCGGAAGTCATTATGCTCGACAGCGCGAAAATCATGCAGGAAGACTACAAAACCGCTTTGAAAAAAGCGCAACGCCGCGGCGACGAAGACAAGGTCACGCCTCCTTTGTACGACATGGACGATGTGGGCGATGTCTTCAATCTGGCGATTCAATATGCCGACTACAACAAACCCATTACCCTTTCAAAAGGCATCAAGGCAACCTTCCATAATGCCGGTCATATTTTGGGTTCGGCAAGTATTCAAATTGACTACGAGGAAGATTCTGCGACCAAAACCATCGTTTTCTCCGGTGATTTGGGGAATAAGAAGGATTTGATTCTGCCGCCACCGGAAAGCGTCCGTAACGGCGATGCGCTTTATATCGAATCCACCTATGGAGATCGCAACCATCGCTCCTTGACCGACAGTATCGAAGAGTTCAAGGCCGCCATCAAAGACACTTTGATTAACCAAGGGAATGTCCTGATTCCGTCTTTTGCGATTGAGCGTACCCAAGAAATACTGCTGTTGCTCAAACAAATGTACTACGACAAATCCTTGCCGCAATGCCAAATCTTTGTTGACTCGCCGATGGCGATTCGTGCCACACGCATCTATAGCCAATATGTTCAGGAACTGAATGAAGACGCACAGGCCTTTTTGGAGCAGGATGGTTCGGTGTTCGACTTCCCTTATCTGCACTACACCTTGAAAGGGGAAGAGTCCATGGCAATCAATGACATTGAAAGCGGCTGTATCATCATCGCCGGTAGTGGTATGTGTACCGGGGGGCGGATTTTACATCACTTCAAACATCGCCTTTGGAATGCGCGAAACAGTGTTATTTTCGTTGGCTATCAAGCCGTGGGAACCTTAGGACGCCTGATGGTGGACGGTGCGGAAACCATTCGCATCTACCGTGAGGAAATCAAAGTGCGCGCCAAAACTTACATGATCAACGGGTTTTCAGCACATGCCGACCAAAAAGAACTGCTGGAGTGGATTGGGCAATTCCAACATTTGGAAAAAGTCTTCCTGATTCATGGTGAAAGAGACAAGCAGGAAATTTTCAAAACCGCCATTCAAGACCGCTTCAACAAAACCGTGCATATTGTGGAGCATGGCGAAGAAGTCTGGGTTTAAAGCACACGGAGAAGGAGAGGTGATGAAAAAGCTACATTCCATCAGTTCCATTGTCGCCATCATACTGGTGACGATTTTTGCGCTGCAAAACACAGCAATTGTCGAAATTAAGCTCCTATTTTGGAGCTTTTCCGCGCAAATTGCGCTTTTGGTGGTGATTCTGATTGGCTTAGGTTTTATACTTGGCTTACTGTTTTCAAGCTTCTCAAAACACAAAGAAAAAGCCGAAGCCGACCAACCAGAATAATTTTTAGTCAGGAGCAACAACCATGTCTCATTTTACCGAAGAGATGCTGGATGAGCATTTAGCGGATAAACATTTCAGCCATCGCATGGGCTGGCTACGTGCCGCTGTGCTAGGTGCAAATGACGGCATCATCTCCGTAGTGAGTTTATTGGTGGGGGTCATCGCCGCCGGTTCAGATAAAGAGCATGTGCTCTTGGTTGCCGTCGCCGCGATGGTTGCTGGCGCACTTTCGATGGCTGCCGGCGAATATGTCTCCGTCAGCTCTCAATCGGATACGGAAAAAGCCGATTTGGAAATTGAACGCCAAGCATTGGAAGACGACTGGGAAACCGAGCATGCGGAACTGGCACTGATTTACCAGCAACGCGGTGTCAGTGAAGCGACTGCCAACCAAGTTGCCACCGAGTTGATGGAACACGATGCACTGGATGCCCATGCCCGCGATGAACTCGGGCTGTCTGAAATTCATACTGCCCGTCCGCTACAAGCCGCTTTTGCCTCGGCCGCCTCTTTCATTTCCGGTGCAGGGATTCCTGTTATTCTGGTGGCGATTTTGCCGATGCAAAATCTGGGTTATGTCGTTGCCTTCAGTTCTTTGGCACTGCTTGCCATCTTAGGCGCCATTGCCGCAAAAACCGGCGGTGCCAATATGATTAAAGGCGGCGTCCGTATGCTGATATGGGGTGCCATTGCAATGGGAATCACCACCTATGTGGGGTTGATGTTCGGCGCTTCGGCATAGTAACTCAACGCTTTCAACTTGGAGAAAGCCATGTCACATCAGGTTAAAGTATGGGATATCGTCGTTAGGAGCTTCCATTGGTCGCTCGTTCTGACATTTTTCCTCGCTTACCTAACCGGTGACGACAGCATTCTCCATGCTTACACCGGCTATGTCGTCTTAACGCTGGTAATCATCCGCATCATTTGGGGCATAATCGGCACACGTTATGCAAGATTCACCAACTTCGTTTACAGTCGAGAAACGGTGAAAACCTACATTGGCTCCATCCTGCAATTTCGTCCGATTCATTACATCGGTCACAACCCGCTGGGCGGTTGGATGATTGTCCTGCTTTTATCGTTTTTGTTGCTCACCACCTGGACAGGTCTAGAAGCCTATGCCGCGGAAGGTAAAGGACCTCTAGCAGGGTTGTCACTCGATTTAAGTCCTATCGGCACCGCCTTTGCGGATGGCGGCAAAAGCCACTCTATTTGGAAAGGCATCCATGAATTTCTTGCCAACACCACTTTGTTCCTTGTCATTATCCACATCCTCGGTGTACTATTTTCCAGTGTGGTACATAATGAAAACCTGATTCGATCCATGATTACCGGTGAAAAAACCGTCTCCGACGAGGACGACCATGAACGAAAATAACGCCCCTGAATACACCAGCCGCCTAGCGACTTTGGCAGACATGGATGCGCTCAACGACTTGTTGTGTGCATTATTTCAACAGGAGGACGAATTCGTGCCGGATATCGCCGCGCAAACACGAGGCTTGACCGACATTTTGCAAAACCCGGCAATGGGTTGCATTCTGGTTTCATGTGAAACAACCGCGCCGGAAAACGTGAATGGCATGGTGAATTTGCTGTTCACCATCTCCACTGCGCTTGGCGGCAAAGTCGCCTTATTGGAAGACATGGTGGTTTCTCAGAAGGCGCGCCATCAAGGCATCGGATCACTTCTGATTCAAGCCGCGATTGCCGAAGCCAAGCGCCAAGACTGCCTTCGCATCACCCTACTGACCGATCACCACAATACTGCAGCACAAGCCTTCTATGAAAAGCACGGTTTTCAAGCATCGCCTATGCGGCCTTACCGCCTAATGCTTGAGTGACCCCCAACCTGGCAGATTTTCATACTTTATTGCGTTATCACGCCGTTCAATTTATGCTGTTATCGGACTTCCTCTAGAGAACAGAAATGTTTAAAACCGCTTGGTTCACCGCCATATTGTCCACTGTTATCAGCTTGAATGTTTTGGCAGACACCGCTGCGCCGAAATATGATGCTGCTTGTGTACAAAATGCACTTGAAACTCAGTCGCCTGACACTAGCCTACAGCAGCTGCGGGATCAGTGTACGCTTGATCAAGCGGCATTGAATCAGGGAAAGACTGCGCTTGATGCTCGATTGTTATCGGAGCAAAAGACAAAATACGACCCTTTCTCCCTACAACCCTATCGACCCAATTACTTGATTATCGGTTCCTACAACTTCGCCGGCACTAATGAACGCCCTTTTCAACAGGCGACTTTACCCCAGGCAACGCACTTTGAGCCTTATGAAGTGAAGTTTCAAATCAGCCTGAAAATTCCCATTGCAGACAATTTGTTTGGATTGGGCGATCACTGGTATGTCGCTTATACCAACCGATCCTTTTGGCAGGCCTATAGCCACAATATTTCCTCCCCCTTTCGTGAAACCAATCACGAGCCAGAGGCATGGATAAGCTTCGACAATAAAATGGAGATTTTTGGCTGGCGCAATCGTTTGATAGATGTTGGTATCAGCCATCAATCAAACGGACGATCTGATCCCTTATCTCGCTCCTGGAATCGCATCTATACGCGCCTGATTTTTGCCAAAGGCAGTTCTGTTTTTGCCATTAAGCCCTGGATTCGTATACCGGAATCGGCTTCAAGCGACGATAACCCGCATATCTCGCATTACATGGGTAATGTCGAATTTACCTTCGCCAGTAAAATCGAAAAGCATCATTTTAAAATCATGGTAAGGAACAACTTCAGCGAGACCGACAATAAGGGGGCGATGGAACTGGGTTACAGTTATCCGGTACACCGAAATATGAAAGCCTACATCCAGTGGTTCTACGGTTATGGGGAAAGTCTGATTGATTACAACTACCGCAACAACAGTGTCGGCATTGGGGTGCAATTCACTAGCTGGCTCTAGTTTTATTTCTCTCTGCCGCTTTCACTTTTGAGTTCAATCAAGCCCACCGCTGACCCCCAACCTGGCAGATTTTTGCATTTAAACCCGACATTTGCATTGCCTGTCTTTCGGCGTACAATCATTGCTACCATTCAAAAAGCAAACGCTTGAAGGAAGTTGTTATGGAAAACTTGAAGATACTGGGGCTTTGCGGCTATGGAAAACTTGAAGATACTGGGGCTTTGCGGCAGTCTTCGCAAAAAATCCACCAACATGGGCATGCTTCGCTATGCTCAAGCGCACGTGCCGGAAGGCATGACCATCGACATTGCCGACTTATCGCATATCCCTTTCTATAATGAGGACATCAAAGATAAACCCAACTCGGTGGCAACCCTCTTCCAACAAATGTCCGAAGCCGACGGCTTTTTATTCGCCTGCCCGGAATACAATTACTCCATCGCACCGGCGTTGAAAAACGCACTGGACTGGGCATCCCGAGAGCCAAACAATCTCTTGCTCAACGATAAACCTGCCGCGATAATGGGCGCAGGCGGCGGCATGGGAACTTCTCGCGCGCAATACCATTTGCGCCAAGTCTGTGTGTTTTTGAACTTGCATCCACTGAATCGACCAGAGGTATTTTGTAATGCTTTCGCCAATACTTTCAATGAGGAAAGCGAATTGACTGATCCACAAATTCAGCAGTTGATTGAACAACAGTTGATGGCACTGAAAGCCTTCTCGCAAAAATGGCAACCGCCCAAAAAATAACCACCGAACATCCGAAAATTTAACCAAGGGCAACTCGTGAACACAGCGGATTCGCAACAACTTAACCGTCTTTATGACTTAATACATGGCGACGAAGATGCCCGCGCATGCAAGGACATTCCCGAATCCGCCTGTCACGATCAACCTAGAAATTTTTTCGCCTACCTGACGGCCAACAGTCTTAGCAAAATCGCCGATGAACTCGCCAGCGCCAAACTGATTTTGCCTTGGCTTCTCGGCATGCTCGGCGCGCCAGCGATTTTTGCAGGGTTTCTGGTGCCGATACGCGAGGCGGGCGTATTGTTGCCGCAACTCATGGTCGCCGCCTTGGTACGTAACCTCCCGGTAAGGAAAGGAGTGTGGCTTCTCGGCGCTGCCTTGTCGGCACTGGCTTTGTTCGGCATGGCAATCACCGCGTTTTATGCCAGTGGCGCAATGGCGGGTTGGGCAATTATCATTGCATTGATCGTCTTCAGTTTGGCAAGAGGGCTTTGCTCAGTTTCTGCCAAAGATGTCCTTGGCAAAACGGTTTCAAAAGGCAAACGTGGCGTGTTGATGGGCTATAGCGCCAGCTTTGCTGGGGTGATCACCTTGGGTATTGGTGCCCTTATCGAAATGCTTGGAGAAAATAAAGGGGATGATTCGCAGCTTTTATTAGCGAGTTTGTTAGCGGTGGGCGCAGTGCTTTGGATCATCGCTTATTTCAGCTTTAACCATATTATCGAGCAACCCGGTGCCACCGAAGGCGGCAAAAATGCCTTGGCCGCCGCGGTTGAAAGTTTCTCTTTACTGAAAACGGACGTGCCTTTTCGTCAATACGTCATCGCCCGCACACTGTTTCTGAGTACCGCTTTGGTTCCGCCATTTTATGTATTGGTTGCCCAATCTTACAGCACAGGCACGATAAGTGGTTTGGGAATGCTGATTATCGCCGGCGGCCTTGCCAGCAGTTTAAGTGCGCCTATTTGGGGAAAAATGTCGGATAAATCCAGCCGTAAGGTCATGATCACTGCCGCCGCTTTGTCCGGTTTATTGGGCATTTTGCTGTTTGCGATGGTTGAAGAACAATCCTCCTGGCTAACCCACCCCATCACTCACGCGGCATTCTTTATGGCAATCACGCTGTTTCACAGCGGCATTCGCCTAGGGCGCAAAGTTTATCTGGTGGATTTATCAAACGGTGAAAACCGCGCCATGTATGTTGCGTTGAGCAATACGCTTATCGGTATTTTCATGTTACTGGCAGGTGGTATCGGCCTACTGGCGGATATTTGGTCGGTACAAAGCGTGATCCTGCTATTGAGCGTGATTGCCATCATCGGCGCACTCTGGACTTGGCGATTGCCTGAAGTCAGCCTGACAAAAAACTAACGGTAACGGACACACCATGTCAAACAACGCTTCTAAAAAAACCATCTCTCTTGTCTTAGGCAGTGGCGGTGCCAGAGGACTCGCCCATATCGGTGTTATCCGCTGGTTAGAAGAGCATGACTTTGAAATTTCTTCTATTTCAGGCTGCTCCATGGGCGCGCTAGTCGGTGGCATTTATGCCATGGGTAAACTGGACGATTTCGAAGAATGGGCTTGTGCCATCCGTAAAATGGATATGGTTGCCCTACTGGATATTTCCTGGCAAAAAAACGGGCTGGTCAAAGGCGACAAAATCATCAATTCTTTGATTGACTTGGTCGGCGATCAACTGATTGAAGAGTTGCCCATCCAATTCACTGCGATTGCGACGGATATTCAAAACCAAAAGGAAATCTGGTTGCGTTCAGGGAAATTGTTTGATGCCATCCGTGCGTCCATCTCCCTGCCTTTGTTCTTTACGCCGGTGCGTCGCAATGGAATCGACCTGATTGATGGCGGCGTGTTGAACCCTGTTCCCATCGCGCCGACTTTTGGCGACGCCACCGATTTGACCATTGCCGTCAACCTGAATGGCGACCTACAAGCCCCCCAAACAAGCACAGAGGAAGACGCCTCTGAACCCAACCCATTCTATGAAAAAATTCAAAGTTTCATCCATCGATTCACCAATAACGAGGCGACAACTGAACGCTCGGATTGGAGTATTTATGACATTGCCAACCAAGCGTTTGATGCCATGCAGACAACCATTTCTCGCCAGAAACTGGCCGCTTATCCGCCGGACTATGTGATCGAGATTGCCAGCAATGCCTGCGGCACGCTTGAGTTTGACCGGGCTAAAGAAATCATTAAATTGGGCTACCGCATCGCAGATCAACAATTAAGCGAACTGATTAACGACCACCAAAATAATTAGATTGGATTAGTTTTAATCAGGTAAATCCGCGTCTAACGGAACAGATAGGGGTTGTTTGTTGCCTACAAAACACTCAACACGGCAAAACGAACATCACAAACAAATGCAAGAGTACCGAAACAGAAGCTATGTCCTTACCAGAGGAACCTCCAGCCTCTCGTGGTTCGGGCAGTGATTCAAAGCGTTAAACACATATCATTTCATTGACACTTTCTAGGCGGTTTCTCTCCGAAGCCGCCGAATCTTCCTGTTCAAAAAATCGTCATCTTTCATCCCTGCTGTTTTTGCATATAATGAACTGACTGAAATTCAGGGGTTTCGCAGTGTTAGAATCTATCTCGTTACATTTATTCACCGTTTTTATGGGTTTCTTCGCCATCATGAACCCCATTGCAAACACACCGATCTTTCTCAGCTTAACGTCTGAAGACAGTACCAAAACCACCAAGCGCATCGCCTTGCGTGCCTTGCTGCTAGCATTCGTGATTGTGGTGGCCTTTTCGGTGTTGGGCAAAATGATTTTCGATTTATTCGGCATTACCTTACCTGCCTTCCAAATCACCGGCGGTTTTATCGTGTTGTTGATTGGTTATCATATGCTACAAGGGAATTCTTCAAGCGTTCACCAACTGAATGAAAAAGACAACCAAGAGGCAATAGATGCCAAATTGAGCGTGGCGATTTCACCCCTTGCCATGCCATTGCTCGCGGGTCCGGGTACCATCGCGACCGCCATGAACTTTTCTGCTGGCGGCAGTATTTTTGAAATGGTGACCACCATTTTTGCATTTGCCGTGCTGTGCGTGATTACCTATTTCATCTTCATTTTCGGCGAACGTTTCGTCACCTTTATCGGTGCGGGTGCTTTAGGCGTGATTACTCGTATGATGGGACTGATTCTGGCGGTGATCGGCGTGCAAATGCTGATTGAAGGCATCCATGGCGCCTTTCCATTACACGGTAGCTAATCAGCCATTACGATGCGTTACTGAGGCGGATTTCAAAACAGTTTTTGTTGCTTTCATACCCATAGGCTAGGGTGCCTTCATGCTTTTCCACAATAAAACGCACAATCGCTAACCCAAAACCCGTGTGATTCTGCGTAGAGCCGTTGGCAGCGTTTGCGACTGCCAGTTTACTCTCCAATAATCGATTCACTTGATGCAATTCGTCTCCGGCACTGCATACACGGATGGTGATGTTGTCATCAAAACGATAAAGCGCAAAACTGACCCAACCCTCGCCATATTTCATGGCATTATCCAATAGGTTTCTGATAGCGCTTTCCATTAACTCCCTGTCAAATGCCATTTCAATGCCTGCATGAATGTCGATCCACCAGTCAGCATTTGGAGACAATGCTTGATACTGCTCAAGTAACGTTTCGCAAAACTCACTGAGAGACTGATGCTGTGCATTTAGCTGAATTAAGTTTGAATCGAGCTTGGCGTACTCGAATAATCTATCCAGATAATTTTTCAACTTCAAACCATTTTGGAAAGCCGTATCCAAATAGTCCATCGAATTATCGACTTTTGCCTGCTCCATATAGCCAAGCAAATTGGTTAAGGGGGTTCTTAAGTCGTGCGATAAACTCGAAATCATAAACCGCCGTTGTTGATCAGACTGCTGGATATGCTCCAATTGATCGCGCAACTGCACCGACATATCAGCGGTGGCGAGTGCCAACTCGTCGAGCTCATCCTTAAGGTGTAGCGGCGGAGGGATAACTTGTTGCGGTGCTTGCTCAAAGCGTTTTACCTTTTCCGACAATAAAGCAATACGACGATTCAGGAAATAGAACAACGCGCTTCCGAGTCCCAGCCCCAACAGCAAACTGGTCAAGAAAGACCAACCACTGAGTTTAAGGAGGATACTCTCTTGCAAACGTCTGTCGACCTCTTCGGCAATATGCGGCTGAATCACCACATAGAGATAGGCTTCGGGATGCTTATCGTTCGGCAAGTAGGCCACCGAGAAGGGGCTTTTGCCATCCAAAGTTCTCGGGTCATCGCCAAGAATCAGTCCTTGAGATGGATGATTCAAAAAACGTTGCAGAGGTTTGGTATCAATATGATTGCGTTTGATCCTATCGGCATTTGCCGAGTACTTAAGCAAGTTGCCGGATAAATCCACAAGATAAATCTCAAGATTCGGGTTCAACAGCATGTAACGATGAAAGGTATCTTCAATCGCCGGTTCGTTGAGCTTACCTTGCTTAACCAGCTCGTTATCTTGTATCAAGGTTTGGGCAACATCTGCGTTGATCTTGATTTGCACCTGCTTCAAATAGTGGCTGGACAAGGCGAGACTCAACGCCAAATAACTGATACCCATCACGGAAAAAATCGCGACTAGCCACAAGCTATACCGTCTGGAGATTTTCGATTTAAACATGTTCGGTTGTCTCGGATAAACAAGCAGGATTCAAGCGATAGCCCACGCCCCAAACCGTCTCTAAAATGTTGGGTTTAGCGGGGTTCTTTTCAATTTTTTTCCTCAGGCGATTAATGTGTGAACTGATGGTATGCTCAAACCCGAAATAGTCGGATCCCCAAATTTGCGCCAACAAATCATGTCGGGTAAAAACCTGATTTGGGGACACCGCAAACAACTTCAACAGGTCAAATTCCTTGGTGGTCAACTCTAGCAAAGACTCTTTCAACCAAGCTTGGCGGGATTGCAAATCCAACTTGAGGCACCCGACCTGAACAATTGTGTCCAAAGTGTTGTGCGCTCGTGAGCGCCGTATCAAAGCCTTAATGCGCGCTTTAAGTTCTTCCAACCCAAAAGGCTTGCTCAAATAATCGTCTGCGCCCAGCTCCAATCCCGCAACCTTATCTTGCTCATCGGAACGCGCAGTGAGCATCAAAATAGGGGTAATATGGTTTTGTCTGCGAAAATAACGACAAAACTCAAGACCATCTCCATCAGGAAGAGACAAATCGAGAATAAGAAGATCAATAATATTTGATTCAACATAGGATTTCGCCTGCTCTAAGCGATCCAATATCGTGGCTTGTCCTTTGAGGTTGCCTATCTGTAAACGAACCAGATTGGCGATATCTGCATCATCCTCTACAATTAAAGCTTTGAATAGATCGCTCATATGAATTCCTTAAACTCTGCCCATCAAGTTATGTTCCGGGCAGAGGCGCTACCGATTAAGGTAAACGGCTTGGTAAAAGGGCTGGTTTGTGGAATACCCAGTCCTGATTCTTCACTGGTGTGTGGCAAGCGATACAACTGGCGTGAGCAGATCCTCTTGCATCGGCAAAAGGCTTTTGCTCCATACCAACCCATCTCGCCCAGCCCCAGCCATGGGTATCTGCCCATTTTTTACTGTCTTTGAACATAAATTCAGCATGGACGAACTTGCCAGGAACATCTGCTGTCGGCCAATGTGGATCTTTCTCTTTTTTCCAAACGATTTTGCCTAATGCCGCGCCATCAGGCCAAGGGTTGGTCTTGCCCTCGGCGATCGCCTTAATCGCCGCATCATTTCCTAACACCGCCCGCAGTGTTTTGTTGTCGTCACGGTTGGTAACAGAAATCAATTTCCAGTCCTGATAACCAGCCGGAAATTCAATACCATCCGCAGTGGGTGCCGGCATATTCGGCATTTTGGTTTGAGACTGCGCAAAAACACTCCCAGCCATCAGACCAAACCCCATTAACAGAGTCCATTTTATACTTTTTAATGTCAACTTTTTCATACCTTCTCCCATAGTTAGTCCATAAAAGGCAACGCCATTATCAAACGGCAACAAGTATGAAATCCTCACGAAATTGTCACAAAACGTATTTTTTTATTCTTCTTCTCTACACCCCAACCTGGTAGATTTTCGCCTTTGATTTCAGGATTTTGATAAACTTTTGTCTATACACATCTTTACTATCTATAGAGGAACATCGCACCCATGTTGCAAAACTGGTTCCCGAACTTACAGCCTTTTTGGCAAAGCCTTTTTAACCCTTCCGACCTTAAATCCAATATTTTGGCAGGCCTGACTGTCGGTATCATTGCATTACCTTTGTCGATGGCACTGGCGATTGCTATTGACGTGCCGCCACAGCACGGGCTTTATACCGCAATGATTGGCGGCGTGATCATTGCCCTTTTTGGCGGCTCTAAAATCAATATTTCCGGGCCAACGGCAGCTTTTGTCGTGGTCTTACTCCCTATCGTTTACCAATATGGGTTGGGTGGCTTACTGTTAAGCGGTCTGATGGCGGGCATACTGCTCATCATCATGGGATTGACCAACATGGGGCGCTTGATTGAAGTGGTGCCTTATCCTGTTACCGTAGGGTTCACTTCTGGGATAGCAGTGGTGATTGCGACTTTGCAAATCAAGGATCTACTTGGGTTGCCATTGCCGACCCTGACAGGACACTTTATTGAAAATGCGGGAACCATTCTTCAGTCATTGCCACAATTTCATTGGCAAGAAACGCTGATCGGGTTACTGACACTGGTAAGCTTCATCCTGTGGAGCAAACTGAAATCCTATATCCCACCCCACTTGATTGCCTTATTGGTCGGCACCCTTACCGCATTGGCACTGCCCTATTTTCTGCCGCACTTTCAGGTTGAAACCATCGGATCACGTTTTCACTATGTGATGGACAGTGTTTCCGGTCAAGGGATTCCGCCTTTTCTTCCAGAATGGATACTGCCTTGGAACCAACCAGGCGCTGACGGTAAACCCCTGCAGCTGTCTTTTGAATTGATTCACGATTTATTGGGGCCAGCGATTACCATCGCACTGTTGGGTTCTATTGAATCACTGCTCTGTGCTGTGGTGGCCGACGGCATGACCGGCACCAAACATCGACCCAACAAGGAATTGATTGGGCAAGGCATCGGTAATATCGTGGTGCCGTTTTTCGGCGGCATTCCGGCGACTGCCGCCATTGCCCGCACTGCGGCCAGTATTCGTTCAGGTGCCAACTCGCCATTAGCCTCGGTGGTGCATGCTTTATTCGTACTGAGTGCAATCGTATTTTTCGCGCCTATGCTGTCCCATATCCCTATGGCGGCTTTGGCGGCACTGTTGATTATGGTGGCGTGGAACATGAGTGAGGCGAAGCACTTCATCCGCATTTTAAAAATCGCACCGCGTGCGGATGTCGCGGTATTGCTGACTTGCTTTTCCATCACGGTGTTGTTCGATATGGTGATGGCGGTCAGTATCGGCATGGGCTTGGCGGCACTGCTGTTTATCAGCCGCAGCATTCAGCTCACCGAAGTGAAAAGGTGGGAACATCAATCCGAACACCCCCATTTGAAAAATGTGCCGAAAGAAATGCTAGTCTATGACATCAACGGCCCACTATTTTTTGGTTCCGCCCAAAAAGCGTTGCACAGTATGGCGACCGTCAACCCTGACACCAAAGTCATTGTTTTGGATATGAGCGACGTGTCTATGCTGGATATGAGTGCGATTATGGTTCTTGAAACAATTTATTCAAAGTTACAAGCGCAAAAAATCGCTATCATTATTAATCACTGTAATGAAAGACTCGTATTAAAATTACAAAAAGCGGGCATTCATAAACAGGCGGGAAGGGTAGGTTTCTCCCAAAATATTGAAGAAGCTATCGAAATCGCAAACACCAGTATGCTTGACCCGCAACGGGAATAGCCCGAATCACTTTCGTCAGGAGAACGTATGACCGAACAAGTCGCCCAGGAAAACAGCGAAACAGGCTTAATTCATGCATTCCTGATGAACGGTAAAGGCGGCGGACGGTTATTAAGTTGGGAAGAACTTCAGGATTGGACACCCGACCAAGGGAAAATCTGGGTGCATTTCGACTACACGGTTGCCGCCACCCGCAACTGGCTGGAAAGCAACAGTGGTCTTGATCAAATCATTATCGACGCCCTATTAACGGAAGACACTCGCCCCCGCACCACTAATATTGATGACGGTTTGCTGATTACACTGCGTGGTGTCAACAACAACCCCGGCGCCGATCCTGAAGACATGGTCTCTATCCGTATGTGGGCAGAAGCCGATCGCATCATCTCCACTCGTAAGCGCAAACTGCTTTCCGTCAAAGACCTTTTACGCCAACTGGAACGCGGCAAAGGCCCGAAAGACATGGCAGAATTTATCGTCTATTTGACAGACCGCCTCGTCTGGCGCATGATTGATACCGTCGATCAGCTGGAAGAACAAATCGATGATATCGAAGACAAAGCACTCACCGAAAACCCGGGGGACTTGCGCCACGATTTGTCTGAACTCCGCCGCCAGACCATTGCGTTACGCCGCTATTTGTCACCGGAACGCGATGCTTTGACTAAAATCATGGTAGAGCAGGTAAGTTGGGTTCAGGATATCCACCGCAGGAAAATGCGTGAAGTCGGTGAACGCTTGATACAACACATTGAAGACATCGACGTGGTTAGAGAAAGAACCTCGGTGATGAACGAACAATTACTGAGCCGCTTGTCCGAACAATTAAACCAACGCATGTATGTACTGTCGATTTTATCGGCCATTTTCCTGCCTTTAGGATTCTTGACCGGTTTACTGGGCGTCAACCTTGGCGGTATTCCCGGCGCCCAAGGAAGCTACGCTTTTTGGATATTTGTCGGGCTCTTGTGTGTGGTCGTCCTGAGCCAATTGGCTGTCCTTAGGTGGAAAAAATGGCTATAACCTCTTTGTATACCTTACCTAGTGGAGACTTCGCATGACCGAACCTGTCCGCAGTATCAGCTTACTCGGTGCACTTGCCATTGGTATCGGTGGCATGGTGGGTGGCGGTATTTTTGCCGTATTGGGTGAAGCCGTCTCCTTGGCGCATGGCGCCACTGCGGCAGCCTTTTTGGTCGCCGGTGCGGTTGCCTTATTGACCTCTTATGCTTATGCCAAACTATCGGTGGCGTTTCAAAGTCAGGGAGGCACAGTCGTTTTCATCGACAAGGCCTTCCGCCACAACATCTTATCAAGCAGTATGAACTTTATGCTGTGGCTGAGTTACCTGGTGACGATTTCCCTCTATGCGGTGGCTTTTTCCTCTTATGCACAGACGTTTTTCCCAGATGAACATTCCAGCCTGTTGAACCACTTTTTTATCAGTTTGGCGATTTTGCTACCCACACTTATCAATTGGATCAGTGCCGCTTTTGTCAGCCGATCAGAAACCTTCATTGTCCTCATCAAAGTAGTGTTACTGGTGGTTATCATCGTCACCGGCGCGAGCTATGTTGACCCTAAGGCTCTTGATCCTCATGAGTGGAAAGCCCCCTTTTCTATCTTTGTGGCGGGGATGATTATTTTCGTCGCCTATGAAGGGTTTGAACTGATTGCCAACTCCGCGGAAGAAATCAAAGACCCGGAGCGCAACTTGCCCCGTGCATTTTACGGCTCAATACTTTTCGTGATTTTGCTGTATGTACTCATTGCCATCATCACCGTTGGCGCGGTGCCTGAAGCGCAATTGATGCAGGCAAAAGACTATGCCTTGGCGTTGGCGGCGAAACCGGCAATGGGTCAGTTCGGATTCACGCTGGTTGCCATCGCCGCGCTACTCGCAACTTTTTCCGCCATCAACGCCACCATTTACGGTAATGCCCGTTTGGGTTACATCATCGCCAAAGAAGGCAACTTGCCTAAATTCCTGCAAAAGGAACAACGCAATCAGCCTTTTATGGCGACAGTCGCCACCTCCGTACTCAGCCTGGCGTTAGCCAACAGCATTTCCTTGAATGAGATCGCGATTATCGGCAGTGCAAGCTTCCTACTGGTGTTTGTCATGGTCAACCTCAGTGCTTTGAAGCTCCATGACCAAATCCAAGGCAACCGCTGGATATTCTTCATTGCCGGCATGTCGAGCTTGGCAGCCCTGGTTACCTTGCTGATACACACCTACGAAACCCAAAAAGTGGCGGTAATTATTTTCTTTGCTTTCGTCTTACTGTCCATCAGTTTTGAAGTACTGTATGGTCGCTGGGTGCGAGGTCATTTCTTCTATCGCTCTTACTCACATTAGCCACAATTTACCGCCTGAAAACGAGGGCTTGAAAAACATTCATTCAAGCCATAAAACATTCCAAAAACAACGCATTACTTTATTTTAAAATACCCCAACCTGGCAGATTTTCATACTGCTATGACTTTACTAAGGAATCATGATGGACACCTCATCGCCCGCTTCTAAAATCGCTCAGATTAACTTGCTGTCTGTTTATCTTCCCGCTGATTTCAGCCACATGGAGGTGGCGGATAAGCTGAATATTCCTTTGAAAAAAGGGATTGAAGCCTCTTTCTACGCCGAGATTTCCGATATGGCGCCAAACCGCTTTCTGTTCTTTACCCAGTTTGATGTCATCACCTTCGTCAACTGGCCGAAGGAAGAGGTCAGCGAAGCGTTGAAGAAACTGGGTTTGACGCAATCCTATGAGCAAGTGACACTTTACCAAGACTACAACATCACCTTGAATACGGACGCGACAACGCCCTTTCACGTCGACAACAACAAAATCGAGTTGCGCGAATTGAGTCTTTGGCCGCTGATGATTGTCAGTTTGGTCATTGCACAAAGTGTGGGTCTGGAGAAGTTTGAAAAGGAAGTCGACCGCTTTTACAGCAAAGGTCGAAATATGGTTGAGTCCTCAACTTCTTTTAGCTGGATGAAACGCCACGAGTTTGCCGATTATGCGATTGAATTGAGTCTTTTACGCCATGATATGGTGCTGGATTTGATGTTGTTGGATAAACCCAATATCCTTTGGGACAATGAAGCCTATGAGCGGTTATACAACCGTTTGGCAGAGCTTTTGGATCTTCAGGAACGCTTTGAGGTGGTGAGCTACAAACTCAATACGCTGAAAGAAGACATCACAATGATGATCGACCTTTACCAACACAAACACAGCTCTTTCTTGGAGTGGATCATTATCCTGCTGATTCTCGTTGAGGTGTTCATAGGGTTTTGGGAAATATTTTTCAAACATTAGAACCGCGCGATACAACCGATTCAACCCACTCTATCATGACGCGAATTGGTATAAATTGTTTCTATATTGGCAAGCTTAACGGCAAAAAAGACTAGCAACTTCAACAACTTTAGGCTTATCATTGAAAACGGTGGTGTCAGAATCTCTGACATCAAATATCAATTAAGTCCATTTTTCACAACCATGTGGATAGCAATACCCACATTTCCACCATTGATTCCCGCCAAACCAAACCTGCTAAGGCTTTAGGGAATTTGTTTTTGAATATCCTTGGTAAAAAGGATGGAACATTTGTTCGAGAAAGCTGGAGATAGACCCATGGAAGATTTAATTGCATCTAGCGGAGCGATTATGCTGATTGCTCTGTGTGTTAGCCTCGCAGTCGCACTACGCGCTGCGTTTCCTCAATAAGAAGTCGTTAACAAGGAAAAGAAGCCCAGAAATTCTGGGCTTTTTTGTTTGTCATCAAAGCTCAAGATTGCTCAGACAATAAAAAACCAGCACAAGGCTGGTTTCAGATTTTGCTTCAACAATATGAAAAGCTGAAATTATGACGCCTTAGCGGCTGGTGCTGGCTTTGCCATCACTTTTTTTGGGTGATGAAAGTTATCCGCCAACATTTTGAACTGTTCTGGCGTCAATACAGAACGTACAAATGCGCGACATTTCAACTTACCATGCATGATGTTTGAACGTACTTTCAAAGACTCTTCACCAACTTTGATGATGTCTTTATCATCCTTGCCTGCAAGCGCCATATTGCGAGCTTCTGCTTCCAAATGCATGACTTTTTTAATCATGGCTTTCATGTTCGGCAAATTCTCTTTATGGAACTTAACCAATTTTTCATATTGCTCTTTGGTTAGCTTAAGCGGATTGCCGTGCTTGTAGCTTCTCATCAATTTTGGCATCAGGTTCGGCATAAAGTTCGCATGTAATAGTTCATGGTAAAAGCGTTTGCCGCTAGGCTTCTTCATTGGCTTTTCCATGGTTTTAGCAGGCGCAGTTGCTGGTTCTGCTGCTTGGGCAGACAGCGTAAACGCGCTTGTTGCAAAAACGAACAACACTAATTTCAAAAAACGTTTCATTAAAATTTCCCTCGTAAGGTAGAACAAGAAAAATCCAAAATATGACAAAACTTAAGTGCCGCCGATTACCTGCATGAAGTGATTGCCACTTCCTTCAAAATAATCAAAAGCTTTCACATCGGCTTATATCAGTTTTGGGTCAAATAGAGAAAAACCATGATAACTCACAACATGACTCCTCAAAAGGCGAGAACCATAAATTTTTCGCCATTAGATTATTCCTAAAAAATACTTTTGCAAAACTATTTTTGAAACGAGAATTAAAGTTCAATGGTTTAGACAGGATTACACAAAATAAATTAATGGACAGGCGCTTCTGACTCTAGTTTTATTTGGGTTTTGAGCTGTTTTGCCGCCATGGCATAACCACCGTCAGCAGCATCGACAAAATGAACATGATCAGTTCCGGTCTTTTCGATAAGACAGGTAATGACTGCGGCATTGGTTTGGTGGCAACCATAAAAGAGAATGCCCGCTTGGTATTGCTGTTCCAACCAGGACAATAGAGTCTGTAAATCGGACTGATTGCAGGACATCACCGTTTTGAAGTTGTCGTCAAGTTTTTGATAATCGGTATTTTCTACCAGATCGGCTTTGTAGTCACCCCATTCATATCCGCTGACTGCTTTGTTGGTTTTCATCCAATAAACGCCCACCAAGTTTTCCAACCGAATACGGATCGCCGTTTTCAAACGATACCAAAAATTATGATGGAAACTTTTCGTCAGCGTTTCAGCCTTGAGCTTGTCGGCACTGAAACTTAATGACAAATTATCCTGACTTAATGGATGGTGCTCGACTCTATCACCCAACAACTCATCAACTTTTTGGGTCAACTTCCGGTAGAGTGCCAAGGTGTCTTTGTTTTCGACGAGTCGAGACTTAACCAACAGGCTGAAAGTCACCTGTTTGGGACTTGGGATCTGGTTCCAACGACATTCAAAACCGGAAAAGTCGGCATCCGAAACGATATCTTCAGATAATTCATAACCAAGATGACTCTTGACCAAGCCATCTGCTTCATCCATGCCACCCCCCATAAAAAAATACTGGGTCAGATTTGGCGCACTTCGGTAACGACATAGATGTATTTTTTGCGTCAAAGCTTGATAAGGCACAATACCGACGCGAAGTTTTAAATCCAACCCGTCTGCCGCCAGTTCTTGGCAGCCGCGCAATGCGCGTCGGACTTTTTCAATCAACTCCGGTGGCACACAAAAACTGGCACCGTCGCCACCGAATACATAAGGAATTTTCTGAGGCTTAGTGGCATTCACCACTGCAGCGATGGTACTACCGCCAACGGCATTCACATCGCGATAACGACCTTGCTCGATGGCTTTGGTGGAGTCCACCACATCGGTGACGACCACATACCAATCTTTAGGTAGCTCAGTATAGGCGTCACAATTGAGGGTTTGTTCAAGTCGGGTGAAAAGAGGAATACTTTCCTCAAAATCCTTTAATGGCATACCGTTTGATACGCCATTACAATGGCGCTGCATGATTTTGATGATAGATCAGCACCGATTTGAAAACATTTGGATCCTTGATTTGCGTCATTTCACCTTCGCGAGGCATATGTTTGTCTTTCAACCTCGAAAGGAAAAAACGTAAAGCCGCTAAACGCAACGCGTAAGGCCAAGTCATCTTTTCCTGCCAAGTCAATTCACGTGTCTGTTGATAACTCGACAACATTGCGGCCACCTTGTCATCATCGTAAGTCAGATCGGGCAAACGACACCAATCATTGACCATGACAGCAAGGTCATAGAGTAATGAACCATTACAAGCGTAATATAAGTCAATAATCCCGGAAAGCTCATTACCGTCAAACAAGGCATTGTCACAGAATAGGTCGGCATGGATAACGCCTTGAGGTAATACTTCCCACTCATAATTAGAAAGTGTATTGATCTCTTCAGAAATCAGGGCAACTTCATCTTGAGGCAGGAGGGGTTGAATCAAGTCGAATGTGGTTTGCATCCAATCCAGATTCCGATCATTTTCACGGAAATCTTCAAAATCCTGTCCGGCAAGATGAAACTTCGCCATCTGCTCACCCATGACTTCACACTGCTTTAAGGTGGGTAACTCAACACCATCGCCTTTCAAGCGTTCTACCAGTGCCGCAGGTTTGCCTTGCAAAGACTTCAAATAGCCGTTGGACAGACTTTTTTCTGGATGCGCTGTAGGAATAGCGTGCTCAGCCATAAAAGCCATGATATTCAGGAAATAAGGCAATTCGTCAAAGGTATGATGTTCAAATACCGTTAAGACAAATTGCTGGAGCTGACCGTCTTTTTCGGTGTTGACAAAATAATTGGTATTCTCAATCCCGGCACTGATTCCCTCGTAAGAGGCTAAGGTTCCGACATTATAATCCGCTAGGAAAGCTTCCAGTTCTGCTTGTTCTATGACTGTATAGACCGACACACTCTAAATCCGGTTAATATAGGTTAAAATAATCATCGAATTTTACCATAACTCAATAAATCTCTAGGCAGTTTCATGACAGCAATGCAACTTGAATTCAATCCAAAAGCGCCCTTTATTCTCGTAGACGGTTCTTCTTATCTATTCCGCGCTTTTCACGCCATGCCACCTTTGACAAACTCCAAGGGTCATGCCACTGGTGCAATTTTCGGCGTCATCAATATGATCGGAAAATTGTTGGAGCAATATCAACCCGAACGCATTGCAGTGGTATTTGATGCCAAAGGCAAGAACTTCCGCCATGAAATGTACGAAGACTACAAGGCGCATCGTCCGCCAATGCCGGATGAACTGAGAATTCAAATAGAGCCGATTCACCAAATTATCAAGGCTTTGGGCATCCCTCTTTTGGTGATTGATGGGGTTGAAGCCGATGATGTCATGGGAACCCTCGCACACCAAGCCACCGAAGCAAAAATGGACGCTCTGCTATCAACGGGTGATAAAGACATGGCACAGTTGGTAAATGAACACATCACCCTTATCAACACCATGAACGATACCTTGATGACGCCAGAAAAGGTGCTGGAAAAGTTTCATGTGAAACCTGAGCAAATCATCGACTATCTTGCCTTGATGGGTGACAGTTCCGATAACATCCCTGGTATCCCGAAATGTGGCCCGAAAACCGCTGCGAAATGGTTGGAAGAATACGGCACCATTGAAAATTTGATTAACCATGCCGACGAAATCAAAGGAAAAATCGGGGAAAGCCTTCGAGATAATCTCGATCAATTAAAATTGTCACAACAGTTAACGACCATCCGCATTGATTGCGACCTGCCAATTCATCTAAGCAATATCAAACGCCAAACTCCAGATGTCCAAGCATTGGCAGAACTTTTTGCCGAATATGACCTGCGAAACTGGCAGGGACAAATCGCAAAAGGTCAGCTCCCATTCAGCAAGTTCACCGGACGAAAAGCGCATAGCGAAACTTTGGTTAGTGAACATAACGGCCAACACCACTCGAATCCAACCCAACCTGCGGTATCTGAAAACTTTGAAATCGCGCCTTATGTAACGATTTTGGATGAAACCACTTTTGAGGAGTGGCTGACAAAACTTAAAGAAGCGGATTGTTTTGCCGTAGACACTGAAACCACCTCTTTGGACACCATGACTGCTCAAATTGTAGGCATCAGTTTTGCCTACGAATCGTCAGGCAAGATTCACGCTGCTTATCTGCCCTTAAATCATGACTATGAAGGCGCGCCTAATCAGCTGGATTTCGAACAAACACTTGCGCGACTCAAACCTATTTTAGAAGGTGAGCAGTGGCAAAAAGTAGGACAAAACCTCAAATATGATTGGCATGTGTTTATGAATCATGGCATCGAGCTGAAAGGAATTGCCTACGACACCATGCTGGAATCCTATTGCCTGAACAGCGTGGCTACGCGCCATAATATGGATGATTTGGCTTTGAAATACTTAAATCATAGCACCATCCATTTCGAAGACATTGCTGGTAAAGGCAAAAACCAACTGACATTCAACCAAATCCCATTAGAACAAGCCTCACCTTATGCAGCGGAAGATGCCGATATTACCCTACGACTGCATTTTGCGCTTTGGCCGCAACTGAAAAACGATGAAGGCCCATGCCGCGTTTTCAGCGACATAGAAATGCCTTTATTGACGGTCTTGGCAAAAACCGAACGAAATGGTGTTCTCATTGATAAGCAAATGCTGGCCGATCAGTCTTATGAAATCGGCGAAAAACTGATTGAACTTGAGCAACAGGCGCACTTGATCGCAGGCACACCGTTCAACCTGAACTCTTCCAAACAATTACAAGAAGTACTGTTTGATAGGCTAAATCTCCCGGTTTTGAAAAAGACCCCTAAAGGCCAACCCTCAACCGCAGAACCGGTTTTGGTACAACTGGCAGATGAAGGTCATGAATTACCGACCTTGATTTTGGAATACCGCAGCCTGGCAAAACTGAAATCGACCTACACGGATAGCCTTCCAAAACAAATCAACGAAAAAACGGGACGCGTTCATACGTCTTATCAACAAGCAGTGGCATCAACCGGACGTCTGTCTTCAACCGAACCCAACCTGCAAAACATCCCTATTCGTAATGCTGAAGGCCGCCGTATTCGCCAGGCATTCATCGCACGCTCAGGCTACAAGATCATGGCAGCTGACTATTCTCAAATCGAATTGCGTATTATGGCTCACCTGTCAGGCGATGCAAGTTTACTGAAGGCCTTTGCCGAAGGAAAAGATATTCACCAGGCAACTGCCGCAGAAATTTTCGGTATGCCACTCGAAGAAGTCACCAGCGAACAGCGTCGTAGCGCCAAAGCCGTCAATTTCGGTTTAATTTACGGTATGTCGGCATTCGGGCTGGCAAAACAATTGAACATCCCGAGAAATCTGGCACAGGAATATATCAATCTTTACTTCAGTCGTTACCCAGGGGTGCAAGCCTATATGGATAGCACTCAGGCGAATGCCCGTGAAAAAGGCTATGTTGAAACCCTGCTTGGGCGCCGTCTGTACTTACCGGATATCAACGCCAAAAATGGTCAGCTTCGCCAATATGCCGAAAGAACTGCAATCAACGCGCCGATGCAGGGCACCGCTGCCGACATTATCAAACGCGCGATGATTGAGATTCAAAAATGGCTGGATACTTCTGATTTGGATATCCAAATGTTGATGCAAGTGCACGATGAATTGGTTTTTGAAGTTGCCGAAAAGGATATGGACGCCGCCAAGCACGAAATCAAACGCATTATGGAAAACGCTTTGACCCTTGATGTGCCTCTGATTGTTGAAATTGGTCAAGGCAATAATTGGGACGAAGCACATTAAGCTTATCTAAAAGCGACAATTTTGTTAAAAAAATAGATAAAAATCAAGATAAAAGCCTTTGTAGAGGCTTTTATCTTATTGAAAGATATCTATAATTAGAAATCAATATGCGAATGATCTTAGGAGGAGAATCAACATGAAAAAACAAGCTTTATTAGGCGGGATTCTGGTCGCCATTGCTAGCAACTCTCAAGCTGCGCCAAGTTCATACGGTCCAATCGGCCCGAACATTGTCTATGGCGATGCTTCAAACTCTAATACTATTTATAGCCCTTTAGCGAACCCTGCCTATAATGCACTTAACAAAAGTGATACGGAAGGATACCGTTTTGGTTTGGGAATCAATGCGCAAACAGCTTTAGAACTTAAGGGGTTGGAAGGCTCTTCTGACAATTATGACAATAATATCAAACCTTATCTGAACTCGAACAATCCGGCTGATGCTAATACCCTTGCAACAAACCTAAACAGCTTTTTTGATAAATACAATGCCGGTAAAGTATCCAACATCAGTTCTGTAACCGTTCCTTTATTAATAAAGTCTGGTGTTTGGTCTGGAGGCATTTCTTTGGACTATAGTTATACTGCGGCTTCAGAAGCGACTTTTATCAAGAAAGGTACCATCACCACTGCGGCTACAGGTACTGACGTCTCAATTAATTCAGGTGCGGCAGCTTTAGGCATTAACTACAAATCACTAAGCGAATTTGCATTAGGCTACGGTACAAACATTTTCAAAAACAATGACAGTGCGCTTTCTGTTGGTGTAACAGCCCGATACTTAAGCATGCTCTCCAACACAAAAGCGATTGACTTTAAAACCTTCGTAGATGACAACCTAGGTTCAAAAGATAAGAACGTCAATGATTACATCAGCGACATGAATTCTGGTTCTTCTGAATCTGCTATTACCGCCGATGTCGGTATTAACTGGATTCATGAAAACTATTCTATCGGGTTAGTAGGGATGAATTTGACTTCACCTAAGTTCAAAATACACAACCTTTCTACAGCAGCATCAAGTACCGACTTCGCCAGCTTTATCAAATCTGAATTCAAGCTGAAACCACAATACCGCGTGACAGGTCAAATCAATACTGCCAGCCGTCACTGGACCATTGCCGGTTCTTATGACCTAGTCAAAGCCAATGATTTAAATGATCATGACACGCAATGGTGGAGCGCAAGCGCAAGCTATGCGACCAATTCTGCATGGTACATCCCAGATGTTCGTGTAGGTGTGCGCGGCAATTTGGTCGGTAACAAATACACTTATACTGGTGTTGGTCTAACTTTCGGCTTCTTGAATCTTGATGTAGCAACCACCACAATGGATATCAGTGGTGTTTCAGACAAACAAAAAGATGCTGGAGCAATGGCTTCTGTCGGTGTTGAATTCGACTTCTAAGTCTTAACCTTTCATTTAATGCTTAATTTTACCCCTCTCAATGAGGGGTTTTTTATATAGAATGAAAGTGCTCATTCTCAATGTGAGGTAAATATCATGCATTCTTCTACACGCTCAATCGTCATACCCACTTCTTTGCTACTTTTATTTTCCTTAAACGCTTTTGCGGGCAAAAACAATATTGATTACTTAAACTTCAGCTCCCAAAGTCAATTTAAAGATTTCTCATCAGACCTTTCTGGCGCGCTAGGCTATAAAACACTAAGACCAGCAGAACCTCTTGGTTTAACAGGTTTTGATATAGGTATTTCCGCAAATGTCTCGCAACTCAAACATAAACAAATGGGGGCTGTTTCTAATAACGCAAGCAGTTCAATGGATGGTGTCACACTCCACTTAGCGAAAGGAATGCCGCTTGGATTGGATATTGGCGTTGACTACACCACCTTTCCCAACAGCAATCTTTCTACTTGGAGCACCAATCTAAATTGGGCAATCTTGGAAGGCAGTACGGTCTCTCCTGCACTGGGAATTAATGGACATTACACCCAATCAAATGGCATCAGTGCATTGGATTATAAAAGCTATGGGTTGGACTTTGGCGTCTCGAAAGGTCTAGCAAACTTAACGCCCTATGCATCGGTAGGCATGATTCAGAGTGAAGTGAATCCAAGAGAAAACAACCGAGTCAGTGGCGTAACTTTGAAAAAAGTAAACTCTACTTTGGCTAAATTAGCCGTTGGCGTTAATATCAACTTGGCTTTTATGGATGTTCTGGTGGCCTACAACCAAATTGGAGATGTTCCGACTTATAGCATTAAAGCTGGCTATCGTTTCTAGCCTAACCTTTGAATGCCTCATCTGAAGCAAGATAAGTCTCTTCTTCAGCAGTACTCAGTCGACCTAATATTGCATTGCGATGTGGAAACCGCCCAAAACGCTCGACAATCTTTTGATGGTGTTGAGCAAATTGAAGGTTTTCCATTAGTCCGTAATGTTTAAACAACTCAACTGACTTCTGTTGATCATGCAAGTTTTCACTATGCATCAAAGGAATCAATAAAAATGCTAAGCGAGACTTCGGCAGTTGTTCTGCATACCCCTTTTCTAGGGCAAGATAAGTTGCTTTAACGGCTTGTTGTTCGGTTTGGAAACTTTCGGGCAGCCCTCGAAACATATTCAAAGGCATTTGATCGAGTAAAATGATAAGCGCCAACGCAGATTCGGCATCGTCAAGCCAACCATCTAGCAAACCTTGTTGCGCCTTTTGCCATAAGTCTTGATACCTTTCGCGAATTTCAGCATCCAGTTCCGGTGTGGAATTAAACCACAAGGGTCTGACATTATCCGAAAACCAAAAGTCTAAAATGCCTTTTGCTTCTTTATCTTGCATGGGCTTTTCAATCCGTTTGCTTTGGTGGTCTCTCGTATTCCATCCATTCATCAAGCTTTTGCCAAGCAACATCAACACCTTGACGCTTTAAAGAAGAAAACAGTTGTGCCGTTGCATGAGGATAGGATTCCTTTAAAAGTTTCTTCAGCTTCAATAGATTTGCCTGCGCCGGTCCCTTCTTCAATTTATCTGATTTAGTCAATAAAACATGAACAGGTAAGCCTAAATCCAATGTCCAATCCAACATGACCATATCAATTTCCGTCGGTGGCAGACGAACATCCATCAGCAAAATCATACCGCGTAAACATTCACGTCGCTCTACATAAGCTGAAAGCCCTGCTTCCCAAGCCTGTTTTACATTGATATTCACTTTGGCATAGCCATACCCCGGCAAATCAACCAAACGATGGTCTTCATCACACTCAAAAAAGTTGATCATCTGTGTGCGGCCAGGCGTTTTACTGGTTCTTGCAAGGGACTTCTGTGAAGTTAGCACGTTCAGCGCGCTGGATTTTCCGGCATTAGAACGCCCGGCAAAAGCGACTTCATACCCCTCGTCTTCAGGACAATGGCTTAAGTCAGGTGCAGATTTGAGGTAATGCGCTTTTTGATATAGAGGATGTTGCATAATAATTTGTGTGATCGAATTGACGAAATTCCGCTTATTTTATAGGGTTTTAACGAGTGTTGATAGGGATAAAGTCCTTAATACTTTATCAATAATAACAATCGGTTTATACTTTACAATCTTTTGTCTAATGAAATCCGAAAATCAGTAAAAATGTCAGAAAAAAACATCGTTACATCTAAAAAGCCTAGCCTATTCATCCAATTCCTAGGGTCTATGAACCTTGCTGTGACGCTGTTGGTCATGCTGGCGATCGCCTCTGTTATCGGTACTGTTCTCAAACAAAACGAAGCGTTTCAAAATTATATTATTAAGTTTGGACCCTTTTGGACCCACGTATTCGATACACTCGGTCTCTTCCACGTATATGGTGCCGCTTGGTTTATTTTAGTATTGCTTTTCCTTCTAACATCGACGGCAACCTGTCTGGTACGCAACTCGCCAAGCTTTATCAAAGACATGAAGCATTACAGCGAAACCATGTCAATCAACGCTTACAAACACCAGCCTTACTCTGAAACCTATGCGGTTGAAGGCTTTGATGAAGCATTGGCGAAGCAAACCTTAGAAGAAAACGGTTATAAAACCAAAGTACACCATAGTGAAAATGGTAACGTCACGGTTGCCGGTATGAAGGGTCGTTGGAGCCGTCTAGGTTATATCTTCACCCATGTATCCATTATCGTGATTTGCGTCGGCGCACTGTTTGACAGTGATTTGTTATTAAAATACCGACAATTAACTGGGCAACTTGCGCCGGAAACCCGCTCTATACCTTTGAGTGAAATCCCTCAGAAATCCTGGTTATCGCCAAACAATTTTTCTTTCCGTGGAACAGTCA
Organism: Hydrogenovibrio sp. JE_KL2; assembly: GCF_009296185.1. Classification (GTDB taxonomy): domain Bacteria; phylum Pseudomonadota; class Gammaproteobacteria; order Thiomicrospirales; family Thiomicrospiraceae; genus Hydrogenovibrio. The sequence continues at coordinate 329,372 of NZ_WBJR01000002.1, forward strand.
ATGTTGCTGAAGGTCAAAGTACCGATGTGCTTTTCTTACCTTATGGACAAGGATTCTTGGTACAAAAACTACCTTTCTCTATCCATGTTAAGCAATTCCGTATCCGCTACTACGACACGGGAATGCCAAAATCCTTTGAGTCAGATGTTGTTCTGACAGCACCAGACTTGAAAAAACCTATCGTTAAGACTATTAAGGTGAACCATCCGCTGGTTTACAAAAACTATTCAATCTATCAATCATCTTTCGGTGATGGTGGAACCAAACTGAAACTGGCGATTCATCCGCTTTTGTCTCCATATCCAAATGCGCTGGATATCGACACCGCGGTGAACCAAGTTGAACCCTTGAAAACCCCTATTGGTACTTTCAAAGCCGAATTCAACGATTTCAAGATGTTCAATATCGTGCCTGCAACGAAAGAAGAGCAAGAAAAAACCGGCAAAAAAATGCATAACAACGGACCTACCATCATCTTTAAGGTTCGTAACGACCAAGGAATTGCCTGGGAATATGAAAACTACATGCAACCTAATCTACAGGATGGTCGCTGGTTCTTCATGACGGGTATGCGTACCGAACCCTCAGCACCATATCGTTATCTGTTCATCCCTGCCGATGAAAAGCGAAGCAAAGATCGTTTCTTCAAATTCTTGGCTTTATTGAACAACCCAGTACAAATCCATCAATATTTGAAAGATGCGATTCCAAAATCAAAGAATTTAGACGAAAAAACCTACAATCTACAACTTAAATTGTTGCAGCAATTGATGGTATTGTTCCGAGACAAAGGCTTCAGAGGTATTGATTTATTCGTTCAGAAAAAAGTACCTCAAAACGAACAGAAAAAGGTCAAAGACTATTACTTAAGTCAAACCAGCTTCGCTTTACAGATGCTTTATCTTGAATTTATGGAAAAGTCATTCCCGGACAAACACATTACTGGGAATAACTTGTCGGACTTCGACAAACAATGGTTTGAAGATGCATTAAATGCCATCAACAGCTTACCGAGCTATGGGCCGCCAATGTATTTTGAAGTAAAATCCTTCAAGCAAATCAATGCAACCGGATTACAAATCACCAAATCCCCTGGAAAAGATGTCGTTTTTTTAGGCAGTGGAATGCTTATAATTGGGGTATTCATCCTATTCTATGTTCGTCAGAAACGCGTTTGGCTGGCTTACTCTAAACAAGAAAACGCACTCACGATTGCCGGCAAGGACCGAAAAGACTTTCCGGAAACGAAAATTGAATTTGACCAACTCGTAGAGATTGTCAAAACTAACTTGAAGGTATCATAATCATGAACACTCTCAACTCGACAATTGAAACAAACTATGAAAATAAGAACCATTTGATTAGAGAAATCATCTGGGCAGCTCTCGTCGCTATCGGAAGTTTCATGGCATGGCAGGAATTTAATGCCTTGATGGGGCTTTACGAAGACGCCATTCTGGTCGGGACCACTATAGGTCTGATCATGTTGGGACGCTTTTGGCCGAGCATCAGAACCTTGTCTTATTTCATTACCGCTTTAACGCTTTTGGCCTTATGGTCCTACAGCATCCACCATAACCAAATCAGTGCAAACGAACATGCTTTCTTCCTACGCTTCTTGGTCTCCAGCCAATCGGCATTTATGTGGATGAGTGCTTTGTATGTCATGGCGATGGCAACCTACTTCTTTGCATTGTTCAATAAATCTGAATTTACCGGTAAGGTGGCTTCTACCTTGGCTTGGTCGGGTGTGGCATTCGGCTTGGTCGGGATGTTGGTTCGCTGGCGTGAATCTTACCTAATCAACCCTGACTATGGTCATATCCCGGTCAGTAGTTTGTATGAAGTATTTATCCTGTTTACGGTCATCACAACCCTGCTGTACCTTTACTACGAACAAAAATTGAAAACCCGTGCTATGGGTGGTTTCGTGATGTTAGTGGTGAGTGCTGCGGTTGCCTTTATTCTTTGGTATACCTTTGATCGTCATGCTTACGTGATCCAACCTCTGGTACCTGCTCTGAAAAGTTACTGGATGAAAATACACGTTCCTGCTAACTTCATCGGTTACGGAAGCTTCTCTATTGCAGCAATGGTCGGTTTTGCTTATTTGTTAACGGATTCTGCACTTAAGAGAAACCCAAACAGTGAATTCGCAGCCAGAATGCCTGCATTGGAAAAAATGGATGACTTGATGTACAAAGCCATTTCTCTTGGCTTCGGTTTCTTCACCATTGCGACTATCCTAGGGGCTCTATGGGCCGCCGAAGCTTGGGGTGGTTACTGGTCTTGGGACCCTAAAGAAACTTGGGCATTGATTGTTTGGTTAAACTATGCGGCTTGGTTACATATCCGTATGTCTAAAGGCTGGCGTGGACGTCCAATGGCTTACTGGGCATTGATTGGTCTTTTGGTAACGACTTTCGCATTCCTTGGTGTGAATATGTTCTTATCAGGACTACACTCATACGGTGAACTTTAATAGATTCATAACACTATGCTAAGAAGAGATTTTTTAACTACTTTATTGGGTGCTTCTGCACTGGGATTAAGTTCTCAGGCGTGGAGCGCTCAACCATCAAAATTTCTGGAAGGCATCAACTACCAGAAACTGCCTAAACCCGTTTCTATTGATCCTTATAAGAAAAAAGTCGTCGAAGTTTTCTTCTATGGCTGCCCGCATTGTTATCACCTTGAACCAAGCTTGAATCAATGGCTGAAAACAAAGCCTAAAGACGTTCATTTTGAACGCATGCCAGCTGTTTTGGATAATCCAAACTGGGTATTTATGGCGCGTGTTTTTTATACGGCTAAGGCATTAGGCATCTTAGATAAATTCCACGAAGCTTATTTTGATGCCATTCAACGTGACGGAAAACGTATCTTCGATATTGAAACCCTTGCCAACTACTGCGAGCAATTCGGTGTCAAGCACAACGACTATGTTCAGATGTTCAAGAGTTTTAAAGTCGATCAAATGGTTCAAAAAGCCAGAATACTCACCAAAGAATATGGTGTCGACGGCGTACCGGCAGTTATCGTCAACGGTAAATTCCGTACAGATGTGCCAATGGCAGAAGGTAAACCCCAGCTTTGGCAATTGGTTAACGAACTCACCCAAAAATAACATCAAAACAATTTTCTTTTTTGAGAACGGCGCTTGCGCCGTTTTTTATCGCCTTTTAAATCCATTGGTTTATAATCAAAAATAATGAAAATCTGCCAGGTTGGGTAGAAGTTAACAATGGATAAAAAGGACTTCTAATGAAAGCATCGCAACTCTTTGTTCAATGTCTGGAAAATGAAGGCGTCGAATATATCTTCGGCATCCCAGGCGAAGAAAACATGGAGATCATGGATGCTTTGGTTGATTCCAAAATCAAATTCATCACCTGCCGCCATGAACAAGGCGCTGCTTTTATGGCAGACGTCTATGGTCGTTTGACCGGGAAGGCAGGTGTTTGTCTTTCCACGCTAGGTCCGGGTGCCACCAACTTGGTCACAGGGGTTGCGGATGCCAATATGGATAACTCCCCTGTTGTTGCCATTGCCGGACAAGCCGCCACGACGCGCATGCATAAAGAATCTCATCAGGTTTTGGATTTGGTAAGTATGTTCAAACCCATTTCCAAATATGCCATTCAAATTCTTGAACCGGAAACCATTCCAGAAGTCATGCGAAAAGCTTTTAAATTGGCTCAGGCAGAAAAACCAGGCGCTTCGTTTATAGACTTTCCGGAAAACATCAGTGAAATGGAAGTGGAGGAATTGCCTTTACCGGTTATTCAATCCAAATTAACACTGGCAGATTCAGAATTGATTGCACAGGCGGCAGACATTATCCAAGCTGCCAAAAAACCTTTGATTTTGGTTGGTAACGGCGCGGTCAGAGCCAAAGCATCAGAAAGCCTTTATGCTTTCTCAACCCATTACAATATTCCAATCATTAATACTTTCATGGCAAAAGGCGTGGTTCCACATTACAAGAATCCACTTTCCATGGGAACAACAGGATTACAGAAAGGCGATTACAACAATGGTGGGTTTGCCGAAGCGGATTTGGTGATTTGTGTCGGCTTCGATATGGTGGAATACCACCCTCACCTGTGGAATCCAAACCGCAAACATAAAATTATTCATATCGATACTCGTTCTGCTGAGGTGGATTACAGTTACATCCCTCATGTTGAATTGGTCGGTAATATTGCATTTAATTTGGATGCCTTAAGACAAGCCTTACCTGAACAACCGAAAACCCCAATTCAATTCCCATTGAGACAATCTCTATTTGATGAAATGGAACGTGTTTCTCAAAGCCAGGATTGGCCAATGAAGCCACAAAAAATCATTTGGGATCTCAGAACCGCAATGGGTAAAAAAGATATCGCTATTAGTGATGTCGGCGCTCACAAAATGTGGATGGCACGTATGTTCCGTTGCGAGTTACCAAACACCTGTATTATTTCAAACGGCTTTGCCAGTATGGGGATTGCCGTTCCCGGAGCTGTGGGCGCAAAACTCGCCTTTCCAGATAGAGCCGTTGTCGCCGTCACCGGTGACGCAGGTTTCATGATGAATTCACAGGAAATTGAAACTGCATTGCGCAGTGAAACCCCTTTTGTGATCCTTATCTGGAATGACAATCAGTATGGGTTAATTAATTGGAAGCAAAAACGCCGTTATGGACGCCCTGCTTACATAGATTTCAAAAACCCTGACTTCGTTAAGTATGCCGAAGCTTTTGGTGCTACGGGCATCAGAATTAACGCTGCTGATGAATTACTACCTGCATTGAAAACCGCTTTAACTTCAAATACAGTCACCGTTATTGATTGCCCAGTCGATTACTCAGAAAACGATCGTCTGACGGAATTGCTTGGAAGCGTTATCTCTGAAATTGAAAATTAAAAAATAGGATGATTCCATGATCTACGTTAAGAGAGATGAAAAAAATCAAATTATCGATATCTGCTTTGATCAAAAGCCAGATTATGTGAAATCATCTATTTTCAATGAAGAAGTAAAAAACTTTATCCAAAAAACAGATAATCAAGAAACCGTCAAACGCATCATGTACGACCTGGATTTAGACATGGTTCGTATCACAGAAGACGTTATCGATGTATTAATCAAAAAAGAAATACTATTGTTTACAGACTTCCCTGAAGCCGTTCAAAATAAACTACTTTTCAAACGCTTCCTGAGACAATCTCTAAGCCAAAATGGTTTAAGTTATTCAGACGACGACGAATCCATCCAATTCAATTAATCGTAGTGTTTAATCACTTCTGAGACCGCTTTGCGTTGAGATTCGCCTACTGCTAACGGATAACCCATATATAAAGCGGCAATCAACTCTTGAGAGTTACTGTCCAATCCTAAAATTGAAAAGGTTTCAGGATCTTTTAGAATCGGTCCTGAACTCCATTGCACGCCAATTCCTTGTTCCCAAGCAGATAACTGAAAATTTTGTATGGCACAACTGCAGGCAGCGTAATCTTCTTTACAGACAACCGGATCTTCCACCAGATTTTGAACTACCAAAACCAACTGTGGAATCGCCAAAAACTTCTTGATTGAACTTTCAAAAGACAAACGATAAGCTTCTGAACCTTCTTCATGGTTTTTCGATGCACGATTTCTCGCATAAATTTCAGCTAAACGATTTTGAGTTTGATGACCAAGAACCAAAAACTGCCAAGGTTCCGTCAGTTTGTGATTTGGCGCATAAACAGCAGCTTCAATAAAGGATTCAACCAAATCCAATGAAACAGGTTTATCTTCAAACTGATAAACCGTACGACGATTTTTTATCAATTGGGCTAGTGACATAATTATAAGTGTAATAATTTAATTTAATTATTATAAGCGCGATAATAATATAATCCTTAAAAACTCAGGCAGTGAAAAACTTTTGTAAAACCTGTTATAAGTTGTGAATAAAATTTGAATAACTGAAAGATCCAAAATTTATCCACAAATAAATCACACCTCATCAAGTGGATACCATTAAAATTAAACAAGAAATATCCACACTATAAATCATTGAAAACAATCTGATTTGTAGAGTTATGCACCAAATAGTGCTTCACTAATAACAACAAAAAAAAGAAAAAAAGAATATATATATCTTTCTTTAAATAATATGACATTAACCGAACTTAAATATTGCGTTGAATTAGCCAAGACCAGACATTTCAGAAAAGCGTCTGAAAACTGCTATGTCAGTCAACCAACCCTAAGCGTTGCCATTAAGAAGTTAGAAGAAGAATTGAATGTCACCCTTTTTGAAAGAAGAAAGAATGACGTTATTCTGACGCCAATTGGTAAGCAAGTTATTGAAATTGCTGAAAACATATTGAAGCAATCGCAAATGATTCAACAGATTGCGAAGGATGAATTCTCTGAAGTTTCTGAAGTGAACATCGGTGCTATCTATACGATTGGCCCTTATTTACTCCCCAGTGTTATCAAACAACTTAACCAACATGCGCCTCAAGTTCGTTTAACGGTAGAAGAAAACTACACTCATGAATTAGCGAAAAAATTGCAATCGGGAGAATTGGATATCATCTTGGTAGCCGAACCTTTCGATGATAAGAATATTGAAAAAATAACCCTCTATGAAGAGCCATTCGTTGCAGCATTGCCGGTTCATCACAAAATGGCAATAGAATCAGAAATCGATTTAAAAAAAATTGAAGAAGATGTGGTTTTTTTATTGGGCGCCGGACATTGCTTTAGAGATCAAGTGCTTGAAGCCTACCCTAATTTAAACCACTCCGGTTATCAAAGCCATCCATTACAAAAAACATTGGAAGGCAGTTCATTAGAAACCATTCGCTACATGGTGGCTTCAGGAGCTGGATTAACCATTTTGCCCTGCACTGCAGCTCAAGAAAACAATAATGAATTATTGATTTATAAGCCACTTACTGCCCCTACTCCCAAAAGAACGGTTATTATGGCTTGGCGAAAAAGTTTTCCTAGAACGAAATTACTCAAACTCTTCCAGGAACTTTTGTTGTCGATTCAGTTACCTTGCACGACCAAAAATTGATATTTATGAAGACATTATTTTTGAGTTTATTACTGTTATTTTCGGTATCGGCTTTTGCTGATCCCGGTTCACCGATGAATGACAAAGATCCTTATGAATCCTATAACCGTGCCGTATTTGCTTTTAACATGGCATTTAATGATGCTGTCGGTATGCCGGTTGCGAATGCCTATCAGAATTATGTTCCATCTCCGGCACGAAAAGGCATCAGTAACTTTTTTCAAAATTTGAAAGAGCCGCTAAATGTGGTTAATGCTTTATTCCAGGGTAAACCAAAAGAAGCGCTCAGCAGTTTTATGAGATTCAGTATTAACAGTACTTTGGGGTTTGCCGGATTATTGGATATCGCAACTCCTGCCAAACTAAAATATCAACAAGAAGACTTAGGTCAAACCCTTTATAAATGGGGTTTTTGGGATAAATCTTCTTTTATCATGGTGCCGATTTTGGGCTCTTATACCACGCGTGAATTGGTTGGTGGATCAATTGATTCGGTTTATAACCCAACTTACCCTTATGTCATTCAGACAGATTTATCGGGTAGAGCACTACTGTTTGTCGGCAGTAAGTTTGTCGATTACACCAAAGTTGTGAATCTAACAGGCGAAATGAAAAGTCAGCCGGACCCTTATATTTTTATGAGAGAGTCTTACATGCAATATCGAACCAATTTGATTTATGACGGAAATCCGCCGCAACCAAAGCTGGATGATTTTGATTTTAATTAGATAAAATCGTATAAATACGCATAATAAACAATAAAAACCTTCGGAGATGTATTCATGAATTTGCGTTTAATTTTTATTATGCTGACGGTAGCTTTTGGCGTAGCTGCCTGTAGTAGTGATTCCGAAGAAACGACGAAGGAAATTATCAGACCTGTTAAATATATTGAGGTTTCCGCGCCGAATAGCACAGGAGTAAGAGAGTTTCCTGGAACCTTACAAGCCAAAGATCGTGTTGATTTATCTTTTCAAGTGTCTGGAAAATTGACTAAATTACCGATTAAAGAAGGGCAACATCTTAAGAAAGGTGAGTTAATTGGTGCTTTGGATCCTCGAGATTTTCAAGCCAAATATGATTCTGCAGTTGCCGGTTTCAAAAATGCCAACGCCAATTATTTGAGAGGCAAAAGGCTCATTTCCAAAGAGTACATTTCACAATCTGATTTAGATAAACTTCAAGCACAAAAAGATCAAGCCGATGCCAATGTTCGTTTGGCCAAAAAGGCATTGGAAGACACTAAACTCTTAGCCCCCTTTTCAGGAACGGTTGCCAAACAATACGTTAGAAACTTTACCGATATACAAGCGAAACAATCTATTATCAGCTTACAAAATAATGATGATTTAGAAATCGTTGTGTCTGTTCCAGAGCAAATCATTGCGCAGAAAAAACATTCAGATGGACTAAAAATAGATGCGGTTATTTCGACTATACCGGATAAGAAATTTCCGTTAAAGGTCAATGAATTTGCGACAGAAGCCGACTCAGTCACCCGTACTTATAAAATTACTTTGGGAATTATCGATAAGGAAGGATTCAATCTCTTTCCAGGCATGACGGCGACAGTAGAGCTATCAGGTCCGACATTGTCAGGTGCAATATTATTACCGATTGATGCTGTATTCGCGGATCCTGAAGGCAGTCATCAACAATATGTTTGGGTGATTGATAAAGACAATAAAGTTCATAAAAAACCAGTGGAAATCGGTGAATTAAAAGGCAGTTCTATTGAAGTTCTTAAGGGGATTACGGAAAAAGAGAAAATTGTCGTTGCCGGTGTGCATTACCTCACGGAAGGCCAACAGGTAAAACTACTTCTACCTCAGCAGCAGTGAGGTGCGCGCCATGAATATTGCTGAATACGCCATTAAGAAACGCACAGTCACCTTAATTTTCACTTTGTTTGTTATTGTTGCCGGTTATTTTTCCTATGAAAATTTAGGACGCCTCGAAGATCCTGAGTTTACGGTTAAGGATGCCTTGATTATTACTTATTATCCGGGCGCTAGCGCACAGGAAGTGGCAGAAGAGGTTTCCGACAAAATCGAAACCAAGATACAAGAGTTAGGGGAAGTAAAAGAAGTCCAAGCACTCAATAAACGCGGCACTTCAGTTATTACCGTCACCATGAAAAACAAATACGGTAAGAAGGATTTACCGCTTATTTGGCAAAAACTTCGTTCGAAGATTGATGATGTCATCCCACAACTCCCTCCAGGTGTTTCCAAACCTATCATTAATGATGATTTTGGAGATGTTTACGGCACGCTTTATGCAGTGACTGGTGAAGGTTTCAGTTATAAAGAACTGTATGACTATGCCAAATTTCTCAGGAAACAACTGCTACTAGTCAAAGATGTCGCCAAAATCGATATTCAAGGCCAACAGCCAGAAATTATTTACATTGAGTTGAATCGAGACAAGATTGCGACTTTAGGCATTGGTCTAGATGAAATTTTCGACAGTTTAAACAACAAAAATACACTGATTCCTGCCGGGAAAGTCAAAGTTGGACCCGATTACATCACCATTAATCCAACGGGTAAAGTGGACGCGGTCAACGATATCAAGAATTTAGTGATTGAATCCAAAGACCATGACAACAAATCTTCACGACTGATCTATTTGAAAGATATTGCCAAGGTCTATCGAGGCTATCAGGAACCTGCCAGTAAATACATTGAATTTAACGGTGTCAAAGCCGTTACTTTGGGTATATCCACGGTTCAAGGTGGTAATGTCGTTAAAATGGGTGAAGCAGTAGAAGCCAAGCTACACCAACTACAAGCCGAAATTCCTGTGGGGATAGAGCTGCACCCTATTTCATTGCAATCGGATCGTGTAACCGCCTCTATCAACGCCTTTATGGTGAATTTGATGGAAGCGGTGGTCATTGTTATTGCTGTTCTGATGATTTTTATGGGGTTCCGTAGTGCCAGTATTATCGGTACCGCATTGTTCGTTACGGTTATGGCAACGTTTATCATCATGAAAATGCAAGGCATTATGCTTGAGCGCATTTCTTTAGGGGCGTTAATCATTGCGTTAGGAATGTTGGTGGATAATGCCATCGTTGTCATTGATGGCATGTTGGTTCGTATTCAAAAAGGCATGGATAGAGTCAAAGCCGCCGGTGAAGTGGTTTCTCAAAGTTTTTGGCCATTATTGGGCGCAACGGTTATTGCCGTATTAGCATTTGGTGCCATAGGTTTATCGCAAGACAGTACAGGAGAATATACCCGTTCACTGTTCTATGTCATTTTCTATTCGTTGCTGTTGAGTTGGTTGGTGGCAATCACAGTGGTGCCTTTATTGGGTGTGATGTTCATCAAAGTGAAAGCAGGTGAAGAAAATAAAGATCCATTTGATAATAAGTTTTATCATGGATTAAAGTCCATTTTGGTTGTTCTTATTCGAAGACGTTGGATGACTGTCATGGTCATGATTGGTTTGTTGGCTTTGTCTTTCCTAGCATTTAGTAATTTAAAGAGCAGTTTCTTTCCTTCTTCGACACGTGACCAGTTTATGTTTCACCTTTACTTTGCTGAAGATACCGATATCAGTCAGGTAAAGAAAATCACTGATCAAATCGAAAAAGTGATTAAAAAAGACAATAAAGTTAAAGATGTCACCAGTTTCATTGACAGTGGTGCGCCAAGATTTCTACTGACTTATACCCCGGAAAAAGATCCTTCAGGTTATGGATTCTTGGTCATTACCGTTAAGGATTACCATGATATTCCAGAGTTAATGGCGAAGTTCCGACAGTATGTGATAGATCATTATCCGTCCGTACTGCCGAGACCTGAAAAATTTGCATTAGGTCCAACCAATCCAGCGGTAGAAGCGGTTGTTTATGGACCGAATCCTGATGTATTGCGTCATATTGGCGAAGAAATCAAAACCATTATGCGTGAAAAAGGGGGAACAGCGATACGTACTGAGTGGCGAGAAAGGGTCAAAGAAGTGGTTCCTATTTTTGATGAAGCACGTGCCAGTGAAGTCGGTGTGACTCGAGAAGACTTCAACAAGAGTTTAGATTTGAATTTCGACGGACTGACGGTAGGTTATTACCGTGAACAGGACGAAATGATTCCAATGGTAACGCGTGCTTCCGCACAAGATCGTTTGGATGTCAGCCAGATCAATAATATTCAGGTCTGGTCAAGTGGTGCGCGTAAATATGTGCCAATCAACCAAGTCATTAAGAAAATCGAAGTGAAATTCGTCGATGCAGCCTCCCACACCAAAAACCGTATGAGAAAATTCAAGGTGATGTGTGATCCGGCAATCGGCGCGTTGAAAAGCTCCATTTTCGAGAAAGTAAAAGCGCCGATAGAGGCCTTGAAGTTGCCGGATGGTTATCGACTGGAATGGGAAGGGGAATACAAGTCTTCCAATGACGCAAAAGAGAGTTTGATGGCGTCTATTCCAATGTTTGTGGTGATGATGGTGTTGATTGTTGTCATGTTGTTTAACTCTGTCAAAGAACCCATCATTATCTGGCTAACGGTTCCGTTGGCGCTGGTAGGGGTTGGGTTTGGACTTTATACTGCCGATAAGCCATTTGATTTTATGGCATTGCTTGGTTTCCTCAGTTTGACGGGAATGTTGATTAAGAATTCGATTGTTTTGATCGATGAAATCAATTTGGAGTTATCAAACGGAAGAGAGAAATTTGATGCAGTGATTCATTCCGTTCTTTCCCGAACCCGTCCAGTCAGTATGGGTGCATTAACGACCGTATTGGGTATGATTCCGCTATTGACGGATGCTTTCTTTGTGGCGATGGCCGTGGCAATTATGGCTGGTTTGGCATTTGCGACCGTATTGACACTACTGTTTGTGCCGGTGCTTTATGCGATATTCCATAAAATCCAAGTGCCGGAAAATGTTGGTAAAGGTTGATAAAATCTACCAGGTTGGGGTCAATTGAAAATTCCCTTATATTAATGATGTTTATCAATAAAACGACAAGAATTTATTGGTAGCGGTTAATGCGGTTAACTACACTATGTTGAATATTACAGTTGAAAATAGTCATTGTTTAAAATGGATTTAAAAAAACCGAGCATTCGAAAAATCATCTTGCTAGGCGCTCTAGCAGCGTCTTTATTGATTTTTGTTGGCTCTTATTACTTTTCTTCAAAGCTTTTTGAAAACTCGATTATCCAAAATAATCATCGTACGGCAGAGACTTTTTCCAGACTGACTTTTGACAACATGTATCAAATCATGAGTGAAGGTTGGACCAGAAAGCAGCTGAATGAATTCCTTGAAAAGACCCAAAAGACCTATGAATTATCCGATATCAATATCGATATTTTTCGAGGGCAAGTGGTCAGTAAGCAGTTCGGTGCCATTCCACAAACACAGTCGCTTTCACCAGATTTCAAAGCGCGTTTGGATCAGGTTTTCTTAAACAAAGAACCATTGTCGACTAGCCAAAATACTGTTTTGGACAGCTTGTTTCCGCTTAAAGCAGAGCAGAAATGTTTGATGTGTCATACCCAGGCAAAAGTAGGGGACGTTTTAGGGGTGATGCATTTTCGTCAGAATATGTCTCACACGCTATCAGAAGCCAATCAGCGTTTCTTGTTATTCTTCCTTTTCTTGTTGCCATTACCGATTATCGTTGCCTATTTAATCAGTTTGAAATTGAACAATTTCTTAGAAAAAGTCATTGATTCCCTCCGTACAAAAGTCGAAAACATTCATAAAGTTAGAGACTTGAAACATATCCAGTCCGCCGACATATTTTATGAGTTTAAAGAGCTTGAAAGGTTGGGTTCTGAGTTTGAAAAACTCTCGGAAAAACTTCAAACGGTTGCTGTTGATAGGGATATTCTCGAATTTGAAATCAAATTGCTCGATAAATTCATTATCACTTCAGAAGTGGTTCGCGATTGGAAAGAACATGTAAATCAATTGATTATTGAAATCACCAAAATATTGCCGATTTATGGGCTATTTGTGGTGTTTAGAACAGATGATGAAGAACGTTTCGGCATGGAAATTTTCTGGGCAGGTAAGCCTTCAGAAGAGATGAAGAAGCATTTTGAAAAAATTGCTGAATCACAAATTTTGGAACACCCGATTCTGAAATTGAATCCGCAAATAGATATCCACCACAGTATTTCCAATGATGAAATTACTTTGGATGCTATTCAAGAAGATATTGAAACTCAAGCGAAAAGCTTGATTCTTGAAAAGCCTCGTATTGGCGGGGTTGTGGGTATTGGTGTGCAGGCAGTTAGTCAAGATTTAACCCGTACTATCGTGATTGAAAGTATTTTGACGACCTTAATCAATGTTGTCGGATCAATCAAAGCCATCAACAAATATACTCATGATTTGGAATATTACGCCACGCGGGATCCTTTGACGAATTTGTACAACCGCCGCGTTTTCCACGAATTGTTGGACTACGAAATGCAACGTGCCGATCGTAATAACTATCACTTTTCGTTGATGATGATTGACTGTGATAACTTCAAACTTATCAATGACCGTTATGGTCATGCATTTGGTGATCAGATGCTTCAGGCTTTGGCTTACAAAGTTGAAGAAGCACTTAGAAATGAGGATATGTTCAGTCGATACGGCGGTGACGAGTTCTGTGTACTCTTACCGGAAACCGATATTGAGCAAGCGCATTTGATTGCCCAACGCGTGATGGATGAAATTCATCATATCGAAGAAATTGATCCCAGTGGCGAGCGTGTTTACCTGACCTGTTCGATCGGTCTAGCGAACTATCCTGAGCACGCCGATAACGCCAAGGATTTATTTATCGTTTCCGATAATATGATGTACAAGGGCAAACGCAACGGTAAAAACCAATTCTGCTTCCCAGATGAAAATGAGCTGGCGGATCTTTATCGAAGCAACACCGAAAAAAGTGCGTTCATCATGCAGTCCTTGGCGGATGAAGATTGTATCGAGCCGCATTTCCAACCGATTTTATCTTTTGCTAACCAAGATGGCGGTATTCAGGTTCATGAATTGTTGATGCGTATTCGTAAGGACGACGAATTGGTTTCGGCAAGTGAATTCATCGATATTGCCGAAGGCATGGGGGTCGTGCATCAACTGGATTACTTGTTGATTAAGAAAGCCTTTATCAAGATGCAGGAGCAAAATTATCAAGGGTTGATGTTCATTAATATTTCCCCTCGTGCGCTGATATTGAACGAATTCATCAACAAGGTGAAAGAATTGGCTAAGGAGTTTCAGATTGCACCGAATCGTATCGTGCTGGAGATTACCGAGCGTGAAACGGTGAGAAACATCAGCCTATTGGAAAAATTCGTAAGAGAGCTGAAATTTGAAGGGTTCATGTTTGCTATTGACGATTTTGGTTCCGGGTTTTCGTCTTTCCATTATCTGAAGCGTTTCCCAATCGATTATTTGAAGATCGAAGGGGAGTTTATCAGCAATATGTTGAATGACCGAATTGACTTCGCCTTTGTGGAAAGTGCGGTAACGCTTGCCAGATCGGTAGGTATTGAGACGGTTGCCGAATTCATCGAGTCTGAAGAAGTGCTCAAGGCCGTTAAAGCCTTCGGTATCACGATGGCGCAAGGGTATTTTATTGGTAAAGCCGAGCCGGAATTCTTAACGGAAGTTCCCGAAAGAGTTCAATCCGCTTTGGCATCCGACACCCTTTAGTAGGCCTGTTTATAACCTAGCTGACGCATACAGTCTTCATAGGAAATAGCGCCCATTTCGCCCTTGTAGATGTTCATTTTCGACACGCCATTACGGTCATTCCATGCGCCGGTGGCTTCACCTTTGCAATAAAGCATATCGTTTCTGAATGAATCATTGGTTTGACCAGGGGCTTTGATGAACTGCTGGTTGTGTGCACAACCGCCGAGAACCAGCAGGCCAGCGACTATCCATAACTTTTTCATATAAGATCCTTTTAGGTTTGAGGGGGAGGAGACAATCCCTTGTTTTGTAATCTTGCGATACGTTTTGCCAGAGTGTGTAAACGTTTCAAGGCATCGACGATTTGCATTTCCATCCGAAAAATGACCAGTCTGGATTCATCGGATTGCATATGTTTCACCTGATGCTTAAGCGCGATCTGAATCATTTCATCTATGGCGGACTTTGCCGAAAACACTTCTAAAGCTTTTTCTTTTTGCTGATCATCCAAAGCCATCAGTGCATTATTTAATGATTTCACCACTTCTTTGGTGATATTGCCCATTAATTCCTGCATGGTAGGGCTTACCTTAAGTTGATACTCGAACGTTTGATGGCGGGCATCTAACAGCCCATTTTGGATGGTTTCCATTACCGATTCCAGAATATTCACCACAGAAATCAATTCAACATATTTTTGCTGTTGTTTTTCATCAAGGTCAGCTCGTGAAACTTTGCTGAGATAAATCAGTATTTGATGTTGATACTGGCGAAGTTGTCTGAGGACTTTTTCTTCAAACTTAAGGGCATTCAACTGTACCGGATAATTATTGTTGATGAAGTGTTGGAACAGGTTGTTGAGTTTTTCCCGAAACACGTTCAATTCCATGATGACGGCACCAAACGCTAATTGTGGTGTTTGTAAGAAGTTGTCGTCCAAGTATTTTGGGTCGAAAGATTGTTGCTTTTCATCGTCTAAAATAGGCAACAGGCGATAGCTCAGCCAGACAAATCCTGCGAGCAACGGTAAGAAAAGAATCAAAGCGGAAAGTTTGAACAGGGTATTGGCGTTCGCGATTTCACGTGGGGTATCTGCTGCCAAGTTCATCATCTCGTTGAGGTGGCTACCACCTTCTGGAGAAATATAGACGGCCAATGTCGCCAAAGTGCCGATAAAGGGTAACCATAACAAGACGCCGAAAACGTTGAACATCACATGAATCAGGGCAGCCCTAATTGCATCGCGAGATTGTCCAATCGTTGCGAGAATTGCCGTGATACAGGTACCGATGTCCGCGCCCATGGACAGCGCAATACCGGTTGGAAGCGTCAAAAACCCTTGATTAGCCATGACGATGACAATCCCGATGGTGGCAGATGAAGATTGAACCAACGCGGTAAAAGCAAGGCCGATGAGTATGCCGTAAAGAGGGTGGTCGAGTTCTTTTAGGGTTTCTAGAAAAGGTTCGTAGTGTTTGAGTGGGGACATGCCTTCGCCCATCAAATTCATCCCGATAAACAAGAGCCCCAATCCCAACAGCAGTTGCCCGATATTTTTGCGGATATGAGTTTCACTGACAAATTGAATCAGAAAACCGACAAAGACCATGATGAGCGCTAAGTTGTAAATCTTGAAAGCAACGATTTGTGCGGTGATGGTGGTACCGAGGTTGGCACCCATGATGATGCTTCCCGCTTGCATCAAAGTCATCATGCCGGAGGCAACGAACCCGATCACCAACACGCTGGTAACGGATGAAGATTGGATAACCGCAGTGACTAAAGTTCCGGACAGAGCCCCCATCACACGATTCGTTGTCAGGGTAGCGAGTAGGGTTTTCATGCGACCGCCTGCGATGGACAACAGTCCTTTCACCATGAGGTCTAGACCGAATAAGAAGATTGCCAAACCACCAAGCAGCTGCAAAATCATCTCGTACCAATTCAAAGCGGTTTTTCCTGTGGAGGGTATTGTCTCTGCTGGTACGACAGCAAAAGCTATGCTTGACCAAAGTAGCAGTAGTAAAAGGGTTTTGAATGGACGAATTTGGATTTGCATAAAGCGCTTTCAAGTCTAATACAGAGTGAATACAGGTATATTTTGAACCTGTTTGGGGATGGAAAGGAGTAATTTTGATAAATTTTTTTGATTTTCCATAAAGTAATTTTACGTCACGATACGGCATTTTCGGTATTATGGAGTTTAGCGCTGTTGCTCAGGAGGTCTTAAACGTATTTTATGACTGAAAAATCAACGCAAAAAATCATCGATGAGCTTTTCCGACATTTTTATCGGGAGTTGCTTTCTGAACCTCACTACGCCGTGTTTTTTGAAAGTCATGACGTGGATTTGATTCGTCAAAAACAAGGACAATCTTTCCTAGAATTACTTGAGTTGTCCGACGAAGATATTCATGAAAACGGATTGAAAATCGGCAAAGTGCATATCAATATAGGTCTTCCTTTTGAAGATTTATATGCCGGTTATCACAAACTTCAACAGCTTATTCCTATCTATTTCAATGAACATTGGTTGGTGGATCATCAGCTTTTCAGAAGACTGAGTTTGCAGAAAATGGCGGCGGCTGAGGGCTATTTTCAGAGTTATATTCAGCAAATGGCACATGAAATAGCGATAACTCTCGAAAAACGCAACCTGTTGCTACGCCGCAGTTATGCTGAGCTCGCGAACCAACCACTCATATGTTTGAAAGAGATTCTTACTCATTTGCTGGATGGGAACTCGCCTTTACCCGAGATGGCTTATGGGGCTTGTCCGTTGACCGAGCAGTTGGCTAACCACACTTGCTTAGATGATGACGAAAGAACAGAGTTGGAAAAGCTACATTCCTTGCAGCATATCATGAGCCAAAACTTCCTGTTCTTTGTAAAAAGTAAGGAATATGCTTTGGCGGTTTTCCTGTTGTCCCGGTTTTATGGCATGGCACTGGATTTGTCGAACCGTATCGGTTTAGCGTTTCAAATGTCTTTTATTCAAGAGTTACAAAAAGATCCTTTGACCCATTTCTATCTTCGACATGATATGGAAGCCTTGATAGACAGCGCTCTGAGCCTGTCAATTGCCAATAAACGCAATGTTGCAATTGTTATGCTGGATTTAGATGATTTTAAATTCATCAATGACAGTCATGGGCATTTAGCGGGCGACCATGTGTTGAAAGAAGTCAGTGAACTCTTCTCGCAAGTTGTGCGAGAATCAGACAAGATTTTCCGTTATGGAGGGGAAGAGTTCTTGATCTTGTTGGACGGTGCGGGGATTGACGTGGCATCCGGTATTGCCGAGAGATTGCGCAAACTGATAGAAAACCATCCCTTTGATTTGGGGATGCATCGAACAACGAAAATTACCGCGAGTATCGGTATCGCAGCTTACCATCCTGCAACAATGGAAAAAGTGCCTTCAGCAAGGCACTTTATAGATATTTGCGATCGAATGTTATTGAAAGCAAAACACAGCGGAAAGAACCGCATCGAGTATTGCTAAGCTTTAGAACAAGTTAGCGTTAATGATACTGTGTACCCACACGCTGGCGAAATAACCTAAAAGAATTGCCGGCATCCACTTTAAATGCCCCATAAAGGTATATTTGCCTTTTGATTGTCCCATCAGAGCCACCCCGGCAGCAGAGCCGATAGAGAGCAAAGAGCCTCCCACACCAGCGGTCAGCGTTACCAATAGCCATTGACCATCCGCCATACTCGGATTCATTGTCAGTACCGCGTACATGACGGGAATGTTATCGACAATCGCCGATAGGAAGCCGACTGCAATATTCGCTTCGGTAGCACCCCATTGGTTGTACATTACATTAGAAGCCACGGTTAGATAACCGATGGTTCCTAAGCCGCCAACGGCAAGAATGACGCCGAAGAAAAACAACAGCGTATCCCACTCGGCACGAGCGATTTTGTTGAAGATATCAAAGCTGACAGGCTGAGAGATATGTTTGATGGAACCATCGCTGCCAGTGTTCATCTCATAAGACAATTCACCGGTTTTCTTCAGATAGTAAGCAAAGAACTGTAAGTAAGCTAAACCGGTCATCATTCCCAGTACAGGCGGTAATTCCAGGAAGTTGTGTAATGACACGGCAGTGGCGATGGTTGCGAAGAACAAGAAGATGATGCGCTTAGCGCCTCGTTTCATCTTAACCACCTCTTCTAATGCCTCAGGTTTTTCTTTCGGCAAGGCAAGCGACATGAAAATTGCCGGTACCACGAAGTTCACCAAAGCAGGAATAAACAAATCAAAGAATTCGTGGAATTGTAATAGCCCTTTTTGCCAAACCATCAGGGTGGTGATATCACCAAACGGGCTGAATGCTCCGCCAGCATTGGCTGCGATAACCACGTTAATGAAACCAAGTGTGACGAATTTCGTTGAATTAACGCCTACCGCCAAGATGACCGCACCCATCAATAATGCTGTGGTTAGGTTATCGGCAACGGGAGAGATGAAGAAGGCTAGGAAACCGGTAATCCAGAACAATTGGCGATAAGAGAAGCCTTTAGACACCAACCAACCTCTTAATGCATCAAAAACATGGCGTTCTTCCATTGCGTTAATATAGGTCATGGCTGCCAGCAGGAATAAGAACAGCTCTGCATATTCGAGAATGTTATGGCGTACGGCTTCTTCCGCCGCATTGGGAAAGCCATGAGTATGCATCACATAGGCAATTAGCATCCAGATGAGGCCGGCAGCGAGAATCACGGGTTTTGATTTTCGCAGTTGGGTGAATTCTTCTGTCATTACCAGAATGTAGGCAACAACGAAAATTCCCAAAGACAGATAACCTGCCCAGTGAGCCGTTAAATCCAAGTCGTTGGGTGTTTCGGCGGCAAGCACCATTCCCGGAACAAAAACCAGCATCAGTGCGAAAAATGCGGAGAACAGGGTCTTCATCTATATTCCTTTAAAAAGCTGTAATTATGTGTATTATAAGGAATTGATGTCATAAATGGGATTAATCAAAGTAGATGCAGAGTTTAAAAGAATACAAGTTGTACGCCCCTTGGGAAAAGGTATTCAATCGTTTAGCAACACCGTTTGAGCGTTTTTTACATCAACAAACCACGACGGGTTTGGTGTTGATGTTTATGACCGTGGTTGCGCTGGTTTTGGCAAATTCGCCTTTAGCGGATGCTTATGCACATATTTTTCATACGCATATTGTCGTTGGTATCGGTGATTACAAGATAGATCATTCCTTGCATCATTGGATTAACGATGGCCTGATGGCACTATTCTTCTTTGTCATTGGCTTGGAAATCAAGCGAGAAATTCTGGTAGGCGAGCTTTCCGATGTCCGTAATGCCATACTGCCGATTGTTGCTGCATTGGGTGGTGTCATTATGCCTGCAGTCTTTTATTACAGCATCAACCAAGGGTTGCCTAGTGAAAATGGCTGGGGAATTCCGATGGCGACGGATATTGCCTTTGCCATCAGTGCTTTGGTGTTATTGGGCAGAAGAGTGCCGACGGCTTTGGTCACGTTTTTGGTCGCACTGGCGATTGTAGATGACTTGATGGCGGTGATTGTGATCGCACTGTTCTACACCGAGCAGATTCATATGATACCTTTGATGGCGGCACTAGGATTTTTCTTGGTATTGATTCTGTTTAACCGTTTCGGGATTCGTAAGCCTTTGCCCTATTTCATTATCGGTGGCTTCATGTGGATTGCCATGTTGGAATCAGGCGTACATGCGACGATTGCAGGGATTCTGACGGCAATGGCTATCCCGGCTAAGCCTTCATTTGACCCTCAGGTTTTCGATACTCAAATGAAGGATCTGACCGAAAAATTCAAGTCTTACAATGTGCAAGACAACTTCCAACTGCACGAGGAGCAGGAGCCGGTTTTGCATGAAATCACCCATACGGTTCATGGCGTGCAAGCGCCATTGAACCGCTTGGAGCACGACTTCCATTTGCCAGTGAGTTTAATTGTCATACCGCTGTTTGCGCTGGCGAATGCCGGGATTGCGATTAACTTTTCTGAAATCGAAAAAATGGTTTTCGAGCCGGTCACCCTTGGCGTTATTGTTGGTTTGGTTGCCGGTAAAGTCATCGGTATTGCCGGGATTTCGGTATTGGCGATTAAACTGGGTATCGCCAGGTTGCCAACCGACTCGACCTATTCCCAGTTATTGGGGGTTTCCTTCTTAGGCGGGATAGGTTTCACCATGTCGATCTTTATCGCTGGCTTGGCTTGGCCGGGCAATGAAGCTTTCTTGCTCCAAGCCAAAGTCGGAATTCTATTGGCTTCGTTATTTGCAGGATTGTTTGGCTTTATCTGGTTACGCTTCGTTGCAAAACCGACACATCTGAAAGATAGGGTGCTGGGCTAGGCATTGCCTGTTTAGCAAACCCAGTCATGGCTGATGGGGAAAGGGTTAATCCAGGGTTAAATGCAAAAACATTTCTGGATGGGTCATTTCCTCATTGGCTTCAGAGTTGAAATGGATTTCATAATGGGTGTAATCCGTATCTTTTTGGGAAATCAGCTCTTCGCCGACCTTTTTTAAATAATCCGGGTCTTTATGTTTGGTTTTAAACATTAGGTTATGTTTACCATAGACTTTTAAAACAAAGTGTTCTGTTCCGATGAGTTCGGAGTTGTCTGTGTCGCTCATTTTTATTCTCCCTGTACCGTGACAACCAAATGACGCTCAAATCTTCCTGTGCGGTGTTCATAAAGAAAAAGTCCTTGCCAGGTTCCTAGATTGAGCCTGTTACTCGAAACGGGGATGGTTTGGCTGGACTGGGTAATCATACTGCGGATATGACCGCTCATATCATCATCACCTTCATAATTATGCCGATACGCAGGGTCCCCGTCCAATATCATTTTTTGCATCCAATATTCAATGTCTTCTCTGACAGTCGGGTCGGCATTTTCGGTGATAATCAGTGATGCGGAAGTATGTTGGCAGAAAACATGGCATAAGCCGGTTTGAATCCCAGATTCCTTAACGCACTGCTCAATTTTATCCGTTATCGAATAAGTGCCGCGTTTGGGGGTGGTCACCTTCAATAAGGTTTGAAATGTTTTCATATCGTTTCTCATTTTGCTCCCAAGAGGGAAATGACATCCTAAATAACCCAAACGGTTCCACATGGAACGTTTAGGTTACGTAAAAACTCTAATTTATTTGAAATATCGCCGTTTTAAAAGGCTTTTTTCATAAAAGGTTAAAAATTCTCTTATCCGCTTTTTGCTATTGTTTGCCAAAAATCTGGATAAGGAAAATAGGATGTTGAAATTAAAGAATAAGATTATTCTGAACTTAATGCTTGTAGGAATTTTACCACTTATGGTGGTGGTTTCCATTTCTTGGTTTTTGACCAAAGAGGAAATCTCTAAAACCACCTACAGTCATTTGGAAGCGGTCAGAGATCTGAAAGAACATGCCTTAGCCGACTATTTCCAACAAGTGAAAGCGCAACTGCTCAATTTGTCTTCAACCAGCCGTGTGCAACGTATGGCGGGGTATATTGCGCCCAATTTTGCTTATATGGTGGATTTCCTTGCGGTGAAAAAAGATGAGCAGAAGGCCGCCGTTAAGCATTTCTGGGAAACGGATTTTGCCAAGGAGTATCGCAAACACAACCCAAACAATGATATTGATTTGGATAAATTGTTTTCCGAAATGGATTCCTCCGCCATCAGCGCCCAATATTTATATTTGGCATCCAACCCTTACCCTGTGGGTCAAAAAAACAAGATGCTGACCGCCAAGAAAGATGAATCGCCTTATTCGGACTTTCATTCGTTGAATCATGCTTACTTCAACCGTTACCTCAAAAATTTCGGTTTGTTTGATATTTTTGTTATCAGTAATGACGGGCGAGTGGGGTACAGCGTTTACAAAAATCTGGAGTTCGGAACGGACTTGAATAAAGGGCCTTGGAAAAACTCAGGTTTGGCACAGGCATATCGCATGGCCAAGAAGCTGAAAAAGGGCGAAGTCTATTTAGAGGATTTTGCACTTTATACGCCTTTTTATGATGCGCCGAGCAGTTTTATCGCCACTCCGATTTTTGATGATGATGGACGCCAAGGCACGCTGGTCTTCCAGTTGCCATTGGACAAAATCACTCAGGTGATGAGCGTGCGCTCAGGCATGGGGAAAACCGGAGAATCCTATTTGGTCGGGCCGGATGGCTTATTGCGCTCGGATACACACCTTGATACTTCTCACTTCAATGTTGTGAATGCGTTCCGTGATCCGAGCAAATACACCATCAAAACCCCTCAGGTCGAGCAAGCGATTAAAGGTCAAAAAGGGGTAATGGAAACCACCAATTACCTACATGAATCGGTATTGTCTGCTTATGCACCCATCGACATTCTCGGTAAGCATTGGGAAATGATTGTCGATGTCAATACGAAAGAAGACTTTGCCTCTCTGACGCAATACATGAAGTTGATTATGATTGTTACCGGCATCATTTTAATCGCTTTGATTTTGGTTGGTGTTGCCTTGAGTCATAGTATTACCAAGCCGATTTTGAAAATTTCCGAGTTTATCCGCACGGTCGGTAAAACCGGCGATTTTTCACTGAAAGCAGAATTGAAGTCAAAAGATGAAATCGGTGAAATGGCAAAAGCCTTCAATGAAATGACGGGCGACTTATCGGCGATTTTCAAAGAAATCAACTTTGTGGTCGATCAGATTTCCAAAGGGCAATTCCAGCATAAGATTTCCGGGGAGTTTTCCGGTGATTTGGCGACACTGAAAACCGGTGTGAACACCTCTGTGGAAATGATTGAAAAAACCATGAACGTCATTCGTACGGCGTTGGAAAATCTTGAGAAAGGAGATTTCGAGACCAAGATTCTGGTGGATGGCGATATTCAAGGCGGTTTCCAAAAGATTCTTTCCAATCTTGCATCCGCGATGTCGGGATTGAACTTGATTATCAATGAAATCAACCAAGTCATGCGTGAAGTCAAACACGGTAACTTTAACCACCGTTCCGAGTCGGAAGCCAAAGGGGAGTTGAAGTATCTACAAAACAATATCAATGTGTCGCTCGATGCGCTGCAAAGTGCCTTCTCCGAAATTAGACAGGTGGTAGAAGCCCAAGCGAAGGGCGACTTAACCCAGATGATCCAAGGCGATTATCCGGGAGATCTTGGGATTCTGGCGAAGGATTTGAATGATGCAACGCAAGCCAGTCAAATTGCTTTGCATCAAGTGAGTTTGAACGTTCAGTCGGTTTACGACAGCGCGCAAGAAATTGCGCGGGGAAGTGAAGATGTGTCGTATCGAACGCAGAATCAGGCGGCAGCGCTGGAACAAACCGTGGCAACCATGGAGCAGATGAATTCCGCAGTAGCGCAAAATGCCGAGAACGCGCATAGTGCCGCGCAAAAAGCGGAGATGACGGCTAAAACGACCGAAGAGGGACGTGTTGTCATGCAGCAGCTTCAAAGTGCCATGATGGAGATTGCGGAATCCAGCCAACGTATTCCAGCCATTATTGAGCTGATTGAAAGTATTGCGTTCCAAACCAACTTATTGGCACTGAATGCCGCAGTAGAGGCAGCAAGGGCAGGAGAACAGGGTCGAGGCTTTGCCGTGGTGGCGTCTGAAGTGAGAACCCTGGCGGGGAAATCGACCTCGGCGGCTCACGATATTAAAGTCTTGATTGAAGATTCGGTTTCCAAAGTTGATTCCGGTACAAAATTGACGCATTCTTCTATGGAGTTTTTAGACAAAATCCATATGAGCATTAAGGAAGTGAACAGTGTGGTGGCGGACATCAGCCATGCAACGGCAGAGCAAAGCATGGGCATCAAACAGGTGAATACCTCTATGATGTCAATCGATGCTGACAACCAGCAAAACGCGGCGCTGTCCGAACAAACCGCCAGTGCTGCGGATGGCTTGAAAGAAATGGCGGAGAAATTGGAACAGTCCATTTCGCAATTTCAGCTTTCCAACCGATTAGAAAACTTTTAGCCAGCGGTCTTAGCCAAGTTAAAAGGGGGAGATTTCCCCCTTTTTTATTTGTCCGTTTTTATCATTCCTAGAGTCGTTTTTGGGAAAGCTTATGTTGTTTACCCTGTGATGTTCTGTCAAAAATTTTCAACAGGACAGGGATGCACTATAATTTGAGCCAAGCAATACAGATTCTAATTAAAGGCGAGCAAGATGCAACATTCTGGAGTTTTAACCAATCCTCTGTTATCGATCGAAGGGTTACCTCAATTCAACGCGTTTCATGTGGAACACATCAAGCCGGCGGTAGACACGCTTCTAAAGGAGAACTTGGCAACCGTTGACGCGTTGGTGAATATGACCGAGACCCCAACCTGGCAGAATTTTGTCGAGCCTTTGGAGGCATTGAGTAATCGTCTGGAACGCGTTTGGGGGCCGGTGAGCCACTTGGATGCGGTGAAGAACAACGACGCCTGGCATGAAGCCTATAACGAATGTCTGGCACCCATCACCGACTACTATGCGCAAATGGGGCAAAACAAAGGATTATTTGATAAATTCGAGACACTTGCTCAATCTGAAGAGTACAAAGACTATTCCTTGGCGCAGAAAAAGGTAGTGGAAAACGCATTGCGTGATTTCCGGTTGTCCGGCATTGATTTACCGCCGGAAAAGCAACAGGAATACAAAACCATTTCGCAGAAGCTTTCTCAGTTGAGTAGCCAGTTCAGCAATAATGTCTTGAAAAGTACCCAAGCTTGGTCAAAGCATATTAGCGATGAATCCGATTTGTCCGGTTTGCCTGAAACATCCATGGGGTTATTGAAGCAGTTGGCGCAACAACGCAGTGAGAAAGACGGTAAGGACTATTCCGGTTGGATGGTGACATTGGATTTTCCTTCCTATTTGGCGGTGATGACCTATGCCGATAATCGCTCTTTGAGAGAAGAGGTTTATCGTGCTTTTGCAACGCGTGCTTCAGAATTGGCGGATGATCCTCAATATGATAATTCCGCTTTGATCCGTGAGATTCTAGCGTTAAGACACCAAAAATCTCAGTTGCTTGGTTTTGAGCATTTTGGCGAATTGTCGCTGGCGACCAAAATGGCGGAGTTGAGTGAGCAGGTGACGGGCTTTATCCGTGATTTGGCAAAACAGTCCAAACAACAAGCAGAAGTTGAGCTGGCGAAGTTGAAGATTTTCGCAGAAGAGCTTGACCCCAACCTGGCAGATTTTCAGCCTTGGGATGTTAGCTATTATTCCGAGAAATATAAGAACGAAACCCTGTCTTTATCGCAAGAAGCACTCAGACCTTATTTCCCGGTGGAAACGGTATTGAAAGGCTTGTTTGAAATCACCGAGACGTTATTCGGGGTAAAAGTCCAGCTGAAGGAAGGCGTAAAAACTTGGCACCCAGATGTTCGTTTCTATGAGGTGATGGAAGGCGATAAGCCGGTAGCAGCTTTCTATTTAGACTTGTATGCGCGTGAAAATAAACGTGGCGGCGCCTGGATGGATTCGGCAATTAGCCGTTGGAAAACCCCTTCAGGGGCGATTCAAACACCGGTCGCTTATTTGGTGTGTAATTTTACGCCGCCAGTCGGTGATAAACCTGCTTGTCTGACGCATGACGAAGTCACAACGCTCTTCCATGAATTCGGCCATGGTTTGCATCACATGTTGACGGAAATGAGCCACTTTGATATTTCCGGCATTAACGGTGTGCCATGGGATGCGGTTGAGTTGCCGTCTCAGTTTATGGAGAACTTCTGCTGGCATCGTGAAAGTTTAGATCTGATGACTTCCCATGTGGAAACGGGGGCGCATTTGCCGGATGATTTATTGCATGCCTTGCAGAAAAGCCGAGGGTTCCAATCGGCGATGATGATGTTACGTCAGTTGGAATTCAGCCTGTTCGATTTCATCGCACACACCGATTATGATCCGAGTGAACCGAAGGAAATCCTACAACTGGCGCAGGAAATCCGTGATGAAATCGCCGTGATTCAACCGCCGGAATATAACCGTTTTGCTCAGAGTTTCAGTCATATTTTTGCAGGCGGCTATGCAGCGGGTTACTTCAGTTACAAGTGGGCAGAGGTGTTGTCCTCCGATGCATTTGGTCTGTTTGAGGAGCAAGGCATTCTTAATCCTAATACCGGTGCTAAGTTCAAGAACACGATTTTGGCAGCCGGCGGTTCAGTTCATCCAATGACGTTATTCAAGAACTTCCGCGGCCGTGAGCCGAGTGTTGAAGCTTTGCTAAGACATTCAGGAATAGATACGGATAACGCTGCTTAGGTGATGGGGAATTAGAATCCCCAATGGAAGTTTAAGCTGGAATAACGGAAACGTTTTTCCGGCTGATCGTCATAATACTGCGGTGTCGATTTGGTGCTGTAGTTCATGCTGAATTGGTTATAGGTAAAGCCGATGCCCACATCGAATAGTGGCCAAAAATTTCGTCTTCGGACGATGGGCCTATCGTCAGTGAATAAACGACCATCGGTTAAGAGATTATAGATTTCGTAATCAATATTGACGGTGGAGTAAACGAACCAACCCCATCCTTTGTTGAATTTGATGGTGTTGAGTTGGTTGTCGAAAAAATTCGGAGCGCAATTATCAGCGTAGTTGATGCCTAAACCAGCCCCTACATTGGTGCTAAAATTCCCTAGTTGACCACTCACGGTATAAAAACTTTGAAAGCCTTTCCCGGTGAGATTATCAATGTCATTCTGCAAACTGACATGTAAGTTGATAGTTGGTTGGTTTGGGTATTGATGGTCCCAGCCTTTTTCATTGCGGTTACCAATGAGTTTATGCACACCATTCTGGATTTCTTCACCACCACTACCTGGCCCGATCCAGCCCAAGTTCAGTTCCATGCCTAATTGTTGACCTTGATAGGCTTCTATATGACGAAAGTTAATATAGCTCCAACCCGTATTGGCAAGGGGTTTGACTTGTGAGTCATTGTCAATTCTTAAAGTATAGATCTCCGTTGCGAGCATGAACTGATCCATTTGATCTGTTTTAGGGGAGAGACTACTGTGCAAGGGTTTGAACAATGGATTGAACAACCACTCGTTGAAATCCATTTTTTGTTCTGTCCAGATAAGATGGGAACCGGCGGTATATTCGCTATCTGTTCCGAAAAGAATATCGTTATCTAAATTGAAGATGAATTGACTGGATTGGTCGTTGGCGAGTGGCCCGGCATAGCTTGTTGCGCTAGACATGCTTAACCCTAGTGCCAGTAAGCTCTTAGCCATGAGGGAAAATACAACGCGATGCCGAATGCGAATAACCATGCAAAATAAATTGTTTTCTATAAAGTGTAATGAATATTATATTTTTTGTGTTTAAAAATCACCTAATTTTACTTATGGCCTACCATTATCAAAATGATTTGCCCCATAAATAAGAATGAACCTGCTGATAAATCAACTTGTTATAATCCGCCGTCGGCCTAGGCAATTCACTAGGGGTTTTGTTAAAAGTCGATTAAACTTACGGTTTCTGATGAAATTTACACACTGGTTTTACCAAGGTTAGATGTTGTGACACGGTCATTCTTTTTCGAAAAACGATTTTTCCCACTCTTTTGTGTCCAATTTTTTGGCGCCTTCAATGATAATGTCTTCAAGAATGCCTTGGTGATGCTTATCACTTTCAAGTTAGCAAAAACGCCGAATGAAGCAGGCTTGCTCATCACGCTTGCAGCGGGTTTATTCATCTTACCGTTTTTTCTGTTTTCCGCATTTGCCGGTCAGTTGGCCGACAGTCATGACAAGGTAGTTTTGATTCGAAAAATCAAACTGGCTGAAGTCCTGATCATGCTCACCGCCGCCTTCGCCTTCTGGACTCAAGACGTTCACCTATTATTGGGCGTTCTGTTTTTTATGGGTGCGCAATCCGCATTTTTCGGGCCGATAAAATATGCCATCCTGCCTGAATATTTGTCGGAATCAGAGCTGTTGAAAGGAAATGGCTGGTTTAGTGGTTCAACGTTTATCGCTATCCTGTTGGGAACATTATTCGGTGGTTGGATGGTTTTGACTGATAGTGGGCTCGAGTGGGTCTCGCTTGCCGTTATTTTGATTGCGTTGGCAGGTTATCTTGTTAGTTTGAAGGTGCCGTCACTTGATGAACAACCCGAAGCAGTGCGTTTGGAGTGGAACTTTTTTAAGGCCATCGGGCAAGAAATTGGCCATGCTCGTCAGTACCCGCAGGCCTTTTTTGCCGTATTGGCGATTTCCTGGTTTTGGTTTCTGGGCGCAACCTATTTAAGTCAGATGCCGGTGTTGGTGAAAGAAATCCTTGGTGCCAACGATTCGGTGGTGTTGTTATTTTTGACGCTATTTTCGGTTGGCATCGGGCTGGGTGCCTGGTTGGTGAATCAGCTGAAGTTGGCAGTCCATAGCATTCGTCAACTGCGTTGGTTGGTGCTACCCTTGCTGGGCATCACGCTGGTGATGCTGTTGTCCAATGTCCTGATGCAATCCTCACCACATCAGAACGATTTACTGACGTTACCGCAATTCTTAAGCAATCCGCGCCATGATGTTATTCTTGGGCTGATGGGTTTGATTGCCATGTTGGGCGGTACCTATATCGTTCCGCTTTATACGTTGTTACAGATTCAAACGCCGGAAGGCAAGCGTTCGCGAATGGTGGCCGCCAATAATATTCTCAATGCGATTTTTATGGTGGCATCCTCCTTGTGGATCATGTTGCTCTATGCTTATGACTGGTCTTTGGTGTCAATTCTGATGACCATAGCGGCGTTAAATTTGGTTGCCGCAGCTTGGGTGTCATGGCGTTCAAAAAAATTGATTGTAGAAGCATCCTGATGGATGACTTTAATAAAAATAAAAAATTGGTGTAAACGGAAATAGGAAAATATAAATGAAGTTGCTGGTTAAATTGCTTCTTTTGGTGTTCTTTCGCGTCAAGGTAAAGGGGCTAGAGAATTATCAGACTCTGGATAAGAGTGGTGAACCGATGCTGATTATCGCCAACCATACCTCTTTGTTGGATGGCTTATTGATAGCCAGTTTCCTGCCGGGAAAAACGGCCTTCATGATTGCCGAAGAACACACCAAAAAATGGTACGAGCGATTTCTGTTGAGCTTCGTCGACCACTTTAAAGTCGAATTTCATAATCCCTATGCCACCAAACGCGTTATTCATGAGTTGAAAAACGGCACACACTGCATGATTTTCCCGGAAGGACGTATCACCACTACCGGTAGCTTGATGAAGGTCTATGAAGGTACCGCAATGGTCGCTACCAAGGCCAATGCAACGATCTTGCCGATTCATATTTCCGGTGCAGATAAAAGTAAGCTGTCCTATTTGGACGGTCGGCATTTTGCCTATGTGAAACGTCAGTGGTTTCCGAAAATTCAGCTGGCAATCCAGCCCGGCGTCAAGCTGGAGCTTCCAAAAGGCTACAAAGGCTCCCGGAAACACGAATATTTCAAAGACCGCATTTTCAATATTTTGAAAGATGCCAGTTTCCACGGACAATTTGAACCGCAGTCCCTCTTTAAGGCATTGGTGAACGCCCGAAATACTTACGATGCCTCCGAAATCTGCCTAGAGGATTTTAACCAGAGCACCCTGACGCTGAAGAAACTGCTCGCCGCTAGCAGAGTGCTCGGGAAGAAATTACACGAGCATTTAGGCGAACAAAAACGTGTCGGAATACTGTTGCCGAATGTTGTCGGGTTGCCGACCACCTTTTTTGCCTTGCAGGCCTATGCACATGTTCCGGCGATGTTGAATTTTACCTCTGGGCTCGGCCCCATCAAGTCGGCTTGCGAAACGGCGGAGTTAAAGACGGTCATCACTTCCCACAAGTTTGTCGAAGTCTTTCAATTAGCCCCTTTGGTTGAGAGTCTTTCAGATCAAATCACCTTCCTTTACCTGGAAGATATTCGTGGTGAAATCGGCTTAGCCGACAAATTGAGCCTGTTATGGAGTAATGCGAAATCCTTGCCGGGCTATGCGCTGGATCACGAAGAAGAAGCGGCGGTGTTGTTCACTTCCGGTTCGGAAGGTGCGCCGAAGGGTGTGGTGTTGTCGCATAAGAACATCATCAGCAATGTCGAGCAGATTTCCGCGGTACTGACGCTATTGCCGGGTGAGAAAATCTTCAACGCTTTGCCGACCTTTCATAGTTTTGGGTTGACGGCAGGCACGATTTGGCCGGTACTAAAGGGCGCCAGTGTCTTTATGTACCCGTCGCCGTTGCATTACGCGGTGATTCCGGAAATGGTCTATCAGTTGAACGCCAAGTTCCTGTTTGCGACCGATACCTTCTTCAATGGATATGCGAAAAAAGCCGATCCGTATGATTTTTACAGCATTCGTGCTTTGGTTGCTGGTGCCGAGAAATTGCGTCCGGAAACGCTTCAGCTGTATCTGGATAAATTCCATATCCCCATTTTCGAAGGTTATGGTGTAACGGAAACCGCGCCGGTAGTAGCGGTCAACGTCCCGCAAAAATTCAAACATGGCACTATCGGGCAGCTGGTGCCGGGCATCGAGTATCGCTTGGATCCGGTTGAGGGGATCGAGCATGGTGGGCGTTTGGTGGTGAAAGGCCCCAATATCATGAAAGGCTACCTGTTGCCGGATCAACCCGGGAAACTGATTGAACCCAAAGATGGCTGGCACGATACCGGAGACATCGCCGACATTGATGAAGACGGTTTTGTCTCCATCAAAGGTCGAGCCAAACGTTTTGCGAAAATTGGTGGCGAGATGATCTCACTGGCAGCGGTGGAAAACTATATCAACCGTGCCAGCCCGGAGGGGCATCATGTAGTGGTCGCCGTGGCGGATTTAAGAAAAGGCGAGCAGTTGATTTTGGTCACCAACGACGAAAGTTTAAGTCGTCATACCGTAAAAGAAGCGGCTCGCGCGGCGGAAGTGGCTGAGATCATGATTCCGAAAACGGTTATTTTGGTGGAAGAAATTCCGGTGATGGGCACTGGAAAAACCAACTATCCTGAAGTGCAGAAAATTGCCGACGGCCATTTCGACAATGCCGACACTAACGAGTAACTTATCATCAGTAGGTCTATGGAAGGAAAGAACATGATTCAAAAAACACTGAATGCGAAGAACATTTTTGCGTTGTTGTTTATCGTTTTAATCATTACCAAGCTACACGCGTTTGAAGCCATCAAGCTAGACAGTCACTTTATCGGTCACCCGATTATCATCAACTGGCCGTTGATTCTGACGGTTTTCGTGATTGCCGCCGGAGCGATTTTTGTGCGCAGAGGTTCCAATGATTGCTGGTTTATCGCGTTGAATTTTGTCGGCTTGATTCTGGTTTCCATTGTTTTGGAATGGTATCAACCGGGGTTGGGTATCGGCATTTTCATGTTGATGCTATCCACCGCTGTGGCGGAAGAGTTGATTGTACGATACGCATTCTTTGAGTTACTGTGGCCGCGTTTTAAGCCTGCGATGATTGTGTTGCTGAGTGCGCTGTTATTTATGGGTATCCACACCAATATCTACACACAATTCGAGTCATCATTGTCGGTCTTCCTTTTTGGATTGGTATTGGGTGCCATTTATGCCCAGTTCAAGCAAAAAGACCAGACGATCAAAGGGATTGCGCTGGTTTCCTGGTTGCACCTTGGCGCTTTGTTGTTGGATATTTATCTTTGAATATTTATCTCTGAAAATCTGCCAGGTTGGGGGAGGGTTAATTTGTCCTTGACCCCAACCTGGTAGATTTTATCGATTGCCCGCATCTGTTATTCAGGGTAAATCGGGTCAAGCTGTCGACCTTCCTGCTGCTTCACCACTTTCGTTTTTTGTTTCTCTGATGCTTTCAATGCCTGACAGAAGCTTGGCAAAAGGGCGTCATCCAAAGCTTCCTGATGGAATAAATGCGCTTTTAAACGGTTAACCAGCGCCATGTTTCCATTTATGGCAAGAAAGGCTTGCGCGTTGGCCGGAAACGCCTGAGACCATTGATTGAAGGCTTGGTAGGTTCCCTTTGCATTGCTTTCCGCACAGAGTGCACAGATACGTTCCAGACTTGGATGAAAGCGTTCAAAAGAGCTGGCGGATTGTCCTGTGCTATCTGTAGGCGTCATGGCATTTGTGGTAAAAGTTTTCTTCTGACGTTCACGCCAGTAAAGCATGGCAGTCAATAACCATAGCAAAGCAAACGCAGCGGTAAGCGCCGGCCATAGCCAAGCAATACCTGAAACTTTGCTGCTGGTTTCATGTGAAACTTGCTGATTGATTGGTTTGTTTGGCTGGTCCAACGGCGTTAGATTGGTCTGTGGTTTCAATGCTGGCAAGACATCCAGTGTTTTTGCCGGCAGGGTCGCTGTTTCCATTTTCTGGGTTTGGGTGTTCCACCAGTTGATGGTAATCGGCGGCAGGGTAATTTTGCCCGATTCTAAAGGTACAATCGCCATCTTGACGGTTTTGGCGGAGTTGATGCCTGAGTCAACTTCCTGATCCGACAGTTTTGGGTCATCCGGATACACATGGAAACTGGCCTGGTCGTCCAGACTGATGTCCGGTAACTGAGATGACATGAGGTTTTGTGCCTGCAAATGGATGGTTCGCGTGATGGAGTCGCCGACACGAAGTGAGTTAGGCATCTGCCAGTCTTGTGTCAATGTCAGGTTTGGCGTGGGTAACCAGGTTTTGTCTTTAGGGTAATTGGCATTTTGCGGCATGACCGTTAGCGTAATCGCTTTGCTGTTGTTACGAATCATCTTGATGATGCCGCGATATTGCAGTCTGCCGTCGAACTGCTCGGGCGGGATGGTCAAAGTGCCGCTTTTTTGAGGATAAAACGCCCAGCTCCATTCATAGACTTCATAGCGTTGGCCATTGATGTCTTTTTGATAATTGACCTGATTTTTGAGTTGTTTATTGATCGCGTCTTTGAAAATAGGGGGACGAATGCTACCGTCGATAAAACGCCCCAGATGGTAATATTTCAGGGTGTAGATGACCTGTTGTTGGACATAAGCCTTGTGGGTGCTGATGGAAGACTCCAGAAAACTCACGCCTTGTTTGCCAGCTTGTGTCATGGGCGAAACGAAAAGTTTATAAGGCTGGCTATCAATGCCATCCACTGTCAAAGGCGGAACCATCAGTTCACCGATTTGTTTCGGTGTGATACTGATATCCCAGCGTGTCAGCGCCTGATAGTTGCCGTTGACGATACTCACATTCGTCGAGCGTTGGGTGCCTAACACCTTGAACTGATCTTTTAGCGGCGATAAATCCAGATCATCAAAGGTCTGAAAATTGGTTTGCACCACCAAATTAATCACATCACCCATTTCCACCTTTTGGCGGTCAGTCGAGACGGAAAGCGTTTTGTCCGCCGCATAGGCATTCAGCGTGAACAGTGTCATTAAAACCGCGACCACCAGTAACATTCTGGCAGTCATGTTCGAGTAAGGTTGCACAAATCTCATTGTCATCGTTTCACCATTTGTCTCATTATTGATTTTCACCATGATTTGTCGGGCTCTTGTGCCTCATCGGCATTTTGGTGTTGTAACTGATATTGGTATTCAAATTTTCGTTTCAGGAAAAGCCCCGGCTGGTCGGGAATCTGGTTCAACCAGGCTTTTTCCGCCTGCTCTTCTTCGGTCAGTTTTTTGCCGGATTGCGCAGACTTTTTGCCGTCCATTTGATCAGAAAGTCGTGTTGGCGAGGTCTTTTTCTGCGCCAAATTCTGTTGGTTCTTATCAGCGTTCACCTGAGACATTTCGGTGGCCTGTTGTCCAGTTTGTCCATTTTTCTTGCCGGCACCAGACGGTTTATTTTGTTGTTGTTTGCCTTGTTCATTTGCCTGTTGGTTGTCTTGTGCGCTGTGCTGTTTTTCTTTTTCGGCAGATTTTTGTGCGTTAGCTTGCTTGTTTTGTTGATCCTTTTGATCTGAAGCCGCTTGCTGTGATTTAGGTTGTACCGGCTGATTCAAGTCGTTTTTGGCATCGGAGTTACCGGACTGATTCGCATTGGCATTTTCCTGCCCTTGTTTTTGCGGTTGATTGCCACCGGAACCCTTTTGTTTGCTTTGCTGGTTGCTCTGTTGATTATCCTGAGCCTGTGATTGCGACGAGGCATCGTTTTGTTGTTTATTTTTTTGTTTTAGCAGGCTATCAACCAGTTGCAGGTTTTGCTTGGCTTGTTGCCAGTTTGGGCGTGTTTTCAGTGCAGATTCATACTGTTCCTTGGCTTTTTCCAATTCACCAAGGTGTGCATAAGTGTTACCCAGGTTGTAGTGACCTTGTGGAGACGGATCAAGTTTGAACTGTTTGAGCGCCTCTTGGTAATCGCCAGCTTTGTAGTAGCTCGCGCCTTTCCATGCAGGGCTTTCAAAGCGGTCTGCTGCGGTTTCATAATCCTTCTGTTGCCATTTTTCATAGCCTTGCTGGTTGGGTGATTTAAAAACATCAGTGAAATGCACACTGGCATCTTCATGTTTGTTTTTATCGATTGGCTGGGCGGCATAGCTTGAAGGAGAGTAAGCACTGCCGGCAGCCAGTAGCCAAACCGTCAGCAAGCCACTGACGGAAACGCTGAATAACCAACCACGGCGGTAAGCCAACGCCGCTAACGGAATCAACAGATAAAGCAGATATACACCTTTATCCAACCAAGCAACGAAAGATTTTGGTGGTGTTTGTTTATCTTTTGCTTGCTGAGTCGGTAATTGATTCAGGAAGGGCGGTAGCAGCACAGAGAGGTCGTCATCCGAGTTTTGCATCAGCGTTACGCGAGCACCCAGCGATTGTGCCAATTTCTGGATGCGTTCAACTGGGATTTTTGCCATGATGATTTTGCCGGAGTCATCTTTTAACAAGCCATAATTCGGCACCGGAATTGGGCCGCCATGCGGTGTACCGCTGATGAGAATACTGACGCTGACATTGGCATGTTTGATTAAGGAAATCACTTCAGGTACTTCTTTGGCTTCGATATCGTCCATCACCCAAATCAAGTGACCATGTTTCACATGCGCCCCTTTGAAGAGGCTGAGTGCCTGTTTCACACCTTCAACAGCGTTAGAACCGTATTTTGGCATCATGGTCGGGTTCAAATGCGGAATCAGTGAGAGCAAGGTTTCATTGTCGTCGGAAATCGGTGCCAGAGTGTGCGCTGTGCCGGCATATACGACCATGCCGCTTGCCATTTCTGGATGTTGTTTGAGCAGGTCGATGAGCTTGTACTGGGTGCGTGTTATACGATTTGGTTTCAGGTCGTCTGCCAACATGGAAAGTGACAGATCCTGCAAAATAACGGTACCTTCAGTCGATTTTTCCGCGGGTACCTTAACCTGTTCCCAGGTTGGGCCAGATAATGCGATGATGGCGCTAAACCAAATCGCCATCAAGCCAACCACTTCCCAAGGCTTATCGGCGTTTTCTGCTGACTTGCCAAGCAATATGGGTTTGAAGCTCGGGTTGATGATTTCCTGCCAGCTGCTTTGCTCGCTTCGGCGTTGCCAAAGTTTCCAGCCAAGCCAAGCGGCAGGGAGCAATACCAGTAGCCATTCAGGGCGGAGGAAATGGAAGGTCATATGCGTGGCATTCACGATTGACCTCCTCGCGTGTTTTCGGGGAGGTTAGTCGTGGCTGAATGCATGGGTGAGCGATAGATTCGATGGGCAACCATTAACAGACTTAACAAGAGTGCCAGTCCTAAAGGCCAAACAAATAGCTCTTCACGCATACGGTATTGGTGTAGTAAATGAGGGGTCGACTCCAGTTTGTCGATGCTGGCGTAAACCTGATTCAGTTTGTCGGTATCGGCGGCGTAGAAGAACTTACCGCCGGTGATTTTGG
Organism: Hydrogenovibrio sp. JE_KL2; assembly: GCF_009296185.1. GTDB lineage: Bacteria > Pseudomonadota > Gammaproteobacteria > Thiomicrospirales > Thiomicrospiraceae > Hydrogenovibrio. Next base: position 365,921 of record NZ_WBJR01000002.1, read on the forward strand.
CAATGTTTTTCAGAGTGGCCAAATCCATATCACTACCGCCGAAAAAGACATTCATCGCGCTTTCCTGTGATTGACCGATACCGATGGTATAGATTTTCAGTCCCATTTTTTTCGCTTGTTTGGCGGCATCAATCGGTTGTACCGTACCAGCGGTATTGGAGCCGTCGGTCAATAGAATCATCACTGCGTTCTTTTGATGCGCCTGACGTAAATGTTTTAGAGTGATGCCGATAGCATCGCCGATGGCGGTGTTGTTGCCTGCCATACCGATTTCGGTTTCGTTTAATAGGGTTTCGACTGTCTTCAGGTCATATGTCAGCGGGCTTTGTAGGAAAGCTTGCGTACCGAAAACCACCAAGCCCATGCGGTCGCCCTGACGTTTTTTGATGAATTGCGACACCACGGTTTTTACCGATGTAAGACGATCGACAGGGCGACCATTCAAGGTCATATCATTTTTTTCCATACTGCCGGACAAATCGACCGCCAGCATTATGTCCTTACCGGATTGGGTGAAAGCAGCCGGGGTCAAAAACCAAACCGGGCGCATAGCGGCGAGAATCAACAGCAGCCACAGCAATATCAGTAACCATGGAATTCGACGTTGCTGCCCATTGGCCTCCAAGGAGGGCAACCTGGCAGATTTTGAGAGTCTTGCCATCAAATGTGGGGCGAATAGTGGCAACTGCTTTTGAGAAGCCGGCGGTAGAATCAAGCGGATAATCCAAGGCAGGGGCAGGAAGGCCAGCATCCACGCCCACAGGAAACTGAAGCTATCGAAAAAGTCTAGCCAATCCAGATTCATTTGTGATGCCCCTTGATCCAGTGTTTTACATAGTTCAGGGTTTGCTGAATATCTCGAGGTTCAAGCGGCTGATTCGGGTTGTAGAGTGAAGCAAAGCACGCCTCTAAACCATCCGGTTGCTGCACGTAGGAAGCATTTTGTTTGAGGAAATGAACCCAATCCTCACCTGTCAGTGCAGCCACTTGTTTACGACCATAGCTGGTGATAGCCACTTGTTTCAACAGCTGGTTGGCGATTTGCAGTTGGCGCCTCGGGTCATCAGATTGCGCGATGGCATTGTCGAATAAGGATTGCGCCTGACGACGATATTGGTTTTGTTTGCGCTGGTTTAGAAAGTACCAAGTGGAACCGATCAAAATGCCGCCTATCCCGATAAATAACGCGATGAGCGAATCGGAAATCGGCCACCAACCGACGGGTGGCGGAACCACAATATCGTTTAGCCGTGACAAAGCGGCTTGTAGTTGCGGGGAAAGTTCTGGTGTGACGTTTGCCATATCAGCTCACCACCTTCTGCGCACGTAGACTTTCCAACACATTCTCCTGTGTGGAGATCGACAGCATTGGGATTTGCAGGCTATAGCTCAGTTGTTGCAAAGCATCAAACTTTGAGGCGTATTGCGTATGGTAATCCGCCAGTTGTCGTGAGGAAAAAGTGTCGAAATCCGTTTGATTTTCGCCGTCGGTCAGCTTGAGAATACCTTGGCTAGGCAGGTCGGCTTCAACGGGGTCAAATACATGAATCAACACAATCTCACACTGGCGTTTGAAGTGCGAGAGGGTATCGAAAAAGGTTCGCTCCATATCGAGGAAATCACCAATCAAATACACACGCGTGCCGGACTTCAAATAGGGCAAAACTTGGGTGAGGTGGTGCTGCCAGTTATCTCTGGTGCCGGGTCTAAGGACTTGTTGTTGCAGTGTGGTCGCGGCATTCAAAAATTGAAGAACATTCTTTGCCTGATGTTTCGGTTCTATCCATTTATGGCCCAGGTGGTTGAAAACATAACCGCCGAAACGATCACCCTCCTGCAAAGTCACCCAGCCAAGCGTTGCGGCGATGTTCAGTGCTTGAACCGATTTGAAACGGGTTTGGCTACCAAAAAACAATTTCGGGCTTTGTTCCAGAATGCATAAAACCGGGCGTTCCAACTCTTCGGTAAAAAGTTTGGTGTGGTATTTTCGGGTGCGGGCGCTGACTTTCCAGTCGATATGGCGGATATCGTCGCCTGGTGAATACTCGCGTACTTCATTGAACTCCATGCCCCGCCCTTTACGGATGGCTTGGCGGTAGCCGGCTTTTTCGGAAATCAGTCTCTGCTGACTGTTCAGCCGCAGACGTTTCACATGAAACCGAAGTTGCAGCAGATCATCCAGCTGTGAATAGATCGCCGGATTATCGAAAAATGAAGTAGGTGAGCTATTAGTCTCTGACATGGTTGCGTCTGACATGAATGCCTGAGTTAGATAACAGGAACCAGTTGAATCAATTGGTCAACCAGTTTATCTGCGGTCATACCCGAGGCTTCCCCTTCAAAACTCAGCAGGATACGGTGACGAAATACATCATGCACTACTGCCTGAACTTCCTCCGGGCTGACATAATCCTGACCCTTCAGCCAAGCTAAGGCGCGCGCGCCACGAGACAGTGCTAGGGTGGCACGTGGGCTGACGCCAAAGTCGATATATTTGGCAAGAGTTGGGTCGTATTTTTCAAGCTGGCGGGTCGCCATCACCAATTCGACAATATAGGTTTTGGTTTCTTCCGACAGATAGAGGTTCAGAATTTCGTTACGCGCCTCGAATAGATCTGCTTGGCTTAGCGGCTCGAAGTAAGGGAAACCTGCGGCATTCTCTCTTGCTTCATCTTCGACTAAATCAAGAATGTGTCTTTCCGTTTCCGCATTCGGGTAATCAATTCGGACATGCAGCATGAAACGGTCAAGCTGCGCTTCCGGCAAAGGGTAAGTGCCTTCCTGTTCAATCGGGTTTTGCGTTGCCATCACCATGAACAAACGTTCAAGCGGTAAAGTGTGTTTACCAACGGTGACTTGTTCTTCCGCCATGGCTTCCAACAATGCCGATTGCACTTTGGCTGGAGCACGGTTGATTTCATCAGCCAAAATCAGGTTATGGAAAATAGGCCCCTTTTGCAGTCCAAACTCACCATTGGGTTGTAAAACTTCTGTCCCGGTGATGTCGGACGGTAATAAATCTGGCGTGAATTGGATGCGATGGTAATCCCCCTCAATCAACTCAGACAGGGTTTTGATGGCTTTGGTTTTTGCCAAACCTGGAGGGCCCTCCACCAACAAATGACCATCTGCCAGTAAGGCGACCAGCATGCGTTCTGTTAAGTGGGGTTGACCGAGAATGTGTTGATTCAGTCTCGTCAATAATGCAGAAAATTTTTCGGACAAAGTGGTTGCGGACATAAATACGCCTTTTATTAGTTCGCCAATGACAAGGGGGTCATTATATCGACTTCAATTGCAGCAAGTCTTTCAAGATACTTAAAAGAATTTGGATTTTGTGCGTATTTATTGGGTTATGGCGTCATACTTCGCTGCGATTGGCAGGAAGATATTCCATTAATACTGACTTCAGGTCGTCAATATTAATCGGTTTTGGCAAGTAGTTATCCATACCCGCCATCAGAAAGCGTTCTTTGTCTCCTTTCATGGCATTAGCGGTAAGTGCAACAATCACTTGAGGTTGAATCAGATTGCTTTTTTCCAGCATTCGAATCTGCTTGGTGGCTTTGATGCCATTGAGTTTTGGCATATTTTCATCCATCAGAATCAGGTCATAGTGTTGTTCTTGAACCTTGTCGACGGCTTCCAGACCATCTTGTGCAATATCGAAGGTCAATCCAAGCTTTTTCAGAATAGCGGACATTAGCATTTGGTTGGTGACATTGTCCTCAACCAGCAAAATATGCCCTACGAAGTTGTCTTGTAGGGTTTGTTTACGCTCAATTTCCGTTGCCATTTTCACTATTTTTGCCGGTACCGTGAACCCAAAACAGCTTCCTCTGGACTCTTCGCTCTTAAGCTGGAGTTCTCCACTTAGTAGTTGGATCAATTTTGCGCTAATGGTCAAACCAAGACCTGTACCGCCGTATTTACGGGTGGTGGAGCTTTCTGCTTGGGAAAAGGACTCAAAAATATCAGCTTGCTTTTCCAGAGGAATACCAATGCCTTCGTCCATGACTTTGCAGAGAAGCTGTTCTTTTTCCCAGTCATAGCTTGCAGAAAGTGTGATGGATTGCCCTGGGTCGGAGAATTTAACGGCATTGGATAGGAAGTTGCTCAATATTTGATTGATTCGCATTACATCGGCTTCAAGTCTTGGCGGCATACGATCAATATTGATAATCAAGTCGATATTTTTTTCACTGCATCTTGCTAGGAACAGGTCGGCAACTTGGCTAATGGATTTTTGCGGGTCAAAGACCACGGGGTCAATTTCCAGTTTGCCACTTTCGATTTTGCTTAAGTCAAGGATGTCGTTGATAATGCTTGTCAGCGCCTGGCTGGAAGTATCGATGATATCCAGATACTCTCTGGATTCTTTATCCTGATTTTTTTCTTTTAATAGCGCGATGAAACCGAGAATCGCGTTGAGCGGTGTGCGGATTTCATGCGACATATTTGCGAGGAACTCCCCTTTGGCTTTAGTGGCTGCCAAAGCACGGTCTTTTTCAATCATTAAGCGCTCATTGATGCGCTCATTTTCAGAAATGTCGAACATGGAGATAACGAAACGGTCATAGAGCTTCGATTTTATAGCGGAAATCTGGAAAAGTGATATTTCACCCTTATGCAGTACTTTTGCCTTATGGATTTTATGCGGGTGATTGACGAGGTATTCAATCCAGTTTTTATCGTCAAACTTGTAGATGAAGCCCTCTTCTTTCACAAAAAAGTCGCACACACAATTGTGCTCATGCTGAAAGGCGTCCAAAGAGCCGTAATCTTCAAAGAAGGCAAAGAAACCGCCACTGGCATCGATTAGCTTTTCGCCATCGTTAATGACGATGATGTTCGATTGGGATTCCAGAATATTGCGTGAGTAATCGCGGGACTCTGTGAGTTCAGAAATGGATTGGTTGATGCTTCGGCTGAGATGCCAAAAAATCCAAAGTCCAATAACGATTAAGCTGATGGTCAGCAGTAGCTGATAGTTTCGATACCTTTCTTTATCTCTCTCTACACGTTGTTTTAGCTTTTTGTAGTCCAAGGCATTGGTCAAAAAGACGCGGTTTGCACTTTCTTTCAGGCGGTGAAAGATCGGTGTGAAGAACTTCATGTTGAGTTGAAATTCTGTGATTTTATGTGAGAGAAGTGGTGATTTTTGCTGTTGAAGTTTGTCGATTTCGTTTAGTTCGGCGTTTAACTCGACCAGTTTTTCGTTGATGAGACGAAACTTAGGCAAAATGTCTGCCGCCGCAAATGAAAAGTGATTGAAACGCTCAGGTTGGTAAGTTTGAAAGCTTTCCAACTTATCGGCATCCGGTAGGTTTAAGTCATAGCTGTGATAAAAGTTGCCGCCATTATTCAGTATGTGAAAAGACTCGTAAACCTTGGCTTCTTTTTCACCGATTTTACGCAAGATAATGTTGCGCATATGTTTGTTCGGAAAGGCCGCCATCTGGTAGAACAAGGATTCGATATTGCGGATTTCCAAGCTGATATCAGAGGTGACAACACGTTGTACTTCAGCATTTTGGATGTCTTTATCCAGCGCGTTGATGAAGTTTTCGATACTGTAATTGATGATGGCCTGAGCAGAAAACCCAACCACAAACAATATCAGCAACGCTAAGAGTCGGTTCTTAGCCGTGTGTGAGAAGAGTGCAAAAGGATTCATTTTGCCTGATCTCCAGCATCGAGTTCTTTCATGCGCTGTTCATACTCTTGTTGGGTGAAAAAGCCATAGTCATAGAACACTTGGACACCTGTTTTGGAGGCGGCATAAGCCATGAATGCTTTGGCAAGTGTCGGGTTCTTGGAGTAGCTCAATAAATCCAACTCCAGCTTTTTTGGTTTCGACCACTTGGGATCAATGGGAATGACGGTGAGGTAATCTTTGGTTTGCGGCCATTTGGTGACGGCATACCAGTTGATGACAATATCGGCATCTCCGGATTTAATGGCATGGAACAGGCGATGTGAATCTGTGGTGAAGTAAGTGACGTTTTTGTAGACCTTTTCGGCGATGCCCGCTTTTTTTAACATGGCATCTCCTGCCTTACCGATAGCACCGGACGTTGGTGAAGACAAGACAACCGAGAGTTTGGAATTTGTCAGTTGATTGAGGTCGTTAGTCAAATGCTTTGGATTGCCTTTTGCAACGACCAGTGCGACGCGGTTATAGCCTACTAATACATGATCAAGGATTAGCCCTTCTTTTTCACCGATTTTGCGATAGGAATCGCTTCCCGGAAAATAGATGTCGCCTTTCTTTTCTTTTTGAATGGTTTGGTAGAGGAAACCGGATGCGCCCTGATTGATTTCAATATTGACGTGGTGCTGTTTTTCGAAAGCATCTACTAAGACCTTAAGCGGCTTGACCATGGTGATGCCGGCATAAATCACTAAATCCGGTGATTTATTGTGGGTTGAGGCATGGGGGGCTTGATGGGTGACCATCTCGAAAATAGACAGGATAAGCAGCACTAAGGTGGAAATACTGACGATGGCAACATTGCGACGATTCATGCTTTGTTATCCTCAAGGCGGTTATGACTTGTATTGGCATTATAGGGTGATAACAAACCGCATATAACCGAGGTATGGTCCCTCAGCCAAAGAAGTCTTTTGTATTTTAGCTTATTTGTTCGCTAAAACAACAGCCCTTAAAGGTGCGGGGTAGCCTTCGACGGTAAGGGAGGGATCATTCGGATCTAAAAAGTCTTCCAATGATTTCCATTCCATCCACTCGGTAGCGCGCTGCTCCTCAATGGAGGTTTGGTCCAAATCGACGCAGCGTACATTTTTATAACCGCATTTTTCCATCCAACGCATCAATTCCGGCACTGAGGGTAGGAACCAGACATTGTTCATTTGTGCATAGCGTTCAGCCGGTACCAACAACTGCCCGTAGGGTTCAGGTACCACCAAGGTTTCTAGCACCAGCTCGCCACCGGGTTTCATATGTTTGCGTAAATCCAGAAGATGGTCGATAGGGGAACGACGGTGATATAAAACGCCCATGGAAAAGACGGTATCGAATTCTTCCGCTTTATTGATAACGGGCAGTTGCTCCAGCGTCAACGGCAGAAAATAAGCGGGAACCGAGTCGCCGATAAAATGCTTTAACACCAAGAACTGGCTCATGAAAAGCAAACTCGGATCAACGCCCACCGCGAAGCGCGCACCCTCTCCCATCATTCGCCAGATGTGATAACCACTACCACAGCCGATATCCAGTACTTTTTTACCTTCCAGGCTGCTTAGGTGTGGTTGTACACGATCCCATTTCCAGTCCGAGTGCCATTCGGTGTCGATAAACACGCCTTCGATGTCAAAAGGTCCTTTGCGCCAAGGCATCAAATCTTTGAGGTGCGTCTTGAGTTGTTCACGTATACGCTCGTCGGTGCTGTCCGAGTGCACAGATATCGCCGAGGTATTCAGGGTGTAGGCATCAGATTTCGGCAATTTAAATATGGCTTCTAACGCGGGTTGCCAACGAGGCAGATTACCGTTGTTTTCTGGCGTCAGTGCTTCTTCCAGAAGCGGTGGCAGGACATTTTTCCACTCTTCCAGTCTGGAACCGGTCAGTTCTTGCCAAAGAGGCTCGTAATGTTCAAAGTAATGTTTCACGTGGCACTTATTTAGATTTGATCGCTAAAAAGGAGACAAAGTTATAGGCTTGAAACCAAATGGAAGCCGAGCTGAAACCCGCGGCTTTCAAGCGTTCAAGGTGGGTTGCTTCGGTATCGCTAATCAACACGTTTTCCAGAGAGGCGCGCTTTTGCCCGATTTCCAGTTCCGAATAACCATTGGCTCTCTTGAATTGTAAATGCAGGTGTTCAATGGTCGCTTGGATTTCCGCTTGGTCAAAGTGGATTTTTTCCGACAAAATCAAAATGCCGCCCGGCTTCAAGCCTTGGTAAATCTCGTTAATCAACGCTTGGCGATCTTCGGGGGCGATGAACTGCAGCGTGAAGTTGATGACCACGACCGACGCATTTTCAATATCAATGGCCTGCATATCGTCACAAACCAGATTCACCGCAACATCCGAATGAAAGCCTAGGATATGTTCTTTCGCACGTTCAATCATCGCCTTGGAGTTATCTACGGCAATAATCTCGCAACCGTGCTTTGCCTTACGGCGCATGGTGATGGTTGCCGCGCCCAGCGAACAGCCCAAATCATAGAGTTTGGTATTCGGCTGGCAAAAAGCATCCGTCAGCTCGCCAATACCGGTCAAAATTGTTTGATAACCTGGTACCGAGCGTTGAATCATATCCGGAAAAACGGCAACCACCGATTCGTCGAACTGAAATGCGGCGAGGGCTTCATGTGGTTGAGCGTAAATGGTGTCTTTCACTAGTCTTTCTTCTGAAGTTAAACGAAATCAATATTGCCGCTTATTATAAAGGATTCGTCTGTTCGGCAAAACGGATTCGCAATTTTGACGATTGGTGATGAAAAATCTGTCAGGTTGGGAGTATCATTTTTATGTATAAAGTTAATTGAAGGGAGAAACTTTGACTATCTCAGTGACTATTGACAGTAATGCTTGGAATTTCCTATTTGACCACCAAATAGATCTTTATAAAGAATTGCCTCCGCAAGAATTTTCACTTTTCATAACACGTGAAGTTGAAATTGAAATAGGTGCAATAGAAGATGCGAAGGATGCTAGTGATAAGCAGCTCCTAATTCGATATATAAAAAACACTATAGCAAGCCGTAATGTAAGAAAAAAGGCAATCTTTTGCTTTGCAGAAGCAAATTCTTTAAAAACTGGTGCAGGCTTTGGTCATGGTACATTTCAATCAGATGATGAGCGCGAGTTTTACGGATTAGAAGAAACAAAAAAACAGATAGTAAATAAACCGAAAAAGGGTTCTGGATTGACTGCGAATTTAGCCGATGCATCGGTAGCAGTAAGTTCTTTAAATAGCGTAGTACTCACTTGTGATAGGAAGAAAGGGCCAATTAAAAATGTAACGGATTTAGGTGGAAAGGTGGTCTTTCTTTCAGATAATCTTTTAGAAACTCAACCATTAAAACAGGCTATTTTAAGCTGTTAAACACATTAATGTTGTGAGAGTTAAGACGCCTTACAATAACCTTATAGTATGTTTTTTTCATCTTGGGCGTCTTGTTACTTTCTTGCGTTGCCAAGAAAGTAACCAAAGAAGGCAACCCTGAAAATTCCCCCGATACTTCTAAACTCATTCACGCAAAATGGCGAACTCGCTGCGCTCAAACAGCGCCATTTTTAACGCGCTCACTTCATTAAGAAGTAGCGCGACGAATTTTCAATGGGATGTGTACAACACAAACTGATAGATTTTATGCATTTACCAGAAAATTATGCTTTTAGGTATTTGCTTTTGTTGCGCGTGACTTTTTGTATGTAGCGTCTGGCTTCTTCGTACTTGAGGTTTTTCACCAAGTGCCGGTAAACCTGTTGGCTGGAGAGTTGGTTGATTTTCTCCACCGCGCGCCCACGATCACGGTCGAAGGCCGCCAGTACATTTCCGCTCCCGGTGTTATAGGCGGCAATTACGCAGTATTCACGAGATTTTTCTTGTTTGACCGCACCTAAATATTTGGTGTCGAGAATATGCAAATACGCCGTACCCATTTCGATATTGTTATCCGGCTTGAACAGATAGTTTTTGCTCGGAGCGATGTCTTTGTTGTGAATCAATCGGTAAGCGTCACGACCGGCGGTTTGCGGCACGATTTGCATCAAGCCATAAGCTGGGATATGGCTCATAGCGTAAGGGTTGAAAGCACTTTCGGTTTCGATAATCGCATACACCAAAGCCGGCTCGATGTCGAAGCGTTTGCTTTGACGACCGACTTGAGTGGCATATTTTTTCTGCTGATTGGCGTCATGGTCTTTAACCATTTCGAAAGTGACGTAATGGCGTGGTTTGCCGTTATAAGTATCACTTTGGTAAGCGTGCGCCATCAGGTAATCGGCATAGCGATTAGCTCGCCACTGCGTGGTGACGGACTTTTGATCCTGGTCGACAACCAAGCCATATAAAAAGGGCTTTTTGCCGGTTTTCACCGATTTGGCGGATAGTAAATCAACGGTACTCGGGTCATCAGGTGTTAACAAGGTGCTGATGATGGCGGCTTTAAGTGCCGCCTTTTCGTTTTTATCGACAACCGTTTCCACGCGGATATGCCCGGTGGTGAAATTGATGATGGCTCGGCTTTGGTATTTATCGGTGTACTTGACATATTCCTTTTGCGACGCGATTTTTTTGTCGCCCCAAGTTTTTGCCAGCTCTTTCACCATTTTGTTGATTTGTTTGCGAACCAGGGAGTCGATTTGCGGAATGCCCGTGACCGGAATCTGAGAGGTCAATGCACTAGGCACATCACCGTTGTACAGCTGTTCTGCGGAGGTGAAGCTTCTGCGGACTTGTGTTGGCGTACAGCCGGCAAGTGCGCCGAGCACGCCTAAAGCCACGCCATTTTTAAGGAATTGTCTGCGGTTGAGTGCAAGTGGATTGTCGGTCTGTTTTTCAGGCATTTCCATTTCAATAACGGCTAGGTCGGTTCGCTACGGCTGGTAATCCCCAAGCATTGATGTTTGAGTGAGCTTCCAGCTTGTTTTCAACAGTATCGTTCAGTTTCCAGAAAAAGTCGATACCTGTCCGTTGCTCAACCTCGTCAATTGTTACCACATATTTCATCAAAGAATCATCCGGTTTTGCTGTCTGAGGCATGATAAACGCCAAGGCGATCGGGGGGTTTCCATCTACTGAAGGACGCACGAAAATTTTGTAGAACGCGGTTGGAATGGCGATGTCCGTGCCTTTCAGCATTTTCGGGTTTTGACTGAAAATAGGCCCGGTCACCACCCAAAATGACGGGAATTGTTTGGAAAAGACATCCGCACTGACTTCTTCCAGTCGTTGCCAGATTTTGGCGTTGAAGTTATGTTTTTGCGGCGTGATATTGGTCATGAGAAAGGTCTGTAGCTGAGCTTCACGACCATAACGGCTGCCGATGAGATAGTTGGGCGCCATGTGACCTCTGTCATAACCTGTTCGGCGATAGTCGTCACTGGTGACATGACGCAGGCTGCGCCAGTCAGCATGAAACTCGCCGCGCTTGCCGAGCTTTTTCTGGTTTTGCGTGACTTTGTAGGTGACCCAAAGCGGATTGCCGTACTTTTCCGAGTAACCAACCATGTAGCCATCGTTTCTCAAGGTGTGAGTGAGGTTTTGCCAATTGTTCTGTGTTTTCGGTACGCCCATATAGGCCATTTGGGGGCGAGCATATTCGGTTTCATAAACATATTTCAAGCCACCAATCAGCAGCGCGAACCCTAAAATCGTCGGCCACCAGAAAAAACTGATCTGCAAAATCTTCGGTTGCAGTTTGAGTTGTCTAAAAGCTTCTTTGAGTAATTGTTTCTGATACTTATGTTGCATGGTTGTAGTTTCTAAATTAAAAGCAAAAGGATTTACCGCACTAACTTTTTAGTCTTTTTTAGCAACCAAATGGATATAACGCCCCATATCGCGATAAGTCGGCATTCGGCAATATTGATATTCTAGGGCGAAGAGCTCTTCGGAATCAGATTTTTCCAGTACCTGGGGATTGAGGTAATCATGAAATACGCGGATACCGGTTTGCATCTCGATTTCAAACCCCCAGCTTTCAAGAGTGGCAATCACTTCATGCGGAAATTGTGGGTTCGGCGGCGTAAGGTTTTTGCCTTTGCCAATATAAGCGTCTTCAAGAATAAACTGCCAGCGCCATTCGCCTTTCAGGACATTGGTGTACACAAAAGCGTTGCGGTTATAAAACAGTAGCGATAGCGTGCCGCCCGTTTTGACTTTGTTAGCAACGGTTTTCAATGTTTCTAGAGGCGTAGCCAACCATTCCAGTACGGCGTGGAACAACACCAAATCAAACTCTGGTAATTCGGGCGCCAAATCTTGCGCCGCCCCATGTAAGAAGTCAGCGTTTAGCTTGGCTTCCGAAAAATTTTGTTCTGCCTTGTGCAGCATCTTTTTTGAGAGGTCACATAGCGTGACTTGATGCCCGGCTTCCGCCAGCCATTGTGATACCTGAGCAAAACCACAACCTGCATCCCATACGTTCAGATGGGATTGTTGAGATAGGTGGTCGAGGTCTTCTTTGAGCAGTTTCAGACGCCATTCGCCCTTAACGGTGTCATAAACCCGTTTTTCAAATTTGTGGACGAGGTTGTCGAAGTTACGGTCGGCTGGTTTTTTCATTTTTGAATCAGTTATTTTTAGGTCTCGCTATTTTACAGAAAACAAATTTGCAATCTGCAATTGAAATGGGTTCAATAGAGGTGAAGTTAGATTAAGCCTTATCCTTTTTCTTGTGTTATCAGGAGTTTAAAGTTTAGCAAAATGAGTCTGCAACGATGAATTTAGAAAGTACTTTGAACACTTGGAATGGTCATCCGGACGATCTTAAGTCCATTTACCGTCAATTTAAAATCCAGCCGGATTTTGTCATGCAGCTGTTGCCCTTGTTGAAACAAAAACAGCAACGGGGCGCGAGTGAGCTGTTGAAAATCTACCTTGGTAATCAAGGTCAGCTACCTGAAGGCTCAACCATCAGTATTTTAAAAAGTCTGTGCGTGACGCAAAGCTGGCAAACCCAGGAAAACCTGTTGGCGTGTTTACCTTTCTTGCATCCTTACCCCAAGCAGCAACAGGCCGCGCTGGTTCATTTTATTCATAACGCGTTGCACTCGTCCCACAAATCCGTCTCAGTGTTGGCGGAGCAAGCAGTCGCTGAGTATGAACAGGATTTTCCAGACCAGCCTTTTTCCCAATTTTTGTCGGAAGAAGAAAAGGCCATGGATGATGTTGCCGATCAAAAATCCAATGCTAGCCAGCAAATGACGGCATCGCTTTTCTGATTCTGCTGACGCCTTAACCCCCCAACCTGGCAGATTTTTAGTGCATTTACGATAGAGTAGCAAACGGTTTGCACAAAATAATTTTATCCGGCAACATTCATATTTGTGTGAAAATAAGAAGTTACTTATACCTAAGTTAACGAATAGGAAATTTATGGCTAGCCAAGCGGAATTTAAACAACTTAAAACCCATTTACAAAAAGTAATCGTAGGTCAGGAGTCTCTGTTGGAGCGTTTGATGATTGCGATGCTGACAGGGGGACATTTGCTGTTGGAAGGACCGCCGGGTTTGGCAAAAACCACTGCGGTTAAAACTTTGGCTGAAGCGGTTAAGGCGAGCTTTCAACGTATTCAGTTCACCCCGGATTTGATGCCGGGTGATGTGATGGGATCGGATATTCTTGATCCGCAATCCGGGCAGCTCAATTTCGTTAAAGGCCCTATTTTCAATGAAATCGTATTAGCGGATGAAATCAACCGTGCGCCGCCAAAGGTGCAGTCTGCATTGCTCGAAGCCATGGCTGAGAAGCAGGTAACTGCAGGTGGTAAAACGCGCATGCTACCGGATTTATTTATTGTTATGGCAACGCAAAACCCGCTTGAACAGAGCGGCACTTATCCGCTTCCGGAAGCACAACTTGACCGTTTTATGCTGCATGTGGTGTTGGATTATCCGACTGATGAAGAAGAGCTGGAAATCCTTCGTCGTGACCGTTCGCATCACTTTGGTGAAGATAAGGAACAGTTAAATGCTTTCTTGACGCCGGAGATGGTCTTGACCGCACGCCATAAAATTTCCGAGCAATATGTCTCGCCTGAAGTGGAAAGATACATGGTCGATTTGACTGCCGCGACGCGTAAACTTGAAACCTATGATGCTTCTTTGGCGGGCATTGTCGAAATCGGTGCTTCGCCTCGTGCGACGCTGTCATTGCTGCATAGTGCCAGCGCTTATGCTTGGCTGCAAGGTCGTGATTTTGTCACGCCGGACGATGCGATTGCGATGTTACCGGATATTCTAAGACATCGTATCCGTGTCAGTTTTTCGGGTCGTGCACAACAATGGACGGAAGATTCGGTGATTGCCGAAATCATCAAACGCGTTCCCGTGCCGATGGCTCAGACCGCACAAACTGCTGCTCAATAAACCGTTTACGTTAGGTTCCTCATGTCATCAAAGTCGGTGTTGTTCAATTTTAATCGTCTGTCGGATTGGTTGCGTCAGTTATTCAAGCCTGTGCAGCCTGATACGGTGGCCGTTAGGCAACCGATTTTATCGCAAAAAGACATTCATCAACTGGGTGAAATGTTATCGCAAATGGTGCCGAAAGCCACACCGAATCCAAAAGCCAGTGAGTCCCTGAAGCAGGGCGAGCAGGGCAGTCGTTTTCTAGGGTCCGGCATGGAATATGAAGAAAGCCGTCTCTATCAACCGGGTGATGAAGTCCGCCGAATCAACTGGCGTTTGATGGCGCGCACAGGGCAAGCCTATACCAAACTCTTTCAGGAAGAGCGCCAGGAGAGTTGGACGTTGCTCGTCGATCAACGTCAGTCGATGCGCTTCGGTACCCAGCAGCGATTAAAGGTGACGCAAGCGGTGCGTGTTGCCGGATATTATGCATGGCAAGCACAAATGGCAGGGTTGCCGGTAGATGCCATTCGTTTGGCGGAAACGGTGAAATCCACGCCGATTTTTGAAGGACGTAGCAGCTATGAACAGTTGATGGAGTTCTTATCGGTGCCTCAGCCGCCGATGACCGTGACAAAAGAACCGCGTCTGCATGATGAATTGTTGGAGTGTCAGAAACGCCTGCAAGTCGGTTCACGCCTTATCATTATCAGTGATTTTCAAGATTTGGATGACGCTACCCTCAATGTGATGGCGGCGTTACAGCAGAAAGTTATGCTTAAAGCGGTGTTGGTCTATGATGCGGTTGAAAAGCAACTGCCGGCGATTTCCGGGCTTAAGTTGCAAGGGTTGAATGGCCAAACTCAGGCGCATAGTCTGACGCATCAGGATTATGTCGCCTATGAAGCCTGGGCAAGCCAATATTTTGAAACCTTGCGTCAAAAGTTGTCTCGCGTGGGCGTGACATTGATTGAGATTTCGACACAAGATGACTTGTTGAACCTACACCGTCATGTCGGTTTTGCGGGGGCGGCGTGATGCATACTCAACGCTCAGTGAAACGCCTTTGGTCTCAAATCCCTTTTGCGGCAGCAAGCCTGCCGGTATTTTTCTTTTCCAATAGCGTTGCCGCGCAAGATGCGCCTGCAACTACGGATTTAGCCAGCCCGGCTCAGGGCTTGGCTGCACAATTGATTGATATCGAGTTGCCGAGCCAGCCGGGAACGAACTGGTGGTTGTGGCTGGAAATCGGCTTGATTGCATTCGGGGCGTTGGTCTTGCTGGGCGTGCTTTACTGGCTGCGTAATCGTTACTGGAGACGCTTTCATCTTCGCTGGCAGTTGAAAGATTTGAGCGGTCATTGGGTTAAACAATCAACGATTGATGACCAAGATGAAGGTCGTGAAGAAGCCCTAAAACTATTCCAAATTTTCGATGATGCCAGACGCCATCAGCTTTTATTGGCGGAGGATGTGTTGAATTTAAAGCAAGCGTTAGAGCCATTATGTTTCAGTCGTAGTCATGCTTCACGTGAAACATTGGTTGCTACTTTGCAGGCTTTGAAACAAGCTTTGAATGCGCATGAAAAACATCAGTTGAAAACCTTGCCCAGTGTGGTGGCATACAAAGGGCGTACGGTGGTGACGTTCATAGTGTCACGGGTTCAGCGGAAAACTGCGAAAATCGAGACTAACCAAGGAGAGCATCATGGTCAGTGATGGCATGACTTGGGCGGCATTTTGGCAGGAGATTCCACAGTGGTCGAGTTGGATTTTTCAACACCCAATGGCCTTGGTTTTGGTTGGGCTGGCACCGGTTTTGACATTGATTTTCTGGGTTGCCTCAAAAGGCAAGGCGTGCCTATCAGGACAAAGTGATTGGGATAAAGCCGCGGAAATGAAATCCATGTCTTTCCGTCACCCTTTGATTGACCGTATGCATTGGATTGTACAACCGCAAGCCAAGTCGAGTTTTTGGCGCTGGGCACTGCAAGCGCTACGCTGGGTCATCTTAGCGCTATTGGCGATTGCTTTGGCAAGCCCCGTGAAAGAAGTGCCTTTGCCACCCGAGCCGCAAACCAAAACGGTGCGGGATTTGGTGTTTGTGATTGAGTCTTCCGCGAGCTTTCTGTTGCCTGACTATGAAATGAATGGTCAACCGACCACGCGCATGGCGGTGGTGAAATCAGTATTGGATCAGTTTGTGTCCGGATTGCAGGGTAATCGTTTCAGCTTCATCGTTTATGCTGAGCAAGCATTCACTTTAATGCCATTGACCACCGATGCCGTCACGGCGAGGTTGATGCTCAAACGTCTGAGACCTTACCTTGCCGGTCGCACCGATGAAGGCGCTGGTGAAGCTTTGGGGTTAGGGCTTCAGCAAACTGAAAACTCGACGAAAACCACACAAAAACGCGTCGTGATTTTTATCTCGGATGGGCAATCCCGTGCCAGCCGGATTCCTCTGGACGACGCCATCACTTATGCGCAGGGCTTGAATGTGCCTATTTACACTATCGGAATCGGTGCGGGCAGCGCAAAAGCCGACAAACGCGCGTTTACCGGCTTGCTTTATCAACCCTTGAAAAGTGGCATGTTGAAACATTTAGCGGCTGAAACCGGTGGGCGCTACTATCAGGTAAATGGTGAAGCCAGCTTACAGAAAGTATTGCAGGCCATTGACCAAACCGAAGGTGCACAACTGGAAACCCCGCAGAAGAAAACCGCGAAAATTGAACTCTATCCTTATTTTGTGGCTTTGGCTTTGATGGTGTTTGTGTTTTATTTTGCGTTGGTGCAACTGTTGGCGAAACGCTTGCAGATTGAGGAGGTGGCTTAATGTTGAGTTGGTTAACCTCCGCAGAAAACCATCTGGTGTTGTTATTCAATGATGTTTGGGCGTTGATCTGGCCGGAAGGGTGGGAATGGCGCGACGCACAAACCTTGTGGTTTATGCTGGTACCCGTCGTTTGGTGGTTGATTGCTTATGTAATTAAAAAACGTCAAACGGCGCACTACGCAGATGCCGATTTATTGCCCTGGGTGAAAGCTGACGCTGCGGCACGCAATGGATTAAACGCTTCTGCTAATTTGAGTGATGGCGAGGGTGAGAGTGCTACCCCCCAACCTGGCAGATTTTTCTCGCCTTACCCCTTCGGGCGGCGAGTTCTTGGTTTATGGCATTTTATCCAGCACGGCTTTGGTAGATTGGTATCGCCAATGACATTCCTATCCTTCGCCTGGATTGCCATGATTATTGCCCTGGCGGGGCCAAGAAGTGCGATTCCTGCGCCAAATGAATCGTCTCGTGCGGGCGTGGATATCTTGATAGGTCTGGATGTCTCCCGTTCTATGTTGGTGCAGGACATGGGCGGGAATCGTTTTATTTTTAGCCGCGCTTTGATTGAATCTTTATTGAACCGTTTAGAACCGAATGATCGTGTTGGCCTGATGGTATATGCCGGAAAACCGCACTTGGTGTCGCCGCTAACGTTTGATAGAGCGTTATTCAAACATTATCTGAGTTTAGTGCGCCCGGGGATGCTACCGACCAGAGGGTCGCAGATTTATCCGGCATTGGATTTTGGTTTGAAACATCTTAAGCAAACCGCCGGCAAGGCACAGGTATTGGTGATGTTAACCAATGGTGAACCTGTCGAGTACGAGCCGCAAACGCTACCGGAAGATTTGGCGAAAAGAAGTGACAAGACATCAGACAAGGGCGCGTCAGACACGAAAGTGATTTTGGTCGGCGTTGGTAAAAACGCTGCCAGCCGTATTCCTGAGTTTACCGACCCAACCGGCTATTTGCATGCTTTTGGCAAATTGGTGACGTCTCGTTTGGAAGCGGACTTCTTGAAAAAACTTGCCGGACAAGTGGGTGGCGAGTATCTGCAAGCAACCAATCAAGGTGCCTTTTTGCAGCAGTTATTGGGTGCGGTAACGGAGCAAGCGCAAAAACGTACCATCGTGTCTTCAACGCCGATTTGGCAAGATCATGCTTGGCCATTTGAGTTGGCCGCCTTTATTTTACTGGTGCTGGCGTTTTATCCGATCAAATTGAGGTCAGAGGTTTCCAGCTCGGTTGGCGTACTGGCGGTTGGGTTGATTTCCGTAAGTTTATTGGGTTTACCAACCCCTTCACAGGCGCAAGATGATGTGGCGTCTCCATCAGCGGATTTAAGTGCCAGCCAACAAATCTCCAAACAACAGCGGGCATACCAGGCCTTCCAATCGAATGAGTTTGATTTGTCCGAGCAGCTTTATGATGGCTTGAATCAATATGATGGGTGGTTTGGTGCTGGAGACGCCGCCTATAGGGCAGCAGACTATGAATCGGCGGTGCTGTATTTTACGCAGGCTGCTGTTGGCGGTCGAAATGATCAGGAACGCGCTCAGGCATTGTTTAATTTGGGGAATACTTTTTTCAAGTCCAACTTATTTCCGCAGGCAATAGAAGCTTATGAACAAGCCTTGGTTTATCTACCTGATTACGATAAAGCCAAACACAACCTTGAGTTGGCGAAAAAGATGCAGCGCCAGCAAAGGAAAGGCAAGCAGCAAAACGATGAAAAGGGTAATGGAAGCGGTAGAGGGGATCAGTCCCGTGATGCGGAAGGCAGCTTTTATGGCGGGCAAAAGCCAAATAATGACCCAGGCAAAGGCGTTTCAGGGGATTCACAGAAGGGAGAAAAACAGGCAAAAGACTTTGTTTTGCCGGACGAAGAAGATCGTACTGATTTCCGTTTAAAACCATCTGAAAAGCTACAGGCTACTGATAAGGCTGAAGAGACTGCGAATGCGATTTTGGACCAGCAAAAACGCAGAAGAACCATTGAGAAATTCGAGCAAAAAATGCAACAGGTACAAGATAAACAGTCTTTGTTATTACAACACCTTTTTGAGCGTGAAGAAGGCTTTCAGGCTGAGCAAGAGCAGGCGCATGATCTGCCGGGAGTGAAGCCATGGTAATGAAATGGACAAGTGTGTTGAAACCTCATTTATGGCTTGGGTTAGCATTATCGCTAGTGGTGATGTCAGCAAACGCTGACAGTGTGAACCTGTCGCCGTTGCAAATTACATTGGGCGAGCCGGTAACCCTTATTTTGAAAGGGCACAACATAGAAAGTGACTTTACAAAATTCGATAAAGAAAGGATTCGCAAGCAGTTTGAAATCTATGATGTGGATGGGGACTCGGATTACATGCGGTTGGTGCTTTATCCACGCCAAGCAGGGGACGCGCATTTCCCTGCTATCCATATCGGTAGCTTGCAGTTCGATGGCGCAGTGGTTCGAGTTGACCCGAATAGTGATGTGACCATTGAATGGCAGCCTCCTAAAAACGTAGCTTATATGAATCAGTTGCAAAGCTGGAAAGCGCTAGTCAAAACTTCTGATCCGAGTTTGGGTGCGCGTATGCTTTTGCATCCACATGCCAATGACAAGGTGACGCATATTTTCACTGAACAACCGGTTGGCGGTAATCAACGTTGGTTGGGAAATCAGCGTATGTTTCAAATGCTGGTGGGAAGCGAGCAGCCTGGTAAGGTGAAGGTACGCACACCTATCGTTGAGGTGCAAAATACGGGTAACGGACGCCCTTGGTTATTTTTTGATGACACCCAGTGGATTCACGTGAAACCTTTGCCAAGTTATCTGCCGGTTGCCATGCCGATAGGAAAGGTCTCATTGATGCCTAGCAAGCTAAGTTTCTGGCAGGTAGAAAACCAACAGCTGGATTGGGAGTTAACGGTAAAAGGTGAAAATTTGGATCCAAACACCTTGCCGGATCCTACCAGTCAGTTTGCCTATAATCATGCGGTTGAATGGTTGATGCCAGATCAGAACAAACATGAGCAGTGGACGGAAAGCGGATTGATATCGAAGAGATTGATTAAGCAGCCGTTGCGCTTTGTTTCATTAGGATTGATTCGATTACCAGATATCAGAGTCACTTATTTCGACCCTGCTTCTGGTAAGCTCGTTGATCAATTTATATCCGGTCAATGGGTGTTTTCTGTTCCTAGAGTCGTCTATTGGCTGATGAATGCGTTGTTCTATGGGCTTGTTGTTTTTCTATTATTGTTGCTGCTGTGGATGTTTATGGATGCGTGGCATAAATGGCGTTTGGTTGTGGCCATTAAACAGGCAAAAAACCGAGATGAGATCTGGCAAGCTCTTGTAACCTGGACGGTGTCGCAGTTTGGCTCGGAAGTGAAAAACTTGAGCTTTGGGCAGTGGGAGAAGAAAATTCGTACGCATTATGGAGACGCATCATCGCTGTTTGAGCTAGTTCGTGCTTTGGATAAAAACCATTTTAGTCTGGATGATGAAGATGTAAGGAGTCTGGCATTGGGATGGGCGAAGTCGTTGCCGGTGTTTAAGTGGCAACGCGTTCGTGACCGAGTTCTGGCTTTTAAGCTAAAGCGCGCTTAAACACCTTTAGATCATACCTATTTATAGGTTTCTTAAGGTTTTCCAGTACTTTGAGAAGGCTATGCTAAGCGCATAAATCAAAGCAACGATGATAATGACTTGTCCAGCAATGGCCAAGCCATTAGAAAATGCATTTTCACGAATCAAGCTTGGAAACATCAGAAATAACCCAATCACTAATCCTATCGAAATCGTTTTTACTGCAATTTTGACGATGCTTTTCGTTAAGAGTCTTTTATGTTCGGTTGAGCCGATTTCCATAAAGCGTTTCCTTGGTGGCGGTGAATATTAAATGGACTGTTTGACCCATTGTACAAAGTTTTGCAGAGGCATCGCACCTGATTGTCGAGCGATCTCTTTTCCGTTTTTGAAAATGGCGAGTGTCGGGATTGATCGAATATTAAATTTCCCGGCAATTTGCTGCTCGACTTCTGTATTGATTTTGACAAGCTTGGCATAAGGTTCTAGCTGTTGTGCGGCCTGGGAAAAAGTAGGGGCAAACATCTTACAAGGCCCACACCATGGCGCCCAGAAATCTACCACAATCGGCTGATCGGTTTTGTCGATGGCTCGCATTAATTGTTCACCCGTCATTTCCACGGGTGTTCCGGTAAATAAAGGTTGTTTGCATTTTCCGCAAGAAGGGGATTGACTCAACTTTTCATCAGGAATGCGATTCAATCCACCGCAATGTGGGCACATAATAATCATGTTTTTTCCTTTCAAGTGACTTCGTTTGGCAAATTTATAAGGGCGTTGCTTTCATTATTCAAGTGTCACGGAAAAGGTCTGATAGGTTTTAATCCAGCCAGTCAGGTTTGGGGCTTTCACGTCTGCCGGCTTCAAACCCTTCGTTGACAAAACCATGCAGCGTAAGGTCATGGCAATGAATCAACTCAATGAGTTTAGGGTCTTCTGCGGTGAGTGTTGCTTGCACGCCGTTTTCAATAGCTTCGTAATGCATGTTGATTTGGTCTTTGTATTCAAATAATGCTGCAAACAATGGGTCCCAAGAGCGAATGGCTCTGCCCATGCCAAAGCGCTTTTCCATACCGACTACGTGATCTTGCAGTACTTTTGCCAGCTCTGAATTTTGAGAAGTGGTCGTGGCGATAATGCCATTGTCGATTTTTTGCGTGTGGCGCTCTAGCTGACTGTGGTGTTCAAGTAATTTTGAAAAAAGTGCCTGGTCTTGTTTGTGTTGTTCGTCGGTGCCATGACCATGACGATAAGGTTTACCATGAACGGTTTCCATAGAAAGTCCTTGTGTTGCGAAATGAAGGAGTATTTTAAGAGATTTTTCAAAAAAAAGCGCCGAATAAATCGGCGCGATTTTCAACTGAGGAGCATATTCAAATAAGCTTAGGAGGTCTTAATTGAATATTATTTGAGTTAATGAAATTAGGTTTCGGAGAAACCCAGTTAACGACAATCCATATTCGTTAACCTGAAATAAAGTTTACGCTTAAATTTAATAAAAGAGATTTGAGGGAGTGTGAAATTGTATTGAAGAAAGCTGACTAGATGCTAAAAGCCTTCGCCTAACGCTGAATAAATCAGCGCCAAGGCGATGGAATAGGAGGATTGTTGTTTTTATTTTTGATTAGTTGAATTTAGTACGTTGTAATTAGCTTGCGCCTGAAAATTAGCAGAATAGGTCAACCCATTGGTTGTCTCGCCTTTTTCTGCTGCTTCAGTGCTGGCAGAATCTTTTTCGTTCACTCTACGGTTTTTCGCCAAATTGAGGTAGTCTGATTGCAACGACTGATTTTTATCCGAAAGTGTAACGGTTGAATTACCTGCAGAAGAGGAAGTTGTAGTCGATTTTTCTGTGACTTTAGGTTCTTTTGCCGCCGTATCAGATAACCCATTAGACTGCATATAAGTGGCTTGGGTCGCACTTGCTAAAACAGGATTAACATTGTTCATAACAGCATTCCTTTTGCATATCAGAATTGTGCATATCTCGCACATTTCCTTTGAGTATCAATTTCAATTATAAGAAAAAAATAAAAAAAGTCTAGTTGCTTCAATTAGTTAGTAGTTTTTAGAAAGCAAACGGCAGAAAAAAGGGGGAATATTGTCCCTGAGTACAATAGATTTTGGTTGACGAAGATTTTATAGTGCTTTTACTGAGTAAAAAAGCATGAGCTGGAGAAGTCTAATGGCTGCAAGTAATTCTGTTGTAATCGGTCGAGTTGGAGAAATTACCGGGGTAGTTTACATCAAACTTCCTTCTGGGGAGTTGGTACAACTTAAAGAAGGGATGGTTGTCCACGCTGACGACGTTATTGTGACGGCTGATGGTGGATCCATTTTAATCTATTTGGCTGATGGTACAGTTTTCACTCTGGGGCAAAATTCTGTTGCCCGTCTAGACGACGATGTTATGCCAAGAGCAACGGCTGAAGAATTGCAAGCTCAGAACCAGGATGACGTTAAAGACCTGGCTCAGAAGGTTCTTTCTGGTCATGCCGACGACTTGAGTGCGACCGCTGCCGGTGAAAACGGACAGCCACTATCTTCTTCTTCTCAGACGCCAGATGCTGTTCAAGCTGATAGAGCACAAGGGAACGTCACCAGTGGATTTGATACTGGAACTCCTGATGGGCAAGGCAATGGACAGCCTGATGATCAAACCGGAAACAGTCAAAACAGCTTTTTTACGACTCAGCAAGCTGTTTTCTCGGTTTCTCTTGATATTGACAGAATTACCTCAGATAGCTTGGTTAATGCGCAAGAAGCCAATGGCACGATTAATGTTACCGGTACGGTTACTGGGTTGAATCTAGATCACGGTACAGTCACGCTTACAGTTAATGGGAAAAATTATTCAGGAACTTACGGTTCGGATGGGAAATATTCTATTGCCGTTCCTGGAACCGATTTTGTCAATGATTCCGACCAAATTGTACAGGCTACGACAACCGGATTTAATCAGCAGGGTGAGCAAGCAACCAGTACTTCGACAGAATTCTATTTGATTGATACCAGTGCGGGCCGTGTTTATATAGATCCGATTACTGGAGACAATATCGTTGCCGGTAACGAAGACAAGAGTGTCACCATTAGTGGTAGTACACGCTCCATTGCTGCCGGGCAAACCGTTACGATTGAAGTACAAGACTCAAGTGGCAATGTTCTTTTTGACTCAACAACCTTGCCGTCTAGTCAACAGCCAACCGTAGGGGTTGATGGTAAATGGTCTATTACTGGCGTTGATATGAGTAGTTGGCCGGATGATGCAAACTACAAAGTCATTGCCAATTCAGTTGATTCTTCTGGTAACCCAGCCATTAAAGGTGAAGAAGACTTCACAACGCGCGTGACGCAAGATGACTCTATCATTATTCAAGAAAACACCGTTGCCAATGGAAATGTATTGGCGAATGACAGCAACCCCAATAATACGTTGAAAGTCGCTAGTTTCACTATTTCTGGAGATTCCACAACGCATAATGCGGGTGATTCCGTCACCATTTCAGGTGTAGGGCAGATGACCCTAAATGCAGATGGTAGTTATACCTTTACGCCTGTGCATGATTGGGATGGCACCGTTCCTCAAATTACTTACACCACGAACTCCGATGATAGCAGTAAGCTTGACATAAAAGTTGAGCCGGCGGGTAGTGTCCATGTTGGTACGGTCACGATTGATCCTGTTACTCAGGACAATGTTGTTAACGCATCTGAAGCTGGTAACAATATCACAGTAACAGGTACAGCATCGGGCGGTGAAATCAAGTCTGGTGATACGGTTACTATGGTTATCAATGGTACGACATATACTGGCACGGTTGGTACTGACAATAAATGGAGTGCAAGTGTTAAAGGTTCTGATTTGGAAGCAGATTCAGATAAAACGTTCACGGCAACCGTTACCTCAAAAGATTCTTCCGGCGCTACAGTTATTAGTAATGCAGATCATACCTACAGTGTTGATACTCAAATTGGTACACCAGGCCATACGGGTAGCGATGCGGTGAGCATAGACAGCATCACGCAAGACACCGGCAGCAACACAAGCGACTTCAAGACAAGTGATCAGACCTTGTCAGTCAGTGGTAAAGCCTACCTAGAGACAGGAGACACCCTAACGGTGAGCTTCAA
>NZ_WBJR01000011.1 GCF_009296185.1 Hydrogenovibrio sp. JE_KL2
GTAGATGGTGCGTTGGTATCAATTGCGAAGACACGTGCGAAGTACGGTGCGGTACAAAACCGTTTGGACTACACCGTATCGAACTTGAAAAACGTAAACGAAAACATCATGGCGGCAAGAAGCCGAATTGAAGATGCAGACTTTGCGACTGAAAGTGCGAACTTGGCAAGAACTCAGATCCTACAACAAGCAGGTATGAGTATGTTGTCGCAAGCGAACCAATCGCAACAAAACGTTCTAAGTCTGTTGAAATAACCAGGCATTAGATTGATACGAGTCCGTTTTTACTCTGGAAATATCTTACTGGTAAGTTCCAGAGTAAGGACAGACCCACAAAGTAGGCTACTGAGATAAGGAGCCTAACGGTACAGACCAGTTTTTATGTATCCAATTTCGAATCAACACGGACGAGATTTGATACATCAATACTGGTGACTAAAAAAGTCGATGCGTCATTGCATGGAGTATTGAGTAAAAATTCAAGGGTTGACCCTGATAAGAGCTTTATAAAAACTAACGAAAGTTATATCATATTAGCTTAGGAGTTTTCCTTGTGTGTTAACGGCATTGTCCAGAAATGGCTTGCCGTTTTTTTTATTCCCGCCTTTAGCTTTTCCAAACGACCTCAATAACCCCAACCTGGCAGATTTTGCCATGCACCTCAATGCGCTAGATTTTTCGCCGGTCATTTAGCGCGA
>NZ_WBJR01000012.1 GCF_009296185.1 Hydrogenovibrio sp. JE_KL2
GTCATGACCCGCCACCGGGATAACCTGCATTTCAGTAACAACAGGCGTCGTAAATTGAGAACTCATATTTATGTCCTTTTTCAGAATCAATGACGGCCGAAAACGGGACGTTTACGGTCAAAGGTCCAGCCGGGGATCAGGTACTGCATCGGACCTGCGTCGTTACGCGCACCGCCAGGCAGACGTTTATAGGCCTCATGTGCCTTTTGTACCTGTTCCCAGTCCAGTTCCACGCCCAGACCGGGCGCATCAGGAACGGCAATTTTTCCGTTTTTAATCTCCAGCGGATTTTGGGTCAGGCGACAATCGCCCTCCTGCCAAATCCAGTGGGTATCGATAGCGGTAGGATTACCCGGTGCCGCCGCGCCCACATGGGTAAACATCGCCAGAGAGATATCGAAATGGTTATTA
>NZ_WBJR01000013.1 GCF_009296185.1 Hydrogenovibrio sp. JE_KL2
TAGGGCTTGCAAAGATTTTCAGAGTGATTAGAATACGCATCTCTTTCACAGGCTCTGTGAGAGAAGTTAAAAACCGATTGAGATTTTAGAAGTTTGAATCGGAAGTTTTTTGAAAAGTTCGAGTTAAAAATTTTTCAAAAAACGAAAAAATTAAGTTGACGAGTTAGAGAAAATAAAGCTATAATTCACAGCTTAACGACAGCAAAAATGCTTGGAAAATTCGAGTCTTTTTGCCGGACTTAGTTCTTTAAAAATCAGGTAATACAGAGATAATTTATGTGGGAGCTACTTAAGTGAGTAGTTGCTAAAAACATAAATATCTCGACAACTATGTATATGGTTAATTGTTGAATACTTAGGTATTTAATAATACATG
>NZ_WBJR01000014.1 GCF_009296185.1 Hydrogenovibrio sp. JE_KL2
TGGTGTCTACGACGATGTCTTGGCTCGCATTGGCTGTGTTGCCTGCTACATCTGTCACCGTGGCTGTCGCTGTATAGGTGCCGTCAGTCAAGCTGGTGCCGGTCGCATCTAGCGTCCATACGCCGTTGCCGTCGATTGTTAGCTTGCCATCATTTGTGCCTGTGCCGCCTAGCGTGTAGGTGGTGCCATTGAAGCTCACCGTTAGGGTGTCTCCTGTCTCTAGGTAGGCTTTACCACTGACTGACAAGGTCTGATCACTTGTCTTGAAGTCGCTTGTGTTGCTGCCGGTGTCTTGCGTGATGCTGTCTATGCTCACCGCATCGCTACCCGTATGGCC
>NZ_WBJR01000015.1 GCF_009296185.1 Hydrogenovibrio sp. JE_KL2
TGGCAAGCTAACAATCGACGGCAACGGCGTATGGACGCTAGATGCGACCGGCACCAGCTTGACTGACGGCACCTATACAGCGACAGCCACGGTGACAGATGTAGCAGGCAACACAGCCAATGCGAGCCAAGACATCGTCGTAGACACCACGATAGGAACGAGCGGCCATACGGGTAGCGATGCGGTGAGCATAGACAGCATCACGCAAGACACCGGCAGCAACACAAGCGACTTCAAGACAAGTGATCAGACCTTGTCAGTCAGTGGTAAAGCCTACCTAGAGACAGGAGACACCCTAACGGTGAGCTTCAA
>NZ_WBJR01000003.1:0-377500 GCF_009296185.1 Hydrogenovibrio sp. JE_KL2
GGACCATAGCGAGATGGAACCACCTGATCCCATTCCGAACTCAGTAGTGAAACGTCTCAGCGCCGATGGTAGTGTGGCAGGTGCCATGTGAGAGTAGGTCATCTCCAAGCTTATATTCCGAAAACCACTCTAGCGAGTGGTTTTTTTTTAACCATAAATTAACAAAAATCAACTCCTTAAGCGATTATTCTTTCTAGGTTTTTACTAATTTGTATTCGTTTTCGCGCCTCTGTATAATACCGATACAATTTTATAAAATGGAAACTACATGGAACAGCAGTCTAGCTATACTAAAGAAGAATTATTGAAATGTGGCCGAGGAGAATTGTTCGGTCCAGGTAATGCGCAACTACCTTTGCCTCCAATGTTGATGTTCGATAGAATTTCCCATATTTCGGAAGAAGGTGGGGCGTTTGGTAAAGGTCAGATCAGAGCTGAGCTAGATGTTACTAAGGATTTATGGTTCTTTGAATGCCATTTCAACAACGATCCAGTTATGCCTGGCTGTTTGGGCTTGGATGCAATGTGGCAATTAATAGGATTTTTCCTTGGGTGGACCGGTGGTCCAGGTCGAGGACGAGCTCTTGGTTCAGGTGAAGTCAAGTTTTACGGACAAGTTTTACCTAAGGCTAAAAAAGTTGAGTATGTAATTGATATGAAGCGTGTGATCAAAAGAAAGCTATACATGGGTATTGCTGATGCACACATGTTTGTTGATGGAAAAGAAATTTATTCTGCGGCTGATTTAAAGGTCGGTTTGTTTACTAATACGGATTCTTTCTAATTATGAAGCGAGTAGTCATCACAGGTATAGGCATTGTTTCAAGCCTAGGGAATAGTAAGGATGAAGTTACCGATTCACTGCGAAAAGGTAAATCAGGCATTGTATTTGCCCCTGAGTATGCTGAAAATGGAATGAGATCGCAGGTACATGGTGCCATTAAGGATTTGAACTTCCAAGATCACATTGATAGAAAGCAACTTCGTTTTATGGGTGATGCTGCGGCTTATAGTTATATTGCAATGAAACAGGCTGTTGAAGATTCTGGTTTGAGTGAAGATCAAATTTCAAACCCTAGAACAGGTTTGGTTGCTGGGTCTGGTGGTGGATCTAATTCAAATGCCACCGATGCCGTTGAAATTGCTAAAACAAAAGGTGTGAAGCGTGTTGGGCCTTATATGGTTACTCGTACAATGGGCTCAACAGTTTCTGCCTGTTTGGCAACGCCATTCAAAATCAAAGGTATTAATTACTCTATCAGTTCTGCATGCTCAACCTCTGCGCATTGCATAGGTACTGCTGTTGAACAAATTCAACTAGGAAAGCAGGATGTCGTTTTTGCAGGTGGCGGCGAAGAGCTTCATTGGACGATGTCTGTACTGTTTGATGCAATGGGTGCTTTGTCTTCAAAATACAATGACACACCAGAGAAGGCTTCTCGGGCTTACGACTCCGACAGAGATGGTTTTGTAATCGCAGGTGGTGGCGGTATGGTTGTTGTGGAAGAGTTGGAGCACGCTCTGGCTCGTGGCGCAAAAATTTATGCTGAAATAACAGGTTACGGCGCTAACTCCGATGGCTATGATATGGTTGCACCATCAGGTGAAGGTGCCGTGCGTTGTATGAAGATGGCACTTGCAAATATTGATGGTGAAGTGGATTATATTAACCCACACGGGACATCAACACCTGTTGGAGACACGAAAGAAGCTGCAGCTATACGAGAGGTGTTTGGTGATAGGATTCCAAGGATTAGTTCAACGAAATCAATGTCAGGCCACTCATTGGGTGCGGCGGGTGTACACGAGTTGATTTACAGCTTATGTATGCTTGAAAATGACTTTATTGCACCTTCGATTAATGTCGAAAACCTTGACCCAGAGTGTGCAGGCATGCCAATCGTTACTGAGATTGTTGAAAATGCGGGCTTGAATCGTGTCATGAGTAACAGTTTTGGTTTTGGCGGAACAAACGCATGTATCGTTGTGGAAAAGTACAAAGCTTAATTTTCTAAATTGACGATATAAAAAAACCGGCATTTGCCGGTTTTTTTATGTTTGCAATATTTAGCAATAGGGCCATGGTGCATTGCACTTACCTTTATTCTTTGTAGGAGATTTTTTAATCGTTTTTTCCGGTGAAATTTTGTGGCAAGCAATAAGCTGTTTTTTGTAAAGTTCAGCACGATTTTTTACCTTCGTAGCGACGTGTAGTAACCATTTCTTTTTTAGGTAGGTTTTTCTTGCATAGCCGCCTTGTCCTTCATGGTAGGCAAGATAGAGTCTGTATGCATCATCTCTTCTAATTTTATTCTTAATGTGCGACTGATAGTTGTACCATCCGATAAAATCCAAAGAATCTTCGACATTTGTTCTTTTGGCAAAGCGATTCCCTGTTGATTTCTGATACTCATACCAGGCAGGATCTTGTGCTTGCGAGTAGCCATAAGCAGAGGAGTCTCTTGGTAGGGGAATGATACCAAGCGCGTATTCGCGCTTGGGTTGGGCGTCATCCTTAAACCTAGATTCTTGGTAGATAAATGCCATTAGAATGTACTCTGGAACCCCCCATCTTTTTGAGGAAGCTTTGGCTGCGGCTTCCCAATCGCTATCATAACCATAAATGTGGCAGATGTTGTTATGGGTTTGTCTAGGCGGATTGGTAGTACAACCGGAAATCAGTATCAAAAATGTAAGTAGTAAGATGGTCTTTAAAGCGGTATTCATAACGTTCATTGCGAATAAATAAAAGTTTTTCGGTAGATAGGTTGCTTTTGGCTGTTCAGTATCTCGACATCCCAGTGCCCGCTCCATGCGCTACTGAGGCGTTTACTTGACCAAGTACGGAAATTTTGCCCTTTGATTTGAAGGGGAATCGTTGCCATAACTTTTCCATTGTAACGCCAACGGTGGTACAGCATCTCACCACTTGCCTTTTCTATTTGAGTAAAGAAATAAAGTTTTCTGACAAATTTTGGGATGACGTCGTTATAAACTTTTCCTGGTTCCCTGTTTGTTATCTCGGTCGTAAAAACAGCTCTGCGAATTTGAATAGGACTTTGAACTAACGGTGTTTCTGTCAAAGCTGGAGCTGATGTTGCTTCTTGTTTGGATAGCTCCAAGTCCGTTCGCTCATCATGTGAAAGCAAGGATAAAGAGTTGCCAGGTTTTTCGTTGGCGGGTTTCTGAGAGAGTTTTTGTTTCTCTTCTAATGGTGTGCTTGGCTTTTTGGTTTGGCTTTTTGCGGCAGTGAGAAGGCCAAAGTCATCCGAATTGGGAGCTTGAGTTTGCTGAGAAAGTGGTGTTACAGCAGAGGTTGCGGTAACCGGTCCTTTGGCTATCTTTTGGGGTTTGTTTTTTTGTTTTTCTTGCTGGATATTCTGAATCATGACACTGGCAGTTGCTAAGCCTGCAACGATTGCCATCACCATCCAAATTGCTTTATTACGCCATGGGGATTCTTTTTCATTCTCTAATGCTTCAGCCAGGTCATCCTGATACTGGTGCCAGCCACTTTCAAAGTGGGTTTTCATCGCATTGTCCAACTTAATCAGGCTGGGCATAAGCGTTAAAGATTTGCCATCCATAGCCAACCGATAGCCTTTTTTAAAAGCGTATAAGTGATTGGCATTTTGTGTTTCAGGCAATTTCATATTAGCTAATCAAACAAGGCTTCTGAAAAGTCCTTTGCATTAAAAGTTCGTAAATCATCAATGCTTTCGCCCACACCGATAAATCTGACGGGTAAGCCGGTTTTTTCAGCGAGTGCAAAAATAATTCCACCTTTCGCTGTTCCATCCAGTTTTGTAAGCGTCAAACCAGTCAGTTCCATAGCATCATGAAATTGCTGGGCTTGGTTCATAGCGTTTTGTCCTGTACCTGCATCAAGCACTAGCATCACTTCGTGGGGTGCTGATGCGTCCACTTTTTGGATGACGCGTTTTACCTTTTTTAACTCTTCCATTAGGTTGGATTGAGTATGCAAGCGACCGGCGGTATCGGCGATAAGCACATCGATTTTTTTAGCAGTCGCAGATTGAATAGCATCAAAAATCACAGCAGCAGAATCGGCTCCCGTATTTTGCGCGATGACAGGAACTTGGTTACGCTCTCCCCAGGTTTGAAGTTGTTCGACAGCAGCGGCACGAAAAGTATCGCCAGCTGCCAGCATGACTGACTTGCCTTCGTTTTGGAACTTCTTAGCCAATTTACCAATAGTGGTTGTTTTTCCAACGCCATTGACGCCGACCATCAAAATCACGAAAGGTTTGTGGCTTGATGTATCAATTTCCAAAGGCTTTGCTACGGGTTCAAGTAATTCCATTAACTGTAGCTTTAAGGCATTAATTAAGGTTTCTGGGTCTTTGAGCTCTTTTCTGGAGACTTGTTCTGTTAGGTTTTGGATGATTTTATCCGTCGCGTCTACACCGATGTCCGCACCTAAAAGAACCATTTCGAGTTCTTCAAGGAGTTCGTCATCGATTTCTTTTTTGCCCAGAATCAAGTTAGCTAGATTATCTGTAAAGCCTTGTCTAGTTTTCTTTAGCCCAGATTTTAAGCGGGCGAAGAATGAGGGAGATTTTTCTTCGGCAATAGACTGAGTTTCAGATAAGGCATCAGTTTGCGAAAATGTTTCATATGAAACGTTTTCTTCAGACATTTGCTCAGCGTTCTCTTCTAACGCTTTGTTTAGGTTGTCTTTTCGTTTTAAAAAACTGAACATTCGGTTCCCTTAAATTTTTTGGTAATCACCAAGAAAATGATTTAAGTAATCGTAGGGGGCTTTCAAAGCTTCGGTCATACTTAGTTGATAAATATGGGCTATTATAAAGCAAATCAAGGTCTTTTTTAGGGGATTCGAGGCGATGAAGCTTGCGATACATTGGATGTTTTTAGGAATTTTAGCCGTTACGAGTTTTGCTGCGATGGCAAAGAGCGATGCGGGTATTTTTGAGTATCAACTTAAAAACGGATTGAAGGTGGTTATTAAGCCTGATCATCGTGCGCCAGTGGTTGTTCAGCAAGTTTGGTATCGAGTGGGTTCAAATTATGAAGAGAATGGCTTGACCGGCATTTCACATATGCTGGAGCATATGATGTTTAAGGGAACAAAAACCTTAAAGCCAGGTGAATTTTCCGAGAGAGTAGCAAAGCTTGGGGGGCAAGAGAATGCCTTTACCTCTTCTGACTATACGGTCTATTATCAGGTTGTCGGTAAGCAACATTTAGCAGAAGTCATGAAGCTGGAAGCTGATCGAATGCACAACTTGGTTATAAAAAATAAGGAATTCCAAAAAGAGCGAGAGGTTGTTACAGAAGAGAGGCGCTGGCGAATTGAGGACAAGCCAGCAAGTAATCTCTATGAGCAATTTAATGCAATCGCTTTCATAAATAGCCCACCTCATCATCCTACTATTGGGTGGATGAATGATATTCGCCATTACACAGCAAAAGATGTCAGGCACTGGTATCGGAAATGGTATGCACCTAATAATGCGACACTAGTAGTCGTTGGGGATGTCGATCCACAGCAAGTGCTGAAGTTGGCGAAGCGCTACTATGGTGTTTATAAGTCGAAAAAAATTGTGCAACCTAAACCTCAGGTTGAGATTCCACAGCAAGGCGAACGAAAAGTTGTTTTAAAGGGGGCAACCAAAGTGCCTAGTGTTTTGATGGGATTTCACGTGCCAACATTGGCGACAGCAAAGACGCCTGAAGAAAAACAAGATGTCTATGCGCTCTCAGTGCTAAGCAATGTGCTGGATGGAGATGACTCTTCCCGATTGACCAAAGATTTGGTCAGAGGCAGTAAGCAGTTGGCAAGTGCCGGTGCTGGGTACGATGAATTGTCTCGACTCGAAACGTTGTTTTTGATGGAGGGAACGCCTTCCAAAGACGTGACTCCCAAGCAGGTTGAAGATGCCTTGTGGCAAGAAATTGAAAAGTTACAAAATACGCCAATCCAGCCAGAAGAACTCAGCAGAGTACTGGCACAAACTGAAGCTCAGTATGTTTACCACCAAGACTCAATTCAAGCACAAGCGATGGTGTTAGGGGCTTCTATTTCTGTCGGGTTACCTGTGGATACTGATGCTCATTGGATCGAGCATTTACGAACAGTAACCCCTCAGCAAGTCCAAGCAGTGGCGAAAAAGTATTTTTCTAAAGATAAAATGACCTTGGGTGTTTTGCTGCCGAATGGTAAAGCGCCAGTGCAGTCCGAGTCTTCGGCGATTAGTGCAGGAGGGATTCGATAATGAAACGATTCGGTCTGTATTTACTGTTAGGATTGGGAACGTTATTTTTACTTCCTGCGGAAGCCGCTGTAAAAATACAACATTGGAATACGCCAAATGGCGCTAGAGTTTATTTTGTGCAGGCGAATCAATTGCCTATGATGGATGTCGAGCTGAAATTTGATGCAGGTTCTGCAAGAGATGGCGATCAATTTGGTTTGGCTTATATGACGTCTGCGTTGATAGGTACCTCAACCAGTCAGCTGACTGAGGATGGGATCAGCTCTGACTTCAATAATATTGGCGCACAGTTCGGTACCGATGCCGGGCGGGACAGTGCTTCTATTTACCTTAGAACGTTAACTCGTCCCAAGATTCTTCACCAAGCGTTGTCGGTATTTGAGCAGGTGACTTCTGATGCGGTATTCAAACCGGAAATTTTAGATAGAGAGCGCAACCGTTTGTATTTGCAATTGAAGCAAAAGGCCGTCACGCCATCAGCGCTGATGTCCGATAAGTTGTGGTCTGAATTGTATGGAAAACACCCTTACGCACATCCACCGGAAGGTACCCAACAATCGTTGAAGAAATTGACAGCGCAAACGTTGAAAGACTTTTATCGACAATACTACGTTGCCAGTAATGCACAAGTAACCATTGTCGGCAAACTTACTCGAAAGGAGGCTGAGCAAATTGCTACGCGTTTGACGCAGTCATTGCCGGAAGGTAAAAAGCCAGCACCTTTGTCCCAGCCAATGCCGCTTAAAAAGGCGAAGGTCGTTCATATTCCCTTTACCGCGACGCAAACACATTATGCTTTGGCGCAGGTAGGTATTGAACGAGGTAATCCAGACTATGCCGCATTATTTGTAGGAAATCAGATTTTAGGTGGTAGTGGTTTCAGTTCGCTTCTCATGGAGAATGTTCGTGAAAAACGCGGTCTGGTTTACGGGGTGTATAGTTATTTTGTCCCGATGAAAGTTTCTGGCCCATTTGTCATCAGTTTATCGACTAAAAACGCCAATGAAGAAAAGGCCGATAAGGTTGTTAGAGAAACATTGGAAGGTTTTATGAAAGACTTTTCGGATAAGAAATTACAGGCCATTAAAAGCAATTTGATTGATGGTTTTCCGTTAAGAATGGACAGTAACAGCAAACTCTTGGCTTATGCTTCGATGATAGGGTTTTATGGGTTGCCGTTAGATTATTTGCAGAGTTTTCCAAAAGCCATCTCTAAAGTGACCAAGCAAGATATCTTAAAAGCCTGGTCTAAACATGTGCATCCGCAAGCCATGTTGCAAGTTACCGTTGGGCAAAAGTAAAAGAAAGCTGCTAAAAAGAATTAAGCCGTATTTAGGTTTTCTTGGCAGAAAATGCAGTTTCTACCATTGTTTTTGGCTTGGTACAGCATCTTGTCCGCCTCTTTTAGTAAGGCATCGAAATTAACCCTGCCGGATGCTGCTGCAATTCCGAAGCTTGCAGTGACCTGAATACTACATTCAGGAAGTTGTATCGGTGTTGATTCGATTTTATGCCTAATGCGTTCGGCAATATCCTTAGTTGCGTCTAAGCTCAGGCTAGGTAGGATCAGTACAAACTCTTCCCCGCCAATACGTGCCACCAAGTCTCCCTGCCTTGAAGTCTCTTGGAGAACCTTTGCGATTTCTGTTAAAACAGCGTCGCTGACCTTATGACCATAGCTGTCATTCACTTGCTTGAAGTAATCAATGTCAACTGTTATCACATTTAATGGCGTACGTTGAATTTCCGTTGACGACAAAATAATAGGTAGGGCTTTTGTTAGACCTCTACGATTTAAAACGCCCGTTAAAGGATCGTTGAGCGCTAAGTCCAATAGCTTCCTATGGTCGTGAATCAATATGGATGTCAAGAAGCCGATGGACACCAAGATAAAGCTCGTCGTTGTGGCAGTGAATGCTATGGTGTAGGCCGTGTGTAAGCTATTGAATTCGTATGCCAAGTAAGCTTGTATTGGAGCCGTTATAATAATAATTAAAGCACTCAGTGCGATTAATCCGCTGCCGATGTTCTTAAGTTTAATGGCACGCTGTAGTGAGATATAGAAGATAACGGGATAAACAAATAACGCATAGATTGAACCCACCAATATATGCTCCAATGCACCTTCGGCGTGAAAGATGGCATAGAGCGGGATGATATGAAGTCCAGCGATGAGTGCAATTTTTTTGAGGTTGTCTGAGCATTGTCTTACGGCAATTAATAGCAAAAAGCTACTGATGATATAGCCTGTTCCCGGCGGCAGAAATTTGTGATTCGGGCCGTAAAGGTCTCTCATGGCGAGTGAAACCCAGCTGATAATTGCAAACAGAAAAAATAATTTGAACAGTCTGATTGAAGCAACCGGAAGGTCTCTGTTTTGCAAAGAGAAGATGACTAAGAGAATGCTTGCTGTAGACGTGATTAAAACGGCATGTAATGCATAAATATATGTATGAAAGTCTGTTTCTAGCATATTTTCGACTTAATCTTCCTGGAGGCTTGGAGGTCCATTTTATATGGTTCGTGTAAGCTTGGTTTTTTTAAAATTGATTAAATCATACTGATTCCAAACAAGTGTTGCAGACCAAAACCTGTCAAAAAAGCAATGCTGGCAGCCGCACTCCCCATTATCAGCGTTTTCACACCGGAAGCGAGTTGGCGTTTTCCAAGAGATAAGCTTTTTATCAGGCCGATGGAGAAAAACATGAACATGGCGATTAACGCGCTTGCAGTGAATTGTGTCGTTAGACTCAAACCTGACATCAAGTAAGGCACCAATGGCATTGCACCGACGGTGATAAATGCCAAGAAGGTTGCCAGAG
Source organism: Hydrogenovibrio sp. JE_KL2 (assembly GCF_009296185.1). Taxonomy (GTDB): domain Bacteria; phylum Pseudomonadota; class Gammaproteobacteria; order Thiomicrospirales; family Thiomicrospiraceae; genus Hydrogenovibrio. Next base: position 9,080 of record NZ_WBJR01000003.1, read on the forward strand.
CTGAAACCGAACAGTTTGAATGATTCTTCTGTAGACCATGTTCTTCAGTTAGCATGGTTTCAATCCATAGCGTTTTATCTTGAGAAATGGTGTCGACAATTTTTTCCAGTATTTTGCCTTGGAACCCTTTTTGTTGAAAGATTTGTCGTATTTCTTCTTTTTCACCCTCTGGGACTCTGTCGATATGGTCGGCTTCCAGCTTTTTGATGGTGTCTATATATTCGTTTTGGGCTTTGGTTGCTTCGTAGTTGCTTACTGCCATGCTGAACCCATCGGCAAACAAATTTGCAAACCCAAGCACAAGCGCGACTGAAGCGGAAAAACCTGCACCAAAGGCTCCTGAAACAACTGCGAAAGTCGTTACGCAACCATCAATTGCGCCTAACACTGCGTCCGGAAGAACTTGAGGTTTTGATGGTGCGTTCAGCCTTTCGGAAATCATGTCAGGATGATGGTCTTGCCTAAGTTGGTCAAGACTGTCTGGTTTCATATGTGTCCTTTGGGGGTGGATAGTTTAATTCTACTGAAAATCTGCGGCATGGAACAAGTAAACGAAAGGTTTCTACTATCTTAATGATAATGGCGTTTTGCAGGCCCGGGTATCTCCCTATTAGAAGCACGATTCTAGTGTGATAAAATGTATTAATAAAGAAGGTTTTACGTAAAAACACCTGTTTGAGGCTTTTTAGAAGATGTTTACAAGACGTCAGTTTATGATTCGTAGTTTGGTTTCCGCGGCGGCTTTGGCATCTCTTTCTGGTTGTTCTTGTCGCCAGTCTTTGAAAATGGCAATCCACCCGTGGATAGGCTATGAGCCTATTTATCTGGCAGAAGATTTCGGTCTATTGCCTCATGAAGTCTCATTAATTAAAGGGCATAACGCTTCGCAAAGCATTCAACGCCTAAAATCAGGGGAGGTCGATGCTGCCGCTTTGACGTTAGACGAAGTATTTAGAGCGCGGAATCAAGGCATCGCTTTGACCGTTGTTTTAGTTTTTGATAGTTCTGCAGGAGCCGATATGTTGCTTGCTCGTTCAGGAGTAGACGATCTGACCCAGTTGAAAGGCAGGCGCATTGGTTATGAAAGAAGTGCTGTGGGTGAATTGATGATGTCAAAAGCACTGCAAACCGTTGGGTTACAGGAAACGGATGTCGTTAGAGTCAACTTACCGCCGGACAAGCAAGTTGAAGCTTGGAAAAATAATGAGGTTGATGCGGTAATTACCTATGAACCCACCGCAAGCTTGCTGAAAGAGTTGGGGGCAAAAATGTTGTTTGATAGCCGCCAGATTCCTGAAACCATATTTGATGTTTTGGCCGTCAAAACAGAGGTGTTGGAAAACTGTCCGGCAGTCATCAAAAAACTGGTCAAAGCCGATTTTGAGGCATTGACCCGTATGAACACCAATTTGGGCGATGCCATTTACCGAATTGCTAACCACGAGAATATTCTGCCGAACGATATTAAGTCCGCATTAAGAGGTGTGATTTTGCCGAGCTTAGCCACCAATAGACATTATTTGCGTCCAAGCTCCTCTTTTTACCGCGCCGCTCGGACATTAAACGAGCTCATGTATGAACAAGGTATGATTTCTCGTCTTGATGATTTCGACAAATTGTTATCCAACCGATACTTGCCGGAAGATAATATATGAATCGCCTGCATAAAAGACTACGGTCTATTCTATTTGTTTTCGTCAGCTTATGGAGCTGGTCTGCTTGTGCACATTCGAGCCTGGATTCCAACCTGAATTTAGGCGTCTATGCCTATCGCGAGCCTGAGAAAACAAGACAACAGTTCCAGCCGTTGGTCGATTTCCTAAATTCGCAGGTATCGGGTTTTCACATCCACTTACAAGTATTAAGCAACGAGCAATTAAAAACTGCCCTGCATCGCCATGAAGTTGATTTACTGTTGGTTAACCCCAGTCTTTATGAAATTGTGAGAAATGAGAACAGCCTAAGCGGTGCGATCGCTACCGTTCAACGCTCTCGCCATGGTATGACCACGAGCAGTCTTGGCGGTGTCGTGTTCACACTGGCAAACCGTAAAGACATTTCACAGTACAAAGATCTACAACATAAAGTCATCGCCGTTCCTTCAACAAGCAATATGGGGGCGTATCGAATTCCTTTGTTCGAGCTGAAGAAACGTGGCCTGAAAACTGAGGCAATTAGATTTCTATCGGTTGGAACCAATGATGATGTCGTTAAAAGTGTTTTAACAGGAAAAGCGGATGTCGGTTTTGTCCGTACCGGTATTTTGGAAGGCTTGCAAGACGAGGGCAAGTTGAAGCTGACGCAAATCAAAGTGATTCACCCGCGCAAGATGAAAGGTTTCCCTTATCTGGTATCCACGGCCTTGTATCCTGAGTGGCCTTTCGTCGTATTGTCGAATGTCGATGAACATAAGATTCGACAGTTGGTTGTCGCGTTGTTCAAGTTTAAGCCGGATGCCGACTATGTTAAGCAGTTTGGGATGGCTGGTTTTGTACCGCCTGCGGATTATCTTCCTGTACAGAACTTGTTGAGGACGCTTCATCTGCCACCTTACGATGCCTTGCCAGAATTTAACTTGGAAGGTTTCTGGACGGTCTACCATGTGCCGATATTACTGTTGCTGGTACTGTTTATTGTGGTTGTGATTGCTTTGCTGGGTACGGGCGCATTGAGCGCAAACCTCAAGGAGCAGTCAAACCGGCTGTCTGCCATTATTAAAGCAACGCGTTCCGGTAGTTGGGAGTGGGACATCCCATCTGATGGACTGGTCATTAATGAAAGATGGGCGGAAATTATTGGTTATAAACTGTACGAGTTAGAACCTATTAATATTCATACTTGGGCGCGTTTTGCGCACCCGGATGACCTAAAGAAATCCAGTGAACTTATTCGCAAGCACTTTGCCGGAGAGCTGGATTATTATGAGGTAGAGCTTCGTATGCGACATAAGGACGGTCGCTGGATCTGGGTTTTGGATCGAGGGATGGTGACGCGTTGGTCGGCGAAAGGGGAGCCGGTAAAAATGGCGGGCACCCACGTTGAAATTACCAATCTGAAAAATCATGAAGAGCTGCTTAAGCTTAATGCCGCCCGTGATGAAGCATTACTACGTTTGCCACAATTGATGGAGAATTCTACAGAGGCTGACTTTCTATCGGCTGCTCTCGAACAAATTAGAGAGATGGTTGGGAGTGAGTTGGCATTCGCGCACATCATTATCCCTGGGAAAAAGCTCGAAGAGGCGCATTGGTCTGAGTGTTCTTATCCCGTATGCAAAACGCACCTGGATCAGCAGTTTTCTATCGTGTTGACGGAAGTCTGTCATCAAATTGTTGAAACCGGGCAAATGTACTCTAAAGAAGGTGGAACAGATTTATTCCTGATGCAAGAGGACATGACAGCCCAGCTCATTAATGTCCATCGTTGCTTTGTGCTACCGGTTTTTGAGCAAGACAAGGTCATTATGCTGTTTGGCATGGGGAATAAAGCAGCCCCTTATGATGAATCTGATATTGAGACCGTTCGCATTTTGGGGAGTGAAGTTTGGCGTTTGATTGAAAATAACCGTATTCAAATCAAAGCCAATCAGCAGTATTTGCAGTACCAGCGTCTTGTTAAAGAAATAGGTGACAACTATGTGGTGTTTTCGGTTAGTGCGGATGAAAATACTATTCAGTATGCCAGCGACAGCATTGAAAAAGTGTTCGGAGTGTCAAAAGAAAAAATCCTTGGATCCTCTTGGCCCAACATGGTTCAGTGGAATGAAGATTCCGTTCAGGAGGTCTTGGGCTATAAAGAAGCGATGCGTAGAGGGGAGCTCGACTTCAAAGAATACTACATGCGGTTTACCCATCCGAGTGAGCATGAAGAACGTATCATCCATGTCATGCTGCATGCCGTTAGAGATGAACAGGGGGTGTTGATTGGTACGGATGGTCTCATCGAACACGTCACCGATAAAATCAGAGCCGAAAGAGAATTAAAACAAGCCGCCAGTGTGTTTGAGTATGCACAGGAAGGCATCATGATTACCGATGCCAAAGCCAATATTTTGGATGTTAATGAAGCGTTTGTACGGATTACCGGTTACGAGCGTGATGAAGTCATCGGACAAAAGCCCAATATCCTGAATTCGGGACGCCAATCTCCGGCCTTCTATGCCGAGTTGTGGAAAGAACTCTTTATGGGCGGTCAGTGGTCGGGTGAAATTTGGAACCGTCGTAAAGATGGCGAAGAGTATCCTGAAAAAGTCACCATCAGCAGTATTTTTGATGAAGACGGCAATGTCACTCAATATATCGCGCTATTTTCCGACATCAGCTTACAGAAACAGCAGCAGGCTCAGCTTGAGCATATCGCCCACTATGATAGCTTAACGGGGCTACCAAACCGATCCCTGCTTTCTGACCGTATCTCTCAAGCAATGGCTTACTCTAACCGCCATCAATTACAGATGGCTGTGGTGTTTATTGATTTGGATGGTTTTAAAGCTGTCAACGATGTTTATGGGCACCAAGTCGGGGATAGACTGCTGGTAGAAATCGCCAAACGTTTCGAGCGCTCGCTGCGTGAGTCCGATACCATTGCCCGATTAGGAGGCGATGAGTTTGTTGCCGTCATTTCCGACTTTAAACAACAGAACGAGCTCGAAGCCGTGTTAAAACGTTTGTTGGTCGATGCGAATGACCCCGTCACACTGGGTAGCTCCAAGTTAGGGGTTTCGGCCAGTATCGGGGTGAGTTTTTACCGTCAAGGCGCAGACTTGGATGCAGACCAGGTTATGCGTCAAGCAGACCAAGCAATGTATCAAGCCAAACTCAGAGGCAAAAACCAAATCTTTATTTTTGAAGAATCCGATCAAATTGCACAAAGCGCTGATTTGTTGGCTTTGGAAAAGGCGATGGAGCGCAATGAGTTGTGCCTTTACTATCAGCCTAAAGTCAATATGCGCACAGGAGAGGTACTTGGATTTGAGGCCTTGATTCGCTGGGAGCACCCGGAAAAAGGGCTGCTATTGCCAGGCGCGTTTTTAACGTTGCTCAATGACCATCCTTTGACCAATAAGTTAGGTTATTGGGTCATAGAAGAAGCCTTGAAGCAAATGTGCATTTGGGCGCAAGCCGGTAAAGAGATCTCGGTGAGCGTCAATGTTGAAGGCAGCTTGCTTCAAGATGCGAGGTTTGTGAGCCAGTTGAAGAAGCTGCTGGATAAATATCCTAAGGTTAAACCTGGCTGGCTGACGCTCGAAATATTGGAAAGTTCAGCGATTGAAGACCTGTTCACTGTATCGAAAATCATCGTCGAATGTCGCAAACTCGGCGTTTACTTTTCGATAGACGATTTCGGTACCGGTTACGCCTCATTGACTTATCTGAAAAGCTTGCCGGTGCACGAGTTGAAGATCGACCGTTCCTTTATCAAAGACCTCACTAGCGACTTGCAGAGTTTGGCGATTATGCAAAGTTTGGCCAGCATGGGGCAGGCCTTTAACCTCAAGGTCATTGCTGAAGGGGTCGAAAATGATCAACAGGCAGCGATGCTACTCAAGCTGGGCTATGAATTGGCTCAAGGATATCGCATCGCCCGACCAATGCCGTCTGCAAATGTTTTGGACTGGTTGAATGCTTGGCAGGTTTTCCCTCATTGGCAGGCGGTCGAAAAAATTAAGGATGCTAAAGGATTGGTGCTGGTTGCCGTCATCGCTGAGCACAAGGCGTGGGTTGAAATGATTAAACGTTATGTTGAAACCGCGTCGAAAGAGCTGCCGCCACTTCATCCGAGCGAGTGCCGCTTTGGGCGTTGGTTGCAAGGTGAAGGCACCGCTGTGTTGGGTATGTATCGAGATGAAGTCGAAAACCTGCATCAAAGTGTGCATGTTGTGGGTGAAAAGGCCGTAGCTTTGAAAAAAATTGGTGATATTCAAAGCGCGAGAAAGGAGATGGTTGAGCTGGAAAAACTAAAGAACCAGATTGTCTCCATTATCGAGAAATTGATTTCCGAGCGCGGTGAAGAACTGCTTTTCCAAAAAGAGAATCCTTCCTAGTTAAAATCTGCCAGGTTGGGGGTGCCGGCTTTGCGTTAAAATAGCGGCGTTAAATCGGTCGCAAAGAAATCATCACGGCAAAATAGTTAATCATGTCAAAATCCAAAAGAAATTCGCATCACACAAAGAACTCGACGCCCGAAGGGGCAAATCGAGCAAAATCTGCCAGGTTGGGGGGGCGTGATAGCCTTCGCCAGAAAAATGAAATGGGCGAAGCTCGGATTATCGGCGGAGACTTCAGGGGGCGAAAACTTCCTGTTCGCCAAGCGGAAGGCTTGAGGCCAACGTCTGATCGCATTCGCGAAACGCTATTCAATTGGTTGCAATTTGAAGTGCCGGGGGCAAGTTGCTTGGATGTGTTTTCCGGCTCCGGCGCTTTGGGTTTTGAAGCCTTATCGCGTGGTGCGGCGAGTGTGGTGTGTTTGGAATTATCCGCGCAAAACGCCAATCAACTCAAGGCCAATCAGCAGTTACTCAAGGCAGCAAATATCAGTGTCATTCAAACCGATAGCTTGGCTTGGCTGGAAAATCACGCCGAAAAACCCTTTGATATTATTTTTATCGACCCGCCGTTTCATCAAGGGTTGATGCAACCGACATTGGATAAATTGTTTGGAAACGGTTATATCGGCGACTCGACATGGTTGTATCTGGAGCAAGAAAAACCACTTGATTGGCCTTTGCTGCCAGAGGAGTGGGTATGCTACCGAGAGAAAACGACTTCTCAAGTCCGCTTAGGGCTTTGGTGCATTGAACACTGAGCTGAATTTTCCCCGCTTAATCTCTTAATAAGGCATCTAGCTGGTCGACAGCTTCAATCCACTCGGCGTCATCAGCAAATGCTTCGGCAATAAATGCGGCCTGACCGTCATTCCAGAAATCCGCTTCAGCAAGTGATACTGACAAAGGCAAAGGTTTATGCGCCTCAACAAAGGCTTCTATTTCCACTTGTTCATTTGGCAAACCCAGTTGCTGAAACAGGGTTTCCAGTGTGTGTTCAGAAACATCCATATTGCCTCCTTTAGTGGTTAGCTTTCACTTTGTGTTGACCTCATGATACTCCTTAATCAAGATGCATCGCAATCTGAAAAGAATCTCGGTATGATAGTCACCATTAAATAATCTGAGACCTTAGCACGTGATGACTTCACGTCTAAAAACGGCTAAAATCCGCCTTCTCTGCGTTGAAAAACTTACGAATAGCCTGCTATTCATTGCATTTTCCGCCTTGATTAGACGAATTTTATCTCATTTTTATCTTGCACCTCACTCGTGCTAAGGTCTCAATAACTGGTCTGAATTATGAGTATTACCGCTGTTTACCCGGGAACGTTTGACCCGATTACCAATGGGCATTTCGACCTAATAGAACGCGCCGCGCGCTTTTATGATCGCTTGATTATCGCGGTCGCCGATAACCGCAATAAGAACACCTTGTTTACTTTAGAGAAAAGGGTCGAGTTGGCACGCCTGGTCACACAAGGCATTCCAAATGTTGAGGTGATCGGGTTCAGCGGTTTGTTAGTGGATTTCGTGCAGTCGGTGAAAGGAAATGTTCTGTTGCGTGGGCTACGAGCCGTTTCTGACTTTGAGTATGAGTTTCAACTGGCGTCCATGAACCGCAAGCTGGCGCCGGATATCGAGACCATGTTCATGACACCGGCGGAGCAATATGCGTTCATCTCTTCCAGCTTGGTTCGTGAGATTTCGGCATTGGGAGGGGATGTCACCGAGTTCGTTCACCCTCAGGTGGCGCAAGTTTTGCAACAAGCGCAAAACCTTTAACCTTAAGCGCCTAGTCTTTAGCGACAAGGCGCTGCCAACGGCCTTCGACCTGATGCATCTCATACTTTGCCCAGTGCGCAAATTCCTGGCGCGTGATGCAATCGTTTTTCTTCTTTTCCTGTCCGGCGATTTGCTTGAAGATGACATAGTCGGTATTTGAATGGTCGTCATGCCCTTCATCAATGACTTTTCTCATGCTCCAGTTGCTGCCAATCTTTCCATTACTGTAAACACCGCCTAAATGAATTTCTTCGGGCTTCATATTGTGTTGCTTCTGGCTGTGATAAACCAAGTCTAAAATACGGTTCAAATCATATTCATTGATGTCGACAAAAGAGTCGATTTCCTTCAGGGCTTCAATGAAATCCTGATGGGATAGTGATTCGAACTCCGAATGGGCGACAGGCACTTGTTTTTGTGTTTGTTGTAGATAGGCAGGGTAACGGCGCCAGTAAAACAAGCCGTTGAACAACATGGCAACCCCGAAAATCACCACTAGGTTCAAAAGCACGGGTGTGAGCATAAAGCCAAATCCAAGGTGCTGAACCGCATCACCGGCGACAACGGCTGTTAAGGCGGTGGCACCACCCGGTGGATGGATGCATTTCAGGTAGTACATCAGGCCTATGCTGATTCCCACAGCAAGACTTCCCGCCAAGATAGGGTCTGCTATCCAAAGCGCACAAGCAACCCCCACAAAAGCCGATAACAGATGACTGCCAATCAAAGGCCAAGGCTGGGAGAGAGGCCCATGAGGTACCGCAAACAAGAGCACGGCTGAAGCCCCCATCGAGGCAACAATCCCCATGCTTGCCGCACCGGGAATATAGTGATGGCTCACCACCATAATACAAAAAATAGCGATGAAACCGCCAAGTGCGGAGATGATCTTTTCGCTATGGCTGACCGGGGTTTGGCTGACGCCTAGAAAGTGCGAGAGGTTGGCGATAAACGGAGAGTTGTTTTTCAATAGTTTCATAAAGACAGCGACCTTGCTGAAAGAGAGCTTTGCACGAGATGGATGCACGGCTAAAAATGGTTAAAATTCCCCTGAATGTCTCGACTTACCCCTTCGGGCGTCGAGTTCTTTGTTTCGTTGGAAAACTCGCTAATAGCCAGCTATTAGCTTCATTTTCCGCCTAGTTCAGAGGGATTTTACCTCATTTTTATCTCGCACCTCACTCGTGCAAAGCTCTCTGAAGTTTTTGTTGTCGTCGATTCTAGCCTTTTTTGTTTGCATTGCCAAAAATTCTCATTTAGAATGCCTCGTTATGTAATTCAGGTAATAACGAAGGTTTCTAAAGGAATTTGCTTTGACACAATCCTCTCTTCCCGAACAATTGGTGCAGTCGTTTTTGATGGGCAGCAAGCAGTCTCGCTCTGGGCAGAGACGTTTGGAGCTGTTGAGCAAAATCGACAGTTTGGGTTCCTTGTCCTCAGCTGCTAAGGCTTGTGGCATGAGCTATAAAGGTGCGTGGCAAGCGGTCGAGGCGATGAATGAGCTGGCCGGAGGAGATTTGGTTTCTGCCCAAAAGGGTGGTAGTGGTGGCGGTGGCACTCTGTTGACGGAGTCTGGAAAGTCTTTGTTGGCAGCCTACCGTTTATTCAACGAGCAGATGCAGCATTGGATGAGGGAGTTGGAAAATCTTTCTCCGAATATGCTGGGTCAGTTAGAACTCATGAGGAAAATTTCTATGAGAACAAGTGCAAGAAACCTGTTCCACGGTACAGTGAGTCATATTGAAAAAGGCGCGGTCAACTGCAATGTCACGCTGTCGATTGGCGAAGGTACGGAAGTTGTAGCACAAATCACGCTAGACAGCTTGGAGCGATTGGGCGTCGAACTGGGATCGGATGCTTATGTCTTGATTAAAGCCAGTTGGGTGATTTTGACTGAAGACTTGAACGGCGCATTGAAAACCAGCGCACGTAACCAATTCTGCGGCGAGATTTCACATCTTGAGAAAGGTTCTGTGAACTCGGATGTGACCATTAACCTCTCTGGCGGACAACGTATGTCGGCAATCATTACCAATCAAAGCCTGGAAAACCTTGGGTTTGATGTAGGCGACAAAGCTTGTGCGTTGGTAAAAGCAAGCCATGTGTTGTTAGCGGTATCGGACTGATTGGGAACCCTTCCACAGCGAAAAATTTTTTGGCTATCGATATGTATAAAAGGTTATATGCCTTTTCGTGTCAATAATCAGATCGTTAAAAACGGATATCAAGTGGTCGTGACTTGATTTAACAAAAGGAAAAGAGATGAATAAGTTTGTTTCACGTTTATTGGTTGCAGGGCTGTTGCTGACAAGTTCCATGGCTTATGCGGATAACATCAAGATTGCGGTGGCATCGAACTTTTTGGCGACGCTAACGGCTTTGTCCAAAGACTTTACCAACAAGACAGGGATTCCCGTTGAGATTTCCAGTGGTGCAACGGGCATGCTGTATGCACAAATTCAGAAAGGCGCACCTTACGATATGTTCTTTGCAGCCGATGCCAAGCGTCCAAAATTATTGGAGAAGGAAGGTTTGATTGCTTCCAACTCACGCTTTACCTATGTGACAGGTAAGCTAGTATCCTGGGCTCCGAGGTCGTCGAATGTCTCTGCGGATTTGGCATCACTTAACCCTAAGGATGGCAATCTACACTTTATCGCTATCGCCAACCCGAAAACAGCGCCTTATGGTGCAGCTGCCGTGGCGGTTCTGAAGCATTATGGTGTGTATGACAAGTTGCAAAATGCCGGGAAAATCGCCATCGGCGGCAACATCGGCAAGACGTTCCAATATGCCGCTTCGGGCAATGCACAAATTGGTTTGGTGGCAAAATCTTATGTTTCCAACCCTGAAAAACCAGTGGGCGGAACCTTTGTTGAGATTCCTGGCAACCTTTACCCTAAGCTCACGCAGCAAGCAGTGGTGTTGAAAGGAAAGGATTCGGATGCAGTGAAAAAGTTTTTGGCCTACTTCAAGTCAGATGCGGCTAAAAAACAAATCCAAGCGTACGGTTACGGGCTAGGCGATTAATCATCCAAGGGGTGCAAAAGACAGGCATATCGTGGCGAACTCGGCTATGCTATCAGGCTGAATCTATAGTCGAGTCATGATCATATTTAGGAGACAGTAGGAGTGCTAGCGGGGATGGATTTTCAGCCATTGTGGATCACTTTTAAAATCGCGTTTTTGACGACGGTAATCTTGATTGTCCTCAGCACGCCGTTGGCACTTTGGTTGGCTAAAATCCAAGGCAAGAAAAAGGCGGTTTTAGAAGCGGTGGTTGCCCTGCCGCTAGTATTGCCGCCAACGGTTCTGGGCTTTTATTTTCTCGTGTTGCTGTCTCCAACCGGCTATCTGGGTAGCATCTGGGCGTCTTTCGGGTTTTCGCCGCTGACCTTTTCGTTAAGTGGTGTCGTCATTGGTTCGATTATCTATTCTCTGCCGTTTATGGTTCAGCCTTTGATGCAAGGGTTTGAGCAGCTAGGCAAACGCCCGTCGGAAGTTGCTGCCACTTTAGGGGCTGGGCCGCTGGATCGTTTTTTTAGTGTGATCTTACCTTTGACCAAACGCCAATATCTGTTGGGGGCGACCTTGGCGTTCGCCCATACGGTCGGTGAGTTTGGTGTGGTGTTGATGATCGGGGGCAATATTCCCGGCGTTACGCAGGTTGCGTCCATTGCCATCTACGACCATGTTGAGCAGATGGAATATACTCAGGCACATGTATTGTCACTGATTATGTTGATATTGAGTTTGACGGTACTGACCATCGTTTACGGTATGAATCGTCGCATGGAGGTGAAAGTCGGGTGACTCAAATACAAATGACACCAGCCGCTCTTTCCGGCAATCTTTCCGTTCAGCTCGGCGACTTTATTTTACAGACAGGTGACTTCGCCATTCCGCTTACGGGCGTGACGGCAATTTTCGGACATTCCGGTAGTGGCAAGACCACTTTCATTCGCTGTTTGGCAGGCTTTGAAAACAACGCCGAAGGCAAGGTCAATTTCGGTAATCAACCTTGGTTACAAGCTAAAAAATCTCTACCAATTCACAAACGAAACATTGGCTATGTGTTTCAGGAAGCCAGTTTGTTTCCACATCTCGATGTCGAAGGTAACTTGACCTATGGTTTGAAGCGAGCGTTGAAGGCCGGCAAAGCGCAAACCATCACTTTTGAACAGGTAGTCGATTGGCTTGGATTGTCTGCTTTGCTTGACCGGGATGTGCAAACGCTGTCCGGCGGTGAGCGTCAGCGTGTTGCTATTGCCCGCACCTTATTGTCACAACCTGCTATTTTGATGATGGATGAACCCATGGCAGCACTGGATTTGTTTGCCAAGCGCGCCATCATGCCATATCTGGAGCGCTTGCGGGATGCGCTGGAAATTCCGATTCTCTATATTTCCCATTCGCCTCAGGAAGTTGAGCGTTTAGCGGATCGCGTGATGTTTATGGAAAAAGGGCGCATTGTTGACTTCGAGCCGATTGAGCAAGCACTGAACCGCGAAGGCACACCTTTATACCAAGGTGAAGAGCCGAGAAGTGTGTTGAAAAGCCGGCTGGTTGAGCAGCTTGAACCTGAAGGTTTGTCTCGCGTGCAAGTCGGCGACGCGTCTCTGTTTGTGCCACACTTGCCACAGACAGTGGGGAGTGAAGTGCGTTTAGTGATTGCCGCGCAACAAATCAGTTTGATGAAAGAAAAGCCGGAATTCACCTCCATGTTGAACCACTTGCCGGTAACGATTGAATCCATCGAACCGCACAATGATTACAGTGTCATGATGAGGTTACGCTTGTCGGCATCCAGCTTGCCGTTGATGGCGCAAGTGACTAAGCGGTCGATACAAAGCCTTCAGTTGGCACCGGGGCAGCATTGGGTGGCGGCGATAAAATCAGTCGCCATTCTAGACTAATTTTTCTCATCGAAAATCTACCAGGTTGGGGGTGGCAGCACTGACCCCAACCTGGCAGATTTTGGTTCTAAATCCACTTCAGTTTAAACAATTCTTTGACTGCCGATAGCAACAGCGTCGGTGTGGAAGAAATAGCAAATGCCAGTGACAAGTCGGTAAAGGTGAGAGGAACGGTGCCGAGTATCGTATGCCCGATTGGGAAATACACCATGATTAACGACAAACTTCCCGAGCCGAAGACTGCAAGCAAGAGTATGGGGTTGCTCAAAGGGTTTCGTCGGTAAAGCGTGCTGAATGTCCGGGCATCGAAAACATGGAACAACTGCCCGAAAATCAAGGTCATGAACGCCAGTGTCTGAGCATATTCCAAACTTTGTCCATGTGATAACGCCAAGCTAAACATCCAGTAAGTGACGCCGCCCATTGCCAATCCTCTTAGAATAATGCGAGTACCGAGTTGTTCGGAAAAGAAACTCTCGGCGCGGGTTCGAGGACGTCGTTGCATCAAATCCCTCTCGGCATTGTCCACGCCAAGTGCCAGTGAGGGCAGGCCATCACTAACCAAATTCACCCAGAGAATCATCAATGGTGCCAGGGTCAGTAGCGGTTCACCTGACATCAGCGCAAACGCAAAAAGAATGGCCGAGACTTCTCCCACATTGGTGGTGAGGTCTTGGCGGATGAACTTGCGAATATTGTCGTAAATGCGACGACCTTCTTTCACGGCTTTGACAAGTGTAGCGAAGTTGTCATCCAGCAAAATAAGGTCGGCAGATTCTTTGGCGACTTCGGTACCCATCACACCCATGGCGATACCGATGTCCGCCTTGCGTAGCGCAGGGGCGTCATTGACGCCATCTCCCGTCATGGCGACTACATGGTGTTGGGCTTGCAGTGCTTTGACGATGCGAAGCTTATGTTCGGGTGTCACTCGGGCAAACACACTGACGGTTGCAACGTGTCCTCCCAGATCATCATCACTCAGCGCGTCCATTTCCGCACCGCTAATGACTTCTAAAGGGTGGTTAGGAGTGGATAGGTTGATTTGCTTGGCAATGGCCTTGGCGGTAATGGCATGGTCTCCGGTAATCATGATGACGCGAATCCCAGCGCTGTGGCATTCTTGAATGGCGGCAATCGCCTCCGCTCTTGGCGGGTCGATAATGCCATGGATGCCGGTGAAAATCAGGTTGTTTTCCAGTTTGTCGTGCGGCAAGTCCAACTCCGTCGGTTCCAAGTAGCGATAGGCGATCGCCAAGGTTCTCAAAGATTTTGAGCCGAAGTTTTCCAACACCTGCTCAATCATCTCGGCATCGCTCAAAGGGTCGAGTCTTGAGTTTTGGTAGTCAATGGCTTCAGAATGCTTCAGCAAGACATCGGGCGCGCCTTTGGCAATCAGCAAATAGCGACCTTCATGGTCTTTGACGATGACACTCATCATTTTGCGCTTGGGGTCGAACGGAAAGCTGGCAATGAGCTGGTAGTTTTGATGCAGTTCCTGTTTATGCAAATCCGCTTTGGCGGCGGCCACCAAAATCGCCCCTTCGGTCGGTAAGCCTTGAAAACTGTGTTTGCCATCTTTGTGAATGAGTTCGGTTTCGCTACAAAGTGCGGAGTAGGTCAGCATCTGTTTGAGGTAAAAATGACTTGGGTGGTGCGGTGAAACAATTTCCATTTGCGGGGTTTTGAAGTGGCCGACGGGTTCATAACCGACGCCTTCCAAGTGGTACTCCGTGCCTGCGGCCCAGATTTCGACAACCTGCATCTTGTTTTGCGTGAGCGTCCCGGTTTTGTCGGAGCAGATAACCGTGGTGGAGCCGAGGGTTTCAACCGATGCCAGTTGTTTGATGAGTGCATTTTCAGAGACCAGCTGCTTGGCGCCGAGCGTCAGCACAATGGTGACGACGGTCAGTAATCCTTCGGGGATGGCGGCCACTGCCAGTGAAATACCGCTGTCAATCAGGTTGATGAAAGCCAGTCCTTTCATCAAGCCGATGCTGATAATCGCCGCGACAATCAGTAGCGCTATCCAGATAAGCAATTTGGATAAGGCGCCAATGCGTTTTTGTAAGGGCGTGAGCTGATTTTCGGTTGCCTGCATCAAGCTGGCAATCTTGCCGACTTCGGTTTGCATGCCTGTTTCCGTGACGATGGCAATGCCATTGCCCTGAGTGATGGAGGTACTCATGAACAGTTGATTGAGTTGATCCGCCAGAGGAATGTTTTGATCACTGATGGGCTGGATGTGCTTAGCAACTGAATCGGATTCTCCAGTCAGTGCAGACTCGTCCACTTCCAAACGATGCGTTTCGAGCAATCGGCAATCCGCAGGTGTAATGTCACCGGTTTTGAGTTTGATGATGTCGCCGGGAACCAACTCTTTTGCCGGAAGGGTTTGCCATTGACCTTGGCGTTTGACGGTGCAGACCGGCGAAGACATTTGACGAAGCGCATCAATGGATTTTTGTGCATTGTATTCCTGAGTGAAGGTGATGGCGGCATTGATGAGAATAATCACGCCAATGACCATGGCATCAAGATGGTGTTCAGTATAGATAGATAATAAGGCGCCAACCGCCAAAATGATGAGCAGTGGGTTTTTGAATTGAGACAGTAAAATCTTGAGTGCAGATGCCGAGTGTGACTGGCGGATTTCATTGGCGCCGAATTTTTGCTGACGCTCTGCGACCAATTGATCGGCAAGTCCGGCTTCAATCGTGCTTTTAAGAGCGCTAATGACAGATTCTGCTGTTTGATGACCCCACTTCATCATGTTCTCCCTGAGTAAAACTCGGAAATCTTGCTAATACGAAATTAAGAGGTTTCTTTGCGCCTGAATTCTCAGTTAATAACTGTATCAGTCTGCCATAAAAGTTGGGCAAAGCCAACGAATTGAGGAGGGCTTAGTGGGATTGCGTTGTTAAAAGAAAAGGCACTTTGATGATGTGTTTATCATTCTGTGTAATAAGTGCTGAGATTTCCCAGTCCATTTTGTCATTGGTACAGAAGGCCAGCATGATTTTGCCTCGGTAAACGTTCGGGAAACCCGCAACAGGAATCAATGTAGTGCGATTGTACCCCATGTACATGTTGGTACCGACGATATCGATTTGTACATTTTGTGGCGATTTTTTAAACCCTTTCAGGGTCAATTGTGCCGTCAGCAAGTGGGCGACCGGAATCGGGCTATTTGGCGTTATCTGGAGTTCAACGCTTTGCTTGCCGCTGCTGGACGAACAGGTTCCTTGGTGTAAGTGACAAGACGGATCTGTTTTCCACACGTCGATCTGAGGTTCATCACTGTCAGAAAAAGGCGACTGGCAGCCAGATAGCAGTACAGAAGATGCTATCAAGAGCATTGACGAGAGAATAAGATGCCACGTAGAACGTTTCGGCAAAACAAAAGCGCTTTTCATGCGAGACATATTAGAACGAAACCTTGAAGTCTGCAATGTGTAGCGCCGATTTTTCAAAATTTTCGTCATGGTTTTACCCTGATTTTTTCTAACGTTTAGGTTTGGGCTGGCACTGGGGACAAAAATAGCTGGCGCGCTGATTTTGGGTAATGCGCACGATTGGCGTTGCACAAACCGGGCAGGTCTCGCCTTGTCTGCCATAGACGTTGAGTTCCTGTTTGAAATAACCGGGTTTGCCATCAGGTGTTAGAAAGTCCTTCAAGGTCGTGCCACCTTGTTCGATGGCTTTGGCAAGTACCTGTTTGATGTTTGAGATCAAGATGTCCGTTTGTGCTCGGGTGAGTTTGTTTGCCGGTGTTTGTGGATGAATACCGCTCAGGAAAAGCGATTCGTTCGCGTAGATGTTACCGACACCAACAGCATAACGATTGTTCATGATGATGGCTTTGATCGCTGAGGTTTTGCCTTTCATGTGTTGAAAGAGCTGATCTGTATTAAATTCTTCTGACAGAGGTTCCGGCGCCAAATGTGTCAGCAGTGGATGGGGCATAACCGGTTCATCTGTCCACAAAAAAGCGCCAAAACGTCTTGGGTCGTGATAGCGCAGCATAAAGCCATTATCAAATAATACGTCAATGTGATCGTGCTTTTGATGCGGTGTATTTTGAGGCAGAACACGAAGGTTGCCCGACATGCCAAGATGAAGAATCAGATGGCTTTCACGCCCTTTGTCATCCGTTAAAGTGAGCAGTAGATATTTTGCTCGACGAGAGATTCTACTGAGCTTTTTGCCAGGAAGGGTTTCTGTTAAATGTGCTTCCACCGGCCAGCGTAATTTTGGGTTTCTGACAATGAGTTTTTGGATGTGTTGCCCTTCTGTTTTGGGCTGAATCCCTCTCAGGGTGGTTTCGACTTCTGGTAATTCTGGCATGGAATTTTCTACAACCGATTTAAAGGCAGATAAAGTTGACCATATTTTAGCGGCTTTACGACAGGTTTGACATAGGTTTGTCGGAAGCGCTTTGTATTCAGGCTTTGAGGGGTTTGCCGATATAGAAGTTAAGGGCAGTGGAAATCATTGATGCCAAAACAATAAAAACAAGAAGCCAGTGGGCGATTAAAAGTGTCACAAGGGTTTCTAGGAGGTCGAGATGAGTCCTCATCAGTATCACGTAGAATTTGACGAAACGAGTTATTGCGTCACCTGCTTAGATGGCACGGTCATGCAGTTTGATTCGATGGAAGATGCGATTGAAGCAATGCGGGAGTTTGAGCAAAAACGTTTTCCTGAAACTTGGGAAAAAATTCCGCCGGCAACGCGCTATGCCAAGCAGCTTTATTATCAGGCATAAATTTTTTCGTTAAAAACGAAATCAATCTTATACGTAAAAGTATTTAGTTGCGATTATAATCGCCTTTATGAACGCTTTGTATGCAACAGATCGCTATTTTATGAAAACCTGCATCAGAGGGAAGTTGTTTGCCCTCATACTTCTTTTTTTGCCATTTCAAGCGGCAATGGCGGTTACCTCGCAACACACCACTAAGGCTTTATTTCCAGTTTCAGTCGAGTTCAATTGGCATAACCAATATGAGTTTGCGGGTTATTTTGCAGCGGAAAAACAAGGTTACTACCAACATGCCGGCATTAGGTTAGATCTGAAGAAATGGGAATCCAATGACGATGTTTTACACAAAGTAGCCACTGGCAAAGTCGACCTTGGGGTGGTTTATGGTTCAGTGCTTGCAGATTATGTACATGGCGCGCCTATTAAGCTGGTCATGCCGAGTTTTCAATTTTCCCCTATTGTATTTTTATCACATCATCCCATTAACTCTTGGGAGGACTTGAAAGGCAAAAAGATTGTTGAGCATGGCAATCTTTATTTGAAAGATGTCTTGGTCAAGTTGAAAACCTCAGCAAGTCAGAAAGCAAATTTCACCATCACTTCCTCTTCAGGCAGGTTGCAAGACTTTGTGGATGGTAAAGTCGATTTGTACGCAGGGTATGAAACCAATGAACCCTATCGACTAAAACATCTGGGCGTGCCATTTCATATCGTTGACCCTAAAGACTATGGTGTGCAGGGCTATGGCGGATTATTGGTTACTTCTAACAGTTTTGCGCGTGCCTATCCCGATATTGTTTATAAGTTCAAGCAAGCCACAATTAAGGGGTGGCAATACGCATTGTCGCATCCGGCGGAAACTGTCGACTATATTCTGGCGAATTATTCTGTGAAGAAATCACGAGCAGCAATGTTGAATGAAGCCAGTAAAACTGGGCGGTATGTCAGTTCGGGAGATCAAAAGATCGGAGATATTGATAATGCAAAATTGTTGGTCATGGTATCTGAAGCGCGAGAGACCGGGCTGATTACTCAAGCAGAAATGAAGAACTTTGATGTGGATGACTTTGTTTTCAATGGTGGTCAGTTGATGTTTACCCCTGAAGAGTTGGCGTACTTGGCAAAAAAACCGGTCATCAAGCTTGCTAACGACATTCATTGGGGACCTTTCCAATTTATTGATCAACAGATGCACTATAAGGGCATTTGCGCGGATTATTTCCATCTGCTGAGTGAAAAGACCGGGCTCACATTCTCGACGGTGAAGCATAAAGATTGGAGTCAAGTAGTTCAATTGGCCAAAGAAGGTAAGTTGGATGTTTACCCTTGTGCAGTGCCGACGCCGGAAAGAAAAAAATATATGCGTTTTACCAAACCTTATATGTCTTTCCCGATGGTTCTGTTGGGTAGGCAATCCATGTCTTATGTTGGTAAATACGATCAGTTAAACAATCAAGTTGTGGCGGTTGTTAAAGGTGGTTGGTCTTCGGAATATCTCACAGAGCACTTTCCTAAAATTCGCAGATTACCTGTTAGAACGGTAAAAGAAGGTATTCAAGCCGTTTTGGATGGTCGTGCTACCGCGTTCTCGGGCAATTTAGGCGTGATTAACTATATCAACCATCAAAATGGCTTTACTGGCGTTCATGTTATCGGACAGAGTAGCGATCGTTTTGACATTGCCATCGGGGTTCAAAAAGATAACCCGGTTTTATTCAGTATTCTGCAAAAGGGATTGAGTGCCATTTCCGAACACGAGCGACAAGAAATCTACAATAAGTGGATCAAACTGGAAGTTGTCAATCGCCTTGATAAGACACAGCTGTGGAGTATTTTTGTGTCAGTAACGGCGGTTGTATTAAGCGTATTGCTCTTAGCGCTGATATACCGATACCAAAAGAATAAACAGCAAGAATATATTGGACAGATACATGAACTGACGTTTGCCACCTTAATTGATATGTCTAGCTTCCGTTTGATAAAAGTGACCGAATCCTATGCGAGGTTGACTGGGTATGGCAAGCATGAACTTTTGGGTATGAATTATTTGGATTTGGCAGCGAATGAAATGAGTGATGATCAAAAACATCATATTTACAGCCAGGTTTCCAACGGGAAAGTTTGGCACGGGGAGATGAAGGGTAAAAGTAAAGATGGAGAAGATTATTGGGTGTATGTCACTTTTACGCCTGTTACCAATATTCTCGGAAAAGTTGCATATGCTTCGGCGACCCGTGTCGATATCACGGATAAAAAGCGGATTGAAAAATTATCGATTATTGATGAAATGACGGGACTCTATAATCGTCGTCACTTCAATCAAGTGGTTGAGCGGGAGATAAATCGAGCCAAGCGCCAGGGAACCGATTTAGCGGTAGCCATGCTGGATATTGACTACTTTAAAAACATCAATGATAAGTATGGTCATCAAGTAGGCGATGAGGTTTTGATGCGCATCGCCTCCAGCTTTAAGAAGGCATTTCATCGTGGAAATGATTTTACATTCCGCATGGGGGGAGAAGAGTTTTTAGTGCTGTCGGCATTTACTTGCGAAGAAGACTTTAAGAATTATTTGGAAAGATTCTGCCGTGATATACAAGCACTGGGGATTGAAAACGAAGGTTCTAGCTATGGTGTTCTAACAGTTTCAATCGGAGCGGTATTTTACTCAAGTGATATGCTGGAAAATTCCACTAAGCTCTATCAAGACGTTGATCAAAGGCTCTATGAAGCCAAACAATCAGGACGTAATCGAGTGGTTATTTAATGTTTGTTCCTATCTGTAATACATCATTGAGCAGTTACTGCATAAGTAAAACAAACGATTCCACTCAAAGTGCTTAAGTGGATTTCGTCGGAACATGCGGTGTCTTTAATACTCTTAAGTCATTAATAAGTTAAGAGGTGTCTTAATAGTTTTGAGAGCCAATTTGAAAACAGTATTTTTGGGTTATTTTCTGTTGATGCCTACTGATGCAGGCGGCTTAGTTTGTTGTTTGGCTTTAAAAGGAGAAGGCAATCTGTCGGCGTAAGTTGCCAGAGAATCATGAATTTCAGACATAAAAAAACCCGACTTTTTGGGTCGGGTTGCATCAATAAAGTTTGGTAAAACTTATTTGATTTTTGCTTCTTTGAAAAGTACGTGCTTGCGAACAATCGGATCGTACTTTTTAATTTCAAATTTTCCTGCCATGTTGCGCTTGTTTTTATCAGTTGTATAAAAATAAGCACTCTCAGTGGATTGAAGTTTGATTTTATCGCGCATATCGAGTCTCCTTAAACTTTCTCACCACGTGCACGGATTTCCGTAAGCACTGACTCAATACCGTTTTTATCAATAATGCGCATTCCTGATGTAGAAACGCGAAGCTTTACAAAACGGCTTTCGTTTTCAACCCAAAAACGGTGAGTTTGTAGGTTAGGCAAAAAACGACGACGAGTTTTACGATGAGAGTGGGAAACATTATTACCGACCGCAGGTCTTTTTCCTGTGACTTGGCATACTCTAGACATTTCACTTTCCTCTCAAAAATGGACAGCAGTTTCGCTGAACCACACATTAAAAATATTCGAATATTTCTATGTTCGTTATTTCGATGCGACCGAATTCATGAGTTCGGGCATTCGCCATAAAAACAAGAAGCGGAATTATCCACAAAATCGACATCAATAGCAAGTTTTTACACTACTTTTTTAGTGTTGACGTTTTGCGGCTCTGAATTTTATGGGTGAAAGCCCTATGGCATCAAATGTTTGGCATTTTTCCGAGTTGCGCCAACGAGCACCAACGGCCATGATCGCCAAGGATAATATGATCCAGACAGCGAATTTCCATAATGGAAAGCGCCTCGGATAATTGGCGAGTTAAATTAATGTCTGCTTGGCTGGGCGTTGGATCGCCCGATGGATGGTTATGTGCCAGTATGGTTGCGGCGGCATGGTTGTCCAAAGCGGTTTTGACAACTTCCCTGGTGTGGACGCTTGCTTGATTTAAGGTGCCATAAAATAATGGCTGGAAATTAATGACACGATGTTGTTGATCAAGCAGAATCATGCCGAAAATTTCTCTATCAGAGTGACCAATTTGTAAATTAAGCCACTGGGCGACGGTTTCCGGTTGGGTCAGGGCATCGCCTTTTGACAAACCGGACTCGAAGTGGCGTCTTGCCATTTCCAATACGGCTTTTAGCTGTACAAACTTTGCCTCGCCCAATCCTTTAGCTTCACAGAATCGGCTTTGTTCCGCCTTGAGCAGGCTATCCAGCGAACCGAACTCGTCGAGTAGGTCTTGAGACAGTTCGACCGCGCTTTTTCCTTTGACGCCAACACGCAGAAAGATAGCGAGTAATTCGGCATCGCTGAGTGCGGTAGCGCCGAACTTGAGTAACTTTTCACGGGGGCGGTCATTTTCGTGCCAGTCTCGAATTGCCATGGTTGAATTGTCCTGAGTCGAAAGGCGGTTTTTTGATAAGATAACGCAATCATAATTTATAAAGAGTTTGTCTGACAATGTTTAAGCTGGAAATGCGTGTACGTGATTATGAATGTGATCTGCAAGGGGTGGTGAATAACTCGGTGTATCAGAATTATTTGGAGCATGCGCGCCATGAGTTTTTGTTGTCGAAACAAGTCAATTTCCCTGCATTGGCGAGACAAGGCATTGATTTGATGGTTTTGAGAGTGGAAGTTGATTACAAATCGCCGTTAAGACCGCATGATGACTTTTATGTCACAGTTGATGTTGAGCGCGAAGGTCGTCTCAAGCTCGTATTTTTGCAAAACATTTATCATAAAGAAGATGATCGATTGATTATCGCTGCCAGAACTTATGGCGCAGCCATCCAAAACGGGAGACCGATGAAAGGTCTGAAAGAGTTGGATGTGCTGTTTGATGACGAATTTTCCCATTCCATTTCCATGTAGGTTGCCGGAAAGATGAATATATTGCTGGGCGTGACGGGCGGTATTGCGGCTTACAAAAGTTTGGAACTGGTGCGCTTGTTTGTGAAAGCCGGACATGATGTACAAGTAGTGATGACATCCGGTGCCAAAGAGTTTATTCAACCCTTATCTTTTCAAGCCCTATCCGGGCATCCTGTTCGAGACAGTTTATTTGATGCCGACCAAGAAGCGGGTATGGGGCATATCGAGTTGGCGCGATGGCCGGACGTCATTGTGATCGCGCCTGCGTCTGCGGAAACGCTCGCCAAGCTACGAATGGGGCGTGCCGATGACTTATTGACCACCTTATGTTTGGCAACGGATCGCCCGATTTTGCTGGCACCTGCGATGAACCGTTTGATGTGGCAAAATGCAGCGACTCAGGAAAATATCGAACTGCTACAGCGCCGTGGCTTTGAAATTATGATGCCGGGTTCCGGCGAGCAGGCCTGTGGTGAAATTGGAGAAGGGCGCTTGCCTGAACCGGCGGTGATTTTTGATGCGGTGATGGCGGTATTGGCTGCCAAGCAGTCAGACCCAACCTGGCAGATTTTACCGAAATTCTGGCAAGGGAAACGCTTGCTGGTGACAGCCGGGCCAACCTATGAAGATATTGATCCGGTTCGTTTTATCGGCAATAAAAGCTCTGGAAAAATGGGCTATGCCATTGCAGAAGTCGCAGCTGATGCTGGTGCTGAAGTGATTTTGATTTCTGGCCCTGTGTCACTAAAGCCATCGGATAAAGTTCAAACGGTTTCGGTGAGAAGTGCGCAGCAGATGTTTGAAGCGGTTCAACACCATTATACCGATTGCGATGTGTTCATTAGTGCGGCGGCTGTTGCGGATTACCGCATCGCGACACCAAACTTGCAAAAAATCAAGAAAACTGATGATCAAGATGGCATGACATTGAACCTGATTAAAAACCCTGATATCGTCAAATGGGTTGCAGAGCAAACCGAAAAGCCTTATGTGGTGGGGTTTGCAGCGGAAACGGAAAGACTTGAAGACTATGCGCGAGACAAATTGCAGCGTAAGAAGTTGGATATGATTTGTGCCAATGCAGTCGGCGATGGTAAAGGGTTTGAGCAGGACGATAATGCCCTGTTGTTGATGACGAAGATGCAGCATAAAAATTTATCCAACGCGTCTAAATCGCGCTTAGCGAAGAGTTTGCTAGCATTCATTGCTGAATGCCTAGTGGATGCAAAAAAGTGAAAAAAACTGGGTTGAACCTGTTGTGGGTTACGTTGCTGTGGATGGTGGTTGGCTCGCAAGCTGCTCAAGCGGCAGTTGCGTCAAGCTCGACAGCTCAGTCGACTAAGAAGCCTTTGGAAAAGGTGGTGTTACAGCTAAAGTGGCTTCATCAGTTTCAGTTTGCGGGGTACTATGCTGCGCAAAAGGAAGGTTATTTTCGCGATGAAGGCCTGAAAGTTGAAATTCGTCAGCGAGATTTAAGAAAGAACAATGTCGAACAGGTGATTAATGGTGAGGCACAGTACGGCATTGCGGACTCGGTATTATTCCTCTATCTAGCCAAGAAAAGGCCGGTGGTAATTGTCGCACCGATTTTTCAGAATTCTCCTCAGGTTCTATTCACACTCAAGTCCAGTGGTTTGGACAGTCCTTACAAGCTTCAAGGCAAGAAAATTGCATTTTATCTGAATGATACCGATGGTTTCCCGGTATTGGCGATGATGAAACAACTCAATGTGGAGCCTATTTATGATCGTATGTTGATTAAAACCGATCCGAATATTCTGGCTCGTAAAGAGGTGGATGCTTATTCCGGCTATTTGACGAATGAGGCCTATTTCCTCCGACAAGGCGGCAACTCCATTAATATCATCAATCCTCTGAACTATGGCATAGACCTGTATGGCGATATGCTGTTTACCTCTCGTTCAGAAGCAACTGAACATCCCGATAGGGTTTTACGCTTTAAAAAAGCGGTGCTCAAAGGTTGGAAATATGCCATGGCGCACAAAGCCGAAATGGCGAGGTACATTTTAGAGACCTACCATCCACCGCATAAGACCTTCGCGCATTTGATGTATGAAGCGAACGCACTCGACAACATCATTGCACAAAATTCTGTGCCTATCGGTACGCTTGACGAGGGGCGAGTTCGTTTTATCAATCATTTGCTCAAGCAGCATGGGTTGATTAACAATAATATTGATTTGAAAAAAGGCATCTATCGCGAAAATACCTGTGAGCTGCAATTTACGCCCAGTGAGTTGGCGTGGATGAAAAAGCATCCGGTTGTGCGCTTGGCAATCGACAATAATTGGGCGCCGATTGAGTATGTTGGTGAAAACGGCAACTATCAGGGAATCGGTGCAGCGTTTTTCAACTATATCGCCATGAAGACCGGTCTTAATTTTATGCCGGATAAGCGCTCGAGCTGGGTGCAGGCCGTCGAGAAAATGAAAAATGGTCAGTTGGATGTTTACTCAGCGGCTATCTCGACGGCGGACAGAAGAAAGTACGTCAACTTTACAGAACCTTATGTCAGGTTTCCAACGGTTATCGCCACACGGGATAATGCACCTTATATGTCGGATGTTAAGTTGCTGGCGGGCAAGCTGGTTGCTGTTACGGACGGTTATGCCATGCAGGAAGAAATGAGACGCCTGTATCCTAATGTGAAATTGCTGCCGGTCAAAAATGCCTCCGAAGGTTTGAAGGACGTCAGCTTAGGTAAGGTTTATGGTTATATTGACAATGTGGCATCCATTGGTCATTACATCAAGTCACAAGGACTGGCCAATGTCAAAATTTCTGGTGAGTTGCCTTTTAAAGCGAATATCGCGATAGGTGTGCGCAAAGACTGGCCTGAGTTGCAGGGCATTATTCAGAAGGTATTGAATCATATGCCTGCGGAAACCTATGCGTCATTGATCAACCCTTGGCTGAAAGTTAAATACGAAACCAAATACCAATGGAAAGAGTTGCTGATTTATCTGGTGCCGATTTTCGTGATTTTCATCATTGTTCTTTGGTATAACCTCAAATTACGTCAAGCCAAGCAACAACTGAAAGAAACCAATACCCAGCTTTCCATGCTGTTGGTTACCGATCACCTCACTAAAGTCTACAATCGACAGTATTTGGATCAGACATTGGATGCCGAAAAGATCCGTGTTGATCGTTATTCAAGTAAGTTGAGTGTGATTATGGTGGACTTGGATCATTTTAAGAAAATTAACGACGAATACGGTCATATGGTGGGCGATAAGGTATTGGTTGATGTGTCGAATGTGATCCGCCTGGCGATCCGCAAAACCGATGTGTTCGGTCGCTGGGGAGGCGAGGAATTTATGATTGTTTGTCCGGAAACCGGTTTGCAGCAAACGCTTCGTCTTGCCGAAAAAATCCGCCGGACAGTCGAAAAAGCCGTTTTGGTTCATGGCATTCAGCAAACCTTGAGTTTAGGGGTGGCTGAGTACCGTTTGACGGAAAAGATTTCCGATACCGTCAAACGTGCCGATGAGTGTTTGTATGAAGCCAAACGCGCTGGACGTAACCAAGTGAAATGTGACTAAGCATTCACTTGGCGGTTTTATTAATGTCTTTGATACATCCCTTGTAATGTGGCTTTCGCCAACATATTTTGATGCACATAGTACCCGACCGTTGCCGCAGTGGTGTCAGCCTTTAAAGGCAGACTTTTTACTTTCAAAGCATAGATTGTGAATTGATAGCGATGCGGTTTGTCGCCTTTTGGCGGGCAGGGGCCGCCATATCCGGTTGAACCAAAATCTGTTCGGCTTTGAATGACCCCTTTCGGCATAAGATGCATGGCAGGGTTTCCCGCATTTAACGGGAGTTGGTGCACAGATTTTGGGATGTTGAACACAACCCAATGCCACCATCCGCTGCCTGTTGGTGCGTCCGGGTCATAAACCATCAAGGCAAAACTTTCCGTTCCTTTCGGTTCGCCAGACCACTTCAAACTGGGTGAAACGTTTTTTCCTGTACAACCAAAGCCATTAAAGACTTGTTTGGTACTGATGCTCTCGGCAGGCTTCACTTCCGCGCTGGTTAGCGTCATGCCTGCAGCATAAACGTTGCCGAAAAAAGCAATGAGCGGCGTAGCAACAAGTGATTTGAGTAAAGGTGATTTCATGACTACCTCCAGATGATAAAGCATGAGATGAGATAAAGCTGTCTGACTATCATACGCTTAGAGGATGTTGGCGGTAAATCAATTTTGTGGTTCGACAAAAGGCATAAAAAAAGCCTTATTGAGGGCAATAAGGCTTCAATCTGAGGAGAGTAATCTTCCTGAAACGTTGAGGAGCATTCTATTGTTTCAATGTTGAAAGATTAATGACATTTGACTAAAAGGACTTAAGTTTAAATGTCAATAAAGTTTAATTATCTATACATAACTAAACTTTATACACATGATAATGGTTGCAAGAAAAAAATCAATGAAAAAGTTTTATTTATAGCTAATAAATAAAACTAATGACTTGGTGTGTTGGCTTTGTACTCCCTTTTGAAAGGCAGTGTTCTCGTTTAAGTGTTTTTAGTTTAACAAAAGAATGATGTCGCGGAAAGTATAGAAATGAACTCGTGTCGGTAAAGTAAATTTCACTTGATTCCCTATAATGCAGAGGTATAGTAGAGCCTAGTCGATTAATCCAAACAAGCAAGAGTTTTGATATGAAAAAACGCATTCTTATTCTGGTCGTGTTGTTAATAATAGCCGGTGGCATTTATTGGTTTGCATCCAAGTCAAATTCCGCTGACCAAAATGGACATATCAAACTTTATGGTAATGTCGATATCCGCCAAGTGAACCTGGCATTTCAAGTAACGGGGCAAATCGAGAAAATCGATGTTCAAGAGGGGGCTTCGGTCAAAGCCGGGCAGAAACTTGCCTGTGTTGATAAAACGCGCTATCAAGCGCAGTTGGATTTGGCGCAAGAGAAAGTGAATAGTCTTGATGCGCAATTAGACAAGATGCTTGCAGGAAACCGTCCAGAGGACATCGCTCAAGCCAAAAATCGTTATCTGGCAGCTAAAGCAGAAGCTGAGCAAGCAGCAAAAAGCTATCGACGCTTGAAAACCTTGTTGCCGAAAAAGTTGGCTTCTCAAGATGATGTGGATATCGCCTCATCAAAAGCCGATGCCACTCGCCACAATGAAATCGCTGCAGAAAACGCCTGGATAGTTGCTAAACTTGGCGCCCGAAAAGAAGACATTGCCCAAGTTAGAGCACAGATTGCCCAAGCAGAAGCACAAGTCACCCTGGCACAAAAGAATCTGACAGATTCAAATCTGATTTCCCCCGTAGATGGCATCATTCGAGACCGAATTTTAGAACCTGGCGACATTGCTCAGCCTCAGCAAACCGTCATGACCTTGGCGCTACAAAACCCGAAATGGATTCGAGCCTATGTTTCCGAGAACCAGTTGGGTAAAGTCAAAATTGGGTTGCCAGCCACCATCACCACCGACAGTTATCCGAACAAGGTTTATCATGGCTGGGTAGGCTACCTCTCGCCTGTTGCCGAGTTCACGCCCAAAACGGTGCAAACAGAAGACCTGAGAACGCAATTGGTCTATCAGGTCAGAATCTATACCTGTGACACGTCGGGCGAGCTACGTTTGGGAATGCCTGCTACAGTCACTATCGATCCACATGACAAGCCACTTAAGGAACCCACTTGCTCTGCCGGTGCGATAGAGCAATCTGACGAGATGAATGATTTCGGATCGAAGTAGTCTGGGCGACTGTCATGTCAAATTCCACCACGCCCTTAGCAGTTCAGTCTCTCAATAAATGTTTTGTGCTGCCTAATCGAAAAATTGAGGCGCTTTCTGACGTCAGCTTTGAATTAAAACCCGGTCGGGTGACCGGGTTGATTGGAGCCGATGGCGCTGGGAAAACAACGCTTATGCGCTTGATTGCCGGACTTCTCCAGTATGAAGAAGGTGAGATCAGAGTTCTGGGGTTAGATGTTGCCACCCAGTCTTTAGCCGTTCAGTCGATGATCGGCTACATGCCACAACAGTTTGGACTGTATCAGGATTTAACCGTTCGAGAAAACCTTTCCCTTTATGCCGATTTACAAGGCGTGCCAGAGCATACACGTGCGGAACGTTTTGAATTCCTGCTCAGTATGATGGGCATGAATGCCTTCTATGATCGTTTGGCGGGGAACTTGTCGGGTGGGATGAAGCAAAAGCTTGGTCTGGCCTGTACACTGGTCAAAGCCCCGCAATTATTGTTGCTGGATGAACCAACCGTGGGGGTTGATCCGGTGTCCAGAAGAGAGTTGTGGCAAATTGTCTATCAACTGGTAGAAAAAGAAGGCATGAGTGTTTTGTTGAGTACCGCCTATCTCGATGAAGCGGAACGCTGTGATGACATCAAGCTGTTGCATGAAGGGAAGTTGTTGGCCGAAGGGCCGCCGAAGAAGTTTTCTGAGGCGATGCTTCAAAGAACCTTTTTGGTGTCTCACCCTCAGTTGTCAAAACGCGATTTGAAAAAACAGCTCGACACTCTGTCAATGGTGAAAGACGCGCTAATTTTTGGCGACGCACTTAGAGTACTTACTCAAGACAGCATCGACTCGACGGATGTGTTGTCTAAAGCACTGGAAAAAAGTAGTGGCATGACCGGCTATCAAATCGAACCAGTTGCGCCACGATTTGAAGACGCGTTTGTGGATCGTTTAGCCGTGCAAGAGGGAGAAGTTGCTGGAGGCGACAGCAATCAGTCAGCATTTTCCTCGACCCAGCTTTCATCTTCGCAAGAAACGGCAGAGCAGACTACCCAAGGGCCAGCTATTCAAGTCAAAGAGTTGGTCTGTAAGTTCGGAGACTTTGTTGCGGTCGACCACCTGAGTTTTAGCGTGGAGCGTGGTGAAATTTTCGGCTTGCTGGGGGCGAATGGCGCAGGCAAAACCACTACATTCAGAATGTTGTGCGGGTTGTTACCTGCGACCAGCGGCCATCTTGAAGTGGTTGGCTTGAATCTTCGCCATGCCCGTGCGCAAGCGCGAGCCAAGCTGGGATATATGTCGCAGAAGTTTTCATTGTACGGAGTGATGACCGTTGAACAGAATTTGGCATTTTACAGTCAGGTGTACGGCCTTAAAGGTAAGCAAAGACAAGAACGCATTAATTGGGCGGTGGAAACATTCGACTTGCAAGAGATTCTGTCGCAAAACAGCCATGATTTACCGCTGGGTTTCAAACAGCGCTTGGCGATGGCGTGTGCGCTGATGCATGAACCGGATATCTTGTTTTTGGATGAACCGACTTCCGGGGTTGATCCACTGGGGCGGCGTGATTTTTGGGACAAGATCAATGCACTGGCCGACCAAGGCGTCACCATTATGGTCACGACACACTTTATGGAAGAAGCAGAGTACTGTGACCGCATGGCGATTATGGCGAGTGGTAGCATTTTGTCCTTAGGCACTCCGGGCGAAATTAAGGAGCAAGAAGGCGTTTCGGATATGGAAGAAGCCTTTGTACGCATTGTGCAAAGTGGAAAAAGCAGGAAAGCGCCTGATAAAGAGGACACCAGTGACGACGAGGAGGAGGCTTCATGACCGACAATGCCATGCAAACTGAGCCTCAGGGGCGCAAATTGCATATGTTGATGCGTGTCAGAGGGTTGGTGATTAAAGAGTTTCGTCAAATCCTTCGTGACCCAAGCAGCATCAGCATCGCGTTTGTGATGCCGGTTGTTTTGTTACTGCTGTTTGGTTATGGCGTTTCCTTGGATGCAAAACATATCAAAATGGGCGTTGTGCAACAGTCGCCTTCGGTGGCGTCCGCGGACTTCGCCAGTCACTTTTATCGCTCGGAATATTTTGATGCATCTCGTTATGAGGATGTGCCTTCGGCAAAAGAAGCCATGCATCAGGGAACCATTCAAGCAGTGGTGATTTTGAAGTCGAACTTTACTCAAGATTTCTATTCGCGGCCAACCGCACCGGTGCAGCTATTGGTGAACGGTGTCAACTCCAATACCGCCAATTTGATTAATGGCTATGTTCAGGCGGCATGGCAGGTTTGGCTTTCTGATTACGCCAACAAGCATGGTTTGACTCTCACCCAGCCGGTACAGCAGTTGACCCGCATTTGGTTCAACAGTGAAGTTAACAGTAGTTATTTCCTGGTACCTGGATTGATTGCCATTGTCATGACATTGATTGGCGCACTGCTCACCGCGCTGGTGGTGGCTCGCGAATGGGAACGCGGGACGATGGAGGCCTTGTTGGTGACGCCGGTCAGTATTTATGAAATATTGTTCAGTAAGGTATTCCCTTATTTTGTGCTGGGTATGGGCGGTATGTTGTTGAGCTTGCTGATGGCGCTTTATTTGTTTCATGTGCCGCTGAGAGGGTCTTTGTGGATTCTATTGTTGAGTTCCGCGCTTTTCCTTTGGGTGGCCTTGTCGATGGGAATCCTGATTTCAACGGTGGGGCGCACCCAATTTGTTGCCGGGCAAATTGCGATTTTGGTGACCTTTCTGCCGGCGTTTCTGCTCTCTGGCTTTATTTTCGACTTGCACAGTACGCCTTTAGTGATTCAGATGATTTCGCATATCGTGCCGGCGCATTATTTTGTGATGCTGTTGCAGAGTGAGTTTTTAGCTGGGGATATTTTCTGGATTATCTTGCCGAACCTGTTGGCATTACTGATGATGGGCATCATTTTGACCTTGGTGGTGCTGAAAAAGTCCCATAAGCGTTTGGATTAGGGAGGCAGGCTGTTGAATTGGTCAAGTTGGATTTCCTTGTCACGCATCTTTGCACTGATGGTGAAAGAATTACGTGTATTGTTCCGCGATAAGCGTACCCGCTTTGTAGTGATTGGGCCGCCATTGATACAGTTGTTGATTTTCGGGTACGCCGCCACATTTGAGTTGAAGCAAGCGCCGATTGCCATATTGAATCAGGATAGAGGGATTATTTCGCAAGAGATTATCGGTCGATTGGAAGGCTCGGACAGCTTTGAGGTCGTAGCGCATTTGCACAACCAACAAAAGGTCAACCAACTCATCAATGAAAAAAAAGCGTTGGTGGTGGTGAGTTTTCCGATGGATTTTTCCAGCAGGCTTCTCAAGGATGGTACGACCGATTTGCAAGTGATTGTCGATGGGCGTAATTCCAACACCGCGCTGTTGGCGCAAAATGACGTGGCTGGCGTGGTACAGACATTCAATCAATTATGGGCTGAACAGCACAACTTAAAGCAACCGCCCATCACGCTGGTGCCTCGGAATTGGTTTAACGAAAACCTAGAGAACAACTGGTTTTTCGTACCTGGGATTGTGGCGTTGATTGTCTTGATTGTTTCTTTGCTCATTACCGCCTTGTCAGTAGCAAGGGAAAGGGAGGAAGGTACCTTTGACCAACTGCTGGTCACGCCGTGTTTGCCAATCGAAATCCTGATAGGGAAGTCGTTACCCGGCATGATGGTCGCCCTGTTGGAAAGTAATGTCATTATTCTGATTGCCATTTTCTGGTTCGATGTGCCCTTCCGCGGAGACTACTGGTTGCTGCAACTGTCGATGATGTTCTTCATTATTTCTGCAATTGGCGTTGGGCTGATGATTTCGTCGCTGTCGACCACGCAGCAACAGGCATTATTGGGAGCGTTTATGTTCATGGTGCCGGCGGTGATTCTCTCTGGCTTTGCAACGCCGATTGAGAATATGCCGGAAGTGATTCAGTGGCTGACCTATCTTGATCCCATGCGCTACTTTCTGGTTATCGTTCGTGGGATTTTCTTACAGGATGTCGGCATGGATGTGGTTTGGTCGCAAATCTGGCCGATGGCGATTATTGCAATGGTCACGCTTTCTATGGCGGGATGGCTGTTCCGTCACAGAACGGCGTGAGCATCTCGGTTTTCTCTTACCCCAACCTGGCAGATTTTATGCGTGAAAATCTACCAGGTTGGGGGGATAGGTTTCTAGAGGAACCAAGTTTCACCGATGGTAAGATATCTTACCGTTTCGGTTGTGGTGTTTTCTTTCAAAACCTTGGGCGGTAAGCTCAAAGGCTCGTCCGTTAAATCAAAAGTACCATAGTGCATGGGTACCAGAATACCGGCATCCAGTTCTCTGTAAGCTTGCAACGCTTCTTGAGGGTTCATATGGCTGGCTTTCATAAACCATCTCGGTTCATAAGCACCTATCGGTAGGAAAGCAATATCGACTTTGCCGAAAAGCTCTTTGATTTCCTTGAAATGCTCGGCATAGCCGGTATCGCCAGCAAAATAAAGCGTTTGGCTTGGCGTCTTAATCAGAAAGCTACCCCAAAGAATTTCATTTTTATCAAAAGGCGTGCGGCGATACCAGTGATTGGCGGGCAGGTAAATAACTTTAACCCCTTCGGCAAGTGTGTATTGCTGATACCAACCGGCTTCTTGGCACTCAATCGTTGGGTTCATTTCCTGCACGAGGGGCGTCATTTTCAGTGGAATCAAGGCTTTGGCGTGATTGCAGTGTTTTAACGTGTCGCTATCCAAGTGATCGTAGTGTCCATGACTGATCAATAAATAATCAGGTTGGATGGTATCAATGGGTACTGGCAACTCGGTATGGCGCGTAAACATTGGGGGGGCGGTGAGGCAAGGGTCGGTCAATAATCGTTTGCCGTCTATTTGTATCAAAAAGCTGGCATGCCCCAGCCAGAGAATATAATCCTGATCCGTTGTCGGCAAGGTGTTTGAGTGAACGACTTTAAGACCGGGTAGAGACTTCTCTCGCTCTTTCTGAGCTTTGTAAGGTTTGTCCGAAAGTCGCCATTTTAGAATGTCGCCAAAGCCATGATTGGCCGAAGGGTCATTTGCGGTATAGGGGTTGATAAATAACCCGTCTTTTATTGGATTGCCTGAGTAGCCTGATTTAAGGGTTTTCAAGGCGGCATTTTGCAGTGTCGTGGCGTTGCTGGCGTTAGTCTCCGGCGTAGTAGCGCTGGCATTTTTGAAAGATAGCAGCGCGCTCAATGACGAAAGCCAGAGGGCGATCTGCTTTAGAAAATGTCTTCGGGGCATGACGGGTTTAAACCTTTGGCATCTGTATTGCAGAGTCTTTTCAACATATTATCGTCAATCCTAGGGAACATCAATTTATCACTAACTTTTTCATTAACTTTTCAATGGGTGCCACTTTGCGCCGAATATGAGTAAATGATGAAGTAAGAGATTTGCATTTCCACTCACAATTTCTTTTGTTAGAATCGAAGTAAAGCTTTAAGTCCTACTACTTAATAACAAGGTGGTGCTTATAAAAATCAATGGGGATCAGGATGGAATGGAGGTCAGAATGATCTGGAGTCGCATGTATTTCAGTTTAGGTCGGCAACATCTCCAAAAATTACGTTGGATGGCATCTTTATTTCTTTGTTTTCTTTGTTGGTTTCCACTTTCATCTTCCGCTAATACTGCAGCCTTGCCGGATTTCGGCGATGTTTTTAAACAGCAAAATGTTGTGATGCTGGTCATTGATCCTCAATCAGGTCAAATCATAGATGCCAATCCCGCAGCAATAGCGTTTTACGGTTATACCAAACCGGAATTGCTGAAGATGCACATTCAGCAAATCAATCAGCTTTCTAAAGAGCAAGTTGCCGTCGAAAGGCAATTGGCTGAAAGCCTGGGGCGTAACTATTTTATTTTCCGCCATAAGCTTAAAAACGGTGAAGTGCGCACGGTTGAAGTCCATTCCCAGCCCTATAAGATCAACGGCAAGGACTACTTACTATCCATGATCAACGACATTTCGAGTGTGCGTACCAAAAATAAAAACCTTTGGGCATACCAGACGTTATTGGAAAAGATGGTCGATAACCAAAAGCTCCAGATAGCGGCTGAAAAACAGCGTCAGGTTCATTATTTGTTAGCGGCAGTTGTTCTTCAAATGTTGGTGATTGGTTATCTGCTGTATGACATTCGTCGCCGTCAGCAACTACAGAAAGAATTGAACACTGTTGCCGGAACGCTAGGGCGCATCATGAATGCGGCGACAGAGGTGTCGATTATTGCAACCGATAGCAAAGGTTATATCACTTCTTTTAATACCGGTGCCGAGAAGCTCCTAGGATATAGCGCCGAAGAGATGATAGGTAAACAGACACCGCATATTTTTCACTTGGAAGAAGAAGTGGAACGAAAAAGAAAACAAATCGAAAAAGAGTTTGGCGCAATTCAATCAGAGATGCAGATCTTCACGATGCACGCTGAACAAGATGGTGGGGCTCAAGGTGAATGGACGTTTGTCCGCAAAGATGGCAAGCGGATTCCCGTGAGCTTGGTCGTCACTCCTATCTATGAGGACGACAATCAAACCATTATTGGGTATTTGGGCATTTCCAGGGACATCAGTAGGCTCAAAAACTCGCAACAAGCATTGTTGGAAGCGCAAAATCAGTTGCGGGCGACACTTGATGCCATCCCAGATATGTTGTTTGAGGTAAATAATGAAGGGCAGATTATCAATTACCATACTGCCATCAGCAACAAGCTTTATATGCCACCATCGGATTTTTTGGGGAAACGCTACCAGGATGTATTGCCGCCGAATGTTATTGAGGCTTGTGATGCCGCCTTTGGGGAGGCCAGAAAAAAAGGACGCTCTATTGGAAAGCAGTATGAAATGTTTACGCCAAGTGGAAAGCGTTACTTTGAACTGTCGGTTTCCTGTAAGTTGAATGAAAATCAAGAATGTAACTTTGTTGTTTTGGCTCGTGACATTACGGAACGATTTAACGCCCAGCAACACTTGAGGTTGATTAGTAACGTCTTCAACCACGCGCGTGAAGGGATTACCATTACCGATATTGAAGGCAATATTATTGATGTGAACAAAGGCTTTACCGATATCACCGGCTATCAGCGTGAAGAAGTGTTGGGTAAAAATCCTCGCATGATGAAATCGAATTTGCAAAGCGCGGATTTCTACAAAGATATGTGGAAAGAAATCTCGGAAAAAGGTTTCTGGACGGGAGAGATGTGGAACCGTCATAAAGGCGGTGAGGTTTATGCAGAGGTCATTACCATCAGTGCCATTTGTGACGATAAAGGGCAAGTGCAGAACTACATGGGGATATTTACCGATGTCACTGCCCTTAAAGAAAATCAGAAGCGTCTGGAGCATATTGCTCACTATGATATTTTGACGCAGTTGCCTAACCGTGTTTTGTTGGCAGACCGTTTGCAACAAGCAATTATTCATGCGGATCGCAATCATAATTCTCTGTCCGTGTTGTTTGTCGATTTAGACGGGTTTAAAGAGGTCAATGACTTATATGGGCATGATGTCGGTGATCAGTTATTGGTGAAAATCTCCGAGCGGATGCAAGCTTCATTACGTGCTGAAGATACACTTGCGCGTTTGGGGGGGGATGAATTTGTGGCAGTGTTGGTGGATTTGGAATCGCCACAGTCCTGTGAGCCTATTCTTGAGCGTATGTTAATGTCGATCTCCGAGCCGATTTTAATTGGTGAGCACCTTGTTAAAGTTTCTGCCAGCATCGGGGTGGCACTCTACCCGAACGACCTTTCAGACGCGGACTTGTTGATTCGTCATGCTGACCAGGCGATGTATCAAGCCAAGCAGGAAGGTAAAAATCGTTTCCGCTTCTTTGATGTTGACCAAGATGCCATCGTGAAATCTCAAACGGCACTGCTTTCGGAAATCCGTAATGCCATTCTTGAGAATCAATTTGTACTGTATTACCAGCCTAAGGCGGATTTGGAAACGGCGCAAGTGTGTGGTGCGGAAGCCTTGATTCGTTGGGAGCATCCTGTGCGTGGTTTGTTGTACCCGGACGAGTTTTTGCCCGTTATCCATGACCATCCTTTAAGTGTTGATTTGGATGAATGGGTGATGAAAACAGCCATTGAACAGTGGGATTCATGGCATCGGCAAGGCCTGAATATTCCGGTCAGTATCAATATTAGCGCCCGGTCATTGTTGCAAAAAGATTTTAAAGAGCGCATTCAGCATTGTTTTAGTCGCTATCCTGAGGTCAATAGCAGTGCCTTGTCATTTGAGGTGTTGGAAACCACCGCGTTGGAAGATGTTCACCATGTCCGTGACTTGATGCGTTTCTGTCATAAATTTGGACTTGAGTTTGCGTTGGATGATTTTGGCACGGGATACTCGTCGCTGACCTACCTAAGACATTTACCGGCAAGCATGATTAAGATAGATCAAAGCTTTGTGCGGGATATGCTGGAAGACAGCGATGATATGGCAATAGTCAATGGCATCCTGAAACTGGCGCAGGCGTTTGGTCGAGATGTGATTGCAGAAGGCGTTGAAACCATTGAGCATTGCAAGAAGTTATATGAAATGGGGTGTCCGAAAGTTCAAGGGTATGTGATTGCGCGCGCCATCAAGTCAGATGATTTCCCCAACTGGATTAAAGTCGTTTCTCGCAGTGCGATTCAGCATATTTCTGAGGTGGTAAAAGCCCCCTCGCCTTAGGATAAGCCCTGAGTTGGTAACTAAGGCACTCGGTTAATCTGTTAAGTGAATAAGGTGTCCAACCTTCACTAAAATAAGCGTGTCTTCTTCAACATACGGGTGGTGGCGACTTTGGTCAGGGTTTCTTATCCAGCTACCAGCAGGGTAATGACCTGTTTCATCTATAAACGTTCCCGAAAGCACGACAATCTCTTCGCCGCCCCAATGCGTGTGGGGTTGAAAAATCTCTCCAGCAGGCCAAAATACCAATGCCGTGGATTCTGTTTTAAATTGATGTAAAGGCAGAACTTGCAGATTGCCGATGCCCGGTTGCCATTGCTGGTCTTCAGGGCGAATCACGACTTGCTGGGTATCACCAGCTTGAAACTGATCCAGTTTTACGAAAAGCGTGCAGCCTTCTTGGGTAAAAGGCTTGTGTTGAGAACCCGGAGGGTTTCGCAGATAAGTCCCCGCAGGGTAGTCACCATTTTCGTCGGAAAATACCCCCTCCATCACATAGATTTCTTCGCCAAGTGGATGCGTGTGAGGTGGAAAAGAGGCACCAGGTGCAAAGCGAACAAAGCTGGTGGTGTGTCCAGACTCAGCATCTTCTCTCTCTAGATGAACACGGGAAACACCATCCGATGGACTGGTGACCCAATCCAACTGATCTCCCAGTCTATAGACCTGTTTGTCAAAATCCATATTAAGGCGATACATTTCATTCATTTCAATAAACCTATAAAGTGCGTTTTTGCCTTTTATTCTACGTTAGCAAGTCAGAAAAACAGTGAGTAAATGTTAAAACAGCAATTTCATGCCAAAGAATCTTCCCGAATCGGCAGGGTTATTGAGATAATCACCATATTATTTAAAGCAAGTCGGGAGAAGGTCATGGTGATTTGTGGGGTAGAACTCAGTGGGAATGATGCGATTATCAGCTTGCTGAAAGTGGAGGCAGACATTTTTCATTTGCCTGATTGTCGAGTGCGTCGCGTGACTTGTCAAAACCCGGACAGGGCTGATGACTTGAGGTACTTTCAAAAAACATTCGCTAAATTGATTGAAGACTATCAAATTGATACGGTTGTCATTCGTATGCGCTTGAAAAAAGGTAAGTTTGCAGGCGGAGCGGATGGCTTCAAGCTAGAGGCTGCGTTACAGTTGATGCCGAACGTGAGCGTGACTTTGCTATCGGCAACAGAGCAAAAAGAGAACCTGAAAAAGTACCCTTTGCCGATTACCTTTGCGGAAACTGGCTTGAAAAAATTTCAAGAACCTGCATTCATGGCGGCATTTGCCTACTATGCCGGGCAACATGAATGGTGATGCAGGCGGGTTAAAAATCTACCAGGTTGGGGGTAAGGAGACTCTTAGCTAGTCTTTTGGTCTGGGGTCTCTGACCGACTCTTCGGTAGATAAACTGAGTTTTTGGAAAACCCCCAGTCCAACGATCAAGATGACCGAAACCACCAACAACACGGCAGGATAGGGCAACAACGTAATGTTCTCACTGCCGGCTTTAAAGATATAAACCAGCCCTTCAATGCCAACGGCAATAGAAATGATGACTATGACTTTGGTCATAGTCTCGCGTGCTTCTTTCGGTGAGCGTAATTCTTTATCGCGAAAAATCTCTTCTTCAACCATATATTTAGAAACATCGATGATGGCAATGGCGATAACAATGGCTCCCACCGCCTGCAACATAATCGCGACGAACTCGGATTTTTGTAGGCTGGCATTAAAAAGTTGTTCAAACACTTCAGACACCGACCAACCCATTATCATCACCGCAATGGCAAATAATGATAGGGCGGAGAACATATAACTTGATGTAATTAAGGTATTGAGTACTTTTTTCATAATCACTTCTTTGTGGAAAATCCTTACTTTCTACTATTGAACATGATTCTACGGCATTAGTTTTTAAATCACCAATCGATACTCTGTATGAATGAAATGATGCTTGGCGGCTATTTATTTTTACGTTGCCGGGTGAATGGGTTTTGAATCAGCGCCGTTTTCAACCAGTAGCTTTGGCTTTAGTACAGAAACAACCAACAGGATCACCAGCCCTGTTAAGGAAAACATTAAGGCTTGATGATTGCCAAGATGTTCCCATAGCTGTCCGATAATAAGATTGCCCAAAGCAGTGGCAATGGCGGTTCCCAAGTAAAAAACACCATAAGCTTTGCCCTTGGCATGTTTCGTTTGGCCAATGCGGGTACGCAGAGCATTAAGCCCTGTCACCATAAAGATACCTTGAAACACGAAGGCAATGAAGATGCCGGTTGGGTGTTCAGAAAACAGCAGGGCGGTTGAGACAATGCCAGATAATAAACTGATGAGCATTAGGATGCGTGCCCCGCTCGTATCCAGTTTTTTACCGACCGCATAACTGATAAGTGTTTGGGTGAGCCCTGATGTCACCATCAGCAAAGGTAGCCAGAAAGTCGCCACACCTTTGTCATGGCCTTGAAGCAACATAAAGGCATCATTGAGCATGAAAAATACCGCAAAAAAGTAGATGAAAAACCAACCCCACAACCCTTGGTCAAATTGCTTCTGCGGTATGTCATCGTTCAAAGCAGTAGGGCGAGGTTTCATGTATTCTGATTTCACCTTGTCCTGCACAAAGACAATGAGGATGAGCACGGCGATAGCCCCTGGCAAGAGTGTTGACATGAAAATCATTTGAATAGGTTCGGCTGATTGACCAAGCAGGATGAGCAACACAAAAACGACAACACCGCCCAGCGTTTCACCGGCAATATCCAGTGTTTTGTGAACGCCGAACGCTCGCCCTTGGTGGCTGGATTGTGCTGATGCGGAAATCAAGACATCTTTGGGGGCGCTGCGAATGGCTTTGCCCAGCCGTTCTGTTGCGCTATAGAAAGCAATGCTCTGCCAACTGCCTGCAAATGCCATCAAGGGCTTCATAATCATCGATAGACCGTAGCCAACGATAAGTAAGGGTTTGGTGACTTGAAGTTTGTCGCTGAGCCAACCGCCGAACCAGCGGAATAAATAGGAAACAAAGGTGGTGATGGCAAGTATGTAGCCTAGTTTGTCCACGCCTTGGTTGAGAACCAAAACCACATAAATCGGGATAAGCGGTTTGGTAATGGCGGTTGCCAAGTCGGTAAAGAAACTGACCCAACCCAGTGCCCAGATGTTTCTAGGTGCTAACATGATTCGATTAAAACACTATTCTTTGCTGAGTGATTTGCGCAACTCAGCAATTTCATTGTGCATGTTGCTCAAAAGCTGGTTTGTTTGCGCCTGCGCTTGAATCAATTCCTCTAACTTGCTTTTGGTGCCGAAAACAGCAAAAGGCATTAAAAACCATAAAATGCCTGCGACCAGCAGGAAAACAAAAAAGATCAGTCCGAAAAAACCTGAAAACATCCCTGACATTTTAAGCTCCTTGCACTAGATGATATTAATAGGTGATAGTAATAAATGATCCGTTCATTCTAGTCGTTTGCCGCGGAAGGTCTAATTAAAACACTTTATAAGTTTAGGCTGAAACTTAGATAGGTCGCCCTTTTTTGGGTTTTGTGCCAAAATAGCGGGCAAAATTTAAACAGAGAAAGGAAGTCATATGACCATTCAAGTCGAATACAAAATCTTGGATAAACGTTTGGGAAATGAGATTGAGATGCCGCACTACGGCACCAAAGGTTCGGCTGGATTGGATTTGCGCGCTTGTATTGATGCACCGCTGACTATCGAACCGGGACAAACCGTTTTAATCCCGACGGGCATGGCAATTCACCTTGATGATGCGGGTTTGGCAGCAATGATTTTGCCGCGTTCCGGTTTGGGGCATAAACATGGTATTGTTTTAGGGAACTTGGTAGGATTGATTGATTCAGATTACCAAGGTGAGCTAAAAGTATCCTGTTGGAATCGTAGCGACACACCCTACACTGTAGAAGTTGGCGAGCGCATCGCGCAAATGGTAATCGTCCCCGTTCTACAGCCAGTATTTACCGAAGTTCAAGAGTTTGGTGAAGCAACCGAGCGTGGCGTAGGCGGGTTTGGTCATACCGGAACACATTAAAAAAGATTGAAGGAGAAGATTTATGTACATGACGCATGAAGATGAACACGAATATCGTTTTGAAACCCATGGTCCAAAATATTTAACCACAGGACCTAATGTAGACTTGGGTGTCGTAGTGATTACACCGGGTGAGCACCATCCTTGTCACAAGCATGTTAAGCAGGAAGAATCGTTTTTAGGTCTGGAAGGCGAGTGTGCGGTTTATGTTGATGGTGAGCGTGTCGTCATCAAGCCGGGCACCTATTTACGTTGCGACCCGAATGAAGCGCATTACTTCCGCAATGAGACGGACACGCCTTTTAAAGCGGTGTTTATCAAGGCGCCACATTTGGAAGAAAAAGACTCGGTTTATATTGATTGGGAGCCCGGTCAACCGTTTATTAAAGAAGACGCTTGAGTCGCTGACGGCAACAAAAAATTAGGTGTATTGATGCAAAATTATTGGAATGAAGCGGAAGCTGCGGAAATTCGCAGTGATTTGGATATGAGAGTCTATACCTCTCGTCTATTGGGTAAAGATATGAATTTGGTGATGCATGGCGGAGGCAATACCTCGGTTAAATCCCAAGTGAATGGCGAGGACATCCTTTATGTTAAAGGCTCAGGCTGGGATTTGGAAACAATTGAGCCAGCAGGTTTCGCCCCGGTAAAACTAGGCGCACTATTGAAAATGGCGGAACTTGACAGCATGTCGGATATGGACATGGTGGCGCAACAGCGTGAGGCAATGATCGATGCTTCCGCCCCAAACCCTTCGGTAGAAGCGATTTTGCACGCAGTGATTCCGTTCAAGTTTGTTGACCATACCCATGCAGACGCGTTGGTGACTATTAGCAACACACCAAACGGCGAAGCGATTTTAAAAGAGTTGTATGGTGATACGGTTTTATTTGTACCTTATGTGATGCCAGGGTTTATTTTGGCTAAAGCGGTTTATGAGCAGACTAAAAACGTTGACTGGTCAAATATCAAAGGCATGGTCTTGATGAATCATGGTTTGTTTACCTTCTCGGATTCCGGTAAAGAAGCCTATGACAGGATGATTGAACTGGCAGGCAAAGCAGAAGACTATTTGCAAAGTAAAACGCATTTGCCGGCATTGCAAGGTGCACATGAAATTTCAGAAGATTATCTAGAAGAATTAGTTGGCTGTGTTGCTCAGATCAAATCACCAGATGCTCCGGAAGATGTGATTGGTCTGGTGAGCGAATCTATGGTTTCGCAAATATTCGCTCAACAGTCAGATAGTGTTTTAAAGCAAGTGAGTGTTTTGACGCCAGACCATATTATTAGAACCAAGCAAAAGCCTGTTATTCTGTCGGGCGATATAGAGTCTATTGAAGACGAAGTGCAAGCTTATATAGCTTCCTATAAGGCTTACTTTAATCAACATCAGACTCATGAGATATGCCTTAATCCCGCACCTCATTATGCAGTAATCAAAGGCGTAGGATCAGTTGCATTCGGAAAGTCAGAAAAAGAAGTTGAGATTATCCAAGACATAAATGACCATACCTTTGAAGCTATTTTGCGTGCACAGGATTTAGGTGGCTATCAACCACTTTCCGATGCTGAATTGTTTGAGATGGAGTATTGGGAGTTAGAACAGGCTAAGCTTAAAAAATCTAAGTAAGCTGACAAGTTTGCAAAGCGGCACATGGGGTAAGTAAATGGATGCAGTGTTATTGGCGATAGATGCGGGAACTGGTTCGGGCAGGGCGGTTATTTTTGATGCTGCTGGACATCAGTTAGGTGTTGGTCAAGAAGAGTGGGTGCATATCGCAGAACCTAATGTGCCGAATTCCATGTCATTTGATTGTCACAACAATTGGGAATTAATTTGTCGTTGTATCAAAAAAGCGATTCAGCAAGCCGGAGTCTCGCCTAGCCAGATTCAAGCTGTTTCCTCAACCTCTATGCGGGAAGGAAT
Source organism: Hydrogenovibrio sp. JE_KL2 (assembly GCF_009296185.1). Taxonomy (GTDB): domain Bacteria; phylum Pseudomonadota; class Gammaproteobacteria; order Thiomicrospirales; family Thiomicrospiraceae; genus Hydrogenovibrio. The sequence goes on from NZ_WBJR01000003.1 coordinate 51,984, forward strand.
CGTACTTTATAACGAATCAAATCAGCCAATTTGGGCGGTGGCTAATGTTGATGCAAGAGCCTCGGAAGAAGTCAAAGAATTGCACCAACAGTTTCCTGGGATGGAAGAAGCCTTCTATCAAGCGTCAGGGCAAACGTTTGCTTTAGGTGCCTTGCCAAGACTGTTGTGGCTAAAAAAGCATCATCCGGAAACTTTTGCACAAGTTCGACATATCAACATGATTAGCGATTGGGTTTTGACAGAGCTTTCAGGCAAGATTGTGAGTGAACCGTCTAATGCTGGAACAGCGGGCATTTTTTCACTCAAAGACCGCAGTTGGTTGCCTCAGTTGGTAGAAGCCTTGGATATTCCATCCTCAATTTTTCCGGATACCTTTGAAACCGGCACTCGAGTGGGTGAAGTGTCGGAGCTGGCTGCTAAGAAAACGGGACTATTGGCGGGTACGCCTGTGATCATGGGAGGTGGCGATGTTCAATTGGGCTCAGCTGGATTAGGTGTTGTCGAGTTGGGAGAGTCCGCAGTATTAGGGGGAACTTTCTGGCAACAGATTGTTAATATCCCAGCGGATACGCCAGTGCCGAAGGATTTGTCGATTCGTGTGAATCCGCATGTCATTCCGGGAGTGTCTCAAGCAGAAGGGATTACGTTTTTCAGTGGCTTGGTGATGCGTTGGTTTCGAGACGCTTTTTGCGATTTGGAAGTCATGCAGGCGCAAGAACAGGGCGTCGATGCTTATACTCTGCTTGAACAAAAGGCGCAAAAAGTCCCGGTTGGTTCAAATGGGATATTGCCTGTTTTTTCGGATGCGATGAATTACGGTCATTGGATGCATGCTAGTCCTTCGTTTATTAATTTAAGCCTAGATGCAGAAAAGTGTAATAAAGCGTCAATGTTTAGAGCCTTGCAGGAAAACGCTTGTATTGTTTCGGCAATTAATTTGAAAAATATTGAAGCTTTTTCTGGTATTTCCAGTGAGCAACTGGTGTTTGCCGGTGGTGCAAGCAAGGGACTGCTTTGGGCGCAAATTTTAGCGGATGTGACTGGCAAGACGATTCATATACCTGAAGTTAAAGAAGCAACTGCACTGGGAGCAGCTATGGCTGCAGGCACTGGTGTCGGCATTTATGACTCCATGGTGCAAGCATCCCGTGAAATCGTGAGGTGGGAAAAAACGTTGGAACCCAATCTTGGTCATACTCAACGTTATGCTGATATTGCCGAACGGTGGCAAAAAGTTTATCAAGCCCAATTGGAATTAGTGAAGGCCGGCTTGACAGATTCCATGTGGAAAGCACCGGGTTTGTGAGGTTTACCACGTTTGACATTGCAGTATAACCCCGCTATTTTCAAAGCCTACGATATTCGTGGCAAAGTTGATGTCACGCTCGATGAACGGGTCACTGAAGCGATAGGCATTGCCTTTGCCGCAGTACTAAGGGCTTGTGGTGAAGATCGTTTGGTGGTCGGTCGTGATGGCAGGTTGTCCAGCTTGCGGTTGCAGAGTGCCTTTATGCGAGGTGTTGCGAGCCAAAATGTTTCTGTTATCGACGTTGGTGAAGTGACTTCGCCAATGGTTTATTTTGCAGCGGAAACTTTAGACGGCGTTAACTCTTGTGCGGTCATTACAGGCTCTCATAATCCACCAGAAGACAACGGCATCAAATTGGTGCTACAGGGGCAAGCAATGTATGGCGATCAAATTCAAGCGCTGTATCATCGCATTAGCTCTGCCGCCTTTGATGATGCTTTCAAAACCGCCCAAAATCTGCCAGGTTGGGGGCAGCCTTCTATCCAAAACCTTTCTGTTTTTTCCAGTTATTGTCATCGTATCTCAGAAGAAATTCAGGTTAAGCGTCCCTTAAAAGTGGTGGTGGATGCTGGAAATGGCGTTGCTGGACGTTATGCACCAGAAGTACTGAGATCAATCGGTTGTGAGGTCATTGAACTGTTCTGTGAAGTGGATGGGCGATTTCCTAATCATCATCCAGACCCCGCAAAACTGGACAATCTTGTAGCGCTAAGAGAAGCTGTGTTGGCCTCCAAGGCGGATGTCGGACTGGCATTTGATGGTGATGGAGACCGTTGTGGTGTTTTGGATAATTTGGGCAATGTGTTGGAGCCTGATCGCCAATTGATTCTGTTTGCCAAGGATATTTTGGCTGTTCATCCACGAGGGGAAGTCATTTTCGATGTGAAGTGTTCAGCGCTGGTGTCGCAGGAAGTAACACGTTACGGTGGTAAGGCGACCATGTGGAAAACAGGGCACTCGCTGATGAAGGCCAAAATGAAAGAAACAGGCGCGCTATTGGGTGGAGAAATGTCAGGGCATCTGTTTTTTCAGGACAGATGGTATGGCTTTGACGATGCAATTTACACGGCGGCAAGATTGTTGGAGTTGGTGGCCAGTCAAACAAAAACGTCTGCAGAACTGTTTGGTAATGTTCCCAAAGCACATAATACGCCGGAGATTCATGTGCCTGTTGCTGAGGGGCAAGCTGTGTTGCTCGTGGATGGCTTAAGGCAAAATTTTGATGAAATGCCAGATGATGACCTGAAAAGCATCATTACCTTAGATGGCATTAGAATGGAGTTTGAAAAGGGCTGGGGATTGGTACGATCTTCTAATACCACATCAACCCTGAGTATGCGTTTTGAAGCTAACACTCAAGCCGAATTAACCGACATTCAAACACGCGTTAAACAGCGTTTGCTCAAGATAAAACCGGATTTAGAACTACCGTTTTAGCTTTGTTTTTTAACTATACGGTTCTAAATCACAAAGCAATGGCGGTCAGAATTTTTGCTTGGTAAAAATATAAGAATTGGTTAGACTAAAGTTTAATGTTCGAGGTATCTAAAATTTAATAATAGCTAATGGCAGAGTAAATGAATCCTAGTCATATTTTCAGAATGACTCATATACTAAATATTGATATTTTTCTAAACGATGGTTTCTTGTATGCTCCAAACTATCGAAATCAACCTCAATATAGCGTTAGTTATGATGGCATTAATCAACGACGCGGAACTATGACTTTACCGAATGGTCGTGCATTACATGATTATGTTCCGTTTTATTTCTCTCCTTTGACTCCGATGGCTTATACCATAAGCCAAGGTAATTTGTCATTGATATCGCCAAATCAAGATAACTTGGGGCGTGTGAATGTTGATGACATAGTATTTTGTGTTCTAAATTTAGAAACGGTATATCGTATTGGTTATGAGTGCAAAGTTAGCACTTCGGCATGTAATAACTTCGCATATGAAATTTGCGATGATATCCAGCAAGCGGATATAAATTGGCAGTTATTTAATGAATATCCAATTAAGGCATCCATACCAGAAGAGGGGTATGGAGGAGCGTGTGCATATTTTCATGATAGGGACTCTATTCCGTATCAAAACAGAAGAGCAGTTAGAGGAGCAGAGTTTCTAATTGCAGATAAACTCGATGTAAATCATATTGATTTTTTTGTGGTTAAAAATGATGAAATCGCCTTTTCAGTTCGTCAAAAGCTCTCCGACAAAGGATTTGGACAACCAGTTTATGTTAAATCAGATTGTTATTATTAAGGTTGAGTTATGACTTTAATATTTAAAAAAGGTGATCTCTTTGAGTCTCACGATGAAGCAATTGTAAATACGGTCAATTGTGTTGGTGTGATGGGTAAAGGGATTGCATTGCAGTATAAAAATCTATTCCCTGAAAATTATGTGGAATATAAGAAGCAATGTTCATTAAACAGCGTTGTGCCGGGAAAAATGTTTGTCTATGAATACAAGACGGAGGATTTGTTTTCTAAGGGTAAGCCTAAGTTCATTATAAATTTTCCAACAAAAGATCATTGGCGTGCAAAATCTAGAGTTGAATACGTTGAGAAAGGTCTTGATGATTTAATTTTCGTAATAAAAGAAAAGAACATCAAGTCAATCAGTATGCCTGCAATTGGTTGTGGTAATGGTGGGTTAGATTGGTCAAATGTTAAAGAGATCGTGAGTGAGAAGCTTGCTTCTCTAGATAATGTGATAATTCATGTCTATGAACCTAAAGACTATTTCGAGCCTGAATATCTAGGTCAAGATAATATTTGGACAGTTCCTAGAGCAATTTTAGTTCGACTATTTGGTCAGCTTCAGGAGAGTTTTGGTGGCAGAATAACTCACCTGTCTATGCAAAAAATTGTTTATTTTCTTCAAGAGTTTGGAGTGGATTATAAAGTCAGCTTTTCTGAATCTGACTTTGGTCCTTATTCTGAAGAACTTAAAATGCACTTTATGACTTTGAATTTAAAAAAATATCTCAAAGGCTTTGATGAACAGAGAGAGCAAGGTAAAACTCGTAGTATTGAAATTTCTGCACATAGTTTTGCAGAAGCGGGTGAGTTTTTAGACTCTAGTGAAGAATATAAAACATCTGTTGAGCTCATAGAAAAAATTGAAAATTTAATAGCAGGTTTTGAAAGTCCTCTTGGCATGGAGCTTATTTCAACAGTTCATTTATGTGCTAAAAAAATACAGAGTGATGATGTTAATTCTATTTATGAATGCATTGAGAAATGGTCACCAAAAAAATTAGAAAGATTTAGTTTTTCAAATATAGAAATAGCGACTCAACGACTACATAAATTAGGTTGTATATAGAAACATGTTGATCTTCTACCTTTGACTTCATCCCTGTCTGGCAGTTTTTTGCCAGAAAACCCGCATTAGCGAGTGTCGGAACGAGCCAATAGCTTGTTGATATCGACAGAATGTAAAAACTCCAAGAATGCTTGAGCTGGCGGCGGTGGTGTTTTTTGTTCAAGTTTTACCACATACCAGTCCCTGTTCAACGGGAAGCCTTCCACATCTAATATTTCCAAATGTCCATGTTTTGATTCAATGCGAATCGCATGCTGGGGGATAACGGAAATACCTAACCCTGCCATAACGGCTTGTTTAATGGATTCGGTACTTCCTAGCTCCATGTAGGGCTCTATTTGCACGCCGTTTTGGGCAAACAGTTCTTCCGTTGCGATACGAATGCCGGAACCTTTTTCCCTGAGGATAAAGTTTTCATTGGCTATCTGGTCTTGCGAAATGTTTTTTACTTTGGCAAGCGGATGTTTCGGCGGTGCAATCACCACCAAGTCACTTTTGAAGAACGGAAAGGCTTCCATTTTATATTCTTCAGGTACACGTCCCATAATCGCCAAGTCGTATTGGTTTTGTTTGAGTTCGTCCAAGATTCGACGGCGGTTGACCACCGTAATGCGCGGGATAACGTTTGGATAACGGTTCAGGAAAGACTTCAAAATATAGGGCATGAAGTATTTAGCCGGTGTGACCACCGCCATCGTCAGTTCGCCTTCGACTTTTTGCTGCGCAGACTTGATGCTGATATTCAGGTCTTTCAGCTCATCAAGGATTTTTTGGCAGCTTTTGTACATTTGTTCGCCGGCACGTGTCAGGTATAAACGTTTGCCGACGACTTCTATGAGTTTGACGTCATTGTTTTCTTCGATTCTTTTGATTTGAATCGAAACGGCCGGTTGAGAAAGATAGAGTTCTTCGGCCGCTTTTGTATAGCTTTTATTGCGGGCGACAGATTCAAAAATACGAATTTGTTGTGCCGTCAAATGTAAATTTTGCATTTTTATGCTCTATTTTGGAGGTGCTTTTATTATTAGATTTCCCTTAAAAGCGGGGTTTTTCAATTTTATCATAAACAAATGTAAATGGATCGCATAAGAACGCATGCATAGCCATGTATGCGTTTTTCGTTAAACTTTGCTTCAACTGGAATCGCTGGGAAATTTTTCGGGAATGTTTTCGAAAATCACACCAAGGGGTTTTTCAGCTAAACGTAACCAATTTCATTGAAAACAAAGAGGTGAAAAATGGCAAAGACTTATAACGCAGGTGTAAAAGAATACCGCGAAACTTATTGGATGCCAGAGTATGAGCCAAAAGACTCAGACTTTTTAGCGTGTTTTAAAGTTGTTCCACAACCAGGTGTACCACGTGAAGAAATCGCAGCGGCTGTTGCGGCAGAATCTTCAACAGGGACTTGGACTACAGTATGGACTGACCTTTTAACAGATTTGGATTATTACAAAGGACGTGCATACAGAATTGAAGACGTTCCAGGTGACGACTCTGCATTCTATGCATTTATCGCTTACCCAATCGACTTGTTCGAAGAAGGTTCAATCGTAAGTGTTATGACCTCTTTGGTTGGTAACGTTTTCGGATTTAAAGCGCTTCGTTCTATCCGTCTTGAAGATATCCGTTTCCCACTAGCATATGTTATGACTTGTGGTGGACCTCCACATGGTATCCAAGTAGAACGTGACAAAATGGACAAGTATGGTCGTCCAATGTTGGGTTGTACTATCAAGCCTAAACTAGGTCTATCTGCTAAGAACTACGGACGTGCGGTTTATGAGTGTCTTCGTGGTGGTCTTGACTTTACTAAAGATGATGAAAACGTAACGTCACAACCATTCATGCGTTGGAGAGATCGTTTCCTATTCTGTCAAGACGCTATCGAGAAAGCACAAGCTGAAACTGGTGAGCGTAAAGGTCACTACTTGAACGTTACTGCTGGTACGCCAGAAGAAATGTACGAGCGTGCTGAGTTTGCAAAAGAAATCGGTTCTCCGATTGTTATGCATGACTTCTTGACAGGTGGTTTGACTGCAAACACTGGTTTGGCTAACTACTGCCGTAAAAACGGTCTGTTGTTGCACATTCACCGCGCAATGCACGGTGTAATCGACCGTAACCCAATGCACGGGATTCACTTCCGCGTATTGTCAAAAGTACTTCGTTTGTCTGGTGGTGACCACCTTCACTCAGGTACGGTTGTTGGTAAGCTAGAAGGTGACCGTGAAGCGACCCTAGGTTGGATCGACATCATGCGTGACAGCTTCATCGCTGAAGACCGTTCACGTGGAATCATGTTCGACCAAGACTTCGGTGCAATGCCTGGTGTTATCCCAGTTGCTTCTGGTGGTATCCACGTATGGCACATGCCAGCACTTGTCGCTATCTTCGGTGATGACTCAGTTCTTCAGTTCGGTGGTGGTACGCTAGGTCACCCATGGGGTAACGCAGCGGGTGCAGCGGCTAACCGTGTAGCACTTGAGGCTTGTGTACAAGCACGTAACGAAGGTCAAGAAATCGAGAAGAACGGTAAAGAGATTCTGACAAATGCTGCTAAGCATAGCCCAGAATTGAAGATCGCTATGGAAACTTGGAAAGAAATCAAGTTCGAATTCGATACTGTTGACAAACTTGATGTTAGCCACAAGTAATTGAGAAATTAGGAGAACTATTATGAGTCAAGTACAAGATTATCCTTCAAGATTATCTGATCCAACGTCACGTAAGGCTGAGACTTTCTCTTACCTTCCAAAAATGACAGCTGATCAAATCAAAGCGCAAGTTGAGTACATCATCAGCAAGGGTTGGAACCCTGCTATTGAACACTCAGAGCCAGAGAACGCGTTCTCTTACTACTGGTATATGTGGAAGTTGCCAATGTTTGGTGAAACTGACGCTAACGTAGTATTGGCTGAAGTTGACGCTTGTATCAAAGCTAACCCAAACAACCACGTTCGTTTGATTGGTTATGATAACTTTGCACAGTCACAAGGCGCGAATATGCTAGTTAAACGCGGCGACATGTAATTCATTCGCTGATATTTTCCTGCTAAGCACACAATTTCTGCGTTGGGAAATGGACACCTACTAGTCGTAGGCTTACATTTCCCGCCTTGAACTTGAGCACTTATCAGGCAATCTAAGCGAAGAATTGTTGTCTTGGGGTTTGTCAATGACAAGCCTAATAAGCACATTTTTGCGTAGTAAAAAATCGTGATTTCTTATCCCTTTTAATTTGGAAATCACGTCAGCTTCCATGAACAAAAAGCGATTGGAAGCTGCTATTTGAATTCTGATGGCTGCCCAATAAGTTAGGCAGTCATTAACCAGGTTTGGTTTTGGTGGTACTTACCTCCCGCTTGAACTAGACGCCAGCCAGCCCCCGAAACTGGCTGGTTTTTTCTTTAAACCAATTTGTTTTGCTGATTGGCGAAATTAGACATCCAAATCATCAAACCAAATTCGTTTTCACTCTAACATGGAGAAACAACATGTCTGAAATCAATGCTCTTGACCCACAACAATACATCATTAAAAACGAGCCTTTCTATCGTCCAGTTTCGGATGAAGTAGAACTGTTCGAGTCGGCTTACGCTTCACGCATGCCGATGATGCTAAAAGGTCCGACAGGATGCGGTAAATCACGTTTTGTTGAATACATGGCGCACAAACTGAACAAGCCATTGATTACCGTTGCCTGTAACGAAGACATGACTGCATCAGATTTGGTCGGTCGCTTCCTGATCGATATCAACGGCACCAAATGGCAAGATGGTCCTTTGACGGTTGCTGCGCGTATTGGTGCAATCTGTTATCTGGATGAGGTCGTTGAAGCGCGTCAAGATACCACGGTTGTTATCCACCCTTTGACTGACCACCGTCGTGTATTACCTTTGGATAAAAAAGGTGAGTTGGTTGAAGCCCATCCTGATTTCCAATTGGTTATTTCATATAACCCTGGTTATCAGTCGATGATGAAAGATTTAAAACAATCGACCAAACAACGTTTTGGTGGGTTCAGCTTTGACTACCCTGCTGAGCAGATCGAAGCGGAAATCATTGCTAAGGAAGCCGGCGTTGAAATGTCTATTGCCGAGAAACTGGTACAGATCGCTCAGCGTTCACGTAACCTGAAAGGTCACGGTTTGGATGAAGGGATTTCTACTCGTCTATTGGTTTATGCAGGGCAATTGATTGGTAAAGGTGTTTCACCAAACAAAGCTTGTCGTATGGCGTTGATTACACCACTAACAGACGATTTGGATATTTTAGATACCTTGATGACAACAGTCGAAACCTTCTTTGAAGAATAGAGAGACCTTAACATGAGTGAGAGCACGCATAAAAATGGCTAAAACTTCTCCTTTCGTTGTTGGGAAATTTGGCAATAGCTAGCTATTACCTGGATTTCCCGCCTAGAAAGGAAAATTTTTCTCTCATTTTTCTATCGCGCTTCCCCCATGAAAAGGTCTCTACAAAGTTTTCTCACATGGACAAATTTCAGAATAGTTTGTCCAGTTACGCGAAGATAGCACAAGAGACTGCATTATGAGTTCAGAGATTGAAGAAATTAAACAAGCCTTGATTGAGGCCGTTCCTGAGTTGTCGGACAATTTGGATTCGATGATACAGGAAGCGTCTCATCATATGAATGAGGCGACCCGTAAAATCTGGTTGCAGAATGCTCAGGGCATTGCTTATCTGGGCAAAGGCAAGCAGATCGTTATCAGCTACATGGAGTCGATTCCGTTAGTGATCGCGCAGGTCGAAGATGAAATCCTGACCGACATTCTTGAAACGGTCATGAAGTTGTCTTCAGTGACCTCCGGCGAAGTGGTTTCCTTGTTGTTGGACTCTTTGCCGTTGGCTGCAGAGAGAACGGGCGATATCGATCTATTGCGTCAATATTTGAAATTGATCTATCAAATCGGTTCCAAATCCCCTCGTGGCTTGCGTCCGATGTTGATGAACATCGATGAGATTTTGTCGAAGTTGACGGTGTCTGGTCTACGTCGCTGGGCGATGTGGGGTGCGCAAGCACATGCACGTAACTTTGAAGCGCAAATGGAGTACTTCGCACTGGAGTCTGCCGACTCAAAAGCGGTTTTCCAGCAGCAGCGTAAAGGGACGTTGTTCATTGATTTCCACCGTTCAATCAATTTCTATTTGAGAGCGTTCTGGGGGCGTGATTTCTTTATCCGTCCTTCCGCGGCAGATTTTGAAGGCTTTAAGCCTTTCTATGAAAACCATGCCATGCACTTGCCGGATGCATTGAACGACATGGGCGACATTAAAGGGATCGAACTTTACCGTGCGATGTCCGCGCATATCGCTGCGCACTTGATGTATACCACTCAAGCCATCAGCATGGAACAGTTGAACCCTCAACAAATGTTTTTCATTGAGTTGATGGAAGATGCACGTGTTGAGTACAAAGCCATTAAAGCTTTCCCGGGTTTGAAAAAACTTTGGAAAAAAGTCAGTGCCCAAGCCATGGAAGACGGCAAGTTGCATCCTGAATCGACAGCGGGTCGTTTGGAACAATTGGCACTTGCGTTGATGGACCCAAAACATCCGTTTGAAGACGAAGTGTTAAGCGAAATTCGTGAACGCTTCTATGCAGAAGTCGAAGAGCAACAAGACAACGAGAAATGGTCTTGGGACATGGGGATTACGTTATACAACACGTTGAATAAATCTTTAACGCGTTGGGAGTCTCTAACCGAAATCAGCAAGATTCGCTTGGCTTACCGTGACGACAACCGTTTGGTGTGGGCGTCCGACGAGTGGGGCGAAGTTGAAGGGGGCGGTGCGCCGACTGAGACCGTTCGTAAACATGTATCTTTGATGGAGATGATTAACGAAATCGATTCTGAATTGGTTGATGTTGATCATGATGAAGTTTGGGTGTTAGGTACAGAATTGTATCCTTACGAAGACCACGGTGTTTCTTGGAATGAAATGGAAGGGATTGAACCGATTTCCGATCCGTTCCATTATCCTGAGTGGGATTACCGCGTGCAATTGCACCGTCCAAACTGGGTAACACTTTATGAGCATCGCGCACGTAAAGGCGATCCTGCGTTGTACGAGCGTATTTTGGACGACAACAAGCAGATAGCGCATCGTATCAAGCAAATCGTCGATAAATTGCAGTCTGTTGGTTTGCAGCGTATCCGTCGCATTGAAGACGGTGACGAGTTGGATTTGAATGCCTGCGTTGAAGCCATTACCGCTTTACGTATGGGGCAGGAGCCTGATCCTCGTATTACCATGAAAAATGTGATTCGTACCCGTGAAGTATCGGTCATGATTTTGTTGGATTTGTCTGAGTCCACCAATGAAATGGTGCCGGGTTCAGAGAAAACCATTATTGAGGTGACGCAAGAGGCGGCTATTTTGGTCTCTCATGCCATCAATGGTATCGGTGACCAGTTTGCGGTACACGGCTTCTCATCCGATGGACGCCATGACGTGCAGTACACGCGCTTCAAGCAGTTTGACGAACCGTTCAACGCGGACGTTCACGCTAAAATGGCGGGGATGACTGGAGGCTTGTCAACGCGTATGGGGGCGGCAATGCGACATGCTGGTGCCTACTTGGACAGACAAACCTCAAAACAGAAGTTGATGTTGGTGATTACCGATGGTGAACCGGCGGATATTGATGAAAAAGACAGTCAATATTTGAAGCAGGATGCGAAAAAAGCGGTTGAAGAATTGGCATCACGCGGTATCTATAGTTACTGCTTGACCATTGACCAGTTTGCCGACAAATATGTTCAGCAGATTTTCGGTGCCAACCGTTTCGCGATTGTAGATAATGTGATGAGACTTCCTGAGAAGTTGCCGACATTGTTTGCGAATTTGACATCATAACCCTTGTCCTTGCGAGAGCAGGGAAGGACTTCAAAATTTCGGGAATAGAAGTATGAATGCACAAGAGTTTAAAGAAGCGGTCAACGCTTTGACAGAAGAAGAGCTAACGGCGATTTTGCAGGATGAAGGTTTGATTATCCATCAAGATCAAAGTCTGAAAACAGGTCCTGCTGATGCGGCATTCGTCATCTATGAATTAGGCGATGACGGCTTTACACAGGCATCGGAAGTGAAGAACTACTTGTTGGAAAACGCAGAATCTTTAATTGAAACCTACTACAAGTTCAACCCTGTTAGTAAAGAATGTTTCAATCGGGAGTTGCAAGGCTTGTTCAATGAACATGGTCAAGACGCGTTTGTGTGCAAGCAAGGAAAAACACCGCAAAAAGTGATTTTTGTCGAGCAAGGAAACTTGATTGTCGAAGACGAGTCGAGCCCACGCTTTAAGTATGGCATTTATTTGCAGGTTGAAGATGACAGCTCATCCATGGTGAAAATCAATAAAGCCAAAAACTGGCTGCAATCCGGTTCCGCCTATGGGGATTACATTAGCACCAATGTCTGTCGTTTCAGTGCAATGGAGTAAAAAACTATTACGAAGACCAGATTCTTTGTTAAAAACGGTCTCAGAATGCTCATTTACTAGAGTAAACTCCGCTTCTTCGCCCATTTTTGCCTCGACTCTGTTCTTCTCATAACGTTTTTAGATAGCAAACATAGAACTTGATGCCCCAACCTGGCAGATTTTCAATATAAAAATCTACCAGGTTGGGGTTTTTCACATTTAAGCCCTTATTAATTCAGGGGCAGATAGACGTCCGTGATTAACTCATGCTCAGGTACTTCCGGGAAGAAGTTCAGATATTCAAAAAAGCACGGGAAGTCTCTCGGCGTTTCGTTGTTTTCCGCCAGCCAGTTACGATAAAGATAGTAAACTGTTTCATCCATATCGTCATGACTACCGTAGTGGCGAATCTTTACGCATCGACCACCGGGAATGGTTTTGTTGACGATGCCATAGCTGTTCGCTGGAATTTCTTCACGAACTTCACCACAAAGATCAAAACGGAATTTTTCCGGTTCGACTACGCTAGGATCATCGTAGGCAAGCCCAAAACTTCTACTGTGTGTCACCGGAGAAAGTCCGGTTTCTTTACGCCAGGCAATAAATTGGCTGACGGATTCGTTTAATTTTTCGTGCGGTCCTCTGTGCTCGAAAACCGCGATTTTTAACTCGGGAAAGGCAATGATTTCTGCTTCCATGGTTATTTGACCTCTTGTCGGTTTAAATTGGTAGTTTGTGTGCCAATCAGACCACATAGGCGTTCGTCGGAATTCAGTCGGCGATAAGCCGAAGCTCCTTTTGAATGCTCGGCTAAAGCTTTCATGGCTATCGTATCCTGCGGACAGGGCGATATCGGTGATGCGGGTATCCTGATGAAATACCAATTGATATGAGGCGCGTTTAAGCCTAAGCAATTGGATAAACTTGAATACATTCACACCGACGCTATTCGAAAACTGGCGATGAAAATGGTATTTGGAAAAATGCGCAACGTCACTGAGCTGTTCAACGGTAAGCGTTTCATCCAGATGTTCATATATGTAATTGCAAACACGTTGAATGCTTTGCTCGTAGCGTTTATTTTTCATAATCAATAACCAAACCTATGTTCTTTTCGGTACAGAGGTATTATGTTTTTTTGAATTTGCAAAAACTTGACCGTAATTGCGAAATCTCATATTTACAAAAATATAAAACAGTTTATTATTGCGCATGCAGTGTCGCGAAGGGATATTTGTTCCCATGTATAAAGACTATACGACTATCACTCAAGGAATAGAGAGGACGATTTGATGGAGCAAAGGCTTCGAAAAGCGATTGATGTCATTAAAGGGGTAAAAATCCCGGATTTGCCAAAAGAAATCATGGAATTAGATACGGAGCTTGCCTGTAAGTTTCCAAATAATCAAAAAGTCGCCGACATCATAGAAAGCAATACCAAGCTTTCTGGAGAAGTACTGAGATTGGTGAACTCTCCCGTCATGAAGTTGAAATCTCCGGTGACCTCTATTCGTGAAGCAGTAGACCGTCTTGGGTATGATAACCTGAAAAACTTGGTTATCGCTGCCGCCATTAAAAATATGTTCGACAAACCTCAGGTGCAAGAAATCGTCGAGCATTCGACAGATACCGCCTTTTGTTGTGCAGAGTTGTCTGAACACATTGCAGATGTCTCGCGTGATGAAGCCTATTTGCTTGGGCTTTTCCACAACGGTGGCTGTTTGATGTTGGCGACCAAAGATCCGGAAAACTACCTTAAGGTCTTCTCTCATTTAAACACTCACCCAGTGAGCGGTGTGCATAAAGAATACGAGCTTTATGATACCTATCACATGGATGTCGGTTTGTTGCTGGGTCAAAAGTGGAAGTTGCCGATTGAGATGCTGAACGTCATTTTGAATCATCACGATGATGCAGAGCATTCCAACGACAAATTACGGGCTATGACATCTATGATTAAAGTCGCGAACATCATCGTGAATGAGGTGTCTTACGGCTCTTATATGACAGAAGAAGCCTATACCTACTTGGATCGCGCTTGTGAAGACTTGATGATTGATAAAGAATCGGTCAATGCCGTACGCAGAGCCTTGGTGGCATTCGCATAATATTTAGCATTTTTGCAAAAAAACCGTTTTATAAGCTACGTAATGGAACTAAAATAAGCCTGAATATTATCAGGCTTTTTTATGGAACAAAGATTAAGACAGGCGGTTCAGGCGATAAAAGGAATTAAAATTCCGGACCTGCCGAAGGAAATCATGGAACTGGACGAGGAAATGTCTAGAAAGTTCCCGAACAACCAAACCATTACCCGCATCATCGAGAGCAATACCAAGCTCTCCGGCGAAGTATTGCGTATCGCCAACTCACCTGTCATGAAGTTGAGAAGCCCGGTGAAATCCATTCGCGAAGCGGTGGATGCATTGGGTTATGACAACCTCAAAAATCTGGTGATTTCCGCAGCATTGCAAAACCTTTTTGACAACCCGCAGATTCAAGAAATTATCGAGCATTCTGCCGATGTGGCTTTTTGTTGTGCAGAGCTGTCGGAGCATGTGGCGGAAGTAACGAGAGATGAAGCCTATCTGCTAGGCTTGTTTCACAATGGCGGCAGTTTGTTGTTGGCCATGAAAGACCCGAAAGGCTATTTGAAGACCTTTGCCTACCTCAATACGCATCCGGTTTCTGGTATTGAAAAAGAGATGAGTCTATACCAGACCAATCACATGGATGTCGGCTTGTTGTTGGGGCAAAAGTGGAAGTTGTCTGTTGATATGCTGAATGCTATTTTGCTGCATCACAGTGCGGAACTGAATCACCCGAATGATCGACTTCGTGGCATGGCTTCTATGTTGAAGATTGCGAATGTGATTGTCAGCGAGGTGTCTTTTGGCTCGTATATGACAGAGGAAGCCAATCGTTACTTGGAAGCGGCACGTGAAGATTTGATGATCTCAAAAGAAGCTGTCAATGAAGTGCGTCGCTCGTTGATTGCTTTTGCCTAATAGGAGAGTGTTGCCAATGATGAGGTTTCACCTAGCATTGGCGATAAACGACTGAATTTTCCTGACAGCCTCCAGCAGCTCGTTATCGTCCGTTGTATAAGCGATGCGAACATGTTGCTGAGAACGATACTCTCCAAAGTCTTTGCCGGGCGTGACTACCACGCCGGTATGGAGCATTAATGTCTGGCAAAACGTTTCAGCATCGTCCGTTAATTCTGATACATCCCAATACAAGTAGAAAGCTCCTTCAGGTTTGCAGGGAATCTTAAATCCCGCTGACGTCATGGCATCATACAGTCGGTTGCGACGTTGTTCGAAAACCTGCCTGCGTTCTTCAAGTTGCGCCAAGGCATCGGATTCCAACACCCGCAAAGCGCCATATTGGGAGGGAGTGGGTGCGGCAAGGTACAAGTTCTGGGCTAATTTATCCAAGGTGGGCACCAAAAATTCCGGTGCAACAATCCAACCCAGACGCCATCCTGTCATGCCGAAAAACTTCGAAAACGAATTAATCACCACCACATTGTCCGGCAAGTTTGCGTTGGCAAGTATCGTTTCCGCTTGTCTTTCATAGACCAGCCCCTGATAAATTTCATCAACAATCAAATAGGCATCTTGTTCAGCAAGGAAATGCGCCATCGCAAGCAGTTCGGGCTGTTCGATTAAGGTTCCTGTCGGATTCGAGGGTGAGGCGACCATCACTGCTTTAATGCCTTTTTGCCAATGCTGTTCGATCAACTTGGCGGTCAATTGAAAACCGGTGTCAGCTTCCACCGGAACACTGAGGATTTCCCCATGTAGAAGGTTGACGAACTCGCGGTTGCAGGGGTAAGTCGGGTCGCACATCATTACTTTGTCATTTGGATTCAGCAGCGCGGTTAGCAACAGATGCAAAGCGCCGGATGCTCCTGGAGTCAGCACAATTCGTTGTGCGGCAACATCCGCATGGTAAAAATCATGATAGAAACTGGAAAGTTTCTCACGCAATGCCGGTAAGCCTAATGTTGGGGTGTAGTGAGTGTTGCCATGATTAATGGCGTTCGTTACCGCTTGATGAACGCAATCCAAAGAAGGAAAGTCCGGCTCGCCGATTTCAAGGTGAATCATTTCACGCCCTTCGGCTTCAAGTGCTTTTGCTTCGCCAAGCAGTTTCATGACGTGAAAAGGCTCGACCGCGCTGGAGACCTTGCTAATAGGGAAAGGGAATTTGTTGTGCATGTTGCTCAATGTTCGTCACTCTTAGGAAGTTTGCTGAATTATAACAGCAGGCGGTTCCGGCGCGGAAAAACCCAAAATGAAATGCCGAGTAAGCAATGGTAAAATAACTCTTATTGATGGCTCAAAGGTAAGCAAAGCTGTTTGAGACCGAAAGAAAGTAACCAGGGAGAGAGTCATGCCTTCTTTTGATATTGTTTCTGAATTAGATAAACACGAATTAACCAATGCGATTGATCAAGCCAATAAAGAAGTAACGACGCGTTATGACTTTAAAGGCACGGATTCAGTGTTCGAGGTAAACGGGACAACCGTCACCATGAAAACAGAATCTGAATTTCAGTTGAACCAGATGTATAACATCTTGGTTGAAAAGGCGAATCGCCGTGGAATTGATATTAAATGCATGGAAGTCAAAGATCCTGATATTCAACTAAAGAGCGCTAAGCAAGTGGTTGATATGAAAGAAGGCATTGATGCGGCCTTGGCGAAGAAAATCATCAAGAAGATCAAAGACTCCAAAATCAAAGTTCAGGCAGCTAACCAAGGGGACAGCATTCGTGTCACCGGTAAAAAGCGTGACGATCTTCAAGAAGTGATGCAAATGCTTAGAACGCAAGAAGACATCGAGCTGCCACTACAGTTCAATAATTTCAGAGATTGATTTAGAAAAATAGCCTTGAGAGTGTTTCGCAAAGTTATTTTATATGCCTTATTTTTAAGGTTTTCGCACGCTGACCGCGTTAGGTGAGTCAATCATTTGCAAGACTTCAGGCGCTACCATGCTTCTGACGCTTGCCAAACTATCATCCAGCCACAACATAAACTGTCTGATTTCTTCAGTGCTGACGGTTTCGTTAATGAACGTAATCGAAGCTTGAACCTGGCCTGCCTTATTGTGGTCTATCATTGAGAATTTAGCGAAATTCAGCTTACGGTTAAGGACGGTGGTCATCGCCTGAAGTTCTGGTGAATGGCGGTATTCAGGCTTGATTCTCACTACGCGGTTGACGACGATTCGGCTCAAACCGCCTTGGACTATTTTCGGTTCCATAATGAAGGTTTGTTGATCGTAGAATACGATAAACTGGGTGTCGTTGACCTTTTTGGTTTCATAACCTTCGTCAAGCAAGGTGTTGACAATAATGTCGGTAGCTTGCTTATTGTCCTTTTCATGAAGGACAATTATTTTTCCTGATGGAGAACTGGGGGTGCTGCTACAAGCACTTAAGCCTGACAGAATAATGATTGCCAAAATGGATTGGAAACTGCGTTTGGTTAAGTTAAAGGGCATAGTGTCATTCCTTCGAGATAGCATTTTTTGATGCGTCGATTGTAAAGGTTTCTTGCCTAGGAATCTATGAACCATTGTGAATTGGTGCTAGGTTCCTTAAAATAGCCGAAAATTATTACTTTTTATTTCCGAGTTCGCTATGAGAGTTCAAAACACGATGAATCTAAATAAGGCACAAGCCCAGAATATTGCTTCGGTACTGGCAGAAGCGCTTCCCTATATCCAACGCTTTGCCGGTAAGACCATTGTCGTCAAGTATGGTGGCAATGCGATGACCGAGGAAGCACTCAAAAACGGTTTTGCAAGAGACATCGTTTTGATGAAATTGGTCGGTATGAACCCGGTTGTGGTTCATGGCGGCGGCCCGCAAATCGGTAACCTACTGACAAAAATCGGCAAGCAGTCCGAGTTTATACAAGGGATGCGTGTCACCGATGCCGAAACCATGGATATCGTCGAGATGGTTTTGGGTGGATTGGTGAACAAGGAAATTGTTAATTTGATTCATCAACACGGCGGCAACGCTGTGGGCTTGACCGGTAAAGACGGTGATTTGATTCGTGCCAAGAAACTGGAGATGACGGCCTTTAACGAAGACTTGAATGCCCCGGAAATTATCGATCTTGGTCATGTGGGTGAAGTTTCCCGTATCAACACCAAAGTATTGGATATGTTGATTCAAGATGACTTCATCCCGGTCATCGCACCAGTAGGTGTCGGGTCAGATGGACACTCCTATAATATCAATGCCGACTTGGTGGCGGGCAAAGTCGCCGAAGCCTTACAAGCCGAGAAGTTGATGCTGTTGACCAATACGCCAGGTTTGTTGAACAAAGAAGGTGAACTGTTGACGGGCTTGAATGCAGAAAAGGTGGATGAGTTGATTGCCGACGGTACGATTTACGGCGGAATGTTACCTAAGATTCAGTGCGCCTTGGATGCGGTACAAAGTGGGGTCAAATCAGCGCATATCGTTGATGGGCGAGTAGAACACGCCGTTATGCTGGAAGTGTTTACCGATGAAGGTGTAGGGACTCTCATCACTTCTCGCTAAGCGCTGTCTAATTTGCGCTAATTCGTCGTTAAGAAAAGACTCATTTACCATTGTAAACGTCGCCTTTTCTTGCCTAGACTTAGCGCAAATTATCTCAGCTTGGTTGTGATGTTGAGATTTTTACGCTGTCTCTTTTTCCCGGTTTCTGCGTTATGGCTCGACTCGTTTATTGTTATCAACTTCGTCAAGCCAAGCCTTGAGCTCGGAAAATAGCTCGGCTTGTTCAAGTCTGTTATTTAAAAGCCTTATTCTTTTATTCCACTCTCTATTGGATACCTTTTGGAAAGTTTAGCCAGCCAATTCATTCTTTTTATCATTTCGTTTATTGCGAATCTGTTTTCGGCATTGGCGGGTGGCGGTGCCGGGTTATTACAACTTCCTGCGTTACTATTTCTTGGATTGCCGTTTTCCATTGCATTAGCGACCCATAAGGTTGCCAGTGTGTTTCTGGGCATTGGCGCGACTGCACGCCACGTCAAATCTGCCAGTCTGAATGGGACATTCGTGCTGGTCATCCTTGCCTTTGGCTTGCCGGGGGTTTGGTTGGGGGCAAATATCATTTTGCATATCGAAGACCGTTATGCTCAGCTGGCGCTCGGAATTTTGACCTTAGGTTTGGGCGTTTATTCTTGGCGAAAGCCGGAGTTGGGACAAACGCTTAATTTGAGCCATCAAAATCTGCCAGGTTGGGGGGTCGGTGGTTTGGTATTGTTTTTTATCGGCGCACTGAATGGTTCTCTGACCTCTGGAACAGGTTTGTTCGTTACCCTTTGGTTGGTGCGTTGGTTCGGTTTGGACTATAAGTTGGCGGTAGCTTATACGCTGATTTTGGTGGGGTTGTTCTGGAATGGCACTGGCGCTTTGGCGCTAGGTTTGCAGGGACAAATCGAGTGGGGGTGGTTGCCGGCATTGATTGTTGGTTCACTACTGGGCGGTTACCTTGGCGCGCACTTGGCAATCGTAAAAGGCAACCGACTGGTGAAGCGCAGCTTTGAAATCATGACCGTACTGGTCGGGCTGGCGTTGATTGCGAAATCTTTCTAGTTGAAACGCTGAGAATCCACTTTTCAATAAGCGCCGGAGGTTTGCTGAGCCGGTTCGTTTTCAACGGCTTTCGGTTTGTGTTCTTTATGTGTTTTGATGTCTTTCGGGCGGATAAATTGCACCAGCTTGCCGGAACCTGCACTTAGGTTTTCCCAACTATTTGGCAGAATGAAATGCGCTAAAGAACCTGTTGGGAAAAGTCTAGTTTCGCAATCGTCACAATGGTTTTCATGTTCCAGGTACTGAGCCAGTTCTTCCAATCCCGGGTTGTGGCCGACAATCATGACACGTTCGTAGTGGGTTGGAATTTGCGCCAGGGTTTCAATCAGTTGTGCTTGAGTCGCGAGATACAGATCATCCAGCGTTAGGTGCGGGCAGGTGTCTTTGCTGAACTTGAGGCGTTTGAAGGTTTGTTGCGCACGTTGGGCAGGTGAAACTAGGGTATAGGTTGGAATGAGGTTTTTGTCTTGCAGCCACTGTCCCAGTCGACCAGCCGCCTTTTTTCCTTTTTCCGATAAGGGTCGATCAATATCTTCCAAATCTTCTTTCCAGTCAGATTTGGCATGGCGAACCAATAATAGTTCGCGCAACCGATGTTCACTCATTGCATGATTCCATATTGAGAACGGTAGTCGGTCATGGCTTCCAGGTAATGGCTCATATCCGGTTTGGTCGCCAAATAATCAATCAAATCGTTCATATTGATAATGCTGTATACGGGAATGCCGTAATCACGTTCAACTTCCTGAATGGCAGAGAGTTCGCCTTGCCCTTTTTCCATGCGATCCAATGCGACGATAACCCCTGCCGGCTTAGCACCTTGCGCCTGAATTAGATCCATTGATTCACGGATAGCAGTTCCGGCCGTGATGACATCATCGATAATCAAAATCTTGCCTGCCAATGCATGACCGACAATATTGCCGCCTTCACCATGGTCTTTGGCTTCCTTACGGTTGAAAGCGTAAGGCTTATCAATGCCTTGTTTTTCTGCAAGGGCAACGCTGGTAGTGGCTGCTAGCGGAATGCCTTTATAGGCAGGGCCAAACAATACGTCAAAGTCTGCGCCTTTGTCTGCAATAGTTGCCGCATACGCTTGAGACAGTTGTGCTAGTTGTTGCCCAGTGTTAAACAGGCCTGCATTGAAGAAGTAAGGGCTTTTGCGACCGGATTTCAGCGTAAATTCGCCAAGTTTCAGTACGCCGGTTGCCATAATGAAATCGATAAATTGGGTTTTATTCATGAATTTTTAGAAAGGTTAGTTGGTTAACAAAATGTTTTGTCGTGATTTGATTAAAAGAAGATAAGAAACAATGTTACTCGGGCTATCAAATTTATCAAGCAATTTCTTTGTGCTTTGCCTTAACGGAACAGAAAAATGATGTTTGAGAGGGAGTTGGCATAAATGATGCATGTAGATTTTCAAAATAGATTGCATAACAACAAACTGTCAGAAAAATGACGTTCCTTTTGACGTTTTCATCAAACCGAATGCATTCAGATAGTTTTTCGACAAGGGAAAAGACCAATGGCTATTGATTTGAGAAGAATTGAACCTCTAGGATCTAAAAGCGTTTTACTAGAACAGGCACTTCGTCGTCATAAGGGGTCGAAGGACATGGATAGCGATATTGATATGTCGGATATGGTAACGCCGGATTACCAGTGGTTGAATGAAGACAAGACTGCATTGAAAAACCTTGTGGCACAAATGGATGCTTCAATCGGGCAGCTATCTAAGCAAATGCGTGATCTGGAAAATGAAAGCGAAAAAGTGCGCTTGAAGATGGATAAAGAACAACAACTGCTTTTCAAGCAAATCCGTACTTTGAACAACCTGCTAAAAAACCAAGTCACCGTGTTTTCGTCAGTTGAGCGTCAGATGGAAGAAATTGACCTGAAATCCAACAATACCTTGTCTCAAGTTGGAATCGGTTTGGTGTCCGGTCTGATCGGCGCGGTGACCATCTTGGTGTCAGCCCCTTGGATGACATTGTTGATGGAACACCTTCGCGGTTAAGTGACTAGACACCCCTTAGAAAATCTTGATTGTAAAACAAACTCAATTGTCGATATACCGCCGGAAAAACCTTGTTCAAATGCTCCGGCGCTTCAAAAAAATATTCAGTGCAAACGGCAAAAAATTCCGCGGGGTTGGTCGCCGCGTAAGGGTTGATTGCCGGTTTACGTCTTTTGGAAATCTGTCGGTTTAACTGGTTGTATGCCGTTTCAAACGCGTCATACCAATCTTTCGAATTCATATTGTGATGCAGTGGTGGATAGCCGTTGATGTCACCGTTAAGCATATCCATCTTATGCGCCAGTTCATGTAACAACACCTGATTCGCTTGCGGTCTGAGCGGGTGAGGTGCATCACTGTTCCAGTTGATGATAACCGGGCCTTGGTAAAAGGTTTCTCCTGCTTCAATGGCATCGGTTGGTGTTTCCACTCCGAGTAAGCCGCCGAGTATCGGTTGGACTTGGTTGTGATGTGCTCGATAGGCATAAGGGTAAACGACGATTTCATGCCAATTACCAATCCAGTCGAACGACAGGTCTTGTTCTGCATCCATTAACCCGAAAAGCATGATTGCCGTTTGTGTGGCAATGATAATCCGCATGTGATCGGTTACCTGAAAACCTCTGGCAGCGGAAATCCGTTTTTTTCTGAGAATGCGGGATGCCAGGATGCGAAGCTGGGTTTTCTGATGTGGGGTATAACGCGACAATAAAGGCATTTCTGCTTCGATTTCCTGCCAGAGCGCCGCAGGGATTTTGTAGCTTTGCAAACCATGTCGAATGTAGGCGCGTTTTGCTTTCTGCAACCAGTTCATAGAGTTCACTTTTAAAAAAAGAAAGTTTATAGTGTGTTTAAAATCGCCATTGTAATGGTTGATCAGGATATGTTTACCCAAGAGATTACTTAGGATACCCGTTATGCAGTTTAAAGTGATAGAAAATCGCAATATGACCGCACAGGATAATGAAAAGGATGTGTATTTCATCCGCCTAACCTACGAAGAGCCTGTGAATTATGATGCGGGTGACTGGTTGTTGGTTGAGTCGCAAAATAGACCCGACCTGGTAGATTTTGTATTGCAATTACTCGACTTGAGCGGCGATAAAATGGTTGAGGTACGTCGAGTCGGCGAACGAACTGTGCGAGACGCCTTGCGGGAAAACTATGAACTCACGCAACTGAACCCTGCCATTCTCAATCGCATTCAACGTGAATATGGATTGGATCAATGGGCCGACCGAGACGCGATGATGGCTTATGCCGATGGACGTGATATTGTCGACCTGTTGCGAGCCTTTCCACAGCTTCAGTCACTGGGAACCGAGTTTTGTAAGATGTTGTCGCCATTGTCTCCACGTTATTATTCGATTGCCTCTTCTCAGAAGTCGGCGGCGGCACAATCTTATGGTGGTCATATGGTGGATTTGGTATACAAGAAAATCGCCTATCACAAAGAAGGGCGTGATCGCCTTGGCGTTGCGACCTGTCAATTGAGCGACCTGAAAGTAGGAGACGTGATCGAAGGTGACTTTTGCGCCAACAAAGTTTTCAAGTTACCGGAAGATTTGGCGCACAATCAACAGCCGCTCATTATGGTCGGCGCTGGGACAGGCATTGCACCCTATATCGGGTTTATGGAAGAAATTGCCTATGAGCATCCGCAGCATTTTGCCAAAACCTGGTTGTTCTTTGGTGAGACGCGTGAGGAAACCTGTTTCTTGTGTCAGGACCAACTGCAATCGTGGGAAGCACAAGGCTTCCATCTATTGACGGCATTTTCCCGCGACCAAGCCGAAAAAGTGTATGTACAGGATTTGCTCTGGCAACATCGTGAGGCGGTTTGGGCGCAATTGGAAGCGGGCGGCATTTTCTATCTCTGTGGCGACAAGACCAAGATGGCGAAAGATGTCGAACAGACCATGAAAAGAATTCTGGTGGAAGTCGGGAAAATCGAAGACCCGGATTTGGTTTGGAAAGAGTGGCGTCGAGCCAGAAAAGTACAATCAGACGTTTACTAGGCGTTTAAATCAAGACTCGATTACTCGAAGGTTAAATTGAAGTTCATCGCCTTCAGGCGCTCGGCTTCTATTTCCAAATCCAGCCGAGTCAAAGGGTGTTCGGCTAACCAGCCAGCTTCAAAAAACAGTTTCAAATCCGTTCCGTTTTCAATCTGCAAGCGGATTTTGGAGGCTTCCATATTGGAAACATCCATATCGCGACCACGGTGAATTCGCACAGCGAGTCGCAGTAGTACGGTGAGGTAAACCAAGCTTTCATTGTGCGGGGCGGTCAACGCCTCAAAAGGTTCTCTGGAGAATTTACCGCGGTGGTTCAGCATCATGGCCGCCAACATCGATTTTTCTTGTTGTGTGAAGCCCGCCATTTCCGAGTTTTCAATCAAGTAGGCCGAATGGTGGCGGTAGCGTTTATAACTGATTGCCATGCCGGCTTCATGTAGTTGTGCGGCCCATTTCAACAACTTCGGATAATTGTAGCTGTCCTTGTCCAGTTTCCATTTCTCATGTACTTCCTGGAAAAAGCTCAAAGCGGTATAAGCAACGCGTTGCGCTTGAGCGGTATCGATTTTTAGCCAGTTTTGCATGTTGGCGACACTGGTTTCACGAACATCGGCCTCATATAGTCGCCCCAGGGTGTCGAAGATCAAGCCTTCACGTAGTGCGTTGGCGGAAACCTGCATCTTGTTGATGCTCAGTTCTTGGAAGGTGGCGATTAATATTGCCAATCCGCCGGCCAATACCGGTACACGTTCGTTTTTCAAGCCCTTCAATCCGGCATAAATCGCCTGGGAGATGGAACCGTGTGTTTCCAGATAAGACTTGAGTTTCAACATGCCTTCTAGTGTGATGTCATCATCGGACCAGCCATTTTCTTGCAGTAGCGCGCCAATCGCCTTGATGGTACCTGAGGCGCCGATAGCTGTGTTCCAGCCAAGTCTTGTCAAGTTCATGTGGTGTGGGCGCAAAATAATTCGGCAGGCGTTGATGGCATTCACCATATCGCGCTCGGTGATTTCATCGCCTTTGAAATAACGCTGAGTGATGCTGACACAACCCATTTCAGTACTGGTGAGGTGGCGTTGTTCAAAGCCGACACCAATGATGTACTCGGTACTGCCGCCGCCGATGTCCATGACAAGGCGTTGCTCGTCGCTACTCGGCAAGCCGTGGCTGACGCCAAGATAAATTAAACGCGCCTCTTCTTGCCCGGCGATGATTTGGATTTCATGCCCAAGCGCTTCTTTGGCTTGACGTAAGAATTCTTTACTGTTGCGGGCGTTGCGCAAGGTGTTGGTGCCAACGGCACGGACATGCTCTTCCGGGAAGCCTTTCAGCAGTTGCCCGAATCGTTCCAAACAAGAGATGGCGCCGTCAAAAGACACTTCATCCAGATAGCCGTTTTCATCCAAGCCAGCACGTAATCTGACCATCTCCTTATGCTTGTCGACAACTTGCATTTGTCCGTCAATATCTCTGGCGATAATCATGTGAAAGCTGTTGGAGCCTAGATCAATCGCAGCATAAAGTTGTGCGTCTGAGGTGTCGTCTTTATCTGGTGAAGATAGCGTGGAATCGACGAGACTTTGCATGAGATTTTGCATGAAATAAGGGTGCTTCTGGGTAAAAATGCTATTTTACGACTTTTTGATGGCAGGTGTTGAGGAAAGCACTCCCGAAATGCTTCGGAAGTGCTACATGAGCCTTAGTCTTTGTCGATGTATTTATCCATCAACCATTGTTGTGCGGAGAAAGCGATTTCATCATCAGTTCTTTCTTTATGGAGATAGCTGCCGTCTGGTTGTAGTATCCAAGCACCGACATTGTCTTCCAGATAGACCGCCAAACCTTCGGTATAAACCTGTTGGAAATTGTCTTTGTCCAGAATCGGAAAACAGGTTTCCACACGAGATAATAGATTGCGTCGCATCCAGTCGGCACTCGAACAGTAAAGTTCTGGAGAGCCTTGAGTATTCTCAAAATAATAAATACGGTGATGCTCTAAGAAGCGTCCGACAATCCCCGTTACCGTAATGTTTTCCGACATATTCGGAACACCCGGTCTCAAACTACAGATACCACGGACAATCAGGTCGATTTTGACACCGGCATTTGAGGCATCGTAAAGCGCATCGATAATGGTTTTCTCTTCCAAGCCGTTCATTTTGGCGATGATTCGAGCTGGCAACCCTTGGCGAGCATTTTCCGCTTCACGTTCAATGCGCTCAAGCATGCCTGAGTGTAACGTGAATGGTGATTGCAAGATGGTTTCAAGATTCTTGGTGTCGCCCAAGCTGGTCAACTGTTGGAAAATCTTCGCGACATCGTTACACAATCTTGGATTCGCGGTAAACAAGCCGAAGTCCGTGTAGAAACGTGAAGTGATGTGATGATAGTTCCCTGTTCCCAAGTGGACGTATTGGCGTAACTTGTGGTCTTCACGGCGGACGATATAAATCATTTTAGCGTGGGTTTTGTAGCCGACTACGCCATAAACCACGTTGACACCGGCATCTTGCAGGCGGTTAGCCTGCAAGATGTTGTTATCTTCATCAAAGCGCGCACGCAACTCGACAACGGCGGTGACTTCTTTACCGGCACGAGCAGCTTTTTCCAAAGCATCGATGATGGCGGATTTCTCACCGGTACGATATAGCGTCATGCGAATCGCCAAAACGTTCGGGTCCTTTGCCGCTTCATACAGGAAGTCGATAACCGGCGCGAAAGAATCATACGGATGATGGAGTAACACGTCTTTACGTGCGATGCGTTCAAACATCGACTCGGATTCTTTTTTACGATTAAATAGCTTGAACCCGCCTTTCTTGTTCGACTGATTGGTTTTCGCCATGCTTGGAGAAAATGGATCGAACAATAGGTCAGGGCGGTTTGCTAAATCCGGTACCGAGTTCAAACGAATCAAGTTAACCGGACCATCAACCATATAGAGTTGGTCCTCAGACATATTGAACTGATCTAGCAGGAACTGGTACATGTTTTTCGGACATTGGTCAGAAACCTCTAAGCGAATCGCTCCGCCATAATCACGGCTATACAGCTCGCCTTGCAAGGCGCTCATGATATCGTCGATTTCTTCTTCATCAATAAACAGGTTGGTGTTACGCGTCAAGCGGAACTGGTGACACCCGGTGACCGTCATGCCTGGAAATAAATTCGATACGTTGGAGTGCAGTATCGAAGATAGGAAAACAAAGTCATTCTCGCCATCTGTCGCTTCCGGTGGCAATTTGATAATACGCGGCAAAGAGCGCGGTACCTGAACGATCGCCAAACCATTGGTACGACCGAAGGCGTCTTTTCCTTCCAGTGAAACGATGAAATTCAAACTCTTGTTTAGCAAGCGGGGGAATGGATGCGATGGATCCAACCCCATTGGGCTCAATACCGGTTGCATTGAGCTTAAGAAGTACTCACGAACCCATTCTTTCTGTTGTTCGTTCCATTGGCGTCTACGCAGGAAACGAATGTTCTCCTTTTCCAGTTCAGGAATCAGGATGTGGTTCAACGTGTTGTATTGATCGTAAACGATTTCTTTTGCCACTTCCGACAGAGTTGCAATGGCCTGAGATGGCACTTGACCATCTGGCTTAGTGCGTGCGGCGGCATCGGTCGAAATCTCATACAAACTCGCCATGCGGACTTCAAAGAATTCGTCCATATTGCTGCTGGAGATACACAAAAATTTCAGGCGTTCCAGAATCGGAATATCAGGGTTTTTGGCTTGTGCCAGAACGCGTCGATTGAATTCTAGAAGACTTCTTTCTCGGTTGATATATGGGGTATATTCCGGTGCTGTTTCTTGAACATCACTTTGCATAAAATTTCCTTGTTAGAACTTGCCTATTGAGTGTATCCGCCTTGTTTCACCGTGACACTATCCTTTAATTTGGACAGGTTTTTGTCTATTGCTGACGGGAGAAAATTATCTCCTTATTTTAGCGCCAGTCGGTGTTGCTTTAAATAAAAATCGTAGCAGTTGGCAGGAAGCATAGCCTGCCAAAATGACAGGTGTATGACAACATTTATTCGGGTTTAGTGGGTTTGTCTGTCGGCTCGTGTTTTGGGTCGTGATTGTGCCCACAATGACAGCCATTCTCTGGAACCGGATCAATACCGCCTTCATTGCCTGGATGGCAACGACTGACGCGTTTCACCCCAAGCCATAGCCCACAAAATACACCATGTTTTTCAATGGCTTCAATCGTGTAATGAGAGCAGCTTGGGTAAAAACGGCATCTCGGGCCCAGTAATGGACTGATAAACCATTGATAGAATTTTATTGGCAATATGAAAGGCCACTTGATTAGCCGTTTGAGGGTTTCCATTGATAAATCAACTATGTCGAATGTTTGAATGAAGTCATTCTATCAATCATAGAATATTTATAGGTTTCTGTACAGTTTGCTCGGTGAAGAGTTATCGAAAAGCACAACAGAAAGCGGTAGAATACCAAGCCCATATACTGTAAAAAAAACTGGCCGCAAACATGCAAAAGATAATGCTACAAAGGAGAACAGGATGAGCCGTATTTTAATCACCCAGGCAACAATCGTAAACGAAGGTCAAATATTCGAAGCCGATGTCCTGTTAGCAAATGGCGTTATCGAGAAAATTGGCTCTCAGTTGGATGTTGAAGCCGATCAGGTGATTGATGCCGCAGGCATGCACCTTCTGCCGGGGTTTATTGATGACCAAGTGCATTTTCGTGATCCAGGGGTGACTTATAAAGGCTCTATTGCAACGGAATCCAAAGCGGCATTGGCAGGGGGGACAACCTCTTTCATGGATATGCCAAACGTGAAGCCTTCGACGACGACTATTGAGCATCTGGAAGCCAAGTATCAACATGCTTCAGAGGTGTCTTGGTTGAACTACTCTTTTTATCTAGGAGCCACCAACGATAATATCGAAGAAGTGAAAGCGTTGGACCCGACCGGTTCTTGCGGTGTCAAAATCTTTATGGGGGCTTCTACGGGAAATATGCTGGTGGATCGTGAACAGGCGCTGACCGATATCTTCACACACAGCCCGACATTGATCACCACGCACTGCGAAGATACACCGATGATTAAGGAGCAAGAAGCGATTTATCGTGAAAAATACGGTGAAGACGTGCCGATGATTTACCACCCGGATATCCGTTGTCGTGAAGCTTGCTATAAGTCTTCTTCTTTTGCTGTCGATTTGGCGAAAAAGACGGGTGCCGATTTGCACGTGTTGCACCTGACTACCGCCGAAGAAATGGCGCTGTTTGAGCCAGGCCCGGTTGAAGGCAAGAAAATCACTGCCGAAGCCTGTGTGCATCACCTATGGTTCAGTGATGCAGATTACGAAACCAAAGGCAGCTTGATTAAGTGTAACCCAGCGGTGAAAAAAGCTTCTGATCGTGATGCGATTCGCCAAGCGGTTCGTGAAGGGCGCATAGATATTATTGCCACAGACCATGCGCCGCATACTTGGGATGAGAAGCAAAGCACTTATTTTGATGCGCCAGCCGGTTTGCCTCAAGTTCAACAGTCGTTGTCGGCATTGTTGGATTTGGTGCATCAAGGGGTGTTTGATTTGCCGATGGTGGTACAAAAAATCGCGCACAACGTGGCCATTCGTTATCAAATCGACAACCGTGGTTTTATCCGTGAAGGGTATGCGGCGGATTTAGTGTTGGTTGATATGAACAAACCGCATGTCGATAGACGTGAAGATGTCCTTTATAAATGCGGTTGGTCGCCGTGGGAAGGGCATGAGTTCAAATCATCAGTCATCGGCACCATTGTCAATGGTGAACTGAAGTATTATCAAGGCGAGTTTGCCGACTTTACACCAGGTCAAAGATTGCGCTTCAATCGTTAAGGGTGAGTCGGGCTTAAACCTGCATATTTGATTAAGCAAGTAGCAGATTTTCGGTAAAAACTATTTTCCTGATAAAAACTTGGGTATTTTTACGGGGCTTTGCTTGCTTTCCATGGGTGGGAGCGGTAAAGTTTCGACTAAATAACCACGCAATTCTCACGCTTGAATCCGCTGGGTTTGGCGAGAGTCTCAACATCAAAGATGACAGGAAAATTTATGTCTGAAGTATTTATTGGACGCCAACCGATTTTAGACAGAAATATGGATGTTTTTGCCTATGAGTTGCAGTTTCACATGGGGCTAAACCCAAGTCAAAAAACCATTGCAGCCACAGAAGAACTTTTGAGAAAAACCGAAACGGAAATCGGTTTTCAGACCATTATCGGCAAGCATGCTGCCATGATGGCACTCCCTAAGGAATTAATCAATTCCGACCATCTTCCCGTATTCGACAAAGGTGAGACGCTCGTTTTGGAAATTCCAAATGATGTGACTCGTGATGTTGAAGTTCTGAAAAAACTGAAAGAGCTAAAGTTGTCAGGATCATCAATTGCACTTCATGACTACATGGATGACGACTCAAGCCTGAAGCTTGCAAGCATCAGTGACTTCGTTAAAATCAATAATGAAGCCCATACCGAAATCAAACTCAAGCAGATGATTCAAGACTTGCATGAAAAAGGCATTAAAGTCATTGCTGAGAGAGTTGAAACAGAAGAAATGTTCCGCTATTTGAAAAACCTCGGATTCGACTATTTTCAAGGTCATTTTTTCACCAACCCGGTGATTATCAATGGTGAAAAACTAACCGGTAATAAACTAAACCTGTTGCAGTTGATGGCGAAAATCAATGATCCTTTGACCGACTATCATCAGTTGGCGGAGATTTTGAGTCAAGATGTGGCGCTAAGCCATAAGTTGCTGATTGCTGTTAATAACCCAATGACAATGATTCCTGTCCGAGTGGAATCCATTTCGGATGCGTTGAAATACATGGGGTTGAAGCGCCTGAAATTTTGGGTCAATATGTTATTGCTGGCAGATATGGGAGATGCGCCTCAGGAGCTGTTGGTGAATTCTTTGATCCGTGCCAGATTCTGCGAGCTATTGGCTGAAAAATCGGGACACAATTCCGAAAAAGAAAGTTATTTCTTGGTTGGGTTGTTTTCATCATTGGGGGCGTTCTTCCGTACACCGATTCAACGTGTTGTCGACGAAATGCCTTTGACGGAGAGTATCAAATTGGCATTGGTTGATAAACGAGGGTTGATGGGTAAGGCGTTGGAAGTGCTCCACAACTTAGAATGCACCAGTGACAAATACGCTGACTTAAATTATGAAAACTTAGGTATTACCGAAATCGGTAATATCTACCTGAACTCTTCCGCTTGGGCACAACAAGCAATTGCCCATTAATTTCAAGTGCGTCGCTTACCAAGGTTGGGATACGGCGCATACCTAAAAAACCGCTGACAAAAGGATGTGACTTATGGCTATGAAATCAATTAACCCAGCGACGGGCGAAGAGATTGCCGAGTTCGATACCTGGGATCAAGCCACATTGGATGATGTGGTAACACAAGTAGGATACGGCTTTGCCGATTGGGCGAAACTCACCACACTAGAAGAACGTTGCCTGTTGCTTAAACGCATGGCAGACGTGTTACGTGACGACCAAGACATTCTTGCCGAGCTCATTACGTTGGAAATGGGCAAGCTTTATAGCGAAGCGCAAGCCGAAGTCGAAAAATGCGCCATGCTCTGTGACTACTATGCCGAGCACGCGCCGGCGCAGTTGGCGGATGAAATTATCGAATCCGGCGCATCGAAAAGTTATGTTGCCTATTTGCCGCTGGGTGTGGTGTTGGGTGTTATGCCTTGGAACTATCCTTTCTGGCAAGTGTTCCGTTTTGCCGTGCCAGCCGTTACGGTTGGTAATATGGCATTGCTGAAGCATGCTTCAAATGTGCCTCAATGCGCATTGGCAATTCAAGAAGTTTTCCGTAAAGCCGGTTATCCAGACGGTGTGTTTACCACCTTGATGATTGGTGCAGACAAGGTCGAGTCAGTCATTCGTCATCCTGCGGTGCAAGCGGTTAGCTTGACCGGGAGTGAACCTGCCGGGCGTAAAGTGGCGGCTGTTGCCGGAGAAGAGCTGAAGAAAACCGTGTTGGAGTTGGGCGGTTCGGATGCATTCATCGTCATGGATGATGCCCATATCAAAACGGCAGTCGAAGGTGCGGTGAAAGGGCGTTTCCTCAATATGGGACAAAGCTGTATCGCCTCTAAACGGTTCATTGTCGACTCCATGATTTACGATGATTTTATCGAAGCATTCAAGACGGCGGTAGAAGACAAATTTATTGCCGGCGACCCCATGGATAAGGAAACTACCTTGGCGCCGAT
Organism: Hydrogenovibrio sp. JE_KL2; assembly: GCF_009296185.1. Classification (GTDB taxonomy): domain Bacteria; phylum Pseudomonadota; class Gammaproteobacteria; order Thiomicrospirales; family Thiomicrospiraceae; genus Hydrogenovibrio. Next base: position 84,005 of record NZ_WBJR01000003.1, read on the forward strand.
GGCGCGTCAGGATTTGTTGGATGAGTTGCATGGTCAAGTCACGGCATCGGTTGAGCTGGGGGCGGAAATTGTCACCGGCGGTTATCAATTAGATCGCCCTGGCAGCTACTATGCGCCAACCATTCTGACCAATATCTCCAGTAATATGCCGGCATTCAGTGAAGAGTTCTTCGGACCGGTTGCGATTGTATTGAAAGCAACCGAACCTGCTCATGCTTTAGGCTTGGCGAATGCGACGGACTTTGGTCTGGGAGGTTCCATCTGGTCTAACGATATTGCAACCGCGGAAACCATGGCAAGAGGCATGGAGTCAGGTGCGACTTACATTAACAGTATTACCTTCTCCGACCCTAGATTGCCGTTCGGTGGTGTGAAAAACTCCGGCTACGGGCGTGAGCTTTCCGAGCATGGCATTCGCGAGTTTACTAATATCAAAACCATCTGGATTAAGTAGTCCGCATGGGTTCATCAGTGGGGTCTGATTTTATGATGATTCCACTTCAATTCTGTTCCACCTACCTTTAAAGGTATTCACGCATGTCCTTATTGTTTAAAACGTTGATAGATCTAAAGAACCCTGCCATTCTCATTCGGTTGTTCATGCCGTTTTTCATTGGGCTGGTTCTAGTGTCATTACTGGGTTATGGTTTGTTCGGTATTTTTCTCACCAGTGATTTCGTGACTCAAAGTCCTATGGTTCAAGATTTTGAAACCTGGCATGCCCATGCAGAGCAAACCATTGGCGCCATTCCGGTGATAGGTGGATTGATTCTCTGGTTTATTGGCTTGTCAGTTGCCGTCATTGCCGGGTTGCTTGGCATTATTTTAGGCAGCTATCTGGTGTTGCTGTTTGCCATGATTATCACCGGATTTATGACCGACTCTTTGGTGAAAACCGTTCACAAGAATCATTACAGTCATCTGACTTATGAAGGGCATGGCTCAACGCTTGGCATGATCTGGAAGCTCGTCAAGTTCGGGTTATTGATGATTTTATTATTGCTGGTGACCTTTCCAATATTGTTTATCCCGCTCATCAATGTGATTTGGTTCTGGTTGATTGGTTTTGTGTTTTTCCGCTACGCCATCGTGTTGGATGTCGGGCAGGTGATTCTACCGGAAGCCGTTTTCGCCAGAGTTAAGCCGATTACGGATTGGCCTTCCACCACACCGATGATGGTGCTTTACGCCACCAGTGTGTTTCCGGTGATGAGTTTCTTTGCACCGGTATTTGCGGTGATTTTGCTGAGTCACTACTACTTTGAAAAGTTACAGGACGAGCAATGGGTGACGACACAAGCGCAAAAGAATGTTGAATCTGACCACTCGTTTTAAGTAAAGCTTGATGCAATTTTAAGATTGGGAGAAGGAAAAATGAAAGTTCGTAAGCTTTTTTTAGCCGCGCCGTTGCTAATGTTTGCGGCTTTTTCAGTGAATGCCGACATGGCGGATCTCATGTTGCAGCAGAAGATCAAAAAAATTGAGAAAAAACTCACTCAGCAGTATCTTCCAAATTGCTCAACACCTAGAAATAAATATGACAAGGTTTATTGTTCAGGAAAGTTGTACTCAATGTTTGATGACGCGCTTAATAAAAAGTATTCTGAAGCGCAAAAAAGTCTTTCAACAGCGCAAAAGAGTGCATTGAAGAAAGTTCAGCTTAAATGGATAAGAAAGAGGGACGGGCAATGTGCGACTGTAACTAACAAGGGGGTGATGATGAATTTGACCTGTGCAAAAGTTAGAACTCTCGAAAGTTATTTTTATTTGGATTTGATCGAAAACAACCCTCAAAACTTTAATCAGCTAATGAAAGACTACTCGAAGAGAGCTAGCATGCATTAATCCTCGGAAAGCTTTTGACTTAGTAAAACGCCTCCTCAAAGGGCTTGCAGGTCGTTGGGGTAGTTTTTCTGAGTCATGCAACTTTGAAAAGTTACAGGACGAACAATAGGTGTCGTCGCAAGAACAGAAGAACGTCGCACCCTGATTTAGAGTTTTATCAATCAATATACCCAACCACCCGACCTGGTAGATTTTCTCGCCTTACCCCTTCGGGCGGCTCCAGTAAACTTTCTCGCGGCGGCGAGTGCTTTGTTTCTCGCCTGACTCCTTTGGTTGTTGAAAATCTACCAGGTTGGGGTTTGTGTGAATTATGACTCAATGAGATAGATGCCATGTCCGACAATTTTTATATTGGTATGAAAGTCGTTTTCATAGTGTCTTAAGAATTGTTTATATGGATATAGATTAAACTAATTGTTAATCAATCTAGCTCATTGTGGAAAAAGTATGAAATATAAATGGTTGAAAATCATGGCCTTGCTTGAAGGGACATCTTTATTGTTGTTATTGTTTATCGCCATGCCGCTGAAATATCAATTCGGCATACCGGAAGCGGTCAGTTGGGTAGGTAGGGCACACGGCGGTTTGTTTATTGCCTTTAACCTTGTGCTGGTAAGCTACGTTCTGAAAGGACTTTTGTCTGAAATGCAGGGACTTAAAGGGTTTCTGGCTTCTTTATTACCATTCGGCACTTTTATCTATAAAGCAAAAGTATTGAAATAACGGTCATTACTACCTGGCAGATTTTTTCGCCTTACCCTTCGGGCGGCGAGTTCTTCGTTTCTCGCCTTACTCCTTCGGGCGGCGAGTTCTTCGTTTCTCGCCTTACTCCTTCGGGCGGCGAGTTCTTCGTTTCTCGCCTTACTCCTTCGCGAGTGCTTCAGCTATTGAAAATCTACCAGGTTGGGGTTATTTCTTCTTAGCGGTCTTTTTGGCTTTTGCCGCTTTTTTGGCGAGTTTCTTTTTATGCGGTTTCTTGACCGTTTTCTTTGCTTTTCCGGTATTGAATTTAGGTTCAAGTCCTTCGATTTTGTGGACAGGAATCTTGGCTTGCATGTGGTATTGAATGCGTTCAACTTGCTTCAGGTCGTGCGGTTCCACCAGACTGATGGCAATCCCGACGTTTTGTCCACGACCGGTACGACCAATGCGGTGAATATAAATATCGCCGCGATGCGGTAGGTCGTAGTTGATGACATGAGTGATGTTGAGCATGTCCAAACCACGGGCAGCAACATCCGTTGCCACTAGGACTTTGGTTTTGCCTTGTGTGAACTTCTTGGTGATTTCCAAGCGTTTGGCTTGAATCATATCGCCATGAAGCACATCGGCGGAAACGTCTTGCTCCAACAACCAAGCTTCCAGTTCAATGGCTCTATCTCTTTTGTTGCAGAAAACCAGCGCACTTTTGCAGCTATCGTCTTCAAGCATGTTTTTCAATAGTGCGCGTTTATGGTCGCGGTCATCGGCAAAATAAAGTTGTTGCTGTACTTGTTGTGATTGCTGGTTCGGTGCGTCGATTTGTACGATGACGGGATCGTCGAGTATGTCTTCAGCAAAACGTTCAACGCCAGAGCCGCCTAGCGTTGCCGAGAAACAGGCAGCTTGGAAATCGGTAGGAATCGCTTCCAACAGCGCAAGAACATCTGGGCCTTGCCCCATATCGAGCATACGGTCGGCTTCGTCGATAATCACCATGTCGATATACGACAGATCAATGAATTCTTTTGACATGATATTGAGCAGACGACCAGGCGTGGCGACCAGAATGTCGAGTGGTCCGGTTAGGTTGTCTAGCTGTTTATCGGAAGCGAAACCACCGGTGACGATATTGGAGCGGAATTCACAATGAGTACCAAGCTGTTTGACGACTTTGTGAATCTGAAAAGCCAGCTCGCGAGTTGGCGCGAGAATCAACGCTCTCGGCAACTTGGACGGGCGTGGCTCATCCAGTAAAACCTGCAACATCGGTAAAACGAAAGCGGCGGTTTTGCCTGTACCAGTGGCAGCGCCCGCTAGAATATCTTTACGCAAAATGAATTCGGGGATGACTTCAGCTTGAACCGGCGTAGGCTTGTGGAAATGCTGCTCTTCAATCGCAGCCAGTAAAACTGGGTCTAGTTCAAGTTCTTCAAATGTCATCGGGGAATTCTTTTATCAATTTAGGTTGTCAGAGAGTCATGACAGGCAGCGCCGGGTAAAGGCGCTGCAAAAGGGCGCTTACTGCCCCTTGCCGTCGGTGATGATATTATAGCAGGGCACATAATTTTCCGTTCCCAATTTCATGCGGCGTTGGGCGACAAAAGTTTTCAGTAAGTTGTCGATGCGGGTCATGATTTCCGGATCACCATGAATCTGGAAAGGCCCTTTCTCTTCAATCTGTTTGATACCATCCGATTTCACATTACCGGCGACGATAGCGGAAAATACCTGACGTAACTCGGCAGCCAGCTCGTGCGCAGGTTGGTTTCTGTGCAGCTTCAATTTGGCAATGCCTTCATGTGTCGGCTTAAACGGTTTTTGCAGTTCAAACGGAATATAAAGGTTCCAGTTGTAGAAGTAGGCGTCACTGGTTTCTTTGCGGTGGAAGCGCACATCTTGAATGCCTTTTTTGATGAGTTGCGCTACGCGTGATGGATTATCGTGGATAAAGGTCAGCTTTTGTCGTGCTTCTTCGCCCAAAGCGTTTTCAATGAACTCTAACACCGCTTCAAAGTAGCCTTTATGGTTACCCGATGAAGTGAGAATAACCGGAATCGGCACATCCATGTTTTGAGGATGCAGCAACACGCTGAGGAGATACAGAATTTCTTCCATGGTGCCCGCGCCACCTGGGAAAATAATAATGCCATGTCCCAAGCGCATAAAGGCTTCCAGACGTTTTTCGATGTCCGGTAAGATAGCCAGTTCCGTCACGATGGCATTCGGCGCTTCTGCGGCGATAATGCCCGGTTCGGTTAAGCCAATAAAACGTGCGCCTTTGTGGCGTTGCTTGCCGTGCCCTAACACTGCGCCTTTCATTGGGCCTTTCATCGCGCCTGGACCACAGCCGGTGCAGATGTCGAAGCGTCTTAACCCCAACTCATAACCGACGTGTTTGGTGTACTTGTACTCTTCGAGACTGATGGAATGCCCGCCCCAGCAGACAACGATATTCGGATCACGGTCAATGCACATCAAGTTGGCGTTACGCGCCAGATGAAAAATGGCATTGGTAATCCCAAAGGAGCTTTCCAAGTCAAATTCAGGGTTGTCGATGATTTCGTTTTTGGCGTAGAGCAGGTCGCGAATCACTGCTGACAGATGCTCTTGTAAACCGATAATCATTTCGCCATCAACAAATGCATTCTCAGGCGCATTTTCGATTTCGAGTTGAATCCCGCGCCCTTTGACATTGACGTTCACGCGGAAATCCGGGTGTGCTTCTAGTAGAACCAGCCCGTTATCTTCCTTCGCTCCGGTGTTGAGTACGGCAAGCGCACAACGTCTGAGGAGTTCGTTCAGGCCGTGATCGTTTTCGTCACAAAGCTGGTGCGCCTCTTGGTAAGAGAGGATTTGCATGTTTTCAACAGGGCGAATTAAGACTTTTTTGATGGCGTTATTCATGATAGATTAATGGCTCTTCTTGTTAAGGCTAGAGTTAAGGTAACATGCGCTCACAACAAAGTTTGGCGGAAAGCTTTTTATTCATTCTTCTCATAGTCGCCATCGTTGGATTGTTGTGGCTCTTCTCTCCATTTCTGGAAGCGCTGTTCTTCGCAATGATTTTAGCAACAGCGACCTATGCAATCTATCAAAAACTATTACTAAAGGTCAATTCCGAAACGACAGCATCCGCGTTGATGAGTGTGGGGGTTTTTCTGACGGTCATTGCGCCGGTGACTTATCTTCTGTTGGAAGTTGGTTTGCAGGTCGGTCAGGTTTATGGTGAAGCGCAGCATTGGTTGTCGATGCAGACGCCGCAAACCTTTGCCGAGATGAACAGAAATCTGGTGAATATCATTCCCATTCCCGAAGATACTCAAGCGCAGTTGATTCAGCAACTTCACGATAATGCCGGCAAGATCATCAAGTTCGCTCAGGAAACCATTGTTTTTTTGGTGAGAGGGGTGTTCGGGAGCACGACGTCGTTTTTGACATTTGTTTTGTTGGCGGTCTTCGCCATGTTCTTCTTTTATCGCGACGGGCACAAAATTGCACAACACCTAAAAGTGCTCTCTCCGCTGGAAAACCACTATGACATGATGATTATGTCGCGCTTTTCCAATCTATCGACCATCTTGTTGTTGTCGGTGCTGGGTGTGGCGCTGGTGCAAGGCGTGACCTTTGCGACGGTGGCATGGTTGCTCGGCCTGCCGGGGCTCTTTTTGGGGATGGCAATCGCCGTTACCTCCTTTATTCCCGTAGTCGGTTCGGCGCTGATCTGGATTCCGGTGGCATCGTTCCTGGTGTTTCAAGGTCAGTATGTCGAGGCTGGTGCGGTAGTATTTATCGGTGCAGTTATCAATGGCTTTTTGATAGATAACGTTTTACGTCCGATTTTGATCCGCCGTATTTCCATGACGCTCCATGCCAGTGGCGAAGGCTTAGAGGTCGCCAATCATACGATGATGACTATCTTGTCGACATTTGCCGGGCTGATTCACTTTGGGATTATCGGGTTGTTTTTCGGTCCGGTTATCGCTGCTTTGGCGATCACTATCTTCGATGTTTACGCATTGAAACATTCCGATTTGTTGGATAGAACGTAACCCAAAAGAACTCACGGCACCGCGTTGCTCTTTTGATTGAAAAGAGGATAATGGTTTTGAGACTTATTCAAAGTGCGTTAGAAAAAGCTTCTTAGAAAGCTGTATATCAAAAATTGGAAAACTGTTTGGGAGGATGGTTATGAAACGACGAAGTTTATATTTACCGGTAGTTTTTGTGGCATTGCTAGGGGTAACTGAGCGCAGTTATGCGGAAAAGGGTGATCCTTATGTGGATGGTTTCAAAGCTTGGTCTCAAGAACTGAAAACGCAAAAATCCCAAGACCAATCTCAAGCGGCGGATGCCTATCTTCGTGACATCGCCACCACCGAAGCAAAAGCCGGCTATATCGGTAAAGAGCTGCCTCTGCCTAAAGCGATTAAAGTCAAAGAAGGGGTTTACACCATTGTCGGTAGCCAGATTTGGCACAACCCTTCTAATTTCGGTTTGAACAACAACATTTCTTTCGTGATCTTCAAAGATGGCGTATTCGTTTTCAATGCCGGTGCGAACCCTGCCATTGCCTATAGTGTGCATCAGCAAATCAAACGTATCACCGACAAACCTGTGAAATGGTTGGCGGTGGAAAACAACCAGGGTCATGCCTACTTGGGGGCGAGTTATTGGTGGGATGTCGGTGTGCGTCATCTTTACTCAAGTGCGTTGGCAAACAAACAGTTTGATGAAGCCTTCCCAAGTATCAAAGCGGAATGGGGTCGTAGAGTGGGCGAAGAGTTGACGCAATCTGCCCGCAATGTCGCCGATAAGTTCACTACTTTTGAAAACAAGCTGGCGGTGGATGTCGGCGGTGGCGAGAAGTTTATCCTGATGGATTTCGGGCCGGGTCATACGCCTGCGTCGACGAGTGTCTATATTCCAAGCCGCAAGCTGTTGTTTACCGGTGACTTAGGGTTTAACGAACGTATGCCGGTGATGTTCAACTATACCAACAGTTTTGAGTGGACGAAGTCATTTGAGAACATGATGAACCAAATCCCTCATGATGTGACGGTGATTCCGGGGCATGGTACGCCAGCGGATATGGCGACGATCAAACGTCAAACCTACGACTACTTCCGTTATGTGCAGAAGCAGGTACAGAAGGTGGTGGACAACGGCGGCAATCAGCAAGATGCTGAAGCCATTGACCAGTCTATGTACAAAGACCGCCCGGTGTTTGATCAAGCGGCGAAAAACAATGCCAGACGCATCTATCAGGAAATCACTGGTGGTGATTTCTAGACGTGATTTCTAATCGGATCATCCGGGCATTAAAAAGGGCGCTATTTGCGCCCTTTTTTGTTTGTATTGAGGATAGTTTTCTACCCCAACCTGGCAGATTTTATTGCACAGCGGAAATCAACGCTTGCATCATTGCTGACAGACTGTCTTCCATCATGGCGACACCAATGCGTTTTTGTCCGCCGACCTGTACATGAATATAGGCTATCGCCTTGGCTTCTTTGCCTTGGTGCATGGCGTGTTCCGCGTAATCCAAGACATCGATTTCATTTTGGGTTTTGTTCTGCCAAGCGTTACAAAGCGCACTCAAAGTTCCGTTGCCTACGCCTTGCCAGGTTTCGCCGTTGACTTCCAGGCTAAGGTGTTCCTTGCCATCCTGTTTATCCAACTTGTAGTGGTTGAACTGGCTATGACTGTCGTCCAAGCGATAATGCTCGATAAAGGCGTCAAACAATACCTTATGGCTGACAACGCCATCGGTAGACTCCGCACAGTTTTGAGCGACAGGGGCAAAATCCTGCTGAACCCACTTTGGCAGGTTCAAACCATACTCCTGCTCCAGTACAAATGCCGCACCCGCTTTACCGGACTGACTGTTGACGCGGATAATCGCTTCATAGTCGCGCTGGATGTCTTTCGGGTCAATCGGCAAGTAAGCCACATCCCAAGGTTTGTCATCGTTTTGTACCGCTAAACATTTGCGGATGGCATCCTGATGGCTGCCCGAGTAAGCGGTGTAAACCGCTTGCCCCACCCAAGGGTGGCGAATGTGCGTTTGGATTTGCGTGACTTCTTCTACCACTTCAATCCAATCGTCCGGGTTGCTGAAGTTCAACTCAGGGTCGATGCCTTCACTGTAAAAGTTCATTGCCAAGGTGACGACATCCATGTTTCCGGTGCGCTCACCATTACCCAATAGGGTGCCTTCTACGCGATCTGCCCCTGCCAAGATTGCCAGCTCCGCAGCGGCAACCGCACAACCTCTATCGTTATGAGTATGTACGGAAATAATCGCGGACTCCCGGTTTTGCATGTGGGTGATGAAATACTCGATCTGGTCGGCAAAGCGGTTAGGAGAGGTGCTTTCCACGGTTGAAGGCAAGTTCAAAATGCACTTGTTCTGTGGGGTGGGTTGCCAGACGTCCATCACCGCTTGGCAAACTTCTACCGCAAAGTCGGTTTCGGTTTGCGAGAAGCTTTCCGGCGAGTATTGGAAAACCCAGTTGGTTTCAGGATAACGCTTGGCATAGTCCTGAACCCAAGTGGCGCCATCGACAGCAATCTGTTTGATTTCGTCTTTGGTTTTACAGAAAACCTTGTCACGTTGCACACGGGACGTGGTGTTGTAAACATGAATCACCGCCTGCTTGACACCAGCAAGTGCTTCATAAGTACGTTCGATTAAATGTTCGCGCGCCTGCACCAAAACCTGCACCGTCACATCGTCCGGAATGCGGTTTTCTTCAATCAAGCGGCGGGTGAAATCGAACTCTAATTGACTGGCTGACGGAAAACCGATTTCAATGGTCTTGAAACCGATAGAAACCAATTTATCCCAAAGTTTAAGCTTCTGCTCCACGGTCATGGGCTTCGCCAAAGCCTGGTTGCCATCTCTTAGATCGACGCTCACCCAAATCGGCGCCTTGGTAAGACGACGGTTCGGCCACTGACGATTGGGTAAATCGGGAGTCACCGTTGGGCGATACTTATGGAAGTTCATTGTGTTCATTTATTTTCTCGTTTTTCAGTAAGGTTAATTAGAGTTCGCAGAGTGATCTTTACGCTTAAAGAGCGCTTTACACGAGATGGGTTCACGTATAAAAATGGTTAAAATCCGCCTGATTTTTGTTTGAAAACTTGCTAATAGCTAGCTATTAGCTGCGTTTCCCGCCTCAACCAGACAAATTTTTCCTCATTTTTCTTACGCGTCCCACTCGTGCAAATCTCTCTGAAATAAATTCTAGCAACTTGTCTGTCGGATTAAATTGCAAAGATACGATTAAATCGCTTATATTTAGCATTAAATTCTAATTTAAAGTATTTTTTTGAAATTAAATTGTTTTTAGAGAACTAATGATTAAATACTATTGTTTGGTTTCGGGATGAAGGACAGTTTTATGTTGCAGTTGGATAAGTTTGATAAAGCCATTTTGTCGGCATTGCAGGAAAATGGCAGATTGAGCAATCAGGAGTTGGCGGACCAGATAGGTTTGTCGCCCTCGGCTTGTTTGCGTCGGTTCAAGGCGCTGGAAACCAGTGGATTGATTGTGGGGTATCGTGCTTTATTGGATGCCAAGAAACTCGGTTTGGATTTAATGGCGCTGGTACACATTTCTGTCGATAAACACACCAAAGAACGGTTTCAGGGATTTGAAAGTGCCGTGCAGGCGATTCCCAATGTATTGGAGTGCTTATTATTGACCGGGCAGTCTGCCGACTATCAGTTAAAAGTGGTGGTGAAAGATATGGATGCTTACCAAGATTTGTTGCTCAATCACCTCACGCAAATCGATGGGGTGAGCGGCGTGCATACCAGTTTTGTATTGAGAAAAGTGGTGGATAAAACCGCATTGCCGATAGGTTAAGAATCTTTAAGTTGCTGGCGAGTTGAATTGCCACCATGGTATTTAGAAAAAAAATATGTGGTGGCAATTTGTATGATTAGTCATACTCAGATATCGTTTCAGTAATTTTGCTACTGTACTGAAAAATATCATCTAAAGAATCAATAGCAATTTTTGTCTCAACCTTGTTTTTCATTAACCCTAGATATTTTTGTTTACCGTTAAAGTGGAATCTGCAAATTGGTTTTCTATTTTTGTCATCTAAAAGTACGCCACAATACGACTTAGTGTCTCTCATATAAATGCGATTTGCAGGTACAGCTGTTCGGGCAATTGCCTTGACAATGTTATAGGCTTCGATTTCTTCTTCCGTGGTCACAACTCCATCTTCAGAATTAATATTGCTGGAGTTTGTGTCGTTTGTTTCTAAATCATCTTTATCTTGCGACTCGGGATGGGATAGAGCATTTTCAAGTCGCTCATTGATTTTTTCACTAATAAATTGTTTTCTAGCTTTTTTAACTAACTCCTTGAATTGCTCCATGACTGATTGTGTCAGTCTTCCCGAGTAAACTTGTGAGGCAAAGAATCTTACGAATTCATCCGAAGGATTTTCTAGTTCTGCATTGAGGATTTTTTTGACTTCATTTGTATATTTAAGGTCGCTGGCGGTATTTAGGATGTTTTCAAGGTCAAATGCAGATTTTGAGAATTTTTTCAGCTCTTCAACTTCATGTTTTTCAAATTTACATATGTCAAAAGAAAAGAAAGGTTTGGAGTCCATTTGATTGGCTTTTTCTAGGTCTGTAAAGAACATATATTCTTGACCGTTAGTTAATACACCAAATCTTGCATCGGAGACAGAGAAATAACGATATAGCTGACTTGCATGGTCAGGAGATAGTTTGGCGCCGAACTTTTTGCACTCAAAAAGCATGATAATGTCATCATCCTTTTTTACGGCATAGTCAACTTTTTCACCCTTTTTAACACCGTGGTCTGTAGTAAATTCTGGCACAACCTCGAGGGGATTAAATACGTCATATCCTAAAGCCTGTATGAACGGCATTATCAGTGCGTTCTTGGTCGCTTCTTCGGTTTGAAGTGTAGAGCCAATCGCATCAATTCGTTTGGTAATTTCTAATATTCTATCGATTAAATCCATTGGTAAAACTCCGTATTTTAGTGGAGCTTTGATAATATCATGTTGATTTTAAAGATTCTATTTTTGTCTAGCAGATATAAATTAATTTAATTATAAAAAAACCCGCTTACGCGGGTTTTATCAGATGGAACAAAAATTACATTAAAAAAATCTTCACTAATTAACCGAAAGTCTATCCATAAAGTTAGGCTCATCGTCATAACCGCCCGGAATGCCTTTGGTGACAATCGCCACCGCATCGTGCGGATGCAAGCTTTCTAAGTGGTTGACGCGAATCCAGAAGTCCAAGTATTCGGTTTGTTGGCTGAACTTGTTCTGCAAGCGGCGTGCCGCGTCTTCACAGAACATCAGGTTACTGGCGTTCAAACGCGCGAATTCTTGTTCGTCTTCACGTTTTACCGTTGATTGCACCGGTGTTTGCACCGCATCTTCAATCTGGTTGATTAATGCGGAAATCGACAAAGGCGCATCTTCAGCAATCTTGACCTTAACCTGAGCATAAGAGCGCTGGCTGTGCGGCGTGGCGCAGATGCCTTCCGGTGTACCCAGCCAAGCAAGCACTTCTTGGTAATCGACTTGATCACCGGAGAATTTTTGCTCAAACGCTTCTTGAATCAGTTGGCGAGACAAGGCTGCCGAACAGGGGCAAGTGGAGGAGTAGGGTACGCTGATGCTGACTTCGCATTCAAAGTTTCCATCTTTCAGTTCACCGCGCAAAGTGGTTGGATAATGTTTCCAGCCTGAATTGTCGGATTTCAATGAACGACGTCTTTCATAGTAGTCGAAACGGAATTCGACAAAAGCGTGGTTGCTCAGTCCTTCGTGGGAGTCGATAAAGGCTTGCAATAAACCTTTGACATGTTGCGCGGATAACGGCGCTTCGGCTCCTTTTTGATCCAACAGTACATATAGGCGAGACATGTGAATGCCTTTGCTAAGTGGATCGTCAAGACTGACATAGGCTTGGACTTGTGAGGAAAGTTGGGTTGGTGTGCGTTGCTCGTTTTCGACCAGAATCGGCAGTTCAATGCCGGACATTCCGACCCAGTTTAGTTTTCCTTGAGGGTTTTCATATGGCTGACAAGCGATATCGGGCATGTTCTTCGTCATGCAATTTCCTTCGGCTTTTATGAGACCTGATTTGAGTGAGGTCTGTGTTTTTTCAAACAGTTTGTTGTGAGTAAGTCAGCACAAAGGCCTTGTAGGACTAAGTTTGAATCGCCTTCGTCGTTGAAGTTGAACGATTTTGCTGACAGCAAGCGGTGCATTATATCACTAAAAATAAAATAATTCCTGACTAAAGTGGTCGGGTATTAAATTTGTTGATTCCGGGTGAAAAGACATTCTGATAACCCGCTTTCCAGCGTGGCAATGTCCTGCTCGTTTAATGCTTGGTTGAAGATAAGTTCGAGCCGACTGTCTTGGCGCCAAGCAATGTCGGAAAGCTGGGTTTGCTGGTCAATGGTGTTGAGGTGTTGCCATTCATTCCCGGTCTTGATTAAGCCTTTTGCTCGTAGCAGATTTTTGTCCGCATCGGTGATTAAGCTGTTCAACCATGCCAGAAAATGGGTGCGGTGAAATTGCAGTTGCGGGTCAAATACCCAGCCGATGGTACTGGTGTTGCCAATGCGCATTTCCGAGCGCGTGCATAAAGGCAGTGTCGAGACAAAAGGTTGTGGGGTGCCAGCGGTTTGCTGGGCGTGTTCTTCCAGCCCGGCGATGAGAAAAAAGGGCTGTTTTGTTTGCTTAAAATCTACCAGGTTGGGGGTGTCAAGCGAAACGCTGTTTTGCAAAGAAGTGACAATGCAGTTTTCCTTAGGCGGGTAGGTGCTGTTGAGAACGGACTGCGCCGCTGCCAATTCTGCAGGTGTGGCAAGGTCATTTTTATTGACGATGAGGGTATCGGCAAGTGTGACGATGTCGCGCATAATCGCGGACTTTTGCCAGCGCTCCGGCGAGAGTTGGGCGGCGGTGACAACGCCGATAATGCCGGCCATTGAAACAAGGTCTTTGAAAGGAGGCTGTTTCAATAGGTCGATAATTTTGGCGGGGTGTCCCAGCCCGGTCGGCTCGATGAGGATGCGGTCAACCTTTTGCGCCAGCAGGGTTGATAATGCCTGTTGATAACCCTGAAATGCAGTACAGCATAGACAACCACCGGATACTTCAACTAAGGGTGAATTTTCTGAATTTTGGCTGTTTGTAAGTGCGGCGGCATCTATGCCGATTTCACCAAAGTCGTTGATGAGCAGTCCCCAAATTTCATTTTGAGGTTTGGAGCCAAGCAGATGCTGGATAAGGGTGGTTTTGCCGTTGCCCAGTAGCCCCGTGACAAGATTGACGGGGCACTTGGCGTTGGGAGCCGGTTGGTTAGAGGTCTTCACCGTCTAATAGATCGTTAATCAATTGTTCGCGTTTCATTGGGATTTCCAAACGCTCACAAATGATTTTAGCGTCGCGGTATGCATTGCCTAAACAAGTGGTCGCCCCTGGTGATGGCGTCATGTTAAAGATGATATGGTCATCTTCAGGCACGATGCTGGCCTCGCCCAGTTTAAGCTCTCTAGTGGTTTTGTCGATAACTTGTGGGCGCACACCGCCGTAGCCATCGGCATAGCAGATGTCGGAGGCTTTTAAATCCGGTAGGATTTTTTGGGCGTCTTTGACGAATAGGCGTTTGTTCAACCAAGGGACTTCAAACAGGAAGTTTTTCAAAACATAGTTACGAATGGTGCCGTCGCGCATCAAGTCCCAGAAGACTTTCAGTACTTTGCCATCCAACTTCAAGCTGCGCCAGAAATCCAGATAAGTTCCGCCGGTGTAACGTTCCAGTTTTGGCAACATTAGAGCCGTTGGTCCTAGGCGGGTTTTGTCTGGCGCGGTCAAATCTGGATCACCATGAGTGGCGGCAAACGGCAGTTTGTCGTTTTGCATGGTATAGACTTTACCGTTTAGAATTTTTGGTGCGAAGTAGAAGCTACCAGCCATCGGTAGGATAGAAAGATCCATGCCGTGCCCTAACTGGTTGGCAAGTAACAGGCTGTGTGCACCGGCTGAAACCACCACAAAGCGTGCATTGAACGTACCTTGTGCCGTTTGGCATTCATAGTGGTCGTGTTCCACTTCGACAATACGCTCGACTTCTGTGCTCAAGTAAACCTGTACGTCTTTACCGGCTTTACGTGCGCTGTCGATAAACGAGCGAGACAAGTTGCCGTAGTTGACGGCAGAGTATTCGTCGGTGCAACCGCTTGCCATGATTTTTTCAGGGCGTGGCTTGCCGTCTTTGTAGGCAACCGCTGGCTCGACTTCGGCAATGCGGTCGAAGTCCCAAAGTTCCATGTAAGGGAAGGCATCTTTGAATTCTTCATGGCGTTTTTCAAGGCGTTCACATTCTTCTTCGCCCACCGCCAAAATCATTTTCGGAAATTTGAAAAGAAAGTCGTTTTTTTCAACTTGCTTGGCATAATGCACCAGCATATTTGCGGTGTGCTTGACTTGCGTGGCTTTTGCCAGGGTGTAATTGGTTTCAATATCGCCGCAATGCAAGGTTTGGCTATTGCTGGTTGCATTGGAGTTTAGGGCGGCGATAGCGCCATATTTTTCCAGGATACAGATGCTTTTGACGTCAGTGTATTTCGCTAAGACGTAGCTCAACGCTGTACCGGTGACTCCACCGCCAACAATAACAACATCAAAATTTCGGGTGCGCATAGACTTATCCATTTCGTTGAAAAATTCAGAGCCGGGTATTATAAATCGCTTTTATGGAATTAATAAGTATTTTCTAATTTAATTTTTTGAGAGCTGTGCTTCCATCTCGTGGCAAATCTCTCTTTCTGTTTTAACGGTTCTATTTTACGACTTTTTGCAGGGCTTTTTCATAGATTACACTGCCTTTCCTTTGTCTCATAAGCTTCAAGAGCCAATAGGTCTTGTTGGCAAGATTCGACGTTGGCAAGCTGTTCTTTGAGTGTCTCTAGGTAGGAGGATGGAAGGAGTGATGTCTCCAATTGGTAATGCATCCAGGTACCTTCACGATGAGATTTCACCCAACCTGCGTTTTTCAGGTAAGCCAAATGTCTTGAAATCAAACTTTGACCCGCTTGCATCACTGCCACAAAATCACAAACACACAGGTCTTCCCGGTTGAGTAGAAGGTAAAGGATGCGCAGGCGCATCGGCTCACTCAAGGCTTTGAAAAACTGGCTGTAATCTTCAATAGATGTCATGTTTGACTCCGTATTTGAACATGAAGTTTTTGTGACTTCGCGAATATTTATTGAATATATCCGTATAAACGGATATTATGCTTTCATCCTATATTAACTATCTTAACAGAGATGAAAGATGTTTGAACAAATTGCCAGTTTTCTAGTGTATCGAGTTTTTGCTATGTCTGCCCATACGCAGGCAGCAGAGGCATTGCATTTTTTTATCATGGACTTGCTGAAAATATTTTTCATGCTGGTGGTGATTATTTATGTCATCGGTTTGTTCCGTGCATTTATCTCGACGGAGTGGATTCGCGATAAGGTGCAGGGCAAAGCGAAATGGCTGGCGAGAAGCATGGCGATAACATTGGGCAGCGTGACACCGTTTTGTTCTTGTTCTTCGGTGCCTTTATTTGTCGGGTTTGTGGAAGCGAGAATTCCGATGGGAATCACCTTTGCCTTTCTCATCGCCAGTCCGATGATCAATGAAGTCGCGGTGGTGTTGCTGTGGAGCCTACTTGGCTGGCAGGTGACCTTACTTTACGTTGCGGCAGGCTTGGTTGTGGCATACATCGGTTCAGTCGTGTTGGAGTGGTTCAAACCGGAGCGCTGGGTGGAGTCCTATGTTTGGGAATTGAAAAGTCATGGCTCGGCCGGCAGTGCGATGAACCCGAAAATGTCTTGGCAACAGCGTCACCAGTTTGCGCGTGAAGAAGTGAAAACCATCGTCGGAAGAATCTGGAAATGGGTGGTTGTCGGGATTGCATTAGGCGCGTTATTTCATGGTTATGTGCCGCAGGAATGGGTAACGACTTATTTAAGCGGTAAAGATAATTGGTGGTCAGTGCCTGCGGCGGTGTTGCTAGGCGTTCCACTGTATTCAAATGCAACGGGTGTGGTGCCGATTGTTGAGGCGATGTTGAACAAAGGCGTGCCGATTGGTACCAGCTTGGCGCTGATGATGAGTATTGCAGCCTTGTCGTTGCCTGAATTGTTGATTTTGAGAAAAGTGATTCGCTGGCCTGCATTGGCGGCTTTTGTCGGGGTACTGACGGTGGCGTTTATATTGGTCGGTTATCTGTTTAATTTTGTATTTGGTTAATTTTGTATTGGTCTTGAGAGGGTAGGTATAGCAATGAAAGACAATTTGATGGTTCGTATGATGACGTCGATGATTTTGTTTTCAATCATCATGGCGCATGTTTTCGGGCAGGTGAACCTATTTGAACTTAACTGGTTGTGGTTAGGTATCTTTGCCGCGGGCATGGGGTTACAAGCCACCTTTACCGGATGGTGCCCAAGCAACTTGGTTGGCAAGTTGTCTAAAACCGGTGAGTGTTGTCCTAGCGGTAGTTGCGAAACGACTGCGGAGAAAAAAACAGAGTCTTCTTGTTGTTCAGGTGCCGAACAAACGTCCTGCTGTGATTCAACTGCGGAGAGCGCAACAGACGGGATGGAAATCAAGGTATTGGGAACCGGTTGCGCCAACTGCGACAACACGATCAAACGTATTGAGATGGTCGCGAAAGAGATGAACATTGCGGTGAATGTCGTTGCCGTTCATGATGTAGCGAAAATTCTGGAATATGGCGTCATGTCTACGCCTGCGGTGGTAATCGCTGAAATGGTGGTGCATTCAGGGAGTGTGCCCTCCAAAGAAAAAATTCAGGAATGGTTTGAGCAAACCCCTCAAGCGTAAAATTTCATCAGACTTTCATATATTCGTCATTTATTGCTGATGGAATGTATAGGTTTTTTCTTGTACCGGAGACCGAGATGTTTAATGTTTTATTTATTTGTACCGCAAATTCAGCGAGAAGCATTATTGCGGAAGCTTTATTGAACAATGTTTCAAACGGGCGCTTTCAAGCGTTTAGCGCAGGGAGTGCTCCGTTGGGGCATGTTCACCCTAAGACACTGGAGGTGTTGAAAGGCGCGGGACTGAGCACGGAAGGACTACGTTCAAAAAGCTGGGATGAATTTTCCGGCTCAGACGCACCGCAAATGGATTTGATTATCACCGTATGTGATGCCGCAAAAGGCGAAGTTTGCCCTGTATGGCCAGGGCATCCGGCCACGGCACACTGGGGTATTGAAGATCCTTTGAGAAATGGCAATGAGGACATCAGACCTTTCCGTGAGGCTTTGCGTTATTTGGAAAACCGCATTCGCTTGTTTACCGAGCTGCCAATGGAAAAATTGGAACACCTTAAATTGCAACAACACATGGATGAAGTCGCTGCTTTGCATCATGAAGCCGCATCTTTGAAGTAATCATCCACCTGATTAAGAATAGGAAAATATCATGCAAAAAATACGCGTAGCGATCAACGGCTTCGGCCGCATGGGGCGTTTGGCGTTAAGAGAAGCCTTTGATTGGCCTCAGGTTGAGTTTGTGCACATCAATGAGATTGCCACTGACGTGGTTGGGTCGGCGCATTTGCTACATTTTGATTCGGCGCACGGGCGCTGGCACCATGAGGTGACGGCCAACCCAGAAGAGCAAACCATGGCGATTGAAGAGCAGACAATTTCTTACTCAAGCAACAAAGACATTGCGGATACCGATTGGGCGGCATTGAGTGTGGATGTGGTGATTGAAGCCACTGGTAAATTTCGCACCAAAGAAGCATTGCAGCCTTATCTTGACCAAGGTGTGAAGCAAATCATCGTTGCCGCGCCAATGAAAGAAGGTATCAAGAATATCGTCATGGGCATTAACGATGATGTCTTCGTTGCCGGGCAAGACCCGATTATCACTTCCGCTTCTTGTACCACCAACTGTATCGCGCCGGTCATCAAGGTGATGCATGAAAAGTTGGGCATCAAGCACGGGATGATTACCACCATGCATGATCGCACCAACACGCAAAAAGTAGTTGATCACGGCCATGCCGATTTGCGTCGTGCCAGAGCTTCGTTTGAATCTTTGATTCCGACTACCACGGGGTCAGCAAAAGCGATAGGGACGATTTTCCCCGAATTGAACGGGCGATTGAACGGCATTGCGGTGCGTGTCCCTTTCATGAATGCTTCCCTGACGGATTTGGTGTTGGAAATGGAGCGAGAAACTTCCGTCGAGGAAGTGAATGCCTTGTTGAAAGAAGCTTCTGAAACTTATTTGAAAGGCATTCTTGGTTTTGAAGAGCGTCCTTTGGTTTCGGTCGATTTTGAAGGTGAACCTTGTTCTTCGGTGATTGATGCACCATCGACTATGGTGGTGAACGGCACGCAAGTGAAACTGCTGGCATGGTACGACAATGAAATCGGTTATGTGTTGAGGATGATGGAGCTGGCGGTAAAAGTCGGTCAACTGAATCCTTAAGCAAAACCTTACTTACACGACATAAAATCTGCCAGGTTGGGGGGTAGCCATACCCCAACCTGGTAGATTTTGCACGGCGGAAGGCACTATGATGAAACTCTCTTCATTACAGCAATATGGCTTGGTGACTGCCAATTATTGGGCGTTTACCTTGACCGACGGTGCCATCCGCATGCTGGTGCTGCTCTATTTCAATCAACTCGGTTACTCTCCTTTCGACATTGCCCTGTTGTTCTTGCTGTATGAATTCTTCGGCGTGGTGACAAACTTAATCGGCGGTTGGCTTGGCGCGAGGCTGGGGCTGAATGTCACCATGAACCTCGGCTTGGTGCTGCAGATTATTGCCCTGATGATGTTGACGGTGGATAGCAGTTATTTGACGGTGGCTTATGTGATGGCCGCACAGGCTTTGTCCGGTATTGCCAAAGACCTCAACAAAATGTCGGCGAAAAGTTCCATCAAAAGTCTGGCATCAGATGCCAGTGGGCAGCTCTACTCATGGGTGGCATTGCTAACGGGTTCGAAAAACGCATTGAAAGGCGTTGGGTTCTTTATCGGGGCGGCGTTGCTGGAAGGCATCGGCTTCACCAATGCGCTTTATGTGTTGGTCGCCATTATTGTTTTGCCATTGGTGTTTTCCATTTTCTTGTTGGATGCGTCGCTTGGCAAAGCAAAAACCCAATCCAAATTCAGTGAAATCTTTTCTAAGTCGCAAGCCATCAACTGGTTGTCTGCGGCACGATTCTTTTTGTTTGGTGCAAGAGACATTTGGTTTGTGGTGGCATTGCCGGTCTTTTTGGAGTCGGTGTTGGGATGGTCGTTCATGGCGGTCGGAACCTTTATGGCGGCTTGGGTAATCGGTTATGGATTTGTACAAGCAATCACGCCCAAACTGACAGGCATTAAAAAAGGTAAGGCTGTCGAAGGTGGTGCGAAGCCGACATCCATGACGGCGATGAAACTGGCGGTATTGTTGGCGTTGATTCCAATCGCGATGGCGCCGTTGCTGTCATGGCATCCGCAAACGGTCATCGTAGTCGGCTTGATGATTTTTGGTATCGTGTTTGCACTCAACTCTGCGGTGCATTCTTATCTGATTGTGTCTTTTGCGGATGAAGACGGTGCATCGAAAGATGTCGGTTTTTATTACATGGCAAATGCCGGCGGGCGTTTAATCGGTACGTTATTGTCCGGTTTGACCTATCAGTTTGCAGGAATGGAAGCGAGTCTAGTGGTCTCTTCTGTGTTTGTTATGTTGGCGGCGGCGTTGGTTTTAAAAGCCAAGCCGCATGCGCTTTAGTCGATGTTAGTGATGATGTAAGCTTGAAGGGTCTACAATGGAAATTACCAGTAGAACTAAAACCAACAGGGTATAGAAAATCCCCGCTGCCCAGGCTACCCAGCTATGGAAGCCACCGACTTCTGTCATGGCATGTAATCGCTCTTCTTCAGTTTCATAACGGTTTTCGATTTGCTGTTTGAGCATGGCATAACGTTTGACGATGAAAAACGGTGCAATCCCTCCCAATACAATCATGCAGACAAAGGTGCCGAAAGGAATGAAACTGATAGCGGAGGTGATAAGAAAGGTCACTAATGCCGCTAAATAGGTTTTGCGATAAAGCAGGAAAACCCACCCACCAAAGAATCCCCACCAGCTCCAGTGCCACTGCAGGTTGGGGGAGCCCGTGACCATCATTTTTTGCAACGCTTTTTGGTAATAAGTCATTTTGGAAGGCTTTTGTACGAAAGCTTCCAGCATGGCTTGTTCGTATTGGTCGTTTGTCTCTGAGGAGTGGATGAATTCGGCTGACGTTTGACTTTCGTTTGAGGTTTCATTCGACTGCGGTTGATTCGATGTTTCCGTCATAGTAAGTATCCTGATATGATTATTTTTATAGACGAAGCTTACCATATTGCATCAAGTGTGCAAATGCCGAAAAGCGCGAAATGGTAGCGATAATCTCTATCCGTTCGTACAAAAACTTATCAATAAAGGAAGCGTGACAATGCTGGAAAGAAAACTGGAAAATGCAATCTTGATTACCGGTGCGGGACAGCGTATCGGGCGTTATTTGGCGCAGCATTTTTTGGACAAGACCGATTATCCTGTGATCTTTACTTATCGTACCGAACGCGCGGCGGTCGATGAGCTTAAGGCAGCGGGGGCATTTGGTTTTCAGGTCGATTTCACGCATCCCCATAGCTTGAAGGATTTTTGCACGGTGCTGGAAGAGGATATCCAAAGTTTACGTGCAGTGATTCACAACGCCTCTTTGTGGGTAAGTGAACAGAAGGTTGCCGAGAAAACGGAACTGATGCAGGCGATGTACGATGTGCATGTCAATGCACCTTATCGCTTGAATCAGGTTTGTCTACCTCTGCTTCAGGCTTGCCATAGTGAACAAAAGGATATCATCGCGTTGTCGGATTGCCGCACTTTGCAGGGGCAGGGCGCTTATGCCGCGTATCTCAGCAGTAAGGCAGCGCTGGAGTCTTTGATGTTGTCACACGCGCGAGCGTTTGCGCCAGAAGTAAAGGTGAATACTATTGCACCTGGGCTGGTGTGCTTCAATGAGGGTGATTCGGAGGAATATCAACAACAGCGCCTGTCAGAAAGTGCAGTTCCGAAACCGGCAGGGATGGAATCTATTTGGCAAGCCGTGAATTTTTTGATGAATAGCCCGACATCGACAGGGTCACGTATCGAAATCGGGCACTTAAAAAGTTAACGATTCTTGGTTTGCTGCATTCTCTCAGCATTGGCTTGAACTTTTTGTCTCTCCAACGCATCAGCAGCTTGATCCATGCCTTGTCTTTCCGGCCAACCGAGGGTTTGAGTCAGTAGAATGTCTGCCAAGGCATCGGTATGGTCATCTCTGGCATTCAACGCTGGAATATAACTGAACTGCTCACCGCCAGCTTCCATGAAGTACTCACGGTTTTCCTGATCGATCTCTTCAATCGTCTCCAAGCAATCCGCCGAGAAACCGGGGCAAATGACCTGAACATGTTTTACACCTTCAGACGGCAGGGATTTCATGGTGGCATCGGTATAGGGTTTGATCCACTCTTCTTTGCCAAACAGCGATTGGAAAGTCACTCTATATTCGTCAGAGTTCAACCCTAGCTCTTCCGCAACCAATCTTGATGTGACGTGGCATTCGCAATGATATGGATCGCCACCATCAAAATAGCGTTGCGGAATACCGTGGTATGACATGACCAGTAAATCAGGTTTTCCATGCTCAGCTTGGTGTTCGCGAATTGAGTTTGCCAAAGCTTTGATATAGCCGTGGTGACGGTGATACTTAGCAACAAAGCGTAATTCAGGAACCCAGCGCCAAGTCTGTATGGCTGCGGAGACGGCGTCGAAGGTAGAACCGGTTGTGGCAGCGGCGTACTGTGGGTAAAGCGGTAGCACGACCAGTTTGGTACAACCTTTTGCCGCAAGCGATTCCAGTGCCGAAGCAATGGAGGGATTGCCATAACGCATGCCCAGCGCGAACTCGACTCTGCCGCTGAAATGTGGGCGGATTTTATTGGCGATGGCTTCCAATTGCGCGTTACCAATATCCAGTAAAGGAGAACCTTCGCCATAGTGTCCCCAAACTTCTTGGTAGGCTTCAGCGGACTTCGCAGGGCGCGTGTTTAAAATAATGCCGTTTAAAATCAGTTTCCATAGCCATCTTGCTGGTGGCGGTTCAACCACGCGTGTATCCATGAGAAATTCTTTCAGATAAGGTTTTAGTGCTTCCTTGGTTGGCGCATCCGGTGTGCCTAGGTTGGTGATTAAAATGCCTACTGCTTGGTCATCACCATGTTGGAATTGAATTGGGTTGTGGTAAACCATGCTTTATCTGCTCCTGAATTTGATGTTTGGGGACTATCATAAGAAAAACTGGCAGCCATTGAAAGCACTTAAGATAAGCAATATTTGGTAAAAAAGCTGTTTTACGTTGATTCCTCAACGCTTTTTTGTTAAAAAGCTAAGCGGAACAACTGATTTTTCAAAGTCACTTCTGTCAATGCGCCTTTACGGTTATTTTGTGTCGGGCATGTTTTGACTGACTGGATGTATTTCCTCAGAAACACCTTCGATCGATTAGGAATTCCAAGCAATATCATTAGTTAAGTAAAAGGAAGAAGCATGTCAGACGTAGTTTCAGGCACTGTTAAGTGGTTTAACGACGAAAAGGGATTCGGTTTTATCGAGCAACCAGGTGGGAAAGATGTATTCGTACACTTTTCAGCTATCCAGGGTTCTGGTCGTAAAACGCTTGTTGAAGGTCAAGCGGTAACAATGCAAGTTGTTGAAGGAGCGAAAGGTCCTCAAGCGGAAAACGTTGTTCCAGCCTAACTCCCTCAGCTGCAATTTGTAGTTTCAAAGCATTTCGCTTTGTTGACGACCCCCGGTTCTGCCGGGGGTTGTTGTTTCTGGGGGGATGAAAAATGAATCCTTTATGAATTTTGCCTTCTAAACCGCCCAGTGGCGCTAAAAGCAAAGATAATAAATTTGTTATGACTTAGAATATTATCAAATGCATGATACAGGTATTTTAAAAACAGCTTTTATGAGCAACCTTATTTCTATCATTAAGCAATGAGCGAGTTCGGAATTATTCAGGTATTGGGTCTATGGTAAAGCAATTGAAATTGTGGTTTTTTCTGGCGTTGGTGGGTGTTATTGCCATTGGCGGCTACTTTTGGTTTCAGTACCGTGACCTGCATCCGTCTACTTCTGATGCCTATTTGTCAGCGAATACCGTTTACTTGAGCCCTCAAGTCGAAGGACAGGTTTCTAAAGTCTTGGTACAGTCATACCAAAGGGTCCATAAAGGACAGGTGCTGGTGCATATTGATCCAAGCAATTTCTCATTGGCATTGGCGCAAGCGCAAGCGCAGTTGACTCTGGCAAAAACTCAGGCAATATCGGCAACTGCGGATGAAAGGACTGCACGAGCCCAAGCCAGAGATGCCTTGAATGTTAAGAATTTTCAAGAAATAGATTACAAGCGCGTCAAGTCGCTCAGCAAGAAAGGGTTGGCTTCTCAGCAACAATCAGACGACAGTCTTTATAAGTTGAAAGAAGCCACCGCAAAATACGATGCTGCTGAATCAGAAATCAACTCCGCTCAGGCACGCTTGCAACAAGCCGCGGCACAAATCGAAGCGGCTCAGGTTGCCATTAACAAAGCCAAACTGAACTTGTCTTATACCGATATCAAAGCACCAACCGATGGTGTTTTGGGAGAAGTGATGGTTCAGCCGGGGCAATATGTTTCTGTTGGCGAGAAACTTTTCCCGATGGTCGAAAATGATGCGTTTTGGGTTGCGGCAAACTTCAAAGAAACCGATCTGTTACGCATTCATCCAAATCAAAAAGCGGAATTGCAACTAGATATGTATCCCGGTCATCGCTTTGAAGGGACGGTCGAATCAATCAGCCCAGCAAGTGGCGTTGCATTTTCCTTAATTCCTTCGCAAAATGCGACCGGGAATTGGGTAAAAGTGACCCAGCGTTTTCCAGTGCGTGTGCATCTGAATACCGAGAAGCTGAGTGATGAGTGGCTTCAAAAACTTCGTATTGGTGCCAGTGTCGATGTAACCATAGACACAACGCAATAATCACGGACACATCCTTATGAGCAATGCGCAAGCTCAAGTTATGGAAGGGGGCGTTGCCAAGCCCGGTGTATCGAAAGGTCTGATTTCGATTACGGTCATGTTGACGACCATTATGGTCATCTTGGATATGACCATCGTCAACGTCACGCTGCCCGATATGATGGGGGCGTTGGGTGCGACCTCCGAACAAATCACTTGGGTCCTGACGAGTTATATCGTTATCGAAGCTATTATGATTCCGGTCACCGGGTTTTTCGTCAGAATGTTTGGGCGAAAGCGACTGATGCTGATCAGTATTGTCGGGTTTCTGGTGACTTCAGCCTTGTGTGGGCAGGCCGACAGTTTGGCGGAAATGGTCGTGTTCCGACTGCTTCAAGGCTTCTTCGGCGCCCCTGTCGTGCCTATGTCTCAATCCATTATGGTTGATACTTTCCCCAAGGAAGAGCGTGGTAAAGCCATGGCGCTTTGGGGAGTAGGGATTATGATTGCGCCAGTTCTCGGGCCAACTCTTGGCGGCTTTATTACGGAACATCTGAATTGGCGTTGGGTTTTTTATATGAACCTTCCGGTTGGCATCATTAATGTCGTGATGGTGTGGATGCTACTCCAATTCGAACCTACACATAAAGTGAGTGCTGATTGGTTGGGTGCTCTTTTCATGGCACTGGGGATCGGTTCTTTCCAGTTGATGCTGGACAGAGGTAATCAGGAAAACTGGTTTGACTCGTCCTTTATTCTTTTACTGTCGGTGATCAGTTTCTTGGCGATAATTGCCTTCATATTGCGATCCTGGGGGCGAGAGAACAGTATCGTCAATCTGGCTGTTCTTAAAGACCGGAATCTCGCGACCTCCTGCTTTATGATGTTCACCTTCGGTTTGGGACTGTTCGGTACGATTGCCTTGCAGCCGTTGATGTTAGAGGACTTATTCGGCTATAACGCACAGACTGCTGGGCTGGTGATGGCCCCGAGAGGCATTGCTTCCGCAGTGGGAATGTTCGCCATTTCGCGTTTTATTAATAAAGTGGATCTGCGCTTGATTATCTTGGCAGGTTTTCTATTTGCTTCCAGCGGTACCTATTTGTTCACGACCGTCAGTTTGGATGCGGCAGAAATTGATTTCATTATTCCGAGTATTGTCCAAGGTTTGGGAATGGGGATGATTTTTGTACCCTTATCGACACTGGCCTATGAAACCCTTCCTAAAGCGGAAACCAGTCAGGCGGCGGGCATCTACAATCTCTCAAGAACACTGGGAAGTTCGGTGGGGATCTCAATTGTGATTACCGTTTTGAATCATGCTGACAGAATGAGTCAACAGGGGCTAAGCGCACATATCGTACCGGAAAATCCAGAGGTAAGCCGGTGGTTGGCATTGCAAGGTATGAGTTTATCCAACCTGCAACCGGCGGTACAAAAGTTGGCAGATGAATTAAATCGTCAAGCGCTGATGGTAGCTTTTATGGATACCTTTTGGGTGGTGATGATGAGCTTTGTGGTGTTGATGCCACTATTGCTCATCATTCGGCGAAATAAAAATGCGGCCTAGTTCAAATGCTTGGTCTGTTGGCCGATATTGAACTTTTTCATACTGTCGAGCAATTCATCCGAGGCATGTCGCACTTGTTCAACCGTTGAGAAAGTTTCCTCTACCAACGCCGCATTTTGCTGCGTGATGCTATCAATGCTTGATATTGCATTGTTGACCTCGGAAATCCCTTTCGACTGCTCTGCAGACGCCTGAGAAATATCGTTCACGACTTTTTGCAGTGCTCCGGTTTTCTCCGTTATCTGTTCAAGTTGCTGGTTGACCATGTCGACTTTATTGACACCACTATCTACAGCAATGGCGGTTTTCTCGATGAGTTGACTGATTTCTTTCGCAGCGTCTGCAGACTTGCCTGCTAGACTTCTAACTTCACCTGCCACAACCGCAAACCCACGGCCATGTTCACCAGCACGTGCGGCTTCTACCGCAGCGTTCAACGCCAATAGGTTGGTTTGGAAGGAAATGCTATCTATCAAACTGGTGATGCTTTGAATCTGCTCGGAAGCCGTTTTAATGTCCGTCATTGCTGTTTGAGTTTCCTGCATGACTTTGTTAGCGTTTTGTAATGCTTTTCCTTGCTCGTTGGCGATGGTGGCAGCTTCTTGGGTAGACTCAAGGTTTTGGTGTACTTGAGAGGCGGTTTCTTCCATTGCCGCGGACGTTTCTTCCAAGGAAGCGGCTTGCTCTTGGGTACGATCATTCAAAGATTCAGTTCCAGAGGCAACAGACGCAACCGATGAAGAAACAGATTGTGCGATATTGATGATACCCGAGACGGTTGAACGTAAATCCGTAATCGATTGGTTGATAGCTTGTTTGGCTTCATCAATAGCGTATTCATATTCATTGTTGATGGGATGAGTAAAGTCACCATCTGCGATACGCTGTGCAGCAGAAACAATATCGGCAAACCCGGCATTTAAACGAGTCATGGATTCGTTGATGGTGTTGGCGAGTTTTTCAATGTCTCCACGGGCGGAAACCGAAACGGTTTCGTTGAAGTTTCCGCGTCTGGCCATTTCCATGACACGAGAGATTTCGGCAAAGACACCAGATAGTGTGGACATGGTGCTCAAACAATCATCAATGACGCGGTGATAAGCGCCTTTCAAATTGTTTTGGTGTTGATTGCCAAAATCACCGTTTTTCAAATCCTGCATGACACTTTCGATTTGTGCAAAGGTCTGTTTTAAGCCTGTAGTTGTGTTGTTAACGGAATCTTTCAATAAGCCGAAATCGGATTGTAGTGGGTAGGTGATTTGACGCTCAAGTTGACCTTCCTCAATCTCTTTCAATGACATGGAAGTTTCTGAAATGGCAAATTGCGTTAGCATGGCTTGCTGGTTGTATGCAGCGCCCATTTGCGCGACTTCGTTTTTACCGTAAGAGTCCAGTCGAAGGAAAAGATCGGATTCTTTTACCGCTTCGTTAATGGCATTTTTCGATTTTCTCAAAGGTAGGCTAATAAAGAAAATCATGAAACTGACGAAGGCAAATATTGCGATAGCAAGCATTGTTAAAGAAATCAAAAAGCCCTTTTCAATTGGGGCATAAATTCCCTCAAGTTGTTTATGCATTGTTTCGGCGTCTTCAGAAACAATAGAATAGCCGATGACCTTTTTGTTTTGGTTTTCTATCGGGATGGCAGTATGGAGATAGCCGTTATGCAACCAGGTTTGACGCTTGATGAGTTCGGAAATCGGGACATCTTTCAGTAAATCGATTTGAGCTGCTTCCGACTTTGAAGAGCGTCCTTTATGACCGACGACATAGTGACCGCCGTTTCCGATAGCTTTGTTGTCAGCGTTGCTACCAATATTGCCGCCGAGCGACGCTACAAACTCTTTATTGAGAATAGGGGTATAAAGAAGGTTATCTTTCAGCAGTTGGCGGCGAACAGAACCGGTACCTTGGATTAATTCTACTGAACCACGGTATCGTCCGTCGACATCAAATACCGGAGTCAGCGAGCGGAACCCAATTCCCTTTTCGCCCAACTCGAAGATGGTTTTTATTTTGGGGTTTTGCGTCTGTTGACTAATGTAGTCACGATTGTTTTCATTTATCTCATGTTGATCTTTTCCATGCCAAGAGCGGAAGAAAGAAATCCCTTTGTCATCGGTGATGTCGATTCTGATGTTTTTAAAGGTTGTGCGCTCTGCAAAGAAAGGCTTCAAGTCGGAGAAATAATTAACCAATGCGGGGACATCTTTGTTCAATACAGCTGTTCTAACTTCAGGGTTGACTAATAGTCCTGTTACGATAGATTCACCGACATTTTTTTTGCTGATGAATAGATTCTCAATGGTGGTATGGGTTTTAGTGTTGTAGTCTGCAATGGTTTGACTTTTGACCTTTTCTTTCTGAGTGACTTCATTGAAATACAAAAATGTCACGCTAGCTAGAGCAAAAACCACTGAGAAAATCATCATCAATTGGCTCGCTTCAAAACGATATAGCCCCAAGCTATTCATGATGAAATAAGACCAACGTTTGATTAGTTGTCCTTCTTTGATTAATAGAGAGCCGTTTGTCAGGTTGTTGTAGATTTTTTCGACTTTTGGTATGTTTTGGACGTCTAGAAGACGTTTAATGGACGTGTAACCTTGGTATTCGCCGTTCTCGAAAAAGGGTAAACAGCTCATTTCTGTCCAATATTCTTCACCGGATTTCTTAGCTTCGTGCGCATAAAAATAGTAAGGCTTGCCGGAACGCAATGTTTTGCCCATGTCGTCGATTAAACTATCGGGATACGGTTTGAGAAGGAAGGAAACATGTTGACCGAGAAGTTCATCTTTGCTGTAACCAGTCCACTTGAGGTAATCCTGGTTCAATTCGGTAATGTTACCTTCAGTATCAACTCTGAGTACCAAACGATAATTTTGATCATCCATTTTATGCATGCCTAAACCTCTCTGTTTTTATCTTTTTTATCTTCTTATATTTATTAAGTTTTATTACGTAATGATGGTTTGCTTTGCTTGGCATGTCAAGGCGGAGTCACTTTATGGGGAGGAATAGAGCCTTTTAATAAAGGGGTGCGTATGAGGATAGGTGCCTGTAGCTGGTGATTCATTTCCATACTGAACTTGAATCTTTTATAATAGCTTCGCTTTTAAACAAGCGCCCATAGCTCAGCTGGATAGAGCGTTCCCCTCCGGAGGGAAAGGCCGGGAGTTCGAATCTTCTTGGGCGCGCCATTTTCCTTCTAGAATACTTTTCGGTTTTATCTATACTTTGGGTTCCGCTTTGGGTTTGTCTAAAAGACACCCTTGAGAGTAATCAATACTGTGGTTCCATTTCCAGTTTTCAATCAAACATTCCAAAACCTTTGATGTATGGATATCTTGCATGTTGAGGTTAATCCTGAAGTGATTTTGAGATTTAGCCAAAGCAACAAATACATGCCGAATGATGATTTGAGTGGTGGCACTATACAAGCGTGCTCTTTGGTGATATCTAGGAACATAAATGGTCCTATGATCTTTTATTAATGCGTTTTGAACCGTACTAGAGATTCATGCTTATGGATCAGTGAGCCATCAGCTTAATTAAGTGCACTTATTTAAGCTCTAAAGCATTTCCTATCGCTTTTTTGGTGAATATTTTCACTCTTATTAAGATAATCCTACTACGAGTTTTTGTGGTTTGCTACCCTCTAGGATCAGTGTTTGGATGTTATTTTTTTATAATAAGATAAACCCCAGTTAGGGCAACAATAGCTCTAAACCAGTCTTCGTGTAAAAACGAAGGAAGATCTAAGTTAGTGGTGAAAGCCGCGGCACCAATCAACAGCAATCCTATCCAGCGGCGGTGCTCTGCTTTGCGCTGTTTTTCCATTTGTTGCTGTACCTTTTCAAGCTTTTCGGCAGTTTGCTGAAAATCGGCATGGGCAAGCTTGCTCAAGCTGGCATGCAGCAATCCTGGAAGAGCCGGTGCCTGCTCAATCCAGTAGGGAAGGTTGGCTTTGGTGTTCTTGATAAGGCTTTTGAGGCCAACGCGCTCTTGCATCCAATCTTCCAAGAAAGGTTTCGCGGTATCCCATAAATCCAGTTCATCGTCTAATTGACGCCCCAGACCTTCAATATTCAGTAGAGTCTTTTGCAGTAATACCAACTGTGGTTGTACTTCCATACCAAAGCGTCGAGCAGTCTGAAATAGACGCATCAAGAACAAGCCGAATGAAATTTCTTTTAAAGGTCTGTCCCAGATCGGTTCGCAGACGGAACGAATGGCGGATTCAAGCTCATTGACACGAGTATCTCTTGGCACCCATTCCGACTCAATGTGCAGTTCGGAAACGCGAAGGTAATCGCGATTGAAAAATGCCAGAAAGTTCTCTGCTAGATAACGCTGGTCTTCGGGGGTGAGTGTACCCATGATGCCGAAGTCGATAGCCGCATAACGGCCGTCCGGCAACACGAAGATGTTCCCCGGATGCATATCTGCATGGAAGAAATTGTGTTTGAAAACCTGAGTGAAGAAAATGGTGACGCCTTTGGCGGACAAGTCGGTCAAGTCGACACCGGCTTCAAGTAGTTTGTCGGTATCAGAAATGCGGATGCCGTAGATACGTTCCATGGTCATGACATGGTCGTTAGTATGTGACCAATAGATTTCGGGAACATAAAGTAAGTCGGAGTTTTCGAAGTTACGACGTAATTGGGCTGCGTTGGAGGCTTCACGCATCATGTCGAGTTCATCGAGCAATGTTTTCTCAAACTCGGCAACCACTTCTGTCGGATGTAGACGTCGCGATTCCTTAATGGCGGCTTCCAGTAGTTGTGCCAGGGAGCGTAAAATCGAGACGTCTTGTTCAATCACCGGTTTGATGTCAGGGCGCACGACCTTCACAACCACTTCGGTGCCATCCAGTAATGTGGCGGCGTGTACCTGTGCGATAGAGGCAGATGCCATCGGCACCGGGTCAAAGCTTGCATAAGCCTCGGCAATAGAGCGCTTTAACCCTTTTTCGATGATTTCAATTGAGTGTTGTTCATCAAAAGGAGGGCAGTCGTCCTGCAGTTTGCGCAATTCGACGGAAATATCTTCCGGTAGTAGATCCTTACGCGTGGAAAGCGCCTGACCGAATTTAATGAAAATAGGCCCCAACTCTTCCAAAGCAAGACGAATGCGTTCGCCGCGAGGTGCTTTGGAGCGTGAACGCCAGTTCCACGGCAGGATGCCGTTGATAAGCGTGAACCATTCGTATTTCGTGTTGGCAAACAGTAAATGGTCTATACGGTAATAGGTTAAGACGCGATTGATTTTAATCAGTCGTTTGAACTGTTTGAAAGGTGTTTTGATAAAAGAAAGCATACGAAAAGTTTATTTTGGGGTTGAATGGATTAGCGCATCGACTCTTGCAGACAGAGCGTCAACGTCATCGGCAAGGTCTTCCACTTCCTGATTGAAGTGACAAACTTGGAGTTTGGTCGGTAGCAGGTTGATTTCAAATTGCAGGTATTCTTTCAGCGTGACGCCAGCTTTCTGCTTTGCCGCTTTGAAGTTTTGCTTGGTACTGCGTGCAGTTTGGCTGATGTTGAAAGCGATGAAGTCTCCAGTGAAATGGGAAAGTTGTTCTTCCCAGTCGATGTCGATGGTGTAGAGCGCTGCCAGGAACGCGGAACCAAGAGGGCTTTCTGTTTCTGTGGTACGGCGTAGCCAGTCAACCAAGGTGGTTTTGATATGTGTATCGGCACTGCCCATTAAATGAGCCTGCACGGTGAAGTGCCCCAACCTGGTAGATTTTTCATCTTTTGCCGCATCCAGTTGGTAAATGATAAAGAAGGTCAATTTCAAGTCGGTGAAAGTCAGCTGGATCACTTTTTCATCCAGCATTTGAAAGCCGATGCCCTGCATTTCATCCATGGCGACCGATTGGTTCAAGATGGTTTCAAAAATCTTGGCAAGCGTGGTGGATGTCCATTGCTTGGTCGCATCGATACCTTGTGTGTTGTCTTGCAGGTTTTCCGTGCTCATGTGTGTGACCTCTTCAATATTTCCAGCCGCGATGGAGTGCGACAATACCTTCACTCATGTTCAAGTATTCAGCTTTATCGAAGCCGGCATCCAGCATCATTTGTTTTAAGGTTTCCTGGTCAGGATGCATACGAATGGATTCGGCAAGATATTGGTAACTGGCTTCATCCTTGGCGATCCATTTCCCCATTTTAGGCAGAATATTGAAGGAATAGAAGTCATAAGCTTTCGCCATCATCGGTTGTGTGACTTTAGAAAATTCCAATACCATCATTTGCCCACCGGGCTTCAGCACACGGTAGATTTCTGCCAAAGCCTTATCTTTGTTGGTGACGTTACGTAGACCGAAAGCCATGGTGACAAGGTCGAAAGTGTTGTCTGGAAAAGTCAGGGCTTCGGCATTGGTGATGGCATATTCGACATTGCCGATAATGCCTTCGTTGGTTAAGCGATCACGGCCGACACGCACCATGTTTTCGTTGATGTCTGCCAGCACAACTTTACCGCTTTTACCGACACGTTTTGCAAAGGCTTTGGTGAGGTCGCCGGTGCCGCCAGCCAAATCTAGAACGGTTTTGCCGGGGCGAATGCCGCTTAGTTCGATGGTATGTTTTTTCCACAGGCGATGGACGCCGAAAGACATGACATCGTTCATTAAATCATAGTTTTCTGCAACGGAGTCGAACACGCCTTTGACGTGTTTGACCTTTTCCTCAAGAGGCACTTTGCTGAAGCCGAAATCAATGGTGCGTTCCGATTGAGAGCTGTTAGTGTTGTTCATAAGTTTTGCCTCTAAGTGTTTTTACAGCAAGTCTGAAACATGGGTTTCCATGTCTGGATGCTTATGCCCGGCGGCAAGCAGTTTTTGTAAATAAGTCTGCCAATAGCTATCGTAGTTTTTGCCTAGGTCGTAAAGGGTTTCCCAGCTGTAAATACCGGTATCATGCCCATCGTCAAAATGCAGTTTGACGGCATAGTTGCCTACCGGCGTAATGGCGTCGATATTGACGTTTTGTTTGCCGACTTGCAAGACTTCCTGCCCCGGGCCATGTCCTGTCACTTCCGCCGACTGCGAATAGACGCGCAAGTATTCGCACGGCAGTTCAAACGTCTCGCCAGTGTTGAAGGTGATGACCAACTTGCGAGATTTTTGCTGCAGTTTGATTTCTATCGGCTGATGCATTGGCGCTACTGGTTTCTATTGAGTCGTAATACCGGACATTCTATAGGATATATTGCGACAAGTCTTGGTCTTGTGCCAAGTCGCCCAAACGCGCTTCAACGAAATCTCGGTCAATCATGATTTGCTGACCATTGTTGTCCGGCGCATTAAAGGAAACTTCTTCCAATAAATGTTCCATAACGGTATGTAAACGACGCGCACCGATGTTTTCGGTGGTTTCATTCACTTGGAAAGCGATTTCCGCCAAACGCTGAATGCCGGATTCGGAAAACTCGATGTTCACCCCTTCGGTCTGTAGCAAAGCAATCGCCTGTTTTGTCAGTGCGGCTTTAGGTTCCGTCAGGATGCGGACGAAGTCTTCCACTTTCAAAGATTGCAATTCAACGCGAATCGGCAAGCGCCCTTGCAGTTCAGGAATCAAATCGGATGGCTTTGACAAATGGAATGCGCCGGATGCAATGAACAGAATATGATCTGTTTTCACCATGCCGTATTTTGTAGAAACGGTTGACCCCTCAATCAAAGGTAACAGGTCTCTTTGAACCCCTTCGCGAGAGACATCACCGCCTGAACCGCTTTCATGACGCTTGGCAACTTTATCAATTTCGTCGATGAAGACGATGCCTTGCTGTTCAACACTTTCTACCGCTTTGGCTTTAATGTCTTCCAAATCAATCAGGTGTGAAGCCGCTTCTTCGGTAAGGATACGCATGGCTTGTTTAATGGGCAGTTTGCGCTTTTGTTTTTTGCCTCGGTTCATGCCTTCGAGCATGTCCTGAAGTTGGCTAGTCATTTCTTCCATACCTGGCGCGCCCATGATTTCTACATGAGGAGAGCGGGCTTCCAAGTCGATTTCTATTTCTTTGTCATTTAGCTCACCTTCGCGCAAACGCTTGCGGAACTTTTGACGGGTTTCTGCCATATTGTCATAGCTTTCAGATTCGTGTCCGCGAGCTGGGGGCAACAAGGTGTCCAGAATTTGGTTTTCGGCAATGTCGGCAGCTTGGCTTTGAACACATACCATTTCTTGTTCGCGAACCATCTTGACGGCACTTTCAACCAAGTCTTTGATAATGGAATCCACTTCGCGACCAACATAGCCGACTTCCGTGTATTTGGTTGCTTCAACCTTGATAAAAGGCGCATTCGCCAGTTTTGCAAGGCGACGAGCGATTTCGGTTTTACCGACACCCGTCGGTCCAATCATCAGGATGTTTTTCGGAGTCACTTCCTGACGAAGCTCTTCCGAAAGTTGCGAGCGTCTCCAACGATTACGCAATGCGATGGCGACGGATTTCTTGGCATCATTTTGCCCGATAATGTGGTGATCTAACTCATGGACGATTTCTTTTGGTGTCATCATTTTGCTTGAAGCTTCCTTCATTCATTATCTTGAGGTTGATTTATGCTTAGCCATCGTTGGCAACCGACATCTGTAGACTCAGTTTGCAGAAGTCATTTAGTTTGGCGTTATTATAAAGGAAATTGACGGCAAACGGACAGTTGCTGTGATGGTTGAATTTATTCGTGACGCAGAGCGTCTATCGGGTTCAGCCTTGCCGCATTTCTTGCCGGAAAATAACCGAAAACCACGCCCACCATTGCTGAAAACGCAAAGGCGATACCCATCATGTCGAAGTCAAGTATGTAGGGCACTGACATGACGTGGCTCAGTCCGGCGGAGGCGAGAATGGCGAGAATGATACCGATAATTCCTCCCAAAGAGGAGAGCACTACGGCCTCAACCAAAAACTGTAACAACACCTCTCTTTCCAGTGCGCCGATTGCCATACGAATACCAATTTCCCGAGTACGTTCCGTCACCGAAACGAGCATGATGTTCATAATACCGATTCCACCCACAATCAAACTAACGGCGGCAACCGCGCCCAACAGCATGGTCATGACTTTGGTACTGCCGGTCAATGCCTTGGTGATTTCACGGGTATCCAGTACAGAGAAGTCGTTTTTTTCACGGTCGCTCAGGTGACGGCGGTCTCTTAGTAGAAGCGTGATCGCACGGTTGACGACACCGGTATCAATATTCGGTTTGACCGAGATGCGAATCATTTTGACATCCTGGTCGCCAATCAAACGTCGTTGCACGGTTTTGATGGGCATGACAATGGTGTCGTCCTGATCGTTCCCCATCATGGATTGGCCTTTAGAATCAAGCACGCCGATGATATGGCAGGAAAAAGTCTTCAAACGGATATTCTGACCCACGACGGATTCGGGTGAACGAAGGTCTGGAAACAACTGCTTGATAATGGTTTGTCCAATAATACAGCTGGTTTTGCCAGCCTTGAGTTCCGCATTGGAGAAAAAGCGTCCAGACGACAGCGTCCAGTTACCGGTGGTGAAATAGTCGTTGTCACTACCCACGACAGTTGTTGTCCAGTTGTTGTTGCCGAACACTGCGGTGACACTGGCGGTGGCTGTCGGCGCGACAGCGATGATGGAACTGACATCCTGTTTAATGGCTTTGACGTCATCCATCGTGAAGGCTTTGGCATTGGAGTTGCCTCGTCCCGGGCCAAAGTGTTGTCCGGGTCTAACCATTAAAAGATTGCTTCCCAAGGTGGAAATCTCTTTAGCGATTTTTGCTGTGGCACCATTACCGACGGTTACCATGGTCACCACCGCCGCAACACCGATAATGATGCCGAGCATGGTAAGAATTGAGCGCATCAGGTTGCGGCGGATTTCGCGGATGGCGAGTAAAAAGGCATTCCAAATCATCCGGCGCGCTCCGATTGTGGCATATCTGTTTCCACCAAACCGTCTACAAAATGAATCAGGCGGGAAGCGTAGGCTGCCATTTCCGATTCATGTGTCACCATGATAACGGTGATGCCCAACTCCTGATTCAGTTGAGTGAGAAGCTCCATAATCTCTTTGCTGCGTTGGGTGTCCAAGTTTCCTGTTGGTTCATCTGCCAATAGAACTTTTGGGTGCGTGACGAGTGCTCGGGCAATGGCAACACGCTGTTGTTGCCCACCTGATAGCTCGCTTGGCGCGTGGTTTTCCCAACCATCAAGTCCCACCAATGCCAGTGCTTTGCGGGCTTCTTCACGGCGCTCCGCTGTTTTCATGCCTCGATAAAGTAATGGCAACTCGACATTCTCTATAGCGGAAGTCCGTGCTAACAGGTTGAAGCCCTGAAACACAAAACCCAAGTAATGGCGGCGCAAAATAGCGCGTTGGTCATGGGTTAAGGTTTCAACGGCGACGCCCTGAAAGTAGTAGTGTCCAGAAGTTGGGGTGTCAAGGCAGCCGAGAGTATTCATCACCGTGGACTTGCCCGAACCACTGGGACCCATGATGGCAACAAACTCACCTGCGTCAATCTGAAAATTCACGCCTTTCAATGCGGTGAAAGCGGAAGCGCCTTGTCCGTAGGTTTTGGTGATGTTTTCAAAGGCGATTAGAGGCGCTTCTTTGCCGGAAGTCTGCTCTAAAGGTTCGGCGGCTGTCATTTTAAGCGTACCTCTGCCCCAATGATGACTTTGTCTCCGGGTTTTAAATCTCCCTCTAGAACTTCAACGCGATTGCCGTTGGATTCGCCAGGTTTGATTAGAACCGGTACGGGTTGTTTGTTGACCAGTTTCCAAACGCGTGCATAGCCCTTTTTCACTTTTTCAGCTTTGATGTTTAGGCTATGTCGGATGCGGCCTGGCCCCGGCATTAAAGAGTCCATGATGCTGGTCGATTTGGCCTTTGTGGCGTCGCCCAATATTTCAGGTGTAAAGCGCGTGGCGGCAACGGGAACTGTCAGCACATCGCGCTTTTCCTTGACTAGAATTTCAGCGGTGGCGGTCATGCCAGGGCGTAGTTTCAAGTCAGGGTTGTTGACTTCCAATAGCGTGGTATAAGTGACAACGCCATCCGTGGTTTGTGCGCCGAAACGTACTTGCTTAATGACGGCAGGGAACAAACGATTCGGGTAAGCGTCAACGGTAAAAGTCGCTTTTTGACCTGCTTTTACCTGACCAACATCGGCCTCATCGACATCGACTTGCAGTTCCATATTGGTCAGATCTTGAGCGAGTGTAAA
The DNA here is from genome assembly GCF_009296185.1 of Hydrogenovibrio sp. JE_KL2. Classification (GTDB taxonomy): domain Bacteria; phylum Pseudomonadota; class Gammaproteobacteria; order Thiomicrospirales; family Thiomicrospiraceae; genus Hydrogenovibrio. Next base: position 121,508 of record NZ_WBJR01000003.1, read on the forward strand.
CAGCACCGGCGCAGACATGGCAGCGGCAACGGTTTGCCCCGGTTCGATGGAGCGAACCAGTACCACACCATCAATCGGTGAAATGATTTTGGTTTTGGATAAGTCGGTCAGGTTTTGGTCAAGATTAGCCTGAGCCTGTTCGACTTTTGCGATAGCTGTGTTTTTGGCGGCGATGGCGCGTTTCTCAGCGGCTTCAGCAGAAATGAAATCCGCCTGAGAAGGTAGTTTGCCGTTGGTGAGTTTACGCACATGTTCCAAGCGTTTAAGTTGCGCATCCGACTCTTCAAGTGTCGCTTGTGCCTCAATGACACCCGCTTTGGCGACGGCCAAGGCGGCTTTGGTTTGCAATACTTGTGCATTAATCTTGTCGGTATTCAGTTGTGCCAACAGTTGGCCTTTTTTCACTTGGTCGTTGTAGTCGACAAAAACCTTGTCGATGGTACCGGAAAGTTCACTCCCGACATCTACTTCATTCGTCGGTTGTAGAGTTCCGGTTGCTGAAACCGTCGCTAGAATATCGGCTTTTTTCACTTCATCGGTTTTGAAAATGGGGGCATTGGCTTGTGCCGGCATCCACCAACGCCAGCCAAGAAAAAGGACGCCTGCTAATAATAAAACGGGAATCAATACCTTGAGGTAGCGGTGGTGTTTTTTATCGCCCTGTTTGAGTAGTTGTTCAAACTCAGTTTGGGAGGAGGCTTTGTTGTCTTGATTCATGACGATGTTCCAGTTGATGTGGTTGGTTGCGGTGCTTGAGTGTCCGCATCGTTTACCGTTTTATTCTGTGTTGTTTGTTGAATCGCCCAGTTGCCGGAAATGGCTTTGGACAAGGTGATCAGTTTTGCCAACTCAGTCGCCTTGGCCTGAATGCTTTGTTGTTTCAGCGTGAGCTGTGTGCGCTGAGCATTCAAGACATCGGTAAAGCTGGTTTGACCCGCTTGGTATTGCATCAAGGCCAGTTTCTCTTCATTTTTTGAGGCATCCAGGGCTCGGTTTAACGCTGCATAGCTTTCCCGGCTGTTATAAAGCCCAGCAAGCGCGTTTTCCGTTTCCTGTAGGGCGCTCAACACCGTTTTCTTATAGCTGTACATGGCCTGTTTTTCTTGCTCGGTTTGGATGTCCACTTGCGCATCCAATGCGCCGCCGTCAAACAAGGTGTGGCTGACTGCCGCGCTTAAAGTGGTGATCAGGGTGTCAGTGTCCAAGAGTTTTCCTAAGGTTGCGGAAGTCAGTCCCAGAGAACCGCCCAAAGTGAAGGAAGGCCAGCGATTCGCTTTTGCAGAATCTGTTTTGGACATCGCCACCAACACATTTTGTTCGGCAGCTCTGACATCTGGACGTTGTCTCAAAACCTCAGTTGGAATGGGTAAAAACACCGTTTTTGGAGAGCTGGGCAGATCGGCGATTTTGGTCAAGCTTGGGGGTAAGTTTTCCGGTGTACGCCCCAACAGGATTGCCAGTTGGTTTTGGGTTTCGAGGATGTTTTGTTTCAGTGTGGGTACTGATGCGGCAGTTTGCTCGTAGCTGCGTTTTGCTTGCTCGACATCCAGCTCGGTGACCATACCTGCCTGATGTTGCCATTGCGTTAATTGCAGGGTTTCCAACCAACTTTTCAGAGAAGCCTGTGTGACATTTAATTGTGCCTGATAGCCTCGCAGAGCAACATAATTGGTGGCGACTTCTGCACTTAGGCTGACCAAAACGTCTGCATAACTGGCTTCGGCAGCTTTGACCTTTGCTTCGGCGGCGGCAAGCGCATGCTGTTGTGTGCCGAAAATGTCAGGTTCCCAACTGGCATCCAGTACCGCAGAATAGGTATCTGTTGTGGCATCGGTACTTTTCAGATAAGTGCTTTTCGCGCTACCGCCGATGGTCACTTTCGGCAATAACCCTGCTCTGGCCTGTACTCGGTAAGCTCTGGATTCACGAATGACCGATTCCGCCGACAGAACGTCAGGGTTAGCTTTAATCGCTTCGTTGATCAGTTGGTTGAGATCCTTGTCATGCAGTTCCTGCCACCAGGGAGTCGCTTGCTTTTGGCTTTGCATTTGAGCGACTTGCTGGCTCCATTGCTTAGGAAAAGTTTGCTTGGGGAAAGAACGTGTTTCTATCGTGGAGCAGCTCGAAAGGACGGGAACCACTATGACAAAAATTAGCCAAAAATACCGCATTTAGTTCTCCGTGTGATTTTCATTGATACGAATGAAACAGCAAAAGTCTTCGTTTTTTAGGCGATAAAAATAGTAGTTACACCTGTTCAGGCTAGGGTTTAGAGGGTGTTTGGTTTATCATAAACGAAATCGGCCGAGTGAAGCAGTGTAAAATCTTGGCAATAGTATGAAAGTTTTTAAGAGGACAATTATGGGCGCTAAGCTCCACTTCAGCAAAATGCATGGACTTGGAAACGACTTTATGGTGATTGATGCCATTGCTCAGGACGTTTCATTGTCTGCAGAACAAATTCGAGGATGGGCGGATCGACACTTTGGCGTGGGGTTCGATCAGTTATTATTGGTTGAAGCAACCGATACCGACGGGGTGGATTTTCGTTACCGCATTTTCAATGCGGATGGTTCCGAGGTACAGCAGTGCGGTAACGGGGCACGTTGTTTTGCGAAGTTTGTGTATGACAAAGGGTTGACCGATAAAACCGAGATTACAGTCGAGACGGCTTCGGGAGTGATTGTGCTTTATATCACTGAAAACGGAGAAGTAAGAGTCAACATGGGGGCGCCGAACTTCGCACCCAACAGCTTGCCTTTTGCGGTACCGGGTGAGTCTGATGTCTACCAGTTGGAAGTAGATGGTGAGTTTTACCAGATCGGTGCAGTCTCTATGGGTAACCCGCATGCGGTTTTGCGTGTCACCGATTTGGGAGCAGCCCCGGTAGCAGAGTTAGGGGCGAAAATAGAATCCCATGCCCATTTCCCGGAAAGGGTGAATGTCGGTTTTGCGGAGCGCATTGATTCAAACCATATTAAGTTGCGCGTCTATGAACGTGGCGCAGCTGAAACGCTTGCTTGCGGGACAGGGGCTTGTGCCGCCATGGTGACTTTGCGTAAGCTGGGAGAAGTGGCCGACGAGGTGAAGGTTTCTTTAGCGGGTGGTGATTTGACCATCGCCTGGGATGGCGATGCGTCGCATCCTGTTTGGATGACTGGGCCGGCGGTGATGGTGTTTGATGCCGAAATAGCGTTATAAGCCGTTTTGGGCTGCTTTTATTAAACTAAAAATTTGAATAATAAAATAGAGTGTGTACTGGGGAGAGGTGTAAGTGTCGAGTTTAATCAATGATATCCATGCGGAAGATGTGGCGAATTATTTGAATCAAAACCGCCAGTTTTTTCATGTGTTTCCGAATTTGCTGGATGAACTCAGCTTACCTCACCCGAAGACCGGACAAGAGATCTCTTTGCTGGAACGCCAAGTTTACCAATTGCGTGAGCAGCGCGATCGTTTGCAAGTCGAGATAGCGACCCTAAAAGATATTGCAGGTGAGAACGGTAAACTACTGCACAATGTCTATACACTGTCCAATGCCTTGTTGTCGGCACAAAGCGAACAGGATGCCGTAGATGTCGTTTATCGAGTGATGCAAGAGACTTTTCAGGTAGAGTTTGTCTCCTTAATGTCTTGGGAACTGCCAAACCAAAGCTTGAAAGGTATGAATCAATTAGGCATCAGTCAGCAATGGGCGGAAACCCTTAAATCAACTTTAAGAGTCGGGCGTCCTGCTTGTGGTTTAGTAGAAAACGAGTGGCAAAAAGGTTTGTTCGCTACCTCTGAAAAAATGGAATCGGTTTGCGTGATTCCACTTGGTAACCATCGCATTTGGGGCGTGTTGGCGCTGGGAAGCCCGGTTGATCGTTTCAAACCGGACCTTGGGACTTACTTTTTGGAAGTCATGGGGGAGATGATTACCCAGCGCTTACAGCGTTTGTTTTAACGCTAATCAAAGAAGCGGGTGAAGTCATTCACCGCTTCGCGCTCTGTTCGGTAACTGTTGACCGGATGTTCTTTATCTTCATAGCCGAGTGCCATCCCACCCAGTAAGATCATGTCATTGTCATAACCAAGATGCTGCTTGATGATGGTAGGATACTCTCCCAGAGCGCCTTGTGGACAAGTCGCCAATCCCTTTTCAACTGCCAGTAGCATAATGTTCTGCGCGAACATACCATAGTCGAAATAAGATCCAGTTTCCAAGCTGGGGTCCATAAAGAAGAACAAACTCACCGGCGCGTCAAAAGAGCGATAGTTTGCAGCCCATTGTGCAAGTCTTGCAGCTTTGTCTTCGCGTTCTATCTTTAAGGCGTTATAAAGAGCCACTCCCGTTGTCACACGTCTTTGCTTGAAAGGTGCGACCCAATTTTTCGGATAGTATTGATAGTCCATTTGTCCGGTTTCGCCAGCCTCGAATGCCGCCACCATTTTGTTTTGTAGTTGGGTTTTGGTTTCGCCTGAAACCACCGCGACTTGCCATGGTTGGGTATTGACGCCGGAAGGTGCGAAACGCGCATCATCCAGAATGTCATGAATAAGTTTTTCTTCAACAGAGGTTGGTAAAAACGCGCGTACCGAGTGGCGTTGTCTGATGGCGTCTGAAACGGAAGTTGAAGCAGATGTCATAAAATCTCCTGAGTAGTGTTGAAAATACAGTGGCGTAATTATCGCGTTTTTGCGGCAATAATTGCATTAAAATAGTCTTAATGTTTTTTCGAGAATGACCGTCTAGATGAGCAAAAAACAATTCAGCGAGTTTGTCGCGGAGTTAACGCGCCTTAACCGTTCACCGGAAACGATAGCGAATTACGAGCGGGATATGGTCGCTTTTTTGCGTTTCTTTCAAGGGGATTTTCTTGCGGAAGAAATTGAAAATGCTTTGCATGATTATCGGCAATTTCTCGATGACTTTCACGGCTGGCAGTCAGTGTCGGTGGAAGCCATTCAGGCGTTTGTCGCCAGCAGAATGGAAGCCGGTATTCATCCTCGAACACTGTCACGAAACCTATCGGCTTTGCGAACTTTTTATCAATTTCTCATTGAACATAATTGGGCATTCGCCAACCCGGCGAAAAGTGTCAAAGCGCCTAAACAGCCCAAGCCTTTACCCAAAAGTCTCGATATTGATTTAACCCAACAACTGCTTGAACAACCTTTAAAGACTTGGCAAGACATTCGAGATCAGGCGATGTTCGAGTGTCTGTATTCCGCAGGATTGCGTGTTTCCGAGCTGGCGGACTTGGACTTGTCCCCCGGATTGGATCAGATGAATGAGGGCTGGGTAAAAGTTTTGGGAAAAGGCAGCAAAGAAAGAATCTCGCCTCTTGGCGGCAAAGCGATTGCGGCATTGCAACGCTGGTTGTCGATTCGAGGTGAGCATGCCAAGAGCGATGAACAAGCGGTTTTCGTTAATAAATTTGGCAATAGGTTGAGTGTCAGAAGTATCCAGCAACACTTGGATCAACGCACTTTACAGGCGGGGTTGCCGACCAAAATGTCCCCTCATAGATTGCGCCATGCCTGTGCAACGCATGTGTTAGAATCTAGCGGAGATTTAAGAGCCGTACAGGACTTGCTAGGGCACGCCAATTTGTCGACAACGCAAATCTACACCAAGTTGGATTTGCAGCACCTGGCAAAAGTTTACGATACGGCGCATCCGCGAGCAAAAAAGCGCGGACAGACCGAATAAACAATCGAATGAATATTGTGAGAAAAACATGAGTGAACAAACTTTTCACGGAACCACGATTTTATGTGCCAAACGTGCAGGCAAAATGGTTATCGGCGGTGATGGTCAAGTCACCTTAGGACATGTTGTGATGAAAGGCAACGCTCGTAAGGTTCGTCGTCTTCACAATGGCAAGATACTGGCGGGGTTTGCGGGTGCCACGGCTGATGCTTTTACCCTGTTTGAACGCTTCGAAGGCAAATTGCAAAGCCATAATGGACAATTGATGCGTGCGGCCGTTGAGATGGCGAAAGACTGGCGTACCGATCGTGCGTTACGCAAGCTTGAAGCGATGATGCTGGTGGCGGATGAAGAAAACATGTTGCTGATTTCCGGTACGGGAGATGTTATCGAACCGGCACATGATTTTATTGCCATCGGTTCTGGCGGTAACTATGCCCACTCTGCGGCACAAGCCCTGATGGAAAACACAGAATTAAGTGCGCGTGATATTGTTGAGAAATCACTCAATATTGCCGCCGATTTATGCATTTACACCAACCATAACTTAACAATTGAAGAGCTATCTAAATAAGCTCAGCACTAAGGGGATTAGAATGGAACATCCAAAGCAAGATTCAGCGCAGCCAAGTGAAGAGTTGATTTGCGTACCTGCCAACCGTTCAAGAGCGGAAGACTGGTTTGAATCGTTTTTGTGGAACAGCCGGTTCATTGTCTTGTTCGCGGTTGTTGCCAGTTTGCTGATGGCATTTGGTATTTTTTATGTGACCTCAATTGATGTTTACTATACCTTGTCGCATCTGAGTCATTATGCACAGTTAGATGATGCTGCCAGAGCAGATTTGAAAGCGAAGACCGTTGCCCATGTGGTCGGTTCGGTAGATGGCTTCCTGTTGGGAACCATTATGCTGATTTTCTCTTTGGGTCTATATGAGTTGTTTATCTCAAAAATTGACGCAGCGGAAGGCAATAAAACGTCCAGTAAGATTTTAATGATTCATTCTTTGGATGATCTGAAAGACAAGCTGGCGAAAGTGATTCTGATGATTTTGGTGGTGATGTTCTTTGAACAGGCATTGTTCCTGAAACCAACGGCACCACTTGAGTTGCTTTATTACTCCTTGGCAATTATGCTGGTTGCCTTGGCGCTGTATCTTTCGCACAAAGCCTACCAGCACTGATTTCTCATAAAATCTGCCAGGTTGGGGTATCTGTACCTAACCCCAACCTGGCAGATTTTTTATTTTCTAGGCTTTCGAAACCGATAGTTGGCGGCGGATAAAAAGGTTGTTGGCAATCAATGCACTGATGACCAGCAGGGCGCCAATGACTTCATAGTGCGTAAAGCTGTGACCTTGTAATACGCCAACGGTAAAAGCGGTAATCGGCACTAGATTGATAAACAGCACACCGTTTACCGGGCCGACAGCTTTAATCCCCGCATTCCAGCTTAAGACGGCAATCACCGCGCCTAGAATGATCAGATAGGCAAATTCCCAGCCTAGATTAGAAACCACATTTATGGAAGGAATTTGCGTAATGCCTACCGGTATTAATGCCAGTGTTATCGCTAAAATGGATAGCGTCCCCAAAGCACAGCTTAAGGTGGTGTAACGCAGTGCCGACCAGCTTGGGAACTGGCTGGCTCCTAAAGTGTAGATGACCCAGCAAAGTGCACCGGTTAGTAACATCAGGTCGCCGGATGCTTCGCCATTTTGTAAAGCTTTGGCGGGGTTGCCGTTGGTGACCACTAGGAATACTCCGCTAAAAGCAATCGCTACCGTCATTAAGGTAAATCCAGCAGGTCGCTTTCCGCTTTTTAACCAGGTAATCAGGACGGTAATCATTGGCATCATTGCCATGATAATAGCGGCATGTTCCGGTTGCGAAAAGCCCAGACCAACAAAGGCAAGGATATTGAATCCAGCAAAGCCAATGGTGCCGTATAGCCATAGCTTGAGTGTATTTTCCTCAAGTTTTAGCGCGTTGTTCCCCTCTAGAAAAGCAAGAATCACCAGTAGCATCAATGCGCCTAAGCCATAGCGAATCGCAGTGGTCGTAATGCCGTCAACCGAGGGCAGTATCAGTTCTGCGACCGGGAACATACCGCCCCAAATCACAGGGGCAGTAATCAGTAATCCCAGGCCGATCAGGTAGTTAGATTGGTTCATAATAGACACTCCGTCGTAAATATGTATCGTTCAGGTTGCTATTGTAAATGTTTCCAATTTTTTTATAATCTAGGTAAATTGAATAATATTGTTTCTATATGTTTAGTAATAAAGATAAGACCTTACCTTCGTTGATTGCCATGGTCGCCTTTGCGCGTGTTGTTGAGGCGGGGAGTTTTACTGCCGCTGCACGAGACTTAGGGCTGTCCACGCCGGTAGTTAGTAAGCGGGTGGCATCACTTGAGCATGAACTTGGCACCCGCTTGTTGCATAGAACTACCCGCAAGCTCAGCCTGACCGAAGCGGGTTCGGCACTTTATCAGCATTGTGTCAGATTGATTGAAGAAGCCAAAATGGCGGAAATGGCTGTAGCGCGTTTAAATGAAGCGCCTCGGGGCTTATTGCGGATTACGGCACCGTTCAGTTTCGGCTCAAATCAAATAGCGCCGGCAATTCCCGAATTCTTAGAACGTTATCCGGAAGTTAGTGTTGAAATGGTGCTGAGTGATCGCATTATCGATTTGGCTGAAGATGGATTTGATTTGGCAGTACGTCAAACCGATGACCCTCAGCCCAACTTGGTCGCCAAACGTTTGACCTCCACCCGCAAACTGATCTGTGCTTCTCCCGAGTACTGGCGTAAGCATGGAAAACCGCTCAAACCAGCAGACTTAGAAAGTCACAACTGCATTCTATATGGTTCTTTGTCTAGCAACAGCGAGTGGGTTTTTAATAGCAAGGAAAGGGAAGAGCGAGTCAGAGTGAAAGGAAATTTCGTAGTCAATGGTCCAGAAGCACTTCGCGAAGCCGCAGTTGGAGGATTAGGAGTGATTCGCTTGACTTCCATTGCTATCTTGCAGGAAGTTAAGGCGGGGCGGCTGGAAACAGCTCTAGATGAATATGCTTCCGCTGATACCGACATCTACCTGATGTATTTACCGAACCGGTACTTATCCAAGAAAACCCGGGTGTTTATTGACTTCTACATGGAGTGGTACGCAAAGCGTAACCCTAAAACGCTTTGCTTATAGCAAGCGCAACAACCCCAACCTGGCAGATTTTAGTCCGTTTGCGGTGCTTTCCACCATTTCACAATCGTGAAACATAATCATGTCGCCAACAGAAACATTACCCAGTGCGGTCACATGTAAGATCTCCGTTAAGGCAAAATAGCCAACCATGCTAAAAGGCTATCCATTAACCCAAAAAATAATTTACACATTTCAGCTTTCTCATAAAGTTAAGGCAAGTGGTGCCAGAATCGAACCGGATAAGAACTAAGTTTCTATCTTGGAACACTTATTGCGAACCACTCCATCGCTTGCACATTTATTTATAAGCCGAGAGTTCTATGATTCATCTAGCCTTATAGAAAATCATCTATCATCCTGAGAAAAGTATTCATCATATTGAGTGGCCAAATTTACTTGACCACAATAAAGTTGTGATTAGTAATTCGGCTCTAGTCGGTTACAATACTTTTTTCTATGCGGATCCTCCTTATTGGGTTGTGATTAGCAGTTCGGCTCTAGTCGGTTACAATGTGGCGCATTGATTCTTGGTCAACTTGAAGGTTGTGATTAGCAGTTCGGCTCTAGTCGGTTACAATGCGACAGGTTTTGCAATCTACGACATGATTGTTGTGATTAGCAGTTCGGCTCTAGTCGGTTACAATGTGGCGCATTGATTCTTGGTCAACTTGAAGGTTGTGATTAGCAGTTCGGCTCTAGTCGGTTACAATGCCTAGCTAAACAACAATAGATTTCTTTCAGTTGTGATTAGCAGTTCGGCTCTAGTCGGTTACAATTAAACGGTTACATTTCCAGCATCAGGGAAGGTTGTGATTAGCAGTTCGGCTCTAGTCGGTTACAATATCTTTGGTCTCCATGTGAAGGCCATCGAAGTTGTGATTAGCAGTTCGGCTCTAGTCGGTTACAATTATGCTCACTTAGATTCAGAGCATTTAAGAGTTGTGATTAGCAGTTCGGCTCTAGTCGGTTACAATCCATTATCTGATCAGGCGCGCACTGATATGGTTGTGATTAGCAGTTCGGCTCTAGTCGGTTACAATGGTGTTGAATACGAAGTCACTGCAGAAACAGTTGTGATTAGCAGTTCGGCTCTAGTCGGTTACAATTTTTCCCATTGCTTTTACGCTTTCCAATATGTTGTGATTAGCAGTTCGGCTCTAGTCGGTTACAATAAAACTTCATACATAGCCAAAGCCATACAGTTGTGATTAGCAGTTCGGCTCTAGTCGGTTACAATTGACGGTTTTTATTGGTATCGAGCATTCTAGTTGTGATTAGCAGTTCGGCTCTAGTCGGTTACAATTGAACATAAGTAAGATTGAACTCGCTTCATGTTGTGATTAGCAGTTCGGCTCTAGTCGGTTACAATGCTTTCCTTATCTAAAGCAGGGCTTGGAGAGTTGTGATTAGCAGTTCGGCTCTAGTCGGTTACAATTGGATACTTGCCCACGCCAACTGCCGGAGAGTTGTGATTAGCAGTTCGGCTCTAGTCGGTTACAATAAAGGAAAAATTTGGGGCCTTCAACTAATAGTTGTGATTAGCAGTTCGGCTCTAGTCGGTTACAATATTGGATTTGCAACCTACTGAAAAAGTTAAGAAAAGTGGTGTTTTCAGCTCAGAAAAACTGGAGTTGTTCTGGCGCTTTTTCAGTGGGTTTGCGAATTTTTCCATAAAAAGTTTGTACTTTTGAAAACTGTTTGTCGGTAAGGGTGAGTATTCTGACCTCGCCATCGTCAGGCAATGCGCCTTTGGTTCTATTGATATGCACTTGTGCATTTTCATCAGTGCCGCAGTGTCTGGCATAGACTGAATATTGCATCATTATAAACCCATCTGTGATCAGTTGCTTTCTAAACTGAGTGTAGGCACGCCGTGCCGCTTTGGTATCGGTTGGTAAATCAAACATAACGACTATCCACATACTATCCAGTCCTCCAAACACCATATCGTGCCTCCTGAAAATTATGATTTATAGGATGCGTTCAGGAAAAATCGGGTCGTGAGTATTGCCAAGCAATATGTGTTCCTTAATGCTGTTGGCATAGGTAGATAAGGCATTGATAAAAGGTGATTTTTTGTTTTGGGAAAGGCAGTTTTGATTTAGAAAGGAGAGAATATCGGCTTTAAAGGCTTGGGTTGGATGTGGCGTTTCGTCTGTTGGTAATGACTTTATCCAATTCACGACTTGCGTATCGACCCAGGGGCGTAAGGGTTCCATTAAGTCGTCTGCCAAGCAATAGGCGTTATATTGGTTTTGGTGGTTGATGCCGAGTGAAGGATGTAGCCCGGTGCCGACCAAGGCGCGCGCGGTGGCAGCGCGGGCAATGGCATAGCCGTAGTTGAGCAGAGCGTTGATTTCTTCACCATCAGGGTCACGTTTGAATGGGGCTTGAAAGATGTGTTTCCAGTAGTATTGTGCGGCTTGTGCTTCGATATTGGTGGGATCACCGTTTTTGACTTTTTCAACCAATCTTGTCAGAGCCTGAGTGGGTTTGTTTTCAAGTTCTAGACTGGTGATTTGTTCTTGTATTTTTCTTTTGACGACCAGCTTCCAGAGTTTGCCCTTTCTGGCTTCGGAAAAGTTGGCTTGGGCATCAATGATTTTGCTGTGCAGGCTGTGACCTGAAAGAGGGAGATGAAGCCCTGTGGGTAGGTGTTTTTGGTCGGTGGTAATGAGCGCGACTTTATTTTGTGCCAAGGCATTGATAATGCCTTGGGTGAGTAAAATTTGCGGGTGATCTATGACGACAAAGCCTATGTCTTCGATGGGAATACTGGCAATAATTTCTTTGTCTCTTTCCAGCACCAGTTGTTTTTGCTGTAAGTGCAAATAGGTGGGGTCGCCGATAAAAAGCGTTCGCTTAATCATAAGCGTTTCCCTAGACGATTAATGCTTACTTTTTGCATTTGATAGTCTTTGATGAGTGTTGGTACGGCTTTTCTAATAACCGAGTTATTTTTTTCGGTAGTGGCGTCAGTGTGTAACCTTAGAGTTAATGCTGCGGAGGATTTGTCTCGTTCAAGTTTTTGCACTCGGTATATTTGAAGAGTTTCATCAATAGTAAGTTCAACCATATCATTAATGGCTAGCGTCATGATGAGGTTGTCTGTGTCGCTACCTGTTATCTTGTGAAGTCGCACTTTTTCAGCCTGTTTAAACATCGGCGTGACAGTGGCTTTGATCTTGCCATTCTCTTGTTGATAGATGGCGACATGGTGCATATTGCCATAAGGGATATATTTAAACGTTTTGCCAAAACGGTCCTTGGCGGCGTATTGGTTTTGTTCGACTTGTTCGCGTGTGGCTTTTGAGCGCTGTACTCTAATGCGGTAGATGCGGTTGCCATTGGGATGGAAAACAGGGTTGTCCGGTGCAAAAGCTTGTTTGGCGTTTTGGTTGTGTGCGTTAAAGTGGGCTAGCACCGTGTCTTTAATAACGGGGTCGATAATGCTGTCGATTTGTTTTTCGGTTTTGAAATTTTCCTCATTTAATGCTTTCCGATAAACGGTGCCAATGCCTTCAATAAACCCTGAACCTGTGTCCTCGTGAAGTGCGTCGTAGAGTTTGTTGCGTACGTCATGAGAGACAATCATCTCGTCTAGAATATGCTGGGTTTGTTGTTGAATATTATCTAAAGGCGAGTCCAGGTGCAGGTCTCTCCACTCTAGCTTTTGGTGTTTTTCGACTTCTTTGGCGAGTGAGACAAGGGTTCGGTAAAGTTTGTGATCGACCAATGCCGTGACAATGGCATCAATGGTATGGTGACGATGGTCTTTACGTTCTTTGTGGTCGTCTTTTGAGCCAAGTAAGTGGTTGAGTCCCCACATATGTCGCAGCTTGGCGGTGAGGATGCCTTTGCTGACCTCAACTCTGCAACCCAGTTGTTTAACATAGTGGAAAACTTCACGGCTAAGGTAGCGGGTGTCGTTAAGTTGTGAGCTGATCATGCCTTCGATTTCATCAGTGGTTTTTGTGAGGAAACGATTTTTCTTGGCAGTGATGGCATGTTTGTTTTCTTTATCTATCGCAAGCATATTGGCGACAAGTTGTTCCCATTTGATGGGTTGACTCGCCCAAGCTCCATAGGGGGGGCGATTGCCTTTTTCGCGATTGGTGTCGGTAAAGCATAGCACTTTGTTCATATAGCTGTCGTCAAGTGATTGTGAGTAAGGCAGAATATGGTCGATTTCGGTTTCTGCGGAAAACACTTGTTGAAGACTGATGCTTTTTAGGCTGTAAGGGCAACGGCATCCTTGTTCTTTCCAAAGGCGATAACGAAGTTTGTCGTCTTTAGATGGGTATTTTCTTAAACCAAGGTGAGGGGAGGATTGTCGAGTAATGTCATATTGCTCTTCGGCTTCTTTGTTTTTTTGCAGATTGTCTCGGTTGACTTTATTCACCCTTGTCTTGTCTTTGTTAGATAGGGTAAGATCTCTTGCCATTTCTATGCGAATAATGTCTGGTTTGCCATAAGTGGCGATGATGGCATTTATCAACTTGCGGGCTTCATGAAGCCCTTTGTTGACAATAGGGTTGCGTAGGTTTGGCGGTGCTGGCAGTTTGTCAAATACAGTTATCTCTTTTGTTTCATAGCCATAACCTGCTGCAATTCTGGCATCAGAATAGATATGCCCTTGTTTTAAAAAGGGCAGCAGTTTGTTGATGGCTTTTAGGCTTAGATCGCTATGCCCTGGTTCAAACTCTTCTGAGGCTAGGTAAATGGCCTGTTGAAGGGGTAATCTCCAATAATTCACTAGACGGTTTTTGAGTGTGGTTTTCTTTTTAATGGTGAGCAAGTCTTCAATCAGTTGTCTTTGCTGTTGTTCCGATAACTGTTGCCAAGTGTCACCAATAATTTGCTGAATGGCGTACCCTGTGCGGTTGCCAACCAGGTCTTTGGTGCCGGATTTTTCTAGATTAAAAAGATAACTTTTTTCCAGCCCCAATAATTTACGCGCTTGCGGCCAAGTCAGTCTGGTTTTGGTTTCCAGTGTATCGGCAAGCTTTTGTTTTTGTTCCATTGAGAGTGAAACATCGCTTTGGGTGTAGGGTTCAAAGTAGGTTAAGTGATTGATGTCTTGCCAGTAGCGAAACTGTTGGAACTCTAAGCGTGCTTTAGCACATCGGTATCGATTGGGCTCCAGTGAACATTTACCGATACGCCCTTTTTTGAGTTTTAAAGGACGTTGGAAAAATAAAATATGCTCTACTTTAGACCAAAAATCATCACTCAAATCAAAGTGTTGTTTTTGTATGGATTGAACCAGCTCAAATTCTTCTTGGTACATTTTTCTATCGGTACGTAGCAGTCCGCCTTGGTGCTGGCGGTTACGTTTGCACTGGTGTTCCGGTCTTTGTGATAAATATTCGCCAAGCGTTCTGGCGCCGGATTTTTTGATTTGATTTCGGAGTTCCGAAATGTCTTTTTTGAAGGCGGTTTCTTCAGCATCGTCGGATTGATCTAATTCGGGTAGTAAATCTTGGGCATCCGGGTCATCCAGCAAATCGCCCATAAAAATTTTACGGTTGCTCAAAAACCCTCTACGAGCTGAAAGATGATATAAAACGCGACCCAATTCATGATGTGTTAGTGTAGTGTCTAAAGCTTTGGCTCGGAGTTGATATGGATCGCCAATTAAGTTGAGTTCTTGCTCACGGGATTGAGAATCTAGGTTGGCTTGTGTGGGTAAAAGATGGTGTTCAATGAGTAGGTTAAGTAATTTCTTTCGCCGTCTGGCTCTGCGTTGAATCAGGCGTCTTGCAAGGCGAGCATTTCTTCGAGCAACATTTTTAGGGGTGGGGGTTTTGTCTTCAACTGCTTTGATAAATATACGACTACCAGCGTCAATGAGCTTGGTTGGGTCACCTTGTGAATCGGATTCCAGTAAAGCCCAACCAATAGAGTTGGTTCCCAAGTCTAATGCCAGAGTTGTCTTCATACCATCCTCATGCTTGTTTTTATTTTCGTTATTCGCTTATAATCCAGAACAGTCTTGTAACCGACTAGAGCCTGAATTAGTTTTGCTTTTCATACCAAGAAAGTTTACTTTCGCAGGCACTTGCCTTTTATGGCAACCTCACGCGCTCACATTGGGCGCGTTTTCGTTTATGCCCCACCTCTACTCTTTTTGAGCGGCGAGTTCTTTGATTCCATTCTGCTCTAAGCTATTTTACGGAAGCCCGGTCTTTAAGCAATTTTTCATTTACCCTAAAACGCCAGATGAGTGATGAAAATTTGCCAGGTTGGGGGAGGCGTCATAGCACCAACCTGGCAGATTTTAGCTAATCACCTTGCTGCGTATTTGGTAGCCAAGCAGAAGTTTTTCCCGTGAGGTAATAGACGGTTAAACCAATCCATTCACGCCAGGCAGGTTCTAAAGTTTTAAGGTGATCAAAAAAATCGAAGTCCCAGCTACGGATGCTAGCGCTATTAGAGCGGAAATCAACCGGGTAGGGGATGACATGGAGACCAAATTTTCGTGCAATACCGACAGCGCGAGGCATATGAAAGGCGGAAGTTACCAATAAATAGGTGCCATCAGGTTTCGGTAAGAGTTGTTTGGTGTATTTGAAGTTTTCGTAGGTGTTTCTGGAGTTGGGTTCAATAATCAGTCTTTTTGGAGAAATCCCCATGATGGTCAGTAACTGCTTAGCGAGAGAAGCTTCGGTTCCCATATGCTGTAGTTTGATTTGACCGCTACCGCCGGTAAATATGACAGGGGCATTTGGATAGTGGTCGGCTAGCAGTTTTGTACCAAAATAACGGTCTGCACCATTGCCCACTTCAGGATGATGCCAACTTAAGGTTCGCGGTAAATCTTCTCCGCCGCCCAGCACAATAATGCCGTCAATATTTTTGGGAAGTTCAGCGATGGTCGGGACGGGAAAGCGTTTTTCCAACGGGCGAATGAGATAATCCCCAACGGGGTAACCCAGTACGATAAAAGCAATAATGGCATCAATGACCAATAGTCGTTTTGCCAGAGACCGAAATCCCATCACCAGTAGCAAAGTACCGAGAATAAAGCCGAAAATGATAAGGTTTCCTGGGCTTAAAAATGCCCACGCCAGCTTTGAAAGTACGAAGAAAGCTTGATCCAAAGGTCAGCTCCTATGAAAGTGAAAATTAGCTTTTTTCAGCGAAAACGGTTTGATTCCGTCCTTGCTCTTTTGCAAGGTAAACAGCAGTATCCGCGCTCTTTATTAAGACATCAAAATCCGCGTTTAAACATGGAAGACAGGAAATTCCCATACTAAACGTCATGGGGGTGACGCCAATGTCTTCCCATGCTGCCGCCTGAAAACTTGCGTGCAGCTTTGTGGAGATTTGTTTTGCCTGCTCGACGGTGGTGTTTGGGAAAATAATAACGAATTCCTCACCTCCCCAACGGTAAATCAAATCGGTTGAGCGTAATGTCTTTTGAAAACGTTCAGACACGAAAACGAGTACATCGTCTCCTTTTTGGTGTCCGAACAGGTCATTGATGCTTTTGAAGTGATCCAAGTCGATGATTGCCAAGCAAAGTGGTTGTTGGTTGCGTTTGCTTAAGGCGACTTGCAATCTTGCCTGTTTTTCCCCCTCACGGCGATTTGGTAGGTTGGTGAGGACATCATTTGCCGCCAGCGCTTCTAATTGGAATTGCATGAATTTCTGGTCGGTAATGTTTTGTACCATACCCACGGCATGAGTTGGGTTGCCTTGTTCATCACGTCTGTATACCTTGCCGCGGTCGTGTACCCATATGTAATGCCCATTGCGGTTTTGTAAGCGGTATTCGGCATCGTATTTCGCGCGCAAGCCATGAATATGTTCGTTGAGGACTTTGATGACATGCGTTCTGTCATCCGGGTGGACGTTTTCAGACCAAGTCGTGATATGCGGATCCATTTCATCTGGCCCGTAACCGAGTAGGGTTTTCAATTGTTGACTGAAAAAGACTTTACCAGTGCAGATCTCCCATTCCCAAATACCATCACTGGCTTCATTCAATGCAAACCAGATGCTTTGGTTGTGGGTGATGATTTCCTGTTCGATCGTGACACGTTTGTTTACATTTCTAGCAACGGAAAGGAAATAGTCTTCATTGTTGAACTCAAAGTGTGTGGTGACAACCTCTACCGAGATTTCGCCGCCGGATTTATGGACATGTCTGCCGATAAAAGTGTATGGGGATTGATTACGAATGACTTGAGCGATTTCCTGCCATTGAGGCATGCCGGCCATGTCTTTTTGAAGGCTTAGAACCGAGTGGTGGAGCACTTCATCGCGCTCAAAGCCAAGCTCCTGATGGGCTGCTTTATTGCACCAAACGATATTTGATGTTTCAGGGTCAATCAAATAGACGCCATCAGCGACATATTCAAATAGCACGTCCAATTGAGGCAATTTATCTGCCGTAATTTCTTCCATGCCTTCCTCGGTTAACAGCGTTTTTAAGCGCCAAACAAAATTAGAAATAAGGTGCCATTTCGTATCAATTTGCTCCCCATTATAAACTTAACAATATTGCCGTGTGTACAAAACTCGACATAATTTGTTGATTTGCTTCAAGGAAATAAACATTTGATATTACAACAAGAAATATTTTTTCTAGGGGGAGACTTTAAAACAAAAAAAACACCCATATTAGTTGAAGTAACAAACCATATATTTTGTAGGAGTTTTTCATGATTGATAAGTTTACCTCACATTTTCAGTCGATCTTGTCACAAGCGCAATCGCTTGCGGTGAGAGGTGGGCAACAATTTATCGAACCGATGCATATTTTGGCAGCTTTGTTACAAGAGCCAGGTCATTTGCTTCAGTTAGCAGGGATAAATGTTGCACAACTAAAAACAACGGTTGAGCAAAAAGTAGCAGGTTTACCGAAGGTTTCCGGTACTGGCGGCGATGTCCAATTGTCGCAAAACGCGGGACGTGTGCTCAACCTAATGGATCAGCTGGCGCAGAAAAAGGGCGACACTTATATTGCCAGTGAACTGTTCTATCTGGCAGCACTGCAGTCTAACGATGCGGTGAAAGAGGTTTTAAAACAAGCGGGTGCCACAGAACAAAATATCGAAGCGGCTATTCAGCAGGTAAGAGGAGGCGAGAGCGTGCAAGATCAAAATGCAGAAGAAAACAGACAGGCGTTGGATAAATATACCTTGGATTTAACGGCACGTGCGGAAGCCGGCAAGTTAGATCCTGTTATTGGACGTGATGATGAAATCCGTCGTGCCATTCAAGTGCTACAACGCCGTACCAAAAACAACCCGGTGCTAATCGGTGAGCCTGGAGTAGGTAAGACCGCGATTGTCGAAGGCTTGGCACAACGTATTGTTAACGGAGAAGTGCCAGAAGGGCTTAAAAACAAACGTCTGCTGTCTCTGGACTTAGCAGGCTTACTGGCGGGCGCCAAATACCGCGGTGAATTTGAAGAACGTTTGAAAGCCCTGTTGAAAGACTTGGAAAAACAAGAAGGCTCGGTCATTCTGTTTATCGACGAAATTCACACCATGGTCGGTGCCGGAAAAACCGAAGGTTCAATGGATGCCGGTAACATGTTGAAACCTGCGTTGGCGCGTGGTGAACTTCACTGTATCGGAGCGACCACTTTGGACGAGTACCGTGAAAATATCGAGAAAGATGCCGCATTGGAGCGTCGTTTCCAAAAAGTGCTGGTGGATGAGCCGACGGAAGAAGATACCATTGCCATTTTGCGTGGTCTGAAAGAGCGTTATGAAGTGCACCATGGGGTGGCGATTAGTGACCCTGCGATTATCGCAGCGGCGCATTTGTCTCAGCGTTATATCACGGATCGTCAGTTGCCGGATAAGGCAATCGATTTGATTGACGAGGCGGCATCGCGTATTCGTATGGAAATCGACTCCAAGCCGGAAGAGATGGATAGGCTTGATCGTCGTCTGATTCAATTGAAAATCGAACGTGAAGCCTTGAAAAAAGAGAAAGATGAAGCGACCAAAAAACGTTTGGTTGAGCTGAACGAGCGTATTTCCGAAATGGAAAAAGAGTACGCGGATTTAGAAGAAATCTGGAAAAAAGACAAGGCCGCCTTGCAAGGTGCGAAACAGTTCAAAGAAGAATTGGACAGAGCACGTATCGATATGGAAGCGGCACGTCGTGAAGGAAACTTGGCGAAAATGTCCGAGTTGCAATATGGCGTGATTCCTGACTTGGA
Source organism: Hydrogenovibrio sp. JE_KL2 (assembly GCF_009296185.1). Lineage (GTDB taxonomy): Bacteria > Pseudomonadota > Gammaproteobacteria > Thiomicrospirales > Thiomicrospiraceae > Hydrogenovibrio. The sequence continues at coordinate 140,588 of NZ_WBJR01000003.1, forward strand.
AGCCAAAATTCAGGCTGCCGAAGCGGCGGAAAATGAAAATGCCGATGGCGAAATGCATCTGTTGCGTAACAAAGTAACAGAAGAAGAAATCGCCGAGGTGGTTGCCCGTTGGACGGGTATTCCGGTTTCCCGTATGTTGGAAGGTGAGCGCGACAAGTTGTTGCGCATGGAAGAAGCGATTGGTGCCAAAGTCATTGGACAGCAAGAAGCGCTTAAAGCGGTGTCGGATGCCATTCGTCGTTCGCGTGCCGGGTTGTCTGATCCGAATCGCCCGAATGGTTCTTTCCTGTTCCTTGGGCCAACAGGGGTTGGTAAAACCGAGTTGACCAAAGCCTTGGCGGATTTCCTATTCGATACGCAGGATGCCATTGTGCGCTTGGATATGTCTGAGTTCATGGAGAAACATTCTGTTGCGCGTTTGATTGGTGCACCTCCAGGGTATGTCGGCTATGAGCAAGGGGGCTATTTGACTGAAGCGGTTCGCCGCAAACCTTACTCCGTGATTTTGTTGGATGAGGTGGAAAAAGCGCATCCTGATGTCTTCAATATCTTGTTGCAGGTGTTGGATGATGGGCGTTTGACCGATGGTCAGGGGCGCACGGTGGACTTCAAGAACACGGTGATTGTCATGACCTCGAACTTGGGTTCACATATCATTCAGGAAAAAGCGGCGACAGCCACTTACGAAGAGATGAAGCAGGATGTCATGGAAGTGGTCGGTGGTCATTTCCGTCCTGAGTTCATCAACCGTATCGATGATATCGTGGTGTTCCATCCGTTGAACCAGGCTCAGATTCGTTCGATTGCCAATATTCAGCTGAACCATTTGCGTCGCCGTTTGGCAGACAACGATTTGCAGCTTGAAGTGGCGGAAAATGTCTTGGATTTGATTGGCGAAGCCGGTTTCGATCCAGTATATGGCGCAAGGCCTTTGAAACGTTCTGTACAGCAAATGGTGGAAAACCCATTGGCACAACGCTTGTTGAAAGGCGAGTTTGCACCAGGCGACACAATCCATATCGGATTAACGGATGGTGTTATAGACTTTCACTAAAAAACGGTTAAAACCCGCCGGTGCGTTGTTGGGAGAACTTGGCAATAGTGAGTCTATGGCCTGCGCTCTCCCGCCTAGCCCTGGCGAGTTTTTCCTCGTTTTTATCTGCCGGTTAATCCGCCAGTGCGTTGTTGGGAGAACTTGGCAATAGTGAGTCTATGACCAGTGCTCTCCCGCCTAGCTCGGGTCAGTTTTTCGTCGTTTTTGTCTAAGTTTTTAGTTGTTTAATGCATTTAACCCGCAAGCCTGACTGGCTTAGCGGGTTTTTTTATGCCCAAAATACGCGTTCTATGACAGGATTAAATATTCCCGCTTTATGTTTGAGCTGTTTTTGATTAGACTTCGCCAAAGTTTTCCTATTCTAAGAAAAACAATATTTAAAAAAGAGGAGCGGGTGAGCTTTGAGTCCTCACCTAAAATGAGTCAAAGGAGTTTGTGTAATGAATAAAAATAGATGGCTGATGGCCTTAGCCGCCGTGGGCGTTCATATCTGTATTGGGTCGGTGTATGCCTGGAGTGTGTACGTTAACCCGATCAAGGACACCATGCATTGGACGCTGACTGATGTCACCATTGCGTTTAGTATCGCGATTTTCTTCTTGGGGTTGTCTGCCGCTTTGATGGGCAAGTTCGTTGAAAAAAATGGACCAAAAGTTTCGGCAATCATCGCCGCGGTGTTGTTCGGCTTGGGAACGGCTGGCTCCGGTTTGGCAATTTTGATGGAATCCAAGTTGTTGCTGTACTTTTTCTACGGCGTCTTGGGGGGATGCGGTTTAGGGATTGGCTACATCTCGCCTGTTTCCACACTGGTGAAATGGTTCCCGGATAAGCGCGGTTTGGCGACCGGTTTGGCGATTATGGGCTTTGGATTTGCCTCCGCGATTTGGGGGCCAACGATTAAAGTGTTGATTTCTGAAGTGGGCATTGCATCGACATTTATTATTTTGGGTGCCGTCTATTTTGTGGTGATGTTTGCCTCGGCAATGTATTTGGAAAAACCGGAAGAAGGGTATTTGCCTGAAGGCTTCAAGAAGAAAGTGGAAGCCGGTCATAAAACACTGAAAACCGACTTGGCGATGCTAGGCGTACATGAAGCGGTGAAAACGCCAAGATTCTATGGTTTGTGGCTGATGTTATTCATCAACGTCACCTGCGGTATCGCCATTATCGGGGTAGCATCGCCTCTGTTGCAGGAAGTACTTGGGGTTTCTGCATTGGTTGCGGCGGCAGCGGTTGGTTTGATGGGGATTTTCAATGGTGCGGGTAGAATTTTCTGGGCATCTTTGTCGGATTATCTGACCAGACCAGTGGTTTACATTATTTTCTTCGCAACGCAAGCAGTGGCATTTTATGTATTGCCTTCAATCACTGAGATTTTGATTTTCCAAGTGATTTTGTATTTCATCATGTCCTGCTACGGCGGAGGGTTTGCTTCTATTCCTGCGTATATCGGTGACATTTTCGGTACCAAAGAATTGGGCGCGATTCATGGTTATATCTTGACTGCATGGGCTGCCGCTGGACTGGTTGGACCGTTGATTATTTCCCGTGTAAAAGATTTAACGGGCTCTTATGCAGAGACGCTTTATGTGTTTTCCGGTTTCTTTGTGGTGGCCTTGGTGATTTCAATTGCCATGTTGGTTAACATCAAAGCACATGAGAAAAAACAGGCGATTGCCGAATAAAACCTGATACGGTTTTATAAAGCAGAAAACCCGCCAGCTGGTAATGGCTGAGCGGGTTTTTTTGTGCTAATATCCCTGTTATTGATTTAAATACTTTTTTACAGGATGGGCTTATTTTGACTGCCATAATTGAAGTGAAGGCCTTGCGAAAAGAATACCCCAAACTCATCGCGGTAGATGGGATTGATTTCGCCATAGAGAAAGGATGTTGTTTCGGATTGCTGGGACCTAACGGTGCAGGCAAATCGACGACTATTGAAATGATTGAGGGCTTGAAAAAGCCGACTTCAGGTGAGATTCTGTTTAACGGCGTTCCCATGAATTCAGATTTCAAGAAGGTCGCCGGTATTCAGTTTCAAAGCACGGCTTTGCAGGATTTTCTCAGTGTGTCGGATAACCTGACGTTGTTCCGCAGTTTTTATGACCGACATGCAGACTTGCAGGATTTGATTGCCGACTGTGATTTGTCGAGCTTTTTAGAGCAGGATGCCTCCAAGCTTTCGGGTGGCCAACGTCAAAGACTGTTATTGGCTTTGGCATTGGTTCATGACCCGGAAGTGATTTTTTTGGATGAACCGACAACAGGGCTTGACCCTAATGCGCGGCGACAATTTTGGGCGTTGATTCAGAAAATCAAGGCAGGCAATAAAACCATTATCCTCACCACGCATTACATGGAGGAAGCTTATTTGCTGTGCGACGAGATTGCAATTATGGCAAAGGGTAAGTTGATTGCTCGCGGCACACCAGACACTTTGTTGGCGCAGCACTTCGGTGACAATATTCTTGAATTACCGACTGCGGCACTTGGCGCATATCAGCCAAAGGAGACACACTTCCATAAAGGTGAAAAGACCGAAATCTACACTAAGGATATGAACCAAGCCCTGCGAGGTTTGATCGATAGTGGTATTGATTTGACCCATTTGAAAATCCGCTCACGTACCTTGGATGACTTGTTCCTTGAGTTGACTAACAAAGACACAGAGGAGAAGGTTCATGTTTAGTCGAATTAGAACGTTGATTCATGCCCGTAATCTGGAGTTCTTCCGAGACAGGGCATCCTTGGGCTGGAGCGTGGCGATGCCATTCTTTTTGGTGTTTGCTTTGGCACTGGCTTTTTATGGCGACAACAAGCCCCTGTTTAAGGTGGCGGTGTATCAACCTTCGGCAGAGATGACGGCAAAGTTGAATCCGATTTTTGGTTTAGAGCATGTGCATTTCTACACCACGGACAACTTGCAGAGAGCGATAGATAAGGTGGCACGTCACCAAACGGATTTGTTGATTAACCTTAATCCATCAACGGCTAGTGCCGAGCAGGGCTATTGGGTGAATATCGATTCGCCGAATGGCTATTTTATGGAAAAGTTGCTGAAGCAAGTGGACCCTAATCTCAAACGTCATGACACTGAAAATCATCCAATCCGTTATATCGACTGGGTGATTCCAGGCGTGATTGGCATGAACATTATGTTCGGTGCCTTGTTTGGTGTAGGGTTTGTCATAGTCCGTTACCGGAAAAGTGGTTATTTAAAACGACTCAATGCAACGCCTTTGAGACCCGTTGAATTTATTTTGGCGCAGCTGGTTTCGAGATTGTTCATCGTGGTCTTTTTGGCGGTGGTGATTTTCATGATTTCCAAGTGGATTTTAGGCTTTGCCATGAACGGTAGTTATTGGCTGTTGCTGTTGGTGACCATTCTTGGCAGTTTGTCGATGATTGCCATGAGTCTGATGGTGACGGCGAGGGTGAGTTCGGAAGAGCTGGCAGGCGGGTTGCTCAATATGGTCAGTTGGCCAATGATGCTATTGTCCGGTGTGTGGTTTTCATTGGAAGGTGCTTATCCACCATTGAAATACCTGGCACAGCTCTTTCCACTCACCCATATGTTAGATGCGGTTCGTGCTATAACTATCGATGGCGCAGGGCTGGCAGATTTAACGCAACCCATACTGGTATTGAGTTTGATGACGTTGGTGTTTATCGTTATCGGTGCCTATGCTTTCAAATGGTCTGACGACTAATAGGTGAGTTACGCTAGTACCCAACCTGGCAGATTTTGTTCAAACAGGTTCAGGGTAGCGCTTTTTGGTTGTGTTTTGCCCATTCTCGCGGCGAAAGGTGAAACCGTTTCTTAAAATATTTCGTGAAGTGACTTGGGTTTGAGTAGCCTGTTGCCAGCGCGGTGTCCGTCACTTTCACGCCGTTACGCAACATTTCTTTGGCGGCGAGGAGCCGAGTTTTTTCCAAGTAGTCATGTATTGTGGTGTGAATGAGCGTTCTGAAGCCTTGTTTGAGTTTTTTTTCGTTCAAGCCGACTTTTTTTGACAGTTCAGCAATTGTCCAAGAGTGATGAAAGGTTTTATCTATAAGTTTGGCAGCTTGGTAGACGCGTTTTTTGTCGGATTGGCTTAATGGCTGGTCGTAACTGAGGTTTTCTTCCAGAAATGCCATTAATAAAGACAGGCTTTCCAAGGATTTTGCTTGCAGGAACAGTTGGCGAGCTATGCCTTGAGGCAGGTCGCAATTGAATATGTCCATGGCGATGTTTTTTAGGACACCATTCATGGGGATGGATGCCAAAAAGGCGTCTTGAGTGCTGGCATTGGCTTTGAGGGCAGGCGAGAGTAAATGGGCGATAAACCGGGTGAAGTCGGTTGATTGGTTGGATGGAAAGCGCAGGTGAAGGCAATGTAACTTGGTGTTTTTGCAAAGATGATCTGTTCCTTCGCAAGTATTTGGCGAGCAATAGAGAAAGATAGTATTGGCTTCAATGGCAATCGGCAGTCCGTTTTTCATGGAGAAGTGTCCTTTTCCATCAAAGAAAAAGGTTATGCAGAAGGCTGGCGGGCCTGATCCGATATTGATGATGTCCTTTTCAATAAAGCGATCACTTTTGGCAATCCAGATGTCTCCGGCTGCCTTTTCCTTTTCGATCAAGTGATTCAGGTCTTCTACACTGGAACCACGTTTGTATTGGATAAGGTCAAAAGGAGAAGGGGGTGATATGTCCATAGTCAGCTTGAGCCACGCGCACGCATTTATTATTTGTTTAGACTATTAATGATATTACTAATAATAATTATTATCAAATAAAATCCTTATATGAATAGTTTTGAACCGATAGTGTTAGTTTTTGTTTTATGGTCGCTTTAGTATCGTTCCGGTGAGCTTTTTAGACGTTTTCTGAGGACGATAAGATGAAAAAGAAATTAACACTTGGCATTTTTGCGGCGATGGCTGTTTCTCCCGCATACGCCAAGGAAGAGGTAACCCAGTTAAAACCTTTAACGGTAACGGCAAATAAACAGTCTCAATCTTTGGATACCGTTAAGGGTACAGTTTTGGTAAAAACCGCAGAGGAATTGCAGCAGGCTGGGGTAGAAACGGTGGAAGATTTGGAAAAAGTGTTTCCCGGCCTGTTGATTCGAACCAGAGGAAATAGAGCCTATGCCGGTTCAACAATTCGTGGTATTTCATCGCCGGATTATTACAACCCTTCGGTTATGCTTTATGTCGACGGCGTACCTCAAGATTCGGCTTTCCTGACGCAGCCTTTAGTCAATGTGGAAAGAGTGGAGTTGCTGAAAGGCCCACAAGGAACGCTTTACGGGCGTAATGCGGAAGCAGGGGTGATTAATATCATCACCAAACAGGCGACTGATAAATCTCAGGCAGATGTAGGCGTGACCTATGCGGGGTTAACGCGTGAGGCCAAATTGTCGGCATCCGGTGCTTTGGTCAAGCATACGCTTTATGGCAATATTTCTTTGAAGCGAAATGATAACGTCGGTCAGATTAAGGATATCGGAACTGGTAAAAAGAATATTGATGATAGTACCGATTTCATGGGGATGGCACGTTTACAGTATGCACCTGAAAACAGTCGATTCAGTGCTGGTTTAAGTGTCTCTCATGAAGATTTGGACTCAAACGAAGAAATTTATCTGCGGGAAGCCAACTTAAAAGATCTGGAGTACAACAGTCTAACGGATGGGAAATATCATCTGGATAGAGAGGTGACCAGTTATGCGCTGAAGATGGATTATGAGCTGGATCATTCCAGCTTGTCGAGCGTAACATCTTATCAAGATCGCAAGCTGGGTCGGGTTATCAGCAGTCAAGATTATCCTGAGAAACAAGCCAGTCTTTCACAGGAATTCAAGTTGATAACGGATTATAGTGCACGTTTGAACAGTCTTGTGGGGGCATTTTTTCAAACCACTGATTTCACGCGCAATCAGCCAGGGTATCCCGGTTATTACGGTGATTCCGAAAACAAGTTGAAAACGAATTCATATGGACTGTTTGGTGAGTTGAATTATCAATTTTCATCTAAATGGGATTCGACTTTCGGACTGCGTTGGTCTCAAGACGAATCGAAAATCAATTATGCCCGTGAAACGCCAAATGCGTTTGGGTTCGATAACCAGAAAACGTTTAACGAGATTTCACCTAAATTCAGTGTCGGTTGGAACTATGCCGGCGATAACCGTATTTATTATACAGCGGCAGAAGGTTATAAACCGGGTGGGTTTAACCATGCCGTCACCTCGTCAAGCGATGCGACGCCTTTTGATTCGCAAACTTCGTTCAATAACGAATTGGGGTGGCGCAGTTATTGGTTGAATCGAACCCTATCTTTGAATGCAGCACTGTATCTGATCAACACATCTAATACCCAAATTTATGTAGGCCCGGTAGGTCAGCAAGTTATTCGTAATGCGGGAGATGCACAAAGTTACGGTTTGGATATGGATGCAAAATGGTCCGTTACCCGGAAGTTATTGCTGTCTATGGGGTTGACGCAAGGCAGATCCGAATTCAAAAACGTGAAAGATCCGCAGACAAATGCGGATTATGACGGCAAGCTGTTGCCCTATGCACCGCAAACTACTGCCAGCTTGTCAGGGCGTTACGAATTAACGCCGTCATGGGTGACAGGAAAACTGTTTGTGAATGCCGGGGTACGTTATTATTCCGACATCTACTTTAATGAAGCGAATACCTTAAAACAGCCAAGCTACTCGACAGTAGATGCTTCCATGATGCTTCAAATGAAAAACGGTCTGAAATTGCGGGCATTTGTCGATAACGCCACGGATGAAATTTATCGTACTTCCAGTTTCGTTTTCGGCGCAAACGATGTGCGGAGCACGGTTGGTCAAGGGCGCAATGTCGGACTGACCGCAGAAATGGCGTTTTAAATATGTCGGGTAAAAGTATGACAACCTTTGCCCCCGGCAAAACGGTTGGTTTCTGGCGGCGTTTGCATTGTTGGTTGGCTTATACTCTTGGAGCGGTTTTTGTAATACAGGGGTTGTCTGGAAGTATGATGGTGTTGGGCGAACCAATAGATGCATGGATTAACCCGGAGTTGACGCCAGGTAAACATAGCGTGCCCTTGGTTGAGATGGCCGATGCACTGGATCGGCAGTACCCAAATGCCGTGGGACTTGGCGTTAAGCGTCAGGACAAAACAGGGCAACTGGTATTGGGTTTTTGGCCGGAACCAGACCCTCTGATTCCGTCAGAACGCAATTATCGACTGGCTCGAATGAACATTTCTACGGGAAAAGTAGTTTCGGTCAATACCTACGGTTCTTTTCCGCACTCCCGTTACGATGTACTGGCTTACCTGTATGCCATCCATACCAATCTTACTCTGGGGGCGGTGGGGCGATTTCTTTTGATCTTTACGACCTTGGGATTATTGCTGCTATTGGTAGCCGGTATTATTAATTGGCGCAATCGTCGAAAGTGGTTGAAATATAAAAAGCAAGCAGACATTGTCGATACGCCTTGGGCAAAATGGCATCGAAAGCTTGGATTATCCAGTGTCGCTGTGCTCATAGTGCTGTTATCCAGTGGGTTGGCATTGCAATATGAAACTTTGTTGGACCCTTCTTTTTCCTATCAATCCAAAGACCGTGTTGGGCAAGAACACCGTTTGCCTTTGCGTAAAGCCTGGCAGGCTGCAACACGGAAATACCCCGATGCAAAAGCCATGTTGATTATGTCACCTTTTTGGGAAGGGGGGACATTTCGGATCGACCTGATTCCGAAATCGGGTAAAGAGGCTGGCAAAACCGTAGAGCTTTTTCTGGATGCCTATTCCGCCAGAATTTTGCATGAAAGAACCAGTGACGACAGAAAGGGGTTGGCTTACTGGGTTGGCCTGTTGGAGCCTTTGCATGGAGGAAGTATTTTGGGTGTTCCCGGCGAAATTTTGGCTTTTCTAGCCGGTCTGGTGCCCTTGATGATGCTACTTTTGGGGAGGGCAGGTGCCCGAAAGTTGCGTCATAAGCTTTAGCGAGGCTTTTGGGGGTTCAAATATTTTGTTTCATAGAGAAATTATTGGAGACCCAACCTGGTAGATTTTTGGCTGTAATCGGTGTGATGTGGAGAAGGAAAAAAGAAAAGATTTCACAAGGGTGTGAAATCTTTTCAGCTCAGGAGGATTATCGGGTTGAAAGATTGCTGGTCTATCAACAAGATGGGTTCATCATATAGGGATGTTAATTAGATTTCAATATAAATAATAATAACTATTATTTATATTATTGATATAATAGATTTGCAGAACAGAAACAAGGAGGCGCATATGAACCCTAAAGTTAGACTGAATTCTTTGGGAACAAAGAAGCCTGAAGTTGCTATTGGAATCTCAACAGACAAATTATTTGAGTTAATGCGTTTGGGCGTTTTATGCGGTGCCGACATAAAAGCGCTGGATAGTGAAACCAAACAACTGGTACAGCAGGCGTGTCTACACACTTGTGCTGAAAAAGTTTGCAGAGAGTGCGATTTCAGTGATGTTTGCGGTTTGGAATTCGTTTCCCAGGATTGTCAGCAATGCGTGAAGCCTCGTTCTTCGGATCAGCAGATCGTTCATTGGCAAAAGCATTAATGTTTAACACTAAATATTAATTTATATCAGGTATTTTTATATTAAAGCTTAAATGGGTCGTTTTCGTCGCAAAGTAATGACGAGAGCATTGCCGGCCAAAGCGGAAACGGCCCATAACCAACCATGTAGGCTTCCCGATCCAATACCACTGAAAAAAGCACCGATATTGCAGCCAAATGCAATGACCGCACCATAACCCATCAACAACCCACCTATTATTGCCATAAAATGTTCGTTCACTGGCGTTGCCGCAGCAACGGAACTCTGGTTTTGGAATTTATCGAATAAAGTGACCCAAGCCGCACCGAAAATAACGCCCCAGGTTGTCAGACTGACGGTATCATGCCACACCGGAGTTTCCAGACGCTGGGAATAGGTGATGCTGTAATCCCAGAATGAGAAGTCAAAAGGCAGCCCCATTTGAGTGCCGATTTTTACGCCCCAGATTGGGAGTACACTGGCAATAGACCACGGCTGGCCGCTGGTAATGAGAAGCAGGGTGTTGAACACTGCAAGCGTTAAGCCAGCCAGCAACCAAGGGTGCCAATCACGCAAGGTTCCGCGTTTTGGAAAAAGTGGTTCGACGGATTGGTGGCGGTTTCTTTCACGTTGAAACATCAGAAAATAAAGTGTTCCCAAAATACCGAGTTGAACCAACAGGGCATTGAATATACCAAGGCTATGGATGATTGATACAGCAGGTAAAGCGGGAAGTTCTCGCCAGAAACTAATGTTGTAGGCTGCGAGCGTACCGCCAACAATTAAAAAGACCAATGCGGTTATGGACAGCGGTTGTAATTGCCCCAGCTTGTTGAAGGTGCCTGAAGTACAACCGTTTGAAAGCTGCATACCGATGCCGAAAATAAATGCACCAAAGACAACGGATAAACTTAAGGGTTCAACCAGACCTCTTAAAGGCTGTGTGCCGAAGTGGCCGGTATAGAGCAGTGGAAAAAACAATAGTGTGGTGACCGCCAGCATAACGATGATGGCGCGAATACCAAGTGTTTTACCCTGAACCAGTAATTGTTGCGAACAAGTACGGAAGCCAAATTGGAAATAATTTAATCCGGCACCGAGAAGTGAACCAATCAAGAAATACGTGAGATAATTGTTTTTGAATAGGGTCGCGGCGATTAAGAAAACCACCAAAAAAATCATACTTAACGGGCGCAGTTTGAAAACGGTCATTTTTGTGTTTGTACTAGCTGTAAAAAGGGCAAGTATAGCTTGTTGGGTTACATAAGCTAAATTATGATTTTCAATGGAGTTATTGTTTAAAGTTATTTAAAAAAACGCTGATATAAGCATGTTTTAATGCCTTAGCGAGTTAGCCTAACAAAAATAAGATTAAATAATGGATAGAAAGATGAAAGCAAGCATTGTGGCAAAGGTTCCCTTCCATTTTCGAGGTGAGTTGCACGAACCTTCAGCAGTAATAGATTTGGAAGATTGGGCGCGTAGAAATCTGGATAAATTTGCGGACTTATATGGCTTGGTGGCAGAAGCAAGCGGTATGAATCCTTACGGTTATGAACTGGAAGTAATGGAAGTTTCTGAAATGGTGTTCGAGTCGCCTACCGGACGAGCAGTCGATTTCTATGATAGCGAAAATCAGCAGTTTGATTTTGATGGGTTTCGACAAGATTGGCGATTGGAGTTATCGTTCCAAGGATTAAACAGAATTTCCGAACAGTATTTGTCCGAGCCTCTGGTTAAAGGCTCGGAAATGCATCAAGCGCTTCAGGCGGCTTATCAACTAGGCCAAAATGCTTAGGTATCTATAAAATCTGCCAGGTTGGGGGATTGGCTTTAGCAAAGTTCTCTAAGGACGGCTTTTTCTGCTGTTTCAATATTGTCGATGGTGACGTTCATGTTATGTAAACGACCATCTTTGATGTCATAGATAAAGCCGTGAATAGCCAGCTCCTGACCTTTTTCCCAAGCGTGACGAACAGCCGGGATGTGGGCGATATTTCGAACTTGTTCAACCACATTGATTTCACATAAGCGGTTTACCTTGGCCTTTTGACCCTTTTCTTCCCCAATGGTTTCCAGCTCTTTTCTGTTGTGGTGGTAGTACTTACGAATGGGGCGAATCCAGTGGTCGATTAAATCGGGGTTGGATTGTTGTAAGGCTGCCATAACGCCACCGCAACCATAGTGACCATTGACGATAATGTGTTTGACTTTGAGTACTTCGACAGCATATTGGATAACGGTTAATACGTTCATATCGCTGGAGTTGACAAGGTTGGCAATGTTTCGGTGGACGAAAATGGTACCAGGATCCATTTTCACAAGTTCGTTTGCGGGGACTCGGCTATCTGAGCATCCTATCCAGAGGTATTCAGGAGATTGTTGAGCAACAAGGCTTGAAAAAAAGCCGGGACGCTCGGCATTCATTTCTTTTATCCATTCCTCGTTGTTTTCAAAAAGTTGATCTATCGCCGAGTTACAATCACATTTTTCGCACATTCTCTTCCCCATAATATGTCTTAAAAAGGCATAAAAAATGCCCAAGAGATGGGCATTGAGATTCGTCTATGACAGTAATTATAGCGGATAGATGAAATTAATGGGTTAATTTCATAAACACTTGCGGTAGCTGCTCCGGCAATTTTTCCACTTGATCAATGACGGTATACTGGTTGCCGAAGATGGTTTCGACATACTCATCGGCGTTCGGGTCAAGCGTAATACAGTAGGAGTAGATACCTTCTGATTTGAGCTCTTCCACCGCCTTATGGGTGTCGTAGATAAGTGTTTGCGGATCTTTGCTGTCAATATCTGCCGGTTCACCGTCAGTTAATATCAGCATCAACTTTTTCTCAGCCTGTTGCGCACTTAGGTAATGCGCGGCATGACGCATGGCGGCGCCCATACGGGTTGAGTAGGATGCTTCCATCGCAGCAATACGTGCTTTCACTTCACTAGTGTAACCTTCCGAATAGCCTTTGATGTGCTGGTAACGCACTTCATGACGTGTATCCGAGCAGAACCCGGCAATCGCAAATTTATCGCCTAGTTGTTCAACTGTCCACGAGGTGATAGCCAAGGCTTCCTCGGAAAGCTCCAGTAAGGTTTGTCCGGTTTCCTGGTTGCGTTCGTTCAGTGATTGTGACGTATCAACCAACAACATCACTGCAATATTGCGGCTGTCTGTGGTGTGGCTGTAATTGATACGCGGATCAGGTGCTTGACCGCTCTTGAAATCAATGACAGAACGCAACGCAATATCTAGATCCAGCTCTTCACCTTCTTCTTGGAAACGAATACGTTTTTTGTTTTGTGGTTTTAGCATTTCAATCATCTTTTTCAAACGATTGGCCAAGTCACTGTGTTTTTCCATTAAGCGGTCAACTTTGCCCGCGTCTCCTGATGGGTGAAGACGCTCGTAGACGGTTGTCCAGTCAGGGCGATAGCCTTCGGAAATATAGTCCCATTCATCGTAATGACGTGGCGGCAAGCCCCCTTCATTTTCGACAACTTTTTCTTCGTTCTCATATTCGTTAGGGAGAATTTCGTCTGGCTCGTCGTACTCCTCGTAGAAAAACCAGATACAACGGTTGTCGTCACGATAAGAGATTTCAGTATCGTCAAAGAACATGCTCGGCATACTGTCCGATGATTGCTTGCGGGATTTAACATAGAAATCAATGCCAAGTTCCGCCATATCGGCAGTGGTCGAGTTCTCACCCTTTTCAGCCATGAGCGTGTGAAAACGTTGACGGAAGTCTTCCAATAATGGGTTTTCTGGATCAAAGCTCTCATCCAAAAGGGCGCGAGACATACGAGTAGCACGGTAGCGCAAACAGGATTGTTTTGTGTCGTCGCAGGCGCCTTTTTCCGGGTAAGGGTGAAGCGCCAAGAACAATTTTTTTAGACCAGGGTATTTTTGTATCGCCAGATACTCAACGCGACTGTCTTCGAATATGGAAATAAACAACTGCATATGTGGCGCATAGTTGTCCGCCATGAGTTGTGTTGACCATTTATGGTGCGCCATCATGTGCGCTAGGGTGGCTCGATAGCGGTCAATACCGGAAATGCCATTCTCTTTGTCGTACACGTCTGGAATAGCAATCAAGGTGTCGTCAAGGTAAGGCACTGGTTTACGTAACTGATCGAATGCGGTAGAAAATGTTTGGAACGGCAAGTCGCACTCCCACAAACACTCTTTTAGCATATCCATGTGGCGTTCAACATCCTTAAAGGTTGTGCCTTTACGCTCACGGGTAATAATACTTTTGGCGTCATGCGATTCTAACTTGAAATACGCAATTTGTTCTTCTGGAGCATTCAGATAATTGCGCGCACCGTAATCGATAAAGTTGCGAATGCCATCCAGACACAATTTAGAAATCAGTTGTGGCATGGATTCAAGCAATGCCACCATTCCAGGACTTTCATATAAAGAATGATGACCATGGATCACGGTTTGGGTTTTATCGACATATTCATCGATGATATCCAGATAGTGCTGAAGATCCTCAACCGTATCAATGCGGCGGCAAACAGTGCTCAGAGAATTCAAAAAGGGAATCAGGGCTTTTTTGTTAGGGCTACGTGCCAACAGGTATCCGTAGTCCGCAATCATTTTGTTGGTGCCTTGTCCGAAATGGGAGGCGATATCCGGCATGACTTCCATAAACACCAAAACAGGCTCGACACCCTGACCGATTTTGCAAAGGAAGTTTGCGCTGTCTAAATAAGCCTCGACACCTTGTGGCGATAGCTTAGACGCTGCATTTTCGATTAGGTCGGGAAATAGCTCGATTGCCTTCGGAAATTTACAGGTAAACTTTTCTTGATATTCAGCAAATAATTCTTCATTCATACTTAAACGCTCACGTTTAATTGGAAAGTATTCTATTTAAAATAGAAATCATTGAATTTAGGTGGGCTGACTTTGAGTGCTGCGTCAAACTTGTCGAAGGCGTATACAAAGCGTATAGACCCGAAACCAGTTGTGTGCAGCGCAAAAAGCAGCCAGCTAAAACAATGAATTAGCCGAAAATCATCTCGATGGTGTTGTCTAGTGTTTGGCGAATATCTGCATCATCAGTGATTGGACGAACCAAAGCCATTTTACAAGCTTCAACAGGTGTAATACCTTGGTTGATCAGCATGGCTGCATAGACCATCAAACGAGTTGAAATTCCTTCATCCAAACCGTGACCTTTAAGGTTACGAGCCGCTTCACCGATTTGTACCAATTTTTTAGCGACATCCGCATCGACTTGACCTTCTTTTTGCAAGATATGGGCTTCAACATCGGGAGCAGCATAGTCAAAGTCCAAAGCGCAGAAACGTTGTTTCGTCGACTGCTTGAGGTCTTTCATTAAAGATTGGTAGCCAGGGTTGTAGGAAATAACCAATTGGAAGTCAGGGTGCGCTTTGATCAACTCTCCTTTTTTATCCAAAGAAAGTTCGCGGCGGTGGTCAGTCAATGCATGGATAACAACCATCGTATCTTGGCGCGCTTCAACGATTTCATCCAAGTAGCAGATTGCGCCATAGCGGGCAGCAAGGGTTAGAGGACCATCAACCCAACGCGTGCCGTTGGCATCCAATAAGTAACGGCCTACCAAGTCAGAAGCGGTAATGTCTTCGTTACAAGATACGGTGATGATTGGTTTGCCAAGTTTCCATGCCATATGTTCGACAAAACGAGATTTACCACAACCAGTCGGGCCTTTAACCATGACAGGTAGTCTTTGCGCATAAGCGGCTTCATATAACTCAACTTCATTAGATTGAGCATCGTAAAAAGGTTCGTTATCAATTTTGTATTGTGAAATGTCCATATTTGTTCCCCGTAACATTTATGGTTGATAAATTTGAACGGCAAGCTATGTTTTCAAGCCGCACTTGGTCGTGGTTTATAAAGTTATTTAGGCTTGTGATCTTAAAAAGATGGCAGGCCCAAATAACCTTTAAAATTAGTAGGTTTTTGTCTAGAAGGTTAAAAAAACCCCTGCCGAAGCAGAGGTTTTTTTGAGTGTTAAATAATTCTTCCCTGCGGAATGGATTATTTATGTACCCCCAATTTTTCTCTCCAGCCTGGGAAGATTTTGTCTGCATCACCAGGGAAAGATTCAAATGCGCGAGCGAATTCTGGGTGCTCTTTCGCGTATTCGATTGGGTCCGCACCAGTTTTCCAACAGTCATAAGCTTGACCTAGTGAGATACCACCAGCTGCTGGAGAATCGATGTGACCGAATGAACCACCACCACAAGTGTTGATAACGTTACCGTGACCTAGGTTTTCGAAGAAACCAGGAAGACGTAGCGCGTTCATACCACCAGAGATGATTGGTGTAGTAGGCTTCATGCCGTACCACTTCTGATAGAAGTAAGGTCCTTGACACTCGTCACGCTCAAGCATGTAAGCTAGTACGCGCTCGTCATTGTGACCTTCCATTTTACCGTAACCCATAGTACCTGTGTGGATACCAGAAGCACCCATCAAACGAGCAAGCTTCATGTAACATAGTGGATCCATACCCATAGGTGACTTATAAGAAGTTACCGCACCATGACCTGCACGGTGGAAGTGTAGGTAAGTATCAGGGAAAGCACGACGTGAAGTTGTTACACCAGCTGGACCAGTTACGAAACCGTCAACTAGGAATGCAACGTGCTTTTCGTTACCGTACTTAGCGAATTCACTAAGAACATACTCACCACGCTTGATCATTTCTTCGTGGAAGTCAGCAGTTACGTTAGCAGAGAAAAGTTTTGCTTGACCAGTAGCTTGTTGAGCACGGTCCATAGCTTCTGCAACTTTAGGAATAACAACTTCCATTGGACAGAAGTTTTGGTTAGCTTGTGGTTCATCGTTCTTGATGAAGTCACCACCTAGCCAGAAGTCATAACATGCTTTCGCGAATGGCTCAGGACGTAGACCTAGTTTTGGCTTGATGATTGTACCAGCGATGTAACCACCATCAACTTCTGGACGACCTAGAACTTTCCATAGGTCAGAAATGTCAGTTGCTGGACCGTCGAAACGTTTAACCATTTTCTCAGGAACCAAGAAGTCCAACATACGTAGACCTTCGTGGTCACCCATCCCTTGGTTGTTACCAAGAATCAAAGACCACATGTGAGAAACATTGTAGTGACCGTCGATTAGGTTAGGGTCAAATAGGTCAACAGGGTAAGCGATCTTCATCAGACCACCTTTGTCACCAAATGCCGCTTCGTCGATTTCATAAACCAATGCATCAACACCACGAGTGAAGTCATCAGTTGTAGAAACTTCTACGTTAGTACCAGTTGAAGATTCAGCAGCAACGTGAGCAGCTACTTCAAGGAAGCCATAACCAGCAGCAGGTTTTAGACGGTATGCAACTAGCAGGTGGTTACCATCAGCAACCAATTTCTCTTCAGTTAGAGTTAAGTCAGCGTAACGATTAGACTGATCCATTTTTCTTACCTCTTATGTTTAGGCGGTGATCACAAAGGTCAACAGGCCCGTTTTTTTTATTGGCTCAGATGGTACTTAATTGATTTCTATAAAAAATTAAGTTTCAAGTGAACCAATCCCGAAATTTGAAGTGCCATTATAGGGAAAGAGTAGGATAAGTTAAAATCAATAATTTTGATTATTAGTATAGTTCTTAAGCTATATCAGGAAAAGAGGGAAAATGCTTTGTCGCTCATTTTTTGCCCCTCGACTTTGAGAAGCTCAATCATCTTTTCAGCGGCGATAGAGAGGTCTTTGCCCTTGGGGTAAGTGAGATACCAGTGACGGTTAATGGGGAAACCTTTAACATTGAGGATTGAGATTTCACCTGTTTCGATTTCTTTCATGAGGGTTGGAATAGAGGCGACAGTAATACCCAGGTTTTGCAATAACCCTAGACGAATCGCTTCATTTCCGCCTAACACCATTTTGATTTTAGGTTGAAAATCAAATTGTTTAAAGACATTGTCGATTTGTGCGCGGATACCTGATCCCGTTTCTCTCATCAAGAATGCTTCATCGGTTAAATCTTGAATGCGCAGTTTCTTGCCAACTAAAGGGTGGCTACTGTTGGCGACAAAAGCAAGAGGGTTTAGTGCAATTCGAGATGAATTGACGTTCAGGTCTTCAGGCGGTTGACCCAAAAGGTAGAAGTCATCTTTGTTCTCATTGAGCCTTTCCAGTAGGTTTTCTTTGTTACCAACGCGCATTAATACGGTGACATCAGGATAGGCTTGCGAGAATTTATGAATGACTTCCGGTACGAAGTATTGGGCAGTTGAAATGACCGACATCTTAACACTACCGCCGGAGAAGCCTTTGAGGTGGTTTATCTTTTGTTCAACGGTCGATAATTGTGACAAAATCACGTTACAGGCATCGTAAAGAATTTTGCCGGCTTCAGTCAGATAGACTTTGCGACCTATTTGTTCGAATAGGGGAACTTCAAGAATATCGGATAGCTTTTTCACCTGCATGGAAACCGTTGGTTGTGTCAGGTGAAGTTGCTCGGCAGCCTTAGAAAAGCTTTGATTGTTAGCGATACACTCAAAAACTTGAAGTTGTCTTAGAGTGGCATTTCGGGCAAGCTGAGCAATTTTTTCAGGCATAGTGAATGAGCTTATTCTTCGATATCATCTAGTTTTCTGATTTTTTTGTAAGCTTTTTTGACGGCTTGTTTCACGCGTTCTTCGACTTCATGATGCTCTTGTCCGGACATGTAAAAAGACATATCAATATCGTAGCGAATATATTTGGGTGGAATACGGTTGAGAGCGATGCAAGCCATATCGGCCAATTGGTTTTCCGTCAGACCGGATCTTAGATAATTCTCATTGATTTCGTCGAATACTTTTTTTTCATAAAAGTTGTGAACACTTTCCAAATCAGACATCGAAACCTCCAGTGGCATAGATTGCATGCATTGCTTTCAAAACATCATAATGAATTTTTGCAAGCTAAGGAAGGGATTTATCCAATATAAGCGAAAAGCGCCTTGGTCTGAGTGTAAATTGAGGCGATAGCTTGCTTCTTGCTGGGTAAGTGATGATAATCGGTTACAACAAGTGGTGAATGTGGCGCCACTGATTTCAGCACTATTTTGAAAGAGACCTTACATCATGCAATTTCTATATAGTTTGGCCAGTTTCGCGCATTTGCTTGCTGCCATTTTGTGGGTTGGCGGTATTTTTTTAGTTTATATGGTATTTCGCCCGGTGGCGATGCAGTTGGAACCACCCCAAAGATTGACGATGTTCTTGGGGATTTTCAACAAATTCTTTCCTTGGGTTTGGGGATTTATCTTTGTATTGATTGTCTCTGGCTATGCGGATTGGATTTTAAAACTGGGTGGCTTTGATCGTGCGCAGCTCTATGTCATCGCAATGGAAGTGATAGGCTGGATCATGGTTATTCTGTTTGCTTGGCTTTACTTCGTATTTTTTAGGCGTTTTAAAAAATACGTTGAAGAAGAGAATTTTGCCGAGGCAGGAAAGGTGCTGAATACCAAAATGCGTCCGATTATCGTGACAAATCTTTGGTTAGGAATATTGGAAGCCTTTATAGGTGTGTCAGGTGCTTACTTTTGAAGGCAGGGGTTTGACCAAAAGAAAAGGCAACCAGTAGGTTGCCTTTTTTGTTTCTAGCGTTGATTCGCTTAAGTAAGATTGAAACCAGATTTACTTAACTGACGGATTCTCGGCTAATGGCTCTATGGCCGATATCGGTGCGGAAGTAAACATCATCCCACTGGATTTGGTTTAAACCGATATAGGCACGTTTTTGAGCCTCAGTCACGTTTTCACCTAATGCTGTTACACATAAGACACGACCGCCCGCGGTGACCACCTCACCATTTTCATTGGTGGTTGTGCCCGCATGGAAGACTTTGATGTCTGCGGCATTTTTGATCACGTCAGAATCCAGTCCCTTGATAACATCCCCTTTACGGTAGTCATCAGGGTAACCGCCTGCCGCCATGACAACGCCAAGTGCTGCGCGGAAATCCCATTTTGCCGTTACTTCGTTCAAACGCTTGTCTAATGCAGCAAGACAAAGTTCATTTAGGTCAGACTGAAGACGCATCATAATAGGTTGTGTTTCAGGGTCTCCAAAACGACAGTTGAATTCCAATACTTTTGGCGCACCATCAGGTGAGATCATCACGCCCGCATATAAAAAACCTGTGTAAGGCAAGCCGTCTTTTGCCATGCCTTCAATCGTAGGCTCAATGACTTCTTTCATAATGCGGTCATGTACGTCACGAGTCACGACTGGCGCAGGTGTGTAAGCCCCCATCCCGCCAGTATTTGGACCTGTGTCACCATTGTCACGCGCTTTATGATCCTGAGAGGTTGCCATTGGCAGAATATTTTTGCCATCTGCCATGACGATAAAGCTGGCTTCTTCACCAAATAGGAATTCTTCGATAACAACACGAGCGCCCGCATCACCAAACTTGTTGCCAGCCAGCATATCTTCAACAGCGGCAATGGCTTCTTCATTGGTTTGCGCAAGGATAACACCTTTACCGGCTGCCAAGCCGTCTGCCTTGATGACGATTGGCGCGCCCATTTTCTCGATATATTCGATAGCAGGCGGGATTTCAGTGAAGACTTGGTAATCCGCGGTTGGGATATTGTGCTTCGCTAGGAAATCTTTGGAGAAAGCTTTTGAGCCTTCCAGCTGCGCAGCGCCTTTTGATGGACCGAAACATTTCAAGCCAGCCGCTTCAAAAGCATCAACCACTCCCAGTACCAATGGCACTTCAGGTCCGACAATCGTTAAAGCGATATCATTATTTTGTGCAAAATCTACCAGGTTGGGGATGTCTTCAACAGCAATATTGACGTTTTCCAACTTAGGTTCAAGTGCGGTTCCGGCATTGCCAGGTGCAACAAAGACTTTAGTTACTTTGCTTGATTGCGCCGATTTCCATGCCAGTGCGTGTTCACGACCACCACTTCCGATAACTAATACATTCATTATTTTTGACTCTCTCTTCCGAGTTAGAAATTTGTTTATTTTTCTATTTTAAAACTAGCGCTTTGCACTACATCAGGGTAATGAGCGTTTTGCTTGCGTTCGAGGCGGGCAGTAAAACCGGAGCGGAGTGTACTTAGAGTACATGAGCACCGGAAGTTTACTGCTCAACGAAGAAATCAAGTAAATAAACCCCTTTAATGTTTGAAGTGGCGCATCCCTGTAAACACCATCGCAATACCATGTTCGTTAGCGGCATCGATGACTTCCTGATCGCGCATCGATCCGCCTGGGTGGATGACCGCAGTAATCCCTGCCGCTGCTGCCGCATCAATACCGTCTCGGAAAGGGAAGAAAGCATCAGAAGCCATGACTGAACCAGGGACTTCCAAACCTTCGTCCGCTGCTTTGATACCTGCGATTTTAGCAGAGTAAACGCGGCTCATTTGTCCTGCGCCCACACCGATCGTCATGCCGTCTTTGACATAAACAATGGCGTTCGACTTAACGTATTTGGCGACTTTCCAAGCAAAGAGTAGGTCTGCCATTTCTTTTGCAGAAGGTGTACGCTCAGTAACAACCTTTAAGTCTGCTTCGGTTACGCTACCTAGGTCACGATCTTGAACCAATAAGCCGCCAGTCACACGTTTGTAATCATAAGCTGCTTGCTGTTCTCCGAGTTCGCCGCAAGCTAAAAGACGCACGTTTTGTTTGCTGGCAACGACCGCTTCGGCTTCCTTGGAAACACTTGGTGCAATGATGACTTCAACGAACTGACGATCAACAATCGCTTGTGCTGTTTCTGCATCCAATTCACGGTTAAAAGCGATAATGCCACCGAATGCGGAAGTTGGATCGGTTTTGTAAGCACGGTCATAAGCTTCAAATAAACTGGCGCCAATAGAAACCCCGCAAGGATTAGCGTGTTTAACGATAACACAAGCCGTGTCGTCAAAGGTTTTTACCAACTCCAGCGCCGCATCTGTATCTGCGATATTGTTGAAAGAAAGCTCTTTTCCTTGAATTTGGGTTGCAGTGGAAATAGAGGCTTCAGTTGGGTTGCGCTCAGTATAGAAAGCCGCTGCTTGGTGAGGGTTCTCGCCATAACGCATACTTTGCTTCTTAACGAATTGTGTTGAGTAGGTGCGTGGGAATTTGTCTTCAGCATTGTCGGTAAACATGGTGCCGAAATAGTTTGCAATTGCACCGTCATAACGAGCCGTTTGCTCAAACGTTTTGATTGCCAAATCAAAACGGGTTGCATGGCTAAGTTGACCATTGTTTGCAGACAGTTCTTCAAGGATGCGTGAGTAGTCAGCAGGGTCTGTTACCACCGCAACGTCTTTATGGTTTTTAGCGGCAGAGCGCAACATGGTTGGACCACCGATGTCGATGTTTTCAACAGCGTCTTCCAAAGAGCAATCGGCTTTCGCAACCGTTGCTTCAAAAGGGTAAAGGTTGACAACCACCATGTCGATTGGGTCAATGCCATGCTCGTTCATGATGGCATCGTCCGTACCGCGACGGCCTAGCAATCCACCGTGAATTTTAGGGTGTAATGTCTTAACACGACCATCCATCATTTCTGGAAAGCCGGTATATTCGGAAACTTCTGTAACAGGTAAGCCTGCTTCCGACAGAACTTTATAAGTTCCTCCTGTAGACAGGATGGCAACCCCCATAGAGCTGAGTGATTGGGCAAATTCCAAAATGCCGGTTTTGTCGGACACACTGATAAGCGCGCGGCGAACAGGTTTCATAGTTTTTCTCCGAAGTTAAATAACATAAAATTTGGTTTTTAAGGTTTTGAAATCTGGTAGGTTTGAATCTTTTTTCTCAAGGTGTTTCGGTTGATGCCGAGAATATCTGCCGCCTTGCTCTGATTGTATTCAGTGTGATTCAAAATATATTCGATCATCGGTTTTTCAACTTGTCCGATGACGAGCTGGTAAACATCTGAAGGCACTTCTTCTTGCAGAGTTTTGAAATAAGCATCTAGTGTCGTGGTGACGTGATCGCTTAAAGAGCTATGCTGTTTTTCATTAAATGAAGTCATGGTTTAAAAAACTCTTTTACTAACTCAAGCTGTGCTTGAGCGCTACTTAGTTGGTTAAATTGTTTTCTAAGTTCGGTGCCGTTTGTAAGATGTTGGCTGTACCAGCCTATATGTTTTCTGGCTATGCGGTGCCCTTGTATTTCTCCATAGAGCTGATAAAGACCGTTCAAATGTTGCATGACGACCGCTTCTATTTCAGCTGGGGAAGGCTTTTCCAATAGCGTTTGCGTGTCAAGATAGTGGGAAATCTGCTTAAATAACCAAGGGTTACCTTGGGCAGCGCGCCCTATCATGATGCCATCGCAAGCTGTATATTTTAATACAAAATCCGCATCCTCGGGGGTGCAAATATCACCATTTGCAATGACCGGAATTGAGACAGAAGCCTTTACATCTCGAATGGTGTCATATTCGGCTTTGCCATTGAATTTGTCCACACGCGTGCGACCATGAATAGTGATGGCAGAAAGTCCGCAGGCTTCCGCCAGTTTGGCGATTTCCAGTGCGTTTTTGTTTTCCGGTGAGGTGCCGGTACGAATTTTGACGGTTACCGGTAGATCGACTGATTTTTGTACGGTCTCAAAAATGGCTTGTACGCGTTCAGGGTAAGCCAATAATGCTGAACCGGCGGCCACGTCGCAAACCTTCTTCGCAGGGCAGCCCATATTGAGGTCAATGACTTGAGCACCTTTGTCTTGTTGCCATTTTGCCGCTTCTGACAATTCTTCCGGGTCTGTTCCCAGCAGTTGAACGATACGCGGTGATTCTTCGCTTTCGTCAGCATGACGGCTGGAGGATTTGGCAGACTGCCAAAGTTCTTTTTTGGACGCCACCATTTCCGAAACGGCATAGTCCGCACCTAATGCACGAGCAATATCCCTAAACACTCTGTCGGTTACACCCGCCATCGGTGCTAGCGCAAGCGTTGGCTTGTTGGTGTTTTGAGTGCTGTTAAGGGATGCGTATGAAAAGGCCATGTTTTAGTTTGTAACACTTTTGGGTTTAGTGCTTCTGAAATGTTAGTTGAGTCCACTCATCCAGCTGATTATGCTCAAGCAGATCAAACCCTTGGGTTTGATAGTGAGAAATCAGATCCTGCGCTTGGGTGGTCAAGATGCCTGACAATACCAGCGTACCTTGAGGTTTCGTTAAACGATGAAACTCTGGGGACAGTTCCTTAAGCGGACCAGCAAGGATGTTGGCAATCAGAACATCAGCAGGATCGGATTTAAAGCTCTCTACCAGAGCGAACGCGATCTGGGCATTATTTCGTTCAGCGTTTTGTTCACTGGCAATAATGGCTTGAGGGTCAATGTCGGTACCCTTCACTTTTGTCGCGCCAAGCTTGGACGCAGCTAGAGCTAAAATGCCGGAGCCACAGCCATAATCAATCACCGTTTTGCCGGCAGGAGGGTTGGCATCCAGCCAAGTTAAACACATGGCAGTGGTGGGGTGAGTGCCTGTGCCAAATGCCATTCCTGGATCCAGCATTAAGTTGGCGGCATCGGGCTGCGGCGCTTCGCACCAGCTAGGAACAATCCATAGTTTGTCGCCAAATTGCATTGGCTGGAATTGATCCATCCAAGCACGAATCCAATCTTTATCTTCAAGGGCTTCGACTTTGAAAGTTGCATCTTTGAGTTCTGGAACGATGGAAGTCACCAAGTCTAAGATGGGCTGGACTTCAACCTCGGCATCAAATAGCGCCTGTACGGTTGTGTGTTGCCAAATCGGCGTGGTGCCGAGCTCCGGCTCATAAATCGGACGATCTTCAGCATCGATAAAAGTCACTGAAGCGGCATTGGCTTCCATAAAAGCATCCGATAAAGGTTCAGCCAATTTTTCTTCGACGGTGAGGTTGATTTGTATCCAAGCCATGTATATTTCCTAAAATATCTTTTTAAGATTTCTAAAACGAAAAAACCACGGGTAAGGGCAAGCAGCACCTTCCGTGGTTATTGAAATCAATCGTGAGAACTTAAACTAGGTGTTCTAATCTATGCTCTAAGTAGTGGATGTTTTGTCCGCCTTCGCAGAAGCCAGCATCGTTCATGATTTCGCGTTGCATGTGAATGTTGGTTTCAATCCCTTTGATAATCAGTTCTTGAAGAGCAACATCCATTTTGCTGATGGCTGTCTTGCGGTCATTACCATAGCAAATCAGTTTCCCGATCATGGAATCGTAATTTGGTGGAACCGGATAGCCTGTATAAATGTGAGAATCCCATCGAACACCCAATCCACCAGCCAAGTGCAATCTGTCGATTGTGCCTGGAGAAGGAATGAAGTTTTTCGCAGGGTTTTCCGCGTTGATACGGCACTCAATCGCATGGCCACGAATTTCAATGTCTTCTTGTTTGAGAGACAAAGGTTCCCCCATGGCTATTTTGATTTGTTCTTTAACCAAGTCGACACCGGTGACTTGTTCTGTTACCGGGTGCTCTACCTGAAGGCGGGTGTTCATTTCGATGAAGTAAAACTCGCCATTTTCATATAGGAACTCAAAGGTTCCGGCACCACGGTAGCCGATTTCAATACAAGCGTTGACACAAGCCGTACCGATTCTGTTGCGTTGCTCATCGGTAATGCCTGGTGCAGGGGCTTCTTCGACCACTTTTTGGTGACGACGCTGCATAGAGCAATCACGTTCACCAAGGTGGACTGCATTGCCTTGACCATCAGCCAATACCTGAATTTCGATATGGCGAGGGTTTTCAAGGAATTTCTCCATATAAACTTCTGGGTTGCCGAAGAAGCTACCCGCTTCTGATTTGGTCAACTGGATGGATTTAATCAGGTTGGCTTCAGTATGAACCACGCGCATACCACGTCCACCGCCACCACCGGATGCTTTGATGATGATTGGGTAGCCAATTTCTTTTGCCATGCGTTTGTTTTCGTCATCATTGTCACCCAAAGGTCCGCCTGAACCAGGAACAGTAGGAACGCCAGCTGCGACCATTGCTTTAATGGCAGAAACCTTGTCACCCATGATGCGGATAGTTTCGGCTTTAGGGCCGATGAAAACAAAACCACTTTCTTCGACGCGCTCCGCAAAGTCGGCGTTTTCAGATAAGAAACCATAACCAGGATGGATGGCTTCGGCATCGGTAATCTCTGCCGCTGCAATGATGGCAGGAACATTCAAATAACTTTCAGAAGAAGGCGCAGGTCCGATACAGACTGATTCGTCTGCAAGAAGAACATGTTTTAAGTTAGCGTCAGCGGTGGAATGAACCGCAACGGTCTTAATGCCCATTTCTTTACAGGCACGTAAGACGCGAAGGGCGATTTCACCACGGTTCGCGATTAGTATTTTTTCAATCATAGCTTCTCCGCGGAGTCTGATTATTCAATAACGAATAGGGTTTGACCAAACTCAACTGGTTCAGCGTTCTGAACCAATACTTGCTTGATGGTTCCAGACTTATCCGCTTCGATTGGGTTCATGATTTTCATTGCTTCGATAATACAAAGCGTATCGCCTTCGGAAACTTTGTCGCCGACTTTAACGAAAGCCGCGGCATCCGGTGAAGGTGCTGAGTAGAAAGTCCCGACCATTGGAGACGCTACCTTGTGACCAGAAACTTCTGGCGCAGCGGCAGGAGCAGAAGGCTCTTGTACTGGTGCAGCAGCAGGAGCTGGAGCGTGCATCATCGCTTGAGGCGCCATAGTTGGTGCTTGCATATAAACAGGCTCCTGGCTACGCGTAATACGAATGTTGTGTTCGCCTTCTTTGATTTCGATTTCGGCAATATCGGATTGTTCTACGATTTCGATAAGCTTGCGAATTGATCGAATGTCCATCTTCGGAGTACCTCTAATTAATATTTAAAATTAAATTCATGTGATTCTGTTGTCATTTCAGTTTTTCAACTGCAGCAGCGAGTGCCAATTGATAGCCGATTGGCCCTAGGCCAGCAATAACCCCTTCCGCTAGGTCTGAAAAGAAGGAGTGCTGACGAAAATCTTCACGTTTGTGAATATTTGACAGGTGTATTTCAATAAATGGGATTTTGACAGTTGCCATGGCGTCACGAAGGGCAACGCTCGTGTGCGTGAAAGCAGCGGGGTTAATCAATATGAAATCAATTTTCTCATCCAATGCTTCTTGGACGCGTTCAACCAGTTCGTGTTCCGCATTGCTTTGGAAATGATGTAGACGAACTTCATACTCATCCGCCAAGGTTTCAAGTTCTTCGATAATGTCGGATAGGGTTTGTCTACCGTAATGTTCAGGTTCACGCTTGCCAAGCATATTAAGGTTGGGACCGTTCAGTACCAAAATGTTTGCCATGAATACACCCTAGGATTTTGAAGAATAAAGTTGTTTATAAATTTTTGAAATTATACCTAAATATCAATAAAAACGATACCGAAACTCGTTAAAAGTCTATTGAAAATGCGTGAAATGTTTTGAAAGTGGCGCTTGAGTGCAAGAAGAGGGGTTTTGACGTTAAAAAGCATGTCCCCAACCTGGCAGATTATTGAAAATCTACCAGGTTGGGGGTGTTTTAGTTGAATGAAGCCTGGATGTTTTTAGAGAACTGCTCAGGCTTTTGAAAGCCAATGACGCGGCTTTGTCTGGCTTCCTGACCATCCTTGAAGAATAGGATGGCTGGTGGCCCGATAATGCCAAATGCTTTCATTAGGGCTTTATCGTTCTCGTTGTTGGCGGTTACATCTACCTGAAGCAGTGTTACGCCTTTAAGTTGTTGCATGATGCCAGGATCGGAAAACGTGAATTTCTCCATTTCCTTACAGCTAACGCACCAGTCTGCATAGAAGTCGAGCATAACGGGCTTGCCTTTGGCGACTTCTGCTTTCAGTTCATCAAGTGTGGTGATTTTCTTGAAAGCCAGGTGTTGTTCAGCGGCAGCAGAAGAGCCACCGGCACCACCTTGATAAACTTTTAAAGGCTGCAATGCGTCTTTACTGCCACCCGCTAAACCGATAAATAGGATCACGCCGTAAGTCAGAAGGATAAATCCGATGGATTTAGCCAATTTCGACCAGCCGGATTTTTCACCGATTGGCTCAAGCGCGCCAAGGTAGATAGCAGAACCAATCAGAAGCGTTGCCCAAAGCACCATCGTGACGGTGTCTGGTAGGATTCGCGCTGCCATCCAAATAGCAACGCCCAACATCAATACCCCGAATACGGCTTTGACATTTTCCATCCACATACCTGCTTTCGGTAATAGTTTCCCGGCAGAGGTTCCAAGTAGCAATAGCGGCACACCCATACCAATACTCATGGCAAATAGTGCCGTTCCGCCCAGTAGAGCATCACCGGTTTGACCGATATAGATTAACGCTCCGGCCAGTGGTGGTGCAACACAAGGACCCACGATCAACGCGGACAAGAAGCCCATAATCGCGACACCGGTTAGCGTACCGCCTTGTTGTTTATTAGATAGGTTGGTGATTTTGGACTGTAGGGCGCTTGGGAGTTGTAGTTCGTAGAAACCAAACATCGAAAATGACAGTAGCACGAAGATTAGGGCGAAACTGCCGATAATCCATGGGTTTTGGAACATGACCTGTAGGTTCTCACCAAACAATCCGGCCAAAACGCCCGCCACTGTGTAGGTAACAGACATTGCCAACACATAAACCAGTGACATGATGAATGCTTTACGAGTGGTTAAACTGTCGCCTTGCCCAACAATGATGCTTGATAGAATCGGAATCATCGGGAAGACACATGGCGTTAGAGATAGTAGTAGTCCAAACAGGAAGAAAGTTCCGACAACAATCCATACCGAGCTGTGTTGCAGCGTTTGGGTGATCTGATCAGTTTCGGAGATGGGTGCAGTAGAATTGCTGGTTGCCGGAGATGCAGTTGTCGCATTTGCTGAGCTGGCAGAAAGACTAACTTGTTTCTTTTCCGGTGGGTAGCATACGCCAGCTAAGTCAGAACAACCTTGATAGGTGATTTGAACTGTGCTGTTTGCTGTTAAGTTTGAGATAGGAAGCTTGGCTTCGAAATCCGTTTTGTAAACCAGTGTATCGCCAAACACTGGGTCATTACTTGGCTCTGCCTTTGGTAGCACTAGTGTGCCGAGTTGAGCAGGGCCGTTTAACACGGATGCTTTGATCTTGTCTTGGTAAAGGTGGTAACCGTTCGCCACTTTAAAGGTAAGAATCAAGTTGCCATTGTTGTCTTGATGGCTGGAGAAGGCAAAGGCCTTATCTGCTGGAAGTAGGCCGCCATCATCATTGCTGTCTGCCAGCATATCGTTCAGACTACCCAAGCTGTTCGGGCTGTTAGAACTGCTTGCGGCAGGGATGTCAATCGAGATTTGACGCGTTTGCGGTGGATAACACACGCCAAGCTTATCGGCACACCCTTGGTATTTCACGGTGATGGTTGCTTTTGAAAGCTTAGTCGCTTCGAAAGGTTGTTGGATATCCAGTTTATTTAAGAAAACTTCTGTCTTACCAAAAACAGCATCATCTTTGGTGACGGCGGCGCTGAAAGTGGGGGGGGCCAGTTTTAAGTCGTTTGAGGAAATGGAGACGCGTTGTTTGTATAGGTGATAATCCTTGGCAATTGTCCAGTGAAGATGGATTTCGCCACTTTTAACTTCTGGCGTTGCCAGCTGAAATGCTTGGTTTACATCTAAAAGTTCATCATCGGCGCTTGCGTTTGCCGAGAGAGTGAATAATCCAAAAGACAACAAAAGCAGTCTTAATATCGAACGAAAAGTGGAATTTATCATAGTGGCGCCTTGAAAATATCTATTTTGTTATTATCTTAAAAATTAGGAAAGATGCTATCTAAGTTGATAGTCTTTCATAATGTTTCAAACGTATTCTTATTATTGTAGAGCTGAACCCAATTCTATCCTAAATTTTGTTCAAACCCAAAGTCGCTATAAAGCGATTTGCTTTGTTGAGTAAATGAACCCTAAAAAGAGACCGGTATGTTTAGATTTTTCTTCCTGATGTTTTTGTTGGTACCCTTGGTGGAGCTCTATGTTCTGATTAAGGTTGGAAGCGTGATAGGCGCATTGCCTACCATTTTGTTAACGATATTTACCGCTATTGCAGGTGCTTGGCTGATGAAGAGCCAAGGTATTGCAACCATGCAGAGAGCACAACAAAACTTGGCGGCTGGGCAAGTGCCAGAAACGGAAATGATGGAAGGGTTGTTTATTTTCCTGGGCGGCTTGTTTTTGCTGATACCCGGATTTATTACCGATACCATTGGACTGTTGCTATTGATTCCACCTGTCAGAAGATTTTTTGCCAAGCGATTTATTATGCAACGCCAATCAAGCTATGCACGTTATCACGGTCAAGATGGTAATGTTTATGAAGCCGAGTGGTCGGAAGCCCAAAACGGGCATGTTAAGCAAGTGCATGTTACCTACCATACAAATCAGTCCGATGTGATTGAGGGTGAGGTGATTGATTCTGATGACTCGTCAAAGAAACACGATAAGTAAATGATGATTTTGCGGCAAGTGAGATGCTTGCCGCGAGGCCTGTTTGTTGATGTTAGATTAATAGAGCTTTGCATGAGTGAATTCACGGCTAAAAAATGGTTAAAATTCATCTGAATCGCGTTAAAAAACTTGCTAATAGCTAGCTATTAGCTGCGTTTTCTGCCTTATTCAGTCAAATTTTTCCTCATTTTTAGCTCACGCCTCACTCGTGCAAAGCTCTCTAATAGTTTTCTAACATTTCTCCATACCCTTCTCTATAAGAAGGGTATTTAAAGTCATAGCCCGTTGCACGAATTTTGGCGTTTGATAAACGCTTGTTGCTTCTTTGTGCACGACTGTTTTCTGTTGGTTCAAGGTGTTCAATGTCTTGAGGAACGGAAAGTTGATCAGCCAACCATTCATAGACATCACAGGTTAGTGTCGGTTCGTCATCAACGCCGATGTATAAATCTTCAACCTGATCATAATTCATCAAATGCGCCAACATCCCCACGCAATCTTCAGAGTGGATGCGGTTGCTATAAACGCCTTCCATGCAATGTGCCTTGCCTTTAAGCACTAAATCTATCAAGTGCGTTCGCCCCGGACCATAAATACCGCCGAAGCGAATTACGGTTGCAGGAAATGGCGCGTTGAAGGCAAGTTCTTCGCCTTCCAGAAGGCGTTGGCTGGTAAAGTGTTTACCTTCCGTTGTGCTTTCTTCCGTGACCACTTCGCCATCATTCTGTCCAAACACAGAGGTGCTGGAAACAAAGAATAAGCGTTTGACGTTTTGCACGCTTAAAGACTGAATAACGTTTTTTAGGCCTAAGACATAAGCTTGATAGTAAGCAATGTCTTTATGACTGCTGGCTGAGACGATATAAAAAGCGTAATCAATGTTTTCCGGTATTTCCGGTGGCTGAGAAAAAAGATCTGCCGCAATTGGAGAAATGCTATCAGGAAGTGTGTCGACATTGCGTCGAATACCGAAAATTTCATGCCCATCAGCCGTTAGGGTATCTGCCAAACGACAGCCTAAATCACCACATCCTGCTATTAAAACTCTTGCCACTTTTGAAACTCCGTGAGTGAAAACTGAATTTTTTCGCAGTATGCACTAATTTCAAAAAATAATAAATGACAAATTGTTTACAACCACCGAATTTATTTAAAAATCTGCCAGGTTGGGGTTGAATAGGTTTTACAGATATAAAAAAACCGCCCGAAGGCGGTTTTGGTCTAAATATCTAACGATATTAGAACTTGTAGCCAACTTGCACAGTGTAGCCAACTTGTGAGTGTGTTGTTGAGCTAGTACTGCCAGCTTGTTTTTGTGAGCCAGCCATTCCTGATGCAAAGGCAGAAGACACTCCGCTTGTGTTAACAGTAACCTTTTTTTCAGGCGCATAAACGATAGATGCGTCTAGCGAAACATGTTTGGTTAAGCTGTAGCCACCACCAAGAGTGAAGTGTGACTCTGTAATCGCAGGGAAGAAGGTGTTGTTGAACATATTGATTACAGCACCTTTATAGGTGTTTCCATCTTGTTTCTTGATAGGGTTGCTTCCATAGTTATAACCAGCGCCAACCCAGAAGTTAGAAGCCTGGAACTTACCACCTAGAGAGTAAACGTCTTGGTCTTCCCATCCAAAGTCTTTATAGCCTTTAGCAGAACCCCAACCGACCTTTTTATAGTCAGCATTGACTTCAAAGTTACCAAAGGTGTAGGAAGCTCCGACTTTGATTTCAGATGGTTGTTCTAGGTGATCTCCAAAAGCAGTTTTGAAATCACTATTTGGGTTAACAAAAGCTTGAGAAGCCGTTGAAAGCTGATTTTTGTACTTCATATCAACTGGAGAAAGATATGATGCAGCAAGAGTTAAAGCATTAGTTACATTGAAGTAACCACCAATGTTGTAGCCCATGCCTAGATCAGATGCCATACCATTACCAACGGTTTTTATAGCTGGTGTAGTGGTTTGAGCAGTAGTAATGGTTCCGTCTGCTTGAACGTACATCGGGCTACCATTGTTATTAGTCATTTGAGTTTTGAAGTTGATGTCCAGTGAACCGTATTGCAAGATTGGTGATAGACCAAAACCAAATTTAGATGTGTTGTACGCCAATGTTGGCGCAAACTTCATAATCTGCATGTTTGTTTGTGCGTTAAATAGCATGTCGTTATCTTGGTAGTCCACACCCATACCAGAAGTACCAAACATACCGATACCAAATGTCAATTGGTCGTTGATGCGACTTGAAACGGCTACTGCAGGAATTACATTTGTATCTGCTTTGCTTGTGGCTGAACCAATTGGTGCTTGTGAGTCAGCAGTAGCCTGGCTTCCTGTTGCAACGGCGACTGCGCTGTTTTTGATATTGTTGGTAGTTTTAACGGATGGTTTGAATAAAGTCCCTCCGAAAACCATTTCTGTTCCAGAACTTTTACCAATCATTGATGGGTTGGCAATAACAGTTTCAGCACCGTAGTTAGCGGCAACACCTGTTCCACCAGTTGCGTTTGACATAGCGCCTAGGCCAATCATGTTTGTTCCGTTAGTAGCAAATGCAGAAGTTGCTAGTAGTGTTGAGGAAACTGCTAATGCAATGCGAGTCATCTTCATTTTTTCATTACTCTCTTGTAGTTGAATTTTTTTGTAGCTCTAATTCTCTTCCGTGAGAAATGGGCGTTCATCCTTTGAGCGCGGGGCTACGTGCTTGTCGGAGACTACTATGCCTAAGAGTTTTGTGGGTTGATAATCAAAAAAATTTTATCTTGTATTAGTGGCATTAATTGAAAGTCTTGAGAAAGGATGGTTTTGTTTGGTTAAGGCTGAGATATGATGGTAACCTATTGATTTTAAATAAAATAAGTGTTTATTAATATAAGAATTTACTGTTATTTTTAAATTTTGTGAAGGCGTTTAAAATAATTTTATGGTGAGAGTGCTTTTTTTTATCACTAGTTATTAATATGTTAATTTCCGAATATTAGAGAGAGGTTAACTTGTGTTGCTTTCGACTTAATCTGTGACGAGCACGCTATAAGGCGGAATGCGAAGGTAGTTATGGAGATTGGGTTTAAAGTAGATAAAGAGGATAAAGTACTTGAGGATAGAAATAAAAAAGCCCGAACAAGTCGGGCTTTTGAATCGCTACTTTTTGTATTGAGTATAGTGAGTTCTTAGAAAGAGCCTGACTTACCTTTTTGTAGCATTTCCCAGATAGTATCACGTACTTTTGTGGTAGCTTTTAGCAACTCTGGAGGCATTTTACGGCCCATTTTAATTGCCATATCCATGTTCATTGAGTAGATGTGAAGACCATCTTTTTCACCAACGATTGTGACACGACATGGAAGGAAACCAGCCATTGCTGGAGAGAAGTCTAGCATTTTACGTGCAGTTTCTGGGTTACAGAAAGACATAACGTAAACAGTGTCCGACTTGATGCCACGAGCATTCAATTCTTTTGAAAGAGGAAGTTCACCAACGTTTTTAATATTATTATTGATTCCCACGTTGTTGATTGCGTCGATAACATCCTGTAGTTCAACACCATCATCTACTTTTACTTCCCACATGGTTGCTTCAGCGATGTCACCATCGTGTTTAACCCATTTATCCCAGATTTGCATGAAAGTTTCGCCAGCACCTGGTGCTAGGTTGTTAATTGCATTAATTGTTCCGCAACCTGAAAGGGTAGAAATCGCTGCTGCAACTAAGGCAACTTTGAAAAGGTTTACTAATTTCATTAAGGTATCTCCATTGAGTTGTCGAATTGATATGTATCAATTTTTCAGGTAGCAAGGTTACTCTTGTCATCTATAAAAGAAAAATTAAATTTTTTGTGAAGGAATAACTATATTTTATAGTTAATAAACGAATTCTAATATTTAGGAATTACTAAATAATTATTTGCTTATATTAGTTTAACCTTGAAGCCAAGGGCTCTCAAACGGTTATTTTCAGCTTCGATGCGGTTGCTTTTAACCGTGAATTCCGTCCATTCGTGATGGATGGGATAGTGGCGTCTGTAATATTCAAATTTTTTATGAACCTTATCAATCTCATTTGATCGCATGGCGAGATCGTCAATGTGTGGGTCGTAGCACTGATGTACTAGTTTGAATAACATGGATTGAAAACTGCCATCGGAGCCTGTGTTTAAAGTATCTGTTGGATGAGGGACTTGCTCTTTCCATTTCGTCAGAATGGGCTGATTCCAATGCTTGCATAAAACTTCATAAACCATGCTGCTGCCTTTGATTTTTGCCTCTAGCGCATGGCCTGCTATATGAGGCGTGGCAATGTCTGCTTTTTTGTATAAAAGAGGGTCAATGTTCGGCTCATTCTCCCAACAGTCAATGATGTTGATGTCAGTTTCTGTTTTCGACCAGATGGTTTCGTCGATAATTCCACCCCTAGCTGCATTGATGACAATAGCTGAAGGACGGATTAAATGAAAATTGCTTTGGTTTAACAAGTGGTAAGAAGGATGCTTGCCTTCCCTGGTTAATGGGGTGTGGAAGCTAATGATGTCAGCAGATAAAGCTTTTTCTAATTCAACAAAATGAGGTAAATCTTCTTTTTCCTGCCGAGGTGGGTCGTTCAAGAAAACAGTCATGCCTAGAGCGTTGGCTTTTTGCTCCAATAGTTTGCCAACATTTCCGACGCCAATAATACCTAGAGATTTTTCACTAAGCTCAAATCCGCGCTCTTCTGCATAGTGTAATAAAGCGCTGATAACATATTCAGATACCGAGTTTGCATTACACCCCTGAGCAGAATAAAAATGGATGTCTTTTGAGGCTAAGTAGTTTTGATCAATATGGTCCAGTCCAACGACAGTACTTCCTACAAATTCCACCGTGGAGTTTTCTAGAAGAGTTTGGTTGACTTGGGTGCGAGAGCGGACAATCAGTGCATCGGCATTTTTTACGGTTTCTGCATTGATTTCACGGCCTGGAACCAATGTTACTTCCCCTAAGTGGGAAAAAATGTCTTTTGCATATGGAACGGCGTCATCAATAATCAATTTTTTCATGGTATGTTTTCTATTAGAGTCAAATCTCATTGTTATTATATAGAGTCAAGCAAAGCGACTAAATAAATCTTATGAATGAACATTCAGAGGTTCCCTAGGGTAAAGAAGTTATGTCAAAAACAGTTATGGGAGATGTTGGGCAATTAGAAGTTCGTCTAACATTGCCGGGTGCTAAAAAGTCTGATGCCAATCAAAAACATGATCACTGTGCAAAACATTGGGTGGTTCTGAGCCATCCACACCCGAAATTTGGTGGCACTATGGATAACAAGGTCATAACCACTTTGGAAAGAACTTTTCAGTCTTTGGGGTATGGCACCCTAGCCTATAACTTTAGAGGGGTGGGCGCCTCTGATGGTGAATATGATGGTGGGGACGGTGAACAACGTGATTTGGCTGCCATTGTGAGCTGGCTAAGAGAAACTCATGAAATCGAACACTTAACCTTGGCAGGATTTTCGTTTGGCAGTTATGTCAGTTTAAAGCAATGCTCTTCGCTAAAGGCTGATGCGATTTGTACGGTGGCCCCGGCAGTAGGTATGTATGATTTTTCAGGTATCAATATCGATGTTCCTTGGGTGTTGGTGCAGGGTGGTGAGGATGAAGTGGTTTCGGCTCAGGAGGTGATGGATTGGGCGATGAAACAATTTCATGTGCCAAGTATTTATTACCGTCGGCAAGCCAGTCATTTCTTTCATCGACAATTAGTTTGGTTAAAACAGGTGATATTACTGGAATATTAGAATTTTCTTATATATAATTTGCCGCAATATAAGTATTTACTAATATCTTAATAAGATTGATTTATAAAGTGTGATTCATATAGTCTAACATCGGATTAGCTTTTGTCTGTTATGCTTTAAGATGTGCCTATTCTTTGTTTAAAAAGGTCTGCATACTTTAGAAGTTGAGATAGGAACCAAGGAATGATTATGCCTTTTAAACCGAAAAAAGTCGTGTTGTCGGTATCGGCGATTCTTGCCAGTACAATGTTGATGAGCTTTTCTGTGCAAGCTCAAGAATACAGTTTTGGTCAGTGTGTTGACTTGACCCTAACACAAAACCCGGAAATCGGTGCCAGCCGTTATCGTTTGCAACAAGCGGAGTCAGCCTTGAAAGAGTCTAATGCTCACCGCTTGCCTCAAGTGACACTGTCTGCGACGGCGATGAATTCAGATGATGCATTGAGTGTTTTTGGAATGAAGCTCAGTCAGCGTCAGGCAACCTTTAGAGATTTTGGGTTAGCCGACTACACCGGCGCATCTGCAATTGATAATCAGCCAAATGATTTAAATAAACCAGGTTCCCATACCGATTTTAATACTAGGTTGGAAGTGATGATTCCTGTCTGGAATGGTGGGCGAGTATCCAGTTACCAAGAACAGGCGAAAGCAATGATTCAAGCCGCGCAGCATGGTGATGAAGCGGTTAAGCAAATGCTGACATACAATGTCTATCAAGCTTATGAAGGTGTGCATACTGCCAAGTCGTTCGTACAAGTGGCGGAGCAAGCGGTGAAAGCGGCGCAATCCTATGTTGAAACCACCAAAAACATGGTTGAGCAGGGGATTGTCGTGAAGAGCGAATTGCTGAGCGCCAATGTGCATCTGTCTCAAGCGATGACCGCACTTGAAAAGGCGCAGACACAAGAGCAGATTGCCAAGGATAACTTGAGAATGTTGATGAATATCGACGATCATTCTCCTTTGACAGTTGGGCCGCGAGTTGATTTGACCGTGCCATCGAAAGATCTTCAGAAACTTTTGGATATGGCAAGCAATGCCAACCCCCAACTTGAGGCGTCACGTCAAGTGGTACGTTCGTCTGTTGCAGCTATTGATGCCAGTAAGGCAGATAACTATCCAAGCTTCAATATCATGGCGCGTGGTGATACACACGATGAAAACCTAGCCTTTGGTGCGCAGTCATATACGGTTGCTGGGGTTGTGTCTTGGAAGTTGACAGACTTTGGTTTGACATCCAGCAAGATAGACCAAGCAAATGCGATTGCGAATGAAAAGCAGGCAGCACTGCAATCCAAAGAAAACCAAACAAAATTAATGGTGTTAAAGGCTTGGCGATCATTACAGGTTGCCGAAAAGCAACGTGATTCTAACAGGCTAGCGGTTGGTCAAGCAGAAGAAGCTCAGCGCTTGATTATGAAGCGTTATAAAAATGGTGTGGCTACTATGACAGAAGTGCTAGCCAGTCAGGCTCAGCTTGACCAATCAAGAGCGGACTTGGTTCGTTCGACATTTGAAATCAATATTCAAAAAGCACAGCTTCGCTTGGCGACTGGCACGATGGATATGCATGATTTACAAACAAAAAACATGGTGAACTGAGTTTGTTGTTTGCAGAATTTACCGTATTAAAAGTTTCGATTTAGGGATGGGAACACATGAAAGTATTAGCTAAAGCGATTGTATTAGGGGTGATGTCGGTTTCGATGGTTGCCTGCCAATCAGAAAATTCGGCTGAAAAAACGCCACCGGTTCAAAACGTGAAGGTAGATGTCGAGACGGTCTCGTTAGGCGCGATCCCCTTAAAAGTGGTGGTGCCGGGTGCGATTGTTCCTGATCAGAAGGCGATGATTTCTTCCCGTTTGATGGGCTATATCAAAGATTTGAATGTCAAAGTTGGTCAATCCGTTAAACAAGGGCAAGAGCTTTTTTCTATTGATTCCTCTGATGTCAAGAGTGGCATTTTAAAAGCCAAGTCGGGTTATCAGCAAGCAGAAGCCGCGTTGTTGGATGCAAAGCTGGACTATGATCGTTTTAAAAAGCTTTATGAAGAAGAGTCAGCTTCTAAACAGCAATTCGATAAGATCAGTTTGCAATATAAGGTCGCACAGGAAAACTTGGTTGCGGCGAAAACCAATCTGGATCAAGCGAAATCTCAGCTTCAATATTCCAATGTTAAAGCGCCATTTAACGGGGTGGTGGTTCAAAAAATGGCGGTAGCAGGTGATTTGGCAGCGCCAGGTAATCCGGTACTGGCATTGGAAAATAGGGATTCTTTGAGTGTGCAAACTCAGGTTTCTCAAGATCTTTATTCTGTATTACGCATTGGCGATACGGCTGAAGTGCTTATCGACGGTCAAGATAAGCCAATGATCGGTACTATTTACACGCTAGTCAGTGCGGCAGATCCTAAGACCCGTACTCATACAGTTAAGTTGAGCTTGCCGACCTCTTCGATTGACGTCAACAGTGGAACTTTTACCCATGTTGGGTTTAAGCGTGGAGACAGACAAACGATTATGGTGCCTAAGTCAGCAATTGTTGTACGTTCCGGTATTCAAGGTGTTTTCGTAGACGAAAACAATCAAGCGAATTTTAGAATGGTTCGTTTGGGAGAGTCGATTGGTAACAATATCGAAGTAAAAGCCGGTTTAAATCTGGGTGATGTTATTGTGGTAAAAAATAACGAAAGTTTGTTGAATGGCGACCACTTGGTTGTGGAAAACAAGCCTGCCGATGTTAAAGCCACTGATAAATAACTGAGAGCCGAGTCATGTCAGAACAACAAAAAATTGAACAAACCCATAGCGGTACGCCGGAAAACGAAGCGCCGCTAAACATGGCAGGGAAACTTGCCAAGATGTTTATTCACTCA
Organism: Hydrogenovibrio sp. JE_KL2; assembly: GCF_009296185.1. GTDB lineage: Bacteria > Pseudomonadota > Gammaproteobacteria > Thiomicrospirales > Thiomicrospiraceae > Hydrogenovibrio. The sequence goes on from NZ_WBJR01000003.1 coordinate 179,351, forward strand.
AAAATCACAATGATGATTATGATCGCTATTATGTTGGCGGGGGTATTGGCATACTTGATTACCCCGAGAGAATATAACCCTCAAATCGTGGTTCCTGCCGCCAATATCATTGTGCCGAAAGGGGGTGCTACGCCTGAAGAAGTACAAAATATGGTCGTCAAGCCGTTGGAGACGATTTTAAGTGCTTTGCCAGGGGTAGATCATACTTTCGGTTATGCCAGTGAAGATTATGGCGTGGTGACGGTACAGTTTAAGGTTGGCGAAAACCAAGTAGAGAGCTTGGTAAAATTGTACAACCAGATCATGCAGAACATGGATAAGATGCCGCCGGATACCCAGCAGCCGATTATCAAACCAATCAATGTTGATGATGTGCCGATTATGACATTGGCAATCACATCTAATGATTTGTCAGGTTACGACCTGCGCGATGTGTCGTTGAAGTTGATTGAAAACCTTCGCAATATTCCTGGGGTGTCTTTCACTAATGTTGTTGGCGGAAAAACCCGCGCCATTAATGTGCTACTGGATGCGCAAAAGATTTCATTAACTGGGCTGTCTCTTGAACAAATCAGCAAAATGTTGACGGGTAATAACGTTTCATTACCTGTAGGAAATCTTGTTAACAACAATAAAACCTATCCAGTCAGAGTGAACGGTTATCTTGGTAATGCTCAACAAGTGGGTAATATCATTATCGGTATTGTCAAAGGGCAACCTATTTATTTGAAGGATATTGCCAAAATTACCGACGGCCCGATGGAGACGGATACGGATACTCGTATCGGTTACGGTATGGCATCACCTAAGTATGCGAATGTCGAAAAACCTGCGGTCACCATTACCATTGCTAAAAAACCGGGAACCAATGCGGTAACCGTGGCGGATGCAGTGCAAGCCAAACTTGCCGAGCTTAAGAAAAGTGTATTGCCAGCGAACGTTCATGTTGATATCACTCGAGATGATGGTAAAAAAGCGAATGCGGCTGTTAACTTGTTGATGGAACATTTAGCGATTGCGGTAGGTTCCGTGGTGGTGATTTTGATTATTTTCTTGGGGTGGCGCGAAGCGGGTATCGTTACCCTGACTGTGCCTTTGATTCTGTTTGTGGTGTTGTTTGTCGGTTATGTTTCAGGGCAGACCATTAACCGTATTACGTTGTTCGCATTGATTCTATCTTTGGGGTTGCTGGTGGATGCCGCCATCGTGGTTATAGAGAACATTCACCGGCATATCCATCATGGCTTTGATCCGAAGGAGTTTGATCAGGTTTTGATTCGTGCCACCAATGAAATCGGAAACCCGACCAACGTTGCAACTTTTGCGGTAATTTTGGCTTTCATTCCAATGTTGTTCGTAACCGGGATGATGGGGCCGTTCATGGCACCAATTCCGTTTAATGTGCCGGTGGCGATGATTGCTTCTTTGGTGATTGCCTATATTTTGGTGCCTTATGCCTCCTACCGTTTTCTAGGAAAGAGTGCTATTGCCAATATGAAGGCACGTCTTAGTACTGAAGCACACCACGTGCAGGAAGAAGACTGGATGCAAAAGCTTTATGGTAAGACGATTGTTCCTTTATTGGATAGTCGTACCAAGCGTAATGTATTCTTGGCTGCTGTTTTGGTGTCGTTAATTGCCGCGATGATACAGCCCGCATTACAGTTCATTCGCTCGGATGGCATGAATCATCCGCTTCATGCCGGTGGTGTCGAAGTGAAGATGTTGCCTTATGACAATACCAGTACTTTCCTTGTGCAAGTGGATATGCCGGAAGGTACGGCACTTGAGGCGACGGATGTGGTGGTGCGTCGTGTCGGTGAAGTTTTGAGACATACACCTTTTGTGACAAATTACAGTGTCTATCTTGGTGAGCATGCACCTATTGATTTTGCTGCGTTGGTTCGTGGTGACTTGATCAAGAAGGGCGCTAACTTTGCGCAGATTCGTGTGAATCTGGTGAATAAGCATGACCGTGATAAATCGTCACATGAGATTGTTCAGTCTTTCAATAAGGCATTGAAATCTGTTCGAATCAGCTTCCCTTCGGCGAATATCAAAATTTATGAAACGCCTCCAGGGCCACCGGTGACGACACAAATTTTGGCAGAGCTTTATGGGCCTGATTACGATAAGTTGCGCGAAGCGGCGAAAGAAATCAACGCCAAAATGCATCAGGTTTACGGCATGATTAATATTGATGACACAGTGACAGCGACCACGCAAAGCTATCAAATCAATATAGATCGTACCCAAGCCAACCTGTTGGGCGTTGTTCCCGCGAAGGTTTCGAAGATGCTGCGTGATTATATCAATGGGTTCGAGCTAGGCTATATGCACTTGGATAATGTGCGTGAACCTGTGAATATCATTGTACGTTTGCCTCGTTCGGAAAGAACTGTTCCGCAGCAATTGCTGTCACTGATGGTGACTTCTCGTTCTGGGCAATCGGTTCCGATTTCGGCATTTGCGACGATTAAAAAAGTTGAGAAAGCCAAACCCATCATGGGAAGAGATCAGCATCAAATGGTGATGGTCGGCGGCGAGTTGTTAAGATCCAGCCCAGTTTATGCAGTTTTGACGCTGGATAAAATGCTGGATGGCGTTAAGTTGCCTGGTTCCGGCGTGACTTTCCATACTGGAAACCTTGGTTTTATCAACGCCCAGCCAAAAGATGTGATGACTTACAGCCTATTGTGGGGCGGTGAGATGCGTTTGACGCTAGATGTGTTCCGAGATATGGGAAGTGCATTTATCGTGGCGCTGATCTTTATTTATTTGGTTTTAGTAGGTTATTACCGCTCATTTATGATGCCGGTGATCGTTATGGGAGCGATTCCGTTAACCATGATTGGTGTTTTCCCAGGGCACTGGCTGACAGGTCAGGCGTTTACGGCGACTTCAATGATCGGGGTCATTGCCCTTGCCGGGATAGTGGTGCGGAACTCCTTGTTGTTGATTGACTTTATACTTGAATACCGTCGAGAAGGTTATAGTCTTCATGATGCGGTTATTCAAGCTGGTAAGGTGCGTTTCAGACCGATCCTGTTGACAGCATTAGCGATTATGTTCGGTTCCATGATTATGATTACCGATCCGGTATTTGGTGGATTGGCGGTTTCGTTGATTTTTGGGACGCTGTCTTCGACCGTATTGACCTTGCTGGTGATTCCATTGCTGTACTTTATCTGGCAATGGCACAGTGGCGTGAAGTACACAGAAGGTGGTTTGCCGCGCCCTCAAAAATAAACAGTAAGCACTGTTTGAAACAAAAAAGCCCGTCACCATTTGGTAGCGGGCTTTTTTATTGGCATTTTTTAATCTACTCAATCTACCCCAACCTGGTAGATTTTCTTACATTAACGGAACTTGATGGCGGAGTCGAGTGCACGTTCGAAAGCATGAAAGTCAAACATGGCGTCTTCGGTGAGTAACAATTCTATTCGGCTATCTTTTCGGTAAGCAATGATTTCCCTTGTGGCGGTTTGAGAGACGTATTGGAATAGCATGCGTGGGTTGCCGACACGGAAAATCCCTTTTGCTCTCAGAACGGTAGGGGTGTGTTGAAACTGTTCGAATAAATCAAAAATCTTTTTCCAGTCAAACACTAAGCTGGCATCAAATATCCACCCAATCGATTGAGCGTGCGGGCTTTTTTGGTAAGCACGTTCAATCACGCCTTCTATAGTGAGAGGCTCAAAAGGGAGGGTGTGAATTGATGGAGCCGCGTTTTCAATCATTAGTGGGTAATTGTTTGGGCTTTCAGTTTGTAAGGAAAAGCGAAAGTGTTCCGAAATGAAATGCTCGCCGTAGATTTCGGCAATATCCACTTCGGCATTCTTGGTTTTCAGTATGCTACGTTTGCTGGGGAAGATATGGTCACGGCAATATGCCTCTAAAGCGTCTGTTCGAGAGTCTTCAGCTAAATCTGTTTTATTCAACAGGATAATGTCTGCCATGTTCAATAGGCTTTGAAAAATAGCTTTGTCGTGAAGGTCCTCTGGCGTAATGCGGCTGGCATCAAACACTGAGAAAAGGGTTTGGATGTCGAAAAGAGGTGCGCACTCTACTGAGTTGAGTACATCTACCACGGTTTCAGGTTCGCCTAGGCCTGTCGGTTCGATAATCAAGCGATCCGGGCGGTACTTTTTGGCGATGTCCACCAAGTTTTGTTTCAGCTCCCCTTTAGCAGTACAGCAAATACAGCCACCGGGAATTTCATGTGTGGACACCTTGGCATCGGCAAGGCTTTCTGGTGCGAGAATGGCTCCGTCTATGCCCACAACGCCGAATTCATTGATTAGGAGTGCCCAGCGTTCTTCTGGTGGTTTTTGTGACACTAAGTGGCGAATCAAGGTGGTTTTTCCCGATCCCAAAGCGCCCGAAATCAAGTTGACGGCAATGCGAGGCTTCATCGTGTCTGTTTAGCTGAGAGTTCGTCTTTGGTTGTTCAAAGCATATTCAATGAAGTCATTGAATGGCAGGGGTTGGCTATAGTAGAAACCTTGTACTTCCTGACAGTTTAATTGCTCCAGCATTTCTTTTTGCGTAAGGGTTTCTACCCCTTCGGCAATAGAACGAATATTCATGGCGTTAGCCATTTCGATAATGGAACGAACGATTGCGAGGTCTTTGGGCTTGTCAATATCATCAATGAAGGATTTATCGATCTTCAATTTATTGACCGGAAAATGTTTGATGTAAGCCAAAGATGAATAGCCTGTGCCGAAGTCGTCAATCGCGATTTTGGTACCATGCTTGGAAAGCTTTTCTAAAATCTCGGTGACAGCAGTGTGATTTTCCATCAGGATGCTTTCAGTTACTTCCAGCTCCAGACACTCTGGGAGGCAGTTATTTCGTTTGATGGCATCTTCTATAAAATCTGCCAGGTTGGGGTCTTTGAACTGCAATGCAGATAAGTTCACGGCGATGAGTAATGGCTGTTCAAACTGCTCCTGGAAAGGTTGAACGTCTGAAAGCGCTTGCTGGATGAGCCACTGCCCTAGAGGGATGATTAAATTTGAGCTTTCTAGTGTTGGGATGAACTCAAGTGGTGGAATCAGAGAGCCATCCTCTTTTTGCCAACGAACCAATACTTCCGCACCAATGACTCTTCCTGTTTTGAGTTCTACCTGCGGTTGATAATAAAGTACGAATTCTTCTTTTTCCAAAGCGCGTGCTAAGTCAATTTCAAGGTTGCGCTCTTGAATGGCTCGCTCTTGCATTTCTCTTTGATAGAACTCAAAGTTGTTCTGGTCATTTTTTCGAGCACGGTTAAGCGCAGTGAGTGCCTGTTGGATAATTTCTTCCGGCGTATTTTGACTCTTAGTGTCGAAAAGCGTGACACCTAGTGAGATTTGGATGTTTATTTGTTCGTTAGCCAGTTGGAATGGCAGTTCAAAACGCTGATTAATCGCATTCATCGTATGATTGACTTGTTGATTGAGGCTGACCGTTTTACTGTTGTTGAGCTGGCATAAGATGGTGAACTCATCACTACCGATGCGGCTGATAGAGGTATTGATGGAATCTTTGAGTTGAATATTTTTTAAGCGATTTGCTGTCTCAATCAGGATTTCGTCGCCTGCCAAGTGTCCTAGCGTTTCATTCAGAGTCTTGAAGCGCTTGATGTTTACAATGACCAATATGACGTTAAAGGAAACGTTGGCTTGCTGTTCTTGCTGTAGGAACTGTTCGATTTTCTGCTTAAGGAATGAACGGTTCGCCAACCCGGTTAGATCATCATGGTTTTTTAAGTACGAAATTTCGGACTCTGCTTGCTTGCTTTGCGTGATGTCTATGCGATGCAGAATATAGTTTGTGATTCTCTGGTGCTCGTCAAAAACAGCGGTGATTGTCTGGTAAATTTGAAACTCGCTGCCATCTTTACGTCGGCTCCAAGTTTCACCATTCCAGCGACCCGTTTTATTGACAGTTGTCCAGATGTCATCGTAAAAAGAAACCGGGTGTTTGCTTGATCTAAGCATATCGGGGCGTTGACCCAAAACCTCACTTTCGGTATAGCCGGTCATTTCCGTGAATGCTTGGTTTGTTTTTAGAATCCTAACATCTTTATCGGTAATGATAATGGACTCTTGAGATTCGAATGCAATCGCAGAAATATTCTGAGAAGTTTGGTGAGCCTGTTCCGCCTCTCTAAATCTTAAGCGTTCAAGCGCCAGTCCGACTTCATCAATCAGTTCCTGAATGATTTTAACGATTTTTTCATTGAAAAAACGAGGTTTGAGGGCATAGAAAACAATGACAGCTTCCACTTCCGTACCACGCATAATTGGAAATGCCGCTAGAGAATGAACGCCCCATTTCATGGCTTCATTAAACCAAGGTTTTGAGGTTTCGGTTAGTGAATAGTCATTTTGAATGACCGCATTTTTTTTGCGGTAGGCAATACCCACAGCGCCTTGACCCTCAGGAAGTGTTGGGTCAACTGAAACCTGGATGTTGCCCAAAATATCTTGGCCAATGCCTGACATGGCGATAGGTTCTACCCAGTTGCTATTGGGCTGTTTTACCGCAACCCAGCATGATGGAATTTGGATATAGCGAATAATGATGTCGGTAATCGCTTGGTAGATTTCTTCTTTAGTTGCCAAAGCTGAAGCAGCATGGTTGGCTTCACTTAAGGCATGGTAAATGTTCTTTTGTTGTTCTAGGTCCTCGAGGGTTTGGATTAAGTTTTTATTCACATGGAACAGTCTGTACAAGGATAAGGAAATAAAAGTCAGGAACAACAAGCTGATGATGACTAATGTCAGGTTGTACCAGAAGCTCAGTTCAACATCTTGGCTGGTTTTAGTCTGGTAAAGTGCATGAATATTTAAAATATTTTCTTTAAGTGGCAGGTTAATAATCTGATGGTAAACGCCAGACAGTCTTTGCTGTAGATCAATGAGTTGTCTGCTTTGGAAGATTAAAGGTTTGCAGGCATCGATGGTAACCGTATTTTCAAATCTGTTTGTAATGTTTTCAAAATGATCAATAGTGCCTGTTTTGACAGACAATAAGGATAACTGGTTGGCATGAATTAGATCCGACAAGGCAATACGCTGAGCATTGGTGCTTAAATGACTCTGGCATTGCTCAAGCTCTTTTTGGAATTGAATGCGGCTTTGAGAAATTTGATGGAATAAAGGATTGAACTCTGACATCAAGCTTTTGAGTGTGCTGACAGTTTGTTCCAGTTTAAAAAGTGAATTGTTGAGTTGTGGGGTGTCATGGTCGTATGACTGAATTTCTGTGAGAAGCCTTTGAATGTTTTGCGCGTGCTTTGTGAGAGCCTGTGAGTTAAGTCTATGATCTTCAGAAAAGAAAATAACCGACTTTGAGAAATCGATTTCTTCGCCAATTAGTTCAATAGCGTTGTTAAGGATTAAATCTCTGTGTTTGATTTGGTTTGTTTTGTGAAAAAGGAAAGTTGCCAGCGTCAATAATGAAATGGCAAAAATCAGAATAAAGTATTTTCCATATTTGATAAAACGGTCGTTATAGAGTTTTTTCTTTTGGCTTAGTATCATGCACTACTCGGTGTTGACGATAATGTCGCGGTATGGAAATCGACGGTGTCTCTTTGTTTACGTAATGTGGCTCACATTTTCATTAATTTTTAGTGGAATTGCAAATTCCTTTCTTTTTAAAAGGTAATTGAATTGTGCCTTTACCTTGGAATAGTGAAAATATTGTGACCTGATAGCTATGTTAAGCATAAATCCGAGCGATGCAAGTATCCTTTTATATTTGCAACAATAATTTAATTGGCATTCAAAAGACAACTCAAGAGCAGCAACCGAAGAGATTGCTGTGTGAGGTTTGAAAAGTTTTTCAAACCTCTGACGAGTTTTTATTTAGTCTTTATAATAGTTGTGTACTGATCTTGAATAAAAAAGGAAAGGTTATGCCGGGAGAACGTTATTCGAATAACATTTCAGCAAGGTTTTGGTTGACTGGAAAGGATGACGCCTATGTGGGAATTGGAAGAATAACCTTACTGGAAAAAATTCAGCAACTGGGTTCAATTAATGCCGCGGCTAAAGATATGCAGATGTCATATAAAAAAGCATGGCGGCTTATTGAGGAGATGAATCAATTTTTTGATGAGCCATTAGTCGTTAAAGAGCAAGGCGGTAAGTCTGGTGGTGGTACGCAGTTGACTGAAAAAGGCAAGAATTTAGTCAAAGAATTTCGAAGAATCGAAAAAGGCTTGGTCGCGTTTTTGCAGAAAGAATCTTCACAATGTTCATTTTAGATTTAAAAAACTTAAATCTTTAATGAAATCAAACGAATTACAGCTTGACATTGTCTCAATAATCCATAAAATTCCACTTCTTTAATCCTTACCCTTATTGCCCGTTAAACAGTAAGTGTCTCGTTGAGGTGAAAACCTTGACGGTTAATTTGGATTACAATCATATTTTAGGACAAAGTTATGAAAACATTTGTTGCAAAACCAGCAGAAGTAAAACGTGACTGGTACGTTATTGATGCAGAAGGTAAGACCCTAGGTCGTATGGCTTCTGAAATTGCTGCGCGTTTGCGTGGGAAGCACAAGCCAGAATATACACCTCATGTTGATTGTGGTGACTATATCGTTGTTATCAATGCGGACAAAGTTGCTGTTACTGGTAACAAGCGTACAGATAAAATGTATCACCACGTGACTGGTTATGTTGGTAACCTAAAATCAACTAACTTCCAGAAGTTGGTGACTGAAAAGCCTGCTCGTCCAATTGAATTGGCAGTAAAAGGTATGTTGCCTCGTGGTCCTTTGGGTCGTGCGATGATGAAAAAATTGAAAGTTTATGCGGGTGTTGATCATCCTCATACTGCTCAACAACCTACAGCACTAGATATCTAAGAAGGAAAACATAATGGCAACAGAACAATATTACGGAACAGGTCGTCGTAAAAGCTCAGTCGCTCGTGTATTCTTGCGTGCTGGTTCAGGAAAAATGACTGTTAACGGTCGTGATATCAATGAGTACTTTGCTCGTGATACAGATCTTATGGTAATTAATCAACCATTTGCTGCAACTGAAAACATGGATAAGTTTGATGTTTATGTGACAGTGACTGGTGGTGGTACAACAGGACAAGCCGGTGCAGTTCGTCATGGTATTGCACGTGCATTGGTTAGCTATGAAGAAGCTAATCGTTCTGCGTTGCGTCAACGTGGTTTGTTGACTCGTGATGCCCGTCGTGTTGAGCGTAAGAAAGTTGGTTTGCGCAAAGCTCGTCGTCGTCCACAGTTCTCAAAACGTTAATATCTATTTTCGTTTTACAAGAAACCCGCCTAGTGCGGGTTTTTTTGTGTCTGCAATAATGGAGAAAGGATTGCACCAATATGGAGGTTGTTTTGTCCAAGTTGGAATTTATCGCTGTCTCAAAAAGGGTTGTGTTAAGTGTTGTTTGTATCTAAGTTATTGAAATTTAAGTTTATTATGATAATTGGCATCTTGATTTCTATGTGGTGTGTGAGTTTATGATTAACTTATCAAAAAATAAGGAAGCAAAATGAAAAAAACAGCACAATTAAAATCATTGGTTATGGCAATGGCTGTAGCAGGTTCAACAGTTGCAGCTCTAGCACCAGCTACTTCACAAGCAGGGGCTTCTGCAAATATCGGTGCAGTAACTAAGTATTACTTCCGCGGGTTGGCTCAAACTGATAGTGCAGCAGCTCAAGGTGGTCTAGATTATGACTTTGGTGATAGTGGCTTTTCAGTTGGGACTTGGGAGTCAAGCTTGTCTAATGGCGGTACAAACCAAGGCTTAGAGTATGATTTGTATGGTGGTTGGTCTGGATCTTTCTCTGGTCTTGATGTTGGTGTTAACTTAACTAGATATGGTTATACAAAAGACTTTAAAAAAGATGCAAATGCATTTGATTCATCATACTTAGAAGCTTCAGCGTCATTGGGTTACAAGTTTTTGTCTCTAGATGTTGCTACTGGTAGCCATGAAGGTGCGAGTCACAAAACTTCTGGAAGCGATTATAAAGATCAAACATATATGACGTATGCATTGACAGCAACTTATGCTGGTATTTCTGCAACTTATGGTGTGGGTGATAAATTCCTAGGAACAACAGATGGAAATGGAAGTCAAAACCATAACTGGATTGATGTATCTTATAGTACAGAAATTGCTAAAGGCACAGATGTAAGCATTAGTTATATTTCTATGCACAAAGATAAAAACAACTATGGCGCATCAAAAGGCTCTGATGAATCAATGATTGTTGGTATTACCAAGTCATTTGATCTATAAGTCTTAAGCTTAATAGTTAGTTAGTTAAAAGCGGGCATAGCCCGCTTTTTTTATGTCAAAAATCTACCAGGTTGGGGTGCTATTCTTTTTAATGTCTTGGTTGGGAAAGTTATTCTGGAAATAAATTATGCCAGAGTTGAATAGCGAAGATATGCTGTGCGATAAAAAAATAGGTGACAAAACAGCAAGGATAATAGTTTTAGAAGGTTCATTGAATGAGTTTTGAGTGAAAGCTTGGCGTATTAATGGAATTAAGCAGAAGTTTGTCTGAGAGGCGAGTTTTAGAGGTGGGTGAGGACTTCGTTTAATCGCACAGTAGGGTTGATGCTGAGTTGTACGAGGTTGAGGGGTAAATAATAGGTAATAAAAAAGGGCGATATCGCCCTTTTTTATTATGAGTAAACTTTAGAGTTTACATGCGCCGCCTGCGCATCCGTCATCTTCCTCGGCGTCTTTGGCGCCGTCACGGGTGTTGTGGTAGTAAAGCGTTTTAAGTCCCATTTTGTAAGCGTATAAAATGTCTTGTAATACGACTTTGATTGGAACTTTATCTTCGTCAAATTTTGCAGGATCATAGTTAGTGTTAGCCGAAATGGCTTGGTCAACAAACTTCTGCATAATCCCAACTAGCTGCAAATAGCCTTTGTTATCGGGAATTTGCCATAAAAGCTCATAGTCATTTTTATGTTCCTTAAAGCCCGGGACAACTTGTTTTAAGATGCCGTCTTTTGATGCTTTGACTGAAACATAACCTCGTGGCGGCTCAATACCATTGGTTGAGTTGGTAATTTGTGAAGAGGTTTCACAAGGCATAAGTGCAGTCAGGGTTGAGTTGCGCAAGCCGTGGGTTTTGATTTCTTCGCGAAGGGCTTCCCAGTCGTAATGAAGCTTTTCGTTACAGATTTCATCTAGGTCTGACTTGTAAGTGTCAATTGGTAAGATGCCTTGAGCATATTTGGTGTCATCAAACTGGCTACATTTTCCGACTTCTTTTGCTAACCCTAGAGAGGCTTTCAATAAATAGTACTGAATGGCTTCAAAAGTTTTGTGGACCAATGGATTTGCGGAACCATTAGAATATTTAACATGATTTTTTGCCAGATAGTAGGCAAGGTTTGTTACCCCTACCCCAAGCGTTCTGCGGCCAAGGCTAGCATGTTCTGCGGCAACCACTGGGTAGTCTTGATAATCCAGCAGGCTGTCTAATGCACGAACAATCAGATCCGATAGCTCTTCGAGCTCATCCAGATTTTCAATTGCCCCTAGGTTGAAGGCAGATAGCGTACATAGCGCGATTTCACCATTAGGGTCGTCGGCGGAATTTAGTGGTTTAGTTGGAAGAGTGATTTCCAGGCATAAGTTCGATTGATGAATTGGCGCTTTTTTGGCATCAAAGGAACTGTGTGTGTTGGAGTGGTCAACATTCTGAATGTAGATTCGGCCTGTTTGAGCTCGCTCTTGCGCGACTGTAGTTAACAGGTCTAGTGCTTTCACTTTTTTCTTGCGAATCTTTTCATCTGCTTCATAGATTTTATACAGGCGTTCAAATTCATCTTGATCGTTAAAGAAGGCATCGTATAGACCTGGAGCATCTGATGGGCTGAATAAGGTGATCTCGCCGCCTTCAATCATGCGCTGGTACATCAGCTTATTCATTTGTACGCCATAATCCAAGTGGCGAGCTCTATTTTCCTCAACCCCACGGTTGTTTTTCAGTACAACAAGAGATTCGATTTCAAGATGCCAGATTGGGAAGAATAGGGTTGCTGCACCGCCGCGCACGCCACCTTGCGAACAGGATTTAACGGCTGTCTGGAAGTGCTTGATGAACGGTATCATTCCCGTATGGTAGGCTTCACCACCACGAATTTCTGAACCAATGGCTCGTATGCGACCAACATTGACCCCGATACCGGCACGTTGAGAAACATATTTAACAATGGATGAAGACGTTGCGTTAATTGAGTCAAGCGAGTCTCCACACTCGATTAATACACAAGAGCTGAATTGTCGTGTTGGGGTGCGCACGCCTGACATGATAGGTGTCGGTAACGATAGCTTAAAGGTGGAGGCTGCGTCATAGAAGCGCTTGATGTAATCCAGTCGGGTTTTGCCTTCTTCCGCATCATTTGAATAATGAGCAAATAAACTCATAGGGATGAGCATATAAATAAATTGCGGGCTCTCAAATATTTGTCCTGTTACGCGGTTTTGAACTAGGTATTTTCCTTCTAGTTGTTTAACGGCTGCGTAACTGAAATCCATGTCGCGTTCGTGCTTGATGTAGGCATCAAGTTCGTCAAACTCGGCCTTTGTATAATCTTCAAGTAACTGTACGTCATACATGCCGCGTCGTATCATCTTATTGACGTGCTCAAACAGTGTTGGTGGTGTGAAGCGTTCAAATGCCTTCTTGCGTAAATGGAAGATTGCCAGTCTTGCTGCTAGGTGTTGGTAGTCTGGTGAGCTTTCTGAAATAAGATCGGCGGCAGATTTGATAATGGTTTCATGAATATCTGAGCTGCTGATGCCATCATAAAATTGTATATGAGACTTTAATTCAACTTCCGAAACGGAAACGTTTTCTAATCCTTCGGCTGCCCAAGTAATTACACGGTGAATTTTTTCTAAGTCAATCGGTTCTTTTGAACCGTCGCGCTTGGTGACAAGTAAATTTTCGTTCGACATGGCTACAATCTTTAATAAATTCAGAAGGTTAATAAAATGAGTGAGTTTTCTTGTTAAGAGAGTGCTTTATTTTATTGTGTGTAGAATGAGCATTTCTACTATATATAGTTTTTTTTGCACTGCTAAGCTCAAAATATAGTGGAAATGAAAAATGAATGCAACTGATAGAAATCAATTTATGGATAAAAATTTTTGTGTGTAAAAATGAAAAAAATTAATACAAAAAAAGCTTGAAAAAAAAGCATTTAAGGGGGTGCTTATTTGTTGTTAAGGTGTGTATAAATTAATAATACATAGGAGTCTTTTATAGAGGGGGTTGATGTTTGTGTTGTTGTAAAAAAACTACACTTTCAAATTTTGTTGTTTTTTTCTTAAAAAAAGTTGCATGACCATATAAAACTAAATATAGTTGCTCTCAAGTTCACGGTGACGTGGGCATACTAACTAACTATTTATAGGGTATAAATGATGAAAAAGAACATTATCGCTCTAGCAGTTGCTTCTGCTATCGCTGCGCCAGTTGCTATGGCTGACGCTCCTACAGTTTATGGTCAAATCAACCAAGCTTTCCAAGTAAGTAAAGAAGTTAAAAATCAAGGAACTAAGTCTAAAAAAGATTCTGGTATGTTCCTAAAGTCTTATGCTTCACGTTTGGGTGTAAAAGGTTCTGAAGATCTAGGTAACGGCTTGAAAGCAGTTTATGGTATTGAGTTCGGTGTAGGTATGGTTGATGGTTCTACTATCTCTAACCGTAACCAATTTGCTGGTATTGCTGGTGGGTTCGGTACTGTTATCATCGGTCGTCATGACACGCCTTTCAAAATGGCTCAAGGTTATGATGCATTTAACGATAAAGAATTCGATAACAACTGGTCTAAGCTAGGCGTTACTAAAAACTCTGGTGAACTTCGTACAAACAATGCTTTAGCATATGTTTCACCTTCTTTTAGTGGTGTTAAAGTTATTGCTGCATTTGTTCCAAAAGAAACTGGTGGTGACACTTCTAAAGAATCTTCAATTACTGATGTAATTTCTGCAGCAGTAACTTATGGTTCTAAAAAGAAAGGTTTGTACCTATCTGGTGCAATGAACTCTTTCTCTAAAGCGTTCAATGGTTCATCTACTTCTACAGGTGAAGCTGCAACTGAAATGCGTTTGGTTGCACAGTATGCTGTTGCTGGGTTGACTGCAAACGTAACTTACTCTGACTTCTCTGGTAAAGCTATAAAAGATACTTCTCAGGAAGGTAGTGAGATTGCTATTAATGCGGCGTACAAAATGGGTGCGTTCACACCTCGTTTGAAGTACTCAATGGTTGATCGTAAGGCTAAGAACTTTAACGGAACTGAAAAAGACTCAGCTGGTAACGTAATTGCAGCTTCAACTGCAATGAAAGATGGTACTGGTATGGGTGTAGGTGTTGATTATGCTCTAGCTAAATCTACTAAAGTTTACGCTGACTATATGTCATTGTCTAACATTCAAGGGCTTAAGAAAACTGACACTTCTGTAGTTAACGTTGGTTTCCAAGTTAAGTTCTAATTTAATGCTGTCTTAGGGCAGTTTAGTTAGAATAAGAAAACCCCGCTTCGGCGGGGTTTTTGTTATCTAGAATTCTGTTTTGTTAAGGGTATACTGAAACGTATCTTTGACAAAGCGGAATGCGTAAAACAGGTATTTGAAATGAAAAACAGAAGTTGCCAACCTTGTACAGCCTGTTGTGATGGTTGGGTGCAAATAGAAGTGAAAGGCTGTGAGGCTTACCCAGGTCATCCATGTCCACATAGCACAGGAAAAGGCTGTGATGACTATGAGAATAGGCCGGTGAATCCGTGTCAAAATTTTGAGTGTGCCTGGGTAAAATCTGGTAGCTTTTTACCAGATGATTTTCGCCCTAATGAGTGTGGTGCATTGGTAATTGATAATGTGCTGGTTTGGCAAGGGCTAAAAGTGGATTTGGCGGTTCCTGTTGGTAGGGAGATTCCTCAGGACACGTTAGCTTGGTTAATGCAAAATGCCGAGCGAACCATGCGGCCATTGATTTATCAAATGCAAGATCCTGAAGATGAGGAAACACAGAAGGATCCGCTTACCTTGGCATATGGTCCGCCTGCTTTCCAGCAGTGGGTTGTTGAGCAACAGCAGGCTGGTAACAAGCTGTGGTAGCAAAATCCATATTATTTGCGTAAACTGACGTATAATTCATCATATTTCTGTCGGGTTGGAGAAGACAGTTCTTTATGATGTTTAAAAGGTTTGAGTCACTATCGAGTCAGTCGTTATCCTGTTTGGAGAAGCGCTTTCCATCAATTCGAAACCATTCAAAACAATCCGGTTTTATTTTGATGGTGATGCTGATTTTGATGTTGCTCGGTGCCGCGGCCTATTTTGGTAATTATGCAAAAAACTATGGGTTTACTCATCGCCAGCATGATGTTCAAAAGAGCCTTCAAGAGCTTAATTTTATTAAGCAACAACTTTTGACTTACGCTGTTTTTCAACCTGAGCTTTTCCAAAGTAATCTGGTCTCTAATACTGTAACAAATACTGAAATTTCAGCTATTCCCTCTCCTGGTTATTTTCCTTGTCCTGACATGGATGGAGATGGTGCTTTGTCTGGAGCGGAAAGTCCATGTAGTAATCCCAGGGTGACTGGGAATGATGCCACAGGTTTTGACTATGGCTTTTTACCTGTGCAGTTCAAGACACGTAATTTCTTTTTAAAAGACATCTCCCCTAAGGAATTCTATTACGTCGTCGCAGATCGTTTTGTAAATGCATCTGGCGACTACAACAATACCACAACACATCGCTATGCGCCTCTGAACGCAGCTCTAACACCATCCAGTGGCCCTGATTTAGGAAGCCCTACAGCATTGCCCGACAATACTTTGCCTTGGTTACAGGTAAATGGTTCTGGTAACTATGTTGTGCTGATTATTGCGCCGGGTGTACCGCAAACATTTCCAGATGGAACGTCTCAAGATAGAACCTTGTCAGGCGATGCAAAAACAGTTGTTAGGCAGTATTTGGATATGCGTTTTGATGCTTCAGGCAACAAAATAGATAATGGGAACGCAGCCGGCGCTCGGTTTTTCTACTCTGGACAGCAATCAAGTCCTACGGTCAATGATATGGTTGTAGGCATTACGTTTGATGAATGGAAAGCAGCGATGGAGGCCAGAATTAAGGTGCAAAAATCTGCTTTGTGCAGCTTGTCTCCAAGCATTGCACACTGGTTTAATGATTACAGTGCGGTGAGTAACCCGGCGGGAAGCAATTGGCGAGACCAATTTATTGATGGTCAGGCGGTATGTCCATGAGGAAGGCGCGCTATTCCTGCATGAAAGGCTTTTCATTGATTGAAATTGCTTTGGCGTTGCTTTTGGTAGGGATTTTCTTTACCAGTATGTTTGCCTCTACTTCTGCTCTTACGCTGGTTGAAAAACAACAGAAACAAGAGAATGAGATGTCTGATATTCATCAGGCAATGTTGACCTATTTAAAGGTGAATCATCATTTGCCTTGCCCAGATACCGATGGTGATGGAAAAGAGAATAGAAAGATTACTTCTGGCGTGGCAGTTTGTAAAAGTCGTTCAGGCACGTTGCCTTATCTTGATCTTTCTGTTGGTGGAAAGGATGTTTGGGGAAGTGCCTATTATTACCAAGTGAATGCAAGGGCTGAAAATAAGAAATATGTGAACGATATGTGCCAAACATCCAGTGTATTTGGTTCTGAGGGGGCGGTAACGGTATCCAATAAACTGGCGTATTGTTCGAGTGCCCATGTTTATTACTGTCAGGGCTGTGATAGCGTTTGCAGTTCGGCGTGTAAAACAGGTGGTAGTATTGACGTGTCCAGCTTTAATGCACCACCTTATATGCAATTAGGGACACCTCCTATTGGGTCTGATAAAGCTGGGAGTGGTACAAACTCTCACAAAAACCTATGGCTAGAAGATGCCTCTGGAAATGAAATAGAAAACGCCTTGGTTTACGTGGTCGCGTCGTTTGGTGCCGATGGGTTGGTGACTTGGGATAATTGTCAAAAAGCGAGTAGCGCACGCCAAAAAGAGAATTGCGATGGTGATGAAGTGTTTAGTGAGACCAAAGGCGATAATCAAGATTTTTTGGATGCTATGACGGTGCTTGATGCCAAACGAGCCTTGCTAGAAGTGGGGGCAATAAAGTGAATCGAAAAAGTGTGGATTACAGTCAATCATATCGCAAGCAATCTGGTTTTAACTTGGTTGAGTTGGCATTGGTGCTGGTGATTATCGGTATTTTGAGTGTCGGTGGGTTTCAAATGATACAATCGCAGCGCGACAGCGCAAAATACAGTAGCTCAAAGCAAAGCTTGCAGCAGGTTAAACAAGCTTTGTTAGCGTATGCATTGGTGAATCAATATTTGCCTTGTCCAGACACTAATCAAGACGGTAGAGAGAATCGTAACGGTTCAAGGTGTACGGCAGCTACCGGGCGACTACCCTATATTGATTTAGGGTTGAATAAAGCCAATGTATCTGATGGCTGGGGGAATCCTATTCGGTATGCAGTCAATCAAGAAGCGGCATCGGGTAATATTTGCGCGCAAAGTGCATCGCCGCCAGCAGGAAGAGCAGCAAACTATTTCTGCAATACGCCAACGGCGCCCCAAACCGCATTACCGCAGTTTGATCTAAACACTTTACCTACTCAGGTGGTGCCAAGTACGGGGGACTATTCCGTTTGTGATGCCTCTGTCAATAATTGTACGGCAGCATCCAGCATGGCTGCGGATAATCAATCGGTTGTATTGGTTGCTTTCAACAAAGATGGCTATATCTCTAACTGTAATTCGCTGAGTACTCAAGAGCGTGAGAATTGTGATACAGATACGCTTTACTGGGCAGCAAGGTTTAATAACAGTAGCACAGCATTTTTTGATGACACGATTGAAACCATTTCTGGTTACGATATTAAAAAAGCTTTTCTGGAAAACAATCCGATGGCATTGCAGTGATAGGGGGGAGTCTGGGCAAAATATTTATATTTAAAGGCGTTATTATTTATTAAAATACAGTATTATTTACGTAAATTGCCTTAAAGATATAAGTTTGTAGAATAAGTGAGGAGAGATACATGTCGCAAACAAATAAAATGCAGTCGCAAAAAGGTTTTACACTGGTTGAGATTGCAATCGTATTGGTAATCATCGGATTATTGCTGGGTGGTGTTTTGAAAGGACAAGAGTTGATTCAGAATGCCAGAATCAAGGCAACGCAATCTGAAGTGCAGCAATGGGGCGCAGCTGTCGCTTCCTATCAGGAAAGGCATGAAAATAGATTGCCAGGGGATGATAATACTGCGACAACCAATGCTGGTAACGGTAACGGGCAAATCACCGGTGGTGAGCGCACCGTGGTGTTTCAACATTTGGCGCTTGATGGGTTGATTAAAGGGAACTATACCGGAACAAATTACCCATCCAATAAATGGGGTGGTGAAGTTCAGATTTTGACTAATACTCCAAATGGAGTCTTTGCCTTGGCGGTTTGTTATACAGGCTTAGATCAAGAGACAGCGACAGAATTGGACACCAAAATGGATGACGGTAACGGTGCAACTGGTGATGTGCGTCGCAACAACTCTGCTGCCTATACAGCAACCAACAACACAGTTTGTTTCAGAATGTAATCAAAGCTATTGTTGTGATGAAACCCGGCTTAGTCCGGGTTTTTTGTTTTATGGGGTTTGTTTTATTGTGTGGTAAGGCGTTTAAACATTGACCCAACCTGGCAGATTTTGCTAGAATACGCGCCCTAAAAATGGATATTTATCAATAACTTCTGTTTGCTTTGAACGGCATTTATCCATGCATTTTTTAGGGTTTCTTGTTACGTTTTTGCTGTTTTCCTTTACTTGGACTTAGGTTTTTTATGTCAGACACTTCACACGAAGAACTCGCCGCCCGAAGGGGTAAGGCGAGAAATGCTTCTCCATTCACTGGCGGTTTGTTTATCAAGACTTACGGATGTCAGATGAATGAATACGACTCTGATCGTATGGCGAAATTGCTGGAAAAAACCTACGGGCTTGGAGCGGTTGAAATGCCTGAGCAAGCGGATATGCTGATTCTCAATACTTGTTCGGTGCGTGAAAAAGCACAAGAAAAAGTGTTTGACGAATTGGGGCGCTGGAAAAAATGGAAAGCCGAAAAGCCTAATCGTATTATTGCGGTAGGGGGCTGTGTTGCTTCACAGGAAGGGGAGGAGATTCGTAAGCGCTCACCCTTGGTGGATGTGATTTTTGGCCCTCAGACTTTGCACCGTTTACCGGCAATGATCGACGAGGCCTTATCGATGCGCGATGAAGCTGCACAGGATAAGAAGTTCAAAAAACGCGCCGTTATCGACATTTCCTTCCCAGAAATCGAGAAGTTCGATAACTTGGCTGCACCAGAGTCTAACGGCGTGTCCGCCTTCGTTTCTGTGATGGAAGGGTGTTCTAAATATTGTACTTTCTGCGTGGTGCCTTACACCCGTGGAGAAGAGTTCAGTCGTCCATTTGCTGATGTGATGGCAGAAATTGAAACGTTGGCAGAGCAAGGTGTGCGCGAAGTCAATCTTCTTGGGCAAAACGTTAACGCCTATCGTGGTGTCATGCCGGATGGAGAGATTGCTGACCTAGCGGTGTTGATTCATGCCGTAAGAGCCGTAGAAGGCATTGATCGTATTCGTTACACCACATCGCACCCAAATGAAATGACGCAAAGTCTGATTGATTGTTATGCGGAAGTGCCAGAGCTGGTGTCACATTTACACTTGCCGATTCAGTCTGGCGCGGACCGCGTGCTGGCGATGATGAAGCGTAATCATATGGCAATCGAATATAAAGCAACTATTCGCAAGATTCGCAAATTGCGTCCTAATCTGAGCTTGTCCGGTGACTTTATCATTGGTTTCCCGGGAGAAACTTGTGATGACTTTAAAGAGACCTTAGCGCTGGTTAAAGAGTTGAACTATGACCGTTCTTTCAGCTTCATCTATAGCCCACGTCCAGGAACCCCTGCGGCAAGTTTGCCGGATGATGTTGAAATGCATACCAAAAAACGACGTCTTCAAGCCTTGCAAGATATGCTGAATGAACAAACGGCAGCAATCAGTAAGTCGATGGAAGGAAGTGTTCAGCGCGTATTGGTTGAAAGTCTGTCGCGCAATTCAACAACGGAAGTTTCTGGTCGCACGGAAAATAACCGTGTCGTGAATTTTGAAGGTTCGCCGGAACTCATTGGACAATTTGTCGACGTAGAAATCCTTGAGGCTTATGCCAATTCGCTTAAAGGCAAGCTTATTGCCACGCCAGAAGCTGAGAAGTTTGCGCAGCGCCAATACTACGCAGTGTGAGTTTTAGCGAGCACTCATAGACGATCGGTTAAAGGGCACCTCGAATAACCCCCGATGGATTCTGGCAACGCCAAATTTGACAGGACAAGGCGAGAAGTTGAAGCAATGTCTAGACCTTGTGAGACTTCGCAACGCAGGGCTGTCGAACTTGGCTAAGCCCCTTCGGGCGAGATTTAAAGGTCACTTCTTCGTTGTTGTGCGCTTTGACCTTAGAATGACTAAACTCGGCAACGCTCGTCTAGAAGAAGTGGCCTTTAAGTCTCGCAGAATCTCATTGGTGTTTTTTCGAGATGCCCTAAATTCTTCATTGTATTTATATCAGTAATTCATTAAGATTTTGTAATCGATTTCAAATAAGGCAATATCAGGCTTTTGACAACCCTTCATACCATACAGTTCCAACTCTCTCCCGAACAGAATGATGCTTTGGTGAATCTTTGCGGCTGGCAAAGTGAGCACATCGCTCAAGTTGAGTTACGCCTAGGGGTTGAGATCAACCATCTTGGCTTTAAATTCAGTGTCACCGGGCTTCCTGAAAGATTGGTGAAAACGGAAAGCTTTCTGCGTGATTTGTACGCGCAAGCTTTAAAAGAGCCGCTTGATCCTGAAAAAATACACATGGCGTTGCAGTCCGTTGGTTATGACGAAGCCAAAACGGTGGATGACTCTGAAGTCCTCATCAAAACCCGTAAGAAAACCATCAAGACCCGTAACCCGAATCAATCGAACTATCTCAAATCCATCCAGCAGTATGATGTGAACTTCGGTATTGGTCCTGCAGGAACGGGTAAGACTTATCTGGCGGTTGCAGCGGCAGTTGAAGCGCTGGAAAGGGAAGATGTTCGTCGTATTATCCTGACGCGTCCAGCGGTTGAAGCGGGTGAGAAGCTTGGTTTTCTTCCTGGAGATTTGAATCAAAAGGTGGATCCTTATTTGCGCCCACTATTTGATGCACTGTTTGAGATGCTCGGTTTTGAACAGGTTGAGCGTATGATCGAACGCCATATTATAGAAATTGCCCCTCTGGCGTTTATGCGTGGACGCACCTTGAATGAAGCCTTCATTATTCTGGATGAGGCGCAAAACACCACCACCGAGCAAATGAAAATGTTTTTGACGCGTATCGGTTTTGGCTCGAAAGCGGTTATCACCGGAGATATTACCCAGTGTGATTTGCCGAAAAGTCAAAAATCAGGGTTACGTCATGTCATAGAAGTATTAGAAGGCGTGCCGGAGATTGGCTTTACCTTTTATCAATCCAAAGACGTTGTTCGCCATACCCTTGTACAAAAGATTGTTCAGGCTTACGATGTCTTCGATAGAAGGCAGTCTGAAGGAGCGGCAGGATGATTCATATAGATTATCAAGTCGAATTGGTTTCCGGCGAATCCATTGAACTACCGACACTGGAGCAATGTGAGTCTTGGGTGGCCGCCTCATTGATGCAGGATTGGGCTTCCGGTGAAGTTGAGATGGTGATTCGTATTGTCGAAGAAAACGAAAGCCAGACTTTGAACCGAGATTATCGCGGGAAAGATTGCCCGACGAATGTACTGTCTTTTCCGTTTGAAAACCCACCGGGATTGTTGGAGCTGGAAGAAGAGTTGCCTTATTTGGGTGATTTGATCATTTGCGCACCAGTTGTAGCGCGCGAAGCGGCGGAACAACATAAGCCGATTATTGCCCATTGGGCACACATGATTGTGCATGGTTGCTTGCATTTGCAAGGGTATGACCATATGAATGATGCTGAGGCCGAGGAAATGGAAGCGCTGGAAACGGAGATTTTGACGGGACTGGGCTTTGACTCGCCGTATCAACCAATTGAAGAATAGGTTTTAAACACTTGCCATTAAAATGTCATTTTTAGTGGCTAAGATAAATTGCAGATTGAGAGCTTTGCATGAGTAGGGCGCGAGGGAAAAATGAGATTTCAGTCATTTTTATTCGTGAACCCATCTCGTGCAAAGCTCTCATATTAAGGAGAAAACAGCTCGCATGAGTAGTGACACTAGTAGCGGCTCTTCGTGGCTTGAAAGATTTGCAAAGATTTTTTCAGGCGAACCGGAGAGTCGGGAAGATTTAGAAACCCTTTTGGAAGAAGCAGAAGCTCAAGATCTGATTGAGCACGATGCCTTGATGATGATTAAGGGGGTGTTAAATGTGTTCGAAACCCGTGTGCGGGATGTCATGGTGCCCAAGGTTCAGCTGAGCTTTGTCGATGAGGCTGACCCAATCGAAGTGATTTTGGATAAGATTCTGGAGTCTGCCCATTCCCGTTATCCCGTTTTTTCTGCGGATACCGATGAAGTCGTTGGTATCTTGCTGGCAAAAGATGTATTGCAAGCTGTGACCAAACATAGTTTGACAGAATTGTCTCAGTTGAGAGAGTTGTATCGTGCGCCGGTCATGGTGTCGGAAAGTAAACGATTGAATATACTGTTGAAGGAATTCAAGAAAAGCCGTAACCACATGGCGCTCGTCGTTGACGAGTATGGTGAGCTTGCAGGTCTGGTAACGATTGAAGATGTGTTGGAAGAAATCGTTGGTGACATCGAAGATGAACACGACGAAAGTGAAGATAACATTCAAAAGCACATCTCAGGCGGTTACTTAGTGGAGGCGATTACGTCCCTTGAAGACTTTAACAAGTTTTTCAAAACTGATTTGGAAGATGAGCAGTTGGAAACGATAGGTGGTTTGATTTCAAAAGACCTGGGGCGCATTCCTTCCGAAGAGGAAGAGTTTGAGTTTGCAGGCCTGATGTTTAAGGTTTTGAAAGCCGACGGACGTCGTGTTGATTGCTTTATCGTTTCACCATTGGAAACCGGTGAAGGCGTCTCGCAACCGGCGGATTAATTTGTTTATCACACTCTTGCGGTGTTAATAATGATAAAAATGGAAGGAGCAGTGTTGCTCCTTTTTTATGTTAACTTGAAGAACTGTTCATGAAATTTTTTAAAGCGATTGCAAAGCCTTTTACTGTTTTTAATCCTGACCGTTCTGCCCTCTATGCATTGGTATTGGGAGCGGCAAGTGTCCTGGGGTTTGCGCCCTTTAATATTTCGCCGGCCATGTTGGCAGCTTTGATGGGGTTGTTTTTCTTATGGCAAAAAGCTGAAACCAGTTTTGAAGCCATGCGTATCGGCTTATGGTTCGGGTTGGGTATGTTCGGTTTAGGGACTAGCTGGCTATTTTCCAGTATGTACTTCTACTCTGGCATGAACATCATAACTTCCGCTTTGGCGACCTTTGTTTTTGTTCTGTTCCTGTCGCTTTATCTCTTAATCGCCGGGTTAATCGTTGCGAAACTCAAGCAAACCAATCCAGACAGACAATGGATCGATCTGGCGATAATGATGCCGTTGGTTTGGGTGTTGATGGAATGGATTCGTGGTTCTTGGTTTACCGGTTTTCCTTTTCTCTTGGCGGGTAACACGCACCTAGGTACTTGGTTAGATGGTTATGCGCCGGTGTTTGGTGTGTTGGGTGTTAGTTGGGCGATAGCGACTTCCGCAGGGTTGTTTGTGTTGTTGCTCAAGTCGAGACTATGGCTACCCATCAGTGCAGCATTTGCTTGTATTTGGTTGTTGGGTGCTGGCCTGAAACAAATCACTTGGGTGCATCCAGAAGGAAAACCTATCAAGGTGGCGTTGGTTCAAGGCAATATTCCGCAAGATAAAAAATGGCTTGCATCCGAGTTCATGCCTTCGATGAAAACCTATGTCAGTTTGACGAAAAAGAGCATGGATGCGGATGTCATTGTCTGGCCAGAAACCGCGATTCCTGCCTACTTCGATTTGGTACAAGAGGGTGTTTTAAATTCCTTTATTCGTGATGCTAAATTACTTGAGAAAGATATTTTGCTCGGTGTGATTGCCCGAACAGACGACCATGAAAAATATTACAACGCGCTGGTGAACGCTCGTAATCCTCAAGAGTTTTATTACAAAAAACACTTGGTGCCATTCAGCGAATATTTCCCATTTTCCAATTTCTTCAAGGCATTGAGCTTGTTGTTCAATATTCCATTCTCCGAGTTTAGCGAAGGCGATGTGGTGAATAAGCCCATGAAGTTGGGGGGGCAAATGGCAGGTGTGACCATTTGCTATGAAATTGCGTTTGGCGATGAGATGGCAAAAACCGTCGCGAAGACGCGTTACCTGATTACGGTGAGTAACGATGCGTGGTTTGCCCATACTTTCGAGCCTGCACAACAGGTGCAGGACGTACAAATGCGCGCGCTGGAGTTGGGGCGTGAAATTGCTCGTAGTACCAATACCGGCTATACCATGATTGTCGGTGTGGATGGTCAAATCAAAGCCAAAATTCCTGCCTATAAAGCCGGCGTATTGAAAGGCGATGTACAGCCTTATGTTGGCGAAACTTTCTTTGCTAAGTGGAAACTGCTACCGATTCAGATATTGATGGCGATTGGGTTGGTGTTTGTACTAGGGGCAAGACTTTATAAGTCACGGAAAAAGGCTGTTTCCGCTGAGTGAGACGTTCTACCCAACCTGGTAGATTTTCACTAAAATCTGCCAGGTTGGGTATTGAGCGTTTTGGCTTAGTGGCCTTTGTGCATGGCAGCGTTCATGCGCAAACGCAACAACATCAGGTCTGTCGGGTCAGCAAGACTGAGTGCTTTTTCTTCCAAGTAACTTTCCAAAATCGGCAGTTCCATTTCCAGGAAATTCTCTACGCCTTGTTGGTACTCAGACAGGTTTTCGGCAACGGCTTCCAAGTCTGCTTTCAGGTCTTTGCGAACCTGTTCCATTTCTTCATCCGTCAACTCTTCCAGAATCGATTCTTTTTCTTCAATATTTTCGACAGCTTGCCCGAGAAGTTCCCAGGTTTTCATGTCTGCTTTGATCAGCTCTTCTTTCGCTTTTTCCAAAAGGTAGCGATAGGCTTCAAGCATTTTATTGTCGGCCATTTTATTTCTCCAAATCTGTTATAATTTTTGTCTTATTTTTAACGCATCTTATCATAAAAGAACGAAGTCAATGGCTGAAGAAATTTATAACGATTATCAACCCCAAAACATCGAAGCGGAGATTCAAAAACGCTGGGACGACCATCAGGTATTTGTTGCTAAAGAAGACGACAGTAAAGAGAAATTTTACTGCCTGTCGATGTTCCCATATCCAAGTGGAAAGCTACATATGGGGCACGTGCGCAACTATACCATCGGGGATGTGATTTCTCGTTACCAACGCATGCAAGGCAAAAACGTATTGCAGCCAATGGGATGGGATGCATTTGGGTTGCCTGCGGAAAACGCGGCCATGCAGAACAATGTCGCGCCAGCCAAATGGACTTACGAAAACATTGATTACATGCGTAACCAGTTAAAGGCGTTGGGGCTTGGTTACGATTGGTCGCGTGAAGTCGCGACTTGTCACCCGGAATACTACCGTTGGGAACAATGGTTGTTCACGCGCTTGATGGCAAAAGGATTGGTTTACCGCAAGATGTCGGTTGTTAACTGGGACCCAATTGACCAAACGGTATTGGCGAATGAACAGGTTATCGACGGTAAAGGTTGGCGCTCTGGTGCGCCGGTTGAGCGTAAAGAAATCGCGCAATGGTTTTTGAAGATTACCGATTATGCGGATGAATTGCTAAGAGATTTAGATCAACTGGAAGGTTGGCCTGAGCAGGTCAAAACCATGCAGAAGAACTGGATTGGTAAATCAACAGGTTTGGAAATCCAATTCCCGTTAGCGTCAGGCCTAGAAGCGGGTGCGGAGAATCTAAAAGTCTATACCACGCGTCCGGATACCTTGATGGGGGTGACTTATGTTGCGGTGGCGGCAGATCATCCTTGGTCGAAAAAAGCGGCGATTAATAACGAGCCTTTAGAGCGTTTTATTGAAGAGTGTTCTCACGTTTCCACTGCGGAAGCGGATATCGAAACCATGGAGAAGAAAGGGGTCGATACCGGTATTCGCGTTAAACACCCAATCACGGGCGAGACTGTTCCGGTATGGGCGGCGAACTTCGTGTTGATGGGTTACGGAACCGGTGCGGTGATGTCAGTACCTGCACATGACCAGCGCGATTACGAGTTCGCGAAAAAAAATGATTTGCCGATTAAGTTGGTTATTCGCCCGAAAGATGCGGACGATGTGGATGTTTCTGAAGCCGCTTACCCTGAAAAAGGGGTGTTGTTTAATTCCGGTCAGTTCGATGGTTTGAGCTCGAAACAAGCCTTGAACGAGATGGCAAAAGTCTTGGGTGAACTTGGTTTGGGTGAAAAGCAAACCAACTTCCGTCTACGTGACTGGGGGATTTCTCGCCAGCGTTATTGGGGTTGTCCAATTCCGGTCATTTATTGTCCGGCTTGTGGTGCGTTGCCGGTCCCTGAAAAAGATTTACCAGTACGCTTGCCGGAAGATGTGGTGCCGGATGGTGCAGGTTCGCCATTGGCGAAACTGGACAGCTTTAAGAACTGCTCGTGTCCACAGTGTGGTGGCCCAGCGAAACGTGAAACTGATACGTTCGATACCTTCTTCGAGTCCTCTTGGTACCACGCGCGTTATACATCAAGAAACTCGAATGATGCGATGTTGGATAAAGCAGCGGCAGATCATTGGTTGCCGGTCGATCAATATATCGGTGGAATCGAGCATGCGATTTTGCATTTGTTGTACGCGCGTTTCTTCCACAAGTTGATGCGAGATGAAGGTTTGGTTTTATCCGACGAACCGTTTAAAAACTTATTGACGCAAGGAATGGTTCTTGCCGGAAGCTGGTATCAACAAGATGCCTCCGGCAAGCAAACTTGGTATTCTCCGCTGGATGTCGAGCCGGTCTCTGATGAGAAGGGCGGTATTGTCTCCGGTAAGTTGAAAGCAACGGGTGAAGAAGTGCGCTACGGTGGCGTGATTAAAATGTCCAAGTCGAAGAACAATGGTATCGACCCGCAAACGTTGATCGACCAGTATGGTGCGGACACTTTGAGACTGTATATCATGTTTGCTTCGCCGCCAGAACAAACGCTGGAGTGGTCTGACTCGGCAGTGGATGGCGCTTACCGCTTCTTGAACAGAGTTTGGCGTCAGGTGGTAGCACATGTTGACGGTGGAAACACATCGGCATGTCACTCACAAGATGGTCTGAACAAAACGCAAAAAGCCTTGCGTTTGAAACTGCATGCAACCTTGCAGAAAGTGTCTGATGACATTGGGCGCAGAATGCACTTCAATACGGCGATTGCGGCAACCATGGAATTGATGAACGAACTTTCCCGTTATCAAGTTGAGAGTGAGGAAGATAAGGCAGTCATGCAAGAAGCACTGGAGATGCTGGTGCTGATGTTGTCACCAATGACCCCGCATATTTCTCAGCAGCTTTGGGAAATGTTGGGGCATGATGGTTTGGTGTTGAATGTTGCTTGGCCTGAAGTCGATGAAAACGCTTTGGTGAAAGATGAAATCGAGATTATGGTTCAGGTCAACGGTAAGCTGCGTGGTAAGATTGAAGTCGCGGCCGATGCCGATAAAGATTCAATTATCGCCGCCGCAAAAGCCAATGAACAGGCCGCCAAGTTTATTGAAGGGTTTGAAATCGTTAAAGAAATCGTAGTGCCGGGACGATTAGTTAATATCGTTGTTAAGGGATAGAAAATGACAAGAGTCGCAACAAAAATCTGCCAGGTTGGGGGTATCAAGCCTATTGCCTTCGCGGGATTGCTTGCGGCGACTTTGTTGTTGTCTGCCTGTGGTTTCCATTTGAAAGGCATGGGTGATGCAGCCACGGCGACTTATCAAAGCATCAAGATTGTACAAAATCCTGGCGTAAGAAGTGATGTCGCACAGGTGCTGAGTCAGCAATTGCAGGCCATGGGTATTAAGGTTGTCGATAACTTGGCCGATGCCGAGCTGGTGCTGAATTTGCAGGCGACTCAAATGAGCACTTCCGTTACCGCTAGAGATGGTAAAGGGGATGTGTCCGGTGAGTTGCTGAAAATGATTCAGCCGTTCAACGCCCAAGTTGTGGCGACTGAAGAAAGTGTTATCCAGGCACAAGCCGTGGCTTATCGTGATCGCAGTGTGAATGCCGCACAAGCACAGGCTTCCAGCCGTGAATTACAATCGATTCAACGCCAAATGGCGTCTGAAGTTGCTTTGCAAGTATTGGATCGGTTGAACCGTGCTTATGCCTTGATGCATCCTGCTAAACAACAAGAGAAGAAAGCGACAGATTCGTGATTACCGCACCGGCATTTATCAGGCAGGCTCAACAACCGGGTTTTCAGATAAAGCCTCTGGTGTTGATCTATGGTGAAGAGCCGCTTTATGTTCGCTTATCTCTGGATGCGTTGCGAGAAGCACTGAAAGCGCAAGGCTTTATGCAGCGCGATCGTTATGATGTTGAAGGCCAGTTTAACTGGCAGGATTTGCAAATGGATACTCAGGCAATGAGTCTGTTTGCGGACAAACGCATTATCGAGCTGGATATGCCAAAAGGCACGCCCGGAAAGGAAGGCGGTGAGTTTATCCGTAACTGGCTGAATCAACAGCAGCAAGTGATGGATTTGGAAACCGTTGTGGTGATTACCTGTGAAAAACTGGATAGCCGCCAAACCAAAGCCAAGTGGTATCAAGCAATTGAAGCCCAGGGGCTGGTGGTGCAATCCAAGCCGATAGAAGGCAATGCATTGATTCAATGGTGCCAGAAGCGTGCAGCTGACATCGGTTTACAGTTGGATGGCGAAGCGGCCGCGGAGTTGGCGCAACGCGTGGAAGGGAACTTGCTGGCGGCAGATCAAGAGTTGGAGAAGCTTGGGCTGTTGTTTCCACAGGGCGCACAGTTGACGGTTGATAATATTCGTCAATCGGTCGCTGACCAAGCGCATTATCAATTGTTTGCACTGAGCACGGCGATGTTGTTGGGTAAAACGCAATATGCCTTGCAGATATTGCATCGGTTGCAGCAAGAGGGCTTGGAAGCGCCGATTGTTTTGTGGTTGTTGTCCAAAGAATTGCGCTCGTTGATTGCCGTCAGTCAAAAGCAACAAACGATGAATTTGGCGCAAGCCTACAAGCAATTGAATATTTGGTCTTCAAAGCAAAATGAATTCAATGCCGCTTTGAGAAGGCATAATTTAAGTTATTGGCAATCGTTGTTGGGGTTGGCAATGCAGATAGATTTTCAGATAAAGGGATTGAGCCAAGGGGATGAGTGGGTGAACCTGTCGAACTTGGTGTTTAAAATCTCGCAATAAAGCCTATTGCGAAACCTAAATTCTGCGTTGCATCCTCGAAAATTTTTTGCCTATCTTTATGATATGTCTTCAAAATTTTCTCCGGAGCGCCTTGACTTTAGATTTCTCATGACGGCTTTAGTTCTGTGTGAAACTATTAAGAAAACAAAGAGATAAAAGAAATGAGCAATGATATTCAGCAAATGATGCAAACCCTCGGGCAAAAGGCGCGCAAGGCTTCCCGTGAGTTGGCGGTGGCGACCACTGAGCAGAAAAACCGTGCATTATTGAGTATTGCTGACGCTTTGCTGGCGCAAGCGGAAACGCTGAAAGCGGAAAACAAAAAAGATTTGGAAGCCGGTAAAGCGAAAGGGCTGGATGACGCCATGCTTGATCGCCTGACCATGACAGACAAAACGATTGCAGGCATGGCCGAAGGGCTACGCCAGATTGCAGGTTTGAAAGATCCAATCGGCGAAATTGAGCACATGACTTATTTGCCTTCGGGCATTCAGGTCGGCAAGATGCGCGTGCCTTTAGGGGTGGTGGGTATCATTTATGAGTCGCGTCCGAATGTGACCATTGATGCAGCGGCTTTGTGCTTGAAGTCGGGTAATGCCACTGTTTTGCGAGGCGGTTCAGAAGCCTATTTCTCGAACCATGCTTTGGCGGCATGTATTCAACAGGCGTTGAAACAGGCAAGTTTGCCGGAAGCGGCGGTGCAAGTGGTGGAAACCACTGATCGTGAAGCGGTGGGCGAGATGATTGCCATGCCTGACTATATTGATGTCATTATCCCTCGTGGCGGCAAAAGTCTGATTGAACGTATCAGCCAAGGTGCCCGTGTACCGGTTATCAAACATTTGGATGGTATCTGTCATGTCTATATTGATGATGATGCTAATACCGACAAAGCGGTAAAAATCGCCATTAATGCAAAAACGCATCGTTACGGCGTGTGTAATGCAATGGAAACCCTGTTGGTTGCCGAAAGTCGCGCTCAGGAAATACTACCGATTCTGGCTAAAGCTTATGCCGAGAAAGGGGTTGAGCTTCGTGGGTGTGAAAAGTCTCGTGCGATTGTCGAGATGAAAGCGGCAACCGACGAAGATTGGGCAACCGAATATCTGGCGCCTATTTTATCGATCAAAGTGGTTGCGGACGTGGATGAGGCGATGGATCACATTGCTCAATACAGTTCCGGTCATACCGAATCGATTATTACAGAAAACATCACCACGTCACGCCGCTTCTTGGCGCAAGTGGATTCCAGCTCGGTAATGGTGAATGCTTCAACGCGCTTTGCTGACGGATTTGAGTATGGCTTGGGCGCGGAAATCGGCATTAGTACCGATAAGTTCCATGCAAGAGGGCCTGTTGGGTTGGAGGGACTGACTTCTCAAAAATATATCGTATTGGGTGACGGGCACATTCGTCAGTAATCCACATTTCTATCCCAACCTGGCAGATTTTCAATACAAAATCTACCAGGTTGGGTCTTTCTAAATTTCCCTTTTCAATCTATCACGCGCTTCGCATAATTTTCTAAAGTCTTCCGGCTGGCCGCCTTTATCCGGGTGGTGGATTTGCGACAGTTTTCTGAATTGTCGGTTGATCGTCTCGGCGCTCAAGTCGTCATTGATTTGCAGGATGGTGATAGATTCCTCAATGCTGATATGGGTAGAGGGCATGGATGGTAATTTGCCAAAACTTTGCCAGAAGCTATCCAATAGTTCGATGACTTCCTTTTCTTGCGTCTTGATAAATGTTTCATAGTCTAAGTAATAGTCTTTCACTTCTTCTGGTGTCTCACCAAAATCTGCCAGGTTTGCTAGATCGTTATTGGAAGCGTTATCCATAGAAAGTAAACGGATTTCCAAGCTGTGAATGGCAAGCGTGCCTTTTTCTTCTTGAATCCATTTGTCCTGCAAGCGATAGAGTAGGTGGAAGAGTAGGAAATGGGCGCGGAAAAGTTCCAGTGGTTCGAGCGAAGGCGTGAATTGCGCAAAGCCCTGTTCAACCAGTATGCGCATCAAGTCATATTCTTTATAGCGAGCGCCGCTGGAAAGGCGTTGCCACAGAGCTTGTTCTAAAGCGTCTGGTATGGTGGGATTAGCGTTATGATTTTGGGTCATAATTGTTATAATAACAACAAAGAGAGCTTTGCATGAGGTGGATGCACTGCTAAAAATGGCTAAAATTCTCCTGAATGTCGTTGAAAACTTCGCCAATAGCTAGCTATTAGCTTCCCTTTTCGCCTAATTCAGAAAAATTTTATCTCTTTTTTAACATGTGCCCCACTCGTGCAAAGCTCTCAAAGCCAAAAAAGAGATGGTTATTTGCAACTTAAACGTTTAATCGGCATTAACGGCGGCACTTTTGACCCGATTCATTTTGGTCATCTTCGCCCTGCGCTCGAAGCTTTGAATGCACTTCATTTAGACGAGGTGCGGTTTATTCCTGCTTATCGTCCTGTCCATAGAGATACGCCTCAAGTTTCTGCCGAGCAACGGTGCGAAATGATTGAGTTGGCGATTCACAATCAACCCAAGTTCAAACTGGATCGAATAGAAATCGAGCTGGGTGGGCCGTCTTATACGGTGAATACTCTGCGTGCGCTCAAAGCCCGCGAACCGGATGCAACTTTTGTGCTGATGATGGGGTCGGATGCCTTTTCGAAATTTGACACTTGGCATGACTGGCAAGGTATTTTGGCGCTGGCAAACTTGGTGGTGACGCACCGTCCGGGAGAGCCGATGCCGTCCGAAGGTGAAATCGGTCGATTGTTTCATCAGCGGTGGGTACCGAATTTAACGCAGGACGCAGGGCAAATATTGGATTTGCCGATTACACAACTGGATTTAAGTGCAACCGCCTTACGCTCCTACTTGAGTCATGGCGATTCGGTGGACTATCTGATGCCGGAATCTGTTGCGCACTATATTAAAGAACACCAACTTTACCAATAAGAGGGACTACGCAAAAAAATGGATATCAAAAACGTTGAAGACTTGGTTGTCAAAACCTTAGAAGACAGCAAAGCCAGAGACATTCAGGTTTTGGATGTGACAGAGCTTTGTTCTTTTACTGACCGAATGATTGTAGCGACAGGAACTTCCTCCACGCATGTGCGTTCAACGGGTGATGCTGTTGCTCAAGCTTTTAAGGACATCAACGAAGCGCCGTTAGGTGTGGAAGCGGGTCCTGAACCTGATTGGGTGCTGGTTGACCTCGGAAATGCCGTGGTTCATGTGATGACGGAATCTGCCCGTGCGCATTACCAGCTTGAAAAGTTGTGGCAAGCGCCTTCAGCCCAGGAAATGGTCAGCTCAGCAAAAGCTTGATGCGGTAAAGTTTTGCTCAGGTTAGCCTAAAAGGTTGTTTTGGGTTTTCAGGAGTGTGTCCGCTGAAAATTGATTGTTTATGATTATTCATTTTATTGTGGTTGGGCAAAAAATGCCCAAGTGGGTTCAGGAAGGCTACCAAGAATACGTGAAACGCCTGCCGAAGTCCTGTTCTTTGAAGTTGGTGGAACTGCCGATGGCGACTCGTGGCAAAACGGGTAGTGTCGATGGTTACAAAGAAGACGAGGCAAAACGTATCTTGGCAGCCGTGCCTAAAAATGCTCAACTGGTCGTATTGGATGAGCATGGTGAGCAGCCGACGACTTTAAAACTGTCACAAAAACTGGATGAGTGGTTGAGTTCCGGTCAGGATGTAGCGTTGATTGTGGGCGGGCCAGATGGTTTACAGGCAGATTTGATTGCGAGTGCCAGATGGAAGTGGAGCCTGTCGAAACTCACGCTGCCGCATCCGTTGGTCAGGGTAGTGGTGGCTGAGCAGATTTACCGAGCTTGGTCGGTATTGCAAAACCATCCATATCACCGAGAGTAGTGCATAGACACCTTCTTTTTTGACTAAGCGACGACCCATTGTCCTTTTCCTCTTCGTTTTGCTTCATACATGGCGTTGTCCGCATCCTTTAAAATGGAGTCAACAGACACATTTGATTTTTCATCGAATATTTTCAATCCAATAGAAGCACTGACATGGCCGGAAATCTCATCCGTCAATGTCATAGGTTCTTGCAATACCTCAATAATTTTTTCAGCGACCTGCGCAGCAAAACTATCGTTCTGAATGTTTTCCAGCAAAATCACGAATTCGTCGCCGCCAAACCTTGAAGCAAGATCGGACTTTCTAATGGACGACAGAATTCTCTCGGCAGCGGTTTTTAGCACAATGTCTCCCGCATCATGTCCATATTGGTCGTTGATATTTTTAAAACCATCGAGGTCGACGAAGAGTAACGCGTTGGCTTGTGACTGGCGCTCCATTCTTAATAGTGTTCGGCTCAATGTGTCTGATAATACATTGCGCTTCGCGAGGCCAGTCAGCAGGTCGTAATGAGCCATTTTGTAGGTTTCTTCAAGCAAGGCTTCCTTCTCGGAGCTAAGCTGGTTGAAGGCCTGGGTTACGTGGTTGTAATAGGTCGCAATTAAATAGGCATCTGATTGAGGCTCCACCAAAATCTTTTTAGAGAAGTCCTGTTCTTTAGCCTGAATGTTCATGGCGCTTGCCAAGTCATACATGGAAGTTGAAGCTTTGTGTTCGGTGACATTGAGGCCGAGGATTTCATCCGTTTCCGATACCCGTAGTTTGAAAAAGTGGTTGATGGTACTCAATAGAAGGTAAGTGACACCAAACGATAGGGCGCCAATCGCGATAATGCCGGTTAACTGATATTCCAGTTGTTGAAGCATTTGTTCCGGCGGGACAAGAAAGGCCACGGCGAGTGTTCCGGTGATGCCGGCAAACAGATGTACCGGAACGGCATCAATGGCATCGTCGATACGCAGTTTAATCAATACGGCCTTACCGATTAAATAGGCAATGCTACCGAGTGCGCCAATAATCATTGCCGAAGAGCTAGTGGCAATATGAGCGCAGGCAGTGATGGCAACCAATCCCGATAAGACGCCGTTCATAATATCGTTGACCTGGTAATATCGGGTAGACAGCCTGCCCAATACTAAACCAACCAGTCCGCCAGAACACCCTGCGATTAGCGTATTGAGTATGACTAAACCAGTTACGGCATTCAGCGCCAAAACACTACCACCATTGAATCCAATCCAACCCAGCCAGATTAGGAACACACCCAGTGCGCTAAAAGCGAGATTGGATTGGTCAAAGCTATGCACTCCATCATCAAAACGGCCAATGCGTGGACCGATGATTAAGATTGCTGCCAGGGCCGCCCAGCCACCAACCGAGTGCACAACGGTGGAACCGGCAAAGTCAATGAAGCCGAGTTGCGCTAACCAGCCTTCGGCGTTCCATGCCCAATGCGCTTGAATCGGGTAAATAAACAAGGAAACGATCACGGCAATCACTAAGTATGACGAGTATTTAGTCCTTTCAGCAATGGCACCTGAAATAATGGTGACAGCAGTCGAGGCAAACATGGCGTGAAATAACATTAGAGTGGTATTGGATAGGCTGCTCTCGTAAAAGAAAGCAGGGCTCCAGCCGAACCAACCATCATGACTTTTGCCGAGCATAATGCTAGCACCGACGATGGCAAAAATCATGAAAGCGATTAGAAAATCACTAAAGTTCTTGATGGCGGTTGAGATGGAGTTTTTCGTTCGGGTGGCGCCAGCTTCAAGCGCAGTGAAGCCTGGTTGCATGATTGCGACCAGAACTGCACTGAATAGAACCCATAGAATGTCGACAGGTTGTTCACTCATTTGCCTTGCGCCTATCTTGGAATAGCTTGTAGAGGAAAATACAACGACTGAGTTGCGCCCTTTATGAAATAGTAAGCAAGATTAACACCATAATTATTAATGTTTTATTTTCAAAATAGTTGGTGTATTTAAGTGTGCTGAGGAGAAGGTTTTTTTGCAATGTGTTAAGAGAATGGTCAGTTTTGTTTGTTAATGGTGCATTACAACCTCCATGTCGTAATGCAATTCTTTATCATTTGAAGCCGGGTGGTGGTGGAAGATGTTCAAGTTCTTCCACCAACTGTTGCCTTTTTTCTAGAGACAGTTTAGATGCTGTTTGAAAAAGGGCTTCAGTTATGTTCTTAAATTTCTGGTTGTGTAGGTTGGTTAACTCGGTTGTCAGCTTCTCAAATTGAGCATGGTCGATTTCTTTAGCGGATAAAAGCGTATTTATCTTATGCCTTGTTTCCATGATCTGAAGATCAATAGGGCGGTTTTCATGCATGCTCTTTTCCATAATTACTCTCAGTTCCGAGTCTTTATTAAATATGCTAGGTGGTGGAAATCTGGGAAAAGCTGGTGAGGTTGCTTTTCCTATCAAAACGCCAATTAGAAGCACGTTCAGTAAAACAGAAAAGCCAATGATGTATTTCCAACGTTGTGTCATGGTGTATATCCGTATTGGTATGCTTGGTTAAAGTAGCTGCTTATAGTTTGTGGCGTGGTATCTTGTGCACCCAAGCCGCCAATTAATATGCCCACCACAAAAACAGGCAGAGCGATTTTTGCTGGAGACAATGAAAAACAAGACTGCCAGATAAAAGTAATCTCAGACCATATGGTCAACCATGTTGGTTCGGATTGAGGGACGGTTTCTGCTTTTTCAATGATGCGTTTCGAGAAGCTTTCTGAAACATTGGGAAGTTTTCGATCCTGTAAAATCGCATCAATATGAGCATCGGTAAAAGGTGTTTGTTCTGGTTTCATTTCTATTGTCCTCAATTTGAAATATTGCTATTGAGTCTATTTTTTATATTGTTTTTACCTCGCATGATAAGTGATTGCAAGGCTTTAAGGCTTAAATTCATAATATCCGCGGCTTCTTGGTTGCTCATGTCTTCAAAAAAACATAGGTTGAGCGCAACTCTTTGCCGAGAGGGTAATTCATTAATAAGGGTTTCCAATTGGACTTGCATTTCGAGATGCACCAATTGCTCTTCGTGAGAAGAGTGG
Organism: Hydrogenovibrio sp. JE_KL2; assembly: GCF_009296185.1. Taxonomy (GTDB): domain Bacteria; phylum Pseudomonadota; class Gammaproteobacteria; order Thiomicrospirales; family Thiomicrospiraceae; genus Hydrogenovibrio. Next base: position 215,886 of record NZ_WBJR01000003.1, read on the forward strand.
TTGGCGGGCAAGTTTATCTCATTAATGGATTCGATTTGAAAGTGTGGTTTTTTTCTTTTCAAATCCAAGCATCGGTTAATGATGACTTGATAGAACCAAGTTGTAAATTGTGTCTGTTTATTTTCGTTCCATAGTTTCGGGCGTTCCCATAGTTTTATGAATGCATCCTGCACAATATCTTCGGCCTGCTGGTTGTCATTGGTAAAACGAAACGCAAGTCTGTAGTAACTCTCGGAATGGCGTTCCACCAATTCGGCGAAGGCCAGATGGCTTCCTTGCTGTATGAGTGAGAGGAGTTCTTTATCGGTTAGTTTGTGCATAGTTTTATATTAAGTGTACCTTGGAAAAAGTACACTTAAAATCAGTGCTATCCTGAAGGCCATTTAGCAGCCGTTTAGGCGGTTGTTGAAAAAATATTGCCAGTAGTGCTACTGGAGTTGGCTTTGATCGAGTTGATGAAAGCTTCAAAGTCACTTTGTGTTGCCGTGCCGTTTTCATAAGAGGTCAGCAAATCGCTTAGTTGTTGGCTATAAGAATCATCGGAATCTGAATCGGAACTTGATGATTGTTGTGGCGGAGGAGGAGGCATTCTGCCGCCAGGAGGTTGCATGCCGTTAGCTTGCATTTCTGCTTGAATGTTGGATGAGAAATCAAATCCCTCAGATTCAACCGTGCTTTTTAGACTGTCTCCCATTGGGATGCCTGCTTGTTGGAACTGTTGGAAGATGGACTCGAAGTCACTTTGTGTGATGTTGCTGGAGTCGTAGTTGGATAGGGTGTCTTTGACCTGCTGTTTTTGGTCATCCGTCAAGGTTTGTTGGTTTTGTTGTCCATTTTGTGTCGCTTGGCTGACTGTCGCAGACATCATTTGACTCACGGTGCTAGAGATATTCATTGTCGTATTCTCCTTAGGGTTTTCTGTGTGTGGTTTTAAAGTGATTAGAGAAGGGCTCTATCAACTTTATTACGCTTTAGCAGCAAAAAGTCTTCGCACAAAAAATTAATTGTTTATATATAGGGGTTTTCAGCAAAATAAGTTTGACAGAGGGTGGTTCGGTGTGGATAATTTCGCAATCCTTTCAAACATTTATAGTTGTTGCAGAAAGATTTAGCCCTTTCAAAGCAATGACTTGTCGATGCGTATCGATATTAAACGATTGAAATAACCAAATTTTGGAGACAAATTTAAATGGCAAACTCAGTACAAGCTAGAAAAAGAGCGCGTCAAGCCGAAGCGCATCGTCAACATAACGCTAGCATGCGTTCTGCAATGCGTACAACTGTAAAGAAAGTTCTTCACGCAGTTGAAGCTGGTGACAAGGAAGCTGCAACTGCTGCATTCCGTGTTGCTCAATCAAGCTTAGATGGTATGGCTCGTAAAGGCATTATCGCTAAGAATAAAGCTTCTCGTAGCAAGAGCCGTCTAAACGCTCGTATCAAAGCTATGGCGTAATTGCTAACGCAATTATAAAGAAACCGGGTATATCCCGGTTTTTTTGTGCCTGAAATTCGTCAAAATCGAAATTCCAAAGATATGTACGCTTTTATTGGGTTTTCGGTTTATCACTTAGCGAACTACTGCTATGATTTTGCAAAGCATCTTTTAAGGATGTTGTTTCGTTTTCATAACAAAGGAATTTTGTGAAAAGGTTGATAAAAGCCACTGCTACCGTGGGTAGCATGACCATGATTTCCCGTGTACTTGGCTTTGTCCGAGATATGGTGATTGCTCGCTATTTTGGGGCGTCCACCGGCGCGGACGCATTTTTTGTGGCCTTTAAGATCCCTAATTTCTTTCGACGACTATTTGCAGAGGGTGCATTTTCGCAGGCGTTTGTGCCGGTTCTCGCAGAGGCAAAAGAAAAAAAAGGACTGGATGCTGTTAGGCATTTGGTGAATGCAATCAGTTTCCGACTAGGTAGTATATTGCTGGCACTGACGGTGTTGGGTGTTTTCGGTTCCGGCATCTGGATGATGGTGTTTGCCCCTGGGTTTATTGATGATCCAGTTAAATTCAAGCTAGCGTCCGATATGCTTTCCATTACTTTTCCTTACTTACTGTTGATTTCGTTTGTAGCACTCTCCTCTGCGATACTTAACACTTATAACCAGTTTGCCGTTCCGGCGTTCACGCCAGTGTTTTTGAATCTGGTGCTGATTTCTTTCGCTATATGGGTGGCACCTTTGTTGTCGGTGCCTGTTATGGCGTTGGCTTGGGGGGTGTTGGTTGCAGGTGTCGTTCAACTCTTGTTCCATGTACCTTTTTTGATGAAGCTCGGTTTGTTACCAAAACCGAGACGATATGACGACCCGGGTGTACATGAAGTGAAGCGCTTGATGTTGCCGGCGCTGTTTGGGGTATCGGTTGCGCAGATCAATTTATTGATCGACACCGTACTGGCATCTTTTCTGGTCACCGGCTCAGTCTCATGGCTTTATTATTCCGACCGCTTGATGGAATTTCCCTTGGGGGTATTTGGGGTTGCACTGGCGACAGTTGTGTTGCCGGGGTTATCTAAAAAAGCGGCGAATGATGATTGGGAAGGATTTAGAGAGGATCTGGATGGCGCACTTAGATTGGTCTTTATTTTAGGGGTGCCAGCGACCTTAGGGTTGGTCATGCTGGCGCAGCCATTGTTGGTGAGTTTATTCAACTATGGTGCCTTTAGTGATCATGATGTCATGATGGCAAGTAAGAGTTTGGTTGCCTATGGTTTTGGATTGCTTGGTTTTATTTTGGTGAAAATTTTAGCCCCGGCGTTCTACGCGAGAAAAGAGATGAAAATCCCTGTCAAAATCGCCGTCATTGCATTGGTTGTGAATACTACCTTGAATCTGATTTTAATTGGTCCCTTTGCACACGTCGGTTTGGCTGCGGCCACTTCTATTGCTGCTTTCGTCAATGCTGGGTTGCTTTATTACCATTTGAGAAAGTCCGGCGTGTTTTTTCATCAACCGGGCTGGTCTAAGTTTGGGGTTCAGGTGTTGGTCGCTAATCTATTGCTGATTTTATTTTTATATGGTTTGACGCCTGCTGATAATGTTTGGTTGGCGTTTGATGCTTGGGATCGTTTGGGGTGGCTGGCTGCGCTGGTAGTGGGCGCTGTAGCAGTGTATTTTTTGACCTTGCTAATACTGGGTCTGCGCCCGTCACAATGGAAAAGAAATTCAGCGTAATTGTCATAGTTTGAAACACTCGTAAAAGTATAAATTCCTTGAATATTAGCAAAATCATGTTAGATGGAATGAGCTATAATTTCAGGCTTACAGTTTGATTTAGTGATTGATGAAAACAAGGTTGAAAACACTGCTGCTATGCAATTGATTCGCGGCTTGCATAATTTGGATCGAGTAAGTCATGCCTTCCAAAAAGGCTGCGTGCTGACGATTGGAAATTTCGATGGTGTTCATCTTGGACATCAGCAGATTTTAGATCAGGTTGCGGCTGATGCTGCAGCGGCTGGTCTGCCTAGTATCGTGATGTTGTTTGAACCCTTGCCAATCGAGTTTTTTGCGCCGGAAAAAGCGCCGGTAAGATTGATGAATCTTCGTGAAAAACTGGATGCTTTTGGCAATACCCACGTTGATTATGTTCTGGTGTGCCGGTTCGACGAACGTTTTGCTCAGATGAGTGCCAATGCATTTGTCGAGGAGCTGTTGCTGGAGAGGCTGAATGTAAAGCAACTGGTGGTTGGAGACGACTTTCGTTTTGCCAAGAACCGTGAAGGCTCATTCCAAACTTTGGTGGACAGCGGGAAAAAGCATGGCTTTGTGGTCGACGATATGTCTACGCTGCTGCATCAGGGAGAGAGAGTCAGCAGCACTCGTATTCGACAAGCACTGGCCGCACATGACTTGGACTTGGTTCAGCATTTGTTGAACAAGCCTTTTTACTTTAAGGGCCGAGTGATCCACGGCAAACAACTGGGACGACAGCTGGGCTTTAGAACGCTGAACTTGAACCCTAAGCGGTTGCAAATGCCTGTAGAGGGCGTTTATACCGTTTATGTTTCAGGCTTGGCAGATGAAGATTGGCCGGGTATTGCTAATATTGGCGTGCGTCCAACAGTTGATGGGCTTCGCCCTTCGATAGAAGTGCATTTGTTTAACTGGACAAAAGACATCTACGGCTGTCACGTTGGCGTGAAGTTGCATCAGTTCATTCGTTCTGAAATGAAGTTTGATTCGCTGGATGCGTTGAAAGACCAGATATCGAAAGATGTGCAACAAGCCAAACAGATTTTAAACCTAAATTAAACGCTTAGAAATTAACCGAAACGAAACCGAATTTTCAAAATTTGATTTAACGACTTAACGAAACTTAGAAGCAGATTATGGCCAAAGACTATAAACCGACTTTAAACCTTCCTGAAACGGATTTTCCGATGCGCGGTAACCTACCGAATCGTGAGCCGAATCAAGTGGAACAATGGGAAACTCAAGCACTCTATCAAACCGTGCGTGATGCTATGAAAGGGCGTCCGAAGTTTATCCTGCATGATGGCCCTCCATACGCAAATGGCGATATTCACACTGGGCATGCGATCAATAAAGTTTTGAAGGACATCATTGTTAAGTCAAAAGGCTTAAGCGGTTTTGATGCGCCTTATGTTCCGGGTTGGGACTGTCATGGTTTGCCGATTGAGCTGAATGTCGAGAAGAAAAAGGGCAAAGTTGGTCAGAAGATCAACGCTACAGAATTCCGTCAAGCGTGCCGCGACTACGCTCAGAAACAAGTTGAAGGGCAAATGAAGGATTTCAAGCGTTTGGGGATTATGGCAGATTGGCAAAATCCTTATCTGACGAAAGATTTCAAGTACGAAGCGGATGAGATTCGTGCCCTCGCGAAAATGATTGAAAACGGTCATTTGGTTAAGGGTACCAAGCCTGTTTACTGGAGTGTTGGTGGGCATTCTGCATTGGCGGAAGCTGAAGTAGAGTACGAAAATAAGCGTTCACATGCGATTGATGTGCGCTTCAAAGTGCTAGATGAAGAAGCATTCTTTAAACGTTGCCATCATGTCGAAGATCATTTGGGTGAAGGGCCATTATCGGTTGTTATCTGGACAACCACGCCTTGGACACTGCCTGCTAACCAAGCGGTCTCTATTAACCCAGAGTTGGAATATGTTGTCGTACAAGTGACCGGTGAGCACGGACCAGAAAGATTGTTTGTGGCCGAAGCCTTATTGAAAGACGTGATGGACAAATGGGACTTCGAAACTTATCGTGTGATTGCTTACGGTCGTGGTGACCAGTTTGACCTTATTCGTCTACAGCATCCATTTTATGACAGAGTTGTGCCAATTATTTTGGGTGACCACGTCACGACTGATGCGGGTACCGGGTGTGTACACACCGCACCTGGTCACGGTCAGGAAGACTATGCCGTTGGTTTGAAGTATGACCTGGAAGTCGATTGTCCGGTTGATGGCAATGGTAATTTCGTTGCCGGAACTCCTTTGTTTGAAGGTGAGAACGTTCTTAAAGTTGATGATCATGTCATTGAAGTGTTGCAAGAACATAAGACGTTGGTTCATCACGAAGTGATTACTCACAGTTATCCGCATTGCTGGCGAACTAAGACACCATTGATTTTCCGTGCAACGCCTCAGTGGTTTATCAGTATGACCCAAGCAGGTTTGCGTGACGATGCTTTGAAGGAAATCAAACAAGTTCAATGGATGCCAGATTGGGGGCAAAATCGAATCGAAGGCATGGTTGAAGACCGTCCAGATTGGTGTATTTCCAGACAACGTTTCTGGGGTGTGCCTATCACTATTTTCGTACACAAAGTCACGGGAGAAATGCACCCGGACACCTTAGCGTTGATGGAAAAAGTCGCTCAAATGGTTGAAGAAAACTCTATCGATGCTTGGTATGACCTAGACGTTACCACTTTGCTAGGGGATGAAGCCGATGATTATGAGCAAGTCACCGATATTCTGGATGTTTGGTTTGACTCTGGTGTTTCCCACTATGCAGTACTGGATCAACGAGACGGATTGCACTCGCCAGCAGACTTGTATCTGGAAGGGTCGGATCAACATAGAGGTTGGTTCCAGTCTTCGATGCTGACCTCCTTAGCGATTCACGGTCGTGCGCCATACAAGCAAGTATTGACTCATGGTTTCACTGTCGACAAAGATGGTAAGAAAATGTCTAAGTCTATGGGGAATGGTATTGCGCCACAGGATATTTCTAATCAATATGGTGCGGACATCTTGCGCTTATGGATTTCTGCGGTGGACTATCGTTATGAAATGACGGTAACAGGTGAAGTCTTTAGCCGTACGGCAGATGCATATCGCCGTATTCGTAATACCTCAAGATTCCTGTTGGCGAACATCAATGGCTTCAATCCAGAGACGGACCAAGTAGCTTATGCTGACTTATTGCCATTGGATCAATGGGTTATTGGTCGTGCGTACAACTTGCAGCAAGAAATTATCGCGGCTTATGAAGCTTATAATTTCCATGCAATTTATCAGGCGGTAACCCACTTCTGTTCTATGGACTTGGGGGCGTTCTATCTGGATGTCATCAAAGATAGACAATACACCTGTAAGCCAGATGGCTTGCCAAGACGTTCAGCACAAACAGCGCTGTACCATATTGTGGAAGCACTGACGCGTTGGATTGCACCGATTTTGAGCTTTACCGCAGAAGAAATCTGGGCAACCTTGCCGGGAGATCGCAGTAAGACAATTTTTGTCGAGCAGTGGTATGAAGGTTTGACGGCTCTGGACGAAAGTCAGACGATGAATTCAGAGTTCTGGAATACAGTAATGTTGGTGCGTTCAGATGTAGCAAGAGAACTGGAAAAACTTCGCAATAAAGGTGAAATAAAAGGATCTTTAACAGCAAAGGTGACTTTAGCATGTAATGATGTTTTGCATGAGAAGCTAGCCTTGCTGAGGGATGAATTGCGTTTTGTTTTAATTACATCGGAAGCAACTCTTAAAAACTATGGTGATGATGACATTATTGCGGTGCCTGGATTTGTGCAAGGGACTGACTGTGATGATGTGTTTGTTAAAGTAGAACCAACAAATGCACCGAAGTGTGGTCGCTGCTGGCATCACCGAGAAGATGTCGGTACGCATTCTGAAGATGAAGAGCTTTGCCAGCGTTGTATTGATAACGTTCATGGTGACGGCGAAACGCGCCATTTTGCATAGGGTTTAGATTTGACAAACTCAATGAATGGATGGCGCTCAACCGGACTAGTCACTTTGTGGCTAGCGCTGTTGGTAATTGTGTTGGATCAGCTCACTAAGTACTGGGCGAATAGCGCGCTGGAGTTTGGTGTGCCGGTTGCGGTATTGCCACATTTAAACTTTACGTTGGTGTATAACGAAGGTGCGGCATTCAGCTTCTTGGCAGATATGGGCGGCTGGCAACGCTGGTTGTTTTCTGCTTTAGCGGTGGCAGTGAGTTTGGTGCTTATCTTCTGGTTAAAACGTTTGCCAAGCAAATGGACCTTGGAAGTCGTGGGTATCAATTTGGTGCTAAGCGGTGCGTTGGGCAATGTGATTGACCGCTTGATTGAAGGCAGAGTGACAGACTTTGTCGATTTCTATATCGGGCTGTGGCACTATGCGACCTTTAATGTCGCGGATATCGCTATTTCGATTGGCGCGGTTATTCTTCTCTGGTCAGAGTTCTTTTCTAAGAAGTCAAAAGAAACCGAATAACAAGGTTCTTTGATGTTTTTCATCGTGAAAATCTGCCAGGTTGGGGGTATGAAACTATCCCCAACCTGGCAGATTTTTTTGTTTTAAGGCTGAGTATCTGAGGCTTTGAGGGCGAAAGAACGCTTTTGCTTCACTTCCTCATTATTGAGTTTGGTGAGCTTGCACATCAACTTCCAAAACTGATAGGCGCTGGGATAGGCCGCAGACGATTGGTTCGTTGACCGAATGTCTGTATCAATAGTGGATGTGTCGAAAGATGGCATGGATGTCATTTGTGACCAATTCTTATTATTTATCGTTAAAGCATTAAATCTCGTTAATGCCTATTTTAACCTTTTTAATTCAATAGGTTAAATTCGAAAATAAGCTTATAAAAAGCGTTATCCCGGTAAAGGGAAAGACGCTTAATTATCTCCCTGATTTTTTCTCAGGATTTCCAGCATTCGATAGGAAGGGTAGCCGTCCGGCGGTAGGTTGTGGTCGATTTGATAATTGCGAACCGCTTGGCGAGTTTTTCCACCAATAATGCCGTCCAAAACCTGAATGTCATAGTGATCCCGTTTGAGGCGATCTTGTAGTTCGATGATTTGTTGATGCGAAAGCGAGCGATCATCTTTAGGTTGTGTTTTGGTCAGCTCCGGGCGGCCAACAAGGCGGTCAGCCAAATGTGCAACGGCGAGGGCGTAGCTATCCGAACGGTTCCAGCGCTTGATGACGAAGTAGTTGTCATACACTAGGAATGCAGGGCCACGGTAGTCGTAAGGCAAGACAAGGGCTGCATCCATGACTTCGTTCGGTAAAGGTCGACCATCTGCTAGCTTGATTCCAAGCTTTTGCCAGTAGGCAAGAGGATGTTTGGTTTTGCCATCCGCAAGGGTTAGATCAAAGCCTTTCGGTAGTTCAACTTCTCTTCCCCAGTTTTCACCGCGTTGCCAGCCCAGTTGCTCAAGGAAGTTGCCCATGGAGTTGAAGACATCAGGCAAGCTGTTCCATAGATCTTTGGTACCTGAGTTGTCACCGTCCACGGCGTATTTCAGGTAGTTGCTTGGCATGAACTGGCATTGCCCCATGGCACCTGCCCAAGAGCCTTTCATTTCATCGACCGTTACATTGCCTTGGTCGAGGATTTCTAAAGCGCTAATTAACTCCTTGGTGAAAAAGCTGGAGCGGCGGTCGTCGTAGGATAGTGTCGCTAACGACTCGATAATAGGCGTGTTGCCGGTATAACCACCAAAGTTGGTTTCCATACCCCAGAAGGCGACCAGAAAACGCTCCGGTACGCCATATTTCTTTGTGACTTCAGAGAGCTCTGCTTGGTATTTTTTTAGGAAGAATTTTCCTTTCACGATACGCCAGTTAGTGACGGCACGATTGAAGTATTGCCAAAAAGTTTGGGCGAACTCAGGCTGTCTTCTATCTAACTCCAATACACGTAAATTCAAATGGACGTCTTTGAAAGCAATATTTAATGTTTTCTGCGAAATACCCTGCTTGAGTGCTTGCTTTTTAAAGTCAGTCACCCACTTCTGGAAGTCAGCTTCATTTTGCGTTGGTGGTGGCGTGTAAGTGCTGGCAGTAGCAGGTTGTAGTATGAATAGTACCGCAAAAAAACTGAGTAGGGTTCTCAGTGCCAGCGATGTCAGTCGAGAGTGTTTTGTGCCCAAAGTCATGCGTCCAAAGTGGTGAGTGTTATAGAGAGATTTGCACGAGATGGGTTCACGAATAAAAATGGTTAAAATTCGCCTGATTTGCGTTGCAAAACTTGCTGATAGCCAGCTATTAGCTGCGTTTCGCGCCTTAATCAGAAAAATTTTTCCTCACTTTTCTTTCGCACCCCACTCGGGCAAAGCTCTCTAGGTTTTATTCTTTGTATGAACGTTTTATTTTACTAAGAGGACAGTCCGAATGCAGTAAAATAACGCTTATTTCCCGAGAATATTTTCATGTGTCGTTTTTTTGCTACCTCCCCTAAAGGCCTTTCCGAACTACTAAGAGAAGAGTTGTTGTCTTTTGGGGCAGACAGTCCAAAAGTTCAACCGACGGGCGTAACCTTTGAAGGGAGCCTAGAAGTCGGTTATCGCACGTGTTTGTGGTCTCGTTTGGCGAACCGCGTATATAAAGTCATTTTGCAAACCAAGCTGGATAATCAGGATGATTTAACTGAGCAGGTTGCAACAATCGATTGGCGTAAGCACTTAGTGGCAAATGGAACCTTCGCCGTTTCTTTTTCCGGGCAAGGCATGGGGGTTACCCATAGCCATTACGGTGCGCTAAAAGTCAAAGATGGCATTGTCGATTTTTTCCAAAATCGTGGGCATCAGCGCCCAGTGGTAGATACCGAAAACCCCGATTTACGCATTCACGCCCACTTAAATCGTAATGAGTTGACGCTAAGTATCGATTTGATTGGTTATTCATTGCACCAGCGCGGTTATCGTGAAGGGCAGCAAGTCAAAGCGCCCCTAAAAGAGAACGTTGCTGCGGCAATATTGATGCGTAGCCAATGGCCGGAAATCGCCAAGTCTGGTGGTTGTTTATATGATCCTATGTGCGGTTCAGGAACCTTTTTGATCGAAGCCGCGATGATGGCTTCCGATTGCGCGCCGGGATTATTCAAAGCAGAACATATGTTGTTGACCCGTTGGAAGGGACATGATGCGTCTTTATGGCAGACGCTGGTTGCCGAGGCCGAAACACGAGAAGCAGATGGCTTACAAAACCTGCCGAACATCTATGGCTCTGATGTCTCTCATCGTTCTTTGGATATTGCACGTGAAGCGGTGATGGCTGCGGGCTATGACGATGTGATTGAAATCAAGCAAATGTCTGTTGAACAAGGTAGACGATGGGGCGACTGGACGCCGGGCTTGGTGGTTAGTAATCCGCCTTATGGTGAGCGTTTGGGAGATGAAGAAACCGTTAAACAGATCTATCAGGCACTGGGTCAATACCTGAAAGCAGAATTTGTTGGTTGGCAGGCTTCTGTTTTGACGTGTCATTCCGAACTTGGTTTGTATATCGGTATCAAAGCCAAGCGGTCGCATGATTTCTTCAACGGCGCTATGCCTTGCCGCTTGTTCCGTTTTGATGTTGAAGAAACCTGGTTCCGTGAACCGGCACTGGAAATCAGCACAGATTTAGCCACACAAGTTCAAAGACACTTTCCTGAGTTGTCGACTTCTGAAAACGCTGTGATGATTGCCAACCGTATTAAGAAAAACCTTAAAGGATTGAAGTCTTGGTTAAAGAAAGAAGAGGTGCAAGCCTACCGTGTTTATGATGCGGATATTCCTGAGTATGCATTGGCAATAGACGTTTATGAAACCGAAGAGGCAGGACGGCATTTGGTGGTGGCGGAATATGCGCCACCGAAAACAGTGAATCCTGCAAAGGCCAAAAAACGTCTTTATGAAGCCATGTCGGTGCTACCGGAAGTTTTTGAGATTGATTCAAGCGACATCCACTTCAAAGTTCGTGAACGTCAAAAAGGCAGTGCTCAGTACGAACGTATGGATGAGCAAAAGCGCTACTATACCATTACCGAAAATCAGGCAAAAATCCGTGTTAATTTTACCGATTATCTTGATACGGGTTTGTTTTTGGATCACCGTTATGTACGTCAGAAAGTGGCTGAACTGAGTCACGGCAAAAGTCTGTTGAATCTATTTTGCTATACTGCAACCGCTACTGCTGAAGCGGCAGTAGTCGGGTGTAAATCCAGCCTGAGTATTGATATGTCTAAAACCTATCTCTATTGGGCAACGCACAACTTCATGTGCAATGGCATTGATGAGAAGCGTCATGTGTTGTTGCAGGAAAACGTCCTTGAGTGGCTGGATAAAGAAGCCGAAAAGCCGAGCCAAGTTTATGATGTTATTTTTATCGATCCGCCCTCTTTTTCGACTTCAAAACGCATGGAAGGTACGCTCGACATTCAACGTGATCATGTTGATATATTAGAAAAAACCTTGAAATTGTTGAGCCAAAGTGGCAAGCTGATTTTCTCGAACAATTTGCGTAAATTTAAATTGGAACGATCCGCTTTTGATGCAATGTGGCATATTGAAGACATTACGCAATCAACCATGCCTCAGGACTTTAAGCGTAACCCTAAAATACATCAAGCTTGGATTTTTTCACGGCGATAGGGCGGTAAAAAGTCATGTTTCAGCTATTTCATGAAAACCCAGAGCAGTATTTGTCTTTTTTGGATAAGCTGGAAATTGAAGTCTTCAAGACGCAATTATCCGAGAGGGAATCGGACTTCAATGCGGCCTTGCCAGGATGGAAAAAACAACTGGAAATAACGCATGCAGATGATGCGTTGTTGATGGAGGGCTTTTATCCTAATATCTTTGCTGACGTCCTTTATGATGGCTTTTATACCGTGTTTTATCGCCAAGCTATTTTTTGGTTAGATAGCGGTCTCAGCCAAAATAAAGCACTGAGGCTTTTGGACTTCATTCGTTCCGAGCTTCTAAAATATGCCGATGACATGGATAGCCCGGCGTTGGCTTCCGCCTTGTCGAACTTTTGCCAAATCGGCGCATTGATGGTGCGTCTAGTCTATGACCTCTCTTCTTCATTGGAACAAATCAAGCAACGTTCAACCAATGAAATTCGACGTTTGAGAAATTTCTACGAGATCTTGGCGCACCCAATGGCTGAAGATATTTTTGATGTGTGTCTCCAGCATCAAACATGGAAGGAACTGGCATTTGAATTGGCGCTGGGCAGAAATGCTGACCTTCAAGCGTTTGAACCCAGCCACTTGAAATGCAGAGTGGCGGAGTGGCTTGAAGCCGATGGGAAAAAGAAAATTCCAGAAAGGGAAATTCGCCAATTCATTCAAGCTCATGAAAAAGTCCATTTGCTCGGCATTATGGCAGTGGATGCCTCCAGGAATAACCGCTCCAGGGACATTATCGCGCTGTTGTATGAAATGGAGCGTAACTCTCAAATTGTTATGGATACGCTACTGGACATCCTGGAGAGAGAACTGGTCAGTAACGTCAATGACGATGCGCTTAAAGGGTTCTTGAACGGCAATTTGCTGGAAATTGAGATGGAAAGAACCAGTGCCTTCGCAAAAAGGCACGACTTCTGGCTGGACTTGATTGTTGTCGGACTTGGAAATTATAAAGCGTCTCGTGTTGCGCTGGATCATATCGCTCAAGCCATTAAGTTGCTGGCAAGAACCGAAGACATGTTGTTCTATGTTGAAGAACAGCAGATTTTCGTGATTTTATCGCTGGGTAAAGAAACCGAAGGTGCTCACACCTTTGCCAACAGGGTGTTTAATTCCATTGAGCATGATCAGGTGATTTTAGAAGATGGTCGTGGGGTGAAAATCGATATTCCCTGCGGTGCACTGAGCTATTGGGCGGGCTTGAACTTACCGATAGAAGATGTCATGGAAGCACTTATGCACCAACTGCACTTGGCAGAGAGTTCTCCAAAAGCATCAGTTAAATATACGGTGTTGGATGTCATTAAGCATCCCCTTCAAGAGAATAAGTCTGGGAGCCAAAGTCAGGATCCTGAAGAGGATGCGGATGACGTCTGGTGCTAGTTTATTGACCTAGATCATTTTAAAGAAATTAATGATTTCTTCTGCGCTCGGGTGAGCGATAATGTGCGCCAATCCTGTGTCTGAAGAAATAAATCAAGGGAAATGTTGTGGAACAAACTATCCGATTTGATGAAGAATTAATAAAACGTTACAACCAAACTGGACCAAGATACACGTCCTACCCAACGGCACTTCAGTTTGAAAGCGATTTCGGTATTGCCGACTATGAAGCTGCCGCTGAGCGTAGCAATGCTTCCGGTCGAAACCTGTCTTTGTATTTCCACATACCATTCTGCGACACTGTTTGTTTCTTCTGCGCCTGTAATAAGGTCTGGACACGAGATCGTTCAAAAACCACACCTTACCTACAACGTTTGTATAAAGAAATCGAGATGCAATCAAAGCTGTTCGACCCAAGCAGAAAAGTTGATCAACTGCATTGGGGTGGTGGAACGCCTACTTTTATCAATATGGATGAAATGTCTGAGTTGATGGAAACCACACGACGTTTCTTTAATCTGCATGACGATGACACCGGCGAATACTCAATAGAAATTGATCCGCGTGAAGCCAGTAAAGAGTCAGTAAAACTATTGCGCCAGTTGGGCTTCAATCGTATGAGTCTTGGGGTGCAGGACTTTGATGAAAAGGTTCAGAAGGCGGTCAATCGTATCCAAACGCAGGAACAAACGTTTGCTGTGTTGGAAGGTGCTCGCGAGTCTGGCTTTATGTCGGTGAACGTCGATTTGATTTACGGTCTGCCTTTCCAGACAGAAGCTGGGTTTATGCGTACGTTGGATCGTGTGTTGGAAGCAGAGCCAGACCGTTTTTCCATCTTTAACTATGCGCATATGCCGAGCCTTTTCCCAACGCAGAAAAAAATGAACGAAGCGGATATGCCGTCTCCAGATGAGAAGTTGGCGATTCTTCATGCCACTACTAGCCGTCTGTTGGAAGCAGGGTATGTTTATATCGGTATGGATCACTTTGCTAAGCCGGATGATGAATTGGCGATTGCCCAACGAAATGAAACGCTATACCGTAACTTCCAAGGCTATTCGACGCATGCGGAATGTGACTTGATTGGGATGGGCGCAACTTCCATCTCTTTGATAGATAATACCTATGCACAAAATTACAAAGGTTTGGAAGAGTATTATCAGGCGATAGATGCAGGCCATTTGGCAACTTTCAGAGGGGTGCACCTAACAGAAGATGACGAGTTGCGTCGTGATGTGATTACCCGTTTGATTAGTCACTTCCACTTGAACTTCGATAAGCTTGATCAGCACTGGGGCATTCATTTCGGGGAATATTTCGCCAAAGAATTGCAGGCATTGAAACCGATGGTAGAAGATGGTTTGATTCAGTTAACGGATAAAGACATTTTCGTGACGCCAGCAGGGCGCTTGTTGATTCGCAACATCTGTATGGTGTTTGATGCTTACATGAAGCCGGAAGTGCAAAATCGTTTTTCTAAGGTGATTTAAGAGCCTTCACAAGACAAAAATCTGCCAGGTTGGGGTTGCTCGTTTTTAGTGTAGAACTTGGTGGATTTCATCCATTAATCGCTGTAACGCGCCGGTCTGTTTTTTGAAACATTGATAAGCTTTTTCGGCGGCTTCACTTCTCTGCTCGCCATTTTCCGCCAGTGCAATAAGCTGTTGTCCAAGTTCTTCTGCATCGTTTGAAATGATGACCGCATCATCTTGTTTGAAAGAGTCATATAGTGCTTGAAGGTTTTTGTGATATTGGCCGGATAGCACAGGCTTTTTAAGCGCAGCAGGTTCCAATATATTATGCCCGCCAAAGTCGACAAGACTCCCGCCAACGAACGAAACATCCGACACTTGAAACCACAGCATTAATTCACCAATAGTATCAGCCAAATACACTTGCGTGCTTTCGGTAATCGTTTCATTCTTGGAGCGTATGGCTGTGGTGGTTGGGTCAAGAAGTTGTGCGACTTCCGCAAAACGGTCGGTGTGACGTGGTACCAGAATCAGTAAAGCATCCGGTTGATGTTTTAGCAGAGCTTGATGTGCTTGTAGCATCAGCTCTTCTTCATGTTTGTGCGTGCTGGCCGCGACCCAAATGAAGCGTTGCTCAGCTTGGTTTTCCTCGCGCCAGAATTGAGCTTTTTCTGCCAAATCATTCGGCACTTCAATATCAAATTTGAGGTTGCCTAGCACTTTGATTTTAGCCGAATCCGTGCCTAATGCTTTAAGGTTGTTTTTGTCCTGCTCGAACTGCGCTGCGATGAGGTGGGTTTGATTCAAGGCATTTTTGACCAGTGATCCGCCATATTTTTGATAGGCTAGAAAGGACTTGTCTTTGAGACGGGCATTAGCCAGAATTAAAGGGATGTGTTTGTCGGCACAAGCCTGGTAGAGGTTTGGCCAGATTTCCGTTTCAATCATAATGACCAGCTTTGGCTGAATCTGATTTAAAAATCGGTTAACGGCAAAAGGATAGTCGTAAGGAATCATTTGGTGCTGTAGCTCAACAGGCGCAAATTTCAATGCCTGAATGGCTCCCTGTGTTGAACCACTGGTCAGGGTGATTGGTAGTTCAGGGTAAGTTTCCTTAAGAGATTTTAGCAGCGGAAAAATTGAGCGGGTTTCGCCTACCGATACTGCATGAATCCAAATGCCGTTTTGTTTGAATGTGGTTGGGTTGAACCCAAAGCGTGCTGAAAGGCAGTGAGGAATACTTGGGGTTTGTTCGTCTCGAGTTCGTTCGGCTTTCCTGCATCGCTTGGCGGCCTTATAAAGTACCAGTGGAAAGGCCAACCAAAGTAACAAGCGATAAAGCAGAGCGTTCATAATCGACAGAGAGCTTTAATGAGGATTTAGGTCGTAAATTTGAATGACGCCTGCAACCTGATCGTTTTCTTTGACCAGCAGAGATGTGATCTTTTTTTGATTCATCATGTCTTCAGCATCGGATAGACGGGCATCGGCATCAATGTTTTTCGGGTTCAGGTTCATGATGTCGGCAGCCGTTTTTTCCATCAAGCCAATCAAGTCAGCTTCCATATGACGTCGCAAATCACCATCAGTGATAATGCCTTTGCCATTATCCACAATACATAATCCCAAACGACCTTCTGTCATGGTGTGAATGACGGTTTTAATATTATCGGAACCTTTTACGAAAGGTAGGTTTTCCGATTTCATTTCATGGCGAACACGGGTTAAAAGCTTGCGGCCTAGACTGCCACCCGGATGGAAGCGGGCGAAGTCATGTGGTTGGAAGTTTCTAGACTCCATTAGTGCCACGGCAAGTGCATCGCCCATCACTAAAGTCGCGGTGGTCGATGAAGTCGGCGCTAATTGAAGAGGGCAGGCTTCCTGTGGTACAGCGATATTAAGGTGAAAATGGGAGTTTTGTGCCAGTGTTGATTCAGGCTTACCGGTAATTGAGATAATGACATTGCCATTGTCTTTCAGGAAAGGCAACAGCTTGATAACTTCCTCTGTTTCGCCTGAGTTTGAAAGCGCAATAAAGACATCATTTGGCGTCACCATCCCCAAGTCGCCATGAAAGGCTTCACCTGGGTGCATGAAAAAGCATGGCGTTCCGGTACTGGCAAGCGTAGCCATGATTTTCTTACCGACCAAGCCGGATTTTCCCATGCCGCAAATCACGACACGACCTTTGGCAGCAAGAATGGCCTTTACGGAACCATCAAATTGGTCGTCTAATAAGGATTCGAGATGTTTGATGGCGTCCGCTTCGATTTGGAATACGCGTTTGGCAGTTGAAATCGTGTCCATAGTATTTGTCCAATGACTCCTGATTGACTAGAACTTGTAACCTATGTGGAGGTTATGGAAATCAAGTCCCGGGTTAGGGACTTCAATGTTTGCGTTTGAAATATGTAAATAGCGGTAACCCACTTCAAAATGTTTTGTGGTAAAACCAATCCCCAGAATATCACCAAATTGGAACTGAGTTGATTTGTATTCGTCTTCAACGTTGATGTCAGATATAAAATGTGGTCCCGCACCGGTTTCAATGTATGGGGTAAAACCATCTAATTTCCAGTTGTAATGGAAAATAGGGGTAAGCCCAATAATCCAACCACTTTTGTTTTTGGGATGTTTACGCGTTGAATGCCATTCATTGGCGCTGACTTCCCAGCGACCATTAATGCTGAATCGATCACTATCGTATAGCGCATTGTTCCAATCTGCTCCTAACCCAATGCGGGTTTGCTTGAGCGTATCGTCAGCGCCAGAGTCTAGAGAGAGTGTTGTGCGAGAAGTGTCAATATCTGGATGCAATG
Organism: Hydrogenovibrio sp. JE_KL2; assembly: GCF_009296185.1. Lineage (GTDB taxonomy): Bacteria > Pseudomonadota > Gammaproteobacteria > Thiomicrospirales > Thiomicrospiraceae > Hydrogenovibrio. Next base: position 233,446 of record NZ_WBJR01000003.1, read on the forward strand.
AGCAAGGTGCTTGACCTTCGTAGCAGGCAAATCCTATGGATGCAATCGCAGACACGATCGTTAAGTTCATGAGAGCACTATTGGTCGAATCAGCCTTAGCGTAGGGTGATGAAAATACTACGCAGATCGTTAAAAGTGCTGAGAAAACTGTATTTTTTGGATGTTTTATTGGGGAATTGGTCATATTTTTAAAATTACGGGTTTGCTAACGATTGCGCCGGCCTGTGATAGAATAGGCAGTCGTTAAAATTTGAAATTACCGTATTCTAATCCAATCACGGAATGAATGAAAATCGAATTCAATTAAATCCATTGTTCTAGAGCTTTTTATGCACGATTTTTCTAATGCCAAAATTCTAGTCGTCGGGGATGTGATGTTAGACCAATATTGGTCTGGTTCTGCTCGACGCATCTCTCCAGAAGCCCCTGTTCCAGTTGTAAAAGTCAATAAAGATGAAGTCCGCGCCGGTGGTGCAGCGAACGTTGCGATGAATATTGCGGCACTGGGTGCTCAAGTGACTTTGATTGGAACCATTGGTAATGATGCGTTTGGCGATCAGTTAACACAAGTGGTTTCTGATGCTGGCGTTCGACCAGTGTGGGTAAATTCCGAGAGTGGTACGATTTGTAAGTTGAGAGTGCTGAGCCATCATCAACAGTTGATTCGTATGGACTTTGAAAACGCCATTCCTGAAGCTACAGCTCAGGGCGTAGTGGAAAAGGTTGCTGCCGAGGTTGCTAATTTTGATGTTTTGGTGATTTCCGACTACGCCAAAGGTACGCTGCAATTTGTTGAGCAGATCATTGCAAAAGCAAAACAAGGCAAAGTTCCCGTTTTGGTTGATCCTAAAGGATTGGACTTTTCACGCTATCATGGCGCGACTTTAATTAAACCCAATCAACATGAGTTCGAGCAGATTGTTGGCGAGTGTGCCGATACGACGGATTTGATTACCAAAGCGGAAGAACTGATTAAAGCACTAGGATTGGACGCGCTATTGGTGACACGTAGTGAAAATGGGATGGCATTGGTTGAGACCGATAGCAAGCCTTTCCTGTTAAAGTCAAAAGCCCAAGAAGTGTTTGATGTTACTGGTGCAGGTGATACTGTTATGGCGGCACTCGCAACAGCGTTCGCCAGTGGGTTAGGGCTAAAAAAAGCCATGCAATTGGCGAATGAAGCGGCCAGTATTGTTGTGAGAAAGGTTGGCACTTCAACCGTCACCAAGGCGGAATTGGATGAGCAATTGAATGCTGCAATGCGCCACCAGGGCTATGTCGCCATGAGTGCCGAAGAAGTTAAATCCTTGGTTGAGCTTTCTCAAGAGAAGGGAGAGCGCGTTGTTATGACTAATGGCTGTTTTGATATATTGCATAGTGGGCATGTCCGTTATTTGAATGAAGCCGCAAAACAAGGTAACCGCCTCATTGTCGCCGTTAACTCAGATGATTCTGTCAAACGTCTTAAGGGTGCGTCGCGTCCGATTGTTCCATTGGATAGCCGTATGGAGCTTTTGTCTGCGTTGAGCTGCGTGGACTGGGTGGTGCCATTTGATGAAGACACGCCGGAAAACCTTATTTGTTTCCTGAAGCCCGATGTTCTAGTGAAAGGGGGCGATTATCGCCCTGAAGATATTGCAGGTTCAAAGTGCGTTTGGGAAAATGGTGGGGAGGTTGCGGTGCTTTCTTTTTGGGAAGGGTATTCAACCACAAAGCTTGTCGAAAAAATTCAAGAAGATTAACGTCTCAAAAAGGAATTGCATGGATATCGAAGCCGCCTATCACGAGCATCAAAAAGCGATTGAATCAGTACTGAAGTCCGGTGACCTATTGAAAGAAGTGGTAGAAAAGATGGTCGCAGCGCTGGAATCGGGCGCTAAAGTCTTGTGGATGGGGAATGGCGGTAGTGCGGCAGAAGCACAACATATGGCTGCGGAACTGATGGTACGTTATGTCATCAATCGCCAGCCGTTGGCATCCATCGCTTTGACAACAGATACTTCCCTATTGACCGCGCACTCCAATGACTTTGAATTTGAAACAATCTTTTCCCGCCAAGTTGAAGCGCTTGCTCAACCGGGTGATGTGGTGATTGGTATGAGTACTTCCGGTACCAGTGCCAATGTGCTAAAGGCTATGGAAGTGGCGCAACAAAAGGGCTGTTTGACGATTGCTTTGATCGGAAGCAGGCCTTCACCATTGTCGCAAACGGCAGACTATTGTTTCCCTATTCATTCTCAACAAACTGCGCGTATTCAAGAAGCGCATACTTTCTTAAATCATTTAATCTGTGAAGGCTTGGATGCCCATTTCGCGGGCTAAATATCAGCTCACAGAACATTTTTTAGGAAAATATAAATCAGTGAGACTGTCGCTGACGATAATTTTTTAGATGTAAGTTGTGATGATTACTTAATAGAGAGTATAGCGTTATTATATTCAGCTGCGTCTTCCAAGCGTGTAGAGATACACACGAGAGCTTCAATTTCTAGGTTAAATTAAATAAAAGGCCGCTGAAAAGCGGCCATTTTACGACCTTCCAGAAATTTAAATTATTGTTTGTGGTCAAACTCCGGATAAGCTTCCATGCCACATTCTTGAACATCCATTCCTTCGATCTCTTCTTCTTCAGAAGGACGCAAGCCCATTACTTTGTCAATGATGAATAAAACAATCAGCGAAGCAACGAACATCCAGATAAAGATTGCCGCCGAACCAATTAACTGTCCCATGAAGGTTGCATCATTGTTACTGAATAATACGGCGAAAATCCCCCAGATACCAGCGGTACCGTGGACAGAGACGGCTCCGACCGGGTCATCCAGTTTTACTTTATCCATCAAAACAACTGATAGAACAACAATGACACCACCAACAGCACCGATAAATAGGGCTAAGCCAGCTGAAGGTGCTAGTGGTTCCGCTGTGATAGAAACTAGGCCGGCTAAAGCGCCGTTAATGACCATTGTCAAATCAGTTTTTCCAAACATAAATTTGCTTAACAATGCGGCAGCAATCATACCGGCAGCGGCAGCGGCATTGGTGTTAACAAAAATCTTGGAAACCGAATTGGCTTCACTGACGTTTGAGACCATGAGTTCTGAACCGCCGTTAAATCCAAACCAGCCCATCCACAAGATAAACATTCCCAAGGTTGCCATTGGCAAATTTGCTCCAGGTATGGCGCGGATTTCACCATTTAAACCATATCTACCGATGCGCGGTCCAACCATGATGACTGCTGCAAGAGCGGCAGCTGCACCAGCCATATGAACGACAACCGAACCGGCGAAGTCTTGAAAACCAAGCTGATCTAACCAGCCTCCACCCCATTTCCAGTAACCTTCCATAGGATAAATGAATGCAGTTGTAACAACAGCAAAAACCAAGAATGGCCATAGCTTCATTCGTTCAGCAATCGCCCCTGAAACAATAGACATAGTTGCCGCCGCAAAAACAGCCTGGAAAAAAAAGTCAGACATTCCTGAATAGTAAGGGGCATTATCGCCACCAGCAGTAACAGCTGCTACCGTGTTGTCAGCGCCTAAAAAGAAACTTAAGTTAGGTAAATAAGCGTTAATTGGGTCGCCAGGGTACATAATGTTGTAGCCAACAATTAGGTACATTGTGCAAGCGATACTGTATAAAAGTGCATTTTTAGTTAAGATTTCGACCGTGTTTTTGCTTCTGACAAGACCTGCCTCGAGCATTGCGAAACCAGCAGCCATCCACATCACAAGTACCGCGCTGACTAGAAAATAAAAAGTATCTAGAGCGTAAGATAATTGTAGTAAGTTACCTTCCATAAAATTTTCCTCAAATGATTGTTTTCGTCGTGTTCATTTTTTAGAGAGCTGTATCGTCCTCCTCAGCTGTTCTAATACGAATAGCCTGTTCAACTGTTGAAATAAAGATTTTCCCATCTCCAATTTTGCCAGTACGAACAGTATCAGAGATGCAGCTGACTACCTCTTCTAACTTGTCATCAGCGATAACGAGTTCCAAAGATAATTTAGGAACGAAGCTAATCTGGTATTCTGCGCCGCGATAAATTTCTTTGTGACCTTTTTGACGACCATAACCTTTAACTTCAGTGACTGTTAAACCGTAATCACCTAAGTTAGATAGGGCTTCTCTCAAATCAGTTAGCCTGTATGGGTTGATGATCGCATTGACTAATTTCATAAGCGATTTCCTTGAATTATTTGAAAGAACAAACTGCCAACTAAAAATTGACAGTTTGAAGGGTGGAATGGAACAAATTCCGGATAAACAAAAGAATGTTTAATGCCAGGAAAAAAAGATTCTTATAAAACAGTGATATAGCTAACTTATTTCAATTTAGTTTCTTTTAAAGAACTAAAGTCGCACCAAGATAAAATAAATAGATTTTTATTATGGTGCATTTTTTCATCAATCATGAAGTTCGGAATTTGGTAGGTACTTGTTGTAGCGTTTCGATATTTGAGTGAGGTAGATAAAGGCGCCTCCAAGCTTCATAAAGTATTTGGGTTTGCCGTAGCGATAAACCATTGCATCTCCATTAGTTTACTAAGAGTGTTCAGTGTTATTAATGATGATAAAAAGGGCTAGATGAGAAACTGGTACCACAAATGGAAGTCAGTCTTTTAGAGGATTTAGGCAAAATATTTCCCCATTTTTAAGAAGATACACTTTGTATTATTTTGTTTGCGGGAAGAATGATAATTAAATTGAGGGTTGTGGATGCGCATTTTGCCGATGGCAACGCGTGATGGATAAGCTTTAGAAAAGATTCAATTGGTCGGGACAGTAGGATTTGAACCTACGACCCCCGCCACCCCATGACGGATTTTTGGATTTAAGATCTAGTTTTTTACTTAAAAAACAAATAGTTACATATTATGTTTTTTCTTGTCAGCTATTTGTCAGCAAGAATTTGTACGTATATATACTAAAATAAACAAGAATAAACCGAATTCTATAGGTTAAATTTAGTCATGACTGATCATGCTTGGAGCAAAGAGGTAGCGGTATTTCTCATTCCCACCCCATCGCTGAGTAAAGAAGAAAAAATTGTGGCAATGGATTTCAATATGAAAGACGGGATATTAAATATTTGGAGCAATCAAGCATTGCTACTTTATACACTTTATTTTTGGTGACAAATTTCTCTAAAACCCCTCCAAGAAACCAGCTTTTAGCAATTGAAAATACAGATTCAGTGGCGAAGTTTTTACCTCAAAATTTATGAAGATTAGATTACTTCTGTCGTTTAGAAGGAGTTTTTTTGGTAGGATTGCTTGTGGCGCATTATGTATAGTTAGAAGTTAAGTGTGGGTATTGGAATGCTAGGATTATTGGGGTTAATCTTTTCTGTAGGTGGTCTAGCATTTGCGGTTTATGACCATTGGCCCGCGTCATATAATGAACTAATGCATAAAGACTTTTGGTTGGCCGTATCCGGTTGGTTGGCAGCACTTTTCTATTGCGCTTATTCATGTTATTTAAAATACTGTATTGAGAAAAAAAATATGACGATCAATTCTCTCAATAATCAAGGCCTAGAGATTGAAAGAAAATTAGCTTCAAAGCAAGAAGAATTGCATAGGTCAAATGGAACTATAGATTATTTGCATAGTTGCTTGAAGAAAGAGCTGAAGACAGAGTCCCCAAAACCTAGAACACCAAGTGGAGAATAAGATGAAATATGAAGATTATTGTTATTTCCCAAAAATTAGAACACGTCAGGCGGAATTACTAGGTTTTGAGCAGTTAGAAGAGGGGACGAGAGCATCGATTTTACCATTGTTTTCTGTAACAACTTTGGGGCAGAGAAAAACAGTTTCTTCAGTTTTGGATGGGGTTAAAGAAAAATTTTTTGAACGACTAGATTATTTTTTACTCGAATTTGAAAGTAATAAACACGTTAAGTGTGAAGATCTTGATTATTACTTATCTGAAGAAAATAATTTTGAAAAGTGGGTTTCTTTGCATAAGGAAATTGATGCGAAATCGAATCTTATTCCTGGATTAATTCCTGCAAGCTTTATCAATAATAGACGCCAGTATGTAAAACACATTCAAACGATGGAAGAGAATTTTGATCATTTTTTCATAAAAATTGATCCAATGAGAAAAAGAGATGTAACTGCAGCCGTTACAGTAGCTAGTATTTGTAACAAGCTTGAAAACAAGCTTTTTATTATAGATGTTGGTCAGATAGATAAGTCAAGAATAAGTGTTATTGAGCAAGCTATTATTTTTGTTATTAATGAAATAAGAGAAATAGATTCGTCAATTAATATTGTGGTTCAGGGGAGTAGTTTTCCAAGAAGTTTTGCTGATTATGGAAGAGAAGCAGGAACTATCCCTATGTTAGAGTGGGACTTGTTTTCTCGACTTGGTGGAACAGAAGTTTGTTTTTATGGTGATTATGCTTCAATTCATGGGGAGTTTTATGAGGGAAGCTATGCTTCTTTTGTGGCGAGAGTGGATTTGCCTGCCGAGAAGATGTGGGTTTTTGAAAGAAGAACAGCTCCTGATCAAGAAAACATAAATAGAGAGCAGTTGTACATTTCAGCGGCTAAGGCAATAAAAGAAAACGATTTTTGGGATCCAGAATTGGATTGCTGGGGGAAAAAGATTGTTGATGTTGTGGCCTCTGGAAGAGTTGAAGGATTTAAATCCCCTGCAAAGTGGATTAGTGTCAGGTTAAACCTTCATATAGAAAGAATGCGGCAGTATATAGAGGCCGGTTTGCTGGATGGAGGTTCTTCTATAAATACTGACGATGAATTCTTAGATGAAGTTGATGATGATGCTTGGTAATACTTACTTAAAGTTAGGGGTACGCTTAATTGGTCGCATTTTGTTTTGTGTTGACTGAGCTAGTATATTCGCTATAAACATATCATCTTCTTTTTTTGCATTTGTTAGTGTGTTGTCTTGCGTTTTACTAGAAGATGCGGATAAGTGGTGAAGGCAACTAGGTTTGTAACCATTATTCTTGATGCTTTTCATAAAAGCATTATGGCGAGAACGATAGTTTTGCTTTAATGTTTCTATGGACAAGGTTCTGATGTCCTTGATAGATAGCACATTACTACAGAGCTCATAAAGCTCAGATCTAGATAAACTGTTTTTTACATTTACTTTTTTTTGTTTAAGTTTACTTAATATTTCTTTTTGGTTCACAAAAGAAAGTAAGTCGTTAGCACTCTTTTTGAGGGTTATTTTCCCTTTTTGAGCAACTTTGAATCGTAATTTCTGGCCATCATTTTCGAACTCAATTACAGACGTGCTCGGTGAGGCAATCTCTAAGACTTTACTTGTGAATTTGGGTGCGCAAACTACGAAGACTTTATCAAAACGTTTATGGTAAAGTTTTAGTTGGCCTTCTAAGCGATCTAGAGAGTCATATTCACTTTTAATTTCAAATCCTAATAATTTTCCATTAGCGACAGCAATATCAATTCTTCGTGCGAAAGAAGTTCTGCTTCGGTCTGCAACGGGTAGCTCATTAATAACTACAGCATCATTTAAATAACCGTTTTCTTCAAGCCATTCAATTAAATGCAGTTTTATTGTTGATTCTGTATGTCGCATAGAATTTAGTTGGATTTTCATTTTTAAATTATAAAAAAAAAATTGGTTATTTTCTTCTATTTTAGAAAATTAAAATTAATACAGGGCGGATTTCAAGTTGAAATGAAGAGTGTGGAGCTAAAGGCCTTACCAAACTACTCTGGCAATACAAGATAAAACAAAGTCTAAGTAGAAAAGGTAGCTCTTGGGACAATAATTCAATGGAACGCTTCTTTATAAGCTTGAAAACCAAATGGGTTCCGACCTCAGGCTATCAAAACCTACAGGAGCGAGAAGTCATATTGGAAATTATATTCTGGGGTATTACTCACAAGTAGGGCCTAATGTATTTACGGTGGTAAAGCACCAAACAAAGCAGAGCAGATTTATTGGAAAAATTGCTCCAAAGACGTGGTCAAATTTACTTGACCACTACACAAATTAAAAGGAGTGTGTGTCTTTTTCAACAAAGGAGAGAGCAGCCGCAAAAAAATTACTAGAAATGAAATTTAAAAGAAAAATAAAAGATTACGAAATTAGCAAACTTCTTTCAAAAATCTAAGGCTGTTTACTTTTTTCTCGTAAGCTTATATCCTGAACATATTGGTATAGTTTTTTTAATTTAAAAAACTTACAATACGGAAAAATAAATTTCCAAGCAAAAGAAGTAAGCTTAATGTTACAGAATAAAACAGTGCTATAGAATGGTTAATAACTCGTTCAAGATATTTCCTGAAAAACCGTCTTCTATAGAAGATTGGATGGGATTCAAATCAGATGGTACTTATCAAAGAGTAATAAGTAGTGTTCCGTTTTCTCGTTTAAACGACATCTCATTTCTTGGGGCGCTTGACTATACACAACAAACACAAATAAGCAAAAATGAACGAAATCGAGCAGTTCATTCTTTGTATGTTGCTGCATTAGCAAACTATATCTCAACAAAAAGAAACTACTCTGAAGACCTAAAAAAACATTTAATTATTGCTGCACTACTGCATGATATTGGTCACCCTCCTTTGTCGCACAGTGTCGAACCATACACAAAGCAATTTTTAGGTCTTGGACATCACGAATTAAGTGAAAACATAATTCGAGGTCTTGCGCCAAAAAGCAAACCTTTAAATAGTTACTTGAACAAAATTGTAGATATTAATTTTGTACTGGACTTAATTAACCAAAATTCAACTGAAGAAGGCTCTGACTTATTTAACAGTCCAATAAATATTGACACAATTGATGGTATTACAAGAGCTTACGCATATCTGAAAAACACCCAAAAAGTCGATATGGCAGAGAGTCGTTTAAAAATCGCAGAAGCATCTTTTTTGCATAATAGTTCATGTAATAATCAAAATATCCTTGATGAATTTTGGAGCAAAAAAGATCAGGTCTACAGGCTTTTAATTAATAGCAATGAAGGTTTACTATCAGATAAGGCAAGTGAACTATTTTTCCATACCCTCTCTTGCTCAGAGACGATTTCTGAAGGTGATCTTTATTCTTCTGAGCATTCATGGAGAAAGCAATATAAGAAGCTATTTTCTTCATTATTTGAAATAAGAGCTCGTGGTAGAAATGAAATCCCGTCTTGGCTAGAAAATAAAACAATTGATTACAAAGCACGTGTTTATAAAGTTGAAAATGTTCAGGAACAATTTAATCGTTACTCTTGTGTTAAACAAACCAAAGAACATAATTTTGGAAGAAAGAATATTTCTAAAAAGCTAACTGCAACTCCATTATTTCAGTGAGTAAAACATGGATTTTTTACAATTCACAAAGCCATTTGAAATTATACACGCACACAATAATTTCACTATTGAAAAACTAAGCGAGATTAGAGATGCTTTAGCTGTCGCACTAAACAGCAGCGCCTATAAAGATAATTTCACGATAGTCACTACTGGTTCATATGGAAGAGGAGAAGCGTCTCAGGAATCAGACATTGATTTAATTATTCTTGTTAATGACGAAAATATAGTTGAAGACAATTCAATCATCCAATCAGAGCTAAAACAAATAGCGGACATAATTTCGACTCTTGTCCCTGCTCCTACAGGATCAACAGGAACATTTGGAACTGATGAAATCCATTCGTATGATGAATTGACTAAAAATATTGGCGGAAACAAAGATACCAATATCACCATGACTCACCGTGTTTTATTACTGCTAGAAGGAACATGGCTTTTTAATGAAAATGGCTTCAAAGAGCTTCGAGCAAACTTATTATCAAAATATATTGCAGATGAGCAACCTGCAGGACAAATAACTAGCTTTCTGCTGAATGACATTATTAGATTTTATAGAACGATGACAACCGACTTTGCAAACAAAGTGTTTGAACGTGGTCAGTCATGGGGCTTAAGAAGCGTCAAACTGAGTTATTCAAGAAAGCTACTATATTTTGGTGGCATAATAGCTGTCGCCGAAGCAGTGAATCATGAAAAACGCTCAGAAAAAATAGCCGCCATATCAGATCTTCTAGATGTATCTCCACTTGAAAGGATATGTCGAATCAATAATTCCAATGAACATACGAAAGAAGTATTTGAGGCATATGAGTATTTTCTAAAAATAATTTCTGATGCCGAAAAGAGAAAGCAGTTAAGTGAATTAAAAAAAATTGACAGAAATGAATCACCCGCATATCTAGAAATACGTGAAACTAGAAAAGAGTTTTCACAAAAGCTCTCTTCATGGTTGTGCAATCATTATCAGGACGACCACCCGATTCACAATGCACTACTTTTCTGATTTTGATGAACAAACTACTGTTTATAAGACACGCAGAAACAGACTTTAATAAACAAAATCTCTGGATGGGCTGCACAGACCACCCTCTCAATCAAACAGGAATGCTCCAAGCTCAATACACTGCGCTTGAACTTTCATCTACTAGATTAGATGCAATATACTCTAGCCCTCTTTCAAGAGCAGTTACCTCTGCAGAAACAATACAAAAGCACAACCTATCAAACCCTCCAATTTTCATACTGGATGGTCTAAAAGAACGCAACTTCGGTAAATTTGAAGGAAGAAAAAAGAGCGAGAAGAATAGAGAATTGCTGGAACTTTCAGATAGTGTAGAAACCGTCGATAATGTCAAAAAACGTGTAAAAGAAGCTCTTGCACAAATACCAAGACATGGTAATTACCTTATTGTCTCACACTCTGCCATATACAGAATTATACGTTCTGAGCTTGGCTTTCAATCTGCTCCAGACGTCCACAGTTTGCTGAATATGCAGTGCGTAGAGATTGTAGCGGTAAAATGAAGCACGCCAAGACATTTTTGATTACATCGAAATGTTTTACAATCCTAAACGACGTCATTCTTCTAACAATCAACTCTCACCGGTTGAATACGAGAAGCAGTACGAAATGAGGCTAAAAAGTCTCTAGGTTTTTAGTGGCGATTCATCATATAGTTTTAGAAGCCAATCTAAAACGCCTTTATCCTTTATCTGTTAGTTTCTTCATGTTTGTCAGCAACTTTGTCAGCAAATGAGTGAAACAGAATTATCTTACAATAAACACGAATAAACAAAAGGACAGAATGGGAAATGGACGGGTTTAGTGTAAAGTGTTGAAAAACAAGATATTTTGTTGTTTTTTATTGTTTATATTGATTTATTCAATTGGTCGGGACAGTAGGATTTGAACCTACGACCCCCGCCACCCCATGACGGTGCTCTACCAGGCTGAGCCATGCCCCGAGAATTGAAGACTGTATTATAGGGTTCGGCTGGAAATTATCAAGTTTTTGTCTGCTACCGACGGCGAATTAATTGCTGCCGCGAAGATGGCTTGGTGGTTTACCTGTCCAACGTTTGTAGGCGCGGGAAAAAGAGCTGATATTTCCAAACCCAAGTAAGAATGAAATCTCACTCAAAGACAGGTTGCTGTCCTTGATATAGGTTGCCGCTAAATCTTCCCGCACTTCGTTCATTAACGTTTTAAAAGTGGTGTTTTGCTCTTTTAAACGTCTCTGTAGGGTTCTGTCGTTGATATGTAATGCTTGTCCAACCGTTGTATCGGTGACATTACCATTAGGCAGTTGTTTGATGATCTCGGACTTCACTTGCTCGACAATGTTCTTGCGATCCATTTTCGCTAGGTATTCAATCATCACTTGGTCATGAAGTTTTGCCAGTTGTGGCTGTGCACCTTCAGACATTTCCAGCGCATCCTTCATGTGGATGACGAAACGATTGTCTTTAGCGCCAAAGAAAACTGGGCATTTGAAAAGTGTTTCAAACGCGGAAGTATCTTCTGGTGCACTATGCTTAAGGTGAATTTCCGCAGGTTGAAAATGTTTGCCAAAGTTCGCGCGACACATGGCGAGCATAATCGCCATGAAACCATCCGTGCGATAGGGCAACTGTCTCGCAACACTTCGATAGTGCAAAACCAAACTTAAGTATTTTGGCGTTTCTTCAAGCTCAAAATATGCGCCTTCAGTGACAACACGGGAGTAACGTTGAAAACGTCCGACGGCATTTTTAAGATTTTCGCTCGAAAGCCATGCATAGCCTAACGCACCCATTTGAGAAGGGTGCCAGCATTCTACAGCTTTTAAACCAAATGCAGGGTCTTGGATTTGCGTTGCGGCTTCCGCCCAGATATCGTCCAGCGTCGAATAAGGCAATCGGGCATTGGGGTCATTCAATCTTTTGGGATCAATCTGTAACTTCTTCAAAATCTCTACGGGGTTAATGCCATAGGATTCGATCAGTTTTAGAGAAAGCTTGGATGTTTGAGCGGAAAAGGTTAGCGCCATGTTGGACTCATTTTTAATGCATAGATTTTATTTTAGAGTTTTTTACCCAAAAAGAAAAGAGAGGTGTCGCGTTTTGTTTAGCAGCTGAACTAAGAGTGGGTGTGACGGACGGAAAATGCCCAAACCAGAAAGCGTTTGATATAGGGAAAGTAGCCAATCAAAACATAAAAGATTGAGCCGAAAACAACACCCAGCATTACGTTCCCAAGAAAGAAGGGCTGCCAGATAGTTGGGAAGACGTCACTAAACCATTGTGATGAGGCGATAGGAATGTTCTGAGCATGACCTGCCAATTCCGCTGATGAAGGTGTGTTCAGCACCCAGCTACCAAAGCGATAGCCGCCATACCAAATGGGTCCCATGGTAAGTGGATTGGTAATCCAAGCCAAAGCGGTCGCCAGTGGAATGTTGGCGCGAGCATAATAGGCAATGATTGAACCCAGCAGCATTTGGAAGGGAATCGGCAGCATCATACAAAACGCGCCGACAAAGCCTGCCCGTGCAAAAGACATACGGTCACCTGCCCAATAGACGGGGTCTTTAAACTTCGGGAAGTACTTGTTGAGGAAAGGCGAGCGTTTGACTTTGCGTCCGATTTGCACGACTTTTAAATGCAGGTAACGTTTCATGATTTCATTATATCGCAGGCGGTGGATTCAAACCGTGAAGTAAAGAGTAAGTTAGGAAATGTTGCAGACCCCAACCTGGCAGATTTTTAACAAAATCTACCAGGTTGGGGGGCGTGGTTTAGTGGGCTGTGGTGCCGAAGATACGATCAATATCTTCTTTGGTGAGTCGTAGGTGGAAGTTGCACATTTCGTTGTGCACGACGATTTCACCTTGTTCTTCCAGAAGCTTTCTGGCATCAGCTTCGCCAAGAGAGCGAATCATCATTTCAATGCGCTCAGGGTCTTGGGGACAGTTGTACTCGACCGTGTTAGGTTTAAATAGCTCAATGACTTCTTCATGGAACAGTCGGTGGAGTAAGGTTTCGGAATCAAGCGAAACCAACTCTTCGGTGGTCAGGGTTTCGGTCAGGGTGCTGATACGATTCCAGCCATCGCCATCTATATCTTCTTCGGTTTTGCCCGATGAAGGAGGCATTTGCTGGATGAGAACGCCGCCAATCCCTTTTTCGTTAGCGGCCAGCCAAAGCTTGGAAGGAAGCTGTTCAGACTGTGTCAGGAAGGCTTCAAACGCTTCGGTCACCGTGCTACCTTCACGATCAACATAGGATTGGAAAAGGGAGTCGGTGAGCGTGTTCTCCATTGTCATCAGGATTTGACCATCACCCAGCAACTCATCCAATGTGCTTTCATTCGTCAATACTGCGTTAGTTTTGGCAACGCCTCGGATCTGCAGTTCATGAGTGGCTTCAACCACCAACAGGTTGACTGGACCTTGACCTTGGATTTGAATAATGACTTTTCCGGGGTGTTTGAGACCGTTTGCCATCATGATTGTCATGGCGGTCAACTCGCCCAGCACTTCAATTAAAGCTGGGGTGTAGTGGCGGTCTTCAATCATCTTTTGCCAAACATCGTCTAATTGCAGGTGTTGACCACGAATGTCCAAGTCTTTAAACAAAAAACGTTTAATGGTGTTCATTGTGGATAATATTGCTCTGTTGTACTGGGTTGCATTATTTTCTCTCATTTCTGACAACGCTATTTTGTACTGTGGTTTAATGTTTATGGTTGAGTCAGAACTTTCACACAATTATTTTGTACTGGATGAAAAGTTATATGCCTGCTAGAACTATTCCTAAAAACTATCGAAATGTGACGGGAATTCATGCATCCGTCAAATCTGAAGAGCAGGCGATGTTTGAGTCAACTCTTGAGAGAGATTTTATCACACTACTCGAATTCGATAATTCCATAATTAGCTTTAAGGTTCAGCCTGTCGAAGTTAAGTGGACAGACCAAAACGGTAAAAACCGCTCCTATTTTCCAGATATGTTGTTTAAGCGAAAGACCAAAGCTGGTGTTGAAGAAGTACTGGTCGAGGTGAAATATCGTTCAGACCTCAAAGAAGACTGGAACGAACTTAAACCAAAGTTGAAAGCTGGTTTGCGGTATGCCAAACAACATGGCTGGAAATTCAAAATTATGACGGAGGTTGAAATTCGAACCACTCTGCTAAAAAACGCTAAGTTTTTAAGGTCGTTTATTAGACGAGGCGCAGATCGCGAAGGTGATATGGAACTGATAGATTCAAAGTTACATGAACTGAAGAGAACCACGCCAAAAGCACTGTTGGAAAAGTTGGCTTATAGCGATTGGGATAAAGCGGCGTTGCTTCCGACGCTATGGTATTTGGTCGGCACACGACAAATCGGTTGTGACCTTCAGGGTGAACAACTCAATATGAATACTCCTATATATTGGAAACCTTAAAGGAAATTGCTGTGGCTGATGCTGGAATGCTGAAATTAACTCCTGGAGAATCCGTTACATACGAAGGTGAAGAGTACTTCATAAAACAAGTTGCGGATCTGACTCATATTGTGTTGATTCATCCGACTACCAAAAAACTAAAGGAAGTCGCTATTTCAGATCTTGGTATCGTCAATAGTGGAGATGCAAAGAAGACACCTGATTTAGCCTTAATTGCTGATGCAAAATGGGATGAAGCGATTAAGCGATTTAACATCATTAAGCCTTTGCTGGTGAACGGTCGAACGCGAGCAATGGTAACAGCTAGAGCGAATGAATACGGTTTTTCGACGAATAGTCTATATGGTTGGATCCGAAAGTATGAAGCAACCGGCAAGGTAACAGACCTATTAACGGATCAAAGAGCGGATAAAGGTGAATCTAAGTTAACTCAAGAGCTTCAAGACCTTATTAATGATGTCATTAAAACCGAATATAAAACCAAGCAAAAAAAGTCACTTACCAAAGTGCATAGGGAATTAAGAATCAGGTGCAAAGATTTAGGTTTAAAGGCACCTCATTACAATACGCTAAGAGCTTGGATTAAAAAAGAGCACCCAAAAGATATAGAAAGACTACGCGAAGGCAATAAAAAAGCAGCCGAGAAATACAGTCCTATTCGAGGAGCGTTTCCCGGTGCCGACTGGCCGTTTTCATACGTTCAGGTGGATCATACGAGAATGGATATCCAGTTATGTGACGATTATTGGCGTAAGCCTGTCGGTAGGCCTTGGATTACGGTGGTTTTTGATGTCTTCTCCAGAATGGTGCTGGGTTTTAGGGTTGGCTTTGATGATCCTTCCGGGCTAGTGACAGGGTTGGCGATTACTCATGCTGCACTTCCGAAAGAAGACTGGCTGGCAAAGTATAACGTCAATGGAGAGTGGCCTTGTTGGGGAATTTCTTGGGGGGCCGTCCATATGGACAATGCTCGTGAATTTCGCGGGAAACTGATTCAAAGAGCTTGTGATCAATACGGTATTAATGTCGAATGGCGCCCGGTTGCCAGGCCTCAATATGGCGCACATATAGAACGTTATTTGGGAACTTTAGCGGAAGAGCTTAAAGGTGTTTCCGGTGCGACGTTTTCCAATATTCAAGAAAAAGGTACATACGACAGCGAAGGTAATGCGGTATTTACTCTGTCTGATTTGGAAGAGTGGCTAACGGTACAGATTGTCGGCATGTATCACAATAGCATTCACTCAGCGTTAGGCATGTCTCCGTTAGATAGGTTTCGACAAGGAATACTGGGTGATGACCAACAGCCTGGTATAGGACTGCCGGCAAGAATTCATGACGTAAGGCGCTTTCGTTTGGATTTTTTGCCTTTTATGGAAAGAACCGTTCAAAGGGTAGGCGTTTCAATAGACGAAATCGTTTATTTTGCCGATGTTCTACGCCGTTGGGTTAATGCACCTGATCCGGAGTCACCGAAGCATAAGCGTAAATTCATTTTCAGACGCGACCCGAGAGACATCAGTACTATATGGTTTTTTGACCCGGAAGATAATGAGTACTATCCAATACCTTATCGTAATACCTCCCATCCGGCAGTGAGTATTTGGGAGTGGAAAGCTGCTCAATCCAGGTTGAAGGAAGAGAGAGAAGGCCGACAAAACGAAGATGAAATCTTTGCTACGGTTAAGCGGATGCGAGAGATTGAAGAAAGAGCGGCTAGAGATACCAAAAAAGCTAGGCGTACTTTTGAGCGTAAAAAAGTTGTTTCCATGCCGCCAGTTAAATCGAAAGAGAAAAAGGTTGAGCAGGTCGATGTGCAGAAAGAACGTTTGGACTCGGAACCCAAGAAAGTTATTAAGCCATTCGACGACTTGGATGAAATGCTATGAACTTGGATCATTTGACGCCTAAAACTCAAGAGCTGATGTTGCTAAGTGACGAGGAACGGATTCAAGTTATTCGGTCGTCTCGATGGGTAGGGTATCCTCGTGCAAAACAGGTTTTACATAAGCTGGAGGAGTTATTCAACTATCCGAAAAACGATCGTATGCCGAACTTGTTGATAATTGGCGATACCAATAACGGAAAGACCGCTTTGGTAAAACGTTTTTACAGCATGCATCTTCCTGAAGATAACCCCGAAGGCGACGCAATCATTCTTCCGGTTTTGTATATCGAGTGTCCGCCTAAACCGGACGAAGGACGTCTGTATGATGAAATTCTCGGCAAGCTCTATCAGAAATTCAAAGAACGGGACAATGCCGGCAAGAAACTTTCTCAGGTGCTAAAGGTATGCGAGACAATCGGAGTCAAGATGATCATTCTTGATGAGGTTCAGCATATCCTTGCAGGAAGCGGTAATCAACAAAGGCTGTTTTTGAATGTTTTGAAATCACTGGGAAACAAGTTGAAAGTGCCGATTGTCGGCGTCGGTATTCGAGAAGCCTTTAATGCTATCCAGTCTGATGCGCAATTGGCAAATCGCTTTGAACTGGCTCCTTTGCCGAGGTGGAGGCTTGGTGACGAAGATTACGAGAGATTGTTGGCGAGTTTTGAAGCTTTGTTGCCGTTAAAAGAACCTTCCTATCTATATGAGGATCAGCTTGCAAATAAACTGTTTTCTATGACGGAAGGTTTCATTGGTGAATTGTCGAGATTGCTATCCAAGGCCGCTGAAGAGTCTATCCGAAATGGAGACGAAAAAATTACCTTAAATCTGTTGGATAGCCTAGATTGGGTTGCACCATCTGACAGAAAACGTCAGATGGATAAGATACTGGGGATTTGACGATGTATTCGGGTAAGCTTTGGCCAGTTCATCCTCATCCTTATCCGAATGAATTATTGTCTTCCTGGTTGGTTCGTATTGCCCATGCGAACGGGGAAAAAGTTCAAACCTTTACGCATCAAGAGTTTGGTCTTAATAAGCAGGTGTGGAATAGGGATATTGATCGTTTAGCACCTGAATGGTTGTTGGAGCGACTATCGGAAAAAACCGCGACGCCTATTGATGTAGTAAGGCAGACTACTCTAAAACGATATGAAGGAGTGTTGTTTTACCACTCAACAGAAGCTGGTGTAGAGGCTTGGGTAACGCCGCTAGGAATGTATCACAGGAAGCGCAAAGGTTTTGGCATACAGTTTTGTCCTTTGTGTTTGAAGGAGGGGGATGAGCCTTATTTCAGAACAACTTGGAGAGTTGCTTTTCAAACTTTTTGTCCAATTCATCTGGTGATGTTGCATGATCGTTGTCCTGAATGCTTTGAACCCATAGCTTTTCACCGGATAGAAGTAGGAAAAGATGCAGAGGCTGTTGAACAGAAGCTTTGTATTTGTTCCAATTGCCAGTTTGATTTTAGAAATGCCGAGGTTCGCAGAACCAGTTTTATTGAATGTGCTATTGAGGATAAATGGAGTGAAATTTTAGCAGCCATTGCAATTCAGGAAAAAAACAGAAGAAACAAAGAGACTCTGGAAGTATTGCATCATTTTTCTAAATTACTTTGCTCGAGAGAAGCTTCAAAAAAGTTATTTTTATTTTTTGAAAGTTTGTTTGACATTAAGCTCACAATTCCGAATGGAAAAAATAGAACTATTGAGTCATATGGCGTATTATTTCGCCATCAAACAATATCTCTTGCTCTTTGGTTACTAAATGATTGGCCTCAAAACCTGTTTTTGGCTTGGCTGGATGGTGCAGTTAGATACAACTTTTTATTAAAAGATTTTACAAATCCTCCAAAGTGGTACACACGAGAAGTCGCCAAAATGAATGTTAATTACAAAAAACGGTTGATTTTAAAACAAAAGTATATGAGCAACAGAAGGTTTAACAGTTAAATGAGTGCAATCGATTTATTTGCGGGTGCCGGCGGTTTTAGCCTTGCTGCGTATGAAGCCGGGTTGGATGTGTTGGCTGCAATTGAGTTGGACCCGGCAGCGGCTAATACATATAAAGAAAACCTTATTGAACGATTGGGTGTTGATACGAATTTTATTGAAGGTGATATCCTGAAAATAAATCCTGTCGAACTTAGAGAGTCGCTAAACCTTGAAAGAGGCGAATTACAATTAATTTTAGGTGGTCCACCTTGCCAAGGCTTTTCAACGCATCGTATCAATAATGCAGGAGTCGATGATCCTCGGAACCAATTATTGCTCCGTTATTTTGACTTTGTTGAAGAGTTTCAGCCGCAAGCATTCTTGGTGGAAAATGTCACGGGGTTGCTTTGGTCTCGCCATGCTGATTATTTGGAAAGATTCAAAAGATTAGCTGAAGACAATGATTACACAATACATTTTTGCGGAGTGGTTAATGCTAAGGATTATGGAGTTCCGCAAAATAGGAAGCGTGTTTTTATTCTAGGAGTAAGAAATGACTTAAACCTACAAAGTATAGTTTTTCCTCCTGCCAAAACACATTTTTCACCAAATTCAGTTGAAGTGAAAGTGAAAGGGTTGCCTAGTTGGAAGACAGCGTCTTCTGTTTTTGAGCCATGCCCAGCAGATACTCTTGATCAATTTGTTAATGATTATTTTTTGAGGAAAACAAATTTATCAGAAGAAGAGGCAAGGGAATTACTAAATAATTTGGAGTTTGGTGCTCCAGTTGATCCAAGGGATCCATGCAATTTCCACATGATACCAACCCGGAAGTCGGTGGAGAAGTATCAAGCTACACCGCTTAATGGAAGTAGAGAGGATGCAGGTGAAGAGTTTCGCTTACCTTGTCACTCTAATGATTATGCTGGTCATAAAGATGTGTATGGAAGGATCTTTATTCACTTGCCTGCTAACACTATCACCACAGGCTGTAATAATCCGTCAAAAGGTCGCTTTGTGCACCCATGGGAAAATCATGGCATTACTTTAAGGCATGCCGCTCGTATTCAAACCTTTCCTGATGATTTTGTTTTTATAGGAACTAGCACTTCACAGGCTAAACAGGTTGGCAATGCTGTACCTGTTGAACTTGGAAGAGTTCTCATAGCTTCAATACTACAAGGACTAAACTGAACTAGTACAAGTTTAAACTAAAATTCTCGTTACAATTCAGTTCTAAATTTGTAATATCATTTAATCCATGCTGCTCTAAAGGGACAAGGAATTTATACTCAGTATTGTCTCGATTAGTTGCGTTGTTTGGGCAGTTTTTTTTGTCGCGTTGAAAAACTAATTCTTTGACTTCTGTAGGAATTTCAACACATTTTAATGTTGTAAATGATGTGAAAAATTTTTTTTCATATTCCGGGATTCGGTTTGATTCGAAGTATTTTCTCATGTATTTAGCTACAGTTTGATTGAACATTTTTAAAATATCTCTTTCTTCAAAGACTTTTAAAAAAACTTTTTCAGTTAAGCTCGAAACTAAGTCTTGATATGCGCTACTACTCAAGTAAAGATCGTTCATGTAATCTAACGCGGCATCTTCGAATTGCGTTGAAGCCAGATTAAAATCATTAACGTAATCTTTAAAGCTCTCATGTTCTAATTTATTTTCAACCAAGGCCACTTCAATGGGTAATTTTTTATCTAAAGTTTGATTTCTATTTTCGCTAATATGTAAATCTGTCTCTTCGTCTATAAGACGGTGAATCAAAAGGGTAATAAAAATATGGATGGCGGATTGTTTTTGGTATGGTTGAATAAATTGTAAGAAATTGTCATCACCGAAGATTTGCTCTAATTCTTCCGAGTATCCTAAATGGTCGTTTAACACGTTTTTTAAAACGCTAATGATTGTATCCGTGTTGGAAAAAGCAACTTTATTATTCATATTCAATAGTACATTTTTAAGAGAAAATAAATTATTTCTGATCGGGTCTATTATTCTTGCTCAGGTAAACTTAAATCTACGGTCGCGTAATCGACGCCAATTCTTCCCAAATGATGGCTTTGAATAGCTTGTAAGCGTGCCGCATAGTCTGGTTTTAATTGTGCTACGGGAAAGAGAGTACATTTTTTGAAAATTAATGTCCCTTTATTCTTTTTCTTTTGAACAGTAGTAATGGCGGTTACGTTCTTACCCTGATTGGTCAATGGAGATGCATGATCCTCCACAATTAACTCGACTAAATAAGGCTGTTTTGTGAATTCATTGATAGCCCTTAAAGCTATTCTTTTTCCCTCCAGATCTTTCACAAAAATATGAGATGATTGTGCCGCTACTTTTAGTCCATTAGATAGTGTGTCTTCCTTGATCAATTTAATAAATGTTAACTGGCGATGCGGTGACATTGCGCGAACATGGTCGTTTGCCATTTGTTCAGGGACTGTATCACAGCTTGGAGTGACACACACAAACCAGTCTTTTTTGTTATCCGAAACTAAAATAGTTCCTGTTGTGATGTGTCTAGGTAGTTCGTCTTGTGTCGAAATCAGTTCGTTAAATGCGTGAGCTATATTTTGACAGTACTCTAAATCGAATGGTTCTAAACTTTCTCTAAAGTTGGTTTTGGCAATTTGGATTATAGTTTTTATGAACTTATTGTGTGGCTCAGGGTCACTCTTTTTCCATGCAATGTAATCAGGAATATTTTCCGATACGCTATTGGCAACGTCTTTCAAAAACTTTGACGCTGCATTGTCGTCTCTACGTAATAACTCTTTGGAAATATCTTGTAAAAGATGGCTTAACATTCCTTCTGAGATGTTAAGTTGGTTGTCTGGATTTTCTTTCAATATAGACCATAAAAGGGCAATTTGTTCATGCTGTGCTTTATTCAAAGCTTTAGACATTGCGAAATTAGAATCTTCAATTCTATTTTGTAATTCGGATAATGCTACTCTGTAGAAACTTGGATACCAATCATGGAGAGCAGCACTCAGTTTATCCCATACAGTACGGGGTTCCTGAGCTATTTCCTCCGCTGTTTCTCCTTTTTTCTCACATAGAGTAATAAATACTTCTCCGGACTGAATCCATAATTCGTCGGAGCCGTGTATTTGAGCATTTTTAAAGTCATTTGGAAGCTTATTGTTCTTTCTGATATCCAGCTCACAGAAATATCGCAAGATTTGATCTGTCGGTTCTTTATGAAGGTTGGCATCAAAGTCATCGGAGTTTTGGATATCTGACCAAAACAGCTCCTTAACTACATGAATTATTTCTTCCTCATGCCCCAGGATATAACGTATTTGATGATCTCTGGATAGAGGTGTCCAGTTGTCTTGGAAGACATCATCTGCATCATCCCAAATAGCTAATGACTGCTCATCAAAAAAATCAGCGGTGTTAATTGACTTAGAACTTCGCAAAGTTGAGGCAATTTCTAACCATACGTTATTCAGCGGTTGGTTTGTATATACGACAACTAAATTAAGGTGTTTGTTAGTGCTCAACTCTCGTAAGAGTTCTAACGACTTTGTTGCATCA
Organism: Hydrogenovibrio sp. JE_KL2; assembly: GCF_009296185.1. Lineage (GTDB taxonomy): Bacteria > Pseudomonadota > Gammaproteobacteria > Thiomicrospirales > Thiomicrospiraceae > Hydrogenovibrio. Next base: position 255,572 of record NZ_WBJR01000003.1, read on the forward strand.
GTACCTGAGAGACAATAGTCCAATATAATTAAGTCACTTTTTCGTACTTTTTCCGGGTTTAAATTTTGAGTTTGCTTTTCTACATCGCATATACATTGTTCGCCATGAAAGAATTTTACAAACTGTTCTGCAACATGAGTTCGTTTAAAGCTATCAAACGAGTTTTTTGTCAAATTTTTTAGATTGTTAAAATCAGCAACCATCTTTCGGATATTGTCATTGTTTTGAGTATTATTGTCCGATTCAGAAACTTCCAGATAACGGTTGGAAATCTCATACAACTTATCTAGAAGATGTTTTTGATGAGATGCTAACTCTGGGTAAGGAGAGTAGTCATCGTCAATTAGTAATACTGAACGGATAGCATTGTCACGAAATGTTTTGGTAATTTGGTTTCTATAAGCTATTGGCATTACTTTACTTCCATTCCTCTAAACTGAATTACAAAGTTTGCTCCATCCTTAAAGAGCCTTTCTTCAGGTTTCTCTGCATACCAAATTTTATGATGTGCCACAGAAAGGTTTTGTTTTGATAGGTATAAGCCTACGCCGTTACCGCTTGGTCGTCGGCTATAGAAAAGCTGAAATAAGTTATCAATATCATCTTGATCTACTGCTGGACCATTATTCGCAATAATAACTAAGTCATTAATTACATCGATCTTTATGTGACGCTCTGTTACAGAAAGTCCAACCCAATACATAGCGTTGTTTAATAGGTTTACAAAAACCGGGATGATTCGTGATTTAACGTCAACTATTTTCATGCGCTTAAATTTATCGCTAAACTCAAGGTTAATATTTTGTTGAACAAATAAGTCTCGGAAAAATGTACGAATATCTTTCACAATATCTTCGCCAGAAATTACATCTCGATTTTGGTAGCCAGATATTTTAAGGGGGGATAAAAACCTTAAATATTCTGTGAACTGCTTGTGTGATCGCATGGCATTTTTAAAACCGATTTCCTGCTTGGCTTCTGTGCTCATAGAGTTAAGAGAGCGAGTTACGGCTTTATCTTGGGCATGTAACTCATGTTGTAAAATTTCAAAGCTAATGCCCAACTGGGCCAAGCTTCGAATTTGGCTGATTTCTTCTTCGGCCATAGCTCTCTCTTCTTCCGCTATAGCAAAGGCTGAATCAAGGTCTAAGCCTTGCTCTAATTTATTTAAAGCTTGTAAGAATGATTCATATTTGTAAATAAAATCATTTTCCATTTCTCGGTAAATGACATCAAAATTATTAAGTACATGGACTGTGTTGCTGTCATCGGTAACGGCATCTAAGACAGGTAAGGCTCTTTCTTCAAATGCTAAGCGATCTGTTTTGGTTTGTGTCTGCCACTGTTCACCTAGCCGTTCTAATGTTTTATCAATGGAATTACCATAGCGATTTAATAATGCATTTAGTGAAGATTTAACTTTAGAAAATTTTTTCTCGGCACTTTCAATTGGAGATAAATTCTGAATCTGAGCTTCTAGCGAGTTTAGTTTTTCTCGACAGGTCACTAAAAGCTCATTGAGTTCTGCGAATAAGTCACGATAAAGGCGATATTGGTCTTCAAGCGAATCATCTAATTTAGATGGTTTATTTGGAGTTTTAAATTGAGATTTAATAGCCTCTAGCTTGCTAATATCCTCTACTAATTCATCTAAATAATTTATTGAGATATCATTTTCTGATGCTAACTTGTCCTCTAAATTACGTGCTTTTTCGACTTCTTCGATTAAGGTTGGGAGGTTATTTCCTATAGTCTCGATGAACTGCTTTTTCATGGCTCTTGCGGAAGATTTCTGAGCTTTCTTTTTCTTTTTCTTTTCCTCATCCCAAATCTTCATTTTTTCCTGTCGAATATCCGAGTTTCTTCCGAAGTATTTGTCAGCAAGGGTTTGCAGTAGTACTTTAACTATAGACTTTAACTCTCTTGCCGCTTGGTTGATTATAAAACCTTCACGTCCGGCCTTATCTTTAAGGCGATAGTTCTCTTCTTGTTTGAGGGAGATTTGACCGAATAATCTTCTAGCGGACCAGTAAGCCGATCCAGCATTCTTTGCTCTTTTTTCTTCAATTTCAAAGAAATCATTATCAACGCGACCATATGGTAAAACGCGCAAGCCATCTCTAAAAATCATAAAGCCTGCGTATTTGTCAGCTTGTTCTTTAAAGAAGTCGTATTCAGTTTCACTATGTGTACTTTTTGCTTCTTCAAACTCAAAGGTACCTAGCTTAATATCAAAAGCACCCGGCTGTGTTAAAGAGGACATACCAGGGATACGGCATGGAATATTTACCTCTGGGTAATCGATACCAAAGGCCGTAACTGAACCACGAAACCAACCTTTATCGTCAATGTGGCCTATAACCTTGTGTTCTAGGCTTTCAAAGTCTGAATATTTAAAAACGTCATTGTAATCAAGGATGTCATAGCGATTACCCGATAAGCATCCGTTTCGATCAAAAACTATAATTTCATAACGGAAGTCAATATTCTCATCTCCTTCGTCACGATTAAATGGGTCGACAAAAGCTCGAAGTGTATCCACCAAATCTTTTTTTACTGCCTGATATTCGTCTGATTCACGATTCATATCTCCGCGGTTTGTCAATAACTCTAAGTCGCGATTTACATCGAGCAAAAAAAGAGCTGTTCCATGAGGCTCACCGTCGAGTACTTCAACTTTCTCTAATATAGGCCTCCAGCTATCAATATATGCTTGGTTAAACTGAAAACTTTCACAAAGTCCATGAATTTGGGATTCGGTTGAAATAAAGCTTTCTTGAATATTGGATTTTTTGTGAACTTCAAATGCGTCATATTCGTCTTGGGAAAAACGCTCCCAGGCACCTCGTATGAATTCTTCATCATTGTTTGAAGGGTTAAGTGCTAAGTTATTCAGCATCGTCTTTTGAAGTTTTGCACATGCGGAAGGAAGCTCTTCTAAATCATCAAATTGCTCGAGAGGAACTTTTATATCGTGCAGCCCAAGGTACGTATTCTCAAACAATCTCCAATCAATTAGGGCAGCTGAAAATTTTGTATTTTTCTTTTTAGTTACCAGGAGCGTAACAGGAGCCAGAAAGGCGGTAGATAAACGCCCAATTCCCTTTTCACCTTGAGTAGAGCGATCTGATAAGCCAAACCTGTCCTCTTCGGGGAGTAGCTTTTTCTTTGATTTAGACGCTGTTCCGATAGTGAGCCAGCTGTCACCGAGCTGTTCAAATGTCATTCCGCATCCGTTATCAATAATGACACCGCATTTAATATCACCATCAAATAAATGCAGTGCTACATCGCGTGCGTAGGCATCATAAGAATTTTTCCACAATTCACTGATTGCAGTAGGGGCGTCCGCAATTTGACCTTTCCCTAAGTGATCTATAGTTCTAGCGGTTGCTTTGAATGAAATGGATGACATTAGTAATCTGCTTTTCTGTTTTATTACATTTTTTGAACGTACTTTTTCATATGAAGTTGATAATATCAAGAAATTACATTTATTGTGGTATTTCTATTGTCTTTGACGAGCTTTTTAGCCAAGTACTTAATTTTCTAATTGCCTCTTCTAGGCCTATCGATCCTTTACCACGTATTGAGCACTCCCAAAGGATTGCTACACGCCAGTTTAGATCCATTAATTTGTAATTATTATTCTTGTCCCTATTAATATTCTGGTTTATTTTTGATAGCCAGAACTCATTATTAGCCTGAGGTAATTTACCTCTTTTACAGTGATGTCCGTGCCAAAAACAACCGTTCACAAAAATTACAGCTTTGTATTTTGGTAATACAATATCTGGTGACCCTGGCAAATTTTTGTCATTAATTTTGTAGCGGAAGCCTTTTGCGAATAGAGCTTTTCTTACTTTGACTTCGATATTTGTATTCTTGTTTCTAACACGAGACATCATTTTACTTCTTGTTTGAGAGTCTACCTTATCAACCATGATGCATTTTCCTGTGATTATGCGGACACCTTTTGTTTGATTATGCCTGCTAGCTTGGTCGAAGAGTCCCAAGTGTGCAGAACCTTGTCTAGCTTGATGTGTTCGATGTCCGAAACGGCGCTGCCATTTGAACCTTCCCAAATACCTTTCAAGCGAGATAGGTTTTTCAAAATCAATAGCAAAGTTTCATCCCCAATTTCCTGTTTACCGCTAAGGAGCCCGACAGTACATTCACCTTTTCTTCGTTGCTCAATATCGATCCAACAATAGTGCGTATTGCCTTGCTTAACATCAATTGCAATGTACTTTCGTTTGGCTTCAAAGAACGAGTCTAAGTATGCCCACTGTCTTTTACTTTTTGGAGCGGATAGAGGCATTTCGGACACATGCCGAATTTTTATATTCATTCCCTCAGCGGATAGTTGATTGACAGCTTCCGTCAGCATTTGTAAATCGGCACCGACTCCTATAGTTCTTCTGATTTTTGCTCTTTCATTGGTAGAGTCATTTCGATAATCCCCTTGTCCGGTACCTAAGCCTGTCGGCTCTGGAGTATCAGGCTTGTTTGGAACTGATTTGTATTCGTTAAATTCTTTATCCTTTACCTTAATGATTTCCTCACCTTCAATGAAATCGAATTGCGCGGACTTATTTAGGACATTTGTTACGGGTAGATAAATGTGAGGTTCGCTATCTCTGTTGAGTTGACCGTTTTTATTGCCGCTGCCCGTATTTCGAGGGCTATTTGTTCTTCGTATAGGTTTTTTTTCTTTATCGGGTTTGTCTGTTCCAGGGTCGGCTAAGCTAGAGTCGTTGTCACGACTAACCTGCAATTCTGAAAAAGGGAAAGGGTGAGAGCATTTTAGTAACTCAAGAATTAGGTATCTAGGATGTTCTTTTGTTCCCATTTGAATACCTTTTGCTTTCCAACGAGTAGTGCCCATAAAGGGAATTTTGCAGTTGAAGAAGCCGGATGTCTCAGTATCTAAGTTAAGTAGTAGGCTGTTATGGATTTCTTGAACGCCTTTTTTAGCTGTGTCGCTAAAGAGTATGCGCCCAATTGTCCAAGCGTCTAAGTCTGCAAATTTTTGTCTTAAATGGACTACGGCTCGATCATTTTCTTCATCGTATAGAGTTTTATTAGGATTTACTATTTTGTCGCGCGCAAAGCTGTATTCTCCCCAAAATGCACTATGAGCAAGATCTGTTGAGTTGCAATAGTAAAAACGGGCAATCTCGGAAGCGGGAATGATTATTCCGTATGGATCGTTATTGTATTTAATGGCAAGGCATTTGGATTTTGCAGCAGCAAACGGAATTTTCAACTTATTGGGATTTATAGCATAGTTCGATTCTGCAATTTTGTCCCATGCTTCTATCTCACGTAAATTGTCAGGTGTGATAAAAATGTCCGGTAAATTAAAGTTTTCGATTTTTGATGCAGTGCTAGTTGTTAATCTGCCGTCATTCCAGAAAGTGCCAATTTTAAATAAAGGAAATTGTCCGCTACCAACACGAATGACTTTGTCAGCATGATGAGAGCGAATGTGTAATTCAATTGTGGGTTCGGATGCAATGTCGGAATTTCTTGAAACCCTGCCATGCCAGATAATCGACCAGCCGCCTGCAGGAAACTCTCGTACTTGAGGTATGTCGTGATATTGAAACTCTGAATCGTTAGCCATACAAAACACCATCGTGATTAATGTTGGTGTGGCTAATTCAACTTATACAAAGCAAAAAGCCCTGATAAACAGGGCTATTCTTCACGTTTTTCCACTTAGTTATTCCGGCTCGGCCAGGAACCATCCAAAAGATGGTGGGGCAGTCACCTTTGATTTCTCAAAGTCCGTATGTGATCTGTCTAACTACTTGGAATTATAAGCTATTAGCCACATTTTATAAAAAACATTTTCACTTCATCAAAACACAGGCAGTGTTCAGTAACTTTTGGACGTTAATGTCATTTATTGCTTTCAGTACAAAATAGCAATGTTAAGTACAAAATAATTATGTTAAGTCCAAATTAGCGATGTTACTGTCATTCATTAAAATGTTCCTTGAGCCTGTAAATCTGCATGGTAAGAGGAGCGCACCATCGGTCCGGATGCCACATGGGTGAAGCCCATTTTATAGCCGGCTTCCTCAACAGCTTTGAACTCATCCGGTGTCCAATATTTCTTAACCGCCAAGTGGAAGTTGGATGGCTGTAAATATTGACCAACAGTGAGCATTTCTACATCATGCGCACGTAAATCACGCATGACTCCCAGTAATTCTTCCATGGTTTCGCCTAGCCCAACCATCAAGCCGGATTTGGTCGTGGTTTCAGGCTTCATTTGCTTGAAACGTTTGAGCAAATCAAGAGAGGCTTGGTAGTCTGCTCCTGGACGCGCTTCTTCGTAGAGACGAGGAATGGTTTCTAGGTTATGGTTCAGTACGTCCGGTGCTTGCGTGCTCAGGACTTCCAGTGCAGTAGTCAGTCTGCCACGGAAGTCGGGTACGAGGGTTTCGATTTTCACTTCGGGGGTGCGCTGACGAATTTCGGCGATGCAGTTACGGAAGTGTGTTGCGCCACCATCTCTTAGGTCATCTCGGTCTACAGAGGTAATGACGACATAGTTTAGTTTCATCGCTTCAATCGTCTCTGCAAGGTGTTGAGGCTCGCTTTTATCCAAAGGTTTTGGTCTACCATGTGTGACATCGCAGAAAGGGCATTTGCGCGTGCAGATGTGACCCATAATCATAAAGGTCGCAGTACCATGCCCGAAACATTCGCCAAGGTTTGGGCATGAGGCTTCTTCACAGACGGTATTGAGTCCTTGTTCGCGTAAAATGTTTTTCAGTTCTTTAACGCGACCAATGTGACGTGCGGCTGGAAGCTTGGCTTTAATCCAGCTTGGTTTCTTCAGTTTTGGCGCACTAGGGTCAGGCTTGTGCTTAAGGGATTTTGTTTTGTATTCGCCCTTGGACATTTCTTCTCGGCGTTGTTTTAGATCCGAAGCAGTTTCGCCAGATGTTTTGGTTAATCCGGTAATTTGGTTGACAGGAATTTCTTGAAATTTGGGTGCGCTCATAAGCCAGGTTCTGTGTTAATTTTGGGTATTATACAATAATGACGATTACGGGACATTGATTGCGGAATCAGTTGGTGTTGCTAAGGTGTAAGCGCAACATATCAATGGCTTGGTTTTCCAGGTCTGCATAGTTGATTTCGTTTGCATGTTCCGATAGTTGTGTCATTTCCATGCCGACCAACCCGCAGGGATTAATCCAGTGGAAAGGTTCCAAATCCATATCCACATTGAGTGCCAAACCATGATAAGAACGAAATTGTCGAATCTTGAGACCAAGAGAGGCGATTTTTCTGCCATCAACGTAGACCCCTGGCGCATCGACTCGGGCTTCTGCCGAAAGTTGGTAGTGCTCTCTCAGTAATGCAATCAAAGCATTTTCAATACGATGAACAAAGTCTTTTGCCCCCAACCTGGCACGTTTTAGATCCATCAAAATGTAGATGATAAGCTGCCCCGGCGCGTGATAAGTCACTTGTCCACCTCGATCTGTTTGTACGAGGGGAATGCTGGGGTGGGTGTTGAGCAAATGTTCGGCTTTGCCGTTCAAACCCTGTGTGAAAACTGGAGGGTGTTGTACGATCCAAAGTTCGTCTTGGGTATCTGGAGTACGATTGTTGGTGAAGGCTTGCATAGCATTCCACGTGGTGTCGTAGGGTTGCAAGCCGAGGTGTTTGATGACGAAAGGCATGGTCACGCAGTTTTAGAGTGTCATCAACACTTCAGGATGTTGCTTGAGCTCACCGTAGATGGCATGTAACTGTGCCAAGCTGGTCGCGTGAAAAGTAATATTCACCGACACAAAGCGATTGGCTTTGGAGTCTTTTAGGTGGATGTCCTCTCTGGTAACATCTGGCGCATGTTTCTTGGTGATTTCAAAAACTGTGTCAATGAATGTCTCTGAGGCACGTCCCATGGCTTTAAGCTGATAGTCGCATGGAAATTCAATCAGACTCTCGTTATCGGGAGTATGTAAATCAACCGTCATCTAGTTATCCTTTTTTATTGTCGGTCAGTGTTCGGCTTGCATGAGCGAATGTTTGGCTTGGTCGAAATAAGACTGCATTTTAAGCCAAATAGGACCGGGTTTTCCACTGCCTACAGGGGTATTGTTCAGTAAACAAACGGGCAAAGCATCTTTGGTTGAGCTGGTCAGCCAGATTTCGTCGGCCACTTCAAGGTCTGCCAATGTGAGTGTTTTCTCAATGACTTTAATACTATGGTCATTTGCGATTTTTTCAATGATCATGCGAGTAATGCCAGGGAGAATGCGATTGCTTAACGGTGGAGTGAGTAGCACGCCATCTTTGACCATGAATACATTGCCGGCCGTTCCCTCTGAGATCAATCCGTCTCTGCCGATAAGAATGGCATCATCAGCACCTTGTTCTTTTGCGGCGATTTTCATCATGACATTCGGTAATAAGGTGGTGGCTTTTATGTCGCATCTTAGCCAACGGATGTCCTCTAGGGTGATAACCTTGATGCCGTTTTTTAAGATAGTTTCCGAGACAGGCTTAAGCGGATTGCTGTAAGCATAGACGGTAGGCATAAGGTCTTTATCGGGGGTGTGGTCTCGAATCCATTGAATGCCACGAGTAACCTGTAAATAAATGAACTGGTCGTCCCAGGGATGTTTATGTACCAAATCATTTAAAAGGGCTTTCCATTGCGCATACGAGTGGGGGTCTTGTATGGAAATGGCGGTAAGACTTTTGTGCAATCTATCTAGATGGGCATCAAGCTGGAACAGTTTTTTTTGGAAGACAGGGATGACTTCGTAGATGCCATCCCCAAATAGAAAACCACGATCCTGCGTCGAAATTTTTGCCTCTTCTAGAGGCAAAAAATCGCCATTTAAGTAGGCGATTTGTTCCGACATGGTTACAAGCCGATGAAATTCAACAGGGCTTGGAAAAGTAGTTTGATTTGATCGATAAGTTTCTTGAAGAAAGAACCTTCGTCAACTTCGCTGGTTGCGACCAAAGGTCTCTCAGCAACCACTTTCCCGTTCAAGGAAACGTGTAGGTCTCCAAGTACCTGACCTTTTTTGATTGGCGCACGAATGTCTGACTTAATAGACGTTTCGATTTTTAGGTTTTTATACTGACCACGAGGGATGGTGATGTATAGATCATTTGCCAGGCTCAAGCCAACGGTGTTTTGCTTGCCTTCCCATACACGTGCGTCATGCAAACGCTGATCAGCGGAGTACAGCTTGTGTGTTTCAAAGAAACGGAATGCATAGTTGATCAATTTTTGGCTTTCAGAAACGCGTTTTGCTGCCGATGGCGTACCGACCACAACCGAGACAATTCGCATACCATTACGGTGAGCAGATGAAACCAAGCAATACCCTGCAGACTCAGTATGCCCGGTTTTCAAACCATCAACGGAAGGATCTTGCCACAATAGTTTGTTGCGGTTGTATTGGGTGATGCCGTTGAAAGTAAATTTCTTTTGGTCATACCATTTGTAGTCTTCTGGAAACTTTTGAATCAGTGCTTTGGCAACTTTCGCTAGGTCAGTCGCAGTGCTGTAATGATCTGGGTTGGGTAAGCCAGTTGCATTCGCAAAATGGGTGCCTGTCATGCCCAGCATTTGAGCATATTTGTTCATGATCTCGACAAAGACGCTTTCACTCCCGGCGACATGTTCAGCCAAGGCAACGGTTGCATCATTCCCCGATTGAACGACCATTCCCTTAATCAAGTTGCTGACGGATACTTTTTGACCCACTTCAATAAACATTTTCGAGCCAGGCATTTTCCAAGCCTTTGGTGAAATGGTCACCATGTCATTAAGAGACATATTGCCGTTTTTCAGCTCGCTAAGAATGACATAGCCTGACATGATTTTTGTCAAACTGGCAGGTTCGATGCGCTCATCCGCATTGTAGCTGGCAAGGACGGCGCCGCTATTGAAGTCGACCACCAAATAGGCTTTGGCATCCAGTTTCGGTGGAGACGGGATGACATAAGGCATCGGAGGCGATACGGTCGTCGTTGGTGTTGGTTCTGGTGCGTCAGCCCAACTGGTAGTTGAAACAAACAAGAGTGCAAGGAAAATACTAAAAAGCTTTGTCATGGGGAATCTTTTAAAGTTGAGTATGAATACAAAAGTCATAGTGACAATTTGAGGCATAATTTAACACAAAACAACCTACGCTTAAAGGTTAGTAAGGTTTGAAATAGGCTTAAGTTTTTACAGAATAAATTTCTTCGCCGCATTAAGAAGTCAGCAGTTTTTTGTGGGTGTGGATAGACATCAATATACCGAAACTGATCATGAGTGTGACCAGCGAGCTACCACCATAACTGATTAATGGCAGCGGAAGCCCCACTACCGGTAAAAGTCCACTCACCATCCCGATATTGACGAACACATAAACAAACAGTGTCATTACCAAACTTGAAGCGGCGAGTCGTGCGAAGTTGTCTTGTGCTTGTGATGCGATATAGAGTCCTCTGCCAATAATGAGTGTGTAGAGAATTAAAAGCGAAGTGACCCCAACTAACCCAAATTCTTCGGCTAGTACGGAAAAAATAAAGTCGGTGGTTGACTCAGGTAAAAAGTCTAAGTGAGCTTGAGTACTGCCCATAAAGCCTTTTCCTTCCAATCCGCCGGAACCGATGGCGATTTTCGATTGGATAATGTGGTAGCCACTGCCCAACGGGTCAGATTCCGGGTTTAAGAATGTCATGACTCGTTGTTTTTGATAGTCGTACATATAAAAGTGCCAGACGATAGGTAGAGAGGCAGCAACCACGCCTATGGCGGACAATATTAGGCGCCAGGACAGTCCCGCGAAAAAGATAACGAAAAGTCCACTCATGGCAATCAGGATTGATGTCCCTAAATCGGGCTCAACAATAATCAGACCTGCGGTAAACAGAACGATGATAATTCCCACCAGCATTTTACGATTGGGCGGTGGCAAGGTGTCGTGTGCGAATAACCAAGCAATGGTGAGCGGCAGTACCAGTTTCATCAGCTCAGATGGTTGAAAACGGAAGAAACCAAGATCAAGCCAGCGTCGGGCACCTTTGCCGATTTCTCCAAACAGCAACACACTTGCCAGCATGATTGTGCCGATCAAAAACAGCCAAGGCGTGTAGACGCGCATCAAGTTTGGAGGGATTTGTGCAAACAACAGCATTAACAAAAAGGCAAAGCCATCGCGAGCTAAGTGGCGATGCAGTACTTCCGCATCACCGCTGGATGCACTATAGACAATCATGCTACTGGCGAGCATGAGAAGTAGGATGCCCCCCAGTAACCAGCCGTCAAGGTGAAATGATTCCAACCAGCCTTTGTTGCGGCGATAAACTTTTTCTCTAACGTCCAGTTCAATTTTCATCAGGATTCATCTTTGTGCAGTTGTGTGAGGTAGTAGCGTGCAATATCAACAGCTACTGGGGCAGCCTTCACACTTGAGTTTTCGATAATAACACTGATCGCAATTTTAGGCTTTTTCACCGGAGCGAAGCCGATAAATAACGAGTGGTCGCGAAGTGTTTTTTTGATATTCTCTTCGTCATAGTCTTCACCACCAAGGCTGAATACTTGTGCAGTACCTGTTTTACCTGCCATGGTAAATGGAAGCCCTCTTGCATAGCGGTAAGCCGTACCATGGTAGCTATTCATGACGTTCATCATTCCTTTGATGACTTTTTCCCAGTTGGAGATCTTTTCAATTGGGATTTGTGGTTGAGGCTCAATGTCTTTACCTTTTAGCAAATGTGGGGTAATGATTTTGCCTCGGTTTGCCATGATTGCGACTGCTTTTGCTAATTGTATCGGTGTTGCTAGAAAGTAACCTTGCCCAACTGCAGCAATGATGGTTTCCCCTTTGAACCAAGGTTTGTTTTTGGTTTCTCGTTTCCATTCTTTAGAGGGCAGGATTCCGCTGGACTCACCATGAAGGTCGATACCTGTTGTGTGCCCGAAACCAAAAGGGTACAGGTCGTCGTGAATCATTTGAATACCCATTTTCAAGCTGAGTTCATAAAAATAGGTGTCGCAAGACTCGGTGATGGCTTTGTTCATGTCAACCAAGCCATGGCCGCCACGTTTCCAGTCGCGGTAACGATGGTTTTTGAAGTCAAAATACCCCGGGTCAGAAATCTTGGTGTGAGGCGAGATAACGCCATTTTCAATCGCAGACAGTGCGACGAAGGGTTTAATGGTCGACCCCGGTGGATACTGGCCATTAATGACACGGTTGATTAGTGGTCTGTAGGGGTTGTGGAGTAGTGCAGAATAGTTTTTGCTACTGATTCCGTCCACAAAAAGATTGGGGTCATAGCCTGGAGAGCTGACGTAAGCTAAGATTTCACCAGTTTTTGGCTCGATAACAACCACCGCCGCTTTTTTATTGCCCAGATATTCCTCAATAAACTTTTGAAGCCTAATATCGATTGTGAGTTGGATATCTTTTCCTGGGGTAGCGGGTTCTGTTTCCAGTTTACGGATGACCTTACCTCTAGCATTGGTTTCAACTTGCTGTAGGCCTGGTTTTCCATGCAGTACAGATTCGTAAGTGCGCTCAACGCCCGTCTTTCCGATAACATCAGTGCCTTGATATTCGGCTTCATTTAGGGTTTTGAGTTCTGAAGGGTTGATTTTGCCGACATAACCTATGGCATGGACAGCAACTGGACCAAAAGGATAAATGCGTTTGAGCTTGCCGGTTAGAGTGACGCCTGAAAACTGGTAGCTATTAGCTGCAAAGATAGAGGCTTCACTTTCACTTAAACTGTAAGGCAAATAGATTGGGCGATATTTGCTGGCAACTTTTAAGCGGTTGTAGAACTTTTCCAATTTACCGTCGGGGATGTCCGGCAGCAGCTTTTTCAAAAGGTTAATCGTCGCGTCAATGTTGTCGATTTTATCCTTGGAAAACTTGAGCGCGAAAACAGGTTGATTGTCAGCAAGTAGAACATTGTTTCGATCATAGATTTTGCCCCTTACCGGTGGTAGCGCTTCAACCGAAATGCGGTTACCTTCCGACATGGCATGGTAGTGGTCATAGTTCAACCATTGCAGATAAACCATTCTCCCAAAAAGGACGAGAAAGAAGACGATAACAAAGCCTAGGGCGAAGTAAAGTCGCCCCCTAAAAAGCAATTTTTGCTGATTGACTTCGTTTTCTGATTGATAGTTATTGCGTCTTGGTTGCATGAGAGCTTACCTGAATAAAGCCCTCTGGGTCAGAGACTGCATGACGTTGGAAACCACTGGCCACAGTGCAATGGCAAAAATCGGCTCTAACCAGTAATAGAATACGGTGTTCCCAGCGAGTGTCGGGTGAAAAATAAACCAGCCAGCAACTTGGAAAAACAGGATGTAGAAAGCAACGATAATGGACTGTTGCCACATGGGGTAACCTCTGAATCTAAGGCGGATGCGTAGCATGAAGAAGGTAACCGTTAAGAACAACAAAGCATGAGCACCTAACGGCGTATTCAGTGAGGCATCATTCAATAGTCCGAGCACAAATGCCGTAAAAAGGTGTGTCTGGTTTAAGATTTGTGAGCTCCAGAACAATAGCAGTAGCAGTGTAATCGGCGGCGCAAAGTGCAGTGCAAAACTGAAGTTCAATGCACTGTCAATGACCAGTCCAGCTAGATAACTGAAGAGCAAGAGCCATTTAACATGGGAAAAGTTAAGAGAAAAGACCTTATCACTCATCTGCAGTTCCATTCAGTTTGGTGTCGATATGAACATCGATGCTTGGGTTTTTAACCGGAGAAAGGATCAGAACTTTATCAGCCAGATTAATATCGGCAACCGGATCCGCCATGATTTCGTAGTAGGGTTGGTCTTTCAGGGTGCTGATGCTACTGACTGTGGCGACAGGGTAGCCGTTTGGATAGACGTTACCGAGTCCAGAGGTCTCGATGATGTCTCCGATTTTAATGGAGCTTGTGTTAGGGATGAATTGTAGTGACAGCTGGGTTTGCCCCATTCCTGTTAAAATGCCTCGTTGCCCAGTTCGCTGTATGCGCACGGGAATCTGAATATCCGAGTCGGTAATGAGTTGCACTCTGGATGTTGTCGGTGTCACAGAGGTGATTTGGCCGATAAGCCCTTTGGCGTCAATCACCGCTTGATGCAGCTTTACGCCATCAAGAGAGCCTTTGTCCAGAGTGAAGAACTGGGAGTAGGGAGATAGGTTGTAGTATTTGATATTGGCAATCTGAACATCTGAAGTAGACATTTGACTGGCTGTTCCTAGTAGTAGATTCAATCGTGAGACTTCATGCTGAAGTTTGTTCAATTGTTGTTGCCTTGCTTTTAAGAGCAGGTTTTCAGTCGCCAGTTGTTGGTTGCGTTTCTTAAGCTCTTCTACCGTTTTGAAGTCTTGTTGGAAATACTGGTAAGTGCTAAGAGGAATGGTTGCTGCCCGTTCAATAGGGTCAATGGTCGTTAACAGTAGGGCACGGAAATTAATGAGGAAATGGCTGTAGTGATCCATAACCATCAGCGCGATGCACAGGACAAAAAATAAGAGGTACTGAGACCCTTCTTTTTGTGGTGATGTGGTGCTGAGGTTAATGATTCGACTCCTTGATTATCGTTGCGTTAAATCGAATCGATTTAAATTAAACAAATACATTGAGCCGAACCTTGTTAGTTGTTAAGCGGAGAAATCAGTCAAAAGAGAATACGTCGATACCTTTTTCATCCATTAATTCTAGTGCGCGTCCGCCACCACGAGCAACACAGGTCAATGGGTCGTCAGCAATAATGACAGGTACACCTGTTTCTTCAGAAAGTAATGTGTTCAGGTTTCTCAATAGAGCACCGCCACCAGTTAGCACGATACCGTGTTCTGCAATGTCGGCACCCAATTCCGGTGGCGTGTGTTCTAGAGCAGTACGTACGGCACTAACGATAGCAGCCAATGGCTCTTGCAGTGCTTCAAGGACTTCGTTACTGTTTAGCGTGAAGCGACGAGGAACGGCTTCAGCAATGTTACTACCGTGAACTTCTAAAGTGTCAGGGTCAATCTCGTGGTAAGCCGTACCAATTTCTTTTTTGATTTTTTCAGCAGTAGCTTCACCGATGATCATGCCGTAGTTGCGGCGAACATACTTGATGATAGCGTCATCAAAGCGGTCACCACCGACTTTAACTGAATCAGACCAAACAATCCCGTTTAGAGACAGTGTTGCAACTTCGGTTGTACCACCACCGATATCCACAACCATTGAGCCGGTCGCTTCACTTACCGGCATGCCAGCACCAATTGCGGCAGCCATTGGTTCTTCAATCAAGTAAACTTCGCGAGCACCTGCACCGGCGGCAGATTCGCGAATGGCGCGCCTTTCTACCTGAGTTGATCCGCAAGGAACACAAACCAATACACGAGGGCTTGGTTGGAAGAAGCGGGCTTCATGTACTTTTCGGATAAATGCTTGAAGCATTTTTTCAGTGACTTCGAAGTCGGCGATAACACCATCTTTTAGAGGGCGAACCGTTTCGATGTTTTGGTTCTCTTTTCCTAGCATTTGTTTCGCGCCTTCACCGACGGCGACGATGGAACGTGAGTTACCGCTCTGACGGTTAGTTCGAATTGCAACCACTGAAGGCTCGTTTAGAACCATGCCTTTACCACGAACATAAATCAATGTGTTTGCTGTGCCTAAATCAATAGATAAGTCGTTAGAAAAAAGTCCGATGATTTTGCGTAACATGTATTGCAATTCCTTAAGCTAGAAACGAAGGGATATTAGGGTATTAAATGTATTTATGTGTACCCTAAAAGACCGGCAATCCTGTCCGGCTGTCCCACTAAACGAGATTGAGCCATTTTATAACAAACTCACTAAAAAAAGTCATCATTTTATATCTGATTTTTTTATAGAAAAGAGGGGGTGTCTCTTTTTAGAAAAGCCGAAATGTGGTAATTTAATAGGAATTTTTTTCAGTGAAATTTTTTGTGTGCGTGCTTTTGGGTTCGCGCACTTGTCGTGAGGAGTTTTATCAGTGTCCATCGGGAAAGATGATGTCAACAAAATCTCGCGTTTAGCGGCCATTTCTGTTTCAGAGCAGGAAGTTGATCAGGTTGCTGATAAGTTGAGTAATATTTTGGATCTTTTTGCGCAGATGCAAGCGGTTAATACAGATGGTATTGAACCTATGTCTCATCCATTAGATCAAGTGCAGCGTTTACGTGAAGACGTAATAACGGAAAACAACCATCGAGATAAGTATCAAAAAATAGCACCTTCAGCAGAAGGTGGAATGTATTTAGTACCGCAGGTGATCGAGTAAGCTATGCATAGACTTTCCATTAAACAAATGAGCGAGAAGCTCCGAACCCGAGAGATTACCAGTGTTGCTTTGACCCAGCACTATTTGGATCGTATTGAAAAGTATGATGGTGATTTGAATGCCTATATCACCGTTACACCTGAGTTGGCGATTGAGATGGCTAGGAAAGCCGATGAAATGCTGGATAAGGGTGAAGGTTCATTGCTAACGGGGATTCCTGTTGCGCATAAAGATATTTTCTGTATCGATGGTGTGAAGACATCTTGTGGCTCTAAGATGCTTCATAACTTTGTTGCCCCCTATGATGCGACCGTTGTTGAAAAACTTAAATCGGTTGGGATGCCTATTTTGGGTAAAACCAACATGGATGAATTTGCGATGGGGTCATCTTCTGAAAGCAGTTACTATGGCCCAACCAAAAACCCATGGAAGTTAAATGCGGTTCCGGGGGGGTCATCCGGTGGTTCTGCTGCGGTAATTGCTGCCGGGCTTGCGCCTTTTGCAACAGGAACCGATACAGGCGGGTCTATTCGACAACCGGCTTCATTCTGCGGAATTACGGGTATCAAGCCGACTTACGGTGCGGTGTCTCGTTATGGGATGATTGCTTATGCTTCCAGTTTTGACCAAGGTGGTCCTATGTCACGTAGTGCTGAGGATGCTGCTTGGTTGTTGGATGCCATGTCTGGATTTGATGCAAAAGATTCCACAAGCCTTGAACAAGAAAAGTCTGACTACACAGCTCAACTGGAAGAGTCGTTGAAAGGTTTGAGAGTAGGGGTGCCGAAAGAATACTTTGGCGAGGGGCTTTCAGAGTCTGTCTCCAATACCGTTAAAGAGGCCATTGAAGTCTTGCGTCAACAAGGTGCAGACATTGTTGAAGTCAGTTTACCGAATAAAGATTTAGCGGTGCCTGCTTACTATGTTTTGGCGCCAGCGGAAGCCTCTTCGAACCTGTCTCGCTTTGATGGAGTGCGCTATGGCTACCGTTGTGAGAATCCACAAGACCTGAGCGATTTGTACATGCGTTCCCGCTCCGAAGGGTTTGGTACTGAAGTGAAGCGACGTATCATGGTTGGCGCTTATGCCTTGTCGGAAGGGTATTACGATGCTTATTACTTAAAGGCACAAAAATTACGTCGTATGGTTCGTGATGACTTTGTTAACGCTTTCGAGCAATGTGATGTCATCGTTGGGCCTGTCGCACCGACAACGGCCTTCAATATTGGCGAAAAATCCGATGATCCGATTAGTATGTATTTGGAAGATTTATACACGATTCCAGTGAACTTGGCTGGTTTGCCTGCCATGTCTGTGCCTGCTGGGTTTGCAGAAGGCATGCCTGTCGGGTTGCATTTGATTGGTACTTATCATAGTGAAGCAAAGCTGCTTAATGTTGCTCATCAATTTCAACAAGTGACTTCCTGGCATGAGCAAATGCCGGAAGCATATCAATAGGAGGTGGTCATGACTTGGGAAGTGGTTATCGGTCTTGAGATTCATGCTCAGCTCAATACAAACACTAAGATTTTTTCAGGCTCTTCCATTGCTTATGGTGCGGAGCCAAATACTCAGGCTAACTTATTGGATTTAGGAATGCCGGGTCAATTGCCTGTTTTGAACAAAGCGGTGTTGCCTAAAGCGATTCGTTTTGGTTTGGCGGTTGGTGCGACGATTGGTCGCAAATCGGTTTTTGACCGTAAGAACTATTTTTATCCAGACTTGCCGAAAGGGTATCAGACCTCGCAGTTTAGCTATCCTATCGTTGATAAAGGCGGCTTTTTAGAAATAGAAGTGGATGGCGAAATCAAAAAAATCGGTATCACACGTGCGCACTTGGAAGAAGATGCCGGTAAGTCGGTTCACGATGCGTTTCCTGGTCAAACAGGCATTGACTTGAACCGTGCAGGAACACCATTGTTGGAAATTGTTTCCGAGCCAGATATGCGTTCAGCGCAGGAAGCGGTGGCTTATGCCCGCAAGATGCATGAGTTGGTTCAGTATCTTGGTATCTGTGATGGCAACATGCAGGAAGGTTCGTTCCGTGTTGACTCGAACGTATCTATCCATAAGCCTGGAACGCCTTTCGGAACCCGTGCTGAGTTGAAAAATATCAACTCATTCAAGTTCATCGAGCAGGCGATTGAGTTTGAGATTGCTCGTCAAATCGAAATCCTTGAATCTGGCGGTAAAGTGGTTCAGGAAACGCGTTTGTACGACTCTGAAAAGAATGAAACGCGCTCCATGCGAGCTAAAGAAGAGGCGAACGATTACCGTTACTTCCCATGTCCAGATTTGTTGCCAGTGGTCGTGACGGATGAGGATATCGAAGCGATTCGTGCGGAAATGCCGGAACTGCCAAGTGCTAAACGTGCGCGTTATGTATTCGAGTTTGGATTGTCTGATTATGATGCCAGCTTCTTGACGGGTTCAAGAGCGATGGCAGAGTATTTCGAAGCTGTGGTTTCGCATTCTAAGGATGCGAAAATGAGCGCAAACTGGGTCATGGGAGAATTGTCTAAATCCTTGAATCAGCAAGGTATTGATATTAATGAATCTCCAGTGTCCGCTGAAGCTTTGGCTGGTTTGCTAGCGCGTATTCAAGATAACACCATTTCTGGAAAAATCGCCAAGCAAGTGTTTGATGCGATGTGGAATCAAGAAGGCTCCGCGGATGAAATCATTGCGGCAAAAGGATTGAAGCAAATCACGGATTCGTCTGCAATCGAAGCTTTGGTTGATGAGGTTTTGGCGGCAAATGCTGCGCAGGTGGAAGCCTATCGAAATGGCCAAGATAAGATGTTTGGCTATTTTGTCGGGCAAGTGATGAAAGTATCTCAAGGTCAGGCGAACCCTGGTCAGGTGAATGAGATATTGAAGCGCAAACTGTCCTAACTTTTCACGCATTATGCCAACCCCAACCTGGTAGATTTTTACCAGGTTGGCGTGCTTGGTTAAACCCTAGGGTTTAATTCTTAAAAAAGTCTGACTCTTTCTTCTTTTTCTCTTGAAAGAGCATAAAAAAACCTTATAGTAGCCATTAAATACGCTTTGAATAACAAGTTCACAGTGTCTAATAAAGTGGACGTTTGTAGTCTAATGGAGGTTTCGATGAAACGTATTGGTCTGTTTTTATTAATGAACTTTGCCGTCATTGCGGTGGCAATGATTACCCTCAACCTATTGGGTGTCAAAGGCTATATGAATAGCCAGGGCTTGGATCTGAAAAACCTTTTCATCTTTGCATTGGTGTTTGGTTTTGCGGGTTCTTTTATCTCTTTGGCAATGTCAAAATGGCTGGCAAAAATGTCTGTGGGCGCTCAAGTTATCGAACAACCACGTAATGCTGATGAGCAATGGTTGGTTGAAACGGTTCGTGAGTTTGCACAAAAAGCGAATATCGGTATGCCGGAAGTGGCTATTTATGACTCGCCGGAACCTAACGCTTTCGCGACAGGGATGACAAAGAACTCATCAATGGTTGCGGTATCTACCGGCTTGATGCGTAACATGCAGAAGAATGAAGTCAGAGCGGTTCTTGGGCATGAGGTAGCGCACGTTGCAAATGGTGATATGGTAACCATGGCTTTGTTGCAGGGTGTGTTGAACACGTTTGTCATCTTCTTCGCGAAAGTCGTGGCTTACATTGTTGACCGCGTAATTCTTAAAAATGAAGAAGAAGGCATGAGCTTTACATTTATTGCCGTTGATTTCATTGCGCAGATTCTATTCGGTATTTTGGCAAGTATCGTTGCGATGTGGTTCTCACGTGTTAGAGAGTTCCATGCGGATAACGGTGGTGCCTACTTGGCTGGTAAGGAAAACATGATTGCAGCCCTACGTAGATTGCAGACCATGCATCCAGGTGAGTTGCCAGATCAAATGGCAGCGTTCGGTATTTCTGCTGGTGGATCGAAATTTGGACAATTGTTTATGTCTCACCCACCTTTAGAAGAGCGTATCGCTGTTTTGGAAAACACAACGCAAGGGCAATTGAAAATCGCATAACTTTCATTAAATAGTTAGTGACAAAAAAACCGGCATCATGCCGGTTTTTTTATGAGAGAGCCTAAAAAGTCTATATTCTTGATTGTGCTTCGGATTGTATGCGCTTAATCATGTGATATAGCCCGGTGGAGCGGTTGGCAGATAGGTGTTGTATCAGACCAATTTCTGCCAAGAAGCCAAGAGGCGCTTCACTAATTTCCTGAGGCGTTCTGCCTTGGTACACTTTAAGTAGTAAGGCGATTAGCCCGGCAACGATGGCGGCATCTGATGTAGCTTGCATATAGAGGTGCCCGTCGTGCTCCTCAATGTAAATCCATACTTGGGACTGACAGCCGTGAATTCGATTTTCTTCGGTTTTAAACTCGTCTGGCATACCTTGAAGGGTTTTACCCATGTCGATGAGGTATTTGTAGCGATCCTTCCAGTTGTCGAAGTGGGTGAAGCGCTTAACCAAATCGGCTTGTATATCAGTAATGCTTTTTTCTGCGGGTTGATAGTTCATAGGGAAATTGAATGTAGTTTTTCAAAATGGCTATTCTATCAAAAAGTAGAAATGGATGTGCCGTACTGGCTTTGCTGGTTGGTTTTTGATTTGCGCAAAATAAATAAGATTGATTTAAAAATAGATGAAAAATGTTTTATCGTTTCATCTGAAATTAAAAATAAAAACAACAAGAAAGAAATGAAAGTTTCTAAGGAGAAAAACATGGAACAAATGTCACGTCGTAATCTTCTGAAAAAAACGTTATGGGGAAGTGCTTCATTGGTAGGTTTGTCCGCAATGACCCCCCTTTACGTTCATGCCAGCATGGAATTTAAAGGGCCTAGAGTGCCTGATGTTGATGCTGTGAAAGTATCTGAACACTGCTATTACATTCCAGCACTGGGATCTTCACCTTCGCCTGAAAACTATGGAATGTTTAGTAACCCAGGTTTCGTGGTAACGCCAAAAGGGGTTGTGGTGATTGATACTGGTAGTTCTGTTCAGATCGGTGAAATGATTTTACGACAAATCAAAAAAGTGACCGACAAGCCTGTTGTCATGGTGATTAACACCCATTATCACGGAGACCATTGGTTGGGGAACCATGCATTCGTCGCAGCTAATCAAGATGTTAAGCTTTACTCTCATGAAGCGGTGCAAAAAGTATTGAAAACAGATGGTGGGAAGTTCTGGTTTGATTTCATGCAAAGAAACACCGACAACAAAATTACCGGAACAGTGGTCACGATTCCGAACCAAACCCTTAAAGGTGATGAAGTGTTTGAGATGGGGGGCGTGACCTTGAAGGTTCATCACTTCGGTCGCATGCACACAGAGTCAGATGTGGCGGTTGAGGTAGTTGAAGATAAGACGATTTATATGGGGGATATGGTTATGCGCCGTATCGCCAATATGGAAGATGGCTCTTATAAAGGTACGATTGCCGGCTTGAACAGTGTTTTAAACCTGTCTGTGAATCAGTTTATTCCGGGTCATGGTAAGCATGAAGACAAGCAGCTGATTTTAGATGGAAAAGAATTTATGGAAACCATCTATAGCAGCACTGCTAAATACTATGATGAAGGTTTGTCGGATTTTGAAATGAAGCCAAAAATCATGGCAGAGCCGTTTATGAAAAACGTGGCGAGTCAATGGCCGGGTTATCAAAGTACTTTAGGTAAATTTATTGTGGTTTCTATTAAAGAGTATGAGCAATCGATGTTCTAAGGGTTGAATTTTTTGGTGTCACTTGTCGCGAGGCAGGCTGAGTCAGCCTGTCTCCGATTTGACGCGAAAAATAAATTCTCCTAGTCATTTTGGGGCAAAAAAAATGTCATAAAAGTGTAGTAAAAAGGCTGAAGGGGGTTTGCTAATATTCCCTCCGTTGAGTTAGTCGCCAATTAAGGGGACCAACAATTAAAGCCAATTCCTTTTAGGAGAATATCGTGAAAAAACTATTAGCGACTGCGGCATTAGCTGCAAGTATGACAACAACAGCTTTTGCTTCTACTATTGAAGGTACAGGAGCTTCTTTCCCATATCCGGTATACAAAGCGTGGATTTCAGAATACTATAATGCTACAGGCAATAAAGTAAATTATTCACCAACTGGTTCTGGTACTGGGATCAAAGAAATCACTGCTCGTCACGTTGATTTTGGTGGTTCTGATGCGCCTTTGAAGCCATCTCAACTTCACAAAAGCGGTCTTTACATGTACCCAACAGTTGTTGGTGCAATCACTTTCTCTTACAACATTCCTGGTGTTAACAACCTAAAACTTTCTGAAAAGTCTATTTCAGGTATCGTTATGGGTCACATCAAGTACTGGGATGACGCTTCTTTAAAGCATGACAACCCAAGTGCAAGCCTACCGCATAAGAAAATTCTTTTCGTTCACCGTTCTGACAAGTCTGGTACAACTTTCAACTTCTCTTACTACTTGGCGAAGATGAACAAAACTTGGAACAAAGAGTTTGGTGCGAAAAAAGCGATCAACTGGCCTATGGAAAACCGTATTGCTGGTAAAGGTAACTTCGGTGTTTCAACAGCAATCAAAACTAACCCTTACTCAATCGGTTATGTAGATTATGCTGATGCTAAGAAAAACGGGCTAGAAATGGCGACTGTTCAAGGTCAAGGTGGTAAATTCTACGCGCCTACAGTAGATAACTTTATCGCTGCTGCTGGTCATGCAAGTCTAGATCCTAAGAAAGATTTCTACTCTATCATTGCATATCCTGAAAATGCATACCCAATGGTAGCTGCAACTTTCATCTTGTTACCAAACGACTCTAAGAAAAACAAAGAAGTAACTGACTTCTTCAGATATTCTTATGAGCACGGTGATAAAGCGGCTGCAGATCTTGGTTACGTTCCACTTCCAAAAAGCGTAAAAGAAAAGATCTACGGTTACTGGGCTTCTAAAGGTATTAAGTAATATCTTAGTCCTCTAAGGCATGGTGCCCCTAAGTGGGCACTATGTTTATAGAGTCTTTGTAAAAGCGGTCAATATCTTCTTTTACAAGGGTTCTAAACAGATTTACCTTGCAGGCATTCATGGATGTTATGCCGCTCTTGGATGTTGACACGAAGGTTTTATCCTCTAGAATTTAAACACTTTTAAAGCCAAAGAAAAAATAGGGCGGTTATGGAAAAAATATTTGCAAGACTCTCCCAGGTTAGTGCGAGTCTGGTCTTTGTGGTTTTAGTCTCGACACTTGTGACTCTCTACATTTCGGCAAAACCAGCGATTGAAGAGTTTGGGGCGAAGTTTTTGATCGACGCTCGTTGGGGAGTTGATGTTCCGATTGAGCCCCCTTCTTCTGATCACAAACCAGCTCAGCAAGCTTCACAGTCTAGTGTCTCTAATGCTCATTTGGATAACGGTACCAATGCCGGTGATGAAGATGATGGTATTAATGTCGGTGACGACGACGACGGTATTAATGTCGGCGGAGATGGTGTTGTCAGTAATGCTCCTCATAAAGAAGTCTTTGGTGGAGCGGTTGCCATTGTTGGAACGGTTTTCTCAACTATTATTGCCTTGTTGTTTGCCGTTCCGCTTGCAATGGGGATTGCTATATTCTTGTCTGAAATTGCAGCGCCCGCTATTTCCAAGCCTGTAGGGATTGCCATTGAATTACTTGCAGCCATTCCGAGTATTATTTACGGCATGTGGGGCTTGTTCTACTTCGGTCCATTCATAGCCTCAATTTTTGGCGGTCACTCAGTGTCTTTGCTGGTAGCGGGTTTAGTACTTGGCGTAATGGTTATTCCGTTTATGGCTGCTTTGAGCCGTGATGCTATCAATACGACGCCTGATGTACTAAAAGAAGCAGCTTATGCAGTAGGTGCAACCAAGTTTGAAGTGATTAAGGATGTTGTGTTTCCTTATGCTAAGGCGGGCATAATCGGTTCAATTATTATTTCACTAGGCCGTGCGTTAGGTGAAACAATGGCGGTCGCCTTTGTAATCGGTGGGGTCTTCGAGTTTGCGAAATCTGTTACAGATCCAACGAACTCTATCCCGGTAGTCTTGGCAAATAACTTCTCAGAATCCAGTGGTTTGAGTTTGGCATCTCTGTTCTACTTGTCGTTGATTCTATTCGTTGTCAGCTTCATCGTAATCTTTACGGCGAAACACTACTTCTTGAGAAGAGGTAAATAACATGAGATTGTTGATAAATAAATTAGTTTTAGGTCTGTCTAGCCTTGCAGCGGTTATTGGATTGGTATTTCTTGGCTGGATATTGATTACGCTAATTATTAAGGGTTCCGAAGCGCTTTCGCCATATATCTTTACGCATGATTTGATTAACAATGGTATTCGTAACCTATTGTTTGGACAGTTTGTGTTAGCTGGTTTGGCGACGATTATCGGTATTCCAATCGGTATTATGGCTGGGATTTACCTGCAGGAATATAGCAACGGCAGCAAGTATGCCGATTTTATCCGTGACTTATCAGATGTTATGATGTCGGCACCATCCATTGTTATCGGTACCTTCGTTTACGCTGTTGTAGTTATGCCTACAGGTCATACGGCAGGTTGGGCGGGTGTGTTCGCTCTATTTGTGATGATGTTACCTATTGTAGTGCGTGCAACAGACGATATGCTGAGCTTAGTGCCTACTGAGCTAAGAGAGGCAGGGATTGCTATCGGGGCATCGAAGTACCATGTCATCGTAAATATTATCTTAAGAGCAGCAAAAGTTGGTATCGTCACAGGATTGATTCTGGCATTTGCCCGCGTAGTCGGTGAGACAGCACCTCTTTTGTATACCAGTGGTTCAAGTGTGTATTGGTCAACGGATTTGAGTGATACTTTCCCGTCAATAACGGTCTCGATTTATAACTTGGCTACCATGCCAGACGATAAGATGGTTCAGTTGGCTTGGGCAGCAGCACTGGTTCTAACATTCTTCGTATTGATTCTCAATTTGCTGGGTCGATACATTATTCGTGAAAAGCATCACTAAAAGGTTTTTAGCGTGAAAGATATTGCCAATATTATGGAAATTCAGGATTTCAGCTTTACTTATCCTAAAGCTGAAAATCCTTCATTGAAAAACATTAATCTTCCTATTAAAGAAAATCACATCACAGCTCTAATCGGCCCTAGTGGGTGCGGTAAATCAACATTGCTAAGAGCTATGAATCGGATTCATGATCTGTATCCAGGATGCCATTATGAAGGCGCTATTAAACTAAAGAATCAGGATGGTTCAATTGGAAATATTCTAGATATAAAAAAAGAAAACGATTTTATTGCATTGCGCCAAAGAGTTGGCATGATTTTCCAGAAGCCAACCCCTTTCCCAATGACGATTTATGAAAACATCGCTTATGGTTTACGTATCGCTGGAATCAAAAATAAGAATGATCTTGAAGAAATTATCGTTAAGTCTTTGCAGGATGCGGCGCTTTGGAATGAAGTAAAAGACAGATTGCATCAGGATGCTAGAGGCTTGTCTGGTGGACAGCAACAGCGCTTGTGTATTACGCGTGTTGTCGCTCTGAAACCCGATTTGATGCTGTTTGATGAACCAACATCTGCCCTTGATCCAATTTCAACTTTGGCAATTGAAGAAATGATTCTTGGTCTGAAAGAGAAGTACAGTATCGCGATCGTAACGCATAACATGCAACAGGCTTCTCGTATTTCTGACTACACAGCATTTATGTATCTAGGGGATTTGGTTGAGTTTAACGACACGGATGTGATGTTTACCAACCCTAAAGAGCAGCAAACTAATAACTATATTACAGGTAAGTTTGGTTAATAGACTTCTAAAGATTTGTGCTTTGAGCCCGCTTTTGCGGGCTTTTTTTATGGGCGTTAAACTTCTGCGTTGACGAAGTCTAGTACTTTGTCTAAACCACTGTAGTTAAGGCTTGTACTTGCTTTTTCCTGAACGGCAGGTTTGGCGTGATAAGCGATGCTTAGACCTGCTTCATTCATCATGAGTAAGTCATTTGCACCATCGCCAATAGCAATCGATTGGTTTAGATCAATACTTAGCACGTCACACAGTTCTTGAAGAAAAAAGGCTTTGGCTTCTGCACCAATGATGCTGCCAACTATTTTGCCAGTGAGTTGACCGTCAATGATTTCTAATTGATTCGAACGTGTAAACTCGATCCCTAGTTGTTCTTTGAGGCGGTCTGTAAAATAAGTGAATCCGCCTGATACCAAAGCAAAAGGTATTTTTCGCTCTTTTAAACCGTTAAGCCACACTTCTGCACCCGGGTTAAGAAATAGTCGTTCGTCATAAACTTTCTGCAAAGCGGATTCTGATAGGCCATTTAATAGCGCAACACGCTGTGTGAGAGAGCTTTCAAAATTCAGCTCACCACGCATTGCCGCTTCCGTAATGGCAGAAACCTGAGGCTTTAAGTTCACCATGTCGGCAATTTCATCAACACACTCTATGCCGATTAACGTTGAATCCATGTCACTAATGACTAGTTTTGCTGACGACGGAGTAAATCCTTTAGGCAAAAGATTAATGTCCATTTTTAGATTCTCACTTAATTGTCGAACAGATGTCATGTTCGGATCGTCGAGATCAACTTGGTAGTGATTCGCAACGGAGTAAGGTGTGGAGCCCAGTAAGGATTCAACTTCCTGTTTTTGGGTTTGACTAAGATGATTTGTGTGAATAATGAGCATGTAATCTTTGTCCGTAAATTTATGAATTTGTCTCTGAAGCTGAGGTAATTTGAGTTTTGGCAATCCTATCCTGCAACGTTTGACGGCTACTTGGCAGGAAGAGCCCAATCCAGCCAATAGGCCATAACAAGATGCCAGTGAGGAAGCGTAGGTTGGCTTCAGTTCTAGTGAGTAGGGTGTCGTTTTGCGTTATGAGTCTTAGCTTCCAGGTTCTGAGTCCCGGAGTCTGGCCTGACTGTGTCCAAAAGTACGTCAAGTACACATAGGTAATGGCGAGAAGGTAAACCTGAAAGCCGAGCATGGAAGAAGATGAGTTTTGTAGGTTTTCGCCTTGCCATACAACGAAAGGGATTGCTGCCACAAACCACACTGAGCAGAGTAGTAATAAATCATATAAAAAGGCAAAAAGTATTTTAAATGGCAACATATTCAAAGCTTGGTTTACGTTATATCAGGTGGCAAATAATAATCTATTTTGCTTCAAATCTCAGTAAGATATAAAAATAGAGTACAAAATTAACTCAGTTATTGAAAGGTGACGCTATTGAATTTATCTGATGGACATTTTTCTCCTTTATGGGTTGGCATTGGTTGGATACTTTTTGCACTGGCAATCATTTGGAGTATTCGAACAGCGCCATGGCATAAGATAAAGGGAGACTCCGAAGCTCAGCATGTTTTTATTGGAACAACGGTTATTCTGTTTTTTTTATGGATATCTAGTGCTTCAATTGGTGATGGGTTGAGTTTTCATGTGTTATTGGTTACGGCGGTTACCTTAATGTTTGGCCCCCAGTTTGCATTATTTGCAGCATCCTTGGCGTTGGTTGGTGTGACGTTAATGGGAAAATCCGGGGGGATGATGTTTGGTGTGAATGCGGTGCTGATGGCAGTTATTCCCGTATCCATCTCCTGGATTATGGCGGTGTTGGCATATCGATATCTAGAAAGGCATTTCTTTGTTTTTGTACTCTTTAATGCCTTCTTTGCCGCAGCAGCGAGCACTTTTGTTGCGCTTTTGTCAGCTGCAGCGGTCATGTGGCTGGGAGGTTTGCATGAAACGGAGAAGCTAACGCAATCGTTCTTGCCTTACATTCCAATGATGGTGATTCCTGAAGCCTTTGCCAATGGACTGGTTATCTTAACGTTGGTGATTCTAAAACCGCAGTGGGTGAGTTGTTTTGATGATGATGAGTTTTTGAAGGGGAAATAAAAAAACCGGCAAAAGCCGGTTTTTTTATTAATTTCTAACAATGATTACTTGTTAGGAATCCAAGCTGGTTGTAGATCAGCATATTTTTCCATCTGATTTACTTCAGCGTTAGCTGTTTTTAGTGCTTCTTGAGCAAGTTCCATTGCTTTTGCAGCATCACCTTTTTTCTTAGCTTCAGCAGCTTTAGCAAGGTAAGTGTCAACGTAAGGCAACTTCATTTTCTTTTGTTTCCAAACATTACCCATTTTTTTAGCTTTATCATGCTGAGCAGTTGCTTGAGCGACAACGTCATCATAAGACATTGATTTTGATGGCATGCTTGAACATGCACCTAGTGATAGTGTAGTGATGATAGCAGCACCAACAAATAGTTTTTTCATTCCGAATCCTCCAAGATAGATAGCTTAATTTATTTATTAAAAAGTTTTAAGCCGGTCTTATTCTAATCATAAATTTTCGTGATTTAAAGTAAAAATCATGAAATTTGCCCATAAAACATTTTTTAACAAATAAATGAATCTAATAACTTATTCAGTTTACCGGCAGGGTATCAACCCTATATAATGTACACTATTTTTTATTTAATAGTGTTGTCGCCTGGTTTTTGCCGACATTTTTGTATGATAAACCAAAGGATGGAGCTTTTCCTTATAAGGCTCTGGTTTTATCTATCAAATTTATATCGGCTGTTATAAATAGGTTCGATGACATAAAGGCACGTTCTGTTTTGACTTGTTTTTGAAACAGATTTAGAGGCTATATAAGTTGTAAGGTGAATTGGTATGCGTATTCTGCAAGAAGCACTGACATTTGATGATGTTCTATTGGTTCCGGCTCATTCAACGGTCTTACCTTCGGATGTAAGTCTAAAAACAAAATTGACAAGAAATATCGAACTGAGCATTCCATTTGTTTCAGCTGCGATGGATACGGTCACGGAAGCTAGATTGGCTATTTCAATGGCTCAAGAAGGTGGTATTGGTATTATTCATAAGAACATGACTGTTGAAGAGCAGGCGCATGTTGTAACCAAGGTTAAGAAATATGAGCATGGTGTTATCTTAGAGCCTATTACCGTTCAGCTAACAGATACTGTTGAGCAGGTTTTACAGAAAACTAAAGAAAACCGAGTATCAAGTGCCCCTGTTGTTGATGGAAATGACTTGGTTGGTATTGTTACCAGTCGTGATTTACGTTATGTCACCAATTTACAGAAACCAGTTTCTGAAATCATGACGCCAAAAGATCGTTTAGTCACCGTCAAGGAAAAAGAAGAACGTGAAGTGGTTATGGAGCTTCTTCATAAGCATCGTTTGGAGCGTTTGTTGGTCGTTGATGATGATTTCAATTTGAAAGGGATGATTACCGTTAAAGATATGGCGAAATCATCTGAGCACCCAAATGCTTCTAAGGACTCTAATGGTCGACTCAGAGTTGGTGCTGCAGTTGGTACTGGTGCTGACACTTCAGACAGAGTTGCAGCCTTGGTTAAAGCGGGTGTTGATGTGATTATTGTTGATACTGCTCATGGTCACTCACAAGGCGTACTTGATCGCGTTAAGTGGGTAAAAGAAAACTATCCTCAAGTTGATGTCATTGGTGGAAATATCGCAACAGCTGAAGCAGCTTTGGACTTGGTTAAGGCCGGTGCGGATGCGGTTAAAGTTGGTATCGGTCCTGGATCAATTTGTACTACTCGTATTGTTGCTGGTGTAGGGGTGCCTCAATTAAGTGCAATTTCCAATGTTGCAGAAGCTTTGGAGGGTACTGGTGTGCCTTTGATTGCTGATGGCGGTATTCGCTTCTCAGGTGATGTTGCCAAGGCGTTGGTCGCAGGCGCATCTGCTGTGATGCTAGGTAGTATGTTTGCTGGAACAGAAGAGTCTCCAGGTGAAGTGGAATACTATCAGGGCCGTGCTTATAAGTCTTACCGTGGTATGGGGTCGCTAGGAGCGATGTCTCAAAAGCAAGGTTCATCAGATCGTTATTTCCAATCTTCGAATGCTGCTGACAAGCTTGTGCCAGAAGGGATTGAAGGACGTGTTGCTTATAAAGGACCTTTGGCTCCAATTATCCACCAGTTGGTTGGTGGGGTGCGTTCTAGTATGGGGTATACTGGCTGCAAAGATATTGTAGAATTCAATACCAAGCCGCAATTTGTGCGTGTTACTGGCGCCGGTATGGCGGAAAGTCATGTTCATGATGTGACTATCACCAAAGAAGCACCTAATTACCGAGTGTAAACATTTTGGCAGCATCAAACTTCGGTTTGGCGCTGCTTTCAAATCTCAAACTCTTATCTCTTTATCGCTTAAGTGGAATTAATTACCTATGGCCGAACACAATATTCATTCAGACCGCATCTTAATCTTGGATTTTGGTTCTCAGTACACACAGTTAATCGCGCGTAGAATTCGTGAAATTGGTGTCTACTGTGAAGTGGAACCATGGGATGTTGATGATGAAGCGATTACCAGCTTCAATGCCAAAGGAATTATTCTTTCCGGCGGACCTGAAACCGTTATTGGTGATGATGCGCCAAAAGCACCAGAAGTTGTTTTTGAACTGGGGCTTCCGGTATTGGGTATTTGTTATGGTATGCAGACCATGGCAGAGCAATTAGGCGGTAAAGTGATTCATGCAGATGAACATGAATATGGCTATGCCCAAGTCAGAGCACGTGGTCATACCAAGCTGCTTAAAGATATTGAAGACCATGTCACGCCTGAAGGATATGGTATGTTGGATGTTTGGATGTCTCATGGCGATAGAGTGGATGTCATGCCGGAAGGGTTTGTTCTGATGGCTTCTACAGGCAACTGTCCAATTGCTGGAATGGCGAATGAATCTAAGAATTTCTATGGCATTCAATTCCATCCTGAAGTGACACATACCAAGCAGGGTGCGCGTATGCTTGAACGCTTTGTTGTTGATTTGTGTGGTTGTGAAAAACTATGGACAACGACAAACATTATCGAAGACAGTATCGCCCGCATTCGTGAGCAAGTTGGTGACGATGAAGTTTTATTGGGGCTTTCGGGGGGGGTAGATTCTTCAGTAGTTGCTGCGCTATTGCACAAAGCTATCGGCGACCAGCTGACTTGCGTTTTTGTGGATCATGGTCTGCTTCGTTACCAGGAAGGTGATCAGGTGATGGCAATGTTCGCTGAAAATATGGGTATCAAAGTTATCCGTGTTGGTGCTGAAGAGTATTTTATGAAGCAGCTTGAAGGCGAAGCGGATCCTGAAGCGAAGCGTAAAATTATTGGCCATGCGTTCATTGAGATGTTTGATCAGGAATCGGCGAAATTGACTTCTGTAAAATGGTTGGCTCAAGGCACGATTTATCCAGATGTAATTGAGTCGGCAGGTTCTAAAACAGGCAAAGCAAAAGTCATCAAGTCTCACCACAATGTGGGCGGTTTGCCTGAAGATATGAAGTTAGAGTTGCTTGAGCCTTTAAGAGAGCTTTTTAAAGATGAAGTTAGAAAGCTTGGTGTTGCGTTAGGATTGCCACATGACATGGTTTATCGCCATCCTTTCCCTGGTCCGGGTCTTGGTGTTCGTATTTTGGGTGAAGTGAAAAAAGAATATGCGGATATTTTGCGCTTGGCGGATCATATCTTTATCGAAGAGCTTCGCGCTGCAGATTTGTATGACAAAACCTCACAGGCATTTACAGTTTTCTTGCCTGTTAAATCGGTTGGGGTTGTTGGGGACGCAAGACGCTATGACTATGTCGTTGCATTGCGCGCAGTTGAAACGATTGATTTTATGACCGCTAGATGGGCGCACTTGCCTTACGATTTTCTGGAAAAGGTATCGAATCGTATCATTAATGAAATCCCTCGAATTACTCGAGTGACTTACGATATTTCAAGTAAGCCGCCGGCGACTATTGAGTGGGAATAATGCAAAGAGAAAGGATGTCTAACATCCTTTTTTTTCGCCAGTTAGAAAAGGTTAGTTTCATTGAGTGACAGTTTAGAACAAGACATTTTTTGGATGCACCGTGCATTAGAGCTAGCAAAGATAGCAGAGTCTCAAGGAGAGGTTCCTGTCGGCGCTGTTTTGGTTGATGACAATGGGTTGGTGGCTGAGGGTTGGAATCAAACAATACAATTACATGATCCTACAGCACATGCGGAAGTGGTCGCGCTACGTAACGCCGGTCAAAAAATTGAAAACTATCGAATGCCTGGCCTGACCTTGTATGTTACTTTGGAGCCTTGTCCCATGTGTGCAGGAGCGCTGGTTCATGGAAGAATCTCTCGTTTGGTGATTGCAACCGAAGACCCAAGGACCGGTGCAGCGGGTAGTTTGATGAATCTGGTTCAGCATCCTGAGCTCAACCATGAAGTGGAAGTTCAATTTGGTGTTTTAAAGGATGAAGCCAGTCAGCTGATAAAGCATTTTTTTAAGCAAAAAAGAGCGGCAGCTAAGGCGGAAAAACAAATCAACAAAAACGAATAGAGTTGCAACTAAGACTTGCCACCGCCGAGAATAAATGCGAGTATTGTCTTATAAAAATTTTAATTGTTTTCCATGACAAGATAGCCAAAAAATTCTATGCAAAAAAGCGTTGATCCAGCTGAAGGGATAACCACATATAAAATTCTTCCGGGGGAGTTCTATGTCACCAAGGAGAATGAGCGCATCGAGACTGTATTAGGTTCCTGTATTTCTGCGTGTGTTAGAGACCCAGTTACGGGTGTCGGTGGGATGAACCACTTCATGCTCCCCATGGACAAAAATGCAGCAGGCGCTTCAGAGCTATCCGACGCTAACCGTTACGGCAACTACGCGATGGAGAATCTTGTTAATGCGTTGCTCAACTTGGGGGCGAGGCGTGAAAGATTAGAGTTTAAGCTGTTTGGCGGTGGGCGAATTATGAGCTCAAAAACCAACATTGGTTGGTACAACATTGGCTTTGCTTTTGACTATATCTATACGGAAGGGTTTAAAATTGTTTCTCAAGATATCGGAGATGTCTACCCGAGAAAGATTTTGTACTATCCGACGACTGGAAGAGTGAGGGTGAGAAGGTTGAATGCTATGCACAATCAAACCCTGGCTGCGGAAGAAAGTCGTTATATTAATAATATTGGATCGAAACCTGTTGAAGGTGATGTCGAACTGTTCTGAGGAAGATGACTATGGATATGATGGAGACGTTTCGTCAAACTTATCTAGAAGAGAGTTTTGAAGGTCTGGATGTAATGGAAGCAGGTTTGCTGGAACTACCTCCAGGTGAACCTGATAACGAGAAAATCAATGAAATCTTCCGTGCTGCGCACTCAATCAAGGGCGGGAGTGGTACTTTTGGCTTTACCGAAATCATTGATTTTACGCACGTCTTGGAAACGCTTCTAGATGAAATGCGTGATGGTCGCCGCCAAGTCACCCAAGAAGCGAACGATGTCATGCTTCAAGCGGTTGACGTTCTACGAGACATGATGACGCGTTTGCAAAATCATGAAACCATCGACGAAGAGCGTGCTGCTGAAGTCCAAGCTGAGCTTGAACGTATTTTAGGGACCAGTGCAGACGGTTCTTCTGCGGAACCGGCTCAAGTAGTTGCCAGTGAACCTGTTGCTACGCAAGAGGCGGGGCAAGGTACTTGGAAAATTGAACTGATTCCAGAAACAGAATTGCTCCAAACAGGCAATGAACCTATCCGCATTTTTAGAGAACTTGAAACCTTGGGTTCTCTTAACGCCATCGTTGATGATTCTTCGTTACCTGACATCAACGATCTAGATCCTGAAAACCTCTATCTGAAATGGACGCTTGAGTTATCAGGCGACAATATTCAAGAAGACGATATTAGAGAAGTCTTTGAATGGATTGATGGAGATGGTGCTGAAATCAAATATCACAAGCCTGCAGTTTCTGTTGCCGCTTCAGAACCGGCACCTGCAGCTACTCAAAGTACCGTCCAACAAGAA
Organism: Hydrogenovibrio sp. JE_KL2; assembly: GCF_009296185.1. GTDB lineage: Bacteria > Pseudomonadota > Gammaproteobacteria > Thiomicrospirales > Thiomicrospiraceae > Hydrogenovibrio. The sequence goes on from NZ_WBJR01000003.1 coordinate 289,698, forward strand.
GCTGTTCCTGCTGCGGCCGCTCCGGCGCCCAAGGTGGAAGCTGCTGCTGCGCCTGCAGCTAAGAAGGCCACTGCTGCTAAGGCGGTGGCACCGAAGCAAGACAGCTCTATTCGCGTTGACTTGAGTAAGATCGACCAAATGGTGAACCTTGTCGGTGAGTTGGTTATCACGCAGTCAATGCTTAGCCAGTTTGGAGAGCAAGCAGAACAGGGCGGAGACAATACCGAATGGGTTGATAAGTTGAAAGAAGGTTTGATGCATCTTGAAAGACATACGCGAGACCTTCAGGAAAGTGTCATGAACATCCGTATGTTGCCAGTAAGTTTTGCGTTCAATCGTATGCCGCGAATCGTTCATGATGTTAGCCAAAAACTTGGTAAATCAATTGAATTGGTAATGGAAGGTGAAGGTACCGAGCTGGATAAAACCATGCTGGAAGCCTTGACAGATCCATTGGTTCACATCGTTAGAAACTCAATCGACCATGGTATTGAAGCGCCGGATGTCAGAGAAGCGGCAGGAAAACCAGGAACTGGAACCGTTAAGATGGCCGCTTTCCACCAAGGTGGTAACATCCTGATTCAAATCACAGATGACGGTGCGGGAATTAACGCGGATAAAGTATATCAAAAAGCCGTTGAGAAAGGTGTTGTCGAAGAAGGGCAACATTTGTCTGAACAAGAGATTGTTGACCTGATTTTCCATCCCGGCTTCTCTACGGCTGATGTCGTGAGCGATATTTCAGGACGTGGCGTCGGTATGGATGTGGTGCGTCGAAATATTCGAGGGCTTGGAGGTTCTGTTGAGGTTAAAACTGAACTTGGTAAAGGCAGTATTTTTACCATTCGTCTACCTCTGACATTGGCTATTCTAGATGGTCAGCTTGCTAAGGTTGGTTCTGAAACTTATGTATTCCCGTTGGTATCCATTGTCGAATCTATCCAAGTTGATAAATCGCTTGTGAAAGGAATCGCAGGGCAAACCGAGCTTTACAAACTTAGAGACAACTATATTCCTGTTATTCGACTTCACGAGAAATTGGGTGTTGAAGATGCCAGAACCGATTTAGAATCGGGGCTATTGGTTGTGGTTGAGGATAATGGCGAAAGAGCCGGTATTTTCGTAGACGACCTTTTGGGTCAACAGCAAGTGGTTATCAAATCGCTTGAAAGCAACTACATGAAAGTCAACAGTATTGCTGGAGCAACAATCCTTGGGGATGGTACCGTATCTTTGATTCTGGATATTTCCGAAACCCTATCAGGGCATAAGGGTGGAAACATGCAGCATAGCGCTGCTTGATATGAATTGTAAAAAAATATAAAAAGAGAACTCTATGTCGTATGCACTTGGGGCGAAAGAAGTTCAAGAAACCATAATGGTTTTGAATTTATCTGTTGCTCAGATAGAATTATCAATCACCGATGGTGATAACTCTGTTAATACCTTGATCGATTCCTTTTCTTTTATGAGTAAGCATATTGAGGGAATCGAGGCTTCCAGCAGATTAATTGCTGAAATGGCTGAAGATATAGAAGGCATGGAAGAGCATAATGCATCTTTGTTATTGCAAACCAATGAGTTGGCGATGAAAATGCAGCAAGCCATTATTGCTTTCCAGTTTTACGATAAGTTGAGCCAAAGGTTGGATCATGTTTCTCAAGGTCTGTCTGGTTTAGCAGATATTGTCTCTCACGAAATGCATGCGCAGGATGAAGCTCAGTGGCAAGCTTTCAAAGAGAGCGTTCGTAAAGGCACGACTATGAAAGAAGAGGAAGAGTTATTTGAACTGATCTTCGATAAAGGGATGCCAGCTGAAGATGCGATTAACGAGATGAAAGAACGTATGCGCAATCGTATGCATGCCGAAGAGGAAGACGAGGAAGAAATCGAATTTTTTTGAGTTGGCACAAGCGCTTAATTAAAGAAACCGCAAGAATGCGGTTTTTTTGTGTCCGACTTTTTCAAGTAAGCGTATAAAGCGCTCTGTTGGCTTTACTGGCGCTTATTTGCACATAAATAATTTGAATTTTGAATTTACCAAGCTATTCCTCACAATAAGGCTTCTTTCATTAAATAATTATATTAGGGACAGGTAAACATGAAATTGAAATCTCTTTGGTCTGCATTGGCCATTTCAGCAGCGCTATTGGTTAGTTCTACCGCTGCAATGGCTGCTTCTTATATGCCATTCATTCTAGGTTCGACAACCTCAGATTCAGTGGAAGCGGCAGCAGATAAAGCAAAATCAGCTCTGACTGCAAATGGTTTTCAGGTGGTTGGTTCTTATAGCCCAACTGCAGATGTCCAAGTTGTTGTGGTAACCAATGATGCTTTGAAAGCGTTGGCAGCTCAGTCTAAAAATGGTGCTTTCGGCGCAATGGAAAGAGTGTCCATCGTAAAACGCGGTGGTAATACCGAAGTTTCTTATACCAACCCAACTTACATGTGGAATGTTTACAAAATGAAAGGGGATATTGCACCTATCCAAGCGGCAATGGAAAAAGCATTGGGTAACCAAGCAACTTTCGGTGCAGATGAAGCCTTGAGTGCAGGGGATTTGAGAGATTACCACTACAAATTCATGATGCCTTATTTTGATGATGTTGATGAGCTAGAAGATTATGATTCACATCAACAAGCGGTTGATACTATCGAGAAAGCATTGGCAGCTGGTAAAGCAGGTGTGACTAAGGTTTACCGTATTGATATTCCTGATGCAAAATCAACTGTATTTGGTGTGGCGATTTCAAAAGGAGAAGGTTCTGATAAAAACATCCTTTCACAAATCGATGGTTCAGGTCATTCACATGCAGCGCACTTGCCATATGAGATTCTAGTGGTTGGTGATAAAGCGATTGCCCTTAACGGTAAGTTCCGTATCGCAATCAACTGGCCAAGTCTATCGATGATGGGTTCAGGAAGTTTCATGTCTATCGCGAATGCACCCGATGAAATCAAAGACGCTTTGGAAAAAGTGGCTGATAAATAATCCGATTAGGATAGAAACCTAAAAAAAAGCGCAGTTTTCTGCGCTTTTTTTGTTTTTGGCTCTTGAAAAACACGCGATGACCCTTACTTAACTAAGAGCTTAAAAAACAATCATTGATGAAATCGTAAAATTAGGAGAACGATAGAATGAGTCATACCGAAACTCATGCCTTTCAAACTGAAGTCAATCAGCTATTGAAGCTGATGATTCACGCCCTTTACAGTAATAAAGAAATCTTTTTGAGAGAGTTGGTCTCTAACGCTTCCGATGCTTTGGATAAGTTGAGATTCGAGTCGGTTTCTAATGACGCCTTGACCGAAGGTGAGTCAGAGCTTTCCATTTTGGTTGATTTTGATAAAGATGCGCGTACCGTGACGATTTCCGATAACGGTATCGGCATGACGCGTGACGAGGTTATTGCCAACATCGGTACGATTGCCAACTCAGGAACGAAGAAATTTTTGGAAAACCTGTCAGGTGATCAGGCAAAAGACAGTCATTTGATCGGACAGTTCGGGGTTGGATTTTATGCATCCTTTATTGTTGCAGATAAGGTCACGCTGAATACCCGTAGAGCAGGCGATGATAAAGCGAATGGAACACGATGGGTATCAGATGGTGAAGGCGAGTACACGCTGGAAACCATCGAGAAAGAGACCAAGGGTACCGAAATCATCCTGCATTTGAAAGAAGACATGGATGAGTTCCTGAGCGACTTCCGCCTGAAAAATATCATCACAACCTATTCTGACCATATCAACTTCCCGATCAAGATGTGGAAGGAAGCGTTGGATGATGAAGGCAAACCAAACGGTGAAAAGTCACTGGAGCAGGTCAACAAGGCGACTGCGATTTGGACCCAACCAAAGTCTGAATTGACAGATGAAGAGTACAACAACTTCTATCAAACTCTTTCACATGATTTTGAAAACCCGTTGACGACCCTTCACAACAAAGTCGAAGGAACATTGGAATATACCTCTTTGCTGTATGTGCCAAAACGTGCGCCATTTGATTTGTATGACCGTGATCGTCGTTATGGGTTGAAGTTGTATGTAAAACGCGTATTCATTATGGATGACGCTGAAAACCTATTGCCGGCTTACTTGCGCTTTGTCCGCGGTGTGATTGATTCTAATGATCTGCCTTTGAACGTTTCGCGTGAAATCCTGCAAAGCAACAAGGTGATCGATAAGATTCGTTCAGCATCCGTCAAACGTGTGTTGGATAGCTTGGAGAAAATGGCAAAGGCGGAAGACCAAACCGATTTCAATACTTTCTGGGATCAGTTCGGTAACGTCATGAAAGAAGGGGTCATCGAAGATTACGCCAACAAAGAAAAGATTGCCAAGCTGTTAAGATTTACCACAACGCACGAATCTTCAACACAAGAGCAACGTGTCTCTTTGCAAGACTATGTAGACCGTATGAAAGAAGATCAGCAAGCGATCTACTTCATTACCGGTGATAGCTATGCAGCGGCGTCAGGTAGCCCTCACCTTGAGATGTTCCGTAAAAAGGGTATTGAGGTGTTGTTGTTGACTGATCGCATTGACGAGTGGTTAGTGGCGCATTTGACTGACTTTGACGGCAAGCAATTGAAGTCCATCACGTCTGCTGACTTGAAAGAGTTTGAAGCGGAAGATGAAGCGGACTTGACCGAAGAAGATAAAAAAGCTCGTGAAGCCATTACTGAAAAGGTCAAAACGGCGATTGAAGACTTGGTTTCTGATGTGCGTATTACGCATCGTCTGACGGATTCTCCAGCTTGCGTCGTGAGTGCCGAAGGCGATATGTCTGCACACATGGCACGTATCATGGAGCAGATGGGGCAGGCTATGCCTAAGCAGAAACCCGTTCTTGAGTTGAATCCGACGCATCCTCTAGTGAAGAAACTCGAGAAAATCGATGCAGAAGACAAGGTCAAAGAATGGTCATTGTTCTTGCTTGAGCAAGCACAGTTAGCTGAAGGCGATCAATTAGAACGCCCGGCAGACTTCATCAAGCGTATGAATACTTTGTTGGCGGAAGTCATTTAAGACGCTGTCTTGTGAAGTAAAAAGGGCTCCTTGGAGCCCTTTTTTTATGTCTTAGCGGGTGAAATGTTATTTCACTTGGTTGCCTGTCAATACCGTTTCTTCTTTGAAACGTTTCAGATTATCCAACGTCGTCTCAACGATATGGCATAACGCTTCTTTGGTGTAAAAGCCTTGATGCGCTGTGACCAGTACATTCGGGAACATTAGCAGGCGTTCAAAGAGGTCGTCTTGAATGATTTGTTCAGAACGGTCTTCAAAAAACAAATCCGCTTCCTGCTCATAAACATCAATGCCCAGATAACCGATTTGACCTGATTTCAATGCGTCAACGACTGCGCTGGCATCCAATATGCCTCCACGGCTGGTATTGATAATCATCACGCCCGGTTTCATCTTGGCAATGGATTGCTCGTTGATAAGATGATGGGTTTCTTTGAACAAGGGCACATGCAATGAAATGATGTCCGCCTTTGTATAAAGTGTGTCCAAATCCACATACTCCACACCAAGACCGAGGACTTCAGGGTTCTGTTTTACATCGTAAGCCAACACTTCCAGCCCAAGGCCTTTCAGAATGCGCGCCATGTGATAACCAATATGCCCGGTACCCACCACGCCAGCGGTTTTTTGGAACATATCGAACCCGAGCAAACCTTCCAATGAGAAGTTGCTGTCGCGAACACGGTTATAGGCTTTGTAGGTTTTGCGGTTCAAACTCATCATCATCGCCAAGGCATGTTCGGCAACCGCCATTGGAGAATAGTCGGGAACACGCAGTACCGTCATGCCGTATTGGTTTGCAGAGGCTATGTTCACTTGGTTGAAACCGGCACAACGCAGTAGAATCAAACGAATGCCATAGTCATGGAGTTTGGCGATCACCTTATCCGTCACATCATCATTCACAAAGACACAAACAGCGTCATAGGGTTGTGCCAAGGCAACGGTTTTTTCCGATAAATGATGCTCAAAGTAGTCGATTTCCACATCGTAGTTGCCCTTGGCAGAATCAAACAAGCGTTTATCGGTTTTGGTGGTGCTGAAAAAAGCCAGTTTCATGAGTATTCTCCGGTGCGTCTATGATGTAGGGGGTGTTGGTTGTCGTTTCAAGGTGCTTTATGATTTCTTATTAAAGCAGTTTTTGATGACAACGCCCAGCGTTAATCTTAATTTGGTGGCAGTAAAATACCCCAACCTGGTAGATTTTATTCGCTTGTTATTCACGTCACAAAGGCGTCACTTTTATCGTTTAAAATAATCCGATATTTGATTCTAAGTTGTCCCCAGTGATGTCACAACCTTCTCAATCTCCCGATCCTAAACCGATGATTCCTTTTCTGACGGCTTTGTTGTATTGGTTGAGGCTTGGATTCATCAGTTTTGGCGGACCAGCAGGGCAAATCAGTTTGATGCATCAAGAGTTGGTGGAAAGGCGTCGATGGATTTCGGAAAAGCGCTTTCTGAATGCATTGAACTACACCCTGTTACTTCCCGGGCCAGAGGCTCAACAGCTCGCAACTTACATGGGGTGGTTGATGCATGGCACAGTCGGTGGACTTGCTGCCGGACTGTTGTTTATCTTGCCGGCATTTTTCCTGTTGGTGTTGCTCAGTTGGGTTTATTTGACTTATGGTCACTTGGCTTGGATAACGGCTATTTTCTATGGCATCAAGCCTGCGGTTTTCGCCATTGTCGTGGTTGCCGTCTATCGCTTGGCAAGCCGTGTGTTGCATCATGCCGTTTTGTGGTGGCTGGCAATCGGCGCGTTTGTCGCCATCGCTGTTTTCAACTTACCTTTCCCTTTGATTATGTTGGCGGCGTTGAGCATTGCTTTGATGCTGAGCTTTGTTGCGCCTCGTGTTTTAGAGGCTAAGCCAGTTTCTGCATCAATGGGCGATAGTATGGAAAAGGCGCTGATAGATGATGATACGGTATTGGCGCACACCAAATTTCACTGGCGGAAACTGCTACATATCGTGTTACTGGGGGTCGCTATCTGGGCGTCAGCAATGGCGGGATTAATTGTATGGACTGGCGATGTCAATTCGGCGCTGGTGCAAATGGGATGGTTTTTCACCAAGGCTGCTTGGCTGACGTTTGGTGGCGCCTATGCAGTGTTGCCTTATGTTTATCAAGGGGCGGTAGAGCATTTCGCGTGGCTGACGGCACCGCAGATGATTGATGGGCTGGCATTGGGTGAAACAACGCCTGGGCCGTTAATCATGATTGTTACTTTTATTGGTTTTGTCGGCGGTTGGGGACAAGAAGCGCTACCAACCGTATCGCCATTTGTAAACGGGTTGTTGGCGGCAGGTGTGGTCACGTTTTTTAGTTTCTTGCCTTCTTTTCTGCTGATTTTGGCCGGCGCGCCTTTGGTGGAAGCCGGGCGTGAAAACGCCAAGCTAAAAGGGTTGTTGACGGCCATCAGTGCGGCATTGGTTGGTGTGATGATGAACCTTGCGGTCTTTTTCGGGTATCACGTTTTTTGGCCGCATGCCCCCAAAATGTTTGAAAACTTGGATGGTTGGCTGGCAATTGACCCCATCGCATTAGGCATCAGTGCGTTGGCGATAGGGTTGTTGTTTTGGAAGCAATGGGGCTTTATCCCGGTGATTCTGTTGAGTGCCGCATTAGGATTGGTCACATTGCTTTTTTGATGGTCTCAATCCTTATTTCTTCGGTGGATATTGAGCCATCAATTTTTGCACTATTTCATTCACGAGTTTGGTGGTTTCTTCTGGCGTTGAGTGATCTTCAAGCGGTGTAGAGCTGGTGCCGCGCCATAATAATTGACCTTTCAAACTGAGGATGTCTACCACCAATTGTCCTTCTTGATACTGCTCTACATCACTACCGGTTTGAAATCCAAAGCCAGTGTAGACTCCACCGCCCAAGCCGCTTCCGAAGCCGATAGAGGTTGTCACCGGGCTGGAACGAATTTTAGACACAGAGCTGATGTGGTAGGTGATGTAGGCATCAGCACCTTTATCAACGATTGATTGTCCTTTCAGATTTAATTCATGGACTAAAGCGGTCTCAATGCGTTTGGCAATCAGTGGATTGGTTTTTTCAAAGTCAGTCGCCTTTGGTTTGGTTTGCATATCAGCCGGTAGCCACTGGTAGCTGTGGAGCTGAGTGAAATCTGCTTTAGGGTCGTAATCCTGGCTGACCTGAATCATGGAGCAGCCTGACAGTAACAGTAATGAAGCGAAAAGCCCGCCGATAAATGAGGAACGCATGATCGTTTTATTCATGACTTTGTTTGCCTTGATTTAAAGTGAATTGAAATGGATGAATTCTATTTTAGCTTAATCATCTGCCGGAAAACCATGAATAAGCGTGGATAAAATCTGCCAGGTTGGGGTATGAGGTGATCTGACTACTATGCAACTCGCCGGGTAATCAGGTAGCCGCCAATCAAGATTGGGAAGACGCCAATCAATTGAGAAAGCGTCGGGGCTTGGTCAAGCACCCAGTAGGACAAGCCTATCGTCATCAAAGGCGCGAGTGCGAACAGTGCGTTGACCTTGGTGATGGGGAGTAAAAAAACCGCTTCTACCCAGAGAATCTTGGCAATGACGAATACTAAGGTGCCGATCAACACTAGCCAAATCCATTGGCTTTGGACGAGTTGCCAACTCGGTGACGGCTCGAAAATAACCGCCAGAAGATAAATGATGGGGAGCGCCAAAACGGAGCGTGTCAGCAAAATCGTTTCACTTGATACATGACGTCGCGCACGTTTTTGGTATAGGTTGACGAAAGGCGCGATAATCGCCGCCCCTAAAACCATGGCATCCCCAATGTGTAAGCTGAAGTGCTTCGGGAAAAGTACCAGAACCGCACCGAGAGTCATCAGGATGACGCCGAGCGTATGCGGAAGATTAAGGGTTTCTCCTTGGCGTCTTCCCAGAAGAAGATACGTGAACAGAATTTGCAAAAACAGGATGATGGCGACATTGTTGGCAGAGGTGTAGCGCAACCCGAGAAAAACCAGGGCGAATAAAGTCGTAATCAAAACGCTGATCATGAAAAGCGAGAAATAGGCTTCCTTATTGAAGATTTCATCTTGTCGTTTTCTGAACAACCACCAGAAAATTAGAGCGATAGAAGCGATGGCCAAGCTGTAAAAATAAGCATGCAATGCGCCCAGAGTTGTGACGGTAAAGGTGGCGAAAATCGGAAACCAGGCTTCGATAAAAGTCAGGCTTAAAGCGAAGAACTCTCCTTTTTTTTGAGGGCTGGTGTTCGCAAAGTCAAAGCGCATTACACAACCCTGCCAAGAGAAAGGGGCATCGGAAAGGCGAAGGATTTTCTATTTGTCGTCATGGGATTGTAGTGATAAGGTAAATGTACTAAAGCGTTAGTGACAAACTGGGTCAATCAGCTTGAAACTTAGTTGGAAATTTATAGTTTTCATTCTGCATGTAAAGCGCCTAAAGGCAAGTGAAATTCTGCTTGAATCAGGCAAGATGACAAATGGATGAAAATAAGTAAAAGACGCGATATTTCGCTTACCTTTTGAAACGCTTTCAGGTAATATCGCCACGATATTTTGAGCCCTGAAATAAAGGGGATTCAAGCTGGATTTTTAGACGGTCGATTCACAAATTGGAGGCAGTGCCACGTGAATATTCTATTTATTATGTACCCTTGGGAAAAAGTAGAACCGGAAACGGATTCCACCATACGCATGGTGCATGAATGTGTTTCCAGAGGACACACGGTGGCATTGGCAACGGTACACAACCTAACCATGCGTGAATCGACTGCCATGGCGTTTTGCCAGGTGTTCGATCAGCATGAACCGACACCGGCTAAAGTCGTCACTTTTTATAAGAAAGCGAAGTTCCGCAAGGTGAAATTACCCTTGGCGGGGTTCGATGCCATTATCATGCGTTCCAACCCGCCGCTGAATGTCACAGCCTTGAACTTCTTAGATTCGGTGCGTGACGATGTTTTTATCATGAATGATATTGACGGCTTGCGTATTGCCAACAATAAGCTATACACCAGTTCCTTTGATGACCCTGATAATCGTTTTATTCCTAAGACCTATGTGTCGAAAACCCCGGAATACCTTGAGTCGGTATTGAAAAATTCCGAGTCGGGCAAAATGATTATGAAACCGTTGGACGGTTACGGCGGTCATGGCGTCATCATGGTAGAAAAACAAGCCATCGCCAGTTTTTCATCGCTGTTGGATTTTTATATCAATAGCAGCGAAAAGGGCAATTACGTCATTTTGCAAGAGTATGTTGAAGGTGCGGATCAAGGCGATGTGCGTATCTTGATGCTGAACGGTCAACCAATCGGTGCCATGAAACGTGTGCCGGCAACGGGGGATTTGCGCTCCAATGTTCATGCTGGCGGTACGGTGCAAAAACACCATTTAACACAAACTGAAAAAGACCTTTGTCGATTGATTGGTCCAAAACTGGTACGTGACGGTTTGTACTTTGTGGGGATTGATGTCATTAACGGTAAGCTGATTGAAGTCAATGTTCTCAGCCCTGGCGGAATCATGCGTATCAACAAATTGAACCGCGTCAAACTGCAAACCAAAATTATCGATTTTGTCGAAGGTGTCGCCAAACGTAAACGCAATATCTCCGCTCGTAAAGCTGAGTTTTTAGAGGCAATGAAAGATGTTTGAATGGAGCGAAAAAGCTTGTTTAAAAGCCATAGATAAAGGCAAGTTGTTCCATGCTCGTGTAGAAAATCTGCTTGAAATCAAAATAGAAGACTACGGTTTTTTCATTTGCGCCGCCATTCATGACGGTCATCAACTTAGGGATGAGTTGATCGATTTGTGTGCGTTGAATGAGTCTGAACGCTTGTTTGAAGAAGACCCTTTTACAGGTGAGATGATTGCCTCCATGCCCATCACCATCACCGCATTAGATTCCCGCTATGAATACGACCTGAACCGTGCACCGGAAAACTGCGTGTATGAAGAAGCCTGGGGTAAACAGGTTTGGCAAACACCTTTGTCTGAAGACGTTAAACAACGTAGCTTGGAGAAGCACGCCTTGTTCTATCGTATTTTGGGTGCGCTGATTAAGAAAACCGAAAAACGCCACGGTAACTGTTTGGTGTATGACATGCATTCCTACAACTATCTGCGTATGGAAGGTCAAGAACCACCAGTTTTCAATATCGGTACCGAGCAGCTTGATTCGGTGCGTTGGGATAAAGTCATCCAGCACTGGAATCATTCATTGAACTCTATCGAGTTGCCGAATATTTCTTCTCGCTCAGCCATTAATGAAGTGTTCTGGGGGCGCGGTTATCTGGCGACTTTCGTTAAAAACAATTTCAAAAACACGCTAGCCTTGCCGACGGAAGTGAAAAAAGTCTTCATGGACGAACAAAGCGGCGAGCCTTATCCGATGGTGTTGGATACTTTGAAAGCCGAGCTGAAAGAACGCTTTTTGAACACGGCACTGTTTTTCGCCAAGCAGCATAAACCGAAGACGCCAAAACGTAAAACGCAAATGTTGTCGTCGGAAATCGACCCAAATGTTCAGAAGTTGGACATGAAGTTGCACCGCTTGTGCAAAGGCATCGAGACGCTAGCTTACATCAACCCGAAGAACATTGTGCGCGAGAAAAAGCGTTTCTTCGCCAAAGGCTATAATTATGAGCCGGACTTCACCTATCGTCAGTTGGAAATCAATCCGTTTGAGTTCCGCGAGAAGTTGTACAAGTTGCCGGAATCTTCCGTTAAGGACATCTCGATTCAGCAGATGTATCGTGACGTTATTGATGCTTACGCTACCAAGATTGACTTGCTCACGACTGTAGGCACCGACAAGTTCCTTTATAACTCTTTGCGTTATTATGGCGAGCCGAGTGATGAAGATATCGAGTTGGCGCATTTCCTACTCTATGCCAAACCGTTTGAAGAGTTTGCCGAGCGCAGTATTGACGCCAAGCAAGCCAAAGAGCGTTTCCTACATGCACTGGATGAATACAACATTCATTGTCATGTTGAAGTGACGGATAAGATCATTGCTTCCGCGATGGTCGACAACGGCAAGAGAACCATCCTCATCAACAAATCGATGCGAATGAATGATATGGAGTTGGACGCACTTATCCACCATGAGTTGGGTGTGCATATGGTGACGACTTATAACGCCAATAAACAGCAGTTAAAGGTCTTTAAACTTGGTTTGCCGGGCAATACTTACACGCAAGAAGGCTTGGCGATTTTGGCGGAGTTCATGACGGGTAATTTGAACCTACCGCGTCTGCAAACTTTGGCGTTGCGTGTGATTGCCGTGAACATGATGGTGAAGCACTATGACTTTTCATACACCTTCAAGGCATTGATCGACGATTATGGGTTGGATAAGGATGAGGCCTTCCGTTTGACTGCGCGTGTTTATCGCGGAGGTGGTTTCACTAAGGATTTCTTGTATCTGCGCGGGTTGAAGGATGCATTGCGCATCTATAAAAACCACAACCTGACGCCGCTGTATGTCGGTAAGACCAGTTTCCATTATTTGAATACCATCCAAGAGATGATTGAAAGAGGGATGGTTGCCGAGCCGACTTACTTGCCGATGTATCTGCAAAAAGATATGGGGGTGTTGCCGAATCCGATTTTGGAATATCTGTTGGCTTGCGGTGATTAGTCTTTAGCTAAATCTGGTTAACTAAAATCTGCCAGGTTGGGGTGTCTTTGTAGGCAACCCAACCTGGCATTTTTTTAAGCGGAAATGTCTTTCACCCATTGGTGCAAAAAGCAGCCTGACTCGAAAGGCTGGTTTGCATGGTGTGTGAAGTGTTCAATGACGTTGGCTTCATTGGTTTGCGTCGCGTCATAAACATACACGGCCAGTTCGTCTCCCGACTTCAAATAACCCGTCTCCCCAAAAGGCGTGTAGCGGGTCGCACCCAGTGTGACGATGATTTGGCTTGGGTAACCGATTGCCACCAGATAGCCATGTAGCGCTTCCAGAGGGCCAAAGTCCGGTTGGGTGTTAAGGGTTGACGTGATCCAGTTCAGCAGTTTCTCGTGAAAGTATTGGTAACCGACGACCGGGCTGTCGACACCATAGGCCAGCACCTCATTATCACGGCGAATCATGGATGCGATGTGGTAGTGGTCCAGCTTGCCGTTTTCCGAAAGATTATCTATCGCAATCCAGTCTTCGCCGATGCCGGTTGAAGAGGCACCCCAATTTTTCTTTTCGCTGATTTTGTGCGCATTGGGCCTGCGAATGGAGCAGTCATTAAATGCAGTGAAAGCTTTTGGCATCAAACTGTGGACTTGATTGTTTTGATACTCAACGTCCAATAACAAGCAAACTTCCGGCTCCAGTTGCAGGTTTTGCATCTGCGAAAAGTCGGCAACCAACGCATCGGAAGAAAGTGGAAAGGTTCCCACAAAAGAGTCAAACCCCGGAAGATAGATGGGAAACATACCTTTCGGAGCATGTACCTCAGCGGTTTCCACGTTGACGAAATCAGCATCTTCACCGGCCTGTGATAAATGTTCGGCAAAGTTACCGGCGATACCAAATACTGGCAGTTGTTTGAGTGTTTCTGTTGAGAGTTGAATCATGTATCTGTCTTTGAGTTCTTAAAGTCCGTTATCGTCAGTCATTAAAACATTAAGTTTTGAAGTTTGCGGCGGTAGGCTTTGACCAGCTCAGGATGGTCTTGTTGCAGCAGCTCGAAAACCTCAATCAAGGTTTTTTGTGCAAGGTTATCGCCATAGCTTCTGTCCACCATGAAGAGTTTGAGAAGTGCTTGCATGGCACTTTCAGGATTGTTGTTCAACATCAAATAACCGGAAAGCCCATAGAGTGCTTCGCAGTCGTTTTGGTCTGCGGCCAAGCGAGCTTGAATCTCTTCCAGACTACCGACTTCGGCAACGATTTTGGTAAATTTAAACAATGCCATGAGAGATTTCCCATCTTGGGATTCTTTGGCTTCGTCCGGTAATTTATCCAGTAGGTTTTGCGCTTGTTCCAAATGTCCGCTTTGGAAATACATTTTGCAGAGATCCAAATGGACGCGGAAGTTATTGGGGTTGGCTTTTGAGGCTTCACCCAAGAGCTGGATGGCTTGGTCGTATTGGCCTTGTGCAAACGCATCATGCGCCTGGAGTCTGAGCTCTTCTGACGGGTCGGCTTTGAGGTAGGGTTGTAAGGCTGTTTGGAAAGCGCTGACAGGCTGTGCGCCTTGTAGCTCTTCGACAATTTGGCCTTGATGGTAGATTTTAAATGACGGAATGCTGCGGATTTGAAATTGATTCGCCAGCTCGGTTTGCTCTTCAGTGTTGATTTTTGCGAGGATAAAACGTCCCGCTAAATCATTGGCGAGTTTTTCCAGCACTGGCATAATCTGTTTACAAGGCCCGCACCAAGGCGCCCAAAAGTCTACCAAAACAGGCACATGCATAGAGTTTTGCACGACCATTTGTTCAAAATTTTCTTGTGTGATGTCAATAATCATCGCTTGCATAATATTTCTCTCCCCAACGGTTTAGGTGGGTCTTCTATTTTATGGTGAAATCATGGTCAAAATTAAATGAGCAAATATTAATGTAATTGCGCATGAAATGGAATTTTTTGCGGTTTTCAGGTGTCTTGACTTCATATGGTTGAAAGACATGCTTCAAAGTCTAAGTAAAAAATCATAGACACATTTATCGAGCTTCTTCATAATGAAAGTCGTATAGCCTCAACGTCGAGACTTTTTTCCTTGAAGTTTTATAGGGCTATGGTCATGTGGCAATTGGATATTCGGAAACTCGAAAATAACATTACGATACGTTATGTTATTGCCATCAGTTTGATTGCGTTTCTCTCAACGATAGCTTACTACGCCTTTCAGTCAGCACTTTCCCGCTCTTACGATACGGCATTAATTGTCAATATTTCCGGTCGTCAACGCATGTTGAGTCAGCATATTGCGCTTGATGCTCACCGATTGTATCTTAAACGATTCGACCATCTGGATAAATGTCAGCATTCGGCTGTTTTTCTGATGAACGCGTTGGAAAAAAATGCCCAGGAGATGGCTTTGACGAATCAACGTCTGTCTATCGGTCATATCAGAAATGAAGAGTTTGAGATGCTTTCTCCTCCCATTTACGAGATGTATTTTGGAAAAATGAACTTGGCGAAGCGCGTTGACGACTATGTTGCTCTTGCTCGGGTGTTGGAGACAGAAAATGATAAGGTTGCCGCACGAGAGGTGTTAAGCAAAATCAATGGTGTGTCTGAAAGCTTGCTACATGACCTGAATTTGGTGGTTCATCAATACCAGAAAGAGGGTGAGCAAAAGCTCGCTAGAGTGAAGCAGATAGAATGGTTTAACTGGATTTTGACACTCATCGTACTGATTCTGGAAGTGGTATTTATCTTCAGGCCAATGGTCAGAAAAATTGTTCAACTTACCAAGTCCGAAGCGCAGACCATGGTGTCTTTACAGGAGTTGGTGGCATTACGAACTTCTCATTTGGAAGAGGCGAACTCTAAACTGGAAAAACTGGCGCAACATGATGCATTGACTGGTTTGCTGAACCGGTTGAACATGGAAGAAGATATCGAAAATGCTATCAATGATTATCACAGCCAACAGATTCCATTTGCGATTTTGATGTTTGATGTCGATTGGTTTAAGCGGGTAAACGACAACTATGGACATGATGTCGGTGATATGGTGTTGATCGAGGTCGCGAAGCGACTGAAAAAGGCGTCAGATATGATGACAAGGTATACCGAGCAGGGGGGGAGGAGTTTGTGATTTTGCTCAGTCGAGCGCCAATGGAAAACAGTCTGTCGAAAGCTATGGATATTTTAAAAGCCGTCGAAGAGCATCCTTTCCCGGTTGATGGCGAACAACTGAAGCTGACGTTGAGCGGCGGTTTATACCATTCTGATTTATGTCCGCCTGTTGATGTTAAAGGCGTGTTGAAACAAGTGGATATCGCCCTTTATGATTCCAAAAACCAAGGGCGAAATCGCCTGACGCAAGTTAAAGACTGTAACGACTGTTAACCTACTTGTCCGACAGAAGCTTTTTCAGCTCGTAGAGCGTTTCCAAAGCCATTTTTGGCGTCATTTCATCTGGATGGCAGTTTTGTAACTGCTCTATGATATTTTCTGTAGCAGGATCTGGCGCATAGGCGAACATATCGACTTGTGCATGCGGTGAACTGCTTGCTGATTGTGCTACAGGCGCGTTGACCAAGGTTTGGTTTTCCAAGCGTGCGAGCTGCTGTTTTGCAATATCAATAACGGGCTTGGGAACTCCCGCCAAAGCCGCTACCTGCAAGCCATAGCTTTGGGAAGCTGGACCTTCTTGTACCTGATGCAGGAAAACGATTTTGTCCTGATATTCGACGGCATCCAAATGAATGTTGATGACATTGTCATATTGTTCATTCAAAGTGGTAAGTTCAAAGTAGTGGGTGGCGAACAGGCAGTAGCCTTTGATTTTACCCGCCATTTGTTCCGCTATCGCCCAAGCCAATGCCAAACCATCGAAAGTTGAAGTGCCTCGACCGACTTCATCCATCAATATCAGTGAGTTTTCTGTGGCATGGTGCAGGATGTTGGCGGTTTCCGTCATTTCCACCATGAAAGTCGAGCGCCCGGAAGTCAGGTCGTCTGATGCACCGATACGTGTGAAAATACGGTCAATTGGCCCCAACCTGGCAGATTCTGCGGGGACATAAGAACCCATGTAGGCCAAGATAGCAATGAGCGCCGTTTGACGCATGAAGGTGGATTTCCCGCCCATGTTCGGCCCGGTGATGATTTGTAAGCGGCGCTGCTCGTCAAAACAAGTGTCGTTGGGAATAAACGGTTGTGAAGACAGGGCTTCAACTGTCAAGTGTCGGCCTTTGATGATGCTGATTTCCGGCGCGTCGGTCAGTTGTGGGCGATTGAGGTTTAAAGCGTTTGCCTGACGAGCTAAGTTCACCAAGACATCGATTTCAGCCAAAGCGCCTGCCGTTGCCTGTAAAGGACGCAACTCGGCATTGATGGTTTCCAACAATTGTTGGTACAGCCATTTCTCTCTGGCAAGTGCTTTTTCGTTTGCACTCAGCACCTTGTCTTCAAACGTTTTGAGTTCCGGGGTGATATAACGTTCCTGTCCCTTGAGGGTTTGGCGTCGCTGGTAGTCCATCGGCACTTTGTCTGCTTGCAGTTTGCTGACTTCAATGTAATAGCCATGCACGCGGTTGTAGCCGACTTTCAATGTTGATATCCCGGTACGTTCCTTTTCGCGTTCTTCCAGTGCCAGCAGGTAATCGCCTGCTTGAGTTTTGAGGTTGCGCAGCTCATCAAGCTCAGCATCATAACCTTCGGCAAATACGCCGCCGTCTCGCATCAGCATTGGTGGAGATTCAACCAACGCCTTATCCAAGGTATCGGCTAAGTCTGGATAGAGCCCGAGTGTTTTAGCAAGAGATTGCCACCTGTCGGCAGACTGTTCGGCCAGTAATGTTTGTAGCTCAGGCAATTGTAAGAGGGATCGACCGAGGTGCAATAAATCTCTCGGGCGCGCAGAGTAAAGCGATACTCGGCTGAGAATACGCTCAAGATCGCCAATCGGTTTGAGCAGCTCACGAAATGCATCAATTTGGTAGCTGGTCAATAAGGATTCGATAGCGTCCAGCCTTGCATTCAACTTAGCTTGATCTCTCAGCGGTTGGTTGATCCAACGTTTGAGCAAACGGCTACCCATGGCGGTTGCCGTTTTGTCGAGAATGGCAAACAGGGTGTTGTGAGTGCCGCCGCTGAGGTTGGTATCCAGCTCAAGGTTGCGGCGACTGTTGGCATCCAGAATCAGGGTGTCGTCTTGCTGATAGGTATGTAAACTTTGCACATGTGCCAAGTCGTTTTGCAGCATGGATTGAGCATATTGGATAATGCCACCGGCTGCAGCAATCAATGCTGGCAAATCATTACAGCCAAAAGCCACCAAGTCTTTGGTGCCGAACTGTTTTAGCAGCCGTTTACGCGAGCTTTCCGGTTCAAAATGCCAAGCAGGAAAATCTACCAGGTTGGGTCTGTTACGAACGGTTTCCGGCAGGTTTTGCTTAAACAAGGGATCGTCAGGCAGGATGATTTCCGCAGGTTTCAGGCGTTCCACTTCGGAGCTGAGAGCTTCTTGATCGGCAACCATGGTGCCTTCAAATCGACCACTGGCGACATCAAGGTAAACCAAACCATATTGAGCGTCATTTGCCGTTTCACTCTGGACAATCGCGCACAGTAAATTCTCTGCCTTGTCTTCAAGCAAAGCGTCTTCTACCAAGGTGCCAGGCGTGATGATGCGTACTACCTTGCGTTCAACAGGGCCCTTAGAGGTTGCCGGGTCGCCCACTTGCTCGCAGATAGCGACTGATTCACCCAGTTTGACCAGTTTCGCCAAATAACCGTCCGCCGAGTGATGGGGAATTCCCGCCATAGGAATCGGTTCGCCGCCGGATTTGCCTCTAGCTGTCAAGGTGATATCGAGCAACTCAGAAGCCTTTTTGGCATCTTCATGGAAGAGTTCATAAAAATCGCCCATCCGATAAAACAGCAGGTGATTCGGGTGCTCGGCTTTGACTGCCAAGTATTGCTGCATCATGGGGGTGTGGGTGGTTTCGGATTTGGTTTTTTTGGTCATGTTGTCGGGAGATTTAGAGTCGTGTTTCGGAAAATTCCGTCGTGTAAAAATGGTTAACAAAACGATTAGAGGATGATTTTACCGTTTTAAAGGTTTTTTTGCAGTTTTGACGGAATTTGATTTTGTCGAAGCTGTCAAAAAAATGCAAAAAAAGGTATCCTAGTCAAACTTGAGTTGTTTCGCCTTTTTGAATGGTGGGGGATTCGAACTCAAATGTATTAAAATCAAAAGGAGCCTCTTTCATGAGTGATCGTTCTCAATTATTTAGCTTGGTTTCCGAGGTGGGTGAAGCCTTGAAAAGCCATGAAAAAATGATTGTGACTGCGGAGTCGTGTACCGGCGGATTGATTGCCGAAGCCTTGACTTCGATCGCAGGCAGTACCGCATGGTTCGATCGAGCTTATGTGACTTATAGCTATGAAGCTAAGAGGGAGATGCTTGGCGTCAAAGAAACGACCATTATGAAGAAAGGGGCGGTCAGCCAAGAGTGCGTGGAAGAAATGGTGCTGGGCGCATTACAGCAGTCCCATGCCAAGGTGGCGGTTGCCTGTAGCGGCATTGCCGGACCTGGAGGCGGAACGCCAGATAAACCGGTAGGCACGGTTTGGATTTCTTGGGCGATACAAGGTCATGACAAATTGATTTCAAAAGAATTTCATTTTGATGGTGATCGCGATGCCGTGAGAAGCCAGTGTACTGTCGAAGCTTTAAAAGGTGTTTTAGACCTTTTGAACGAATAATTTCTGCCCGCACTCAGGCGGGCGCAAACCTTATCTCTCCTTCTGAAAACCCTCTTTTTGCACTAAAAAACAGAACATTTCTTTCTTGTTGATAACCGGCTCTGATTTCCTTTCAATACCGTTTAATGAGAAATACACAAAAAACCCCAGCTAACCTCAAAAATTAAGTGCTTAAATCCTTAAATTATGGGATAATTTTCGGCTAAAATTTGCGCTCGTTTTTGAGGGTTTTTCTCTCCATGGGAACAGCGCCAATCTCCGAAATGCTAACCAATCAAAAGTAGGAAAAGTTCAATGGATGAAAACAAAAAGAAAGCTCTTGAAGCGGCCTTAGGTCAAATTGAAAAGCAATTTGGTAAAGGTTCAATCATGAGGATGGGCGATCAAAGTGTTGCTCGTGACATTGAAGCGATTTCAACCGGTTCTTTGGGATTGGATATTGCATTGGGTATTGGCGGTTTGCCACGCGGTCGTATCGTTGAGATTTACGGACCGGAATCTTCTGGTAAGACAACATTGACGCTGCACGTCATTGCAGAGATGCAAAAGACGGGTGGAACAGCAGCGTTTGTGGACGCCGAGCATGCGCTTGACCCTATCTATGCTGAAAAGTTGGGTGTTGATCTGGATAACCTATTGGTTTCTCAGCCGGATACCGGTGAACAGGCTTTGGAAATTACCGATTCATTGGTGCGTTCCGGTGCAGTTGATGTGGTGGTGGTCGACTCGGTAGCGGCTTTGACGCCTAAGGCGGAAATTGAAGGTGAGATGGGTGATTCCCATATGGGTCTGCAGGCACGTTTGATGTCTCAGGCGTTGCGTAAGTTGACGGCAAATATCAAGCGTACGAATACCTTGGTTATTTTCATCAACCAGATCCGTATGAAGATCGGTGTGATGTTTGGTAATCCTGAAACCACGACGGGTGGTAACGCATTGAAATTCTATTCTTCAGTACGTTTGGATATCCGTCGAATCGGTGCCATCAAAAAAGGTGAAGAGATTTTAGGAAACGAGACGCGCGTCAAAGTTGTGAAAAACAAAGTGGCGCCGCCGTTCAAGCAGGTTGAGTTCGATATCCTATATGGCGAAGGGATTTCTCGTGAAGGTGAGATTATCGACCTTGGTGTCAAAGAGAAATTGATTGAGAAAGCCGGTGCCTGGTATAGCTATCAAGGGCAAAAAATCGGACAAGGTAAGGATAACGTCCGTCAGTATTTGAAAGAGAATCCTGAGATTAACGAAACCTTACAAGCACAAATTAAAGAAAAACTGATGCCGGCGAAGAAAGATGCGAAAGCCGCTGACGTTGAAGTAGATAGCGAAGCCTAAGTTTTTAGCCGAGTTTCACTATCTTGTTTTCGCTTGAAACCGCCTCTGCCGAAGAGATTGATTTAGTCAAGCAAATGGAGGCTAGGGCGGTTTATTTACTGGCCATGCGAGAGCATGGTTCCAAAGAGCTGAAGCGAAAACTCAAGGAAAAATTTCCCGAGACTGAAAATCGACCCAACCTGGTCGATTTTGTCATTCTGACTTGCCAAAAAAACGGTTGGTTGTCAGATGAGCGTTTTGTTGAGATCAGTGTGCGGCAAGGGATTGAAAAAGGGCATGGCCCTTATAAAATTCGCCAGACATTGCAGCAACGCACCGACGCATCGGATTTGATAGAAATGTATTTGGAAATGGATGATTCCGATTGGGCTGAAATCGCTAAAGCCGCTTTGGAAAAGAAATACGGCGACGCTATCAAGCCAAAAGAAATGAAGGAGCAAGCGCGTAGAATGCGCTTTCTACAAAGTCGTGGGTTTAGCCAATCGCAGATATGGAAAGCAATGCGATAACGAAATCGACGACGAATACAAAATTTGAATTAATGAGTAAAACTCTAGGAAAGTAACTTTATGACCAGTGCAGAAATCAGAAAAGCGTTTTTAGACTTTTTTGTAAAGCAAGGCCATACCGCTGTGCATTCTAGCCCAGTCGTGCCGGCAAACGATCCGACCCTGCTGTTTACCAACGCGGGGATGGTTCAGTTTAAAGAAACCTTTTTGGGTCAAGAAACGCGTGATTACACTCGTGCGACCAGTGTTCAGCGTTGTATTCGTGCTGGCGGAAAACATAACGACTTGGAAAATGTCGGTTATACCGCTCGTCACCATACTTTCTTTGAGATGCTTGGAAACTTCAGTTTTGGGGACTACTTCAAACGTGAAGCGATTCAGTTCGCTTGGAAGTTTTTGACCGAAGAGTTGAATCTGCCACCAGAAAAGCTTTGGGTAACGGTCTTTGAAGAAGATAAAGAAGCTGAAGATATTTGGTTGAAAGAAATGAATATCGACGCATCGCGTTTTTCGCGTTGTGGTGCTAAAGACAACTTCTGGTCTATGGGCGACACAGGACCTTGTGGACCTTGTAGTGAGATTTTCTACGATCATGGCGAAAGCGTTGCTGGCGGTCCTCCAGGTTCGCCGGATGAAGATGGTGATCGTTATATCGAAATCTGGAACTTGGTATTCATGCAGTTCGATCGTTCTGCGGATGGCACCTTGACGCCTTTACCAAAACCTTCTGTCGATACTGGAATGGGTTTGGAGCGTTTGGCGGCGGTGATGCAAAAAGTGCATAACAACTACGATATCGACCTGTTTAAAGCCATTGTACAAAAAGCCTCAGAACTGACAGGGGAAAAAGACCTTGCCAACAGTTCTTTGCGCGTTATCGCAGACCATATTCGTTCGTGTTCGTTCATGATCGTTGATGGTGTATTACCGTCAAACGAAGGACGCGGCTATGTGTTGAGACGTATTATCCGTCGTGCGATCCGTCATGGTTACAAGCTAGGACAAACACAGGCTTTCTTCCATAAACTGGTGCCTGTATTGGTCGAGCAGATGGGAGATGCCTACCCTGAGCTAGTGAAAGAGCAGGCTAATGTCGAAAGAGCGCTGAAGTTGGAAGAAGAGCGTTTTGCTGAAACGCTGGAAAACGGTATGAAGATTTTGGAAGAAGATATTGCTTCTTTGCAGTCTGACGTTATCAGTGGCACAACGGCATTCAAATTATATGACACCTATGGTTTCCCTTTGGATTTGACGGCAGACGTTGCGCGTGAGCGTGGCTTAACAGTTGATGAAGTCGGTTTCGAGAGAGAGATGGAAGCTCAGCGTGAGCGTGCGCGTTCCGCCAGTAACTTCTCAGCCCAATCAAAAGGCAAAATCGATTTCAACGGTCAAACAAAGTTCTTGGGCTACCACAAAGATGATGCTGATGGCGTGATTCAAGCAATCTTCGTCGGTGAAGCTTCTGTAGAGTCTGCTGTTGAAGGTCAGGATGCAATCGTTATTTTGGATCAAACGCCTTTCTATGGTGAATCGGGTGGTCAGGCAGGTGATTCTGGAAGCCTGACGGAAGGCATGAACAGCTTCCATGTTAATGACTGTCAAAAACAAGGCGGCGCATTCCTGCATATTGGTCGTGTGACGGCAGGGCAGTTGAAAGTGGGTCAAACACTTCATGCTCAGGTAGATGTCGCGGCACGCCGTGCTTCTGAGAGAAACCATTCGGCAACGCATTTGTTGCATGCCGCTCTAAGACAAATTTTGGGAACACATGTTCAGCAAAAAGGGTCTTTGGTTCAGCCTGAAAGATTACGTTTTGACTTTGCACATTTTGAACCGATTTCCGCCGAGAAATTGCTGGAGATTGAAAAACTGGTTAACCATAACATCATGTTGAACACACCGGTTTGCACGGAAGAGATGAATATCGAAGCCGCTAAATCCAAAGGGGCGATGGCACTTTTCGGTGAAAAGTATGGTGATGTGGTTCGCGTGGTTGATATGGGAATCTTTTCAATCGAGCTTTGCGGTGGAACACACGTTAACTCCACGGGTGAAATCGGTCCTTTCCGTATTTTGTCTGAAACGGGGATTGCTTCCGGTGTGCGCCGTATTGAAGCGGTAACTGGCGAAGGTGCTTGGGACGCGATTTACAAAAATGAACAGACGCTTCTCAGTATCTCTACGGCAGTGAAATCTGATAAACAACAAGTTGAAAACAAGGTTCTTCAATTGGTTGCAGAGCAGCGCGAACAAGAAAAGTTGATTAAACAACTGCAATCCAAGTTGGCATCTTCTCAAGGAAGTGATTTGGCCAGCTCGGTTGTGAAAGTGGGTGATGTTAGTGTTTTAGCCGCTAAGTTGGAAGGCGCAGACGTCAATACCCTTCGTGAAACATTGGATTCGCTAAGAGATAAGCTGGAACCAGCAATTATTGTATTGTCGGCGGTCATGGACGACAAGGTGACTTTGGTTGCAGGTGTCAGCAAATCAATTACACAAACATATAAGGCTGGAGAGCTCGTCAATCACGTCGCCTCGCAAGTTGGTGGAAAAGGCGGCGGTCGTCCTGATATGGCTCAGGCTGGTGGGAATGATCCAAGCAAGCTTGACGAAGCATTGGCTTCTGTTCAGGCTTGGGTGGAAAGTAAATAGGAAGCATAAAAACAGATGGCATTGATTGTCCAAAAATACGGCGGTACATCGGTTGGTAGCGTCGAAAGAATACAAAATGTAGCGAACAAGGTCGCAAAATTCGTTGATGAAGGGCATCAGGTAGTGGTCGCGGTTTCTGCCATGAGTGGTGAAACTAACCGATTGATGGCTTTGGCAAAGGAAATGCAGGACGAACCTTCCAGAAGAGAGCTTGACGTTCTGTTGACGACCGGTGAGCAGGTTACAATTGCATTGTTGAGCATGGCGCTTCAGCAAAAGGGATATGATGCGATTTCCTATACGGGATGGCAGGTTCCAATCCATACCAATAACGTCCACTTCAAAGCACGTATTGAAGATATTGATGCCGATAAGATGATGGCACAGTTGAATCAAGGCAAGGTTGTCGTTGTTGCAGGCTTCCAAGGAGTCACACCTGATGGTGATATCACGACTCTGGGACGTGGCGGTTCGGATACGACGGCTGTAGCTTTGGCAGCAGCTTTGAAAGCGGATGAGTGTCAGATTTATACGGATGTTGATGGTGTTTACACAACAGATCCAAGAGTGGTGCCAGAAGCGAAGCGCCTAGACGTCATTACCTATGATGAGATGTTGGAATTGGCCAGCCTTGGCGCTAAAGTTTTGCAAATTCGCTCAGTAGAGTTTGCCAGCAAATATAAAGTACCTTTGAGAGTATTGTCATCGTTGCAAGACGGCGGCGGTACATTGTTGATTTCAGAAGAAGATTTTGAGGGATTGGAAATGGAAAAACCATTGATTTCCGGTATTGCGTTCAGTCGTGATGAAGCTAAGTTAATGATTTTGGGCGTACCGGATAAGCCTGGTGTGGCTTACCAAATTCTAGGGCCTATTTCTGATGCGAATATTGAAATTGATATGATCATCCAAAACCAAGGTGTTGATGGCACGACAGACTTTACCTTTACGGTTGCCAGAAACGACTTGAACATGGCAAAGGACATTATCAAGAAGATTGCCGGTGAGCTTGGTGCGCGTGAAACGCTTTGCGATGACACCATCGTTAAAATCTCTATGGTAGGTGTTGGTATGAAATCTCATTCAGGGATTGCGAGCACGATGTTTAAGACATTGGCGGACAATAACATCAACATTCAGATGATTGGTACCACAGAAATCAAAATTTCTGTGGTGATTGATGAGCAGCATCTGGAAACGGCTGTTAAGGCATTACACCAAGCATTTGAGTTAGATAAATAAAGTTTTTCGACTTTATGAATGAAAAAGGCTCATTTGTGAGCCTTTTTTTATGGACATTTTTCAACATAAGGTTGAAGATAAAATAGATTTGGGGTTTGATAAAATATATAATAAGTAGTTAATCTTATAAAAAAGGATTCCATTAATGTTAGTACTGACTCGAAGAGTGGGCGAAACCCTTATCATTGGTGATAATGTGAAACTAACAATTGTTGGCGTAAAAAGCGGGCAAGTGAGAGTTGGAATTGACGCACCTAAAGAGATTCAGATTCAACGTGAAGAGCTTCTTTTAAAGCAAGACAAAAATTCAGAAGATGCTTCTTCGAGCTCAGATGAAAATAGTTGAAAAAATAAAAGATCTATTTCTCAAGAAACTTCACGATTGCGGTTTACAAAATTTCTAAGAAACGTTAATATACGCGCCATCGACAATGTCTATGTCGATGGTAAATCTACATTCTATACGGTGAAATGGCCGAGAGGCTGAAGGCGCTCCCCTGCTAAGGGAGTATAGGGTTTATCCCCTATCGAGGGTTCGAATCCCTCTTTCACCGCCATTTTCTAAATTGCTATAAAAACTTTTAAAAATCAATATCTTAATTTAGCATTGTTTTTTAGCTTTCCCCCACATTTATTTTACTCACGATGTTTTTTCTATTTGTTACTATGGTTTTTTTAATTGAAACGGCTTGAGTAAAACAAATGGCTAGGAATATTCACTGGGATTACTACATTTCTTTAGAACAAGATTTAGAAAACTTATCTAGATATATAGAGTTTGAAAAGTCTAACTTTTCTACACACTCTTTAGAGCTAACTAGATTGTTACTAACTATTGGTTCAGAAGTTGATGTTGTTGCCAAGGAATTATGTTGTTTGTTTTCTTCGAAAACTCAATGCGGGAGTAGGATTAATCAGTATAAAAAAATATTAAAGGACAATATCCCAGATATATCATCAATATCTGTATATTCTGACAGGTATATGCTTAGATTTACTCCATGGTTGAACTGGCAGAATATCGAGGCTGAAAACCCTAGTTGGTGGAAAGCGTATAATGATGTAAAACACTATCGAGGTGAGCATTTTAAGGATGCAAATTTGCAGAATGTTTTAGAAGCTATGTCTGCATTGCTAATAATGAATATATACCTTAATCATTATGTTACTGTAAGAAATGATCCTGATTTTCCTCATAATTTAATCACCTCTACTGATTGGTTGAAACCAAGAAGCTCTCTGCTTAAGTTTGATGAATTATTCTTATATCTAGGTTAGCTCCTATCTTAAAAAGACCAGAAAAAAATAAAATCCTTTTTAAGAGTTGTACTAACTAATGCAATTGGGTGAGTGGGTCAGTCCCGTGCTCTAAAGTCGTATATAGAATCACACTAGCTACGGAACTAATGATTGCACTTTCTTTGTGAGAAGCATCATGGCCTTTTCTGTCATCAATTACAAAGAAGCTTTCAGGGCTTTCAGTAGCCTTAGATAGATCGGCAATCTTTCTCAATGCAGCTCCTGTAGCATTTCTATGGGGGTTCAGAACGTCGATATAGGTGTTTCCAGCTTTAATATCGAAAGAATACTTTGAACCAGATCCACCTTCGATTGGTTTTGGGTTTGTTTCGATTGAAAGACGAGGGTTTCTACGCTTGAGGATTGTAATTACATCATCAATAGCTGCGCCATCTTCATCGTCAATAAGTAGACTTTCTCTTTCCCATATTAGCAAACTAGGTATGAACTCTAGAAACCTACCGAAAGACAGTTCTAGTTTTTGAGTTGCTGTAAGCGTTTCAAAAGCTCCTTTTTCACTTAGAGCTATGCCAAATTCCTTGGCACTTTTAGTTAAATAACTAACTCTTCTTTGGTCACTTACGTTGAGTCCTGTACTTTCTAGGTGGAATAGAAACTCGCCTTTGTCTGATATTAGATAGGATTTTCCGACTTTTTCAAGATATAGGTATACGGGTTCGCCATCATCAAAGATTAGTGGTGTTTCGATTTCTATAGAACCACTTTTTAGTTGGAAACAACCAAAACCTAGTTGTTTGAATACCTCTAGGCACTCCATGGCCATCCTCCGATTTGCTGGGACGGTGTATTGTCTTTAATGGTGAAGTTATACTTTTTAGCCATAAAATTTAGCCAATTAATTCTATTATCTCTATCAAAGCATTCAAGTTCGAGTGCTACATCGCTAACAGTATCCAATTCATGAAGGTGTGTTCCATGAAAGACGTTACCGTCAGAGTGTTTGTGCGTTCGTTTTCTGCTGGGGGCAACGTCTAACCTTGCTACAGGTTCTTTTTTGCCTTGATAGCTTTTGAATATTGAGTAGTTTTCTTTACAATTTTCTTCGCTAGGTGGATTTGCTAGCACCCTAAAGAACCAACCAGGAATGGTGACTCCATTAGCGTCGTAGAAGTCTGAAGCCCAGTCTGCGTACTCCCTGTGAGAATGTGGCTTGAGACCTTCTGCGGGAATAACGATATATTTTTCCTTTTCGATGAATGCTCGAAGCTCACTTTCAGTGGTACGGAATGGCATTACTCTCTACACTTTTTTCTTAATGTACTAGCATTATGGCAATTAAATACTAAAAGACAACTATAAGGTATTTGTTTTTGCTTATATAGGAATGAATCTGTATCACGATACACCCCTAGGGATGATACATAAGACTATCTAAAAGTCAGGGTTTACATCCCCCCAAGAATCAAGCGGAACGCCCAGATATTCGCCTAGTCTTTCAACCAATTGTGGCGAGTAAATCTAGCTAGCCTTTAATTTTAGCCGAGTGTGGCTATAAGAGCAGTTCTCAAAAGTATTGTTGGATTAGACAGAAGTGATTGTTGTTTGGCGATATGGGTTATTGTTGAAACAAAGCCGATGAAGTGAGTGCCTTCATCGGCTTTTTTGTTTTAGAAGTCGTAGATCATGGTGATCATTGATTCAGTATCTTCTTTAACTTTTCCAGCCGCCGGTGCTGAATTGTAACGATACTTGTACGACACCTTCATATTAAGGTTGTCAGCAAGTTTAACTTTAAGCCCGGTGTTGGATTCAAAGTTGGCTTGTTTTTCACCATAGTACTCGGTAAGTCCTTGGAAGAATCGAACATTGGGATTGAAACTGTAGCCAAATTTTCCGCTAAATTTACCGATTGCTTGTTCGAAATCTTTAACACCACTCTTAACCGTATAATTCTGGCTTTGATAACCTAGACCCACTTCAGCGCTTAATTTGGCGGTATCATTGTCGAGGAACTGATAACCCAAACCGGCGATATAGTAGCTATTCAAGTCAATGTCGGAAAAATGGTCGCTTTCCCAGCGCGTCTGACCAAAGCCATAAGCCTTTTGGTAGTCGGAGAAGAATAGGTTGCCTTGCAGGTCGCCAACATAACGTTCTTTTGTGCGAACACCGTTTTCGGATTTATTGTTGGCTTCAACCAAACCTTTGAGTTGATACATTTTTTGGAGATACTTCAAACGAAGTGATGAGTAGATTGAGCTTGAAGGGGTGTTACCTGTACTATCAGATAAGCCCACCTCTCCCGAACCACTGGTTCCATACTTTTTTGTGTCTGCGATTGCCGCAGTTGAAGCCATCATTAGGCTGATTAGAAGTGTGCGTTTTGCCGTAAATTTCACTTTTACTCCTTAATTTGGATTTAGAGTTTTATTTTAGTTTTCTGTTTTTGTCTCGGTGTGAAGGTGCACATCCATTTGAGGGTAAGGGATGCTGATACCGGCGTCATCAAACGCCAGCTTGACCTTTTCGTTCATGTCCCAGAGTACAGCCCAGTAGTCAGCTGCATTTACCCATGGACGGACGATAAAGTTGATGCTCGAATCCCCGAGTTCGGAAAGAGCGATGGTAGGCTGAGGATCTTTTAAGATGCGCTCATCTTCTTGAACCAATTGTTCTAAAATCGATTTTGCCTTTTTGATGTCGTCATCATACCCAATTCCAAAGGTCATATCCACCCGGCGCGTAGGCTTTGTCGAAAAGTTGGTGATGCTCCCGGAGTAGATGGCACCGTTTGGCATAATCAATGTTTTGTTATCGCCAGTGCGTAGTGTGGTGCTGAAAATACCAACCGCCTCGACTGTTCCAATTTTGCCTCCGATTTCGACAACATCTCCTACCTTAAAGTGTTTAAAAACTAGTAACAACACGCCGGCAGCAAAGTTTTGCAGGGAGTTTTGCAAAGCAAGGCCAATAGCAAGACCTGCAGCACCAATCAAAGCGATTAAGGATGCAGTGTTGACGCCTAGTTGACTCAGCGCTGCAATGATAATCAGCAGCAACAGCAGTGTTTTTGAAACAGAAACAACGAAATTGGAAAGCATTGGGTCAACGGATGCTTTTTGAAGACCTTTCTTGAGTAGTTTAATCAAGATATTCGCGATGCTTTTCCCAATAAAGAATATCAGGATGGCAAACAGAATATTGCTACCCCATGGAATGATGACTGTGTCCCATAGCGTTTCAATATCAAGGTGTGCGACTAGGTTTTCGAATGTCATAGGTTATGAGCTCCAAAAGTGATAGAGGCCGTTATTTTACGGCGTTATGCTTATTTTACAATTTTATAAGGCGCTAATTGTTGCGGTAGTAGTGAAAAATTGAATAGGCGGATATCAGGCAGTCCGTTGGTATAGGTGAACGGCATTTCCCCTTGGATTAGCGGGGTGAGGTAATCAAGCGCCGCTTGGGTGATGTCCATGCCATCTGGGGTTAGGAAGTGGTCAGGTACTGTTTTTTCCAAGTCTGCAACGGTCATTAAATCTACGTTGGTAAAGCGCCAGGTAAACGAAGAATCAGAAGTCATCTCAATAATGGGAAGTACGCCATGTTCGCCATTCATTGCGGCGATAACGGCAGCCTTTCCAGCGTCATAGGCCATTTGCCAGTCGGTTTTTGAAACGAAATGGCTGGCAGAGCGCTGAAGATAGTCAGGTGTAATGCTGTGCGTTTTAACGCCCGTTTCTTGAGCAACCATGTGAGATAAAGCGTCCGCTACACCGCCAAGCTGGGTGTAATCTTGTAGGTGGGTATGCTCGATATTGGCGATAGAGACATAGTTGCCTTGTTCATCCTGTAAGCCTTCAGACACTACGCAAAGACAATAGCCTTTTTCATCGAACAACTGCTGAACACGTGTTAGAAACTTTTGTTTGTTGAAAGCTCTCTCCGCAGGCAGAATCAGTAGAGGAATATCTGGAACTGCATTCTTGATTAACCCCCCTGCAATCGTGAGCCAGCCGGTATTTCTTCCCATGGCTTCAAATGCTAAGAATTTAGTTGAAGTGTTGTGCATGGACTTAAGGTCCATATTGACTTCCAATAAGCTGGAGGCAATGAATTTGGCGGCACTACCAAACCCAGGGCTGCAATGCGAAATATCCAAATCGTTATCAATGGTTTTAGCAACGCCAATGCAGGTGACGGGGTGGCCTTGGCTGGTACAGTAATCCGCGACTTTTTGGGCGGTAACCATGGAGCCGTTTCCACCGTTATAGAAGAAATAACCGATGTCATAGTGTTTGAAGACCGTCAGAACACGTTCGTATTGTTCAGGGTTGTCTTCTAATGGATCTAGGTCAAATCGGCATGCTTCAAATGCAGCACCTGGGTGTGTTTTCAGTTGTTCGACTTGCGATGCGCTTAACTGAGACATATCGACAAGACGCTCTTCCAGCACACCGACAATGCCGTTGATCGCGGCATATACGGTACCGAACTTTTCGGGATGGCTCTGAGCAGTTTCCAATACCGCAGCAGCACTAGCGTTAATAACCGCTGTGATACCGCCGGCCTGAGCATAAAGAACATTTTTAGACATGGGATATTCTCATTTCTGAAAGGTTTGAATTTGTCATAAACTTAAGTGTCCATTGTTCACTTTCAGGCAGCTTTCAGTATGAAAGATTTTTTGCAAAGGCTGCTCGACCAGTAGGTGTCGCCATCCGACGAATTGTGGCGTTTGGGGCGCGCGAATCAGTTCTAACAGTTGGTTTTTAGCCGCCAGGTTAGGGAATTGTATGTTGTAATCCAGCGCCACTTGCTGGCAGAAAGCGTGCGCTAAGGACAATAAAACTTCTTCCTGAGGTGTGGGGGGCGGAGGCGTTTCTAGCTTTTCCGGCCAATATTCAGGATGCGCGAATATCTCGTCAATAATACTGATCCATTCGTCGCCGTAGCTTTTAACACTGGATGCTTTGATATTAGGGACTTTGTAAAGCGCTTGCGCTGTTTTGGGCGGCCGTTTAGCGATGGCGACAAGCGCATCATCCGATAACACCCAACGTCTTGGCTCATTGTTCTTTTGTGCATAGAGCTCGCGCCATTCAGCCAGTGCATAACAAATCGCCATGTATTTAGGTTTGAGATGCCTGCCGGACTTAATTCTTTCGCCAGCCTTTTCGGGTTGGATTTGATATAAATTAATGTCCAAAAGCGCGGCAAAGTCTTCACTCAGTACATGAAGTTGTTCGGGGGTTAAGCGCTCGCAGATTTTTTCATAGAGTGGTGCTAGATAACAAACGTCATCAAATGCGTAGGCAAGCTGCTCTTGGCTTAATGGACGCTGGTTCCAGTTGGTTCTGGTTTGGTCTTTCGGGAGTTGAACGCCTAACTCTGCGTCGACGATTTTTGCTAGGCCAACGAGGTCGCCATAGCCGAGAAAAACGGCGGCAATCTGTGTGTCGAAAATTGACTGGGGCAAGCGCCCTGCAACTTGATACAATACTTCCAAGTCTTGACGCGCCGAGTGAAATACTTTCAAAATGCCTGGGTTATCTAAAATTTTCCAGAGCGGTTCGAGGTCATCGATTGATAACGGGTCGATAATGGCGGCGGCGCCTAGGTTAGATTGTATCTGGATCAAGCTTAATTCAGGATAATAGGTATCCTTACGGACAAATTCCGTATCGATTGCAACCCATTCAGTTTGTTCGCAAAGCGAGTTGCAAAACTGGACGAGGTCGTTTGTATGGGTAAGGTACTGATACTGCATATCTCGAAGTTTAAGGGCTTAGAGGATACAGGGCAAGATGATAAGGTCAGATAATTAAGAATAAAGAGGATTTAAGTGGCTGAGCGAAAACATCACATTCATATTCTAGGGATTGCCGGCACATTTATGGGCGGCATCGCTCAGCTTGCTAAAGAAAAAGGATTCGAGGTCACCGGTTCGGATCATGCGATCTATCCGCCAATGAGTACTCAGCTTGAACAAGCCGGAATAGCGGTTTCCGCTTATGAGGACGATGACTTTTTATCAAATCCTCCAGAAGAGGTCGTTATCGGCAATGCGTTGAGCCGTGGGCATCAGTTGGTGGAAGATGTGCTTAATCGCCAGCAACGTTATACTTCAGGGCCACAATGGTTGGCGGAAAATATCCTGCAAGACCGCTGGGTGGTCGCTGTTGCAGGAACGCATGGCAAAACCACAACCGCTTCCATGGTTGCCTGGATTTTGGAATATGCCAAATTGGAGCCAGGGTTTCTTATTGGTGGCGTACCGGAAAACTTTGGAAAATCTGCCAGGTTGGGGGCCTCTCCTTTCTTTGTGGTTGAGGCGGATGAGTATGACACCGCGTTTTTCGACAAGCGTTCCAAGTTTGTTCACTATCATCCAAGAACTTGTGTGATGAACAACTTGGAGTTTGATCACGCCGATATCTTTGAGAACTTGGAAGCCATTCAGAAGCAGTTCCATCATTTGGTGCGCACCGTTCCGGGAAATGGATTGATTGTGGTGCCAAGCGATGATGATAATCTTCAAGCAGTGTTGGAGAAGGGCTGTTGGACGCCTAAAGAAAAGCAAGGTTCAGCCGACAGCCTTAGTGGTTGGTCTTTTAAATTGTTGGCTGAAGATGGCTCTAAGTTTGAGGTGAGGCTAGATGGTAAACCTCAAGGAGAAGTGCATTGGTCCATGACAGGGTTGCACTCCGTTAGAAACGGTTTGAGTGCGATTGCCGCGGCGAGACACTGTGGTGTGCCGGTAACGGTGGCCATAGATGGGCTTTGTCATTTTAAAGGTGTTAAACGCAGAATGACCAAAGTTGGTGAAGTGAACGACATTGTGATTTATGATGATTTCGCCCATCATCCGACGGCAATTAAGACCACTTTGCAGGGGCTGAGAGCGCAGAAAAATCTTGCGACTGTGGAAGATAAAGCCTCTACAGGGCGCATAATTGCCGTGTTTGAACCAAGATCGAATACGATGCGTATGGGCGTGCATCGACAAACCTTGCCAAAGGCATTTGTCGACGCTGACCAAGTGTTTGCTTTCATTGACCCAAGCTGGCAGTGGGAACTGCCGACCGAGTCTTTTGAAAAGCCAGTTTTTGTCTATGATAGCTATGATGCGCTTTTAGAAGGGTTGTTGGAAGGTTTACAACCATTTGATAGAGTGGTTATCATGTCAAACGGTAGCTTTGGAAATATTCATCAAAAGCTATTGTCATCATTACAAGCAAAATAAATATGCGACTGTCGGGAAGATAGCGCATGGAAGTGATTTGGGTGTAACTGTGATTAAGGAAGTAATACATGAATGAGCATGTGACGGCCAGGAAGGTTCTGGAGTACCTGACAAAAGAAGATATTAAGCCGAATCCCGTTACCTTGAGCATTTGGTATTTGTATTTCCGTGGTAGCAATAAAAACTTCATTTCCCGGATGAAGTCTTTGTTATCGACTGGTCAGCCCATTTCTGACGAATCCTATCAGAAGCTTTATGAGACTTATGTACTCAAGTCCTACTTCAAAGAATCTCTGGGAATCAATCGCACCACCACTCAAATCATTGAGCGTGCAAATGACTTGAAAGCGCGCATTGGTGAATTCGTTGACGCTATTCGCGAACATCAATCATCTATTGGCGATATGCGTAACAGCTTGTCCATTGCCGAAACCAAAGATGCGATTGAGGTCATTTTGTCCGAAGCCATGTTGCAACTCAAGCAAGTTGAAACCGAGTCGGTCGACACCACTTTAAAAATGGAAAAGGGCACGCAACATCTATCGCAAGCAAACCAAGAGATTGTGGAAATAGAGCAGGCAATGAACCGTGATTTCCTGACAGGGCTGCCGGATTATGGTTATTTTCAAAAGACCTTGTCTCAGATGCTGACCGATTCGCTGTCTGGCGTAGTGACGAAACGTTATTTTATCGTGTTCGATATTCAGCAGCTTGAAGCCTACAACAAAAAGCTGTCCTGGTTGGTCGGAGACAGTATTATCCGTCTCATGGTAAAAATGATTCAGGATTTGACCGACAAGTCTTGGCCGGTGATGCGACTTCAGGATGATGAAATTGCAGTATTGCCGCCAGAGACCTTCCCGATTCATGAAATTCCTGCCTACATTCAAGAAATACAGAATGCCGTCAGTTCTAAAAAATTGAAGGTTAAGAACCGGGATGAAGACATTCAGAATGTTACTTTGAACGCTGCCATTATCAAGGTGCTGGTGTACGATGATACCAACACCATAGAGCAGAAGATTCACCGTGCTCTGAAGCTGATCAAAAACGATGGCAACGGTAAGCGTTCATCATTGGTCAAGATAGACGACTGAATATGTGGGCGCTGTTAGAAGTCGGCATTATTTTGTTTATCGTCCTGCTGATTGTTTGGGCGATATTCAGTAAACCCAAGTCTTAAACAACTACCTGCTTATGTTCACAACCAAGGGTTGTGTGACTAACGGTTTCTCCGTTAGCACTGTAAATAAAAGAATCCAAGGGATGTAACGGCGCGCTAGTTGACCGGAAATCCATTTTCTTAAGATTCATTTCCCTCCCTGTTTTCTGAAGACAGCCATTTCTTCATGGGATTGTCCTTTTTCATACAACTTCATCAGGTTGTTTTGCTATCCAGTAATGATTTATCTGGAATAGTTCGTTAAATCCTAGTTTTTGGTATAAAGGTAAACCTGCTTTGGATGCTTGCAGTACTAGTGAGTCAGTGTTTAGGTTGGCGCTAAACTGCAAAATCTCCTTCATCACTTTTAATCCGATGCCTTGACCTTGCATGGATTTTTTGACCCCGACTTGATGAATTCCTATCGTGTTTTGTGAAACATTCAATAGAGCGCTGGCAACCGGGGTGCTGTGGTGATAGAACAGTAGGAGTTTTATCTCTGGGTAAGCCAGTAGACCTTGTATGACATTTGGGGTAACTTGATATTGGAATGCTTCATTGGTGATCTCAATCCACGTTCTAAGTTGTTTTTGTGAATCCGGTTGGGCTTGTTTATTTACCGCTTGGATTACCTCGATTGCTAGATCGGTTTTATACTCTGAATCTTGCGCCGCATTGAACTTTTTATGCATTGCAGTCAGCTGGAAAATTGATGTGTACTGGTGCTTGTCCAAAAATGAATTTAGATAGCTTGTATGGTTTAGCCAATTTAGAGTAAGTGGTTGATCCAAAGATTTATCATCAATTATGGGCAGAATTCTACCTGGTGCAATTTGCTGAATCACCTTTTCTAGCGGATTCGAATGAAGGTCATTTATTGATGCCGTATTAGATTTTCTTTCTAACCAAACCCGATTTGGCCAAGTCACGTGCTGATACAGTTCCATACCAGCAAGGGAATGGCTCACCGCACCGTATTTTTTCCAAAGATCAAGGAGATTGTTAAGATTCTGTTCAATCGGATTCATCTGTTTGGGCCTTCCCAGTTAATTAAAAAAATTCCGGCTAGCATGGCAAACAGTCCGAATAGCTTGCTAAGATTTATGGGGGATTTGGGCATTTCTAACCAGCCAAAGTGGCTGATTATCATTGCAAAAACAATCTGTGCACCTAGGACATAGGTCATCATACTGCCTGCCCCCATTTTGGGAATGAGAAAATAGAACAACCCCACGCCTAAAGCACTCAAACCACCTGAAAACCAGAGATACCACGGAATTTGCTTAAACTCAGAGAAGTTTGGAGTACTTTTATTCCAATAGAGCCAGAACAGGGTGGTTACCGTTAGGGCAGCTAAAAATGCAATCAGAGTGGCGAGCAGTGAATCTTTTAATAGAACACCTAATTTTGCATTCATTACCGCTTGTAATGCAATTGATAAGCCTGCAACAATTGCTAAGATAGGAAAGGTTGCCATTTTAAACCTCCAGTCTCATATCTTGGTCGTCGGTCGTCATGACGAATTTTCGGCGGCTTGCTTGTCTGTATGAGTGTTCAGCCAGTTGCTGACGGATCGAATCAGATGCCCGAACCAAAATTCTAAAAGATTGCAGCCCGTAAAAGGTTGCAACCAAACCGGTTGCTTCCAACAAGTTTTGAATCTGCTCTGTAGAGATTTGATTTGTAAATTGGTGCACCGCATGGCGCCACGATAATACATTAAGTAATGCATTAAATAATTCCATTTTTATTCTCCTAAGTTTGTTTACTTGAACGTAGAGAATAAATGGTTGGCTTAAAAGTCGCATTTACATAGGTTGATTGGCTAGATTTTTTTTCGTATGCGGCTCAATTGGGTTGGTGTAATGCCGAGATGTGAGGCTATGTGGTACTGTGGGAGGCGTTTTGCCAAGTTGGGATGTTCCATTAAAAAACGCTGATAACGCTCGGAGGCATCCTCTTGCACAATTTCTACTTCCCGAGCGTCTTTTTCCAAAAGCCAGTGTTTCTCCAAATAATGGATTTGAAGCAGCTTAAGGTCGTCCTTTTGGTGCATCAGTTTTCTGTATGCGACAAAGTCGATTTCAAACAGGGTGGTTGGTTCAAGTGCTTCAAAAGTGAGCTCAGAAGGCGTAGCGGTGAGAAGCGATGTCATTGATCCGGGAAAGCGTCCTTCATAGAAAAAGTTTTTATTGTACTCATTGCCTTTCTCGTTCAATGAATAGGAGCGGATAAGTCCTTTAATCACAAACGCAAAGGATTTAGACAGTTCGCCAGGCGCATAAAGTATTTCATCAGGTGCTAGCTCTCTTAGCTTAAGCAGAGGCAGAAAATCCTGCCACGTTTCTTCACTAATCGGATAATAGGAATCCAAAACTTTTTTTAAAGATTGTTGAGCGGCCTGTTTCATTACCTAAAGTCCACTTGTAGAGTGAAAAATAATCACTATTTCTCGCCCTTAACCAGAGCAACTATCTGCAAGGGCACTTTTCCCCAAAATACAGGAAATCTCGACCTGTGCTAAAAAACATCAGCCTGATTCACTGATCTTCGCTCAGCTCAAATTCCTCAACGCTCAATGGTTTATCGGCACGATAAAAACCAATCAAAGTTTCCGACCACAGCTGAGCATCTGATGGTAACCCCTGATGCAAATAGTGTAAAGCCTGTTCTCTGACCCTTTCTCTAAAGGCAGAAGAGACGCCTGCGGCTCCGTTTAAATTGTCGGCGCTGAACACAAAATGGAATCCGGCAGAGACAGAGAAAATCCATTCTAAGGCCTGAGGTTTGACCTCAACCGACTCAAACAATCTTTGCTGTTCTTCCGTTCGGCCATCCGGTTGATACCAGTAACCGAAGTCTTCCTGTTGTCTTCTGTCTTTGCCTGCGATACACCAATGCGCGATTTCATGTAATGCAGAGGCGAAGAAACCATGTGCGAAAATAATCCTGTGGTGGGGGTGTAAAGCATCCGCAGGGCGGTAAATAGGCTCAGGTTCACAGCACACCAACTCCGTGTTGTGTAACGGAATAAAACGCGTGTTGAATAGTGTGATCAAGTCATCAATATGGTGGCGAGTGTGCATTTCGAGATGTTGTTAGAAGATGGTGGTTGAGTAGCATAAATCAGAAAATCTGCCAGGTTGGGGTTTGCTGCGAAGCACCCCAACCTGGTAGTTTTTATAGTGTTTTCATCACACGACGGGCAGCGGCAATGGTATTGTCGATATCTGCGTCCGTGTGCGCAGAGGACACGAAGCCGGCTTCAAAAGCTGAAGGCGCCAAGTAAACACCTTCATCCAACATACCGTGATAGAACTTCTTGAATCGTTCCATGTCGCCTTTGGCTACTTGGGCGAAGCGACGGATGTTTTTCTCTGTGCTAAAGAAATAGCCGAACATTGCGCCTACTTGATTGGTTGTGAAGTCAATCCCAGCGTCATCAGCGGCACTTTGTAAGCCTGCTACCAGTTTGGTGGTTTTGGCTTCCAAGGCTTCAAAGAAACCGGCTTGGCTAATCAATTCCAAAGTCTTTAGACCGGCTGCCATTGCGATAGGGTTACCGGAAAGCGTCCCCGCTTGATAGACAGGACCTAGCGGCGCAATTTTTTCCATGATTTCGCGTTTACCGCCGAAAGCACCTACCGGCATACCGCCACCGATGACTTTACCGAAAGTGGTTAGGTCTGGGGTAATGCCGAAGCGCCCTTGTGCGCCGGACAGTCCCACACGGAAACCACACATGACTTCATCAAAAATGAGTACCGTGCCGTATTGATCGCAGACTTCACGTAGTGTTTCCAGGAAGCCTTCTTCCGGTGGAATACAGTTCATGTTGCCAGCAACCGGTTCAACGATGATACAAGCGATCTGTTCGCCGATTTCAGAGAAAACTTTGCGCACTTCATCCGCATCATTGTGCGTTAGCGTCAGTGTCTCTTCTGCCAAGGCAGCAGGCACCCCCGGAGAAGAAGGTACGCCCAATGTCAATGCACCTGAACCTGCTTTAACCAGCAAGGAGTCCGAGTGACCGTGGTAACAGCCTTCAAATTTAACAATCTTATCTCTGCCGGTATAACCACGCGCTAAACGAATGGCCGTCATGGTTGCTTCGGTTCCCGAACTCACCATACGCACCATGTCCATGGAAGGAATCAGGTCACAAACCAAATCTGCCATGGTAGTTTCGATTTCGGTTGGTGCACCGAAGCTTAGGCCAAGTTCGGCTTGCTCTTGAACGACTTTAATTACATCAGGATGAGCGTGTCCAAGAATCGCAGGTCCCCAGGAAGCAACATAGTCGATATAAGTCTTATCATCGGCATCAGTCAGGTAAGCCCCTTTTGCCGACTTGAAAAAGACAGGATCACCGCCAACACCTTTGAAAGCTCTTACTGGAGAGTTTACGCCACCAGGAATGTGTTTTTGCGCGGCAATGAATAAATCGTGTGAATGAGACATGTTGCTTCCTTAGTTGTCTGTCTTAAATATTTGTTGATGCCTTTTAAAGATCGGGCGTCATTTCTGCCAGTTTTTTATTGACGATAGCATAATCAATTTCGCCGACCTTTTGGTAAACGATATTGCCATTAGGTGCAATCAAAAAGCTGGTAGGGGTGAGCATAACGCCACCAAAAGCTTTCGCCATAGAACCGGTTTTATCCATGATATAGGTAAATGGATAGTTGTGATTTGCCATGAATTTTTTCACTTGGTCTTCAGGGTCATAATCCATAGACACGGCAACCAACTCAAATTTGTCGCCGAATTTTTTCTTCATAGCGGCAAGGTGTGGCAATTCGGCAACGCAGCCCGGACAAGTCGTTGCCCAGAAGTTTACCAAAACCGGTTTCATCGGTTTGCTGAGGTTCAGCGTTTGATTGCTTGCGGTTTTGACTTGAATGTCTGGTGCTTGTCCATTGCCGGAAAAAACGGTGACATAAACCAGTGCGGCCAGTAAAACGACAACGAGTAGGCTAAAAAGTTTACTTCCAAGTGAATTCATCTTGCGTTGCTCTCTACAAAAATAAGAATAAAAAAGGAGAAAATTTTCTCCTTCTTTAGTTGCTATAAAGCTGGGGATTAAAAAGCTTAAGTGTATAAGCTTTTTAATCTAGGCTGTAGTGCTTGAGGCTAATTTCAATTATGCTTCAATAACTTCCACACCATTTGCCGTACCGCACAAGAAAACATCCGCTTTTCTAGCAGCAAATAGACCGTTGGTCACAACACCAACAATGCCGTTCAGTTCATTTTCCATCGCAACTGGGTCAACGATTTGCAAGCCATGAACGTCCAAAATAACGTTACCGTTATCCGTGACGAATCCATCACGTAGTACAGGTTCTCCGCCGAAACGTTTCACGATTTCACGTGCAACGTAACTGCGAGCCATAGGTATGACTTCAATTGGAAGAGGGAACTTACCTAGAATGTCGACTTTCTTGCTATCGTCAGCAATACAAACAAATTTGTCAGCAACTGCTAGCACGATTTTCTCACGTGTCAAAGCACCGCCGCCGCCTTTAACCAAGTGTAGACCTGGATCCGCTTCATCAGCACCATCAATGTAAACGGAAATTTCAGAAACCGAGTTTAAATCCAATACTGGAATGCCGTGGCCTTTTAAGCGTTCAGCAGAAGCTTCCGAGCTAGCAACAGTTCCTTCGATTTGACCTTTGATTTTAGCCAATTCATCAATAAAGAAGTTAGCCGTTGAGCCTGTACCAACACCGATAATCGTACCTGGAACAACGTGTTCAATCGCTGCTTTTGCAACCTGTTGTTTTAATTCATCTTGTGTCATATTTTTGTTCTCGATTGTGTGAGCGGATAGCTCGGTTAGAAATAATTGGCGTTATTTTAATCAGTCTTGGCTGGTTTATCCAGTAAAACGGATAGAGGCAGGAAAATGCCAAGGAAGAAAAAAACGGTGATGCAGTTAGAAACCCTCCTCTTTCCCATGCAGGGAGAAGAGGAAGTGGATGGGATGGTTTATTTTTGAGGTTCCATGCCTGGGTGCATTGGACGTCCGCCCGGTGCTTCGAAAATCACTGGTGGCCCTTGCACTTTTGGTGCTTTTTCGATGAGTTTTGGTGGCATCTCACCTGGTTTACGCTCATATTTGTTCATGACCATGCCCACTTGGGTGACATAGTAATGTTTAGGGTAAACGTGAACCACTTTAAAAACCATTGGTCTTAGCCATACGCCTTTTTCCTGTAAAGGTTTGCCAAGTATCATGTACATGCCACAAGTGGTATTGCCTGGTTCGACCAGTTTTTTCTTAAGGTTTTCGTGATCTTTCTCACTGAGTTGGGTGCGTTTATCCAGCTCTGCCATCACCGCTTTCTTTTCCTTTTCCATTTTTAGAGTGGAATAGGCAACACATAAGTCGATATTACGTGCTTTGTCCAAAGGGTAAATGGGGCGAGGTTTGTTTGTTGGAACTTTGCCTGCATTTGGATCTGCTGCAAATGAAATCTGTGAAAAAGTCAAAGTTAAACCGCCAAGCAATGACAGGGCAAGCATCTTGAAGAAATTTGGTTTTGGTAAATATTTCATAGGTTTTTTATCTGTTGTCTGTTTATTTTTAGACTGTGTAATATAGAGGATTGGTGTGTTTTTTCAAGCTAAAAAAATGAATACACCTTGGATATGTATTGAGAGAGGAAATGTGTGAGCTTGTTTCTCGAACCCAAAAGGACTTTGGGTTCGAGGAGAAACCTAATGTTGCTTTGGTTACATATTGTGCATATGCATCATGCCACCCATGCCTTGAATGGCTTTGACTGGCATGTTAACGGTTTTGTGGCTGCCGTCCTTGAAGGTGAGTTCGACTTGAATTTGCTGTCCTTTAACCAATTTCTGTTTTAGCCCAATCAACATGATGTGGAATCCACCTGGTTGTAGCATGGTCATGCCGTGAGCGGGAATCTTGATGTCTGGTACCTGACGCATACGCATCACACCGTTATCGTGAATATGGGTATGAAGTTGGACTTCTTTTGCTACTTTTGAGTCGGCTTGAATCAAATAAATATCGTGATCGCTGGTGTTTTTAAGCGTCATAAAGCTGGCACTTGCCATGGCACCAGGAGGCACTTCTCTTGCATAAGGGTTGGAAACTTCGATTTGTGAAGCTTCATTCTTTGACATCGCACTTGCCATTGTGCTGATGAACAAACTACTTAGCAAAATAACTGCTGCTGCATAGCTTTTGTTTTGGAAAAAAGACAAAAGTGTTTGTTTTTTCATGAGATTCTCCTTAATGAGAGGTCGATTGGTTTAAATGCTTGCGCATATTCTTTAAAAAATCCTGTGGGCTAGTGCCGTGCGGGAGCTGCTCAATGAGCTTGCCATCGGGTGAAATCACATAAGTGAACGCCGAATGGTCAACCGAATAATCATCCCCGTCTCCTTTTTCGCGATGGATGGAGTATACCGCGCCGTAACGTTTGGTGACATCATCAATGACAGATTTCGTGGCGGTGACGCCAAGTAGATTCATGTCGAAATAACGGCTGTATTCATCCAGTCTTGCCGGTGTGTCTCTTTGAGGGTCAACTGAAAAGAAAATCAATTG
This sequence comes from Hydrogenovibrio sp. JE_KL2, assembly GCF_009296185.1. GTDB lineage: Bacteria > Pseudomonadota > Gammaproteobacteria > Thiomicrospirales > Thiomicrospiraceae > Hydrogenovibrio. The sequence goes on from NZ_WBJR01000003.1 coordinate 332,104, forward strand.
AAGGTGTTTCTTTTCTTCTGGCGTCAGTTGATGGTAAGCCCCTGAGAGGTTGCCTAGGTTGGTAGGGCAAATATCCGGACAAAAGGTGTAGCCGAAGTAGAGGTAAACCCATTTTCCTTTGAAGTCGGATAATGAGACAGGACCTTTTAAAGATATTGCGGTAAAGCCTCCGCCAGTTGGTGCTGCCGAAATCTCTGACTTGGATGGATGGGTGTTGGTAGAGTCGAACCCTCCAAAATAGAGAAGGCCAGCCACCAAAGCGATGACTAGCCCAACTAGGATAAGACTCAAGCGAGAACGTTGAGACATAAGCTTCCTTTGAAATTAAAACTTGGCTGAAATACGAGCCCAGATATTGCGGCCTGGTTCCATGACTTTATAACTCGTACCCAGCACGTCAGTACGGTTCAAGTAGTTATAATAAGCATGGTCAAATAGGTTGTCTACACCTGCTTGCAGTTGTAAGGTTTTGTTCATGGTGTAACCAGCAAACAAATCAACCGTACTCCACGCTGGGGTTTTGTCCTCACCATATTCAGTGTTGACGGAAGACTGTTCTGATGCAAAGTTGAATCGTGTTCCGGTATACCAGTTAGAACCTGTGTATTTTGCATTCAGGTTACCGCTAATAGGAGCAATGTTGCTCAGGTTGCGTTTGTCGGTGGTGTTGCGACCATACACTGCAGAAACCTGTCCACCCAAATCAACTGAAGATGATACATGGAATGTTGTTTCCAGTTCTGCACCATAGATAGTGGCATCTTTATTGACATAGATGTTTTCTGTACCTGTCAATGATGTCAGGCCTGCTTGGTTCTTAGCATAATCTCTTAAGATGTAGTCTTTAACCTGGTCGTAATACGCATTGGCGCTCCAAGAAACGGAAGTCGTTGCTTGAGCCAATCCGATGTCTACTTGTGTGTGTTTTTCTGGTTTAAGGTCAGGGTTACCGATCCAGTTACTTTTGGCCATGAAGCGCTCGGTTTCATCCGCAGTTCGGCTGGTTAGGCTGACACCTGTAAACCAACTCATGCCTTTTGAAAGGCGCTGTTCATAACGCACTAAACCATTCCAGTTGGTTTCATCCACTTTGGTCTTACCAGAGTAGTTGGTGTATTTTGAATACAACGAAGTTGCTTTGACGTTTGTGTCGGATGCCACGTTTGCCTTTTTGGCTTCTGCTGTGACTTGGTCAACTCGTACGCCATAAATTAAGTCTTGGCTGTCTGTTAAAGCACTTTTAGCTTGAACGAATGCGCCATTTTGATCTGTGTGCGCATCTGGCCACATTAAAGAAACCGATTTGTTGGTGCCTCTGTTATATAGCGTAGCGTTTTTAACAACTGATTGCAGTTGAATACCATAGTCTAACTGGGTTTTGCCAATTAGATGGGTAAGCTTGATTTTTGCACCTTTTGCTGTAGTGTCGGTAGGCGTTTCCATTTTCATCATGCCTGGCGTACGAAGTGTGTAGTTATCCATCACATGCTTTACAGTAGATTGGTAGGCATCAACCAATACAGCATCCAATTGGCCATTGGTTTTGCCATCGGACAATTTTTTGCCTTTATATTGTAGTCTTAAGATGTCACCATCAGACTTTGGAGCGTCCATTCCAGCACCACCATAAAGCGCATCTTGCGTGCTACTTTTCTCAGCCGAGAACTTCACTTCATTATGTTCATTTGGTGTCCAACCTAGGTCAATGTGTCCTTGTTGGGTTTTGTAGCTGGATTTTACGGTGTCGCCATTACCATCCTGATAGTTGTTGGCTTCTTTTGTGTCACCTTGAAGCACGACATACCCTTTTTTACCAACCGCTTGAACTTGAGCATTAAGGTCGAAGTTCAAGATGTTTGATTTCATGGCAGACACTTCGCCCGATACAGATTTGTTTGGATCATATTTCGGAGTTTCACGTTCAAAAAGAATCGTACCACCCGTACCACCTGCACCATACTCTAAAGACTTGACGCCTTTAATAACGGTGACCTTGTCATAGCTAGAGACTTCTGCATAAGATGTTGGCGGATCCATGCGGTTTGGACAGCCCCCTTCGATTTTAGCGCCGTCTAAAAGGATGTTAAGTTGAGATTGTGTTTGCCCTCTGATGACTGTATCTAGACCGTGTCCCCCCATTCTGTCAGCATCGACACCATTCACCTGTCTAAGAACGCTACCTGTCTCGGAGTTTCCAGTATTTTCCAGCTCTTGTTTGGTAAAGGTTTGTGATTGAGATGCGGTTTTGTCGGTAGCCGTGACTGCAATCGGATCAAGTTGTGTTGTGTCGGTTGTTGCGGCTAAAGAAACATGGGGAATAGACATCACAATTGCGCTGTTGATCGCCAGCCAAAGAGGGGTTCTTTTCATTTTTAGAGCGTCCTTTAAAATCATTTTGTTTTTAAAAGCTAAGAGACCTTTGAATAAGAACACTGTTATCGTTATCGAAAAAGTCTGGCACAAGCATTTTTCGACTGATAAAAAAAACGCAATAGTGAGGAGTAGCTATTGCGTGAGGTTTTTGACTAAACTTACTTTGCAATGAATATCGAAGCTATTATCGCGGATAGCCCCGACAGTGTTCTTATGCAAAGATCTCTGAGGGTTTTATTTTGTAAGGCAGATATTAAGGAATGCTCTGAAATCAATCAATGCGACAAATTGTCGCACCCCCGAATTTACACGGTGAATCAAGGTTGTTTAATTCAGATTGCAGTGATTGTGGTTAAGAAACCTTTTGTTATAATGCAAAATCAATATTGAAAATGTCCAGTCGCCGCAGTTGGTGACCTGGGTCAACCCCTAATGTCATCGAGAGTTTTATGCCTGAAAAGATTTTAAGACAAGTTTTGTCTGTCCCTGTTTATGAAATCGCGGAACAAACCCCATTGGAGAAAGCGCCGCTGATTTCCCAGCGACTCAGAAATCAGGTATGGCTTAAACGTGAGGACTTGCAACCGGTTTTTTCTTTTAAATTGCGCGGTGCCTACAACCGCATGCTTCATTTGACCGAAGAAGAAAAACAACGTGGCATTATTGCCGCTTCCGCCGGAAACCATGCACAAGGGGTTGCGATGACGGCCTCTAAGATGGGTATCAGTGCAACGATTGTCATGCCTCAGACCACGCCTGCCATCAAAGTCAACTCGGTGCGCAACTGGGGTGGAAACGCGGTTCTATTCGGTGATACTTATGATGAAGCTGCCGCTCATGCGGAAATGCTGCGCGCGAAAGATAATCTGACTTATATTGCGCCTTATGACGATGAATATGTGATTGCCGGGCAAGGCACTATTGCTTTGGAGTTGCTTAGACAGGGGAAGGATCTAGATGTCATTTTTGTGCCTGTTGGCGGTGGTGGTTTGATTGCCGGTATCAGCGCTGTCATTAAACAAGTTTCGCCAAAGACAAGAGTGGTTGGTGTCGAGCCGGAAGATGCCGCCTGCATGACAGAAGCGCTGAAAGCAGGCAAACGTGTCGTGCTGGATTCTGTCGGCATTTTTGCCGATGGGGTTGCGGTGGCGCAAGTAGGGAAAATTCCGTTCAGGATTGCACAGACCTGTGTGGATGAAATGGTCACTGTGAAAACAGATGAAATCTGTGCTGCAGTCAAAGATATTTTTGAAGACACCCGAGCGATTGCTGAGCCAGCAGGTGCATTAGCGCTGGCTGGGATGAAAAAATTTGTTGAGGAAAAAGGTGTTTCCGATCTGAACATGGTGGCGATTGTAAGTGGGGCGAATATGAATTTCGACCGTTTACGCCATATTTCAGAAAGAACGGAAATCGGTGAAAAGCGTGAAGCGATTTTTGCGGTAACGATCCCTGAAACTCCGGGCAGCTTCAAGAAATTCTGCGAATTTTTGGGCGACAGACGTGCCATTACTGAATTTAACTACCGATTCGCGGACAGCAAAAGAGCGGTGGTGTTTGTGGGGGTTCGCACCGAAGGCGGGTTTGCTGAAAAAGAGCAGTTGAAAAAGCAAATGCTGGAAGCAGGTTATCAGTTCGAGGATATGAGCGATAACGAGATGGCGAAACTCCATCTGCGTTATATGGTCGGTGGTCATGCGCCGGGTATCAAAAACGAGATTCTCTATCGCTTCCAGTTCCCTGAGCGCCCGGGCGCATTGCTGCAATTTTTGATTCAAATGTCGGAAGAGTGGAACATCAGTTTGTTCCATTACCGTAACCACGGTGCGGCATATGGTCGAGTGTTGATTGGTGTGCAAGTGCCGCCAGAACAAGAGGAGGCTTTTGAGTGCTACTTGAAAAATCTTGGCTATCCATACGATTGCGAACAAGACAACATCGGTTATGACCTGTTTTTGAAACCTATTGATTGAGGTGTGACCCCAACCTGGCAGATTTTATGAGGGTAATATCGCTCTCTGTCACCTACTGGGTAAATCAATCAATCTTATGGAATGATTATAAGTTTTAATTATTTATCTTTCGGCTTTGATGGTTTAATTGAACGTTAGATAAAAATATAAGTTGTTCTAAAACAACATGTTATTCCTTTGATTGATTATGCTAAGTAGGTTTCTTGGGCGCGAATGATTCATATTTTTAGGTTGTACAGTAATAAAAAATGCGACTTTTTAGAGTTTGTAGATAAAACCGATGTAGTGGATGTGTTCAAGCAAGAACGCAATCCTATGCAATATGACTGGCGTACAATGCCGATCAAGCAAGCTTTGAAAGAAGAAGAGAGTTTGCTCAAACACGGCTCTCTGTTGAAAATGCAGCAACGCGGTGATAAAGCGGTCATCCGTGTGACTCTCAAAGGGGAATGTAGCTGGTATTCTCCGAGTTCGCAATATACTCAAGGTATCCCATCCTTTTATCGCGTTGCCATCAGTTATTTCACTGATCCGGCAAAGGAATTCAAAGTTACGACACAGCATCATGAGATTTTTGAGGTTATTCGTGACGAACGCTTCAGCAGTCTGAGTCGTCAACTGTTTTACAGTATTTTGAAACGTGTAAAAAGTTCTCAGTGCGAAAGGCGGCTAGATCAATACGTTGACTACAATTTGAAGAAGCTCAAAGAGTACGGCGTCAATTTACCCAGCGTGAAAGGCACCTATATTCAGATCAAACAACAGGTCGCCAACGAAGATATTTCTTGTCCTTTCTACAGTGATTTCTTTCATCAACTGCTCGATGTATGCATTGAAAAGGAAAAAGAACTGCTAGGTGAAAACCGAACCTACGTCAAATACATCTAAGTTTTTCTTGTCAAAGCAAATTTGGCTTATCTAATTTTGTCTCGTCTTGCAAAACAGAGTAAAATAACGCCACTTCTATTCTTTTATAAATGGTTCTGTAATTTTCATCTATGCAACGTTTGATTCGAAAAGTCGCTTCGTTTTTCTCCAAAGCCCAAAGCCAACCTCCTTATACAAATTCAGAACCGGATATCATTTCGCGAAAGCAGCATAGTATTTCCCGTGAACAAATTGATAAAGGTGCATTGGATGTGCTTTACGGTTTGAAGCGAGCAGGGTATGAAGCCTACCTCGTTGGGGGCGCAGTGAGAGACCTTTTACTAGGGCTTGAACCGAAAGATTTTGATATTGTCACCAATGCCGAACCGGAAGAGATTAAGGCGGTATTCCGCCAGCGCTGTCGTTTGATCGGTAGACGTTTTCGCCTAGCGCATGTGCACTTTGGTAGAAATGTTATTGAAGTGGCAACTTTTCGTGGTGCCGGTGATGCAGAAACTCTAAAACCCTCCAGAAGAAAGACCAGTCACTCAAGAGCAGTTGATGAGACCGGACGTTTGGTGCGTGATAATGTTTATGGCACCATTGATGAAGATATCTGGCGACGAGACTTTACGGTTAATAGCCTTTACTACAACATCAAGGATTTTTCGATTGTCGATTATGCCGGCGCACTGCGCGATATCAAAAAAGGTCAGTTACGTTTGATTGGTGATCCTGAAACCCGATACCGTGAAGACCCGGTCAGAATGATTCGTGCGGTACGTTTTGCCGCCAAGCTCGGTTTTGAGATTGAGTCCAAGACCAAAGCGCCGCTTTATGAAATGGGACATTTGCTGAAAGATGTTTCCAATGCTCGCATGTTTGAAGAGGTTCTGAAGCTTTTCCATAGTGGTGTGGCAATAGAGGTGTTTGAAAAACTGCGCCATTTCGGTCTCTTTACCTATCTTTTTCCTCAAACACATCATGTCTTGTCCCAAGAAGAACAAGGGTTTCCGAGAATGTTAGTGGTTGAAGCGCTCAAAAGTACTGATGCACGCATTCAGTCAGGAAAAGGCGTGAATCCTTCTTTCCTTTTTGCGGCCATGTTGTGGGAACCTATGTTGCAAAGACGCGAGCAACATCTGTCAGAAGGCTTTACGCATCAAGATGCTTTATATGCTGCTGCGAATGATGTGATTGAACAACAAATTGTGGCAACCTCCATTCCTAAGCGCTTTTCATCGCAGATTAGAGAAATTTGGAGTTTGCAGTTCAGGTTGGCGAGGCGTTCGGGCACGAGAGCGCAAAGGTTGTTCGAGCATCCTCGATTCCGCGCGGCCTACGACTTCCTTGGGATCAGAGCGGCAGCTGGTGAAACATCAGAGCAGGAATTGTTTGATTGGTGGACGCAGTATCAAGAAAAGGATGCTATCGATCAAGTGGCTTTCGCGAATGACGTGCGAACTGAAGGCCGAAAGCCAAGAAGACCGAGAAGAGGGCGTAACCCTTACCGTAAAAGAAGCAGTTCGACCGACGCGGAATAAACGGTTTGGTTGAGGCATATATCGGTATAGGTAGCAATCTGGAGAACCCCGTTTTTCAGGTTAATGCCGCCATCGAATCTTTAGCACACCTGCCGGATACAAGGCTGGTTTCGTTTTCGTCTCTGTATGTGTCAAAGCCGCAAGGGCCACAAGATCAACCGGATTTCGTTAATGCCGTCGCCAAAATAGCAACGCATATGTCTGCAACAGCGTTGTTAAGTGCTTTGCAGACCTTGGAGCGAGAACAAGGGAAAGTGAAGAAACGCCATTGGGGAGAAAGGCTGATTGATTTGGATATTCTCCTGTATGGTTCCATGACCATCGAAACCCCCCAATTGGTGGTTCCTCACCCAGAAATGCAGTCGCGAGACTTCGTTTTGCTCCCATTAAGAGAGTTGGTTCCCGATATCCCCGTTTTGGGAAGTGTGGACGCTCTCATCAACGAACTGAAAGAAACGTTTGTTTTTCCGCTAAATACATAGTCCTCAAAATTTTAAGAGAGCCTTACTATGACTACGAAGAAAAAAATGACCTTATCCCGTCTGAAAAAGATGAAGATGGCAGAGGAAAAAATCGTCTGTTTAACGGCTTATGACGCGACGATGGGGTATTGGTTAGATCAGGCCGGCGTAGATGTTATTTTGGTCGGCGATACGCTGGGAATGGTGGTGCAAGGCCATCAAACCACTTTGCCCGTCACCTTGCAGGAAATGGTCTACCACACGCAAATGGTGCAGAGAGGGAACCAGCATGCTTGGTGCGTGGCGGACTTTCCTTTTATGTCTGATATTTCCATTGAAAAAGCGTGTGAGTCAGCGGCGATGCTGATGAAAGAAGGTCATGCGAATATGGTGAAGCTTGAAGGTGGTTCACCGAGAACGCTCTCAATTGTTGAGCGTTTATCTGAGTTGGGCGTGCCCGTTTGTGGTCACTTAGGCTTGTTGCCTCAATCAGTGGAAAAAAGCGGCTATCGTCGAGCAGGAAAGGACGAAGCTTCTGCCAAAGTATTGCTGGAAAGCGCTATTGCACTAGAGAAAGCAGGGGCAGAAATGTTGGTGCTGGAATGTGTTCCTGACTATCTTGCAGGGGACATATCGCGAGCAACAAGTATTCCCGTGATTGGTATTGGGTCAGGTGGTGAAAGCGATGGTCAGGTATTGGTATTGACGGATATTTTAGGGACTTCCGTAGGCGGTATTCCTCCTTTTGCTAAAAACTATCTGGCGAGCGCTGGTTCAATTCAACAAGCCATACAAAATTATGTCGAGGAAGTGCGTAACAAGCTGTTCCCTGGGCAGTTATGAGAGCAGGGAGTCAATACGGATGCTAAAAGTCGAGACCATAAAATCGGTTCGAGAACAAGTTGCTCAGTGGAAACAAGAGGGGCTGAAAGTTGGTTTTGTGCCGACAATGGGAAACCTGCATGACGGGCACTTAAGCCTTGTTAAAATGGCGCAGGAAAAGGCAGATAAAGTTGTTGTCAGCATTTTTGTTAATCCGCTTCAGTTTGGACCAAATGAAGACTTTGGTAATTACCCGCGTACCTTGCAGAAGGATTGTGAAAAGCTCGGTGCATTAAACGTCGACATGGTGTTTTTCCCTTCGGTAGAAGAAATGTATCCGGAAAATGGTATGGACACTTTAGTGAAGGCTTCTGCAACGCTAGGCGCCTTGTGGGAAGGAGCGTCTCGTCCTGGTCATTTCGACGGTGTAACGACCGTTGTGACTAAGCTGTTTAATATTGTTACCCCGGATGTTGCCGTTTTTGGACAGAAAGATTTTCAGCAGTGGCGTATCATCAAGCAAATGGTGGTTGACTTGTCCATGAGTGTTGACATACTCAGAGCGCCTATCGGAAGAGATATAGATGGTTTGGCGCTGAGTTCGAGGAATCAGTATTTGACAGAAGTACAGCGGCAAGTTGCACCAAAATTATTCGTTACCCTACAAGATATTGCTTCTGCCATTGAATCAGGTAATACGCTTTATAGAGAGCTAGAGGTTACAGCAGAAAAACAATTGCTTGCTTATGGCTTTGATGCTGTTGATTATATTAGAATTGTAGATGCAGATACGTTAAAACCCGTAATGGAAAAGAATGGTAGTTTGGTTGTTTTAGCCGTGGTTCGTTTGGGGGCTACGCGCTTGCTGGATAATATTTGCATTAACTAATGCTTACCTGAACTTTGGAATTGTAGAGAAAGCATGAATTTTTCAACATTTATTGGACTGATTGTCGGTATTGTCATTGTGCTTTGGGCGATGTCGATGGGGTCGTCCATTTTGATTTTCTTTAATATTCCCGGGTTGATGATCGTTTTTGGCGGCACCATTGCTGCGACCATGATTCGCTATTCACTCAAAGAAGCGATCTATTCAATTAAGATGTCCTTTCGCATTCTAATGCCATCAACAGATATTCAAGATAAAGAAGAACTGATTGAACTCACCGATCAACTGGTGAGATCGGCAAGACAAAACGGTATTGTTTCACTAGAAAAGATAGAAGTTCGTAATGAATTCTATCAATATGGTGTAAGAATGCTGGTTGATAATTATCCTAGAGAATTAGTGCGTCAAACCCTCAAAGAAGAGAATAGACTGTTGGTCGAAAGAGCGCAAACAAGTGCAGGGGTCTTCAGTTCAATTGGTGGGGCGGCACCAGCATTCGGTATGATTGGAACCTTAGTCGGTCTGGTGCAGATGTTGGCGAACTTATCTGACCCGTCTTCAATTGGTCCAGCAATGGCGGTTGCTATGTTGACGACGCTTTATGGCGCGATGATCGCCAATTTATTTGCATTGCCTTTAGCGGATAAGATTGCTGTCTGGGGGCAGGAAGAGTCCATTCGCCAGCAAATGATTATCGATGCGGTTGATTTTATCGCCAAAGGGCTACATCACAGTATGTTGCGAGATGTTCTATCGCCTTACTTAGATAAGAAGCCACAGTTCGATGAGGAAGTCGCCTGATGGCTAAAAGAACGAAGCCATGTCCAGAGTGGATGGCGACGTTTGCCGATTTGATGTCGTTATTGATGGCTGTTTTTGTGTTACTTTTTTCCATGTCGACTATTGATGCCAAAAAATATGAATCTTTGGTCGAGTCTTTGACTAATGCCCTTGGATTTGGTGTTGGTCTTTCTCCTTCTCAAGTTGAATACTTTAATGCTACCAAAGACCAGGCGGAAAAAAATGCTATTGTGAACAAGCCACAACAGCAGGTGATAGATGAGCTACATCCGTTATATGAAAGCCTGATTAAAACCTATGCTCTCGGGCACCATACCGACAGTCCCGAGAAGAAAATCGATGTCAGTATGGATTTGCAAAAACGACAAATAAAAGTTTTGCTGCCTGAGACCATTTCCTTTTCGCCCGGTAGGGCAGACTTGAAGACGGAAAGTTTTGCAGAGCTAGATAAGCTACGCCCCTATATTACGAATAAGGTCTCAGTAAAAGTAATCGGTCACACGGATAAGCGTGCCGTCACCGGTGGGCGTTTCAGAAGTAATTGGGAGCTTTCTAGTGCTCGTGCCGCGGCAGTCGTGGAAAAACTGATTGAAGATAAAATTGTGATGCCGAAGCAAGTTGAGGCCATTGGCGTAGCGGATACGCAGCCAATCAGTAACCAGGAAACAGAAGAAGGTTTTGCGAAAAACCGCCGTGTCGAGATTGTTATTATCCCGAAAGCGGAACCATAAACACTAAGCAGTGTGTTGCTGCATTTGTACAGGAATGCTGTTGCGAGTGTTTGTAATTTTATTGTCTTTATCAAAGTAAACCAGCACTGGCTTGAAGTTATCTGCTTCTTGCGCATCCATTGTGGCATACGTCGCAATAATCAATAAATCGCCAGGTTGGGCCTTGTGAGCAGCAGCACCATTAACCGAGATGATGCCTGAATCTCTTTCAGCGCAAATAGCGTAAGTTGTAAATCTTTCCCCATTATTCACGTTGTATATTTGAATCTGCTCGTATTCACGAATACCTGCAACGTCCAATAGGTGAGAATCAATTGCACACGAGCCTTCGTAGTCTAGCTCCGAATGCGTGGTGGTAACTCTGTGAAGTTTAGATTTAAGCAGGGTAATTTGCATATTTACAATCGCTAATTTTGTGGGTTTTAAACAACAGGCGGCTAATTATACAGAAAATTTTCTTTAAAGTTAATAAGACCGTTTTATAGATTTTCAAGGGATGCCGAGATGTTCTATGTTATAAAACATCTCGGCTAATCATAACGGAAGCCGTTTTATCCTGTGTTTCTCATGCCAGCAGCAATCGCATTGATGCTGTTCAGTAAGGGCGTTACCCAAACTTCGCGTTCTTCATCAGTAAGGTCAGGGTTTTTGTAACGCTTAAGAATCGCAACTTGAATGTTGTTTAGCGGCTCAAGATACGGTGTTCTTCTCATTAGCGATAAAGCAATTTGAGGCGTTTCTGCCATTAAGTATTCATTGCCACTGATGTTCAAGTTGGCTTCAACCGCACGCGTATGCTCATCCGCAATCATGTGGTAGATTTTTTGTGCAGTTTCCTGATCAGTGCCAAGCTCACTGTAGCTCTTACCGATAATCAAATCGGTTTTGAATAGTGCCATTTGAATATTACTTACCAAACCTCTAAAGAAAGGCCAGTTTTCATACATGTCTTTCAGTTGCTTGTCACCATGATTATTGGTCCAATCAGCTAAAGCCGAACCTGTTCCATACCATGCAGGGAAGGTAAGTCTAGCTTGCGCCCAGCCAAATACCCAAGGAATAGCTCGGATAGAAGATTTGGATAGGTTTCCTTGCTTTCTATGTGATGGTCTTGAGCCAATGTTTAATAAGCCAATTTCGGTAACGGGAGTTGCTTCGTAGAAGAACTTAAAGAAGCCATTGGTGTGGTCAGTGAGTTCTCTGAATGCTTGCTCGCCTTGTTTTGCCAATTGTTGCATGGTTGCAAGGAATTCTGGGTTGTCATCTTTGGTTTCTCTAACCAAGCATTTACTGGCTTTCATTAGCCCGGTGACACCAAGAGAAATTTCATACATAGCAGTTTCAGCATTGCTGTATTTGTACGACAATACTTCACCTTGCTCTGTGAACTTGATTTGCCCACGAACAGTGCCTGTTGGCTGAGACAGAATCGCGTTATGTGTTGGTCCGCCTCCACGTCCAACCGTACCCCCACGGCCATGGAACAAGCGACAGTCAATGCCGTATTCGTCAGCAAGTTTCATGATTTGCTCTTGTGCTTGGTAAAGTGTCCAAGCTGAAGACAAGTTCCCCCCATCTTTCGCAGAGTCTGAGTAACCTAGCATGATTTCCTGCAGGTTGCCTGATACTTTTAGCAGTGCGTGGTAGGTTGGATTGTCGAATAGTGCCGTTGTAACCGGGACGATGTGCTCTAAGTCTTGAATGGTTTCAAACAATGGCGAGATACGGATTTTGCAATAAGGTTCACCAGCGTTGTATCCTGCTAGACCCGCTTGGTGAGCAAGGAACAGGACTTCCATGACATGACTTGCTTCGTGCGTCATGGAGATAACATAGTTATTGAAGGCTTTTGGACTGATTTCTTCGCGCATTCTGCGGATGACGTGGAAGACTTCCAAGACTTCTTTTGTCATTTTATTCAGCGCCAGATGCTGTGTATCAATGATTGTCGGTGAAGAAATATGCTTAGAAAGTAGGTCAATACGTTCAGCTTCCGAAAGTTGTTCGTAGTTGATGCCTAGGTGAGACAAGAGATCTGAGACAGCATCGGTGTGAACGGTTGACTCCTGGCGAATGTCGAGTCTCATCAGGTAGAAGCCGAAAGTCTGAGCAAGGCGAATAAGGTCTTTCAAATCCGCATCAGCGACTTCTTGGTCACCATGACCGCATAGTGATTCGTAAATCAGCTCTAAATCGTCAATAAACTCTTCTTCACTGTTGTAACAGAACGGTGATTTCTCAATAGGATCATCGTTAAGCTGTGCTTCAACATAGGCAATGTTTTGCTGAATGCGACCACGCATTAAATAAAGGAATCGACGGTAAGGTTCATCGATAAAACGTGATGAACGCTTGTGGAAAACCAGCTCCATTAAGTCAGCATCGATAATCGTCGTTTTATTAAGGATTTCTTGTTTGATCTCCGTTAAATAACGAGATTGAGTCAGTTGGCTACTTAGTTGGAAGATGCGTTTCTCATATTCGTAAAGCACAGCGCGTGCTTGCATGAGTAGCGCATTCACCGTGGTTTTGTGTGTTACGAATGGATTACCGTCGCGGTCACCACCAATCCATGAACCAAATGTTAAAAAGTTTGGTGTAGGAATATTGTCATCTGGGTAGTGTCTCGCAAGGGCACGTTCCATGTAGCGGTAAACCGTTGGAATTGCTGCAAATAGAGATTGTCTGAAGTAATAGATACCGTTACGAATTTCGTCTTCTACAGTCGGCTTAATGCGTCTTACTTCGTCTGTACGCCAAAGTACCTGAATTTGGTATTGTAGCTTTTTAATAACTTCTTCTTGCGCATAAGGATTTTGGTAGTTTTCGGCTTCGTTAAGCTCGCCTAGCGTTAAGAAAATGCGGCGAAGGTTATCCATGACCGCGCGTCTTTTGGACTCTGTAGGGTGTGCAGTGAAAACCGGAATATAGTTTAGTTTTCCAATCAAGGTTTTTACTTCATCAGCAGTCAAGCCGTCTTTCTTGAACTCTTCAATAGTGTTAAGAACCGAGCCCATCCATAAGGGGCCGTCAGATTTTAGTTGACTTTGGCGTTCATGAAATTGATGTTCTTCTTCCGCCAAGTTGACTAAGCTGAAGTAAAGGTTGAATGCACGGATAATTAGGATTAAATCTTCAGGATTTTGCTCTTCAATAAATGCTTTTAGCTCGGCTCTTAAAACTGGATCTTCATTATCATGAAGTTTAATGTAGCCTTTGCGCAATTTCTCAACAGCATTCAGAATATCTTTACCTACTTGCGTTTCAATCACTTCACCTAGAAGTGAGCCAAGTAGTTTGACGCGCGATCTGAGTTGCTTATCTCGAAGTTCCTTTGCCATAGTTATCCTATTAAAAATAAAATTGAAATCATTGAAAAAAATTATACCGTATTCTACGAATTTTTGGGGTTGGTTTTGTCTTGGACCAGAAGATTATTGGCGCCAGCGATTATGCACCCAGAGATACTGAGAAGGGTTCTGTCGGATCTCATCTTCGTAGAGTTTATGGAGCCTTAAAATATCTTCATAATCATTTCCAGAGGGAAAATTTTCTAGTGGTGCATGAAAATACATTTCATAGTGGACGCCGTTTCTGCGGGTAAAACAAGGAATGACTTTGGCTCGTCCTAGTTTTGCAAGTTTGGTTATGCCTGGGTTGCTGGGAGCGGGTTTTCCAAAAAAGGGCACTTTAACGCTGCCTTTTCCATTGTATTTTTGGTCCGGCAAAATAAATAAGATTTTTTTATCTCTCAAAGCTTTGAGCATGCTTTTAGTATCTGTATTGACAAGAGGGGTGACCTGCTTCTGTTTGGTCTTTTGGGTTCTTTGAGTTCGACTTTTTCTAATGAGATAATCCAATAATGCATTGTCATTGGCGCGATAAATTGGGCTGTAATCCGTTATAAAAGAAACCATCAATCCTGTAATTTCGGTTGTTGTAAAGTGTGGAACCAGAAGAAGGATGCCTTGGTCTCGGTTTTCTTTAAGGTGCTCAAGACCGTAGTAAGTGAAGTACCGGGTTTCATTATCTTGTTGAGAGTAGCGGTGCCTGCCCCAAGTGGTAATGGTGAACTCAACTAAGGTTACACCTAGCGACTTAAAGTGCTCAAACAATAGGGTGTTGATCTCATCATTATCTTTTTCGGGGAAGGCGGTTTTTAAGTTTTTCAATGCAACTTTTTTCCGGTTTCCAGCAATCCAATAAATGAATTTTCCGAGATTTTCACCTAAATGAATTTTTGTAGTATAAGGAAGAAAAGCAATCAATCTTAAGATTCCGTAGCCTAACCAGATTCCCCAATACTTGGGCAGTAAGAATGACAGCTTCAATCTATGTTTTGAGTTATTCAATGAGTTCACCTAATGAACCTTTTTGATAAAGATTGGCATAAATGCCTTTTTGCTCTAATAGATTGTTGTGGCTTCCGAGTTCCTTGAGCACACCTTTTTCTATAACAGCAATTTGATCTGCGTTTTGAATGGTGCTCAAGCGGTGTGCAATGATAATAACGGTTCTGTTTTTTCTCAAGTTTTCTAGTGCTTGCTGGATCATGAGTTCGGATTGGTTGTCCAAAGCGGAGGTGGCCTCATCCATAATTAAAATGGGGGCATTTTTGAGAAATGCTCTGGCAATTGCAATCCGTTGGCGTTGGCCACCAGAGAGTTTTGTGCCGTTATTACCGATAGGGGTGTTTAAGCCTTCGGGCAGTTTTTCAATGAACTCCCAGGCATGGGCAGCTTTTGCCGCAGAGATAATGTCTTCTTCGTTGAACTCGGAGTGCCCGTAAGCAATGTTTGCTGCAATGGTGTCGTTAAACAAAACAATATTTTGGCTAACGAAAGAAATGTGAGCTCTCAAATCAGCTAAATCAATATCGTTGATATTGACGTTATCAAGGGTAATGGTTCCCTGATCAAGTTGGTAAAATCTGGGGATCAAGTTGGCAAGTGTGCTTTTTCCGCTACCGGACTTTCCAACTAAAGCTGTGGTTTTCGCAGCAGGAATTTTTAAAGAGAAATTCGTGAAAACATTTTTATCTGTACCAGGGTAAGAAAAGCTAATTTCCTTTAGTTCAATTTCACCGATGATGTTTGTTATTTTGCTGGAGCCATTATTGGTTTCACTAGGGGTGTCAAGCATGGTAAATATGCTTTCTGCGGCCGCCATTCCTCTTTGAACCGTTGCGTTGATATTTGTAATACGACGAATGGGTTCAAAAATTAACCCCATTGCTGTGACATAAGTAATTAAGTCACCGGCACTCATTGATCCTTTGTTTACCATTTGAATGGCTGCGTAAACTACAATGGATAAGGCAATGGCAGCAATGACCTGTACCAAAGGAACATTGAGAGCAGATACTCGTGTGACTTTCAATGTGTTGGCTCGTAATGATTCAGCAGACTCTAAAAACCGCTTGATTTCATAACCTTCAGCATTGTAGATTTTGACGTCACGATAACCTTTAAGGCCTTCTTCAAGGCGGTGCGTGAGTTGTCCCATGTCGTTTTGCATATCTGCGCTAGAAGCTCGCATTAGCTTTCCAGCCTTTTCGATGAAGTAAGCAACGATTGGACCGATAATCAGCATGACCAAAGTTAGTTCCCAGGAGTAATAAACCAAAGTTGCAATAAGTGCGGCAATGGTGATCGAATCTCTTGCGATTACAATCCAAGCTTCGGAAAGTGCGGTGCCTGTTTGGGTCACATCGTAAGTTATTTTTGACATGAGTGATCCAGTGGTGTGCTTGTCGTATTCCTTTAAAGGCAAGAAAAGCATCTTTTGGTAAATTTCATGTCGGATGTTGAGTATGGCTTTTTGAGCTATCCATGTACTCATAACTTTGCTGAAATACTCTGCCACACCTTTAATTACAAATACACCTGCTAAAAGTAATGGTAAGACTAGGAAGGTATTTGGATCTTTTTCAATCAAACTTTTGTCAACAAGCTTTCCTAGAATAATTGCGCTCAGAGGCTCCATTGCGGAGATTATAATGAGTGTCAAAATAGTGATGAAAATCGCGCTTTTATAAGAGGCGATATACTTCAAAAGTTTACGGTAGAGTCTTAGAGTTTTTTTGTCAAACATTGTCTTATTCTCGGTGCAAAATCTTATTGACGATGATGTTTGCCCAGGAGGTGCTTTTAAATTTTTGTCTTAAATAGGGTTCATCATAATGGTGTTCCACCCATTCAAGAAAAGAGACTTCAGGGTGATTTTTTTGGAAGTCGAAATAATTATCGAATAAGTAATCTAGTTTACCTGTGTCTGCCCATTTGAAATGCCCGTATTTTATGCTCAGCTGTTTAACGGCTTCAGATATTGGTTGTTGTTTGATAAAGTGCATATAAAAGACGCTCATTAAACCTGCTCTGTCAGCTCCAGATTTGCAATGGATTAAGATGGGATATTCCGCCTCTTCGAGAATCTTTTTGGCACCTAGGATTTGCTCTGGATCAGGTAGGCAGCGAGAAGACATGGGGTAGTTGATTAATGTAATTTCTTCTTTTTTGCAGACATATTGCTCAAGCAGGTATTGGCCACTTGTGTCTGCTCTACGCATGCTGATGATGGTTTTAATACCGTATTTCTTCTTTAGTTTTCTGATGAAGCTAGGTGATGGATGATTGCTTCGGTACGCATTTTCAGACAGTTTGTGGAAATTCCGGTAGAAAATTCGCAGAATTTCATGGTCGATAAACCACGCCTTGGCATGGGCGATAAATCTACCCCATTTTGAATTCAATTGACTCATTGTATATTTGGTTTCGATAGGAAAATTTGGCGCTATTTTACTATTTGCAGCATGCGATTGGAAATTATCTCGGCTAAATCTTGAACAACCCCTCAATAAATAAGTGTTAAAATTCTGAGATTATTGAAAAACAGTTAGTTTTAGGGTTGTTCATGATTGTAGTAACAGGCGGTGCCGGGTTTATTGGTTCTAATATCGTTAAGGCTTTGAACGAACAAGGTATTACCGATATCTTAGTGGTTGATAACTTAAAAAATGGTAAAAAATTCATTAATTTAGCAGATTGTAACTTTGCCGATTTTTTAGATAAAGAAGATTTTCAGGCGCGAATTTTTGCCGAAGAAGGCCTGCCTGAAATCGAGTGTGTTTTTCATCAGGGTGCTTGTTCAGCCACTACGGAGTGGGACGGTAAGTTCATGATGGATAACAATTATGAATACTCCAAAGATCTGCTGAACTTCTGTTTGAACAGAAAAATCCCTTTTCTTTATGCCTCTTCAGCCTCTGTGTATGGCGATGGGCCGACGTTTATAGAAAAACGCGAGTATGAAAAGCCGCTGAATGTTTATGGTTTTTCCAAGTTTCAGTTTGATCAGTATATCCGTAGAGTCCTTCCTCATGCAGAAAGTCAGGTTGTTGGTTTTAGATACTTCAATGTGTATGGGCCGAGAGAACAACACAAAGGGGATATGGCAAGTGTTGCGTTTAAACTGCATAACCAAATCCTAAAAGGCGAAAAGCTCAAACTTTTTGGTCCGTATGATGGTTATGAGGCTGGGATGCAGACGCGTGATTTTGTCTATGTTGAAGATGTTGTTAAAGTCAACTTGTGGTTTAAGGATAACCCTGACAAGTCGGGAATATTCAACTTAGGGCCTGCCGCAGCGGAACCTTTTAAAAACATCGCAGAAGCGGTTATCAAATTTCATGGCAAGGGAGAGATTGAGTACATTCCTTTTCCAGAACACCTTAAAGGAGCATACCAAAGCTATACTCAAGCAGATAATAGCTTGTTGCGAGAAGCGGGTTATACCGGGAATTTCCACACGGTTGCTGAAGGTGTTCATAAATACCTGACTTGGTTGAGTGAAAATCCGACCACACTGAATTTTACTAAATAAGTTTTTAGAGAGTTCATGCGGATTTTGCTAATTAAAATGTCTTCAATGGGGGATGTGTTTCATACATTCCCCGCACTTTCCGATGCACAAGCCAATGTTCCAAGTCTAACTGTAGATTGGGTGGTTGAAGAGGCGTTCGCAGAAATTCCGAGCTGGCATCCGGTGGTGGATAAGGTTTACCCGATTGAATTAAGGCGCTGGCGTAAAACTCCTTTTAGTTCTAAAACACGATCCGAAATCAAAGCTTTTTTTGAAGAAATTAATCGTACGCAGTATGACTTGGTGTTAGACGCTCAAGGCTTGTATAAAAGCTTGTGGGTTGCCAAAAAAATTGAGGCACCAGTTTATGGTATGGATTTTTCCAGCGTCAGAGAGCCGCTAGTCAGTTTGTTTTATAACCACAAAATTCACGTCGAAAAAGCGCAGCATGCCATCACTCGGCTGAGAGAGTTGTTCTCCAAAGCTCTTAACTATTCGATTTCTCCTACTTCAGCAATCGCTTATGGTTTGAATACGTCTGATTGGAAAAGGCCTGATTTGCCATGGCAGGCAGAGCCTCACATGGTTTTTTTGCACGGAACGACTTGGGATACAAAATGCTGGCCAGAGGAGTATTGGCGAGAATTACTACAAAAAATCTGCCAGGTTGGGTATAAGGTTATTTTGCCTTGGGGCACGAAGGAAGAACAAGAACGCTCATATCGTTTGCAACAGGGCTACGAAGACTGTACATGGGTACCTGAACAACTTATCAGTTTGAATGATATTACAAGAATGTTGAAGTTTTCAAAGGCGGTAGTTTCTGTTGACACGGGTTTGTCTCATGTGGCCGCGGCGTTGGATGTGCCGATGGTAGTATTATATCTTGTGACCGACCCAGGTTTGGTTGGGGCAAAGGGGTTGCATGTAAAATATTTGGTGTCACCTGTTGCGAGCAAATATCTGAAACAGTTCAAAAATAGTCAGCAGCAAGCACAATCACTGGAAAGAGTCGGTGTCACAGACGTGATTGAATCGTTGCATGCATTAAAGATAGAGATGGAAGAAAAGTAAGTGGTTTATTTGAAAGCGCTCGCGGCATTGTTTAAAGACTCGACGGCAACCCATAAAGATAAAATCAAAAGCCTATTTTGGTTTGCGAAAAAGTATGATTGGATTTGTAGTTTGCACTCTGCATTTAAAGGCTTGGGAATTGAAAAGTCCTTAAGTCAGCATGGTTATGTCTACTACTTGTTTAAACGCATGTATGTCTTTATGCATAAAGATTCTCGCCAAGAACTCGCTGAGACGGATAATCATAGTTTGATTCCGAGTATTGTCGAACATTACAGGATTTTAAACGCTCATTTGTCTAGTGAAAGTATTCAAAATTTGACTCAAGGTGGAGTGAATCTGTTTAAAACGGAGTTGGAAGACAGTTTACAACTGGAAATGAAATTGTTGCATATTCACCAAAATAGGCGTGAAGGATTGAGTTCGATAGGTCTTTGGGTGAATGGCACCCCCCTTTACTATATGAATTTTCTTTTAGCACAGCAGTCAGTTTTTATTGCAGGTGTTCAGGGAGGGAAAAACACTTTGGAATTGGCGCGGGCTTTTACCACGAAAACACAAGGTATTCCGCCGCATAAATATCTTTTTATTGGCTTAGCAGCCTTGATGAGTGAGTGGGGAATGACAGAAATTTTTGGCATTCGCCATGAGAAACATGTCTTCCAGGGAGAAGAAAAAACACAGTATAAGCTGGACAAGTTTGACTACAATGCGTTTTGGCAAGACGTATTGGAGGCAGAGCCTTTTGATGACTATTGGTTTAGAATGGCGTTACCACTTGTGAGAAAAGACTTATCTGAAATGAATGCCAAAAAACGCGGTAAGCTGAAAAAACGTTATCCGTTTATGGATGCTTTGGAGTCTGGGATTAAGAGCTCTGTTCACCATGTCTAAACGATTGATTCTATTTGCAGCCAGCCGTGATCAAGCACGATATTTTGAAGCGCTTACTCAGCATGTCAGTTTAATGGGTAAGCAGGTTTTGGCTGTCAAATCTTCCCAGATTCCCTTTGCATTTCAAGCACTTTTCAAAGTGTTTTTACCGTTGCCTCTCAATGTGCTTGAGGCAATTGAGCATCAGGTATGTATTTTACAAAATCGTAAAAAAGCCAGTCGTAAAGGTCGTGGCAAAGCTCAATGGTTCTGGTCTTTATTCGGTTTTGTGGAGACCTTGCGAGCCAAGTATCTTTTTGGGCGCTATTCATTGTGGATAGCTGATAACAAGGATGCGCTTATTGGTGTATGGAATGGTAAGAAGTTTCGCCAGGCGATTCTTGTTATTGCGGCGCAGCAGCAAAAAGTGCCTTTGGTGTTCTTTGAAACAGGCCCGCTACCGGGATATTCGGTTGTAGATCCGGAAGGTGTTGATTTTTATGCTGCAACACCGAGGCGTATTGATTTTTACAAGCAGTATCAATGTCGGCTAAAGCCGGAAGAGCAATTGAAGTTTGAACCGGTTAAAAAATCACAAGACCTACCGGAATCCTATATTTTTATCCCTTTTCAAGTCGTTGAAGATAGTAATATTTATTTGCACTCTCCTTGGATCAAAGATATGAGAGCGTTATATTCTGAGATTGAAGCGCTGGCAGAGAAGTTTTCCCATCAACAATTTGTCATTAAACCTCATCCTGCTTGCCCAGAAGACTATACAGATATTATCGATAAGCATCATCCTCAAATCCATTTTGTCCTAGATAAGCCAACGATAGAGTTGGTGCAACATGCTGAAGCCGTTATTACGGTGAACTCCACAGTGGGGATGGAAGCGTTGATTGCACATAAAAAAGTGATTGTGATGGGACAAGCCATTTATGGCTTTGAGGGGCTTACCCAACCTGTTTCAAAACAGTCAGAACTTATTCAAGCACTAGGCGAGCTTGAAACATGGCAGTTGGATGAGTCTGCGGTTAACAACTATCTTTGTTATTTGCAGGAAGATTATGCGATTCCAGGTGATGCGATGAAAGGTCCTACGGATGAGCACTGGGCAGTTCTATCGAAGAAGCTACAGCTTTGTTTAGATGGACAGGCTTATCAGTCTATAGGTTTGTAATATGGAAAAACGAACCTTATATTTGCCATCGACACCATTAAATTTATTGGTCAGTGTCGCGCATGCTTTGAGGTTTCGAGATTCGCAACGTGCTTGGTTGTGTTTGATTGACCAGAAAACGGCGGATTCTCCATATGCTTCAGTATTGAAGCGGTGGGATGATTCTCCTTTTGAAAGTGTGGAGGTGTTGTGTCAGCCGACAAAAAGTGAGAGTAAGCGTGATGCTCGTAAAGCCGTTTTTGCTTCACTTAAGCAAATGGTAATGAATGTTCAACCAACGCGCATTGGCGTGGGAAGTGACCGAAGAGCTGAGTTTCAATACGCTATGCATCAAGCTTCACGTTTTGATGGAAGAGATGCTGTCACTGGTTTTTATTTGGATGATGGCTTGTATTCGTATGCGGGCCGACCCTATAAATGGTACAAGGACAAAATCAACTCATTGTTGAAAAAGTTAGCCTATGGTTTTTGGTGGGAAGAACCCACTACGGTAGGAGCCTCTTCGTGGATTGATGAAGCTTGGCTTTTTGAATCGAAAAAGGCAGTATCGGAGATCACAAGAGGAAAGAAAGTTTGTTCGATAGAGCAAGAGTGGTTCGTTGCCGAGCAAGTGAAGCAATTTTCATCATCTGTTTTGAAAGCGTTTGATTTTGAGGCCAAGCTGTTAAGTGAAGTGGATATGTTGGTATTTATTCCTCATCCCAATAACGTGCTTAAAATGCGAGGCTATGAGCAGAATCTAAAAGCTTCCATATCCACGTTAAAGGCACAGAAAAAACGTATTGCGGTAAAGTATCACCCTCGTGTTGAAGAAGAGGATTTTTTTAGTCTTAGAGCGCTCGGTGTTGAAGTCATTGTGCCGGCAAAACTGGCCTCGGAGTTTGTCTTGCCGGCATTAAAACGAGAATGCTATGTTGTTGGTGATGTGGGAACAGCATTACTGACAGTACGATGGATTCGTCCTGAATTGGAGGTGTTTTCGATTTTGTCGGAGAGTGATCCATTTCAAAATAAATTTGTTGGACTGATGCATGCGATGGGTGTGCATGTCGTTAAATCAATAGGTGAAGTCGTACAATGATGCATCATATGCGCTATTTCTTGCAAATGAATCGATCCAAGTCTGTCTCGGACCGTTTGGTAATGACGATTTTATGTCGAAATGAAGTTGATATTATTGAACATAATATTCGCTTGCACAGTCAGCTAGGTGTTGATGCATTTTTGGTTATGGATAACGGGTCGACAGATGGCACTCGTGAAAAGTTGGAGTCGTTAAAAAGCGAGTTCGATCTTCAAGTGATAGATGAATCCGGCGTCTACCAACAAGCGAAATGGATGAAACAACTGGCGATTAGAGCGCGCGCGAAAATGGGAGCTGATTGGGTTATCAGTAACGATGCCGATGAATTTTGGATTCCTCAAGATGGAGGCAAGAGCTTAAAGGACTACCTGAATCACAGGGATTCAGTCGTTACCGTTAAGCGAAGTAATATGTTGTTAACAGAATCCGCATTGGAATCAGGTTATCATTTCTCTCAGGCCAGCTTTAGGGTCGGCTATCCTATTTGCTATGACAAGCAGGCAGAATTACAAGATGACTCGGTTTCCATGTTTTTTGCAAACATTAGCCCCAAAGTAATTGTGAATCCCAAAGGGTTTATCAAAATTAGTGGTGGTAACCATCGAGCAAGGCATATTGGAAAGTGGTTTACGGCAAGACAAGAAAGCGGTATTCGAGTTTATCATTACCCCATTCGATCATGGGAGCAGTTTGAGGCCAATATTCAACATCGGCGTGAATTGCTCTCGAAGGGCAATGTTCGTATGGGCGATCATTATAGACGTTGGGTACGTTTGTTGGATGAGGGTAAGCTTTATGAAGAATTTGAAAAATTCATTGTTGATGACAATCAGCAGAAAGTTTTGGCGAAGAAGGGACTAGTTGTTAAAGATGCCATACCTTGTCAGTTATTTAAAGAGTTATTTGAAAGTTAGATTTTAAATGAAAAAAGTTGTTTTTATTGTTCATAGTCTTCATGGTGGAGGCACTCAAGGTTATGTGAGGAGCCTTGCGAATTATTTTTATGAACAGGGTAATCAGGTCGCGATTATTGTGCTTTCGAATAACCAAGAGAAAGTGCCAGATGATTTATTGGTACCTGCGTTTTTTTTACCCAAAGCATTGGCCAGAAAGAAATTAATAGAGCGTTTTTTGGCCTTGATTGAGATGCATTTTTTAAATGGTGTCGATGCATTTTTTGCTAATTCATTTGATGCTTATAAGTTGTTGTCTGTACAAAAACGAATTCCTAACGATAAACAGTTTTATGTCGTTCATGCCGATTATTCAACTATGCGTTATAGCTTTTACACGCCCTTTAAGAACATGGAAAGAACGTTTAAATATAGAAGGCTATTCAATAAAAAAAATATCATTGTGAATAGTGATGGTGTAAAAGAAAGTTTGACTAAGAAATTGGGTATTAAGCCTAAGAGTATGTCAGTTATTTTTCCGCCGATTAACTGTGACTTGGTAAAAACAATGGCTACCGAAAAGTTGACTATGGCTTTGCCTGAAGAGTACCTAGTGGCATTGGGGCGGCTATCAGAGGGTAAAAGAGTTTATCTGGCGGTTGAACTTTTGAAGTATTTGCCAAACAGCTTTCATTTGCTTGTAATTGGTGATGGGGATCAATTGCCGAACATAAAAAAACGCGTTCAAAGCGAAAGGTTAGAAAGTAGGGTGCACTTTTTAGGCTGGCAACCGAACCCTTATCCTATTCTCAGGAATGCGAAAGCTCTGGTTTCAATGTCTGAGTCAGAGGGGTTTTCTTTAGTCGTTGCAGAGGCATTATTGTTGGGAGTTGCCTCTCTGGCGGTTAACTCTGCGGGACCACAAACGATTTTAGGTGAAAAGTTTCCAAAGCTCATTTTTGAAGAAAATAAAACAATGCTTAAAGAGATGGCTGAGACGATTAAACATTTACCACTATATCCAGAACAATATTATGAGTCCTACGCTGAAACATTTGATATTTCGCATGCCTATAAAAAATATTATGCATTGTTGGGTTGAACAAATATGAAAAAAGTTCCAATCCTAATGTATCACCATGTTTCAAGCGTTTCAGAAGCTACGCCGTTGAAAAGCCTTTTTGTTTCGCCAAGGGTGTTTGATCTTCAGATGAAAGTCTTGAGCTTTTTTGGCTATCAAGGCAAAAGTATGAGAGAGTTGCTTCCTTATTTGGATGGTAAAAAAGAAGGCAAGGTGTTTGGTATTACCTTTGATGATGGTTATAAAGATGTTTTGGAGAATGCTCTCCCCATTCTTAATAAATATGGATTTTCTTCAACATGCTATGTTGTGAGTGATGAAGTTGGCAACTATAACCGTTGGGATGAGGGATACAAAGATAGACATAATCTTATGGACATTCCTGATTTAAATACTTGGCTTAATTCTGGTCAGGATATTGGGGTACATACTGCAACTCATGTAAGTTTGCTTAACTTGCAAGAGTCTCGATATACAGAAGAAATTTTAAACCCTAAAACAAAATTAGAGAATTTTTTCCCTGGAAGACAGTTTCAAGACTTTTGTTACCCATATGGTGATTTTACGCTAAATGTTGTGAACTTTATCGAACAGTCTCGTGCTTATAAGACTGCAACCACAACTGTTAGAGGTGTTGCAAAAGCAGGTGATAATGCGTTATTACTTTCTAGGGTGTTTATGAAAAATAATATGGGATTCGTAAAGACGTTTTTAAAAGTAATATTGGGCATTAAGTAGGTTTGTATGAGAATAGCAATTGCTGGAACAGGATATGTTGGATTGTCACTTGCGGTGTTGTTAGCGCAACATCACGACGTTGTTGCTCTGGATATCATCCCTGAGAAAATAGAGTTATTGAATGCAAAGCGTTCGCCGATAGCAGATGCGGAAATTGAAGAGTACTTAGCGAATAAAAACCTAAATTTTTCAGCTACCTTAGATAAAGATTTGGCATACAAAGAAGCGGACTTTGTCATTATTGCCACGCCAACGGATTATGACACGCAAACAAATACCTTTAATACCTCGTCTGTAGAGGCTGTGATTGGGGACGTAATGGCTATCAATCCTGATGCCGTGATGGTTATAAAATCCACTATCCCTGTTGGTTATACAGATGATATAAAGCAGCAGTTTGGCTGTGAGAATCTAATTTTCTCCCCTGAGTTTCTTCGTGAAGGCAAGGCGCTTTACGATAACCTTTATCCTTCTAGAATTATCGTTGGAGAGGACTCAGAGCGTGCTAGAGTGTTTGCAGATATGTTGGTTGAGGGAGCCATAAAAACAGATATTCCTGTTTTATTTACCAATGCGACTGAAGCTGAGGCTGTTAAACTGTTTTCTAACACCTATCTGGCGATGAGAGTGGCTTATTTTAATGAGCTAGATTCTTATTGCGAGGCTCATGGTTTGAGTTCAAGGCAAGTGATTGAAGGGGTTGGCTTAGATCCAAGAATTGGCAATCACTATAATAATCCTTCGTTTGGATATGGAGGCTACTGCCTACCTAAAGATACCAAGCAACTTTTGGCGAATTACCAAAATGTTCCTAACAATATCATTAGAGCGATTGTTGATGCCAATACAACCCGTAAAGACTTTATTGCTGATTCTATATTGAGCCGCAAGCCAAAAGTTGTTGGGATTTATCGCTTAGTGATGAAGCAAGGGTCGGATAATTTTAGGGCATCAGCCATTCAAGGTGTGATGAAGCGAATTAAAGCGAAAGGCGTGCAAGTTGTGGTTTATGAGCCAGTTTTGCATGAGGATGAGTTTTTTAACTCCAGTGTGGTGAAAGATATTGAAGCGTTCAAATCTCAATGTGACGTGATAGTCGCTAACCGCATCACAGCAGAGCTTTATGATGTTGAAGATAAAGTATACACGCGTGATTTGTTTGGGAAGGATTAATGAAAATCTTAGTTACTGGTAGTGCAGGATTTATAGGCTTTTTTACGGTTCAAGCGTTACTGAAGCAAGGGCATGAGGTTGTCGGCATTGATAACTTAAATGATTACTATGATATTAGTCTGAAGAATGGGCGTCTGAATGCGTTAAAAGAATTTTGCGAGCAGCAAGGATTGGTAAATTCCTATCGTTTTATAGAGATGGATATTGCTGATCGACCTGCAATGCAAGCTTTGTTTGATGAGCAGAAATTCGATCGAGTGATTCATCTTGCAGCGCAGGCAGGTGTTCGTTATTCGTTGCAAAACCCTCATGCTTATGTCGACTCAAACTTGGTTGGCTTTGTAAATATTTTGGAAGGATGTCGACAAACAAAAGTTGGACATCTGGTCTATGCTTCCTCTAGTTCCGTTTATGGAATGAATGCTAAGATTCCATTTTCTACTGAAGATAGGGTGGATTTTCCAATCTCGCTTTATGCAGCAACTAAAAAATCGAATGAGTTGATGGCTCATGCCTATAGTCATTTATATGACATTCCAACCACAGGTCTACGTTTCTTTACAGTTTATGGCCCATGGGGTCGTCCTGATATGGCCTACTTTTCATTTACGAAAAAGATTCTAGCGGGTGAAGCGATAGATGTTTTCAATAATGGACAAATGGAGCGTGACTTTACTTATATCGACGATATTGTTGAGGGTGTTGTTCGTGTTATGGATCGTATTCCTCAACCCCAATCTAGCGAGTTCACAATGGCTCACGCGCCCTACAAAATTTATAACATTGGTAATAATCAGCCCATTACTTTGGAAAGGTTTATCAACGCTATAGAGTCTGCAACAGGCAAGAAAGCTATACGTAATAATTTACCCATGCAGCCAGGAGATGTGCCACGAACCTTTGCTGATGTGGATGATTTAATTGCAGATACAGGTTTTAAACCTGAAACTGAGATTGAGGTTGGAATTGATAGATTTGTGGACTGGTATAAGTCGTTTTAGTAAAGTTAATATATGAAAAAAAATAATAGTAAAGACGTAGCAATTATTGGTGCGGGCTTCTCCGGCGGGGTTGTTGCGCATGTTCTAGCCGAAGCAGGTTTTAAGTGCAGTGTTTATGAAAAAAGATCTCATATAGGTGGAAACTGTTTTACTGAAAGAGATGTCCAAACAGGCGTCAACAAACACGTGTATGGCCCCCATATTTTTCATACTGATAATGAAAAAGTTTGGAATTTTATCAATCAATTCGCTGAATTTATGCCGTTCGTTAACAGGGTAAAAGCGATAGCAAAGGAACGTGTTTTTTCCCTTCCAATTAATTTGCTGACGATTAATCAATTTTTTAATAAAACCCTGTCGCCAGATCAGGCAAGAGAATTTATTCAGACTATTTCAGATCAAACAATTGATGAGCCCCAAAACTTTAGGGAGCAGGCGCTAAAGTTTGTAGGTAAAGAGTTGTACGAGTCATTTTTTGAAGGGTATACCATCAAACAATGGGGACTTCAGCCTGAAGAATTGCCTGCAAGTATTTTGAAACGATTGCCGCTTCGGTTTAATTATGATGACAATTATTTCAGTCACAAGTATCAGGGAATGCCAAAGAATGGCTATACTGAAATCTTTGAAAAACTTTTTGATCATGAAAATATTGAAGTTAAATTGTCTACCTCTTTTGATCGCGATAAAGCTTCAAGCTACAGTCACGTTTTCTATTCCGGTCCGATTGATCATTATTTTGATTATCAGTTTGGCTCACTCCCATATAGAACATTAGATTTTGAAGTTTTTTACCCCGATACGAATGATTATCAAGGTACAGCGGTCTTAAATTACTGCGATAAGGATGTTCCATTTACTCGTATCACTGAACATAAACATTTTTCACCATGGGAAAGTCATGAAAAGACGGTTTGTTACAGAGAATTTAGTCGAGAATGTTCTGAAGGTGATATTCCGTATTATCCGATTAGACTCGCATCTGAACAAACACAACTTTTAGAGTATATTTCGCTTGCAGAAAACGAAGATGGAGTTACATTTTTGGGGAGGCTTGGAACTTATCGGTATTTGGATATGGATGTCACAATACAGGAAGCTTTGGAGATAGCGGAAAAATTTTTAATGTGTTTTGAAACTGGAGAAAAGATGCCAGCATTGAGTGAAAAAACTAGATGAATCCTATTGTTTTAGTCGTTACTCATAAACCTGAGGTGATGTTAGCTACTTCCATAGCTACGCCGATTAATGTGAATCACAAGATTGATGTGCCTCCACATTGGCTTAGTGATAATGAAGGGGACAATATTGCTGAAAAAAATGCGAATTACTGCGAGTTAACAGCAATGTATTGGGCATGGAAGAATTTGCCAAAAGAATACACTCATGTTGGGTTATTTCACTATAGACGCATATTAAAAACACAACCTTCAATTAAAGATTATTGGGTTGCAAAATATTCTCTGGGTAATGAGAACCTAAATGATTATTTCAGCGATGATTCACTAGAGAATTTGTTGGCGCGATATGATCTTCTCTTACCGAAAGAAGAAAGTCAGCATATGTCGATTGCTAAACACTATAAATGTAGACATATCCCTGAAGATTGGGATGTGTTAATAAGTGTTTTGAGGGAAAAGCACCCAATAACGTTTGATGAAATTGATTCATATTTTAACCAGACTAAAAGCCAGTTTTGGGCAAATATGTTTGTTATGAAAAGAGATATTTTTGCACAGTACTGCGAGTGGCTTTTTGATATTTTGTTTGAAGTAGAAAAAAGAATACAGGTTAGTGCATACCCATATCAAGCAAGGGTTTTTGGTTTTATGGCGGAAAGGCTGATGAATATGTATTTTCAGGTTTTTGTTAAAGACTTAAAGGTCAAAAGGCTGCCTTGTGTTATGAAGAGGGATATTTAATTGAAAGTATTAATTGTCGCTAATGGCGTTGTTAGGGCTGGTGTATCAAGAGTTTTAAGCCTTTTGTCACAAGAGTGGGAAAAGGAGCATGATGTTTATTTGAGCATATTTAGAAATGCAGATCCAAGTTATCCTGTTGGAGGTGACTTTCTTTTAAAGGGGATTCCATTTAGAGGGATGATTTGGAGTCAAGTGTTTCATTTGTATAAGCTTTTGAAGAAGTACCCTTTTGATAGGATTTATGGTTTTTCAGAAGATGCAAATTATCCTCTTTCGATAGCGGCAAGATTGGCTGGTGTGCCAGATAAAGTGGTTTTGACCGTTCATAATCCGATACAGAAGATGTCAGCTAAAGTTCAAAAAAGAATTACACAGCATTATGGAAAGGTTGGCAGAGTGTTAGCCGTATCTGAAGGCGTTAGAGAAGGATTGATTTCACTAGGTCTACAGCAGGAAAAAGTCACCTTTGTCCCCAATCCAATTGACCTTTCTATGGTTGATGATGCCAAAAAATTGCCACCATCGATTGAATTGCCTAAAAATAAGATTAATGTCATGACGGTTGGTCGGCTTCATTCCCATAAGGGTTTTGACTTGCTCATTGAGGCATTTAAACGCATTGATAATAATGGTTACCATTTGTGGATCGTTGGAGGCGGAGATGAGAAAGAGGTCCTTGAACACCAAATACAGGCTCTTTCTTTACAAACTAACGTAACTTTGCTGGGTGAACAGGAGAACCCTTTTAATTTGTTGGCTCAGGCCGATTTTTATGTTATGTCGTCTCGGTTAGAGGGGTGGCCTCTAGTATTGATGGAAGCTATGTCAGTCGGACTCCCCGTCATTTCTTTCGATTGCCCTAATGGTCCTGATGAAATTATAGAAAATAATAAAAGTGGCATTTTAGTGTCCTGTGGCGATGTTGCGGCATTGTCCGAGAAAGTGGATTTGTTAGCGAAAAACTCTGCGTTACGAGATTCTCTTGGGTGGGGAGCTTTGTCAAGGATTGAAGATTTTGATGTGAAAAAGGTTGCGAAACAGTGGTTAGAAGTTTAACTTTCGAAAGTGCAACTCGTTCTTTATTTCTTTTGTTGACTCTGATAGTCACTTTTTTTATTGCATCCGCAACATTATTTAAACAAGTGGATGTTGTGTTTTATGCAATTATTTTATGGGGAATTTGGGGGTATTTTAAATTTTTTCCGAATAAAGTTCTTCCTAAAGAGCTGAGGGTTGAAGTCTATTTGATTTGGTCCGCTTTGCTCATTATTTTTCTTGGTTTGGTTGTGACAAAAAATTGGGAAAAGCTATTCGAGTTTAGGTTCCAAAGTTTTCGGGATACCATTTGGGTCTACTTTATAGCACTGCTATTTGTTAATTACCGTCTTAATGCACAAACAATCTGGAAAATAATTGTACTTTCGGGGCTCTACGCACTTTTATGTTCTCTATTGATTGTTGTTGAAGATCCCACTCGAGGAACGGGTCTTTTAGAGACACCAATTGCAAGAGGAAATCTAGGTATGCTATTTGGCATGCTGTCACTTTTAGCTGTTTTGGGATTGAAAGGCAAGAGGTGGAAGTTGTTGGCTTTAATTACGATGATTTCAGGAATCTTGTTAAGCTTGTTATCCGGATCTCGTGGTGGTTGGTTGACGATGTTACTTGTTTTTATGACGCTGGTTTTTTTGCTTCCTAAAATAGATCGAAAATTCAATTATATTATTTGGGGAATTGTCGCTGCTTTGGGTGTTGTATTGTATCTAATGTGGCATGAATTACCGGTTGAGAAAAGGATTCTACAAACCCTGAATAGTATTCAAGCGTATATGAATGGTAACGCACATACTTCACTTGGTTACCGTTTTGAAATGTGGAAGGCGGCTTATTGGGCATTTTTAGAAAAACCGCTCTTTGGTTGGGGGTTTGATAACTTTAATGTTTATTTTCAGAAATATTTGAATGAAGGATTGGTAGTAGGGAAACTGTGGGGGCACCCTCATAATGATTATATGCTGCTTCTCTCGGAAAAAGGTGTTTTAGGATTTGTTATTGTCCTTTCAGTCCTCCTTTACCCTTTTGTAGTCATGTTAAAGTATGCAAGAAAAGCCATTCAAACGAAGCAACTTGAGAAGTTATCGCTTGCATTAACTGGTATGGTATTAATTGAAGCATTAATGGAATTCATGCTTTCAGATCAGACAATTACCATGAAGTTTCAATACCATCTTTATGTTGTATTAATACTGATGATTATGTCGGCGCTATGGTTCTATGATACGGAATCTTCGAAGATCGAAGAAGAAATTAAAGATGAAACGAGATCGTCATAAAACCGTTACAGACGCTTCAGTTTACGAATTCCCGTTAAACCAATGGGTCACACCTCGTTCTCTGCCTGAGCTTGTCAAAACCTGCCGTGACGCCTTTTCCAATAAACAATCCGTTACGATGAGAGCTGGCGGAACATCGCTTGGCGGTCAGGCAATCGGCTCTGAAGTGTTGGTTGATGTCTCCAAGCATCTGACGCAAATTCTGGATTATCGCCCTGAGAGAAAAGAAGTTGTTGTCGAGCCCGGCGTCATTCAGGATGATTTGAATGCTTACGTAAAAGCCGATGGCCTTCGTTTTGCGCCAGACACCTCCACCTCCAATCGCGCGATGATTGGCGGCATGATTGGTAATAACTCCTGTGGTTCCTACTCGGTTTATTACGGCACGACCCGAGAACACGTCAAGTCTGTTGAAGTGATTCTGTCAGATGGTTCTGAAGTGATTTTTGAGGATTTGACCTCAGAAGAGTTGGCGCACAAGCAAACACTTGATACTTTGGAAGGGCATTTGTATCGCGGTGTGGTGTCTATGCTTGAAGAGCACGGCGACACAATTCTTGAAAACTTTCCCGATGCATCTATCAAACGTCGCAACACCGGCTATGCTTTGGATGAGTTGTATCGCCATCATCAGCCGTTTAACCCTCATGGCAAACCATTTAACTTAGCACCGCTTATCTGTGGCAGTGAGGGAACGCTTGCGGTTGTAAAATCTGCCAGGTTGGGGTTGGTGGATGCGCCGAAACATCGTCAATTGATTTGTGCGCATTACCATTCCGTGCGTGAGGCGATGCAGGTTGTGCCTGAGTTTTTACAATTTCACCCAGCAGCGATTGAGTTGATTGACCGCCCAACGCTTGAAGGAACTAAGGACAACAAGGCTTTGCAGCTGAACCGATTTTGGATACAAGATGACCCGGCGGCCGTTTTGGTGGTTGAGCTGTTTGATGATTGTTTGGATAGCTTGAACGCACGTTTAAGAATTTGCCAGGCATGGCTGGCTGAGAATGGTTCTTATGCCACGCCGATTATTGATGCGGCGGACAGCGACAAAGTATGGAGCATCCGCAAAGCTGGCCTTGGTTTACTGATGGGTAAGGTCACGCGCCAGAAGGCGGTTGCTGTCATTGAGGATGCGGCTGTGCCGGTTGCCAAGCTGCCGGATTATTATCATGATGTTGAGCAAATGATGGCAGAGCTGGGCGTTGGCTGTATTTACTATGGTCATGCTTCTGTCGGGTTGATTCATATTCGCCCGGAATTGGATTTGGCAACGGAAAAAGGGCGGCAGCTATTTGAAGAAATCGCCAAGCGTAACTCAAAACTGGTGAAGTCTTATCGTGGTGCGATTTCCGGTGAGCATGGCGATGGTCGAATCCGCGCGCCTTTTATCAAGGAGCAAGTCGGTGAAACCGTTTACCAGTGTTTGGTCGATTTAAAGCGATTGTTTGACCCGCAAAATTTATTGAACCCTGGTGTCATTATCGGCGATATGCCGATTACCGATAATTTGCGTGCCAACCGTCAGCCGAAAGAAAGGCTTGCGACGGGGTTTGATTGGTCCAAAGATTTATCGCTCATGGATGCTGTGGAAAAATGTAATGGCGCAGCGGCGTGTCGTAAATCGACCGGTACCATGTGCCCGTCCTATCAAGCCACCAGAGAAGAAAATTACTCTACGCGAGGGCGCAGTAATTTATTGCGTTACGCATTGACGGAACCAAACCCTCAGGCAGCGCTTTCAAGTGCCGAGCTGCAGGACGCTTTGGAAATGTGTCTGGGTTGCAAAGCCTGTCACTCCGAGTGTCCGGCCAATGTTGATATGGCGAGATTAAAGGCGGAAGTGCTTTATCAAACAGGCAAAATGAGTTTGTCTCGCTTGGCGTTGAAGTATTACGGCTTTTTGATGCGAATGGGGAGCATTTTCCCCAGTGTTTATAACCGAGTACAAAACTTGGTTTGGGTGAAGCGCTTGATGAATGTTGACAGCCGTAGAGCCTTACCTACACTTTCTAATCTGGAATTAAGTCGCTGGTGGCAAACGACGGATCGTACAACGAAAGACAGTCGCCAACGCGTTTGGCTTTTGTGTGACTTATACAGTCGCTATCAAGAATCGGAAGTGGGTCAAGCCGCAATTTTGACATTGCATAAGTTGGGGTGTGAGGTTCAGCCGATTTTTCTAGAGGCATCTCCAAGAGCTTTAATCAGCCAAGGCTTGCTGGATGACGCTCGTAAAGCTTTGCTAAACATCAGTCATCAGCTGTCAGCCGTTCAGGAAAATGATTGGGTTGTGGGTATCGAGCCTTCGGAGGTCTTGGTATGGCGCGATGAAGCTCAAGCCTTAATGAAGGCAGAGACCCCAACCTGGCAGATTTTATTGTTTGAGGAAGCGGTATTGAAGCTAGCCGAAAAAGGCGAACTGCCTTTCCAGACATTAACGCAGAAAGTGAAGGTGCATACCCATTGTCACCAGAAATCGTTGGCGAAAGAAGCGGATGTTGCAAAGGCATTAAGCCTGATTCCTGGTCTAGAAGTTGAACGCATTGCTTCAGGTTGTTGCGGCATGTCAGGTGAGTTTGGCTATCGTCATTATGATGTTTCAAAGAAAATTGCCGAGCAAACCTTGTTGCCGGCAGTTGAAGATGGCGATGCATTAATTGTGGCGACAGGCACCAGTTGTCGCCACCAACTAGAAGACTTTTCTACTAAGCAAGGGCTGCATTCAGCTCAGGTTTTTCTTAAAGCCTTGTCCTAGTGCAAGCCGCTAAAATCTGCCAGGTTGGGGTAAGAGGGGCGGGCAAAAGGTTTTAGGCGTAAAACTCAGCCAGCAAGGTTTTTAGTTTCTGCGTTATTTTCTCATTAGGCGTTAAGTTCGGTAGGCACCAAATTGGCTCCGGCCACGCTTCATCATTCGGCTTTCTGAAAACCAGATGAATATGGTAATAGGGAAGCTTATTGCCGATTTTGGCAACATTAAAATGCTCTGCCAGTCCTTTGTTTTTCAAATAGCCCGCCACGCGGTAAATCTCACCATAAAGCTTTGCAGCATAGTCGGTATCTGACAATTCGCGGTTCGGAATGAACTGCAACCATGGGATGTCTGTTTCCTCACACATCAAAGAATAAGTTTCGGTTTGATAGAGAAATTTATTTTCGTAAATCTTTTCCAGGTTTTCTGGTGAATGGTCTTGAATGATAATATCCATTTTGTCGGTCTTATTTTTTAAAGGTTTCTTCTAAATATTGCCTTTTATTGCAGGTAGAATAGAGGGCATTTGTCGAATATTACTGGCTCACTCTAAATTTGTAAAAGGATTCGTTGTGAAATCTCCCCACAAAGGAATTAAGCGTATTGTATATGCAGGGATGAACTCTATAAATGGTTTGGTGTCGACTTACAGAGAAGAAGAAGCTTTTCGTCAGGAAGTCTGGTTGTTTGTGGTGCTGACACCAATCGCCTTTTGGCTAGGAAAGACGGCGTGGGACATTGCGATACTGTTGGGGGTGTGGATTTTTGTCATGATTGTCGAGTTGTTGAACTCGTCATTGGAAACGGCGGTCGATCGAATTGGTCATGAATACAACGAGCTTTCGGGGCGAGCCAAGGATCAAGCTTCAGCTGCGGTATTGCTGAGTTTTGTGATTGCCATAGGCGTTTGGGTCGGTTTTTTGTTGGAAAGGTTTTTATGAGTTTAGGTGTCTCACAACAAAATAAATTGTTTTTGTCGTCCAGCTCGCCAAGAAGGCTTGAGTTGGTAAAACAGCTCAATCTGCATTGTGAAGTAGTCAATGCACCGGTAGAAGAAGTGGGGTTGCCGGGCGAGTCGGCAGAGTCTTATGCGCTTCGCATGGCGTTCGAGAAAGCCGATTCGGGTTACAACAAGTTGGCAGGTAATGATATTTGGGTAATCGGCGGCGATACCTTGATACTGTTTGAGGGCAAGGTGTTTGAAAAACCGAGAAATCAGCAAGATGCTTATCGAATGCTCAAGCAGTTATCCGGTCATTCGCATGAAGTGTTGTCATCTGTTGCCGTGATGCATGATGGCGCCACTTTCTCGGCATTGAACAAAACACGCGTGTTCTTTCGCACCTTAAGTGACGCAGAAATAGAAGCCTACTGGCGAACCGGTGAACCATGCGATAAGGCAGGTGCCTATGCGATCCAAGGTATAGCGGCAGGGTTTATCGAAAAAATCGAAGGCAGCTTCTCAGGTGTAATGGGGTTGCCGCTATTTGAATTACAGGAATTATTAAAAGAGTCCGGTTTTTATCAGCCGGTAAATGATATGTGAAGCGAAGTGTGAAGCATTATGTCGAATGAAGAAAAAATTTTGGTGAACGTCACCCCTTATGAAACCCGGGTTGCATGGGTGGAGAACGGGGTGCTACAAGAAGTCTGGATTGAACGAGCCAACAAAAAAGGGTTGGTCGGTAATATTTACATTGGCAAGGTCGACAGAGTTTTGCCTGGGATGCAAGCAGCGTTTGTTGACATCGGTTTGGAGCGTACGGCATTTTTGCATGTGTCGGATGTCTGTCCGAGCGCCGTTGGAAAAACGGTGGAGCCGGATTGCGAAGATATCACCAAGTTTCTTCATGCTGGACAGAAAGTGATGGTACAAGTCGTTAAAGATCCCATCAGTTCTAAGGGCGCTCGCTTGGCAATGAATGTGACCATTCCTTCGCGTATGTTGGTGTATATGCCGGGCGAAAAGATGGTGGGTGTTTCTCAGAAGATCGAAGATGCAGATGAGCGCGAACGCTTGAGAGAGTTGATTAAATCCATGCCGGAAACAACCGAATCGGAAGGTGGTTTTATCGTACGAACGGTTGCTGAAGGGGTTGACTTCCACGAGATGCGGGCAGATTTGATTTACTTGCAAAAGCTTTGGGGTGTGATTCAAGAAAAAGCGAAAAAGGTCAGAACCTCGGCGTTAATCTACGAAGATTTACCCTTGTATCTTCATTTGTTGCGAGACATCCCTAGTGACCGTATTGAAGAAATTCGAGTGGATTCTCTTGAAACCTTCAAGAAGATGAAAGACTTCGCGGAGTCTTATGTGATGGAATTATCAAATAAGCTCCATCGCTACCAAGGGGAACGCCCGATTTTTGATGTTTATAACATTGAAGAAGAAATTCAACAGGCGTTGGAAAAGCGTGTGAACCTAAAATCTGGTGGTTATTTGGTAATTGATCAGACTGAGGCTATGACAACGATTGACGTCAATACAGGTGGTTTTGTTGGGCATAAAAACTTAGAAGAAACCATTTTTAGAACCAACTTGGAAGCGACTCAAGCAATAGCACGGCAGCTACGATTACGAAACTTGGGTGGTATTATCATCCTTGATTTGATTGATATGGACGTCGAAGAGCATAAGAAGGTCGTGTATGCAGCACTGCAGAAAGAGTTGGCAAAAGACCGGGTGAAAACCTCCATGAGTGAGATTTCTTCACTCGGATTGATTGAAATGACGCGTAAACGTACCAGAGAAAGTTTGGAAAGAACGCTTTGTGAACCCTGCTTGGTTTGTCATGGGAGAGGGTCGGTCAAAACGCCTGAGACGATTTCCTTTGAGATATTCCGTGAAATTACACGGATGGCAAAGCAGTTTGATGCTGAAAAGTATCGAGTGATTGCCGCCGAGTCAGTGGTTTCTTATATCTTGGATGAAGCTTCTACAAGGGTAGCGGAGTTGGAAAGCTTCTTGGAGAAAAGCATCCGTTTTCAGGCTGAAAGCGGGTATTTTGTTGAGCAATTCGATGTTGTGATGTCTTAAGCAAACACGATGTTGACGTTTGAATTGAAGTTTTAGGTAAGGTTTCCATGCGTGATTGGTTTTATAGAATCTCTCTGATTGTTGTAGGGATTTTTGTTGCCTATTTACTTGTGATGAGAGCATTCATTACCTGGGTTCAATATGCGCCAGATACGGCGATTTCTTTTGTTGAAACCGTCACGCAATCACAAATTCATGTTGATTCTATTCAAGCCGATCAAAACTGGTTGGGGGCTGACTTTCAAATCAATGGTTTGAAATATGATGATGCCACCACTCATCTTGCCTTACAGAAGCTTTCCGGTGATGTGAATATTTTTGCTCCTTGGATTCCGCAGTTGAAGTATGGACACCACTTGGAGCTGAGTGGTTTGACCGTTTTGCTAAGTGGTGGAACCGACACAACCGTTAGTGATGTGAATTGGCAAAACTTCCCGGAGCATGTTAAACGTTGGCGTTTACAGAAACTGTGGAAATCTATCAAGGTAGACAATGCGCAATTGACCTTCAATCAAGCCAAACCCTTTACGGTTGATGTAAAGCTGTTTCAGTCATTTTTTGGGCTGAGGTGGTCTTTCGTCGGTTTGCTGGAGATAATGACAGGCCAAAAGGTCGCCAATGAAGTGCAGGTCAAGGGGGATTTTTCTACCAATCTATGGAATGTGCCCGAGGAAGGGGAAGGTTCCGTTTCTATCTTAAAACCGATCAGCTTGGATGATGTCTATCATTTTGCTTCTACAAAGGTTACAGCTAAGCTCCCTAAGGGCGAAATGGTTGGTGATATTAAGTTCCGACTTCAAGCCGGACGTCTAAAACGTTTAAGAACTTATTTGACGATACAAGACTTAAGTTGGCCTGCACATGATCGCTTATTACCAAAAAGTATTGGTGTCACCTTAAGATTGAGATCTAAGGCCGACTTTATTACCGGATCCTTCGTTGACTGGGTTTTTGAGCTCGAAAAATTGCGCTTTGATGATCAATATGTCCAGACGATTTCCCCCGTTTACTTCAGTTTGACTCAAAACCAGAACTTGTCGTTTTCAGCTGAAAAATTCAAACTCCATGAGATCAAGCCGTTGTTTGATGTGGTTTTGCATAGCATTGAGTACCAAGGTGTTGGTAAAGAATTGAAGTCTTTGGAGTTGAAACAATTGAGTGGTGTGTTCAATTTTAAAACGGCTTCTTTGTCAAAGCTTAGCTTTCAATTGCCGTCTATCAAACTTGAGCCTCAAGAAGGCATTCCCGGGTTAACGATTAGTCGCCTTAGTTTTAACAAAGATCATGGCAAGGTACAAATTCGAATTTTAGATCCGGTGGCATTGTTGTCCAAGTACATCAAGCCGGAGCCCATCAAGTTTACGTTTGCTAAACCTATTCAGTTGACCGTTGGTCAGAGAGGGGAAGGTCAATGGTCTTTAGATAAAGTCAACTTCACCATGGATGACATGCCCGCAACCCTGGTTGCTTCCAGCTTGCCAGAGGGAGGGGTGGATGCGACGGCAACGATTGTGCCTGGCACTGTCGAAAAAGTGAAAGCATACCTTCCGTACAGCATTATGTCCAAGCCATTGGAACATTGGTTGAAATCTGCACTCGTTAGTGGAGATGACGTTCATGGCATAGCTCACTTTAAGGGGAAGCTGGAGAATTTTCCATTTAAAAAATCTCCAGGTTTTTTTAAAGCCGAAGCTTTTGTTCAAAATACGGAGCTGAAATTCCAACCGGATTGGCCTTCAGTAAAAGACTTTGCGGCCAAGCTTGAGTTCACGCCGTATGATCTTAAGATCACATCCACTAAAGCAAAACTAATGGATGTGGATGCATCAAATGTCGAAGTGAATATCAATAACCTGGACAGTAAAAATATCGCGGTTGATATCTCCGGTAATGCCGATGCCGATGCGCAGGATGCGCTCAACTTTATAAATAATACGCCATTAACTGGAAAGTTGGGCCTCAAAGCGTTTCTTGATTCTCAATTGGTTGCGCAGGGTGCAGTACATGTTGGATTGAAAAAAATCTGGGTGCCGGTTTATGGATTTGGCAAAAAGTCTGAGGCAGTGAATGGTAGTGTTTCGTTGTCGGATGTGAATGCCAAATTGTTTGATGTGATTGATTTACAAAAACTGAACGGCAAACTCAACTTTACCGAGTCCAAAGTAGAGTCCGTTAAGCCTATTTCAGGGCAAGCGATGGGGGGTAATTTGACCCTTGATGTGCAAACCCAGAAAGAACGGGTTTTGCTTCAATCCCATGGTGATGCAGTGTTAAACAATCAGTACTTGCAAGGTCCGTTGCCATGGACGACGCAGGTTGTGATTCCGTTGAAAAAAACAGAACCTGTCAAAGTGGTTACAAACGCCAGTCTAGAAAAAGTGAAGAGTTTGTTGCCGAGTCCGATGGAAACCTTTGTTGCAACAGCAGATCATAAAAAGTCATGTCAATTAGATTTGACTGTTCAGAAACAAATGGTGAAGGTCAAAGGGATTGTCGCGGGCAATGCTAAATTCTATGCAGACTGGGATACTGATAAATCAACGCCTAAGAATTTGAGGCTGGTATTGGGCGGTAAGTCTGAAGGCTTTCCTGCGCCAATAAAGGGATATCGTGTACATGGAGAAGTCCCTTCTCTTGATGTAGATGGGTGGAATGACTTATTGTCGAATACCGCAAGGTCTACTAAGCCTTCGGATGTGGTTGTGTGGCAGGCATCTGACTTAAAGGTCAATAAGCTTGTTTTAGGCGGGCATGATTTTCACCACGTTAATATGAACTGGGATTCCGTTAAACGTCCGAGTCAAAAAGAAAAATTCCTCGCGTTCAATCTTAAAGCTGATGAAACGGCTTTGGTGATGACTAAATCCGACTCAGATGCCTTTAATGTTGACCTTACTTTTTTGAAATTAAAAACTAAAAAACAAAATGAAGGAAAAGATAAAAAAGTGGCTACGGATTTAGCGCCTATTGCTGATAAGTCTGGTGCTGAACCAAAGTGCGCAATTCACGAGAATCCGATTAACTTACCGAGGATTCATTTTACGGGGACAAATATTGAAGTAAATGATCGCTTGGTTTCAAAGTTAAGTTTTGATTTGTCGGATAGTGATAAAGAAATCGTATTGTCGAAGTTAAGTGCAGATTTCTCGAGATTACATACCGTGTTATCCGGGGAGTATCGTTTCGATAAGCAAGCAAACTTAAGTTCTTTGGATGGCAATATTCATGCCTCTAATGTCGAACAGTTATCCAATTTGTTAGGTGTCAAAAAAGGCTTTACTGGTAAAGATGGTCGATTAGCAATGAAAGTGACATGGGCGGGCGCCTATGACTGTTACTCACCAATTACGATAAAAGGCACGATAGACTTCTCGTTAAAAAATGGTGTCATTGTTAATGCGGAGCCTGGCATTGCAAGGGTGCTAGGATTGCTAAGTTTTGATTCACTAGCACGTCGGTTGAAGTTGGATGTGTCCGATGTTACGGATAAAGGGCTGGCTTATGACAGCATAAAAGGAAATGGTCAATTTAATAGAGGTGTGTTTGATTTAGAAAAGCTTGAACTTAAAGCACCTGCTGCTTCTGCTAATGTATTCGGGCAGATAAACCTGATTCAAAAAGATATGTCGCTTAAAGCGGACATTACACCTGCTATTGGTGAAAGCATTCCTGCGCTGGTCGCATTAAGTGGAGCGGCAAATCCACTTGCCGGTTTAGCCGCTTATGCCTTTTTAAAAGTGGTTCCGATGGTGAATGATGATTTGGTTACATACCGTTATGAAGTCTCAGGAACCTTCGATAAACCCGTTATTAAAGAAAAAGGGTTGAACTTGGATTTACTGAAGCTAAAAAGTAAGCCAACCAATAAAGAAGATCTAATCTTGGAAAGTCAATAAAAACAATGGCTTGAAGTTTCTTGGCGCCGGTTTATAGAAAAAAAATAACTTTTTTTATAAATTTGGGTTGCAAAACCAATAGGAATGTTTAAAATACGCATCTCTTTCGGACGACAAGCTAGTTTTTTGGGAGAGAGGCAAGGATCTTTATAAGATGTTTTTGCCGGACTTAGTTCTTTAAAAATCAGGTAATACAGAGATAATTTATGTGGGAGCTACTTAAGTGAGTAGTTGCTAAAAACATAAATATCTCGACAACTATGTATATGGTTAATTGTTGAATACTTAGGTATTTAATAATACATGACGGTAACAGAAGAAAGCTTGCTTTCTTGCTGACGAGTGGCGGACGGGTGAGTAATGTATGGGAATCTGCCCTCTAGTTGGGGACAACATATGGAAACGTATGCTAATACCGAATGTGATCTACGGATTAAAGGTGCCCTCTCCTTGGAAGGTATCGCTAGAGGATGAGCCCATATTAGATTAGCTAGTTGGTGGGGTAAAGGCCTACCAAGGCGACGATCTATAGCTGGTTTGAGAGGATGATCAGCCACACTGGGACTGAGACACGGCCCAGACTCCTACGGGAGGCAGCAGTGGGGAATATTGCACAATGAGGGAAACCTTGATGCAGCCATGCCGCGTGTGTGAAGAAGGCCCGAGGGTTGTAAAGCACTTTCAATTGTGAGGAAAGCTAAGTAGCTAATACCTGCTTAGTGTGACGTTAACTTTAGAAGAAGCACCGGCTAACTCTGTGCCAGCAGCCGCGGTAATACAGAGGGTGCAAGCGTTATTCGGAATTACTGGGCGTAAAGCGCGCGTAGGCGGACTGTTAAGTCGGTTGTGAAAGCCCTGGGCTCAACCTAGGAATTGCATCCGATACTGGCAGTCTAGAGTTTAAGAGAGGGAAGGGGAATTCCAGGTGTAGCAGTGAAATGCGTAGATATCTGGAGGAACATCAGTGGCGAAGGCGCCTTCCTGGCTTAAAACTGACGCTGAGGTGCGAAAGCGTGGGTAGCGAACGGGATTAGATACCCCGGTAGTCCACGCCGTAAACGATGTCAACTAGCTGTTGGCCTTATTAAAAAGGTTAGTAGCGAAGCTAACGCGATAAGTTGACCGCCTGGGGAGTACGGTCGCAAGATTAAAACTCAAAGGAATTGACGGGGGCCCGCACAAGCGGTGGAGCATGTGGTTTAATTCGATGCAACGCGAAGAACCTTACCATCCCTTGACATCCTGCGAACTTTCTAGAGATAGATTGGTGCCTTCGGGAACGCAGTGACAGGTGCTGCATGGCTGTCGTCAGCTCGTGTCGTGAGATGTTGGGTTAAGTCCCGCAACGAGCGCAACCCTTATCTTTAGTTGCTACCATTTAGTTGAGAACTCTAAAGAGACTGCCGGTGATAAACCGGAGGAAGGCGGGGACGACGTCAAGTCATCATGGCCCTTATGGGATGGGCTACACACGTGCTACAATGGGGGGTACAAAGAGCAGCTAGCTGGCGACAGTGCGCGAATCTCATAAAACCCTTCGTAGTCCGGATTGGAGTCTGCAACTCGACTCCATGAAGTCGGAATCGCTAGTAATCGTGAATCAGAATGTCACGGTGAATACGTTCCCGGGCCTTGTACACACCGCCC
Source organism: Hydrogenovibrio sp. JE_KL2 (assembly GCF_009296185.1). Taxonomy (GTDB): domain Bacteria; phylum Pseudomonadota; class Gammaproteobacteria; order Thiomicrospirales; family Thiomicrospiraceae; genus Hydrogenovibrio. The sequence goes on from NZ_WBJR01000003.1 coordinate 375,112, forward strand.
GTCACACCATGGGAGTGGGTTGCAAAAGAAGTAGGTAGTCTAACCTTCGGGAGGGCGCTTACCACTTTGTGATTCATGACTGGGGTGAAGTCGTAACAAGGTAGCCGTAGGGGAACCTGCGGCTGGATCACCTCCTTTAAGAAAAAAGTGACTACGAGCTTAGGCTGGCTTCCACATAAATTGTCTCTGTATTACTAGAAGAAAAGACCTGGGTCTGTAGCTCAGTTGGTTAGAGCGCACCCCTGATAAGGGTGAGGTCGGTGGTTCAAATCCACCCAGACCCACCATGACTTGGGGCTATAGCTCAGCTGGGAGAGCGCCTGCCTTGCACGCAGGAGGTCTGCGGTTCGATCCCGCATAGCTCCACCAATATTACAGTGAATAATGTCTGAGCGATTGTCAGAAATTATTAGCAGTGATATTGGTAACAATAAAACTGATGTTTTAAAAAAGTTCTTTAACAATTTGGATCAATCTCTGAAAAAGAGAAACCTATGACACCGACATGTCATAGGAGCACGAACCTGCTCCAACGGGTTCGTGCGTAGTAATAGTCATTGATTAAGAAGAAGCAATTCAACTTAATTAATGTACTAGGTAACAATGTCTTAATTGAGTCAATTTAGTTTTAGTGAAGATCGAAAGATCAACACTGAGTCTACTCAAGCGAAACATGTCAGCGAAAAACTTTTAGTTACTGCAATTCACTAGGCTTTGATTGTAGAAATTCTGGATTTTTAAATACTCTAGCAGGTGTTTAAAGAGTTGAAGGGATGGACACAACACAAAAGGTCAAGGTTATTTTTGAGTTGTATAGTTAAGTGACTAAGCGTATACGGTGGATGCCTAGGCGGTAGAAGGCGACGAAGGACGTAGTAACTTGCGATAAGCCACGGGGAGTTAGTAAACAAGCTTTGATCCGTGGATTTCCGAATGGGAAAACCCATCCTTTATGGATATCCCCTTGTGGGAGGCTAACCCGGAGAACTGAAACATCTAAGTACCCGGAGGAAAAGAAATCAACCGAGATTCCCTAAGTAGCGGCGAGCGAACGGGGACCAGCCCTAAAGCATTTATTAAGATAGCAGAACACTCTGGAAAGTGTGACGATACAAGGTGATAGTCCTGTATGCGAAATCTTATTAAGTGTTATTCGAGTAGGACGGAACACGTGAAATTCTGTCTGAATATGGGGGGACCACCCTCCAAGGCTAAATACTCTCTACCGACCGATAGTGAACCAGTACCGTGAGGGAAAGGCGAAAAGAACCCCGGAAGGGGAGTGAAATAGAACCTGAAACCGTATACGTACAAGCAGTGGGAGCACCTTCGTGGTGTGACCGCGTACCTTTTGTATAATGGGTCAGCGACTTACGTTATGTTGCAAGGTTAACTGAATAAGGGAGCCGAAGGGAAACCGAGTCTTAAATGGGCGACTAGTAGCATGGCGTAGACCCGAAACCGGGCGATCTATCCATGGCCAGGTTGAAGGTGCCGTAACAGGTACTGGAGGACCGAACCCACGTATGTTGAAAAATGCGGGGATGAGCTGTGGATCGGAGTGAAAGGCTAATCAAGCTCGGAGATAGCTGGTTCTCCTCGAAATCTATTTAGGTAGAGCCTCATGTATCACTCTTGGGGGTAGAGCACTGTTATGGTCTAGCGGGCCGTCAAGGCTTAGCAGCCCATTGCAAACTCCGAATACCAAGAAGTGCAATCATGGGAGACAGACTGCGGGTGCTAACGTCCGTAGTCAAGAGGGAAACAACCCAGACCGCCAGCTAAGGTCCCTAAACACTATTAAGTGGGAAAGGATGTGGGAAGGCTTAGACAGTCAGGAGGTTGGCTTAGAAGCAGCCACCCTTTAAAGAAAGCGTAATAGCTCACTGATCGAGTCGGCCTGCGCCGAAGATTTAACGGGGCTAAATAGTGTACCGAAGCTGCGGATGCCATTTATGGCATGGTAGAGGAGCGTCGTGTAAGCCTGCGAAGGGGTGTTGTAAAGCATCCTGGAGGTATCACGAGTGCGAATGCTGACATGAGTAGCGACAAAGGGAGTGAAAAGCTCCCTCGCCGAAAGACCAAGGGTTCCTACGCAACGTTAATCGACGTAGGGTTAGTCGACCCCTAAGGCGAGGCCGAAAGGCGTAGTCGATGGGAAACAGGTTAATATTCCTGTACTTTTTATTACTGCGATGGAGGGACGGAGAAGGCTAGGCAAGCTTGCTGATGGTTGCAAGTTCAAGCGTTTAGGTAGAGATCTTAGGCAAATCCGGGATCTTAATACTGAGGCGTGATGAGGAGTCCTATTTTGGACGAAGTTGTTGATGCCATGCTTCCAAGAAAAGCTTCTAAGCTTCAGGTAATAAAGAATCGTACCCCAAACCGA
>NZ_WBJR01000004.1 GCF_009296185.1 Hydrogenovibrio sp. JE_KL2
TCGCGCTAAATGACCGGCGAAAAATCTAGCGCATTGAGGTGCATGGCAAAATCTGCCAGGTTGGGGTTATTGAGGTCGTTTGGAAAAGCTAAAGGCGGGAATAAAAAAAACGGCAAGCCATTTCTGGACAATGCCGTTAACACACAAGGGAAACCTTGAGAATAATGCTGTAAAGGTTACAGCTATCTTTTATTCAAAATCTTTCATCTGAATATTGAATGCATTTAAAAACACATTTACTTTACTTCTAAAGCAAAAGAACTAAGGTAGATATGTTTTATAAAGAGATAAGCCAAGGCTGTTGCCCTGGCTTAAGACTTCACTTATCGAAGTAAGCTTAGTACGTTTTGTTGCGATTGGTTCGCTTGAGACAACATACTCATACCTGCTTGTTGTAGGATCTGAGTTCTTGCCAAGTTCGCACTTTCAGTCGCAAAGTCTGCATCTTCAATTCGGCTTCTTGCCGCCATGATGTTTTCGTTTACGTTCTGCAAGTTAGATACGGTGTAGTCCAAACGGTTTTGTACCGCACCGTACTTCGCACGAATCTTCGCGATTGAGTTAAGAGCATCATCAACCTGAGACATTACACCTAGTGCAGATGCCGCTGTTTGAATTGTTCCTGTTACACCCAATGCAGATGCGTTCATAGTTTTAAGTGAGATTTTAACTGTGTTTTGAGAAGCAGTTTCCCAACCAGCTTGGATGGAAACAGTCTTACTAGACGCCATCAACTTAACACCGTTAAATTTAGTGGTTGAAGCGATACGGTTAATCTCGACTCTCAACTGAGAAACTTCGATGTTCATTTGTGAACGTTGTGCTGAACTGTAGGTATCGTTGGATGCCTGAACCGCTAGCTCACGAACACGATAAAGCATGTTTACCGTTTCTTCCGCTGCACCATCCACGGTTTGTACCAATGAGATACCGTCGTTCGCGTTACGAATGGCTTGAGTAGTACCTGTGATTTGTGATGTCATAGACATTACAACCGCTTTACCTGCCGCGTCATCCGCTGTTTTGTTGATACGTAGACCAGAAGTCAAACGTTCCATAGAGGTAGACATATCTTTTTGAGATTTGTCCAACAAACGTACCGCATTTTCAGCAGCGATATTTGTGTTGATTACCATAGCCATAATACTTACTCCCAAGTGGTTACTTTAGATATAGCTAAATTTGCTATGTTCTAAACACTTCACGCTAATTCAGTATTTAAAACATTTTCCTTTCAGTTTAGTTATCGGGTAAGAAATTAAAAACTTGAAGTAGAATTGAGAAAAAAACCGAAAAAAATATATTTATGTATAAATATCAACAACTTATATTTTATCTTTTTATTGCTAGTTTTAGCCTATCTTCTTTAAAATCAAGGTTTAAAGCAGCATAAATAACTATGGCACACTGGAAAAAAGGTCATCTATCATTGGTGTAACAAAGTGGTCAAGCACCATACTAGGGTCAAACAACCAAACGCCAGAAACAAAAAACGCAGAGAATTTTCGTTCTCTGCGTTCTTTAGTGAAAAGGACAAACTTATATAATCAAGCGGATTCGCTAATAATGTTCCCTATAGCGCTTGAAACACTACTCGAATCTGTTGCGCTACTTAAAGGCTTGGATGAATGCACGCGATCTAAGTATTCCGTCAAACGCCTTGCGACTTGCAAAAAGTCTTCAGACGGATACTGCTTGATGACTTTATGGGTCGTGGAATCAATCAGCGAAAAATAAGTTAATCCGCTCACTTTGTCCTTTTTAAATTGCATTTGGTTATTCAACTGCGACAACTTGTTGTTCAATATCTCCATTGCCAGCTTATTGTCCTCCTTATTAGAAGAACTGCTATTGGACGTAGGAGTCGACGAAGCCTGCGGCTGCTTTGAATGCGTAGAAGATATTGCCGCATTGATCGCTACCTGCTGCGCGCTGACAGACGTTGTCACGTTTTTAGTGCTAGCGCCACTAACTTTTGCGGCATCCTGGGTTGCACCAGAAGATGCTGCTGTTTGAGCACTAACATCAATACTTTTATATTGCGTATCCGCAGATATAGAGTTTTGTAGAGTGTTCATGACTCTCACCTTCACCTAGTAATGTAGCGACTTTCGTTAACATCTTTGACAATTATCTTAACAAAATCCATATGTTATGTCACAAATTCCATTTTTGGCTAACTGGCCGTTACGCTTAATTTATTTGTCCTCAACATCGTTAACGGCGGGTATTTATATATCTTTAGAAAAAAAACTTCATTTTTTTTCAATTATTTTTGGCATACTTCCTGTTATCACCGTGAAAGCCTTTAAATTAAAGGATTCTTACCCAAAAAATTTCATGGAAAATTTTTTAAAAAAAGAGCAAGTGATTTACATATGAATAGCATTGATACCTCAAAACTCTATACGAACGCTTTTGGAGACAACTATTTCCAGGAAATAAACCAAAACGCTTTTGATACAGTCGGTGCCACTTCGACCTTCAATAAGGTTTTCAGTAAAACCCTTGATGTGGACAATATGCTATTCATTGTCGTCGGCTCTGATTCGGGACTGCTTATTCCCTACCTCCAACAATTCCATAAAGACCGAGGCCGCCGTTACATTATTATGGAACGCCCGGAAATCATCGACTACATACAGGATCACTTTGAAATCGATGACGAGATGATTGACCTGCAACCAATGGATATGGATTTTGGTGAGCTGCACGACTTATACACAGATTACGTTTCCCACAACCGATATATGTTGTTACGTTCTCTTGCCGTTATTGATGGTAAGAATGAAACCTACACCACCCACTGGGATCAGGCATTAGATAGATACAACATTTTCGCATCTTCGGAAAGCGGTTATGCCATCAACAATATCTTCATCGACAGCCAACTCAGAAACCTAGCATCCAATAATATGCCGCTGGCCAACCTTGGTCGTGCATTGGAAGGCACCACCTCGGTTATCATGGGTGGCGGCCCCTCTTTGGATGACAGCATCAGCTGGATTAAGGAAAACCAAGACAGACTGGTTATTTTCGCCGCAGCCCGTATTGCCAACCGTTTGAAAAAAGAAGGCATTCAACCGGACTTTTTTGTATCGGTGGACCCGCATGACGTGAGCTACGACAATAGTAAACAAATTCTACAGTTTGGTGATACCGCGATATTGGTCCACTCCAACAACGTCAATAGCAAACTCGTTGCTGAATGGACAGGGCTTCATGCTTATTTGGGGCTGATGTTCCCTTGGCGAGATTCAGTGCATGAACAACCTGAAAACCTCACCACCGTTGGTCCCACCGTAACCAATACCATGGCGTCGGTTGCAGGGTATTTAGGGTCCGAGCAGATCATCTTCTCGGGTGTTGATTTCTGTTATGGCGAAAACGGCAAAAGCTACGAGTCCGAAAGTCTTGAGTCGAAAACCGGTAAATACCTAGATACGGCAACCAACCGCGTCAAGACCTATTCCGGACGCATTGCGGAAACCACGCCAAGCTTTGCCAACGCTCGACAAGGAATGGAAGAACTGGTTGCCCACGCCATTGAATTCTTCGGCAACAAGTTCTTTACGCTCAGCCCGGAAACGGCATTGATGGAAAATGTCGCCTATAGCCGTCCAGAAGAGATTGTGTTGCCAGAGACTCAAAAAGCCGATGCCGTTCAACAAATGAAAGACATTCTGAACTTTGATCTAAACGACTATAAAAAACACCTGGACCACGCCAAAGCCTATTGCCAAGAAATGCGCGATATTTGTAAAGATGCGGTCAAAGAAGCGAAAAACGGTAAGAAAATCGCGAAGAAACTGTTCGTCAATCTTGACGAAACTGACAAACTGACCCAAGAAATCATCTTGTCTCAGCAAAACACCACACACATTATGGGCGAGCATTCGGAGTTTATCTTCAACTACTCTATCAAAGCTTACAAAGAGTTTATGAACCCGAGTATCAAAGAAGACAATATGACTCGTGATGACATCAAAAACTCTTTCATCCATTATTTCAACGGCATCGTCAACTCTGCGATTCCGCTTCGTAAATCCATTGAAACGGCAATTACCCGCCTCAATCATCGCATCAACGAAACCAAAGGCACCAAATCTTTTGCCAAGTTGATTGAAAAATGGCAGGAATACCACGAAGAAGGTCGTCCGCTTGTTTGGTTGAAAATGAATGACCTTTCAATCGAGGATTTGACTGAAGAACAACAAAGCACACTCAAAGCGGTGTTGGATGCATTTAACGAAGAGCTGCATCGTACTGAAACCAAACTCAGCCAACAGTTAAAGTCTCAGGGTGACAATATCGGCGCGCTTTACGAGCGTATCAAACGTTACTTCTCGGAAAACAGACCTTATGAGTTGGAAGAGCTGATCAACTACATCGCGGAAAAAGACCTGCCCTACTCCGAAGACCTTTGTCATATCGGAACCGGTTATCTTTATGAGTTAAAAGATATGCCGGATGATGCCGTGGATCGCTTCATCCAAATCAAAGACAACAAGCTTTTGCTAGAAGGTCTGAAACGCGTCCTTAACATTCTGCTGATGAAGAAAGATTATGATAATGCGCTCAATACGTTGGAAGTGCTGACGCATTATTCCGACGAGTTCTTTGTCTCTTATGCCGATATGTTAGCGGCGATGGGTGACGGCGCCAGTGCTGTGGAAATCTATTTCCACTACTTGCAACAGCATGCAGAAGACACTGCTACCTGGATTAAGGTCGCCAAGCTGCTGATTCACTTGAATATTCAAGAAGAAGCAATTGCGGCCATCAATAAGATCAAAGCACTTGAACCGAACAATTCCGTTTCCGACGAATTGATGGCACTCGCCACTCAACCAAAACAGTAACACACAAAAAAGCCGACATAATGTCGGCTTTTTCTTTGCAATCACAACAGAACCTAACTATTTAAAATAGACCTCATAGTCTGCCTGGGCTTGTTCATAGTCAGGAATATGTCCGATGTCCATCCAATATTCAGTCAATGGGAATCCCCCTGAATTTTGACCGTCCGCAATCACGTCATCAACCAATGTCGGCATATCAAAAAACGCATTATCAGGAATTCTGCCCAACGCACCCGGAGACAAACAATAAATGCCGGCATTCACAAAATAACGGTAAACCGGTTTCTCGACCAGTTGATTGATATAGGGTCCATTCATTTCAATCACACCATAAGGCACTTGATGTGAGTACTCTCTGACACAAGTTGTGACCGTATTCTTATGCTCTTGGTGAAACTCCAGCAACGAACGGAAGTCCACCTTTGTCAGCAAGTCACCATTCATCACAATCAAAGGTTCATCTACGGACTTTGCTGTCTCTGGCAGTAAGCTCAATGCGCCTGCCGTGCCTAAAGGTTTGGTTTCCTCAATGTAGGTGATATGAATCCCCCACTGCTTTCCATCGCCAAAATATTGGCGAATCTTGTCACCCAGATAATTGATGCAGAAATAGAATTCGGTAAACCCTTGATCGGCAATGTGCTTGACGATGGTTTCCAAAATCGGTTGATTACCGACTGGCAACATCGGCTTTGGAATCGTCTCGGTTAAAGGTCTCAAGCGCATTCCCAAACCACCCAGCATCAACACCACCGGATTGTTGCGTCGTGGCGTAGATTGGGTTTTGTGATAATAAAGCGCAACAATTTGTTTGTTGTCATTCAAAATCGGCAAGTGTCGCAACGAACGACGTTTGATGTGCTGACGCCAGACAATCTCGGTTTCCGACTCATAACCTACTGTCGGATTCTTGTTCGCCACACTGGTGATCAGGCTGTCCAGCGTTTCACCACGTAGCAAACCACGGCGGATATCTCCATCCGTGACAGTCCCTTTCAATTGCTGGTGTTCGTCCACTACCAAAATAATTTGCATCGCTTGTTGGTCAAGCACGGTCAATGCTTCACGAACGGTTGCGTTTTCATCAACTGCAATCATCTGCCAATCAAACAAATCCATCGCACCGCCCTCTTATTTAAGCTGCATCTGACGCATTTTCAACAAGGCTTCAACTTGGAATACGTCTGTCAAATCGTCGATATCGACACCGGAAATACAATCCATCACAAACAGTTCAGACTCCCTTTCTCCGGTAAACTCACCTTTTTCCCGCAACCATTGCGGTGTCACGATATAAATAGCGCCGTTGATGACATAATAGTCATTGGTGTAATCCTGACGGCGAGAAACGAACTTCTCAGGCTTGGCAAGATATTGCCACTCACCATCTTGTTGCTGGATACATTTAAACGGATGCTCCTTCATCGGCTGAACACTGACCAACGATTGCTTGTCGCTCGCCAGAAACTGCTCAATGGCATCGTCCATTTCCTCTACGGTTCTCAATGGAGACGTCGGCTGAAGCAGGATGATCGCATCCGGCAACTCGTTTCTTTCTTCCAGCCAATCCAAGGCATGCAACACCGCTTCGGCGGTGGTGGTGTGGTCTTCCGCAAGTGATGCTGGGCGAACATAGTCTACCTTCACGCCAAGGCTTTCTGCATAACGGTTGATCTCCGCGTCTTCACTCGACATCATCAACTGAGTGATATGACGGCTTTTCTGTGCTTCATCAATGGTGTATTGCAATAGCGGTTTGTCTAAAATCGGATAAAGATTCTTTCCGATCAATCCTTTAGAGCCACCTCTTGCTGGAATCAAGGCTAAGATATTTGCCTGTTGTGTCATCCGTATTCCCTTAGTGTGTCATTGTTTTTTTATCTGTCTTGCTTTGAGCAAAAATCCGACCAAATCTTATTCACCAGAATATTTATCGACTCGCTTGCACTTGGTAAATGTGCTTTGGCTTGTCGCCACAATCGTTGCTGTACGGGTTGTGTCAGTCCTTGCTCAAAAACTTCTAGCATCTGCTCTTCTTTATCGACCGACAGCAGCAAATCTTCACTTATCAACGGCATTTCTTGCAGATGACTGTACTCCTGCCACCAAGCAATCAACTCCGGCTCAAACCAAAGATATACGCTGCTGTTAAAAGCTTGCGGCGCCATTTCATTCAAATACAAATTATCAAACCCGCACGTGGAGAACGCGCTCAATACCAAATCACATACCACCAGACTGTCTTTGATGTCATTGAAGTTGTCCAAGAACACATCGTCACCAAACGCTTCCTGAAACAAACTGAGGGTTTTGTGGCGTAGCTCGTCGGATTCTTTAGGGTGTGGGCGGTACATCAGTTTGAAAGGTCTTTGCCATTTGGACAGTTGACGGGTCAAGGCTTCAATCGTGGCGAAATAACCGGGAATCTCCAAAATCGGTTGTCCATAAAACCCTAAAACCACCGGTTCATTTCCAGTGTTCTTTTCATTTGAAAAATCTACCAGGTTGGGTCTATGGCTGGCTCGCGCCAATATTGGATCGTAATATTGATAGTCGATATGCTTGATGGAACCGATGGCTATGCTTTCCACTTGCGGATAGCGTCTTTGCGTGATTCTCATCGCTTCATCATCCAGCACAAAAGCGGTATCCGGTATCGCGCCGGAGGCTTGGTTCATATCGCCCCAAAAGCTTTGTAGTGCGTAGCTGTCGATGCCGTGTTCGCGTGCATAGTGCAAAACCGCCTCATCCACACCGGTATCTGGTCCGGAGATGCCGGTTAACACCGCATCAGGCGCAAACTCGGTAAACTGATTTCGGAGAAAATCATCTTCAATCACTTGTGTGAATTCATCTGCCGGCATTTCCACCAACGTCAAAGGCTTGGCGGCGGAAGCATAGGCTTCTACAAGTGGCGCAAAAATCTGGCAGGCTGGCGGTTGGCAAAGTACGCGGATGGTAAAACGGTCATCCGACATCAGGGTGGGAATCAATCTTTCAAAAGATACGGCGGTGGCTGGGTCTCTGGCTGTAATGAGTAGTTTCATAAACGTTGATGACAACCCAGTTCCATAACGCTTCAAGTTCGCGTCGTGTAGGGTTGCGTAATATTCTCAAGCTCCGTTCGGTGTCGTTCAGCTAGATTATATAGAAAAACAAACTTTTTCCACTCTGAATTTGTCACCGACTGCCGTTTCAACGTTAATTCCGCCAATAACAACATGGCACGTATCGCCAGTGCCTGTATCAAATCCACAAATCTTTGCGAGGAAACAACCCTTGAAGGGTAAGCTTCAAAATAGGCATCCAGCAAGGCATGCGTGTGCGACTTAAGTTGCTCTTCTTCATGCACGGTGAGCACAAAACGCTCAATGATAAACGCCAAATCCTTTAAAGGGTCGAACCATGCCGTCAAACTGTCTTCAAAATCCAGAAAGGCGACGTCCCCTGTTTCTAAAAACAGAATATTCCCCACATTCAAATCGCCATGTACCATCTGCGCCTGCTCGGTCAAATGCCACAACCACTCAGGATTGTGTGAAGACAAAATAGCTTGCGCTTCTTCCGGCAAAGAAGTCATTTGCTCCGCGTGCTGCTGCAAACTCTGCCAACGCGTCACCAGCATCTGATGGCGCTTCTCACCGGCTTGTTGAACAGAATCGCGCTGAGGATAACTCGCCAGCGTTTGATGCAGCTTACCAACCGCTCGCCCGAGTTGTTTTAAATCTGCCTCATCATAATTCGTCAAACGCCCTTGCCAAAAAGGATAAGCAAAAGCCGTCACATCGTCCGCCAACACCAAAGGAAACCCATCAATCAACGGTGGCGAAACAACGCCATGACGAGAAACATAGTCCGCGACACTTTGCGCCACCATTAATCTTTCAGCTTGAGAAGGCTCAACCAGTTTGACAAACCAATCTATCTGCTCAGTTTGTTGTGACGTGATAACACCTTGAAAACGATAAAAGCCATAAGGCTGAGGATGGTGTGTGTCCAACCGATGGACAGTCGGCATGCTCTCAAAAAGTGCCGTTAAAATCTGCCAGGTTGGGGATAGATAGGCTAGCGAGTGGTCATCTAAAAAGTAGGGCTTCCATTCCAATTCCGGTGGTCTCAGCCCCAGAAATGCAGGTTCAGAAGGTAGCCAAGTCATGCCTCAAACGCCTGCAATCAGTCGTCTTTGAATTCGACATCCGACCAACGGATGACTTGACCCGCGGCAATCGGATTTTTCAGCACGTGCCCTTCCACTTCTGACCAATATTCAGCTTTAATACCCTGCGCCGGAAAAGCGAAATGCACACTTTCCAAAGTCAAAGTGTCTTGTGCTTTCAAGTCGGTTTTCGCCACCATCCCCATGCGGGAAACATACTTGTCGCGCTGGCGAGGTAAAACACGAATGCCATCGCCCATGGCATCGGCAATGTTATGAATTTTCTGCAAGACTTCGGCAACTTGACCGATTGGCAAGGCATGACCACCATCCTGCTCATCCCCCATATCGTCGTGGCAAACGCCTTTCTCTAACACGACAGCACCCATCGCCGTTGCGGCATACAACATTTCTTCCCCGCCATGATGGTCAGACAAGCCATATGGCAACCCAACGGCATTGCCTAAAGTTTGCATGAATTTCAGGTTTTGTTGATTCACAGGGTTTGGCGGGCCTTTCGGGCTATGCTCCACCACCAAATCCGGCTTTTCATTGCCGGAAGCATCCTGAATCCAGTTAACCGTTCTCGCCATTTCTTCCAGCGTGGAGTGCCCTGTGTCGATAATCATCGGCACGCCCATACGCGCAACATATTCAATCAGCGGTTGATGGGTGATGTTTGAAGAAGCGATTTTAATGGCTTTGCAGCCAATTTCTTTGGCGAAATCCGCCCCCTCAAAATCATAGACGGAAACGATGACCTCCATGCCCTTTTGTTTGGCATAGTCGAACAGTTCTTCATAGGCACTTAATGGCAAGACTTTACGTTCAATCAAAGCGCGGTAGTTTTCTTCAACCACTTGACCTGTCTTGTGTCCCCAGAACTTTTCATTACCGGATAATTCGGCATCCAGACAGACATCGGCATTTTGCAGAATCTCACCCTTAACCGTGGTGACACCGGCTGCTGCCAAGGCATCAATCATACCTTTCGCTTCATCCATATTTTGGTTGAAGTAAGTGCCTATGTCGGGTAAAAACAATGGGCGCTTTGAGTCTTGAATCTGTTGCCAATAACCTGCCATCTGCTTCTCCAATAACGCCTTCAATTTGGACTCATACCTTCAAAAAGGCTTCAATTAATTTCAATCCCATCTCACCCGATTTTTCCGGGTGGAACTGGCAGCCCATGCGATTATCCTGCTGCACTGCCGCAGTAATGGCATGACCGCCGAAATCAAATACCGCCAACTGATCCGCTTCATTCGCCACTTCGGCAAAATAAGAGTGCACAAAATAGAAGGCATTGGCTTCCGGTACGGATGCCAATAAGCTGCTTTGCCAAGCAGTTTTGTTCGGTCTGATTTGCGCCCACCCCATGTGAGGAATTGTCATAACTTCGCCCGAAACACTGGTTTCCGGTAATTTTCTGACTTTACCGGGCAAAAGTTTTAAACCTTCGGTGGTACCGAATTCTTCACTTTCCTCCAGCATCATCTGCATGCCCAAGCAAATCCCCAAAAAGGGTTTTTGCTCGGCAGCGATCTGAATGGCTTCGACCAGATTTTGTGTTTTCAGTTGTTGCATGGCTTCAGGAAACGCCCCCACACCCGGGAATACCAAACGTTCGGCTTGCTCAACTTGCTCTGGAGTGGTGGCGATTTCGGTTTGCGCGCCTTGATGTTCAAATGCACGCTGCACATTCAGCAGGTTACCTGCACCGTAATCGATAATGGTGACCTTTGCACTCGTAGATTTGCTCATTATGATGCCGCCTCCAAAATCGCCTGTGGAGGACGTACCTCTAAACCATTGTCCAAACAGACCTGACGAATACCGCCTACCGTATCACGGTCATAATGCAGAATATCCGCCATCGCAATGGCATCCGCTCCAGCTTTCACCGCATCCACACCATGCATGGCTTCACCCATACCGCCGGATGCGATGACCGGTACATTCACCGCAGAGGTTACCGCCCTAACCAAATCCAAATCATAGCCTTTACGCCCGCCTTCGTGGTCAACAGAGGTCAGCAATATTTCACCCGCGCCTCTCTCCACCGCTTGCGTTACCCACTCGACCACATCCAATCCTGTGTGTTCACGACCGTTATCGGTAAACGCCAACCACTTGCCATCTGCTTGTTTGATAGCTTCTACCGACAGCACCACACATTGCTCACCAAAGGTTTTCGCCATCTCATTAATCAAATCAGGGCGTTGAACGGCTGCGGTATTGATGGCCACTTTATCCGCACCGGAACGCAGGATTTCACGGGCATCCGCCACCGAGCGAATCCCGCCACCAACAGTAATCGGAATAAACACCGACTTCACGGTTTCTTTGATGATTTCAGTCAAATTGTTACGACCATAAAGCGAAGCCACTGCATCCATATAAAGCAGTTCATCCGCTCCTTGCTCGTAATAGCGGCGGGCATATTCATTCGGGTTACCAATTTTACGCAACCCTTCCAACTTCACCCCTTTAATCAGGTGAGAGGATTTAATATCAAGACGGGGAATTAGACGGATCATATTCTTCGATGGTTCTTATAAGTTTTTTTGTGTATATATATTTATCCTGAGAAGTGCCTTTTATTCTATTTAATTCGTCTTCTAAGAAAGTCGAGTTATCACTCAACTCAATAAGTCCGGCATTAATCTCTAACCCACCTATATCCTTCAAAATCATCAACATAAGGTCAAAGGTACCATAGTAGTACGAATCAAATTCATCAAAGTTAATACCAACTTTTTTTTCTTTGTCCACAGTATCCCAAAAGTGCTTAGCTATAAGCCTATAAGCATCTCCGGCACCTATTTTTTTAACTCCTGCAAAAAAAAGACCCATAACTACCTTCAGAACATAAGGATTTTGTTCCATTAGTGCTAGAAGATACTCATTTTTAAACCTATGAAGCTTTGAAGAATTATTCCCGCCTTCTTCATTTGAAAGAAAAAGTGTTTGCAATGAATTTTGAGTATTACTATTTAGCTTCTCAAGTTTCTCCAAATGGTGACTTGTTTTTTGGGAATGAAAATCGAAACTTTCTGTTAAGGTTTCAATTTTTTGCGCTAAATTACTCAGACTTGTTAAATCACCACCTAGTGCACTTTTTGAAGCCCTCAGCTCATCAACAACTTCTTTAACCCTTCCCATTTGTTCAGAAACAAACTCAGACTTTCTTTCGTGAGAACCACTCTGTACAAAGCCATAAATTATTGCTAAAACAGCAAGAATAATTGAAGTTATCGTCCCTGCAAATGACACATATCCTAGGGCACTTAAACTATTTGAGTTTTCCAAAGCCGCATAGAATACAAATCCCTCAATAATCATTAAAATAGCAATTAGCATCCACCACTTGGTGGCGTCCCATGGTTGCTTGACGTTTTCTGACATTACTCACCCCAAACCGTATGACGTTGCACCCAAACCCCATTTTCTTTTTTCCATAAATGCGGTGAACGGAAGGTATCTGCCAATAGGTCAAAATACTCTCTGTCCATAATCGGTTGCTCGAACATTTTGGAGGCGATTGGGAATTCTTTTTCTGGAATGCTCAGGTATTGGAAAATCTCTTCGGCAAAACGTTCAGGGAATTCCATATCAAAACGTTTCACTAGCGCCACACCTTCTTCGCGGTCAATATCGCCGGAACGAATCTCTTGCGCGGCATCATAGGTTGCACGCCCGATACCGAACTTCACACCCGTTGTGTAGTAATGGAAGTCATCGATTTTGTCATCAATGGAGTTGTACTTGGAATAGGTGCCCGGCGTTCTCTCAGGAGAGGCTTCAAACCCACCATGCTCGTGGGCATAGTAATAGCAGCTTTGTGGATGCCATTTCAGGTAGTAACCCAAGTAATGGACTTCCACACCGGTTTCTTTCAACTTCTCAGGGTCTGCCGGCATATAAGGGTCTAGGTCGGACTTTTCCAACCCGAAATCTTCTTTTAGGGACTTGATAGACACACCGCCGATATTGATGTCCGCTTCATCGGTCATGGTGAAATATTGCCAGTCACGTTGTGCCTTGTCGGTATCGCCTTTTGGATTACCGTATTCGGCTTCGTTTTCTCCGAAGAATACCAAGGGGATATTCATCATCGCCGCCATTTTCGGTGCCAAGGCTTTTTGCCCGATCATAAAGGCTTGAAACGGGTGGAACAGCTTCTCTACCGACAAACGAGTCAACAAACGATGGACACGACCGTTTGGCGTCATCAGTTGGTTATCGAAACCAGCATGAATCCAACGTTGGAAGTTACGCCATCCCCATTCGGTATAGATATGCGGTGCCCAAGTCACGGTAAATGGGTGCATGCCGTATTTTTCTTTCAGGATATGCGAAGCGTAGAAACTGTCTTTTCCACCCGAACCCGGCAATAAACAATCGTAAGAACCGTCTTTAGAGCGGTGCTTGTCGCACAATGCCATCAACTCTTCTTCACGCATACCCCAGTCAATCGTATGTTCTTTTTCTTCCGCCACACGACACGCATCACACACACCCTCTTCATCAAAATTGATGGTGGCTTTTTTGGAGTCTTTGGTGTGCTTGTACTCGACTGCAGAGTTAGGTCGTTGGTTGGAAATGGTACATTTTTTACAGAACTTCACATCATGCGGCAGACCGTATTTGGTAGCGAGCTGGTCTTCTGGAAGTTCAAATTGAGAAAGATCGACAGGTGTTGGTTTTGGAATTAGAAATGACATTTAAACGTACTTCCCCTGATTGTTTTCATTGTTTTATGTTTTATCGGCAAGTTATAGCAAAAATCGACCCTAAATTGCACCTTTCATCTAATTTCTAGCCGGCAATTTATTTTTTTACCCTTTCATCCGCCAACCGTTTCGATTTTATGCGCATTTTTTGTGAAATAGGCGAAGGTGTTTTTCGATAATTCTTGCTGCCGTTTTTGCTGCTCTTCAATTGTGGTTTGCAACTGATTGTAACTTGCTGGTGCATCCTGCTGCGCTTGTGTTGCTAAGGTTGAATGCTTTAAACGCCAAGACAGAAAACGGTGCGGTTTATCATGCTGCAACCAAAGCCTTGCCAAGGCTTCAAAATCATTGTCAGCTTCCAGCTCTTGCAATAAAAACTGCCCTTTTTCCTGCGACTGCTGAACGATAGCAATCAACTGCTCCGCCGAATCACGATAAGCCTCAAACAACGTCTGAAAATACTGACTCGTCAAAGCTTGGTTGTTGGGTTCCTGATCCAGCTGTTCTGCCAACTGAATCAAGGATGTGAAAAACCTGAAACCGACTCGTTGGATAAAGGCATCTTCGCTGTGAGTTAACTTCTTCAGTTTTTTATCCGCTTTTGCATACTTTTGTATCAGAACCTCATCCAACTGATAAGACGAAGAAGCCGAAAGCGCCTTGATGCAAAGTTGTTTAATGTCTCGGTACTTTCTTTGCAAGGAGTGCAGTTCTGTCAGAAGGTGTTTGATAGCCGTTTTCACTGAAGCGCTTTCAACAGACAACTTTGTTTGCAGATCATTAATAGACGGCTTGTGGGCAGATGGTAGCTTAAGGTTTGTGATGTCTACCGACTTCACGCCATCAATTCTGGCGGCTTTAGGGTTAAGGTTCCACAACTCAAAATCATTTGGCAAACCATAGCGCTGAACAAGTGTCTGTAACTGCTCAGGCAAAGCCTCTATCGCACTTTTGAATTCTGGGGTTGTCTCACAAATTTCACCCAGATAGTTTTCTACCTGCTCACTTTGTTGATAGCGATGAGGTTGATTGGACTCAATGCTCCCCTTAAGGTGGGTTTCACCAGATGACGGAAAACAAAAGTCGAACCCAGCCAGGTAAACCCTTTTACACCCCATACCCAAAGCCGATACCACGGCAAGGTTGGCAACCGTACCACCTGAGACTTCCACATTCTTTTCTTGCCCGAAGTCTTTACTTTCCTGAGGCCACTTTGGCCCCCAATAAAGTGTGCTGCCGCCCCAACGTTCCAACATTGCTGGTTGGGTGTAGTGTTGTGCCACCAAAATACTCTTACCCTGCAATCGCTCCATGTCTTGTGCGTGCGCCAGGGAAGCATCGGTGGGATCTGATGCAACGAGAAAATCAGGATGAATCTCCTCTTCCAATAGTTTTTTCGCAAGCCTTGCGACAGCGAAAATAACTAACTTTTCCTGATGTTGCTTCACCCAAAGCAATCGCTTTTCAAGTGAAGGTGCTGCGCCAAGAACCACGGCAGTTTTGCCTTCATAAGCATCGGAAAACTCAATAATCGGATGATTGAGGTCATAAACATTCAGAAAGGCATTTTTGACGTAAAAAGGATAATCAGCCCGAAGCTTGAAATATCTCAGTGCTTCGAGCGCTTGAGGTAGTTGTTGCATCAAATCCAATGCCAAGGCATTCTGTTTCGACAAAACAATCGCTTCCAGTTCCCGCGCTTCTAACAACTCATAGAAAGGTAACAGCGTGGTTTGCAAATCGGTTTGATAGCCAATCCTGTGTAATTGCGCAGGTAATTTGCGACTAGCGGTCTTTGCGTTTTCGGTATCGATTAGAAGGTAATTATCAGATTCAGCGCTTTGAATTCGGGCATAAAGCTCAGCGTTCAGTTCGTCTAACGTGCCAATTAAAACGACAATGTGATGGGTACCTCCACTAGGATTGAACGTCATAAGGGATGTCGTAAAACCGCTTAGGCAGTAAGGTGTCAAAATCTGTTTTTTCAAGCGCTTGGAGTATCTGTTGCGCGGTGTCACCTTTACCATAAAGGCTGGTGACGTCGACTGTCGATAACTTCATGGCTTGTTGTATGGCCTTGATAATGGCATCTGCAGATTCATCACATTGGATAATGGAGTCCGCCATCAGCCTGCCTTTTTGACGCTCGCCGATGTTCACTGTCGGTGTGCCGACAGCAGGTGCTTCGATAATGCCGCTAGAGGAATTCCCAACAACGACATCGCACAAGCCCATCAAGCTCAAATACCGCTGTGAGCCTAGCGAAGTGACAAACTCGGCATTCACTTCCGTTTCCACCACCCATTGCTGGATACGCTGATTCAAAGCGTGTCCACCGACATCCGTGTTAGACGCCGTCCATATGATCGACATATCCGGATAATCTGTTTTCAGGGATTCAAAGGCATTAAACAAGTTTTCCAGTGCCTGTTGCCCTTGTGTCTCCCCCCAGGAAACCGGGTGATAGGTCACCAGAAAAACCGGGGAATGAATCGACATCTCCAAAAAGGTTTCAATCTCAGTCAGAGGCAGTTTGTCGATTTGATGAATCACATCCAAACCGGGTGCGCCAACATTGAACACCGTATCTGGTTGTTCTCCCATCTGAATCACTCTTTGGCGATAAGGTTCAGCGGCAACGAAATGTAAGGAGGCCATTTTGGTGACTGCATGGCGAATAGCGTCATCCACCGCACCTTCTGTCACCTCTCCACCATGGAGATGGAAAATAGGGATATTCGCCAACAAGGCTGCCGAACAGATACCGAGCAACTCATAACGGTCGCCCAATACAAAAACGGCATCAGGACGATGTTGTTCAAAAACCGAAGCGAACCCTTCCAGTGCTTTCGCAGTGGTTTTGGAAATACCGAATGGTGTGTCTAGCTCTGAATGGGTCAAAATGGGCACTTCTGCCGCAATGGGATGACCATCCTGACGGATACGTTCAACAGTATAGCCCTGCTCGTCAGACAAGTGTCCACCAGTAACATACAACTGCAACTCAAAATCAGGGTGTTTTTCCAACAAACCAATCAAATGCGACAGTAAGCCGTACTCGGCACGGGTTGCCGTCACCACAGCGATTTTGCGTCGATTTTGCGTTTGTTGAAATTGTTTAGTCGAGGCGGTCGTCAAGGCTATACTCCATCATCAACATCAATGCCTACATCCATGCCAATATCAATACCATCATCCACTTCGTAGTCCAACTGCGCCGTTTGCCCGATAATTCTATCCCACTCGGTCGCCAAGGCGCCTTTTTCCGAACGCTTGAGAGTGACATTGTCTTCACTCAAAATCATACCCGCTTCAATCGGCTGTTTGGCAACAATGCGCTTGCGCACCAAAGATTTGTGCCCGCTTTCAGAGGTTGAGGTAACTTTTTCACCCGACCCCAGAGCCAACTCGATATGGCGAATGGCGCTCACCATTGCCTTTAATTCCTGCGGTTCAAGACTGGCTTGATGGTCTGGCCCCGGTAGAGTTTTATCCAAGGTGAAGTGCTTTTCAATCACCGCAGCGCCTAACGCCACTGCTGCCGTTGGCACTTCAATGCCTAGAGAGTGATCCGACAAACCAACGGCCACCTGAAAAGTCTCCGCCAGTGTCAGCATGGCTCTTAAATTAACGTCTTCAAAAGGCGTGGGATAGGCCGTGTTTGCGTGCAGAATGGTTAAGTGTTGTTTACTCAAACCAGCTTTCAACAGGGTATCGACCGCTAAATGCACTTCGGCAAGATTGCCCATGCCGGTTGAGAGAATGGTTGGTTCATCAAACGCGGCGATTTTGCGTAAATAAGGAATGGACAGTAATTCGCCGGATGGAATTTTCCAACGGCGCATACCGAGAGTTTTCAAGAAGTCGATACTGTCATCGTCAAACGGCGTTGACATGAATTCGATATTTTTATCGTTACAGTAATCAAACAATTCTTTGTGTGCGGCATCAGAAAGCTCAAGTGATTTGAGCAGCTCATACTGGGTTTGCGTTTGCCCGGTATTTTTTTCCTGATAAGCCGCTTGCGCCAGACTTTTGGACACCAAGCTGTCCGCCTTGAAAGTCTGGAATTTGACGGCATCCGCGCCCGCCGCTACTGCGGCATCGACCAAGGCAAAGGCTCGCCCTAAATCGCCATTGTGGTTCACACCTGCTTCGGCAATAACAAAGACAGCAGACATCAGTTATCCCCCAAATGATCATCACGCGAAATCGCACGAGGCTTTTTCAACACAGCCGGACAACCGACGTAAACTCCGGGCGTTTGCAAGTGGTGTGTCACCACCGCACCGGCACCAATCAACGAGTTTTCAGGAATCATTACGCCTTGAACCAACACCGCGCCGCTGCCAATAAAGCAGTCGTCAGACACTTCAACATCGCCATTGAGCGTCGCATTGGTAGAAATATGACAATGTTTGCCTACCAAAGCGCCATGCTCAACCAGTGCTTTATGATTGATAATGCTGTTGTCTCCGATGCTGGCAAAGTGATTGACGATGGCGTGGTGCATCACCACAACCCCTTCCCCCAACCTGGCAGATCTTGCAACTCTCGCCAGCGGTGAAACAATGCACGGCATTTGGCCGCCCAGTTTTTTCACCTTGGCGAATAAAGACTTTCTGACAACCGCATGCTCAATTTGCCCGACAGTAATCACACAATTTGGTGTGGTTTTGAGTAGCTCGCTTAATTGGTCATCCGTGCCAATCACAGGATAATCCAGTAAAGAGCTGGTCTCCGCCCCCGGCGCTTCAACAATGCCGACAATCTCAAAACGGCCGTTGGCCTCAATAACATCAATGACCGATGCACAATGACCGCCGCCGCCAATCAAGAGCAAAGGCGTCTTCATAGCCCACTCTCCGTCACTGGCGGGCAAACCACACCACTTGGAACATTCACGACGCGCTCGGCAAAAAATTCGGTATGCGTCATATCACCACACAATTCATTTTGATAAATATCAAGACGATGCATCGGTGTCCACAAAGGTCTGGTTTGTAAATTAGCACCATTGAAATCGGATAAGAAGGCATCTCTGTCTTCACATGAATTCAGTACACAAGCGTTCAGCCAGTAGTTTGGTAGATTGTCAGGAAAGTTTTGACGATAATCCGCGCCAAAATCTACTAGGTTGGGGGTATCAGAAGTTTGTGTACCCTCAATCCACTCTTGATATTGCAACGCCAATTGATGTTTTTCAGCCAAGAAACTTGGCAGCTTTTTCATCTGTGCCACGCCCAGTGCGGCATTGAGGTTTGGCATACGCAGGTTGTAACCGATTTCATCATGCTCAAACAACCATTGATGCGGAATTTTTGCCGTGGTGCTGAGGTGCTTGGCGTGCGTGGCAACATCAGGTTTATTGGTCACCAGCATGCCACCACCACCAGTGGTAATGACTTTATTGCCGTTGAAGCTGAACACGCCGACATCGCCAAACGTGCCGGTATGCATGCCGTTGACGAATGAGCCCAGGCTTTCGGCAGCGTCTTCAACCACCTTAATGCCATGTTCGTGACAGAGCGAAACGACTTGCTCTATCTCCATGGGAAAGCCCAGGGTATGCATCGGCGCACAAGCGGAAATAAGGCGATGCGAAGCCTTATGAAAACATTTACCGTTTTTTTGGTAGGTTTGCGTGTTGAGAAACGCTGCCAGAGCGTCTGCGCTCAACCCCATGGTTTTGGGAGAAACATCGACAAACACAGGATCAGCGCCCAACATTTTAATGGCATTCGGCGTGGCGACAAAGGTCAGTGATTGCGTCAGCACCAAGTCTCCCGCTTTCACCCCTACTACTTTTAGACCAAGAAACAATCCCATGGTGCCATTAACGACAGCTACCGCATGTTTGGCACCAGTAAAGTCGGCAATCTGTTCTTCAAACGCACCGACAAACTCGCCCACCGACGATACAAAAGTGGAATCGATGCAGGCGTTGAGCAGTTCTTTTTCGGTTTTATCAAAGCACGGCGCGTGTAATGGAACGAAATCGGACTCGGCAACCTGATAATGGTTGCGAATGGCATTGGCAAGACTTTGCCAGGTGTCAGACTGAACTTCAGACCGAGCTTTTGAAGTGTCATTTTTCAAATTGTCCGCCGTCATAAATTTTGCCACTCACCTATTTCTAGTCTAAAACCAGAGTTAGACATTATAGATATCGGCTTTGTAGCGCTTAAGATTAGTTGGATCAGTGAACCAGTCGATGGTTTGCTGCAAGCCTGCACGAATATCCGTGACAGGTTCAAACCCTGTCAACTCGCGAATCATCGTGTTATCACACCAAAGACGGAAAACCTCCGAATCTTTGGGGCGGATACGTTGTTCGTCCTGCACAAACACCACATCACTGCCCATGAGTTCTTTAATCAACTCCAGCGTATCTTGAACCGAAATCTCGTAGTTGGAACCGATATTCACGGTTTCACCAATGGTTTTTTCAGATTGGGCAATCGCCATCATGCCACGGCAGGTATCGGTCACGAAGTTGAAATCACGTGTTGGAGACGTGTCGCCCAACTTGATTTCCTTCATGCCATTGGCAATTTGCGTGATGATGGTTGGAATCACCGCTCTCGCCGATTGTCTTGGTCCATAGGTGTTGAATGGACGGGCAATAGAAACGGGAAACTCAAAGGCATTGAAATAGGACATCACCATCGCATCTGCACCGATTTTACTGGCACTGTAAGGTGACTGAGGTTGTAACGGGTGCTTTTCATCAATCGGCACATACTGCGCTGTGCCGTAAACTTCCGAGGTAGAGGTATGCATAAAACGTTGCACGCCATTTTCCATGGCCGCCTGCACCATGTTCAAAGAGCCGTTGACATTGGTTTCGACATAAGAGTTTGGGGCGACATAAGAATACGGGATGGCAATCAAGGCTGCTAAGTGGAAAACTGTGTGGCAATCCTTGGTAATTTGCTTACACAGGAACGGATCACGGACATCGCCGCTCACCACTTCAACTTGGTTCAATACCGGAGATTGTTCGAGCCAACCCCAGTCGTTAAAAGAGTTGTATAGCGCCAGCGCTCTGACTTTAGCGCCTGCATTGACCAGTGCTTCCACCAAATGAGAACCGATAAACCCATCTGCTCCCGTTACCAAAACCTGTTTGCCCTGCCAATATGGCTGCATCTCGATATCCTTTTTGTCCTTAACGATTTGGAGATGACTTAAGCATCATCCAATAATGCTTTATAACGGCTTTCGGCACGCAAAACTTTATCCAAATAACGACGCGTTTCATCCGATTGATGTTGATAACGCAAGGTACGATAAACCTGTTTTGGATTCAGTCGATTCAAGCGTGCAATGGCTTTGTCCGGCGTTTTACCAAACAAACCGAGTACCGTCTTAATGCCCCCATTATAAGAAGAAATGGTGACCATTTGCTTGATTTTGTCATTGCGAATATCGGAAAGATAGTCGTGCTTCAACAAGCTGAGGTAAGCGATGCCCATGCGAATATTCTTTTCCGAGTCGAACAAATCCCACTTGGAAGGCTGCCCCGGTTTTTGGTCGATATACTGATAGACATCTTTTCCGGCAGTATCTGGCTTTAATTGCATCAAACCAATCGCGTTTGAAGAACTCACCGCTTTCGGGTTAAAGCCACTCTCGGTTTCCATCACTGCATAAACCAGTGCCGGGTTAATATCGAACTTACTGGCATAGGTATTCACGATGGCCCGGTACGTCTTCGCAGGGCCTTTCAGCCCGCTTTCGTGAAGCGGAATATGAACCTCAACAAACTCACCGTCTTCGTCTTTTACCTCTTCCACCGAAGCGTTCATCAGGTAGTTGATGTAATCGTATGCTTGTTTCGGATAACGGATGGGCTGTTTGTTTTCATCCAACACTTTACGGTAAAAATAGGGACGATTTGTATAATCAAGATGTTTGTCCGACAACAAATTGCCATCTCTGACCAAATGATGCGACAGCAAAAGTCTTGTCACTGCTTTTTTGATGTTTTGCGTGGTGGCAATTGCCTTTGGAAACTCTACAACCAATTCGTCCTGATAGATAACGAACGAAGGCGTGAGTTTTGACGCATGATTATGAGACAGTGTATTTTTCTGCGGTTTTTCAATTGTCAAAACCGCTGGCCTTGCCGAAAAGGAAGCTGGCGTATCTGAAGCTTGAACCAAATCTAATCTTTCAGGCTGAGGGGTACTGTATGTCTTGATGACAGGGTTCGGCATACTCGAAACCCGAGTGGCAACATTGGTGGTGATATGTGTTTTAACGACTTGTGGTGCCGGTGATTCTGAAGTCTCTACTGTATCCGCTTTGGTATTGGGTGATTTATTCTCGGCATCTTTATTGTCCCAAGCGGTACTCAACATGACACGATGCGATTGAACAGGCGCAGATGCGACTTGTAGGGTGTTTTGTGTTGAGGAGCGCGGGATGATGGATTCGATGACCGATACGGCATTTGGCGACTCTTTGACGACCCAATGCTGGAAAGACACGAACAGGCTACCACTCACCACCATCAACATGGTAGAGGCAATAATCAAATAGACCCAGATTCTCGTGTTCGACATGGCTTTCTCTGTCAAAGTTCCAACAAATTTCAATTAACGTCAAGAATACAGCAAAATAAAAGCCAACTTTCCATAATAAAAAAGCCGACATCTGTCGGCTTTCTGTTTGATAGATTGTGCATCACGCCAAGTTCGATATTGCCTAGCCGATACCCAATATTATTTGATGTAATCAAATAATGACATACCTTGCACTTTTGCAAACACTTGCTGTGCAATCTGCAAGGAGTTTTGCTTGGTCGTCAGATCCGTGACACCTTGAACCATATCCATGTCTTGAAGGTTGGACAAACGCTGCTTCAAAGCAATGGTGAAAGTATCGCCCGCAGTACTTTGCGCATCAATACGGTTTTGACGTCCACCAATTTCAGCAAGTGATGACCCCAGTTGCTTGATGCCTGTTTCCAAATCTGTCGCAATGCTTGCCGGTGGCGCCAAACCCTGGTCGAGGTTGTCTTTCAATGTCACCAAAACATTCAAAAGACTCGGGTCAACTCCAGCAGGCAAAGACGTTGCACCGCCCGACAAATTGAACACAGACGCACCATTATCAGTAATTCTCACGCGACTTGAATCCCCTTTGTCGTTGGGGTTCAGTGTATTGTCAGAATCAAAACCGATCTGAACGAATCTGGCACCATAGTTTGATTGGGAATCAACCGGGGTACCACCGTTTGAGTTGTTACTACCGATATAAGCATAGTATTGGTTGCCACGGGCAGTCATTGCCGCAGTAGTGTTACCATTTGCATCTGGAATGAAAGCAGCCGTCGCATTGACGCTGTTTCCAGCAAACAACAGCTCTCCTTGAGAGTTTTTGCTGTTCATCAAGCTTCTCATATGGTCAATAATCTGACCGATTTCTTTTGCTGTCGCTTGTCTATCGGTTGCCGAATAGGTTCCGTTACTCATTTGCAACGCCAACTCGCGTGCGCGCTGGATAGAGTTAGTGACTGAATCCAACTGCGTTTCTTCCAAAGACAATTGAGAAGACGCAAAATCGCCATTTTTCTTGAACTGCGCCAAACTGTTAATGGTTTTATTCAACAAGTTAATTTGCGGATTCGCAGAAGGATCATCACTCGGCTTGTTGACTCTTTTGCCTGAAGCAATCTGCTCTTGCAGGTTGAGAACCGCATTCTGATTATCCTGAATAGCAGAGTAACTTTTTGTGTAAAACTGCATTGTTGAGACTCGCATAACCTTCTCCTTCTATCCTATCGGATTGCGCCAATCAACGTATCAAACAAGGTTCTTGACGCCTGAATGATTTGAGCAGACGCTTGATAGGCTTGCTGAAATTTTATCAAGTTTGCCGCCTCTTCGTCCAAACTTACGCCAGACATACTTTCACGTCTGTCTGAAATCTGCTTATAAACGTTTGTTTGCGCCACCGATTGTGTTTGCGTTGCCTGAACATACGCTCCCACATGCGTAGACATAAGTGAATAACCACCCAAAAGTGTCTGAGCGGGGTTACCGGATGCATCATTGAACAATAATTTTTTATCTGACAAGCTCGCCAGGTTTGCAATATTGGTGTTGTCACCGATTGCTGCAGCGGTTGGTGCGACATCAGCCGGATCAGGACTTTGACCGCGAGTTGCCAACTTGTTAGGGTCAGAGATTTCCGTTTTGAAATTATCCAGCATCCCTTGGTTAGGCTGAATCAAAAACTTATCGCCTGCCTGAACCGTACCTGCTGCAACTGAAGAAAAATCAAAGTTCCATCCATCCACTTGCCCGGAAGAACCAAATGCAACCGTCCCCAAAACAGTGGTTGGATTGTTTCGATCATAAACTTCAAAGTTACCGCCAGAGTTAACCTTAACGATGTAATCTTTTGGTTGCAAGTTACCGATAGCCGCATTCGCTGTTGCCAAATCAGTTTGCTTTGCAGTATAAGTGGCAGGTTGAGTTGCTGGCGTGTATGGCGGCTGGTTACCCGCGATTGCCGGCTTGAAGCTGACAACGATGTTTGACCCATCTTCCGTTCCAACGTTTTTGACACTCTTATCCGCAGTCAAATTCAGCGGTGTGTAAACATTACCGCCAGCATCGCCATTCTCATCATAGCCTTGATAATGCTGCCAGTTCACACCGGCTACCAAACCATTCAACATCACACCCAAGTCATTGACGGTTTTGTCTAACATATTAGAACGAAAATCCAGTACCGCTCCCAGTTGCCCGCTCTTAATTTGGCTGGACACCATCGTTTTCTGACCACTAACGTCCATATAGACTTCTGTGCGACCTTCATCGGTAAACTCTGATGAGCTGGCTTGAAGGTGGTTAACGGTGTTGCTCGTTACCAATGGGTACTTACCATTCCCGGTATAAACAACCATTTCTCCATCAGACTGTGTATAGGTTTTGATGTCCATATACTTACTCAATTCAAGAATGGCTTGATCACGTTGATCC
This sequence comes from Hydrogenovibrio sp. JE_KL2, assembly GCF_009296185.1. Classification (GTDB taxonomy): domain Bacteria; phylum Pseudomonadota; class Gammaproteobacteria; order Thiomicrospirales; family Thiomicrospiraceae; genus Hydrogenovibrio. The sequence continues at coordinate 24,752 of NZ_WBJR01000004.1, forward strand.
AACAATTCATTTGGCGACTGTGCACCACTACTTTGAGCAACCGACACCTGTTTGTTGATTTGATAAATCGTATCAAGACGGTTATTGATTTCAGTCGTCAGACCGCTGATTTGGTCATTCACTTGTTTTTGTGTATCTTTCAAAACACCAGAAAGGTTACCCACCATTGTTTGGAGGTTATTGGACTGATCAATGACTTGCTGACGACTACTGGTATCTGTTGGATTGTTTGCCAAGTTTTGGAAAGAGTCGAACAGGTTTTGCATGAAATTCTGGATACTGCCATCATTACTCGCAACCACCCCTTCCACTTGCTGTGCAAGCGAAAGCTGCTCATCATAACGAGACTTCAAACTGTTGGCACTGACCAGTTGGGTTTGGATATAACTCGCATAAATGCGCTGAACGGATTCAACAGTGGAGCCGCCGCCTGTATAAGCGTTTCCAACCAAACCTGCTGAATTACTGATGATTTCGGCTCTTTGACGGTTGTAGCCTGGGGTCGATACGTTGGCAGTGTTATTACCAGTTACCTCAATTGCTTTTTGGAAGGTACTGGCTGCACTAATGCCTATCGTAAGTAAGTTCGCCATAGTTTATTTCCTTTCTGGTCTTAGTCAGCACTAGCGCTATTTTTATTGATTGGTCTTGATGCCAAATTACTTGCTGTCGTCATTGTCTGAACAGCTTGTCCTTCTTTACCTGTCAACGCATTCAGTGCGTTCCCTTCCTGATGGAAGTTCGCTTTCAGGTCTGTTGGTTTCAGCGAAGGATTCTTTGGCGCCAGTTGCTTAACTATCATATCGGCCAAACCAAGACTTCCTTTAGTCGAAAGCTCTTGAGCAATTTGCTGGTTATACCAATCTTTATAAAAATCCGCTTGGCCACCGTCCAGCCAACCGTTATCAAATTTAACTTTACTCGCTTCTTTTAGGATTTGCGATAAAAACAGTGCTTCAAACTGCTGGGCGACAGGTTTCAACGCCGCCTGCTGGTTCTTTTTGGCTTCAAGCTTCAGCTCGTTTAAGTTATTCGGGCTCGAATAAATTTGCTGATAGGCTTTCAAATCTGAAGATGGTGCAATCATATCCGCCATAACACTGTCCTCTTATTCTTAAATAACCATCAAGTCGGCTTGCAAAGCACCGGCTTGTTTTAAGGCTTCCAAGATCGCAATCAAATCACTTGGCGCTGCGCCGACTTTGTTCACCGCTTGAACAATATCGTCCAAGGTTACACCTTTTGGAAACCTCATCATCTGATTGGTTCCTAGGTTTTGAATACTTAATTGCGAAGACTGTGTCACTGCCGTCTGACCACCCGCCAAAGCATTGGGTTGCGAGACCTTAGGTGCTTCGGACACCTTGACCACTAAATTACCGTGCGTCACTGCGGCGGCAGAGACTTTGACATCCGCACCGATAACAACCGTACCCGTACGGGAGTTGATAATCACTCGCGCCGCTTCAACGCCCGGCTTGACTTGAATGTTCTCAATCATGGACAGGAATGCAACACGTTGATTCGGCATTCTTGGTGCCATCACTTCAACGGAATCCCCATCCATTGCCGAAGCCGTTCCTGACCCAAGTTTTTGATTGATGGCATTCACCAAATTCGTCGCGGTGGTGAAATCTGAATTTTTCAGGTTAAGCGTAATGGTGTTGCCTAAATCAAACCCTGTGTTGACCGTTTTTTCAACCATGGCACCATTAGGGATACGACCGACACTTGGAATATTGATGGTGATTTTAGACCCGTCCGCTCCAGTTGCATTCAAACCACCTACCACCAAGCTGCCTTGCGCCAGTGCATAGACATTGCCGTCCACCCCTTTCAACGGGGTGAGCAATAGCGTTCCGCCACGTAAACTTTTGGCGTTACCCAGTGAGGAAACCGTCACGTCAATACGTTGTCCAGATTTGGCAAATGCAGGCAAATCAGCATGAACCGCAACCGCTGCAATGTTTTTTGAGTTGGTCTTTGTTCCTGCCGGCAAATTGATACCAAATTTATTCAACATGCTCATCAAGCTTTGGTCTGCATAAGCGGTTTTATCACCGGTACCGTCCAGGCCAACAACCAAGCCGTAACCGATTAATTGGTTGCTTCGCACGCCTGCAATATTAGCCAAATCTTTGACACGAGCCGCTTGCGCAAAGCTACTCCAAAGAATCATAGCCGTCATGAAAATGGCGATTTTTCTGGTAAACATGGTCAAACTCCTATCTTTCAGGATTTCTATTATTATCTTTAGAAAGAATTAAGCATCAGATATGCCATTTATACAAAAAAATGAGAAAAAAATTAAAGTTTTCGAGAATTTGCCGAACGACAATTTTCAGATAAAAAAATGGGGCGAATAATCGCCCCCAAAGACCAGAAAAAAACCGGTAGATATGTATTAAAAATCTGCCAGGTTGGGGTATCCCGCCCCGGCAGTAGACACTAAATTAAATTATTAAAATTGCTTTGTGACAGGCCTTATTAATCGCACCTTACAAAGGCCAGTATTTATGCAACCACTGCGTCACCGCACTTGGTTTTGTCATGTCGCCAGCGACGCCGGTATCTTTGTAGATCAGACGTACGTCTGCCACTTTGGTGGAGTCAATCGTATTGTCTGGGCGAATATCTTGCGGACGGATAATGCCGGCAAAACGAATCACTTCTTCTCCGTCATGAATCGTCAGCCATTTTTCGCCTCGAATCACGAGGTTTCCATTTGGAATCACCTCAACAACAGTAACGGCAATCGCCCCCGTCAAGCTCGAGTTTTGTTTTACATCAGACTTACCATTAAAAGCTCCGTCAGAGCCGTAGCCTATCCCCAACCCGGTTTTCCCACCTAAAGTACTACCAAATGCAGTTGCATTAGACCCCACGGTACCCGAACCGTTCAGACCGAAGTTTTGGGTATTGGTTTTATTGTATTTGGCTTCATCTTTTTTCTTGGCGTCAAACTTCTCATCCAACTGAATGGTGATAATATCCCCGACCTTATGGGCACGAGAATCATCAAATAGCGTCATGCTATCGCCAGTTTGATATAAGGAACCGTTTGTCGGTATACTTTTGGTCGGAATATTCGTTGGATAATTTGGCTCGTAGCTGAATTTATCCATACGTTCAGGCGTTGCTGAGCAACCGACTAATAGCGCCGGCATCACTGCCGCAGCAATGGCCAACTTCACAAGGGTATTCAACGATTTTTTTGTTTTTGTGTGTGTTTTTCTGGTCATGGTTCTACCCTCCTTATCGTTAGGAGCTTTCAGATGTTTAATTCATTAAACATTATTGTTCAGGTATTTCATCATGCCGTCAGCCGCACTTACGACTTTCGAGTTCATTTCATACGTTCGCTGAGCTTCAATCATGCTCACCAACTCTTCAACGGTATTAACGTTAGAAGACTCCAACGCACCTTGCAAAATGCTTCCAGCCTCATCGGTTTCAGGGTTTTTGTCTTGAGGCGTACCACTCGCCAGAGTTTCTTTGTAGAAGTTCTGACCGACTGACTCCAACCCGGCCGGATTGATGAAAGTAGACAATTCCAACTGACCCAAAACGGTTGGTTGAGTGTTGCCCGGCTCTTGCCCTGAAACCTGTCCATCACTGGAGATGGTGATCTCAGTGACGTTTTGTGGAATATTGATGTTCGGATCAATCAAATAGCCCGAAGAGGTCACCAAGTCACCGTTTTGGTTGACCTGTAGCGAACCGTCACGGGTATAAAGGACGTTTCCGTTTTGATCCAATGCTCTTAAAAAACCTTTCCCCTGAATCATCACATCCAGTTGGTTGTTGGTAATCATTGCATTACCTTCAGTAAAGATTTTTTGGACACCAATGGCTTTTACCCCTGTCCCCAGCTGTAAACCGGAAGGAAGCGTATTGGCTTCATCCTGCGTGGCTTGTGCGCCTGGTTGACGTACGTTTTGGTACATCAAGTCTTCAAATTCTGCACGGCCTGACTTAAAACCATAGGTGTTGGCGTTAGCAATGTTGTTAGAAATAGCAGCTAATCGGAATGACTGACCTTCTAACCCCGTTTTGGCGACATAAAGTGCTCTTTCCATTGTTCTCTCCTATTCCTAACTTAAGCTCAACAAGCTATCGGATTTTTGCGCATGCGCTTTTGATGTATTCATCATCTTCACTTGCATTTCATATTTTCTGGATAATTCGATCATGTTTGTCAGTGCTTCCACTGTATTCACGTTACTGCTTTCCAAAGCCCCACTGGTAACCTTGATAGTTGCTTGATCCAAATTACCACCCGTATTGCGGATATAACCATCCAACCCTTTTTGCAGGTTTTTGATATCCGGTTCCACCAGTCTTAATTGATCTGCAGTTACCATAATGTTGGTTTGAGAATCTGCCGGTAAAAACGAAATGGTTCCATCGGAAGCAATCGATATTTTTTTAGCAGGTGGAATATTGATTGGAGAGCCGCCTTCGTTAAGAACCGGATCACCCCTAACATCAACCAAATCTCCTTCTGGAGTAACATGCATGGATGCAGAGCGCACCAATGCCTCAGAACCGTCAGGTGCCTGAACAGCCATAAAGCCGTTATCCTTCGTTACGACATCCAGATCTCGCCCCGTGACCTTAATTGGTCCAGGAGTGAAATCGGTACCAGAACGTTCATCCAAAGCATAGGCTCTGGAGTCCCAACCAGGACCTTCCACATGCATGGCACGAAATTGGTTGAAGTCCTGTTTGAACCCATCTGTTGTCGCATTTGCCAAATTGTTTGCGTTGTTGGCTTGAGAAAGAGCAACTTCCTTCGCACCACTCATCGCAATATATAACATACGATCCATCTGACAGTTCCTTGCAATTTTTATCCAGTCAAAAAATCTGAACCAAGGCAGCAAACTCATGCTGCCCTAGTTCAAACGATGAAACACTTTTTAAATTGACTCTGACGGTCTCGGTTTCATTTCCTTGTGTGTTAACGTTCTATTGCCAAAAAGCTGACGTCTTTATTCATCAGTTTAGTAAAAGCATTCAACGTGCCAACATCGTATAAAATTTTAATTAAAGCTTTTAGAAAACGGCCGATAACCTGTTTAGCGGCAAAACAAACAAAAAAGCCGGCAAAAGTTGCCGGCTTTCCATGCAATGGACACAGCTTATAGCTGAAGGATTCTTTGCATCAACGTTTGAGAAGTTGACAATACCTGTGTACTCGCTTGATAAGTACGCTGGGTTTGAATCATCTTAACCAGCTCACCCGCAGTATCAACGTTTGAATACTCCAATGAACCGGCGTTAATTTTCCCAAATCCGTTATTGTTTGCAATCCCAATTTGGGCTGTACCTGAACCATAAGACTCTGCATAGGTTTGCCCCCCCAGCTTCGTCAGTGCATTCTTATCAGTAAAGTTCCCTAGAGCGATTTGTGCAATCGGTACTGCTCGTCCGTTTGAGTAGTTAGCCTGGATAACACCATCCAAACCGGTTTTCAAACCAACCAAGTCACCAATTGCATAACCGTTCTGAGAAACACCACGAAGGTTATTCGAGCCTGCAAACTGCGTCATATCCGTAAAATCAGCTGAAATATTAATGGATGCACTGGTTGGATTCCCAAGTGGATCGTTTGCACCTGTCAATGGTGAATCCACAACCCAGTTCAACGCCGCACTTTTGTTGGTTACTTGTGTCCAACTCGCTGCTGGCAGTTCACCATTGGTGGTGTTGGTTCCCACTGGCGCGTTTAGTGAGTTTGGCTGTTGAACATCAACCAAATTACCATCCGTATCAAATCGTAATTCGAAAATTTGACCATCCAACAAATCCGTACCCGCAGGGGCAGGAACAGTCGCTACCGCAGCACCCGTGCTATCGACAAGCTGACCCGCGGCGTTTGATACGTGACCACTTGTCACCCATTTACCGTTAGCGTCCTTGTCTTCCATAGTGTACTGAACGATCCAACTCGTGTATTTATCGTTAGTACCGTCACCATTGTAATCCTGTGTCGAGTTCGCAACCGACACCACATCACGTTTATAGTAGTTAGCGGTCAGACGGTGCTCACCCCCCAAAGAATCATAAACCGTTTTAGGATACGAAAAATCAGGAGAACCTGCATAAGGGTCTTTTGAACCACCGGTTGCATCGTTGAAATCCACCAGACGTTGAAAGTTTGTTCTTGCTGGCGCACCTGTCGTTGTGGTCGAACCAACGCCATTACCATTTGGGTCAACGTTATTAGCCGTATCACCGTTCACATTGATGTTGTAGGTCATTTCATCTGTTGCTTTCGGCGTTTTATTCAACTTATTCAGGTCAATTGAGTCCATCGTAGTTTCAAAAACAGGATTCGTTTCGGTTGAAAGCGTGGTGTTCAACAAATACCCTTGTAACTTGTTACCGTTCTGGTCAGTAATAAAACCGTCCTGATCCAGTTTGAATGAACCATTACGAGTATAAATATTAGGATATTTTCCTGTTTGATCATCTAGAACGAAAAAACCTTCACCATCGATTGCCATATCCAAGTCACGCCCCGTACTGTTTAGCGTTCCTTGTGTGAAATCCTGAGTGATTGCGTTAACACGGGTACCGCCACCAGGAGAGGTTTGCGCGCCAGTAAACATATCCGCAAACTCAGCACGTGAGCTTTTGAAACCAACGGTTTCTGAGTTAGCCAAGTTGTTGGAAATAACCGACAACCCTGTTGATGCTGCATTAATTCCACTTAACGCATTTAAATCATAAGACGACATAATCCACCTCTCTCTTATTGACCAATTTCACGAACCGCATCCATTGCAACCTGTTCACCGGTTGCAAGGGTCAGTTTCATTTTGCCATCCGTCCCGACGGCAACACTATTAACTTTAGTACCCACGACAGTGTTTATTTGTTGGATATCACCATTAGCATCCTTTCCATAAGCAGTCAATTTATAAGTACCACTCGCTAGGGCGTTGCCGTTATCATCGGTTCCGTCCCAGTTGATTGTTTGATCCGCGGCCAAATCGCCGACCGAAATATTTTTAACTGCCTCGCCATCTTTGGAGACAACCACCTTAACGTCCGTCAATGCTTGGTCAGTTTTCGCTGTCAAGCGGAACTGAGCATCCTGACCTTGGGTGTAAGCCAAGTCCTCGCCACTAGCTTGCACAGACTTACCAATAATGCTGGCTGCTTGCAGGGTTTGTAACCCTTGGAAGCCAGACAACATAGCCGTCATGGATGTATTCAAATCCTGAGTCGACTGCAACTGGCTCATTTGCGTCAAGTTTGTGACGAAATCTTTTGGATCCATCGGTTTGTTTGGGTCCTGATTTTGCAACTGAGTCGTTAACAATCTTAAGAAATCCGCTTGACCAAGCTGTTGATTCGGAGCAGATGCTGCCGTATCAGACGACTGCTGAAGCGCTTTAATATAATCACTAGAAGTTGATGATACTGTTGACATAACCTACTCCTTATTTACCCATCTGAATCGTTCTAAGCAGCAATTGCTTAGAGGTATTCATCACTTGGATATTGGTTTCATAAGAACGAGAGGCATCCAACATGTTTGCCATCTCTTCCACCGGATTAACATTTGGACGGAAAATATAACCATCTTTATTTGCCATCGGGTTATTCGGTGCATACTCCATTTTCAACGGAGCCTTGCTTTCAACGATTTTGTCAACTTCAACACCACCTTCCGGTAGCCCTGTTTCGTTATCCATAATCGTTTTGAAAACCGGTTGTTTGGAACGATACGTCTCAGCCGAGTTAGAGCTGATACTATCCGCATTCGCCATGTTCGAGGCAATCGTATTCAAACGAATCGTCTGCGCGCTCATGGCTGTCGCAGAAATATCTAGAGTCGGAAATACTGACATTTATCTTAGCCTCCACCTGTTAATGCGGTACGTATACCGGAAATCTTGCCATTAATAAATTCAAGCGATGCTTGGTACTGAATGGCGTTTTCCATAAATTTGGCTTTCTCAATATGCGCTTCAACCGTGTTGCCATCCAAAGAAGGCTGAGTCGGAACGCGATATTTCAAATAGTCATCGGTTGTCATATCACCAAAGGCTTCGATATGACGACTATTTGTCATCTCCAAGTCTGGGGCAAATTTTTTGGCATCCATTTGATCTTGAGCGTTTTTAATTTCTTTACGCCAGTCAATGTCTCTGGCCTTGAAATTTGGTGTATCCGCATTGGCAAGGTTATTTGCCAAAATACTTTCACGTTCTTTGCGAATCAGCAAAGCCTGCTCATGTATTCCAAAAATCGATTCCATAACCTAATTCCTTAATTTAATCTGGTCGTAACGGAACGCACTAAGTGTCAATTTTTTATTATGGTTTTTCCGTCATGTAGCTTTTAGCAACCAGAGTGCCAAAATTGAAAAAAATTTCTAAAGTTACGAAAAAACGGGCGTTTATCGGCAGGGCTTAAAAAAACTTGAGGGAGAAAAGTTAAAAAAACACAAAGTTTCGGCAAATATTGCCGATAGTGACAAAGCGTTGATTAATACAATCAAAATCTACCAGGTTGGGGGTGGAGAAAAGAAGATAGAAACAAGCCGCCTTTTTAGAAAAAGGCGACTTTAAAAATTACCAGGAACGGACTTCATCCCCTACTTGGATAAGTCCTTTTTCGGCTGTCACTTTTGCCACAGCGAATTTGGATTGAATACGCTCAATTTTCAAGAAACCGGCAGGTACCGAATCAAAGCCAAGGTTTTGCCCCTGATATTGAACACTGCTGCCAAACTGATGATAAACCGCTAGTTCATCCCCCACTTTGGCGCCGGACTCTTCAGAGAGGTAAAGAATATATTCACCGTTACGAATATCGATAATGCGTGTTTTTAAAGGCTGACAATGCAAGTAACGATAAGCATCTCGTGATTGTTGTTGCAACATGGCATGAAATGCCATCCCGGTATTGGTGGCAAAAAACGCATTGGTTCCGAAAGGTCTGTCACGCCCCACCGTTACCTTGCCCTTAATATCAAACCCATAACGCTTTTGGAAAACGATTTGGAAAGTCGTCAAGTCGATAATATAAGAATCCGCTTCGATATAACGCGCATTAGGCTTTACTTCTAAATCATAGTAGCCTTTGATTTTGTTCCAAACCGCAGGGTCGGTGTTATGTCTTGATAGCGAGCGCAACACCGTCATCATCAGATATTGCGCCCCCGTGGTTTCACGAATAGGCTGTAACACATCTCTTGAGAGGTTTGGGGCCACCATGCTTGGCGACTCCGTCAATTGACTACCGGTTTCCAGCATTGTCTCATTCAAATAGCCTAAATCACGAATTCGACGGTTTAATTCCAACTGGTAACCAGACAACAAATTAGAAATATCTCTAGCGCCGTAACCATCTGTTGTCACCACTTGGGCGATCGCCAGTTTTGGCTGATATTGGTTACCTGGATAATTGCTACATGCCAGTGGATCTTCAGTCAAACAGACTTTCAGTGTCACTTGATAGGTTTTGGAACGCGTGTCTTTTAAAGGTTTGCCGTCCTTATCGAACTGCTCATCAAAAGGCAATTCTTTAAAACCTTCTTTGACAACTTTAAATCCTGACACTTTAGAATGGGTTGTGAAACGCGTGACATCATTGGATAAGGCAAAGTCTTTGACTTCTTGCGCACTGGAGACCCGTAAATTGCTTTGCATGCTTGCCAACTTCAAAGCATCACGAATCGCCATTTTTCTGGCATAGGCTTCTGTCACACCATCAGTAGATGCCGTTCCGGTAGCGGTCACACATTTTGTAGGATAAGGGGTTGCAGAGTTGCTTTGAGGTGTCTGTTGAGATAAATCACGTTGTTGATAGGCAGCTTGTTCGGCAAAACTTTGAAAAGACGCTGTCAGACCAAAAGCCAGCCCCAAGGCCATTAACCAAAATTTTGTCATAGAAACAAACCCTGAACTTTGCAAAATCAACCGCCTTGTATCAACTCTTATCAACGCCAAACAAGTCAAACATTAAACTTAAATTTAAGCGGACTTTTCAATCTGAGACTTTACTTCATCAATGCGATCGATAATCGCTTGTGCCAACTCTTCAGGATGCCATTTCGACATAAACTTGTTTGCACCGACCTTCTCGGTCAAAGAAGCATTGAACCCACCACTCAAGGAAGAACTCAACACCACATAAATATCGTTCAAACGAGGGTCTTTGCGGATATTGGTGGTTAGGGTATAACCATCCATCTCCGGCATCTCAATATCTGAAATCACCATCAATACGCGTTGCCCTACAGGATCGGAAATACCTTTATCAGCGTCATCAGCCCACTTCTTCAAGAAGTCCAATGCAATACGACCATTGGTAACAATCTTATTGGCAATACCCAGCTTATCAAGCGTGACTTTCAACTGATTACGTGCCACCGCCGAGTCATCCGCCCCCAGTACGAAGAAGTTGTGCCCTGCGGTCTTATCTTGGTTAGCATGCAAGAACTCGTCTGACATTTCTTCTTGACGACCCGATACTTCTGCCAAGACTTTTTCAACATCGACAATTTCGACGATTCGATCTTGAGCACGGGTGATACCTGTCAGATAGTTGACGTTCTGTAAAGAGTCCGGCGGCGGCAAAATATCTTCCCAACGAAGATGCACAATACGGTCAACATCTTCCACCAAGAACCCCTGAACAGAGCTGTTAAACTCTGTCACAATGGTCAGGGAATCGCTGTATTTATCCTGCGGAATTGAAGGGAGATCCAAAGCTTTTGCCAGATCAATCATCGGCATTGTCTGCCCACGAATATCCGCTACGCCGACAACACGAGGGTCAGCTTTAGGAACAGGTGAAATAAAAGGTGTACGAATGACTTCGCGGACTTTAAACACGTTTATTCCAAATAACTGTTCACCTTGAATCTTAAACAACAACAACTCCATACGGTTCATCCCCGCAAGAGACGTTCTTTGGTCAACCCCTTTTAGAAAACTAGACATGTAAAGCCACCTTTATTATCTACCTTAGAAAGCAATCTCCCTTCTCACCGTGCCGCAACGGACAACAATGAAAAGCGAGAAAATTGATTTCAATTCAGTTAATATAACTGAAATTTTCTATGCAATCAAAACGAAACCCAACACTGGATTAGAGTGCATTTTGACACATTATCCCACTTATTATTTATTCAATCTGTTTTCCGGCTCTGCATTTAATCGGTTCTTCGCCATAATCCTATGGACAATTTTGCCGTTTTCCATCGCACATGCCGATTCAAGCACGGATAAAAGCGTTTATCAGTCGACGGAAAGCCTTGAAAAACAGGTTTACGACTTCGTAAAGCAAAAAGTCGACCAACATTTAAGAAATCCGAAAATCGACATCAGTCCAATCAGCTCTAGGCTTCAATTGGGTGTATGTAAACAAGCCGTCGATCTTGAAGATAAAACCCCCGATAAAGTCGCTGGGCGCATGAGTTTTCGTCTCAGTTGTGATGATCCTGACTGGACGTTATATGTCATTGCAGCCGTGGATGGCGAAGTGCCTGTCATTATTTCGACAAGAGGTATTCTAAGAGGCGCGACCATCAAACCATCCGATATTCAGCTCGCTTATGTACCTTATAGACAAGCTAAACGAAACTCGATGACTCATCTGAAGAACGTTACTGGCATGCGGGCAAAACAAGGGATTGGCCCTAACAGCATCATTACCGTAAAAATGTTGCAGCCCCCCTATTTAGTTTTCAAAAATCAGCCGATAAAGATTGTGACTTATGTCGGAAGCGTAAGAGTAGAAACTGAAGGCATTGCTCTGGAAAGCGGAACGGAACGGCAACAAATACCCGTCCGCAACGCCAATTCCAAAAAAGAGCTAAAAGGCATAGTTATTGCTCCGAACACTGTATTAGTACCATAAACATATATAAAAAGTGATATTTCTGCTTATTTTTTACTAAAGTTATTCTATGTCTGCCGATAAAAAGACTAGAAAACAGAATATTACTTCATTTAGAATGACACATACATCGGTAGGGAAAAGCCATGGATATTAAAAGATTAGCAACTGGAGGACTGGATAGTCGGCTGACAGATCCGTCTTCTGGCAACACAGCAGGAAAAGCATCAGCAAACAACGCAAAATCTGCGTCGACATCTGCTGATACTGTCACTTTGTCTTCACTAAAAGACATTAAATCACTAGAACAGAAAGCACAAACTTCTTCTGTAGATAACAGTGCGCGTATTGAAGAATTGAAGCAAAAAATTCAAGACGGTACTTACCGTGTGAACCCTGATCAAGTTGCAACGAAATTAATGGCAACTGAACTACTTCTATCAGGAAACAACGGGTAACGTGAGCCTATTGGAATGATGCTTAAAGCGGTTGATTTAGACAAACTTTCCCTACAGCTAAATCAACTGCTTGATTCCCTCAACGCCTTTGAAACCATCCTAGATAAAGAAGCTGAAACACTAAAAGCTTCTGATATATCCCCCCTGACCGATATTGTCGACCAAAAAAGAACTGCCTCCGAGAGCATCGCAATACAATACGATTCTCTAATGGAATCTCTATCTGATACCCCCGTTTCTCTCAAAGAATTTATGTTATTGGACGACTTTACTAGCTTACCAAAGCCTATCCAAAAGCAATTTGAAGAACTGACACAGCAAATCATAAGTTGTAATGAGAAAAACACGGCAAACGGTTTAAGCGTACAGGCACTTAACTCTTTGAATGAAACCTTGATTCAGATTTTCAAAGGTCAAGACCTACAAAGTAAAACCTACACAGCTTCCGGCAATGCTTCAACGCCGCCTACCCCGACCAATCCACTAGGCAAAGCCTAAGTAATTTTTTTGCACTACTCATAAAAATAAAAATGTTTGGCGTAATTAATGCTTTCATTTAGGCAATTAATTTGTAAACTTAGTAAATCTAATTTTAAGAGAATGTCGTATGAGCACGCAAAACAACCGCTCTTTTTTCCGAATTGATGTCATGCTACCTTGTAGTTATCACGTTATATCTGAAGAAGAAAGCATTGAAAACCCTTTACCGACGTCGCCTGATGTCAGTTATATTGAAAAATATTTCTTGCAGGACTTACAGGGTTTAGACGAGCAGATCACTGGTATTATCGAGCAGATCAACCAGAAAAGTAGTCTACTTGCTAGAGCACTGACTGCCATGAACAGCAAGATCAATTTCGTGCTACAAACAATTGATCAAAAACAACTGTCTCGTACTATTCCACAACGTATGGTAAACATCAGTGCTGGTGGATTAGCGTTTAAAGTACATGAGTCGGTCAATGATACCGATAAAGTCGATATTTTGATTCAACCTATTGCCGAAGAATCGCCAGTATTGGCGCGTTGTAACATCGTCAAAATCATTCCTGAATCAGATGGCAATACCACTATCGCCTTGGAGTACCAAGGACTGAATGAAGATGATCGTCGTAAGTTGGTTTATTTCATCCAGACCAAAGAAATCGAAGCGGCCAATCAACAACGTAACGAAGCGGCTAAACAGTAGCCCACCTAGAAAACCATCTCTCTCATATCAAAGAAGTGAGATGGTTGAAGTCACAACCCCCCAAATCACCACATCCGATTCTTCTCGAATCAATATCGGTGGATAATGATCATTTTCAGGCACCAACCAAGTTCCAGTAGACTTGATTGAAAGGCGTTTAACGGTCAGTTCACCGTCGACCGCAGCAATAACAATCTTGCCATCCGAAGGTGTCAAACTTTTATCGACTACCAGGATATCACCGTCCTTAATGCCGATTTTTTTCATCGAATCGCCCTGAACCGTCAATAAAAAAGTCGCTGCCTTATTGCGCACCAATTTTTCATTGAGATCCAACACCATTTCCACATAGTCGTCTGCCGGGCTTGGAAAGCCAGCAACCACTTTATGGCTGTATAGCGGTAACAGCACTTCGCTGCTTGCTGCGGGTATCTGAACCTTAGCCTTGCCCTTTGCGACACGTTGTAGCGCATCAAGTTCTGCTACTTGCTGTTCGCTACCTGAAACTTCTTCAAGCCAATCTTTTATCACACTGACCTTAGATTCGGGCACACGCATAACTTTGGTCGGTTCGCCGTAAGTACCGCTCCCTTTTTTTCTGCCTGCACCTTCACGTGCGCCGCCATGGGTATTGCTATTTTTTGACGTCGGCTTGGCCGACTTGATGGTTTTAGTTGTGCGTGTCGTCATATCAGACCTTTTTAAGCTTTTAAACGCCTATTTCAAAAAAATGATTTGCTCTTCGGTGAGTCTTATTCTTAAAATAGTGTAACACTTTTCAAGTTTCCTTCTTTTAAATTTTTGTGAAACCTAACGTTTGGAACCCCTATGTCAATGTTCGCCCTGATTGATGGCAATAACTTCTATGCTTCTTGTGAAATGGCATTCAACCCCGCGTTATGGAATCGCCCGGTTGTCGTACTCTCCAACAACGACGGCTGCATTGTCTCTGCCAATGCACTTGCCAAGAAAATTGATTTTTCCGAACACGCCCATCATCTACGCCTAGGGGTTCATGGGTTTCGTTCCGCCAAAGCCAACAGCATGATGTTTCAGCCTTACTTCAAGGTTAAAAGCCTGCTGGAAAAACATCATACTGCCGTTTTTAGCTCGAATTATGAACTTTATGCGGATATGTCCAACCGTATGCATGCAGTGACGGCGCAGTTTGCTCCCTATCAGGAAATCTATTCCATTGATGAAAGCTTTTTGAACCTCTCAGGCATGACCGACATCAACCTCAACGACTTGGCAAATGACATCCGACATACCGTATTTCAATGGCTACACCTGCCCGTTGCCGTGGGAATCGCGCCCACTAAAACCTTGGCAAAGCTGGCAAACCACTGGGCGAAGCAATATGCAGACAATCAGGGCGTTCTAAACCTTGCAGACTTATCAGAGGCGACCAAAACACATCTATTTCAAAAAACCGATGTCGGCAAAATATGGGGGGTTGGTAGCCGACTTGCCAATCAATTGAAGACGAAAGGCATTCATACTGTTGAAGACTTGAGAACCCTGCCACTCAGCCAAGTGCGAAAAAACTTTTCCATCACCTTGGAGCGTACGGTCAGAGAACTCAATGGCGAATCCTGTTTGAAAACCCGTGACAACGATGACAAAAAACAAATTATTTCCTCTCGTTCTTTCGGCAATCTTGTCACCAGCCCAAAGGATATGGAGCAAGCCTTGATTTCGCATGTTGCCATCGCTTCGCGTAAGTTACGCAAGCAGAAGTCTACTTGCCAATTACTCACCGTTTATTTTAAGACCAGTCCTTTTAACAAACCGAGCCATAGCTACTGTCCGGCCATGACAATACCGCTAGACTACCCAACTGATAACACGATTTTACTAGCAAAATCTGCCAGGTTGGGGCTCAAGAAAATATGGCGTGCCGGTTATGCTTACCATAAAGCCGGTATCGTCCTGTCTGAAATCACCAACAATCTGTCTTATCAGGCAGATTTATTCCTACCTCAGATTGATGAAGCCTATCAACAAAAAGTTACACGAATGGTCTCGCTTTCAGATGAGCTCAACCATAAACTCGGCAAAAACAGCCTTTATCTTCTCTCTGAAGGTATTAAAAACAAAACCGCCTGGCAAATGAAACGCCAACTAATGTCTTCGCGTTATACCACTCATTGGGACGAGCTTTTGACCCTTCATGTCTGAAAATTTTGTTCTCAATATGATAGTTTCGAGACAATCTGCTTTCCGTTCTTGATTTTTGCCTAGCAGTTGTTTAACTTAAAGGAGAATACTGCTGTTTCTGCCTTTTATAGCAGGCAATGGCATTGTGTGGACAACGAGGTTCACCCCGTTCATCAGCAATCAAAAAAATCATCACAACCTTTCAAAAAGACAGTTGAGAATTATGAAAATCGAACCTCCCGCTCGCCAGATCTATATCGAAAACCTTTGCTTTATCTTGCCTTTATCTCCGCTTAGAAATACGCCAAATGTCCAGTTCTTCAGCATCAACAACGTGCTGGAAGACCTCTCCGGTATTGACCTCGTCATACACGGCAAGGATGGTCGTAGCCCGCTAATTGACGGTGATGATACTTGGTACTGGTATATGCATACCGACCAGGAAGATAAGCTGGTGGTGCATCAAGGCAAACGCGTTGTCGAACTCTACTCGCAACAACACGGACAAGTGGAAACCTTTGAAGTCACCACCGATGCCATCTATCACAACGGCGAGAAAATTCATGATGGCGCGGCAATTCTAGGTTGGGATCCTTATGTCTTCCACCGAGTGCATTCTCCAGAAGGGAGTATTTCCACCAACTATGCCAGACGATTGAAACACTTTGATTTGGATACCAACTTCAATATCTATCAACTGGACACGGAAACGGGAAGCTATGAAGTCGCGCGTATTGGCTCATTGGATCAACCAAAAGCATCGTAACAAAACGTAATAACCACAGTTAACACCTGACTGGACTAGACGCGACATTCGAGTTGCACTAAACTTACTGCTCTTTTACCCTCGGCAATTGCCGGGGATGCCCACCACTAATCCGGGAAAATCCGAATGTCACACCTGACAGCAAAATACCTGGCACCACGATTGGGTGCATTGGTCGCTTTAACGCCTTTTTCGGTCGACACCTATCTGCCGGCCATGCCCGCCATTTCCTCACAAATGGAAGCGACGCTCAATCAAGTCAGCATTACCGTTCCCCTGTTTTTGATCGGCTTTGCTTTGGGTCAACTCCTAGGCGGTCCTTTATCCGATAGATTTGGCAGAAAACCCATTGCCATCATCGGTCTGAGCATATTTTTTGTCGCCTCAATCTTAATGACATTTGCCGATCACATCGACCAACTATACTGGATTCGTGCGCTACAGGCAGTCGGCGGCGGGTTTGCCACCGTTGTTGCCTCCGCAACGGTCAGAGATTTATTTTCCGGTAAAGACAGCGCTCGCGTATTTTCCATGATTGCGCTAGTGATGTTGATTGCCCCGTTAATTGCGCCCGGCATCGGTTCACTTATCTTGCATTTCAGTCACTGGCATAGCATCTTTTTGTTTTTGGCGTTTTACGCGGCCCTACTCTTTGCTCTTGTAAAATTCACCCTGCCGGAAACCATCACCCCGGAGCGTAAACAACAAACCCGACAACAACCTTTAAGTCGCTTGTTAAGCAACTACAAATCGGTTCTCACCCATAAACGCGCTATCGGATTTCTACTGGCACAAGGTTTTGCCAGCAGCATTCTGTTTATCTATATTTCCGAGTCGCCGTTTATCTATATGGAACTATTTAAGATTCGTCCAGAAAGCTTTCCATTTTATTTCGGGCTGGTCGTTTTGGGTGTCATCTTCTTTAATCGCGTCAATATCGGTTTGCTAAAACGTTATGAACCCAGACAAATCGTGCTTGGCGTCCTTATCGCTCAGTCATTTTTCTCTTTTGTACTCATCGGCTACGAATGGCTGTTCACCCCAAATGTCTTTGTCATCCTGCTATTGATGTTCTTCGTCATCGGATTATTGGGCGCGATCACCCCAAATATTCTGGCAAGTTACATGGACTTCTTCCCGCACATATCGGGCACCGCAAACGCGCTGATCGGTTCCAGTATTTTCGCTTTTGGCGGCGTGATGGGGGTTGTGATGAGTGAGTTGCATGACGGCACTTTGCAACGCGTTTCCAGCTTTACGCTATTGATGAGTTTAATCAGTCTGTTCAGTTTGTTATTGCTGGCAAAAGTTCGTCAGCCGATTAATATCCCGGATTAAACCAGATCGGTCTGATGGTTTAAGTTCAAGAACGGAGTTTCGCCACCTGCGTTGTCCTCATAGCGGCTCTGGCGGTAATCCGTCTTGTCCGAAAACTGCGCCAACCACCCCTTGATAGAACGCTCCCCGCTATTCAAATAGACGGTCATGTCCGACAACAGTTCTCCAGGTAATGACAGATTGGCAAAATGGTAGCGTTCATTGGCCTGCCAAACGCCTAAGCTGTCGGCTTCAACTGATGCCATTTGATACAAGTAATCGGAAGGCACTTCAGGCGAATCAACCGGATAGGTTATCCAACGTTCAATGTCAGGGTTATTGTATTTTGCAGCCAACATTACTGATTCAACACCAGACAAAGGCCCACAAAATCCTTGCCGTTTATCACTCACCACAGGGTAACCCAGCGTCAAATAATCCTCTAAATTGCGATTGGCGCTAATAAAAATATCTCGTCTGAACTGCCCAAATCGGCAAAGCTCACGATACTGTTCAGTCAAAGCGTCCAATACCTGACGTACAAACGGTTTTTGCTGATAAAGGCACCAACCTTTATCGACACCGTCCATACGCTTACCTTCTCCACCGGAAAGCAGGATGATCCCTATTCTTGGTAACTTACTTAGCGATTTACTTTGCACAATCGTATGCCCAGTATTCAACTGAGGTGCCCTCGTGATAATCGACATTCGGTAACAGTCGAATAAAACCACTCGCTCCGGACAAAACGCTTAACTGACTGGCAGATACATTTGGCATCGGCAATACCCCCAGTTCCGTTTTCATGACTTGAATCCACCTTGCCTTATCTAAATGAGTCGGCATCGCAGAGAGTAGTCTCTGACTGGTGGGTTTTCGCTGCCAAGGAACTTGACCAGACAGTTTTGCCAATGCCTCAAATGCAAATAACTGAAAACTCATAAACGCCGCCAACGGGTTTCCCGGCAATGCCAGAACCCATGCGCCCTTGTGCTGACGCGCCATTGCAAAAGGTTTTGCGGGTTTCATCGACAGCTTCCAAAACCAAGATTCTTCATAGGATGCCATCACTGTCTTGATAAAGTCCTTTTGTCCTGCCGATGCGCCGCCCAATGTCAGCACCACGTCTACTTGTTGCGACCAAGTATTCAAAGCGTTGGAAACACTTTCAACATCATCAAACAACCGCACACAAGCCACCACCTCGACCGGCAAAGTCGCACACAAAGCTGCAATCTGATAACTGTTGGCATCATAGGTTTTTCCCAGACGGTAAGCTTCACCCGGCACTAACAACTCATCTCCCGATGCCAAAATAGCCACTCTGACTTTACGAAACACCTTCACTTGATGAATGCCGACAGATGCGATCAAGCCAATATCTCTGGTAGATATCTTATGTCCTTTTGCCAACAAAACCTGTCCTTGCTGGACATCTGATCCAACTGGTTTAACATGCCACCCTACCGCCAAATGGGCTGGTTTCAGCAATTTTTCAGTATGCTCAAAGTTTGAGTCAGACTGAACCATTGCTTCTTCAAACGGCACCACCGTGTCTAAACCTTTGGGCAATAAAGCGCCTGTCATAATTCTCACGGCAACATTACCAGCCACTTGCTTAGGTGGTTCACCAGCATACAGACAATCGACTACTGGCAAAAAACCACCCTTTGCCTGACTGGAAAAGGCATAACCGTCCATCGCACTTTGCGGCCAACTCGGCAAACTCAAAGGAGATGCTATGTCTTCCGCCAATACACGCCCAACCAAATCCTGCAACGGCAACATTTCCGTTTCCTGCAACGCCAGGAACTGTGCGTGAACAAATGCCTTCACTTCCTCGTACTGACTCAAGTTGTTTGGATTTTTCTGCAACATACAAACACCTACATTAAATACTATTGAATACCGCTAAAAATCTGCCAGGTTGGGGTACGCATCAATGCACCACAACTTAGTCATTTCGCTTTTGCCAAAACTGTTTCGCTTGCACGACTGCTTCATCAATGGATACATCTTTCATCAACATCAATGCTGAAGCCGCGCTGGCAATCACCGCACCTTCGCCATAAACATCCTCGGCTTCCCCACGCCATAAACGCATCACATCATCCGGTTCCCAAGTTTTCGGGCGGGTTTGACGCTCAATAATGCCTTTAAACGCAATGGATTCAGGCACTTCGCTCGGATGCAAAGCTTGAGAAACAAACAAATTCGTCAATGCATCTGGACGAATTTCCGCCTCTCCGCCTTCCCCTTTGAAAACCAAATTTTTCGGCGTTGCCAACGCTTGCGCGGCGGCATGGTGTAAATTTTCCACACCCTTGTGGAAAATACCTTGGATTGCACAAGGCGCATTCAGTGGGTTCAACAACTTCACCGCCGTGTTGAATACGGTTCTCACCCCCAACTCCGACTTTAAATGCAAAATCTCACGCAACTGCGGGGCATAAGCCGATAAGGGTAAATACACCAACGCACCTTGTGCAATATGTTGCTTGGCATCCGCCACACTGGTCGCCTCGTAAGCTCCCAAATCTTCTAAAAACGCCTGTGCATAATGACGGTTGCTAAACTGACCGTCATCACCGTGCAAACAAACTCGAAAGCCGTTTTGCACCAACAGCTTCACACTCAACAGATAGTAAGGCGGATAACGCCATTTCCCTGCATAAGACGACCAATCCAAATCAGCACTCGGCGCATCACCTTCCAACCCCAAAGCACTTCTCAAGCCTTTGACGAACCCTATCAACTCCGATGGCGTTTCGCCGTTGGCACGCATCAGCAACAGAAATGCGCCCAGCTGTTTATCGGTCACCTCTCCTGCCAATATCATTGCCAAAGCCTCCACGGCCTCCTCTTCGGTCAAAGGACGACGACTTTTCGGGCCTTTGCCTAGAATACGAAGATAGTGACTGAATGGATGATCGCTTACTGTCATCTTTAAACCGCTATCTTATGAAGAGGCATGCTTTGCTCTGTCTGTTGCACAAAACGCTTAGCATTCTGGATGCGCTCACGCACCTTGACGACTTCCCCCACCACCAACAGTGCCGGTGGTTTAATCGCTTGCTTGGCGATGGTTTCCGTCAACTTACCAAGAGAACTCACCGTCACCTTCTGATCAACACGCGTACCACGTTCGATAATCGCTGCTGGCGTATCTGGATTCATGCCGTGCGCAATCAAACCTGCTTGGATTTTTGGTGCATTCTTGATTCCCATATAGAAAACCATGGTGTCACCAGAATGTGCCAATCGACCATAATCTATAGCACCTCCCCCTTCTTGCTGATGCCCGGTCACCAACGCCACTGACTGCGAAAACTCACGATGCGTCAAAGGGAAATCCGCATAGGCAGCACACCCTGCCGCCGCAGTAATGCCGGGCACCACTTGATAAGCCACCCCAGCTTTCGCCAAAACTTCGATCTCTTCTCCGCCGCGCCCGAAGATATAAGGGTCTCCCCCTTTCAAACGCGCCACCTTTTTGCCTTGCTTGGCATACTCAACCAACATGCGGCAAATGTCTTCTTGCGGTACTGCGTGATGTTTGGATTTTTTACCGACATAAACGCGCTCAGCTTCTCGACGCGCCATGTCAACAATCTCTGGAGAAACCAAACGGTCATACAACACCACATCCGCCTGTTGCAACAATCTCTGTGCCTTGAAGGTCATTAATTCAGGATCCCCCGGCCCTGCACCGATCACATAGACTTCACCCGCCGCAGCCTCTTCAAAGCTGTCTGCCTGCTCAAGTTTTTTCTCCAGCATAGCTTCTGCCTCACCGTCTAATCCATGCACGGCTTTATCGATAAACAAGCCATCCAGCAAACTTTCCCAAAATACCTTACGACCCTCAATGGAAGCTATCGCAGCTTTAACCTTGCCGCGATAACGTCCGACTAAATCTGTCAATCGACCAAACCCATGAGGAATCATCGCTTCCAATTTGGCTTTCATCACTCTCGCCAACACCGGAGAACGACCGCCGGTTGAAATCGCAATGGTCATCGGCGCTCTATCGACAATCGCCGGTAGAATGAAGTCGCAGTATTCAGTTTGATCCGCCACATTCACGGGAATACCGGTTGCCTGACAATACTCATAAACCGCAATATTCACCGCTTGATTATCGGTTGCGGAAATCACCAGTTTCGGCAACTGCGCACCGAACACTTCTGCCATCACCTTCGGACTAAAAACACCTTGATGCCAAGTCACTTTGTTTTGGTTCAAAAAAGACTGCATCTCAGACTTTAAGGTTGGCGCAATCACCGTTACCTGTGCACCGGATTGAATAAACAAATCCGCTTTGCGCGCTGCCACCACACCACCACCAACAATCAGGCAAGGCTGCTGTTTAATATTCATGAAAATCGGTAAGTAATCCATATCACACCTCCAACGACCGGTTAAACCAACTCGGTCACTTCCATTAAAGTTTCTTGTAAAATTTCTTGTAGTTCAGGCACACAACTGCCGCAGTTGGTTCCCGCTTTTAATGCCTGACCAATGGCTTCCACCGAGGTCAGATGATCGTTTTGTATGGCTTCGACAATGGTGTTGAAACCGACACTGAAGCAAGAGCAGATAATCTTGCCGACATCCTTCGCACCACTGGCTTTTCCTGCCAGTAGACTTCTTCTTGCCATTGATGCCAGTTCCTCCTGCTCGAACAACATGCCCAACCAATCGCGACTTAGCAACGGCCAAGGTTTACCCGTTGAGGCGCTTTCCTTATCCACCGGCGCAATAAACATCACCGCTTGCAGACGGTTGTCCGACAAACACGCCAGACGGATTTGCTTACGGTTGGCATCTTCATATTCCATCCAATCCAACTCGTCGATTTGTTTGTCATGGCTCAGTTCGGACTGCATCAAAAGAGCTTGAAAAGCCTGCAAATTACTTTGCAAATCAAAGTTACCCGCCAACTCGTAGCGATAGAATTCCTGCCCCTTGATCTTCACCCAGTAAAGTTCGTCACAAGCATTGGTTGCTCGCATCAACTGGGCAGTGATCTCTGACATATCCATGGCGACTCGGCTTAATACCACTGCCTGCCAACGGGTGTCGAACGCTTCAACTTTTACCACTGAATGCTTGGATTCAGGTTGGCCGGACATGGGGTCGACGTTCGGCGCCACCAGGATATCGACCTTGCCATGACTGGTGTATTGATTGGTCCAGTGCATTGGCGCAAACACTTCTTTTGGTCTTTGCGCATCGTTGATTTCTACACGCCCGATAAACACACCCAGCTCGTTGGATGCTCTTACCAGTCCATCCTTTTGCAAACCAAGTGCCTGTGCATCCATGGGGTTCAAAGACAAGTAGGGTTCATCTCGGTGAGCCATCAATTTTCCGGTTTTGGCGGTACGGGTCATGGTGTGCCATTGGTCACGAATACGCCCGGTATTGAAGACAAAAGGCTTGTCTTTAGTTGGCAGACTCTTTGGCGGCATTGGCGTAATCGGAATCAAGCGCGCTTTACGGTTTGGAGTAAAAAATAAACCGTCTTCAAACATTCTTTTGGTGCCTTGAGGATTGCCTTGTGCATCTTTCGTCACCACAGGCCACTGGATAGGATTCAAATCAAGGTAATCTTCTTCGCTTAAACCCACCAAAGCAGACAAGTTAAAATCACGTAAAGATTGTCCTGCACCAGACCCATTTTCAAAGGCCGATAAACGTGCATGCTCATCAAAGATGTCTGCCGGAGAGGCATAATCGAACGCTGAGGCGAAGCCCATACGTTTTGCCACTTCGCAAATCAACCACCAATCGGCTCTTGCCAAGTCTGGACCTTGCATGAATTGACGTTGAATAGAGATGGTACGGTCTGAGTTGGTAACGGAACCTGATGTTTCCCCCCAAGTCAGTGCCGGCAGCAGAATATCGGCAACCTCGGTGGTATCGGTACTTTGCATACAATCTGAGACCACCACCGTTTCGCAAGCTTGAAGTGCCGCCTTGACCGCATCGGCGTTCGGCATGGAAACGGCTGGGTTGGTGTTCATAATCCAAATCGCTTTAATCTTGCCGTCCGCCACGGCTTGGAACATATCCACCGCTTTCAGGCCTTCTCGCTTCGCCATGTTCGACGCCTGCCAAAACCGAGCAACACGGTCGGCGTTTTCAGCCTGAGTGAAATCCATATGCGCCGCCATCTGATTTGCCAAACCACCGACTTCACGCCCACCCATCGCATTCGGTTGCCCAGTAATGGAAAAAGGCCCTGCCCCTTCATAACCTATTTTGCCGCCCGCCAAATGACAGTTGATGATGGCATTGGATTTATCCACCCCACTGCTGGATTGATTCACGCCTTGCGAATAAAACGTCACCACCTTGCGATTCTCTGCAAACCAAACAAACCATTGCGCCAAATCCTGTTCACTGACATCACACTGCTCGGCAACTGAAGCAATACCGTTTTGTTCGCTGGCTGCCGCCAACGCCTCCTCAAAACCTTCTGTGAAGTGCTTGATATAATCGGCATCCACTGCGTCAGTGGACACCAGATAATTCAACAAACCATTGAACAAAGCGGCATCCGTCCCCGGACGTACAGCCAAGTGAATATCGGCAATGTCACAAGTCGCGGTACGACGTGGATCAACCACCACCACTTTCATATCTGGGTTGGCTTTTTTCGCCGCGGCGATGCGTTGATAGACAATGGGGTGCGCCCAAGCGGCATTGGAGCCGACCAGCGTAATCACATCTGCCTGCTCCAAATCTTCATAACTACATGGCACCGTATCCGAACCGAATGCACGCTTATAACCCACCACAGCAGACGCCATGCACAAGCGGGAATTGGTGTCGATGTTTGAGGTGCCGATAAAGCCTTTCATCAACTTATTGGCAACGTAGTAATCCTCGGTCAGCAACTGCCCTGAAACATAAAACGCCACGCTGTCAGGGCCATGCTCGGCAATTGTCTTTTGAAAACGTGAGGCCACTTCTGTCAAAGCGGTTTCCCAATCGACCACTTCACCGTTAATTTGCGGTGCCAGCATTCTGCCTTCAAAGTCCAGCGTTTCGCCCGTGGCCGAACCTTTGACACACAAGCGCCCAAAGTTGGCAGGGTGCAGCTTGTCGCCAACGACTTTCACTTTGCCCAGTGTCGATGTCGGCGTGACATCAATGCCGCAACCAACGCCACAATAAGGGCAGGTGGTTTTGATGGTGTTTGGCTTTTGTTCAGCGGATTGCATTGTTCAAATTTTCCTTTGGCATCCGTTCCGCGCCTCTTTTCAAAATTTCAGAAGCCCTAAAACGCAAAAAGGCCCACCTGGCCTTTCGACCAAGTGAGCCTCATAACTCAACTATTAACTATGTTTAATATTAGCTGGATGTATTCCAGTTACAGACAAACACTTTACTTTCAATAATTTAGCGTATTTTTCATACTAAATAGCGTTGCCTTTTTAAGTCGCAAAAATCCCCAAAATACAACTTTTGCACCAAGTCAGCGCTCATTTTGATAACAATCAACTGACGGCGACTTCTACTGTTTCACCCACCACTCTCGCAGGATAGACTGAAATCGCAATCCCTTCCTTGTCCAAACATTGACCGCTTATCAAGCTGTAATGCTCTTTGTGCAGGGGAGATGCTACCGTCAACTCGCCTTGGCGGTCACCTGTCATACCACGAGACATGACATTGGCTTGCCCCAAAGGGTCATAGTTATCAATGGCATAAACTTGCCCGTCGATATAGAACAATGCGACTTGCTTGTTATTCACCAATGCCGCAACACCGGCATCCTTCACCAAGTCGTTTACCGAACATACTTGTAAAAACTCGCTCATTTCTTATTCCTATACTTTGCTGTTTCGCACCCCCAACCTGGTAGATTTTGAGGCTTTGTCACAAAAATCTGCCAGGTTGGGTAATGGGTCTTAAACCAGTTCTTTGACTTGAACGGCGATACCTTCCAATTTGTCCGCTTCGTTTGCAGGGCGGATTTGGCCGCGCTCAAGGACAAACAACTGCTCCGCTTTCTCTTCACTATTGACGAAAGAACGGAATCGCTTGCGATACTCATCCGACTCAATGGCACGTTTCCAGTCACACTCATAGGTGTCTCTGATACCTGCCATTTGCGCTTCCAAAGCAGCCCCAATGCCCAATGAATCTTCAATCACCACTTTACGCAGATAATCCAAGCCACCTTCCAGATTTTCCATCCAAACTGAGGTACGTTGCAGTCTGTCCGCTGTTTTGACGTAGAACATCAATAAACGATCGACATACTTGAAGACGTCTTCTTTGCTCAAATCCGTTGCGAACAAGCCGGCGTGACGAGGTTTCATGCCGCCGTTTCCACAGACATACAGATTCCAACCATTTTCGGTCGCGATCACACCAATATCCTTCGCCTGAGCTTCGGCACACTCACGGGTACAGCCTGAAACGCCCATCTTGATTTTGTGCGGCGAGCGTAATCCTTTGTAACGATTTTCCATATCAATCGCCATGGTGACAGAATCATCCACCCCAAAACGACACCAAGTCGAACCGACACAAGACTTCACCGTACGCAAAGCTTTTGCATAGGCTTGCCCAGACTCGAATCCGGCATCTATCAGAGTTTTCCAGATATCCGGTAAATCGTTCATCTGCGCACCGAACAACACGATGCGCTGACCGCCGTTGACCTTGGTGTATAGCTTGTATTGCTTTGCAACTTCGCCCAACACAATCAATTTGTCAGGGGTGATTTCCCCGCCCGGTACACGCGGAATCACCGAGTAGGTACCGTCTTTTTGCATGTTGCCTAGGTAGTTGTCATTGGTATCCTGAAGAGGAATCTTGTCAGACTCCAATGCATAGCTGTTCCATAGCGAGGCAAAGATGCTACCCGCCGCTTGTTTACAAACCGGACAACCATGCCCTTTACCATGCTTTGTTAGCAAGGTATCGAAACTGTGGATTTCCTCTACCTGACACAAGTGATACAACTCTTGTCGGGTATAGGCAAAGTGCTCACAAATATCGGTATTCACTTCAACACCGCGTTTGGTCAATTCGGCATTCAAGACATTGGTGACCAACTGGGTACAACCGCCACACCCGGTACAGGCTTGGGTGGATGATTTGATATCTGCCAGCGTTTGACAACCGGCATCCACGGCTTGAATAACATCGCCTTTGCTGACGGCATAGCAGGAGCAAAGCTGTGCAGTTTCCGGCAAGGCATCCGGGCCAAACAGTTCAGAGGCACTGCCATCACGGTTCGGCAGTATCAATGCATCTGGGTGTTCGGGTAGCGCCATGTCGTTCAACATCAGCTGCAGCAGATTACCGAAGTCTTCAGCATCCCCTACCAACACCGCACCCAATAGTTTTTTGCCATCCGGCGTGACGACGATTTTCTTATAGATTTCTTCAGGTCCATTTTCGTAAAGATAAGACAAGGCATTTTCGTCATTACCATGCGGATCACCAATAGAAGCGACATCCACGCCCATCAATTTCAATTTGGTACTCATGTCCGCGCCGGTAAAGGCGTTTTGCTTGAGATTCAATTGATCGACCACCACTTGCGCCATGGCATAGCCCGGTGCCACCAAACCGTAAATCATGCCTTCGTGTAACGCGCATTCGCCAATGGCATAAATCAACGGGTCAGACGTCTGGCAAAGGTCATTGATGACAATCCCGCCGCGAGCGCCCATTTCCAAACCACATTGTTTCGCCAATTCATCACGTGGACGAATCCCAGCCGAGAACAACACAATATCCGTTTCCAAAGATTCGCCATCAGCGAACTCCATGCGGTTCAAAGCTTCTTCACCATCCACAATCTGCTGAGTCGCTTTACTGGTATGAACTTTCACACCCAGATTTTCAATCTTTCGCTTAAGTAATGCCGCGCCCCCTTCATCCAACTGCACTGGCATCAAACGAGGGGCGAACTCGACAACATGGGTTTCCAGTCCTAAATCTTTAAGTGCTTTAGCGGCTTCCAATCCAAGCAGACCACCGCCGACGACAACACCTGTTTTGCTCTTTGACGCCATGGATTGAATCGCATCCAAATCTTCAATGGTACGGTAGACCAGACAACCGTCGCGGTTATTGCCATCAATCGGCGGTACAAAAGGATAAGACCCGGTTGCCAATACCAAACGGTCATAAGACAGAGTTTGGCCTTTTTCAGAGGTCACCGTTTTCGCTTCTCTATCAATGCCGACAATCTTGTCGCCCAAGATGATGTTCACACCATGTTCTTCATAGAAACCGGCAGGTACCAAGCAAAGGTCTTCTGCCGTTTTGCCAGAAAAATAGGAAGACAAATAAACACGGTCATACGCCAATCGGCTCTCTTCACCAAACACCGTCACGTCGTAGTTTTGATAGGCTTCGCTTTTCACCAGTTTCTCTATGAAACTGTGGCCTACCATGCCGTTTCCGACCACGATTACTTTGGTTTTATTTGCATTATTCATCTCTACAACGCTCATCTGCACACCCCTTACTCATAGCCCTGACCGAAAATCAGGGTATCTCTTAAATTGCTAATATCCACTTGGGCTTTAAGTTTGTCGAATAGCCAGTTGGCATCCGTGACATCACCGAATAACAACGCCCCCACCAGCTTGTTGTTCTGTAATACGAGCTTCCGATAGATTTGCTGAGCTTTATCACGAAAAACGATAATCTCTTTTTCACTCTCACCATCTTTACTAGCTTGATCGGCAATCCCTTTGAAATCCCCTGCGGAAAACAGGTTAATCCCTGTCACCTTCAACATGGTTGAGGTCCGTGATCCTTGGTAGTCTGCCTGACAATCCATCAACACTTGCGCCAGTACTTCCGCCTGCTCGTAAAGTGGTGCCACCAACCCGTAAGTCTCGCCACGGTGCTCGTTACATTCCCCCAAGGCATAAACATTGCCATTGGACGTTTGTAACTGATCATTCACCAAAATGCCTTTATTCACATCCAAACCGGCTTTGCTTGCCAATTCGATGTTTGGGCGAATACCCACCGCCATCACCACCAAATCGGCAGAGATTTGCGTGCCGTCATCAAACTGAACCGCTTCGACTTTGCAATTACCCAAAATTGCTACCGTATTGGCACCCATCTTGAAATTCATTGCGGGAATCTCATCATTCCCCGTTTCGAGTTTTGCTCTGAGAAGCTCACCGGCTTCTTCATCCATCTGCATGTTCATCAACACCTGACTACGATGCACAACCGTGACCGTCATGCCACGTTTGAGTAGCCCGTAGGCAGCTTCCAATCCCAACAAACCACCACCAATCACCACCACATGCTGCTGGGTCTGTGCAACGGAAATCATGGCTTCCACATCACGAATATCGCGAAAGCTGACCACACCCGGCAACTCAGCTCCAGGAATCGGCAACATAAAAGGCTTTGACCCGGTGGCAATCACCAACTTGTCGTAAAAATAGGTTTCACCACAAAAGGTGGTCAGCCTTTTTGCACGA
Organism: Hydrogenovibrio sp. JE_KL2; assembly: GCF_009296185.1. GTDB lineage: Bacteria > Pseudomonadota > Gammaproteobacteria > Thiomicrospirales > Thiomicrospiraceae > Hydrogenovibrio. The sequence continues at coordinate 53,993 of NZ_WBJR01000004.1, forward strand.
ATATCTATCGCCGAAATTTGTTTACCGATATGGATATGAATGCCATGGGCTTCAAACCAATCTTCATCATGCGTCATGATGTCCGATACGGTTTTTTCACCCGCCAATACCGGTGACAGCATGATGCGGTTATAGCCGCCGACAGGTTCTTCATTGAACACTTCGATTTCGTAGGCAGGTGTTTTAATACCCTCTCTAGAGGTCTCTTGCTCTAGCTTGAGCAAATGCTCCAGAAAACGCGTTCCCGCCATACCTGCGCCGATTAAAATTAACTTCTGCGTCATTTCAACCCCCGGTTAATTCAATAGGTGAACCTTAGTGTTCAACCTTGCGTTGCTTCTCATACAAGAAGCGCAATACTTCCGAACGATAATGGTTATATTGCGGGTCATCCGCCAGCGCTAAGCGGTCACGAGGATGCTCCAACTCAACATGTAAAATCTCGCCGATGGTGGCTGCCGGCCCGTTGGTCATCATCACGATACGGTCAGACAGCAACACGGCTTCATCAACATCATGGGTAATCATGATGACGGTGTTGTTCAAATCCTTCTGGATCTCCATCAACGAATCCTGAAGATGCGCACGGGTCAAAGCATCCAACGCACCGAACGGTTCATCCATCAGCATGATTTTCGGTTGCATCGCCAAAGCACGCGCAATCCCCACACGTTGTTTCATCCCACCGGAAATCTCATCCGGGCGTTTGTGCATGGCGTGATCCATGTGCACCAACTTCAAATTGTGTTCGATCCATTCTTTCTTTTCCGCTGCAGACTTGGTTCTTTTGAATACCTGATCCACCGCCAACTCAACGTTTTCATACGCCGTTAACCAAGGTAATAACGAATGGTTTTGAAATACTACCGCTCTTTCCGGACCTGGAGAGTTGACTTCTTTACCGTCCAACAGCACGCCGCCCTCAGTCGCTTCATACAAACCGGCTACGATATTCAGTACCGTTGATTTACCGCATCCTGAGTGCCCGATAAGGGAAATAAACTCGCCTTGTTCAATTTTCAGGTTCACATCCTGCAAAGCTCTAAACGGCCCTTTCGGTGTGGGAAACTCGATGCCGACATTGGTGAGTTCTAAGTGAACTTCTGACATATTTTTCTCCTTTAAACTCTATGGACGCTTAACGCAACGCAACCGATTTATCCCAAGACACCGCACGCTGAATCATCAACATACCTCTGTCGAGAATAAACCCAACAATACCGATGACAATCACCGCCACCATGATGCGTCCTAAAGAGTTGGTGCTCCCGTTTTGGAACTCATCCCATACAAATTTGCCAAGCCCAGGGTTCTGCGCCAACATTTCCGCGGCAATCAATACCATCCAGGCAATCCCTAATGAAATACGAAGCCCTGTGAACATCATTGGAATCGAGCATGGCAACACGATTTTTCGAACATGCGTCCACCAGCTCAGTTGCAACACCTGACTGACGTTTTTCAAATCCTGCGTCACAGTCGCCACACCGGCTGCGGTGTTGATGATGGTCGGCCATAGACAACATAACAACACGGTAAACATCGAGTTTAAGAAGGCCTTGTCGAACATCGGATCGTTGGAGGTATAGACAGCGGAAACCACCATCGTCACCAAAGGTAACCATGCGAGAGGTGAAACAGGCTTGAAAATCTGAATCAACGGATTCATCGCCGAATAAGCGTTAGAACTCAGCCCGATGATGATACCGATAGGAATCGCAATCAAAGATGCCAAGATGAAACCGCTCATCACCGTAATCAAACTACGACCGATTTGATCAAAAAATGTTGGTGGACCGACATAATCACGGATGCGAACTTTCGCATCTGGATTCTTTTCCAGACGTTTGGCATTGCGTTCTTCTTGTCGCTGATAAAACGCTTTTTCTTTTTGCGCCTCAGCTTTTGCCTCGTCTTCCAACGCGACAAATTGTTGATAGGTTTGAACAGGTCCTGGGAACTGTCCTAATGAGGTGTGAATGTGGGAAGAGGCACCCTGCCAAAGCAGAAGGAAAACTAATATCCCGGCAAGCGGCAACCCGATGCTACGAATCATCGTGTTGATCTGACCTCTGCGGTCCTCTCCGATAATGAGCTTGTATAGCGGCTCAATAAAAGACCATTTAAGTGGATTCATAAGCATTCACCTTTGAATAAAAAGGACATTGACCGGTTCTTCGCGTTACGAGAGGTTAGCCGACAGTAGTAGCAATTAATCGGATCACCCAATCGATAAGGAAGCGAATGGCGTCTTCGCAACGCTCCCAGTCAATGTCAAAGTTGTTGTTAAAGTTAGTGTTATTAAGTTATTACGATTACGGTTGTTGCTTGTCTTTCAAACCGATTTTCAAGCTATCGATGTAGGCATTCGGTTTTTTCGCATCGTATGGGATGTGATCCATGAAATCGTCACGCACACCTCGGTAACCATCGGTTGTGAAAACCGCTGGATCGAAGTCAGACTTCTTCATTTCACCGTCAGCAATCAAAGACTCAACCGCTTTCTTGTAGATGTCAGGACGATAGACTTTTTTCGCCATGTCCTGATACCAGCTATCTGGTTTATAGGTCGGAATCTGTCCCCAACGACGCATTTGCGTCATGTACCAGATGGCATCCGAATAATAAGGATAGGTTGCGTTATAACGAAAGAACACGTTGAAATCCGGCTCTGAACGCTTATCCCCTTTTTCATACTCGAAAGTGCCGGTCATCGAGTTGGCAATAACCTTGTAATCCGCACCGACATAGTTCGGTTGAGATAGGATTTTCACCGCCGCAGGACGATTCTTGTTGTTCTGTTCATCCAACCAGTAAGCTGCACGAATCATTGCCTTCACGATACGGATGGTGGTGTTTGGATACTTTTCATAGAAGTCTTCTCTCAAACCGAAGACTTTTTCCGGGTTGTTGGTTTCGATGGAGTTATCGGAAATCACCGGCACCCCAATGCCTTTGAATACGGCTTGCTGGTTCCAAGGTTCACCCACACAGTAACCTTCAATGGTTCCGGCTTCCATGGTGGCTGGCATTTGAGGGGGTGGCGTAACCGATAGCAAAACATCCGCCCCGATGGTGCCCGAAGTATCACCTTTTTGTGGCGCATACAAACCTGGGTTTAAACCACCGGCTGCCAACCAATAACGCAACTCATAGTTATGCGTCGAGACCGGGAATACCATCCCCATCTTGAATGGTTTACCTGCGTCTTTATAGGATTTCACCACTGGCTTCAAGGCGGCGGCACTGATTGGATGAACTGGCTTACCGTCTTTCATTGGCACATACTTTTTCATCGCTGCCCAGGTTTTGTTGGAAACCGTAATCGCGTTTCCGTTCAAATCCATTGAGAGAGGCGTGATGATATGAGCTTTGGTTCCGTAACCGATAGTTGCAGCGATTGGTTGACCCGCCAACATATGCGCACCGTCCAACTCACCGTCAATCACGCGGTCCAACAATACTTTCCAGTTAGCTTGCGCTTCCAAGTTGACATAAAGCCCTTCATCTTCAAAGTAGCCTTTTTCATAAGCGATCGCCAAAGGCGCCATATCTGTCAGTTTGATAAATCCGAATTTCAAATCTTCTTTTTCCGGTGCGCCCAACTTATCCGCAGCATAAGAAAGCGGTGAGTAGGCAACTCCTGACAAAGACATTGCCGTTGCTACGGCAAGCGTTGTTCTCTTCAAAAAATTTCTGCGACTCAACTTTTTCGATGTCATGTTCATTTTTGTCATTTCCATTTCCTTTAGGGTTGTTCCACATGTCTTGCCTGATTCGCCTATAAGACGCCGCTGTCTTACGCTCGTCCGTTTTCATTAATTCAGAGCATTCAAACCATGAAAAAAAACCAAAAAAAAACGCCCACAGAATCCGTCAATGTTCCATAACGAGATTCTGTGAGCGTCTATACTCTAAATTAATTTTGATTCTTAATTAGAAAGCTTCAAGCCAAACTAAAATATTCACAACATTTACAACAACTTAACCAAAATTAACGCTAACATCCTGTGTGAATTTACTCCCCATATTTCAGCAATTGCACCTAAACATGCACCAAAATAAATCATGTCTATCGAGAGAAATAAGCGATGTTGATGCTGAGTCGATACTACTTAATCAACAAATACAGCGTTGATAAAAAGAGCACAAACGAAACCCCTTTCCAAAAAAGGACAGGGTTACGTTCCATTAAAGGTGCTCGCGTTTTGTTTAAAAATGCCAGGTTGGGGTGTCGTAAATCGAAGATGAATTCCGATATTTCACGGTATCTTTTCAATGGGTCTGGTTGTAGTGCTTTGCGCAAAGCTTCATCTATCCAAACAGGGGTATCACGATCTTCTTCCAGCACGGAACGATAGCTCAGTTTTCGCTGGTCAGCTCGAGTACGAATCTTCGCAACCTGCGTACCATAAGGCAAGCGCCCTGAAAGCAATTGATAAGCAATAACCGCCAGAGAAAATTGATCGGACCTTGTAGACCCCGTTTCACCAACAAAATATTCCGGCGCAGTGTATTGTGCAGTACCCAACAAATCTGGCTGATTCAAAGGGTTGGCAATTTCCGTTAGACCTGCGACACGTGTCGAACCAAAGTCGATGATTTTCACCGTACCACTTTGGTCAATCATGATGTTGTTGGGGCGAATATCCTGATGCAGCATTTCCAAACGATGAAATGCCCGCAATCCCTTAGCGATTTGTTCGATGATTTTGCGCACCGTTTCGACATCCGGCTTAGGGTTGTCCAACATCCACTGAGCAAGCGTTTGCCCTTCGATATACTCGGTGGTGATATAAAGGTAATGTCGTTTGCGGCTTTGAACACTGGGCTTTAAGACATTTGCATGGTCAATACGCCGCGCAATCCACTCTTCCAGCAAAAAACGTTGCAAGTAAGCGGCATCTTCACGCAAATCTATCGACGGGACTTTTAACACGACCTGTTGCTGAGTTTCCAAGTCTCGCGCCAGGTAAACATGGCTACGGCTGCTGTTATGAATATCGCGGAGGATTTCATAGCCGTCAAACTGCATTCTCGCTTCCAACCTTGGCGGAAACGGCAATGCCGTCATTTGCTGGTAGACTTCGCTCTCATCATAGTCCGGCAAGGTTTCTACTCGAAGCAGTTGCACCGTGAGATTGTCGTCACTGCCCTGATGGTAGGCTTCGTCTGCGATGGCTTTTGCGGCTATATCCAAGTCGGCGACATATTGTCGAATCAACTCGACCATCTTGGTTTCATTCACAAATTCGTAAATGCCGTCTGTCGCCAGCACAAAGACATCTCCAATATCCAAGCGATGGGTTTGATAATCGACTTCCAACTGGTCGTTCACACCCAATGCACGGCTGAGAAAACTTTCTTCTTTTGACAACCAAGTGCGATGGTCTTCGGTCAGTTGTTCGAGGCGGTTTTGTGATGCAGCAATGCGATAGATGCGGCTGTCTCCGGCATGAAAGAGATGAGCGGTCGTTGATTTGAGCACCACACTGCTGAAGGTGCAGACATAACCTTTATCTTTGTTGTAACGATATTGGCTACGGCGGGTTTGTGCAAACAGCCAGGAGTTGACCGCCAGCAAGACACTTTGCGCTGAGGTTTTCACACTCCAAGCTTCAGACGTACTGAAGTAATCGGTTAAAAATCCTTTAACAGCGGTCTCGCTCGCAACCTGGCTCACTTGACTGCTACTGATACCATCTGCCAAGGCAATGGCAATACCTTTGGAACTTAATAAGGGTTCTTCAGGAATCAAACTTCCATAAAAATCCTGATTAAGTGCCTTCCGACCTTTGTCAGAATATTGTCCGATAGAAACGTTTAGTTGCTTTGTCATACAAAAAGTAAGACCGCCCCTGTATGGGAGCGGCCATCCCGTCGCGTTAAAACGCTTAGCCTAGCTTACGCTCAGGGCTTGTTTTAACGTGTGTGTAGTACAAAGGTAGACCAACAAACAAGAAACCACCTACCAAGTTACCCAGTGCCGTTGGCAATTCGTTCCATAGTAGGTAATCAGTCACAGTGAACCCGCCACCCATAATCATTGAGAATGGGAACAAGAACATGTTTACGATTGAGTGCTCAAAGCCCATGAAAAAGAACAGCATGATAGGCATCCACATCGCAATGATCTTACTGGTTGCAGAAGTTGAAATCATCGCTGCGACAACCCCCATTGAAACCATCCAGTTACATAGCATGCCGCGCATGAAGATAGTCAACCAACCTTCAAGCCCATGCTCTTTGTAACCCAAGGTTCTGGCTTCACCGATATGTCCAACTTTTTGTCCAATCACACCTGGGTCAACGGAATAACCAAAAGTCAGTACAAACGACATGATAAATGCCACCGTCAACGCGCCCCCTAAGTTACCAAGAAAAACCAATCCCCAGTTGCGCAACAGTTGCGTCATGTCCGCCCCCGGACGTTTGTCGATAACCGCAAGCGGTACCAACATGAATACCCCTGTCAACAGGTCGAACTTCATCAGATAGAGCATGATGAAGCCCACCGGGAACAACAGCGCACCGATTAACGGCGAACCTGTTTTGGTGGCAACGGTAATGGCGAACATCGCCGCCAATGCCAAAATCGCACCCGCCATAAACGCACGGATCAATGTATCTTTTGTGGACATGAAAATCTTTGACTCACCGGAATCAACCATTTTTGTCACAAATTCACTCGGTTCTAAGTAAGACATAGAGAACTCCTCAATAAAACTATGTAATCATGAAATACACCTCAGTCTGTTGGTGTTAACGTCCTTGCTTTGCCCCAACATAACTAGAGAACCAGTTCGAGTGATGGATGTTCTAAAAAATCCAAAAAAAAACGCCCACAGAATCACCGCGGAAAACCCGAGGCGTTCTGTGAGCGTCTACACTCTAAACTAATTTCAAAGTATTAAGAAACTATTAAGCCAATGGAAATTTAGCTATACATTTCATCTACTTAGTACTTTTCCACCCCCCAACCTGGTAGATTTTGTGCGCTTTAGGCGAGCAAAGACTTTCAGTTCTGCACCAAAATAAAACGGTCTTCGCCAATCTCAACGCCATCCAGCAGCCAAGGTTCGGCATGCACCCCTTCTGCTTTGCGATTCACCGAAGGCAACGCCACGCCTAGCTTGGAGACCACCGAACGATAGACATCCGTGAGGTACACTTCTTCTGCCATAGCTTGAATATCCACCTCTTCGGGAATCTGATGCCAACGCTTCATCTGGGTCAGTATCCACTCGGCATGCGACTGCCAAGGAAAGTTGGCGAGATGTTTAAAAGGGGAAAAGAAATTCGGAATATTGCGGCAGGTCGAGCAACTTGGGTTACACACTTCACCGTAAAACGCATTTTTGATGGACTCTCTCGGCGCACCAACATATTGTGGTGATGACAGATAATCACTCAAGGTTTCGCGATTCTCGACCTGATCCAACCACTCGCTGGCGCGATACAAAGCGCGGATAATCTTTTCATGAGTTTCGGCATTTTGCTCTGCCCAGTCTTTACGAACACCCAGCACTTTGTCTGGCGCGTTGTTCCAAATCTCATAACCGGTAATCAGGGTCACACCTACTTTACGCTTTACGGCATGCGTGTTCCAAGGCTCGCCGACACAGTAGGCATCTATCAGATTCTCTTCCAACGCTTGCACCATGCTTGGTGGTGGCACTACGGTAAGATGAACATCTTTATCGGCATCAATGCCGCCTTCCGCAAGCCAATATCGCAACAGATATTGATGCATGGAAAACGGAAACACCACCGCAAAACGCAGTTTTGGCAATCCTTTCTCCGCTCTGGCATTAATCACCTTTTTCAAAACACAAGCGCTCTTCTCAGGCTTCAAGACCAGTTGAGATTCATATTCACTCATTTCATCATAGAGCGCATTGGAAACACTGATGGCGTTACCATTCACCGCAAAAGAATAGGCTGTTACCAACGGACGTTTGATGCCGCCCAACCCAAGCGTGGAAGACATGAGCATGGGGGCCAACATGTGCGCGGCATCGTACTCGCCAAACACCAGCTTGTCACGGATGTTCGACCAGGACACTTCCCGCTGTAGTTCAACGTTCAAGCCCTGTTCTTCAAAAAAACCTTGTTCCTTGGCAACAATCAATGAGGCACAATCATTCAGTGGTATAAATCCGATCTTTATCTTATCCATTCTTCTTCCTCATTCCCTATTCCAGCACACTGATAATCGTTTCAGCCACTTCATATAATTTCTGATTACTGTCCATTGAGCGTTTGCGTATCGCTTCATAAGCCTCTTGTTCGGTCACGCCTTTTTGCTGCATCAACAAGCGTTTCGCCTTGTCGATCAACTTGTTCTGTTCCAACTCGGACTTGGTTTGTTTCAACTCGTCTTTCAGCGCCTGATACTCTCTGAAACGTGCAATCGCCACACTCATGATTGGCTTTACACGCTCCATATCCACACCTTTGACGATGTAACCACTCACCCCTGACTTAATCGCTTCCTGAATGACGGTTTCATTGTCTTCGTCGGCGAACATTACCACCGGCAAGGGGTTGTGCTCATTGAGTAGATACATACTTTCGAGAATATCCCGATCCGGCGATTCGGTGTCAATCACAATCATATCCGGCATAATCTGCGCAACCTTCGCCAGCAGGCTTGGGCCGGGTTCGACACGAGCGATCACCTCATAGCCATGATCCAACAACGCCTGCGACAAGAGTGCAGAACGCCCAGAGTCGTTATCCACGAGCATCACTTTGATGGTTTCAAACTTGGTCTTAGGCATCTTCTCTTCGTCTGCTTAAATCGTTTTTCACGTTATTCATTTCCAATTCGGTTTTATCGTGTGCTGTTCACCAATAAAAAAAGCCCACCCATTTCCTCCATCATAAAGAAAACGGCATGAGCATCTCTACTAAATTATCTTGGAAATAGAAACAACCAAACCAACCGTAAAATTATGTTTCAAAAACAAACAATTATGTACATTTGTTTACTTTTTAAACGCCATAAAAGATGCCTGTATTCGAGGGCTTAGGTTTCATTTTGGTGCAAGCCAACACCATTTAGAAAATAAGCAATGCCTTATTTTCTACCCAAAAACCACTAAACGTTTGATTTATATAACGTTACCTATCTATGGTTTGGAAATTTCTTTAACTAATCTATGTTTGAGTAAAGACGCTCACAAAAAGCTCCCTCCTTTTTTAGCGAAACCGTAATGAACAGGGTCGATTTTTGTGGGCGTTTTTTATGGTCGTTCATTTGCACAATGATTGTGAAAATAAATCATCAAAGAAAGTTGATAGAACAAGGATTCAAGCGTTATGGATAAACACGAACAAGAAAAAGATTTCAAACACCTCGGCACACTTGTTATCAAAATGGACTTTTCAGGAGCCTTTCTGGAAATCAATGATGCTTTCGTAGAAGCAAGCGAGTTTACGCGCACTCAACTCGCTGGAGAAAATTTTTCTCAACTACTTCATGAAGACACGCCAACCAAGCTGACCAAAGATTTATGGCAAACGTTAAAATCTGGAAAGCCTTGGGTTCATATCCTGAAAATCAAATGTAACCATGACAAATACCTTTGGGCGGAAGCCAATATGGCGCCCGTACTGGAAAACAACAAAATCGTGGGGGCACTTGCCGTACTCAAACCGCTATCCAACCAAACGCTGGTAACCTCGGCACAAGACGCTGCCGCACACTATAAAAAGATACGCCGCAGTTCCGTGCGCAACGGTATTTTGCTGACGCCTGCGCAAAACCTATGCCTGTTCCACAGAATTCATCCTATCAACCTGATGGTCGCCAGTATTGCATTGATTGGCGTTTTGGCGACACTACAGCAGTTTCACATCATAAATCTACCAGGTTGGGGTATCCCGGCAATCAGCGCATTTCTGTTTTTCTACGCGCTTGCGGGGCGAAAATACGCCTTCAAACGTTTAGGCAAAGCAAAAGTGCTTATCGACAAGATGCGCCAAGCCGACTTTAACGGACAGGTGGATTTCTATGGTGACCATTCCCTCAGCCGTTTGGTCTCTGCCGTGAAAATGATGCAAGTACAACTGGGCGCCATGGTAGAAGACACCAAAGCGCAAATCAACCGCAGTACGCGCCTTAAGTCTGCCTTGGACAGTGCTTCGGCCAATATCATGATGGTCAGCAACAAAGGCAAGATACTGTACTTCAACGACGAGTTGAAACAGTTTTTCATCAAGCACGAAAACAGCTTGAAACAAGCTTACCCGAAATTCGCCATCGGCTCGCTTATCAGCCAGCCTCTGGCGGAGATTTTCCATACTGACAAATTCAACAACCTTCAAGAAAACAAACAGGAGATTGATGTAGAAGAGCCGTTTGCCGACCTTCTGATCAACCTCAAAATCAAACCCATATTCGATGCACAACAACACGTCATCGGCTCGGTGGTGCAGTGGGATGACCTGACACAACAACGTAAAATAGAAGAAAACCTCAAGTTCACCCTTGAGATGGCTTCTATGGGGCATACCGCATTGAAAATAGACACCCACAATCTGTCCGGCTTCTTCTTGGATACCTCCAACAACATCAACTCCTTGCTGAGTGAGCTGAACCAGATTATCGAAAACATGGTGTTCGTCATGACCAAACTCGCCACCGGCGACTTGCAGGGTCGTATCGAAAAGAGTTTGCAAGGTTCTTTGGCAGCGATGAAAGGCTCCACACACGTGTCTTTGGACAATCTGAGCGCCATCGTTTACTACATCAAACAATCTGCCGAAATGGTGAGTACCGCCGCAAGTGAATCCGCCAGTACCGCATTGGATTTATCCGACAGAACACAAAAAGCTGCCGCCACACTTGAACAAATCAACACCACCATGCAATCCGTGCATAGTGAACAAACGCAAAATACCCAAGAACTGATGAACATCAACCGACTGGCAAGTAACACCGTTGAAAAAAATTCCATGGCGAAATCCGCCCTAGAAGAAACCGTTGCCGCCATTGATGAAATGCAGTCCACCTCAGAAAAAATCGCCAGCATTATCGGCATGATTGACGGCATCTCCTTTCAAACCAACCTATTGGCGCTCAATGCCGCGGTAGAAGCCGCACGTGCTGGCGAACATGGACGAGGCTTTGCAGTTGTGGCCGGAGAAGTCCGCACCCTAGCTCAAAAATCTGCCGAAGCCTCTGCCGAAATACGTCAACTCATTGAAGAGTCTATCGACAAGGTTCAACAAGGTGTCAGTAAAGTGCAAGAAACCAATCAAGCGTTTGACGAGGTCAACCACAGCGTCACGCACATCGGCAACTCATTGTCAGAGGTGGTTTCTTCCATTGAACAGCAGCAGGTGGCCGTTTCCCGCATTGCCGAGTCCATCAACTCTCTGGACGACAACCTGCAAAGCAACGCCGCACTGGTTGAAGAGACCTCTGCCGCATCCGAATCCCTAAAAGACCAAGCCGTTCTGCTCAGACGCGAAACTGACAAATTCACCATTGACGAAACCAAAGCAAAATCACTGATCCAGACCACCCCAGATATCTCTGGCATCCGCATCTCAGATGTTCGTCAATCCATGCGCATCTGGAAAGCCAATACCCAAGCCTATCTCAATGGCGTTAATGTGCCTATTGACCTTGACAAGATTACTGATCACAACATATCTCAAGTCGGAAAAGCCGTGGCACAACTGCTGCAATTCCAGCCAAGTATTGCAAACTTGCCAGAGTATAAGAAAATGGAAGCGCTTCATATTCGCCAGCATCAATTGATTGACGACACCTTAAAACTGATGCAAAGCGGAAATAACAGCGGGGAAAACATTAAACAAAAAGACGCCCTATTAGATGACTTTGTCGACGTCTCCGACCAACTTGATGAAGCGTTGAAAGCACTCGATCTTGCCATTGCACACAACTTGGACACACCGGCTTCTGCGCCTGCGCCACTGCTACAGTAAACGCTCCGCCGCCAAGCTATCAATAGCATCGCCTATCCGCTAGGGTAAATGCATTGATAGCAAGTCTGTGATGCAAGGCTTAGCATGTTTCTTTACCTCAGCGCCCCCATTTGTGAAAAGCACAGTAATACTTGGGGCATCCCAAAAGCGGCGAGCGTATCATCCACATTGAACAAGCCCTTAAAGATACCGGCTTGATGCACTCGCTGCCTCTGCAGCAGTCCATGTAAAAGCCATGTTAAGACAATAAAATCTACCAGGTTGGGTTATTTAAATTTAACCACGACAGAGGCAATTGCATCGGCTATCTCTTTTTCAAAATACCGACTCTTTGCATTGATCATCACCAAAGGAATCTTGGCACTTGCAAATGCTTCCGTCACCAAAACATCTCGTTTTTGGCGCTCAGGAAGTTCATGGGTTGAGTCATTCAATTCCACCGCGCAAACCAGGTTGAATTGTTTATCCACTATGACAAAATCAACATGCTTTTGACTGATTTGGCTAAACAGCCAATGCCAGCCGCTGCCTTTTTCCCATTTGTTTACATCAGGTGTCAGAATATCCGAAATCCGCACCTTGCCATAAACTCTAAAGACATCACCGGCAATCGACTCTAACACCTCTAAGAAACGCTTTTCCGATGGCGTAAACAAACTCTTTTGAGGTCTGTAAGATAATTTTATTTGAGGGTGTTCAGACCTTTTACCTCCAAAAGAGACATTCTTCCCAAAAAATAAACGACGCAGTAAATTCAATAACCACTTCATATCAAAAATCTACCAGGTTGGGGGGAACACACTTAATGCGTCCAAGCGTTGGACAAAACTTCGACTTGTTTCAAGATGAATTTCACCACTTCTGGTACATCATCCGGTGGATATTTCCAACGTTGCAAAGTCTTTCTGACAATAATACGCAATATTAACAATCTACGCAAAAATGGCAAAATGAGCCCCGTGAGAAATGGGTGAAAATCTACCAGGTTGGGTAAAGAATTACACTTCGGTGAAATGATTATTTAGAATAGTGAAATCCGTCTGGTTCAACAGATAACTTCTTATAGTGGAGGGTTATGAAGGCTTTTTCAGTGCTGCTTACAAAATGGCGAATACAATTGGGGATGGTCTCGGTATGCGTAATGGCTGTGCCGCTAGATGCCTTTGCCCAGCAAACCCTACCTAAATGGGAACTGGGGTTGGGACCTGGAATCATTTCCTACCCAGACTACCCTGGCTCTAAAGAACAGAACAACTTAATCATTCCTTTTCCTTATATCACTTATCGCGGCAAGGATTTTGAGATAGACCAAAGTGAGGCGAAAAAGCCGCTCTTTGGTTATGGTGAATGGGAGCTTGACCTAAGTTTGGCTAGCAGTGTGCCAGTTTCGAGCAAAGACAATAAAATGCGACAAGGCATGGATGATCTGGATACCACGGTTGGGTTTGGTCCCGTGGTAAAGTATCGTCTGATTCATCGTCACCTGAATGAGTTGAAGTTTGAAATGCCGGTTTATTGGGCAATCGCCACCAATTTCCGTTCACTGCATGAAGAAGGTATCAAAACCACGCCAGGACTTTACTACTACTTCCGAAAAAGCTTTTCTACCGATCAGCGTATCAAAATCACGCTTTACACCAATGCCAATTTTGCAACGGCAAAAAACAATAATTATTTCTATGAGGTCAAAACTTATGAAGCGACTAGCTGGCGTCCTGACTATAGATCGAAAGATGGATTTGGCGGCTACAGCTATGGCGCGAGCGTGAACTGGCACTTTGGCAACTTTTGGCTGGGGGCTTTTTATAAATTGACGGACTTGTCCGAAGCCGTTTTCAGACACAGCCCTTTGGTTGAAACAACCCGTGCAGAAACCTTTGGAGCTGCTCTGACATGGAACTTTTATCAGTCATCCGAAACTGTCGAAGGATTGGAATAGTATCAATCAGTTTATCGAACTTGTATTGAGAGCTATACAGAAATTCTAGACACAAAAAAAACCAGACAAAAGTCTGGTTTTTGAATTTTGGTAGCGGGGGCTGGATTTGAACCAACGACCTTCGGGTTATGAGCCCGACGAGCTACCAAGCTGCTCCACCCCGCGTTAATGATGTGCGTATTATAGGGTGTTACAGAATTATTGCAAGTCGAATTTAGGATTAATTCAAAAAGAGCGTATTACGCGCTCTTTTTTGAGGAATGAATAAACTGTTTTAGGTTGTATCTGTAGATAAAACCTGGAAAGGCAAAAATTGCGAACATAAATAACGTGACAACATAAAACTGCCAATCCTGCTCTTTGACATGCCCCATGACTTTGTTTTGTAGCAGGTAACTAAACCCACCCATTACAATAAAGTAAAGGAACCACTCCGCTAGGTTAATCCAAATACTTTTGGTTGGTACTGTGATAAATATAAATAGCTTATTTTGCAAAATCCAAGGGACGTTTGCTAATACGATAGCTGTAGAAAGCAATATCCAAACAGCAGCATCTAATGTCATATTTCTACCCTTTTAACAAAAAGCCCTAAGGATGAGTTAGGGCTTTTAAAATCTTATAAGCTGTTATAGCACAGCGTAATCAACGATGATGGCATCAAACCAAGTATCAATAATGCAACCGATACAAAACTCACAGCCCAGTTCAACTGTCTGCTGACAGGCTCTGCCTTAGTATTCTCATCCGGCTCGTCAAAGTACATCGTCTTGACGACTTTCAAATAATAGAATGCGCTGATAACCGCTGTTACAACAGCATAAACCGCTAACCATACAAAGCCTGAGCGGACAGCTTCTTGAATAACCGTTACTTTTGCATAGAAGCCAATGAATGGTGGGATACCTGCCATAGAGAACATAACAAACAGCATCATTAGCGCCAGCCATGGGTTGCGTTTGTTCATACCTTTGAAGTCTGAAACCTTGTCAAAGGCATTACCTGTTCTCGCAAGTGCGACGATCATACCAAACCCGGCAACCCCGGTGATCGAATAAACAATAATGTAGAACATTGCGGCCGAATAACCATCCGGTGTCGCTGCCACAATACCTAACAACATGAATCCCACATGCCCGATACCAGAGTATGCCAGAAGTCGTTTTAAATTGTCTTGAACAAGTGTGACGATTGCACCGACTGCTAAAGATAGTACTGTGATGATGATAATCAGCGTTTGCCAGTCTTGAACCAAACCAGGAAGACCTTCAATCAAGACACGGTAAAGCATGGCAAATGCGGCAAGCTTAGGTGCGGTACCCATAAACAGGGTTACTGCAGTTGGCGCACCATGATAAACATCTGGCACCCACATGTGGAATGGCACAGCTCCCAGCTTGAAAGCCAAACCGATGACCACAAATACAACACCGAAAGAAAGCACAACATCATCAGCTTTGCCTGAAGCAATGACTTGAGCCATTTTCGAGAATTGGATTTCACCAGTTGCGCCGTAAAGCATCGAAAAACCATACAACAACATACCTGTTGCCAAAGCACCCAATACGAAGTACTTCATCGCAGCTTCAAGGGCAAACTGGTTGTCTTTACGCATGGCAACCATTGCGTAAATCGCCAATGACATGATTTCCAACCCTAAGTACATCGTAATTAGGTTGTAAGCCGAAACCATGACGAACATCCCTAGTACACCAAAAAGGCCTAGAGTAAAGTACTCACCTTTGTAGAACTTCTTCTGTAGCAAGTATTCCTTTGAGAATAAGAAAATGCCCAGTGAGATTAAAACGATAAAGAGTTTTAAGACATCACCAAAAGTGTCTCTGACAAAACTACCGCTAAATGTAATGACCTGTTCTGTTGCAAAGCTCTCGAAGATGAGATAGCCGACAACCACCAAAATAACTTGAGTTGCGTAGTAGGTTGCGAACTCATAACGTTTTGACCAAATCGTATCAGCAACGAGAAGCAATGACGCCAAAACCAGTAATACGATTTCCGGCATTGCGGGTGCGAAACTTGGGATTACGAAATTCATATGATTCACTCACCTATCCTTATAATTTTGACGTTGTCGCTTGAATCAAAAGATTCTCGACAGAAGTATGCATCACATCAATGACTGGCGCTGGGTAGATACCTAGCAAAATAACTGCAACAGCCAATGTTGCCATGATTGCAAATTCACGTGCATTTAAGTCTTTTAGCTGGGCAACATTGTCATTGGAAACCGGACCAAAGAAAACGCGTTTTACCATCCATAGCGTATAGGCTGCTCCGATAATCAAAGTGGACGCTGCAACAATACCGTACCAAGGATTCGCCTTGAAGGATGAAAGGATAACCATGAACTCACCCACGAAACCTGATGTACCTGGAAGACCGGCATTTGCCATTGCAAACAATACCGCAAAGAAACCAAACCATGGCATGGTGTTAACCACACCGCCATAAGCACTGATTTCACGCGTATGCATACGGTCATAAAGCACACCAATCATCAAGAACATCGCCCCTGAAATGAAACCATGCGAAATCATCTGGATCATGGCCCCTTCCATACCGATCATAGAGCCTTGTGTGGACTGAGTGTTTTGCAAGATATCGAATACCAAGAACATCCCAAGTGTGACGAAGCCCATGTGCGAGATTGAGGAGTAAGCAACCAGTTTTTTCATGTCTGATTGAACCATTGCAACCAAACCGATATAGAAAATAGCAATCAATGAAAGTGCAATCACTAACCAGTCAAGCGCCATAGATGCATCTGGCGTAATAGGTAAGCTGAAACGAACGAAACCATAGCCCCCCATTTTCAGCATGATAGCAGCCAGTACAACAGAACCTGCTGTAGGTGCCTGTACGTGAGCATCCGGCAACCAAGTATGCACGGGGAACATTGGCACTTTAACGGCGAATGCAATCAAGAACGCCAAGAAAATCAAAATCTGTGCTGTCATGCCTAGGTGCATGGCTTGGAAATCCAGAATAGAGAAGCTTCCTGACTGGAAATACATGTATAAGAAGCCGACCAACATGAATACCGAACCGAAGAAGGTATATAGGAAGAACTTGATCGTCGCGTAAACACGATTTGGTCCACCCCACTTACCGATAACGATAAACATCGGAATCAACAATGCTTCCCAGAACACATAGAACAAGATACCGTCAAGCGCAACAAACACACCAATCATCAGGCCTTGCATAATCATGAAAGCACCCATGTATTGCTCGACGCGCTCTTTAATCACTTCCCATGCGGAAGCAACAACCAAGATTTGAGTGAAGGTCGTCAACAACACCAATGGCATTGAAAGCCCGTCAACACCAAGGTAGTACTGGATGTTGAATTGAGAAATCCAACTGGTTCTTTCAACAAACTGCATTGCTGCCGTTGTTTTATCAAATTCCAACCAAAGTGGTAATGAAGCAAGAAAAGTCAGTACCGAAACGATTAATGCAATCCATTTTGCAAGTTGGTCTCTATCTCGACCAACAAACAAAACAATCAACCCACCAATAATAGGTAACCAAATCAGGGTACTTAAAATAGGAAAACCAAATATCATCTAAAAAATTCCCTTATCTTCTTATTCTTACCACAATACCCAAACGAGCATGCCTAGTAGGCCAAAAATCATTACAAACGCGTAATGGTACATATATCCAGTTTGTGCAGTTCTTAACGAAGCTGCCATACCTGCAATTGACGTAAATGTATTGGTAACAATACCGGTATCAATTGTCTTAACATCAATTCCTTTCCAGAAGAACTCACCCAATTTACGTGCACCGCCAACAAATACGATTTCATTGAAACGGTCAAACCCATACGCATGTCTCAAAACATAAGCGCCACGGAAACAGGTTGCTTTCAACTTGTCAGTCAATCCAGGCGCTCTTAGGTATAGGAACCAAGCCAGAACAACACCAGACAAAGCTAGAATCACAGGTAGCGTCGTCAAAGCATGGACAATCATGTCAAAAGGACCGTTGTAATGATGCGCATAGATTTCACCTAGTACATCATGCTGCGGCAACACATGAATTGCATCCGCAAAATAGCTGCCTGACAATACGCCACCAATCAATGGGAAACCGATCAAGACTGAAGGAATCGCCAGCATAATCAACGGTAGTGTCACAACCCAAGGAGATTCCTTGATTTGATGAGTCTTAACATACTCCGACTCTTCTCCGTGGAAGACAATAAAGAACATTCTGAAACTGTAGAACGCGGTTACGAATACACCGATATAAAGCAGCACTTGCGCATAGCCGGCACCGAACAGATGAGAATCACCCACTGCCATCAAAATACTGTCTTTCGAGAAGAAACCTGAAAAGCCTGGAAAACCAATTAGCGCCAAGTTACCAATCAAAAGCGATACATAAGTGATTGGCATATACTTGCGCAAGCCACCCATCTGACGGATATCTTGAATATGGTGCATCGCGATAATGACGGAACCTGCTGCCAAGAACAACAAGGCTTTAAAGAAAGCATGCGTCAATACATGGAACATCCCTGCCGCATAAGCAGACACACCCAATGCCGCCGTCATATAACCCAACTGAGAAAGTGTTGAATAGGCAACGACACGTTTAATGTCATTTTGAACCATACCCAATAGCCCCATCATAAAGGCTGTTGTCGCACCGACAATCAATACAAAACTCAACGCCACTTCAGATAACTCATAAGCTGGAGACAAACGTGCCACCATGAAAATACCTGCTGTTACCATCGTTGCCGCGTGAATCAAAGCAGAAATAGGTGTTGGACCTTCCATCGACTCTGGAAGCCACACGTGCAAAGGCATCTGTGCAGATTTACCCATGGCGCCGATGAACAACAAAATCGTCATGACAGTAATCATTGACCATTCTGTACCAGGGAATAGGCTCATGGTTGTATCTTTGTGCGCAGCAAGACCGTTGAAGAATTCAGTGTAATCCAAGGTATTGAAATACATCACAACAACCGCGATCCCTAAAATGAAACCGAAGTCTCCAACACGGTTCACAAGGAATGCCTTCAGGTTTGCTTGAATCGCAGACTCGCGCTTCATATAGAAACCGATCAAAAGGTAAGAAACCAAACCTACTGCTTCCCAACCGAAGAACAACTGCAAGAAGTTGTTTGCCATAACCAATGACAACATTGAGAAGGTAAATAGCGAAATGTAACTGAAGAAACGCTGATAGTAAGGATTATGATGATCATAGTCTTCATCGTGATCCATATAACCGATTGTATAAACATGAACCATCAAGGATACAAACGTCACAACCAACATCATGGTTGCCGATAGGCTATCAATCATATAACCGATTTCAAAGCGAATACCATCTGAAACCAACCACGTATAAAGTGAATCGTTATAAGGAGAGTGTCCTTGCCAAACAAATAGATAGAACACATAAAACGATAGAATCGTCGAGACAGCTACACCAAAAATCGTAATGGTATGCGCACCACGTCGGCCGATTCGACGGCCGAATAAACCGGCCATCAGGCCACCAAACAACGGTGACAAAAGAATAAGAGTTAAAATGAATTTTAATGCCATCTTTAAAATTATCCCTTCATTGAGCCAAGATCATCAACGTTGATGCTCTTACGATTACGGAAAACCAGCACGATAATGGCAAGGCCAATGGCCGCTTCAGCTGCTGCTACCGTCATAATGAAAAATACAAAAATTTGTCCAGTGACATCATTCAAATAATGTGAAAAGGCAACCAAGTTGGTGTTTACAGCTAACAACAACAACTCAATCGACATCAAAAGAATAATGATGTTTTTTCGGTTAAGGAAAATACCTGCCATGCTAATCATGAACAAGACAGCTCCAAAAACTAAGTAATCTGAAAGCGCTATCATTCGTCTTTTCCTTCTTCTTTTTTCACGTCTGCTTCAACCACCGCATCCATTTTGACCATACGGAAACGATCTTCAGCACGCACTTTAACCTGTTTATCAATATCCTGATACAAGACTTCTGTTGTAGGGCGACGACGAAGCGTTAATGTAATTGCCGCAATAATACCGACTAACAGCAAAACAGCGGCAAGGATGAATGCGTATGCATGTGTTGTATACAAAGGCACTGCGATAGCTTTGGTGTTGCTGTAATTTGCGCCAAACTCTTGTGGCGAAGGATAGTGCGACAAACCGAATCTGTCTGGCCCTAACACCAAGTACATCAAGGCGAAAATGGCAATCGATACTAACACACCCAAAGGTAAGTAACGCGTAAACCCTTCTTTAATTTGGGCTACGTTGATATCCAGCATCATCACCACAAATAGGAATAAAACCATTACCGCGCCGACGTAAACCAGGATCAAGACTAAACCAAGGAACTCCGCCTGTGCCGTCAACCAAACACCTGCCGTAGAGATGAAAGCCAACACCAGCCATAACGCTGCCTTAACAGGGTTTTTGACACTAATCATCATCAACCCTGAAATCGCCGCAATACCGGCCAATACATAAAAAATAAATTGTAAAAATGTCATCGAATGTCTCTCTTGGTCTACATTAACGGTACTTAGCGTCTGCTGCTCTATCAGCAGCAATTTGCGCTTCGTGCTTATCACCAAAAGCCAACAGCTTTTCTTTTGTCATAATATGAGGCCCTCTTTCGTGGAACTCATACTCAAAAACACGCGTTTCTACAATCGCATCTACTGGGCAGGCTTCTTCGCAGAAACCACAGTAAATACACTTAAACATATCAATGTCGTATTGCGTTGTACGACGTGAACCATCTTCTCTTTCTTCTGACTCGATGGTAATGGCATTCGCAGGGCAAACCGCTTCACACAATTTACACGCGATACAACGCTCTTCACCATTCTCATAACGTCGAAGCGCATGATGACCTCTAAAACGAGGAGAAAGTGGTGTTTTTTCTTCTGGGTAACGAACGGTAATTTTCTTTTTGAAAAGGTATTTACCTGTTACTGCCAAGCCTTTGAATAGTTCAATCAATCCAAAGGTTTTAACTTGATGTTTTAAAAATGCAATCATGATGAACCTCTATTAATTGAACCAAGGGCCAAGTTTGACGTATTCCATGATCATCACAACGAACACCCATACGATTGTCACTGGAATCAAAACTTTCCAGCCCAGACGCATGATTTGGTCGTAGCGATAACGTGGGAAAGTCGCACGGAACCACAAGAACAAGAATAATAAGAAGGCAACCTTAGCAAACAACCAGATAAATCCAGGAATCCAACCAAAAACTGCTTCCAACCCCGGAATACCATCAAATGGAGATAACCAACCACCAAGGAACATAATCGCCGTCATAAAGGAGATCAGAATCATCATCGAATATTCCGCTAGGAAGAATACGGCGAATGCCATACCAGAATATTCAACGTGGAAACCAGCAACGATTTCAGATTCCCCTTCCGCAACGTCAAACGGCGCACGGTTGGTTTCAGCCAAACCGGAAATGAAGTAAACGAAGAACATTGGTAGTAATGGAATCCAGTACCAATGCCAAATACCGCCCTTCTGTCCATTAACGATGTCTGTCAGGTTCATACTGTCAGCAACCATCAATACCGTTACCAACGCGAAGCCCATCGCGATTTCATAGGAAATCTTCTGTGCAGATGCACGAAGTGCACCAAGGAATGCATACTTAGAGTTGGATGCCCAACCAGAAATAACAATCCCGTAAACACCAATAGACGCCACGGCCAATACATAAAGTACCCCTGCGTTAATGTTAGCGACCACGACACCATTCGCATCAAACGGGATAACTGCCCAAGCGGCTACCGCAGGCGCAATTGCCAAAACTGGCGCGATAATAAACAGGTACTTGTTAGATTGGCTAGGGATAACCACTTCTTTAGTCAAGGCTTTAACCGCATCCGCAATCGGTTGCAACCAACCACCCG
Source organism: Hydrogenovibrio sp. JE_KL2 (assembly GCF_009296185.1). Classification (GTDB taxonomy): domain Bacteria; phylum Pseudomonadota; class Gammaproteobacteria; order Thiomicrospirales; family Thiomicrospiraceae; genus Hydrogenovibrio. The sequence continues at coordinate 75,843 of NZ_WBJR01000004.1, forward strand.
GACCGACTCGGTTTGGCCCCATACGAACTTGCATATAACCGATGACTTTACGCTCGGCATAAGTCAACCATGCAACCGTAATCATGACCGGCATGATAACAACGACAGCTTGGATCAATAGCGTAATCAAGACGGCTAGCCAGTCATACATGAAAGAAGATAGCCAAGCTTGTAATGAATCAAACATAATGACAAATCTCCTTAATTAGATGCTGAAGCATCAGGGGTTGCTTGCAAAGATGGCGAACGGCGCACCAATGCATCTACCGAATAAATCGAAACCAGCGGCGTAGGGATTAAGCTTGCTTCATCATTGTTCAACGACAATGCAGCATAATCGGCACTCGGCATTTCTGAATCCAGTACTTCAGCCAACACTTGATTAGAATGGGTTTGCTCAAAACCTTCCAACTCGAACATGTTGCCCAATACACGGAAGATTTTCCAAGCAGGCTTGGCTTCACCTTGAGGTTCAACTGCCATCTTGAATGACTGCTTCACGCCAGTAGCATTAACAAAAGTGCCAGCCGTTTCAGCAAATGTTGCGATCGGTAACATGACATCGGCATAACCACGCTGTGCTTCCGTATCGAAGGCTGTCAATGAAACTACAAAGTCCGCAGACTGCATCGCTTGAAGCGCCATGTTTCCATCTTGAACATCATGTTCAGGTTCAATGCCCAAATTGATGAAAGTCTTCAAGTTGTTTGACAACATTTCTACGGTGTTCAAACCACCTTCTTTTGGCATAAAACCAGTTAGCTGTGCACCCACATCGTTTGCAGCCATTGGCAAGATGCTGAAGGTTGCTTGAGTGGCTTTAGCGATATCATCACACAACTTAACGAGTTGTGAATAACGCGCGTCCATTTGCGCAATTTGTCCCAGCATAATTGCTGATGAGTTGTTGTGCAAATGCGTCGCAATGTCTTTATGTGCATCGGTTACTTCAACTGAAGAAAGATAATCTGGAACATTTCCTGCCATTGACGTCGCAGCTTTTGCAACAGCTTTCAACTCGGCTAGCAGATCTTCATTAGCCAACGTTTCAACATCATAGTTGAACTTAAAGTCTTGAGGGTTCACCGCAAATACCTTCGCGCCGGACAACTGAGCTTTACGCACACGGTGGTTCAGCATTGGCAATTCTTTTCTTAAGAAACTGCCAACCAGAAGCACAGATTTCAAAGACTCCACTTCTTCCAAAGAATGATTTAGCTTAGACCCAACCTGGCAGATTTTATCCATTGAGAAATCGATTTGTCTCAATCGGTGGTCTAGGTTACGAATACCTAATCCTCTCGCCAACTTTTGCAATAAGTGCAATTCTTCTAATGTAGAAGATGGAGAAGCCAATACACCAATGTCATTTGGTTCAGCCAAACGTGATTTTAGAGAATCAACGACAAATTCCAGTGCCGTTTCCCAGTCAACTTTCTTCCATTGACCGTTCTTTTTAATCATAGGAGTCGTTAGACGATCTTCACTATTAATCCCTTCATATGAGAAGCGATCACGGTCAGAAATCCACACTTCGTTGATAGCTTCGTTTTCATCAGGAACAACACGAAGCACTTTGTTGTTTTTAGAATGGATAATGATGTTAGAGCCGATACTGTCGTGAGGTGCAATAGACTTATGAGATTTCAACTCCCATGGTCTAGCAGAATAGCGGAATGGCTTAGAGGTCAATGCACCTACTGGACACAAATCAATCATGTTCCCGGACATTTCAGAAGAAACCGATTTCTCAATGTAGGTACCGATTTCCATCCACTCACTACGCCCGGTAGCCCCTAGTTCCATAATCCCGCCAATCTCTTGGCCGAAACGAACACAACGTGTGCAGTGAATACAACGTGTCATATCGGTATGGATAAGCGATCCAATATTTTTATCACCTAGAATACGCTTCGCTTCTGTATATTTAGAAACATCATCGCCATATTCCATTGCCACATCTTGTAGCTCACACTCACCACCTTGGTCACAGATCGGACAATCCAATGGGTGGTTGATCAACAAGAACTCCATGACTGATTTTTGTGCCGCAACTGCCTTAGAGGATTTGGTAAAAACCTTCATCCCATCCGTTACAGGGGTTGCACAAGCAGGCAAAGCCTTAGGCGCACCTTCAACTTCAACCAAACACATACGGCAGTTTGCCGCGATGGATAGCTTCTTGTGGTAACAAAAACGCGGAATAGAAATCTGAGCATCGTCAGCAACATCAATAAGCATGTCGCCTTCACGAGCTTCAACAACTTGTCCGTTTATCTCAATTTTAACCATAATTAAAACCTAAATTTGGAACCTGTATAAGGAGTCCTGTCACTGGTTGGCTTAAGCTCTATCAAAGATGCTGCAACCGTGCTCAATGTAATGACGGAACTCGTGTTCGTAATGATCTAAGAAGCTACCGACTGGTATCGCCGCAGCATCACCCAAACCACAAATTACGCGTCCCATAATTTTTCCTGAAACATCTTTTAATAATTCGATGTCCTCTGGTCTACCTTTGCCTTGTCTGATACGGTGAACGACTCGATACATCCAACCAGTACCTTCACGACATGGCGTACATTGCCCGCATGATTCTTCATAGTAGAACCATGTCAAACGCTCTAGTGCGCGAACCATATCTGTTTGATCATCCATAATGATCACAGACCCAGCCCCTAGGAAAGAACCTGCTTTCGCAATAGAGTCATAATCCATATTCATTTCCAGCGCTTTTTCTGCTGGAAGCACGGCAGTTGAAGAACCACCAGGAATCACTGCTTTCAGTTTGCGCCCTTTCCAAACACCACCCGCCAACGCTAACAAGTCTTTAAATGGTGTTCCCATTCGAACTTCAAAGTTTCCAGGGTTATTGATATGCCCAGAAACTGAATAACACTTGGTTCCACCTGCATTAGGTGCACCGATATCTGCAAACCAGTCACCACCTTTCGCTAAGATCATTGGGATCGAAGCCAGTGTCTCAGTATTGTTAATCGTGGTCGGCTTACCATACAAACCGTAGCTCGCTGGGAAAGGTGGCTTAAAGCGTGGCTGACCCTTCTTACCTTCAATAGACTCAATCAGAGCCGTTTCTTCACCACAAATATAAGCGCCAGCGCCCAAGTGTGTGTAAAGATCAAAATCAAAACCTGAACCGAGAATATTCTTGCCAAGTAGTCCTGCTTCTCTTGCTTGGTTTATAGCATTGTCAAAACGCTTGTATGGCTCCCAGAACTCACCACGGATATAGTTGTATCCAGCGCAGGCACCGATCACGTAACCGGCAATCATCATCCCTTCAACCAACTGGTGAGGGTTATAGCGCATAATGTCGCGGTCTTTAAAGGTTCCTGGCTCACCTTCATCCGAATTACATAGAATGTACTTAGGACCCGGTGCATTACGGTTCATAAAGCTCCACTTCAAACCTGTAGGAAAACCTGCACCACCACGCCCACGAATACCGGAAGTTTTCACTTCATCAATAATCTCTTGAGGAGTAATCTCACCTGCTAAGACTTTTTTCCATACCTCGTAACCACCATTGGCAACATAGGTATCAATATCCCATGAGTTTTCTAAATGATTTAAACGGTAACAATTTTCATTCTGTGGAATCATCACTTACTCCAATCCGTCTAAAATTTCATCAAGTGATTCTTCGGTAAGATTTTCATAATATTCTTTTCCGAGCATCATCATTGGAGCGCCTCCACAGGCACCTAAACACTCAACTTTTTTAATTGAGAATTTTCCGTCAGGTGTCACTTCTCCCACGCCAACACCTAACTTTTTCTCTAGGTGTTCTAGAATCTCATCACTTCCACGCAACATGCACGAAATGTTGGTACACAAACAAATCTTGTGTCTACCAACCGGCTTATGCTCATACATAGAGTAAAAAGTTGCTACTTCATAAACGGCAATTGGTGTCATTTCAAGATAGTCTGCAACTTGATCCATTAGTTCAGTGGTCAAGCTTCCGCCACTCACTTCTTGAACGATTCTCAGCGCAGGCATAACCGCAGACTGTTTTTGATCTTCTGGGTAATGTGAAACCCAGCGATCAATACGCTCTTTCACTTCACCTTGAATAACATTCGCTGTTGCGCTCATCGGTCAATCTCCCCAAATACGATATCTTGCGTTCCGATAATAGAAACGACATCGGCAATCATGTGGCCTTTTGCCATTTCATCAAGCGAAGCCAAGTGAGCAAACCCTGGTGCCTTAACTTTTAGTCGGTAAGGTTTGTTCGCACCATCGGACACCATGTAAATACCGAATTCACCTTTTGGGTGTTCTACAGCGGTATAACTTTCACCCGCTGGTACCGCATAACCTTCGGTAAACAACTTGAAGTGGTGAATCAATGCTTCCATATTGGACTTGGCTTCTTCACGAGAAGGTGGTGCAACTTTATGATCGCTAGTCATGACTGGGCCTGGATTCTTCTTCAACCAGTCAACACATTGCTTAATGATTTTGTTTGATTCACGCATTTCTGCAACGCGAACCAAATAGCGGTCATAACAATCTCCTGTCACGCCTACTGGGATGTCAAAATCCATTTTGTCATAGACTTCATATGGCTGTTTCTTACGCAAATCCCAAGCGATACCAGAACCGCGTAACATAGGTCCTGTAAACCCTAGTTGCAACGCTCTTTCTGGAGAAACGATTCCGATATCTACCGTTCTTTGTTTCCAGATACGGTTATCGGTCAATAATGTTTCATACTCGTCAACATAACCCGGAAAACGCTGTGTAAAGGCTTCAATAAAATCCAACAATGAACCTTCACGAGTTTCGTTCAACTTATCCAGCTTTTTGCCGGAATGCCATTTTGAAGCTTCATATTTAGCCATAGTATCCGGCAAGTCACGGTATACCCCACCTGGTCGATAATAGGTTGCGTGCATACGCGCACCGGAAACCGCTTCATAACAATCCATTAAGTCTTCACGCTCACGGAAGGCATAAAGGAAAACGGTCATCGCACCAATATCCAACGCGTGTGCACCCAACCACATAAGGTGGTTCAATATACGAGTGATTTCGTCGAACATCACACGGATGTATTGCGCACGCTCAGGCACTTCAACACCAATCATCTTTTCAATCGCCATCACATAAGCATGCTCATTGGACATCATAGAAACATAGTCCAAACGATCCATATATCCAATTGACTGATTGTAAGGTTTATATTCCGCTAACTTCTCAGTACCTCGATGTAGTAGGCCAATATGAGGATCAGAACGCACAATCGTTTCACCGTCCAGCTCAAGAACCAAGCGCAATACACCGTGCGCAGATGGATGCTGTGGACCGAAGTTAAGCGTATAGTTTCGAATTTCAGACATAATGCTTTCCTAATTTCCTCTAAGCCGTCTTATCTTCGCGAATTACGCGTGGAACATTAACACGGTTTTCAATTTCGACTGGTTCATAAACAACGCGCCCTTTTTCAGAGTCATAGCGCATTTCAACATGACCGGTAAGTGGGAAGTCTTTTCTCAAAGGGTGTCCCACAAAACCATAGTCAGTCAAAATTCTTCTTAAATCTGGATGGCCTTTAAAAACGATACCAAACATATCAAAGACTTCTCTTTCAAACCAGTTGGCTGAATTCCATACTTGCACAATAGAATCAACGATCGGCATTTGAGTGTCTTCTGGGAACACTTTCACTCGAATTCTATAATTGTGTTCAACCGACAAGAAGTGATAGACAACAGCAAAACGTCTAGACATAAACTGCCCTTCGTCGGAAGAATCTTCTTCATCAAAGTCAAACACACCGCGGCTAAACCCTTTATTTGGTGCCGCCATCGTTTCCCAGTTAGCTTCACCGTAGTGAAGATAGTCAACTGCTGTGACATCAATCAACTCGTCAAAGCCCAATTCGTCTCTTAAAGTCAAAAAAGCATCTAACGCTTTTTCTGGCGTCAACTCTATCGTCAGTTCATTAAATTGAACCTTCGAGTCAACAACAGCTCCTGCCAGCAATTTGCTGACCTGAGTTTGTAAATCCAGTACCGACTGTTTCATAGAAATTTCACTCTTTAAACTCGGGGGAAATTAACGAGCAATGGTATTTGTTCGTTTAATTTTCGCTTGAAGCTGGATAATCCCGTATAACAAAGCTTCTGCTGTTGGAGGACATCCAGGAACATAGACATCGACAGGCACAATCCTGTCACAACCGCGAACAACTGAATAAGAATAGTGGTAATAACCGCCACCGTTAGCACATGATCCCATAGAGATTACCCAACGAGGCTCTGCCATTTGGTCATAAACTTTACGCAATGCTGGTGCCATTTTATTTACCAACGTTCCAGCAACAATCATCACATCTGATTGGCGAGGACTTGGTCTAAAAATGATCCCAAAACGGTCCAAATCATAACGTGACGCACCGGCATGCATCATCTCAACCGCGCAACAGGCCAACCCAAAAGTCATTGGCCACAAGGAACCCGTTCTTGCCCAGTTAATCAGCTTATCTGCGGAAGTAGTAACTACCCCTTCCTTCAAAACGCCTTCTATTCCCATTCAAGCGCTCCCTTTTTCCACTCATAAATAAAGCCAACTACCAGAAGCGATAAAAACCCTGCCATCGCCAACAATCCAAACGTACCCACTTCTTTCAGCACAATTGCCCAAGGGAACAGAAATGCGATTTCCAAATCAAAAATAATGAAAAGGATCGCAACAAGATAGAAGCGAACATCAAACTTCATACGAGAATCTTCAAAGGCTTCAAATCCACACTCATATGGAGAAAGCTTCTCGGCATCAGGACGGTTTGGTCCAAGCAGATATCCCATTAGGATAGGCCCTACACCAAATAATATGCCTAGCACAACAAACACTATGATAGGTAAATAATTTTCAAGCATATTAAACCCTTCTAACTTAGTAAACTAAGCTTATGGTCATTCAAAAAAATGGTGCCGATGGCCGGATTTGAACCGGCACAGCTTGCGCCACTACCCCCTCAAGATAGCGTGTCTACCAATTCCACCACATCGGCTATGTGTCTTACTCTGGTACCACCGGAGCTTTTGTATCGTTATTATTCTTTTTCTCTGTTGTTACTACAGGCTTCTGAACAACACTTTGATATCCTTTCACTTGTTTGGCGCCCAAATAAGCCAACGTCAAACTTGTCATAAAGAAAATCGCCGCCACAACTGCAGTTACCTTCAACAAAAAACTACTTGAACCGCCGCCACCGAATACAGACTGGGAAGACCCACCTCCGAAATTCGCACCAGCGTCAGCACCTTTACCGTGCTGTAATAGCACAAGCACGATTAAAATAAATGCCACTACCAAATGAATGGTTAGTACAAATGAAAACATGATTACTCTCCTGCAGCCTCACAAATGGCCATAAAATCTTCAGCAACCAATGAAGCACCACCAATCAATCCACCATCAATATCAGGCTGACTGAACAATTCCTTTGCATTATCCGGTTTCACACTACCGCCGTACTGAATAATGATGCCACTTGCAACATCTTCATCATAGCTCGCCAATAGATTGCGAATAAATGCGTGAACTTCTTGTGCTTGCTCCGCAGTTGCCGTTTTACCAGTACCGATTGCCCAAACTGGTTCATAAGCAATCACTACGTTTTTAAAAGCATTAATACCAACTTTGGCTACGACTGCATTAATCTGTGTGGAGATAACTTCTTCCAACTGACCCGCTTCACGCTCTTCCAAAGTTTCTCCAATACACAATATTGGCGTCAAACCTGATCGAATCGCAGTATCGACTTTATTAGCGATTTCTGCATCCGTTTCTTTATAAATAGCACGTCTTTCCGAATGACCCAAAATAACGTACTGACATCCAAGATCTTTCACCATGCCCGCAGAAATCTCTCCAGTATACGCTCCCTGAACAGGTTCTTCCGCGATATTCTGGACACCCAATTCTATATTTGATGCAGACAAAGAACGATTTACATAATCCACATACAATGCTGGTGGACATATAGCTACTTTAGCGTTTCCTGCACGGTCAGACATTGCATTAAGCCCCGTTACAAGGCTCTTGATATCAGCCTTATTGCCATGCATTTTCCAATTACCTGCGACAAACATTTGTCTCATTTCTTAGTCTCCGACACAAAATTCCGCCTATATTAGCGATTTCTTTTTTGAATTACAATCTTGACAATCTTATGAAAATTCGCTTTCAACCACCTGCAACAGCGCATTTACTTCGGACTCAATCATCAACATGTCCTGCCCCTCAACCATTACTCGGATAAGCGGTTCTGTACCTGATGCTCTAATCAAAACCCTTCCTTTTCCAGCCATTCTTGCTTCAGAATCACTAATAGCAGCTTGTAATACCGCGCTTGAAGAAACATCCACCTTATCTGCTACACGTACGTTTTTCAGTAGTTGTGGCATCTTTTGCATTCCTGATGCTAACGCTTGAAGGGATTTTCCAGTCCTGGTGATTATTGACATAATTTGCAATGCAGCAACAATACCATCACCTGTTGACGTCTTATCCAAACACAAAACATGGCCTGAAGATTCCGCACCATAATCCCAGCCGTTTTCTTTCAGCGCTTCCATAACATAGCGATCACCCACTTTTGTGCGAATAAAGTCTATGCCCAATTCTTTTAGTGCAACCTCTAACCCCAAATTACTCATCAGGGTTCCGACCACACCTGAAACAGGCTTTTCTGAGTTAGACGCCAAGACATAAAGAATCTGATCCCCATCCACAATTTTACCGGTATGATCAATCATCATTACCCTATCGCCATCACCATCAAAAGCGATACCTATATCAGCAGACTCTGCCATCACTTTCTGCCTCAGGGCATCTAAATCTGTGGCTCCACACTTCAAATTAATATTAATCCCATCTGGTTCAACACCAATTGCTACAACATCCGCGCCCAACTCTTTGAAAACTGCGGGAGCAATGTGGTAAGTTGCGCCATTTGCACAATCCAAGACCACCTTAATGCCATCTAACTTTTTATTGGATTCATAAGTACTCTTACAAAACTCGGTATATCTACCGGCGGCATCATCAATACGTCTTGCTCTTCCCAAATTAAGTGAATCAACAGTTTCCAGAGCCTGGTCAAATGCCGCCTCTACTTCAAACTCAATTTGATCGGAAATTTTTTGGCCTTTAGCGGAGAAAAACTTGATGCCGTTATCGTGATGAGGATTATGAGAAGCGCTGATAACAATACCTGTATCAGCATGAAAAGTTCGAGTCAGGTAGGCTACTGCAGGGGTAGGCATAGGCCCCAGTAAAAGAACATCAATGCCAGCAGCAATAAATCCTGCTTCCAACGCCGACTCAAACATGTAGCCCGAAATACGAGTGTCTTTGCCGATCATTACAGTTTTTTCACCGTAATCTCGCATCACCTTGCCAGTTGCCCAGCCAAGTTTTAGGATTTGATCAGGACAAATCAGTCCTTTACCCACCTCATTGCGAATACCATCGGTTCCGAAATATTTTTTTGTTTGCGACATTGCAACTACCTAAAATTTATTACAGCAAAGTATGCATTACTTTGAATGCTTGAATCGTTTCTTCAAAATCATGAACACGAATAACCCTAGCGCCTTTCATCGCAGCAACAATTGCGGCCGAAACACTTCCTATCATTCGCTTTTCGACAGGCAAACCACCCAATATATCGCCAATCATTCTCTTTCGCGATACGCCCACCAATATTGGGTGACCTAAACTGGAAAACTGCTCTAGTTGTTCGAACAATTTTACATTATGCTCAAGACTTTTACCAAATCCAAAGCCTGGATCAATCAGTATATTTTCGTGTTTTATACCATTAGAAATGCACTCTTTCGCTCTTAACGTCAAAAAGTCCGACACCTCCTGAAAGACATTTTCATAAACAGGATTGTCCTGCATATTTCCAGGTTCTCCCTTCTTATGCATCAAACAAGCCATCACGCCCGAGACAGCAACAAGTTCTTCAGCTCCTTTTGACTGAAGCGCATTGATATCATTGATCAAATCAACCCCTAACTTGATGGACTCTTTCATCACTTCTGTTTTGTAGGTATCGATTGAAATAGACATATCTGTCATTTGCTTGATCCACTCTATAACAGGCAATACCCTTTCTAGCTCTTCATCCAAACTAACTGTAGCTGCTCCGGGACGAGTAGACTCTCCTCCTATATCGACGATATCGACACCAGCGGACTGCATACGCTCCAGCACAATTTTAATTTGATCTTCGGAGTTATGCACACCCCCATCCGAAAAAGAATCTGGGGTCACATTTAGAATCCCCATGACCAGAGGGATATCCAAACTAGTTGCATGGATTTTTTCAAAAAAAGTCATTCAGCACTCCATAAAAAAACCCCTAAAAAGGGGTTTTCGTAATTAATCAGCTACATTCTTCAATGTAATTTTGGCTCTGCATCATTAACTGAATCATCGTGTTTATCTGAAAGATCGGTCTTAGTTGTTTCCTGAGATTGTGAACTTGATAACTTCGAAGAACCATCATCCTTTCCATCATCACTTTCTTTCCAATCTTTAGGCTCACCAGGTTCCTTGCCTTCCATCAAGTTTTTCACCTGATCGGCATCAATCGTCTCATACTTCATCAAAGCATCAGCCATTGCGTGCAAGATAGAAATATTATCCGTCAGAAGCTTTTCAGCACGCTCATAGTTACGATCAATCAACTTACGAATCTCCAGATCAATTTCCTTCGAAATCTCACCAGAAACATTCGCATTTCGAGAGCTTCCCATCAAGGAGCCATTGTCTTCCTCTTCATACATAAGAGGTCCAAGCTTATCTGACAAGCCCCATTTCGTAACCATATTACGGGCAATTTGCGTTGCTCGCATAATGTCATTACTTGCACCGGTAGTCACCGCTTCTGAACCAAAAATCATCTCTTCAGCAATGCGTCCACCGTACAAACTAGACAACTGACTTTCTAACTTACGCTTAGAGTAACTATAAGAATCCTCTTCGGGCAGATACATGGTTACACCCAATGCTCGACCACGCGGCATAATACTAACTTTATAAACTGGATCATGCTCTGGTACCAGATACCCGACAATTGCGTGCCCTGCTTCATGGTAAGCAGTGAGTTTTTTCTCTTCTTCACTCATTACCATGCTCTTACGCTCAACACCCATCAGAATTTTATCTTTAGCTTTTTCAAAGTGTGCTTGGGTTACTAAGCGTTCATTGCCTCGCGCAGCAAACAGTGCAGCTTCATTAACCAAGTTTGCCAAGTCTGCGCCTGAAAATCCAGGCGTACCGCGAGCAATCAAAGCCGGCTTAACATCGTCCGACAAAGGAACTTTACGCATATGAACCTTAAGAATTTGTTCGCGTCCTCTAACATCTGGCAAACCTACCGTTACCTGACGGTCAAATCTTCCCGGTCTCAATAGCGCAGGGTCAAGAACGTCGGCACGGTTAGTCGCGGCAATTACAATCACCCCTTCATTCCCTTCAAAGCCATCCATTTCAACCAGCATTTGGTTCAATGTTTGTTCGCGTTCATCGTTTCCGCCACCCATTCCGGCACCACGGCTACGACCTACAGCATCAATTTCATCAATAAAGATAATACATGGCGCGTGCGCTTTTGCCTGCTCAAACATATCACGAACTCGTGAAGCACCGACACCTACAAACATCTCCACAAAGTCAGAACCAGAAATACTGAAAAAAGGTACTTTTGCTTCACCAGCAATTGCTTTTGCCAATAAAGTCTTACCTGTTCCAGGAGGCCCCACCATCAAAACACCACGCGGAATGTTTCCACCAAGATTTTGATACTTTTCTGGATCTCTTAAGAAATCAACGATTTCACCCACTTCTTCTTTGGCTTCATCTGCACCCGCAACATCCTCTAAAGTGACTTTAACTTGATCTTCTGTCATCATGCGGGCTTTTGATTTACCAAAAGACATAGGACCGCCTTTCCCGCCGATTCCACCCCCCATTGAACGCATGAAGAATATCCAGATAGCAATCAATAGCAACATTGGGAACCAAGAAATAAAGATTTGCATCAAAACGCTTTGTTTTTCAGGTAAATGCGCAATGACTTTGACATGATAGTGCAACAAGTCGCCCATCAACCCTACATCACCGGGGTTAATCGTCGTAAATGCCTGACCATTAGTGTAAACACCATGAATAGTTTGACCATCCATAGAAACTTGACTAACTTGCCCGTTATGCACTTGCTGGATGAAATCAGAGTAAGCTAGCTGAGAGCTTTTCCCCATCATTTGCTGCCCACTGAAGTGGTTGAATATCGACAACATGATGGTTGCCACCACTGTCCATATCAAGATGTTTTTTAACATGTCATTCTTCATAATTCACCTGTGAACCGTACCATGTACTTACAATTTCATAACTTTATAGTGATAACTCTACCACATTTTCTCATAAATATTATTTATATTATTTATGTAAAAGTACCCTTAATTCTTATTCCAAAAAACCTATAAAATTTAATGTTTTTTGCCTCTTGCCAAAAGATAGATTTCTTTACTTCTAGCTCTGGAAGCTTTAGGTTTACGCGTTAAAACCTTTTGATAATTTCCTTTCAAGGTCGTTAGCAACTGGTCATACCCCTCACCCTGAAATACCTTCATCAACAAGTCCCCACCGGGCTTCAAAACTTGTTCTGCTAGCTCAACACACAACTCAACCAAATACATCGACTTCGGAATATCCACCCCTTTGTTTCCGGTCATATTGGGTGCCATATCAGACATCACCAAATCGACGTCGCGTCCGTCTAGCGCATCCAGCAAATTTTGATAGACTTCATCCTCACGAAAGTCACCTTGGATAAAAGTCACACCTGCAAAGGGATCAACGGGCAAAATATCCAGCGCGAAAACACGCCCTTCCTCACCAATCTGCATTGATGTCCATTGAGACCAACCACCTGGCGCAGCCCCCAAGTCCACAACCGTCATACCTTTTTTGAAAAGCTGATCCTTTTCATCAATCTCTTGAAGCTTATAAATGGCACGTGAACGCCAGCCTTCTTGCTTCGCTTTATTGACATAATAATCGTCAAAATGCTCTTTTAACCATTCATTGCTTGATTTACTTCTTGCCATCGAGGTTTTTCTTATAAAATATGCAAATTAATCGCTTAGTCATTAATAATAATTAAAATCGGAAATTCAATGTCAAAAAACCAAAAACTTTCAATTCAACAAATTAAGTTCCTAAGAGGAATCGCTCACGGTCTAAACCCTGTAGTGACTATCGGCATCAATGGCGTCACTGATTCCTTAATGGAAGAAGTTGAAAGTTCCTTAGCCCATCATGAATTATTGAAAATCAAACTGGCTGCAGCGGAAAGGGATGATCGAAAAACGATCATCGATCATGTTGTGCAGCAAACGGGTTCACAATTGGTTCAATCCATTGGAAAAGTATTCGTTATTTTCCGTGCCAAAGAGAAAAGCGAAATCATTCTACCTAAGTAACATCAATAACGTGTAACGGTGTGCAGTACACACCGTTACACGTTACTTAGACAATCTTGTCTAAGCCTCGAGCCAAATCAACTTTCAAATCTTCAATAGACTCTAGCCCAACTGAAATCCTTAATAGATTATCGGTAATCCCTGTTGCTAACCTTTCACCCTCAGGGACTCGGCAATGCGTTGTAGTCGCTGGGTGCGTAATACTGGTTTTAACATCGCCCAAATTGGCGGTTATTGATACCATTTTCGTATTATCAATCACCGACCAGGCTTGTTCTCGCCCACCTTTAACTCTAAAAGTCACTAGTCCACCAGCCGCTTTTTGCTGTTTTTGTGCCAAGTCGTATTGAGGATGAGATTTCAAACCAGGATAAAACACTTTTTCCACTGCCGGATGCCCATCCAACCAAGTCGCAAGAGCCATCGCTCTCTGGCAGTGTGCTTCCATTCTCACAGAAAGGGTTTCGAGTCCTTTTAAAAATATCCATGCATTGAATGGACTCATTGAAGGCCCTGCCGTGCGCAAAAAGCCTCTAACCTCTTCTCCGACAAGTGTTTCGGAGCCCACAACAGCACCACCAATACCGCGACCCTGTCCATCCAAAAATTTTGTCGCGGAATGAATCACTATATCCGCGCCCAAAGCTAAGGGTTGTTGCAAAATGGGGGTACAGAAGCAATTATCGACAATCAGAATTGCACCACTACATTTTGCCAATGCACTCAAGGCAGCAATATCAGCAATTTGAGTTAGTGGATTAGAAGGACTTTCCAAGAAAAATGCTTTCGTATTCGGTTTAACCGCTTTTTCCCATTCATTAATATCCGTTTGCGAAACAAAGGTGACTTCCAAACCGAATTTCTTCAGGTATTTGTTAAACAATACCTTTGTTGTCCCGAAAATACTGCTTGAAGAAATAACATGGTCTCCCGACTCACATAGCGACATAAATGTCGTCAAAATAGCCGACATTCCAGAAGCCGTAGCAACACATGCCTCACCACCTTCCAGTGCGGCTAAGCGGTTTTCGAAAGCACTGACTGTGGGATTAGAAAAGCGCGAATAAACATTTCCTTTTTCTGCCCCACTAAAACGGTCAGCTGCCTGCTGCGCCGAATGGTAGCGAAAACTTGAAGTAGAGAAAATGGCTTCACTATTCTCTTGTTCTTCGGTTTGATTGTAGCCCGCACGAATCGCCAGCGTTTCCAAATCAAATTCTTTATCCATCACTCGCCTTGTCCATTATGAAGACCTACAGGCTCTTGCCCCACTTCCTTACGTTTCGACTGCGCAGAATCATTTCGTGCCAACCCAAGTGACTGCAAATACTCTTGCGTAATATCCCCAGTAACATAACAACCACTAAAACAGGAAGTATCGAACTCTTTAATATTTTTGTTACCTTGCCAAACTGCTTCGATAAGGTCATCTAAATCCTGATAGAACAAACGATCCGTTCCGATATACCCAGCCACTTCTTCGGTTGTACGGTTACTGGCAACCAGTTCATCAGTTGTTGGCATATCAATACCATAGACATAAGGATAACGAACCGCTGGAGCAGCTGATGCAAAGTAAACCTTTTTCGCCCCAGCTTCACGCGCCATTTGAACAATCTCACCGGAGGTTGTACCACGAACAATTGAGTCATCAACCAACAAGACATTCTTGCCTTCAAATTCCAACGGAATGGCATTTAGCTTTTGACGTACAGACTTCTTGCGAAGCTTTTGCCCAGGCATGATAAAGGTACGACCAATATAGCGGTTCTTAATAAATCCTTCACGATAAGGCTTACCTAAAACCTCTGCCAACTGTAACGCAGATGTTCTACTGGTATCTGGAATTGGCATAACGACATCAATATCGTTGTCCGGCCAATCTCTTAAAATCTGTTCCGCCAGCTTTTCTCCCATTCTCAAACGGGATTTATAAACAGAAATGTCATCAATCATTGAGTCTGGACGCGCAAAGTAAACAAACTCAAAAATACATGGACTGTATTGCGGATTTTCTGCGCACTGCTTAAATTCAATATCACCGCTTTCTGTAATAACAACGGCTTCGCCCGGAGCTAAGTCCTTTATCAACTGAAAACCAGCTGTATCAAGAGCCACACTCTCTGAGGCAATCATATAAGCATCACCATCATCATTAGTGCGCTTACCAACAACAATCGGTCTTAATGCAAAGGGATCACGAAACCCAATCAACCCAACACTAGGAATCACACCTACCGCCGCATAACCGCCACGAGCGCGCTTATGCACGCGTTCAATTGCCTTAAAGACATCCTGTGCATCGATAAATAACTTCTTCTGCTGCATCAGTTCATGCGCAAAGACATTCAACAAAACTTCAGAGTCCGAGTTGGTATTCAAGTGACGCAAATCCTGCTCATACAGTTCTTTGCCCAACTGTTCTGCATTGGTCAAATTACCGTTGTGAGCCATAGCAATACCATATGGCGAATTTACATAGAAAGGCTGTGCTTCTGCACTTGAAGCAGAACCTGCTGTTGGATAGCGCACATGACCAATCCCGATATTACCGTGCAAATCACGCATGTGACGGGTTCTGAAAACATCCTTCACCATGCCGTTATCTTTGCGCTGAAAAATTCTTCCATCCTGACAGGTCATAATGCCCGCGGCATCCTGACCACGATGCTGCAACACTGTAAGCGCATCGTAGATTTCTTGGTTGACAGGTGAATTAGAAACAATTCCAACTATGCCACACATGGTGTTTTCTCCGGATTTAACTTCATTAAACTGACGTTTTACTTTGTTTTTGCTAATTCCGAGCGTACTCGTAACACTCGGTTTAACTGCTGTTGATCTCTTAAAGCCAAGCTTTTATCGGTATAAGGTCCAATACGAACTGAATAGTATTTACTCTGTGGAAAATATTTAACAAAAACGTCATAGTCATATTTTAAATGTTCGTAGAGTAAATTTGCTTTTTCTTTTGAACGATAAGCCGCCACTCGGATAATCCATTTTTCTTTAGCAATCGGCGTTTTCGCTTTCTCAGCTGGATTTTCCGATGTTTTTACCGAGGATTTTTGTTCAACCTTACTTGTCGTAATATTTGCTGTGTTATTTGATCTACTTGTATCGGAAACTTTTTCAGTTGCCTTAGGCGTTGGCTCGCTTGCCACAACTTTCGCAGAAGCACTCTTTTGTGGAACAGGCTGTTCACTTTTAACTCCCGGCAGCACAAAAGGTTTATCAACCACTATTTCATCACTTTTGGGATGATTATCCGCCATCTCCATATCCGGTGAAAACCTGACTGGATCACTGTACCAACTTGGAACAATGGTAATGAGCAACAACAACCAAACAAGCGCGCCCGTCATACGAAATTTAAGAGATAAATCTTCCGAATCCATTTCCATAAACTTTCCTATGGGTTCTCTCTTCGTTTTACAAGGCTTTCAATGCCGTCAGACATTGAGAAACAGTATAAAAAGAACCCCAACACAAAACATCCACGCCTTCGTTAGCTTGATTATCTTCATAGGCTTTACGAGTAGCGGAAAGTATATCATCAGTCATGACAATTAATGACGGTTCAACCCCCACATCTGTTAGCGTCTGTTTTAATTGTGAGACAGAAGTGGCTCTTGGTACATCCAAGTCCGCAATATACCAACGATTCGTAAAAGGTATCATTTGACGAATCATCTCCGAATAATCCTTGTCTTTCAAAACTGAAAAGACAGCATCCCCCTTAAAGTCAGATTGTGCTAAAAAATTCGCCAATACTTTTGCCGACTGAGGGTTGTGCGCCACATCCAACAACCAGTTCTGATTACCCACTACCAAAGACTGCAATCGTCCAGGGTGCGTTACATGTGCCAGCCCTTGACGAATTGCAGCACCCTCTACAGGTAGTTTCGATTGACTTAATTGAATAATCGCAAGAACCCCTGAGGCATTCTGTAATTGAAACTCACCTTGCAATGCTGGAAATGGCAGATTATCCAGACTTGCTAGCTTATGCTCTGACTTAGCTAAAAACTGCCAGGTTGGGGGGCAACCATAGTCTGATAAATCACTGTTACATGCCTTCATCAAATAATCAAAATCTCGATTCAAGCACAGCAACTCAATATGATGCTCTTTTACATAATCAAATAGTGTCTGCGGGATATTATTATCAGAGCAAACCGCAAAATGCCTCTCTCGCATAATGCCCGCTTTTTCTAGCGCGATCAGATTACGATCATTACCAAGCCAGTCTGAGTGGTCAACATCAATTGCCGTGACTAATGCAATATCTGCATCCAACGCATTCACAGCATCCAGCCTACCGCCCAAGCCGACTTCTAAAATCCAGACATCCAATTCGGCTTTTTTAAAAATAATCCAGGCAGCAAGTGTAGCAAACTCAAAGTATGTAAGCTTTACATCGCCCCTAGCTTCTTCTATTGCAACGAACGCAGAGACAATGTCTTTATCAGAGACGGGATTAAGATCAATTTGGATACGTTCGTTGAACGTCAAAATATGAGGAGAGGTATAAGTTCCGACACGGTAACCTTCGGCCTTATAAATTGCGCTCAACATAGCAACACTGGAACCTTTTCCGTTTGTCCCAGCAACAGAAATAACATAAGGCGTATCTTGCAATACTCCCAATTTATGGGCAACTTGCGAGATACGCTCTAACCCAAGATCAATTTCTTGGGCATGAAGTGCCAACAACCAGTCTAACCATTCTGCTAAAGAACCTGAAATACCGGGGTTGTCAGCTGAGTCCATCACCTACGTTCTTGCTTAGAATGCTTGGTTACGCAGGCTTTTTTAAAAGCATACGACAAACACTGGCCAGTTCTTTAGAAAGCTGGTGTCTATGAATGATTCGATCAATTGCACCATGCTCTAGCAAGAACTCCGAACGCTGGAAGCCTTCAGGCAATTTCTCACGAACGGTTTGTTCAATAACGCGTGGGCCAGCAAAACCAATCAATGCCTTAGGTTCAGCGACATTCAAGTCACCCAACATGGCAAAGCTGGCAGATACACCGCCCATGGTTGGATCCGTCAACACAGAAATAAATGGTAGCCCCTTAGCACGTAAACGCCCTAGAGCCGCACTGGTTTTTGCCATTTGCATAAGAGAGAATAATGCTTCTTGCATACGCGCACCACCAGAAGCTGAAAATACAATCAACGGCATCTGATGCTCAATCGCGAAACCTACAGCGCGAACAAATTTCTCACCCATAACAGAGCCCATAGACCCTCCCATAAAGCGGAAGTCAAATGCACCTGCAACCACATCCAACCCTTCGATTTTGCCGCTCATGGTGATAAAGGTATCTTTTTCACCTGTAGTTTTTTGAGCCTGAGCCAAACGTGATTTATAGGTTTTCAAATCCTTAAATTTCAACGCATCAACAGGAGAAACATTTGCCGAAATTTCAACGCCAGTCCCCTCATCGAAGAAGGCTTCTAAGCGCTCACGTCCACCTAAACGCATGTGATGATCACACTTAGGGCAAACCTCTTGGTTACGCTTCACTTCAGCGCGGTATAGTGTACTTTCACATTTAGGACACTTCGTCCACAAGCCTTCAGGAACGTTCTTCTTGCGCTCTGCCACTTGTTTAATACTTGGCAAAATCTTTTCAAACCAACTCATTCTTTACTCCAAATGCTTTAAAGAAAGCTTAGGGGGATGCATTATTTTATGCGCGCATTATACAGACATTAACTTCGAGAATACACCTCGAACTTAATACAACAGCATCAAACCTTTTCAGCATCCGCCTGATCAATCCCACGTCTAAACTCACACATTTTTTCTGAAATAGCGTCCATGATGACCGCTTGATCCGCTGATGCATTTTGTTCAATCAATGAAACCAAAGCTGAACCTACAATGATTGCATCCCCCACTTTTGCCATCTCATATGCCATATCGCCATTGCGAATACCGAAACCAATCCCAACAGGCAATTTCATAATCGTTTTTAGATGATTAACTTGTTGGGTGACTTCCTCAGTATTTAGCGCGCTCGATCCTGTCACACCTTTCAAGGAAACATAGTAAACAAATCCACTACCTTGTTCGTTGACAGCTTGTAAACGGGAGTCAGGTGTCGTTGGAGAGACTAAAAAGATTCGATCCAAGCCAGCAGACTGCATCACAGTCAAATAACCTGAAGTTTCCTCCGGCGGCATATCCACAGTCAATACAGCATCCACACCAACCGACTTTGCTTCATCAGCAAATACCTGATAACCCATCGCCTCGATAGGGTTCAAATACCCCATCAAAATAATCGGGGTTTTATCATCTTTCTGTCTGAACTGCGCCACCATTTGCAGCACATCCCTCAAGCTGACGTTATGCTCTAACGCACGTTCAACAGCTTTTTGGATAACAGGACCATCCGCCATCGGATCCGAAAAAGGAACCCCTAATTCCAAAATATCCGCACCCTCTTCAACCAACGCGTGCATCAATTCCACGGTCATGCCTGGGTTAGGGTCACCTGCGGTGATATAAGGTATCAAAGCGGTTTTTCCCTGGGATTGCAGGTTCGTTAATAAACTTTTAATTCTGCTCATAACTTAAAACTCAAACCCTTCGATTTTTGCAATGGTGTTCATGTCTTTATCACCACGACCGGATAAATTCACAATAATAATTTGATCTTTAGACATGGTGGGCGCTAATTTTGTCACATAGGCTAACGCATGACTGGACTCTAACGCAGGCAAAATACCTTCATAACGAGTTAAATCTCTAAAGCCCTGCAGAGCTTCTTGATCATCAACCGCCACATAATCTACACGACCGATATCTTTCAGCCACGCATGCTCAGGCCCAACACCCGGATAATCGAGCCCTGCAGAAATGGAATGCGTTCCCATGATTTGACCATTCTCATCTTCTAGTAAATAGGTACGGTTACCGTGCAATACGCCGGGTTTACCTTTACACAAAGACGCTGCATGACGGCCTGTTTCTAGACCATCACCCGCTGGCTCAACCCCAAAGATTTTGACTGATTCGTCACCCAGGAATTCATGGAATAGACCAATCGCGTTTGACCCACCTCCTACACAGGCAACCAACGCATCAGGAAGGCGCCCTTCTTTTTGCAGAATTTGTTGCTTCGCTTCACGACCAATAATCGCTTGAAAGTCTCTAACCATCGCAGGATAAGGGTGCGGACCGGCAACAGTTCCAATAATGTAAAAGGTATTGTCGACATTCGTTACCCAGTCACGCATGGCTTCATTCAATGCGTCTTTCAAGGTACGTGTACCTGACTCCACTGCAACCACTTGCGCGCCCAGCATTTTCATACGCGTAACGTTTGGTGCCTGACGAACCACATCGTCGGCTCCCATATACACAACACACTCAAGCCCCAATCTAGCTGCAACGGTCGCACTTGCCACACCATGCTGGCCTGCGCCTGTTTCAGCGATAATACGAGTTTTTCCTAGGCGTTTTGCCAATAGAGCCTGGCCGATCGTGTTATTGATCTTGTGCGCGCCAGTATGATTCAAGTCTTCGCGTTTGAGATAGATTTTGGCGCCGCCCAGTGCTTCTGACCAACGCTCAGCATAATAAAGTGCACTTGGACGCCCAACATAATCTTGGAAATCCTTTGTCAATTCATCCAAAAATACTGGATCATTTTTGACCGACTCATATTGCTGATTCAGTTCTTCCAAAGCAGCCATCAGTGTTTCAGGGGCAAAAATACCACCATAAACACCGAAATGGCCATGCTTATCTGGAAACTGAGAAAAATCGATTGCCATCTTATCTCCTGACTTTTTCATTTACAGCTTTAATAAACTGCTCAATTTTCGTTTCTGACTTCTTACCGGGCATCAACTCGACGCCACCACTCACATCAACAGCCCAAGGCTCGACAATCTCAATTGCCCGCTCAACATTCCCGGCGTGTAATCCACCTGCCAAAATAACAGGCATGTTCAAACTGGTTTGCTTGTCTTTGGACACCCAATCCCAATTAAAAGCTTCGCCTGTACCACCTGGAATACCTTTGACATACGTATCCAAAAGCATCCCTTTTGCGGTTGCATATTCTTTGGCCAAAGTAGACAAATTAGAGTCATGCTTCATTCTCACCGCTTTAATATAGGGGCGAGAAAACCCACTACAAAATGCTTCTGCCTCTTCGCCATGAAACTGCAGCAAATCAACCTTGGTTGCAGAGATAACTTCTTCAACTTCCTCAACTGTCGGGTCAACAAAAAGCGCTGTGATAGCGACAAATGCGGGAACAACCTCAACAATATGCCTAGCTTGTTCAAGTGTCACATAACGAGGGCTTTTGCGGTAGAACACCAAACCTATCGCATCGGCACCATTTGCAACCGCAACCTTGGCGTCTTCACCGTTGGTGATACCACATATTTTGACCCTTGTTCGCATCAGCTCTTTCATAAAACCTTATCCTTGCCAGAGCACTGCATCGAGTTCTGTCTTTGGCATATCAAACTTTTCTGGGTAAATCGCATTGACAAAATATAACCCCTCAGCGGGAGCAGTGATGCCAGCTTGTGTCCGATCTTGTTTATCAAGCAAGGTTTTCAACCATTCTTCCGGCTTCTCACCTCGACCCACTTCCAGCAAGGTGCCTACAATATTACGTACCATATGGTGCAAAAACGCATTCGCTTGAATATCGACAAAAACAAAATCATCATGCCGACTTACTTGGACAGACTGCACCTCTCGAATGGCATGATTTGCCTGACAGCCCGCGGCTCGAAATGAAGAAAAATCATACTCTCCAACTAATGTTTGAGCAGCTCTGTGCATAGCCATCTCATCCAATGACTGCCTTTCCCAGGTCACTCGACCGGACAAGACTGCTGAATGGACTGGACGATTAAAGATGACATAACGATATTGTCTTGCCACGGCGCTAAAGCGGGCATGAAAGTCATCCGAAACAGTACGAGCCCAAGCAACGCGAATGTCATAAGGCAACTTGGTATTGGTACCTTGAACCCATGCACGCCCCAACCTGGTAGATTTTGTCTCGAAATGCACCACCTGCCCTATCGCATGAACCCCCGTATCTGTTCTGCCTGCGCAATGAACTTCAATAGGTTCGTCTGCGATAAAGCTTAAAGCGGACTGCAAATGTTTTTGTACCGAGTCGCAATGATCTTGATACTGCCAACCGCAATAGGCACCGCCTTGATATTCAATCCCTAAAGCGATTCGCATTCAAGTTATAGGTAATCTTTAATCAGCAACTCTGCGATTTGAACGGTGTTTGTTGCAGCGCCTTTACGCACATTATCTGCAACTACCCATAAGTTCAAACCTTTCTCGCAAGAGATGTCTTCACGAACACGCCCAACATAAACAGGGTTAGTATCGGCTGCATCTGTTACCGCAGTTGGGTAACCGCCATCGACATGCTCATCAATCAAGACTATACCGTCCGCCTTACCAAGAATTTCTTTGGCTTTTTCTGCCGTTATTTTTTCTTTGGTTTCGATATGAACCGCTTCACTGTGACCATAAAATACTGGCACACGAACCGCTGTCGGGTTAACCAAAATCGAGTCGTCGCCCATGATCTTTTTGGTTTCCCACACCATTTTCATTTCTTCTTTGGTGTAGCCATTGTCTTGGAACACATCAATTTGCGGAATGCAGTTAAACGCAATCTGTTTAGGATAAACATTCGTTTCAACAGGCTTCAAGTTCAACAAGTTTGCCGTTTGTGTCGCAAGCTCTTCAATCGCTTCTTTACCTGAACCTGACACCGCCTGATAGGTTGCCACGTTAATACGCTCAATACCCACTGCATCATAAATTGGCTTTAGTGCCACCAACATTTGAATGGTTGAGCAGTTTGGGTTGGCGATGATTCCGTGTTTTGTATAGCCAGCGACCGCTTGGGGATTCACCTCTGGGACAACCAGCGGGATATCATCGACATAACGGAACTCAGAGGTGTTGTCGACAACAACACACCCAGCTGCCGCAGCTTTAGGTGCATACTCTCGTGAAATAGATGCCCCTGGTGAAAACAGGCCGATTTGAACCTTAGAAAAGTCAAACGTAGCCAAATCTTCAATTTCTACCCAGCCACCGCGAAACTCAAGTTTTTTACCTGCCGAACGGCTACTTGCTAGTGGGTAAAGTTTACCTACCGGAAAATCTCTTTCTTCCAGTACTTTTAAAATGGTTTCTCCTACTGCGCCAGTAGCGCCAACGACAGCAATGTCATATTTTTTTGTCATGTAAGTTCTCTTAATAGCCTTTAACTTTTGTTGTTAGAGATTAAAACTAAACGTTATCTTTTTCAGCATTCGCTTTGCTGACTTTTTCTTCAATTTTTACTTCTGTTTGAGTGTTTCCCGTCAACTTTTCACCACTACTTGCAAACTGACTGGCAAGTTGGTTCGCCAAACGCATTCTTTCGGCTTCGGGAAAACTCACAATTAATCCACCCTCTGTCAGTTCACGACTTTCCCCGATGAACTTTCCACCGGCTTCAATCATCAACTCACCACAAATCACTTCTCCAAGAAGTTTACCTGTCGACAGGATATCTATGGATTCACAAGCAACTTTGCCTTCCAAAACACCGCTTACTACAACGTTTTTTGCTTTGATTAGGCCCTTGAGAATGCCTTTATCACCAATAGAAACATCGTATTCCGTTTCAACAATACCATCAACACGACCATCTATATGTAAAGGCCCATCAAGATCTTTGATTTCGCCGCTTATTTTACATCCCGTAGCGATAATTGTTTTTCCACTTCCTGTACGCGTTTTTGCACCGCCTGACTTAAAGATCCCCATGGTACTCCCTTCACACGTGTAAATATAAGATCATAGTTTTGTAGCCTCCAATCAACAAAAGGCGCCGGATTAAGCTTTCTTTGCACAAATGAAACCTCGTAATGAAGATGTGGCCCAGAAGACAATCCCGTTGAACCGATTTCTCCAATACGCTCACCTTTGTGAACATACTCACCTGTTTTCACCAGCAACTTACTCATATGCCCATAAAGCGTTCTAAAACCGTCCTTATGATCCAATATGATTAGGTTGCCATAACCACTTTTCTTATGGTAACCGGCATATTCAACCGTCCCATTTGCTGTCGCGACTACAGGATCACCAATTTTCCCCCTGTAATCGATTCCTCGGTGAAACTCTCTTTGCCCGGTAACTGGGTGAATCCGCCATCCAAATGAACTAGAAACGCCTTGAAATTTACCCACAGGACGCCCATTCGGAATATCTTCCAGCATGATTTGCTTTTCCAGAGTGGTTAACTGAACAATCTTAACGCGATCCTGAACAGGCAATTCTTCATCAGGCTTAACGCCAATCAAATCCTCCAACCCCTGCAAGGTTTGGTCTAAAAATTGGATTTGTTTGGACTTGTTATCTAAATCTCCTTGTAGACGATGCTTTTCAGACTTTAACAAAGCATAGTCCTGCTTGTTTTTTTCCAGCATCGACAAGTATTTGTCTTGTGCTTGAATCCTTCTATGTTCGATCTTAACGGTCTCTTGGTTTAACCACCAAATAACGCCCGCACCGCCAGCCAATAGCACAAAAATAAACAGAATAAAAAAGAGTGCAAATTTTCTGACTAACTGATTAAAAGAAAAATTACGGGAACCATGAACATCACTTATCGTTATTGTAAACTGATCCTTCATCCTTGAACGTTCCTTAACTTTTTCTTATATCCGAACATCAAAGTCCTCCTGAATAGGCCTTAAATAGCCGAAGACTTAAAACTTACAGTGCTGCTACAACTGCATCTCCCATTTGAGATGTAGAGACTTTGGTCATCCCTTCCGACCAAATATCACCCGTTCGCAGACCTTGATCCAACACTGCACTCACAGCATTTTCAATTTTCACTGCCAAGTCTTCACGACCTAAACTATAACGCAACATCATAGCTGCTGACAAAATTGTCGCCAAAGGGTTCGCAATATTTTGTCCGGCGATATCCGGTGCAGAACCATGACTTGGCTCATACATTCCCTTATTATTCGCATCAAGTGATGCCGATGCCAACATACCAATTGAGCCTGTCAACATGGACGCTTCATCCGACAAGATGTCTCCAAACATGTTGCCCGTTACCATAACATCAAACTGTTTCGGGTTAAGTACCAACTGCATAGCCGCGTTATCAACATACATATGGTTTACAGTGACTTCTGGATACTCTTTAGCGACTTCATCAATCACTTCACGCCACAACTCGGTGACTTCCAACACGTTTGCCTTATCAACTGAAGTCAGCTTCTTATTACGCTTCATTGCCGCTTGGAAAGCAACATGAGCGATGCGTTTGATTTCTGACTCAGAATAGACATAAGTATTGAACCCTTGTCTTTCACCATTTTCAAGTGTTCTGACGCCGCGTGGTTGACCGAAATAGATCCCCCCCGTCAATTCACGGACAATCAAAATATCCAATCCAGCAACAATTTCAGGCTTCAATGTTGAAGCATCCGCCAGCTGTTTAAATAAGTAAGCAGGACGTAAATTCGCAAACAACTCCATCTCAGAACGCAAACGAAGCAAGCCTTTTTCAGGACGAACAGAGATATCCAACGACTCCCACTTATAGCCACCGACAGCTCCCAGAAGCACCGCATCCGCAGCTTTTGCCTTTACCATTGTCTCATCTGCTAAAGGCACACCGTGCACGTCATACGCGGCACCACCAACCAAATCTTCCGTCATGGCAATATCCAGACCATCAGATTGTTTTAGCGCTTCCAATACCTTAACAGCTTCTGCAGTAATCTCAGGACCAATACCATCACCTGGCAAAATCAATACTTCTTTAGTCATTTTTTTCTCTTAATACTTTTATTTTTAATTAGTTAAACAACCATGGGTTCTTTACTTTATAGTTTTGTTCAAATGCCTCAATTTCACTTTGGTGTTGTAGCGTCAGACCAATATCATCCAAGCCATTCAGCAAGCAGTGGCGACGGAATTCATCAACATCGAATGCAATTTGCTCACCATTTGGACGAATGATTTTTTTAGCAACCAAGTCCACCGTCAACTGATACCCTTCTTCCGCATAGGTTTCCTGAAACAGCTTATCAACGATTACTTCATCCAAAACTATCGGCAAAATACCATTTTTGAAACAGTTATTAAAGAAGATATCCGCAAAACTTGGCGCAATAACAACATCAAAACCATAATCTTTCAACGCCCAAGGTGCATGCTCACGGCTTGAACCGCAACCGAAGTTTTCACGTGCCAGCAATATTTTCGCACCTTGATATCTTGGCTGATTCAAAACAAAATCTTTTCTCAATGGTCGATTGGTGTTATCCATACCGGGCTCACCCACATCTTCATAGCGCCACTCATCAAAAAGATTCGGACCAAAACCGGTACGCTTAATCGATTTCAAAAACTGTTTTGGAATAATCGCATCGGTATCGACGTTCGCGCGATCCATTGGAGCAACAACTGCCGTTAATTCAGTAAATTTATCCATCATTAAACTCCCACTTCCAACATGGTTCTCACATCGACAAAATGTCCCACCACTGCAGCGGCAGCCGCCATTTCAGGGCTAACCAAATGTGTGCGTCCACCTGCACCTTGTCTACCTTCAAAGTTTCTGTTTGAAGTAGAGGCGCAGTGCTTACCAGAAGGCAATCTATCCGCATTCATCGCCAAACACATTGAACAGCCTGGGTTTCTCCACTCAAAACCAGCTTCAATGAAAATTTTATCCAACCCTTCTTCTTCAGCTTGCTTCTTGACCAAGCCGGAACCTGGAACGATCAATGCCTGTTCAACACTAGCAGCGACCTTGCGCCCCTTCAACACCTTAGCTGCCGCACGAATATCTTCTATACGAGAGTTGGTACAAGAACCAATAAATACATAATCGACTGGAATATCAGTAATACTCATGCCCGCATCCAACCCCATATACTCAAGCGCACGACGAATACCGCCCGCTTTCACTGGATCAGCCTCGGCATCAGGGTTAGGCACTTTGCCGTTTACATCCGTCACCATTTCAGGAGAAGTTCCCCAAGAAACCTGGGGTTCAATTTCAGCACCGTTCATTTCCACAACCGTGTCAAATACGGCATCGGCATCAGAATGCAAATCTGACCAGGCGGCAACAGCTTTATCCCAATCTTCAGATTTTGGCGCATAAGGACGACCTTTGACATACTCAATCGTTTTATCGTCAACCGCAACCAAACCAACGCGAGCACCAGCTTCAATCGCCATATTACAGACCGTCATACGTCCTTCAACAGTCATATCTTTAAAGACCTGACCACCGAACTCAATCGCGTGTCCGTTACCACCGGCAGTTCCGATTTTGCCGATAATCGCCAAAATAACATCCTTTGGCGTCACGCCTGGGCGAAGTCGACCATCTACTTTCACCAACATGTTTTTCATTTTTTTCTGCAACAAACACTGTGTTGCCAAAACATGCTCAACCTCCGAAGTACCGACACCATGTGCCAACGCACCTAATGCACCATGCGTTGCAGTATGGGAATCCCCACAAACCAACGTCATACCCGGCAACGTCACCCCTTCTTCAGGACCGACAACATGAACGATCCCCTGACGAACATCACCAATACCAAATTCCGTGATTCCAAAATATTTCGTGTTAGCGTCCAGAGTTTGAACTTGAATACGAGAAATAGGATCTTCAATATCTTCCGCAGAGGTATAAGCCGTCGTTGGAACATTATGGTCAGGTGTTGCCACATTGGCATCAATACGCCATGGCTTGCGCCCCGAGATCTTCAGCCCTTCAAACGCCTGCGGTGACGTTACTTCATGCAGAAGTTGTCGATCGATATAAATTAACGCTGTGCCGTCCTCTTCCTGACGAACAACATGACTATCCCATAATTTATCGTATAAAGTCTTTCCCATCGGCTCACTAGACATTGTTATAATCTCGCCCTACGAAATAATTTAAAAAAATAGTGTCAAATTATAGCACTTTACACCTAGGCTAAGAACAAAAATCACCGCGTAAAACACAAGAGTTTGAGACCTTATGAACTACAGAATTAAAGAAGCATTTTACTCTTTACAAGGTGAAGGTTTTCACACAGGAAGACCGGCTATTTTTTGTCGATTCAGTCATTGCAACTTATGGACTGGAAAAGAAGCTGATCGCGAAACTGCCGTGTGCAAATTCTGTGACACCGACTTTATTGGCGAAGATGGTCAAAATGGCGGGCGCTTCAAAGATGCTGACACGCTTTTAAAACACTTACTACAACTCTGGCCGACAAATACTGACGTACACCCATTCGTTGTATTAACAGGTGGCGAACCGTTACTACAAGTCGACACCGCCCTTATTGACACCTTCCATGCGCAACAAGTTGAAATCGCAGTGGAAACCAATGGCACACTCAAAGCGCCGGAAGGGCTAGACTGGATATGCGTCAGCCCGAAAGCCAATGCCCCTATCATTCAAGACAGTGGAGATGAAATGAAGCTGGTGTATCCACAGCAAGAAAGGTCACCCGAAGATGTCGAGAACCTCGACTTCAAGCACTTTTATCTGCAACCAATGGCGGATGTAGACCCGGTAATAACCGAAAACAACATGCGTGCCGCCGTTGACTATTGCCTACACCACCCCCAGTGGAAGCTAAGTCTGCAAACACACAAAATATTAAACATTGACTGAGCGCCACTCATTTCAAACGCCAAGTCTTTTTTTGCTAAAATAAAAAATACATTTTTTACAATTCAACATTCAAAAACACACAAAATCTGCCAGGTTGGGTCATTATGCAAGTTCAAGATATGGAAAAGTTCTCTCAAATCCTGAAGTGGGTATTTGCATATTATGAAAAAGAACTAACTGACCTGACATTTGAAATGTACTGGAATGGTTTAAAAGACTATTCGATTGATGAAGTTCAAGCCGCTTTCAACGCCCATCTGCAACACCCGGAAGATGGCAAATGGTGGCCAAAAGTCTCGGACATCATCAAAAACTGTAAAGGCGGCACGCAGGACAATGCACTAAGAGCTTGGAATGAAGTGGAAACCGCCATTCGCCGTGTAGGTGGCTATCAAGATGTGGTTTTCCATGATCCGCTAATCCACCAAATCATTCATAAAATGGGCGGTTGGATTGCACTGTGTGACATCCCGGATGAAAAATCTCTGGTGTTCAAAGCGAATGAGTTTAAAAACGCTTATCGTGCGCTTTATGCAACTCCGCAACAGTTACAACCGCCAGTTGAGTTGACAGGTATTATCAATGCCCAAAATGCCAAAATCAAAGGCGCTAAAAAACAACCGCCTGTTTTGATTGGCGATCCTGAAAGAGCAAAAGAAGTCTTGAGTCAGCTCC
The DNA here is from genome assembly GCF_009296185.1 of Hydrogenovibrio sp. JE_KL2. GTDB lineage: Bacteria > Pseudomonadota > Gammaproteobacteria > Thiomicrospirales > Thiomicrospiraceae > Hydrogenovibrio. The sequence continues at coordinate 105,784 of NZ_WBJR01000004.1, forward strand.
AAGCACCGGAAAATCTGGTCACTATCAGCCATGCCGCCGTTAAGGCAGCAAAGAGTCTTGACGCCAAGTTGAACGCCAACCAAGACCAGCCGGCTTAATTTTGATGAAGTTACATTTTGACGCCAACATTGCCGCAAAGATAGGCTTAAACGAAGCCATTTTCATTGGCTGGCTGCTCGAAGAATACGACGAAACGCCGACACGCACTGAGAGACTGCTTGAAACCTTTAAATTCTGGTCAGATGAAGTCCTATACCAATGCCTTGCAGGCTTGGAATCCAGAAAACTGATCGTGGTTCAGAGAACACCGCAAGGGGATTGTATCTTTGCCATCAACCACCCTCAACTGCAAGCGCAATTCGGCATCGAAATCCAACCTGTCAAGGCGCCATCGACAGGTGTCGTGCTGGATAATAATTTAAAAAAACACCTACTCAGATTTCAGTCTACAGACACGCTTTTGAACAAGAAGCTCACTCAATTACTGCAACAAGACACTCAAGAGTTATTGGACTATGCCATTTCCGAAGGGCTGTCTCATGAAATTGCCGCCATGTCCTTTGACAAGTTCTTACACTATGTTTCAGCCAACCCGGATCGCTTCTGGAACACTGATCTCACTTCTTACTGGCGCTTCTGGGTCAGCAACAGCAAGGAGAAACAGGGAATTTCAAATACAGGCGGCATAGCACAAACGGGCAAACGTTCAGCTATAGAAAGAAGCAATGATCATGCGGCATCCAACTGGTTAAAGAAAAAATCTCAGCCTAACCAGACACAACTACATACCGCCGTCCAAATCTCTCATTCCCAACCTTCAGACACAAAAAAACCGACTTAAACATACGCCTAAGTCGGTAACTTTTTGAATAAAACAGTTTCTTAATTGCTACGGAAAAGAATAGCTATTTTGAGGATTATCCGCTTTATGCTGACGCTTTGATTCATCCGACATAAACTGTTCAACTTTTTTCTTAAGTCGATGAATCTCCTGCAATCCTTGATCTAGCCTTTCTGATTGCGCAGCATTCTCACTTTTTTGCTGCTTGATCTCTTTACCTAGTTTATAGGTTTTGCTCTCAAGGATGCGGACCCGAGTACTGATACTCGCAGCTTCCGCAACACCCTGCACAATCATTAGACCAGCAAGCAACAAGACTATTAGGGTTGGTTTTTTCATGTAACCCATCTCCCTGAGTTTGTTGTTATTCGCTATTATCGACCGTCAACAGTTTGGCAGTTATAACCATTACCACATAAGTTACTTGCTTCTACGGGCTCTTGGTTACAGCTTCCATTTGGACAATTGGTGTAAACAAAGTGGTTGTTGAAGAATCCACGATCTACATACACTTCCAAAATGGTTTCATAGTTATTGTCTGGCATTGGGGTCACGCTAACAACACGCGCGCCTTTGACAATTGCATTCACTCTCGCACGGAAGTTGTCGTTTCTTGCCGTCAAAGTAGACAGTTGCGTGTTACTGTCAATTTTCACACCATATAACTGTTCAGCAAGTGAACGGTAAGCATCCAACTTAGAAGCACGGATTGCCATCAAGCGTCTTTGACCAGGCGTATAACCTTCATAAGAACTTTCTGAACCAAACCCTGTACCTGTGATTTTAATCAACTGAGGCTGACGCGGTGGCTGAGGTTGTTGATTAGGCTGTGCCTGCTTCATTTGATCATTTTGAGCTTTATCATCTGATTTAGCAACATCATCCGCCTTAGCCGCATCATCTGGAGTGACCGCATCCGCTTTTGCTGGCATTGGAGCCTGCGCCACTGCTGGCGCTACCGGTGCCATCGCAGGCTGCGACGGTTCGACCGTTGGCTGGCTTGAACAGCCGGCAAGTAATGCCGCACCAAGCAAACCAATAAACATAATTAGAGTTTGTTTTTTCATGACATTTTCTCCGTTTTATTCAAAAAGTGTTTGTTTTTTATATGTTCTATGAGTAATCCAACCTTGGGACAACTCTTGTGCTTTCTTGTCTTCAAGTCGTTTACTCGCTTTTAGCTCATCAATAGACCTAACATTACCAGGCTGATAATGATAAGGAACCAGCTTGGTTTCATAATAATCAGGCACTTGATAAGTTGCTGTTGTGCTGCACCCACTACCTAACAGAACCACCAAAGCTAAAACCGTGCCGAACGACCATTTCATGCTTCTCTCCCAACCTAGTATGTATAGGCGTCATTATCCTTATAACCGCCACTTGGTGGATATTGATAAGGGCTGCTATGAGCCGGGGTATTCGGCGTAGGCGCTGATTGATGAGGTTTCACCGCTCCCGGGACATTCGGGTTGTGCGAACCTGTCGTAACACCTTTTTTACCAACGACAGCCGGCGCCTTTTCAACTTTTTCCGAAACCAACTGTTTCTCAACGGACTTAATACTCTTCAGCAGTAACTTATAATCAGATTGCAATTTTTTCACACGCTGATTGATTTCGTAGATACGTCTCTGCGCACTTGTCATCTGAGCGCCAACGCGATCTAGCTTAGCTGCCAACTCAGGAGCCACCTTCACTTCTTGAACTGGTGCAGCAACAGGCTCAGCAGGTTTAACGGCAGCTTGCGCTTTTTCATGACTATCTTTTGCATCAGCTGTCTTTTGTAAATCGCCTGCTTCAATCTTAGCGATATCACCGTTAAGCTGTTCTAATTGGAAGCTAATCGCGTCCAACTTCTTATCAAGCGTCTTCAGTGTTTTTTCCGATGCATTGGTATGCATTAGCGATTGCATTGAGTTCGCTTCAATACCATTGATCTTATCCATGGTGTCTTTGCTTAACTCGTTTCCTGACGATAGTGCCGCCCAAATGCCAACCCCTATCGTCACAACTACTAAAAAGATGATGATTGAACTGAAGGTAATAATTAATTTCTTTATCGCATCCATGTCAGGGCCTTTAATTGCGTTATTTGCCTTTTGAGCCTGTGCAGCTTGCGCACGTTTCTCTAGAATATCTTCTGCTTTATGCTCCATCGCACTCGAAGCATCTTTTCCTTGAATTGCACTCAACGTATCGACTGGTGGCTGTTCTGGAGCTGGTTCTGGCGACGGTGGCGCCGCAGGAGGTTCCGCTACCGGCTCAGGCTCCGGTGTTGCAGTCTCTTCTGCCTGAATACCTGATGCACCGATATCCTCATCCAACTCATCAAGTAATCCAGCAGTTGGATCTTCTTCAGTAGTTTCATCCACTGCCCAATCTTCTGGAACTTCTTCTGCATCAGGCAAATCATCACCCTCAACAGCAGATGTCGCAGGTGCTGCTTCCGGCTCGGCCTTGGGCTCTTCCGCAATAGATTCCAACTCTGCTTCGTCAAGCAAAGCGTCAATACTGTCCAAGTCGTTAGGATCAACGGTATTGTTTATTTGTGCCACTTGCTAACCTCTAGCATTCCAAAAAAATAGCTGCTTCTCTGATTATGGAAATTGAACAACAGAGAAGCTACCTTTGTTCAACCAAAATTCTTCTGGCAAAATAGTGGGAGCTCTATGCTCATCCAACATCACTTCACCCAGTTCAGAAGGCAAACTTCTCACGCTTGAGTCATTTATCGACTGAGCAACTTTTGCCGCTAAGCTTCCAAAAGCATGAAAAATGCCAACTTGTTGATCATCTTCCAAACCTCCCTTGGCATAAGCCCGAACCTGATCGACAAAATATTTCGGTAGCAGTGCATAGGTATTACGCCAATACGACATACTTTTGTTAAAGTCTTTCACTGCTGGCAGTTTGCTTGGCAACCAATAATGCTGAACGGTACCTAAATGGTAGAAGTTAAGTAAAGGCGACACCTGAACCGCTTGACGAGCGGAAACAAAAGAAACAACGGCATCCAAATCCTGTCTTGAACGCTCATCGAAGTGAAGCTTGTGCTTAATAACTGTTTGCAGCCAGTTTTTGCGGATATTCGACTGGCTAGCATTAACCAAGTCCCCTACAGCCTGGTCCATGCTGTGGTCAACTTGCTGAATGTGAACTCTAAAGCTTTTTGTCGTATCAGGATGTTTCTCAGCATAATCCGCCCAAACGGTCTCAAAAGACTGCAACAAATCCTGAGAAGCCTTTGAAGAATCAACAATCACAGAAATTCCTTTAAATTGGTGTTCCACCAATTGCTTTACCAAAACAGGAACATACCCTTCTCTGCTTAAACTCAGACAACGAACATAACTCTTAGGCTTATCAATTTGATTCAGCAGTAATGTTGGTACTTTGGTATCAAGATCATTGAGTACTTGTGCCTTGCCCTGCCTTAAGGGTCCGATAATAAAGGTGGGCTGACTCAGCTTCATCAGGTTCCACAGCTCCAACATAGAGTCGAAGACCTCTGTATCGTAGAACTTCAGCTCGGCGTTCGGAAAGGCTTCCTGAATTCCTTTCTGAATAGCCAAACCGATTTGACTGTAGTCGCCCGTCAGAGGCAATAATACCGCGATGTTTTGTGCATCGAACTTATAAGGCAAAGCATCACTGTTATCTTGAGTGGAAGTAGAAGCGGTCTGCTGGAGATATTGCTGCAAACTCTCAATGCGCAACTGCATTTCGGGGGAAATCGCAGCTTTATCAACAGCACCAAGCGAGTCCAGATAAGCTCTTACATGAGACGGAATGCCATTTTTTCTCGCCAACTCGGCTTTTAGCAAAAGTATTTCAGCATCTATACGCTTGATTTGCAGATCTAACGGAAGCTTTGTACTATCAGAGCTTTCCTTTGGTAAATCACCAGATAAAGCTCCTGAGGCTTCTCCCGCTTTCTTTCCCTCTGCATTAGCGCTTTCACTGGATGTAGATGGTTTCTCTGAAGAATCCGCCGGCGAGAGATGTATAGAGTCGTTGTAGATTCGTACCTGAGGATTGGCAAGAATTGCCGCTGAAAACAACAGTGTCAACAGCAGACTAAGCCATTTCATCACAAACAAACTGTATGTTTTGAAGAATCCCTTCAATGGTACCAACCTTCTATGATTTCCGTCCCCCTACTTTAAAGACTTGGAAACGATTTCATAAACATCTTTAGACAAGCTCCCACTCTCAACCAGCTTTGTTAGCTGACTTTTCATTTTTGTCTGTCTGTCAATATCATAACGTTTCCACTGGGTAAACGGACTGACTATACGTGCAGCGACTTGTGGGTTTATTTTATCCAGTTTCAGCACTTCTGATGCCAAAAAGGCATAACCTTCTCCCGAGGCATGATGAAAACCTTGCATATTCATACGCCCAAAAACTCCCAGTACACTTCTTACCCGATTCGGATTGGTATAATGAAAGTCAGGATGCTCGACTAAAGACTTCACCACCTCCAACGCACTGTCAAACTGATCAGATGCCTGAAGTGCAAACCATTTATCCAAAACCAAATCATCCTGTTTCCATTTTTGATAAAAATCTGCCAGGTTGGCCTGTTTCTGTTCAGAATCATAAGGCTTCATTGCCTCCAAGGAAGCAAACACGTCCGTCATATTTGACTGCTTATCAAACTGAGTTTGCATCCAAGCTTTCTGGGATGGTAATTTTGATAAATAGTTCAGACAACGGTTCTTGAGCATTCTGCGAGCAATCGCATCTTTATCATAACGATAAGCCTCTGAACTTTCCATTTGCTGATAGGTTTCCAACAATAATGATTCAAACTTTTCCGCAATTGCCTTTTTCATATAGCTATAAACGGCCAGAATACTATCAGTATTGATCAGCATGCCTTTATTTGACAAGGTTTCCTGCAAATAGCTTTCATCCGGCAAGGTAATGGCAAGAGACTTTAACGCTAGATCAAGTGACGTATCCCCAAGATTGCTTTCCAAAGCTTTGGCATAGTATTCTGACAAGGTCAACTCTCGGCTGTCTTCAACGGCTTGCACGTTTTTAACCAAGTTCATCAACGCCAAACTTTGAATCGACTCCCAACGCACGAAACTATCAGCATCATAAGACGCCAGCGCCACCAACTCATCCTGAGTGCAGGCATAATCCAATAAAATCGGGGCGGAGAAGCCTCGAAACAACGAAAGATACCCTTCCTCTTCAACATCCTGTAGAACCAGTGTTTCATCATGCCGGGTCAACTCAAATAACCAACCGTTGTCAGCTCGCGAACAACGCGACTGATCCGCTTCAGCAAATGAAAAAGACAATGCCGTTTCGCGAGTTGGCGACAATACGTCAAACACCACAGGAATCAACAAAGGCAGGTGCGCTTGCTTTCCGTTCAGGGTTTGTTTGAATGACAACGATAAGGTTTTATTGACAGCATCATACTGCTTAGTCACCGTTACCTTTGGCGTGCCCGACTGAATGTACCAGTGATGCATTTGCGACAAATCACGCTGATTGGCATCCGCCATCGCATTACGGAAATCTTCCACCGTAACCGCTTGCCCATCAAAGCGGTCAAAATACAAATCCATCCCTTTTCTGAAACCATCTCTTCCCAATAAGGTTTGGTAAAGGCGAACCACTTCGGCACCTTTTTCATAAACTGTCATGGTGTAGAAGTTGTTCATTTCAATGTAGGATTGAGGTTGAATCGGGTGTGACATAGGCCCCGCATCTTCCGGGAATTGGAAGCTACGCAAACGTTTAACATCTTCTATTCGCTTCACCGCAGGAGACAGCATATCCGAAGTGAACTCCTGATCTCTGAAAACAGTCAACCCTTCTTTTAGCGTTAGCTGAAACCAATCCCGACAAGTAACACGATTACCCGTCCAGTTGTGGAAGTACTCATGGGCGATAACCGATTCAATACCCTCGAAGTCGACATCGGTTGCCGTTTCTGGCTTCGCAAGTACAAACTTGGAGTTGAAGACATTCAACCCTTTATTCTCCATGGCGCCCATATTGAAATCATCAACGGCAACAATCATGTATACATCAAGGTCGTAAATCAATCCAAAACGCTCTTCATCCCATTTCATCGATTTCTTTAGCGATGCCATGGCATGATCACACTTGTCCAGATTGTTTTCCTGCACATACAAGCGCAAATCAACACGCCTTGAATCCTTGGTTTCAAAGTGATCTTCAACCACTTCTAGATTACCCGCAACCAGCGCAAAGAGGTAACAAGGCTTTTTATGAGGGTCTTCCCATACGGCAAAATGTTTGCCGCCTTCAAGCTCTCCAAACTCGACCAGATTTCCGTTAGATAACAAAACTTTATTTTCTCGCTCATCACCAATAATCTTGGTCGTAAAGTAACTCAAACAATCGGGTCTATCCAAATAATAGGTAATAGTTCTAAAGCCCTCTGCTTCGCACTGGGTACAATAGTTACCACTGGAGCGATACAAGCCTTCCAAACGCGTATTTGCTTCTGGATTGATTTTGGTTTTCACCACTAACTCAAAGTGTTCTTCGGGGCAGTTCAGCGTCAAATCGGTGTCTGTCAGTTGAAAATCTTCTTGGCCTAATACCTTTCCATTCTTTTCCACCGATACCAGTACCAGATGTTCACCATCCAGCTTTAAGGTTGTTTGACCGGTTTTGCGAACGACCTTCATCCTATTGGTCACTAGAGTTTCAGAAGGGTCGAGTTCAAATGTTAAATCAACAGATTCGATTTCAAAGTCGAGCGGACGGTAATCTTTTAGGAAAATTTCTTTTGGTTGCTGTGTAGACATGTTCAGATGAGACTTATGTGAATGTTGTTAAAAAAAAAAGCCTTCCTACCACTGCTGCAGTAGAAAGGCTTTTCAGCTTGTTTAGCTAGGATTCAATTAATATGAAAACGCAGCTCTACGGTTTTTAGCCCACGCAGCTTCAGTGTGCGCTGGATCTACTGGGTTTTCTTCACCGTAGCTGATAACATTGATTCGGCTTGGGCTAACGCCTTCAGCGATCAAAGCATTTTTAACGGCGTTAGCACGTCTTTCACCTAGAGCCAAATTGTACTCAGGTGTTCCACGCTCATCACAATAACCTTTGATGGTGACTTTAGCTTCAGTGTTCAAAGCCATATAATCAGCATTCATTTTGATGATGCTATAGAAATCAGGTTTGATTTCAGAGCGATCAAAGTCGAAGTGAACCACTTGACCTTGTAAAGCTGCAAACAACTGAGAAGCTGTTTTGCCATCTGCGTTAGTTGGCTCAGAAGCTTTTTCGCTAGTTGCTGCACTTGCCGTTGCTTGATCAGAAGTTGCAGATGAAGCTGCACCATCGCCAGAAGCTGCCGCTGCAGTTGAAGCTGTTGAATCGTCGTCTTTAGATGGCGTTGAAGAACACCCTACTAAAGTTAACCCTAAGAACGCGACCAAAAACAGTTGTTTAAGTGATGATGCAGACATTGTCCTTCCTCTCTAGAATTTGAATAAAATATGCAAAAACATAAGTAGTTGTTATCTTACCCAAAAACAAATGTATTTAACAAGAAAATCCTTACAAATTTAAGACTTTCTTACTAAACACCAAAAAGACAGCTATTTTTTGCTTCCGTAGTTCTCATAACTTGGGTTGGTGTTTGAGATGTCAGCATTGGAAACATCATCTGAAGAGGGTCCATAAATCACATGCTGCTGTTGTGCATCACCGGATGCTGGTTTGGTTTCAGCATTTGAACACCCGACTAAGGATGCTGTTAAAAACAAAGAAGCCAAACTCACTTTAAGAAACGAACGTAACATAAACAATCTCCTTATTGTCGTATCATAAAAAAGGCAAGTCCATATTAACGCTGTGCCTGACGACAAGATTGGAGATAGCTTCAATAAAACCTTAAGGAATTCTGCTAACAGACGGAAAACCTATTCGGAACAGATCATTGCCTCTTCACCAGCGAACTCTTTTAAGAGTTCTTCATTCAAAATCGAGATTTCTTTCTTTTTCCAGTTCAGCACATTTAGCTTATTGAACTTCGCCAAAATACGGGATACGGTCTCTGGTGTCAGATTCAAATAGCTTGCCACATCCCGATGCAGGATATTTAAGCGGAATTTGGTGTGGAGATAGCCTCGAGACTTATATTTCAAAGACATCGACCATATAAAATAAGCCAAACGCTGTTCAGCAGTTTTTTGTGTCAGCAGTGAAGTGTACATGCGACTGCCGACAATTTCCTGACTCATCAAACTGAATATCTGACTATATAGATTAGGGACCTGCGCAGCCAGATCGGACAGTTGTCCATAAGGAATTTCGCACACCGTGGTCACATCCAAGGCTACCGCGTAAAACTGATATTCCTGATAAGCAATTGAATCCATCCCAACAATATCGCCAGGCAAATAGAAACCATGAATCACTTCTAGATTATTATGATCGTAAGAAAACAGCTTCACCGCCCCTGCTCTTACTGCAAACAAGGAAGTAAATTTCTCACCTTCTTTGAACAGGTATTCTCCTTTTGATAGAGAAGGTTTACGATTCACCAACTCATCCAACTGAGACAAATCCGTATCATGAAGTCCGTTTGCAAAACAGATGCGCTGTAACCCGCAGTTCGCACAATTAGCAGTGTAATGAATGGCAATATTTCCCATAAGCGAATTCTTAACCTAAATCAATTTTTCTTAAAAACTTTCGTTATTTTAGCAAAATCAAAATTATCCAGATTACTTAGTTCACAAAAAACAGCATGCACCATTATATTTTGATAGAAAAACTCTCTTTTTTGATTAAGAAATTTAATTGTAAAAACTATCCCCACAGCAAACCTTCTTCCTCAAGCTAACTGGCTGATTAATTTTTAATCACTTTAAAAAAGATTAACTAATTTTAGGCACTTACCAATCAACCGGGTAATTTTAACCACAAAGTTATCCACAGGTTTTGTGGATGAAAAAACATAAGTATTTTCAACACACAAAACATTACAAATAATGCAAATATAAATATATATCAAAGGGTTACGGTATTTTTCTAGAATACAATAGCAATAAAAAAACTAATTTTCAAAAAACACTGTCAAGCATTTTCTTAAATTTATTCACCGCTTCGTTTTGGTGCGTATTCTCGTTCCAAGAAAAGTGGGTTGTGTTAAAATTCGTGCCAAATTTGAATTTTCTCGAGGTATTTATGGCAAAAATTTTAGGTATAGGAAATGCAATTCTTGACGTCATCCTGACCACAGCGCATTACCCAAGGGAAGATGAAGAACTTAGAGCCACTGAACGTCAGTTTCAAGTGGGGGGTAATGTCTGTAATTCTCTTTATGTTTTGAGCCAACTTGGACACGAAACCACTATCGCAACCACCATTGCCAGTGACGATGCTTCAAAACAGTTGTTAAATGGCTTAAAAGCCCGACAAATTCAAACTGAACACACTCAGAGATTCATTCAAGGGCAAACCCCTACTTCCTATGTCATTTTGAATAACGAGAATGGCAGCAGAACCATTACCCACTTTCGTGACTTACCAGAGTTGAGTTTTGACTTCTTCGCCAAAATCGAAATCGAAGAATATGACTGGTTACATTTTGAAGGACGTAACCTAGAGCATCTTCCTGGCATGATGAATATTGCCAAGACCTTTTTGACCCACCAACCCATTTCGCTGGAAGTTGAAAAAGCAAGAGACGGCATTGAGCAGCTCTTCTCTCAAGCAAACCTACTCATCTTTTCTCACCACTATGCTGGTCAAAAAGGTTATCAAGATGCCACGAGCCTGTTAAAAGACATCAAAACGCAAGCACCAAACAGTCACTTAGTATGTACTTGGGGTAAAGACGGCGCATGGTTCTGCCCGGCGGGCGGCAATATCTCCCACCAGCCAATCCATGAAATTCCACAAACGATTGATACCCTTGGCGCCGGAGATACCTTCAATGCCGCATTGATTGACGCATTGATTCAAAAGCAAGATTTAGCAACTGCAGTAGATACCGCATCCAAACTTGCTGCAAGGAAATGCCAGCAATTCGGGTTCGATAACCTCTTGACAGAAATCAAAGAAAAACAGCCTTTGGCAAATGTTAACCAAGTCAACAACTCGAAAGTGCTGATTGTGCCTTGTGCAGATTTGCCGCACTCGGTTATTTTGATTAAGCATGAAGATCAGGTTAAGGCGTATCAGAACAACTGCCCTCATCAAGATGTTCCGCTAAATGAAGCCTATAAGGTAGACGTTAATCCCTTTGAGAAAACGATGAAGTGCTCTGTGCATGACGCTTTCTTCTCAATTGAAGATGGTGTGTGTATTGAAGGTCCGTGCATCAATGACGAGCTAGAAATCGTCGCTATTGAAATAGATGATAAAGGCGATATTTACCTCGCCTAAAATAGATTGAAATTGGGGTGACTCATACACCCCAACCTGGTAGATTTTTATCGAATGAATTTTAATTATTTTGCTAAATGACGTTGTCTATAGACTTCGTACAAAGTTACACCCGTTGCAACGGAAACATTCAAACTTTCCACACTTCCTACCATCGGAATGGCTGCAAGATGGTCACAGTTTTCACGAGTCAGCTTTCTCAAGCCGGTGCCTTCAGCTCCCATCACCAAACCAACAGAACCCTTAAAGTCCATATCGTAAATGGTTTGATCCGTTTCACCTGCTAGCCCCGTCATCCACATACCTTTTTGCTGCAAGTCTTTCAAGGTTCTTGCAAGGTTAGAGACAACAACCAACTTGACCGTCTCTGCGGCGCCACAAGCAACTTTACGAACGGTTGCATTCAACCCAACAGAGTTATGCTTTGGAATCACCACAGCATCCACACCTGTCGCGTCTGCCGTACGCAGAATAGCACCAAGGTTATGCGGATCTTGCACTTCATCCAAAAATAGAAATAACGGATTGTTGATTTCTTCAACCATTTTGACAAGGTCAGACTCAGTTAGGTCTGCTTGCTTGGCAACCAAAGCGATGACGCCCTGATGAACGCCTTCCACTTGATTGAAAAAAGATTTGGCCTCTGTATTAACCGTCACGTCCAAACGCTTGGCTTGATCCACCAATGCTTGCACGCGCTTGTTTAGAGGCCCTTTTTGCACCGACAACGCATAAATAAGATGCGGTGATTGCTTCAGCAACTTTTCAATGGCATGAATACCAAATAACTGTTCTTGCTTCATCTTAAGTCAGACTCAAGCTTATCAAGACTGAGCCGGTTTCTTACCGCCTTTTTTACGGTAATAACGTTTCTTCTTGCGTTTTTTAGGCTGCTCTTCATCGTTCTGATCTTCAGAAACGGTATCCACATCTTCGCCTTCCGTCAGACTGGTAATGAATCGTAAATCTACTTTACGCTCATCCAAATCTACTTTAGCGACCTGTACGCGAATACGATCTCCTAAGCGATACACCTTTCCTGTACGCTCACCTTTCAGGCAATGACGAGACTGATCGTAATGGAAATAGTCTTCTCCTAACTCGGTGATATGTACCAAACCTTCAACATACAAAGAATCCAGCTCTACGAACAAACCAAAGTTGGTTGCTGCAGAAATGGTTGCATCATACTCTTCTCCCAAACGGTGAGATAAGAACTCACATTTCAGGAAGGTAACGGCATCACGCGTTGCTTCATCAGCTCGACGTTCCGTGCCCGAGCAATGCTCACCAAAGGTTTTCATATCCGCTTCGGAATATTCATAAGTTTCAAGAGGCTTTTTCTGCCAAGCAAAACGAATTGCGCGGTGAATCAACAAGTCCGGGTAACGACGAATTGGCGACGTAAAGTGCGCATAGTTCTCGTAGTTCAAACCAAAGTGACCTAGATTGTCAGGTTGGTAAACCGCTTGGTTCATGCTACGCAACAACACGGTTTCAACAATGTGACTGTAAGGTTTGCCCTGAACTTTCTCAGCAATTGCAGCAAAGTCTTCAGCACTTGGGTTATCCCCCCCTTCCAGGAACAACCCAAAGTCACCTAAGAAAGTTCTTAAGTTATTCAGTTTTTCTTCAGAAGGTTTATCGTGTACACGATAAAGAATTGGAATCTTATGCCACTTAAGGTAACGAGCAGTCGCCACGTTAGCCATCAGCATACATTCTTCAATCAATTTATGCGCATCGTTACGATGAACTGGAACGATTTCTTTAATCTTACGAGCATCATCGAACACAATTCTTGTTTCGACAGTATCAAACTCTAAGGCGCCGCGGCTTTCACGCGCTGTCTTCAATATTTGATAAAGATCGTTCAAATCTACCAGGTTGGGTACCAAGTCTTTGAAAGTATTTCGATGCTCACTCTGCTCATTGGTCAGAATGTCATGAACCTGATTGTAGGTCAATCGGGCTTTCGAGTGCATCACAGCATCATAAAACTGTGTGCGTTCAAGCTTGCCTTCATCGTCAATCGACATGTCGCAAACCATACACAAACGGTCTACTTTCGGGTTCAAAGAACACATTTCGTTAGACAGTTTTTCCGGCAACATCGGAATAACTTTTTGCGGGAAATACACTGAGTTACCACGTTCAAAGGCTTCTTTATCCAGCACGCTGCCTGATTTGACGTAATGGGAAACATCGGCAATGGCTACCACCAGACGCCACCCTTTTTTGCGACGCTTGGCAAAAACGGCATCATCGAAGTCTTTAGAATCTTCACCATCAATCGTCACCAAAGGCAGATTACGAAGGTCTTTTCTGCCTTCAATTTCCGCTTCTGTTACTTCGTTTGGAATATCATCCAACTCAGCTAGCAACTCAGGTGACCATTCGTTTGGAATACCATGCGCATAAATCGCAGAATCGATTTCCATCCCCGGCGCCATATAGTCACCGACAACTTCAATGATTTTACCGATGGCACTTGAACGCTTGGTTGGCTGGTGAATGATTTCCACCATAACAATTTGGCCTTCCGCTGCATCAATCAAACCATCTTGAGGAATGAAAATATCCTGGGCAATTTTACTGTTGCTAGGCTGAACCCAAGCCAGTCCGTCCTCATAATGAAGACGTCCCAAGACTTTTTCATTGGTGTGTTTTACCACCTCAACGATCATCCCTTCGCGTCGACCTTTACGATCAACTCCGACAACCGATGCGATGACGATATCGCCATGAAATACTTTGTGCATTTCCTTTTCAGACAGGAACAGGTCTGAACCACCATCTTCCGGCTCAACGAAGCCAAAACCATTCGGATGTCCCAAGACTTTCCCTTTGATCAAATCCATTTTTTGGATCAGACCAAACGCACCACGACGGTTTCTTAAAAGCTGTCCATCTCGAACCATGGCTTTTAAGCGTCGGGACAAAGCTTCGAATCGCTCTTCGTCGTCAATTTCCAAGCTGTCGGCGATCTGCTTGATGCGCATTGGCTTTTGCTCTTTTTCAAGCATTTCGATAATGAATTCACGACTCGGAATTGGGTTGTCGTATTTTGACGCTTCCCTATCTGCATGAGGGTCGACGGTAGAATTGTTTGATGTTTCTGTTGTAGCAGTCTCTTCGTTCACTACTGATTGCATATTTGAAGATTCCTCTGAAGAAAGCTCCAAGGCATTTTGTTTTGTTTCTGACACACTTACTCAACTTTTATCTTTACGTAGGAAGTTTGTTAAGACAACTCTAAAACATTCCAATCGTTGTCTTGGCTCTCTAATTACTATTCCAAAAAAGAAAGGGGCTTCCAGTTAAAAAAAAGCCTAGCAACGTGCTAGGCCGCGCCTATTATATAACAATTTGTTTTAATTGTAATCTTGATGATTTTTAAACATTTTTGACAAAAAAACTTAAGCCTTCTTTAAGCGCTTTTTGCCATCGCCGAAATCTCTTCCGTCGTATACAACTGCTTTGCCAATAATCTCAGTGTCGACTCTAACGCCTCTTCTAAAACTGGGTGATAGAACGGCATATCCAGCAGTTCCTTGACCGTCAATTTCTGCGCTACCGCCCAAGCTAACAAGTGCGTTAAATGCTCTGCGTTATGCATCACCAACTCACCGCCCAGCAAGCATTTACTTGATTTGTCAGCATAAAGGACAATGCTGCCTTTGTCTTCATCCATGACAATCGCTCGCCCATTATTTCTTTCCAGATCAAACTCCGCCAACACACAGTTTGACAATTCCAAATCAGAAAAAGAAGTTCCGAACACCCCCACCTGCGGGTCGGTAAATGCTACAGCTAAAGACGTTTTTCTTTCATACTCCGTTATGTTTGGATAAGCCATTGCATTTTCAGCTGCAATCGCACCTTCATGTCCGGCTTCATGCAAAATCGGTCGATAAGTGTTAACGTCTCCGGCAATAAAAATCGGTTTATCGCCAATTTGCATTGAGTGGATATTAAAAGGTGGCATCCCTCGTTCATTCAACTCAACACCGATATTCTCTATGCCGATTTGATCAATATTCGGTCGTCTTCCCAAGGAAGCGACTACCGCATCGACTTCAAATGTCTTGTCACCTAAAATCACCTGAACACCAGATTCCATTTTCTCCAGTTGCGCTGCCTGCCCGAGATAAATTGGGAACTCTTTGGAAATGCATTCATATAATTTCGCAGCGGCTTGAGGGGACTTCACACAAGTCAAAGACGGTGCCATCTCAATTCCGATGACTTCAACCCCTATTCGTGACAAAGCCTGCCCTAACTCCAACCCGATAATACCTAAGCCGATTACCGCCATTTTTTTAGGCAAGGCTTCCAACTCAAATAAGGTATCACTCGTCAATAGTCTATCACCCAGTTCTAACCACGGTTGAGGCACAGCAGGTCTTGATCCGGTTGCAATAATGATTCTTTCTGCCTGAATCACCTCACCATTGACCTCAACCTGATTATCGGAAACAAACTTTGCATAACCTGTTATTAACTGTTCGGGGGTTAATGTGTCGGTACTGCCTGCAATCACGCCGCCAGTAAAACGATCTCTAAAAGCTCTTACGCGCTTCAACACCGCCGCATCATCTATGGAAAGCGCCTCTGCACCGTTAATACCAAAGGCTGCAAATTTTTTTCTAGCATAAAAGTGATCTGCACAATGAATCATCGCTTTTGAGGGCATACACCCCACTCTGGCACAAGTGGTTCCGTAATGGCCTCCATTAACCATCAAGAAATCATCTGTCTCTTTACGAATCTTGCCAAGTGCCGTCAATCCAGCTGAACCAGCCCCTATAATCAAATACTTTACTTGCTTCATCGTTCAGACCTCTCCATTCGCAACTCCATCGAAAGTTGAATCCATTGAATATATTCTATTCACCCGAAATATAAAAAACGGCTAAAAGCTCATTTCATCTTACCAATAGCCGATATTTTGTTCATTGCATTTTTGTGATTTTTAGTAATATGGTGCTTATTGCTTTACAAGGGAAATGGATATCTATGCGATTGACGCTTAAGTCTGCGCAGCAAGCCTCACCAAAGCTGCCTAACAGCGCCAAAAAATCGAACAAGCTGAGGCTTGTGATATCCATCTGCATACTATTTGGACTATTGCTCGGCAATACCAATTTGATAGAAGCCGATACCACCACTCCCAAAATAAAACCTGCCAACCCGAAATCCTCGATTATCGATAGAATCCAAAAGCCCTTCACCGGTGATTTGGATGCGATACGAAAGCGGCGAATCATCCGGGTACTGGTTAGTCGAACCAAAACCAATTTCTTCTTAACATCCAAAGGATTCAGAGGGCTAGAACATGACCTGCTGGTCGCATACGAATCCTACCTGAACCGCGGTCTGCGAAAGCAACGCTACGAAACCCATCTGACATTCATCCCGCTTCCTTTCAGCGAAATCCTGACCAAACTTCAACAAGGCTACGGCGATATTGCCGCCTCTGGTCTCACCATCACCCCCGAACGACAAAAACTGGTGGACTTCACCAAACCCTATATTACCAATGTTGAAGAAATTCTGATTTCTAACAAACACGCCCCGCCAATCAAACGTTTGCAAGACTTGGCCGGTAAACAAGTCATTGTGGTGGGAGACAGCAGCTATATCATCCACCTGGAAAAACTTAACCAAACACTTGGAGTAATGGGACGCCCCCCTATTGAAATCGTACGAGCTGCGCCTCTATTGGAAGCCGAAGATTTGCTGGAATTGGTCAATGAAGGGATTTATGACTACACCGTTGTAGACAGCCACATTGGCGAAATCTGGAGCAAAGTACTTGGTAACATCCAACTGCACCCTGACTTCGTGCTTTACCACAATGGGCAGATCGCTTGGGCGATTCAGAAAAACCACCCCAAATTAAAAGCCTCTCTCGACCGATTTATTCAAGTCTATGCCAAACCTGGACGCTTTCTAGGCAATGCCGTTTACAAGAAATATTTTGAAGATACCTATTGGATTAAAAGACCTTTAACTCACGATCTACTCAAAAAGGTGAGGTGCCTGCAATATTATTTCGAACTCTATGCCGAATACTACGGATTTGATTGGAGACTTATCGCCGCGCTGGCATATCAGGAATCTCGCTTCAATCAGAGCAAAAAAAGCCACATGGGGGCTATCGGCATCATGCAAATCAAGCCCTCAACCGCCAGGGATAAAAATGTAGATATCCACCACATCAACAAACTCGAAAACAATATTGAGGCCGGCGTGAAGTACCTCGCATTTTTAAGAGAACGCTACTTCTCAGACCCCCAGTACTCACCTGAAGACCGTGATAACTTCGCATTAGCCGCCTACAATGCAGGGCCGGCAAGAATACTGCAGCTACAAGAAGACGCTCAAAAACATGGCTTGAATCCATATAAATGGTTTTACAACGTTGAGACATTAGCCAGAAACGAGATTGGCAGGGAAACCGTGAACTATGTCACCAGCATTCAGAAAATGAAGCTGTTCCTAACGGCATCAAAAAGGCTGGAAGAAAACAAACGACTGCTTTTAGAGAAAACCTCTCAAAGCAATCTTGATGTAAACCCTTTGCCCAAAAAGAAAGTGATTAAGAAGAAGCCGGGCGATAAACCTTAACTTTGTCAAAGCCGTTATCTTTAAGATATTGTGCATGAAGTTGACTCATCACGCCTTTTTCACAATAAAGCAGATAGCTTTTCGATTGATCCAAACCTTTAAACTTCTGATTCAGTTCAAAAAATGGAATATGAACCACGCCTTCCAGAGATAATGGGCGTGCTGCAACTTCTTCAGGGCGACGGATATCTATAACCGTTTCATCACCGACCTGATTGACGATTTCAATATTCGCCTGTGCATTTACATCAGCAATGATTTCATGGACTGGTAAAAATACCGCTTCAGAAACCGCTTGGTCAAGCACAGTATAGTCGAATCGAACCTGTTCTCTTTCCATGCGTTTGAATGAACCATGAATAACAGGATTCTTTGAAATCACGCCACAATACTCCGGCATGCTTTCAGCGAAATGACGCGTCCCGATTTCATCGGCTATACGCATAATGTCCGGTTTGTCCATCACAGCTAGAGGTCTAAGCACCAGTTTATCGGTCGCTTTATCAATCAATGCCAGGTTTCTCAACGTTTGGCTTGAAACCTGGGCAACACTTTCACCCGTCACCAACGCATCGATTCCCATTTGATCTGCAATTTTTTCCGATGCCTGTAGCATCAAACGCTTCAACATGACGCCCATATAACCTTCATGGGAAGAACGGAAAATTTCTTCCACCACACCTTCAAACGGAATGGAGACAAACTGAACACGATGGGACGAGGCGTATTGCCCCCACAAATAAAGCGCAACCTGCTTAACGCCAATCTCATGCGCAGCACCGCCTAGATTGAAGAAAATGAAATGTGTCTTAATGCCTCGTTTAATGGTGAGATAACTGGCAACAGTAGAATCAAAACCACCCGACATCAACGACAGGATTTCACCCTGCGTTCCAAGCGGGAAGCCACCCAACCCTCTATGACGCGCGGCAATGACATTGACTTGGTTTTGCTGATATTCCAACTCCACTTTATAATCAGGATGATGAAGATCGACCCCTTTCGCATTACCCTGCTCCAGCAAATAACCGCCGATATAACGCTCCATATCAAAGGACGAAAAGTCATGTGTGCCACTGCGTTTAACACGTACCACAAAAGTTTTGCCTTCAATTTTCGGCAATGCAAAGTCTGCGACACGTTTTGCGACCTCATCCAAAGTGTCCGCCTCGGATTGAGAGACTTCCAACACTTGCTCAACACCAGGCGTTTGCGTCAACACTTTCAACACAGGGGTTCTTTTGTCTTCTGGCGCAAAAACTTCAATTTTGTCCCAAAAACGTTTTAACGCAATACTGTCATCAAGTCTTAAAAGTTGTGTTCGCAAATTATCATGAAGCTGGCTCACCATCTTTTTCTTGACGGAAGTGCCTTTCACCATAATTTCGGGGAAGAGTTTAATAATAAATTTCATATGTTTTGGAAGGGATATTTGTTTGGAATCAGACTAAGCTGTTACTCATCAATGAGATGCGGATTTCATCAACAATCTCATCTTCAATCATTAACTCGGTCTGTGCATTCTTTCGCATTAATTTGATTTCATCACCATTATACTGGTCAAAACTAGATTCGCCCACAATCGCATTCGCCAGCTGCACTATCGCAACCAAAGATTTTGCTCTGGGTTCTTTGATGATACTAAAGTCTTTTTGATGATGCATTAACATCACCTGAGCATACATCGAGGCCAACTGCCATTTTTTAGCAACTAACAAACCATACACACCGTGATGCGCACCAAATAGCTCTATTTCTTTTAGGATACCGGTATAGCAGTTTGTCAAAGTGTTAAAGAATATCTGGGAATAGCCATCAAACTTCATCGACATGATAATAGCCCCAGCATTATGAAACAGGCCGGCCATATAAGCTTCTTCCGGCACAATGCCATCAACCCAACGGCTAAGTTCCGCAGAAACATTCGACACATCCATAGTGTGTTCCAACACTTCATCGAAGACCTTATCGGAGACCAATGTTTTAAAGGCCAGCCCAGTAATGACTGTTTTGAGTCGCAATAACCCCAAAGACTCAATCGCACCTCTAATGGTAGTGATTTCATCAGCATCTTTACGCTTGAATTGAGCTTGGTTCGCCAAGCGAATCAGCTCACCGGAAAGCACCGTATTACGCGCGATAATATCGGCAATATCAGCGGTATCAGGAAACTCGGTTTTTTGGAATAATGCCTGCAATTGCATGACTTCAGCAGGCATCGCGGGAATTTCAAACCCTTGCATCTGCTTTGTGGCGGTTTCAAGTTGCTCTTTTAAAGCCATTTTTATTTTTTTGTCCTTACTAACTGCGCCATACATTTAATGATTTTGTCGTATATTCTACTGTAAACAAGGTGTAAGGCTAAAAATTTAATCACTTAAACTTTTTTCATCCCTATTCAATTTTTTTCAGTTAATCAGCTAGTGACTAAATAAAAATAGCACCAGACCATTCAAAAACAGAATAAATCATTGAAATAATTTAACTTTCATTCATTCTAAAAATCAAACACACACCGGTACCGCCGCCTAGGAAAACTTGAATTTTTGCCTTGTCACTGGTATGCTTACGCGAATTTTTAAACCTTAAGAGAGAACTTCCATGCAAAGACTTCATGAAATTCTAGTTAGAGACGGTGTTGAGCGTGAACTACGTCAAGTTTTAGGTCACGTAATGATCGCCTGTAAAGAGATTGCCCACAAACTGGGTCAAGGTGAGCTAGCGGGCATCCTAGGATCAACCGAAGCTGAAAACGTTCAAGGCGAAACACAAAAAATGTTGGACGTTATTTCAAACGATGTTTTGAAAAACATCCTTATCAACGACGAATATGTTCGTGGTATCGGTTCTGAAGAAGAAGACTACACAGTTGCTGGCAGCAAAGATGGGAAATTCCTTGTGACTTTCGACCCTCTAGACGGTTCTTCAAACATCGACGTTAACCTATCTGTTGGTACCATCTTCTCAATTCTTGAAGCGCCTGAGAACGGTTCTGGTGACGACCAATCTATCTTCCTACAAGACGGTCGCAAGCAAGTTGCTGCTGGTTACGTTCTTTACGGACCATCTGCATTATTGGTGTTAACCACTGGTAAAGGCGTTAACTTCTTTACACTTGATCGTCATATCGGTGAATTCGTTCTAACCAAAGAACAAGTTAAGATTCCTGAAGACACTAAAGAATTTGCAATCAACATGTCTAACCAACGTTTCTGGGAACCTGGCATGCAACAATACATTGCAGACTGCCTACAAGGTGAAGAAGGTCCTCTTGGTAAGCGTTACAACATGCGTTGGGTTGCATCAATGGTGGCAGAAGTTCACCGTATTTTGGTTCGTGGTGGTATCTTCATGTACCCATGGGATAACCGTGAGCCAGGTAAGCCAGGCAAATTACGTTTGATGTATGAAGGTAACCCAATGTCTATGTTGGTTGAGCAAGCTGGTGGTCTATCAACGACTGCTCGTGAGAACATCATGGACGTTCAGCCTGAAGGCATCCACCAACGTGTTCCGGTTGTTCTAGGTTCTAAGAATGAAGTATTGAAAGTGATGGAATACCACAAGTAAGCTTAGGCTTAACTTTCAACATTTCGTTATGTTATGCACCCGCCAAGGCGGGTGCTTTAGTTTTAAAAAGGCATTTATAAGAAGGAAAACAAAATGGGTTACGCTCAAGTACCAGTTGGTAAAGATGTGCCAAATGACGTTAACGTCATTATCGAAATTCCTGCATTTGCACCACCAATCAAATATGAAGTCGACAAAGACACCGATTTGGTTTGGGTAGACCGTTTACAGGGTGCAACCATGCAATACCCTGCAAACTACGGTTACATCAACAATACGTTGTCTGATGACGGCGATCCGGTTGACGTATTGGTTGTAACACCCCATCCATTATTGGTAGGTTCAGTCATTCGTTGTCGCCCTATCGGCATCTTCAAGATGACGGATGACGGTGGTCAAGACGCGAAAGTTATTGCCGTGCCTGTTGATAAATTGAGCCCGATTTATTCAAACATTCAGAAAGTGGAAGACATTCCATTACTGAAAGAACAAGTCGAACATTTCTTTAGCCATTACAAAGACTTAGAGCCAGGAAAATGGGTAAAAGTCGATGGTTGGGGAGACGTTGAAGAAGCGCGTCAAGAAATCCTAAACGGCGTTAAGCAATACAACGAAAAATAATCTGACCCAATAGTTTGGGTTACCCCAACCTGGCAGATTTTTACAAAAAAGCGGTTCAAATTGAACCGCTTTTTTTATTCCATTCAAACTATTTATTCTTACTTCTACTTATATCTTGTCGCGAAAAATCATAGCGTCTCTTGACGCAACCGATAAACCTCAAGTCTTGTAAAAACTTCGTTCATCTTCTAAGGGAAAGTCTGAATATTTTCTATAAGAAAGTTTGATTTAACTTTCATTTTGTTCGAAAAGTTTTTCGCTAGAATGAAATCTCCAGCTCACAAATGAAAGAGGTGAACATTATGTCATTTATGCTCACTTTTGTAACGGTCGCTCTGGTCGCAATCGCTCTCGGGTTTCTAACGCAGGGACTTAAGCATTACAACCAACGGCGTTCCAAAAAAACACTGAATGCCTTTGCATCCTACATTTCGGAAACATCGCAGTTGTCCGATCACTTGAAATAAACCCTAGAAAGTTAACCTCCCAAGCAGCACTTAGCATTGGCCTTAATCATTTCACTCCGAAAAGATTAAGGCCAAACTTTTTATCGATAAAGCCGCTGGTAAGTGCCACCGGCAACCACCAAATCTTCATGACTGCCCGATTCGATAATATGACCATCTTCAAACACCAGAATGCGGTCTGCCTGTTTGATAGAACTTAAACGGTGAGCAACAATCAACGTGGTTCGACCTTGCAGGAAAGGCGCTAAATCTTCATACAGTTTTCTTTCGGTTTCCATATCCAGCGCTGAGGTGGCTTCATCCATAATTACCACCTTAGGATCTTGCAAAATCATACGGGCAATCGCCAAACGCTGTCTTTGCCCGCCAGACAATTTAATACCGTTACGTCCCACAACTGAATCCAGTTGATCATCCAGCGCAGCAATCGTTTCTTTCAACTGCGCTTGTTCTAATGCTTTCCATAATTGTTCATCAGACAAGTCTCTTCCCAGAGACAAGTTAAAACGCACCGTATGATGGAATAGTACAGGGTGTTGCAATACCGTTGCCACCTGCGATCTCACCAAATCCTGCCCTATCTCTTCCAGAGGAATGCCGTTATAACAAATCTGCCCAGAGTCCTGTTGATAGAACCCTAACAGCAACTGAACCAAGGTCGTCTTACCACCACCGCTGGCACCTACAAACGCCAATTTCTCACCCGGCATAATCTTGAATGACAAGTTATGCAATACAGGACTCTGTTTGCCCGGATAGGTAAAGAAGACATTCTTCACTTCAACCGACACCTCATTGGCATCAAATGGATTTTTACCCGATAGCTTGTAGACTGGCTCCTGTTTTAGATCCAACACATTATTGATACGCTGCAACGCACCGCTACCGGCGCTGTAACTGTATTGAATGGCTAAAATCTCCTGAACCGGCCCCATCATAAACCACAGATAACCGAACACCGCCATCATCTCACCAATGGTTAAACCGGAAAACAACACCATCAACATGCTGACACCACGGAAGACATCAAAGCCGACCAAGAAAATCAAAAACGAGACTCGGCTCGCTGCATCAGAGCGCCAAGTAAAGGCCTCGGAGTAGGTTTTCAGCTCTAATGCTTTGCCACGAATCCGGTCAAAAAATGGACGATCCTGATTCGCCGCCCTAACTTGTTGCAAAGCATCTAAGGTTTCGGATAACGCTTGCTGAAAGGCATCGACCGCATTGTTCTCGTTTTTCTTTAATTGCTTAACTTGACGCCCCATTCTCATGGTGAAGTACACCACCAACGGGTTCAAAAACAGGATGAACAAGGCTAACTGCCAATTTAACCAAAGCAGTACCAGTGTTACACCCACCAAAGAAAAAATGGCAATAATCAACTTGCCAACGGTTGTTCCCAGGAAGGTATCAATGGTGTTGACGTCATTTACCATGGTCGCGGTAACACTACCACTGCCCATGGTTTCGTATTGCGTCATGGCAACCCCCTGCACTCTTGCCAGCAAATCACGGCGGATTTTATAGGTCACATCCTTGGCAATCACCGTAAACTGCTGCATTTGCCAAACCCCGAAAATCACACCAAAGAAACGCAGCAAAATAGTCACAACAGAAACAATCGCAATATAACCAATGGCTGTCTGCCAAGCCTGTGGAATCATCGTGTTTAATGTATTAACAATGAAACCGGGCTTATGGAGCAGCACTTCATCAACCAACAATGGCAGTAATAATGGCAAAGGAACCGTCACCAGCATGGCAAGCAGAGCAATAATATGCGCCTTAATCAGGTTCGGCTTGTGGGCAACCACCAGCTCGAAAATGCGCTTCCAGCTGTATTCACCGGAAATCGCTTGGTTGGAAGAGGTTTGTTGAGAATCTTGCATCATAATTTGAATAGTCGATTAAAGTTATCAGTAGTTTGTTGTGCCATCTCTTCAAAGCTGACATCACGTAGTTTCGCCAGTTCTTCGACGACATAACGCGTGTACCCAGGCTGATTGGCTTTACCTCTATAGGGTACTGGTGCGAGATAGGGCGAATCTGTCTCGGCAAGAATTCGGTCTGCAGGCACCACTTTGGCAACCTCTTTCAGTTCTACAGCATTCTTGAAAGTGACAATCCCTGAAAAGGAAATATAGAATCCTAACGCCATCGCTTGTTTTGCAGTTTCCATATCTTCCACAAAGCAGTGCATGATACCGCCCACTTCATTCGCACCCTCTTCTTCAAGAATTCGCAAACAATCCGGCGTGGAATGACGTGTGTGAATAATGAGTGGTTTAGACAGCTGCTTCGCAAGGCGAATCATTTGTCTAAAGCGATCTTGCTGCCAAGACATATCTTCCTGCTCGGCATCAAAATGATAATAGTCCAACCCTACCTCACCAATCGCAATCACTTTCGGGTGACTGGCGGCGGCAATCAACGCTTCATCGCTGATCATTACCTCTTTCTCTTCACATGGGTGAATACCGATAGCAACATACACTTCTTCATATCGGTCAGCGATATCCAACAAGTCTTGCCATTGGTCAGGATGAATCGCAATGCAGAGCATTTTATCCACGCCCAGTTCATGTGCGGTTTTGATAACTTGGTCAAGGTCGCCAACCTTGTCTTCCGGCAAAATATTCAGGTGGCAATGAGAATCAATAATCATAATAAAATGGTATTTTCTATAAAGTTACTTGTCTAAAAAGGTATCGACAATTTTAGGGAAATTAGCTTGGTACTATTTTAACTGAAGTGATTCAGCACTTCAGTCTAAGGTATGGCAAACCGGGTTTAAATGAGATTAAACCCAATCACCACGAATCAAATCGCCTTTCATCACTGAAAACAGCGGCTGATTTGCATTGAAATCGGGTTGCTGATGTGACAACCAAGCCAAACAGAGGCTTTCCAACAGCAGCTCTTTATTCGCATTGTGATGCCAAGTTTGTTTGGCTTGCAATACCCACTTCTGGAACACGACCCAATTGGGATTAAAAGGCAAAGCATTATTATAGCTTGCCGAACGAATTGCATTCACCGTCCACAGATAGAACCAGTCAAAGACCTGTTCAGGTTGCTCGAATTTCAACCACTTCTCAACCACTTGAGAAACCGCTAGCTTGCCACTTCTAATGGCTTTCATGTCCGACTGCCATTCCGCCTCCAGTTCAAAGCCCTTATTCTCAATCCATTGCTTCGCATTAAGAGGCGTGCCCCAGTTGATTTTAAGTGCCTTTTTTAGCAAAGCACCATCCGCTTGTGGCAGACTTTTCGCCAGCCATTCATAAGCTTGATCGAAACTCGGTGTTGAAAAACTTATCTGGCGGCAACGACTAACAATGGTCGCCGGTAAACGTCCAACATGATAAGTCGTCAGTAACAGAACAGTACGAGCCGGTGGCTCTTCCAATGTTTTTAATAGCGCATTAAATGCTGAACGATTGAGGTATTCCACTGCTTCAATCAAGGCAACCTTATATCCACCTTGATGCGACGTGCTGTAAATCTTATCGGTCAGCAGACGAATCTGCTCGACGGAAATTTCTTTCTTGTCTTCCGGAACGCTCACCTGAAAAAAATCAGGATGCGTCTGTTGAGAGAATTGATGGCATTGCGTGCATTGCCCGCAAGGTTCCAATACCGATTGTCTGTCAGGCTGCTGACAAAGTAGCCCTTGCGAAAGGTGACGAGCAAAATCGCTAATGCCGATACCTTGGGTTCCTGCCAAAAGATAAGCGTGTCCAATGCCATAGTCCTGTCCACCGGACTGCGATTGCATTGTTTGCGCCAGCCATTCTTGCCAAACCGGTTGTAACCAAGGGTACACGTAAACTCCTATCCCGCCATACAGTTGCTCATATGGCAACTTATCTGACAATCATTAACGGTCAATTATGCAACGACCTTTTTGCCCGCTGCCAAACATAACTGCTTCAACTTTTTCTCGACCTGTTCTTGTACTCGAACCAGAGCTTGCCCTGCATCAATGACTTCGTAACGCTGTGGCGCCTGTTTGGCACGATTCAAATAGGCTGATCGAACCTTCTCAAAAAATTCTTGCTGCTCTTCTTCGAAGCGATCGGCTTCACCCCGCGCTTTAACACGCCTCATACCTTCTTCTATCGACAAATCGAAGACAAAGGTCAGATTAGGGAAAAACCCTTGTTGAACCCATTGTTCCAACTCAAGGATACGCCCGTAAGGCAAGCCTCTCGCCGCACCTTGGTAAGCGTAGGACGCGTCGGTAAAACGATCCGACACCACCCACTTACCGGCTTCCAAAGCAGGAATAATTTTTTCCTGAAGGTGCTGGTTGCGAGCGGCAAACATCAGCAACAACTCGGTTTCCGGCGTCATTTCAGTATAACGTTTGTCGAGCAAAATTTCTCTGGCTGCTTCACTGATAGGCGTACCGCCAGGCTCACGCGTCACGACAACATCAATCCCCTGAGCCGTCAGCCAGGTTTCGATAAATTTCAGATTGGTTGACTTGCCGGCACCTTCCGTACCTTCAAGTGTGATGAATTTCCCAGGGTATTTGTTTTTCATTCAGTGAACTGTGACCTTTAAGCTTACCCAACCTGGCAGATTTTCGACTAAAAACTGCCAGGTTGGGGGAATTTATTATTTAGAACCAGTCGGCTTTGCGACTTCTTTTTCCTTTATCAAATATTCTCTCACGGCACGATTGTGTTCCGCCAAAGTATTTGAAAAACGATGCTGCCCATCTCCGTTGGCAACAAAATACAATGCCTTCGTTTGCGCAGGATGAAACACCGCTCGAATGGCATCTGCACTCGCCAGTGCGATTGGCGTAGGCGGCAATCCGTTGATGCGATAGGTATTATAAGGGGTTTTGGTTAACAAATCTTTTTTGCGGATGTCGCCATCGTAACGCGATCCCATTCCGTAAATGATGGTCGGGTCGGACTGTAGACGCATACGCTTTTTCAAACGATTAATGAATACCGCTGCAATCTTCGCTCTTTCCGGTGCATAGCCGGTCTCTTTTTCAACAATAGACGCCAGGATTAGCGCTTGATAAGGCGTTTTAAAGGGTAAATCAGCGGATCGAGCCTGCCACTCTTTTTCTAAAATGGCCTGTAAATCTTCATGCGCACGCTTTAGAACCGACAAGTCCGTGTCACCTGCGACATAGAAATAGGTTTCCGGCAAAATCATCCCTTCCAACGACCCCTTAACCCCTAATGCTACTTGCAAAGCCGCTGGAGTCAAATCGGTATGCTGCATTTTCGGCATAGCGGACAATTTTTCGATAGATTGCGCAAACGTCTCGCCAGCGATAAACGTCATCGGATAAGCGACATTCTTGCCTTTGGTGAGCTGCTCCATCAATTGCTCAACGGTCCAATTAGGGTGTATCTCGAACTCGCCGGTTTGAATCTTGTGGGCGTTGCCTGTCAGCCTGAAATACCAACGCAACCATGATGGATGACGAACCAATCGTTCACTGTACAAAAGCTGCGCGACGGCTTTACTCGATGCCCCTTTAGGAATATCTATCACTTTGGCTTGGGTCAGGGAAGAGATTGGCGCCGTCAAAAATTGCTTGAGTGCCCAGCCCTCGACTGAGAGCCAAATCACCAAAAAACAGATTCCAATGACTTTAAGTAAAAAAACGCTTTTCTTCATAGTTACAATTCGTTTGCCAAGTCCAGGTAGCCGGTTTGATTGTCGCTTGCCCAACTCAACCAATGATAGGCGAGTTTGGCGGTTTTTTCAGTAGAGAATTGAAGTGTTTCCCCATCATTTTGCCACTCTGTCGCTGGCATCACGCCACGCAAAGCATTGCAGAAAAACACTTCATCCGCTTTAGTCACTTCTGCCAAAGCAAAACTACCGACTTCAACTTCGTAACCTAAACGCTCTGCCAACTTTAAAATCACAGGCAAGGTGGTACCACTGACGCCACTTTGTGATAAGTCAGGGGTAAATATCTGACGACCTTTCAGCCAAAGTAAATTGGATTGCGTACCAGAAATACAATTGCCTGCTGTGTCGCACATAATCGCTTCATCAAATGCTGTGCCGATCAGTGCCTGACGCGCCAATACATTTTCCAGACGGTTCAAATGCTTTAAACCCGCCAACAAAGGTTGTTGCGCGCAACGCATATCACTGGTCGTCACGCGTTGAGGGAAAATCTGCCAGGTTGGGGGTACCGCCTCTTTTTCAAAATTCGATAAAGCCACACCACCCGCTTGCGGAAACGGCATGGACTGAAACACCCAGTTAGCCTGTTGTTCCTCATCCGGCAACGGCTGATATCCCTTGCCGCCAAAACCTCGTGTTACCAGAATTTTAACGGCGATACTTTCAGCAGATTGACCCTCAAGACTTTGCACAAAACGCGAAAAGTCTTCCACCAAAGTTTCCAGCCTAAAGTTGCAAAACTTTAACCGCTCTGCGCTGTGCTTAATGCGCTGTAAGTGTGCAGGCCAATTAACGACCTTCCCCTGTTGCAGCAACAAAGTCGTGAAAAAACCATCACCATATTGCAGCCCTCTATCCAACATTTCTTCTTCAAAGCAAAGTTGGTTGTCTTGAAGCGGAGCGCCCTTGTACCAAATAGTCATAGGGTTTCTCCCGCTTCCAGTGCACGAATCAACCCTTTCGCTTTATGTCGCGACTCCATCAATTCCCGCTCAGCAATCGAGTCAGCCACAATGCCAGCACCGGCACGGAATTGCACATCAGAACCTTGCTTCAACATGGTACGAATCAAAATATTGAAATCCAGGCTTCCATCTCGATTGATATACCCCAAAGAACCGGTATAGGCTAAACGTGGCATTTGCTCAAGCTCTCCGATAATTTCCATACAGCGAACTTTTGGACAGCCAGTAATCGTTCCGCCTGGGAAAGTTGCGTGAATCACCTCCAGAGGAGAAATTTCCTGTTTCAAATGACCTCGCACATTGGAAACGATATGATGCACATGCTCATAGGTTTCGATCACCATCAGCTCATTGACTTCAACAGAACCAGGCTGACAGATTCTGCCCAAATCATTTCGCTCCAGGTCAATCAACATAATATGCTCAGCAATTTCTTTGGGATGCTCACGCAGCTCTTCAATCAAAGCACGATCCTGCTCTAAATCATCACTACGTTTTCTTGTACCGGCAATGGGTCGGGTTTCAACCCAAGGCGCTCTATAACGGACAAGGCGCTCAGGCGACGAACTAATAACTTGCCAATCTCCAAAATCCACCAATGCGGCAAAGGGCGCCGGATTGTTCTTTCTTAGCGAAGCGTAAACCGAGACGGCATCATCATTGGAAAGCGCAACATCCCATTGTCGAGATAAATTCACCTGAAAGATATCCCCCGACAGAATATATTCTTTAATATCGGCAATGCCATCCAGATACTTGTTCTCAGGTTCTTCAGACTGGGAAACGATATGGAATGCCGTTAGAGAAAGTGCCTTAGCTTTGCATTGCTCAAAAGCCTCTTTCATAACGACAAGATGTTGTTCAAAGCCGACCTCTGTAACCATGTACAGTGCTTTGTCAGCCTTGTCGAAAACAAAGGCGGACGGCACTCTGACAACCATTGCCAATGGCAAACTTGAAGTCTGCTGAACAGGTAGCTTCAAAGTAGGTTCAACAACTTGTGCGTAGTCGTAACTGAAGTAGGCAAACCAGCCGCCAGTGAAAGGCAAAAAGTGATTCGTCAAACTGACAGATTGCGATGCAAAATCACGTTCAAAGCTTTGCACAAATTGCGCTGCTTCCTGCTCGCTGTTTAAGTGTGTTGTCTTTTGGGGAAATGCAAAAAGAATATCGAATCGTGCGGAGTCGATTGAGGCATCAACCGTTGATGCAATGCCTTGCACATGCTGAGATTGTGCAACGCTTTCAAGTAAAAACGGGAAGGCAACCGGATCAAGCTGATGAAGTTTTAATAAATCAAACTCGCCAACGAACAGCTTTTCTACAAGAGTGTTGCTGTCCGTTGCTGTGCTTGTTGCCGACTCACTTGCCGAACCTGGCGCCATCAAAGCCAATCCTAGATTTTGGCAAAGACCAGCGTTGCGTTGGTTCCACCAAAACCTAGAGAGTTTGAAACCGCATAGTTAAGCTTGGATTGTCTGGCTTCGCCAGCTACAAAGTCCAAATCACAACCTTCATCCGGATTCTCTAAGTTCATGGTAGGAGGTAAGACTTGTTCTTCAATTGCTTTAGCAACAAAAACAGCTTCCATCGCACCTGCTGCTCCTAACGCATGACCAGTCATAGATTTAGTCGAGCTCATTGTCAGGT
The DNA here is from genome assembly GCF_009296185.1 of Hydrogenovibrio sp. JE_KL2. Taxonomy (GTDB): domain Bacteria; phylum Pseudomonadota; class Gammaproteobacteria; order Thiomicrospirales; family Thiomicrospiraceae; genus Hydrogenovibrio. The sequence goes on from NZ_WBJR01000004.1 coordinate 136,604, forward strand.
TATAAGCGTGTTGCCCAAATACAGATTTGACCGCGCCAACTTCACAAACATCACCAGCCGGTGTGGATGTACCATGCGCATTGATGTAATCGACTTGCTCTGGGTTTAGCTTAGCGTTGTTAATAGCGTTTTGAATAGCACGCGCACCACCTGCTCCCCCTTCTGCCGGTTTGGTCATGTGATAAGCGTCACCACTCATACCGAAACCAATGACTTCACAGTAGATTTTTGCACCACGAGCTTTGGCATGCTCGTATTCTTCAAGTACCACAACACCTGCACCATCACTTAAGACAAAACCATCACGATCTTTATCCCATGGACGACTCGCCGTTTTAGGGTCATCATTTCGCGTTGAAAGCGCTTTGGCCGCTGCAAACCCAGCAAGACCTAGAGGGGTTGCTGCATGCTCGGCACCACCAGCCAGCATGACGTCTGCATCTCCCATTTGAATCATACGGAAAGAGTCACCAATAGAGTGTGTTCCTGTAGCACAAGCCGTTGCAATCGCCATATTCGGACCTTTCAAACCATGCATGATCGAAAAGTTACCCGATACCATGTTAACGATGGCACTCGGCACAAAAAATGGAGATACACGACGCGGACCAGAAGCCGACAAGGTTTCATGTTGCTTTTCAATAGAACCGATACCACCGATACCGGAACCGATAGAAACACCAATTCTATGAGCATTTTCTTCGGTAACTTCCAAACCAGAGTCTTTTAGCGCTTCTGTTCCAGCTACCATGCCGTAATGGATGAAAGGATCCATTTTTTTAGCATCTTTGGCTGAAATAACCTGCGTGACATCAAAGTCTTTGACTTCACCACCGAAGGTCACCGCAAACCCTTCCGTATCGAATGATTTTAGATAGTCAATTCCGCTTTTTCCTGCTAGAACAGCAGCCCATGAATCCGCAGTATTATTTCCCATTGGTGTCACACAACCAACACCTGTAATCACGACTCTGCGCATCTAATGTATTTTCCTTATATTCAAATCAGCTTCATAAAAACAAAAAAAGCCGTAAAAACGGCCTTTTTTGAATAGAAAAGCTATTACTTAGTCTAGGTTAGCTTCAATGTAAGATGTAGCTTGTGCCAAAGTAGCGATTTTTTCTGCTTCTTCGTCAGGAATTTCGCAATCAAACTCTTCTTCAAGAGCCATTACTAACTCAACTGTGTCTAGAGAGTCTGCGCCCAAATCATCGATGAAAGAAGCATCAGGAGTAACTTGATCTTCTTCAACACCTAGTTGTTCAACAACGATTTTCTTTACGCGCTCTTCAATACTGCTCATGGAATATTCTCCGGTTTTTGTTTAAGTTAAATTAAATGCGGTCATTTTCGCCTTAACCCTCTCAATTTTCAAGCTTTTTATTGCATCTATTTTGAAAAATTGAGGAAAATCAAAGGCTAATTAAATCATGTACATACCGCCGTTGACATTTAATGTTTGGCCGGTAATATAACTTCCGCCTTCAGACGCTAAGAAGGTTACTGATTTAGCGATGTCTTCGGGTGAGCCTAAACGTTTCAAAGGAATTTGTTGGGTTAAAGATTCACGCTGCTCTTCTGACAAAGCACGAGTCATATCGGTATCGATAAAACCTGGCGCAATCGTATTAACGGTAATGTTTTTAGACCCCACTTCTCTTGCCAAAGATTTGCTGAAACCAATAATCCCGGCTTTCGCAGCTGCATAGTTGGTTTGGCCTGCATTCCCCATCACACCGACAACAGATGCGATGTTGATGATAGCACCACCTTTTGCCTTCATCATGCCACGAAGACAAGCTTTAGACATACGATAAACTGAGCTCAGATTGGTTTGAATAATGTCATCCCATTCTTCATCTTTCATGCGCATCAACAGATTGTCTCTTGTGATTCCCGCATTGTTTACCAGAATGGTCGGCACACCAAACTTTTCTGTAACTTCTGACAGTACATTCGCAATCATATCAGGCTCAGTCACATTCAAACATTTTCCCACACCTGTCGCACCGGCTTCTTTCAAATATTCTGAAATAGCATTTGCGCCAGATTCAGAAGTCGCTGTACCGATAACTGTTGCACCATTTGCTGCTAAGTCCAATGCAATGGCTTTTCCAATCCCTCGGCTTGCACCCGTTACAAAAGCAATCTTTCCAGTTAACATACCCTTTCCTCAGTTCAAATTTGATATCGCAATTTTAATGTATTGACAGTGAAATGAATCAAATTTTTTAATTTATCTATTCTCTTAAAAATGAAACGTCTTATTTACAACGCTTCTAATGCTTTGGCAACTGAATCCGCATCATAAACAGCCATGATTCCCATGCCCTTATCAATGCGACGATTTAATCCCATCAAAACTTTACCAGGCCCTAATTCAAATAGTTTTTCAACACCATTGGCTTTCATCGTCTCGACTGTTTTAACCCACTGAACCGGGCGATATAACTGCTCGACCAATGCTTGCTTAATAGCCGCAGCATCTGTAAAAGACTGTACACTGGCGTTGTGAATAACAGGAACTGATGGTGCATTAAACTCCATTGCCGCCAAAGTTTCACTTAGCGCATCTGCGGCAGGCTTCATCAAAGAGCAATGAGAAGGTACACTAACTGCCAAAGGAACAACTCGTTTTGCTCCAGCTTCTTCAAACAGAGGCAAAGCCGCATCAACCGCAGCCTTAGCACCGGCAATCACCACTTGACCAGGGGAGTTAAAGTTAACCGCTTCAACCACGCCATCAACCTTAGCGCAGATATCAACAAGCTGCTGATCTTCCAAGCCCAATATAGCTGCCATTGCACCTTCACCGGCTGGTACCGCAGACTGCATCAAACGACCACGTGTTTCAACTAACTTCACGCCCTGAGCCAGGTCCAGCACACCTGCTGCCACTAGAGCTGTATATTCCCCTAGAGAGTGTCCTGCCATATAGGCAGGTGCAAGGCTTTTTTCGGCTTTCAAAACACGATAAGTCGCAATCCCTGCCGTCAACATAGCAGGCTGAGTAACATCAGTCTGATTCAACTTTTCTTCAGGGCCACCTTGTGTTACTTTCCACAAGTCATAGCCAAGCGCATCTGACGCTTCTTCAAATGTTGACTTCACCATAGGATACTGAGCGGCCATATCGGCCATCATTCCGATCGATTGAGATCCTTGCCCAGGAAACACAAATGCATATGACATAATGAATTAAACCTTTAAACGTTAAATTAGTTTCGCGCGAATTATATTTGGAATATTAATATTTGATTAGTGCAGAGCCCCAGGTAAACCCACCGCCAAACGCTTCTAACAAAAGTGTTTGCCCACGCTGAATTCTTCCATCTCTGACCGCTTCGTTTAACGCCAGCGGAATGGAAGCTCCTGAGGTATTTGCATGCTTATTAACTGTAATTACCGTTTGATCATCGCCTAAGCTTAGCTTTTTCGCTGTCGCTTTAATAATGCGTAGGTTCGCTTGATGCGGAACCAACCAATCCAAATCGGTTTTTGAAATATTATTGGCCTCTAAGGTCTCTTTAGCGATGCTGCTTAACGTATTGACCGCGATCTTAAAGACTTCATTACCCTTCATATGCATCGTACGCTCGGAAATATCATCCGTAGCAGGCTTCTTAGAAGGTCCAGACGGCACATGAAGCAATTCTTCATATTGGCCATCAGCATAAATATGAGTAGAAAGAATGCCTGGCTCACTAGAAGCTTCAAGCACCACTGCGCCGGCACCATCTCCGAATAACACACAGGTATTGCGATCTTCCCAATTGGTAATACGAGATAAAGTTTCTGCACCAACAACCAAGGCTTTTTTGGACATACCCGTTTGCATGAACTGATCAGCAATACTTAATGCATAAACGAATCCAGTACACACTGCCTGAACGTCAAATGCTGGCGCACCATGATTGTTTAAACGCTGTTGAAGTAGTGTTGCGGTACTAGGAAAGATTTTGTCTGGGGTTGTGGTGGCGACGATGATTAAGTCAAGTTCTGAAGCTTGAACACCAGCCATCTCCATCGCCTGAATAGAGGCTTCATAGGCTAAATCGCAAGTAGTTTGATTGTCGGCAGCAATACGTCTTTGCTCAATTCCTGTGCGTTCTCTAATCCACTCATCACTGGTATCAACGATCTTCTCCAAATCTGCATTCGTCATTACTTTTTCAGGAAGGTACCCCCCTGTTCCAATAATACGACTATAGATTCTTTGACTCATTGATACCTGCTTTGGCTTTTTAGCCCGCTGAATTGTTTATATATTATTTACGCCTGCTGCTCCGTGCTGGCTTCAGAAGCTTCTTCCACAGCCGACTGCGTTTCCAGAAGTGCCTTCACCTCATGAGCAATCAAATCTGGAACATTCTTAATCACTTCAAGCCGAGCTTCCGCTATAGCATGATAAAAAGAAAACGCGTCCGCACCACCATGACTTTTAATGACAATCTTGCGCAACCCCAAAAATGATGCACCATTATAACGTCTTGGATCGACTTTTTCTTTAAAAGCTTTAAGCACAGGGTAAGAAATTAGAGCGACCAACTTGGTCAGCAAATTTTTATTGAAAGCTTCTTTCAAGTAGAAAGAGATCATTTTGGCAACCCCTTCGCTGGCTTTCAATGCAACATTCCCATCAAAACCATCGCAAGACACTATATCGACGTCACCTTTATAGATTTCATCACCTTCTACATAGCCAATGTAGTTGATCTTGCTACTCTTCAGGATTTCATTCGCATCTTTGATGCGCTGATGACCTTTAATCTCTTCCTCTCCGATATTCAACAGCCCCACTCGCGGGTTAGCGTTGCTATCTACTGCTTTAGCCAGAACAGAACCCATGATGGCAAATTGCGCTAAACTCTCGCCATCCGCGCCGACATTTGCGCCCAAGTCCAAAACATGAACATGCCCTTTCATGGTCGGCATGGAGGTACAAATAGCAGGACGATCAATCCCAGGCAAAGTCTTTAGTACAAACTTGGAAACCGCCATCAGAGCACCGGTATTGCCCGCGCTCACACAAGCTTTCGCCTCGTCATCTTTGACAAGATTTAAAGCCAAACGCATTGACGATTGACGCTTATTTCTCAGTGCTTTAGATGGTAATTCATCCATCTCAACAACTTGCTCAGCATGATGGACTTTGATACGACTTGCATCATATTGATGCTTGGCCAGTTCTTTTTCAATCAGCGCTTGCTGACCCACTAGCACAATAGAAATATCTGAAAATTTGGATAGGGCTTTTAAGGAAGCGGGAACGGTTACTGATACACCGTGATCGCCACCCATCGCATCTACTGCAATTGAAATACTCAAGATAGGTTCCTAAACACGTTAAGACAATTTAAAACAGGAAGAAATTGGAAAGGAGACCCTGCCGAAAGCAGGGTCTTAAGACTTTAAAGACAATTATTTGTCTTGAATAACTTTTTTACCTTTGTAGTACCCATCGGCAGTCACGTGGTGACGACGATGAATTTCACCTGTTGTTTGATCAACAGTCAACGTTGGCGCGCTCAAAGAATCATGAGAACGACGCATTCCACGTCTTGAAGGGGTTTTACGATTTTGCTGAACAGCCATTATAGTTCTCCTAAAATCAATCTAATCCGAATCTTTCTGCAAACTTTTCAAAACTGCAAACGGATTCTTTTTGGGTTCCGTTTCTTCGGAAATCTCATCTTGGATTTCCGGAGGGTTTTCATATGCCATTTCCCTTGTCTCATCAATAGGTGACAATGGCACATTTAATATCACTTCATCTTCAATCAATTCGATCAACGATAACTTGTCTTCAGGAAGCTCATAGACTTCAATATCATTTGGCAGATCATCGGCAAGCGATAGTGACTCTACAAAAACACCGGTAACATCGGATTTAACAGGATAGTCAAATGCTTCTAAGGAGCGCTGACATCTTAAACTCAAAACCGTTTCAAGGTGCATATCAAACGCAATCATTTTATGCTCCGGATGCTTATAAAACTGAACATCCACAACAACATCATGATTGGCTTCTACCAAATGCTCTACCAAGCGGGGAAATTTCCCCTGATTGACTCTGGCAACAAATCGTTTATGATGTTGTGCAGAGTAAATCGGATCAATCAAATCTGGAAGCTTGTCAAACATGGCGCGAATCATACTCTTATTGAATCGCAAAGTCAAAATTAATATCACATATTTTTTAATTGAGAATTTGCGCTAAATTTCAATTAAAACAACAACTAAACAACCATAACACCATGAACATGCAACCACTATCCGAGCTACCCCCTATCATCCTTGCATCCACTTCGGCTTTTCGTAAACAATTGCTTGAAAAACTCTGCCTGCCTTTCACAACAGCCAAACCGGACATCGATGAAACTCCTCTCGCGCAGGAGTCCGTTGAAGAAATGGTCAACCGCCTTTCCTTGGCAAAAGCAAATGAAGTGGCAAACACAGTGAAGAATGCCATCATTATTGCCTCAGATCAAAGTGCGGTTTTTGAAGAAAAACCCATCGGTAAGCCCCATAATTATGAGAACGCATTCAATCAACTAAAAGGGTTTAGCGGTCAATCCATAGCGTTTTTGACGGGATTGGTGGTAATTGATCAAACTCGCCAAAAGACATATCAGTCACTGGATATCACTAAGGTTTTTTTCAGAAATCTATCGGATGACGATATTCACAACTATTTGATGCTGGAACAGCCATTTGAATGTGCAGGTAGTTTTAAATCCGAAGGACTCGGGATTACCCTGTTTGAAAAAATTGAATCCTCTGACCCCAACGCCTTGATTGGCCTGCCTTTGATTCAACTCACCACCCACCTCAAAGCCTGTGGCATTCAACTCCCCTACCTAAAAACTTAATCAGAATAAGGGGTGATACGATGCTTAAGCCAGTCTGCCATAGCAAATAAATCATCAAAATAAGACACGGGCTCATAAGTCATCAACACATCCAAGTCATGAACACCATGACTTAATGCAATGACATCCATATTAATATTTTTTGCCATCTGCATATCAAACTCAGTATCGCCCACCATAACCGCATCACTTGCTGACAAGCCAAACGCATCAATAATTTGCTGCAACATTAAAGGACTCGGCTTTGACTCTGCCTCAACAGGCGTTCTGGTCATATCAAAATAACCTTCAAATCCGACTTCTGCCAAAACCTGATTCAATCCTTTTCGACTCTTACCTGTCGCAATCGCCACCTTAACGCCCGATTGCTTCAACATCGACAAAAGGGCTTCAGCCCCCTCAAAAGGCTTCATATCGATATCAGCATGATTCAAAAAGTATTCTGTATAACCTTGTGCCATCATTTCGATTCCCGACGCATCAGCATCCGGATATAGCGTATAGATAGCCTTATCCAAACTCAATCCAATAATACGCTTGGATTCGTCATAAGATAAAACCGGATAACCCGCATGCTTTGCTGCATATTGAATCGAAGCGACTATTCTCGCCTCGGAATCCATTAACGTCCCATCCCAGTCAAAAATAACACATTGATACTTTTTCTGATTCATTCAAAACCTTTCATTCAGGTGGCTGATATTACATCGCCTTCGTTCGATAAATATTCAATAATAGCTTGAAAATCATGATGTAGCGGCGCCTCCACTTTCATCAAACCTTCATCCTCTTTTCCTGGATGCCTAAATGACAAAAATTGTGCGTGCAGAGCTAATCGCTTCATGCCAAGCTTCGAAAAACGCTTATTAACTTGCTTGTCGCCATATTTGTCATCACCGACAATGGGGCACCCTTGAGATTGCGCATGCACACGAATTTGATGTGTACGTCCTGTTTTTAAACGCACACTAACCAGATCAACTTCCTTAAAATGTTGCTCAATCTTGAAATAGCTAATTGAAGGTTTGCCTGTGGGATCAACCACCACCATTCTTTCACCCGACTGCAGCGTATTTTTCAACAGCGGCAAATCAATTTTTTGCTTTCCTTTTGGCCAATGCGCGGACAACAATGCCAAATACTCTTTCACCATTTTGTCTTCACGAATCTGCTCGTGAAGCACTTTTAAGATAGAAGCTTTTTTAGCTAAAAGAATACAACCGGATGTTTCCCGATCCAGACGATGCACCAACTCTACACGCTTCGCCAAGGGTCTTAACTCACGCACCACTTCAATCAGACCGAATTGCACGCCACTACCGCCATGCACCGCCACACCGGAAGGTTTGTTAATCACCATCAAATCTGCATCTTCATACAAAATAGACTGTTCAATGCGTTCCAATTGCGCCGCCGGAATTTTGACTTCCATTTTTTCCGCAGTCTTAATGGGGGGAATACGAATCAAATCGCCTTCTTGAACACGGGTGGTTTGCTTGACGCGCCCTTTGTTAACACGAACTTCACCCTTTCTGATAATGCGATAAATAAGTGTTTTTGGTACATCTCGATACTGCCGCATCAGAAAGTTATCAATTCTTTGACCCGCATCTTCCGAGGTTGCAGTAATAAACTTTACAGACATGTTTTTTCTCTTAAAAACAGAATTTGCGCTAGTTTACAAGATAATCACGATAGATGCATTGCATCACTGAAAAATGAGTGATATATTTAGCGCGAACCTAGAAATCTAACGTAATATAAAATTATGTTGTAAATCTAAGTAATTACAGAATTTTTTAACAGTTTTAAAGCTTCGGTTTTAAAACAATTTTAAGTACCACGAGAAACAGACAAACAGACAAAAAATAGAAGAAGTTATAGATTGCAACCGCCAACAAGCGATGAACGTAAGACGATACTATAACCATACGGGATGATTTTCTCACTATTGAGCAAAAATACCGAGTAACAAAATAAAAACAGATGTTTCTTTTAAGATTTACTAACGAAACATCCGGTTTGGCTAAGAGCTTTTATGGCACAAAAATAAGAGCTCGAAAACAACGCGAGAGACTTTTACTTGCCCCTCACAGCAGACACTGTGTTGTAACGTTTGAAAAGAAATTAAGAAGTAAAAGATTTAGTTGAGGCTCACCCGTGCGAAACAGGCACAGGGTTATGAAGCACTCAAACTCCCAGCAGCTCCGCAAAGAAGCCTACTCATTTTCCGTTTTTCATTTTTGACATGTTTTGACTCGTTTCTCTTTAACATAATAAAAGAGAATCGCATGAAAAGAATGCTGATTAACGCGACGCAACCCGAAGAGGTTCGCATTGCATTAGTCGATGGGCAGAAACTCTATGATTTAGACGTTGAAACCCCTCACCATCAAAAGAAAAAAGCCAATATCTACAAAGGCACAATTACTCGAATCGAACCTAGCTTAGAAGCTGCTTTCGTCGACTATGGTTCCGAAAGACATGGCTTTCTTCCCTTCAAAGAAGTCGCAGAAGAATATTATCCAGAAAACCACTCCGGCGACAAACTAACCATCAAAGACGTTCTTAAAGAAGGTCAAGAGATTATCGTTCAAGTTCAAAAAGAAGAACGTGGTAATAAAGGCGCAGCCCTTTCTACCCAAATCACACTTGCTGGCCCATACGTTGTCATGATGCCGAACAACCCGAAAGCCGGTGGGATTTCACGCCGCATTGAGGGAGATGACCGTTCAGACACTCGTGATGCACTTCGTGACATCGACATTCCCGATGGAATGGGATTAATCATTCGTACAGCAGGTGTTGGAAAATCAACAGAAGAGTTGCAATGGGGCATCAACTATCTTATCCAGCTTTGGGATGCCATCCAAAATGCTTCTAAAGAAAAATCTGCACCTTTCTTGATTCATCAAGAGTCAGACATCGTCATTTTGGCAATCCGTGATTATTTGCGCCAAGACATCGGTGAAATCATTATCGACGACATGGACACCTTCCATAAAGCTCGTGATTTTATCCAACACGTCATGCCGCACCAGGTTTACAAAGTAAAACCTTATCAAGACAGCATCCCACTGTTTACTCGTTTCCAAGTTGAATCACAAATTGAATCAGCTTATATGCGAGAAGTGAAGCTACCTTCCGGTGGTGAAATCGTTATTGATATCACGGAAGCAATGACCTCTATCGACATCAACTCCAGCCGTTCTACAAAGGGCGGTGACATTGAAGAAACGGCATACCACACGAACTTGGAAGCCGCTTGTGAGATTGCTCGCCAACTACGCCTGAGAGACATTGGTGGTCTGGTTGTTATCGACTTCATTGATATGCACTCAAGCCGTCACCAACGAGATATTGAAAACAAAATGCGCGAAGCCGTTAAATCAGACCGTGCTCGTGTTCAGATTGGCAAAATATCTCGCTTTGGCTTACTTGAAATGTCACGCCAGCGTTTGCGTCCATCAATTGAAGAATCAACTCAAATGGTGTGCCCTCGCTGTAAAGGTGTTGGGGTGATTCGTGGCGTTGAGTCTTTGGCGCTTTCCATTCTTCGTTTAATCGAAGAAGAGGCAATGAAAGAAAATACTCGTCGCATCACAGTTCAACTGCCTGTAGATGTTGCTACTTTCTTGCTAAACGAAAAGCGTCATCAGATCATCCATATCGAAGATCACCACAAGTTGCATATTCTGATCATTCCGAATGAGCACCTGGAAACACCTCATTACCAAATGGAACGCACTCGCCACGGCGAAGAAGTTTCAAATGATTCCAGCTATAAGATCAAAGACGTGATTACACATCATCACATGGATGAAATCATTGAACCGCCTCAAATTATCAAAGAAGAGCCGGCGATTAAAAACATGCAACCAAGCGCACCGCCTCCTCCGCCACCGCAAAAGGTTGAAGAAGCGAAACCTGGGTTGTTCAGCCGTTTATGGCAAGCATTGTTTGCCGCTCCTGAAGAAAAAGAGGAAGAAACCGCTAAACCTAAGCGTCGTCAAAACAACCGCAACGGAAACAGTAACGGAAGAAATCGCAACAATAACCGTAACCGTAACAACAGACGTCGTCAAACAACTACTGAGCGCACTGATGCTGAAACCCCAGCGTTAGAAGCAGCTGATAGCAACACTGAGACGAGTTCTGAACAAACAGAACAGTCTAGTGGAAAACGCAGAGATGGACGCCGTAATGGTAGAAACCGTTCTCGCCGTCGTAAACCAGAAAATGAAGGTCAGAACGACACTCAAAACAATACGACAGACGACGCAAGCTTAGACGCCGATACGCAAACTGGCCCAGCAGACCAGAATGCAACTGCGAATACTGAACAAACTCGCAGCAAGAAAGAGGCTGCATCGTCGGAAGAAAACGCAAATGAAAAACCTGCACCGAGACGCGGTCGCCGTAGCCAGAAAAAAGTTACGGAAGAACAATCTCAGAATGAAGGTGATGTGAATGCATCTGCGAATGATTCAGGCGACAATGATGATGACTCGTCATCAGATCGTCGTCCAAGACGTCGCAGCCGCTATAGCACAAGAAGCTACAATGGCAGACGTCGTAAACCTGAAGGTGCGGAATCCTTATCGATTCATTCGCCTGCTCCTGGTTCAGATGTCGATGCAGAAGTTGCAAAACCTGCGGAAACTGCTTCAGAAAAAATAGCTGACGTGGCTGAAACAGCGGAAGCTAAGTAAGACCAAGCAGAAAAACTAACCTAAGCATTAGCTTTACTTCACTAAAAAAGCGCCTATCAGGCGCTTTTTTTATTTATCAAGATCACCATCTCTCAAAGCGTCTTAGCGCTCCAGCATCAAGCTATTCCATATTCTCGTCACTTCTTTTCTTTCATCTTGGAATTCAGTAACTGGAACAATTGCTTTTACATTTTGCAACGCTAGACGATGATAGGCTTTTCGGTAAGCCCGATATGCATCCTCAAGCAATTGAACATCACCATCGTCCAATACTTTCGCCGTTCTTACCGCTTCAAGCAGGCGGACATTATCTGACCAAACCGTGAGTTCTTCATGTTGACATGCAAAACCAAGCACTAGGTATTGCACCATAAACTCAATATCAACAATGCCCCCTCTACCTTGCTTAAGATCAAAGGTTTCATCGGATGATTTATCCAGAGACTGTTGCATCTTCTGACGCATATCAACCACTTCTTTTTTGAGCACACCCAAATCTCTTTGCTTGGCAATAAATGCTCGTTTGAATGCCTCAAAACCTTGTTTCGCTTGCTGAGACCCCACAACAGGTCGCACACGAACCAATGCCTGATGCTCCCAAACCCAAGCTTTCGATTCTTCATAAGTCATGAAATTCTCAAATGAAGTCACCAACAAGCCGCTCGCGCCATTCGGTCGCAAACGTGTATCTACCTCATATAACGTCCCAGTTGGCATCATGGTTGTCATCAGTGAAATAATTTTTTGACCCATGCGGATAAAGTAAACATTATTTTCCAACCCTCTCTCGCCATCGGATTTATCTGAAGAATTCAGCCCGTAGTAAAGAAAAACCATATCCAAATCCGAACCATACCCCAGTTCAATTCCCCCCAGTTTGCCATAACCCAAAATCAAAAAGGGCATGCCTTGTGTCGAATCATAACCACCAGGAAAACCATTACGTTTTTGCATATGTCGCCATGCATACTCGGTTACAACTTCTACAGCGGCTTCGGCAATCCACGTTAGGTAGTCACTGACCTTCATCACAGGCACCTGCCCTGTCACATCCGCCGCCGCAACACGGAATACTTTTTCATGACGCCACTGACGCATTTGATTCATGAACATTTCTTCATCATCCTGAGACTGTTCCAGCAGGTGATAAGCTTCCTTTTTCAGCTCTTCTAGCTCCAATGGCTCATAAAGCACTCTAGGGTCAAGCAATTGATCCAGCAAGGCTGGATAACGTGACAACATATCCGTCATCCACTCACTTAAAGAACAAAGCTTCAATAGGTTATCAATGACCCCGACATTCTCTTTCAAAAGCACGAAATAGACGCTACGCTTCATAATGCTTTCCACCACTTTCAGCACTCTTTCCAAAGTGATCTCAGGGTTATCGACCTGTTTTAAGCCATTTAGGATTCTCGGTAAGACTTTCTGAAAACGCTGCAAGGACTCGCTGCTTGCATGAATATAGGATCGCTCTTTTTTGAACTGCTCTAAAATATGCGAAAGGCTTTCTTCCAGTGATGGGTTAGCTTGCTGATGACCTTCTTCACCGCCTACGCTCTCGATTGACTCTTCCCCTTCAGCATCCTGATCCGCAAACAACAAATCAAACTCCTGCTGAACAAAGCTCAATTGTTCTTCAAGAGCACTCATGAATTCAACATAGGTTGGATACCCCATGGCTTCAGCCAAGGCTAATTGCTGCGACACCTCTTGCGGAAGGTCATGTGTTTGCTGGTCGTTCCATTCCTGAAGACGGTTTTCAGCTTTACGCAAAAACAGATAAGCCTGTTTCAAACCGCTTGCTGTGGCACTATCGATAAACTGGTTGCCAGTCAATTGATCCAACATCGGCAAAAGCTCTCTGCCTTGTAAATCCAAGTTTTTTCCACCGTGCACCAGCTGGAAGGCTTGCACAATAAATTCGACCTCTCGAATACCGCCCCGCCCCAATTTGATATTTTGCTGCTTATCTTTCTTTTGAACTTCGGCGTTAATCATTGCCTTAAGCTCTCTAAGCGACTCTATTGCCGTGAAATCAACATACTTGCGGAAAACAAATGGTCGCAGGATATCAAATAGCTCTTTTCCTTTTGCCTGATCTCCTGCAATGATTCTTGCCTTGACCAAAGCATAACGCTCCCATGCCCGCCCGTGGATTTCGTAATAATTTTCCAGCTCATTAAAACTCACCGCCAAAGGCCCAGAATCTCCAAATGGTCTAAGACGCATATCAACCCGATAGACCATGCCTAAATCGGTGTATTCTGTCAGCGATTTATTCAATGCTTGCCCTAGGCGGATAAAGAATTGGTCATTTGACGTCTCTTTACCTCTTTCATTAACCGCTTGCCCCTTCTCCGGGTAGGCAAAAATCAAGTCAATGTCTGATGAGAAATTCAGCTCTCTTCCGCCCAGTTTTCCCATACCGATCACCAACATTTTTTGAGGTTCGCCAGAGAACTGACCGATAGGCGTTCCATATCGCTTACAAGCATCTTCATAGTGCCAATCCAAGGTGCCAGAGACAAGTCCATCCGCCAATGAAGACAAGTCCTTCAAAGTCTCTTCTACCGGTGCCAACCCTCCGAGATCCCTCACCGCAATGCGCAGCATCTCTTGCAGGCGATGTTGTCTCAATGTCTGATTCAATGCCGTCAAATCTGCACTGGCAACAAGACTTTGGTGCAATTTACTAACAAGCCCACCTTCCCCATAAGAAGATTCAAAATTCACTAAATCTATCCACTCGGGGAATCTAGATAAAGTCCGCTCAACAAAAAGGCTCCAACTTTTAACTTGGTTCATCATTTCCTGTTTGTTTTGAGCATTCAACATACTTCTTCCTCTTAAAAATGAAACCGGTTGGTACCCCAACCTGGTAGATTTTGGCTATTTTTATTGAATATGATAGATATAAAGCTTGGTTTTTCGCGAGTCGTTTAGTTCCCAAACTTCAAATGGTTCAACATCGGGCACGGCAAAACTGTTCGTGACAAACACGGAGCCGCTCGTCATTTCATTGGAAAGCTTTTGCCATAACTTCTCCATCGGCTCCGGTGACAAGAAAGCATAAACAACGTCATAGTATTCAACTTTCGTTTTCCAAAGATCCATCGCATAGATATGCCCGCCACGAAATAAGGTGAATAGTCTTGCTATCAAATACGGAATTGGCGCGGTTTCCACGCCATCAGAACGTTGCACGTTCGGCAACTGGGACATGTAAACTACATTGCCTCCCAGGCCTGCTCCCAAATCGAGAAACCTAACGTTGCGACGCCTTTTGATAAGTTTTTTCAGTGCTTCTCTTGTGGTGTTATTCGTTAAGTAAAGTGGCACCCGCTCTTTGATTGCATTAAAGAACACCAACCACAACACAACAAAAATGCCTAACGCCACCCAAGGATTCACTTTATAACTTAATCCTAAGTAAAGCCCTATAGGCAAAGCTATTTGAATGATACGCCACCAACAGGGCAAACCAATACGGCAACTGATGAATGCAGCCAGCACCCCTTGTAATATGACCAATACCCACAAAGGGTAAGGAGGCGTAACAATATGGCTCGCCAATAAAACCAAACCTGCCAAGATAATCAGGGCGATTCCTTGCGCTATTAATGCCACAACGATCTTCGGAAAGCGGCTAAAAAAAGTTTTCATTTAGAATGCACCATAAAAAACAAAATTGCACCAAACGGTTCAAATAACTTTCTAAAATAAAGTCAAAAATTAATATATCTTGTTGTTATAAAAGAGTTTTTAGTACATGGCACAGCCAGAGCTATCTAGGACAACGAAATACTCTTTTTTTATTCATTACAAATCAGAGGTTAGTATGAAACTAGTAGTAGCAATTATCAAACCTTTTAAGCTTGATGATGTTCGCGAATCTCTGCACGAAATTGATGTGCACGGGATGACTGTAACAGAAGCCAAAGGTTTTGGACGCCAGAAAGGTCACACGGAAATCTATCGTGGGGCGGAATATGCCATCGAATTTCTTCCAAAAGTTCGTCTTGAAATCGCAGTTGCCGATGACAAGGTGGACAGCGTGATTGAAGCAATCGGAAATGCAGCCAGAACCGGAAAAATCGGTGACGGAAAAATTTTCGTAAGCCCATTAGAAAACGCAGTGCGTATTCGTACTGAAGAAACCGGGGATGTTGCCCTTTAAATAGTTCTTTTATTCATTAACGAAGTGAAATCAAACCAGGATACTCATTCACACAATGATTTCTCTTCAAAGTTGATAACAAACTATTTGAAATTTAGTCATAAGGAAATTTAGGTATGGAACAATTAATTCAAACAAATTATGCACTAGATACCTTTTACTTTTTGGTAACTGGTGCATTAGTTATGTGGATGGCAGCAGGTTTTGCCATGCTCGAAGCCGGTCTTGTTCGCGCTAAGAACACGACTGAAATCCTAGCGAAGAACGTAGGTCTTTTCGCTATCGCTTGTATTATGTACATGCTTGTTGGTTACAACATCATGTATCCTAGTGATGCTATCAATAGCTTCATTCCTGGTATCAGCTTCTTGTTGAGCCCAGATCACACTGTTGCTGACGTGTTGAAAGGTGGTGATGGTGCGCCTTACTACTCAGGTATGTCAGACTTCTTCTTCCAAGTTGTGTTCGTTGCAACTGCAATGTCTGTCGTATCGGGTGCTGTAGCTGAGCGTATGAAGCTTATGTCTTTCTTCGTTTTCGCTATCGTTTTCACAGCGTTCATCTACCCAATGCAAGGTTACTGGAAATGGGGTGGTGGTTTCCTAGATGGTTTAGGATTCCTTGACTTCGCTGGTTCTGGTATCGTTCACATGGCTGGTGGTGCAGCAGCACTTGCAGGTGTTCTACTACTAGGTGCTCGTAAAGGTAAATACACTCCTGAAGGTGAATCAAAAGCGATTCCTGGTGCAAACCTACCTCTAGCAACGCTAGGTACATTCATCCTATGGTTGGGTTGGTTCGGTTTCAACGGTGGTTCAGAGCTTAAAGTATCTAACGTTGAGGAAGCAAACGCAGTAGCAATGGTATTCGTTAACACGCTAATGGCTGCGGCTGGTGGTGTTATCGGTTCACTTATCGCTTCTAAGTTGAAGTTCGGTAAAGCTGACTTAACTATGATGTTGAACGGTGCATTGGCTGGTTTGGTTGCAATCACAGCAGAACCTCTAACGCCAACCGCTCTTGAAGCAACTTTGATCGGTCTTGTTGGTGGTATCATCGTAGTATTCGCAATCATCATCATGGATACTAAGTTCAAAATCGACGATCCAGTCGGTGCGATCTCTGTTCACGGTATCGTAGGTATCTTCGGTCTAATCGCTGTTACCTTCACTAACCCTGATGCAACTATCGTAGCTCAGCTAACGGGTATTGCAGTGATCTTCGCTTGGGTATTCATTACAAGCTTGATCGTCTGGTCTATCATCAAAGCAGTTATGGGCATCCGCGTCTCTGAAGAAGAAGAGTTCGAAGGTGTTGACCAAGCTGAATGTGGTATGGAAGCATACCCAGAGTTCACTAAGTAATCTTAGAAGACTCAACACAAAAAACCCCGGTCTCCGGGGTTTTTTTATGCCCAAAATTTAACATTAACCCATTGAGTCAAAAGACAATTTTCATTCTTTGCCGAATAAGCGTAAAATAGAAATATAAAGTACGCAACCGGAGGAAGTTAGCCATGTCTATTGATTCCATATCCAATTACAACGCAACCACCTATACAAGCCTTCAACAAAGCCTAGCATCAGGTAGTCGTATCAATACCTCAGCAGATGACGCCGCAGGAAAAGCCGTTGTGACATCACTGACAACCCAAATCGGTCAACAAGACATTGCCACGCGTAATGCCAATGATGGTATTTCCGCTCTGCAGATTGCTGACAGCACCGGAGAGAATATCGGTAATCAACTCCTTCGTTTGGGGGAACTGGCAACACAAGCTCAAAACGGCACTTACAGCGATGCCCAACGCCAGACATTGAACCAAGAGTTCCAACAAGGCCTACAGGCAATCAATCAATATGTCGGTCAAACCAGCTTTAACGGCATAAACCTACTTGACGGCTCTCAGAACACACTCAGTATTGGCTTGGGAGACTCAACCAATGCTTTGACTTTTCCAAACCTGACAACCAACGCGCAAGGCTTAAACGGCTTAGATATTACCTCTGCTACAAATGCAAGTAATGCCTACTCATCCATTACGACAGCATTAGAGAATCTGTCAACCAGCCGTAGTCAGCTCGGTGCACAACAAAACGGATTGGCCAGTAGCGTTGAAAACCTGGCAACCCAAAACGTCAATGCGCAAAGTAGCCGAAGCCAGATTAATGACACCGACTATGCAAAAGCGCTCGCACAATTAAGCAAACAGCAAGTTCTTGAACAAAGCAGTGTCGCCATGCAGGCACAAAGTAATCAAAATCGTTCCAACGTATTACAGTTACTTCAATCGTAACCCCAATCAGCAGCCTTCCCCTCAAATATAGGGGAAGGCTGCGCATCAACTTTCCTTCTCTTTCAGCCAAAAACGCCTCAAACGATAGTTAGGCTTTTACCGAGCATCCAACCCTAAACTTTCACCTGCATAAATGCTATAATCCGACCTATTTTTAGAAACAAAATCGTTTTATTTTTAAAGGCAACAATGGAAAAGCATTTCGACCCCGCATCAATTGAAAAAAAATGGTACTCAAATTGGGAAGATAAAGGTTTCTTTAAACCTCAAGAAAGTACAACTGGTCAGAACTACAGCATTATGATCCCTCCGCCGAATGTCACCGGTAGCCTACATATGGGTCATGCATTCCAAGACACGATTATGGATACCCTCATTCGCTACAATCGAATGAAAGGTCACTCCACACTTTGGCAGCCAGGTACTGACCACGCAGGGATTGCAACACAAATGGTCGTTGAACGCCAATTAGCTGCTAAAGGCCTTAGTCGCCATGATGTTGGCCGCGATGCCTTTATCGATAAGATTTGGGAATGGAAAGCGGAATCCGGCGGAACCATCACCAAACAGCTTCGTCGTCTGGGTGCATCGCCTGACTGGAGCCGTGAACGCTTCACGATGGATGATGGACTGTCAAATGCCGTTAAAGAAGTTTTTGTTCGCCTTTATGAAGAAGGATTGATTTACCGAGGCAAACGCCTCGTAAACTGGGACCCGGTTCTTCATACAGCGGTTTCCGATTTGGAAGTCATTTCTGAAGAAGAACAAGGTAACCTATGGCACATGCGTTACCCACTAACAGACGGCTCAGACCATTTGGTGGTTGCCACTACCCGCCCAGAAACAATGCTTGGGGATACTGCTGTAGCCGTCCACCCGGAGGATGCTCGTTATCAAAATCTAATTGGTAAAACTCTTACCCTTCCATTGGTGGGCCGCGAAATTCCAATTATCGCGGACGATTACGTCGATATGGAATTCGGTACCGGTTGTGTAAAAATCACCCCTGCCCATGACTTCAATGACTATGAAATGGGTAAACGTCATGGGCTAGATTTTATATCCATATTAACCGTAGATGCTAATATCCGAGATGAAGCGGAAGTATGGAAAACCACCAAGTCTGGTTCTATTCTTGATAGTGAGAAACTTCCTGCCAAATACCAAGGTTTAGATCGATACGAGGCTCGCAAAGCCATCGTTGAAGACTTAGATAAGCTTGAATTATTAGAAAGCATAAAGCCTCACAAACTAATGGTTCCTCGTGGCGACCGTTCTCATGCCGTTATCGAGCCTTATCTGACTGACCAATGGTATGTTGCGGTAGAACAATTGGCAAAGCCAGCTATTGATGCTGTTAAAAACGGCGATATCGAATTTGTACCTAAAAACTGGGAAAACACCTACTTTGAATGGATGAACAACATCCAAGACTGGTGTATCTCTCGTCAAATCTGGTGGGGACACCGGATTCCAGCATGGTATTTTCAATTAGAAGACACCCTTAACCTTCCTGTAATTCAATCTTCTATATTTGTTGCCAGATCCGAAAGTGAAGCCAAAAAGCAAGCTATGCAGCTAATTGAAACACAAATAATGCGCATTCAAGAAGAGTTGGACAACTCCCCGGAAAATGCAGATTTTTATGAAAAAGAAATAATCAAATATAAAGAACTTTCTCAAAATTTAACATTAGTCCAAGACAACGATGTTCTTGACACATGGTTTAGTTCTGCATTATGGACATTCTCTACATTGGGTTGGCCGGAGCAGACGCCTGAGTTGGAAAAATTCCACCCGACTTCGGTTTTGGTCACCGGTTTTGACATCATCTTCTTCTGGGTTGCCAGAATGATTATGATGACCTTGAAGTTCACTGGTCAAGTTCCTTTCAAACAAGTTTATGTACATGGTTTGGTACGTGATGGTGAAGGACAGAAAATGTCCAAATCCAAAGGTAACGTGCTCGACCCGATTGACCTGATTGACGGTATTGACTTGGAAAGCTTAGTTTCTAAGCGTACTTACGGCATGATGCAACCTGAAAAAGCGGCGAAAATCGAAAAAGCCACCCGCAAACAGTTTGCAGACGGTATTGATGCCTATGGTACAGACGCCCTCCGCTTTACCTTCGCTTCTCTCGCCTCAACGGGGCGTGATATTCGTTTCGACCTAAATCGCTGCGAGGGTTACCGTAACTTTTGTAATAAACTGTGGAACGCCGCGCGTTATGTTCTTATGAACACCGAAGGTTATGACACGGGTGTGGACGAAAAGGCTGCTTATGAGCTATCCCTAGCGGACAAATGGATTGTTTCACGTTTACAGGAAGTGGAAGCAGAGGTTGCTAGACATATTGAATCTTACCGCTTTGACCTTGCTGCAACCGCGCTTTACGAATTCACATGGAATGAATATTGCGACTGGTATCTGGAGCTATCGAAACCAATTCTAAATAGTGATGACAGCTCTGATGAAGCCAAGCGCGGAACGCGTCGCACATTGGTTCGCGTACTTGAAACCCTGCTACGCATGCTGCACCCTATCATTCCGTTTATTACCGAAGAAATTTGGCAAACCGTTGCACCACTTGCCGCGAAAGATGGTCAAACCATTATGCTGCAACCTTACCCATTAAGTGACAGCAGCAAAATTGATGCGGCTGCCGTGGCAGAATTGGAATGGGTGAAACATTTCATCATGGGCGTTCGTCGCATTCGTTCTGAAATGAACATTGCGCCAAGCAAACAGCTACCGGTTATCTTGACCAAGCTAAGTGCGACCGATGAACAATGGCTGGAAAATAACCACCTTTACCTGTCGACACTTGCGAAATTGGAATCAATCACGGTATTATCTGACTCTGAGGAGGCGCCAGAATCAGCAGTTGCATTGGTTGGAGAAATGAACATTCTTATTCCAATGGCAGGTTTGATTGACAAAGAAGCCGAGTTAGAGCGTCTAAACAAGGAAATCAATCGTCTAGAGAGCGATATTCAACGCTTGGAAGGAAAGCTGTCCAACGACAGTTTTGTTGCCAAAGCGCCTGAAGCAGTTGTTGCCAAAGAAAGACAAAAATTGGATGAGCACAAAACTGCATTAAAAAACTTGAAGGATCAACATGAAAAAATCAGTCAAATCTAACCTGCAAATCATTTCATCCTTAGTGCTTGTCGGTGGCTTGACCATCGGTCAAACAGCTGTGGCAGCGGATTCAGGGCAACCTCAATCCGATTACACGCATTATGTGACCGATTCTGTACAAATTCCACTTAGAAGCCAACCTGGCTATAAATACAAAATTTTAAGGTTGTTAAAGTCGGGCACACCAGTAACCATTCTGGAAGTGAACGATGATGGTTGGACAAAACTGTCTTACCGCTACAAGGATGAAGATATAATCGGTTGGATGCCTTCAAGCGTACTGTTAAACCAGCCTATCGCTCGCGTTAGATTGGCTCAGCAAATTGATAAGACATCTCGTATCGAGAAGAAACTGAACCAGGCACTTCAAGAGAAATCTACTCTGGATTCTCGTTTCAACGACGTCAGCAACGAATTGAAAAAAACCAAAGAAGACAACTTCAAGCTTCAAAAGCAATTGGCTGAGATTAAATCTATTTCCGGCAAAAGCATTGAGCTAAACGAACAAAACCAACAATACAGTCAAGAAATCGAGAAAATCAAATCTGACAATGCTATTTTGAAAGAACAAATCAGTCAGGCGGGTGATGTTGTTCAACGCCAATGGTTCCTGACAGGTGGTGGTGTTCTGCTTCTAGGGCTATTGATCGGTCGCTTTTTCAGAGTACCGAACAGACGTAACAAATGGGATTCGTTATAACAGAACTCCCTTTACGGAAATAAAAAACGCGCCTTCTGGCGCGTTTTTTATGGTGAATTCCAGAACTGGGTCAGTCCATTATTGTGATCCAACCAACTTCTGAATCAAATCTTTTGACTCAACATAGCCTGGAATCAACTCACCATCGTCCAGCAAGATATTCGGCGTGCCATTCACCCCAAACAGCTCAGCAAGTTTCATATCGTTCATCACCGGGTTCGCACAAGTCTTCATATCGACTGCTCCGCCAGTCATGACTTTGTCCAAAGCCTTTCTTCTGTCCGCAGAACACCAAACCGCGACCGCCTTCTTATAAGAGCCAGAGCCGACACCCGCACGAGGGAAAGACAAATAACGCACCTTGATGCCTGCTGCCGTCAGCTTAGGAATGTCATCATGCAGTTTTTTACAATATGGACAATCAATGTCAGAAAAAACCGTAATCGTACGCTTGGTGGCGCCTTTTGCAGGATAAACAATCATCTTCGATTCATCCAAGCTATCCAGAATAGTTTTTCGCTGCTTGTTCTCTGCTGCCGTTGTTAGGTTCTTACGTGTTTTCAGATCAATCAAATCGCCTGAAAAAACATAACGTGCCTTATCATCCATCAACAACACTCGCGTCCCTAAAACCACCTGATAAAGCCCCGGAATCACACTCGGGGTAATCTTGGCCTCAGCCGCATTTGGCGTGATCTCTTTCAAGGTATTTCGAATCGCTTGCTCATCGGCCTGTGCCGTCGCCATAAACGCTGTCGACAGCATCATCGCCAAAAGCGACTTCTTCAAAAATTGTTTTTTCATAGCACCTATCTTCTTTAAAAACTATTGATAGGATTTTAACGGTTTCCAGCTGAATTCGCACCTTGAAAACCTTAAAGAAAGCTGACTAGTAGCGAAAATCGCGATTATGCGCGAGGATGGTGCTTGTGATGAAGTGCCTGCAGACGTTGCTTGGCAACGTGCGTATAGATTTGGGTTGTCGACAGATCAGAATGCCCCAAGAGTAATTGAACGGTTCTCAAGTCTGCTCCATGATTGATTAAATGCGTTGCAAAGGCGTGGCGAAGACCGTGCGGTGATAATTGAACCCGTATATCCGCTTCAAACGCCAAATTCTTAATTCTATGCCATAGCGTTTGACGAGTCATGGGGCGACCCAAGCGTGAAACGAACAGCGTATCGACCCAACGCTTGGCAGCTAATTGTGGTCTTGAGCTTTCAATGTATGCTTTTAGTGCATCAATCGCCAGCTCTCCTATCGGCACAATCCGCTCTTTATTGCCCTTCCCCACTACGCGTACCAAGCCCGCCGAAAGATTGAGCTGCTCATAAGGTAGCGTCACCACCTCAGACACCCTTAAACCAGAGGCATACATCAACTCCAAAATCGCCTTGTCACGCAACCCTAATGCTGTTGTCAGATCTGGTGCTGCAAGCAAGTCTTCAACCTGTTTTTCAGAAATGACTTTGGGGATTGAACGTGGAATGGAGGGGGATTTCAGTTTGGCGGTAGGGTCAACACTGGTGACATGCTGAGCCAACAAGTACTGTGCAAAGCGCTTAAGCGATGAGATTAACCTAGCAATGGATTTGGCACTCTTGCCCTGCTCAAATTGCTGGTAGATAAAATCTTCCAACTGCTGATTGGAAACGGTTTTGAAATCTGAAAACGCAACCCCAACCTGGCAGATTTTTAAATCTCTGCGGTAAGCGGCAAGCGTGTTTTCGCTCAACCCTTCGTTGAACCTGAGAAACTGTAGAAAAGATTTTAATTGAGATTGGAATACTGTATCGGATGTCATAGCGATGAGTTTACACTGCTACAAACAAAAAAGGCACTCAAATGAGTGCCTTTCATAAAAAGTCTTATTTAACTTTTTCTTTGATTCTTGCTGCTCTACCAGATAGGTTACGTAGGTAGTAAAGCTTAGCACGACGAACCGCACCACGACGCTTAACTTCAACAGAATCAACCAATGGGCTGTAAGTTTGGAAAGTACGCTCAACACCTACGCCATGAGAAATCTTACGAACGGTGAATGAAGAGTTCAAACCACGGTTTTTCTTAGCGATAACAACACCTTCATAAGCCTGAAGACGTTCGTTAGTCCCTTCTTTTACTTTTACTTGAACAACAACAGTATCACCAGCTGAAAAGTCTGGAAGTTGCTTGCTCATTTGCTCTTCTTCAATACGCGCAATAATTGGGTTTTTCATTTTTATGCTCTCTTAATCTATCAAAGTCTTTTGCTATGACTTTGAAATGCATTTTATCCAACAATACACAGACAAGCTGTCAGAGGTTGAATCCAAATTGTCATGCGATTACTTAGTTTGTTGAGCCAAGTAAGCCGCATATAGGTCCGGACGCTTTTGCGCCGTCCTTTCGAGTTTCTGCTCCATTCGCCATGCATCAATTTTTGCATGATTTCCTTGTTGCAGGACCTCTGGCACTTTCATGCCGTTGACCTCTACAGGTCTTGTGTAATGCGGACAATCCAATAGACCATCCGAAAACGAATCTTGCTCAGCTGACTGGTTATGGCCTAAAGCCCCCGGTAGCAAACGAATCAAACCATCCATCAACATCATGGCGGGTAACTCCCCGCCACTGACGACAAAATCCCCTACGCAAATCTCTTCATCCACTTCAGATAAGATGAAACGCTCATCCAATCCTTCATAACGCCCACAAACCAAAGTGAGATTCGGCTTTTCAACCAAAGTTTGCAGCTTTGCCTGAGTCAGCGGCGTTCCTTGTGGAGAAAGATAAACCACATAAGGTTTCTCTCCAATAGTGGTTTCAATCGCATCGACTGAATCCTTAAGAGGCTGATATTTCATCAACATCCCAGGGCCACCACCATAAGGTCTATCGTCTACCGTTTGATGGACATCCGTCGTAAACTGCCGCGGATTCCAACTATGGAAGCTATACAGGCCTTGTTGTAACGCTCTGCTTGAAACCCCCGAAGCATTGATTGCCTCGAACATTTCAGGGAAAAGCGTAATGACATCAAAGCGCATAACTCGCTCCATTAAATGGGATGCTTATTCTTCGCTACCATCCCAGGCAACTTGGATATGTTTGTTTTCAACATCCACATCCAAAATAAACGTACCTTCGACAAATGGGATCAATGTGGAATGACCCTCCTTTTCTACTCTAAGTACGTCATGTGCGCCCGTTTCGATCAATGCAGTCACAACACCTAGGTCGTTATCTTCTTGATCCGTTACCGAACAACCAATCAGTTCTCGCCAGTAGTAGCCATCTTCCGCTTCGGGAAGTTGCTCAGGATTGATTGCGATTTCGCAACCCATATAGAGACGCGCTTCATCACGATCATCAATTCCTTCCAGTTTGGCAACAATTCCTTTGCCACCCTGAATTTCTTGCCCATCTTCTAAATCGAAGGTTCGCCACTCACCTTTAACTTTAATCAGCCAAGGTGAATAGCTCAAAATATTGTCGCGTGGCTCGGTGTGGGAAAAAATCTTCAACCAACCTTTTACGCCGAAAATACCACTGATTTTGCCCAGAATAAGTTTTTCGCCGTCAGCCACGCTCATACCAAAAGTTCTAAGGGTTAATTACTTAGCGTCTTTAACCAATTTTGCAACTCTTGGGCTCATTTGAGCGCCTTGAGATACCCAGTGCTCAACTCTCGCAGTATCAAGACGAATCATTTCTTCTGCACCTTTAGCAGTTGGGTTATAGAAACCAACTTGCTCAATGAAGCGACCAGTTGCTTTGTTACGCTGATCCGCAACCATTACACGATAATAAGGGTTCTTTTTTGCACCACCGCGTGCTAAACGAATAACGACCATGACTTTCTCCTATCTTGATCTGCGAAGGCAGGAAATCCTACCTACAATTTCTTCTATTTTTATGCATCTAACTCATTGATACATAAAAGCTATGTGTATTCCTTTTCGGAAAGCGGGGATTATAAATACTTTCCCAATTAAAATCAAACACTTTGAATAAAACAAAGCTTAATTATGTGCTTTTATTTACGAACACCAAATGCTGCCGCAAAATGACGTATCAATGTGCAAGCTTTGCTAGAATAGAATGAAGTCTTAGAGGAATAAGTTATGGCGCATATTTTAGCGGTCGATGACTCCAACGTAACCCGGTCGCTGATTCAATTAACCTTGGAAACGCTAGACAATATAAAGGTCGATACCGCAAACGATGTCGAGCGTGGTCTCAAACTGTGCCAGCAAAACCGCTACGATATTATAATTCTAGATTACATGATGCCGGATAAAACCGGATTAGACATGATCGACATCTTGAACGAACAACACTTGCAAACAGATGTTCCCATATTCATCTTATCTTCTGAAATCGACCATACAACAAAGGAAATGGCACAAATCAGACAAGTAAGGGCTTGGCTAAAAAAACCCTTCCGCCCTCAAATGCTTTTAGAACTGATTACAGAAACATTGAAAGACGTTGCAAAAAAGCGAACTGGCTCAAACTAGTCTTTATCCAACTCTGGCAAACCACTATCGGCTTCATCCACAAGGTGTTTAGGAAGGTCCTTCTTGGTTTTACCTGCCAAATCCTTAAGCATTTGCGCTTGGTTAATTAAATTCCCCTTCCCGCTCATCATGCGTTTTTTAGCTTGATCGTAACTGGAAAGCGCATTCTCTAATTGGCTACCCACCTTCTCAAAACTCTCAACGAAACCAACAAACTTGTCATAAACATCTGCAGCTTTCTTAATCAGGCTTGAAGTATTTTCCGAGCGTCTTTCATAACGCCAAAGCTGTTCAATGGTCTTTAGAGTGGTAAACAAGGTAGTCGGTGTCACCACCGCGATATTCTTCTCAAATGCCGATTCAAACAACGCGGGGTTCTGTTCAATCGCCATTAAATACGCCCCCTCGATGGGAATGAACATCAAGACAAAGTCCGGGGCATTTAAAGACTCAATATGGTCGTAACGTTTGGTGCTAAGCGCTTCGATATGCTTTTGCAAACTCACCAAGTGGGCTTTAACCTGCTCGGCTCTCGTCTTATCATCCTCTGCATTTAGCGCCGATTCATAGGCATTTAATGACACCTTTGAGTCGATAATAATGTGTTTATCATCCGGCAAATTCACAATTACATCCGGACGAAGGCGCTTGTTATCATCAGAGTACAACGACTTCTCTCTTTCGTACTCAATGCCAAGTCTCAAACCTGAGCTTTCCAGCATTTTTTCCAAAATCATCTCACCCCAGTTTCCTTGGAGCTTGTTATCGCCTTTTAAAGCTTGCGTTAAACTTTTTGCCTCATTCGACATGGTTTGATTGAGTTCTTTCAACTGCTTGAGCTGCTCAACTAAGGTCGCTCGCCCTTCAATATCCGCCTTATGCGTTTGGTCAATCTTGTTCTTAAACTCCGTCAAACTTTGTTGCAGAGGGTTCAACACTGCGCCCAAAGCCTCTTTGTTCTGAGTATTTATTTGCGCTTGCTTCTCTTCAAATATCTGCGTTGATAGCAACTTAAACTCTTGCGTCAGGGCTTGCTTTGCATTCTCAAGCAATGCCAACTTTTCCTCAAAACTCGCTCTGTCTGACTTCTGCTGCGTTTCCAACCGTGTAATCTGAGAAACATAGTCCTTTTCATCTTCTGTCATTTTTTCGAGCTTCGCCTGCAAAGCACTTAGGCTATTCTCTGCCGTCATTGCTACTTGCTCAATCTGAGCATAGCGACTACTCAGGGTTTGATAGTCTTGCTGAAGCTGTTCTACCTTGTCTTTTTCCTGTTTTAAAGCACGTGTCGCGGTATAGCCGATAAACAACCCACCTGCCGCAATCATCGCCAATACGGGTAAAAGATATGCACTCTCAATGCCAAACATATTTATTTCACTAACTCCGTTAAACGCTGCAAATTT
Source organism: Hydrogenovibrio sp. JE_KL2 (assembly GCF_009296185.1). GTDB lineage: Bacteria > Pseudomonadota > Gammaproteobacteria > Thiomicrospirales > Thiomicrospiraceae > Hydrogenovibrio. Next base: position 164,417 of record NZ_WBJR01000004.1, read on the forward strand.
TCAATTTGCGAACTCAAGTCCATTTGTTGTTCCTCAGATGAAGCTGGTGAAGCTCCCTTGACCGAACTCAACTTAATCTTTTCTTGTTTCGGTTTCGGTGCCATCAAGTAGCTTTTAATCTTTTTACCCTTCCCCGGGACGTAAGTTTCGCCGACCTTAAGGTTAATTTCTTTGCCTTTGAGAATCACTTGCGCCGAATGAAGCTCTTGCGGATTTTGCTGCACCCGATAACCTGACTTATCGTGCTTAACATACTTGCCGTTCAAACGAAACAACTGACCATCGGGCGTTGTAATGATAGACGACAGCGTTAATGGTGGAGACCCCAACCTGGTAGATTTTGATGATTTTACGGCAACTTTTTGCTGCGATGCGTCGGGCTTAATTCCCTGCTCCTTATGCAAAAAAGCTTGGCGCTGCTGATTAATCTGTTCGCGTTGTTGCGGGGTCAGAAACAGCTTTCCATAGGTTTCGCCTGCATACACCGGTATTCTCACCAAAACCAGTGCAGTGAAACAAACAACAGACAGCAAACTCATTTTCAATGGCATTTCCTGCGAAGGTATTCAAACGTATAAATCAGCTCAGTCCAACTTAAAAGGCGTGGGTTTGGCTTGGAACAAAATCAAAGTACATTTTGCATCAAACAACGAATGATTTGGGGTAAATTTCGGTTTTTGGATGGCCTCACTATGTGCGGACATTTCACAACCCTTCACCAAAAACAGTGGCGTGATGTTCTCTCTAATCTTATCCAAGACCGTCAATAAGTCCAAATCCGACATCAGTCCCATATCAAGATGTAACTGTGTGTAATAAAAAATGTTCTTATCTAACTGAAGATGGGCAACACTCTTTCTGGTCAACTGCTGTTCGGCATCAAACTGGAAATTGAATGGTACAAGGTTGAGTTGCGCCTTTATCTTTAGTAATTCGTCAGTCCACTTCACTCGATCTTGTTGGTAAACCAAACCTTCATTCAAATATGCCTGATATTTTTCACCATACACCTGAAACAATTGTTCCTGCGTTCTTAAAAAACGAACTTGCTTGAGCAGGTTTCTCAGTTGATGTTCTGTCACTTGGTTGTCTTGTTCTAGGCTTTCCTGGTAATTCAACAAACCAAAAGCCAAACCACCAAACGCCAATAAAAGCACCAACAGGATTAATGCAGGCTTTTGTACATATTGTCTGATAAAACTGTCCGCCCAGTTGAGTTTCACTTGCCGCCTCCAATAACCAACTTCACCTCAAAAGGCAGTGCGTTAATGGCTTCATCAGATGCGCTGGAAATGACCAAAGATTTTTTCAGACTACGGTCCAAGGGCTCCTTGGTTAAAGTGACGCTTTCAACGTTTGGCTGAGATCGAAAATCTTGTACTAAGTCATCGACCCATTTCACAGGCATTTCATAGGCATCGTGAAATGGATAAACCCACCCTTTAAGCGTCACCGAAATAGAGGACGAATCAAATGTATCCAGTTTTTGCCACGCGACCGACGACAGCGCAATATGATTGTGGCGGCTCAAAACTTGAGATAACGCCGCCATGTCAAAACCGGCAATGCCTCTCAACTTAAGTTTCAACAGCGACTCTGAGAAATTTACCGATGCCTTGATGTCTTCTGCGTCGTATTGCAAATCAACCGACCGTTGCAATCTGCTCTTTTCCTCATTCAACTGCTGGATTTTTACCTCCATCAGCTGTCTTTTATGACTCAACATGTAATCATCAACACCCAAGGTCAAAAGATAATAACTTGCCGACAGGAAAAACAAAACTGACAAACCCAACAACCATTTTTGCAATCTGGAGAACAGTAAAATCTTGTCAACGAAGTGGTTTTTATAAAAGGTCTGTAAATTTGATTTATGCAAAAAGGCTGTAAGGAAATCCAGCGTGTTATACAAAGAGTCGTCCCAGCGACGTGTATTGGTGATAGTGTAAAGATCAGAAGCCACTACAAAAAATGCTTCCGGCTTCCAGTTAGTTAAGGCAACCTTTTCCAGATACTCTGTCGCAACTTCGCTTTCATCATGCCCATGGGAGTTGATATAGATAAAGCTCACTTCGGAATTTAGCGGGATGAGCTTTTGGTTGTAAAGATATTTAACAGCAATCTGCGTCTCGTGGATTAACGCTGAGTTGATTGCATGATCACTTTCCAGCTCGTCATCCAACTCAATATGACGGCTGATATTTAAGCGCCCGAAGTTAAAAAATATCTGACGAAAATGTACTCTGGACTCTCTAAAAACAAGCATCAAGGGTCGAGACAAATCTTTTTTCGTCAAGCTCAATGCCGGCGCAAGTTTGGTGAGGAAGTAGCTTTCAAGAAGAAATGAATAGGAGTAAATTGCCTTAACAGAAATCTGCGCCTCTTCAAACAAGTTGAACAAAGCTTCAAGCTGAGTATTGCTGAACACACTGGAAATCATCAATGCCTGTTCATTACGCCCTTCATCGGTTTGGCGATAGTGAGCGAACCAACTTAGACGAACCAACATGGCGCCCTCGGAACGTGTTTTCTCTTCCAAGCGTTTTTCGTAAGCTTGTTTTTCCCAAGGAAACAACCTTGCAACCCAGTGCATCTGGTGGGAGTCATCTACGAAGTCTAATATGACCGCAACACTTTTATCGGAAGGTAGCCCACCGACAACCGTTTCGATCCGCTCCCAATCTCTCCAAGAAAACCTGGTTTCAGACAATTTATGCTGCATTGCGCTATTCACATCAATTAACGTCAGACCCGATTCATTGAGATATAACAGCTTATCCATCATTGCACCTTGGAAATGGTGTCATAAATTGGCCCCAACACCGCCATCATTACCCAACCGACGATAAATGCCATGACAACTGTCAAAGCAGGCTCTACCGCTGGTTCAATCTTTTCAATAGTTTCTTTCGCTTCATTGTCGTAAAACTCACTGACATTTCTGAGTGCCTGATCCATATTACCGCTAAGCTCTCCCACCTTTACCATACGAATCGCCATTGATGGGAAAACTTCTGCTTCAGTAAAAGCTTCATTGATGGGTAAACCCTCTTCAATCAAACGGATGGCTCTCTCTACTTTTTGTTCAAGATAGGCATTGTTGGCAACATTCACCGACATACGCAAAGCATTGGTAAAACTCATGCCTGCGGCATACATAATGGCAAGTGAATTGGCGATTCTGGCAATCTTTAGCTTATAAAGCACAGGGCCAATCACTTTGATTTTAAAGATAGAGGCATCGAATTTAACCTTGAAGCGTGTTGATTTTTTCAGAAAATACTTGATTCCGAACCACGCCGCAAAAGGAAACAGCAAGATCAAAATAATATTCTCGCGAACAAAATCCGAGGTGACAACGAGTGCTTGCGTTGCAAACCCCAATTCTCCCCCCATCTCTTTAACGAACTTCATCACTTCCGGCACCACAAAAATCATCATCAGTAACACGACGGCTATAACAACGGTTCCGACAATGGAGGGGTAAATCATCACTTTCTTGGCTTTCGAAGCTAAGCTTTCTTCCCATTTCAGCATCTGTTCCAGGTTCTCCAAAATGGTTTCCAGTTGCCCCGTCTGCTCACCAATAGCGACCAGCGGAATATACACCTTGCCGAATTCTTTTTCATATCCCGACAAGGCACCAGAAAAGCTCTCTCCCCCTTCCATTGCCTCATAGATAGAAGACAACATTTCTTTTACCGCGTCGTTTTCATAAGACTGTCTCAGGTCATCAATAATATCCATTAAAGAGACGCCAGCCTTGAGCAGTTGCCGAAACTGCATGGTGATAGTGATAACATCCCTACGCAATATGCGTTTTTTACCAACTTTTGAAAAAAGCCCGGGAGAACGCGTTTTATAAGAAATTAACTCCACTTTCGCGAGTTTTAAACGTTGCTCCAAATCCTGAGCATTTGCTGCCTGCATTTCACCGTTGACGCGCTTGCCAAAGCGATTGACACCGTTATAACGATAATCGTGCATGGCTAAATCAACTCCGTCAGATCAACCACGCGGCTAATTTCTTCTAAGGTTGTATCACCTGAACGAACCCATTTCAAAGCATTTTGCAATATAGGACGAAACCCTTGCGAAACAGCCATTTCTAAAATCTGATGCTGTGAAGCACGTTGCAAAATCAATTCATCCAGCTCATCGGTAAACCTCAAGGTTTCGGTAATGGCAATCCTCCCTTTGTAGCCGATGTCATTACAATGCTTACAGCCCTGCGCGTGATAAAGGGTAATGTCCTCTTCCGGCTTAATCCCCAAGATTTCTTTTTCAAAAGGCTCGGGTTGATAAGGCACCTTACAATTCGGACAAAGCCTACGTACCAAGCGCTGTGCGAGAATACCAATGATATTACCGGAAAGTATTGAAGGCTGAACGCCAATATCAAATAACCTTGGAATAGAGCCAATGGCAGAGTTGGTATGCAAAGTCGCAAAAACTTGATGCCCTGTCATGGCTGCTCTTAAGGCCATTTCTGCCGTTTCACCATCTCGGATCTCACCAATCAAAATAATATCCGGATCTTGTCTCAACAAGGCTCTTACACCCGCTGCAAATGTCATCCCGATATCTTCATTGATAGATGTCTGGCGAATCATCGACATGGGGTATTCAACAGGATCTTCCAACGTCATGATGTTTACGCCTTCATGGTTGAGTTCATTCAACATTGAATAAAGCGTAGTGGTTTTCCCTGAGCCAGTCGGCCCCGTCACCAAAAGGATACCTGTAGGACGAGACATCATCAGTTTCAGGTCTTGGTAACTGCCAGCATCTAAGCCTAATTGTTCTAAAGGAACAATGCCTTTCTCCCGATCTAAAATTCTCAATACAAAGTTTTCGCCATCGGTTCCTGGCAAAGACGAAACCCTAAAATCAATTTTGCGTCCGTGGACAATCAAATCCATATGGCCGTCCTGTGGCATTCTTTGATCGGTCAAATCCAATTTGGCCATGACTTTCAAACGCACCACTAAGCTTGACCAAATAGACTTATGGAACAACCGTATCGTGACCAACACTCCATCTATACGATATCGAACACGAATGTAATGCTGTTCTGGTTCAAAGTGAATGTCCGAAGCGCCATTCTTGACCGCATCGGTCAAAATAGCATCAACCAACCGCACCATGGGCTGAGAATATTCGTCTTTCTCTGCGACGGAATAAAGATCCACTTGTCCCGTTTCCAGTTCCCTGAGTATGCCGTCGATTGACAACTCATAACCGTAGTAATGATCTATGGCATGCTGAATATCCGTTTCCGAAACCAGTACTGGCTCAATGCGAATGTCTTTTTTTATGTGGCGCTTTAGTTTGTCCAGCAACAAAATATCATCCGGACTCGCCATTGCAATTTTTAAGCGGTCGTCCGTCACGCTAATCGGCATCACTAAATGACTTCTAGCAAAAGACTCTGAAACCAATGTTAGTGCATTGGAGTCTGGCACCACTCCTTTTAAGGTCATCGAACGATACCCAACGACCTCACCTAAGATTTCTCGTGAATCTTCTTCCGAAAGGAACCCAAGTGATACCAGAATTTCACCCAGCTTCTTTCCTGTCAACTTTTGTTCGGTCAAAGCAATACGGAGCTGATCGGCGGTAATCACCCCTTCTAAAACAAGCTTGTCACCTAAACGTATCACCTGAGCCAACGTTAGTGCTCCCCACTGAGAAATTGATTTAGCACCACCAGCCGCTTTTTAATACTATCGGTATTAAACGCAAGTGAGCTTTCTGATGCCTTTGACAGTGCTTCGTCATAATATTGTTTTGCAAGTCGATATTCGCCAAGTTGATCCAAGCTAACCGCTAAATTTAATACATAAATCGGTTGACTTGAATTGTGTTGATAAGCTTTAAAGTAGTAAGACTGTGCAGTGACCCAATCCTTTCTCTTGGCATAGGCATTCCCCAGCGCAAACGTGATTTCAGGATCATTTGGACTCGCTTCTTCCATACTTTTCAGTTCATCAATTGTTTGCTGATTGCTGTTCTCCAACGATTGGATACTCAAAATCGCCTTTTGAGCGAGTTGATTGCCCGGCTCCAATACCAAAACTTTTTGGTAATAGCCTACAGCCTTATTTTGTTCTCCCAATTGCACAGCAACTGCACCCAACCCAAAAAGAGCAGGCAGGCTGTTTGGTTCTTCTTCATAAGCCTGCTGGTAATAACGCCTTGCCGTCTGCCAGTCAGAACGTTGATATGCCTTGAATGCCATGGAAACCGTACTCTCTTGCTCACGGCTAACGATGGTCATTTTGGGCGCCACCTGTTTAGTTAACTTTTGGTCAACCAATTCCGTTTTCTTATGACCAACTTGCTTTTGAGTGTTTAAAGGCGCTTTATCAGCTTTAGGTTCAACACCTTCTTTCAAAACGCTACTTTCAATGGCTTTGTTTGGAGCCGTCTCCGTTAGGGCAGAATCCCTTTGTTTTAGTTCCTGCGGCGATGATGACAACGTGGTTTTTGCCTGTAACTCAGTATGTGAAGGCACTTTCTGTTCAGCAATTCTTGGTTTACTCAAAACTTGATAGCGTTGCAAATCTGAATCTACCTCCAAGGACTGCTGATCGAAGTAAAACATTGCATAATAAGCCAGCCCCAACAGCACCAAAATACCGCTGAAAAAGTAGAGTCGCCATTTGCTTGGAAGGTGAGATTTCTTGTTGATTAAGTGTGGCAAAATCAGTCTGGTTTTCTTTTGCTGACTTTCAGTGGAGCCGTAACGTTGGTAACCGGGAATCTGTTCAAGACTCCAATCATGCTCTTGACTCTCATTTGTTGATACCGGCTTCTCTTGTGAACCAATAACCTTAACTGAAGCCTCGGGCTCGCTATCTTTATCTACTTTATCTCCAGGCAAACTTTGGGAACGTAGCGCTTCCCATGAATCGGGGATGGCGTCCTCATACTCGTCTTTAAGTGAAGATTCTGTGGTGTTGCTGACATCGGTCTCATCATAACTTATGTCAATAGCACTTGAGGGGGTATTGGAATCAAATTCAGATACTGCCAAACGCGTTTCCAAATCATCTGAAACTGCCGGCTTAGTTTGAGTAGCACCCTGTAATCGAAATGCTTCCCATTCGTTTGCTGTTGCCTGATTATGAGTTTCTTGCTGAACCGTATCTTCAATTTCGTCTGAATCGGTAGAAATGGGATTCTCAGCAATTTCAGTTGATGCTACAAAATCAGCATCATCAACATTTATCGCTTCCTGCGAAACTATTGCGTCTTGCGTAGCATGGATACTATCTAGCTGCTTCGGCTGGTCCACTTCAAAATTGAATTTTAAAGACAGAGGTTCTTCAAAACCGCCATCGTTATCCTTGTTATCAGTCATTTCAGACAAAGAACCCGAAACATTGGCATCAACATTTTCTGTGCTTGAAGACATCAAAACTATCGGTTCGACAACTTCATTATGTGCCGATTGGCTAGCCTGCTTCTTTTTCTCTTCAGCGGCTTTCTTTAATGCTTCAAGCAGGACACTCATCTAACTCGACTTCGTCTTAAGAAATTTTCTGACTGATTTCAGGTCCCCATTATCAATATCAGGATTATTCACGATAATGGGACGAATAAAGATAATAAGCTCGGTCTTTTTCACCGTATCATCTCTATAGGTAAACAAATCCCCTAACCACGGAATTGAACTCAAAAATGGTACACCTTGTTTTTGATTGTCATGCGTGTCCTGGATCAATCCACCAATGATCGCTGTTTGCTTATCTCTAAGTTTCAGAACGGAATCCATTTCTCGCTCCTGAACGATAGGAATTTCGCTTTTTACATTTTGCTTGGCAAGTTCAGGATTAGGATCATTCACATAACCCACAATTCGTGAAAGTGTAGGTCTCACATTAATCGAAATTTTGCCGTCATCTGAAATAAACGGGGTCATGTTCATCATGAAGCCCACAGGAACAGTATGCACCGTCGTTTCAAAAGTGGTGCTCTGAAGACCATTACTGATTTGTGAGTCTACTTCAACCGTGAAATACACTTGGTTTTTAACCACTTTCAACATGGCTGATTGATTATTCATTGCCATAATTTTCGGACTTGAAAGCACCTTGGTATTACCAAACTGCTGCAACATCTTCAGGTCAAACATCCCATTGGACAATGAGAGATTAAAGAAAGGAGCATTAGACAGGTTCAACCCCAATAATTTCTGTGATGCGGAATTGCTGCCACTCACTGCCGACCAGTCAACACCCGCCTGATATTGATCGTTTAACTCAACCTCAACAACAGTCGCTTCAATCAACACTTGTTTGGATGTGCGATGCATCACTTTATCCAGATAACGTGAGATTCTTTGTTGGCGATTTCTCATGGTATAAACCGATACTAGCCCGGCTTCTTTGTTAACAACAACGTTATCTGGGTTCTTAACTTTAATATCGGTTACAGAATCAGTGGTCGCGCCCGAAGCACTTGTATTTTTAGTCAACGAGCTACCATCTATGCCCGCGGCAGATTCCTCATTTCGGTTGCTATTATGTACTCGAATATTTTTAGAAACTTCAGGCCCCAACTGCGCCATCGAAGCAATATTGTTTACCAACGCGCCCCAAAAATCATTAGTCGTTTCAACATTCATACGAAATTCACTGGCTTTTGCCTCGCCAGAACTGGAGCCGTTACCAATATCACCTACCGACATTTTCATCACGGTCGAATCCTTGACCTGTTTGCTGACGTTAACATAATCAACACGGTAAGTATGCCAATACGGCGTGTCGGGGCGAATACTAATGGTTCCATTCGACAACTCATAAACAGCCCCAACCTGCTCGGTAATTCTTTTTAAAATCTCATCCAAAGGTTGGTTAAGCGCATTGATCGTAACCTCCCCTTTTACATCCTCAGACAAATCGAGTTGTTTCTTAGCATCCACCGATAAGTTATAGAGCAGATCATTCACAGGAACCTTTACCGCAGACACGCTGTAAAGCTTTTTAACAACACCAGTATCTGGATTAATATTAATTGCCTGCACGCCAACCAAATTTGGAATCGGCGCATCCATTTTGCCACCTTCATTCCCCTTTAATGTTGGCTTAGTCGTCAAGTGCCCTTCAAGATCAAAGTCTTTAGACAATGGCGGTGCAACCGGATCCCGCTTGACAGTTTGGGATGTACTGCATGACTGCAATCCAAAAATTAGAATGGATAGCGTAAAGATTTTCGTTTTCATCATTAATTTCATAGTGCAGCCTTTAACTGCTGGACAGTTAGTACGCGTGAAGCCAATTGCGGCATTTCCTTGGAGAATTTTTCTTGTAGCGTCTTAACCGCTTTTTGTGAGAGGTTGCTAATATCAAAAAATGTCAGGGTTTCAAAATGATTCTTACTCAGATCAAGGTTCAACAACACATACACCTTGGATTGCTGGCCTTGAGGCACTTTTGACATAACTTCTTTGTACACGGATTGAAAACCATGAATATGGTCTCGTGACAACAGAAGCAACTCGCCACTATTGGGCAACTGTTGCAGGTATTGGAATGCCGACATATTGAGTCGATAGAGCTCTTTAATGGTTTTGGCATTAGTATCGGTCTTCTCGGACAACTCTTTGATTGATAAGATTTTTGAAGTCACGGGCATTTGACTGACGTTTTTCGGAACATCAACTGTACCGTACCCTTTTTGCCATACAAATGCCATCACGCTTAATGAAACCAACAAGCCTCCAAAAACAACCGCGTATCTTAGCCAGATGCCTGTACCTTTATTAGAGGTAGACGAATAACCTAGTGTTCTAAGGTGTTTTTTATTAACTTGTATAGCACCGTCACTAAACGCCGCCATCAGAAGTTTATCCGCTAACAAATTGATCGCTCTTGGAAAGCCCCCCGATATTTTCCACACCTGCTTCGCAATCTGGTTGGTAAAGACATCTTGATCCAATCGCCCGGCAACACGCATTCGATAGTTCAGATACATCAGCACTTCATTACCATTCAATGGCGGAAGGGTTAACTCCGCTGCGATACGGTCTTTTAGAGGTTTGACTCGTACATCATGAAGGGTCGCATCCAATTCAGGCTGACCAAACAAAACCATCTGCAAAAGTTTGTCGGTTTCTGTTTCCAAGTTTCCAAGCAAGCGCACTTCTTCCAATGCATCTAAAGTCATTGACTGAGCTTCATCAACCAACATGACAACACGCTTACCTTGAGCATAAGCTTCAATCAAACGCGTCTGCAAACGTTTAACAAGATCATGCTTGGTATCTGTGGAGTCATAAGAAATTTGTAATTCACTACAAATGAACTTTAAGAAATCGATTGGAGATAAATTAGGAGAAGAAATATAGATATTTTGATAGTGCTTGGGAAGTTTTTCGACCAACATGCGCAACATCATTGTTTTGCCGATGCCGACTTCACCCACCACCTTAACAATGCCATCCCCTCTGAGAATCGAATACAACAAAGCTTCAACCATTTCTTCTCGGGAGGCTTGCTTGTAAAAATACGACAAATCTGGGGAAATTTTAAAGGGAAGTTCTTTTAAACCGAAAAAGGATCGATACATGCGCTCATTTACATCTAGATATCAGGCCTTGGAAATTAAACCCGGCCCAAAATAATTATAATTTTATACGTCAATTTACCCTAAAGTGTTGGTGCTTTCAATCCTTCTTTATGAGCAATGCTAAATTAACTTCATAAACGCCAGACATAAAAAAACCGCCCGTAGGCGGTTTTTCACAAAGCATTGATAAGAAATTAGTTTTTCTCTTGGTCAACGATTTTGTTAGCTGCGATCCAAGGCATCATCGCACGTAGTTTGTTACCCACTACTTCGATACCATGTTCTGCATTCAAACGACGCATTGCAGTCATTGAAGGATAGTTTGATTGACCTTCCAAGATGAATTTCTTAGCGTATTCACCAGTCTGGATGTCTTTCAACGCAGCGCGCATTGCAGCACGAGACTCGTCGTTGATAACGCGAGGACCAGTCACATACTCACCATACTCAGCATTGTTAGAGATAGAGTAGTTCATGTTCGCGATACCACCTTCGAACATCAAGTCAACGATTAGCTTCAACTCGTGCAAACATTCGAAGTATGCCATTTCAGGTGCATAACCAGCTTCAACCAAAGTATCGAAACCTGCTTTAACAAGCTCAACCGCACCACCACAAAGAACCGCTTGTTCACCGAACAAGTCAGTTTCACACTCGTCACGGAAAGTTGTTTCGATGATACCGGTACGACCACCACCAACACCGCTAGCGTAAGAAAGAGCGATGTCTTTTGCACGACCAGAAGCGTCTTGCTCTACAGCGATCAAGTCAGGAATACCACCACCACGAACGAATTCAGAACGTACAGTGTGACCAGGTGCTTTAGGTGCAATCATGATAACGTCCAAATCTTTGCGAGGCTCGATTTGGTTGTAGATGATAGCGAAACCGTGAGCAAATGCTAGAACAGCACCTTGCTTGATGTTTGGTTCGATTTCTTCTTTGTACAACTTAGATTGGAATTCGTCAGGCGTCAAAATCATAACCAAGTCAGCATTTGCAACCGCTGTTGCAACATCAGCAGTTTTCAAACCGTAACCTTCTGCTTTCTTGATAGATGAAGAACCTGCACGTAAACCAACAGTTACGTCAACACCAGAATCTTTCAAGTTCGCTGCATGAGCATGACCTTGAGAACCAAAACCGATAATCGCAACTTTCATGCCTTGGATAATGGACAAATCACAATCTTTATCGTAATAAACTTGCATTGTTTTTCCTTAACTTACTCAATTGTTAAAATTTATAAATGTAATGATTTTTCACCACGCATCAGACCAACGACGCCGGAACGAACTGTCTCGACAATCACACCTTGATCCAACGCTTCGATAAACGCGTCTAGTTTTTGGCTTTCACCGACCAACTGAACCGAATAAATACTGGCTGTAACATCCACAATGGTGCCACGGAAAATATCCGCCAAGCGTTTTACTTCTTCACGCATTGCACCTGTTGCTTTGACTTTCACCAACATCAACTCTCTTTCAATATGAGAACCTTCGGTAATATCGACAACTTTGATAACGTCGACCAAGCGATTCAAATGCTTGACGATTTGCTCAATCTGGTAGTCGTTACCGTAAGAAACCAGCGTTAAACGCGAAATGGTTTCATCTTCTGTCGGTGCCACAGTCAAAGTCTGGATATTGTATCCACGAGCAGAAAACAACCCGGCAACACGAGATAGTGCGCCAGATTCGTTTTCCATTAACATCGAAATAATATGCTTCATCTTATCACCCCTACACCAAGATCATTTCATCTAGCCCAGCACCAGCAGGAACCATTGGATAAACGTTTTCCTGTTGATCGGTGATAATGTCGACAAATACAAATTTATCTTTGTTTTTATCTGAGAATACTTCTTCCAATTGCGCTTTCATGGTGTCAGGATTATCGATGCGAACACCGACATGCCCATAAGCCTCTGTCAGCTTCACAAAGTCAGGCAACGAATCCATGTAAGACATCGAATAGCGTCTGTCATAGAAGAATTCCTGCCATTGTCTAACCATTCCCAAGAAGCCGTTATTTAAACAGATGACCTTGATAGGCAAACCATATTGCATACAGGTAGAAAGCTCTTGAATATTCATTTGAATAGAGCCTTCACCTGTCACACAGATAACCGTTTCATCTGGGAAAGCAGCTTGCACGCCCATTGCAGCAGGCAAACCGAATCCCATTGTTCCCAATCCACCGGAGTTAATCCAACGTCTTGGTTTATTGAAGCGGTAATACTGAGCGGCAAACATTTGGTGCTGACCAACATCAGAGGTAACGTAGGCATCACCTTTCGTCACTTCCCACACGGTTTGCATAGCTGCTTGAGGCTTGATCTTGTTACCAATTTGTTCGTAACGTAAGCAATCCGTTGAACGCCAAGTGTTGATCTGCTCCCACCAAGATGCCAATGCTTCAGCATTAGCTTCAACTGGATGCTTGCTCAACAAGTTCAACATTTCGCCTAACACCTGTTTAACAGGCCCAACAATTGGAATATCTACAGCAACGTTTTTTGAAATAGAAGCCGGATCGATATCAATATGAATAACTTTAGCATCAGGACAGAACTTCTCAAGATTGCCTGTCACTCGGTCATCAAAACGCGCGCCAATCGCAATAATCAAATCAGAGTTATGCATGGCCAAATTGGCTTCATAAGTACCATGCATTCCCAACATTCCGACAAATTGAGAATCATCTGCAGGAAAAGACCCTAACCCCATCAAGGTATTGGTTACAGGGAAGTTCAACTTACGAGCCAACTCAGTCAACTCATAGGAAGCATCCCCCAAAACGACGCCACCACCGGTGTATAAAATCGGTCTTTCTGCCGACATCATCATCTCGATGGCTTTTTTAATCTGTCCACTATGGCCTTTCGTCACAGGTACGTAGGAGCGCAAACTAACTTCTTGTGGATATTCATAGTTGCTTTTGGCGTTTTGTACATCTTTCGGGATGTCAACGACAACAGGGCCAGGTCGGCCTGTCGTGGCGATGTAAAAGGCTTTTTTGAGCGTCATCGCAAGATCATTAACATCCTTGACCAAGAAGTTGTGTTTGACAATCGGTCTTGTGATCCCAACGGTATCGATTTCCTGGAATGCATCCAGACCAATCAACGCAGTCGGCACTTGCCCGGTAATAACAACCAACGGAATCGAATCCATAAATGCCGTTGCGATTCCCGTAACGGTATTGGTTGCTCCCGGACCTGAAGTCACAAGCGTCACTCCTGGTTTACCTGTAGAACGAGCAAAGCCATCCGCAGCATGTACGGCAGCTTGTTCGTGACGCACCAAAACATGTTTCAGTTTTTTAGCGTCAGTATCAAGAGCATCATAGATCGGCAAAGCAGCTCCACCAGGATACCCCCAAATATACTCTACTCCCTCATCTTCTAGGTAATGTACTAGAATCTGAGCACCAGTTAATTCCACAACAACGGTCCTCCATATAAAAGCATCCGAGCCTGACTTTTAAATGCTTGTTTTGCAAAGCAAGCCGAATGCTTCCAACTAAAAAATTTTTCAAACAATTTCTTACAAAAATTTGTGTAAGAAAAGTGAACAATTATATAACAAAACCTTATGACAGTGAACGGCAAATTGGACAGGAATGTGCTTAACCAAGCATTTTTCAATACTCAGATCAAAATTCCCAACGCCAATGACTGCCGGAAGTGAAAATAACAAGATAGGTTTTCGTAGCAAAGAGGCATTATTTTCTCTTGGGTACGAGATTATTCAACACCTCGCGCCTCTTCGATAAACATATGTTTACGATAATGCTTTAACTCATCAATCGACTCATAAATATCGTCCAAAGCCAAATGTGCACCTTTCTTTTTGTGCGACGAGTAAACTTGTGGAATCCATCGTCTGGCAAGTTCCTTCAGCGTTGAAACATCCAGGTTTCGATAATGGAAGAAACTTTCCAATTCAGGCATCTGCTCAATCATAAAGCGACGATCCTGGCAGATGCTGTTTCCGCACATCGGTGACTTTCCTTTTGGCACCCAGTCTTTAAGAAACGCCATTGTCATTTGCTCTGCTTGCGCCATGGAAATCGTGCTGTCTTGCACACGCTTGGTCAACCCTGAATTTCCGTGGTGAGTCGTACACCACTCGTCCATACCATCCAAATAATGTTGCTCGGTTTGAATAGCGATAACAGGCCCTTCTGCCAGAACTTTGAGTTCAGCATCTGTCACAACCGACGCAATCTCCAGAATTTGATCTGTTTTGTGATCCAACCCTGTCATTTCTAAATCTATCCATATCAGGTTGCTTTCAGACTTCATGATCCACCATCCACTTTTGAGCCCCTATTTTCTTCACGCTCACAGGGCTTTTAAACTAAAATAAGTCAAATATTAAACGCTATTGCACTTTCTCTCAAGGAAGCATTAGCCTTATAAAACGAAATCTCCAGTCAATCTGAAGGTTATCTTGAAAAACTTTTTCTTGTCACTATAAGAAAATAGTCTTTAAAACTAAACAATTAAACGATCATTATGACCACTTGGATAACAATCGCTTTTCTACTCACGCTCGCTCTGAATTTTTTAATTGAGCTTTGGCTGAACATTAAAAATCAGTTTTATATTTCTTCTCATAGTTCAACCGTGCCAGAAGAATTCAACGAAGTTGTCAATCTTGAAGCACATCAAAAAGCGGCCAATTACTCAAGAGCCAAGCTACAGCTTAGTCGATTCATCTTATTTTTTGACGCTGCCGTGCTGCTTTTCATGACATTGGGCGGCGGATTCCAGGAAATATATAACTATTGGCTTGGAACAGAGCTTTCCCCGATTTGGCGCGACACTGCCTTCTTGCTTTCCACCTTCTGGTTTTTATCTTTGCTGCATTTGCCTTTCAGCTGGATTTCAACTTTCAAAATCGAGCAGGAATTCGGGTTCAATAAAATGACACCAATTAAGTTCGTCAGCGACCTTCTCAAACAATGGGCATTAATGCTGGCACTAGGTATTCCACTTATCTGGGTAATCTTAACCGTCATGACGGCTTATTTTAATGAAGCATGGTGGCTATACACTTGGGTTATCTGGATTGCCTTCAACCTTACCCTGATGTGGGCTTACCCTAAATGGATTGCGCCTATTTTCAACAAATTCACCCCTCTTGAAGAAGGTGAAATGAAACAGCGCATTGAAGCCTTGTTGCAAAAAACTGGTTTTGAATCCAACGGCATTTTCGTAATGGACGGTTCATCCCGTTCCGGGCACGGCAACGCTTACTTCACCGGCTTTGGCAAAAACAAACGTATCGTTTTTTTCGACACCTTATTAGAAAAGTTGTCGCCTGATGAAGTGGAAGCCGTACTTGCCCATGAACTTGGGCACTTCAAACACGGTCACATCAAAAAAATGATGGCAGAATCCTTCATTCTTAGCCTTGTCGGCTTGGCGTTACTGGGTTGGTTAGTACAGCAATCCGTTTTCTACACCGGCTTGGGAATGACATCACA
This sequence comes from Hydrogenovibrio sp. JE_KL2, assembly GCF_009296185.1. Lineage (GTDB taxonomy): Bacteria > Pseudomonadota > Gammaproteobacteria > Thiomicrospirales > Thiomicrospiraceae > Hydrogenovibrio. Next base: position 180,491 of record NZ_WBJR01000004.1, read on the forward strand.
AACACCAGCCGCTGCTTTGCTGTTGTTTGCGACAGTGGTACCAACTCTATTCTTCTTTTTAGGGCCAATCAGTGCCATCAGAAGTCGTAAAAACGAATTTGAAGCCGATGCTTTTGCAGCCCAACACGTTGGCGCAGAACATCTAATTTCCGCTTTATTAAAAATGTACCGTGACAACGCCAGCAGCTTGACACCTGATCCAAGCTATTCGGCTTATCACGACAGTCATCCACCGGCTAAAATCCGTATTGATCACTTAAAATCTTTACAAAAATAAAAACTATAAACCCTACACAATAGGAATTTGAACGCGATGCAAAACGATATCCCATTAAAAGACCAATCTTGTGAAACCATTGCACCAGGTAGCAAAGCGCTAATCATCCCAACCATTGAAAGCCTAGTTGCTCAAATGGAAGGTTGGGAAGTTCCTTTGAACTACATCACGCTTGAAAAAACCTTTAAATTCAAGAACTACCACCAAACCGTTTCTTTTGTGAATGCCGTCACTTGGATTGCACATAAAGAAGACCATCACCCTGAGATTTGTTTTGGCTACAATGAATGCAAAATTGTACTGACGACACACACAGTAAAAGGCCTTAGCCAAAACGATTTCATTGTTGCCGCCAAAATTGACGCCCTATTGGATTAATTCTTTTGTCAAAACGTAAACTGACTAAACAACAACAAAAACGAGTCAATGAAAAACGGCTTGATCCTGTAAACGACTCGCAAATTGTTGTGTCTGATTCACCCCACAATGAAAGCAATGCACTACTCGGGGCACCGGAACAAGGGTTAGTCATCACCAATTTTGGTAAACGCATATTGGTGGAAGCCAATGATGGTAGCCTCGTCAACTGCGCAGTGCGCCAACACCTTGGCAAACTGGTCGCAGGAGACATAGTGACTTGGCAAACGGATATTGAAGAAAACACAGGGGTTGTCACTTCTCTCAACCCAAGAAAACAAGAACTCAGTCGTCCGGGTTTTCGTGGTCAAACACGAATGGTTGCATCCAACATTGATCTATTAGTGATTGTCGCCCCCATCACCCCAGGAATTCACCCTGACATGATAGACCGTTATCTGGTCGTTGCTCATCAACTTCAACTTCCTACAATTCTTGTCATTAATAAAACAGATTTAATCCAATCGGATGAACAATGGGAGCTGATTGCCGAAACCCTGATTCCTTATGATGAGTTGGGCATTGAAATCTATCCGGTTTCAAGCGAAACACAAGACGGCCTAGAAGATTTAAGAGAAGCATTAATTGCCAAAAACAGCGTATTTGTGGGCCCTTCCGGTGCAGGAAAGTCTTCTTTGATTCAAACCCTGATTCCAGACATTGAAATCAAGATCAACAACTTGTCGGAATCGACCGGACTTGGTAAACACACGACCACCAATAGCATCCTGTATCACTTGCCGTCAGTGCATGGCGAAGAGAATGCCGGCAACATCATAGACTCCCCTGGGGTCAGACTCTTTAGCCCTGCTCCTTGTGAGTTACATGAATTGGAACAGGCTTATCCTGATTTCCAACCATTCCTAGGTAAATGCAAGTTCAACAACTGCACCCATCAGAACGAACCGCAATGCGCTATTCGTGATGCCGTTGAAAACGGCGATATTCACTATAGCCGATACCACAGTTTTCAGCGTTTGCTAGAGGAGTTTTCCAATAGCAACACCCCAGGTCGATAAACTCCATTAAAGCCACCTTCAAAAGGTTTTATAGCCTTAAAAGTTGTTCGAATTTGCTACCAGAATTGAGACACCGTAAAAAGCGAACATTACCCCTAAAATGCCTAAAATCCAGCCTAGAAGCACTATTCCAAAGTTAAATTGCTTGCCTTGAATACGTAGAACCAGCCAAGTTATCAACGATAAAACCAAGGCCAGCGCCAAAAACCTAAAAACCATCATCTTGTCTCCCCTTTGCTTATGGGTATAATCAAGCTTTTCATAATATTCTTGCTCACTAATAAAAGAATATACTTAATAAAAACTATAATTGATATTATTTAAAAGGGTTCTCATAATGATTCGACCTGGTGAATTTACCTGGCTAAAAGGCGGGATCGCACTTGCGCTTGTTGCTGCTATTGCGACCATTCTAGTCAAACCAATCGGCGTTTCCACTCAATTCGTTGTTACCGACACCATCATCTGGAAAACATTTGACAAAGACATTGTTCAAGTGACGGAAAAAGACGGCAAACAACACTATTCAAGTCCGAACGACTATATCAATAAAGCGAGAGGAAGTTACGGACACAGTGCCAGCAATCCTATCAATTATAGCTTCGTCTTTGTTCTATCAATGATGTTGGGCGCAATGCTTTCATCGGTATTTGGTGGCCCTAAAGCATCCAAAGAAGAAAAACAAGTTCCTGAAGCCTTTCAAAAGCGCTATGGATTCAACCCCAAAAAGCGTTATGTCTTTGCGTTTATCGGCGGAGTATTTACCCTGTTCGGTGCCCGTATGGCGGGCGGCTGTACTTCCGGCCACATGATTAGCGGCATGTTGCAAACCGCAGTAAGTGGTTATGTCTTTGCCTTTGGTGTCTTCCTCGTTGCTATCCCGACTGCACTGTTGGTTTATGGCATTAAGAAGAAAGCTTAAGGAGAAGCAGCAATGGAAATTTTACTAGCAATTATTCTAGGAGCTGCTTTTGGAGCAGTACTTCAACGCATTGGGGCAACAAACCCGAATCACATTATCGATATGTTAAAACTGACCGATATGAAGCTGGCCAAAACCATTCTTATGGCAATTGGTCTTGCCTCTATTATCGTATTCACGGTTAATGCAATTGCACCACAAACCGTTCATTTCAGTGTTAAAGCAGCCTATTTGGGTGTATTAGTCGGTGGTATGATTTTCGGTATCGGTTTTGCCGTAGGTGGACTTTGCCCAGGAACATCTCTGGCTTCAGCAGCTGAAGGTCGTAAAGACGCAATGTTCTTCGTTCTTGGCGGACTTTTGGGTTCATGGTTATTTGCCATCGCTTACGAGCACATCAAAACCACAGACATCTATCGCACCAGCTTAGGCGGTAAGTCTGCATTGGCGGAAGGCGTATTCCGCCACGGACATGAATACCATGCCATCATCGGCTTCATGTCTGGAACAGTTACAGCAGTTGTAATCGGCATCATCTTCATCATTATTGCCGCCAAAATGCCTAACGCGCTACGTAAAGAAGACTAGTCTCCAACCTCAACTAAACCCATGCCGGTTCAAGCATGGGTTTAGCACAAACCCTCGATATTCCCTCTTTCACCCTATATTAAAGATTGCTTAATACTTCAATCTTGACTAGAATCCCGTTTTCGTATGTAATTACGGTCAGGGTAAAACCCGAATACTTTTTAAGTGCTTAGGAGAGTACAATTATGAAAAAACTATTGGTTGCTTTAGCTACTACTGGTGTAGTAATGTTCGGCGCCACTGCACAAGCTGCTGGTAACGCTGCAGCTGGCGAAGGTACTTTTGGTACTTGTGCTGGTTGTCACGGTGCTGACGCTCATGGTGGTGTAGGTCCAAAATTGGCTGGTTTGAAAGCTGATGAAATCGTTAAATTGCTTCACAAGTACAAGTCTGGTGAGCAAATGGGTCCTATGACTTCTATGATGGCTCCAATGGCTGCTGGTCTTTCTGACGCAGACATCGAGAACGTAGCTGCTTACATCGCAACTCTAAAATAATATCTTTGTTTTAGATGCTACGAGAAAGCCGCTTTTTAGCGGCTTTTTTATTACCTGAATTTTTGGAAACCCCATGCTTCAGAAACTTGCGCACCCTTTTATTTCCTACACTTTGGTTCTCGGTCAATTTGCATGCATTTTTGTATTACTTATACTGGCTCCCTTATTTAGCACGAGCCTATGGCTACTTGTGCAATTAAGTGCTATTGGTTTAGGACTTTGGGCAGTCGCTACCATGCACTTAGGACGGTTCAACATCGTTCCCGATCCAATGCCAAATGCCCAACTGGTGATGAAAGGACCTTATCGTTGGATTCGCCACCCTATGTATTCGTCTCTGCTGGTTTTCTTTTTCCCAATGGCAATACAAACCCAGAATCCCATCACATGGTTATGCTACGGTCTGTTGCTTATAGACCTTTTGCTTAAACTCCATTATGAAGAACGGCTTCTCATACAAACATTTGCAAACTATCCTGATTATCAAACCAAGAGCAAAAAGTTAATCCCCTACCTTTTTTAGCCCTGCTTGTTTTTCACACCTAACGACAAGCTCAACATGCTTTCAAAAACCCTGTAAACATGCGAAAATAGCCGCTTTATTTTTGTAGCATTTGACCAAAATAAGTGAGATAAATCATGAGCAAACCTATTTTATTTAGTGGAATCCAGCCTTCAGGCGATTTAATGATCGGTAACTACATCGGTTCCATTAAAAATTGGGTAAAAATGCAGGATGATTACAACTGCCTTTTCTCTCTGGTCAACATGCATGCCATTACGGTTGAGCAAGACCCTGCCGTGTTGGCAAAACGTACGTTGGACTTTGTCGCGCTTTACTTGGCTTCGGGCATCGACCCAAACAAGAGCACCGTTTTTATCCAATCTCACGTGCCTGAACATGCCGAACTGGCTTGGGTATTGAACTGCTCAACCTACATGGGTGAGTTGAACCGCATGACGCAGTTTAAGGACAAGTCTCAAAAACATGCCCAAAACATCAATGTAGGATTGTTCGATTACCCGGTATTAATGGCGGCTGACATCCTACTTTACCAAACAGAAATGGTTCCGGTAGGCGCAGACCAAAAGCAGCATTTAGAACTGACACGCGATTTGGCGGTGCGTTACAACAACCGTTTTGAAAGAGAAATCTTCAAGGTGCCTGAGCCATTTATTCCACCTGCAACTTCCGGCGGGCGCATCATGAGCTTGCAGGATCCGACCTCTAAGATGTCTAAATCTGATGAGAACAAAAACAACTTCATCGCACTACTGGACGACCCAAAAACCATCGTCAAAAAGTTCAAGAAAGCACAAACGGACTCTGGATCAGAAATCACCTATGACGTTGAAAACAAGCCAGGTGTATCAAACCTACTAACAATCTACTCCGTTATCAGTGGCAAGACCATTGATGAAGTGATTCAGCACTTTGACGGCAAGATGTACGGTCATTTGAAAGTAGAGTTGGGTGAGTTGGTGGCAGAATACCTAAAACCAATTCAAGACGAGTTCTACCATTTACGTAACCATGAAGATGAGCTGAGAAACATCCTGCGCAAGGGAGCTGAGCAAGCACGAGAACAAGCACAACAGACGTTGAAAGCTGTTCATGAAGCCATCGGTTTCGTATTACCGTAACAACTCGCTAATACCTTAAAATATGCCAGGTTGGGGTACGAAACACTCCAGTCAGACTATTTAGAAACGAATATCGGGAGACAATATGGGCTGGTCTGCTTGGGCTTTAGATCATATCTGGTTGGTTGCCGGCGGCAGCTTGGCGATTAGTATCGCGCTACATTTCGCCATTGTTTGGTTTTTCAAACGCTCCGGTGTGAAATCTCCTACCTCAGATAAATAAAAAGCGGGCATTGCCCGCTTTTTTAATGTCTTTTCAAATCCTTATTTACCAAGTGATACATGGTAATGCGGGTCTTCAGACACATTCACTTCAATCAGCTCTTGCGCATCTGACAACAGCACCTGGCACTCTGGACTCAAGTGCTTCAACACCAATTTCTTGTTGGCTTCCTGATAGCGCTTCGTCAAGCTATCAATCGCTTCCACACCCGTGTGGTCGTAAACACGAGAATGCTGGAAATCAATCTGCACGCATTCAGGATCGTTGTTCACATCAAACATCTCAACAAAGTTTTGTGCGGATGCAAAGAACAGCGGACCATGAACCTTGTAGATTTTAGCGATCTTACCGTCTTTCTCGACAATAGAACTTTCCAACATGATACGTTGCGCGTGTTGCCAAGCAAACACCAACGCAGACACAATCACCCCGGCAATCACCGCCACAGCCAAATCGAAGATAACCGTCAATGCCGTTACCAAAACCATCACGAACGCATCGGCTTTGCTCATGCCGCGCATGATATTCCAACTTGACCAGTTGAAAGTCGCTATCACCACAAAGAACATCAAACCAACCAATGCACCAATCGGCACATCTTCAATCAATGGTGATGCCACCAGTACGATTATCAGCAAACCTAACGCCGCAGAGATACCCGACAAGCGTCCAATACCACCGGAGTTGACGTTGATCATAGACTGACCAATCAACGCACAGCCCCCCATCGTACCGACTGCACCAGACACGCAGTTTGCCGCACCCAGCGCAACACACTCTTTGTTACCTTGGCCGCGCGTTTGGGTAATGTCGTCAATCAATGTCATTGTCAGCAAAGACTCGGTGGTTCCGACGATGGTTAAAATCACCGCATACGGCAAGACAATCCAAAGCGTATGCAAACTAAAGAAGTCTGCAGGTAATAAGCCCCACCAGCTCGCACCTTGGAAACCACCCTCAATACCATCACCAAAAATCAACGACTCCAATGTCCCGTGTACAGAAGCTTTATCCCCTACAGTAACGGTATTGATGTCAAACAACATCACCACCACTGTTACCAGAACAATTGCCGCCAATGCCGATGGCACCGCCTTGGTTAAACGTGGTAGCAAATAAATAATTGCCATGGTTGCCGCGATGATTGCAATCATCGCATAGAGTGCATCGCCATTTAACCAGTGACCCGATGCATCTTTAAATTGCGTGAATTGCGCCATGAGAATGACCAATGCCAGCCCGTTGACAAACCCGAGCATAACCGGACTTGGCACCATTCGGATAAAGCGCCCCCACTTCATCACCCCGATAATGATTTGGAAAACCCCCATCAGAATAACCGCGGCAAACAAATAATGTGCGCCATGTTCCATGACCAGATGCATCATGACTACCGCAAGTGAACCGGCAGCGGCAGAAATCATCCCTGGACGACCGCCGAACATTGAGGTGATAAACCCGACGATAATCGCAGCAAAAAGCCCTACCAATGGATGCACGCCGGCCACAAAAGCAAATGCCACCGCTTCCGGCACCAATGCCAGAGAAACGGTTATCCCGGATAAGGTATCGGCTTTATACTTACGCCAGTCAAAGCCATTCGCGACTGCATCACTCATTAAAGTCATCCTTTTTTAAATTTTATTGGGTGCAAATTCTAACAGAAAGCAGGTAGACTAGCGAATCAAGAGGGAAATAAGCCTGTAAATTCGATAGGTGAAGAGACTTTTTATGGAATACATCAATGAGATTGCAATCGGTGCTGTCGTGGTACTGTTAGGCGCGCATTTCGGCCTGCACTTTTACTTCAAGGCCATCAAGAAAAAACAAGATAAACAACGTGCTGCAAAGCGAGCTGCCCAATCGAGAGAACCCCACGTAGAAAAGTCTGAGTAATCTCATACCCAACCTGGCAGATTTTCACTGCCAAAAACAAAAAAGGCGAATCAACCGATTCGCCCTTTAAACATTTGAAACCTGTCGGCTTACACGGCTTACAAATAAGAACAGCAATAATCCGCAACTGTCTTCACTTTAATGCCGAATTTCGAGTTTCCAGGCACTTCAAAAGTTTCGCCCGCTGGAATCGCCTTCCACTCAGTTTCACCTGGCAACAGCACTTCAACATCGCCTGCCAACATTTCCATAATTTCAGGCGCTTCAGTACCGAACTCATAATCACCCGGTAGCAAAATACCCAAGGTCTTCTTCGAACCGTCAGCAAACAATAACGTGCGACTGGTGACCTTACCATCATAATAGATATTTGCCGCTTTAACGGCCGTGACATTATCAAATTGAGACATTGTTTTTCCTTAGTGTCTTAAAGCACCTGAAAGGTACCCTGTTGAAATTGGAGCGAATTATAACGAAATCAACTTTTACTAGCCATAAAGATTTCTGCCAGAAATAAAAGCAACGAAACAATCAGGCAAAACATGGCGAAGACAAACAGAATTGAAATCAATGCCGCCGCATGGAAGGAAAACAGCGTGCTTAAAAACATCACCATAATCACCAACGCCACCCACAAACCTGTCATGGTGCAAAATAAAATCGATAAATTCACGTTTCGAGAGCGTTTGTGCAAACGGTTTTGCTTGCGTCTGACTGCATCCGAACGGCGATCAATCGGGCTTTCGGCGCGATGGGCAATTAGAAAGTTTTCCAAACTTTCCACCTTGTCTTTGATGCGGTTCAACCGATTAACCAGAACGTTCAACAACCCACTAACCCCCGCCAAAAGAAATACGGGCGCAACCGAGAGTTGAATGAAATGTGAAACGACATTGACAGAATCGCCTGTCATAATTTGATCAATCATCCTAAACCGTCCTCAACTTAGTGAACCTTAACTGAGTAACCTTAACCGCGAACGTGATTTTCGCCAATGAACTCTATCTGATAACCGTCAGGATCTTCAATAAAGGCAATAATCGTAGTACCTGCATTCATCGGCCCTGCTTCGCGGATCACCTTTCCGCCTGCCGCTTTTACCGCCTCTGTCGTTTTGTAAACATCCGGTACTTCTATCGCGATGTGACCATAACCGCTTCCCAAATCGTAAGATTCGACGCCCCAGTTATACGTCAGTTCAAGCACGGTATTGCTGTCTTCATCGCCATAACCCAAAAATGCCAAAGTGAACTCTCCAGCAGGGTAATCTTTCTGACGCAACAGCTTCATGCCCAATACATTAGTATAGAAATCAATCGACTTCTGTAAATCACCCACTCGTAACATTGTATGTAGCAATCGCATTGAATTTTCTCCTTACTAAAGGGCGGCTTACGGCATAAACCACCCAATGAAACTTAATTAAACCGCTGCCTTAGCCAACTTTAGCCAACGCCTGCTCGATATCCGCAATAATATCATCGATATGCTCGATACCGATCGACAAGCGAATCAAATCTTCAGAAACACCCGCTTTTGCTAATTCTTCTGGATTCAATTGACGGTGAGTCGTCGTTGCCGGGTGGCATGCTAAAGATTTCGCATCCCCAATGTTTACCAGACGCAGAATCATCTGCAATGCATCAATAAACTGACCACCTGCTTCACGCCCGCCTTTGATACCGAAACTTAAAATACCTGACGCACGCCCTTTAGTGATTTTTTGACAAACGGCATGATATTTATCATTACTAAGTGCTGCATAGTTCACCCAAGAGACTTTTGGATGTTGTTGTAGATATTCAGCGACCTTTAAGGAATTATCACAGTGACGTTCCATGCGTAAGCCTAAAGTCTCCAATCCTTGCAACAACAAGAACGCGCTATGCGCAGACAAGGCCGCACCGGTATTACGCAAAGGTACAACTCGGCTACGCGCGATAAAAGCCGCCGCACCAAACTGCTCGGTGTAAACCACGCCATGATAAGAAGGGTCAGGCTCATTCAGCATCGGGAAACGTTCTTTGTGAGCGACCCAATCAAACTTACCGGAGTCAACAATCATCCCACCGATAGTCGTACCGTGACCACCGATAAACTTGGTCAATGCATGAACAACAATGTCCGCTCCAAAATCAATTGGACGACACAAGTAAGGCGTTGCTACCGTGTTATCAACAATCAACGGAATACCATGTTTATGCGCAATATCGGCCAGCTTGGCAATATCGACCACATTGCCGGCTGGATTACCGATAGATTCACAGAAAATCGCGCGAGTCTTATCGTCAACCGCCGCCTCAAATCCTTCATAATCGTCTGCCTTAATCATGCGAACTTCCAAACCTTGGCGAGGTAAGGTATGCGCAAATAGATTATAGGTTCCACCATAGAGCTGGCTAGTGCTGAGAATATTGTCTCCCGCCTGCGCAATGGTTTGAATTGCATAAAGAATTGATGACATCCCTGAAGCAACAGCCAATCCCGCAATACCGCCTTCCATTGCCGCTACACGCTTTTCAAGCACATCACAGGTCGGGTTCATCATACGGCTGTAAATATTACCCGGCACTTTCAGGTCAAATAAGTCGGCACCGTGCTGCGTATCATCAAACGTATAGGAAGTGGTTTGATAAATCGGTACTGCCGCCGATTTAGTGGTACTTTCCGATTCATAACCGTGGTGCAATGCAATAGATTCCAGTTTCATAGCTATCCTTCTCTTCGTTAAGTTGAGCCGCACCAGTACAAACCTGGAAAATTCCAACCAGATTTAGTGCGTTGTATTTATTATGTTTTTACCAAAAAACACTTCAAATGAATTTTTTTCATCTAAGTATGTAGAAAATTAATACTTATTTTTCAATAACATAGATTAAATCAGAACCGTCATAGTAAAGAGATTTAGAGTGACTGTCAAACCTCTTCTCACCATGAACATACGGAGCTCAAATACCGACCTTCATCTATTTATTGACCCACTTCCAAGTAATCACCAACGCAATCAAAATGGCAAAAGCACTAATACCAAATGCCAAGTTCGCTCCGCCGCTTTGCCAAGCGTACCCTGCAACCAGCATACCTACACCACCACCAAAACCATGGCTTGCCGAAGCATAGATTGCCTGCCCTCTGCTCTGATTGGCGCCATGAAAGTGTTCATCTATCAAATGTATTGCCGCCGCATGTAGCAAACCGTAGCTGGCAGCATGAAAAGTCTGAGCCAAAATTAACAGACTCAGCCAATCCACAACCCATGGAATCATCAGCCAGCGAGCCAACGTCAGCATAAGACTGATAATCAGTAGCAACTTAACGCTGAAAGAGCGGAACAACCAAGGCATGAAAAAGAACACGCCTATCTCCGCAATCACCCCCACCGACCACAACCAGGCGATAGCCGTTTGGTCATAGCCATGCGCTTCGAGAAAAATACTATAGAAGCTGTAGTAAGCACCGTGGGAGAACTGCACCAGTACCGTCACCAACAATAAACTGATAACCCAAGGACGCTGTAAAATCGTCAAAAAGCTTAACGCATGATCGGTTGTTTCTTCAACAGGTTTGGAGACCTTAAAATCTTGAACACTGAACATGGTGAAAAACACCACCAGCGAAATTCCCCAAAGTACAAACGGGTAAATTTGATAAGCACTATCCGCGGTAGTTTGTAACTGCCATCCAACGCCCATAACGGCAACAATAAACCCAACCGAGCCCCAAAGCCGGATTTGCCCATAGCGCTCTTTTAAACCCGCCAGATTTGAAAAGGTATAAGATTCAAACAACGGCAACGCTGCATGGAAGAAGAAACTGAAAAAGAACACCGTCAACAACAGGCCGGAAAAACTATTTAGAAACAAAAACCCGGTTGCAGACAATAGCGTAAGAAAACCCATCCAACGCAGCCAGTAAACAGGTTCCCCGCTTCTATCTGCCAGCCAGCCGAGCAGGTTAGGCGCAATAATTTTGGTACCAACAAATACCGCCATCAACTGCCCTATTTGAATCGCGTCCAATCCCAAGGATTGATAGTACAAGCTGATATACGGAATCACAGCACCAAATAAGGTGAAATAAAAGAAATAGAATCCCGACAGTTTAGGATAGGCTTGTTTATAGGCGGTTTGCGGCATGAGCTAAAACCTTAAAAACAGACAAAGAAGGGCAGATCAAATTGCCGACAATTTTTAGAAATTTGCCGGCTTGAGTTTCAGTTGATTTCTAATGGCTTTAACGCTCTGCGTTGGCTAAATCCATAATCGGCGGCACCACATCGCCGTTCTGGGCGCGGTTACGCATAAAATGATCCATCAACACCAATGCAACCTTTGCCTCGGCGATAGGCGTCGCGCGAATTCCCACGCAAGGGTCATGACGCCCCTTAGTCACCATCTCAATCGCCTCGCCATCACGGTTGACGCTCTTGCCCGGCGTCATAATGCTGGAAGTCGGTTTCAATGCGATGTGAGCAACAATATCTTGCCCGGTTGAAATTCCGCCCAAAATCCCACCAGAGTGGTTGGACAAGAAACCTTCCGGTGACATCTCATCTCTGTGCTCAGTGCCACGCTGTGCCGCTACCGCGAAGCCATCGCCTATCTCAACACCCTTCACGGCATTAATGCTCATTAAAGCATGTGCCAAATCGGCATCCAAGCGATCAAAAACCGGCTCGCCCAATCCAACCGGAACATTTCTGGCAACAATCGTAATCTTTGCACCCACAGAGTCTTTTTGCTTCAGCAGGTTGTCCATATATTCACGGATTTCTTCGCGCTTTTCCGAGCTTGGACAAAAGTATTCGTTGTCATTATCAAACGGCCAGCTGACCTCTTCGATCTTGATAGGACCTAATTGAGACAAATAGCCTTTGATTTCAATCCCTAAACGTTCTTTCAGATACTTTTTCGCAATCGCGCCTGCGGCGACACGCATCGCCGTTTCACGCGCAGATGAACGCCCGCCACCACGGTAATCGCGAATGCCATACTTTTGCGTGTAGGTGTAGTCAGCATGAGAAGGACGGAAAGTTTCCGCCACTTTGGCATAATCTTTTGAACGTTGGTCGGTGTTGTGGATGATCAATCCAATCGGCGTACCGGTGGTTTTACCTTCAAACACACCTGACAAAATCTGCACCTTGTCGTCTTCACGGCGCGCCGTAGCATGCTTTGAGGTACCCGGTTTACGACGATCCAGTTCGATTTGAATATCTTCTTCCGTCAGTTCCATGCCTGGAGGGCAACCGTCGATGATCGCACCCAATGCAATACCGTGGCTTTCTCCAAAAGTGGTGACACGAAAATTTTGTCCTAATGTATTACCCGACATAGATTTGCTTCTCAAAACCTTGATTAAATCAGCCTATTATACAAGAGGCTCGAAAATGGCGCGACTTGAAATTCCTTGAAGAACCCTGTTAGACTTAGTCGTCATCAATCAACAGAACACTCCCATCAAAACAAAGGCGATATGATGACAGACAAGAGACCAAACCTATCAAGTAAACATATTTACATTTCTTTTTTGTCTGTAAATGTCACTCTAAGCGCGCTCTTCCTACCCTCAATCTCCTACGCCAGTCCTCAAATCTCAGGGGGCGTCTGGTTCAATTACAACCAAAACCTAACCAAGGGCGCTAAGAATCCGAACAACGGCAACTTTGGAGATGAAGCACTGATTCTTTATGCTGACGACAAGGCAAAACCCGGCAAAGGAAACTGGTCCTACTCAATGGAATGGCGAATGGGACCTGGGAGTTTCACCGACCCCAAACACAACTCAACCGGAAGTGAAATGACCATGCACAAAGCTTGGCTTGGGTTTGATCTGACTAAGAACAGTATCTTACGTATTGGTAAAAGCCAAGTTCCTTTTGGCTGGAAAACCTATAATTTCTGGCCCGGAGATATGTTACTCGGTGCTTATGGCGACCAAATGGATGTCGGGCTAAAACTCAGCGGACAGCAATCTAAGTGGCATTATGACTTGGCTTACTTCCACCAGGACGATTGGGGAACAACCAGTAGTGATACCACTGACGACAACAATCATTGGGGTTCCCGTTCCGGCGGCGCTTCTCAATACCGCAAAGTACAGACTTTTGTTGGGAATGCCGGTTACGAATTTTTACCGGGCCAAACGCTCGGCGTATCGTTGCAAAGCGGTAAACTACAAGACTTAACCGTCACCCAGAAACCGTTGAGTGGAGACCACTATGCCGGCGTCATTTACTATAAAGGTAAATTCGACAATACCTTCTTCAACGCCCAAATTCTCGATACTCACAGAAACCTCCCAAAAAGCTTTGCGGCAACCAATAGCTTGACCAGAAAAACCGCGACCAATCGCTACGCATTGGAACTAGGGCAAAGCCATAACCAATGGACCTACTACATTGATGCCAGCTGGGCAAATAGCAAAACCAGCGGCCACAACCACGATATGGTCTCGGCTTATGCTCCCGGCATCAAATACAAATACGGTCCAGGCTGGATTTATGCCGAGTACTTAACCCAAAGTGGCGATATTGACATGAATGGCGACGTCACCAAGGGAGACTTCTCCGCCATTTATTTAACCCTCGACTATTACTTCTGATGATTGACGTTTTCAGGAAGACTTTCACTATGACATAACGCATCCATTTAATATTCAAGACCCAAAGGTTCTAGCATGCAGAAATCAGATACAAATGAAACCGCTCGACTTAACCCGCCTGTATTTTTTACATCTGCAGGTCTTATCATTGCCTTGTTGATTTTTGCGGTTATCAGCCCCAAAACCGCCGACACCTCGTTCAAAGCCCTTCAAGACGCCATCGTTGATAATGGCAGTTGGTTTTATGTTCTCGCCGTCGCCATCATGTTGATTACCGTCCTCTTCTTGGGGCTGTCTCGCTATGGTGACATCAAGTTAGGGCCGGACCATGCCACGCCTGATTATTCCAAAATAACTTGGTTTTCCATGCTGTTTTCCGCCGGTATGGGAATCGGGCTGATGTTTTTCGGTGTTGCCGAGCCCGTCATGCATTATGTGAACCCGCCTACCGGCACGCCTGAAACCATCGCTGCCGCGAAAGAGTCGATGAACATTACCTTCTTCCACTGGGGACTACATGCCTGGGGCATTTACGCCATTGTTGCACTAATCTTAGCTTTTTTCAGCTATCGTCATGGACTACCTTTGACCTTAAGATCCGCCCTTTACCCCATTATCGGCGAGCGTATCTATGGTCCCATCGGCCATGCCGTTGATGTGTTTGCAGTCATAGGTACTGTTTTCGGGGTCGCCACTTCCCTTGGCTACGGGGTCTTGCAAGTCAACTCGGGGCTTAATTACCTATTTGGCACCACCGTCAGCGTCAGCACCCAAGTCACTCTTATTATCTTTGTCAGCGCATTGGCGGTGATCTCCGTCACCACCGGCCTGGACAAAGGGATTCGCCGCTTATCCGAATTGAACATGGGATTGGCAATTATCCTGTTACTTCTCGTACTTGCATTAGGGCCAACCGTCTATTTGTTACAAGACTTTGTACAAAATGTAGGGTCTTACGCTTCCGGCCTTGTGCAAAAAACCTTCAACCTCTATGCCTACAAAAAAACCGACTGGATAGGTGGCTGGACCATTTTCTACTGGGGCTGGTGGATTGCATGGGCTCCTTTTGTAGGATTGTTTATCGCGCGTATATCCCGTGGCAGAACCATCCGTGACTTTACCATGGGCGTGCTTCTAGTCCCTGCGGGCTTCACTCTGATGTGGATGAGTTTCTTCGGTAACTCCGCCCTGCATATGATTATCAACGAACATATGGTGAGCTTGACGCAAGCCGTCTCTAAAGATGCATCCACCGCATTGTTTGCTTTCTTACAGCACCTCCCGATGGGCGGTTTTCTATCGATTATTGCTATGATTATGGTAGTGGTCTTTTTTGTCACCTCCGCAGACTCGGGCGCAATGGTGGTGGATATGCTGTGCTCAAACGGTAACAACAACACCCCTTTATGGCAGCGTATCTTCTGGGCAAGTGGGGTCGGCGTTGTTGCTGCCATTCTATTGCTTGCCGGCGGGCTGAAAGCCTTGCAAACCATGACCATTGCCAGTGCGCTTCCCTTTTCGATCATACTGCTTATCGCCACCTATGGGCTCATCAAAGCGCTGCGCGTCGACTTGGTAAAAAGAGATAGTCTGCAAATGAATGTCATGCCAACCTCTCCGGCCATCAACAATACCGGGTGGAAAGACAGATTGAGCAACATTGTGGACTACCCGAGCGAAGAAGTGGTGAACCGCTTTATTGAGAAAACAGCCAAACCGGCATTTGAAGAAGTGTGCCAAGAGCTACAAAATCACAACTTACAAACCAATGTGCAGCGTATAGACAAAAACCGTATTCAGCTCGTCGTAGAACATGGTGAGGAAATTGATTTTCTATATGAAATCCGTAATCGCTCCCATGTAAAACCGGAGTTTATCAACCCGGAAGCATCAACTGAAGATGTTGGAGAGGATATGCGGTACCACCGTGCTGAAGTGCATCTGGCAGAAGGCGGTCAGGATTATGATGTTATGGGTTGGTCCAAAGAAGCGCTTATCCATGATATTATCGACCACTACCACAAACATATGCACTTCCTGCATGTGCTGAGATAAGAGCTCAAATGCATGAACGATAGGTTGCCAAGCTGGCCGCACCCCAACCCTTTTATTCTGGAACACCGGGTCAAGTCCGATGAGTTGGACTTCCTCAATCACGTCAATAACAAGGTGTATCTGGCTTGGATGGAGCATATCGCCTGGCAACACAGTCTATCTGTCGGCATCGACTACGATCAACAGAAAGAACAAGGCAAGATTATGGTGGTGAAGCAACACGAGCTGAATTATCTCGCCCCCTGCTTTCTTGACGACAAACTCTTGATGGGGACTTGGATAGGCGAACGCATTGGCTGTTGCCAACGCAAACGCCATTATGAAATCTATCGTGAGGCGGATGGGAAAAAAATCTTTTCAGGCCATACTATTTGGGTCTGCATGGATCTGCACACCCAAAAAGCCTGTAAAATCCCAGACCTGTTTATTGACGCTTATCAGCAATAACCGCACAAAAATCTGCCAGGTTGGGGTAACGCAACTGAGCCTTAACTGTGATGTGGGTGCTCAACCGCACGGACAAGTTTATTGACGATGCGTCTAACCATCGGTGCCACAAACAGCACGATAGGAAACGCAATCACAAAGGCTGTCCACCAAGCATGAAACCACACCATCAGAAAGTTCTCAGGCAGACCGACGTTCATATAACTGATAACGCCTGACATCAAAAACGACATGAAAAGCGCCATAAAAAAAGCAAACAAAATATGTTGGTGTCTTGGGTGAAACATAACACTCCTAACTCATAATTTTTATTCAAGTGGGGCTGAGCTTCAGCCCCCTACCATCGCATACTATCTGGAAAACGGCACAAAAGCCGCAAAACACTTAGGGCGCAGGAATGGTGTATTGTGCATGAATCCGTTCGATTTGATAAAGCGTCTCCTCATCCAAGGTGATATTGATGGAGTCGATATTCTCCTTCAACTGTTCCATGGAGGTCGCGCCAATGATATTCGCTGATAAAAACGGACGAGAGTTCACAAACGCCAGCGCCAATTGAGTTGGCGTCAAGCCATTGCCTTTCGCCAACGCTGCGTAAAGCTCGGTCGCTTTGACTGCATTGGCTCCCATATAACGGTCGTAATTTGGGAACAACGCCAAACGTGAATTTTCCGGCTTGGCACCATTCAAATACTTACCTGACAATACCCCAAAGCCAAGCGGCGAGTAAGCCAACAACCCAATGCCCTCATGACGGGAAACTTCCGCCAAACCAACTTCATAACTGCGGTTCAACAGACTGTAGGGGTTTTGCACGGTGACGATTTTTTGCAGGCCTTTCGCTTCGGCAATTTGCAAAAACTTCATCGCGCCCCAAGCCGTTTCATTCGACAACCCGATCTGACGGATTTTGCCTTGCTTCACGAACTCGGTCAACACTTCCAACGTTTCTTCAAAAGGCGTTAAATCTTGCGGTTCATCTGTCCACTCATAATTCAATTTACCAAAATAGTTAGTTGGTCTTTCCGGCCAATGCAGTTGATACAAATCCAAGTAATCGGTTTGTAAACGCTTAAGAGATGCTTCTAATGCTTGGGTGATCTGCTCTCGGTTAAAGCGCCCTTTGCCATCGCGAATGTGCGAAGCCGGTCCCATCGGTCCGGCAATTTTCGATGTCAGCACTACGTCGGAGCGACGACCGTTCTTGGCGAACCAATTACCAATTATGGTTTCGGTTGCCCCGTAAGTTTCCGCACGAGGCGGTACGGAATACAGCTCTGCCGTATCCCAGAAGTTAACGCCTTGATCCAGCGCATAATCCATTTGCTCAAAAGCCTCTGACTGGGTGTTTTGTTCTCCCCAAGTCATGGTGCCTAAACAAATACGACTGACTTGAATATCGGTATTTCCAAGACTGTTGTATATCATTTGAATTCCTTTTGAATCAGTTGGTAAAATCGAAAGCCCATTTATTCAGATACTTATTCCATGACTTTCGGTTCTTTTTCTCGCCATTTTCTCATCAAGCCGTGAATGTAAATAATCAACGCAAAGAAGACCGCTGAGATGCCGCCCAAAATCAACAGGGTGCCGTTTTCATCCGGCGTCGTATCCAAAAGGATCAACTTTCGGATGACCACAACAAAAGCGATTTCCAAGAAGGTCAAGGCATAATCGAAGCTGTTTCTAATGAATAGTGCATTAACGATTGCCAGCACGATCAGGGTGAAAAGCGCATCGGTCAACAAAACCTTCATTGACGGAAAGTTCAAAGCACCTTGATGCATCAAGAAATCAAACAACTTGTTGGAAATACTGAACAAGCACGCCGCCAAATAAACAATCATAAACACAACCAAAACAACCCTCAGCATCTTCACGAGATTGATGAGTCTTTTATCCAGATCATAATCTAGGATTTGAGAGATTTTTTTGGATAAATGATTTGAAGTCGACATAAAACATCACGCCTTTACGAGAAAATAGAAAAAATTAACGAGTCATGACAATCCAAGTTACACCCCAACCTGGTAGATTTTTATCGCTTGTCTGCGTTTGGTGCTTTGCGCACTCTTTTTGAATTTCAGTCGGTAAGAATAGCACTAAATCCTACAATTTAGGCAGCTGATTTAATCCCATTTTGAAATGACTGAAAGCTTGTTGCAGTACCCTAGGCGGAACGGCTAGGTTCATTCGCATGAAACAGGTTCCTGCATTGGGTTTGTTGGTTTTTACATCAAACGATTCGCCATCGTTCAATCCCAACTTTGCATCGTTGACAATCCAACTTTTCAAGGCGGCATGATCCGAGCATAAGGATGAGAAATCCAGCCAGACTAGATAGGATGCCTCCGGGCGCATAACCGTCACTTGCGGAAAATGCGTTTGGAAAAAGTCGACCGTCTTGTCGATATTCTGTTGCAGGAACTGGTTTAACTCCTGCACATAGCGTCTACCCTTTTCGCTGTATGCGGCTTCAAGCGCAACGGTAGCAAATAAGTTCAACTCTTTTACACTCACCGATTGGCTCACCTTTAAATACGCCGCTTTCAATTTGGGGTTGGCGATGATGGCATAGCCTATTTGCAGCCCGCCAAGATTGAAGGTTTTTCCCGGCGAACTCAAGGTAATCGTTTGTTGTCGAATGGCATCCGAAATCGTCGCCAGAGGGATATGTTTGCCGGCAAAAATCATGTCAGAGTGAATCTCATCGGAAACGATGGTCACTTTGTGCGTCACACAAATCTCCGCCAATTTTTTCAACTCGTTTTCTGTCCACACTCTACCGGATGGATTTTGCGGATGACAAAACAAAATCAGCTGAACCTTGTTCTCAACAATTTTAGTTTCCAACAAATCAAAGTCGATTTCATAACGCCCGTTTTTCAGTACCAACGGTGCTGTCACCAGCTTTCTGCCATTGGCTTCAGGTGCCGTTAAAAAAGGAGGATAAATCGGCGGCATCGCCAAAACAGTGCCTCCCGGCTTGGTAAACGCTTGCACCGCCATGAAAAAACCATTGGCAACATTATGGGTGAAAACGATTTCTTCGGACGTCACGTCATATTCATGAAACGCTTGCCAATCAATAATGGCTTGGTAAACCGCTTCGGACATATGGGTATAACCCAAAATCGGGTGCTCCAAACGCGTCTTGATGGCTTGCATAATGAAATTCGGCGTGGGTAAATCCATATCCGCCACCCACATGGGAAGAACATCTTCTCGACCGAACAACGCCTTTCGCAACGCATACTTTTCTGCGTCTGTATCCTCTCGAGGAAACACTCGATTAAAATCTGCCATCATCCATTAGCCTTGTTTAAATTCTTTCAACACCCTAACGTTTTTTCCATAACGTGACTTGAGACAACGTATGTTGGTATTTACGCTGCGTCTCACGAATCACAAACGGAATATCGAAAGGTTCACGAATCATTGTAAACTCATCCTGCAACAAGGCGGTAATGCCTTCTAGCGTGGTGACGTTTTCACCACTTTGATCATCTTTATACCCACCCAGCCAATTGGCCTTTTCGGTAAACTCTTCCAGCCAAGTATAAGGCGAAGCCAACATCAGCAACCCGCCTTCATTCAAACGATGCGCCAAGTCTTTCAAGAACTTGGCAGGGTCATACAGGCGATCAACCAAATTCACCGCCACCACCATGTCATAGCCGCTGAATATCGGTTTCAGGTTACTGGCATCCTGTTGCAGGAACTCACACTTATGGGCGACATCGGCCAAACCATATTCCGCCAAGGTCTTTTCCTTGAAGTCGACAATTTCACCTTCTATCGGCAAGGTGTATAGTACCGACCCCGTTGTTTTGAGTTGATTGGCAATCTGAATGAATCTAGCCGAAAAATCCAAGCCCGTCACCTGTTCAAACCCTAGCGCCAATTCAAAGCTGGCTCGTCCGACTGAACAGCCTACTTCAAGAACAGACAAATCATCACGACCCGCAAAATCCTTATCTTCCCGAATGGCTTCTATCGCTGTACGCGCATAGCGTTGTGCGAAATTCTCTACACCGAAATAGTTTTCACCATAGTGAAACTCACAGTATTGCGCCACCGCGGCATCGGTTTCATAGGTAGAAAATTGTGTTTGCACCTCATGATTCGACTCGATATAACGAAATCCTGCATGTTGGAAAAAATGTCGGCGGAAGGCATAACGCGAATGTCCATTGATTTCATTTCCGGTCGATATCCAGCAACCACCCTTAAAAAGGTTATGCTTATTATCGAAAGTCGGCGTGGTGAAATCATCATACAAAGGGTGCACCTTGAAGCCTTCAAACGGGTAGATCGGGGTTTGTGTCCATTGCCAGACATTACCGATCACATCGAAAAAGTCTCCCGTTTGGTTCCAATTCACCGGCATCGAAGAGGCAAAACGTTCCAGATTGATGTTGGCAATACCCGGATGTTTCTCATGCTGTGTCAAAGCATCAGAATAATCTCTCAAACGTAGATACTCATCTTCACTCGGCAAACGAATCGGTTTACCTGTTTCATGAGATTTCCAACGACAGAACGCACTGGCTTCCAGATAATTGACTTCTACCGGCCAATCCCAAGGCATCTGAATCTCTTCCGCCATGCAACGCAGCCACCAATCATCGCCTTTTTTCACCCAAAACGTCGGATGCTTGTCCGGCGTAAACTGTCGCCAGCGATTGCCTTCTTCATCCCAGTAGACAGGGTTGTCATAGCCGCCGGCTTCGACAAAAGCCAAGAACTCTTTGTTGGAGCACAAAAAGGCCGCCGCCTTGAAGTCCGCCACCTCAGCTCTGTGCGTGCCATACTCATTGTCCCAACCATAAAAGTCTGCAGGGGCATGATGATCGATAGATACCTCTCCCGCCGCCACCGGAAACAGCAGATTCTCAGGCGCTTCATCACTCTCGCGACAAACCGGAAACACTGGATGCGGCTTCACTTGCTCTAAAGGCAGCTGGCGAATCAAAACGGATGAGGTTTCCAAATGAATGCGTTCATGTTCGATCCCCATCATCACCGGCCACATCGGGCTTTGCCAATCAATCGGCAAATGGAACTCTACGGTATCAATCAAATGATTGACCGCTTCTCTGACTTGTTGGCGATACTCTCGCACCGCATCGACGCTGGGCCAATCGTAATGTTCGTCATTGAGGTCATCCCATGACATTTCGTCGACACCAATCGCGCACATGGATTCGATTTTTGCATTGATGCGGTTCGGTAACAACTTCGCCAATACCAGCTTATTGGTGAAAAACGTGGCGGTATGGCCGAAATAGAAAATCAACGGGTGGCGTAGAGAGCAAGGTCGCAGGTAAAAAGCATCATCCGACACAAGCGTTTCGAACAGAGTTTCATTGAGCGTATAGGTTTGGTTGAAGTAAGCCTTGATCTCGGCACGCTTCTCCTCTACTTCTCCACTGTTCAAGACGATATTGTGCGATACGATAGTTTCCAAATCCTGCATTTCTTCCCTCTTTACTCACTTAATTCTCATTACATGCCTAACGACTACATAGATAAGGAGACGCCCGTCACGGTTTGTTGCTGCTGTTCTGGATGACAGGTCGTCAACCTAGATGGATCAATGCCACCCTTCTCCACCAACCAGTCTTTCACCAGTCTTTGTCTGGATTTTGCCAACTCATACAACTGTTGATTCAATTGCATTTTCGCCTGCTCACTGAGCGCCTGTTGCCCTGTCTGCTTTTGTTGTTGAGATTGACCCTTCTCTTCGTCATCCGTTTTGCTGGTGTCATTGGATCTTATCTCCGCTGTTAAAAGATCAACATCCTGTTGAGTATAGTAGCCACAGACCTTCAAGGTGATTTGCTTTTTCTCTTTCAGCAGTTTACCCATTTTGTCGAGATATTCCGACATCCCTTTAGACAGTTCATTTTTCCCGGCAACAAAAGATACCGATTGGAATTGAATCTTATTGACTTGGTTATAGGCATAGCTGGTAGCCATCGCAATCGCACCATAAGGTTGCAGAGCCAAGGTCAGTGCCAGCTTGGTCCCGCCCGTCAATGCATTTCTCAACGCGACATTGATGGCACTGGTGGCATCAAAACCTGGGTCGGACAAGTCACCATTGACCGGCAAATCCAAGTCGATATTGTCTCGACTATCCCGCAACATATTCAAACCGAACTTCAAAGCGGTCGCGCTCATCAGACCACCCGCTTCATTTGCGGTTTTTGCCACCGCATTCTCGCTGCTCTGAGCTTTTGTTTGTGTTTGGCCACTGTCATCCGCTTCCATCTCGAAGCCCACCAACAGGACATGGTTTTTCGAGGTCAACACATCATTCTTGACCTTCACATCAGAAGTCAGGTTCAATGAACCGCTCTGAATTCGATAGCCCAATTCCCGTTTAATCAACGGGGAAAACGAATACAAATCCATATCATGGATACGGGTCGCCAGATCCATGTTCAGTTTTTTCGTCAGCGGCTTTGCCGTCCCTTTGATATCGACCTTGGTGTACTTGTCGACGGTTGCGAGCAGTCTGATTGGCGTACTTCTATTGGGGCGTTGATAACTCAATTTACCAATGGATAAGGTCTGGATATTGATGTTTTTATGCATCGCCGGCTGGGTGGCGTGCGTCAGCAACTCAATGCGATTTTGACCTTTGAAGTCCAAGCCGTCAAAGGCCAACTGCAATGCAGCCGGTTTGGCTTTTTGGTCTGCTTTGGATTGCTTCACAGCCTGTTTCTTCGTAGATGTTTTTTGATCTATCGGCAAAGAGGCCATCACAGCATCAAGCTGATGAATGTGTCTGTTCTCATCAAAATCCAAGTTTACCTTCAAACTATCGACATCAACCTTCCCAACATTGATTTTATCGGTTCCTTTAATATTGAAGTCTTTCAGGTTAAAGCTTTTCAACTGCGCTAACGGCAAACGTGCTTGTTCGGTTTTGCCCTGCTTGAATTGCGCCACGATAATTTTATTCAAATTGAAATCTTTCAGCGACACCGACAGCGGCAATGCAAAACCAACTTGAGAATTCAAACTCTCAAAGCTCGACATCAAAAGCTCTTTTTGGGTATTCGCCAACGCCCACTCGTCCATGGCAATCTTACCCTGAGTTTTCAATTTCAGGCTTTGCTTCGATTCAGAAGGAATATCAAGGTGAGTATTTCCCTGCCAAGCCAGAGCCTTTCCATGAAGCACCAAGGCTTTTTGAGACAAATTAATACCTACCAACTGCAAGGCACCATCAACATTTAACGCGGTGTTTGTCTCTTTTTGCGTCTCGACCTGCCCCTTCCATTGCAAGTCATCAATCGCTAATTGATTATCTTTTTGCTTTAATGCCGTATTTTGGATGGCTAGACTTTCATCCGCTTTAACTTGTAACGACTGGTCTTTATGCACCAATGTTCTGGTGCCTTCCAAAGTCAGTCCACCGACTTTCAACGACACATCTGAAGTGTTTAGATTGGCATTCTCTATAGACAGCTTGGCATTGTTTTGAAGCTTGAGTTCGCCTGAATGCAAAGAGACTTCGGACTCGCCATTAAATACAATTTCCTTCACACTCGCCTGCAAATCCTTTGTTTGGACGGCACCCTTTTCCAACGTCAAATCACTGTTAATCTTGGCTTGTATATCACCGTATTTATTGTCCGCTGAAAGATTGATCTTACCGCCGATTTTGGCTGCCAGTTGCTCAATTTCTGGTGGTAAAAATTTTTCATAGGCTTGTAGCAACAAGTTATTGATTGCGACCTTTCCAACAACCTTCTGCGTCTCTGAAAAGGCATTGACTTTCAAATCCCCCTTGAAACCACCGTATTCCTTACCATTACCAACTTCAACTTTAAAGTTCACATTAGCAGGAGAAGTCGGTGCCCAGTTTTGTAAGTCATTCAACGATACTTCATCAAAACGCACGTTTTTATCGAGATTAGGCGCAATGACACTCACCACAGTATTTTTCAACACCAGACTATTGAGTCCCAGCTTCCAGGTTAGTCCACCACTGGGTTGTTCCTCTTTTGGCGTTTGCTTATTCAGCGGAATGATAATGCCAGCGACATCCAAAAACTTGTCTGGTTGGAAATCGACATACACATGGGTTTTCTGCAAAATGACTTTATCGATGACTAAGCGTTTTTTAAATAGAGACATCCAGTCAAAATCAACAAAAAACTCTCCTAAAGTCAACGGCGCTTTTCCCGCCTTTTTCAGCAGCATATTTTCGACTTTGAATTGCCCGGTAAACAAGTTGAACGACACATCTTCGATATGAACTTGCTCCAATCCTTGCTTAAGCAGGGCTTCTTTCATCGCCCACTTGATGCCATAAGGTAAAACGCTAAGGAAAATGCCAACAAACAGTAAGGTGATCATGAGAACCCGCATCTTTAACGAAAAAGATTGCCAATAGCTAAGGGCTTTTGTCGCTTTTTCACTAAGAGGTTTCAAGCTTGACTTAAAACGTGATTTGAAATCCATACACTTCCTGATGCTAAACATCTTTCTACTTTGATAAGGCTTTAAGGAACCTCTGATTGAATCAGAGGTTCCTTAACTATCGGAAAATGCGGCAAATAAGTCAAGTAAAGTTCTATGACAAAACCGTGATTATTGCGAGATTCAGCGCTATTAGCGGTAAATCTTATGCCAGATTTTACGCAAAGCTTTATCGGTAAAAAGCTGTAGCAACAAAAAAGCACCTCAAGGTTGCCTTGAAGTGCTTTTAATTTTGATGCATTAGATAATTTTAGTAGTATTGATAGTAACGGTTATCCTGACCATCATTTTTAGGGTTGCTCCAGGATTTCAGCAAAGAACGCGCCTCCAAGTCCTGAACAGGACGAGCATTCGACCCCATCAGTTCGTTCATCTTTTCAAGTTGCTCTGCCGATGCCTCTATTGGCTGCTTGAACACCATCCAATAAACGCCTTCAGTACAAGGTGGCGTGGTTAAAGAACCGCTGTATTTGAAAAACTTTTTACTTTCAGGGAAGAAGACATTCGGGTTGAACTCAATACCATTGAAAATTTCCTGTTTACCAACTTTTTTAGGCAAGTGATTTAGGATAGTTTGCAACGCATCATTTTCTTTACCTTCTCTGAACAAAATGCCAATGACCAGATAATGCCCACGACCATCTCTATGCACCAGATGCAACTCCATCGGGTAGTTAAAACCATTCAACTGATGCTCTGAAGGCGTATGGAAATGATATTGCAACAACTCATAGCGTTGATTCTTGATTTTGATATAGCTACCCAAAGGCACATTGACTTGCAGGGTGTGGCCGTTGTTGATGACTTTAAGAACCGTATCACGGTAATGCACATCAAAGCCCGGTAGTGAAGTGGTGCCAACGGCATCATCTGCCATCAGATTAATCGGTGACTGATTCTTACCGGTTTTACAGGTTGCATAGTCAGGTGACAAATCTCCCCAGTGGTCAGGACCTTCTTCGCCCGAGTAAGACCAATGTGGATTATGAACCACAGGTTTAGGTTTAGGGGCTTCTTCTTTTTTGGCTTCCGCAGCATGTTCCGTGCCTTGAGTTGGCGCAACGCCTTGAGGAGCAGCTTCCAAGTGCTGCTTCTTCATTTCCGCACCCAAGTCAATCAATGGCGCATTGCTATGCTGAACTGCAGCAGACCAACCTTGTGGTGCCACCAAACATACGCCAAACGAAATGAATGCTATCAACAACCTTTTTAACGCTTTCATAAAAGTTTTCCTAACGTCTTGACTGTTTCGGCTCCGCTATTAAACATAGCCTATGATGTCAAAAAACAGACAGTTTCCTTCTTGAATGTTTCGATTTTACAGGTCTTTCAACCCAGGATTTGCTCATCCTTTACTGAATAGTCAGCTTAAAGCAAATAATCAACCAACTTTTAAAATTAAACGTTTATAGCAAAGTTAAACGCCCCACCTAGGAGCGGAGCAATGCGATTAAACCCGGTTGAGCAGTGTTCGACATTAAATCGACGCCGCAGCGGCATCAAACACTTCTTGAAAAACATCCAGCTCTGATTTCTGGAGGGCGAACACTCCTTCCCCGCCGTTATCGAACTCAAACCAGTAAAAAGGCACTTCAGGATAGACCTGTTCCATGTAGTATTGCGATACACCGACCTCAACAATCAAGGTACCATCTTCATTCAGGTGTTGAGAGGCTTGAGCAAGAATCTTGCGAACCAAATCCAAACCATCTTCTCCTGCCGCCAGACCAAGCTCAGGCTCACGCCGGAACTCTTCCGGCAAAGCATCCATCTCAATTTGATCGACATAAGGCGGGTTAGAAACAATCAGGTCATATTTACGGCCTTCCAACGCTGAAAACAGATCCGACTGAATGGCAACGGCAGAATCTTCCAAACCATACAAAGCAATATTTTTCTCAGCAACCGCCAAGGCATCCGTGGAAATATCCACCAAATCAACCGTTGCATTCGGGCAGGCTTGCAAACTGGCAATACCGATACAACCGGAACCGGTACACATATCTAAAATACGTTCGACGTTTCCCGGTTCAACCCAAGGGCGATATTCTTTTTGGATCAACTCGGCAATCGGTGAGCGTGGCACCAAGGTTGACTCGTTGACGATAAAACGCAGCCCGGCAAACCAGGCTTCACCCGTTAGGTAAGCAGAAGGTTTTCGGGTTTCGACGCGTTGGCGGAACAACTCGGTGACCTGCTGTTTTTCCGCTTGCGTCAATCTCGCCAGCAAGTAAGATTCGGGCAATTCCCAAGGCAACTTCAATGCATAGAATACCAATACCTTGGCATCGTCAAAGGCATTGTCCGTGCCATGACCAAAAAACAAATCCGCTTTCTGAAACAACGTACCGCCCCAGCGGATAAAGTCTCTAATCGTTTCCAAGCCATCGTATTGATAATTGAAGTTACTCATAAATATCGCCTTTGTATTCAGAGTCTAAACTAAGACTTACGTACCGCATGTTTTGGGCGGAATCCTTTGATGAAATCTTCATTGGTTTCCAGATAAGGACCATCAATCAAATCGACACAGTAAGGCACCGCAGGAAACACCGCTTCCAAACACTCACTGATGGCCGATGGTTTACCCGGTAAATTGATAATCAAACAACTGCCACGGGTACCGGCGATCTGGCGTGACAAAATCGCTGTCGGCACATATTGCAAAGACACCGCGCGCATTTGCTCGGCAAAGCCGTCCAAAATCTTATCGCAAACCGCTTCTGTGGCCTCCGGCGTGACATCGCGTTTCGCAGGCCCCGTTCCACCGGTCGTCACCACCAGACAACAACCTTCTTCATCCACCAATTCCTTCAAGGTAGATTCTATGACAGGCTGTTCATCTTCAATCAAACGTACCACCGGCTCCCATTCAGAGCTAAGAGCTTTCGTCATCCACTCGCGCATGGCTGGCCCGCCTAAATCTTCATATTCTCCACGACTGGCTCGGTCGGAAACGGTGACAAATCCTATTTTTATTTTTTGCATTTTTTACTTCTCAATTCTTGAAAACCGCTAAAACAATCCCCATATGATAACTCAAATAGACCTCAAAATATTAGCAACCATGAGCGACACATGAGCGAAAAAACAGAATTAGACCCTATCACTGAAATTCTTGAGAATGAAATCTCGGATCAAACGCCAGCCGATCACGAAGCGGAGAGTCAGGCTCAACCCGATGATCACCAAGAAATCGAATTCGTTGCGTTTGAAGACCATATCGACGACTACGCCGAAGATTCGTTGCAAGCAACCGAAATAGAAGATGCGGATGCCGATGAAAAATTGATTCTGGAACATGGCGAATTGATTACTGACGAAGATGACGATGTCAAAATGTCCGAAGTCGAAGATGCCGTCAAAAAAGTCACGCAAGGCTTTGCCAACCTGATTAAGGTCAACAGCAGTAAACCGAATCACCTATACCTGCTTCCGGTGAAAGAACGTCCATTCTTTCCGGGACAAACCCTGCCTGTTTTGCTGAACAAAGACCTTTGGGAAAAGACCATCGAACGTGTTATTGATGACAAGCAACGTTACATCGGTATCATTTTTGTCGATAGTGAAGAGCACAACAAAGCCAAGCCTGAAGAGTTTGCCAAGACAGGTACGCTTATTCGTATCCACGATCCAAAAATCAAGGACGACTATATCCAATTGGTCGCAGAAGGGATTTGTCGTTTCCAAATCAGTGACTGGATTTCCTCAGAAGAGCCGTACCACGCCAGTGTGGTCTATCCAAAAGACATTCAACGCGGGTCTGAAACCGAGCTGAAAGCTTATGGTTTGGCAATCATGAATGCCTTCAAGGAACTTTTGCCACTAAACCCACTGTACAGCGAAGAGTTGAAATACTTCCTCAACCGTTACAGTGTAACTGACTCTGCCCAACTGGCGGATTTTGCCGCGAGCATGACCTCTGCCAGCAATGACAAGTTGCAAGACATTCTCGATACGCTAGATTTAGTTGATCGTCTGGAAAAAGTGCAAACCCTATTCAAACACGAAATTGAAGTCACCAAACTTCAATTCAATATCCGCGAGCGTGTTGAAGAAAGCATCAGCGACCAACAACGAGATTTCTTCCTGCGTCAGCAGTTGAAGGAAATACAAAAAGAACTGGGCATGGTCAAAGACGACCGCGATGCCGACGCCGACTTGTTCCTGGATCGTATCGAAAAACTCTCTTTGACCGAAGAGGCCGAAAACAAGGCCGAAGAAGAGTTGAACAAAATCACCACGCTTGACCCTCAGTCGGCGGAGTATGGTGTCTCCCGCAACTGGCTGGATTGGTTGACACAATTGCCTTGGGGACAACACTCCACTGACATTCTCGACTTGAAGCGTGCGCAAAAGATTCTCGACAAAGGGCATGACGGCCTGGACGATGTCAAAGACCGTATTCTCGAATTCCTGGCGGTCGGCGCTTTGAAAGGCGAAGTGTCCGGTTCCATCATCTGTCTGGTCGGGCCTCCGGGAGTGGGTAAAACCTCTATCGGGCGCTCCATTGCCGACACGCTTGGGCGTAAATTCTACCGCTTCTCGGTCGGTGGTATGCGTGATGAAGCCGAAATCAAAGGGCATAGACGCACTTACATCGGTGCCATGCCGGGTAAATTCATCCAAGCCTTGAAGGATTGCGGCACCGCAAACCCGGTGATTATGCTCGATGAAATCGACAAGATTGGTTCTTCCTACCAAGGTGATCCTGCGTCTGCGTTGCTGGAAGTGCTTGATCCCGAACAAAACCACGAGTTCATGGACCATTACATGGATGTACGCTTTGACTTATCCAAAGCCGTATTTATCTGCACCGCCAACACGCTAGACACTATTCCGGGGCCTTTGCTTGACCGTATGGAAGTGATTCGCCTCTCCGGTTATATCACCGAAGAGAAAATGCAAATCGCCAAGCATCATTTGTGGCCTGCACTTTTGGAAGAAGCCGGCATGAACAAGAAACAGGTGCAAATCACCCTGCCCGCTATCCGTCATGTCATTGACGGCTATGCGCGTGAAGCCGGTGTGCGTAACCTGAAAAAACAACTGGCAAAAATTGTCCGTAAGCTGGCGATTCGCTTTGTGCGGGAAGATATTAATGAAGCCAACATCCACGTGCAGGATTTGGAAGACATGCTCGGTCAACCACGTTTCACCGAGGAAAAAACCAACTTGCAGATCGGTACCGTGACTGGACTTGCCTGGACATCCATGGGTGGTGCGACCCTCACCATTGAGGCCAGCCGCGTGCATACGCACAATCGAGGATTCAAACTTTCCGGTCAGTTGGGCGAAGTCATGCAGGAATCAGCGGGGATTGCTTACAGCTATATTTCCTCTAATCTGGAGAAATACAAAGCCGATCCTGAGTTTTTTGACAAGGCATTCGTCCACTTGCATGTACCGGATGGTGCGACACCAAAAGACGGGCCAAGTGCCGGTGTCACCATGGCAACCGCATTGCTGTCTTTGGCACGCAATGAACCGATTAAAACGCAACTGGCAATGACCGGAGAGCTAAGTCTGACGGGCTTGGTGTTACCTGTCGGCGGTATTCGCGAGAAAGTCATCGCGGCAAAACGTATCGGCATTAAAACCCTGATTTTGCCGGATGAAAACCGTAAAGACTTTAACGAACTGCCGGATTATCTGAAAGAAGGTGTTGAGATCCACTTTGCCAAACATTTTGATGATGTGGCAAAACTGACATTCAATATCCGCAGCAAATCCAAGGCGTTGAAAGACTACCTTGATCGCCAGGTCTCCAACATCAACGAAGCTTGATGTCCTACTAAAATCTGCCAGGTTGGGTTCTCTCCTATTTACCCCAACCTGGTAGATTTTTATCGTCACCCAGTCTTGTTCAAGCTTGTAATCAAGCTCCTAATCAAGCATTAAGCAATTCATTCAAACCGCTTTGAAAGGTGGTGGAATCCTTAATTTCTTTTCAGTCTTACTCAAGGTTTCGACGCAGTCTGACTGCATATTGACCGTATCAACAATCACTAATTTGGTTGTGCTAGAGTAATTACTCGACAGGCTTTAGCTTAACATTCAGCGACAGGCCTTTCGCAAATCAAAAACCATTTGGAGGTTAGTTATGTCTCATACGAATACACCCCATGTCTTGATTCTAGGTGGCAATTTTGCCGGACTTGGTTCTGCTCAGGCAGTTCGAAAATATGCTGGTAAAGATGTCAATATCACGGTGATAGACCGCAAAAACTATCTGCTTTATGTTCCCAACATTTCGACTGAAATTTTCGAGTCTGATCATCCTGAACTCGAAAAAAACCTGACGATGGATCTACCCTCGACCCTTGCCAAAGACAATGTGAATTTTATCCAAGGCGAAGTGACCGGCATAGACGTCAACCGTCAGCGAGTGAAGTTTAACCCCGCCGAACGCCCGGGAGCCGAACCACAAACCATCGAATATGATTTTCTGGTCGTTTCGGTCGGTTGCGAACTGGCCTATGAAGATATTGAAGGATTCGCCGAATACGGTGACACGGTTTCGGACTTTTATCACGCAAAAAAACTATTCAAAAAACTAACCGAAGACTATCATGGCGGCAACATTGTGGTCGGCTCGGCACTGTTCAAACAGGGAGACGGCGCGATTGGTCTGCAACCTTATCCCGGCGGTTCTATTCCAAGTGCCAAAGCTGCCTGTGAAGGCCCTCCTGTCGAAGTTTCGTTATCCTTGGCCAACTGGCTTAACCAGCATGGTAAGGGCGGACCGGACGATATCACCATCACCACGCCAGCTGAAATGATTGCAGAAGACGCCGGTGAAGACGTCGTTACCCAACTACTGGAAGCCGCATCAAGCATGGGATTCAAATATGTCAACAATACCGGTGACATCAAACGATTGACTGAACACACCATTGAGTATGAAAACGGCCAAGTCATTAATGCGGAAATCAAAATCCTTTTCCCCAACTGGAAAGCCTATGACTTTTTGAAAAATCTGCCCATTGCCGACAATGAAGGATTTATTGTCACTGACCTCTATATGAGAAACCCGACTTATCGAAACGTTTTTGCCGCAGGTGACTGTGCAGCGGTAACGGTTCCGAAACTCGGCGCTATCGGACATCAGGAGTGTGACATCGTCGGCAGACAAATCGCTAAAGACCTTCACCAATTGTCAGCGGAAAAAGCCGATGTCTCTTTGCAACCTGTGGTTTTCTGTATCGGCGATATGGGGGATGGAAAAGCTTTCTACATCCATTCCAATTCTTGGTTTGGCGGACCGGAGCAGAAACTGGTGATGGGACATGTGCCGCATTTTCTCAAAATGCAGTACAAACGTATGTTCATGAACAACGACGGAAAAGTGCCGCCTTGGGGCTTGGATGTTGCGGAAGTATTGGCTGAAAAAATTGCTGTTTAGCGGCTTTGTCTGCCAAAACTTTTCTGCTAGGCTAATGTGCTAACGCTGTGTAACCTTTAACATCCGAACACTTAGCCGATGCCATTTGCCCCCACTATGTCATAGTAGGGGCAAGACTGGAAGGCTTCGTAAAACAAGAGGAGAGCCATAAGTGACGATGGAAAGTTTACTTGATCCTACTCTGTTGGCTCGTGCTCAATTCGCTTTTACGATTGCCTTCCATATCATTTTTCCTGCCCTTTCCATCGGCCTAGGAAGCTATCTGCTCGTCCTAGAAGGACTGGCATTATGGAAAAAGAATCCCGTTTATTTCGCCCTTTTCGACTATTGGAAACGCATTTTTGCGGTGACCTTCGTACTCGGCACCGTCACAGGACTCACCATGTCGTTTCAGTTCGGTACCAATTGGAGCGTGTTTGCCGAAAAGACAGGCCCTATCCTTGGCCCGCTAATCGCCTACGAAACCCAAACTGCATTTTTTCTGGAAGCGATTTTTCTTAGCGTTTTATTGTTTGGGCGAAAACGCGTCAGTCCAAAAATTCATTTATTCGCAACCGCTATGGTTGCGTTGGGTTCGCTGATTTCCGCCTTTTGGATACTCACCACCAACTCTTGGATGCAAACCCCCGCAGGATTTAGCATCAATGCCGCAGGGCAATTTGTTCCGGCCGATTGGTGGCAAATCATTTTCAACCCTTCCATGCCTTACCGTTTCGTACACATGGTTTTGGCAGCTTTCCTATCCACCGCTTTCTTTGTTGGCGGTGTGGGTGCCTGGCAATTATTGAAAGATGCCAATCACCCCGTAGCACGAAAAATGTTTTCCATGTCAATGTGGATGATTCTGTTCACTGCTCCACTGCAAATCATTGCCGGCGACCAGCAAGGGCTTAATACTGAGCAATATCAACCTGCTAAAATCGCTGCCATAGAAGGTCATTACCAAGCGCAAAAAGGCGCACCTTTAATTCTCTTCGGTCTGCCTGACGACAAAGATCAGACCGTCAAATATGCCGTTGAAATCCCCAAACTTGGTTCATTAATCCTGACTCATTCTTTAAACGGAAAGGTTGACGGGCTAGATGAATTTCCCGCTGACAAACGACCACCGACTCCTATTGTATTCTGGTCATTCAGAATCATGGTCGGGCTAGGATTTTTGATGCTGGGATTGGCACTCTGGGGACTTTGGGCACGCAAAAAACATCATTTCTACGACAACAAAAGATTGTTAAAACTCAGTGTTCTGATGGCTCCAACGGGCTTAATGGCGATTTTGGCTGGCTGGGTAACCACTGAAGTCGGCCGCCAACCTTACTTGGTGTACGGCCATCTGCTGACCTCAGAATCCGTTTCTAAAACACCTGTGGCTTTTCTCACAACCTCCTTTACTGCCTATGTCATCAGTTACATTGCAATCCTACTTTTTGCGGTTTACTTCATGTTCAAACTACTGAAAAAACTTCCTGATACGCAAGAGGTATCTCATGACTATTATTGATATCTGGATCGGTATACTGGCGTTCTCCATTTTCCTCTATGTCGTACTGGATGGATTTGATTTAGGCGTCGGAATTTTATTTCCAATGACTAAAAATGCCGCCCAACGTGATGAGATGATTGCCAGCATCGCCCCTGTTTGGGACGGTAACGAGACCTGGCTAATTTTTACCGGTGTCTGCCTATTTGGGGTGTTTCCGAAAGCCTACGCGATTTTATTATCCGCATTATATTTACCCGTTATTGCCATGCTCATCGGACTGGTTTTTCGAGGCGTTGCTTTTGAGTTTCGCCAAGCAGACGGACACTGGAAAACCTTTTGGGATGCAGGTTTTCATATCGGTTCGGTGGTGGTTGGTTTTATGCAGGGGGTCATCCTGGGTAGCTTGATTCAAGGGTTACCAATAGCTGACGGACACTATGCCGGAACTGCTTTTGGCTGGATAACGCCTTTTTCGCTCATGACGGGGTTAGGTGTTGTCACCGGCTATGCCTTGATGGGAGCCGCTTGGCTATGGATTAAAACGCATAATGAGATTCACGACATGGCCGAAACCGCAGTCAAAGTCTCTTTGACCTTGACCTTCTTTTCGCTTGGAATCATTAGCCTATGGACACCTTTTCTCAACCCCGATTATCTCCACAAATGGTTTGACTCATCGACCATCAGCAACCATTTGATGCTGGGAATTCCTGTGCTGTCGGTTTTATCGGCATTGCTAATTCTCTATGGTCTGAATAAGTCGCGTACCGCTTTGCCGTTTTTCGGTTCAATCCTATTGTTTGCCTCCGGATATATTGGGGTTCTTTACAATCTCTACCCGCATATCATTCCACCCAATTTAACTTTTGCCGATGCCGCGTCACCTGAAAGCAGTTTAACGTTTCTGCTACCGGGAACGCTGGTATTACTACCCCTAGTCTTGGGCTACTTTATTTACAGCCACTGGGTGTTCAGAGGTAAAGTCACTACCCTGCATGACTAACCCAACCTGGTAGATTTTCCCTTTCATTTCCGCAAATCGCTTCACAAGATATATTTCGTTCCCATTCTTTGCTATGCTAATGGCACGATTCTTTGAAGGGATGGTTATGAAGTCGAAAAGTCTATACATTGCTTCCCGCGAGCGTCATGCCGGGAGTTTAGCGATTTCTTTCGGATTGATGACCTTGCTCCACCAAAAATTCGAAAAAGTGGCTTTTTTCCGCCCGGTGGTGGAAGAGACACAAGACGCCGACTGCCTCTTTATGCAATCCGTCTTTGACCTCCCGCAATCAATGGATGAAATGGTCGGTTTCACGCTTGATAAAGTGATTCGGCTATTGAGCGAAGGTCATAAACACGAACTGTACGAAAAGCTCATCGCTCAGTACCAAAAACTGTTGCAACAATACGACTTTGTTTTGGTACAAGGCATGGAATTGAGCCGAATGGCTTCAACGATCGACTTCGACCTGAACCTGAACCTTTCCAAACACTTCAACGCGCCTTTTGTGCCGGTGCTCAACGGCAAAGACAAAACCCTGCAAGAGGTCGAAAGCGACATAGAGATGGAAATCCATGCAGCCCATGATGAAGGCATCACGCCATTTGCCGTCTTTGCCAACCAAGTGAAACACTCTGAAGATGCTGAGGCGAAAAAGATATTTAGTTGCGACAGCCCGCAACGCCTCACCAGAAACGGTGAGGACTCACTCATCTTCTATTTACCTTACCTTCCGGACTTGGACACCCCCACCGTCAAGGAGACTTACGAGGCGTTGAACGGTCGCTTATTGCTCAACGACAAAGTGCCATTGACCCGTCTTGTGAAACGCCCGGTGGTGGCCGCGATGACGGCAGAAAATTATCTAAGCCGTGTTCAAGAAGGCGATTTGATTATCGTTCCCGGTGACCGGACAGATATTTTAACGGTGTCGGTCATGAGTCTGTACTCAAGAAGCTTGCCGAATATCTCCGGTATTATGTTGACTGGTGGGTTAATCCCATCGCCGATCATCATGGCGCTGCTATCCGGTTATCGCGGGTTGGAAATCCCGTTGATTTCGGTAGCCACCGACACTTACCCAACGGCGATGAAAGCCCATGAGGTACGCGCACGACTTTATGCGGATAACGAACAAAAGAACCATTTGGTGCTGAGTCTATTCGACCAATACGTTCACAAGGATTGTCTGTTGGAGAAGTTTGTACAACCGACTGCAGATGTCACCACGCCGATGATGTTTGAGTACCGTTTGTTTGAAAAGGCGAAGCAATCTTTACAAACCATCGTACTCCCCGAAGCGAATGATGAACGCATACTCAAAGCTTGCGAGATTTTGCTTCAACGTAAGGTGGTACGCCCGGTGTTACTCGGTAAACCTGAAGAAATCCATTACCACTGCAATCTGCTCGGTATCAATCTGGACGGCGTGGAAATCATCGACCACGAAGAAAGCGAATGGAAATCCGAGTTCATCCAAACCCTTTATGAGCTGCGTAAACACAAGGGCATGACCCTTGATTTAGCAAGAGACTCCATCAGTCACGTCAGCTACTTTGCGACCATGATGGTACATCTCGGCTATGCCGATGGCATGGTTTCCGGTGCGACCCATACCACCGCCGATACGGTACGCCCGGCGCTACAGATTATCAAAACCAAACCCGGAACCGCTTTGGTTTCGAGTGTGTTTTTTATGTGCTTTGATACACGTGTATTGGTGTATGGTGATTGCGCCGTTAACCAACACCCGGATGCCGACCAACTGGCGGAAATCGCCATCAGTTCGGCAGACACAGCCGCTCGCTTCGACATTCAACCCAAAGTCGCTCTCCTGTCATATTCTACTGGCGACTCAGGACAAGGTGACGAGGTGGACAAAGTTCGCCAAGCCGCCAAAATGGCAAAGCAGAGACGACCAGACCTGACGCTTGAAGGCCCACTACAGTATGATGCCGCCATCGACCCAGAGGTCGCCCGTCAAAAAATGCCTGACAGCGATGTGGCCGGGCAAGCAACAGTATTTATCTTTCCAGACTTGAACACTGGAAACAACACCTACAAAGCGGTGCAAAGAGCATCAGGTGCGATTGCTATCGGTCCGGTATTACAAGGACTGAACAAACCCGTTAATGATTTAAGTCGTGGTTGCACGGTGGATGACGTGGTCAACACCGTCGCTATCACGGCCATTCAAGCCCAACAAATGCATGCACAACAGGAGATGCCTCATGAAGATACTGGTGCTTAACGCGGGGAGTTCCTCTCTCAAATACAGCCTGTATATCGGCGCAGACACCCATCTGGCATTGCACGGCAATATCGATAATCTGACTGAAGACCCAGAACAAGAGCTGGGCAAGAAAACCCACGAAGAAGCGCTACTGGAAGTCGAGGCGAAGCTTAAATCCGCCGGCTACTGTGAGCATTTGGGAGACTGTGATGTCATCGGGCATCGAGTGGTACAAGGAGGCGAAGCCTTCCATGAAGCGACCATTATTGATAAAGAAGTGATAGAAACGCTGGAGGAGTTGTGTCAATTGGCGCCTTTACACAACCCCATCAACCTGATTCCGATTTACCATATTACCGAACGTTTCCCGAACCTGACGCAGGTAGCGGTTTTTGATACATCCTTTCACCTGACAATGCCGGATTACGCCTACCGCTATGCCATTCCGAATGAGTTGTATCACGAACATCACATCCGCCGTTACGGTTTTCACGGCACCTCTCATTTACATATCGCCAAGCAGCTTGCCGAAACACTGGAAATGGATTTGGAGAGCGTCAGCTTAATCTCCATGCACCTTGGCAATGGCGCCAGCGCTTGTGCGATTGAGTACGGCGAAAGTATCGACACCAGTATGGGCTTCACGCCACTGGAAGGACTGATTATGGGTACTCGATCCGGTAACTGTGATCCGGCGATTCCCTTGTACTTGATTCGGGAATTAGGTTACACCGCCGATGAAGCTGATTATCTGCTCAATCATGAAAGCGGCTTGAAAGGACTTTGCGGCATCGGTGATATGCGCAGCTTGGTGGAAGCTGCCGCATCCGGTCACCATGAAGCCGAGGTCGCTTTGGATATGTTTACCTACCGCCTGAACAAGGTGGTGGGCAGTTATCTTGCGGTGATGGATGAAGTCGATGCCTTGGTCTTCACCGGCGGCATTGGGGAAAACTCAGCGTTGGTTCGCGAACGTGTTTTAGATGGTTTCTCTACCCGTTTCGGCATTGAAATCGACTATGCCGCCAATGAGGAAGTGGATGGCATTTCTTTGATTACGACCGAAAACAGTGAGATCGCTGTTTGGGTGATTCCGACAGATGAAGAGTTGGAAATCGCTCAACAGGTCATCGAGACTTTAATCCCGGATATTGTTGACTGATGACAGGCGTGCTTTAGGTATTGTTGTAGCCTAGCACTTTGACAAACTCATCGATATGGAACTCATATCGATCTTTTAGCCCTTTGCGATCATCGAAAATCTCGTGATTGTTGTCTACCAACAAGAAAAAAGACAAATCCAAATGCCCCGCGCTCAAGCTTGGCAATAGCTGCATCAGATTTTGCACATCCGCTTGGGTTAGGAAAACCTCTGCCTTCAAGAGTTTGCTCGCGGCATCCAACTCACCACGCCCTAAAATATCTGAACGGCTGTTCTTTACCTGAATCACCAAATGAAAATTCTGTATTTCATCAAAGCGCTCTTGCGGTGACACCACGCGCCCTGAAAACTCTAGAATACGTTCTACGCCAAGTGTATCGAAAGTTTCAAAAAACTCTCCCGCACCCACAACCAATTCAAATCTAAGCATCCTTACCTCCCTAAATCAGTCTATATCGCCCCAAAAAGCTTCATACGCCTGTACATGATAACGCTCACAGCGCATATTTTCGCTCCATTGAGTCATCCCCGCCTTGAGCATGAGATTATCGACAAATGCATTCTTGTCAGGCAACTGTTTCCAAACCGAGGGCAAATAGGTCGCACGATGGCGTTCATCTGAAATCACCAATCCATCCTCAAAAGGTGTCAGTTGTGCCAGTAGTGCTTCTTTGCTACTACAGCCCGCGATGATTTCCGGCGCCGTCAAAATCGAAACTTCTATATCAATCTCTTCCACTTCACTTTCCGTCAATGGCGGAAACCTTGGGTCTTGAAAAGCCGCTTTATAAGCATTGTTGGCAATATCCTGCATCAGAGGCAAATGCGCTTGCAAGCTCCCTATACAGCCGCGAAGCTGCTTATTGATCGTCAAGGTAACAAAGCAGGCACCTAATTGATTCAGAGCCTCGTCGTCGCTCATCACTTCTGGTGGCGTTACCCCTTTGAGTCCATCCAAAATCGTCTGTTTAACAAGAGAAAACACTTCACTTTTCTGGTCGGTATTCAATTTCATAGCACACCTTTGCTCGTCGCTAAAATTCGATTATTGCAATTCATACATCGCCCAAGTGCCATAGCCGACAACCCGGTCTTTGGTTCCGGCAGTATCCCCGGAATTGATTAACGCGATTTGCTCAATCATCATCGGGTGATCTCGCATCACGCCGAGAACCCCTTGGATTCCCTTATAACCACAAGCCATTTCACCGTTCAAGGCTTGCCAATTTCCCTGACGAATTGCCTTGGCGGTTTCTCCATCCAGTTTTTGCGCTTCTTCATATGGACGAAAATGGCTCAAGTCACTACTAATAACGAAATACACGCCCTCTTCATTCCATAAATGCTGAATAACATCCAGCACCTCGGAAGCAGTGACTTGGCCGTTCAACAAAGGCAAAACCTTAACACCCGGCAACAGGTTTTTGATAAACGGGAAATGCACTTCAAGACTATGCTCCGGCGCATTCGCCATATCGGAAACCCCCACCTGCGAACAAGCTTCAATCAACTTGTCTCGTAACTGAACATCAACTTGCAAATTCCCCAAAGGCGTGGCGACCTCATCCGCACTGATGGTGGCAACCCCAACAAAAGACACTCGATGAGCAGGCCCCATAACAACAACGGTTTTGATTTGAGAAGAACTGTCTTGCCATAGCCGATAGCCTTTGGCAGCCGCTTCGCCAGAATAGACATAGCCGGCATGCGGCACAATCAAGACTCTAGGAACCGGCTTGATGGAAGGTTTGGCGAGTTTCTCATTTCGAGGCATCCACTGAGAAAACACAGCCTTGATCGTTTGAGGATCATCTGGATAAAACGCGCCTGCTACCGCCGTTGGTCTAACATGACTCATATCACAACTCTCTTGTCGGCTTTGCCGATGTCATGACTCATTGAACCCAACACCTTGAATTCGTCGTTTTCATTAATATATATACGAATAAGTCATCAAGATTCAAGACAAAACAATGAAAAACGTCAATTTAAGCGATGCCTCAGTTATCCCGGTCGATTTCTGGCATCGCCTCGACAATGGTTTAATTCAGTGTGATTTATGTCCGCGTGAATGTCAACTCCACGAAGGTCAGCGAGGCTTTTGTTTCGTGCAAGGCCGCATGAATGACAAAATGTGGCTCACCTCCTATGGGCGTTCCAGCGGATTCTGCATTGATCCTATTGAGAAAAAACCATTGAATCACTTTCTGCCGGGTTCTGCTGTGCTGTCCTTTGGAACGGCAGGGTGTAACCTTGCCTGTAAGTTTTGTCAAAACTGGGATATGTCTAAAGCCCGCGACATGGACAGACTGCTCGATCAAGCCGCACCAGAAGCTTTGGCACAAGCTGCCAAACAAAATGGCTGTGCATCGGTTGCCTATACCTACAACGACCCGGTGATTTTTTATGAATATGCCATCGACACGGCACAGGCTTGTCATGAACAAGGTATCAAAAACGTCGCCGTGACCGCGGGTTACATCAGCCCTGAACCACGCGAGACATTTTTCAAACACATGGATGCCGCCAATATCGACTTAAAGGCGTTCAACGAACACTTCTATAAGAAATTGACTGGCTCATCTCTTGCGCCAGTGTTGGAGACTATCGATTATGCGGTGAATGAAGCGGACACCTGGGTTGAGTTGACCACCTTGTTGATTCCCGGTGAAAACGACTCGGAAAAAGAAATCGCCGAGATGGCGGAATGGATATTGGAACACTGCGGGCCGGATGTCCCTCTGCATTTCACCAAATATCACCCTGACTACCGCATGATGAACAACCCGGCGACACCACAACAAACGTTGGAAACGGCAAGAGATATTGCGATGAAAACGGGGTTGAATTACGTCTATACCGGCAATGTCATCCACCCGGAAGGTCAGGCGACCTATTGCCCGCATTGCGGTAAAAAAG
Source organism: Hydrogenovibrio sp. JE_KL2 (assembly GCF_009296185.1). Classification (GTDB taxonomy): domain Bacteria; phylum Pseudomonadota; class Gammaproteobacteria; order Thiomicrospirales; family Thiomicrospiraceae; genus Hydrogenovibrio. The sequence goes on from NZ_WBJR01000004.1 coordinate 221,783, forward strand.
TGATTGGGCGTGCTTACTACGAAATTACCGACTGGCATTTGCATAATGGCAGTTGTGAGCACTGTGGCACGCCGATTGCCGGTGTGTTTGACAGTCACCCCGGAACTTGGGGTAATAAGCGCCAACCCGTCCATTTGAATGGACAGATCTGACACCCCCAACCTGGCAGATTTTAGCTAGTCGTTTTTGTTGAGCGGTGTTGCAAATAAAGCAGCACCAAACCAAAAGTAGGCATAAGAATGTCTGTCCAAAATACGGTGCCGGCATTGCCCGGTGCAAAGTTATGATTGGTCAGCATTTGATAAACATGCCCGCCTGCCGCGCCCCAGCTAAAAAAAGCAGGGGCGATAACGGCAGCCGCTCTAAACCCCCAACTTGATCTGAAAGCCAACACACCAACAACCCCAAAGCCAAGGCTGGCAAAGCCAACTTCGTATTGGAATGGACTGTTGGCCCAACCGATAAAATGTGCCGCCATCTCAGCAAAAAAGACATGGATGATGAAGTTATAGAGATAACCGATACCGATGCTGAACAGCAAAAAATAAGCAAAGAGCTTTTCTACCACCAACGCCTGCGTCAAAGGCTCGACGCGCGAATGCTTCATCAATGAAATTGCCGTCGCAACGAAGCCAAAAATCAGCATTGTGACGGTAAAGTTTTTCAACGCCAAACCAATTAGCTCATCCATGACCGCCTTCCTGATTATATTTTATAAATATTTGCCTTTAGTACTTGGCGCGTTTGGCACCAGCGGGCGATTGCTTGGCTTGTCGTCCGGCTCGATACTGGGAGGTTTGGCATTCTGCTTGGCATAGCTGCGCATCATCTTGATGGCCTCTTTCGAACCGAGCAAACTGAAGTGCACCACCTTAAACTTACCATTGCGCAATGCGACGGCAAATCCGATATGCTTGTTGTGAGTAACTAGACTGTCTATCGAACGGAAAGGTTTGATAATCAAGGCATTGGAATCATGCAAACGTCGCCCGCAAATCAAATCGAATTTACGCGCACCGGCGTCGGTATTCACCAGACTGGGAAAAACATCCGACTTCTTGCAAGTGATACCCAAATCGACAATATAGGCGCACAGTCCTGTCTTGTAATAACAAAACTGCCCGAAAATACGTTTCTGTTCATTATTGGTGGCGGCAAATGCATAGTCCTGCTCCACCGACCATACCCAGTTTTGCGAAATCTGTTCTGCGCTTGCCATCCTTGGCAATAGCAGTAACCAAAACACAGCAAACAGTGTTAAAAGTGAGTAGCCAAATGTTCTTTCCATAAACTTGTCTCTTATATTATGGAAACTATGATATGCGAAAAAACGACCTCCGTCATCCCGACATTATCATCCTCAAACCTTTTCAAAAATCACACTACTCGGAAAATTTCACGTAAGCATAGCCTTGCATCTGCAAATCGATGATACGGGTATAGGCATCATAAACAATCTTCACGCCTGGCAAGATGTCTTCCGGTTTCCAACGATGCGCCTTCATGGTGACATGGCAGATTTCAACGCTCACACCATGAGCAATCAACTCCTTCACCACTTTCTCATTCGGGTTCACATCAAACGGATTTCCGACAAAATCCTGATACTTTGGATCTTTCAGCAACCAATAGCCTGCCGCGCCATGCACCACCACGCTGATATGTAGTTGCTCCATCGGGATGCCTTGCCCTTTGTAAGCCTCAAGCAACCCACGTACGTAATACAATGCTTGGCCAATGCCCGCTTCTATATTGTTTTGGTTCACATCGTAAACCACTTTGATATCGTGCTTGTGTTGAACCTTGAGGATTGTCGAATCAGCGGCCGAAGCGCTGGTGATAAAAGCGAATGTAAACAGACAAGCAACGAACCATTGATAGAATATTCTAAACATGACGGCCTCCTGAATAGGAATCATGGAATCTCACCTTAGAGATTTCATCATACGCTCATTTTGGATAAATCACATTCCTGGCAGATGGTTTGGAAAATCTTGCAGACATAAAAAAAGCGCCTAACCATCTGCAAGATAGCGGCGCTTCTTTTTAAGAAAAGAAAGTTTTAACGCAGGTTCAACACATCCTGCATGTCATACAAGCCAGTGTCTTTCTGGGCAACCCACAAGCACGAACGCGCAGCCCCTTTGGCAAAGGTCATACGGCTTGATGCCTTATGGGTGATTTCAACACGCTCGCCTTCAGTTGCGAACAAAACAGTGTGGTCGCCCACGATGTCGCCGGCACGCACCGTTGCGAAACCGATGGTATTCGGATCACGCGCACCAGTAATACCTTCACGACCATAAACTGCGCAGGCTTTCAAGTCACGCCCTAGTGTATCGGCAACCACTTCACCCATACGCAATGCTGTTCCTGAAGGGGCATCGACCTTATGGCGATGATGTCCTTCGATAATCTCGATGTCATAGCCTTCATTCAAGACTTCTGCCGCTTGTTTCAACAGCTTCAAACAAAGGTTCACACCAACACTGAAGTTTGCCGCGAAGATGATCGCCATGCGTTCAGACGCTTCACGCAAAACCGCCAAGCCAGCCTCATCAAAACCGGTAGTACCGATGACCATTTTCTTGTTTTGAGCCAAGCAGACCTTGATGTTATGCAAAGTGGCTTCCGGCGTGGTGAAATCGATAATCACATCGAAATCGTCAACCACCTGTTCGATTTGGTCGACGACCTTCACACCCAACGTACCGACACCCGCTAACTCACCGGCATCCGCCCCCACCAAAGAAGAGCCAGGACGCGCAATCGCCGCCGATACCATCAACCCTTCGGTTTGATGCACCGCATCGATTAAGTTTTTACCCATTCGACCTGCTGCGCCGGTAATCGCTACTCTCAATTGCTTGTCCATTCTGCTATCCCTTTATCTTGTTCCTAGTTCCACGGGCCGTCTTTATCTTTTTTTTCGGCATCGTCATCGCCCGTAAAGAAAGATTTTACCGTATCGAAAAATCCATGCTCTTTCGGACTATGCTGTTTGTGGTGTTTGCCCTTCAAACTCGCATCGAACTGCGCCAACAAATCTTTTTGTTCTTGCGTCAACTTCACTGGTGTCTCGATATGGATTTGTACAATCATATCACCGACATGTGACGAACGAACCGACTTGACCCCTTTTCCGCCCAACTTAAATCTTTGGCCGGACTGCGTACCCGCAGGGATTTTCAAACTGGCTTTACCGTTCAAGGTCGGCACATCGATTGAACCACCTAATGCTGCCGTCGCGAACGACAAAGGCAAATCACAGAACAACGTATTGCCGTCACGTTGGAAAATCGCATGATCTCTCACGCGAATACGCACGTACAAATCGCCGTGTGGTGCGCCGCGATCACCCGCTTCACCTTCACCTTGCAAGCGGATACGATCACCGTTATCAACACCGGCAGGAATCTTAACATTAAGGGTTTTATGGCTGTGTTTGTAACCTTCACCACGACAAGACTTACAAGGAGACTTGATGATTTTCCCTGTGCCGTGGCAGGTCGGGCAAGAGCGAGATACCGCAAAGAAACCTTGTTGTACGCGTACTTGACCACTACCGTGGCAGGTCGGACAGGTTTCCACCTCAGAGCCAGGTTCTGCACCTGTGCCATCACAAGCCTCGCAGAACTCTTTGGTTGGGATACGGATATCAACCGTTGTGCCTGCCACCGCTTCCTCAAGGGAAATCTCTAACTCATACTGTAGGTCATTACCCGGTTGAGGGCCTGCTTGACGGAAACCGCCCCCGAAAATATCACCAAAGATATCGCCAAAGTCAGCAAATCCGCCGCCACCGAAGCCGCCAAATCCACCGCCTGCACTGCCATCAACACCCGCATGACCAAACTGGTCATAGGCTTGACGTTTTTGAGGGTCGGAAAGGATTTCATAAGCTTCAGAAGCTTCTTTGAACTTATCTTCCGCGTCTTTGTTATCCGGGTTACGGTCTGGGTGATAACGCATCGCCAGTTTGCGATACGCTTTTTTGATTTCGCCATCGGAAGCGGTTTTCACAACTTCCAGAATTTCGTAGTAATCTCTTTTGCTCATAATGTCAGTGATTAGATTCAATTTAAGTTTTTATTCAAAAACTGCCAGGTTGGGGATGCCTGCGTTGGCATTTTTCAAATAAAAACTGGGGTTAAAATAATAAAACGGGCAATCTAAGAGAGTTTCACACGAACCAGAAACAAATAAAAACGGCTATAACCATCCATCTTATAACCAAAAAACTTACCCAATAGCTAAGGCTATTAGGTGCATCTTTTGGTCACAACCTGAAAAATTCTATCTCGTTTTTCTTTGCTCCTGATTCGTGAGAACCTCTCAAAATCGCCCGAATTATACAGAAGTTTGAAGCGCTAAATTTGAATTCTCAGTTTAGCCAAACTCCTTTACATCCATAAAAGGAGATATTTAAACATCTCCCTATGCATCTGATGTTTTAGAGCCGCTCCGAGTGAGGCGAATTCGAGGCTAGGAATGTGAGGCTACAAATAGTAGCTGACCATTCCTGAACGAAGAAGTCGCCCGCTCGGGGCGAGCTATCAAACAATCAGATTACTTTTTATCGTCATTTACTTCTTCAAACTCCGCATCAACGATATCGTCATCTGCCGAAGAAGAACCTTGCTGGCTTGCACCCGCATCACCTTCTGGCGCTTGCTGAGCGTAAGCTTTCTCTGCTAGTTTTTGGCTAGCGGCTGCCAAGGCTTGAGATTTCTCTTCAATCGCTTCTTTGCTATCACCTTTGATGGCTTCTTCCAAATCGGCAATCGCTTTTTCGATTGCTTCTTTTTCTGCTGTATCAACGGCATCACCTTGCTCAGACAATAGTTTCTTCGTACCGTGAATCATCGCATCCGCTTGGTTACGAGACTCAACTAGTTCTTTCAACTTAGCGTCTTCAGCAGCATGTGCTTCAGCATCTTTCACCATCGCTTCGATTTCTTCTTCAGATAGACCAGAAGAAGCCTGAATCGTGATGTGTTGCTCTTTGTTGGTTGCCTTATCTTTCGCAGAAACGTTTAGGATACCGTTAGCGTCGATATCGAACGTTACTTCGATTTGAGGCGTACCACGTGGTGCTGGTGGGATTTCATCCAGATTGAATTGACCTAGAGATTTGTTCCCAGAAGCCATTTCACGCTCACCTTGAAGCACGTGAATCGTTACTGCAGCTTGGTTGTCTTCCGCTGTTGAGAAAGTTTGCGACTTACGTGTTGGGATCGTCGTGTTTTTCTCGATCAACTTGGTCATCACACCACCCATCGTCTCAATACCTAGAGATAGAGGCGTTACGTCTAGAAGAAGAACGTCGTTTACGTCACCAGACAATACACCCCCTTGAATCGCAGCACCCATTGCTACCGCTTCATCAGGGTTAACGTCTTTACGTGGCTCTTTACCGAAGAACTCTTTAACTTTCGCTTGAACCATTGGCACACGAGTCGAACCACCCACCAAGATAACATCGTCGATTTCAGATGCAGATAGACCTGCATCCGCCAACGCTGTTTTACAGGGTGCGATAGAACGCGCAACCAAATCTTCAATCAAAGATTCAAACTTGGCACGAGTGATTTTCATGTTCAAGTGCTTAGGACCCGTCGCATCCGCAGTGACGTATGGCAAGTTGATGTCAGTCTGCTCACGAGAAGACAGTTCAATCTTCGCTTTTTCCGCTGCTTCACGAACACGTTGTAGTGCTAGCTTGTCTAGTTTCAAATCAACGTTTTGGTCTTTCTTGAACTCAGTCGCGATGTAATCAACGATCACGTTATCGAAGTCTTCACCACCAAGGAAAGTGTCACCGTTAGTCGACAATACTTCGACTTGTTTCTCACCGTCCAGATCAGCTACTTCAATGATAGAGATATCGAAAGTACCACCACCCAAGTCATAAACCGCGATTTTGCTATCGGTCTTAACTTTGTCCATACCGTAAGCCAAAGCAGCCGCAGTTGGTTCGTTGATAATACGTTTTACATCAAGACCTGCAATTTTACCGGCATCTTTGGTCGCTTGACGTTGTGCATCGTTAAAGTAAGCAGGAACCGTTACCACCGCCTCAGTGATTTCGTGACCAAGGTAATCTTCTGCTGTTTTCTTCATCTTCATCAGAGTACGTGCAGACACTTCTTGAGGAGACAGTTTCTTACCGTCAACTTCTACCCACGCATCCCCATTGTCAGCTGCAATGATTTTGTAAGGAACCATGTCCTTATCTTTCGCCACAACTGCATCGTCAGCACGACGACCGATCAAACGCTTAATCGCGAACAAAGTATTTTCTGGGTTAGTGACCGCTTGACGTTTTGCAGAATCCCCAACCAATACTTCACCGTCTTGCGTATAAGCAACGATAGATGGTGTGGTACGTGCACCTTCCGCGTTAGGGATAACCTTAACGTCTTTACCTTCCATGACCGCCACACAAGAGTTGGTGGTACCCAAGTCAATCCCGATGATTTTTGCCATAATGTTTCTCCAAATTTGAGTTCCGAATCCTGTTCGGAGCACATGATTTTTAAATCTAAATTTTTAAAGGTTTTTCAAAGTTATCTTGTATATAAGGTAGGGTTTTTCGTTTTCAAGGCAATCACTCAAAAAATGTGAATTTTCTTTGCCTATTTCAAACCCTCTGCCCTAAATTACTGTGCAACGATGACGCGAGCTGGACGTACCAAACGCTCGTTCAACACATAGCCTTTCTGAATAACGTCCATGACCGTATTGGAATCATGCTCAGGTGACGGCACCATTGTCATAGCTTCATGGTGTTGCGGGTTGAACTTCTCACCTTTCGGATCAATGCGTTCTACGTTGAAATCCGCCAATACATCCAATGTTTGTTTGAAGGTCATTTCAAGCCCTTCGCGAATGCTTTCCAAAGTGGCTTCTTCCATCTTCGCGGCATCCATTCCCATTTCCATCGAATCCAAAACCGGAATCAAAGCGTTCACAAATTTTTCCAATGCAAACTTATGGGCATTTTCAACGTCAATACGTGTACGACGTTTTAGGTTTTCCATATCCGCAAGGGTTCTTAGCGCCAAGTCTTTTTGTGCTTCGACTTCTTTCTGCGCTTCTTGAAGCATGGCATTCAAGTCGTTTGAAACCGCTTGTTCGGCATCTTGCGTTTCTTCAGAAATTTCTGAATCAACAGTTGGAATTTGATCTTCAGCTGCTTGAGCCTGTTCTTTCTTCGACATGCATTTCTCCGCATAAAAAATAACTTAAATCGGCAGATTTATGGGGGCGTAATTTCAGGATTCAAGACAAAAACAGAATTTTTTTTCAAAAAAAACATTTTAAGGACACTTATTTAAGGCCGTTATGGATCACTCGGGCGGGTTTTTATAAGCCTGATATAATACGAGTACTGATGAAAAGGAACTTAATATGGCAAAACCAGACGTTTACAACTTTGAAATTTCCGACCAGGACTTTGACGATATCGTGCTCACCAACTCTCATAAACTGCCAGTATTCGTCCTGTTTTTAAGTCCCGCCATCGGTAGCTGTATTTCGCTGGAAAATATCCTCATCGACTATGCACACAAATTCGCTGGTCAATTTATCTTGGCAAGACTGGACATCGACATGTATGCTGATGCACGCGAAAAATTCAACATTCAAAACGTCCCGACACTCATGGTATTCAAAGACGGTGAAGCCGTTCATGAAGAAGTCGGTGTCATGACCTATGAGAGCCTTGCTGCGCTATTCAAACAATTCGGCATCTATAATCTTGCTGACGAACTGCGCGAGCAGGCAAAAGCCAAGCATAGCGAAGGCAACACACCGGAAGCGGTGCAACTGTTATCTCAAGCCGCCAAAGAAGATGCCGGCAATGTCGATATTGCCATGGACATGTGCCAGATTTTCCTGGACATCAACCTGCTTGCTGAAGCCGCGGAATTATTCACTCGCCTACCGGATAACATCAAAGAAGAGAAACGCCCCCGCTTTTTGATCGGTCAAATCACCTTCAAAAAACTGGCGTTGGACACTGCTGGCAAAGCCGCTTTATCTGAAAAACTGGCGTCACAACCAGAAGACGAAGACTCTTTGTTTGATTTAGCGGTTTGCTATATTGCTGAACAAGACTATGACACCGGAATGGCGCATCTTTTCAAACTGCTACAAAATAATCCTAACGCCAAAGGTGGCGGTGCTAAAGAACTGGCACTGGCAACCATCAATATGCTTGAAAACATGACACCGGAAACCGCAAATGAGTTCCGCCGCAGGCTCAATAGCGTTCTTTCCTAAAACGTCAAAATCTGCCAGGTTGGGGTACCACTTATCCTTCTATAGAAAATATGAAATTGTGGGCGTTTAACAGGTCTTCTAGAATGTCCATTTTCGTTAATACAAGGAAATGGAATGCCCTACGAAGTGAGCTCTAACCGGGTAGATATTGTCTACGACTTCAATGACGGCAAACCTCAAGCCACCCTCAAAGTTAACGACAAAACGCTCCTGAATAATCATGCTCGACTGACTGTCATCAGTCGCTTTTACGAAACTCAAGAGACATTTGTTGGACACCCTAAAAAATCGAAAGAATGGTGCAATGTCGAACTCTTTTCTGCAAACATTGAGCTGATAAATGAAATGGTTGTAGACCTGAATTTTTCGAGCTTCATTCCTTATGACTATGACCATAATCTGTCATCGCCTGGATTTTTTGCCGGAAATTTTATCTGTAAGACAGAATTCAAACTTGAAGTGGGCTCTCCTTGGCAACCGGACATCATAAAGCTCTACCCGATTCCTAGTGTATTGACGACAAAACCTCACCCGTCTCACCTTACGCCTCAAGATAAATTTGATTTCTGGCTTAATGTACGAAAATTGCAGCCAACCGCCAAAAGGCTCGCCTATTTATGGGCAGGTTTAGCCATCACACTTGCAACGATGCTTCAGATTATTGGTTATCATGATCAGTTCTGCGCACCGGATCACACTTGGTTATTTCACCGGGGAGCGCGCAGCTTTTTATTCCCCGTGGTTGCTGGTATCGGAGGTTCTTACCTTTTTTACCACTTCTTATATAAACTGGCCAAGACTTATCTAAGAGATTACCTCACCCAGATAAAAATCCATTGGCCCAAACGGGTTAAGAAAGATTCTACTCTTTATCTTAAAAACCTGTTGCAAGGAAAGCTGGTTTCAGACATTGACCACCTTCAAATCCGAGTGATTGCATCCAATATGCAACACGCCGTCATTGAAGGCGGCAGAAGCCGAAAACGAGTGTCATACCCCTGCAACGAAGTGATTCTGTTCGACAAAATTTTTCACGATATTAAAGCAGGAGACCAACTGTCGGACATTATCGACATTGATGACAAACTACACATGAAAGATGTTTTCACAACCTGCTTTCCAAATGCCGTTTATGGACGTTTCTATAAAATGGCGCTGATCTGGCAAATACAAATTATTCACGATGATCTAGTAGACCACTTGTTCAATGGGCCGAGTGATCTGTTTGAAATAACCGATTTCGAAGTGCTTCAACCATTGCGCTTTGGTAAAACGCTGTCCCGTCGAACGGGTAGCAACAAGCTGTCCGCTTAACGATTGCCTTTGAGCAGTGAACTGAGAATTTTGGCCGTCATATCGACACGCGGCACGACATGGTCGTAATGCATGCGTGAAGGTCCTACTACACCCAGTACACCGACCACTTCACCGTCCACGTCGTAAGGCGTGGTGACGATACTGCAATTTTGGTAGATTTCATGCCCGCACTCATTGCCTATAAATACCTGCACGCCTTTAGCTTGCATGGATTTATCTAATAAGTTCAGCATGTGGGTATGTTGCTCGAAAGATTGGAATAAAGCCTTAAGCTTGTCGGTGTCCGCCAACTCCTGATAATTCAGCAAATTGGTCTTACCGGAAATAAAGTAAGGCGCCGCCGTTTGCGTCTTGGCGTCTATCACTTGATCCGCCGCGTCCATAATGGCACGCATCAAACGGTTCATGTTCAAACGGATTTCATCCATTTGTCCCACCAGCTTTTGTTTGACGTCGCGCAAACTGTGTCCGACAAAATGCTGGTTCAGGTAATTCGCCACTTCCAACAATTCCGATTCCGAAGCGGATTCTTCCAACTCGATAATACGGTTTTGAACATCGTTATCATTGAGCACCAACACCACCAGCAAACGTCTTTCGCCCAAACGCACAAAGTCGATATGGCGCAAAACTTCCTGTTCTTTGTTCGGCAACATCACCAAACTCGCCATCCCCGTTAGGCTCGACAGAATATTGGAAGCAGATCCAATCAGCTCATCTTGCGTTTGCGCACGCTGAAACCCTTGCTGAATGTTTTGTTGTACGGTTTGGTTAAGAGGCTGTACCGTCAAAATCGTATCGACGAACACACGAAAACCCAAATCAGTTGGAATGCGCCCTGCTGAAGTATGCGGCGAATGAATCAACCCCATTCTTTCCAAATCTGCCATGACATTACGAACCGTAGCGGAACTCACCCCTACTTCCGGCAATTTTGCCAATGCAGTTGAACCGACAGGCTTGCCATCGTTCAGATACATCGACATCAATTTTTTAAATAAAAGCTCAGATCGTTCGTTAAAGTTCATATAGGAAATGTTTTTTGCGTTAATTAACCATATTATGGAAGCGATTTTTTCATTTTCAAGATAAAATCATCTAAATCATAATGAAAAACCCCTGCCAAATCCGGCAAAATCAAACTGCACGGAATTAGGTGATGACACATTAAAACGGATACTCGGGTTAACATCAAATGTTTAATAAAATCGGCATCTTCGGAAAATACAACGGCATTCAATCCTGGGAACTGATTGATAAGCTGATTCTCTATTTTCAAGAAAAAGAAAAACGCGTCATTCTGGATGCACATAGTTGCAAAGACTTTCCTGTGGAGCGCTATGGCATTGAAAAACTGCAACGCGAAGACATGCTCAAGGAAATCGACTTCGCCGTAGTGGTCGGCGGAGATGGCACTTTCCTGGATGTTGCCCGTACCATTGTCGACTTTGAAATACCGATTCTCGGTATTAACCTTGGACGTCTAGGCTTTCTCACCGACGTTTCTCCAGACTGGATGATCTATACCCTCAACGAAGTCTTGGCGGACGATTACAAATGTGAAGAACGCGTTATGTTGCATGTACAGATTCATCTGGACGGCAAATTGCTCTTTGAAGAAGTGGCGTTCAACGACGTCGTGCTACACAAAAACGACTCCCCTCGTATGGTCGAGTTCGAAACCTTCATTGATGACCGTTTCTTCAGTAGCCAACGCTCGGATGGATTGATTATCGCCACCCCAACCGGTTCAACCGCTTACTCACTGTCTGCCGGTGGGCCGATTGTCGATCCGGGGTTGGACGTCATGACATTGGTTTCCATCAATCCGCACACCATGAGCCATCGCCCGGTGGTGGTTTCCGGCAACAGCCGTATTCGCATCAAACCCCATGACAACTGCAATGGCACGGCATCCATTATCTGTGATGGTCAGGTGTCCTTTTTGATTGGCGCAAAACACGAAACCATCGTGACACGTCATCCAAAATTCATCAAAATGGTTCATCCTAAAGACCACGATCACTATGAGCTATTAAGAGCCAAACTGAACTGGGGTCAAAAACTCTAGGTAAAACGTTGGATAACGCCATTAAGCGACGACATTTATTTAGACACTTATAACTTTCTAATTTGAAGATTTATGCTGCAAACACTCACCATTCAAAACCTTGCTCTGATTGAAAAACTGTCATTGGATTTCCATTCCGGTTTTACAACCCTTACCGGGGAAACCGGCGCCGGGAAATCCATTTTATTGGACGCTCTCGGTTTGGCATTGGGTGAGCGAGCAGACAGCGGCTTGGTGCGTCATGGCACCCCCAGAGCGGACATCACTGCCGACTTTGAGATACAAGACCTTCCTCAAGTACAAGCATGGCTGGCGGACAATGAATTCGACGACGAAGGCAACTGCCTATTAAGAAGAACCGTTACGGCTGAAGGGCGTTCAAAAGCCTATATCAATGGCTTGCCGGCGTCGATTTCTCAATTAAAAGGCTTGAGTGATTTACTGATTGATATTCACGGCCAGCACGAACATCAATCCCTGCTTCACAGCAACAAACAACTTGAACTGTTGGATGCCTACGCTAACCATCCAAAACTATTGGAAGACACGCAACAATCCTATCAACAATGGCAAAGCCTTAAAAAGCGTTATAAAACCCTGCATGAGCAACAAAGTGACAGACAAAGTCAGCTAGACCTGCTCAACTTCCAGCTTAAAGAATTCGACAAAGTCATGCCCGTGGCAGACGAATATGACGCTTTGGCTGAAGAACAAAACGGCTTGGCGCACGCCAGTGAAATCAAGCAAGCCGTGTACAACGCCTACGAACTCATTGAGGGCGAAGAAGGCGTCACCGAAAAACTCAACAGTGCCATCCACGCATTGGACTCGGTTGCCGAATACAGCCCCACCTTGGAAAAGATTGCCGAGCAACTCAACTCCTTGTTGATAGACGCCCAAGAAGCTGCCAATGACATTCAAGCGCAAGACCATCATATTGAGCTTGATCCGGCACGTTTACAAGCAGTGGATGAACGCCTGTCAGAACTGTTTGGCTTGGCAAAACGCTATACGCTTGAGCCACAAGAATTAGTTGATAAGCACCAACAAATCCGCGATGCGCTTGCAGAGTTGGAAGACTCGGATGCGTCGTTGGAAAGCCTGAAGGCAGAGATAGAACAAGCAGAGATCGCCTACCAAAAAGCGGCAGATGCCCTTACCAAATCTCGCAGCACTTCCGGTAAGCAACTTGGCGATACCGTGACCGATGCCATGAGAACCCTCGGCATGGAAAACGGACAATTCAAAATCGAAATTACCCCTAGCGACAAACCCAGTGCCACAGGGTCTGATACCGTTAGTTTCCTCGTCACCGCCAACAAAGGACAACCTTTACAGCCGTTGGCAAAAGTGGCTTCTGGTGGTGAACTCTCACGTATCAGCTTGGCGATACAAGTTGCCAGTGCAGAAGTCGCTAGCCTACCGACATTGATTTTCGATGAAGTGGATGTGGGTATCGGCGGCGGTATTGCCGAAGTGGTTGGGCAAAAGATGCAACAACTGGGCAAGCACAGACAAATCCTATCCATCACTCACTTGGCGCAAGTGGCGGCTTACGGAAACCAACACTTGAACATTGCCAAAGCCACTGTCGATGAGCAAACGATTACGCAAGTGACTGAGTTGGACGAAGCTGAACGCGTTGAAGAACTCGCTAGAATGCTGGGCGGTATGACGATTACCGAAAATACGCGTAATCATGCTAAGGAAATGTTAGCGATTGCGCAGAGAAGTTAAAATTAACCCAGAAGAGGCTTGAAAAGCTATTTGTTGGTTATACGGTATAACCTATTTTTGAATTAGTGGAGTTGACAAAATTAAACCAGAGCCAAAAAGGCTTTTAATAATATAGTGGTAAAAGTCTTCGTTGTATTCTGCACCACTAATGACAGCAAGTTCACTACCAGCCTGTGTCAATAATGCTTGTCCTATTTGAATTTTATTTCCTTCATCATTTTGAAATTCCATTGTAATAGGTCTTCCAAAATAAAAAATTGTTGCATATTTATGAAACCCTTGACGAATATAACCGGTAGTAGGGTTAAAAGAAATCAAACCTAAACTATCCAGATGAGTTAAAGAAGCAAAGTTAATTTTGTCTTTAAATACCTCATCTTCAGAATTCAATATATACGGAGTTAAATCTCCCATCATTGAACAAAACTGGCAAAAATTAGTAAACAGTTCGGCATCTTGTTTGTCTAATGATGCAACAATATTTACAGTTCTTTTAGATACAGAACCAGGTTGGTTTGCTTCATCTGCAAGAAGGTTCGCCCAAATCGTCTGCATTTGCTTATCAGAAACGTTTTCACACTGATCGAAAAAGTGAGCTACCCAATCTTCATCCAACTCTTCAGTTTTAGCATTTTCTTTGATTAACTTTGCTGATTCTAAAGTAATAGACTCTATATTATCTTGCTTTCTAGATTGCTGATGTAAAAGCCTACCCATTGCTCTTTGTTCAAATTCAGAAAGCTCGATGCTTGAAATCAAATCCGTTCTAGCTGCATCTGCATTTGCCTTAGCCATTCTTTTAGTATGAAGTGGTTGATATACAAGCCCTACAGCACTAGAAACCTTTTCAATAAAAACTGTTACAGGCTTTGCTAAATCTCCATCTATATTGATGTTTATCAATCCATTTTTACCATCGTCAGCCATCGAATAAAAACCTCGTTGAAAAATTGAGGATTCAAGAAAGCTCAATCAAAAATCCTTATATGACTTGATTTTATGAAACGAAAAACAATAAATCAATTTGTATTCTACAGACTTATAAAATCTGCCAGGTTGGGGTATTTGAATTGTTTACTACCGTTTCGTCCTGAGCGCTTCTGATTTCACTATTTCTATGTAGATATTCTTCATGCGCTCACCCTACTTTTTTAAACAAAAAAGTAGGCAAAAAGTTTTGCCCTGCGCAAACGCTCTGTGTTGCTAGGCTACTCGCTGAAAATGATGAACTCGTTCACTTCGTTCTCTCAAACAGCATCATTTCCTTACGCTCGCTACGCCAAGCAACAAAACGAGCTTTTTACGATGGGCGGATCAGTGCGTGAACCTGACAGGTTGTGCAAGTTTCCGCGAGTTTTTTTAAACACCCTTTGAAAATTCACCGCCCTACTTCTTAACGAAGTGAACGCGTTAAAAATGGCGCTGTTTGAGCGAAGCGAGTTCGCCATTTTGCGTGAACGAGTTTAGAAGTATCGGGGAATTTTCAGGGTTGCCTTTTTGGGTTACTTTTTTGGCAACGCAAAAAAGTAACAAGTCGCCCAAAGAAGAAAAATACAGAAAAACAAGACTCTATCTTAGGGCGGCTTAATTTATCTCCCCTCCCAGCCTGGCAGATTTTTACAACCCAAACTATTTAATGACTTTGACCTCTACTGGCTTTTCCACACCCGTCATTTTGCCCGCCTTAACCAAATCGTAAACCGTTTGATTTAATGGTGCAGCATGCGCATCTCGCCCTTTTGCAAAACTCTGCTCATCCACAATCACTTTATAGGCTTTATTGAGCTGCATGGCGCGTTGCTGACTAGGCCAAAGCAAGTAGGTAATGTCTTTTTCTAAATGCTTTTTAGCTTGCGGTTTGAGCTGACCGTTCTTGTCGAAAAACTTGGCTTCGACTTCGTTATTGTCTCGGA
Organism: Hydrogenovibrio sp. JE_KL2; assembly: GCF_009296185.1. Lineage (GTDB taxonomy): Bacteria > Pseudomonadota > Gammaproteobacteria > Thiomicrospirales > Thiomicrospiraceae > Hydrogenovibrio. The sequence goes on from NZ_WBJR01000004.1 coordinate 237,107, forward strand.
ACTCATTACCGGAATGATTTTGTAGCAGATAGTTGGCAAACTCGCCTATCTGTCTACCATCCACCTCAACCAGCTTGTCCACAACGTTTTTCAGGCTGTGCTGAGAAGCATGAAACCAACCTTGCCGAAAGTGAGTTTCACCCAACTTTCTTGGAAAGGCAAAACTACTATCAGTGGTCGCGCCAATACCGGAATGACAACCGATACACGACAAGGTTTCCTGATAAGTTTGTGGACGCAATGCGCCTTGCTGGTCTTCAATAAACCCTTGATACACCCAACCTTGTCCGTTGTATAGGCCAGTTTCTTCATTGCCTTGCACACGACGTAAACGCTCGGGAAAATCATCCGCCTCTTTCACTTCCGACATGGCGGCATTGCGCAGTTGAAAGTAAGTATTCCACGCGACTTTACGGGCATAGCGCACCTCTTTCATTCTGGCCGACAAGGTGACACCGCCTTGCTTATCAAATGCGATATAACGCACGGTATGCAGAAACTCAGTCCCTTCCGGGTACAAACCTGCCGCCAAATGCACTTTACCCGCCTGTTGCAATGCTTTGGCTTGCCCGACATAAGACATATTTTGACCTTTGAGCGGTGCCCAACGATAAACCACTTTGCCGGCCATATCAAGTTTGCCATTGCGGTTTAAATCGACGCCATACAAGGTTTCATCCACGGAAGAAATCGCTACGTCACGGCGTTGAATCATTGCCTCGACAATGGCGAGGTTCAGCTTATAAACAGCCAAACTAAACTGCCCTTTTTCATCTTGCTGAAAGGGCGTTGAAAGACGAATCAACACATCATCGGTACTGCCATTGGTCGGCCAGAAAGCACCAAAAAATGGACGATAACCGAATGCTCGCCACCCGGTGAGCTTGCCATTTGGTGCTTTATCAAACCCTTGATTGTCGAAGTGAAAGTAGGCATCTGGTAGATAGCCGTTCCAACGACCATCCTGATTGACATCCCAGGCTTTGGGTAAATGGGCTGTCAACTTTTCATCCAACAGCAACTTGCCCTGATGTTGGTAGTTGCTTTGTTGGATATAACTGACGATTTGCTGGTCGGAAATCTTGGCAATCTGAGGTCGCCTGTCTTTAAACAGGTTTGACCAAGGATTGCGGCGCATGGATGCGGGAAAGTCATAACTCAGTTGTAAGTCGGCGTCATCCGCAAAATTGGGGGCGAGACTTTGAGTATGACAGGCAAAACAAGGGTTATGCACATGAGCGATTTGCCCGATGCCGACTTTGTGTTCTGTCTTTGTATAGCACTGTGGCGGAATATAACGCCCCAACACATCTATCGGTTGAGTTGATGCGCTTGCAATGATACTGACCAGTAACCCGAAAAACAAAAAGCCGGCCTTGGACACAAAACCGACTTTTGGACTGGAAATAAAACCCGATTGCATGACTTAAGCTTGCAACATCAATTTGGTTTCACGCCAAACTTGAATGGTCCGATATAACCGGCTTCAGTTTTGGTATCAACCCCTGCCGGGCGAACATAGTCTTTTTCCACTTCACCGAATGGGTGTTGTGTAGTCAGAGTCAAATAACCGAATCCGTTAATGTCTTTGTACCAGTAAGGCGAGGTGGTTTCCGCGCCGAAAGGCACGGTGAAGATACGTTGCATTTCATCCGACTTGGTGTGATAAGCCCAAACCATGTCATTTGGATGTTTGCTGGTGTCTTCACCCACAACCAACAAATGCGCGCCCGGTAGATAAGTCAGGTTATCCGGGTTGGCAACACCGTTGATGTCACACTTGTTACCTTCGTACTCAGTGCCTTTATAGCTCTTAGGCGTGCCTTCCAACAAACCAACCATGTTTTTCACCACATAGTCAGAACCGATTTTTTCGTCTTTAGCGACATCTAACTGATAAACACCACCGCAGAAGTTATAGTCCAAACGAATGTCGTTCGGCCCACCAATATCGTATTTGTCTTTCGACTTACCTTTTTTGGCGTAGTTTTCCATGCCTTCACGTACTTTCGACATAGCGATATACAATTTGTTGTCGTCCGGGTTAAAGGTAATGCCCTCTTCCTTATTGAACTCGACTGTCGCACCTTTATAGGCCGCGAAACGACGCGTTTCCAAACGGCTGGCAATGGCTTCGTCAGCAGCATCGACTTTACCGTCTTTGTTGACGTCCATCAGTTTCAAACACTCATGTCCGGCGGATGCGTTGATCGACTGGAATCCGGTCGGGCAAGAGTCACCTTTCGGTTTGGCTGTCTCGAAAATATCGTCAAAACGTGGCTTAGCGGCAACAACCGCTTTAATGCTTTTATCATCGGCATGACCTAATGAAATCCATTCGATTTGTGCCGCTCCTAGCCCTTTCGACCAAGTTTGATGCCACTTGGCGGCATAAAGTGTTCCCGCGCTTAAATCCTGCGGCTTGTCAGCGATGAACATGTAGAAACCAACGTTCGCACCGTCATCAGACAAATAGACCGTGCGGTTGTCTGGCATGACATACGCCAACTCATGCGCGAAACGCCCCATGCTGTAGTGTTTGGTGTACTGAGGTTGCCCCTTGTCATTAATAGAGACTTCAGGCGTCCAACCGTAGAAATAAGGATTGTTTTTCAGAATGTCGCCGTGCCAGTAGAACTCACCGACTGACTGATAATAACGGTTGCTTTGATAAGGCTTAGGCGCTTTTGGATTGGCATCCGGTTCATATTCTTCCGACCCCAAATGTGACTGCCAAGGCGTGGTGACCCCCGCACAATGTACCCAACCACCGAAATATTCTTTTTGACTAATGAATTGCAGGGTATCCGGTTTCAAATGCAAGTCACCATCCGGTGTCTGTACCAGTTGATTGACATACATCGCCCCGGGTCCACACTCGAATTGTGACACCATATACAACTTGTCGTTCTTTTGTAGAATAGACACGTGATCCAACCCAGAACCTTCGCCGGTATCCGTACCGTTACACAAATAAGCTGAACCATCGGCTTCGCGAATAACTTTGTCCTGATAATCCTTCACCACACCGAAAGTTTCACCATTATCTTTCTGTCCCGTTTGCATCAAACGGTAGTAATCGATGTTTTGCACCTGACCATTAACCGTCACTTGTTTGACTGAACGGATTTCGTCTTTTTCCTGCTGTGTCACCGCAGGCGCAATCGGCTGAAAATCGACGGATAACTTAGCTGGTTTTTGTGAACTTGGTTTGGTTGGCTGTTGGCTACAAGCGGCCAAACCACTCACAACCATGACGGATAAAATTGAACGATAAAGCAATGAAGTTTTCATAACACATCCCAGTGAAACAAGTAAGTTTCGCTAGTTTAAAAACACTGTATGAAAACAAAGTGACAGGAAAATAAAGTTTCTGCGACAGTGCAAAAATCTACCAGGTTGGGGTAAACACACTCACCCCCAACCTGGCAGATTTTGATTATTGATCTCGGTGCAACACCGTAGGGCTTCGCTGAGCTGTTGGCATCACTAAAGTATGCTGAATATTGACATGCGCCGGTGCATTCAAAATATAGACAATCAAGTCAGCAATATCCTCGGCGCCAAGCGGGGTAAAGCCGTCATAAACCGCATCCGCTTGGGTTTCATTGCCGTCAAAACGTACTTTGGAAAACTCGGTATTTGCCGCACCCGGTGCGACATTGGAGACGCGGATATTGGTACCGACCAAATCCAAGTTCATCGCCTCACTCAAAGTATGTACTGCAGACTTGGAAGCGCAATAGACATTGCCGCCCGGATAGGTAATGCCGCCCGCCATACTACCGATATTGATGATATGTCCCGAGTTTTGCGCACGCATTTTTGGAATGACCGCACGGCTGACGTAAAGCAACCCTTTGATATTGGTGTCGATCATCTGTTCCCACTGCTCGATTCTGCCTTCGTCGATATTGCCCAAGCCCAACGCCAAGCCTGCGTTATTGATGAGGATATCGACCTTGTGTTTGGCATAGACATCAGCAAACACCTCGTTGACCTTATCCAGCTCTCGAACGTCCAGCACATAGGTTTTCACCGTGACCGGATACTTCGACAACTCATCTTTCAATGCCGCCAAACGCTCTGCTCGGCGCGCCATTAAAATCAAATTCACGCCCTGCTCCGCTAAAGCGAAAGCACATGCCTGACCGATACCGGAGGTCGCGCCGGTAACGACTGCGGTTTGGTTTTGGATACGATTTTTATTAGCCATATTTTTCTTTTGTCTCGTGGTTGTTCGTACAAAAAATTCAAAACGATAGCGTAAGTTTAAACCAAATCGTTTTGCAGAATCTTGTTCATACTGTTGAATTAATTTGAGTAATATAGAAAAAATAACATTTTTGGAAACCTGACTTAGATACATGCGCCCATTGAATTTTTCTTTCACACTGCGATGCTTTGTCCTTGCGGTCATGACACTTGCTTCCAGCATGGCTGCCGCACAAACGGTTTCGATTGGTGTGCTCAACCAACACCATGATCCAGAGGAAGATGCTTTCTGGTCAAAGACAGCGCAATATCTATCGCATAACATTCCCGGCTATAACTTCACCATCAAGTTGATGGGGCTTGAGTGTTTGAACCAAGCCATCGAAAAACAGCAACTGGCATTTGTCATCACCAATCCGGCGAATATCGTCGCTTTGCAAAAATCGGAAGACGCCCGCCCTATCGCCACCTTGCAGACGCGTTATCAAACTCAGGTGTCGAGCTACTTGGGCGCGGTACTGATTGCCCGTGCCGATAGAAACAAACTCAAACGCTTGTCTGACCTCAAGAACCAAAGTGTGATGGCGGTGTCTCCCTCGGAATTTGATGGTTATCAGATTATCGAACGTGAATTGTTGCTCGCCGGTTTATCGCCGGAAAAAGACTTTTTTGAAATGCTCTTCACCAATGGCTCGCAAAAGAACATCGTCAAAGCGATTGTGAATGATGAAGCGGATATCGGTATTGTCCGTTCCGGCATATTGGAAAACATGATTGCCGACAAAGAGATTCAGCCGGGACAAATCAAAATCATCCATCCGCAAGACACACCGAACTATCTCCCAATGCATAGTAGCAGCATGCTCTACCCCAACTGGTCTATGGTGAAGCTGAATCACACCGACATCGCTTTGGCTCGCCAGGTTGCCATTACCCTGAAAAGCATGCCAAAACACGAGTCAACACTCGACTATGATCCTTTTTACGGTTGGACACAGGCTGCCGACCTGACAACGGTCAACGGTTTGTTGCAGGCATTGAAGCTACCGCCCTATGCGCCATCCAAAGAAGTGAGTCTGAAGCAGATTCTAAAAGAACATGAGTCCGTCACCCTATTGGTACTGACGTTCATGTTGGTACTGACATTTTTCACCGTAAGGTTGAGTCGCGTTAACCGCAAACTGGCGGCATCGCAATCAGAGTTGGCAAAACATCGTGACAACCTGGAACAGGAAGTGATCGAGCGCACCAAAGAGCTGTCTTCGGTCAATAAGGCTTTGGAGCAGGATATTATCGCCCGCGAAACCATTGAAGAAACCCTGCGCCGAAGCCGCTCGGCACTGCAAGGTTTCTACGAAATCACCGTCAATCCTGAATTGACGCAACACGAAAAACTCGCCGCCCTCATCAAGCTTGCTCGCGATCATTTTGCGATGGATGCGGCGTTTTTATACAAGATTCCGCCACAGGATGCGGAGTCGACTCGTCAACAACTGGATCTTTGCGTGGCAGACGGCAATACTGAAATGGAAGATGACATTCTCGCCAACCTGCCACAACACTTCGACAAAAATGAAAGCGGCGAAATCAAATGCGTGAAAAATGAACAGGACAACAAATGCTACATCAGCCTTTACGTGATGGTGGAAAACACGCCTCACTGCCTGTTGGCATTTGTCGGCAACAGCAAGCTGAATCCGAACATCGCTCAAGTTGACCAAGAGTTGCTCAGACTTTTGTCGCAATGGATTGGGTCAAGCATCGAAAGACAAACCATTGAGGACGAACGGGAAAAATATCGCTCACAACTGGGTAAAGTCACCCGCTTGTTCACGGTGGGGGAAATCGCTTCCGGTCTTGCGCATGAAATCAATCAGCCGCTGACGGCATCTATCAACTACATCAGCGGATCACTCAGACGTTTGGACGACAATTCCGACACGACCGTGAAGACCGGGTTAGAACGCTCATTGGGCAGTTTGAATCAGGCCTCTCAAATCATCCGCCGGATGAGAGACTTCGTTCAAATGGGGATTCATCGTGAAGAAACTTTCGACTTGGTGCGTTTGATTAAGCGCGTATTGGACTTGCTTGAAATCGAATCAGGACAACAATCCATTTCCCTACAATCGGTCGGCACCGACAAGCCGGTGTTGGTCAAAGGCGATCAGGTGCAGATTGAGCAGGTGATTCTCAACCTGGTTCGCAACGCCATTGAAGCAACGCAACTTCAAAACGCGAAACCCAACACGAAACGTGTTGTCACCGTCTCACTAACGACTATCGGCGACCAAGTGGAAGTGTCCGTTGCAGACAATGGTCCGGGAATTGAAGACAGTGAAATAGAACACATCTTCGACGCCTTCCATTCCACCAAGCCGGATGGCATGGGGTTGGGGCTCGCCATTTGCCGAAGCATCATCGAAACCCATAACAGCCGCTTGGATGCGCGTAACACCGAACAGGGTGCAGAATTTATTTTCAGACTCCCCCACGTAACCACACAGTATGAAACCAAATCATACGAAACCAGCAAAAGGAAAACGTGATGAACCCAACATCAAACCATGCCCCCTGCGTCTATATTGTGGACGATGACCAACAGGTACGGGAGTCTTTGGAGTGGCTATTGGAGTCAGTCAATCTACCGACCAAGCTTTACCAAAATGGTCAGGAATTTTTGGATGCGTTCACCACCGGCTTGCCGGGCTGTGTCATTCTGGATGTGCGTATGCCGAAAATGAACGGCATGGAATTGCACCTCGCCATCAAACAGATCGACCCAAACTTTCCAGTCATCATCGTCACCGGACATGCAGATGTTCCCATGGCGATTCGTGCCATGAAAGAAGGTGCCTTTGACTTTATCGAAAAGCCCTATAACGACCAACATATGCTGGAACGTATTCAGGCGGCGATTCACGAATACAACAGCTTGCAACAGGATCATCAACGCTCACAGGAGCTGAAAAAACGCTTTGATTCACTCTCCAAACGCGAACAGCAAGTATTGCAAGGCATTCTCCAAGGCAAACCGAACAAACTGATTGCCGATGAGCTTTTCATCAGCATCAAAACCGTTGAAGTTCATCGTTCGAATCTGATGTCCAAACTCGAAGTCAAAACTGTTACCGACTTGGTTCGCTTGGCGATTGAAGCCAAAAAGGACGACGCAACCCCTTGATTTATCAAGATACTTAGGGTTAACCCTAATTTATTTCGGGATACTCCCAATTTTCTTTTTGCCCTCCTCTTTTTAAACTGCTCATCAAACCAAGAGCCGATGCACACTAAATTGACATCGAGCCAACCAAGAGAGGAGAGTGACAAAAGATGAGCCTTAACCGACGTGAGTTTCTTCACATAATGTCCATGGCTGCGGCAGCAGGAATGCTACCGACATCCGCCATGGCAATGTCTAAAAATAGAGCCGATTCGTCTTCGGCTACGCTGAATGCTGAAATGTATCAAGTGCCGATGAAAGGCAATGTACGTATTCTGCATTTGACCGATACCCATGCGCAGTTGAACCCGATCTATTTTAGAGAACCGAACGTTAACCTAGGCGTCGGCCCCGCTTACAACAAACTACCTCATATCGTGGGTCACAAGTTGTTGAAAGAGTTGAACATTGAACCGAACACCCCTCTGGCACATGCCTTTACTTTCCTGAACTTTCAGGATGCCTCTGAGCAATACGGTAAGGTCGGCGGGTTTGCCCACATCAAAACCCTATTGGATCAACTGCGCGATCAAGCAGGTGGTCACCAAAACACTTTGACAATGGATGGTGGAGACCTGTGGCATGGTTCGGCAACGGCACTTTGGACACGCGGACAAGATATGGTGGATGCTTCCAACCTGCTGGGCGTAGATATCATGACCGGACACTGGGAGTTCACCTATCACGAAGAGGAAGTGCTGAGTAATATCAAACGCTTCAAGGGTGAGTTTCTGGCGCAGAACATCCGCGTGAAAGAAGATTCCCTGTTTGGCGATGCTTATCGCAACATGACGGAAAAGCATGGTGGCATCGGTCTTTATGACGAAGATAACGCCCTGCCGTTCAAGCCTTACAGCATTAAAGAAATCAACGGTGAGCGCATCGCGATTATCGGTCAAGCATTCCCGAGAACGGCCAATGCCAACCCGAGAGCAAACTTCCCTGATTGGTCTTTCGGTCTACGTGAAGAATCTCTACAGAAAAACATTGATCATATTCGCCAGAACGAGAAAGTCGCGGCGATTGTGATGATTTCCCACAACGGGATGGATGTCGATATCAAAATGGCCTCACGTGTCAGCGGTATCGATGCGATTTTCGGTGGGCATACCCATGACGGTATTCCAAAAACCATCAATATCAAAACCCCTGAAGGCGGTGTGTGCTATGTCACCAATGCGGGTTCAAACGGTAAATTCGTAGGCTGTATGGATTTGGACATCCAAAACGGCAAATTGAAAGGGGTCAACTACACCCTATTGCCAGTGTTCTCAAATCTACTTGCTGCCGACAAGGAAACCGATAGCTTTATCAAGCAGTTGCGACAAACGCAATACAGCCAATCCATTATCGAATCCCGTAATCCGAAATATGCTCACAACCCGGATCGTCTAGGGAAAACTTATGAGCAGATTCTACAAGAAGAGCTTTCTGTGGCACATGATCCGTTATACCGTCGCGGAAACTTTATCGGCTCCTGGGATCAGGTTATCGTCAATGCCCTGCGCGAAGAGCACGACACGCAAATTGCGATGTCTGCCGGTGTCAGATGGGGCTCTTCTGTGTTGGGCGGACAGAGCATCACCATGGAGCGCGTGATGGACGTGACTTCCATGACCTATGGCGAGAGCTATAAGTCGGAACTGACGGGTGCACAAATCAAAGATATTCTCGAAGGGGTTTGCGAAAACATCTTCCAGAAAGATCCATACCTACAATCCGGCGGCGACATGGTTCGTGTCGGCGGGTTGGATTATACCTGTGAGCCTAATGGAACTCTGGGATCGCGCATCAGCAATATGCAGCTGGATAACGGCACACCGATTGAGGCCAGCAAAAAATATACAGTTTCAGGTTGGGGGCAAGTCGAAACCGTCGGTGAAGGTCGCCCGGTTTGGGATGTGGTTGCCGACCATCTGAGACACCAAAAATCCGGCGTTACTTTGAACAAGGTGAACCATCCTGTGTTGAAGGGCGTCAAAACGAATCCGGGGATCGAAAGCTACCAGGGAGGATTGTTTTAATCTTAGCCTAGATTCCCGACCTTATTTTCGTCTTCTGCAATGAGTTGTCTGTCGAAGGTTTGCCCTGCCTAAATTGCACATGTTAGGCGGGGCTTTTTTTATTTGAGCCCCTCAATTCTTAGAGCCTTTTCCATTTCAATCCAAGCCTCATGCTGCGCCACCAATGCATCCATTACATTTTGCAAACGATGATACTGACTGCTTTGCTCCAGTTCACTCAACAATGCCATCACCGCCTCTAAAGTCGACAGGCTTTGTGCATTCTTTTGCTTGCGAATACGATATTCCGACGGCTGTTGCGGTTGAAGCATAATCCTTGGCAACGCCGCCAGTTCAGGATTGAGATAGAGCATTTTTTTCGTCTTCTTCCAAGTACCATCTAAAATCAGCACCCGGCAATTTTCCAGCGGAAATTGCGTTTGAACCTCTTCAGTAGAATAAGTCATCACGGACTCTTCCTCTGAAGCCGGATACAGTAAGAAGGTCTGTTTATGTTGAATGAGGTGGCTTAACTCATCTGAAGAAAACTGCTCCCCCACCAGAAAATGACTTTGGCTTAAACTGGCATGCGTCAGCCATGCCGTGCCCTTAACCTGCTTTTGCTCCAACGGGTGCTGCAGAAAAACCAACTCTACTTTGTTCTCCAGTTCAGGCAATGCCGAACACAAACAGAGGTTTTCCAAACGGTGGCATTTTGTACAATAGACTCTCGCCATAAATGAAGACCTAAGCACTCCTGTGAATCAGATAACATCCGACAATATTGTGTGTCAGCAAGCCGAGCAGAACGACTTTTTGCTGGGAAATCGTTTTCTCAAAACTCACGGCCAAGCTACCGCAGGCAGAGCAGACAAATTATTCACCGTGAAAATCAATCAAAATTTGGTGGGCGCCGCTTGGCTAAGACTCATTGAAAACGATTACTGGTTACGCAGCCTGTTTGTACTGCCAGAGTATCGCAACCAAAAGCTTGCATCTAAACTGCTCGACTTTTTTCATACCAGCGTTCAACAACAATCGAATGCAAAAATCACCTGCCTAGCCAAAGCCGAACTAACCGAGTTTTACCTCAAGAACGGTTACACAGCCATAGCATTTGAAAGCCTCTCGAATACGTGGCAAAAGCAATTCTCACCCTATTTACAGCAACACCCAACCTGGCAGATTTTCATTCGATAACGCTTACAAATGGTTTTGACGAATATCGTCCAACAACCCTTTGGATGCCGCCGTCACCAAATCAAACACATGGTCAAACCCAGCTGGGCCACCATAATAAGGATCGGGCACTTCTGTCTCATCAAACTCCGGCGCGAAATCCAAGAACATACGAATCTTTTCACGATGCTCCGGCAAGGCTAAGTGCATCAAATCCATGTAATTGGAACGATCCATCGCCAGAATATAATCAAATTGAATGATGTCCCCTAGATCAACTTTTCTGGCACGTAAATCCGCCATGGGAATGCCTCGGGATTCCGCCACTTGCATGGAGCGTCCATCTGGCTGTTTCCCAACATGGTACGCCGCCGTTCCAGCGGAATCGATCATCACCACGTCCAACAAACCGGCTTCATCCACCAAACGACGAAACACCGCATGGGCTGTTGGTGAACGGCAAATATTGCCAAGACACACAAAAAGAACTCTTATTTTTTCTTTATTTTTCATACACTTAACCACGATTTACAACAACAAATTTCTGAAAAAATCGATTTTTTTTGTCGTTTAATCTCAAATACTTAAAATTTTTTTGGGGAAGATTTCACTTATTTTAATGGATTTTAATTGAAAGCAATTTCAAAGTAACTAAATCTAGGCTAAAACTATATTTCTTATTTTTAAGAAAATATGTTATAAATTTCTCATTATTGAGAATTTTAATTCGTAAAGATAAAAATGAGTAGCGCAAAAAAATATAGAAATGAAATTGTGAGGCGGATCAAAGTTGCAAAAGATTCAAAAGGTTTTAACACTTACGAAAAGCTTTGCATAGCCTTTAACAAACAATACAAACAAGAAATTGACAACGGGCTGGTTAAGCCTCTCAACAAAGATTTTGTGTTCAGAGTTTTAACAACAGAAACTTTCTCACTCAATAACCTTCGTTTCGCAAAACTTTGCGAATTTTTAGCTGTTGAAACTCATATTCAACATCAACCTTCTGATATTTCTCACGCAGCTTTATTAGTCGATGAATTAGTTAAGCAGCATCCAGAATTATCCCAACAAATCGACTCAGTAATTGAAAGCATAGCCAACCTTTCAAAAGGAGTGTCACATCATGAAATTTATTGACTTATTCTCGGGCTTAGGAGGATTCCACACAGGGTTTTCTCAAAATGGCTACGAGTGCGTGTTTGCTTGTGAAATTGACGAAAAACTGAGGGCGCTGTATCAACAGAATTACGGAATAGAACCTAAGGGGGATATTACACAAATTAATGCCACAGACATTCCTGAACATGATGTAATTTGTGCTGGCTTTCCATGTCAGCCGTTTTCACTGGCAGGGCAAAAAAAGGGAACTGCCTGTCCCACAAGTGGAAGGCTAATTGACGATGTTATCCGCATAGCTGAACATCACAACCCCAAATTTGTGGTTTTGGAAAACGTTCCAAATATTTTAACAATCGCAGATGGTACTTTTTGGGACTATATTTTGTCATCATTTGAGAGAATTGGTTATAACGTAGATTATAAAATCATCTCTCCTGTCGAAGTCGGAATCCCCCAAAATCGTAAGCGCATTTTTGTTGTTGCTCATAGAAATGACATTACTATCACTGAAAACATCTGGCCTACATTAAACCCAAGTTCATCAGCAAATCTGAAAGACTTTTTAGACTCTTCACTAGAACATAAGAAACTAGAACCAAAAAAACTAAATCAAATACATGTTTGGCAACATTTAATCCAAAATTGTTCACTTCCATCTAGAACTGCATTTTCTATTGTCGCACCAGAGTTTGGCGCCGACTATCCTTTAGACTTCCGTTCCTTGTCTCTCAAAGAGATGAAACAATATAAAGGAGCATATGGGCAGTCTTTAGAAAATTGTAATACGTGGAATGATGTTATGAACAAGATGCCTTCATATACAAAAAAAGAAAGAAGAGTAGCCAACTGGATTACTCCATCCATACAAGTTAGTCGTAACATCTACTCTCAAAATAAGCACTTTATAGACACATGGGTCTGCTCTCTCGATAAACAAAACAATAGCTGGCAAATACTTGAATGGCGTGGTCATTTAAATCGTTATGACTTATTTAGCCATCTTATTCAATTTAGGGCTTCAGGTATTCGAGTTTTAAAACCTGAAATCGCTCCTTCATTAATTGCTATGACACCGACACAGATACCTGTCGTACCGAGTGAGGCAAGATATCTCTCTAAACATGAAGCTGCAAAATTACAGTTTCTACACGAGTTAAAGCATATACCAGAAAATACATCTAAAGCCTTTAAAGCCCTAGGAAACGCTGTAAATGCCAAAATTGTAAGCTTGATTTCTTCTGAATTAAGGAAGTATTCTATACATTAGACTACAAACATAAGGATTTTTGCCGGTGACTAAAAACAAAACCTTTAAAGTTGATGTCTCACCTGATATGGGTATGTACTCAATTCTTCCTCAGCAAAAATACAATCCAGCATATGCTTTAGCAGAGTTTATTGACAATGCTATTCATGCTCATCAATTCAGTAATAAGAGGCAAGATCTTTTAACAATAACTCTAGATTTCTACACTTCAGATTACAAAAAAGATGTTTCTGTTCGAAATAGCATAGTTATTTCTGATGATGGTCCTGGGATGGGTGAAAGTGAATTAAAAACAGCTTTTAAGCCGGCAAGTAAACCAAAAATAAGTGGATTAAGTGAGTTTGGTATTGGAATGAAAGCCGCATCAGTGTGGTTTTCAAACACATGGACTCTAATTACTAAGTCATCAAATGATTCTGAGTTTATTGCGAATTTCAACTTAAGCGAACTTCTAAGCGCCAATCATAGCTCCATAACTGTAAGTGAAGAATCGCCAGAAATAAGCGGAACAGGAACAATAATAAAACTAATAAATACACGCCGCACAATTGACGATCAAAATATCAATAAAATAACAGAGACCCTAAGAGATCTATACCAGAAATTTACATATTATGAGGAAGGTAAATCTAACTATGTGAAAACTGATATACAAATCAGGAAAAATGGAGAAGCTATTGGTGATGCTAACTTCAAAAAAGATAAAACATTAGAAATTTTAAATGCTCCCATCTATAAAAGCACAAAGGGAGTTTACTTTGGAATTGGTGAATACAAAACATGGAAGGTAAACCTTGATTTTGAGTTCCAAAAACAAAGAATTACCGGTTTCATACAACTTCACAAAAAAGGTAGCTATTTAGCTAACCCTGGCATCATATTATTTCGAAATGGGAGAGTCATTCTTGGGACAAGAACTAATCCTTATATTCCAACGAAACTTTTCAAAACCAAAAACAAATATCAGGCACAAAGGGTTTATGGAGAAATCTGCATTGATGGCCTGCCCGTTACATACACAAAAGATGATATTGACTTTGATGAGAACTTATTTGTTGAATCATTATTAAATAATTTTGATATTCAAAATTTAATTGAGCAAGCAGGAAAATTTAGAGCTAGCACAAGTGATAAAGATACCGTATTTGTAGATTCTGAAGAAGATATAAAGAAGTATTTCGAAGAGCTTGAACAAAAAAGAAAAGCTGAAGCTGAGGCCGCAAACAAAAGGAAGGCTCAGGAGAACAATGATAAAAATGACAAAGACCGCTTAAACGGCAAACATCATAATGAAAACTGGGACACTTTACTTCCTGACGACCTAACGAAAACTAAAAACCAAAAACTTAACTCTCTTTTGCTAGAAGCTACTTCACTAAAAATAAAAGAGCACCCTTATTCAAGTGTATTTTTATTGAGATCAATTATAGAAATAGGTCTTTTTGAATTCTTGAAGCAAAAAGGAAAGCTACAAAGTGTAATTAATTATGATTTTGAAAAAAGAGTTGCTAAAGCTGAAGACCCTGAAAGCGTACAAAAGATAAAAAAACCTGGTCTAGATCATATGCTCACATGGATTGAATCATCGCCATCTATTTTCGACGATGACGAAAAAAACTGTATGAGCTCGAAGAAAAAAATAACGCATGATTTAAAAGCAATGAACGGTGTAGTTCATCAGTTTGATTTAATCGGTTCAAATAAAGTCATTGAATACAGAGATAATGCATATACAGTTATAAAACACATTATTAATGACCTTTCTAAAAAAGATAATTGATTTTCACCATCATAAATCGCTATTGAATTTTGATAATAGGCAAAGTTTGCCGTTAATTTAACAAATGTTTTGGGGAGGAATTGGAGAAGACTTAAAAAAACAAAATTTTACCTTTAAAATAAATAACTTAGATTTATCTTCCCCTATTACCAAGACAAACGAAAATAACAGATACTTTGTGACTCATAACACTCTCAAATTCATTTTCAAAATCGTTAAAATAGTCACATTCTAACCAAAACTTGATCGTCTATAAAATAATCCTCTATAAAGGCCTGCCACCGTTTTGCAAAAGACTTCCTTAACTACGATTCACGCTTCCTCTGCAAAGCTTCAAGCTGGCGGTAGAACCTCTACTAAACCGCCTGTGTTGTTGATACCTTTTTCCGAGAACTGGATAGTCTACGAAGACGATGATCTTCTGGTGGTAAACAAGCCTGCGGGTTTGCTATCCGTGCCGGGGCGCGAAGCCGACCCTCTCGCCAACCTGGTTGCTCAGATTCAGACAAAGGTACCTGAAGCTCTCATCGTCCATCGCTTGGATATGGATACGTCAGGCTTGATGGTTCTGGCAAAAAATCCGCAAACACACCGCAGCCTCAGCAAACAATTCGAGCAACGTGAGACCTCAAAACAATATCAAGCAATGTGTTTTGGTCGCCCTTCCATGTCACAAGGTTCGGTTTGCCAACCCATGCGTTGTGACTGGGAAAACCGCCCTTTGCAGATGATTGATTTCAAACTCGGTAAATATGCTCACACGCTATGGCAAGTGGAAGAACAACTCGACAATCATTTTAAAGTACTGCTTACCCCCATCACCGGACGTTCACACCAACTACGTCTGCACATGAAGCAACTCGGGCATCCCATTCTCGGCGACAACCTTTATGCCGACCAGCCGAATCAAACCGATTTTTCGCGCCTGCATTTGCATGCTTTCCGTTTAGGATTCAAACACCCGACCACCCAACAACAAGTGGACTTTGAGCAAATCGCAGACTTTTGGTAAACCGATAATACCGTTTCAAATGGCACAAAAAATGCTATGAAAGTTGGCAATTAGAATTAGTATAAAGCTCAATCGCCCGTCAAAGCCTATCTCAAAGGCTTTAAAAGTTAGGGGTTTGGGCGTAAAGTAACCAAAGTGCTCGCATTAAAGGTGTTAAGCTCAGGAAGGACAGACCTATGTCAGATGTAGATTTGGAAAAAGATGACCAAGCCACTAAAGAGATGCTGGAAATGATGGGTGAAATCCCAGAAGAAAACATTTACAAAGAAGGTACGGGCGTCTCTCGTCAAGCTGAAGAGATGATGAGTAAGCTCCGTGAAGGAGATGCCGAGGCTGACACAGCTTCTGAGGACTCCGACCTATCTTCTGCCGATGATCTGCTGGATGTATTGGATGAGCTGGAGAACGACCCGGAAGATGTTGTAGAAATTCCCGAGGCTGCTACCACTGACATTCCTGAACCGCTAACAGAAGCACCAGCTGCCGTTGAAGAGGAAACGCCCATCTCTGCTGACACAACAGAAGATGCCGAAGCAGCCGCCGATGCCGCCATGCTGGAAATGCTGGATGAACTTGATACAGACACGGAAGAATCAGAACTGACTATCGAAACACCGGAAGCAAGCGATGTGGATACGGACATTGAAACATCTGGTGAAAGTTTAATGGATGAAGATGCACCAAGCGCAGAATCGGTTGAAGACGATGTTATGGAAACCGTCGACCTAGACGATGTTATGGAAACCGCTGAGATGGAAACCTCTCCTGAGGAAGATGTTATGCCCGAAACAGTTGCTGAAATCGAAGAAATGGACACCGCTTTGCCTGAAACGCCTGATGAAGAGCTACTTGCCGCGACTGAATCTACTGAGGATTTACTTGATGAAATAGGCGATGCTTTGGAAGACACGCTGCCAGAAGCAGAGGCCACTGCTGACGATGTAGAAGACTTGGAAGCTCTAATGGGAGACATTCCAGAGCCAGCGGAAGCCGAAACTCCAGCCGTGTTGGAAGACGATTTAACAGATGATATTAGCGATGACTTGCTGGATGAAATCAGCGACGACCTTGAGCCGGAAGCTGAAGGCGCTCAAGTGAATGACATTCTTGACCAAGTTGCCGATGAAAGCCCGGTTGTCGAGTTGCCAGAAATGGAAGAGGAAGTGTCTGCCGAGCCTGAATTAGATTCTGAAACACTGGAAGAAATGCTTCCAGAAGTTGAGGATTCTGGGATGGATGCGGCTGAAATGGACGACACTGCCACAGAGGCTGAAGCATCAAGTGAAAACATGGCTATGACAGACACTGCTGCTTCATCAGCCAATGCACCTTCGGTTGAACAGGCAAATGAATCAATCGAAATCATGGAACAGGCCGTGACATTGGATGAAGAAATCCAGCAACTGGCCGAAAAAGTTTCTAATACCGCTAAAGAAGCGACTTTGTTGGCAATAGAAGTGAGTAAAAAAGCCCATGATGCCGCTGACCGCACGCAACAAGCGATAGAAGAAACCTTCAAAGCGACTGAAAGAGCTTTTGAAGCGGCCAAGAAAGCGAATTACCACATTGAGACGGCGCAACTTGACTACAACGCTTCAGGTCAAGACATCAGTGCTATTTTGAATGAGTTGCGTTCTAAAAATGATGCGTTGCTTCATCACAATGAACAGCTAAAACAGAAAATCAACGATTTAACGAAATAAATCTTAAGTAATGAAGAAAGGCACACGCCATGAGTGAAACTGACATGAATGCTGACAATAACTCTATCACGGACGATCTTCTAGACGAGTTGGATAAGCTAGAAACCAGCACGGAAACCATGGAAGCAGAAGTGGGACGCGTCACTGAGAATCAGGAAACGCTTGCGAAAACCGATAGCCCGAATGCGATCGAAGCGGCAACCATTTCTTTAGAGTCGGCAAAAACTGCCCAACAGGCGGCGGAACAATGTCAATCTGCAACCGAGGCAGCGGTACAGCTTTCTCAAGAGCAGAAACGTCAGGCAATGGAGCTTGCAGATTCCAACGTGGCATGGCGCCAATCTGTGCGCAATATCAACAAGGAGTTGGACGCTTCGAAAAGCAGTGCCACTATCATGTTGGTGATTGCGATTATAGTCAGTGTGATTTCAACCAGCGTTATGGGCTTTTTGTTTTACAGCGTCCATAAGAAGAACGAAGCGCTGAAAAGCGCCGTGGAAGATATTATTTCTACTCAAGGTGATTTGCTGAATAAGCAAATGACTTTGAAAACGGATCAAATGGTTTCCTTGGTTGAATCCATTATCACCAGCAATCAGCACAGAGCAGCAGCACAACAGCCTTCGGCTGAACCTGCGCCTGCACCGACGCAACCAAAACCTAAACCAGAAGTAAAACCTGAACCTCAGGCTGCAGCTCCTGCCCCAGCACCGGTTCATAACGCACCTGCCGCCCCAACTGCAACTGCCCCGGCAGCAACCACGGTGACTGCTGAAATCGGTCCTGAACTGAAAAAACAAATTGATCTTTTATCTCAAGTGCAAAAGCAACAAATGGATAAACTGGATGCTTTGATGGCTGAATTATCGAAACAGCAAAAAATCGAAGATAAGAAGATTTCTGCTGAAACTGGTAAAACGACTATTAAAACCGCGCCAATCGAAGTCACTTCTATGGGGTTGACTGAGTCGCAGGTTAAGAAATTGAATGCGATTCTATGGAGAGTTGCCGATCTAGGTAAGCAAATGAAAGCGTTACAAGCCTCTGTTGCACAGCTTCAAAAAGCCTCTGCTTCTAAAAAAGCAGCCGCGGCAAAAGCGGCCACCGCTGCGCCACAAGATGGTGCTGAGTTGAAATCGATTCAATCTTCTTTGAAAGACTTGTCTAACCAAATACAACAAGTCAAAACACAGCAAGATGTACTGAAAACGCAGCTAAATGAAGTGCAAAAAGAAACACCACCTCCTGGAAGCTATGAATATAAGGCGCCATCAGCTGGGGTTCCAGCCTCATCATTGGGCGCACCAAAACCCTACAGCTACCGAGCACCTGAATAACAACAGACATTTTCTTTAGCGCAATAAAAAAGCCGAGATGCACTGCATACCCGGCTTTTTTACTTTCTGGCTAGTAGAGACCCCAACCTGGCAGATTTTTAACCCTACTGCGGGGGGAACAATGCTCGAGCGAATTAATCCGAAAACATCATGTTATAAGGTCGCTGGCAGTCATCCAATAATTTCACTAAACTGAAACTTCTAATCTCTTCCACAAACTTCTGTCCGCCGAAATAAACCTGAACTACCGGCAGCGTAAAAATGCCTTTTTGAGAGCAGATATCCGTTGTCAGATGACAGTCGACATAAACCATCTCCATCTTGGGAAATCGCTCAGAGACCATTTCTATTAACTTGGGTTTAATGGCATGACATACATTACATTCTTGTCCGCCAAATAAGATAAGTAGCGCGTCTTTTTCGGCTTTCAAGCCATCAAGCGCCTCTGGAGTTTCGATTGTTTGCATGGAGTTTCCCTGAAAATTTTCGCTTATTATAACTCGGACAAGTATCGAATATTAGTGCTGATAACACACTGTTCTATTCGTATCTGGTATCTGAAAGTGATGTGGGTATAATGAAAGAAAACAAACGCTAACTTAACGAAAGGAACCGTCTTCGTGTCGCAAGCCTACTCAGTCATTGCAAAGATTATTCTTCTGCTATCCCTCTCTGTTTTATTATCGGGATGCTTTGACTCTCATAAGCCAAATCTAGAGCAAATTTCCAGCGACTCAAAACAGTTTTTTAACAATGAGTTTCAGGGAATTTTTCTTGCTGATAAAGCCACTAAGGAAAACGGCTATAACGAAAACGACAACCATTATGTGGCTGAAATGTCGATTCAGGCAACGGCTCAAATCAGCTTAGATGATTACCTGATGGCTTTAAAAGACAATGACAGCTATTCCCCATTGCAAAAAGCGAGAATTGCTTTACAGGTAAGCTTGCTGAAGCTAACGTTGCCAGAATTCGAACAGGGAGATCACCTGACATTCAAAAGACGTTTCTTGTTTATCAAGACAGACAATGGCTGGCAATTGCGTCAGCAGTTGAAGGAAAAAGATTCTGCACAACCGGTGCTATAGGGTTTGAAAACACTACCGTGTCAGCCAAGCAGCGCCTCTAACGCCACTTGAGTCGCCCCATTTTGCTTTTGCAAGCTTGGTTAACACTTGATCGCTAAATACCCAATTCCCCCAAATTTCGGGAACACGTTGATACACGTAATCAATATTCGACATACCACCACCCAATACAATGACTTCCGGGTCAAAGATATTGATGACGGAGGCCAGACCTTTGGCAAGCCATACACAATAGCGCTCCAAAGCTTCTTGAGCGCTGTGGCTTAGGGATGAGCCCCCTTCAGACAGAGCAACAATCTCTTGCACGCTCAAAGATTGCCCGTAGTTTAGTTCAAAATGTTTGGCAAACCCAGGTCCGGATAAGAAGGTTTCGGTACAACCAGACTTACCGCAATAACAGGGTAAAGCCGTTTCATCGACTCCAAGCCAAGGCAATGGATTATGCCCCCATTCGCCTGCGATAAAATTAACACCATCCAACGATTGCCCATTGATGACGAGACCACCGCCACACCCGGTACCGATAATGACGCCAAACACGGTCTTCGCACCCTTGCCAGCACCATCCACTGCTTCAGAAAGCGCGAAACAATTTGCGTCATTTGACAAATAAACTGCGCAACCTAAACGACTTTGCAAATCAGCCTTCAAATCATGTCCGATTAAACATACAGAGTTCGCGTTTTTGATTCTGCCGGTTTTTTGGGAAATAGCACCGGGAATCCCGACACCCACCGCACTAAGTGATCCTGTTGTCTTTTCTGCCCGCTGAAAGAGATCAGCGATGGCAACTAAGGTTTTCTCATAATTTCCTTGAGGCGTCGCCACTCTATGTCGAAACAACGTGCGGTTATCATCTGACAACACAATGATTTCTATTTTGGTTCCCCCTAAATCGACACCGCAATACAACATCATCAAATCCCGTTAGGTTACCCGTTAGAGCTATTTTCGTAGAAACACAGTAAAGTCATTTGGCAGGTAATCCATTCTCACTTCGACATCAGAACAAAACGTCTGGCAGTATTTTTTGACTTTCTGAGCATCAAATGACATCAAATCAGAACATTGAAACGTCCATTCATGAGCCTTGTTCAACAAGTTGAATGCTACGCCATGTTTTGCCAAGGCATACATTTTACGAATGACGCCGAACGCATATTCTCCTGAGTCATCTAAAACTTCATTGAGTGCCCCGGACATAAACACCCAATCAAAACTTTCGTCCTCAAGTTCAAAGTCATATATCTCCCCGTTGAGGAACAGCAAATCGGGATAAATGTTCTGCGCGGCAAAAATCATATCAGGCGACACATCTAGCCCTGTGTAATTGACACTTAAGCCATGATGGGTAAAAAATTTATACAGATCGGCAAAACCACACCCCACATCCAACACACATGGAGCATCTTCATGGCAGCTTTTGTCTTGGCTCTCCATCCACTCTAGAAACAGCGCAAACCGTAGATTTTGAACATCTCTACCCTTCCAAAAAAGCGCGGCTGGCTCATAGCCATAACGCTCAATAGAAGCCTTATGACGGGTAATGATGCGCTGTCTATGTTTTTCAGGGAGTTTCTGCACGCTCAACAAGTCCTTGTTCAATGGATTTCAGCCATTGGATTTCTTCCTCGGAAAACCCGGCTTCGACTCTTGCCTCGAAGTTAAATGGCCCTCTAAGATCACCATGGAAATAATTCTGGACAATCGTTACGAATTCATCAAAAGGGTTCAACCTTTCTTCACGGCATAAATAACGGAACCACCTTGTTCCAACTTCAACATGACCGATTTCGTCACGAAACAATATTTTAAGGATTTCAACGCCGCGTTTATCACCGATTGCACGCAACTTTTTCATCATAGGAGGCGTCACATCAAGCCCTCTGGCTTCAAGCGTACGTGGAACAAGCGCCATGCGTACCCTTGGAGAATGGTCAGTCTCATAAGTGGTTAACCACAAACCATTATGCGCTTTGAAATCACCGTATTCAAAACCTAAATGATACAGGTGCTCTCGGATCATTTGAAAGTGATAAGACTCTTCCGTTGCGACTCTCAACCAATCTTGATAGTAAGCCTTTGGCATATTCTGAAAGCGATAGAGTGCATCTAATGCCAGGTTGATAGCATTGAACTCTATATGTGCGATGGAATGGATTAGAGCCGCATGGCCTTCACGAGTCCCCAGACCTCTTTTAGGCAAGTCCTTCGGTGGTACTAATTCTGGACTTGAGGGACGTCCAGCGGCAGGAACCCTATGAACCATTTCAGTTGGTGTGAAATCAAAATCTGAAAATTCCCAGTTTTGCTGCAGTTGATCCACCAAGGAAATCTTCTGCTCAAGGTCACTTTCTATCAAGCACGCATAAGCGGCTTCAAAAAAATTATTCGTACTCATTTATCTCATTGCTTTATAAACAAAAAAAGCCGGTCGAAACCGGCTTTTTTAAACATCTAATTCTATTTTGAATTAGTGTTGCTTGCGGTAGTAAACACCCATTAGGTACTCAACACCACGATACTGTTTAGCATCGATCGCTGCAAACAATTTAGACCATTGTAGCTTCTCTGCACCTGTCATGTAATATGAAGGATTGTGAGTTTCTACTGCAACTTTGCTACCAGCTCTTTTTTCGATATCTGGCGCTTGTGCTAGTTTGTCCAACTCAGCGAAACATTGTGCAACCGTAGTTTTTTGCTTGTACGCTTTAGCAGCTGCAGCACCTTGCTCTTTACCTAGCTTGATAACCATGTTGCCATCAGCAACACATTGGTCGTAAACAGATTCTGCAGCTTGTACGTTCATAGAAAGAGCTGCAACAGCAGAAATAAAGAGTGCTTTTAGTGTTAAGTGTTTCATTTAACTACTCCGAGAATATTAGGGTACGATTATATTTAACGAGGCTATTGTGAAGGTTTTAGCCATAAATTGCAACTTTAAATCCCGAAAACCAGACTAAAAAAAATTAACCTGCTATAAGGCAAATTTATGCCTACAAGCCGCGGCTAGTCTGGCTGCTGGATTCGTCTAAAAAGCTTGTAACTCCAAAAAGCAAAGCTCAACAGCATCAGTAGAAAGACGACTTGGGAAACCCCATGCCATTCCATGAAAGAAAGCTGCATGACCTGCCCTTTCATATCATGCAACTTCAACCATTCCATTTTTGGTGAAATAAACCACTGGTTCATACCGACCAAAATTGCTGAAGCAATCAGCCAACTTTCTCTTTTGATGTGACATTTCTGAGTCAACATCAGGCCAAAAATCATAAGTAAGATTATTGCCAAATCAAAAAAGTACAACCCATTAAGCAATATGGACATAACTTGTCCGGCTTGCATTTTATCCAGCACTTTGAACAGCACTGGCGCGACGATATATCCAATCGTTACATTCGTCGTCAACCAAACTGCGCAAAGTAGTAATAGTCTCATAATATTAAATATACTGAATTGCTACGATTTCATAATCGATGTTGCCACTTGGTGCTGTCACAACAACCTCTTCACCTTCTTCCTTGCCAATCAATGCTCTGGCAATTGGAGAGTTGACCGAAATTTTGTTGTGCTTGAGATCAGCTTCTTCGTGCCCGACGATCTTATAAGTCATCTCTTCATCGGTATCAATGTTTAATACTGTGACCGTCGCGCCAAAGACAACCTTTCCGCCAGGATTCAGCTTGGTTACATCAATAATTTGCGCTGATCCAAGGATATGTTCAATTTGAGCGATTCTCGCCTCAATCAACCCCTGTTGTTCACGCGCAGCATGGTATTCCGCGTTTTCCTTCAGGTCACCATGTTCACGAGCTTCAGCAATAGCGGTCGAGATAGCCGGTCTATCTTCTTTCTTTAATTTGTTTAATTCTATTTTCAGTGCATCTGCACCTTCTTTTGTCATTGGATGTCTTTGCATATCTATTCCCTCAAAACAAAAACGCCAAGTCCAAAAGACCTGGCGTCGTTGGTTCTACAACCCAAACTTATTGAATATCTTGTAAACGCGTCACTTTTTGGTTGTTCAAATAATCCATTGAAGCAACCATTGCCAATGCTCCTGCCATCGTTGTGGTATAGCAGATTTTATGCATCAACGCTTCTCGACGAATGCTCGAAGAGTCTTTAATACTCACAGAACCATCAGAAGTGTTCACAATCAAATCAACGTCTTCGTTGACAATGGAGTCAACGATGTTTGGACGACCTTCGGTTACCTTATTAACGACTTTACATTCGATTCCAGCTTCATCTAAAGCTTTAGCTGTGCCACGCGTCGCTAAAATAGTGAAGCCTTTGTCAATAAGCTGTTTAGCCAGTTCCACTACTTTAACACGGTCTGCTTGACGAACACTCAAGAAAGCCTGACCGGAAGTTGGCAGTACTGTTCCACCCGCTAATTGTGCTTTCTGATAAGCTTCTGCGAATGTATCACCAATGCCCATAACTTCACCCGTCGACTTCATTTCAGGCCCTAGAATCGGATCAACCCCCAAAAACTTGATGAATGGGAATACCGCTTCTTTCACCGAAAAATGCTCTGGACGCTCTTCTTTTGTAAAGCCCTGTTCAGCTAACTTTTGACCAACCATACAACGCGCCGCGATTTTAGCCAAAGGCTTACCAATTGCTTTAGACACAAATGGAACCGTTCTTGATGCACGAGGATTGACTTCCAATACGTAAATCTCTTCGCCTTTTACCGCAAACTGGGTATTCATCAAGCCAACAACATTAAGTGCTTTAGCCATTTTTGATACCTGTAAACGAATCTCATCTTGAATATGCATCGGGATACTGTAAGGCGGCAATGAACAAGCAGAATCTCCGGAGTGGATACCCGCTTGCTCGATGTGCTCCATTACACCACCGATAACAACTTGCTCACCATCACAAATCGCATCGACATCAAGTTCTACTGCATCGTCTAAGAAACGGTCAAGCAAAACAGGCGAATCATTCGAGACTTTAACGGCTTCGGTCATATAACGAGACAAATCAGCGTCGTTATAGACAATCTCCATTGCGCGACCACCCAATACATAAGATGGGCGAACAACCAGCGGATAACCAATTTCATTTGCCAAAGCGATGGCTTGATCTTCACTTCTTGCTGTTCTATTCGGTGGTTGTTTCAACTCTAAGCTATGTAGCAACTGCTGGAAACGCTCACGATCTTCGGCTAAGTCGATGGATTCAGGAGATGTTCCGATAATTGGAACACCAGCTTCTTCCAAGTCTTCCGCCAATTTCAAAGGAGTCTGCCCACCGTATTGAACAATAACGCCTTTTGGCTTTTCAACTTCAACAATTTCCAACACATCTTCAAGTGTTAGAGGTTCAAAATACAATCTGTCAGACGTATCGTAATCCGTAGATACCGTTTCTGGGTTACAGTTAACCATAATGGTTTCATAACCATCTTCACGCATGGCCATCGCGGCATGAACACAGCAGTAATCGAATTCGATACCTTGTCCGATACGGTTAGGACCACCGCCTAAGACCATGATTTTGTCTCTATCCGTTGGCTGTGCTTCACACTCAGATTCATAAGTCGAATACATGTAAGCCGTAGAAGTTTCAAACTCCGCTGCACAGGTGTCTACGCGTTTAAATACCGGACGAACATTTAATGTATGTCTGAATTTACGGATAAATGCTGCATCCGTATTCAACAATTTTGCCAAGCGGTTATCTGAAAACCCTTTACGCTTCAAGTTTCTTAATGAATTTTCATCCAATGCATCCAGACCACGTTGTTTTAGGTCGTCCTCCATCAAAATCAATTCTTGAATTTGAGACAGGAACCATGGGTCGATTTTAGAAATATCATATACCGTTTCCAAATCCCATCCTGCTCTGAAAGCATCAGCAACATACCACAAACGCTCTGGGCCTGGGGAACGAAGCTCTTGACGCAGAGTGTCTTTAATTTCTTTCTCTTCCATTTGAGCTAAAGGCATCACTTCATCAAAACCGTCCTTGCCGGTTTCAAGTCCACGAAGTGCTTTTTGCACAGATTCCTGGAATGAGCGTCCCATCGCCATCACTTCACCAACAGATTTCATCTGCGTCGATAGACGGGCTTGAGCCTGCGGGAATTTCTCAAACGTGAAACGAGGTACTTTGGTAACAACGTAATCAATGGTAGGTTCAAATGATGCTGGCGTAGCACCATCCGTAATGTCATTTCTTAGCTCATCAAGCGTATAACCAATCGCTAACTTCGCAGCAATTTTAGCAATAGGGAAACCTGTTGCTTTTGATGCCAGAGCAGAAGAACGAGATACGCGAGGGTTCATTTCGATAATGATCATTCGACCGGTCTTTGGTTCAATCGCAAACTGAACATTCGATCCACCGGTCTCAACACCAATTTCTCTTAATACTGCCAAAGAGGCATTACGCATGATTTGGTATTCTTTATCCGTCAGCGTTTGTGCTGGCGCAACGGTGATTGAATCCCCAGTATGAACCCCCATAGGGTCAAGGTTTTCGATCGAACAAACGATAATAGCGTTGTCGTTTTTGTCTCGAACAACTTCCATTTCATATTCTTTCCAACCAAGGATAGACTCCTCGATCAGCAACTCATTGGTTGGAGACAGTTCTAGACCAAACTTACAAATATCTTCGAATTCTTGTTTGTTATAAGCGATACCACCACCGGAGCCACCCAAGGTAAATGAAGGTCTAATAACCGTTGGATAACCGACTTTTTCTTGTACTGCCCAAGCTTCTTCCATATTGTGGGCAACTGCAGAGACTGGCATATCAAGACCGATTTTCTGCATGGCTTGACGGAAACGATCACGGTTCTCAGCTTTATCAATCGCATCAGCGTTCGCACCAATCAACTCAACGCCGAACTCTTTCAAAACACCTTTATCATGCAAATCCAATGCACAGTTCAACGCTGTTTGCCCACCCATGGTCGGCAAAATCGCATCTGGACGCTCTTTTTCGATAATATTTCTAACCGTTCTCCACTCGATTGGCTCAATATAAGTTGCATCAGCCATTTCAGGGTCGGTCATGATCGTCGCAGGGTTTGAGTTTACAAGGATGACACGGTAACCCTCTTCTCTCAAAGCCTTACAAGCTTGCACACCGGAATAATCAAACTCACAGGCTTGTCCGATAATAATAGGGCCCGCACCAATGATTAAAATACTTTTTAAATCTGTTCTTTTTGGCATCTAATCTTCCCTATTACTTCTTAGATTGAAATTGCTTCATATTTTCAACAAACTGGTCGAACATTGGCGCAACATCATGTGGCCCTGGGCTCGCTTCTGGATGCCCCTGAAAGCTAAATGCTGCCTTATCTGTTCTTTGGATCCCCTGTAGAGAGCCATCAAACAATGAGACATGCGTCGCTTCCAAGTTAGACGGTAAAGTATCAGAATCCACTGCAAAACCATGGTTCTGTGAGGTAATCATTACTTTTTTAGTTCTCACATCTTGCACCGGATGGTTTGCACCATGGTGACCGAATTTCATTTTGACAGTTTTCGCACCGGATGCCAAAGCTAGAAGCTGGTGTCCCAGACAAATACCAAACACTGGAATGTCCGTTTCTAGAACTTGCTGAATAGCTTCAATCGCATAATCACATGGTTCAGGATCACCAGGTCCGTTTGATAGGAAAACTCCGTCAGGATTCATTGCTAAAACGTCTTTTGCAGGTGTCTTTGCAGGAACAACTACCAACTCACACCCTCTGTCTACCAACATACGAAGGATGTTTCGTTTTACACCATAATCGAACGCAACTACCTTGTACTGAGGCTTTGTTGCAGGAATCTTATGACCCTCTCCCAGTGCCCAAGAACCTTCTTCCCATTGGTAACTTTTTTCTGTCGTGACTTCTTTTGCCAAATCCAGACCTTTCAGACCCGAAAAGCTCCGTGCTTCTGCGACAGCTGCGTCCGCATCAATCTCATCACCGGTAACAATAATTCCTGACTGAGCACCCTTATCTCTAAGTAAACGCGTCAGCTTACGTGTATCAATATCTGTAATGGCAACAACACTTTGTTCTTTAAGGTAATCTGGTAAGGATTTTTCAGCTCTAAAGTTACTCATTAGTGCAGGACAGTCTTTTACAATCAATCCTTGCGCCATAATGCTTGGTGATTCCTCATCTTCAGCATTCACCCCTACATTACCAATGTGAGGATAGGTTAACGTCACGATTTGTTTAAAATAAGATGGGTCAGTTAGAATTTCTTGATATCCAGTCAGGGAAGTATTAAAAACGACTTCTCCTACTGTTTTACCCTCTGCTCCTAGAGAGGTTCCCCAAAAGAGAGTGCCATCTTCTAAAGCCAATAAAGCTTGTGTCATATTTTTTGCCCGCCGCCAGTAAAAGGGTTATTCGCTGAAGTTAACTTTTTAAAGTTGTGAATCGCACATATAAAAAAACGGAGCCAGTCCCTTTTGGAACTCACTCCGTTTCGTAATGGGTAAAATGACACTTGGACGTCATCTTGAACATTCACTCCAGTAAAATCGCTAAATCGTTAATTTTAGCTATGAATTTGATTGGGGGAATTTTACTGTATTCATCTATAGGTGTCCAGACACAACTCGAAATTGGTTGTAACTATTTTTTAATTTATCAACAACATAGAAATAAAAAAGCCCACATAGAAGTGGGCTTTAAAATGATGGTGCCGACAGAGGGACTTGAACCCCCAACCTACTGATTACAAATCAGTTGCACTACCAATTGTGCTATGTCGGCTGATGCGGCGTATTATAAGTTCAAAATACCGTATGTCAACTGATTTTTAGAAACTTTCCACAACTTTCACCATTCCTTTTAAAGTCAAGTCTTCTATATACAAAAATGGCTTATCCAGCAAGGGTTCTACCGCAGAAAAATCGCCGCCAGTTCCAACGCAATCGAACTTACGACCCGTTTCGTTTTCCAAATCTTTGATCAAGGAATTGATATAACTTGCAGCCATGTAAAGTGTGCCACCTAGAATGGCATTTTCCGTATTAGTCGCCAACAATTTGAATTCATTTTGCTGACTTGGTAAATCATATTCATCCAACTGAGCAGTATTGAGAGCTAATGACCGGCGCATCAAAGATAGCCCTGGAACAATAAAGCCTCCCAAATGCTTTTTATCGACAACTGCATCGATCGTCATCGCTGTACCCAAACTAACTACTATCACAGGCTTTGATGACCCCGCCGTGGCACCAATAATTGACATCCAACGATCAACACCTAATTGTTCAAAATGATCATAGCCACTTTCAAGATCACAACATCTTGGCTCTGATCTAAGCTCTGTCGGGTAGCATTTAAACAACGCCTTGATAGACTCAATCAAGTCAGCATTATCTGCCGCGGACGTCACCGAACAAAAATACACCTGGGTGACTTGCTGATCTATATCATCCAAGCCTAGAAGTTGAATGTACTCACCCGTAGAAACGTGTCGTTTATCGACCGCACCCAAGAAATCATAATTGTTTCGATTATCTAACAATGCTGCTTTAATTCGTGTATTCCCGAATTCAAAAAATATTTTCATACTAAACTTTTCTTATTGATGCCTGCCCTGTTGAAAATGCAACAACCGCACCACCAATTCTAATTTCTGGCTGGAAAAGCGAATTAATACCTAAATACTCGCCTTCTTTCGATGAGCCGCTATGATACACGCATACTTTCTCCCCAACAGAAAAATAATCATACTTTTCCCATTCAGAAACGACATCAACAGCTTTCAATCCTTCTACAGATGTAAAGAAATTAAAAAGTGCCTTTGATAAATCATTTAAAAACTGCACTACGTCCAGGTTTTCTGCACTTCCATAAACTTCACTTCCGTCTGATGCTAGATTGACACCTAAGCCAAAAACAACAAAGGGCTTTTTAAGCACCTTTGACCGGACAACTTCTATCAGACAACCAGACACCTTTCGCCCATTATTGTAAATATCATTGGGCCACTTGATTTGAAAACACTGAGTAGAATTTTTAGACAGTAAATTTCTGACAATCAGAGCAACAGGAATACTCTTCAACAAAAGCACATCCAATCCATAATCAATAGGAAATGCAAACGAACACGTCAAAGGTGAAAGCTTCATGTCAGAGTCCCACTGCCTTCCATGTTGACCATAACCAGAGGTTTGCCTGTCCGTAATACAAAAAGCTGGATGAAAAAGTCTTCCCGACTCAATTTCCTCTTTTAAAAAGAGATTTGTCGAACCAAGCGAGCCAAAATGAAATATTTGTAAGGATGGATGAAGATGCAGGGATTTGGGATCTAAAATCATAATGGATGAGAAGCACAAGTAGCTAAAAACTTACTGTGCCATGCTTTGTATTTAAATTACAAGCAAAAAAAAAACCACTCGCTAGAGTGGTTTTCGGAATATAAGCTTGGAGATGACCTACTCTCACATGGCACCTGCCACACTACCATCGGCGCTGAGACGTTTCACTACTGAGTTCGGAATGGGATCAGGTGGTTCCATCTCGCTATGGTCC
>NZ_WBJR01000005.1 GCF_009296185.1 Hydrogenovibrio sp. JE_KL2
TGGCAAGCTAACAATCGACGGCAACGGCGTATGGACGCTAGATGCGACCGGCACCAGCTTGACTGACGGCACCTATACAGCGACAGCCACGGTGACAGATGTAGCAGGCAACACAGCCAATGCGAGCCAAGACATCGTCGTAGACACCAGCATAGACAAACCAGTGATAACAAATATCACAGATACTAACGGTGATTATTCTCAAGTGATTATTCATGGTACGGGTGAGCCAGGAGCAACGATAAGTTTGTATAGCCGAGATGGCAGTTCATCTACAGATGCAAATGGTGATGGAAATTTT
Organism: Hydrogenovibrio sp. JE_KL2; assembly: GCF_009296185.1. Lineage (GTDB taxonomy): Bacteria > Pseudomonadota > Gammaproteobacteria > Thiomicrospirales > Thiomicrospiraceae > Hydrogenovibrio. The sequence goes on from NZ_WBJR01000005.1 coordinate 302, forward strand.
GTACAAATGCCTACGGGTACTATTACCGTTGATGCTGATGGGAACTGGTCGTTTGATATGTCAGCCTTGCCGAGTAGTTATACAAATACTCCAATTAATGACAACGAATTCTTTAAGGCGACTCAAACAGACGCCGCAGGGAATGTCAGTGCAGATTCTGATTCTGTCCACTACTGGCATGGTGATTGGTCGACTGTAAATACTGAAACTCAAGATGATTATGTCATGATGGGCGGAGGTAACGATACTATCAATATCATTAGCAATGATTCTAACGACAAGTTTGTTGTTGATGGAGGTAATGGAACAGATACGGCTGTATTCAGTGGCAAGTTCTCTGATTATGCATTATCAACTAGCTCAACTGGTAGTTTGATGGTTACAGAAGGCGCTAGTACGGACTCCGATGGAAATGGCGTTGGCGATGTTGATGAGCTTAGAAACATTGAAAAAGTTAAATTTAATGATGGAACTTATGATGTTTCGACGGGCGTATTTACGTTAAATGGCATTAATGTAGATATTGAGCATGATACCGGTACCAGCTCTTCAGATAGAATCACGAATGACAGTACTTTAAAGGTGACTGGGGTGGTTGATGGTGCCACACTTGAATATAGTGTTGATGGCGGTCAAACCTGGACCTCACAATATAATCCTCAAGAAGGTACTAACAATATTTCAGTTCGTCAAGTTGACGCAGAAGGGCACACTTCTGAAAGTTCGAATGTTAGTTTCACTCTTGACACCCAGGCTGGTGCTAATATTGATGTTGATAAAATCACTGGTGATGGTTACTTGACTGCCGCTGAGGCTTCTTCAGGAGTGAAGGTGCCTGTTACAGGCTATGTTCAAGGGGATGCGCAACCAGGAGATGCAATTTCCATTATCTTGGATGGCAAAGTCATTGGAACAGGAAAAGTTTCTTCAGATGTTAATTCAAACGGAGCATACACATTTAGCGTCGATGTTCTTGGTAGCGATTTAGCGGATGGTTCAGGTGTTATTCCTGAATTAAAAGCAACTGTTACCGGTTCGGATGTTGCAGGCAACACTTTCAGTGCAGAGACTACTGAAGTTTATATGAAAGATTTTGTCGCAACGGTATCTATCAATGTTACCGATGGAAATCCATCAGATAGTGATAATGTGATATCTGCATCAGAAGCCACCTCTACTGTTGTTTCTGGAAATGTGGAAGTTGGCGGTCAGGTAAATTCGATAACCATTTCTGATGGAACGAATACTCTGACGATTCCTGCAAACCAAATTACGGTTTACTCAAATGGTAATTATACGGTTAATGCTGATGTTTCTTCTCTGAATGACGGTACGTTGACTGTGAGTGTTGAAGCCAGTGATAAATTGGGTAATGTTGGCACCAATAGCACAACTATTGAGAAAGATACCCATGCTCAGGCGGGAACCGTCACTGTTGATAGCATTACGGGTGACAACATCGTTAATACTGCAGAAGGTGCTCAAACTATCGCTGTGACAGGAACTGCTTCAGGCGGAGATATCAGTCAAGATGATCCTGTAACCATGACTATTAATGGCCATAAATACACCACAGCAGTTGCAAGTGATGGGTCTTGGAGCGTAAATGTCAATGGCTCAGACCTATCTGCCGATACTGATAAGAGTTTCACTGTCAGTGTTGCTTCAACCGACGATGCTGGAAACACTGTAACAAGTACAGCAACACACTCTTATAGTGTAGACGCTACGCCAGAAGCACATGATGATGGAAATGTGTTGGGTAATAACTTGTTCTTAGGGTTGCAAGGTGAATACTATGGTGTCAATACACAACTATCCAGTGTTGAGCAGTTTAGGACTATAGTAGATTCAAATACTGCGGATGCAACATTCAAGGCGCAAAACATTGATTATCAAAAAGGGTCTGGCGATGTTTCACGAGGAACACACCTTCAGAACTTCTTAGGTAGTGATGCAGCGAGTTTAAGTAATGATCCAGGCGATACTTCAGATGGAGGTATCCATTTGTATGGCTCTATTTACTTAGCTGCGGACGACTATAACTTTAAAGTTTACGCTGATGATGGCTATCAAATTTTGATTGACGGTAAACCTGTTGCTGAAGTTGATGGCAACCAAACCTCAACATCAACAACACATGATAGCTTTACGGTTGCAGATTCCGGTTACCATAGCATTGATATTGTTTGGTGGGATCAGGGTGGTGATTATGTATTCCAACCTGAAATCAGTTCAGACGGCGGTCAAACCTATAGTCCATTGGATAATGGAACTTTATTGCCAGAAACAGATATGAGTGGTGTTTATGCTACTCAATCGGGTAATGAAGTTGAAATTGCGACCAGTAGCCTATTGGCGAATGATACCGATGCAGATCAAGATAGCTTATCTGTCACTTCGGTAAGTAATGCCGCTCATGGTCAAGTCACCTTGGGCAATGATGGAACAGTTACGTTTACGCCAGAAAGTGGTTATGTAGGGGTTGCAACGTTTGATTACACCATTTCCGATGGACATGGTGGTACGGATACAGCAACAGTTTCTGTCAACGTTCTTCCTGTGGACAGTAAGCCAGTTGCAACAGATGAAACTCAAACCATGGATTTTGAAGCATCGAATGCGCAGAATCAGTCAACCTCCAATCTGGTGATTACATTGGATGTTTCGGGTTCAATGGCGGAAAGTGCATGTAATTCAAATGAAACACGTTTTGAAATTGCACAGGATTCTCTGGTTAAAACCATTCAAGCGTATGAAGCGCAGGGTACGACGGAGGTCAATCTGACTTTGTTCGGTGGCAATGCTCAAAATATCGGGTGGATGTCTTCGAGCGACGCTATTGACTATATTGAATCTTTAAGCCTAACGAATAATGGTATTTTTGCCGGAAATACAGCGTTGAATATATCAAATTCAACAGATTACAAAGATGCGTTAGACGCGACAAGGGCAATTTCCTTTGACGGTCATTCAGCCGATAAGACTGTGGCGTTCTTCCTGTCTGACGGTGAGCCAACAGATAATAAATATTCTGTTAATGATGACAGTGATCAAACCATTAAAGACTGGAAATCTTTTGTCGATTCAAATGTTGATGAATTGAATGTTATTGGTGTTGGAAATAATGTTTCCGATGATTATTTGGATGTGGTACAGGTTCAGGATGGCAAAGACGCCGTTATCGTTACCGATGAAACACAACTGGCAGATGTCATGACAAGTAATGTGACCTTGTCTGTTTCTGGAACGGTGTCCGATAATGTTACGGGCGGCGATGGCCACATTTCTATTCAGGGTATCCAAGTTGACGGTACGACTTATACATCAACTAACTTCCCTAGTGATGGTGTATCCATTGCAGGAAAAGGAACTTTGACATTTGATTTTTCAACGGGTAATTACACCTACTCAGCAGCGTCTAATGAGTTTACTCAAGATGCTACACCGTCTTTTACAGTCACTGCTGCAGATGCAGACGGAGATACCGCAAACGTCAAAGTGACGATTGATGTAAATGTCGATGACACAGCTTCAGCACCGACATTAACGCTATCAATAGGCAGTGTGGAGCAAGTTGCCGTGACGCAAACGTATGACAATACGCATACGTATAACTTTAACTACTGCTCTGAAACAGAGGTTTACAACCTTGGTGGAACCACGAATTCAGCGACAATTGGTATTGATGATTACAAGGACTCTCACGATGAAGGAAAAGTGATTCTTTATCGCAACGGTCAAGTCGTTGACCAGTTTGAATTGGATGCTTTAACCACTGGTGCGTCAAATACAGCCTATTCATTCGGTGTGACAAGCTCACATGAATTTGACAGCATCAAAATACAATCAGATTCATGGGGTGACTTTACGATTACAGGTGTTTCTGCACAGGTAACACCAGAAACAGTGATTAACAGCGCCCATAATTATTGGCTGAAAGATGAAACCATTACTGGTACAAGCGGTAATGATATTATCAATGTTGGTTCAGGTGATAATAAAACTGTGCTTGCCGGTAGCGGGGACGACACCATTAATATGCCAGTTGGCTGGAACAACTATGGTACGGGTAGCGTCATTAACGGTGGTTCTGGTTCAGATACATTATTTATTGACGACGCTCAACAGGTTGCCCCAACATTGCTATCTCCTAGTGGTTATCGTTATGATATTACAGCAAACACGGATGGTACTTATACGATCGAGAAAATGGGGAACAACTACATCGACCCATCAAAGTGGTGGTCTTTGAACCACTTCAAAGTAACGGTTGATGATGTTGAAAACATCCAGTTCAACAATTCATCAGTAACCATTGGTACATCGCCTAGTGACTCTGGTAACCAATTCAACTATCAGTATGATTTGGATGCTTCAGCAGCCCTTACGGATACTGATGGTTCAGAAAAACTTTCCGATGTGAAGATTTCTGGTTTGCCTGGCGATGGTTCAACCAGCGTTATTGGTACAGGGGTTACTGACAACGGTGATGGTACCTATAGCGTCAAGTTGCAGGATAACGGGACAATGGCTGATGACGTCAAGCTTTCTTCTTCAAGAGAGCTGACTTCTGATGAATTGAACGATGTTCATGCAGCGGTCACTTCAACAGAGAGCAATGGCGGTGATACAGCAACCACAGAGGTGGATGCTTCTGGAGATAACTTCCTGTATGCCGATACCGGAGATGATTTGTTTGTGGGAACCAATCATCCTGATACCTTCAAAGTTGATGGCGATGGCTCAACTACCGTTCAAAACTTTGATGTACAAAATGACGTTCTTGACTTGAGTGATGTCATTGCAGATGATCAAGTTGTGACTCAAGATACCTTATCGCAGTATTTGACGGTTACGCAAACCGATAAAGGTACGGAAGTGACAGTTGATTCGAACGGAAAAGATGTTGCCGGAGGAGAAGTTGCCAACATCATGCTTGAAGGTTTGAACGATTCAAATAATCTTCAAATTCAGATTGATGATAATAAGGTAGACTACAACGACTAAGTCTCCGTTCGTACTTCCCCATGGATGGGGTAATGATTGACGCTTAAAAGGCATGAAATGTCCAGTAATCCATTTGAAAATCAGGTAGATATTACAAAATCCAAGCTATTACAAGACGATAGCTTGGTTTCATCCTATAAGGTTAAGCAAATGATTGAAGATGACAGTGTGTCTCGATGGGTTCGAGTTCTGCATGACATCAGCAATCATTATGCAATTAAGCGAGAAAAAGACCTGCTGATTTATTTGAATCAGTTCAAAGACGACTTTGTTCGTTTTGATGAAATTCGCAAGGTCCAATTCAATTATCTGCAATTTTTCGATTTTGTAGGTAAGCGAACACTGCAGGAGAAAGTCAAGAAAACAGGGGCTCTGTCTGAAAAACAAGCTCGTCACCTTCTTGAAAATATTCTATCCGGTCTAGAAAAACTGCATGGTGTGGGTTTTGTTCATAACAATATTCGACCAGAGTCGATTCTTGTCGGGAAAGATCACTATTACCTTTTTTCGATGGATCATGCGATTCCGATGCTGACCAGCTATGAGTCCGAATTGCTAGTAGGTGATCAACGCTATACCGCACCAGAACGTATGAATGGCCAAGCTTCAGAGGCTAGCGATGTTTACGCATTGGGCTGTATGCTGTATTACGCATTGTCAGGAAAGCATATTTACCGCTTAAGGGCGAATCAAGACCGCTACCAGCAGCTTTATGCTCATGCATTTCACTCTATGTCCAAAGAAAATAGCTTGCCATATTTTTGGCGACAACTGGTTATTTGGATGACGCAGAAACAGCCAGAGAAGAGACCCAACCTGGCAGATTTAAAGCAATGGTTGGTCGATCAGGTTGTGCCTAAGTTTATTCGTGATGAAGTCATTGGACATAATCGAAAATCATCTGAAACACCGTTAGAAGATTTGGCCAATCAACATTATTTGTTTGCACAATTTAAACGGGCGAATGAATATGAAGCTGAAGGTAACCTTGATTCTGCATTTAACCTCTATGAAAATGGTGCATTCCGAGAGTATTCTCGTGCAGAGAACAATTTAGGCCTTATGTACGAAAAAGGTGCACCTATCAAGCAGGACTACTTTAAAGCTATGAATTACTATCATATGGCTTATCAAAAAGGAAACCCTTATGCTGCATACAATCTTGGGCGTATGTTTGAAAAAGGTTTGGGAACCAGTGTTGACTTGAAGAAGGCATTTAAACTTTTCCAGTTTTCTGCACTCAGAGGTCATCGTCCTGCACAGCATAAGATAGGCTCTTTCTATGCGGAAGGGCAAGGCATTCCTAAGAATTTAATTCAAGCACGTTTTTGGTTTGGATTAGCAGCCAGATATGGTTGTTTAGAGTCAGAAAACAGTATCAAGAAGCTATTAACGGCTAGCCTTTGACATACCGACTTTAAAAGATTTTTCTCTGTTCTGTTGTAACAGCAGTTCCGAGAAGTCTTGCAACCACTTTGATAACACATGCATTTCTTTGGCTTGTGTGAACTCCATCAGCTCTTTTAACGTCGCCTGCTTGATTGGGTAGTTGATGCTGCTACATGCGGCTTTGATCAGATAAAAAATCTCATCCTGAGAAAATTTCGGATTTGGCAAGAAATAGGTACTTTTGGCTAAGATAGCTGCATTGATCAATGGTAGCCAATAGCGATCTGAAACATGTTTGGTTGCCAGCAGTTCTTTATCCGGCTCGGTTTTTTCTCTAAGCGCTAGAATTTGACCTAAAGAATAAGTCGACAGCAGTTCCAAAGCCAAATCCCGGGCATTAGGCGGTAATGCCTGCAGTAATGTCTGCTCATAATCGTTTTCCAACAATTCCATAACCAAGTGCCGTATTGATGAGGTTGAAAATAAGTTTTACTGAACAGTAAATAAAAGTTTCTGTTTACGAAACCAGAGTTTATTTCAGAATTATCTTATAGAATATATTTATTCATATTTTATCTTATAAAGAGGTTTGAAGCCATGTCCAACCATTATCTTGCAAAGTATTTAGATGCTGTTCCAGACTTTCCTAAGCCTGGGATTCTGTTTCAAGATATTTCACCTTTATTGAAATCGCATTTTACTGAGACGATTGATGCGATTTCTGCGTTGTTCTCTCATGATGAGTGGCAAGAGATTGATTGCTTGGTTGGTATTGAGTCCCGCGGCTTTATTTTTGCCTCCGCATTGGCTTATAAGCACAACAAAGGGTTTATTAAAGTCAGAAAACCAGGAAAACTGCCCAATGTGAAAGCGAAGAAATCATATGGCTTGGAGTACGGAACAGACAGCCTTGAAATGCAGGCGGGTCAAGGGCAAAAAGTGGTGATTCTTGATGACTTGATTGCGACAGGTGGCTCAATGGAAGCAGCGGCGCACTTATGCGAAGAAGTCGGTTATGACGTCGTTGGTTTAGCTTGCCTGATTGATTTAACCTCCCTAAACAATTTTAATTTTAAAGGAATGGGTGTCCGTTCCGTGATTCAATTCGACGACTAGTTAGACTGGTTTCTGAATAAAAGAGATATTTCATGCAACTGCCTCGACTGACAAACAGTATTTTTCTCGATCAATTCCTTTTCATGCAGCTTATCGGTGTTTTCATCGGTTTGGCGTTTCCCCATTTCCTGGTTTGGTATGGCTTTCATGCAGAAGAAGTTTTGACAATTGATTTTTATATTGTTTCTCAGGTAGCTGGGCAAATTGTCGGTTTGATCAGTTTTCTGTTGATTTCAATGGTTATTCGTCCACATTTGAAGCTTTTGTCGCACAAAATGCAGGATATTGCCAATGGATTGCAGAGCAAGTCTTTTGACGATCATACTTTGAACTGTGAAGAAGGCATGTGTCAGATTGAAGTGTCGTCCAATGATGAGATTGGCGTGAGTGCTCGGGCTTATAACCAATTGCTTGATGCACTAATCAAGTCGCATGAAGTTGAGCGTGTTTTTGGACGTTTTTCCAAAATCATGTCGGAAAATCTCGATTTATCGAAATTGGCGGATGAAACCTTGAGCCTGCTGATACAAACCACCAATTTTGAAGCAGGTGCATTCCTGGTGATTAGGCAGGGAACACTGAATGTAATTGCCTCGCAAGGTATTCTCGACCCAGAAAGTCTTCCCAATCATGATGTCATTGAAAAATGTCTGAAAGAAATTAAAACCAAACGTATTTCTTTGCCGGACAATATTGAGCTGGATGGTGTTTTGACGCACTTCCGACCTTCGGAGATTTTTATCGAACCGATTGAGTTCAAGGGAACGGTTCTTGGCGTATTGGTTGCGGCAACAGGCGCTTATGCGGCGGATGATCATACCGAACAATTAGCGCAACTGTTCAGCAGAAGCATTGGTTTGGCAATCAACAACGCCATGATTCACTCTAAATTCCAGAAATTAGCTGCGGTAGATGGATTGACTGGGGTCTACAACCGCCGCTTTGGGATGGAGCGTCTAAAAGAAGACTTTTCAAGGGCCATTCGCGAGCAGACCAATATGACACTGGCAATGGTTGATATTGATCATTTTAAATCTATCAACGACACTTATGGCCATTTAGTGGGAGATCGTGTCATTAAGATGATTGCCTCGATTATCAAGAACACCGTGCGTGAAGGAGATATCGTGGTACGTTATGGTGGAGAAGAATTTTTGATGATTCTCCACGGCGCTTCCTGTCAAAATGCGTTTAATATTTGCGAACGTATTCGCCATCAGGTGAAAGATACGCTATTCCAAGAAAATAATCAGGTCATTCAGGTCACTGTTAGTGTTGGGTTAGCAGCTTATCCAGAGCAACCGGCTGGCGATGAAATGGAGCTTATTCATAAAGCAGACCAAGCGCTTTATCAGTCAAAAGAAGGTGGTAGAGACCAAGTCGTTAAGTTTGGTGTTTTGCCGAATGAAGCAGAAGAGAAGTCAGAGGTATTGGTTTAAGCTTTAGGCAGTGCGCCCAAAGCTTAAATAGAGAAAGCTTTAGTCAGCTTCATTCAAAAACGCTTTTGCTCTTTGAATAGCTGCTTTAACCTGTCTCGGTGCCGTGCCGCCCAAGTGGTCGCGTGCTGAGACAGACCCCTCAAGCGTTAGCACTTCGAATACATCTTCAGTGATATCCGCATGGAAGCTCTGTAAGGTTTCCAAAGACATCTCTGATAAATCCAATTTGTTTTTCACACCATGTGCCACGGCCAAGCCAACCACTTCGTGTGCATCACGGAACGGTAATCCTTTTTTCACCAAGTAATCTGCCAAGTCAGTGGCTGTCGAGAAGCCATTTTTCGCAGCAGCGTAAGTCATGTCTCGATTAACGATAATGGCTGGCACCATATCCGCAAACGCTCTCAAACTGCCTCTAACAGTGTCAACGGTATCGAACAAGGGTTCTTTGTCTTCTTGATTGTCTTTGTTGTAAGCCAAAGGTTGAGACTTCATCAAAGTCAGTAGGCTGATTAAGTGACCGTAGACACGTCCTGTTTTGCCGCGAACAAGTTCAGGCACGTCAGGGTTTTTCTTCTGTGGCATGATTGAAGAGCCTGTGCAGAAACGGTCCGGTAAATCGATAAACTGAAATTGTGCAGAAGACCATAAAACCAACTCTTCCGAGAAGCGTGACAAGTGCATCAAGAAGGTTGATGCAAAGGCTGTGAACTCAATGGCGAAGTCTCTGTCTGAAACACCGTCCAATGAATTTTCCGAGATGCGGTCGAAACCAAGTAGTTCCGCTGTTAATTCACGGTTAATCGGGTAAGTGGTTCCTGCTAGAGCAGCTGAACCAAGCGGCATGGTGTTAACGCGCTTGCGGCAGTCTTGAAGACGCTCTACATCGCGCTTAATCATCTCGAACCAAGCCATCATGTGGTGCCCAAACGTCACCGGTTGAGCAGTCTGCAAGTGAGTAAAGCCAGGCATGATGGTGTCGGCTTCTTTTGCTGCCAAGCTCAGAATCCCTTGTTGTAGGCGTTTCAGTTCTGGCAAAATCGCATCAATCTCATCCCGCAAGTACAGACGGATGTCAGTGGCAACCTGGTCGTTACGAGAACGGCCTGTATGAAGTTTTTTACCGGTGATACCAATTAGGTTCGTCAATCTGGCTTCGATATTCATGTGAATATCTTCTTGCTGAATAGACCACTGGAACTCGCCGTTGTCGATTTCCTGCTGAATTTGCGCCAAGCCGCGGAGAATGTCGCTCAATTCATCCTGCGTCAAAATACCGGCTTCCGTTATCATTTTCGCATGCGCGATAGAGCCTTGAATGTCTTGTCGATACATACGGTTGTCGAACTGGATAGATGCAGTAAATTCTTCAACGAACGCATCAGTGGCTTCCGTAAAACGGGCGCTGGAAAGTTTGGCAGTATTGACTTGATTGTCCTGATTCATGAAACGTCTTCTTATAAGTCTAAATGTGGTCTAAATTCTAAATAGCGCTATTATACCGGAAGGCGAAGGGTTTTCCGAGTTGCCGAATTTGATGGCCTGTGACAAGGTTAATTCAAGTCTTCCGGCATTGCTGGGATGCGCAAAGGGTTCCCCATTTTGCTGTAGGCAGTGTTTAGCGCTTTATGGATCATGGCGGCATACAGTTCGATATTGGCTATACCGACAAGGCGTGGAGCAACTTCATTGCCATTGCCGTCAATAAACAATACGGTCGGCGTCAAATCGACACCATAGCTTTCTCCCCATTGATCTTTACGGATAGGTTTGCCATCAAATCCTGGAATGGGATTACGGTCATCCAAGCTAACATAGCGCATATACATGTACTTGCCTTCGTAGCGACCACTTAGCATCATCGGGTTGAGAACTTCATCGCGTAGCTGGTGGCAGAATGCGCACCACTCCGCACCGAAAGCCAATAGAATGGGTAGATTCTTCTGTCTTGCTTGCTCGCCAAGTGTCTGCAAATTTTGCAACTCAGGGATGATTTTAAGCTTTTGAGAAGCAGAGGCAGCAGACTCGTTGGCACAGCCTGTCAGCCAGTAAGTAGCGCTCAGGATAAAAACAAAACTGAAAATCAATGTACGCATAAAAGGTTCAAACCCGCTTCTGATTGTTGTAGACATCATTAGAAAAGACTATTTTATCGAAAAAAGTGCGTGAATTCAGTAAAATGGCAACACTCAAAACACACAGGTAGATAGATGAAAAAAACGCTCACCATCGCAACCCGAAAAAGCCCGCTTGCTATGTGGCAAGCAGAATTCGTTAAAGCCGAGTTGGAAAAAGCTCATCCTCACCTTGAAGTGATACTGCTTCCGATGTCGACCAAGGGCGACAAGATTTTGGATGTTCCGCTTGCGAAAATCGGCGGCAAAGGGCTTTTTACCAAAGAGCTTGAAGACCGCATGATGGATGGTGATGCCGATATCGCTGTTCATTCGATGAAAGATGTCCCAATGGAGCTGCCGGAAGGCTTTGCGTTGGGCGCAATTCTTGAGCGCCATGCGCCGACCGATGCTTTTGTCTCCAACAACTACGCCAGCTTTGATGAGTTGCCGCAGGGTGCTATTCTCGGAACATCCAGTCTTCGACGTAAAGCACAGTTGATGGCGAAACGTCCTGACTTAACCGTCAAGGATTTACGCGGAAATGTCGGCACACGTTTAGGCAAGCTTGACGCTGGCGAATTCGATGCAATCGTTTTGGCAACATCCGGCTTGCAACGTTTGGAGTTGGATGATCGTATCCGCCACGAGTTTTCTCCAGAAGTTTGCTTGCCAGCGGTGACTCAAGGTACTCTGGGGATTGAATATTTTGAAAAAGATGCAGAAGTCTTGGAATTGATTCAAGTCCTCAACCATTCCGATACCGAGATCCGTACGCGTGCTGAAAGAGCCATGAATCACCGTTTGGAAGGCGGCTGCCAAGTGCCAATCGGCGTATTTGCTGAATTGGATGGTGACAAAATCCACTTGAAAGGTTTGGTTGCCGAACTGGATGGTTCCAAAGTTTTGACGGCGCAAGCCACAGGCGATATTACTTCTCCTGAAACCTTGGGTATTGAAGTTGCAGAGCAGTTACTGGCACAAGGCGCGGATAAAATTTTACAAGCGGTTTATCAGGACAATCCTCACGCTTAATGCGTCGCTATTCGACTCGAATACATTCGTTTAGCCCGTTTAAATAAAAACAGGTAGCAACATGCCAAAAGCAACGTTACTGAATACGCGTCCCGAAGCTCAAGCTGTTGCTTTGGCAGAACTACTGGAACAAAATGGGTTTGCAAACCTGTTTTGTCCAAGTATTCGCATCGAATCGCTGGATACGCTCCCCCCCAACCTGGCAGATTTTCAAGCCGTATTTTTCGTCAGCGCCAATGCGGTTAAACAGCTTGCGGCAAGTTGGCAGGCAGCGTTTGGCAAGCCTTTGTCTTTACCTGAATCCCTGACTTGTTTTGCCATAGGCAAGGCAACGGCAAAGTCTTTACAGGCTTTGGGCATTGATGCCAAAACGCCACGAGACAAGTTCGATACCGAAAGTTTAATGTCGGATTTATCTGATGAAAGCTTTCAGCAAACTCAATGCCTAATCGTTAAGGGAGAAGGTGGGCTACCGGACCTGGCCGAGACGCTCAAGCAAAGAGGAGCGAATGTGGAAGAATGGATCGGCTACCGTCGGGTCGCTGCCGGATTCTGCCGTGAGTCGTGGCGAGCATTTAAGCAGGCGGATTATCCTGTCGTGCTTGCCAGCAGTCTGGATGCTTGGAAAAGCTTAGTGGAAGTGATTCCACCAAGCGAAAAGCAATGGTTGTTTGCACAGGACTTGCTGGCATTTAGTGAACGTATAGCGCAGAGCATCAACGATGAAGGCTGGCAAGGCAAGCTGAAAGTCATCAATCCGCAAAGTAATGACGGTATTGTGAAAGGGCTGGAAAGCTTATTGAGAGTTTAAAGCGTCTCGGCTAAACTGATTAAATATTAGAATAACATCACACTCTGTAGTTGATTTGCCATAAGGGTAAACAATGAGCCATTGGCAAACAGGGGTGCATAAAGAACGATTGAGGGATAGGAAACACATGAGTCAGGACAACGAACCTATTACGCCAAAAGCGAATCATCGGGTCATTGATGCCGAGCCGACTCGCCGCCCCAATTCACATTTCAAAGCTTCGGATGACGCTAAGCAGTCGGATGAACCTTTCAAGACCAAATCCTCCTTTTTCGTCCGCCTGTCTTCCGGGTTGACGCGTTTTTTTCAAAAACTGGGCTGGGTGTTTTTGATTTCAGTTGTCGGACTGTTGGGATACCTTTCTTGGGCAAACAACCAAAATGACTGGCAGATCGAACATATCAACACGCTGCAAGCGCAAGTGGGTCAGCTTAAGTCCGATTTGAAGTCACTTAAGCAACAGCAAGTTGAGTTAAGTCAGTCGGTTGATGCAAAAAAAGGGCTGACGCAAGAACAGCAAACACAAATTGAGTCTATCGCCTTGCTTGAATCAAAACTGGATACCTTGCAGCAACAGGTCAATGAAGCCCAATCAAAGTCGCTTTCAGGTCAAGCAGCGACTCAAACAACACCAAAAGAGAGTGCACCAGCTACTGCTGCGACCGAAAATGCAGAGGCAAAAGCAGAGTTGACGCAATTGTCGCTTGATGTTCAAGAAATGAAACGCCAGTTGGCAAAGCTCAACAACGGTCAAGCACGCTTGGTTTCTGAAAATACACTGCTAAAAAATCAACTGGCAGAAAGCCCGAGCACTTTATCCGCAAACCAGCTTCAACATTGGGCAATGCAGATCAATACTGATTGGATGCTGACAGGGGATCAATACAAAACCTTGAATGCATTGGGAGTGCTGCAAAAAGCCGTTGAACAGTCGGATTTGACCGAAAAATCGTCTTTACTCACGCAGATTGCGTTGGATCAACAATCATTACAAAACCAACTTAATGTACCCTCTACCGAAGCGGCATCACGGGCTATTGTCAAACTTAGAGCATGGATTAAGCAGTGGAAGCTGGTGGAGAAAACATCGTTAGTGACCACGACAAGCCTGCCAGATGGCGTTTCACATGAAACGGGCGCGCAGCAAACGGTTTGGCAGAAGCTACAACAAAAGCTGTTGTCTCTATTCTCGGTACGTAAGCGTGACGGCGACGAAGCATTGACCCAAGTCGAGAAGATAGCTCAGCAGGAAGTGATTAAGCAACGTTTTGAGTTGTTACTGGATCGCTTGGACTGGGCAATGGTGTCGCATTCGCAATATCAGCTCCAATCCAGCCGTGATGCGATGACGCATTTTGTTGAAAGCCAGCTTTCTGAAAATAAAGCAGCGTTTGATAGCTTGTTTCAGCCTGTTGCCAGTTTGCAATTTCATGCACGTCAACCGTTGAAAGTGGTGGGAGGCTGAGCATGGGCAAACTCCTTAAATGGGTTGTCTTTCTTGTCATTGCAACGGTGCTGACTTCTTTGGCACTGCAAGATAATGGTCGTTTATCGATGGTCTGGCACGACTGGGTTATCGAAACCAGTCTGTCTTTCGCAATCGTTTTAGCGATTATTGTCATATTGGTGTTTTATTTCCTGATCAGGCTGTGGGCATTTTTTGTTCACCTACCTAAGCATTGGCGAGAAAGGCGTGCGCTTAAACGCCAAAGCAAAGCCGGAAAAACCTTGACCAAAGGGATGATTGCTTTGGAATATGGCGATTGGAAAATGGCCGAAAAGCAATTGATTAAAAGTGCCAAAGATTCTCCAACCGGCTTGGTCAATTATCTCAGTGCTGCGAAGATGGCGCATAACCAGAATGCACCTGATCGCCGTGATGACTACCTTTCTCAAGCCAGAGCCCATTATCCAGAAGATTACGACACCATTGGCTTGGTGGAGGCTCGATTGCTTGGTGATAGCGAACCTCATAAAGCACAAGCGATTTTGAAGACGCTTGTACGCCAGCAGCCAAAAAATAAAGTGGCGCTAGCTGAGTATGCCCAGCTTTTGGAAAAGCTTGAGGATTGGCAGATGCTGGGTGATATTTTGCCTCAATTAAGAAAACTGTCTGCCATCGAAAAGTCCGAATTACAGCGGTTGGAAACTCGCCTGATCGCCGGCAAGGTGGCCACCGCTGAAAATGAAGCGGCACTGGAGTCTTTGTGGTCTTCTCTCTCTGCGAAGCAACAATTACAGTCCGATATTCTGGCGGAGTTTGTTGAGCAACGCATGGGCTGGGGAATGGAGCAGGGGCTTGCCGAGCGCATTGCCAAAAGCTTGAAGCAGCAATGGAGTGATCGTCTAGTCTATCAGTATGGACGCATTCAGTTCGGTCCCGCATTTGACCGTTTCAAAACGGCAGAAAACTGGTTAAAAGGGCGTGAAGAAAATCCGGTTTTACTGCTCACATTGGGACGATTGGCATGTATGAGTCAATTTTGGGGTGCGGCACACGCTTATTTGAAACGTAGTTTGGCCTTGCAGCCTGAAATCGAGACCTTTCATGTGTTAGCCAAGTGCTATGAGGCGGAAGGATTGGAGTCAGAAGCCGCTTTGACTTACAAAGAAGCCATCCTTCAGCTGGAAAAAAAGAATGAGAGTTAGTCGCGTTAGTAATCGATTAAAAGGGCTAATCAAAACAGGTTTGTTGGCGATAGGATTATTTTCGATTAGTTTGCCGATTTTTGCCGAATCCAATATGGTCGACAAGATTGATTATGGGCAGATTCGTGCCATTCTTGAAAAGCGTTGTATTGTCTGCCATGGTTGCTATGACGCCCCTTGCCAATTAAAGCTGTCTTCTTACACAGGGGTTGCTCGCGGGGCGAGTAAACAAAAAGTCTACGATGGCGAACGTATTACCAATGTAGCGCCGACACGGCTCTTTATTGATGCTCAAACCACCGAAGAGTGGCGTCAAAAAGGGTTTTATTCGGTATTGTCTGCCAAGCGCCCTGAAGATTCGGTGCTCTACCGTATACTTAAACTTAAACAAAAACATCCTCAGCCGACATCCGGCCGTTTGCCAAATGATGATGAGTTAGGACTTGGCCGCAAAGACTACTGCCCCAAATCGTCGGAATTTGATGACTTTTCCAGTAAACACCCGAATTGGGGGATGCCTTATGCCATGCCAAATTTGCCAAAAAAGGAGTATGAACAGCTTTTAGCTTGGGCAAAGTTGGGGGCACCCGGAGAGCTGGATAAACTGAACAATCCAGTGTTATCGCCGCTGGCAATTCATTATGAAGCCTTCTTAAATCAGGACCCCTTAAAATATCAGTTGATGGGTCGTTATGTCTATGAGCACTTATTTCTAGGGCATTTACATTTTTCCGATACGGGTGACCGGACTTTCTATCAACTGGTTCGTTCAAAAACGCCACCGGGAATGCCGATAGAGTTGATTCCATCCGTGCGACCCTATGATAACCCGCACGTTAAGCGCGTCTATTATCGACTGCGTCCAGTGACCTGGGCCATCGTGCAAAAAGATCACCTTGTTTACTATGTGGATAATAAAACTGAGAGTAAGTATCGTGCATGGTTTATTGACCCGCTATATAAGCTCAATCGCTTGCCGGGTTATGACCCTGTAAACTCAACCAATCCGTTTAAGATTTACGCCAAGGTGCCAGCAATGGGGCGCTATCGTTTCCTGCTGGATCAAGCGCAATTTATTATTGGTGGTTTTATTAAGGGTCCAGTGTGCCGAGGGCAAGTGGCGCTGAATGTCATAGAAGACCGCTTTTGGGTGATGTTTTTCGATCCCAAGCATGATGTCATCAGTCATGACACGCGGTTTCTTGCCAGACAAGCAAACAATCTGAGACTGCCGAGCGAAGAGGGTACGGAAACCTTCCGCATGCTGGCAACCTATACTAAATATCAAAACCGCCAGAAACTCTATCTGGAAGCCAAGAAAAAAGAATTATTGCGAACCAAGTCTCGACAGAAACATGATTTTGGCCTGATTTGGAAGGGCGATGGTCATAATGCCAATGCGATTTTGACAATCATGCGCAATCAGGATTCGGCAACAGTAATAAAAGGCTTCTATGGTTCGGTACCTAAAACGGCCTGGGTACTGGATTATCCATTGCTGGAGCGTATTCAGTACCTGTTGGTCTCGGGTTATGACGTCTTCGGTAATATCGGTCATCAGCTCAATACCCGTTTATATATGGACTTTCTGCGTATGGAAGGCGAAAACAATTTCCTGAGTTTCATGCCGAATGACAAACGTGAGTTAATGCGCAACTTTTGGTATCGCAATACACCGGAAGAGTTGTTTAGAGATAAACTGCAAGAGACCAAGACGGACATTACCTACCATGCAAATTTGGGCATAGAAGCGATTGCCAGTGTTTTGCCTGAAGCTCAGGGTAAGTTGCTGGCTAAATATAAACTATCCGTTCAGAAAGACGCTACAAAGGTGCAGGTGCATCTTTTGATGCAGGATTTCTTCCAGCAGCTATTTGAAAAGTTCGGGCACTCGTCGGTATTGAATGAAGACCCTATCAACCGACAACTCGATAAAACGCAGTCACCATTTCAGGAAGTTGAGGATGCCAATCCTGAAGACTCTGTGTTGAAAAAAATGAAGATTCTGGCGAGTTACCATGGCGAAGGCGTTTCGGCATGGCCGGATGTCTCTTTCTTGCGCATTAATAAGAAAGACGGCACCAAGGCCTATTTCACACTGGTACTGGATAAAGGTTTCTACAATGTCACTTCTCTGCTTTTTGATGAACAAAATAGAGTAAAAGATGAAGATGCGGTCACGGTGTTGTCCGGTTTGAAAGGGAGTTATCCGAATATGTTTTTTGATGTGAACGAATCGGATCTGAAAAATTTCCTGATATTGGCGAAAGCTGTTTCCAACCAACATGGTCTTTCACGTTGGGTGGAAATGTTCGGTATTAGAAGAACATCGACCAAATTCTGGCCGTTTTTGGATGATTTGCATCGTGAAGCCAAGCAAGAAAATCCTATCCAATTCGGGCTGTTCGATTTGAACCGTTATCGTAACGATTGAAATCTTTCCTTCAAAAAAAGAAAAACTTTTCTAAAGTCTCAATCAAGTCTGCCGATATTATATTTGCTAAGGTCTGTTTTTAATGTTTTGACTTTGGTCTCGAAGGAGAGAATTATGGATATTTCACCTAACCAAGCGGTCTCCATGGCAATGACCATGCAGCAAGGTCAGGCGCAGCAAGCAGCACAGATTTCGATGTTGAAAAAGTCGATGGATATGCAATCGCAAGGCGCATTGGCGTTGATTGAATCTTTGCCTTCCGCAACCCCTTCTACCCAAGGGTTGCCGCCAAATCTTGGTAATAACATCAATACCACGGCATAACTAGATTTAAAGATTGCAGAGCCAGATCTTGTTACCATGCTAACCGGGCGCAATGGCGCCCAGTTATTTTCAGATTCTTAACCGACCTGCGCTCATTCTCAAGCATTCATTCGCAGTAAATCCGTTAAAATTAGCCTCTAAATTTTGTTCAGATTAGAGGTGTCGTTTGAACTTTACCCAACCTTTGCCACTCAGCCTGTATGTGCATTACCCTTGGTGTATCCAGAAGTGTCCTTATTGTGATTTCAACTCGCATACGCTCGGAAAAAACCAGGAACAGGCTTATCTTGCGGCAATGATTCGCCAACTGGAGCAGACTTTGCCCAGTATATGGGGACGTCCGATTCAATCGATCTTTTTCGGGGGTGGCACGCCCAGTTTGATTTCCGAAGCTGGACTGGACAGCTTTCTTTCACAGCTAAGAGCGTTATTGGGGTTTTCCCCAGAGATTGAAATCACGTTGGAGGCCAATCCCGGCACTGTGGATTTCGAGAAATTTGCAGGATTCCGCCAGGTTGGGGTCAATCGATTGTCAATGGGCATACAAAGCTTCGATGACGAAAAACTGAACACCCTAGGTAGGATTCATTCCTCTGATGAAGCTTACCGAGCCGTAGAGGCGGCTAAAGCTGCGGGCTTTGAAAACTTCAATCTCGACTTGATGTTTGCACTTCCCAACCAAACGCTTGGGGAGGCGATGGCAGATGTTGAAACAGCGATTTCGCTGGCACCGCCGCATCTATCGCATTACCAACTGACGCTTGAGCCTAATACGCCCTTCTATAAAAATCCGCCGGTTTTGCCGGAAGAAGACCTAGCTTGGGAAATGCAGTTGGCCTGTCAGAAAACTTTAAGAAATGCAGGGTATCATCATTATGAAGTTTCCGCCTATGCACAACCAAGACATCAGTGTAGTCACAATTTGAACTACTGGCAGTTTGGTGATTACATCGGTTTAGGTGCGGGCGCTCATGGCAAAATTACGGACGCCCCTCAGGGCAAGATCTGGCGCACACAGATGCCAGCGTCTCCGGGTGGTTATATTCAGATGATCACCGATGGAAAGATGGGTAAAACAACGGAAGTCAGTGATGAAGATGCGGTTTTTGAATTTATGTTGAACGCTCTACGTTTACAGGATGGCGTTCCATTGGAATATTTTTCATTAAGAACCGGTCTATCACAGCAAAAGATTTCGGCGCAACTGGAAAAGTTGACGGAAAAGCAATGGTTAGCACCAAGCGAAGATACTTTGAAACTGACCGCAGAAGGTCAACGATTTCTAAACGATGTATTACAGGCTTTTTTGTTAGATTAGTTCTAATAGATTAGCGGTCACGAGAACACCTCTCTAGGTTGATGAGAGGTGTTCAATGCAAAGATTTGAGGCAAACATGGCGCAAGAAAGCGAAAACGAAAAAAAATTGGCAAAGATGGAAGCGACTGAGATAAGCGATGCTGAAGCTTGTGAAGCGGGCGATAAGATTGCCTGCGTCAAAGGATATCTGAATCAACGTTACGCCGATAAGCACCCATTCTTCAAATGGTTCAGACGCCTGTTTATGGTGTTTTTGATACTTCCATTGCTGATTTTTTTGGGCTTTTGGGGGGCGATGCACTTTGTAGACTTTAACCAGTACAAGCCCGCAATAGAAAAGGAATTCTTCGATAGAACCGGACAAAAACTCGAAATTTCGGGTGATGTAAAAGTTTCAGTGATTCCTTTTGTACTGTCTATTCACGAATTAAATATCAAAAACCCAGAAGGGTTTGCTGCCAAAGACGATTTGGCGCAAATCCAAGCAGTGGAAATGGAGTTGTCGCTGTGGGACTTATTTATCCATCGCCACTTGTCGATCAAAGGGTTGGAGGTCGAGCGACCAGTCATCAACCTGATCACCAATGCACAAGGCAAAACCAACTGGCATTACTTCCAGAAGATTGCCGGATTGGAAATGAAGTCCATTCGCCAAGGTTATCGAAATGTTGCCTATATCCCTGAAGCCAATGCGAAGCTGTTGCATGTTGTGGATGCGCCAAGTGTTCAGAAAACGAGCCATCGCTGGCAGTTGAAAACCTTGATTTCGCAAAATGCGAAAATCAACTGGATTAATGAGCGAGCCAATAAAAGCTATCGTTTGAGAGATTTCGATGTGATGGCATTTGATGTGCGGCCGGATCATTTGATTAACGTGATTACCGAATTTGACTATGCCAGCGGGCAATCACCGGCCAAGTTCCATGTGAAACTTACTCAAAAACTCAAGATAAGCGCAGACTTGAGTGATTGGCAATTTTCAGACTGGCAGGGCAATGCGGTGATGAGATTGCCAAGGGATATGAAAGTGCCTTTGGTGCAAATGGAAACCAGCGGTAAGCTACTGGCTTGGAACCAAGCGACCAAACAATTGAGTGTTCAGGATGCCACCTTGTCGTCATTGGAAAGTTTTGTAAAACTGAGCATGACGGGCAATTATGGCGCTTCCCCTTATATGAAGGGGCAGCTGACGTCGAAGAATATCCAACTTAAGAAATGGCTTCGTCATGCAGGAATTGCATTACCGGATTTTGTCGATAAGAATGCTTTGACCAAATTGTCTTTAAGCTTGGATTGGGAACAAACCCCAGAACAGTTAATGGTTGATAACCTAGACATGAATTTGGATGGCTCGCAAATCAAAGGTAAGCTCTTTACACGGGCGCAAGCGGGCAATGATGTCCCTGAGCTACACTTTGACTTGGCGGTGAATGACCTCAACCTTGAAGCCTATCGTGCTTATAAAGACAAAACCAGCAAGGCCGTGGAAAAGAAAACCACGGATGCGCCTGCCGATAAAGCAGCATCAAGCGTCTCGGAACAATCAACACAATCGCCAGAAAAAGAGACTTTCTTGCCGATTGGTCTTCCGGTGAAGACCTTGAAAAAACTCCATGCAGAGGGGCAGTTGACCTTTAAGAACTTCCAGTCCTGGGGACTCAAATTCGACCAGGGTAATCTGACCCTGTTGGCGGACAAGGGGCGCATTGATATTGCACCTTTGGATGCGGATATGTATCAAGGACATTTGTCGTCAAAACTGATGATCAATGTTGATAGTAAAACGCCGAGCTATGAATGGTCGGGCAAAATGGAGCAGATTGCGCTGAAACCTTTCCTGACAGACGGTTGGCATTATTCAGACTTGAGTGGCGATTTTAATACCTGGTTTGATTTCCAAACTCAGGGGGTGAATGCTTATTTGCTAAGGCAGAATATGAACGGTCATCTGGAGACGCGAGTGACTTCCGGTAGTGTGACAGGGTTTGACTTGAATAAACTATTGGCCGGTGAAGGGTCAAAACCGGCAGATAAAACGCAATTCGATAAACTGACGTTTGAAGGTGAGATCAAGAAAGGCACGTTGGATTTCAGAAAATGTAATCTCAATAGTGAGCGTTTCAGCAGTATTTGTGTCGGGCAGCTCAATTTACCCAAGGGTCAAATTGGTGCCAAGCTTTTCACAACCTATCAAAAACCACCTGGAAACTTAAGCAGCCTGAAGGGCATAGAAGTGCCTGTGGTGCTCAAAGGCCCGTTGAATCAGATTCAATGGTCGGTGGATATGAAACGTTTACTGAACTCGCCTGCGAATCAGCAGAAGTTGTTGAACGGCTTGCAGCAGTTGTTTGCGAAGTAATCTAATACCCCCAACCTGGCAGATTTTAAGCAAAATCTACCAGGTTGGGGGTCAAACTCGCTTTGAGTTGAGATTAGAGATCTAGCTTTTCAAAGATCAGATCCCAAACACCGTGACCTAGACGATGACCACGTTGCTCAAACTTGGTCAGAGGGCGGTAGTCCGGGCGAGGCGTGAATTGTCCTTCACCAGAAATGTTGCGGTAATCTTCTGCTTGTGACATAACTTGCATCATCTGTTCAGCGTAATCTTCCCAATCCGTTGCCATGTGGAAATGTCCGCCAACTTTCAGATGTGAAGCGATGGTTTTGGCAAAAGCTTCCTGTAGGATACGTCGCTTTTTGTGTTTGGTCTTGTGCCATGGGTCTGGGAAGAACAGATAAACGCCTGACAAGCTGTTTTTGGGAATGCGTTGGGCAAGCACTTCAATGGCGTCGTCATTGAAGACACGTACATTGGTTAATCCTTTTTCACCCACCAACTTTAGCAATGCGCCAACGCCTGGACGGTGCACTTCTATCCCAATATAGTTTTTGTCGGGGTTGGCTTCTGCCATGGCGGCAAGGCTGTTGCCCATGCCGAAACCGATTTCGATAATCGTGTCTGCTTCACGACCAAACAGTGCCGTCAAATCAAGCAGCTCTGGCTTAAGTTCTAGTCCGAATTCTGGCCAGTAAGCATCAATGGCATTCTGTTGTGCCTGAGACAAGCGACCTTGTCGCAATACAAAACTTTTGATTCTGCGCTTATGTGGGGTATCTTGTTCGTTTGCTGCTGTTGCTTCCGAATCGGTCGGGCTTAGGCTGTCTTCATTCATCTTTGTCAGTTACAATAGTCAGTAAAAATTAAGTAGCGCCATTATATCAAAAACCCTTAGATAAAAACCCTGTCGAATGCCGGGTATTGAAATTGGTGGAAGGTCAGTTCATGCAAGTCAACAACGCACAATCGCAGAGTCAGTCCAGCCGTTTTGCCGATCTCCTATTGGCGTGGTTTGATGTTTCCGGTCGTCATGATTTGCCTTGGCAACATCCTAAGTCGCCTTATCGGGTTTGGGTTTCCGAAATCATGTTGCAACAAACGCAAGTGCAAACGGTGATTCCATACTTTGAACGCTTTATGTCGGCATTTCCAACAGTACAGGATTTGGCGGCAGCTTCGCAGGATGATGTGCTGTCGCATTGGTCAGGCTTAGGTTATTACGCGCGAGGGCGAAACCTACATAAAGCGGCACGAATTATCGTAACTGAGCATGGCGGCGAGTTTCCCAATTGTTTTGATGAGATTGTCGCTTTGCCGGGAATCGGGCGCTCAACGGCCGCTGCGATTCTCTCTATTGCCTTTAAACAGAAATATGCGATTCTGGATGGCAATGTCAAACGTGTGCTGAGTCGTTATGATGCGATTGACCAATGGCCGGGGGAAAAGCAAACAGAGACGAAGCTGTGGCATAGAGCAGAAGACTTGATGCAAACTGAACGAGCGGATGACTATACACAGGCGATTATGGATTTGGGGGCGACGATTTGCCGTCGGACTCGACCTTTGTGTCGTGAATGTCCGGTAAAGGCCGACTGCCAAGCGCTGAAAGCCGATAAGGTCACTGCTTACCCTGTTTCAAAACCGAAAACACAAAAGCCAACACGGCAAGTCGTGATGCTGATGGCACTGGATGGAGAACGGATTTTTTTGCAGAAACGTCCTCAAACCGGTATTTGGGGAGGCTTGTGGAGCCTGCCCCAGTTTGATAATGACGCGCAGCTAAACGCTATTTTGCCTCAAGCAGGTGAGCAAGTCGGTTCGCTGGAGGCGTTGCCTGAATTCAAGCATAGCTTTACTCACTACCATCTCATCATTCAACCTAGAAAGATTGAGGTGGATGCCAAGGTGTGGGGGCTGGCGGGTCAATGGATGAATTTACCACAGGCGTTGGCGATGGGATTGCCCGCGCCAATTCGAAAACTAATAGAAAAAACGGAGAGCAAACATGTCAAGAATCGTCAACTGCGTAAAAATGGGTGAAGAGCTGGAAGGATTGGATTTTCCGCCTTTTCCGGGAGAGCTGGGTAACAAGATTTTTGAAAATGTTTCAAAAGAAGCATGGAAGCAATGGTTGGCACACCAAACGATTTTGATTAATGAATATCGCCTTTCAAGCTTGGATCCTAAGGCGCAAAGTTTCCTAAAAGAGGAGATGCAAAAGTTCTTATTTACCGGTGAAGATGTCGATATGCCGGAAGAATTCAACGCTGTGAAATAATGTTTTAAGTCTCTAAGAATTATCATGGCGTCTATACCATTTCTCTGGAAATGGGATTATGATGAAATGGTAATGTAAGGAATAAGGCGTACATGGATAAATTGAATAACATCTACATTGGGCGGCAACCTATATTCGACGCCAATATGCGGGTTTATGCATATGAATTGCTATTCAGAGCCTGTGCAGAAGAGAACAGAGCCAAAGTTATCGGTGGAGACAGTGCGACGGCTCAGGTAATTATGAACCTTTTTGGTGACATGGGGTTGTCCAATGTCGTTGGTGAACGTAAGGCGTTTATCAACTTTACCGAAGGGCTTTTGTTAAGAGAAAACAGACCTTTTTTTCCCAGAAAGCAAGTCGTTATCGAGGTGTTGGAGAATATAGAACCTACCCCTGAAGTTCTGGCTGCAATCAAAAAGTTGAGGGAAGAAGGTTTTACCATTGCCTTGGACGATTATATCTTCCAACCGAGTGCGGAAGCTTTTGAGGATTATGCTGATATTGTCAAGGTAGACATCCTTGAAGCCGGTCCTAAAAAACTGGTTGAAAACTTGCCGAAGATGAAAGAAAAGGGCGTGAAACTGTTAGCGGAAAAAGTAGAGACGCGTGAACAGTTCGATTTCTGCAAAAAGCTTGGTTTTGATTATTTCCAAGGTTATTTTTTCTCACGACCAAAAATCATTGAAGGCAAAAGTTTGCCTGCGAATAAGGTACCGGTGTTGAGGTTGCTGTCGAGCGTTTATGATCCTGATATCGATATGAGTAAGCTGAGTGAAATCATCAGCCAAGATTTGTCGATGAGCCAGAAATTACTGAAAATGGCGTCTATGTCAGGTGGCAACCATCAGATTTCTTCTATTCATGACGCGGTGCTGAGATTTGGCTTGAAGCGTTTGCAAAGTTGGGCGAGTGTGCTGGTCTTGTCTAATATTGATGATAAGCCGTCTGAGCTGTTTGTGATGTCGCTTATCCGTGCAAAGTTTTGCGAGTTGGTCGGAGACAAAGTCGGCGATTTCAATAAAGATAGTTATTTCACCGTTGGGTTGTTTTCGACTTTAGATGCACTGATGGATCAACCTTTGGCTGAGTTGTTGTCTGAACTTAACTTTGACGCCAAAATCAAAGAGGCTTTGATAAAGGGAACGGGTTCTTTGGGACGTGCATTAAAAGCCGTGAAGGCGATGGAGGCCAGTAAAATGGACTTTGAATTGCCGGATGGTCTGACGCCGAGTGAAATCTCTCAAATGTACTTGGAGGCGATGCAGTTCACCGAAAGCCTGAAACTGGTTGAGTAATCTGTTTTCGAACCAAACAAAAAAGCCCGATTAAATCGGGCTTTTTTATCGCTGAGAATCCGCGATTACTTATGGTACTGTGGACTTAACTCGGTAACAGCCTGAATAAAGGCGCCTGCATGAGCAGGATCGACTTCAGGGTGAATACCGTGACCCAAGTTGAACACATGTCCAGAACCCTGGCCGTATTTTTCCAAAATGGTCGCCACTTCCTGGCGGATGCGCTCAGGTGATGCATAAAGGATGCTTGGGTCCATATTACCTTGTAGTGCAACCTTGTCGCCAACGCGCGCGCGCGCATCGTCAATATCAGTTGTCCAATCCAATCCAAGCGCATCACAGCCTGTTTCTGCCATGGCTTCAAGCCATTGTCCGCCGCCCTTGGTAAATAGAATGACCGGCACTTTTTTGCCTTCGTTTTCACGCTTCAGGCCATCTACGATTTTTGCCATGTAACGTAGAGAAAATTCTTTATAGTCTCTAGGTGTTAAAACACCGCCCCAAGTATCAAATATTTGAACGGCCTGAGCACCGGATTCGATTTGTGCATTCAAATAAGCGATGACCGAGTCCGCAAGCACATCAAGGATATGATGTAGTGTTTTGGGTTCGTCATACATCATGGCTTTGATTTTTGAATAGGTTTTGCTGGAGCCGCCTTCAACCATGTAAGTTGCCAAAGTCCATGGGCTACCAGAGAACCCAATTAGCGGCACGCGACCATTCAGTGCAGCACGGATGGTGCTGACCGCATCCATAACGTAACCCAAGTCCGATGCCATGTCCGGGACAAAAAGTTTTTTCGCATCAGACATGGTTCTGACAGGCTTGTCGAAAATAGGACCTTCCCCAGTTTCAAAACGCAAGCCTAAGCCCATTGCATCAGGGATAGTCAAGATGTCGGAGAACAGGATAGCGGCATCCAAAGGATAACGCTCCAGCGGCTGCAATGTCACCTCGCACGCAAGCTCTTTATTACGGCACAAGTCCATAAAAGAGCCTGCTTGTTTACGGGTTTCGCGGTATTCTGGCAAATAACGCCCTGCTTGGCGCATCATCCAAACAGGCGTGCGGTCGACAGGTTGTTTCAAAAGCGCGCGTAAAAAGCGATCATTTTGCAATTCCGCCATGGTTGAGTGTCCCTTTCAAATAAAAAGGCATATTTTAACGGATTTTGTGAGACCTTGCCTAAGTGAAAAATCTACGTAATCCGCGAGAGATTTAATTTGCAGGATTTAGCTTGTTGATCGCATTCGGTGAACTGATCACCACGAACATCGCGCCTTTATATAAGAACCCGCTACCGCGCACTTCGATGGTTTGTCCTTCCAAGGACTTGAGTCGGTCATAATCAAAGTTCTTCCAGTTGTCCTTACGTACACGAATACCTGTGGTATCCATATTTAGAATATAGTGCTTTGAGCTTTTTTCGACCAGAATGATTTTGCCCTTGTAGATATGAAACCCTTCGTCCTGGGTGTTGATTTGACTCGATATGGCAATAGGGTAGTGAAGGTCTGGATAGTCCTTTGCCATTTTCCATAAAGCCACGCCTTGCGCTCTGGCACGGTTTTCAGCAGCGTAGTAGCACTTCTGGTGTAAAAAATTCGGTGTTTCTGAGTTGGCGAGTACATAGCCGGATTCCAGCATTAAGCGTTCAACGCTCACGGGTTTACCATTTTCTTTTACATAAAGGTGAGCTAGGCCACGATTAAAACCATCAATTTTTTTCTGATCGTATTCAATACCGACTTCCATATCATGATTGGCAAGGATACGGTTAAGCTTGTCTTGAGCTTCTTTTGCCAGCGGCTGACCTCTCATATAAAACTTTTGTTTTTTTTCGATTTGTGGTGCTTTGATGCCGATCAGTTTGAAGACGCGGTTATCAATATTTAATGAATCTCCGCTGAGTGCATAGGTGGCTTTGGTCCAAACATCTATTTTGGCGGGGGTGCAATCGGAAATGAAATCATCCGCTGCGAAAGTTTGGGTGCTGAGCAGTAGGCTGCCGAAACCAATTACAATGGGGGTGAAGAAATTTTTAAGCATCATTCCGTTTCCAAATCGTTATATTCTGATTAGGGTTACTTGGTTGAGGTTTTAATAAGCAAAGCATAAACCAAAAAAAGAAACAAAACTTGAAAAGAGCATGAATGAGAAAGGCTAGAAAATAAAAAAGCCGCGTTTAAGCGGCTTTTTTGAGAAGTCGATTCGAAAATCGCTTATTTGCGCATACCGTACTTTTGACGGAATTTTTCAACACGCCCTTCAGTATCCACAAGTGTTTGTTTACCTGTGTAGAAAGGGTGAGAAGCACTAGATACTTCAACACGAACTAGTGGGTATTCTTTACCGTCTAGAGTAATGGTCTCGCCAGAAGTCTTCTGAATCGTAGAACGAGTCAAAAATGTTTCTCCAGTAGAGATGTCTTGGAAAACGACTTCGTTGTAATCTGGATGAATGCCTGCTTTCATGATGACGGTCCATTCGTTAATATTTAAAAAAAGAAAGCGAAATTATAGAGATAAATCCATAAAATGCAAGCGAATTTCACTCAAACTGTAAAAGTTTTTAAAACCCGCTTGCAGAGGACAATTGTCCTATCGCTTCATTGCCATAAAGAGCTCTTCGTTGGTTTTTGTTACTTTCATCTGATCGATCAAAGTTTCGATAGCTTCGATTTCGTTGTTCAAGCCATGTAAGAAACGACGAAGTACCCAAATATTTTGATACTCTTCCGGTGTGGTCAGCAGTTCTTCTTTACGCGTACCGGATTTCTCGATGTTGATCGCTGGGAAGGTACGCTTCTCTGCGATGTTTCTCGATAGATGTAGTTCCATGTTACCGGTACCTTTGAATTCTTCAAAGATTACTTCATCCATCTTAGAACCAGTATCGACCAACGCTGTCGCGATAATCGTCAGAGAACCACCTTCTTCGATATTACGAGCCGCACCGAAGAAACGTTTTGGACGATGCAAGGCATTCGCATCAACACCACCAGATAGGATTTTCCCGGAAGCCGGTGTCACCGTGTTGTAGGCACGAGCCAAACGCGTGATGGAATCCAAAAGAATCACCACGTCGGTTTTATGCTCAACCAATCGCTTGGCTTTTTCGATAACCATTTCTGCTACTTGCACGTGGCGAGTTGCTGGTTCGTCAAAGGTTGAAGAGATAACTTCACCTTTAACGGTTCTTTCCATCTCGGTAACCTCTTCAGGACGTTCATCAATCAGTAGAACGATGAGGTAACATTCTGGATGGTTTTCAGCAATGGATTGCGCGATTTGCTGCAAAATCACGGTCTTACCAGATTTTGGCGGTGCAACAATCAAACCACGCTGCCCTTTACCGAAAGGCGCTGCGATATCAATAATACGAGTTGTAATATCTTCGGTTGAGCCATTACCCATTTCCATTTTCAAACGCTCTTGCGCATGAAGTGGGGTCAAGTTTTCGAAGGCAATCTTCTTACGTGCTACGTCAGGGTCTTCAAAGTTGATTTTTTCAACTTTCAACAAAGCAAAATAGCGCTCACCTTCTTTCGGTGGGCGGATTTTACCTTGGATGGTGTCCCCTTTGCGCAAACCGAAACGACGGATTTGGCTAGGCGAAACATAAAGATCATCAGGACCTGCTAGGTAAGAACCATCGGCGGTACGTAAGAAACCAAAACCATCAGGTAGGATTTCTAATACCCCTTCGCCATAAATATCTTCACCACTTTTGGAATGAGATTTCAAAATAGCAAAGATAATATCTTGTTTCTTTAAACGCGCTAAGTTTTCCAAGCCTTTTTCAGAGGCAAGATCCAATAACGCGGAGACGGACATTTTTTTTAAATCAGTTAAATTCATAGTTGTTCTAGTGTTTTAGTGAAGATAAGTTGTATAGGGGTTGAGGTGAAGAGGTATTGTGCGCTCTGTAAGGTCAGAGCGCACGAAATGGATTATAGGTTGTCGTCTAAAAATGCACTTAGTTGAGATTTAGACAATGCGCCGACTTGAGTCGCATCAACTTCACCGTTTTTGAACAAAACAAGTGTTGGGATTCCACGTACACCGTATTTTGGTGGTGTAGATGGATTCTCATCGATGTTTAGTTTAGCGATTTTGACTTTACCTGCATATTCAGCAGCTACTTCGTCAAGGATCGGTGCAATCATTTTACATGGTCCACACCACTCAGCCCAGAAATCAACAAGAACTGGAACATCTGATTGAAGAACTTCGCTTTCAAAGTTTGCGTCGCTAGTTGCAATAATATGATCGCTCATACTTTTTGAACTCCTAAATGTTTATAAATTTATTTGTACGGCCTGACAGTTAACATTCATTTTTCATTCATCGAAAAGGGGTTTAAAACCTATGAAGAGGTGTCAGTGCCGACAAGAAATTAGCTTGTGGATGCACCTTAAAAGTAGGCGCGGTATACGAAATTTTTGCCATTATTACATTGTTTATTTAAAAAGTGCAAGTAAAAAATTGTGACAATTTTGTAAGAGTTTTTCCGAAACCCTAGTTTGAGTTTGCCTGGATTTAACCGCGCTTTAAAGTTGGTATTGTTATAATGTTGCGAAAATCTCGACTTTTAATACGAATTCCTCAAATAAAGCCCGCTCTGAAAACAATGGATATTGCTTACATTATCGAAGACCTCAACGATGCGCAACGCGAAGCTGTTACCGTCGACAATCAACATGCCCTGATTCTTGCCGGTGCAGGAAGTGGTAAAACCCGAGTTCTTGTGCACCGTATTGCGTGGCTGACGGAAGTCATGAAGCTATCGCCCTATAATATTCTTGCGGTGACCTTTACCAACAAGGCTGCCAGTGAAATGCGCTCAAGGGTTGAAGCTTTGATAGGAACGCAGGCCCAAGGGCTGACGATGGGGACTTTTCATGGTATCGCCTATCGTTTATTGAGAACCCATTATCGTGAAGTCGGCTTACCGCAATCTTTTCAGATTTTGGATTCGGACGATCAAAAACGTGTCATCAAGCGCTTGTTGAAAGCGATGGAGCTGGATGAAGCTCAGTGGCCGCACAAGCAAGTTCAAGCTTTTATCAATAGCGAAAAAGAAGAAGGTCGCCGCCCACACCATATTGATGCCGGGCATAACCCCTTTGTCGCCAAGATGGTTCAGATTTACCGAGCCTATGAAGAACAGTGCCAAAGAGCCGGTCTGGTGGATTTTGCCGAACTGTTGCTGCGTGCACATGAACTCTGGTTAAAGAACCCGGAAGTGCTGGCACATTATCAGGCACGTTATCAACATATATTGGTTGATGAGTTTCAGGATACCAATACCTTGCAATATGCCTGGCTGCGTGTGCTTGCCGGCGCGCGAGGCAAGCTCTTTATCGTTGGGGATGACGATCAGTCGATTTACGGCTGGCGTGGCGCGAAAATCGAGAATATTCGTCAGTTTGATGCCGATTTTTCCGATGTGAAAACGGTGCGATTGGAACAGAACTATCGTTCGACAGGTACCATCCTCAAGGCGGCGAATCATCTGATTTCCCATAACCTGGAGCGTATGGGTAAAAACCTGTGGAGCGCGGGTGATGAAGGGCAGCCGATCAAGCTTTATGAAGCGTTCAATGAGTTGGATGAGGCGCGCTATCTGTGCAACCAAATAGAAGCTTGGGAACAGCAAGGCGGTAGTCGCGGCGATGTGGCCGTGTTGTACCGATCCAACGCACAATCCCGCGTAATTGAACAGGCGTTGTTACAAGCGAAGATTCCTTATCGCGTTTATGGCGGGTTGCGCTTCTATGATCGCGCGGAAATCAAAGATGTATTGGCTTACCTGCGTTTGATTGTCAATCGAGATGATGATGCGGCATTTGAACGGGTTTATAACCATCCTCCACGAGGCATCGGCAACAAGACGGCTGATCAGATTCGAGAAACAGCAAAGTTGCAACAGGTTTCATTATGGCAAGCGGCGGCAGAGTTGAGTGATAGTGTGTTTACGGCGCGCGCCAAAACAGCGGTTTCAGGGTTTCTTAACTTGATTGATGATCTGACAGAAGCCTGCGAAGGGCAGGACTTAAAAGATATCGTCATCAAAGTGGTTTCGCGTTCCGGTTTGCAGTTGTTTTTTGAAAAAGATAAGTCCGAACAGGGGCAAAGCCGACTCGAGAACATTGATGAGTTGATTAACGCGGTCAGCCAGTTCAAGCCCAGAAATGTATTGCAGGCGAATGAAGACATCAATGATGACACGCCACAATCGGCGCCTTGGATCGAGAGTGAGGCGGAAGAACTGGCGAGGGCTGAGGGAATAGAAATGCCGGCATTTGAATCCGCGCTGGCAGAGTTTCTCGCCGAAGCCGCGTTAGAAGCCGGTGAGCAACAGGCAGATCACTGGGAGTCTTCAGTTCAGCTTATGACGCTGCATTCTGCCAAGGGATTGGAGTTTCCGCTGGTATTTATGATTGGCTTGGAAGAAGGGCTGTTTCCATCGCAACAATCTCAGGAAGATGCATTGCGTATGGAAGAAGAGCGTCGCTTGGCCTATGTGGGTATCACCCGTGCGGAACAGCAGTTGGTGATTACTTATGCAAGCCGCCGCCGCATGCATGGCAACGAGTTTTATCCGCAACCATCGCGTTTTATTAAAGAGATTCCGCCAGAATGTTTGGAGGCGGTTCGTCTCACCAATTCAAATCATGGCGTTTCTGGTGAAAGTTTTGGTCGTTATGGCGCTACGCCGTTTGCTGCTAAGATTGAAGAAACGGGTTATGCGGTTGGTTCACGCGTGTTTCACCAGAAATTCGGTGAGGGTATGGTGATTGATACCGAAGGTGCTGGCGATCATGCACGCGTTCAGGTCAACTTCAAGCATGCGGGTTTGAAGTGGCTGGTGACGGCTTTTGCCAAGCTAGAAAAACTTTAAACTGTCGAAAAAATAAATGGCCGCTGAAGCAATCAATCCGCAAGCACAGATTGAATGGGGTGAAAACCAAACGCCCTATTCAGCGCAGTTTGATGATTTTTATTATTCCACTGACAGCGGGTTGGCGGAAGCCGACTATATTTTTCTTCAGCACAACCTTATTGCCGAACGTCTTTCAGCAATGGCTTCATCCGCACAAAAATCTGCCAGGTTGGGGTCGTTTTGTATTGCGGAAACCGGCTTTGGTACTGGGCTGAACTTTCTCACGACCTTATTGCATTGGCTGCAAATGGCTCAAGTTCAGTCTGCGCCGAATCTACATTTCATTTCTTTTGAAAAATATCCGCTTTCAGCTGAAGACTTGCGTCAGGCACATGCGGCTTTTCCCGTGTTGTCGGAATTATCTGATCTGCTGATTGAGCGCTACCCATTACGTTTACCGGGCTGGCATGATGTCTGGCTCTTTGAAGGTCAAGTACGTTTGACGCTTTGGTTTGGCGATGTGCTGAAAGGCATGCCGGAGTTTAACCTGAAAGTCGATGCTTGGTATTTGGATGGTTTCACGCCATCCCGTAACCCGGACATGTGGCAGCCGGAACTCTACAAACAAATGGCTCGTCTGAGCCATCTCGAAACCACTTTTGCCACTTTTACTGCGGCCGGTCATGTTAGAAGAGGGCTGGAAGCAGCCGGTTTTGACGTCAAGAAAGACGTTGGGTTCGGTCAAAAAAGAGAATTGTGCTTTGGCAAGCTGTTGCATGAACGGTCATATTCTCCAAAATGGCCGTGGTTTAGTCGAGTACCGCCATTGCAAAATGCTTCCAATTTAAATGTCTGTGTGGTCGGGGCAGGATTATCAGGTGCCCCTGTGGCCTATCAATTGGCGAACATGGGGATGCGCGTTACGGTGCTGGACGCGCAACCAGAACCTGATTGGGAGCACCCTTCCCATAACGCCGAGCAGGCTTCGGCTAACCTGGCTGGTGCAGTGCACCCATTGGTAACAGCGGACTGGAACCTACGCAGCGAATTTTATCTAAAAGGCTTTGAAACCACCCTGAAATGGCTTCAGCCCTGGCTTGAAGCCGGAGAAGTTCAAGGGAGCTTGGATGGGTTGATGCAGTTGGCGGTGGATCAAACTCAGTTGCAGCGCTTGCAGGATGCTTTCAGGCGGGTAGGCTTGCCGGAAGATTTTGCGGTTTGGTGTGATGCCGAGCAGGCGAGTGAAATGCTGGGAATGAAAACGGACTATGCCGGCGCTTTCTTTCCAAAGGGCGGGTGGATAGAGCCTCAATCAGTGGTGAAGAAGTGTCTGTCGCACGAAAATATTACCGTTCATTGGCAGCATTCCGTGGAACAATTGATTCAGGATGAAGCATCGTCATCATTACCCCCAACCTGGCAGATTTTGACGGATAAACAGGCACTCAAAGCGGATGTGGTTGTACTCTGCACCGGCGCGCTCAGCGATGACTTAAATGACCAGTTTGGGTTGCCGATTCGTCCAGTGAAAGGACAGGTGTCGCATTTCAGTGTGGAAGATCAGGTTGAGTTGCCGAAAATGGCGGTCACCCATAAAGGATATACTTGTCCATGCCGTTTACAGCAGGATAAATTGACGGGAAAATGGATTGCCGGGGTGACGGGTGCAACGTTTGAAGCGCCGGATCGATCTTTTGATATGTCAGACGCATCCCATGAAGAAAATATCACGCAATTGACAGATGCCCTACAGGTTGCCCCCATAGAGCACTTGGACCTGATGCAAGGTAAAATCGGGTTTCGGCCAACAACGCCGGATCATTTGCCCATCGTCGGCGCCATGGCGGATTCAGCTTGGGTGAAAGAAGCTTACTATAGCCAATCCCATACCCATGCGGTGTTTCGTTATCCTTCTCAGAAATATCAAACAGGGTTGTTTGTCTCGAATGGTCATGGTGCAAGAGGCTTGATGTCAGTGTTTTTGGCGGCGGAAATGATTGCTGCCGATATACTGGGAAGTACTCAGGTTTTACCGATGTTTTTAGCCGATGCCTGTCATCCTGAACGGTTTAGGGTGCGATTTTGGCGTAGCGCGAAGCGTCATTCCAAAAAACAAGGATAAAAACGGGCAACTTTACGTATTTATCCGTTATGATATAGAACAAATTATACCTATTATAGGCTCCATTAATCATTTGAAGGTAAGTTTGCCATGAACGCACATCAGACTAGATTCCTCCATTACGTACTTCTGTTTTCCGGTGCTTTGCTTGTATTAAACCTTGCAGGATGCTCTCAAATGCCAGCAGTGAAGGCTTCAGAAGGACAAGAAAAAGTTTCTGCTACCGCCATTCCAGATTGGGTGACGAAGGCGCCACATTCCGATGCTAGCTACGATAAAGTTGTGACGGTTTCGATTAATGGCGATATTCAGCAGGCAAAAGCCTTAGCCTTGTCTTTAGCATCCAATAAAATCCGTCAGCAAGTGAGCGCAGATATTGAATCGCGTTACTTGAAAAAAATGTCATCGGATGAGCAGAGTTATGGTGAGTTGGAACGCAAAATTCGAACAGAAATCCGTAATCGTATGGGGATGTTGAATTTTGCTAAACCCAAAGCGGTCGCGACTTATGAAAATAAGACCTCGAAGGAAATCAGCGTTTGGGCTCAGTTGACTAAAAAAGAGATTGCGACTTCCTTGGGCGATGAATTACTGGCAACAGACAAAAGGCTGAAGGATTTTATTCATGTGAGCGAAAGAGGTTCTGATTTGACGCAGTTACTATCAGTCCTTCCAGCACTGCCAACGTTGGAAAAACGTCAGAGGCTTCGAGATGCGCTGAGTGGCTTTTTGAAGAAGCCTGTGAAGCTGGATTCTGATGAGCTCGCAAATTTAATGAACACGTATATAACGCGCAAATTCGATTCATTGATGGTCAATATGCAAGCAACCACTACAGACTCTAAACCGTTTG
Organism: Hydrogenovibrio sp. JE_KL2; assembly: GCF_009296185.1. GTDB lineage: Bacteria > Pseudomonadota > Gammaproteobacteria > Thiomicrospirales > Thiomicrospiraceae > Hydrogenovibrio. The sequence goes on from NZ_WBJR01000005.1 coordinate 35,724, forward strand.
AGCCTTATTTACAAAAAACTTTGATTGAGCAAGGTGTGCCGGTTTCAGTGCGTAAACCGGACATGATTATCAAATATTTTCTAGAGTTTGACGATGGTGGCGTTGAACAAGGTAAACAAAAAATATCTTTAGTTGCTGATGCCGAAATGGTCGATGACAAAGGTTCAACTTTTGCCAGTGTGAGTAAAGAATACCCTGCGATGGAAAAATCTGTCTCTGATGCAAGAAAACAGGCAATGAATGCATTTACAGCAGACATTGCAAAAGCTATCATAAACGCGACGCTTCAATACATAGATAAAGTCAATAATTCTCAAGCGTCTCAGTAGAGGGAAGAGGGTAGAATCATGAACAAACTATTTTTATTGATAATTTTGGTCATATTTGGCGTTTTGTCGATTGCATTTAACTGGTTTGATAGCCGTGATACCGTCAACAAGTTATTGAATAAAGCGCAGGAGACAAATGAAACCATTCAACAGACTGGTGATAAAATGTCAGGCGTTGTTGACCAGATACAGGATGTGAAAAAGGCTGTAGAAAAATGAATTTAATCTCAATCAAGAGAACATTAATTGCTGCTTCTTTAGGTGTGTTGTCATTGCAAGCTCATGCTCAGGATTACGATGGGCATTTGGGTATGGATTTGTCGCTATCGAATGATACGGCAAATGTTGGTGTATATTCTTTAAGAGAATCCGCACAGGAGCTAACAAACCTGGGTGTAAATTATTTCTTCAATCGTGATGGCGACAAGTTTGCCGATATTTTTGGTAGCATTAGTCGTAAGGGAATGGCGAATAACGAAAATCTTGAACTGGGCGTTGCAGGTAAAGTTTTCTATGCAGATGACCATTCTTCAAATAATAGTGGATACGGCGTTATGCTAGGTGTTAATGGCCGTTATTGGTTGCCGACGGAATTGCCGATGGCAGTCGGTGCTGACTGGCTGTATGCGCCGCCGATAACTTCATTTGGTAAGGTAAAAAATGCAACTCAGGCTGATGTACGTTTAGAAGCGCGCATTTTACCAAGTGCGGTGGCTTATGTTGGGTATAGAAACTTGAGTGTCGAGTTTGACAAGCATACTCAACATATGGACAGCAATGTTAACGTCGGTGTGAATATTGCATTCCAATAAACCATTTAGATTGGGTTAATAAAAAAGGCGCTTTTTTAAGCGCCTTTTTTTATTGCTGAAACATTCGGTTTATTGCCCTTCGTACCCCGGAATGTTTGATTTGATGACTTCATCAATTTGTTCAGGGTGTAGATACTTTTTAGCATAATCCATATACACCTCTTGCTCCACAAAGAGATCAAACAGGTCGGGGTCAATGTGCCCTTCCAGTTTCAGGAAGCCAAGAATTTTTAAGCTTTCTGAAAGTTTTTTTGCCTTTTTATATGGGCGATCACCCGCGGATAAGGCTTCGAAAATATCGGCTATACCCATCATGCGAGCAGGAATGGAGAGTTGTTCTTTTGTCAGTTGGTTCGGGTAGCCTTTACCATCCATTCGTTCATGGTGACCGCCTGCGTATTCGGGGACATTTTTCAGCTCTTTCGGGAATGGCAGAACACTCAGCATGGAAATCGACATGGCGGCATGGTCTTGCATTTTTTCTCGTTCGACGTCGGTCAGAGTGCCTTTCGGAATCGTCAAATTAATGAATTCATCTTCCGAAATCAGAGGTAAGACCTCACCTTCCAATGAGACATAGGTTTCTTTGGATAAATTCTCAAGGAATAATTTGTCTTCCTCCGTTAAGAATTCCATCGAATTAATTCGTGCGAGTTGTTTGAAAATCGCTTGATAGGCTTGTCTTTGGTAGCTCAACGCTTCAGGAGAGGTATCCTCCATCAAAAGAAGGTTCTGATGAGCCTTAAGGTTAAGTCGGGTTCTAATCAGCTCGATTCGGTCATATTTGGTTTCAAGCTTGGTTGACTTGTCCATGATGTAATCTGGCGTCGTGAGTTTGCCGCAGTCATGGAGCCAAGCAGCGGTTTCCAGCTCAAACTGTTCCGAATCATTCATGTAAAAATTCTTGAATGGACCGTGGTTGGTCTTGTTTGCCGCTTCGGCAAGCATCATTGTAATGACGGGAACTCTTTGACAATGTTTACCCGTGTAAGGGGATTTTTTATCGATGGCGTCCGCGACCAGTTTTGTAAAAGATTCAAATAGTTGTTTATGTTCTTCAATAAGTTGACGGTTAATCAAGGCAACGGAAGCTTGTGAGGCTAGTGACTTGGCGAGGCTTTCTGATTCGCTGGAAAAAGCGATAGAGTCGCCATTTTCATCCGTTGAATTGATTAGTTGTAGCACGCCGATGACTTCTTGGTCGGCATTCTTCAAAGGAACGGTCAGCATGGATTTTGTTCTGTAGTTGACGGTTTGGTCGAACTTCAAAGCACCGGAAAAATCGAACTCGTCAGCAAAGTAAATATCTTCGATGTTGACGGTTTCTCCTTTATTCGCAACATAGGATGCAATGGCCGAGAGGTTTTCTTTGCCGTCGCTTAGCTTGAGCGGTATTGCGGGAAAGGGGACCGGCGTTGGATGAGAGCCGCCCATGGCAATGTTTAGGCTAGTATTTTGCACGACGTCGAACGACAGTTGCGAGCCGTTAATAACACGATAGAAAGTTCCGCCGTCGGCGCCGGTAAGTTGCTGTGCGCTGGTTAAAATTTCAGATAACAGCGCCGCAATGTCGGTTTGAGCGGACAAAGCCATCCCGATACGGTTTAATTGGCTGATCTTGTCTAAAAGTGACGTGTCCATGTTGAAGCTCTATTTGGTGCACCGATTAATATTTCTAATAGCAAGAAATAGCTGAAAATAAGTTTGTCACATTTGGTTGACTTTGTAAAATGAAAAGTCAGGATTTGCCTGTGAGGAAGGTGTTGTATTTATACCAAAAAGACGATAAATTATACGTGATAATCACTATCATTTATGTGGTGATTTTTCCATAACGCACTAAATAGTGGATAATTATAAAAATGAAATTAACAATACTAGGCGCTAGCGGAGGTATTTCCCCGGAGAGTGGTACGACATCGTTTTTGCTGGGAGAATCTATTCTGATAGACGCGGGAACGGGTTCCAGCCGTTTAACCCATCAGCAGATGCACAATATCCGCTATGTATTGTTAACTCATAGCCATTTGGATCATATTTGTAATCTACCCTTCTTGCTGAACACGATCATTGGTGAGATGAAGCATACCGTAGAAGTGTTTGCGCTTCAGCACACAATTGATGCCCTAAAAAATCATATTTTTAACGGTGTCATTTGGCCGGACTTTTCTAAGATTCCGTCAAAAGAAAAACCTGCGCTCAGATTTAAAACCATTGAGGTTGGAGATGCGTTAAAACTTGATGGCTTGGATATTCAGGTTTTGCCCGCAGAGCATACCGTACCGACGGTTGGGTTTAGAGTTTCTGATCAGTCAGGAAGTTTTGCTTTCACCGGGGACTGTGCACGAAATGATTTGTTTTGGCAAGCGTTAAACCAGTATTCTCCAGTCGATTTACTGATTGTCGACGATCAGTATTTGGCCTGTGAAAGTGTCATCAGTGAAGCTGCCAAACACTATTATCCGCAATCCCTGTCTGAAGATCTGGCAAAGCTTAATGGTCAGCCAAGACTCTATCTCACACACTTGCCGCCATTCAAAAAAGAGAAAGTGATGTCAGAAGCAGAAGCGATTTTGTCCGACTGGCAGCCTAAAGCGCTGACAGAAGGCATGGTGCTTGAGTTTCCGTTGCAGTCTTAGGTTGCTCTAATTGACGTTAGAAGTTTTTTCGCTTTTCTCATTTTCATCATAAAAAATGTTTAGAATAAAGAGGGTTGTGGCATTTATGCCAAGCCATTTTGATTGCATTTTGAAGAACTGGGTGATGGGTATGTCGAAAAAGATTGGGTTAATCATTATCGGTGATGAAATCCTATCCGGCAAAAGACAAGATAAGCATCTTAAACAAGCCAATGAGTTGTTGAAGCCGAGAGGTCTGGCGATTAGTTGGGTGAAGATAGTTGGCGATCATGCTGACTTTTTGGTGCAAACCTTAAAAGAGAGTTTTGCCACGGGAGATGTTGTCTTTTGCTTCGGTGGTATTGGTGCAACGCCAGATGACCGTACGCGGCAAAGTGCGGCGGCGGCATTAGGCTTGCCTTTAGAGCGCCACCCAGAGGCCGTCGCCGAAATTGAAGCACAGTTTGGTGCCGATGCCTACCCTCAACGCATTCACATGGGCGAGTACCCAAAGGGTTCCGCCATCATTCCCAATTTCTTTAACCGCGTTCCTGGATTTTCCATTAACGAACATTATTTTATGCCCGGTTTTCCGATGATGGCTCAACCCATGATGAGTTGGGTATTGAACACCTACTATACCGATTGGCAGCACGAGCCGAGAATTGAGCTTTCAATTCGCCTGATTGACGGTCAGGAGTCGGAATGGGTTGAGTTTATGGAATCTTTTGAAGCGCGTTTTCCCGATCTAAGGTTGTTCAGTCTGCCGACGATTTCCGAGAATGGCAATCGTAGTATTGAAATGGGGGTTGAAGGCGTTAAGGCACTGGCGGTAGAAGGTCTTGAAGTGCTGAAAAAGGAAGCTGAACTTCGGAAACATCCGTTTGAAGTCATCGTATAGATAGTTGATGGCAGTATGAACTTACCCCTTTCGATATATATTTTGTGACAAACACTACCAGACAATTTGATGTCGTCATTATTGGCGCCGGCGCTTCAGGCTTAATGTGCGCAGCACAAGCAGGTTACCGTGGTCGTTCTGTGTTGGTGCTTGACCATGCACCCAAGGCGGCTGCGAAGGTGCGTATTTCTGGTGGTGGCAAGTGCAATTTCACCAATATCAACGCCTCACCAAACAACTATATTTGTGAAAACCCGCACTTTGTTAAAAGTGCATTGGCACGCTATAAACCACAAGATTTTATTGATTTAGTCGATCGCCATGGCCTTGAGTATGAAGCTCGTGAATTGGGCAAATTGTTTTGTTTGCATCGTGCTGGAGACTTGATTCAGATTTTGCGAACGGAGTGTGATTGGGCAGGTGTAGAGCTTGAGCTCGGTGTTCAGGTTCAACAAATCTCGGCACTGTCTGATCAACAAGGGTATTTGGTTTTAACATCTAGTGGCGTGATTCAGTGCCAATCTTTGGTGGTGGCGACGGGAGCCTTGTCGTTCCCAAAGCTAAAAGCCACTGATTTGGGGTATAAGTTGGCGAAGCAATTCGGCTTGACCATCAATGATACTCGTCCCGGGCTGGTTCCACTGGTTTTCGATAATAAGTGGCTAACTTTTTGTCAGCAGTTAAGTGGGGTGGCACTGGATGTTCGAGTGAGTGTGTTGTCTGCGGACAACAAAAGTAAAGCACCGAGCTTTGAAGAGGCGGTACTTTTTACGCATCAAGGGTTAAGCGGTCCGGGTATTTTGCAGATTTCCAACTATTGGCAGCCCGGTCAGGGCATTGAAATCAACCTTCTGCCAAAGCTGAATGTATTTGATGAATTGGTCGCTTTGAAAGAACAAAACCTGCATTTTCATAAATGGCTCAATCGGTTTTGGCCGAAAAAATTCACTCAAGCTTGGTTGAGCCACTTTCCTATGCCTGAACGTTTGGCTGAAGTTTCACATGAAACCTTGAAGAATTATGCCCATCTTTTAACGCACTGGGCGTTGTATCCTGCCGACACTGCCGGCTACGATAAGGCTGAAGTGACGCTGGGTGGCGTAAACGTTGATGGCATTCATTCTAAAGATTGCCAAGTTAAGCATCAGCCCGGGTTGTATTTTATCGGGGAAGTCTTGGATGTGACCGGGCAATTGGGGGGCTATAACTTCCAATGGGCATGGTCATCAGGATTTGCCGCCGCGCAGACGGTATAATGGTGTGAAACCAATGAAAGAAGAGATAGATGATGAATCTTTTAAATCTTGATATTCAAAGCAGAGAGCCTTTTGCCAAAATTGTTCAGACGTTGATTCAAAAGCATCGGCTGGATCCGAATGAAATTTTCATGAATGTGCTGGAAAGCCAAGAAGCACCGGAAATGAATTATTGGATGACTAAGGTGCTGGTGCAGGAGCACTTTGTGTCGCCCCAGCAAGAAGTTGCCAGAGATGCAGAAGGTGAGCCCGTCAAGCCTTTGCAGGCTGCTTGCTTGTTGCAGAATCTCGGTATGGTTGCCGCATTATTGGAAATGAATGCTTTCCAAGGGGGCGTCACGGACAAAGATATTCAGCTGGCTGCGCGCATTGCTTCCAAACAAGAAGATCAAGCGTTGCTAGGGGTGATTATGCGCTATGCGCAAGAGGTGGGGAATCTTGAAACCTTTATGCGAGAACTTCAAGGCGCGCAATTGCAATAAAATCTACCAGGTTGGGGGTGAGATGATGCCCCCCAACCTGGTAGATTTTTAGTGAATTTCCTTTAGCATTTCGAGAATCAGTTTGGCGGAATGCGTCGCGGCTTTGTCCAGATATTGTTCAAAGGTCACCGCATTTTCTTTACCGGCAATGTCTGATAGTGAGCGGATAATCACAAAAGGTACCTCAAATGCATGGCAGGTTTGCGCAATGGCTGCCGCTTCCATCTCGCATGCAATCATGTCTGGAAATGCAGCGCGTGTCTTTTCGACGTCTTCAGGGTGATGCATGAAGCGATCCCCTGTAGCAATCAGACCATGCATATGTGAGACCTCTCCAAGGGTTTCAATGCTGTTTTTCGCAATTTCTACCAGGTTGGGTGCAGGTAAGAAGCAAGCCGGAGAACCGGGAACTTGCCCAAGTTCGTAACCAAAAGGGGTGACATCAACATCATGGTGGCACACCGCCTGACTGATAACGATATCGCCCACGTTCAAATCGGCATGAAACCCGCCGGCTGATCCGGTGTTGATAACGTAATTGGGCTCATAGAGCTTGATGAGCAGAGCTGTGCCAATAGCGGCATTGACTTTTCCGATACCGGATTTCAAAAGAATAACTTCTTTGCTGTCAATTTGACCAAGCGAGTACTCGAACCCACCATGAGACTCCGTGGTCAGGTTTTGGATTTTAGAGCGAAGCAAGCTCACTTCTTGCTCCATGGCACCAATGATTGCGATTTTCATACCAATATTCCGTTTTGCGTCAATTTAAAGTTCGTTGCCCAGCGATTTAAGGACTTCTTCACTTAAGGCGATGTCTTCGTTTTTGTTGACGCCAATACCGTGGTCAATCACCATCTGCGCGATTTCTTTCGCTTCTTCCAATGAATGCATCATGTAAGTACCGCATTGGTATTCATTCAATTCAGGGATGTCTTCCATGCGCTCAACTTTCAAAACATCTTTCATGGCTTCCAGCCAAGCCTTGGCAACACGATCTTCCGATGGCGTGCCAATCAAGCTCATGTAAAAACCTGTGCGGCATCCCATAGGAGAGACGTCGATGATTTCAACGCCATCGCCATTCAAGTGGGCACGGATAAAACCTGCAAACAAATGCTCAAGGGTATGAATACCTTTTTCGCCCATCATGGATTCATTTGGCTTGTTGAATCTCAAGTCAAACACAGTAATGGTATCTCCACCAGGTGTTTTCATGGTTTTTGCAACGCGTACGGCAGGGGCGTTCATGATTTTATGGTCTACGGTAAAACTGTCAAGTAATGGCATATGGACTCCTATTTAGGGTGTAGTATTAGAGGCGGTATCTTCCGCAATCGTGTATTGGTTAAATCTGGTGAGTTTATTGTAACGAATCATGTGTTGCAATGCTTTGACATAAACTTCTTTTCGGGCGGAATAATTAACCAGCCCTTCAGCCATCTCTATGGCAGATGGAATATGACCGCTGTTTCTTGCTTGGTAACGAATTTGACGAAGCTGTTGGTAGCTGGCATGGGTGTTGAGGTTTCTCAGGTAATCCTGAATAGAGAAAAACGGGTGATTGAATTTTTTGACTTCATGGCTGGCGTCTTCATCCCTTTGGCGAGGAATAATGCCGCACCCTGCTTGATAGCACCACTGCCCGAAATAATTATTGCCCGCTTTAGCAAAGCGTGAAGTTCCCCAAGCGGTTTCATTGGCCGCTTGCGCCAGGGCAAGAGCGATGGGTACCATATCCACACGTTTTTCCAGCGTTAGGCGATCTTTGGGTTTGCTAGGGTCAAAGTCGGTCAGTTTGTAACGTTCCGCCAGCTTTTCCAACCACTGCTGTTCTGCTGTTGTCAGTGAACTGGTCTTGTTAAGCAGAGAGAGCAGATGCTTTCTATCTTCCAATATTTGTTGGTTGGCATAATAAATCAGCGGTGTCATGAAGTTGAAGAAAGCTTGTTTGCGCTTTGCACCTGCTGGAATCTTGGTGAAATCAGGCGCGGGTGCGAGAATTTCAGATGCAATCGACTTTTTGTCAAACGATTTCAATGGCGGTAGCTGAGGAATAGGATTGGCTGTTTGTTCGTCATTGGATGTCGGCTCGGTTTGTGAGCAACTAAACAAGCTCGAGAAAGCGACGATAAGACCTAAAAACTTAATAAATTTCATCTTTCTATTATAGATTAACTTAAGATATAAGTCATTTAAGACCAACTAAGTAGGCAACTCATTCGCACAGGAGTTATGCATGTCGCTGGAAACGATTTTGTATCCCCATATCGAACCTTATGTACAACATAGTCTTCAAGTAGATCAAACCCATACTTTGTATGTGGAAGAATGCGGCAATCCCGAGGGCATTCCAGTGTTGTTTGTGCATGGGGGACCCGGGGGTGGCTATAGTCCAACCCATCGACGTTTTTTTAACTCGGAAGGTTATCGTATTGTGTTGTTCGATCAACGAGGCTGCGGGAAGTCACGTCCACACGCTTGTTTGACCAACAACACGACTGCGCACTTGATTGAAGACATTGAAAAAATTCGGCGTCATTTGAATATCGAGCAATGGGTGCTTTTTGGGGGATCTTGGGGGGCAACACTTAGTTTGCTTTACGCTCAGGCTTATCCCGAGCGGGTTTTGGGGATGGTTTTACGAGGGATTTTTTTGTGTCGCAATGAGGATGTCCAGTGGTTTTACCAGCAGGGCGCGGATCGCTTTTTTCCGGATTATTGGCAGGATTTTATCGCACCGGTGGCGGAAGAAGATCGCCATGACATGGTTTCCGCTTATTATGATTTGCTGACCAGTGGAGATGAAGTAGCTCGTATGCGGGCGGCTGAAGCTTGGTCTGTCTGGGAAGGAAGGACCTCCACCTTGCAACCGGATGAAGACTTGGTTGCGCACTTTGGTAGTCCTTATCACGCGTTGGCAATGGCACGCATCGAGTGTCATTATTTCAAAAACCATTCCTTTATCGAACCCAATCAAATTTTGGACAATGCGCACTATATTGAGCAGATTCCGACAACCATTATTCATGGTCATTACGACATGGTTTGCCCAGTCAATCAGGCTTATGCGTTAGCTTCCAAACTGCCGAAGGCAACACTGAAAATTTGTCATCATTCGGGGCATTCAGCAATGGAGCTGGAAATTGCGCAACACTTGGTGCAGGCGACAGACGATATGCTGAATCAGGTTTGATGAGGAGGTTGAGCACGTGATTTGCATTTTACAAAGAGTGTCGGAAGCTAGCGTGAAGGTGGAAGGGGAAATCGTGGGAAAAATCGGACAAGGACTGATGGTGTTGTGCGGTTTTCAACCAGAAGATGACTCACAATCTCTGGAGAAAATGGCAAATAAACTCCTTAAGTTTCGGGTGTTTTCTGACGATGAAGACAAGATGAATTTGAATATTCAGCAAATCAATGGCCAATTTCTGTTGGTACCTCAGTTCACTTTAGCGGCCGATACCGCTAAGGGCAATCGTCCAAGTTTTCACACCAGCGCACCACCGGATACCGCAAAACAGCTTTTTGAGGAGTTTGTCGCATTGATGAATGCGGTTTATCAAGACTGCCAGACAGGGGTTTTCGGTGCGGATATGAAGGTGAGTCTGATCAACGATGGCCCGGTCACTTTCCAGCTAACGACTTAGGATAAAACGGCTCAATACAAAACTTATCAATGGATATAAGTTTTTCTTACCGATACCTAGGGCTGTGAGCGTTTTATTTTGTCGTAAAACCCGTTAAACTGTATGCTTAATTTTCCTGCATTTGGAGCCTAGGTTGGTATTAGCACATCAAGATATGTCTACAGCAGTTGTCCTGGTCGTGGATGATGATCCAACAACGCTGATAACAACTCAGAAAGTTCTTGAGAAATCCGGGTATCAAGTTCTCACCGCATCCAATGGGCGCGAGGCCATCTCCATTTATATGGAAGAAAAACCAAACTTAATCATCATGGATGTGATGATGCCGGTGATGGATGGTTATGCAGCGACTACCGCCATCCGAAGTTATACTCCTAGTCAAGCCGTTCCGATTCTGATGCTAACCTCTCAGGATGATATTGAATCCATTGAACAGGCTTTTAATGCCGGAGCGACCGACTTCTTAATTAAGCCGATTAATTGGACGCTATTGGGGCAGCGCGTCCGTTATGCGCTTAAATCGTCTCTGACGGAAGACCAGTTAAGAAAGACACAAGCGCAATTGCTCTATGCGCAAAAGCTTGCCAAGTTGGGCTATTGGGAGTGGGATGTAAAGGAAGATCGAATCGCCGCCTCTTCTTCAGCATTCGAAATTTTCGGAATTCCAAATCAAGCCGACGTCACGTTGGATCAATTTATTGCGAATGTCGCTCCTAAAGACATTCCGCTTATTCAGCAAGCTATTGCCGATGCCAGCCAAGGGTATCATGACATTCAAGTCAGTTTCAGGATCATGCATCATGACCAGTCCTTGACGCATATTGATTGTTTGGCTGAAGCCATTTACGAAGAAGATGAGTTGGTTAAGTTGACAGGTTCCGTTCAGGATATTTCGCGCTTGCACAAAGCCGAAACCCTGATTGATTACCAGTCAAACCATGATGTATTGACCGACTTGCCGAATCGTTCGTTCTTCAATCGTCGCATTACCCATTTCCTTGAATCCAATAATTACCAAGCGATGAGTGCTGTGGTGATTTTGGATATCGACCGCTTCAAGAAGATTAATGACACCCTTGGGCAAGAAAATGGGGATGCCTTGTTACGAAACGTCGCTTTGCGACTGAAGCGCGTCACCCGAGAAGAAGATGATATCGCCCGTTTGGGAAGCGACGAGTTCGCTATTTTGATTCGTTATGCGAAAGATGTCGCTGAATTGCATTTGTCCGTAAACCGTATTTTCCAAGACTTATCGAAAGTATTTGTCATTAACGGTCGCGAGCATTTTATTACCTTTTCGGTTGGGGTGTGTGTTGTTGAGCAAGGCGCAGAATCCGCAAACGAATTGATTGCCAATGCCAACGTCGCTCGAACCGAGGCCAAGTCCTCTGGCGGAAACCAAGCGATTTTCTATCAGTCGGACATGAACGCCGAGGCTAGAACGCAGTTGATGCTGGAGACCGACTTGAGAAAGGCCTTGGAAAAAGGCGAAATCGAAGTTTACTACCAGCCACAGGTTGATGCAGAGACTCTGGAAATTACCGGTGCTGAAGCCTTGGCGAGATGGAGGCACCCAACAGAAGGTTATGTGTCTCCCGGTATCTTTATCCCGCTGGCGGAGAGCACCGGGCTGATTGTCGAAATTGGTCGTCATGTGCTCAAGACAGCGGTGAAAGATGCAGAAACTTGGCAAGGTGCCGGATTTGACTGTGTTCATGTCGGCGTCAACTTGTCTGGACGTCAATTCACGCACAGTGATTTGATGAAAGACATTCAAGCAGTGCTTCAGGAAACCACTTTGCCGGCTGGTTGTATTGATCTTGAGATTACCGAAAGCTTGGCGATGAGCAATGCAGACCAGAATATCTCGATTTTGAAAGGGCTGAAAGCCATGGGCGTGTCGTTGTCGATTGATGACTTTGGGACAGGGTATTCTTCATTGGCTTACCTGCAAAGTTTCCCGATCGACACCATCAAGGTTGACCGTTCCTTTATTTTGAACTTGGCAACGGTAGAAGGCCAAGCGATTGTTAAGACGATTTTGGCGATGGCCGAATCATTGCAACTCAGTGTTGTGGTGGAAGGGGTTGAAGAGGATTTTCAGGTGGAGTTTTTACAAGGGAAACACTGCCAAACCTTCCAGGGCTTCAAGTTTGGTAAGCCGATGAATGCCGCAGCTTTTTTGAAATTGTTACACTCAAAACAATAGGACGTTAAGGTGAGCATTCTCGACAACAGTCATCTCGATATGCTGAAAGACGTTATCGGCGAAGACTTAAAAGAAATTTTAGACGTGTTTTTACAGACGGCACCGGCCGAGTTGGCGGCAATGCAGCAGGCATTTTCCCAACAGGATGAAGTCGGATTGCGCTTGCATTCACATACGCTCAAAGGCAGTGCTGCGAATGTCGGGGCAACCGAACTGTCCTTGCAGGCCAAGAAGGTAGAAGATGCTGCAAAGGCAAATGACTTATCTTCTGTTAGTGAAGATATTCAGCAATTGGAAGAGAGCTTGCCGGCAGTTTTGCAGGCACTACAAGACTATATAAACAAAATATAAGAGAAAAACTATGCATTATTTGGTGACCCCAGAAGAAACTTATGCGGCCAAGACCCCGCACCATATCTTTAACCTTAATGTGATTATTACGCATCTTGCCGTTTCTCAGGTTTCGCTGGAGTTAGGGCATGGCAATCCATACTACTTTATTTTGGTGCCGTTTCTTTCTTCTATCGTGATTGCTTATTTATATTTCCACGGAAAGACCGTTGCCAAGACCAGTAGCTGGTTTGTTGCCGCCCATTGGAAGTTGGCTTGGCGACGTAGTCGAAACCTATTAATCGCCTATGGCGCAGCCCTAGCCGTTATCCTATTGTTTGGTTTGATTGGAAAGTTGTCTGGCGGCTTGATGATGAATGACTTTTCGGATGATGGATCGTCCAGTTCGATTGTCGGAAAAGTCGGTTTGTATTTTGGTGCCTTGATTGTCTTTGTGACCGTGTTGATCAATTTTTTGCAAACAGGTATTTCGGTTTATGACGCAGGTAGAGGAATCATTGACCCTAAAATCGAGAAGTATCTGCCAAGGGATGAAAACTCGAATGAAGAGCTTGGTGAAGGCGATGATGAAGTCGCACATGCCGGTCAAAAACAAATGAAAAGCACTACCGCTGAAGTAGATGAGAAAACCGGAGAAAAAGCATGAGCGGAACATCCAAACCGGTTTTGCCTATTTATATTTGGGTGCTGTTGGCAGCGATTGGTCTGACGGCACTTTTGTTGCTGTTGGTGCCAAGCCAAGAAGAAGTGAGTCCTGAGCTGCTGCCATGGAATAGCCAATACACGAAGGATAACCACCTTCAAGCCTTGGGTCTGACGCTGGAAGCTTCAACGGTGGCCGATGCCGAGAAGTTGTTCGGTAAAGACATTGAAGTGCAGATATTCTCTAAGAAAGATGAGAGTAATAAAACGGCAGAGATTTACTTCCCATTTATTTCCATTGCAGCGATTACCGGTTCTTTAACCGCGACATTGGATGTGCCTGAAGAGACGTTGAACGTCATGTATTCCCGAGGGGTGAAAACCACGGTGAATTCCTTGGGGAATCGTCAGGTCACGCCGGTGAGTAGTGATGCCAAAGCTTTACTTGAGTACAAAATCAAAAATTTGACGCTGGTTCCGAAAAAACAGTTGACCGAAAGAGGGATTAAGTTACGTTTTGGTGAGCCGGATCGAGTGACTAAGAATCATGACGGCTCGACCCGTTGGGTTTATGTAAACAAAGGCGTGGAAATTATTCTGAACCCCGATGGCCCAGATGCTTTGCAGTACTATCGCGTCCAGTGACCGCTTTTACCGCCTTTCTTTTCCAATAGCTGTACCTGGTCGATAACCATGCCTTTATCGACTGCTTTACACATGTCATAAAGCGTAAGAGCAGCTGTTGTAGCAGCGGTTAAAGCTTCCATTTCCACGCCTGTTTGACCAACCAGTTTGCATATTGCGATGATCTCAACACAGTTATTATCAACATTAGGTTCAAGCTCAACCTTAACCGAGGTTAACATCAGAGGGTGGCACATCGGAATGAGGTCTGGCGTACGTTTTGCCGCCATGATGCCGGCAATACGTGCGGTAGCCATGACGTCGCCTTTTTTGTGCGTGCCATCCATAATCATCTTGAGCGTGTTTGGTAGCATGTGGATTACAGCCATGGCACGAGCCTCACGCTCTGTATGAGCCTTTTCGCTCACATCTACCATTCTGGCTTGGCCTTTTTCATCAATATGAGTAAGTGTTGGTTCTGTCATGATTTTCCCACTGTTTGAAGTTTCGAATTTTGTCAAGAGTGTTCCCGAAGGGCTTCACATACAAAATAATGGGCTATTTTAAACAATCACTATGATTATTGCATGGGATTACTTACTTTCTACATTCCTGAAAGTTGCTTACACTTGGAAGTAATGCTAATTCTTATGGCTGGGATTAAGTATTTATTTTTGGTTGCTTGTGGATTGCAAAAAAGCTATCACGTATGCCGACCGAAGACATCGTCTTCGGCGTGATTTGAATTGATAAAAAAGACTAGAATTCAGCCCATTTATCGCCAGAGGCATTAGTTTCTTTACTCGTTGTTTCTGACTTGTTTTCGACTTTTTTAGATCCATTTAATGTTGCAACAGTCTTTTTATGCTCAATTTTTGCCACGTTATTTTCTGAGGGTGGGGTCTCATGTTTATGGATCAATTTTGATTCTTCACCAGTGTTGAAAAATGCCATATCATTTTCTAGATTATTAGCCTGTTCACTCATACTGTCTGCGGCTGCTGCAGTTTCCTCGGCCAAAGCAGCATTTTGTTGTGTCACTTCGTCAATTTGACTGATGGCTTTATGCACTTGCTCTATACCTTCCATCTGCTGATTGGAGGCTTGGGCAATTTGCTCTATCATTTGCGTGACTTCATCAATGGATTGATCGATTCCAGATAGCACTTCACCGGACTCGGATGCGAGTGAGGTTCCTTGGTCTATACGGGTGACACTCTCGGAGATTAAAGTATTGATTTCCTTCGCGGCATCAGCTGATTTTTGTGCCAGAGAACGTACTTCTCCTGCGACTACGGCAAAACCTCGTCCATGTTCACCAGCACGTGCAGCTTCGACAGCAGCATTTAGAGCCAACAAGTTTGTTTGGAAGGCAATGCCGTCTATCAAGGAAACAATATCAGAGATTTTATGGCTGGAATCTTGAATAGCACCCATGGCTTCGATTGTTTGTTTCATTACGGTAGAACCATTGCTGGATTGCTTTTGTACGGCATTCGCCACTTCAGAAACATCCTTTGTAAGTTGTGAATTATTCCTAACGGTTGAAGTCATTTCTTCCATCGTGGCCGAGGTTTCTTCAATTGCGGCTGCCTGCTGTTGAACACGTTGGCTCAAATCCATAGCACCTTGTGTAACTTCCTGAGCACCCTGTGAAACTGTGTGCGCAGCCTGATTAGCTTGCCTGATGACCTCAGCCAAGTTGCTGATCGTATTGTTGACCGTTTGTTTGAACTCATGTAGTTGACCTTTGTAATTACCACTGACGGTTTTGGTCAAGTTGCCATGTTCAACTTCCATCAGGACATTAACCGCTTCATTAACCGGTAGCACGATTCCATCAAGTATCTGGTTGACTCCAGAGATCATTTGCTTCCAATCTCCCTGAAATTGGCTGGCATCGGCACGTTTATCAAGCTCGCCATCAACTGCGGCTTGTATGAGGATGTTGGTGTCTGCAGAGATGGCTTTGAGGTTGGTTCGAACAGTTTCAATGGCTTCGTTGATAAAGGCTTTTTTGCCAGGTAATTTTTCCATATCGGCATTGAAATTCCCTTCACCAAAAGACTTGAATACAGCCATAGCTTTTTTGTTTACGGAGATATGGTCATCAACCATAGTGTTCACGCCACGAGCCATTTTGCGGAAGTCACCCAAGAATTTTTCTTCATTAATGTGTATGTCAATATCTCCTGCGTGGTGCTTTTGATACATTTGGTCCATATCATGCAAAAGCAATTGGACTGTTTCTTGTAAGCGTTTCATTGCGCTTAATAATAACCCTGTTTCATCAGAGGTACTAACCTCTATAGTGCTGGATAAATTCCCTTCTGCGATCGCATTTGCGGTATTAACAGCGTTTTTTAGTTGCTTAGAAATGTTTTTAGGAATGGAATAACCAATCCACAGTGCACCAAGCAAAATTATGGCGAGCACTGAAAAGGCAATATTTTTGAACTGATTGACCTGGTTTGCCAGTTGTTTCCGGATTTCGGCGGATTTTGATAAAGCTGCTTCGCCGGCTTTATCGAGGTTATCTCGAAGCGCAGAAAACCTAAGATCGGCATTTTTGTGTAGTTCCATGATTTCGGCTTCGCCAACTTTATCAATGGCCGTGACTAACTTATCAGATTGTTGTTTCCAGGCTTTAAAATCAGATTTAAAGGTCGACGACTTGGCGAGCACATCAGGATAATCTTGCATTCTTGAACGATATTCTGCATAACGGTCAGAAACCTGCTGAGCATTTTCATTGCGTGACGCATTAGCTTTCTCTGCAGAACCAAGGTGAGTCACTAAATTTAGTTCTGCTAACTTTGCTTGATAAAGGTCGCGATCGGCATTTAGGGTTAATGAAATGGCTTTAACAAACTTGTCGGCTTGTAGTTCGATTGAACGTTTTTGCATGTCCAGCATTTCAGAGAAAATGAACAGTAACGCAATAATTGAGGCTGCTAAGACTAATATAGGAATTGAGGCTTTGACTCGGATAGTGTTTAACATTTATATTTCCTTATTGCGTTGTTGCTTGGCTAAAACTGTGGCCAGTAACTTTGCACATTTCCATTTTTGTTGTTTACGTTGCCTTTTGGGTTTTCTATTTAGTTGCTCTAGCGTTTCCCAAAAAAGTTATATTTCTACCCTAAACTCCGTTTATTTTATGTCGGATAGGGTAAAAAACGGGTTGCATAGAGGATTAATCCTGCATCCAGTTTTAAAGATAACAAAAAGATAACAAAAAGATAACAACATATTACACTATTTCTGGTCGGTTAGTCTTTACTCAAGCAATAGGATTTCTTTATGGCGCGATTTGCATATTTACATTTAAAGAAAACTCAGCTCAACGAGAAGGTTGTATTACAAACGTAAGGTTGGGTAGTGATAGAATTTTTAAAGTTAAATTTTGATTAGTAAGTGATTAAAGCTAGCTTTTCAAAAAAACACAGAAACTATTGATTGTGGCAGCTAACTTTAACCATAATGCAAGAACACACTTGTAGAAAACTATTTGGATGTGCATTCCTGACGTCTTTTAATGAATTGTGCAGACACACTAGCTCAGGCTGTTAAAAGGAAAAAAAGCTACTTTATCGCCTTTTGCGATAGTTGTATCTTCTGGAATAACGACAAAACCGTCTGCCCAGGCGGTTGAGGTCAAAACATTAGAACCCTGTTTTGGAAAAACCTCAACCTTTGTTTCTTGAGTTTTCTCATCATTTACCAATCTACCGCGGGCGAAATCGCGACGGAAATTAGGTTTGGTCCAATCAAAATCAGCCTTTAACCATAAAGGAGTAGGGATAACATTTTTAGCACCTTGCATGGTTAGCAAGAAAGGTCTAGCGAAAAGGTAGAAGGTTGCAAAAGCAGAAACAGGGTTGCCCGGTAAACCGATAAAAGGTGCGCCCAGAATATTTCCATAAGCTAAAGGCTTACCAGGTTTCATTTTAACCTTCCACATGTCTAATGCACCGAGTGAGTCGACAGCCGGTTTGATATGGTCTTCTTCACCAACAGAGACACCGCCTGTGGTCATCACCACATCTGCTTGAGATGCTGCGATCTTCATAGCGTCAATCGTTGCCTCTAGCGAGTCTTCTACCTTGCCAAGATCAATCAATTCAAAGCCCAGTTGAGGGATGGCACCTGATAAAGTATATCGATTGGCATTGAAAATTTTGCCAGGTTGGGGGGTGTCGCCAGGCTCCAATAACTCATCGCCGGTGGTAAAAGTAGCAATTCTCAATGGACGGTAAACGCTGACTTCTGCGATGCCGATAGAGGCAATCAATCCTAAGTCTTGCGCCGTCAGGCGATGACCCGCTGAAAACAGGGTTTGACCGATGGCGATGTCTTCGCCAATCACGCGGACGTTATCCCCCAACCTGGCAGATTTTAATAGGATTTTGATCTCACCGTTTTCCAGAGATTCCGTGTCTTCTTGCATGACTACGGTGTCGGCTCCTTCAGGCATGGGTGCACCAGTGAATATACGGGCAATGGTATTAGGCGCTAGAGCAGAAGCCAATGAGCCGGCCGGAATACGTTGACTGACAGAAAAGGTATCACAGGCATTCAAGTCTTGGCAGCGAATGGCGTAGCCGTCCATTTGGCTGTTGTCGAAAGAAGGAACATTGACACTGGAGACAATGTCTTCTGCCAAGATATAGCCGCACGCCTGACCGACAGATACGGAAAGGGTTTGGTTTGTCGGCTTGGCTTGTTGAATGAGGTAGTCTAAAGCTTCATCAAATGTTTTCATCATCGGTCTTCCAAAAAAATCCCCGCGTTTGCGGGGAAATGACAGATTGTTCGTTGCATAAGGGTTGTCTATGCGGGTTTTTCTTTGTTTAGAGGTTGATGCCAGCGAGCTTCCGCTTCTTTGTCTGAAATGCGTGCATCGACCCATCGCGTTTCGCCATTCGGAAAGGTTTCTTTTTTCCAAAAAGGCGCGTTAGTTTTTAAGTAATCCATAATGAAGTGAGCAGCTTCAAATGCAGCTTCTCTGTGACGAGAGCTGACAGCGACCAGTACGATTTGATCACAAGGCATCATTTCACCAATGCGATGGATAATCATGCTGCTTTGTAGCGACCAGCGTTCATGTGCCTGTAAACGAATGGTTTCCAGTGCCTTTTCGGTCATGCCTGGGTAGTGCTCAAGCTTCAGCACGGAAATATCGTCACCTTCGTTGATATCGCGCACCGTTCCTACAAAGGAAACCACGGCGCCAATGTCTTTGTGACCTTTGCGTAGAGCGTTGATTTCAGTGGTTAAATCAAAGTCTTCTTTTTGAACTTTGACAAAAGGAAACTCAGACAAGCTTCAGCCTCCAGTCACCGGTGGGAAGAAAGCGATTTCATCCCCGGCCTTTAATGCCGTTGCGCGATCAGCAACATCGTGGTTAACGGCGATTTGCAGGTTGTTATTCTCCGCTAGGGCCATTTTCCATTGTTCACCACGTTCTGCCAGTGCGTTCAATACGCAGCCGACGGTTTTGAAGTTATCTGACGGCAAAGTCTCTTGGCTTTGTCCTAAGACTTCTCTAAAGTTTGCAAAGTATAAAATTTCCAGCATATTTGCGTTCCTTAGTTAGTTACCTGATCAGCCACCTAGGCTGACCATTTGGCGAAATTCGATATTGTGTACGTTTTCGTTGAAAAAATGACGTTCTGGCTTTTTCAACATGGCATCGACAATCATTTGTTTGAGGTCTTCGTCGCTGATGCCTTCGCGAATTGGCGTTCTTAGGTCAACGGAGTCTTCCTGACCCAAGCAAAGAGCCAACACGCCTCTTGCAGTGAGTCTTACGCGGTTACAGCTTTCACAAAAGTGTTGTGACACTGCGGAAATGACGCCAATGCGTGTGTCGGTGCCTTTAATAATGAAATTCTTTGATGGTCCATCGTGTGACTTACCTGCTGATGGAATCAAATCTGTCCCAACATGAGCCTTAATACGCTTCATGATGGCGTCCATAGGGTAGTGCTGATCCATCAAACTGATGCCGGCTTCACCAATCGGCATGGTTTCGATAAAGCGTACTTCAACGCTTTTTTCAAGACCGTAGTCGACCATGCGTTCAATTTCACCATCATTGGTGCCTTTCATGACAACCATGTTGAACTTGATGGGATTTAGCCCAGCTTCCAAAGCGGCATCAACACCGGCAAGCACCTTTTTCAGGTCGCCGCCACGGGTGATTTTGTTGAATAGTTCCGGTTTTAACGAGTCGATGGAAATATTGGCGCGGGTTATGCCCGCTTCCTTTAATGCGACAGCGTGTTTGTCCAGAAAGTGTCCATTGGTAGAAAGAGCGATTTCTTTGAGTCCATCGAGCGGACTGATGGTTGAAACAAAGTCAGAAAGTCCTTTACGTACCAGAGGCTCACCGCCGGTGATGCGTACCTTGGTAACACCAAGTTCGACAAATGCTTTGATGATTCTGCTGAGTTCGTCGAAATCAAGGTATTCGGTATGACGACCTTCAGGATGTGCGCCTTGTTCAGGCATACAGTAGCCGCAACGGTAGTTACACTTGTCCGTAACGGAGACTCGCAAGTATTCTATTTTTCGGTTAAAAGGATCAATTAAAGCCATTTCGTTATATTCATTTGGGAATAACGGCGTATTCTACGTGATTATCTTGATTTTTCAAGACTTTATTCTGCAAAAGTCAGGGTTTATACAGAGTTTGAAAAGACGGTAGAGATGAGGAGAAAATTAGGAATAGAAAACAAAAAAGCCCGCGTAAAGCGGGCTTTCTCACATCTAAACTAAGTTTAGATTACATACCAGCGTGACCAACACCTGGAGGGGCTTCATGTAAACGTTGTGGAACGTTGTACTGGAAGCTACCGTCAGGTAGTTTACGCGCTTCTGTAAAGTGATGGATGTTACCTTTACCGTCACCAACCATGTAGTCAGGACAGTCTTTCATGCAACGTGGGTTGTGAACAACTGGACGGTGGTCACAGAAGAAGTTGCCTTGGTTTTTCATGAACTTGTTTTGCTTCATTAGCATAACAGAGTTGTAGAAATCATCATCATCCAACTGTACTGGGTTGCCGTCTTTGTCGAAACCTTTTGGAATGTAGTTAGATTGCATGATGTAACCAACCATACCCATGTAACCTGCATCACCGATGAATGGTGCATTAGGTGTCCAGAAAGGCATTGCACGACGGATGTAGTCAAACAAAGTCGTCGCATATGGCCAGTAGTTACCAACAGTTTTCATTGGTGCTGGTGCACTTGGGTCAGTTGCAACTAGGCTTTGGTCTACCGCTAGAGGTAGGTAACCTTTAGCACCTTCACCGAATTCACCGTGACACATACCACAGAACTTAACGTAAACTTCACCACCTTTTTCTACAGTCATACCGACTTTAGGATCAGGAAGGCCGTTACCGTCACCATCTACAGAGATGTTCCAGATTTTCATTGCAGATTCAGCGATTGGCGTACCAAAACCGTTTGCAACGAAAGTCGAATCATCATAATAGTGCTTTTTAGCAGCATTATGAACATCTAGGAAAGCGGCAGGAACCTTACATTGACCATTTCCGTGGTCACCACCGTCGATAGCATCATCAACTTCGAAAGAGTAAGGGTTGTTAGGATCCAACTTACCAATTAGACCTTCACGACCGTTCATAGCGTCTTTACCTAGGATCTGAGCAATAACTTTAGAATCTAGATACTTACCACCATTCGCTTCGATGATTTCTTTGTAGTTGGAAGCATATTTGCCGTCCATTTTTGCAGCATCACCAGAGTTGCTGCCAGAGTTGCCAGACATTGCGAACGCAGAACCTGCGAAAGCAAATGTAGCAATACCTGCTGCTAGTAGAGTTTTCTTAGTACTGAACATTTTGAATCAAGCCTCCGTTTGCACCGTTATCCCAAGGATGTACTCTCCAAGTTACCATCGCAGTACGGTGGTAAACGTTGTTCGTTCCTTCAATTGCACGCATTTGTGGCATTGTAGGTTGTACATACCCGGTTTCGTCTGTAGTACGGCTCATCAAGAATGCTTCAGAACCATCCCAATCCCATTCGATTTCGAAACGAGTCCAAGCTTTATCAAGAACAGGTGAAGTAAAGTGTGCTTCTTTCCAGTTTTTACCGCCGTCGAATGAAACATCAACGTGAGCAACTTTACCACGACCAGACCATGCTAGACCACGAACGTAGTATTTACCAGGACCTTGCATTTTGAAGTCTGGAGATGGGTAAGTGATTACAGAGTTAGCTTCCATGTACCATGAGAAACGTTGTGCAGTACCATCAGGCATAAGCTCAGTGTACTTAGAAGTTTCTTCACGGTGTTGTAGAGGAACATCGTGTACGTAGATACGACGTAGGTATTTAACCCACATGTTAGCTTCACAACCAGGTACTACCAAACGAATTGGGTAACCTTGTTCACGACGTAGTGCTTCACCGTTTTGTGCGTAAGCAACATAGCAGTCATCCATTGCCATATCAACAGGAACAGAACGAGACATACCAGATGCATCAGAACCTTCAGGAATAATCCACTTACCTTCTGGTTTGATACCAGCTTCTTTTAGAAGGTCAGATAGACGAACACCAGTGTATTCAACACAAGACATCATCCCGTGAGTCCATTGAACTGAGTTCAACTGAACACCTTTCCATTCCATCGCGCCGTTAGCTGGACATTCGATGAAGTGAATACGAGAAATTGATGGGAAACGTTTTAGGTCATCCATAGTGAAAATCAATGGACGCTCAACCAAACCGTGAATAACTAGACGATGCTTAGCAGGATCGATAGTTGGTACACCACCGTGGTAACGTTCAAAGTGAAGACCGTTTGGTGTGATAATACCGTTTAGGCTTTGGATAGGTGTCATAGTGATCGACGCCATTGAGTCAGGTGTTAGCCACTCAAGAGTACGACGTTGAACTTCTTTCTCATATGGAGAAGGCATGCCGTAAGGGTACTTACGAACACCGAAACCAAGAGATTTACGTTCTATCTGATCAGGTAGGACGGTTGTAATTTCTTTTTCGCCTTTGTAAGGTGCGACCGCTTTAACAGGGTCGAACTTGTTGACTCCATCAACCGAGTCAGCTAGAGCGGATTTGGTGAACAGTACACCACCCGCTACAGCCGCACTTCCTTTTAGGAAAGCACGACGGCTTTGATTGCGAGATTCCTCAGTTTGGATCGCAACCTTTTCAACGATTTTATCTGTCATTTAATGCTCCTTGATTGACATTCCTGCTAAAACAAAAATGTCCCAGATTCAAGAGTTTACTATTTAAATATAGCTTATTGTAAAGCCGTGACCATTTTGCTCAGACAAAAAAGACACGGAATTGCTGGACGATTATATTAAGTTTAAAGGTGCTTAAGTTCAAGCATTAAACCCCTAAAAATTAGCAAATCCTGATATAAATTTTTTATGCCATAGTGATTTTTTTCTATTTGTAGGGGATATAACCTGACTATTTAGGTAGGTCTTTTCGGCTACAGATGGGGCCTGCCTTAGGATTTTCAATGTCTTCAGCAACCTGAGCCAAAAATGATTGCAGTTCGTCGATTGTCAGTACGGAAAGAATTTTATTCATGATTTCCGGCTTGATAGCAACGGTTGTATATTCGCCACTTTCAAGTTTTACTTGAACACCACAAGCATCTGCCAATGCGCCCTCTTCTCCATTGCCTTCAAATTGTGCCGCTTGCTCGCCAAACAATAAGTCTGAATAGTATTCTTCGAGTACATCGGCTTGTTCATCATCTAGACTACCTTTGATGGAAACCTCAAATGAGGTTTCACCGTAAGGGGAGGTTTCTTCTCGAATATCGGCATCCAGATTGTGTGTCTTGGCAAAGGCAGCGAATTTTTCTGCGATAGGCTGGTCGAAAAAGGTGTATTCAAAATTTTCTAACATAATATCGGACCTTAGTTTTGTTAAGTTATCTTCGCGCTGAATCCATTATCTATCCATGATTTGCCGGGTTTATTTTGGCAGAAGAAGGGAGTATCATCTACCGCACCCAATTCAACACGCACAGAGATTAAAAAGGACAGTCCATGATTGAACGCCAATTTCCAATTACCCGCATGAGACGTATGAGAAAAGACGAATTTTCGCGTCGTTTGATGAGAGAAAACGTCCTAACTGCGGGAGATTTAATCTATCCGATGTTTGTTATTGAGGGGGTTAACACAAGAGAACCGATTGCCTCGATGCCAAACATTGAGAGGCTGAGTATAGACCTTTTAGTCGCGGAAGCTCAAGAACTATTTGAGTTGGGTATTCCGATGATTGCACTTTTCCCTGTACCGCACGCGGATACCAAAACTTTGGAGGCTGCGGAAGCCTATAACCCGGACGGATTGTTACAAAGAGCCATTCGCGCGGTCAAAGAAGCCGTGCCGGATATGGGCGTCATGACAGACGTGGCGCTTGATCCTTATACCACTCATGGGCAGGACGGGATTATTGATGAAGAAGGCTATGTTTTGAATGACGATACCATTGATGTGTTGATGAAGCAGGCGTTGTCTCATGCCGTAGCCGGTGCCGATGTGGTGGCACCTTCGGACATGATGGATGGCCGTATTATCGAAATTCGCGAATTATTGGAAGACAACGGATATATCAATACCCGTATCATGGCGTATTCAGCAAAATATGCGTCTGCTTACTATGGACCTTTCCGTGACGCGGTCGGTTCATCGGGTAACTTGGGTAAAGCGGATAAGAAAACCTATCAAATGGACCCTGGCAATAGCAACGAAGCTCTTCATGAAGTGGCGCTGGACTTAAACGAAGGTGCTGACATGGTTATGGTGAAACCTGGTGTGCCATATTTAGACATTGTTCGTCGTGTGAAGGATGAGTTTAAAGCACCAACTTTTGTTTACCATGTAAGTGGTGAGTACGCCTTGCTGAAAGCGGCGGCGCTTAACGGTTGGATTGATGAGCGTGCAGTGGTGCTTGAAACGCTGCTGAGTTGCAAGCGAGCAGGCGCTGATGGCATTTTGACCTATTATGCCAAGGATGCTGTGCAATGGCTTGCTGAGTAAGATTTGCAAATGCCGTCCATTGATTGTTATGCAGTAGTGGGCAATCCGATTGCCCACTCAAAATCTCCACAAATTCATCGTTTGTTTGCTGAGCAGACAGATCAAGCGCTTGTGTATGAAGCGATTCGTATCGATTCTGAACAAACCCCTTTCGAGTATGCCGTACGCCAATTGATGACAAAAGGCTATAAAGGGTTAAACGTTACCGTACCGTTTAAATTGGATGCCTACCAGTTTGCAACGGAACTGACGGCAAGGGCAAAAACGGCACAAGCCGTTAATACTTTAAAATTTAGTGAAGACGGTTCGATACTGGGTGACAACACCGATGGTATTGGGCTGGTCAGTGATATTGAAATCAACGGCAACAGTCCGTTCAAGGACAAGCGTGTTTTGATTCTCGGTGCCGGTGGCGCGGTTCAAGGCGTTTTGCAGCCGTTATTGGAAAAGGTTCCCGCCAGTGTTCATATAGCGAACCGCACTGCTGAAAAAGCGCAGGAACTTGCGGGGCGTTTTAATGATGGTCTTGTGGTGACCGCAAGCGGCTGGGAAGATATTCCTTGTGAGCAGGGTTTTGATATCGTGATCAACGGTACATCCGCCAGCCTCGAAAAGAAAGTGCCGCCTATTTCTCCAGCCTGCTTAAAATCCGATAGCTTGGTGTATGACATGATGTATGGCGCTGAGCCGACCGTGTTTATGGATTGGGCAAAACAACATCAGCCGAGCTGCCAGGTGATGGATGGTCTGGGAATGCTCGTCGGTCAGGCGGCAGAAGCCTTTTTCTTATGGCGAGGCGTTCGCCCTGAAACGGCCAGCGTTATTCAGCAGATTAGAGACGGCATTTCGGCTTAACAAGCCTGGCAGTTTACTATCGCCTCAACGTATAAAATCTACCAGGTTGGGGTTAGACAAAAAACCAGCGGCCCAATTCAACTCAATAAAACCAACCCAATGCAATGGTAATTAATCCAAAAACGGCTAGCCAAGTGGCGCTATGTTTGCCCACTTTCGGCTCGGCGATAGCATAAGCATACACGGCTTTCAGCAAGTTGTTGGAGCCTGCGGCAATCAGAACCGCACTGGCAATCATACTGCTTGTCGCATGGTAATGACCGTTTAGCAACGACAGCACAAATGGATCAATATCGGTAAACCCGACCACCAAAGACAAATAGCGCAGACCGTCTTCTCCAAAATGCTGCGTCACCGCTTGTGTGATGACGGCCATCATCACAAACAGTCCGGCAAATACAAAAGCGATTTTTAGCTCAAGTGGGTTGTTGTGAGCGTTTTTGTCCACCTGCTGTTGTGTACCATGACGGTCTTCCAAACGGTCGTAAACGATAGTTGCCACAAACACGAGTACCGCCAAGCCCACCATTGGCTTCCACAGTGCTAATGCCACTTGCCAATTGAACACGCCGGCAATTCCAAGCAGTCTTAAGTACATCAATCCTGTGGCGATTAAAATGGCGCCAGTCATTTTGTAGCTGAATCTTGGGTGCAGCATAGATTTTTTACTGAGGGCGACGGTGGTGGCGGTGGAAGAATAGATACCACCAAATATCCCGGTGAGGAGCACACCTTGGTTGGGGAAAAAGTAGCGCTGTGACACATACCCGAGGTAGGAAATGGAGGATACAACCACAACCGCGAGCCAGACTTTGAATGGCGAGACCGGAATCCAGTGGCTGATAGCATTCTGAGGCAGCAAAGGCAAAATGACAATGCTGAGTAAAATCAACTTTGCAAGCGTGGTGATTTCACTGGTATCAAGCTTAGAAACCGCTTCATTAATAGCCGCTTTGGAGCCGAGAAGTAATACGCTGATAACAAAAATACTGGCGAGTACCCAAAGAGGTTGTGTCATGACAAGCGGCGCATAGCTATAGGTAAGTGCCCACACGAGATAACTCAAAACGCCGCTTCTTTGTGCCTCGAGCTTGCGCCAGTAGAGCAACAGATAGATGGCGGTTAACGCGAGGAATCCCGCTAAAAACAGATTGGGATCGATAAGGTAAAAGACAAATCCGAGCAGTCCGGTGAACGCATAGGTACGGATGGTGCCGAAGGAGTGCTGTTTGTCATCAGGGTGGTATTGTTGGTGGTAGTCTCTCATTTCCAGCCCGGTCAAGAAGCTGAAAAGCAATACTAAAATCAACTGTCCCCAAAGTGCATGCTGCAACACAATCATTGATGGGCCTCTCTTGTCTTAACCATATTGAGAATCCGGTGGATTAGTTAAAGCGGTTTAACTTGGGTCTGGAACTCATTTTTCAACTTGACGTAATGCTCCGCCGAATACTTGAAAAACGCTTTTTCTTCCTCTGTCAAAGGGCGCGCTTGCTTCACCGGAGAGCCAACATAAAGGTAGCCACTTTCCAGCACTTTTCCAGGGGGTACCAAGCTGTTAGCACCCACCAAAACGTGTTTTTGAACTACTGCGTTATCCAAAACAACAGCGCCCATGCCAATCAAGCTCTCATCTTCTATGATGCACCCGTGCAGTACGGCGTTATGACCTATCGTAACGTCTTTGCCTACGATGCATTTTGATCCTTTGGTCAAAGGGGATTCGTGCGTGGTGTGTACGACAGCACCGTCTTGAATATTGGTACGGTCGCCAATTTTGATATCGTTGACATCGCCACGTAATGTTGCATTTGGCCAAATGCTGACGTTTTCACCCAGTTCGCACTTTCCGATTACAACAGCAGAATCATCGACCCAGCTTTCTTTGCCAATGATGGGAGAGATAGAGTTGTAAGTTCTTAAAGCCATGGTTATTCCTTGGTTTTTTTATAACATTTTTGGTGCGATTTATTATACGGGTTTGAAATCCTTCGGTTTTGTAAATGATGGATAAGGAAGCAGGTGGGCGTGTTATTGTTTGAAATTTCAGGACTTTTCGTGTGGATTAAAGTATTATTAAATTATGAAATAATGTTTATTTATCAAAGCTAGGAATTTTTGAATTGTTGTGCTTGCATCTTGGCGATTAAGATAAAGCTGCATTTAGGAAAAAGTTGGGGATTTCAAGTGGTGACGAAAATGGATTCAATGATTTCGGTAAAGAGTAGAAGCTTCTATTCAGATGAAAAAACTTCACTTGAGAATTTAGACAAGCGACAAACTGTTAGGGTTGCTTCTAACCGACCGGTGGTGATGAAAGTCAATGACTCAACCATCTTCGCAACCATGACAGATTTTTCAAAGCATGGGTTGGGTTTTATCGCCATGTATCAAATTGATCCCAATGAGACCGTTGAAGTGCACTTTGATATTCCCTTTAAAAACGGCTTCAAGAGCTTCTTGTTTAGTGCTCAGGTGAAGCATTGCATTGATTTGTTTGATAAAAGTCACATTGGCGTTCGGCTCAACATCGAAGAAAATGAATATAGCCAATTGTTCGATAAAATTGTTGCGACCTGAATAAAAAAACTCTAAAAATCCAATTTTTTCATGTAATTAGCGATATAAAATCTTTGTGTAAAGGTTTTTTATCCTTATTTCTTCGTATATACTCTTAAACTTAAGACGTTATCCGAATTTGCAGGCATTAATTTGCATAAAAAATAAGCAAAACCGGTACGTTTGAGGTGGATTTTAAGAGTTTTTCATGAAAAGAATTTCCGTTTTCCTTTTTTTTGCGTTTTTGTTGCCGTCATTCAAGGCAATGGCTAGTGTTAATTTTCAGTCAGCCCTTCAGCTATATAAAGACAAACAGTATGAGAAAGCGTATGAAGCCTTTTTGATACTGGCTGATTCCGATTACACCAATGTCGACTATAACTACTATCTAGCTCGTTCCGCCTTTTTCGTTAAAGAATACAACGAAGCCATCTCCGCTTATGAACGTATTTTGATTCAATACCCGAACAATGCGCGCTCTAAATTGGAGCTGGGTCGCCTTTATTATGAAATGCATCGTTATACCGAAGCGCGAAAATATTTGAATGAGGTGTTGAAGACCGACGCGCCCCAGGCGGTCAAGAATAATATTCGATATTACCTCGCCGGAATGGATCAGGATGGTGAAAGACTCGCGTTGAATACGGTCAGGGCAACGCTGTTAGGGTCAGTTTTTTATGATTCGAATTTAAATTATTCTCCTGAATCGGATGAAATGATTCTTCCATCCGGGAGCTTGAAATCCGCAGCGGATATTGGCGCATGGGGTTCGGAACAGATGTTGGTGCTCAATCATCGTTACGAAAACCCGAATAAACAAAGCTATGCTTGGTTGAACGATTTTGTTCTCTATAACAAAGCTTCCCCTGGCAATAGTGATTACAATATTCTTTATGGAAGCTACTCTCCGGCGTTGTCGTTTCAGCAGGATCGTTGGACATTGGATGCAGGGTTAACGATTGATGGCATGAATTATGGCAAAGACCCTTATATGGTGTCCTATGGTATTTCGCCGAAAGCGACCTATATGCCGAATTTGACGGAGTACTTCACCACCCAGTTCAGGTTTTTGAAACGTGACTATCAAACCAATAGTACGAAACCTAAAGATTCTAAGTTTGCACAAATCAGTACCCTGTATCAAAAACGAGTCGGCCCGCTGTTTTCTTGGTATGGACAGGCTGTCCTTGAAAGAGAAACTGCTGATGCCGCACCGACAAAGCTTTTAAATGTTGACTACCATCAACTCGGCTTGAAAGCGGGCGTTGCCTACCTGTTTCCTCGAAATTTTACGTTGTCTAGCACATTTGGGTATCAGGATAAGTTGTTTGAAAATGCTGACCGCTTAACAAAGAATTTTGGGGGCGGGGATGTTAACCAACATGATAAACGCTATTACGGTGAAGTGACCTTGTCAAAAGATTTCGCCAGAAGTGTTACCACCCAATTACGCGCCAGTCGGATTCAGAATGACTCAAATCTTTCTGTTTATGCTTATCAGAAAAACCTTTATACCTTCAATGTGATGAAGCGATTTTAGGAGGCGGCATGTTAAGAATTACAGTGCTAGTTTTGACACTATTGTTTAGCTTTCAAGTGCTGGCTGCCATCGGAAAGATTTCTGCGGTTCGCGGTGAGGCGCACTTCCTTCGTGGTGCTCAGGAAATCGCGATTAATGTTGGTGATATGGTGGAAGAAAAAGACCGGATTAAAACCGGAAAGAATACTCAGGTTCAGGTCGTGTTCAATGACAGAACCATTGTGACGATTGGAAAGAACACGGATTTTTCAATCCCCCAGTATGTTTACGGTGATGCCAACACCTCCAAAGCCCAATTCAACCTCGCCAAGGGCGTCTTTAAATCGATTTCCGGCAGAATCGGTAAGCTAGCGCCTCAGCGCTTTAAGATCAAGACGGCCACTTCTACCATTGGGATAAGAGGAACAACCTATATTGTGCGGGTCATAGGTTCGAAAACCAGTTTGGCGACTTTGAACGGTGCGACTTATATGGAGCTGAATAGCGGTAAAACCTATGACGTGCCTGCCGGAAAAGAATTGGTTTATAACATTGATACTGGGAAAGTCACCCTTCAAGATGTATCCTCTACTTCGGTTTCGGTAAATACCAGCACTACAGGCGATAATAAAACAGCAACTGCCGATAATGATAGTGATGGCGGTTCAGGATCAGATGCTGAAGGCACAACCGACGAAGCTCAGAATGCAGTCGATACGAACACTTCTACAACCCAGACAACGTCACAGAATGTTGAGACAGAAGATGCGAAAGTAAAAGTGATTGCAGGTTCTGATACTTACAGCTCTTACGGTTATTGGCTGAACAAGTCGACACAAGAAAAAACTGACCCTTATACCCAGGCGAAATCAGGGTATTCTGCGACAGCGCCAATAGCCTTGCAGGGCATAGTTGGAGGGCAAAGCTCGTTAACCTATAGCGGTAATTTGGTTGCCGTTTCAGGCACGACCAGTGTGTCAGGAAATGTGACTTTAGATGTCGCTAACGGTGAGATTTCTAACGGAAATCTTCAATTTACGATGAACGGTGATGCATGGAATTTTTCTTTTTCTAACGTGACCATTAATACCAATCAAAACACAGATACAGGTTATTCTTTTAGTGCGACTTCACTCACAGATGGCGTCTCTGGCAGCGATTATCCCGATACTTATTCAGGAACCGTAAAAGGACGTTTTTATGGGCCAAATGCTGAAGGCGCTGGTGGCGTATTTGATGTAAACAGGACGCCAAATGGTGGTACAACGAGCAATGCTAAAGGATCTTTTAGCGCCGTGAAATAGGGTGCTAGTAACGAATGAGAATATGATAATCAATATGAATTCTAGGAAAGCACTGACCATTTTAACGGCGATATTTTGCTCAATTATTTCAACCTCAATACAGGCACAAGAACAACCAACGCCTGTTGAGAAAAAAGTAATGAGTTACCCACAAGCGTTAGATCTGTATAAGAAAAAGAAGTATCAGGCATCGTATCAGGCATTTTTACAGTTGGTTGCTACAGACTATGGAAATGTTAATTACAACTACTACTTAGGACGTTCGGCCTTTTTTATCAAAGATTACCATGAAGCCATTGGCGCTTATGAGCGTATTTTAATCGGTTATCCTTATAACCAGCGCGCAAAGTTGGAACTCGGGCGTATGTACTATGAACTTGGTGACTTTGTTCAATCAAAACGTTATTTGATGGAGGTGTTGGACTCAAACGCGCCTGAAACGGTGAAGAACAATATTCGTGTTTATCTGGCTAAAATGAGCGCCATTGACAATAAACCGCATAATTCGGTCAGAGCAACATTACTTGGGTCGGTGTTTTACGATTCCAACCTGAATTACTCACCGCAGTCGGATAACTTTCAATTGCCGAGTGGGACGCTTAATTTCCCTTCGGATATTGGCGCGTGGGGTTCAGAGCAGATGTTGACGGTCAATCATCGTTATGACAATCCTAAAAAGTACGGTTTTGCGTTTAAAAACGATATGACGCTTTATAACCGTTGGTTACCGAATCAGACGGATTACAATATTTTATTCGGCAGCTATACTCCGGCGTTGTCGTGGCATAAAAAAGGCTGGACAACGGATGCGGCGCTGTATGTCGATGACATGACTTACGGGAAAAATCCGTATTTAATGTCTTATGGTATTGCGCCGACTGTTAGCTATATGCCGGATTTGACCCAGTTTGTTACCACACAGTTCAAACTGCTTAAAAAGGATTATCAATCCAATGTCTATCGCGACCGTGATGCACAATATATGCAATTGGCAATGTTGTATCAGAAACGAATGGGCGCGCTCTGGACATGGTATGGCCAAGGCATGGTAGAGAGTGAGCAAAAGCAGCGTAGTTCAAACTCTGTGAATGTTGACTACCAGTCGTTGACAGCTAGATTGGGGATGAACTACCTCTTTCCGAAAGGTTATAGTGCCGGCGTTTTGGGAGAGTATCAACAGAAACAATATTTACAGGATGACTTTTGGTTGAAAAGTTTAAGCGGCGCTGATAAGCGTCAAACAGATACCAAGTTGACTGTGACTGCTACGGTTACCAAAGACATACAAAAGACGCTGTCGGCGCAGTTGAAGTTGTCATTGGTGCAAAACAATTCTACGATTAAGATTTACGAATATCGGAAAGATGTAGTGACACTCAATCTGATTAAACGTTTTTAGGAGAAGCCAATGTTGACTCGTATTTTATTGATGGTTCTGCTGGTGTTATCGACACCGACATTCGCTTCTATTGCCAACGTTTCCGCCATTAAAGGCGATGCGGTTATCTTGAGAGGAGATCAAAAACTGCCAATCCATCTCGGCGATGCGATTGAGGAGAAGGATCAAATCAAGACCAGTAATGAAACGAAGGTTCAAATCATTTTTAAAGACCGAACCATTGTCACCATCGGAAAAAACACGCTGTTTTCCGTGCCTGAATACGTTTACGGTGATGCCAAGACTTCAAAGGTTGAGTTTAAGTTGTCTAAGGGTGTATTCAAGTCAATGACTGGGAAGATCGGCGAAATTGCGAAGCAACGCTTCAAAATTAAAACGGCAACGGCAACCATTGGGATTCGTGGAACCATCTATATTGTTCGAGTGCAAGGGGATAAAACACAGCTTTCCACCTTGGATGGGGCGACTTATATGCAACTGAATTCAAATGGCGCGGTATATGATGTGCCTGCCGGCAAGTCGTTGGATTATGATGCCAAAAGCGGTAGTGTCAGTGTGAAAGACCTAACAATCAAAACGGTCATGATCCAAACAGATCCACCTCAGTCAGAGAAGGATCAGCTATCGGATGCGATTGAGGCTCAGACTGATGATGTGGGGAACGGAAACGACTCGAACCCATTAGGCTTCAATGCTGGTGACGGTTATATGACCGCCCGTACCAAAAATAAGGATAACCCAAATGATGTTTATCTGGAAGGGATGACGAATACCCAGCCGGCAGGTGGCGATGACTTTGTTTCCACAATGGTTGCTGATAGTAATTTGCCGACAGAGACGGATGGGCAACTGAATCAAACCACTATCGAGATTCCATACCAGGTGGTTGCCGGAAAAGACAGCTATAACGAGTATGGTTACTGGGCAGATAAAAACTCCGCACAGCTGTCGACACCATTCACCAACCCCTTGCCTGGCATTGCTGAAACGCCTGCATCTACTATTAGTGGATTTACAGGTAGTGCCGCTTATTCGGGTAATCTTGTAGCCATTTCGGGTAGTAATCAAGCAACGGGAACGCTCTTGATGCAGGTAAACTTCGGCACAAACAAGGTCAGCGGTTCTATGACGGACTTAACTTTGGCTGGAAACAAGTGGGATAACATTTTTACCAATGGTACGGTTTCAAGTTCGGGCGCAATTAGCGTATCCAACTTCAGTTCAAACGGTAATGTCAGCGGCATTACCGGTAATTTAAACGGTAAGCTTTATGGTAATAATGCACAGGGCGTCGCAGGTACCTTCAATTTGAATGGGACAGCGGCTTCTGGTGGCAGTACCAGTGCTTCCGGTTCCTATGTCGCACATGGCGGTGGGCCATAGTAGTAGCGATGGCGGGCTGGGAGCGGATCTGTGACTAAACTTGGAAAGTGGAAACTTTTCAGCCATTTTAGTGTTATTGTCATCGGTTTGACGGTATTGATTGGCGGGTACTTATATATTCCGCAAACTTTCCTATCCCTTGATAACCGTTTGAGAGATTTCCTCTTTCTTGCTCGTGGCCCTATCCCTACAACGGGTCAGGTGGTGATTGTCGATTTGGATGATGCCAGTCTTGAGGAATACGGTCAATGGCCCTGGAGTCGTGATTTATTTGCTGAGCTGCTACAAAAGTTGGCTAATGACGGTGCAGGGATTGTTGGGCTCGATATTGTGTTTTCCGAAGCAGACAGAACCTCGCCGGCAAAGCTCGCCAAACGCTATCATTTCCCAGACAAGAACTTACCTGATTTTGACCAAGTAATGGCCAAGACTCTAGCTCAGACCCCGACTATTCTCGGTTATGTCTTTCAAATGAGCACGCCAACGCCTAAAGCAGATACCCCTAACATTCCTGCGATCTTTATTGAACGCGGATTTTCGGCAAACACCGACATTCTTCAGCCAAAGGGGGTGTTGCTCAATATCCCGGTATTGCAAAATGCAGCCTACAGCAGTGGCTTTTTTAACAATGTTCCTGATGAATCAGGGATGGTGCGTAGCGTGCCTTTGGTGATGAAATATGACGATGTCATATACCCTTCTCTGGCGTTGGAGATGATTCGTATCGCAACGCAAGAAAGCAAAGTGTTTGTTAACTATTCTGACCTAGGTGTTGAATCGATTCAGTTGGGCAAGATGCTTATCCCGACAGACCCCGGTGGACGACTGTTTGTAAACTACCGTGGCCCTGGCCATACTTTTCACTACATCAGCGCCGCACGAGTCTTGGAAAACAAAGTTGATCCTAAAGAGTTGGAAGGCAAGTTTGTCTTAATCGGGACATCTGCTGCCGGACTATTGGACTTGCGGTCCATGCCGTTTGACAACGTTTACCCAGGGGTGGAGGCACATGCCAACGTTATCGACAATATTCTGAAAGGGGACTTCCTCACGCGACCAAGTTGGGTGATTTCCGCCAATATGCTCATTATTGCGGTGGTGTTTGCCTTCAGTTATTTGATTTTTGTTCGGTTGTCTGCATTTTGGGCGTTTGTTGCCTTTTTGACGGAAGTGGTTGCTCTCTATTTCTTCTATTTTGAAACCCTCTTCAAAGAAGGGATTGTCTTTAACATTCTCTTTGGTGTTTTTGCCTTGGGGATGGCGTTTGTCTTCTCTTTGGTCGTGGCGTATTTCTTCGAAACCCGTCAAAAAATGATGTTACGTGGCAAGCTTTCAAGTAAGGTGAGCCCGGCGGTTATGGAAGAAATCCTCAAGAACGAAGCCAATAATATTATGGAAGGCGATACACGGGAAGTCACCGTGTTCTTCTCCGATGTGCGTAACTTCACCAACATTTCCGAAGCTATGCCGAACGCAAAAACGCTTATTACTTTTTTGAATGATTACATGGAACCCATGACCGATATCATCGTCAAAGCGCAAGGTACGGTCGATAAGTTTATCGGTGATGCCATCATGGCCTATTGGAATGCGCCGATTGATGTTGAAGACCATGCTGACAAAGCGGTGACAGCCAGTTTGCAACAGATAAAAGGCTTGGCTGAAATCAACGAAAAAGTGCGCCAAGACCCACGATTTGAAGCAGTTGTCAAAATGGCCGATGATGCTGGGGTACCGCCCATTGATATCGGTATCGGGCTCAATACGGGGGAAGCCGTGGTAGGTGAGATGGGCTCCGCCGGACGAAGCGACTATACCGTTATCGGAGACCCTATTAACTTGGGTGCGCGCTTGGAATCTTTGTGTAAATTCTATAACTCTAAAGTGACCATTTCCAATTTCACCAAGGATCTATTGAAGCAAGACTATATTTTCCGTTTTCTGGATTTGGTGACGGTGAAAGGTAAAACCGAACCTGTAGAAGTCTGGCAGGTACAAGACTTCGGTCAGGCAGAAGGTCGTTTAAAAGAAGAGCTCGATAAATACCACCAAGCCATTGCACTGTATAAAGATGCCAAATTCGATCAGGCGCTGACAATTTTCAAAGAAGTTGAAGCCTGGTCGGATAAAACCAATCAGAATGTTTACAAAATGTATATCGAGCGTTGTGAGCATTACATTGAAGAACCACCGGAAGACTTTAACGGTGTGTTTGTCCATAAAACCAAAGGTTAATCCAGATCTTAATCGAGTGGATGTTCAAAATCTGCCAGGTTGGGGTGCTTTCAATTCCATCAAAATCTATGCTAAGATGATGTCACATCTCTCGGGGTGCGAAGTTCTTTTTTTCAAAAAGAACAGAGCTGAGACTGCGCAAGCTAAACCCGTTGAACTTGAACTGGTTAAGACCAGCGTAGGGAAGAGAACTCCAAGTCAATAGCCTCATTATCATGATGGCTACCACACTTTGATGACTTAAGAACCTTCAATCAAGAAGAGATGAATAAGCATCAACGTGTTCCCACATTTGTTTATTCACCTTCTGATTTTGCCTTGTTGCTATAGGCTTATTGGTTTTTATTCACTCTCATTACGCGGTTTTTCCAACACTTTTTTAACTAAGTGAGAAAAACGCAATGACAACACAAAATACACCTTTTAAAGATGCATTACCGGCATCAAACGAAATCCTGACCCGAACGCCGCTTCCGGCTTCATCAAAAATCTATATCCCGGGTGAAATGCACCCTGAGATTCGCGTACCGATGCGTGAAATTGCCTTGACCAACGGCGAAACCGTCAGTGTTTATGATACTTCCGGTGCTTATACCGACCTGTCCGTGGACATTGATGTTGCACAAGGCCTGCCGGCTATCCGCAAAAGTTGGATTGAAGGGCGCGGTGATGTCGAAGCCTACCAAGGGCGCGTGATCGACCCTAAAGACAATGGCTATAAGAACCGCACTCAGATGGAGACCGCCATTGCCGGTGCATCAAGCTTGGTGCGCACACCCTTAAGAGCGAAAGCGGGCAAAAATGTCACACAAATGCACTACGCGCGCAAAGGGATTATTACGCCAGAGATGGAGTTTATCGCCATCCGTGAAAACCAAAATCGCGAAATGACACGTCGTTACTTGAATGACCCTGAGCGTGAACAGCGTTTACGCGGTGAAAATTTCGGCGCGAATCTGTTGGAAGATATCACCCCTGAATTTGTCCGACAAGAAGTGGCAGAAGGTCGTGCGGTGATTCCTTGTAATATCAACCACCCGGAAAGCGAGCCGATGATTATTGGGCGTAATTTCCTAGTGAAGGTCAATGCCAATATCGGTAACTCCGCCACCACGTCATCCATTGCTGAAGAAGTCGAGAAAATGGTGTGGGCGACTCGTTGGGGTGCGGATACGGTGATGGACTTATCCACCGGTAAAAACATTCACACGACGCGTGATTGGATTTTGCGTAACTCGCCAGTGCCAATCGGTACCGTACCGATTTACCAAGCCTTGGAAAAGGTCAACGGCATTGCCGAAGACCTGACTTGGGAAGTCTTCCGCGATACGTTGATTGAGCAAGCCGAGCAGGGTGTGGATTACTTCACCATCCATGCCGGTGTGTTGTTGCGTTATGTGCCAATGACTGCCAAGCGCGTGACCGGAATCGTCTCTCGTGGTGGCTCGATTATGGCGAAGTGGTGTATCGCACATCACAAGGAAAACTTCCTTTACACCCATTTTGAAGACACCTGCGAAATCATGAAAGCCTATGACGTATCTTTCTCTTTGGGTGATGGGCTGCGTCCCGGTTCGGTGGCGGATGCCAATGACGAAGCACAATTGTCTGAGTTGAAAACCTTGGGTGAGTTAACACAGATCGCTTGGAAACACGATGTACAAACCATTATCGAAGGCCCAGGTCATGTGCCGATGCACTTGATCAAAGAAAACATGGAAAAGCAGTTGGAATACTGTCATGAAGCGCCTTTCTATACGCTTGGACCTTTGACCACCGACATCGCACCAGGTTATGACCACATCACTTCAGGGATTGGTGCGGCGATGATTGGTTGGTTCGGTACCGCCATGCTGTGTTATGTGACGCCAAAAGAACATTTGGGCTTGCCGAATCGTGATGACGTCAAAGAAGGGCTGATTACTTACAAACTTGCGGCACACGCGGCGGACATTGCCAAAGGGCATCCGGGTGCACGTTCGCGTGACGATGCCTTGTCTCAAGCACGTTTTGAATTCCGTTGGGAAGACCAGTTCAACCTTGGTTTAGATCCTGAAAAAGCACGCGCTTTCCATGACGAGACTTTGCCGAGAGATTCCGCGAAAGTCGCGCATTTCTGCTCCATGTGCGGGCCGAAATTCTGTTCGATGAAAATCTCGCAGGATGTACGTGATTACGCCGCAGCACAAGGCATGTCTGAAGATGAAGCCTTGCAACAAGGCATGCAAGCCAAGTCCGAAGAGTTCAAAGCGCAAGGCAGTGAAGTTTACGTTAACGTAGAAGATATCACTAAGCAGGCGTGATTCTTTGCCTTGAAAGGTAGCTTTTTCGCCTCAGCGTTGTTGGCAGCGACTTCCAGTGCTCATTGACGTAATGTCAACTCCGCGCTGGCTTCTCGCCGGCCTAGCTGAAGCAAAAAATCTCCTCTTTCAATCTCAAAGAATGGTTAATTTATGAAAAAAATGAATATAGGCATTGCAGGCGCCGGACTGGTCGGGCGTGTGCTGGCGTTGATGCTTTTGAAAAAAGGGCATCAAGTCACCCTGTTTGATCTGGATACGGCTGAAGGCGAAAGTGCGGCGGGTTTGACGGCGGCAGGTATGCTCGCCCCGTTTGCGGAGTTGGAGACTGCGGAATCGGTGATTTTCGAATCCGGTCAACGCTCTATTGAACTTTGGCCTGAACTGTTAGAGCAAGTGGGCTTAGATGAAAATAGTGGCGAGTTTCAGCGTAAGGGGTCGATTATTACCGCGCATCCTGCGGATGAAGCGGAGCTGGAAACCTTTATTCGCCAACTGCGCGCTAAGGTGCCTGCGGCGGCAGATATCCAAACCTTGAATCAACAGCAAATCGCCGAGTTGGAACCGGACTTGAGTCACCACAAAAAAGGTTTCTTTTTGCCGGCAGAAGGTCAGGTGAATGCCCAGGCATTTATGGCGGCGTCCGCCGAGCATCTGTTGGCGCATCCCGACGTGGTCTGGCAACAACAAACCGAAGTGACGTCTGTTTCACATGGAACCATTGCCACAAAAGCCGGTTCGGAAAACTTTGACTGGGTATTTGACAGTCGGGGGCTAGGGGCCAAAACGGATGTGAAGGATTTACGCGGCGTGCGAGGAGAAGTCTTCTGGCTGGATGCGCCGGGGGTGAACCTCTCGCGTCCGGTGCGTTTGATGCATCCTCGCTATCGTATTTATATCGTGCCAAGACCCAATAATCGCTATGTTGTTGGGGCGACGGAAATCGAAAGTGAAGACAAAAGCCCGATGTCCGTGCGTTCCAGCTTGGAGCTGTTGTCCGCAGTTTATAGTGTGAACAGTGGGTTTGGCGAGGCGCGTATCGTCAAACAGCTGACTAACTGTCGTCCGGCATTAAAGGACAACTTGCCTCGTGTTGAGGTTGAAAAAGGACTCACGCGGGTGAATGGTTTGTACCGGCATGGTTATTTGCTATCGCCAGCGATGGCAGAGCAGGCAATTAACCAAAGTTTTGGAGAAAAGAGTTAATGGGAAAACAATTGATCGAAGTGGTATTGAATGGTGATGCCATGGCCTGTAAAGAAGGTGAGAGTCTTGCGGCATTTTTAGAGCGCTTGGGGTATCCGGCGGATGATTTCGCAACCGCCATTAATGAAACATTTGTGCCACGCAGCGATTATGACAACAGACAGTTACAACCGGGCGATACGATTGAAGTTGTCGTCCCTATGCAGGGAGGGTAAGTAATGGAGATGACACCTTGGCACATAGGCGGTAAAACGCTGAACAGCCGTTTATTGATTGGTTCGGCACTTTACCCTTCACCGCAGGTTATGCAGGAGTCGATTCGTGCGTCGGGGGCGGGAATTGTGACCGTCTCTTTGCGTCGTCAGGCTGCGGGTGATGCCGCAGGGCAAACCTTCTGGCAACTGATTCGCGAATTGGATTTGGCTATTTTGCCGAATACCGCAGGCTGCCACTCGGCGAAAGAGGCGATAACGACCGCGCAAATGGCACGGGAGGTTTTTCAGACCAACTGGATCAAGCTGGAAGTGATTGGCGATGAATACAATCTGCAACCCGATCCTTTTGAGTTGGTGAAGGCAGCGGAAGCACTTATTCAAGACGGTTTTGAGGTCTTTCCCTACACCACCGACGACTTGGTGCTTGCCAAGCGTTTGGTGGAAGCGGGCTGTCGTATTCTGATGCCTTGGGGCTCGCCCATCGGGTCAGGAAAGGGGCTGATGAACCCTTACAACCTGAAAGCGATTCGTGAGCGCTTTCCAGACTTGCAGTTGATTGTCGATGCCGGCATTGGTAAACCATCGGATGCGGTTCAGGCAATGGAACTGGGTTATGACGGCGTGTTACTGAACTCGGCAGTTGCCTTAGCGCAACTGCCGGTAAAAATGGCATCGGCATTTCGCTCGGCGGTCGAAGCTGGGCGTGTCGGTTATGAAGCGGGCGCGATGCCGGAGCGGGATTTTGCCTCACCTTCCACGCCAGTGATCGGGACACCGTTTTGGCACCAAGCTGAGAAGTAGTTGGATATGAGGATTAAAATCTGCCAGGTTGGGGGTTTAACGCTACCCCAACCTGGCAGATTTTTGGATGTTGATTGATGACTTTAAAATCTTTTCCAAGTTGTGGTGCGATGCCGCTGGGTATTTATCCCTTGGTGGATAGAGCGGCAAAATTGCGCCCATTATTTGAAAACGGTATGACCACAGCGCAACTGCGCATCAAGGATTTGGTCGGTGCAGCTTTGCGTGATGAAGTGCGCCAAGCGGTTGCCCTTGCTCGTATATACCATGCTCGATTGTTCATCAACGATGCGTGGCGGGAGGCGATTGCCTGCCAAGCGTATGGTGTACACTTGGGGCAGGAAGATTGCGAAGCTCTAGAGGAATCGGATTGGCGCACATTACGGGCGTCAGGCTTGCGGTTGGGCATCAGCACCCATACGCAAAATGAAATGACATTTGCCTTGTCGGTCAAACCTTCTTATATGGCAATTGGGCCGGTTTTTGCAACCCAAAGCAAACACCTTGAGTATGAAACAACGGGATTATCCCGTTTATCGGAATGGGTGTCAGGTTTGGGTGAACAAGGTGAGAAGGTTCCTGTGGTTGCGATTGGCGGCATTGATGAAAGCAATGTCAGCCAAGTCGTAAAGGCTGGCGTGCAGGGCGTGGCGATGATTGGCGCTGTAAAAGTTTCCAACACGGATTCGAGTATTGATATTGATAAAGTGCGGCAGT
Organism: Hydrogenovibrio sp. JE_KL2; assembly: GCF_009296185.1. Taxonomy (GTDB): domain Bacteria; phylum Pseudomonadota; class Gammaproteobacteria; order Thiomicrospirales; family Thiomicrospiraceae; genus Hydrogenovibrio. The sequence goes on from NZ_WBJR01000005.1 coordinate 77,163, forward strand.
TGAAAGAACTGTTTCAAGCCGCCTGGGAGGAGAACAAGTGACCAAAACGCCTGTTGTGTTGACGATTGCTGGCTCCGACCCTTATGGCGGTGCGGGCATTCAGGTGGATGCTAAAACCATCCATGCGCTGGGCGGTTATGCGTTAAGCGTGCCAACGGCCTTGACCTCGCAAAACTCGCAAGGGGTGCTCGAGGTGTTTGCACCGCCGGTGGCTGTGCTGGAAAATCAGCTTTGCGCTTTATTGGATGATATGCAGGTGGATGCCGTCAAAATCGGCATGCTGGTGAATGCGGAGATAGTCGTGTCCGTGGCGAAACTGATTGACCGTTATGCCTTGAGAAACGTGGTGTTGGATACGGTTCTGGTGAGTTCCAGCGGCAAGGATTTGCTGGCGACAGATGCCTTGGAGGTATTGAAAGCTGAGCTTTTTCCTCGCGCCGATGTCATTACGCCTAATCTGCCGGAATTGAATCGATTGTTGAATACCGATTATCAAGGGCTTGCCGAGGAAATGGATGAAATCGGCGAGCAACTCTGGCGCATGAATGTCAAAGCGGCAGTCATCAAAGGTGGGCATTCCTCAACCGACAGTTGTACCGACTATGTGCTACAACCCGCTAGCAAGCCGGAAGCCTTATTTGCCGCTAGGGTGCAAACCACCCATACCCACGGCACAGGTTGTGTGTTGTCTTCAGCCCTTGCCACTGCTTTGGCGAAAGGTAATAGGCTGAGTGATAGCACTTACATAGCCAAAGCATTTCTCACGGCCACATTGAAGGCGTCAGACTCTCTTAAACTTTCTTATCATCAGCTTAGCGATAATAGACGGGAACCGATTTTATAAAACTGGGAAAGAGAATGAAAACACCTGCAATGAAATTCGTATTGACGTTTATTGTTTTGCTGATGCTGGGTTCTTTAGCCGCCTGTTCTTCCACTGAGAGTGATCCGGGGCCGCTGAAAGGCAAGTGGCAAGTCAGCGGGATTGTCGATACGGTAATGATTTTCCGTAAGGGCGAAACCGAAACCAATAAGATCGTTGAGAAATGCAGCTACAAGGTCGAAGGCAGTAAGGTCATGGTTACCTACCAGAGCGGCATGGCGAAAGGGTTGACCCAAACCTACCTTTTGCTTGATAAAGATACCGCCGAATCGCCTTTGGGCAAGATGACGCGTATCAAAGATTCGGACTAAGCTTTTAGGCTTTCCCCCAACCTGGCAGATTTTGTCAGGTTTTTTGCATTTGGGGGGAAAGCACTCTATAATGCGCCAACTTATTGATATTTCAATTAATCCAATAAATACACAAATTTGAATGCCGAGGGGCGGTCTTCCCGAATGATGGGATGTACCTGAGATCCGTTGTGGAAACCCTTGAACCTGATCCAGGTAATACTGGCGTAGGAACGGGCAGCACATCCAAAACACGCGTGAATGCGTGCCTTTGCCGCTTCCTGTTCATAAAAACTAAGGAAGCTTTGGTGAAACTCTGCAACACAAAATCGTTTATCAAACATCTACTCCCGCTATTGTCGCTGTCCGTTTTGGCGAATACCGCGCAGGCAAAAGAGAAAACCCATTCCACTGACACCAAACTGGCGCCTGTGACGGTACAAGCCGATTTACGCGGCGCGGAAGAGAGCAAACTGCCAGTGAGCACCACGGTGATGGATGCGGCGAACTTGCAGGACAGAGGCGCGAACCAGTTGGAAGATGTGTTGTTGCAAACGCCAAACGTCAACTTCGCCGGACAGGATGCGCGTGCCAAGCACATTCAGATTCGCGGTATGGGTGAGCGTGACGACTACACTGGCGCACCGAATCCAAGTGTAGGCTTGGCGATTGACGGCATTGATTTCAGTGGGATCGGCATGATCTCCAACCTGTTTGATGTCAAGCAGGTGGAAGTATTGCGCGGGCCGCAAAGCACGCGTTATGGCGATACCGCCATTGCCGGTTTGATCAATATTCAAACCAATGATCCAACGCCTTATCAGGAAAGTATGATCGAAACCTCAATCGGTAACGGTAGTCTGACCGAAGTGGGCTTGATGACCAGTGGTCCGTTCTCAGACAAAAAAGACAGTCCGCAGTATCGCGTCGCCATCCAAAAGCACTATGACAACGGTTTTCATGACAATGCCTATTTGCATCGCGACGATACCAACAAGCATGACGAGTTGAATGTGCGCGGTAAATTGCGTTTTTTCCCATCCGATAAATCGCAGTTGGATTTGACGCTGTTGCACGCCGATTACAACGATGGTTATGACGCTTGGTCATTGAACAACACCTTAACGACTCTGTCGGATCAGCCAGGTAAAGATACTCAAAGAACGCACGCCGGGGCGATCAAGTATCAGTATTTCGGGCGAGTAGCGACCTTAACGAGCACCACAACCGCGGCGAACTCCGACATGGTTTACAGTTACGATCAGGACTGGACGTACAAAGGCTATTACTCGACACCGTTTACCGGAACGTTTAAAGACGCCAAAAACCGCAGCAGTTTTTCGCAAGAACTACGTTGGGTATCACAACCGAATGCCAGAATCTTCAATCGATCCACCGATTGGTTGTTCGGTGTTTTCGCTTCGCGCTTGGAAGAGAAAAACAAAATCGACAGTGATTTCAACGATAACGGAACCCAGTACCCTTGGCATGTCACTTCTAAGTACGAGGTGAACAAATTCGCGGGATTTGGGCAGTTGGACACGCATTTTTCATCGAAGACCGTGCTGACGACGGGGGTGCGTTTGGAGCATCACGAGTCCAAGTTCAACAGTACTGACGGCGACAACTTCAAGCCGGATGAAAACCTGGTCGGTGCCAACATCAGTTTGACGCAAACCCTGACACAGCATCAGTCGGCGTATGTTTCGGTGGCAAGAGGTTACAAGGCAGGAGGGTTCAACCCCGGTCTGCCTAATGACAAGAAGTATTTGACCTACTATAAAACCGAGACGGCGATGAACTATGAAATCGGTCACCGTATGAATTTGGCAAACAATCGCCTGAAAACCCAAGTGGATGTGTTCTATATGGACAGACAAAATCCGCAATTCGATGGTTATACCTACATCGGTTCCAACTACGTGTTCTATACTGAAAACTTCGATAAAGCCACCAACTACGGTTTGGAAGGTCAGCTGGATTGGCAGGTGAATGACCAGTGGAAAACTTTTGTTAACCTGGGCTTGTTGAACACCACGGTGAAAGGCAGTTCTTCATCCGGTGCTTTCACCATTGACGGTCGTCAGCAACCGCATGCGCCGAATTATCAGTTCCTATTGGGTGGGCAATATCGAAGCCATGGCTATGTCGCGCGTTTGGAATATACTGGAATGGATGCGTTTTATTTCAGTAACTCCAATAATGCAAAATCCAAGCCTTATCAGCTGGTGAATGCGCGCGTTGGCTATGAGGCGAAAAATTGGGATGCGACCCTGTGGGTGAAAAACCTGACAGATGAGCGTTATGCGACCAGAGGATTTTTCTTCGGAAACGATCCGACTTGGACAAACAAAAAATACATTCGTTTGGGTGATCCAAGAAGCTTTGGCATTACCACCCATGTTTATTTCTAATTGAGGAAACACCATGCAAGCATCTATTGAAATCTCCATGTATCCCTTGCAGGAAGATTACTGCCAGCCGATTATCGACTTCATCGACCGTCTGGAAACCCACAGTGAAGTGCGCATAGCGCGTAATGCGATGAGCACACAGGTGTTCGGTGAGTTCCGTACTCTGATGTCGATGATGACCGAAGAGGTTGAGACGGTGTTGGCAACGCAACCGAAAACGGTATTTGTGCTGAAATTAATCGGTACCGACCGCTCCAAGGCGCGTATCGATGCCTGTAGCGAATAACCCAAGATGTCATTCATAGACCAGGTTATCCAGTCGGCTCAAGCCATGTCCGGTTGGGAGGCCGTTGCAACTTTGTTGGGCTTGGCTTATTTGTATCTGGCGATTAAGGAATCCATTTGGGCGTGGCCGTGTGCCTTTGTCAGTACATTGATCTATACCGTGATTTTTTGGGAAGGTCAGTTGCCGTTGCAATCGGTGCTGAATGCTTACTATCTTGCGATGGCGGTGTATGGTTTTTGGCTGTGGCGTCGTCCGAAATCCGAGGAATACAGCGTTGCCATTCACCGTTTGAGTTTCCGTTGGCACTTGGTGTTGATTGGTTCGGGGCTGGTGATTAGCATTTTGCTTGCCGATTATCTGCAGGCGGCGCATTCTTCCAAGATGCCTTATTTGGACGCGGGGGTGATGGTGTTCTCGGTATTGACCACCATATTGATGGCTCGCAAGGTGCTGGAAAACTGGCTTTACTGGATAGCGGTCGATGGTGCGGCCATTTTTCTCTATGCGCAAACCGGCTTTTATTTCACGACGGTGCTGATGGCAGTCTATATAGTGATGGTGATTATCGGCTTTTTCGAGTGGCGACAAATCTACCGACAAGTGCCTGCGGCGAGCCTCAATACCCCGTGATATTGAACAGTTTCGGCTGTTTCATCCAGGCTTCATAGTCGGTCGAACCAAGCACATTCATCATATAGAGCAGTGTGCGATAGACATCGCGCACTTCCGTCAGATCCGGCACCGGCAGGAACTGCGTGTATTCCTTCAGGAAAACCTCGGCCTGAGACGGCGTCAGCAAGTATTCCAGCAGTACCCATTCCATCTCTCTTGGGCCATAGACAATGGCATCCAAATCGGTCAGCGCGAAAAGGCGCTCTTTTTTGGTCAGAAACTGATCCCAGCGCAAGTCCGGCATAATGAGGCAAAACTCATCTACTTCAAAGAAGTCTTCAATCTGATCCAATAATCGTTGTCTGGTGAAAGGAGGAATCTCCGGGAATTTATCCATGTACTTGGCTAGGATGCGCTTGAGGTGGCTAGGCCAGTCGTGCAAGCTGGGTGCGATAGGTTCATCGATAGAACCGAAGTGGTCAGAGGTACTCAAGTGCATGCAAGCGATGTGCTTGGCGAGATCCTGTACCATTTCATGCGTGATTTCTGTAGAGACCTGGCCTTCGAGGAAGTAGACCTGTGTGATATAGAGTGCCGGTTGTTTCGGTTTGTCCGGGTCGGCAGGTTCGATAATCTGTTGTTTAAGCGTGGGTATGGTGAGCGGGCTGATTTCCTTAATCAAAGGATAGATGGCATAAAAGCACGCGGTCTGTGCGATCAAACCGGCATTGAAACAGTCGTTCATCAGCTGCCAGAAGAGATTGTTTTTCAGCGCATTGGTTCGCAGTACCTTGACCACGCAGGAGGGGGAGGTTACTTCCGGTTCCTGGATGACATAAATGTCGTGGCTGCTGTCCTCAAAATGGTTTTCCAAGTGATGAATGTCAGCTCCTTTCGGAAACTCAAGGCGTTTGGCAAGTTGCTTTTCCGTGAGTCTTGGGTGGGTGTCTTGCTTGTGCGTTCGAGTAGGCATAGAGACTGTAGAATTGAGTTATAGATGACCCAATTCTACAGGGATTGCGTGATAGGATTCAACTTATCCTATGGCAAACGAGTCGAAACCATCGGATGAATCGTTTGCCGGCTTGTTATTTCAAGATCATCGGGCGCATGGTCACCAGCTCTTCCGAAGAGCTTGGGTGGATGGCAATGGTGGCATCCAAATCAGCTTTGGTGGCATTCATCTGCACCGCTACCGCAAAGCCTTGCAACATTTCGTCTGCACCGTCACCGACGATATGAATCCCGACCACGCGCTGCTCTTCACCCACGCACACCAACTTCAACGCCGTTTTGATCTGGTGTTCGGTAAAGGCGTAACGCATTGGCGTGAAGACCGACGTGTAAACCTGAACATTGTCATGACCGTATTGGCTGCGCGCATCATGTTCAGCCAACCCAATGGTGCCGATAGGCGGGTGAGAGAAGACCACGGTTGGTACTTTGCTCAAATCCATCTTGATGTCCGGCTTGTTGTTGTACAAACGTTCCGCCAAGTAGCGTCCGGCACGAATCGCAACTGGGGTTAACTGTGCTTGTCCGGTGACATCGCCGATAGCATAGATGTTCGGCACGGCTGTTTGGTGCTTGTCGTTAACATCGATAAACCCTTTGCCATTCACTGCCAAGCCGACATTTTCCAATACCAAAGGTTCGGTCAAGGTTTCGCGACCTACTGCCCAGATGACTTGGTCATAGCCCATTAAGCTTTGTCCGTCTTCAGAGTCGATGCTGATGGTTCCGTCGGCTTCACGGTTCAATTTTTTCACTTTGAAGTGGTATTCCTTGTGAATACCGCTTTCGATCATGGCGTCCGTCAAGGTTTCACGAACCATGTCGTCGAAACCACGCAATACCAAGTCCTTGCGGCTTAATAAACTGGTTTCAGTGCCCAAAGCCTGTAATACACCAGCGATTTCCACCGCGATATAGCCGCTACCGATGACCGCAACTTTTTTAGGCTGTTCGGTCAAGGCGAAGAAGCCGTCCGAGGTAATCCCTAAATCGGCGTTTTCCGTTTCGTTCGGGATAAAGGGTCTACCGCCCGGCGCGATCACAATGGTTTCCGCCGTGTAGTGCTTGCCGTCAACCGAAACAGTGTGCTCGTCGACAAAACTGCCCCAACCTTCCAATACATCGACGTTTTTATCTTTCATATAACCGCCGTACCAGGTGGTGATGTTGCTGATGTACTGCTCGCGGCGTTTCACCAAATCCGCCCAGTCAAAGCCTTTTTTCTCGATGTCGAAACCATAGTCCTTCGCGTCGCGAACCGCTTCGGCAATGTGCGCACCGAACCACATGACTTTTTTCGGAACACAACCGATATTGACGCAAGTACCGCCGAGTTTTTTCGCCTCGACCACGGCACATTTCTTACCGTATTCCGCCGCGCGTTCCACAACGGACAAACCGCCGCTGCCTGCACCGATGGCAATCAAGTCATAGTCGTATTGCGTCTTGTTTTGCATGCGTCTTCTCCTGCAAAGTTGGTTGTATCGTTAAATCTAAAGAGAGCTTTGCACGAGTGAATTCACGGCTAAAAAATGGTTAAAATTCGCCTGACTTGCGTTAGAAAACTTGTTAATAGCTAGCTATTAGCTGCGTTGTCTGCCTTATTCAGTCAAATTTTTCTTCATTTTTAGCTCGCGCCTCACTCGTGCAAAGCTCTCCTAAAGAATGAAATTCTATCACGGAGATAAGCGGGTAACTGAATGTCAGCAGCTTTTCTTCGAAATAAAACGTCTGAAATGAATCGTGAAAAACTGCCAGGTTGGGGTAATGAATAGCTACCCCAACCTAGTAGATTTTAGGCGGCGATTGCAAGCAATCGCCAAGAAAGTCATTCGCCGATTACTTGGCTAGGTAAGCTTCAAGGTCGTCTGAACCACCGATGTGATTTCCTTCGATGAACACTTGTGGAACCGTATCAGCATTTGCCACGGCGCGAAGTGTGCGAGAAGTCACACCTGCATTGGCAATGGTGATTTCTTCATAAGCGATACCTGCATCTTCAAGCGCTGCTTTCGCTTTGGCACAGAAAGGGCAGCCAGGCTTAGTGAAGATGGTCGCAACCTTAGATGCTTGTGCATTCGGGTTGATGTAGTTCAACATAGTGTCTGCGTCAGACACTTCAAATGGGTCGCCTGGGACTTCCGGTTCGATGAACATTTTGTCAACGACACCGTCCTTAACCAACATAGAGTAACGCCATGAACGTTTGCCGAAACCTAGGTCTGCCTTATCAACCAACATACCCATACCGGCAGTGAACTCGCCGTTGCCGTCTGGAATCAAAGTCACGTTGGTAGACTCTTGGTCTTTTGCCCACTCGTTCATTACGAATGTGTCGTTCACAGACATACAAACGATTTCGTCGACACCGTTCTCAAAGAAAACAGGCGCCAGTTCGTTAAAACGTGGCAAATGCGTTGACGAACAAGTTGGGGTAAATGCACCAGGCAAAGAGAAAACGATAACGGTACGACCTTTGAATATGTCGTCACTGTTGACGTTAACCCAGTTTCCGCCTTGGCGTGTCGGCCATACAACACTTGGTACTTTTTGTCCTTCGCGATTTTCAAAAGGCATAAATAACTCCTCGTTAAGTTTTTTGAAATTAAGTTTTAGTGGTTTTGATGAAAAATTCGTTGCTTCGGAACTCATTCTAGGAGGATAAGCTGTTTAAGTAAAATTAAATGTTTTTAATATAGTGATAGCTAAAAGCTATTAATAACAAGCTTATTATGAATGACTGACTGAATCCTGAGCTTGTGTCCCTTTATTTTAACTTCAGCTAAATAGCACTGAATATGTTGTCCCTAATTTATGGGATTTATATGGGGATAAAAACGATTGGCAATGATCGTTTTTTCAATTTTAGATGACAAAAATATGAAATTTTCCCTAAAACTTGAGATATTGAGCAATTCTTGTTAAGATAATGGCAATTTAAAAACCCAAAAGGTTAAATTATCTTTTTTTTGAAAGCACTGCTTGTAAGTGAACGAACATTTACAGGTAAGAAATTCCAAAATAAAATCCTGTGGAAGTTTTCTAGGCGCTTTTCTTCAGACCCTCAAGATGTTCATCCTCAAGATGTTCATTTACATCCCACAGGGTCGAGTCTAATCCAAAGGACAAGTCCGGAGGAATCAATCGTATGGTCAAGCCATAAGCCATCCCCCTGTTCGTTAGATTTTGCTGTTTCCGCTGCACATGCAACGATTCATGCTGATTTAAGCACGCTCGGTCGTGAGGTTTATTATCGCTTGATTGCCATAGTCTTTAAGTCAATGGAGACGCTTTTCATAGCCCCGCCATTGCTGCGATTGGTTGCTAATCCTATCAGCAACTCAACAACAAAGGTCACTCATCATGGAGAGTCATACCGAAACCTTTAATTCTAATCAAACCAAACCCAAACCTGATATTCAGTTCAGAAAACCGACGCTGGCGGATGGTGAAGCCATCTATCGCTTGATTGAGCGCTGCCCACCGTTGGATTTGAACTCAAGTTATCTCTATTTTCTTCAGGCGTCGCATTTTGCCGATACCTGTGTGGTCGCAGAAATGGATGGTGGTCTGGTGGGCTTCGTATCCGCTTATTACTTACCTGAAGAGCCGCGTTCGTTGTTTGTCTGGCAAATCGCCGTAGACGAAAGAGCACGAGGCCAAGGTCTGGCGAAACGCTTGCTGCGCCAATTACTGGCGAACCAGAGCAAAAGCTATGTCACCGAAATTCTCTGCACCATCAGTCCATCCAACAAGGCCTCTCAAGCATTGTTCAACGGCTTTGCCAATGACGAAGGCTTGAAGGTAGTTGTTGAACCCTTTTTAACCGAAGCGCACTTTTCCAGTCTTGGACACGAGGCTGAAGAACTTTATCGCCTGGCAGCACCAAAGCATCAGAACCTGTTTGCCTACTGGCGATAACAAAAACTATTAAAAATCTATAAAAATCTAAGGAAAGCTAACATGACAACAGAAAAATTAAGTGTATTTAATCAATACGAATCGGAAGTGAGAGGTTATATCCGCTCTTTTCCAACGCTATTTGCCAAATCGAAAATGGCAGAAATCTGGGACGATGACGGTAAACGTTATGTCGATTTCTTTGCCGGTGCCGGCGCCCTGAACTACGGGCATAACAACCCGGTGATCAACGATGCGGTCATCAAGTATTTACAGGAAGACGGTATTGGCCATGCGCTGGATATGGCGACTGTCGCGAAGCGCGATTTTATCGAGTCGTTCGTCAACAATATTCTCAAACCGAGAAACTTGGACTACAAACTGCAATTTGTAGGGCCAACGGGTACCAATGCCATCGAAACCGCGTTGAAAATTGCCAGAAAGGTCAAAGGCCGTAAACAAGTGATGTCTTTCACCAACGGTTTCCACGGTATGTCGATGGGATCTTTGAGTATTACCGGTAACAGCTATTACCACGACGAGAGCTATGGTGTACCGGGTTATACCACTCAGGTGCCTTTCCATAACTATCTGGGCGATAAGGTTGATACCATCGCCTACCTACACAAAATTCTGGAAGACGCGTCTAGTGGAACCGAGCTACCTGCCGCCATCGTTCTGGAAACCATTCAGGCGGAAGGGGGCATCAACGTTGCCGGTGCACCTTGGCTAAAAGCGCTCAGAGAGATTTGTGACCAGTTTGACATCCTGCTGATCGTCGATGACATTCAAGCAGGTAACGGGCGTTCAAGTGACTTCTTCAGCTTCGAACGTGCGGGCATCGTACCCGATATTGTCACTTTATCGAAATCCATTGGTGGTGGACACCCGATGTCGATTGTCTTGATGAAACCGGAGTTGGACAAGTGGAGTCCAGGTGAGCATTCGGGGACTTTCCGTGGGTTTAATTTGGCATTTGTCGCGGCCAAAGCAGCGATTGACAAATATTGGTCTGGCAAAGACTTCCAAGCGGAAATCAAACAAAAATCAAATTGGGTGCAGCAACGCATGGAGCAACTGGCGTTGAAGTTCCCGAAAGCGATTCGCGAAATCCGTGGTCACGGCATGATCTGGGGGGCGGAGTTCAGAGACCCTGAAATCGCTTCGCAAATCTGTGAGCAGTCGTTCAACGAAGGTTTGGTGGTGGAAACCGCCGGTGCAGAAGGCGAGGTCATCAAGTTCCTCGGGCCGTTGATTATTTCCAAAGAATTGATTGATGAAGGCTTCGACATTTTGGAGTCAGCCGCGAAGAAAGTGCTCGCCAAACAATAATCCCTTTTTAGTAACCCTCTTTAGACAGGAGTAAATCATGATTGTAAGAAATTTATACGACGATATTATCGGAACCGAAGCGGATGTAGATGGCGGACAATGGGTCAGCCGCCGCTTGTTGCTGGGCAAAGATGGAATGGGATTCTCTTTCCATGACACCATCATCAAAGAAGGTGAGGTTTGCCATTTTTGGTACAAAAACCACCTTGAAGCGGTGTATTGCATTGCTGGTGAAGGCGAAATCTACGACAAGGCGACCGGTATCACCCACCCGATTCGTGAAGGAACCATCTATGCATTGAACGAGCATGATCGTCATATCCTTAGCGCCAACAAAGGCACCGAGCTGCGTTTGGTGTGTGCATTTAACCCGCCGGTCACAGGGCGTGAAACCCACGACGAAGATGGTTCTTATACTTTGGTGAAGGAATAAGTTATCGCCATGCAGCATAAGAATGAGCAGGGAAAACCTGTTGATAGAACATTGAGCGTCGAGAAAATCGGCGGAACCTCCATGAGCGACTATCAAGCGGTTAGGGACAATATCGTTTTCTATCCGCAAAGCCCGTATCGACGTATTCTGGTCGTGTCCGCCTATGGCGGCATGACCAACGATTTGTTGGAGCACAAGAAAACCGGGCAACCGGGTGTTTACGGGTTGTTTGCGCACAATGACGAGAGTGATGATGGTTCAGAGCACTCCTGGCGCGAAGCTTTGCGAGACCTATCGGCAAAGATGCAACAGTTCAACGAAGAGCTGTTTACCACGGACGACATGAAAGCGGCAGCAAACTGCTTTATCTCCGAGCGTATCGATCACACCGAGAAGTTGTTGATGCACTTGCAGAACCTTTGTCACCATGGGCATTTCTCGTTGGAAGACCATTTGCTGACGGTACGTGAACTCTTGGCAAGTATCGGTGAAGCGCACAGTGCGTGGAATCTGACACAGCTTTTGAAAGCGGAAGGTGTCAATGCGGTGTGGATTGATTTAACCGGTTGGCAGGACGATGAAAAACTGCCATTGGATGAAGTGATTCACAACAAGCTGTGCCACCTTAATTATGACGAAGTGCTGCCGATTGTGACGGGCTATGCCCACTGCGAAGAGGATTTGATGAACACCTTTGACCGCGGCTACAGCGAAATGACGTTTAGTCGCATTGCGGTGTTGTGTCAGGCGACGCAAGCGGTCATTCATAAGGAATATCACTTGAGTAGTGCCGACCCGCGTTTGGTGGGAGAAGAGCAAGCGGTTCCAATCGGCAAAACCAACTATGACATCGCCGACCAGTTGGCGAACCTCGGCATGGAAGCGATTCACCCCAAAGCGGCAAAAGGGTTGCGACAAGCGCAGATTCCTTTGTTGATTAAAAACACCTTCGAGCCGGAGCACCACGGCACCATTATTCGCGAAGACTACGTGAGCAAGTTCCCACAGGTTGAGATTATCGCCGGTAGGCAGAACCTGATTGCGGTAGAGGTCTTTGACGCCGAAATGATGGGGCAGCAGACCGACTATGAGCAAGCCATTTGGGAAATCACCAAACGCCTCAGGTGCCAGGTGCTGACCAAAGATTTCAACGCCAACACCATCACCCTGTATCTGCAAGCATCTTTGCGCAAAGCCAAACGACTTGCCGGGCAATTGGAAGCACGTTTACCGACCGCCAAGATTTCCACCAGCAAAGTCTCATTGGTGTCGGCAATGGGGAGTGATATGCGCATCAAGGGACTGTTGGCGCAAGCAGTACAGACGCTATTTGAGGCGGGTATCAATATTCAAGCGTTGCATCAAAACCTCAGACAGGTGGAAATGCAGTTTTTCGTCAAGGAACAAGATTACGAACGCGCGGTTAAACGCCTGCACGCCAGCCTAATCGAAGTTCATAACCATGGAAAAGCGATATGGGAACACTAAAGGGTACCTCTAATAACCCACGATGGATTCTGGCAATGCCAAATTTGACTAAGCCCCTACGGGGGGTGCTTAAACGCCACTTCTTCGGTGTTGTGCGCCTTGACCTTAGAATGACTAAGGTCGGCGACGCACGCCTAGAAGAAGTCACCTTTAAGCCCCGCAGAATCTCATCGGGGGTTATTCGAAGTACCCTAAAGAAAATCTGCCAGGTTGGGGGGGTACTCGCTTTGTTGCTGATGGCTCAACCCGTGTTTGCCGCGGATACCGCCGCTAAGCCAGAGGCGTCTCAGGAAGCCAAGATGAAGCAAGCCGTCGATAAGCTCAAGGCGCCTTTATATACGCCGTTTATCGAACGCTATGTCTTGGATGATCTCAAGCAGTTGCGTATAGATATGAATCACTTGCAGGTCAGTATGACCAAGCAAGTGACCGATCGGGAGTTGACCGCGACCAATCGTGCCGTGTCCTATGCCACCGATACCGTTACCTACTTCTTTTACCTGATTGCCGGAATCAGTTCCGTGTTGTTATTGGTGGGGTGGACCTCCCTGAAGGATGTTAAAGAGCGTGTTCATAATTTTGCCGACACCAAGGTGAATAAAGTGATTTCCGAATATGAGCAACGGTTGGCAAAACTTGAAGAAGAATTGAATCATAAATCCGTTGGTATTCAGAGCGCCCAGAAACGTCTCACGCGTTATGAAGATATTCACAGTCTCTGGTTGAAAGCGGCACAGGAGCAAGTACCGACCAGACGTCTGGATTTGTATGATCAGATTCTACGCTTAGATCGCGACAATGCCGAAGCCTTGACCTACAAAGCCGATGTGGTGCTGGAGATGAATGAACCGCAATGGGCAATCAACCTCTGCCAGCAAGCATTGGAAATCGATCCAGACAACTCTCATGCGTTTTATCAATTGGCAGGGGCTTATGCGTTGCTGAACCAACCGCATGATGCCATCGTCAATTTGGAGCTGTCTTTAAAAGACACGGAAGGCATGGTCGATCAAGTGTTGAAAGATCCTGTTTTCGAAGGTCTGGCGGAAAACCCTGAATTCCAAGAGTTGTTGAAACGAAAAGGGGTCGTTTGATGAAATATCTACAGGGAAAACACCTAATCGGATGGTTCATTAAATGATTCTGATGACTTTTCTTGGCTTTCTGTTGCTGTTTTTCCTGATAGGGGTTTCCAGCTATTTTTTCTCCCATAAAACCACCTCGGATTATTTGGTGGCGGGTAAAAGTGTTTCTCCCGCTTTGGTCGGGCTATCGGCTATCGCCACCAACAATAGCGGGTTCATGTTTATCGGAATGATCGGTGCAACCTATACCATGGGCTTGTCATCCATGTGGTTGATGGTCGGTTGGATTTTTGGGGATTTCATCGCCCAGAAACTGGCAGTGAAACAGATTCAGCGTCACGCTCAGGCAGATAGTGTACATTCTTTTGGTGGCCTCATCGTACACTGGTTGGTAAGGGAGTCTGCGGGTAAAACCTCATTGGCGCAGGCTTTTCGGCTTCGTCAATTAATCGGTATTCTGACGTTGGTATTTCTGGTGGTGTATGCCGCCGCGCAATTAAAAGCCGGCACGAAAGCCACTCAGGTACTGCTCGGCTGGTCTCCTGAAACCGGTATCTATCTCGCGGCGATGATTATTTTCGTCTACAGTTTGATGGGCGGATTGCGGGCATCGATATGGACAGATGTCGCTCAGTCAATCGTGATGCTGTTCGGCATGGCCTCCTTGGCGGTATTCGGTATCCTGGCGCTGATGTCTTCTGAGCAAAGCGTGTGGCAACAACTGGTCAATGCCGCGCCTCATTATATGAACTGGCTGCCATCGGATATGACATCCACGGCAGCCATTTTGTTTGTCATCGGCTGGATTTTCGGCGGTATGGGGGTGATCGGACAACCGCAAATCGTCATAAGGTTTATGACGTTACACCCGGAACGCACACCGGGTGAGATGCAGGCATACTACTATGCCTGGTTCGTCACTTTTTACAGTTTAACGGTTCTGGTTGGGCTGCTAAGCCGCCTACTGATTCCCGTGACCGCAGGCTTTGATGCAGAAACCGCTTTGCCGACGTTGGCTACCGAGTTGATGCCTAAGGTTTTTGCCGGGTTGATACTGGCGGCGTTGTTTGCCGCAACCATGTCTACCGTCGATTCATTGGTGCTTTCCTGCTCGGCAGCCTTAACACGTGACTTGACCCGGAAGCCCACGCAAAGTTTGTATTTCACTAAGTTTGCGACCTTTACTATCCTGACAGTGGCGGTTTTGATTGCCATTTCCAACAATCAAACCGTGTTCAAAATGGTGTTGGATGCTTGGGGACTACTCGGTTCAGCCTTCGGTCCATTGATTATCTGGCTGTCACTTGATAAGCGGGTAACGCAGAATCAGGCAATATTGATGATTTTGTCCGGCATTACCGTATTTGTTCTGTTTTCTTATTTTGATTGGATGTCAGAAGTCTATCCGGTTGCATTTGGGATGCTCGCAGGTCTGGTTGCGGCATGGCTGAGTTCTGCGGCTCTAAGCCTTCAAAAGCAAGCAAGCCGCTAAAAAATTTTTAACAACCCTGTTTGTGTTTAGACGGCGGCGCTGGTTACTTGGCTAAAGAATGCTTGCTAGTGTGAAAATAACTAACAAGCGTTAGAAAAGAGTTTGAAAAAAAGGGTCGTCTCGTTGTAAACTTGCCACCTAGGTGTTGAATGAAGGGAGTCGTTTGAATCACCGCTTCGTCCATGAAAACAAGGTTTTATGGAGTTTGCTGTTTGAGCATATTCCTATAAAACGTAACGTAGACTACGTTACGTTGGCACATAATTGACAAAGGTGGAGATATGACAAAGTGGTTAAAAGTTTCCGTACGTAAGCTGTTTGTACTCAGTGGTTTATTGTTGGTTTTATCTCCGACTTACGTCCAAGCCGCCGATTTTTTCGACGAGACTTTCGGTAACCTGCAAGAAGAGTTGGATAACGCCAAAGAATCCGGTAAACAGGGTATCTTCTTATTTTTCCAAATGAATGATTGTCCGTTTTGTCACCGCATGGAAAATACCATCCTGAACCAACCAGACGTCATTGCCTACTATAAAAAACATTTCCTGAACTTCTCTATTGATATCGAAGGGTCAAACGAAATGACCGACTTTGATGGTACCACTGGGACGGCGCAAGAACTTTCCGAGAAAAAATACCGTGTCAGAGCAACGCCTGTGTTGATGTTCGTTGACCTTAAAGGGAAACGAATTTTGCGATACACAGGGCCAACCCGTACCAAACAAGAGTTTATGTTGATGGGGAAATTCATTGTCGATGGCGCTTACAAAACCACGAAATTCACCCGTTATAAAAGAGAGCATATGAAGCCTATTGCACCTTAATTTGGGGATAATTATGGGTTTCTATCAAAACATTCTTGCGGCCGATTATCTAAAGTTAAAGCCATCTCTGTTTTGTTTGGCAATGTCTGTCGGCATGACGACAAGCGTCATGGCGGCAGAGGCTACTACGCCACCTCCGCAAGCGCCTGCTGCATCATCTCAGCAGGCGGATGCCAAGCCAGTCTCGGTGCAATCTCAAACTACCTTGCCGGAACCGCTGACATTGGAAAGTGTCGTTGAACTCCCGCATAGCGTCAGTCCTCAAGTATTGTTAAGCAAGGCTAAGCAGCAGGAAGCCTTTGCCAAATACCAACAACAAAAAGCAGATGATGGCGTCGAGCTGGATTTAATGGGTAGACTTGGTTGGCGCGAGTATGCAGACCATACCGAAGACAACCATCTTTTGGCGTTGCATGTTGGTAAACAACTCTATGATTTCGGTAAAACAGAGGCTGCGCAGGCTTCTCAACTCAATTTATCTGATGCCGAATCCGAGTTGCTTCAAGATCAAAGCATTCAATTCCAACTGCGATTGATGCAAAGCTTTTTCAATGTCATTCTGGCGGACTATCAGTATCGCGTTGATAATGAGGATATGGCGACGGTTTATGTCACCATGGACAAAGCGCGTGACCGCCATGAGTTGGGGCAAATTTCTGATGTTGAATTCAGCCGCCTTGAAGCAAACTATGAAAAGTCTTATGTCAAACGTATGAAAGCCGAGTTTGACCAAAGACAAACGCGTACCAGTCTCGCCAACCTGGTCGGGCAACCTCAAAACCTGCCGGATAAATTGACGTTTCCTGACTTGAAAGGCTTGTTGAAACGTTCTTTGAAGCCACTTGAGGAATACCAAAAAGAAGCGTTGGAAAACAATCTTCAGCTAAAAAGTATGCAGCTTAAACTGAAGGCGGCGAATTACCAGTTGGAAAGTCAGGATGCCGATGACAAACCCAGTTTCCGAGTTGATGCTTGGGGCGGGAAATTGTCGACCTATGAATATAAAAGAGAGGGGCGCTGGCGTTTTGATTTGAGCATGGACTATCCTTTGTACGATAGTGGTAGCCAGTCAGCCAAAATGAGTGAGGCCAGAGCCAAAGTTCAGCAGGCACAAGCCGAGTTGAAGGCGATGGAGCAGTCCTTGCGTGACCAAGTGGCGGAAGTCTACTTCAAACTGCAACTCAATAAAGCACAGCGCAAACAGAATGCGGCATTCTCAAATTATGCAGATTTGTATTTGGACTATAGCCGAGGGCTTTACGAAAACGAAGCCAAGACCGACTTGGGTGACTCCATGGTACGTTTGTCGGAAGCCAGTTATCAAAACATTATGACGACTTTCCAATATACGTTGGACTGGGCGAAACTGGATTATCTGACAGGGAAACCTGTAGACCTCGACAAATACCGTTAAGAATCAGACAGCTCAAATGGGCAAATGAACAAAGGATCTTTCTATGAAAGTGTTTAACCATCCATTATTGAAAATCTTGACCTGGTCCGCCTTTATTTGGGCAGGGTTTACGTTTTCGGCACAGGCTCAGACCGTTAAAATCGGTGCTTTGGTCGCCGGGCAGGTGATTGAGGTTCATGTCAAGGAAGGTCAGCATGTCAAAAAAGGGCAGCTGCTGATGAAGATAGACGACACGCGCTATCAGGCAAAATTACGTTCAATGGAAGCTTCTCTGCAAATGGCAAAATTGAAGCTGGCGGACCAGAAAATCAATTTGGATCAGGCGTTGGATTTGTATGACCGTACGGTAACGGCAACGCGTGAGCGTGATGCTGCTCAGTTAGCCTATGACTTAGCCAATCAAACCTTTGAGAAAGCCAAAGCCGATTTGGCATATTATCAAGCTTGGGCTAGATACTTCGTTATCAAGGCGCCAGTAAGTGGCCGCATCAAGAAAATCGACGCCCCCACAGGCACGACAGTTTACAAAGAAAACACGCCTCTTATCCAAATCGAACGTTAAAACCTTCTCTCTACATACCTAAGGGTTTGTCGTGTTCTGTTTAGCACGGCAGGCCGCCATTCTTTCATCATTATTAAGTCACAATCTATTCATTAATATTGACCGGACTCTATGTAAAAGTTGGCTTAAATCCCGAGTAATCCCCTGTTTTTACTCAGGTTATTGATCGCAACTGCTAATCATAGGGTTAATTTTTCAAGCAAACGTTGATAGCGTATAAATTCTTTTTGGCTTAAATCTAATGAATTTTACTAAGTAGTCTTTTATACTGATTCAGTTAGACAGGATGTTTAATTGACCTAACAGAGGGGTTGCAAAAGGATTGCAGGAAATTAATTGAGTATAAAAAACGGAGAAACAGATGTTTAAAACGATAAAAGGCAGGTTGATTGGAAGTTTCAGTTTATTAACTATTTTGATTATCGCACTTTCATTGTTTAACGTCAGTAAGGTTGGTGAATCAACCGATGGCTTTAAAGAGTATCGTGCTATCGCCAAAAACTCTGTTTTAGCCGCACGCATTCAAGCCAATATGCTGGAAATGCGTATTGGCGTGCTGAAATATCTTGATAGTGAATCCGATGAGGCGATGCAGGAATTTGAAAAGCGCTATTCAAAAACCCGTGAGTATGTCCAGTTAGCGCAGAAGCAGATTGTCAAACCACACCGAGCGAAAGAAGTTGATGTTATTGATGATGAACTTTCCAAGTACAAATCCGGTGTTGATGAAATCAAAAGTCTGATGGGGCAGCGTCGCGAAATTATAGAATCCAACTTAGATAAAAATGGGCCCATCATGACCCGCTTAATCAAGGAAGTAGTGAATGGGGTTAAAGACCAAGGACCTGAAGCCGTTGCTGTGGGGACAAGAACACTTTCGAACCTATTAGCGGCACGTTTGGCGACCGTCAAAGTCATTCAACACAACAAAAAAGAAAATGTAGATCAAGCGGAAGCCGAATTTAAAAAAATGGGCAATCACTTGGATGATTTCATTCCTTATCTTAAAACACAGAAAACCCGCCAGGATATTGAACAACTCCATCAGTTAGCGACAGAATATCAGCAGGGGATTCATCAGTTATTTGAAATTGTAGAAAAAAGAAATGACATTTCAAATAATCAGCTCAACAAAATTGGCGCGCATATCTCAGAGGTTTCCGAGAACATCAAGTTGGAGATCAAAAAAGAGCAAGATACAACTGGGCCTTATATCCAAGACCTGAATGAAAGTCTGATTACCATGACGCTATTGGTTTCCGGTTTGATTGCGCTGATTTCTATTATTATTGCGACATTAATTCCGCGTTCAGTATCAAGAGGCTTACATTCTATTGAATCGCGCTTGACGGAAATCACCAAAACGGGAGATTTCTCAATTCGTGCCGATGAAAGCCGCCAAGATGAAATCGGTCAAATGGCGCACTCTGTCAATGACATGCTGGCGAACACGCAGACCGCCATCTCCGAAGCCAATCATGTGGTGCAAGCGATCGCGAAAGGTGATTTCGCACAAAGGGTGCAGGCCGATTTCAAAGGCGATTTGGCGGTGCTGAAAGAGGGGGTAAACGCCAGTGCAGAAAGTGTTGCTTTCACCATGTCTGAGTTGAAGAATGTAATGGAAGGCCTGTATGAAGGAGACTTCTCCGTACGCATGGATAACAGAGTGGAGGCCGCCTTCCGTGAAATGGTTGACAAGTCGATGAATGCAATCAACTCAGTTATTTCTGATATCAGCCGAGTGATGTCGGCGATGAATGAAGGGCAATTTAATCATCAAGTTGAAGTAGAAGCCAGAGGCGAGTTGTTGCAGATGAAAAATGTCATTAATGACTCGATGACGCGTCTGAAGCAAGCAATGGATATTATCGCCAAAGTGGTACTTGCACAGGCCGAAGGTGACTTGACGCAGAATTGTCAGGGCGATTTCAGAGGGGATTTGAAAACCCTATCGAACGCCATGAATCAGTCAGTAGCGAAATTGAGTGGTATTGTCGGGCAAGCTGTGCAAGTAGCGGGTATTGTCAGTACCGCAGCATCTGAAGTGTCTCAAGGGGCAACAGATCTGAGTCAGCGAGTGCAGGAGCAGGCGGCCGCTTTGGAAGAAACTTCCGCGACGATGGATGAGATGAATTCAGCGGTGCAAGCGAATACCGAAAATGCACAAGAAGCGGCTAAGTTGGCGAATGAGGTGCAAGAGAAATCGTCCCACGGAACGGAAGTCATGCATCAAACCATCGATGCCATGCAAATGATTCAGGAATCGAGTCATAAAATTGCAGATATTGTGGCCTTGATTGACGGAATTGCCTTCCAAACTAACCTCTTGGCGCTCAATGCTGCCGTTGAAGCGGCCAGAGCCGGCGAGCATGGCCGTGGCTTTGCCGTAGTTGCCGGTGAAGTCCGTTCTTTGGCGCAAAAGTCGGCGGAAGCGGCAAAAGATATTAAAAATTTGATTGAAGAGAGCGTTGAGCGTATCAACCAAGGTACCGAGCTGGCTTCTCAGTCTGGTGAAGTCTTGAATGTGATTAACGAGTCGATTGATTCGGTTGCCAAAATGGTTGAGCAGATAGCCAAGGCGTCTGAAGAGCAGGCAAATGGGGTTAGTCAGGTGCATCAAGCCATCAGTCAGATTGACCAGGTGACTCAGCAAAATGCGGCATTGGTGGAAGAAACCACTGCTGCGGCAGAAAGCATGAGCGATCAAGCAGAGGTGCTGACCAAGGATATGTCTTATTTCAAAACCGGGAGTGTTGCGAAAGCTTCCGGCTCGGCAGTTAAGCAGGTTCATGCGTCAGCACCGCCAGCTGCACCAGCCAAGGTAGCGACACTTGCCGCGCCGGCGAAAACTTCCGAGCCAGTTTTGCCGTCCAAACCGACGAAATCTGCAGATGACGAGTGGGATGATTTTTAACCCATAATCCACGACGGATAACCCATACGGCAAGCTTGTCATCATGCTGGCTTGCCGCTCTTTCTGCCTCGAATTGAACCGGGGCAGTCAAAAGTAAGTTCCACTTTCTATTCACTTTTCCCCTTCATTTCCTTACAAGTTTTGCGGTAGTATTAGTCTGACGCGGTTGGCTAAGGAGCTTCTCATTCAATCAGAGTTTCCCTAGGCGTATCTGGATGATAGTTTTCAGTAAAGGCGGCATATCATGAAATCGACCAATGATTACGAGTCACAAGATTTTGTTCAAACCCTCCAAGAATTAGAGACCTCGCTGAAAACAGGCTTGTCTGAAGAGGAAGCCGCCAAGCGGTTGCAAACCTACGGCTACAATGCCATTCAAGAAAAAACCGAGAGTGCCTATAAACGCTTTCTAAAGCGTTTTTGGGGGCCGATTCCCTGGATGATTGAAGCCGCGGCATTGATGTCCGCCATCGTCCAGAAGTGGGAAGATTTCACCATCATCACCATTCTGCTGTTCGTCAACGCCATGATTGATTTCTTCCAGGAATATCGAGCGATGAACGCCATCAGTGCGCTCAAGCAACGCCTTGAAAACAAAATCATGACCCGACGCGATGGTCAGTTCAAACAGATATTGTTCAAGGAGCTGGTGCCGGGCGACATCATCAAGCTGAAAATCGGTGATGTGGTGCCAGCGGATGTACAACTCATCGATGGGGATTTCATTTCTGTCGATCAGTCGACGCTTACCGGAGAGTCGCTACCTGTTGCGAAAAAGGTCGGAGAAATCGCCTATTCCAATACGGTTGTTAAACAGGGCGAAATGCTTGCCGTTGTGGTGAACACGGCGAATCACACCAATTTCTATAATGTGGTTGCTCTGGTTGCCAATGCGCAAATGCATGAGGTCAGCCACTTCCAGAAAATGGTTATCAAAGTCGGCAACTTCCTAATCGGCATTACCGTTTTGATGATTATCATCATCTTGGTTTCCGCCTTTTTAAATCACGAAAACATGCTCGAAGTGGTGCGCTTCGCACTGGTGCTCACGGTGGCGGCGATTCCGGTTGCCTTGCCGGCAGTGTTGTCTGTGACCTTGGCGGTTGGGGCGATGAATCTGGCGCGTAAGCAAGCAATCGTCAGTCGGTTGGTCGCAATAGAAGAGTTGGCAGGGGTCGATGTTTTCTGTCTCGATAAGACGGGCACTCTGACCCAAAACAAAATGTCGGTGGTACAACCCATCACTTACAAGGAAATCCCCGAAGAGTCATTGTTTTTAACCGCGGCCTTGGCGTCGAAAAGGGAAAATAATGATGCTATCGAAGTGCCGATATTCGACTATCTCTCGTCAGAGTTTTCTCAAGTCGATTTGGCGCAATTCGAGCAGGTGAATTTCATCCCATTCGATCCGGTTCGTAAACGTACGGAAGCCATGGTTCGCACGGGAGACGGTTATCAAAAAGTCTCCAAGGGCGCGGCACAGATTCTATTGGAAATGTGTGGTTTGGATGACGCCGATCAAGCGAAAATCAACCAGACAATTGATGAGCTGGCGATGAAAGGTTATCGCACACTGGCGGTTGCCAAAACCGCCATTCATACGGACATGGAAACCTTAAAGCAGGACGAAGGCTGGCAATTTCTTGGGTTGATTCCGCTATATGATCCACCGCGAGACGACTCGGAAGAGGTCTTGCAAAGCATGCGGGCGCATGGTGTTCACCCTAAAATGGTGACTGGCGACAATCTTGCCATTGCGCGCGAAACAGGTGCCATTCTAGGCTTTCCCAAACAGTCGATTCGTGCCAGGCAGTTGACGGGTGCGACCGAAGATACGCTGAGAAACTTGCTGACGACCCTGACCGAAGCCATTTATCATCGTTTGACGCCTTTGGCGGACAAGCAGGCATCCGAAGCGTTTGCCGAGCAGGTTATGGCAGATTTGCAGCAGGAGTTCGATACCTCGCAACTGGATAAAGAACTACTTCACACGCATGAATCCAGCATTTTGGAAATGATTGAGCGGGTGGACATCTTTGCCGAAGTCATTCCTGAAGATAAGTACAAAATCGTCGACACCTTGCAGAAAGCCAATCATATTGTCGGTATGACCGGCGATGGCGTTAACGATGCCCCCGCCTTGAAAAAAGCCGACTGTGGGATTGCCGTTCCGAATGCCACCGATGCGGCGCGAGCGGCAGCAGACATTATCCTTACCGCACCGGGGATTGGCGTTATTAACGATGCCATTATGCAGGCACGCGTTACTTTCGAGCGAATGAAGAGCTATACCATCTACCGTATCGCCGAAACCATTCGTGTCATCATTTTCATGACGTTGGCGATTGTGGTGTTCCAGTTCTACCCGATTACCGCCTTGATGATTATCATGCTGGCGTTGCTCAACGATATTCCGATCCTGACCATTGCCTACGACAACACCAAGGTACGGACGCAGCCGGTGCGCTGGGATATGAAAGAGGTGTTGGTACTTTCTTTCTGGATGGGGATGGCAGGGGTGTTGTCATCGTTCATGCTGCTCTGGATTACCATGACGCAAATGCATTTGACGCTGGAATTTATACAGACGCTGTTCTTCTTAAAGCTAGTGGTCGCGGGGCATGGCACGATTTTCAACACGCGTCTTGACGACTGGTTCTACAAACAACCCAGACCTTCCAAACAACTTTTCTTGGCGAGTTTTGCCAGTGCGGTGTTCGGTACGGTGCTGGCGGTTTATGGGTTTGATCTGATGGCGCCTATCGGTTGGGAATGGGCGTTGGCAGTTTGGGCTTATGCTGCGGTTTGGTTTGTGTTCAACGACTTTGTCAAAATGTTCGTCATTCGTTATTACCGTAAATATTACGGCGAAGAAGTGCTTTAGCTACACCTAGCAGAGGGTAAAAATCTGCCAGGTTGGGTAGGTGACTATCGGTCTTTGCGTTGTTGCAGGCGGTTTTGGATTTTCGCCATAGAGGTTCTGAGAGCGCCTTTTTCCGCGAGAGGTTCTGAAGCGATTTTGCGGATCGGGCGCTGTAAAATCAGGCTGTTCGGGTAAGTCAACAAATTGCCGTCACTGTCTCTCAGCAGGACTTGGAAGATATTGATTTCGATGATGACGCCTTTCAGACTGTTGGCACCATCAATGATTTCCACTTCATCGCCGATACGAACCGGTAAAGCGAAAAACAGAATGACTCCTGCGGTGATGTTCGACAAAATCGACCATTGCGCTACCAATGCCACCCCCAGAACCGCCAAGATCGACGAGGCGAAAACCCACAGCCCGCGGTAATCCACACCCCAGATGGTGAGCAGCAACAATATGGCAACAAACGCCGCAATAATACGAAAATATTTGCGCACATGCGCCACGCGAAGATTCGGCACTTTTTTACTTTTACCGAGAGTGAACAGGATTTTTCCTATTGTCCAGTTAGTGACTGCCAAGCCAATGATCACAAAGGCACTTAACAGGATTTTGGTATAGGGAAGATCGGAAAGCGTCATTGTCAGTGTCATGGTTCTTGTCCTGCTCTTTCTGGTTGTTTTTCTTGTTGTTCTTTTTGGGTTAAATCACCGGAAAATCGTCGGCATAGGGTTGTTCGTCGGCGATTTCTTCGGTAAATTCATCGACGATCTCGGCAGCAATATCACTGCGCGCAAACTTAGCAATATGGTACAAGGCTTCTCCCTCATTCACCAGCGGGAGTCGCATTTGTCCGATGACGATGCCGTTGTTCGGTGCGTAAATTTCAATTTCCGATTCGCCGAAGGGATCGGAAATCACGCCCATTAGTGTTTGGTTGGCGATGACGCGCTTGCCATCCGCTACCACCGAACGGAAGATGCCGCTGTGTGGCGCGCGCATCCAGAAGCTGGAACGTGCTACCACTGCACTACGGGTCGAAGGTGGTTTTCGTGATTTGGCAATCATGTTGAGTTCGCGCATCACATTGATGATGCCGCGTACACCGGCACGAATCGAAACCTCATCGAATCGCAATGCTTCTCCTGCTTCATACAGCAGTAGAGGAATATTGTTTTTCACCGCGGCGGCGCGCAACGACCCTTTGCGCAGATCGCTGTTGATCATCAAGGGGGCACCAAAGGCTTGTGCCAGCGCATAAGTTTCCTCATCATCCAGTGTGGCGCGAATTTGAGGTAGGTTTGTGCGGTTGATGGCACCGGTGTGCAGGTCAATGCCATGGGTCGATTGTGCCACCACTTCTTTTAAAAACAAGTGTGCCATCCGCGAAGCCACCGAGCCTTTTTCCGAGCCGGGAAAACTACGGTTTAAATCCCGTCTGTCGGGCAAATAGCGACTGTGATGGATGAAGCCGTGCAAATTGACGATTGGCACGGCAATCAGCGTGCCTTTGAGGCGATTGAGCGATTTGACCTTAAGCAGGCGCCGGATGATTTCCACGCCATTCAGTTCGTCGCCATGAATTGCGGCACTGATAAATAGTACCGGTCCGGACTGTCGTCCGCAGAGCACTTGCACCGGCATAGTGAGCTCACTGTGGGTATAAAGTTTTCCGACCACCAAGTCGATGGTTTTGCGCTCGCCTGGCTGGACGGTGATGCCGCCCAGCGTAATCGGGTTGTTCTTTTGCATGACGGTCGTTAAACCTCTTACGATGCTATCGTTACGATTAACCCTTGCCTTTGGTTCGAGTGTTGTGAGGCTTGGCGTTCTTTTCAATAAATTGAATGATAATACTGGCGACATCTTTTCCGGAAGAGGTTTCGATACCTTCCAACCCCGGAGAAGAATTGACTTCCATTACCAATGGGCCATGATTGGAGCGAAGCAAGTCCACACCACAGACATTCAAGCCCATGACTTTTGCGGCGCGAATGGCTGTGGCTCTTTCTTCCGGCGTGATGCGAACCAGCGTCGCCGAACCGCCTTGGTGAAGGTTGGAGCGGAATTCGCCCTCTTTTCCTTGGCGCTTCATGGCGGCAATGACTTTTCCGCCGACTACGAAACAACGGATGTCCGCGCCCTTGGCTTCAGAGATGAATTCCTGTACCAGAATGTTGGCTTTCAAACCATGGAATGCCTGAATAACACTTTGCGCTGCAGAATGGGTTTCCGCCAGCACCACGCCGACCCCTTGCGTACCTTCTAACAGCTTCACCACCACTGGTGCGCCGCCGACTTCCTGCAACAGGTCATCAACATCATCCGGTGAGTGGGCAAAGCCGGTGACTGGCAAGCCGATGCCTTTTCTGGAAAGCAATTGCAGACTGCGTAGCTTATCGCGGGAACGGGCGATGGCAACGGATTCGTTCAAGGGATAAACCCCCATCATTTCAAACTGGCGCAGTATTGCTGTCCCATAGAAAGTGATGGAAGCGCCGATACGTGGAATCACCGCATCAAAATCGTCCAACACGCGTCCTTGGTAGTGGATATGCGGATTGTTGGAGGTGATGTTCATGTAACAACGAAGGGCGTCGATGACCTCCACTTCATGTCCACGTTCTTCTGCGGCTTTGACAAGTCGCTGTGTGGAGTAAAGCTCGGGTTCGCGAGATAAAATGGCAATCTTCATGGGAAATCCCTCAAAACTGGATGGTCGTCGATGTGAAAAACATACGACAGACGAGCGGTCAAAGTCAATTGTATCTGTTTGGGAATAATGAAGAACCAGAATATCTTCAGACTCCGGCAAAAGGCGACGAATTATACAGCTAAAAATAAAGAGAATATAAGAGGTTGCGATAAGAAAATTCTTATATTGGGAGCGTCCCTTTAAAACCCTATGCTAGAATGAGAAAACCAAAATTTTTACGTATCTGTGATTACTTAACATCATAAAACAAAGTGGCCACTATGAAACGATTACTCAAGAACTTCGCAGTTCATCACGCACTCAGCGCATCCGTGGCGATTGTCGCCTTTTCTTTTTTATTGTCGAATACCGTTTATGCCAGCAATACCGAGCATGTCCAAGCCGTTGCCGCGGTTAAGGTTACGCCGGCATCTCCGCAGAGCTGGCAGTTAACCGGTCAGGTCGAGAGTCGCTACGCCATTCCCTTAAGTTTCCGTGTCGGCGGTCAGGTCGAGTCGAAAACGGTGGAAGTCGGTGAAAAGGTGACAAAGGGTCAAGTGCTTGCCAGCTTGGATAAGGCGGATTTGAAACTGACTTTTCAACAGGCGCAAGCCAATTTAAGCAAAGCAAAAGCAGACTACGATAACGCCCAGCGCGAGCGCAAACGTTTGACCAAGATGTATGTGAATAAACTGGTGAGTGAACAGGATTTGCAACGCGCCGAAACGACGGAGATAGCTGCCAAGCAATCCGTGTTGGCGATGCAAGCGGCACTGGAGCTGGCACAACGTCAACTGAATTACAGTCAACTTAAAGCGCCGGATGATGGCGTGCTGACGAACGTGAATGTCGAAGCCGGTCAAGTGGTCTCGGCAGGGCAAGCGTTGTTTACCTTGGCGACGGGCGCACATGAAGCGGTGGTTTACCTGCCTGCGAACCGCTTGCATGCCGACTTGTCTTCGGTGGACGTGGAAGGGGTCGATCAAGCCGGAACCTGTAAAGCAGCATTGCGAGCGAAAACCCCTGTAAACGATAACGAGACTTTGCAGTACAAAGCCTATTTCACGCTGAAAGACTGTACACAGACCTTGCCTTTAGGTGCGGTGGTTGAGTTGAACGTAAAACAGCAGTTAAACGATTTGTTGCAAGTGCCGGTGAGTGCGTTGATT
Organism: Hydrogenovibrio sp. JE_KL2; assembly: GCF_009296185.1. Taxonomy (GTDB): domain Bacteria; phylum Pseudomonadota; class Gammaproteobacteria; order Thiomicrospirales; family Thiomicrospiraceae; genus Hydrogenovibrio. The sequence continues at coordinate 104,839 of NZ_WBJR01000005.1, forward strand.
GATAGCGGCAACCAACCGAGAGTGTGGTTGATTAAAGATGGCAAGGTGCATGGCGTTGCGGTCAAAGTGGTCTCAATGGGTGCTGAGTTTGCAGTGATTCAAGCCTTGCAGCCGCAGGAATTGCCTTTGGGATCTCAGGTCGTGGCGGACGGCGTTCATCTGTTGACAGAAGGTTCTGCCGTTAAGATTGTTGCAGACCATGCTGAAAACGTCGATTCTGGATTGGTTGAGGCAATGTAATAATGATGCAGAAATGGAATCTATCGGAGTTAGCCGTTAGGCACAAAACACTGACGCTGTATTTCATTATCGTTTCCCTGATTATCGGCACGCTGGCTTTTTTCAAACTTGGGCGAGCGGAAGACCCGAGCTTTACGCTGAAAATGGCGGTGGTGTCTGCCAAATGGCCGGGAGCGACCCCTGAACAGATGCAGAATCAGGTCGCGGACTTGATTGAACGTAAGCTCCAGCAGATAGATTATTTCGACAAGGTGGAAACCACGGCAAGACCCGGCGAGGTCAATATGCTGGTGATGTTTAAGGACTATACGCCGCCTTCAAAGGTCGATGACCTTTTCTATCAGGTGCGAAAGCGCATGCTTGACCTGAACGGGCAATTTCCTAAAGGGGTGCAAGGCCCTTTCGTCAACGATGATTTCGCCGATGTCTATTTCACTTTATATGCGCTGACACAAGGCAATCTTTCTTATTCCGACTGGGTGAAAACCGCTGAATCGACGCGCAATGCGTTGTTGAAAGTGCCGGGTGTCGAGAAAGTGCGCCTGCTCGGAGAGCAACAACAACAGATTTCGATTGCGTTTGATACCCAAAAACTCGCCAAACTCGGCTTGACGCAATCACAGATTTTATCGGTATTGCCTCAGTACCAAACGGTGGTGGCTTCCGGGTTTATTGAAACACAAGGCCCAAGGGTTTATGTGCGTAGTAGTGCGATGGCTCAATCAGTCGATCAGCTTAAAAAGCTGCCAATCGCCGTGCAAGGACAAGTCATTCACCTAGGCGACCTCGCCAAGATTACCCAAGGGTTTGTTTCGCCAAGTCCCTATATTATCCGCAATGAAGGCAAACAAACATTGATGCTCGGCGTGGTAATGAAACCCGGCGGCAATGGGCAGGCATTGTCGGACAGCCTGAGTCGCTTTTCACAGCAATGGGAACACCATCTGCCGAAAGGCGTGAAACTGGAAAAAGTGACCAACCAAGGCGATGCTATTTCACTCGCGGTCAATACCTTCCAGTTGAAGTTCCTGATTGCCGTACTGGTTGTTATGGCAGTGAGTTTCCTGACGTTGGGGATGCGCGCCGGGGTGGTGGTTGCCTTGGCGATTCCGCTAACCTTGGCACTGACCTTTTTCCTGATGCAGTTGACCGGTAAGAACCTTGACCGTATCACCTTGGGGGCGCTGATTTTGGCGTTGGGGCTGCTGGTGGATGATGCCATTATCTCCATTGAAATGATGCTGGTGAAGATGGAAGAAGGCATGGCGCGCATTAAAGCAGCGGCTTTTGCCTGGACAGTGACCGCATCGCCCATGTTGTTCGGTACCTTGGTGACCATCATGGGGTTTGTGCCTATTGGCTTTGCGCAATCAAATGTTGGGGAGTACACCGAGAATATTTTCTGGATACTTGCATTTTCTTTGCTGCTGTCTTGGCTGGTGGCGGTGACGTTTACGCCTTACCTTGGTTATAAGCTATTGCCAGACCCGAAAAAACTGCATGCTGAACACTCACCGCCGCACAATGTGTTCAGTCGCCGTTTATCATCGATGGTGGTGTGGTGCGTGGGGAACCGCAAAAAGGTGGTGTTGATTACCGTCGCGCTTTTCATTTTGTCGGTGGTCGGTATGGCGACTAAGGTGGAAAAACAGTTCTTCCCGACCTCTGATCGCCCTGAACTTTTGATCGACATTAACCTGCCAGAAGGCACCAGCCAGCAAGTCACCAATGCCATGGCTTTGAAGGTTGAAAGCTATGTTAAGCAACAGCCGGAAGTCAAAACGCTATCAAGTTACATCGGGCAGGGCGCGCCGCGCTTCTTCATGGCGTTGAATCCTGAACTGCCGGATCCGGCCTTTGCCAAGATCATCGTGGTGACGAAAAATGCCGAAGAGCGCAAAAAGCTACGACATAGACTGGAAGCTTACGTGGAGCAAGGTCACTTCAGCGCGGCACGTGTGAGGGTGCATGCATTGCTTTACGGGCCGCCGGTTATTTGGCCGGTCACCTTCAGAGTGATGGGAGACAATGTTGATGAATTGCGCAAACTGGGTGAGCAGGTGCGTCAAATCATGGCGAAGAACCCGAACATTCGTACCGCGAATCTGGAGTGGGGCAATAAAACGCCAGTGCTTGATTTGCAATACAACTTGGATCGTATGGCGAAGTTAGGATTGACACCGGTCAGCTTGTCACAACAGCTACAAGGCGCTTTACAAGGCGAGATTCAAGCCGATGCGTTTGAAGGGACTCGTCGTATCAACTTGACGAGTTATTCCACACAAGCGCGCCAGGCATTGCTGTCTCATTTGAAGAGCGTTACCGTGGAAACCGCTCAAGGCAAAAAACTGCCTTTGGAGCAGGTCGCCACTGTCAAAATCGGTTTTGAAGACCCTGTGTTAAAACGCCGTAATCGTACGCCGTTCATCAACGTCAATGCCGAAGTGGAAGGCGCACAACCGCCGGATGTCACCATGGCGATCTGGAAAGAATTGCAGCCGATGATTAAATCGCTACCAGCAGGTTATCGTATAGAAATCGGTGGTTCGGTTGAGGAGTCTGGTAAGGCTCAAGCCTCTATCCAAAAAATGATGCCGGTGATGGTTTTCTTGATGGTGACGTTGATTATGCTCAATATGCAAAGCTTCCTTGGAACTTTCATGGTGCTGATTACCGCGCCACTTGGTTTGATTGGTGCGGTGGCCGCCATGCTGATTTTCTCCCAACCGTTCGGTTTTGTCGCCAACTTGGGGATGATTGGTCTGGCGGGGATTCTGATGCGCAATACCCTGATTCTGGTCGGGCAAATCAATGAAAACCAGAAACAGGGGATGGAAGCGAAAGATGCCTTGATTGATGCCACGTTACGACGTTCTCGCCCCGTGCTGTTGACCGCCTTGGCGGCGATATTGGCGTTTATTCCGCTCACCACCAATACCTTCTGGGGACCCTTGGCATTCGTGTTGATTGGCGGGATTGGTGTCGGAACCTTATTGACGCTGTTGTTTATCCCGGCACTGTACGCGCTGTGGTATCGCGTTAAGGTTTAAGCTTCGATGTTTACCCCAACCTAGCAGATTTTAAGCAAAAAACTACCAGGTTGGGGGGACGCGTTTGGTCGGGGTTATTCAATGTCGACTACTTGCCTTGTTCTTCCAAGCGTCGAAGGATTTCTTTCATGATTTCCAGATAAAGCTGTTCGCCAAGAAACAGGTCTTCCACCCCGGAATCAATGCTCGGGTTGTCATTGACTTCAATCACCACCACTCTGTCGCCGCTCTGCTTCAAGTCCACGCCATAGAAACCATCGCCAATCAATTTGGTGGCTTTCAGCGCGACATCAATCACTTTTTTCGGCGCTTCATAGGTTGGCAAGGTGTCGAAGTTGCCCGACTCGGTTTCCCCTTCGCCGTGGTTGTAAATCTGCCAATGTCCTTGAACCATGTAGTAGCGGCTGGCGTACAACGGCTTGTTGTTGAACACGCCGATGCGCCAATCGTACTCGGTGTACATATATTCCTGTGCGAGCAGCAGTGAAGACTCTGCCAACAAACGTTTGGCTTCAACTTCAAGCTCCTGTTCGTCCTTGACTTTGATGACGCCACGGGAAAAGGAACCATCCGGAATTTTCAACACCATCGGAAAGCCGATTTCCGTTGCCAATTCCTTTAAGTTGCTTTCGGTCGCTTGGCTGAGAATCAGCGTTTTCGGTGTCGGCACTTTGTGATTGCTCAATAAATCTGCCAGATACACCTTGTTGGTACAGCGCAAAATAGACGTCGGGTCGTCAATCACCACCAGTCCTTCCGCCTCTGCTTTCTTGGCGAACTTATAAGTGTGGTGATCGACCGAGGTGGTTTCTCGGATAAACAAGGCGTCGAACTCAGCAAGGCGGACATAGTCTTTCTTGGTGATAAACTCGGTGCTGATGCCTAAACTGTTCGCTGCCTTCACAAACTGCGCAAGCGCTTGCGGGTCGCTTGGCGGTAAAGGGTCGTCCGGGTTGGTCAAAATCGCCATGTCATAACGGTATTGCTTACGAGCCTTGGGTTTACGCCAAAGTTGCAAGCTGAACTGTTCGAATGCTTGCGCGAAAGCTTCCTGCTCGGCAGGATCGGTCAGGGATTTCAATGCCAAGGGTTTGATCTGTTTGATTTGCCATTGGTGTTTGAAAGTCAGCGTGATTTCCAGCAAAGGCGAAGGCAGTTTCTCGAAAATGAGTTGCGCCAATTTCGCCGTGCTTTTCTCGCCGGTTTTACCAAACCAGCAACGAAAGGTCATGGTTTCGCCTTCCTCTCCTTTTGGCAAGGACGACATCGCTTTCTGCGTGTTGTCGAGTAGCAGCTTGGAGAGTGACTTGTTGCCAAGGTTGTTGATGGTTGTTACTGACGGTAATACATGGTGGTTGCGGGCTTCCGCTAGCAACGAGCAATAGTATCCTGTTTTCAGGTAACGGTAATCACGACACAGGTTGATGACTCGGATGCGCTTTTTGGAGGATTCCTTGACGCGCTGCAAGTAGTCGTCAAACGTGATGACGTCGGGTGTAGGATAGTAGGGCTGCCAGTCTTTAAGGTTTTCGACGACAACGTAGAAATGACTCATGGGCTAATCTTCTCCTGAAGAAAAACGCGTAAATGGATTGGGTTGTTTGGTTGTAGCGAAGAAAATCGCACTAAAAAAGAGTTGTTAGATGTGCAAAATTTTACGCGCTTTTTTGCAAAATAAAATAGATAATTGCAAGGTAAACGCTAAAAGTTTTGAGGCGTTTTTTTCCAATATTTTCCGTTCGGTTTTTATCCCTTTTTCTTTGAGGTTTTCATGTCTCATCCGTTACTCGATTTACAAGCGCCGATGGTGTTGTCGGTTTTCAAAAATGGTTATTTGGATGCCCGCGAATGCTTTCAGCAGACACTGGCTGATATTCCGCAAGCTTTAATTCAGCAGGCGGAAGGTTTCGTGCATCCATTGACTGGACCCGCAGGTGAAGAGCTGGCTTGTGAAACCGCACTACTCAGCCAGAGCGAGCAACCGGAAACGATTTTGGTGGTGATTTCCGGTACCCATGGTGTAGAAGGCACAACCGGTTCGGCGATACAGGCGGACATCTTGCCTTTGCTGGTGGACGTGTTGCAAAAATCTGCCAGGTTGGGGGTGATGCTGATTCATGCGATGAATCCATGGGGATTTGCGTGGGTGCGCCGTGGCGATCACCAAGGGATAGACTTGAACCGAAATTTCATTGACTTCGACCAGCCGGTACCGATGAATGACGACTATGCGCAATACCAGAGTCAGTTGCATGAAGCGCGTTGGTTGGAAGTGTCTGATTTCAGTGATTTGTGGCAAGGGGTGCCATTTGCCGATTTCATCGAGCAGATTACGCGTGGGCAGTATCAAGATCCAACCGGGTTGTTTTACGGCGGTAGTGCGCCTAGCTGGTCGCGGCAGGTGCTGGAAACCATCACCCGCCATGCGGTTTTTGAATCTGCGCACAACATCAATGTCATCGACTGCCACACGGGGTTAGGGCCTTATGGTTATGGGGAAGTCATCAATGACCATTTTCCGAATACTGCCGGGTTTGACTGGGTGAACCGTCTGTATGGTGCGAATGCCTGCGCGGCGTTGTTGGGAGAATCCTGCTCGGCACCAAAATCCGGGCTGATTGACTACCATTGGCAAAAAGTGATTGGCGGCCGAGGGTGTTTTGTCACCTTGGAGTTTGGCACCTACTCGGTGGATAAATTGATTAGTGAGCTATTGAGAGAACAGATTTATCAAAACACGCTCCCCGAAGGGGTGGAGAGAAATATCAAGGCAGAGCCGGTCAGGCTGATGCAGGCGTTCTTTTACCCAAGAGAAGCCAGTTGGCAGCAGCAGGTGTTGTTTCGTGGTAGACAAGTGGTGAATATGGCGTTGCTAGGTGTGTTGGGGAGTGGGCAATAATGTCTGACAATCAAACGTTAATCCGGCCTGCGATTCCGAAGGATTTAGATGCGTTGCTGCGGTTAGAGCAGGTATGTTTCACCGAAGACCGTTTATCACGCCGTAGTTTTGTCAACTTGCTCAAGCCCGGGCCGCATAGTTGTTTGGTGCTGGAGCAAGCAGGAGAACTCTTAGGTTATGTCCTGATGCTTTATCGCACGGGAACCCAGTTGGCGAGACTGTATTCGATTGCCGTGCATCCGCAACAGCAAGGAAAAGGCTTTGCCAAACTGTTGTTGGAAAGTGCCGAAAACGAGGCTGAAGAGCGTCAATGTGTTTACCTGAGGTTGGAGGTCAAAGTCACCAATCAGGCGGCGTTGAAACTCTATGAACAGCGGGGTTACAAACACCTGAATCGTATCCCCCAGTATTATGAAGATGGTGAAGATGCGTTCCGCATGGAAAAACGGTTGGTGGCGAAAGCCCTGAAAACCATGCCACCGAAACCCTATTACGAGCAAACCACCGACTTCACTTGTGGCCCGTCATCTTTGATGATGGCGCTCAAGACTTTAAAACCTGACTATGAAATGTCTCGCGCCGAAGAGTTGCAGATATGGCGCGAAGCCACCACCATTTTCATGACTTCGGGTCATGGCGGTTGCTCGCCGCATGGTTTGGCGCTGAGCGCTTGGCGGCGTGGTTTGAAAGTGCATCTCTATACCAATAGAGAAGGCGTGCCTTTTGTGGATGGCGTGCGGGACGAGCATAAGAAAGCGGTCATTGAGTTGGTGCATAACGACTTTATTCGACAGATTGCCGAAACCGATATCGCCTTGAGCGTCAAACAACTTGAAGCGCAGGACTTGATGGATATTTTGGGGCAGGGTTTGTCGGTGCTGGCGTTGATCAGTACTTGGCGGTTGAATCGCAACAAAGCACCGCACTGGGTTTATGTCACCGCGGCGGATGAAGGGTTTGTCTATATCAATGATCCGGATCACAATGACCAGCCGCACCTTAGCCAGACGGACTTTCAGCAGATTCCCATTACTCGCAAGATGTTTATGGAAATGGCACGATTCGGTCAGCAAAAGCTTCGGGCAATCTTGGTTTTGTCATCAGACGAAGTATGATCTATAGCGTTTTCTAATGCATGGAACGCCTGTTACTGGGATTTTCTATTTGTTTTTATTCATCATTTGGTAAAAAATTTTCTTAACGTGATGTGATTCCAGTCGTGCAATTTGATGTTTTTTTAGGCAGATTTTTGCACTGTTAAGTTGTGAAATTGTCATGCAAGCGACAATAAAAATTGTCGTCGATAGAGACTTTTTTTCAAAAAAAATTTAAAAACCGCAAAAAAAAATCACAAAAAATCACGCACTTTTGACGTAATTATCCTTTTGAATCTATGGATTGATTCTCTTTCCAAATCAATAGGTTATCTTTATTCGGCTTCGTATATATATAGAGGTCGCTCAATCTTTTCTATCGTTTCTTTCAATTAGTCAATAGGTTGGCTTGTTCATAACATTGCACTTGAATTTATTTCAACTCCAAAAACAAGGAGAGCATTTTATGGCAAGTAAAACGTTTGACGCTGGTGTACAAGATTACCAGCTGACTTATTGGACACCAGACTACACTCCTCTAGATACAGATCTATTGGCGTGTTTCAAAGTTGTCCCACAAGAAGGTGTACCGCGTGAAGAAGCAGCAGCGGCTGTAGCGGCAGAATCATCAACTGGTACTTGGACGACAGTTTGGACTGACTTGTTGACAGACATGGAGTTCTACAAAGGTCGTGCGTACAGAATCGAAGACGTACCTGGTGATAAGAACGCATTCTATGCATTCATCGCTTACCCACTAGACCTATTTGAAGAAGGGTCTGTGGTTAACGTATTGACTTCATTGGTTGGTAACGTATTCGGATTTAAAGCGGTTCGTTCTCTTCGTCTTGAAGATTTGCGTTTCCCAATGGCATTTATCAAAACTTGTGGTGGACCACCATCAGGGATCCAAGTTGAGCGTGATAAGTTGAACAAATACGGTCGTCCTATGTTGGGTTGTACTATCAAGCCAAAACTAGGTCTTTCAGCTAAGAACTATGGTCGTGCGGTTTATGAGTGTCTTCGTGGTGGTCTAGATTTGACCAAAGATGATGAAAACATCAACTCTCAACCATTCCAACGTTGGAGAGATCGTTTTGAATTCGTAGCAGAAGCAGTAGACAAAGCAACAGCGGAAACGGGTGAGCGTAAAGGTCACTACTTGAACGTTACTGCAGGGACTGTTGAAGAAATGATGAAACGTGCTGAGTTCGCTAAAGAACTAGGTCAACCAATCATCATGCATGACTTCTTGACTGCTGGTTTCACTGCGAACACGACTTTGGCTAACTGGTGTCGTGAGAACGGTATGTTGCTTCACATTCACCGTGCAATGCACGCCGTAATCGACCGTAACCCTCTTCACGGTATTCACTTCCGTGTATTGGCTAAGTGTCTACGTTTGTCAGGTGGTGACCACCTACATACAGGTACGGTTGTTGGTAAGTTGGAAGGTGACCGCGCTTCTACGCTAGGTTTCGTTGACCAACTTCGTGAATCTTTCGTTCCAGAAGATCGCTCACGTGGTGTTTTCTTCGACCAAGATTGGGGTTCAATGCCAGGTGTTATGGCGGTTGCTTCAGGTGGTATCCACGTATGGCACATGCCAGCATTGGTTAACATCTTTGGTGATGACTCAGTTCTTCAGTTTGGTGGTGGTACACAAGGTCACCCAGGCGGTAACGCTGCTGGTGCGGCTGCTAACCGTGTTGCGTTGGAAGCTTGTGTTAAGGCACGTAACGAAGGTCGTGATCTAGAAAGAGAAGGTGGAGACATCTTGAGAGAAGCTGCTCGTACGAGTAAAGAACTGGCAGTAGCTCTAGAAACTTGGAAAGAGATCAAGTTCGAGTTCGATACCGTTGACAAATTGGACGTTCAATAAGAGCGTTCAGAGCTAGATTGATCCTAAAAAATACAAGGAGATTAAGATGTCAATTCAAACAGATGATTACCGTACAAAGTACACACTGGAAACGTTCTCGTTCCTTCCAGAGTTCACGGCTGATGAAATCTACGACCAAATCGTTTACATCATCAACCAAGGTTGGACGCCTGCTCTTGAGCATGAAGCGCCTGAAGCTGCTTCTTCTCACTACTGGGGTATGTGGAAACTTCCAATGTTTGGTACACGTGATCCAAATGCGGTACTGGCTGAAATCGACCAATGTCGTGCAGCTTACCCAAATCACATGATTCGTTTGATCGGTTATGACAACTACACTCAGTGCCAAGGGCATAACTTTGTAGTTTACCGCCCTCGCGGAATGTAATTCGCACGGAACGAATAACGAGTGATTAAACGAGTCATAAAGACGAAATAGGAGGCTTTAGCATGAGTAACAATGCTCAAAGCGGTCGAGCTGCAGCCATTGCGCGCCGCAAAGCACAGGTAAAAGGAAAGGGTGTTCAAGCATCGGCTACTCCGGTAGCGACGCGTGAAACAGCACCTGCGCCAGAACCGATTGTGATTGCGACAGCACCTACGCCTTCGCAGCCGTCTCGTCCTCGTCGTGAAGTGTCTTCAGCTGCATCTGCTCCGGCATCAGCAGCGGGACGCGAAGCAGCGAAGCAGAAGAGACAGCAGCAGAAGAGTGGGAAAAGCGCAACACAAGCAGCAAAGCCGACGCCTCACCCTAAGACTAGAGCAAAGCAACAGTCTGAAGAGCCGATTGTCGAACCTCGTCAGACTAGATCGGAACAACCAGCCAAGCGACAAGAGCGTCGTACGGCAGTAAAACCGGAAGCTACAGTGCAATCCAGCGGTCGTCTTCAATCGAAGGCATACCGTCAGGCACAAGTGAAAGGTAAGGTTGGCCAAGCTGCGTTCAAATCTAAGGGCGGTAGTCAGTCAGGAGCCAAAGCGAAGCTAGCCAACCCGGACGCTTCTTCACGCGAAATTGCGAAGCAAATTCGTGCTGAGCAATGTTCGCGAGGCAAAGTCTGTTCAACAGGCGCTTCGAGACCAACTCGTCCACCAAGAAACGCAGAGTTGCCACAAAAAGTTGGCGAGTCTGAAACCCTAAGTGGTCAAACCGTTTCTGGTACACAAGTGGGTCAAGGCAAGAAAAAAATGACAGGTGCAGAAACCGGTGCATGTCAATTGGTAAGCGGTACAGAGTACTTGGGTGCTGAAGAGTTCAACAATAACTGTAGTTCTCAGCCAGCGGCCAAACCTGCCAAAGTGACGCAAACACAAACCACTCGTGGGCAGATTGTTAGCGGTTCAACAGGCGTAGGTCGAGCTGAAAAAATGACAGGTAATGAACCTGGCACTTGTTCAGCAGTAACGGGTACAGAGTATTTACCAGCGGATCAAGGCCAAGCGTTTTGTGGCACAGCCCCTGTAAAAGCTAAGGCAGCCGGTTTCTCGGTAATGTCTCAGCCAGCACAGAAAAGCGGTGGAAAAATCACTGGTGGCGATAGTCGTAAGTCTCAATCGACAACGATTAAACCGACAACACCAGCGAAAGCACCACAAAAGGTAATGTTTTCGCAAACTGCAAAAGGCAATACCACGACTGGAACACAAGTTGGTCGATTGGAAACAGTAACTGGGGGCGACAAAGGCGCCTGTAAATCAGTCACTGGAACTGGTTACCAAAGTGTGGAAGAGGCAGAAACGCTATGCAAGATGCCTGCAGTCGATACAGCAACAAAGGTAACGGCTTCTGGAACTCGCGGTGGACAGAAAGTAACTGGTGATCGCAGCGGTGCATACTACGGTATGACTGGTGCGGAAGCAGGTGACTGTCAAGCGATTACAGGAACGCCATATACCGGTTCGGAACAATCTCAATTTTGCTCGGTAGATCAGCAAAATGAGATGAAGGTACGCCAACCAAGAGGGATGAATCCTTCTATCTCAGGTGTACAGCCAGGGCCAGTAGGTCTAACCGGTGCGCAGAAGGGTGCATGTGAATTGGTAACAGGAACCTATTACCAAGGAACTGATCAGACAGCTATGTTGTGTGGTCCTTCAAGCGCAGCTCAGCCAGGGGAGTCGGATTTTCCGATGACAATGGCACAAGCGGCAGCAGAACCAATGGTTGAAGATCCGGCTGAACAAGGTACGAAAATTACCGGTGACGGCTGGGACAGAGGCTCAAAAGTGACAGGAACAGATGGTCCTTGGGCGGCGCAGCGTAACGCGTCAATCAAAGGCTCTACGAGACAGTCACCGATGGGTGCAGCACAGTTCAACGCTGGCGTGATGGGTGAAGTACCTATGAGTCCGATTACCGGTTCATCTGGTAACACGGAAACGGGTGCAAAAGTTACCTTGTCCGGTGGTGCAAGAGCTTAACTAGAAATTGGGTGTATTGATGAACAAGTTGAAACAAACACATCGTCAAAGGTCATTGTTTTGGAAGCCGATTGCTCCAAACCCTCAATGGCTACAAAAACAGGCGCAACCACAAACTGCTCATGGTGCGACTGAGATTGTAGCTGAGGATAGAGTTCAAGCTTCGATGACATTGGCGGGCACCCATGCTTTGGTTAACGAAGCACAAAACGAATTGTTGCGTCGCTACGAAGTTGACATCAAAGCACGTTTCGATGATATCGAAGGTGTTCTGAAAGAGATTTTGGCGCAACAAGGCAAAACGGATTTTGCGGGTTGGGCTAACCAACAACTATTTGCAAAGTTGGGTGTAACGCTGACAGAAGAAGAATGGTTATCTGGATTGAATATGCAATCACAGAAAGCGTTTCAGACGCTGTATGCCAAAACCCTCTTTGCACAATTTTTAAGAATGTCGGAAGACTTCTATATCAATGATCCTCTTGCGGGTCAGAGAACTCAAGAAGCCGAACGCATTTTTAGACAAGCGGGATTCCACGCAGTAGGTGTTGCACCTTGTGCGGATGGGCGTCTTGCACATTTGATTAGTTATGTACTCAGACTGCCTTACGATGCGGTCAGAAGAAAGGCCCATGCGGGTGCTTTGTTCGACATCAGCGAAAGTGTTAGAAACTGGGTGTTTATAGAACACACGCGGTTCAGAGAAGGTAAGCCAAATTCGGCTGAAGAACCGACGCGTTACTTAAAGATTGCGGTGTATCACTTTTCGAAAGCCGACCCAACACATCAGGGTTGTGCAGCACACGGGAGTGATGACCAAAAAGCAGCGGAGGCTGCATTAACAAAACTCAAAGATTTTAGACAGGCAATTGAAAACCGTTTCGGTTGTGGGTCAACCGTTCAAACCTTGTTGATTGGTATGAATACCGATGATGACAGTTTGAAGATCCATATTCCGAACGAACAAGGCAAGGTGTGTTTGAACCGCTTTGTTGAAACCGACAAGTTATATCAGCAAGCGGCTGGTTTGTCGGCAGAACAGGCAAAGCAGGCGATTGAGAAAGTAATCGATGATTGTAATCTCAACCAAAGCTCAACCGCACCGCAGCCTGGCGTGAATGCGCTGATTGCTTGGTTGATTGCGAATAACTTTTCGCAGATTGCATACGTCAATCGCTATGAAAACGGTTGTTACAGCGATATTGGCCATGCAGAAAGGTTTATTGGGGTGGGTAATGGCTTTGATGAAGTGCAACTTCGCAATCTGAGCTATTACAGCTTCCTTGATACGGTTGAAGAAGGTGTGAATGACGTGGATGTCGGTATCAAGATCTTTAAAGGTCTGAATGTCAAAAAAGGCTTACCGATTCCAATCATCGTTCGCTGTGATTATGACGGACGTGTTCCAGGCTCTAAAGATAGAGCGGAAGCAAAAGCCATACGCATAGAGAAAGCTTTACATAACCGTTATCAGGAGTTGTCGGTATCAGGCTTGTTACAAACCATGCCGACCCTAAGAGATTTTACCGGTTGTCAGCCGGCAGAAAAACTACCCAACCTGGCAGATTCTTCTGCCTCGCAAAGAACCGCTTAGAAAGGAGGTTAAGGGTGAAAATTTTTAAAGTCGACAAGACATTGGTTTCCACCAGCCGCATCTCAATGATGGAGCACAAACCTCTACTGGTGGTCCGTGAGAAAGATGGTGGTACCCCTCAGGTTGCAGTCGATCCGATCGGTTGCAAGCCTGGAGACTGGGTCTTATGTGTCGGGAGTTCCGCTGCACGTGATGCAGTAGGGATTAAAGGTTATCCCAGTGATCTGACGATTGTCGGGATTATTGATAAGTGGGAGATGCCGGAAGATGGAAATTCATCAAGTTAAACAAGCATTGGTATTGACCAGTCGTTTGGAAGACTTGGGGCATTTACCAATTAAGGTTTTAAAAAGTGTATCTACCGGCGCCATCTTAGTGGCAATGGACCCGATAGACGTTAAGCCAGGTGATTGGGTTTTTACCATCGCCAACTCCGCCGCAAGAGATGCAGCGGGAGACAAACGATTATTAACGGATTTAACGGTTGGCGGCATCATCGATGACTGGCAGCCAGAATAGAAGTAAGTTTTAAAAAAGTCAGCAACTCAAAGGAGAAAGTTATGAGTGATTACGGTATTGCGTTAGGCATGATCGAAACCCGCGGTTTGGTGCCTGCAATTGAAGCAGCGGATGCAATGACTAAAGCAGCAGAAGTTCGCTTGGTAAGCCGTGAGTTCGTTGGTGGTGGTTACGTAACAGTTATGGTACGTGGTGAAACCGGTGCGGTCAACGCAGCAGTACGTGCAGGAGCAGATGCTTGTGAACGTGTTGGAGACGGTTTGGTAGCGGCGCACATCATCGCTCGCCCACACAAAGAAGTTGAACCAGTTTTAACAATTGAGAAATAAGTTAGTTCTTTATTTAGAAGGAGAAAGGCTATGAGTACGGAATATGGTATTGCTTTAGGCATGATCGAAACCCGTGGTTTGGTACCTGCGATTGAAGCGGCTGATGCGATGACAAAGGCAGCGGAAGTACGTTTGGTAAGTCGTGAGTTCGTTGGTGGTGGTTACGTAACAGTCATGGTACGTGGCGAAACCGGTGCGGTCAACGCAGCAGTACGTGCAGGAGCAGATGCTTGTGAACGTGTTGGAGACGGTTTGGTAGCAGCGCACATCATCGCTCGTCCACACAAAGAAGTTGAGCCAGTTTTAACAATTGAAAGCAAATAATTCGAACGCTCTAAACCTCTGAAAATGCAACGCCCCGAAACGTTGTGTTTTCAGAACTAAGAGCGGTCAAAAACTTATACCTCATTAAGGAGAAATGTTATGAGTGAATACGGTATTGCATTGGGTATGATCGAAACCCGTGGTTTGGTTCCAGCTATCGAAGCAGCAGATGCGATGACAAAAGCAGCGGAAGTACGTTTGGTTAGTCGTGAGTTCGTTGGTGGTGGTTACGTAACAGTCATGGTACGTGGCGAAACCGGTGCGGTAAACGCAGCAGTACGTGCAGGAGCAGATGCTTGTGAACGTGTTGGTGACGGTTTGGTAGCAGCGCACATCATCGCTCGCCCACACAAAGAAGTTGAACCAGTTTTGACAATTGGTAACGGTGCAACCCGTAGCTAATTGGAATGTGAGGGTTAATTCGTTAACCCTCGATGTTGAAGTTAGGAGGGAAACATGCGTTATTCACCAAGAATGCCCGGTTCGGTGATGCCAGGAGCAGGCGCATACCCACAAGTTCCTCAAGCTCAGACGGTTGCTGCAAACAGCCAGATTCTTGGGTACTTGGGTAGAGCACTGAGCCTGGAGTTTTCGGCCGGTCAGCATTACCTCGCACAGGCTTCTCTGGCGAAATTTCGTCAAGAAATTGCATATGCCGAAAATTTTATCACTTTGGCAAATGAAGAATTTCAACACGCTAATTTGATTACCGATCGTATGGTGGCACAAGGCGCCCTTCCTGCGGGAAGCGTTCTTCGTCCAGCTGGACCGGCAACCAATATGGTTGAAGCGCTTAGAAGTTGCGAAGAGAGAGAAGTTGCGTTGATTCAACTTTACTCTGAAGCTTCACAATACTGCGCTAATTTTGGTGCGCATGAAGATTTGATGTTATTCAATCGACTGCTTGAGGAAGAGCAATCTCAGTTGATGAGAGTGCAAACCTGGTTGGATGAGTATTATCGATCTTTAACCATGCAGCAACAGCCACATAGGAGCTTTGTATGAATGAACGCTGGAAAATGAAAAGCAAACCAGCCAGCCTAGAAGCTCGGTTTGAGTTTGATAATTTTGAGAACTTGAGAAGTTTCTTAGATGATTTGGCCGAACAAGCCGATCAGCTGGAGCATCATCCAAACATCAGTTTCGGAAGAGAGCACGTCTCAGTGATTATCTATTCGCAAGCTGATGAACTCCAAGAAGTAGATTACTCCTTGGCGAAAGGCATGGATGAAGCTTACCAGCGTTTTTCAAACAATTCTTAAGGAGGTTGTATATGACCGCACAGAATACGAACAAGCCAGCTGCTGCAAAACGTCCTGCAGCGCAAAGCAAGTCCACAGCGAGCACCGCCAAAAGCAGTGCGGCTAAACCAGAAGCCAAGTCTAGCGTTCAAGCAAACGCTCAGACAGCCAAGGTTGAAACTGCAAAGTCCGCTACCGAAACCGCGACAGTAGAAAAAAAGGTATCTTCTCCTGCACCCAAAGCGGAACAGTCGGCATCGGCACATATTGCAGACCAGATTAAAAGCTTTTCTCGTAGACGAGTTTGGCCGGATTAATTCACCTCTTATGGCATTAGGTCTTTGTCATAGTTAGGCAGACTGTGGTCTGCCTTTTTTTTACCTCTTTTTAACAGGGTGAAACATTGAAGGCTGGGGATTCAAGCACTCAATCATAGACATATGTCTATGACAGGTATTTGTAATTCAATTTGTTCTAAATGATTGGTTTCCCTATTATTTAAACAAATATAAATTCTTGGAAGGTCGGTTGAAGTGATTGGTTGGATTGAAAAAGAAGATGGCCGCGAAGAAAAGTGGCACTTCAAGACAGAAAAACAGCAGATAGAACCGAATGTAGCCGATCAATCGGTGTTGTCGCTTGATGGTGATGAAAAGATGATCCAGATTTTGGCGACAAATGACCTACAGGAAAAGATTATTTGCGTGTTGCAGAGCAATGGCTTAGAGAACTATATCGTTCACGATGAAGAAGTTCCTATGGCTAATATGCAACTGCAGGACGAAGAATTTGAAAATAGATTGGTTTTCATGGTCGCGGTCAAGGCAGAAGCCTACTCGAAGCTTAAGGCAGACCTGAACCAGTCTTTGACTAAAGCAGAACAGGAAAATATTTCATGCTCGGAAGCCTTGTTCCAAATTCGTTTGGAGGATTAACCAAATGATGGTTTTGGCGACAAATAACCCGCACAAGGTGGCTGAAATTTCTCCGATGATTTTCTCGGAAGGGTTTGATTGCCGACCACAGCAGTCTTTTTTCCATGGTAGCGTCGAAGAAGACGGTATGAGCTTTATGGAAAATGCTTTAAAGAAAGCGAGATATGCGAGTGCGCAAACTGGATTGCCGGCAATCGCCGATGATTCCGGTTTGGAAGTTGAAGCCCTAAGAGGCCAACCTGGCATTTTTTCCGCGCGTTATGCAGCGGGCACGGCCGGTGAAGCTTCTGATGAAGAAAACGTCGAGAAGTTATTGCAACAAATGACAGGGCTACCTTATGCACAGCGAAAAGCACGTTATAGCTGTGCGGTAATTTATGTAGAGCATGCAGAAGATGCGATGCCGTTAGTCGGTATCGGGCATTGGTATGGAGAGATTTTAATGCAGCGAAGAAGTGGCCAGGGTATTGGTTACGATGATGTGATGTGGATACCGAATTTGGTAAAGGCTGTATCGGAGGTTCCTTTGGAAATCAAAAACCGAATCAGTCATAGGGCGCAAGCTGTCCAGTCGGTATTGAATCAATTAAAACAAAAGGGGCAGCCAGCATGATCGAGTTGCGTACTTATGTATTTTTGGATTCGCTACAGCCACAACTAGCATCTTACATGGCAACGGCTTCTTTGGGCTTCTTGCCGGTACCGGGCGATTCTTCGCTGTGGATAGAGGTTGCCCCTGGGATGGCGGTTCACCGCATGTCGGATATTGCTTTGAAAGCATCGAATGTCCGCCTAGGTCAGCAGATTGTCGAGCGTGCTTACGGTTCGATGGTTGTCCATCACCGTGACCAAAGCGATGTGTTGGAAGCGGGTCAAAAGATTTTGAACCACCTCAATACACGAGAATTCGACCGTCAGAAATGCGTGATCATGTGGAATGAGATTATCCGCGGCGTGACAGCTGACCATGCAACCCTTATCAACCGCGATAACCGTAAGGGATCGATGATTTTGCCGGGCCAAAGCATGTTTATCATGGAAACGGAACCGGCAGGGTACATCATTCTGGCAGCGAACGAAGCGGAGAAAGCCGCCAACGTCACGCTTGTAGAAGCGAGAGCGGTCGGTGCTTATGGACGTTTGCTGATGTGTGGAAAAGAATCCGACATCAATGAAGCTGCAAGAGCGGCAACAGAAGCCTTAGAGCGACTGACTTGCCGCGGCGAAGCATAAAGAATTTTTAATAAGGTATCTCCAGGTTATCGGAGTCAAAATAGGGTGATGTTATGAGTGATGTTTTACCACCACAAAATAACTTTTTAATCAGGCATGCGACTTTAAGGCAAATCCAAGTATTTGAGTCGGTCGCACGCAACTTGAGCTTTACCCGAGCGGCAGAAGAGCTATACCTAACGCAACCCACCGTATCGGCACAGGTGAAAAGTCTGGTCGAGGCGATTGGTATGCCTTTGTATGAACAAATCGGTCGAAATATTTACTTAACCGAAGTCGGTAACCAGGTGGCTTGTAGCTGTAGAGAGGTTTTGAACCACTTCTCTAACCTTGAAATCATGTTGGACGATTTTCGTGGTATGAAAAGAGGTCGCTTGAGTGTGTCGGTTATGACCACGGCGAAGTACTTCATGCCGATCGCATTAGGAAAGTTCTGTAAGAAGTATCCTGATATTGATTTGAAAATGACCATCGCCAACAGAGAGGCTTTGATTAAGCGAATCAACCAAAACCTGGATGATTTATATATCTTAGGGCAGATTCCGCCAAGCAATATGGATTTGGAAGTGCATCCGTTTGCACCGAATCCGTTGATTATCATTGCCAATAAGAATCACCCTTTGGTAGGTAAAAAAGTCAGCTTGAAGCGCTTGTCCAAAGAGCCCTTTATTATGCGAGAAGAAGGTTCCGGTATCAGAATGACTATCGAGAACATGTTCGCGGAAAAAGGGCTGAAGATCAACGAACGCTTGACGATGAACAGCAATGAAGACATCAAGCATTGCGTTGTGGGTGAGCTTGGAGTCGCATGTGTTTCCAAACATGCGCTTTATCTTGAAAAGCGTGAAGGGCCTATCGTGGAACTTGATGTAGAAGGGTTTCCGATAGAAAAGCAGTGGAACATCGTTTACCCGGCGGGTAAAGAGCGTTCATTGCTGGCGGCGGCTTTCCTCGACTTTTTGAAAGAAGAAGGAACCAACTACATTCAACTTGAAGGGTTATAACCCTAATCAACAGCGTTCAAACGCGTCGGACTTGCTCTGATTGAGTGTTTGAACGCTCTCATCATTGTTTGCTTTTCCCTTATTTTCATTTGCCTGTTTTCAGACCAGTGAAGATGCTTTCCTGCCTGATATTTTTTTGCTGGAAGCCGCTTCTGGCAACCATTTCAAATAGTCTATGGATAGCATACGATTTCCCAATTTTTCATTCATAACAACTTCCCATAATATTTAAATTGAATTTTTAAGTCAGTTTTTCTGACCATCAAATGGTTTTGTGACGTGTTGTCAAAAACCACGTTTTAGATGAAAGGAGTTTTTATGAGCTTGCAATGGATCGGAACCTTGTTGACCTGGTTTATACCATTAAGCTTATTCGCGGTTGCCATGATGAACGAAAGAAAAGCGCGTTGGCAATTGGCACGCGGTGTCAGCCTAATGGGATTGGTCGTGGCAGTTTTCTTAGGAATCTCGCTGTTTTTCGGTTGGATTTCATTAGACGGTAGCGAACGCTGGACCATTACGTCGCCTGCCAGTTTGCTTGTTTTGGGGCTGGTAAGTTTTATCGGCTTTATCAATGTCGGTTATTCCCGTGTTTATATGTCGGGAAACACCGAAGAGGAAAAACGCTATTTGAGATGGCTGTTGGTGACACTTGGCAGTGTATTGACGGTGGTTATCACCAACCATATGTTGGTTTTGGTTGCCGCTTGGATCGCCATCAGCTTCAGTCTGCATAGATTATTGGTGTTTTTTCCAAATCGCCAAAGAGCGGCATTGGCTGCACACAAGAAGTTTATCTTTGCCAGAGTGGCGGAAGCCTTTTTATTAGCAGCTATTTTGATTCTTTACTATCAGCACGGTACCTGGTTTATCAGCGATATCCGCGAACAGTGGCTGCACAACCCTGCGCTGAGCCAAGCCGATAAGGTGGCGGCATTCATGTTGGCTGCGGCGGCATTGGTTAAGTGTGCGCAATTGCCATTGCATGGTTGGTTGATTCAAGTGGTTGAAGCACCAACACCAGTTTCCGCGTTGCTGCATGCCGGGATTATTAACCTGGGTGGTTACCTGTTGATTATCTTCGCACCGCTGATTATGGCTTCGGATGCCGCACAGTGGTTGTTGCTGATTGTCGGTGGGATTACCACGGTATTGGCGGCATTAATCATGATGACGCGTGCTTCGATCAAGGTTAGATTGGCCTGGTCGACCATGTCGCAAATGGGACTGATGCTGGTTGAGTGTGGTCTAGGCTTATTTGAGTTGGCGTTACTGCATTTGATTGCCCACTCATGCTACAAGGCCTACGCTTTCTTGAATTCCGGTTCGGAAGTGGATTCCAGCCTAAAACGCAGATTGTCTTTGTCTGAAACACCAAGCCTAAAAGAGTGGATTGGTGCAGCATTGGCATCTTTTGTATTGGTCTATGGTTTTGTCGCCTTGGCTGGCTTGTCAGGTCCTTACAGCCCATGGTTATTGTTGGGGGTTGCCTTGACCTTGTTGATTGCTGAGCGTAACGGGAAGCACAAAATCGTTTCTTTTCTCGATATGTTCTCGCTGGCAGCGGCACTGCTATTTATTTACTTCATTCAAAAATCTGGCGTTGGATTCATTTTACCGCCGATGGAAGCCAGTCTTGGTTGGGTAGGAGACCTGTGGATCAGTCTGCTGATTGTTTTTTTCGTATCAGGTTATCTACTGGTTCGCTATCAAGCCGATAGCCCTTCGGTCATTAAGTTTAGACGTGCGCTTTATGCCGGGTTCTATCTTGACGAGTGGGTGACTCGAATGAACTTAAGACTTTACCCGACTCGTTTGCCGATGAGAGTCCAGCCTAAGAAGCTGCAAATTCCGAAAGAGGAGTTATATCAATGATGCGTTCAATACGAAAATCGAAAGCGGATGCGAAGACGATTTTGGCACAACCCGTTGAGTCTCATTTGTCTGACAATCAAAAACAAGCGGTGATGAAGGCTTGCGAGCTGATCGCGCCGACATGGCCGCTGGATGAGTTGATTGCCGTTAACCCTTGGTGGGAAATGCGCGACATGCCCTTTACCAAGGTATCGGCAAAGGTCAGTGCGTTGAGAAAAGCGCAATGCTTGATGCCTAAGTCCTATTTTCAGGAAGTTTGGATGGAAACTTTGTTGCCGGATCATTTAGAACAGGCGGCACAGGATTTAGGCAAAGACTTTTCGGTTGAAACCCTAGAGCGTTATTTGATCGAAGATGACGAACGTTCGCACTGGCACAATATCAGTGACTTGGTTGACAGTGGCCGTGACAGAAAATACAAAATGGCTTGGCGTGATGAAATTACGCATCAGGTCAGTCAGTTCTGTGCCGACTTTTTCCGTTTCAAAGAGAATGAAGGCTGCTATGGTAGAACCTATAGCGGGCTGTATTCAGAGTGGTTGGGGACTACCCGTCAAGACATGGGAATAGAAATCCTTATGGCGGAAGATGGTTTGACCCAGCACTTTTTAGATTTGCCGGAAGAACCAGAAACACTATTGGCAACGGCTTTGGTTGAGTTGCGCGTGTCGGATGACGTCGTCACCGACTATATGCAAGCCTTGTTGATGGATGTAAACGGTTGGGCGTCTTGGGTTGCCTATTTGCGCTGGCAAGACCGTCTCAGCGGTTATGACAACCAGTTGATGATTGAGTTCCTGGCGATTCGCGTTGCTTGGGAGCTGGTCTTGTGGCGCCATCAACGTGATAGGGATCGCAGTGTTTTCAATGAATTGAAAGTCATGTGGCTACACCAGATGAACATTCTTCCAGAGTTGATCAGAATGCATGAAGTGGCTCAGGAGAAGTTGTGGGTTTGGCAACGCGCCAGTGAAATTGCCTATCAGACCAATGTCAGCCAACAGCTGAAACATTCGTCGGATAGAGCGGAGTCTGAAACACCTTCAGAAGCTCAAACGGTTTTACAGGCGGCGTTCTGTATTGATGTGCGTTCGGAAGTTATCCGTAGAGCGTTGGAGAGCCAGGATGCCCGCATTGAAACCATCGGGGTGGCAGGGTTCTTCGGCTTGCCGATTGAGTACCACCCGGTTGGGACGGATGTGTCTCGTCCACAATTACCAGGATTGTTGAAGTCCGGCATCAAGGTTTCACCATTGCTGCCTGAGCTGACCAAACAAGACGCCAGCGCCAAGCTTAACAAAAAAGCGCGTTGGATTGAATGGGGCAATGCTGCGCCGGCAACTTTCAGTATGGTTGAGGCAACCGGCTTGATGTATGCCTTCAAACTGTTGCGAAATAGTTTGTTCCCGCATGACTACGAGCATCCGGTCAACCATTTACCGACGTCTGACAGTTTTGAGTTGACCCAAGATGAAGCTGAGCTTTCAAATGAGCAAAAAGCTGATTTGGCGGCAGGCATTTTGACCGCAATGGGCTTGGATCGTCATTTTGCCGAAACGGTGCTTTTGGTCGGTCATGGCAGTAGCAGTTGCAACAACCCTCATGCTGCTGGGCTTGATTGCGGTGCTTGTGGTGGTCAGACTGGCGAAATCAATGTTCGCGTATTGGCTTTCCTGCTTAATGACAGTGCGGTACGTGAGACCTTGAAGAAAAAAGGGATTGTGATTCCTGACAACACGCGCTTCATTGCTGCGATGCATAACACCACAACGGATGAATTCACGTCATTCGGTTCGGAAAAAGTGAGTGAAACCGTTAAGAAATGGTTGTCTCAAGCGACGGTGTTGGCAAGGCAGGAGCGCGCGATTCGTTTGGGGTTGTCGCATCTTGAGCAAAACGAAGTCCATGCGCGCATCAAACGACGTGCCAAAGACTGGTCTCAAGTGAGACCGGAATGGGGTCTTTCCAATAACGCCGCCTTTATCGTTGCCCCAAGACATCGTACCCGACATGTGAACTTTGAAGGGCGAAGCTTTTTGCATGATTATGACTGGCAGCAGGATAAGGATTTGTCTTTGCTGACACAAATCATGACCGCACCTATGGTGGTAGCGAACTGGATCAACCTTCAGTACTACGCTTCGGTTTGCGATAACTTGGTTTATGGTAGCGGTAATAAGGTATTGCACAACGTTGTGGATGGCTGTATTGGTGTTTTCGAAGGAAATGGTGGCGACTTGAGAATCGGTTTGCCGCTTCAATCCTTGCACAACGGAAACACTTGGATGCACGAACCTCTGCGTTTGAGCGTTTATATTGATGCACCATTGGAAGCGATTGCCGAGGTGGCAGCAAACAATGAGGTGGTCCGTCAACTGATCGATAACGAATGGCTTTACTGCTTCTGTTGGGATCGTGACGGTTCTGTCGAAAGGTTCTTAAGCTCGAAAGCTTAAGGCTGGTCTATGACTAGAAGGGCGCCTGCTCTTCTAGTTTTCTTTTCTATTCTTAAAACGATCAGTTGTCAGCGTTTTGCGCTGCACATCATTTTATGGAATTCATTCATTGTGAATCATAGGGCTAAAACAAGCCAGTAATACCAGCAGGTAACACAAGCAACCCAACCTGGCAGATTTTGGAGATGCAATGAAAAATCTACCAGGTTGGGGTGGTTATGCTTGTGCAAGGTTTGGCGTTTCCTCGGTGAACGCCTCTAAATAGTTAAAAATCCCTTGTCCTAAAAGCGCGTCGACATTCAGGACGATGACCATCAGGTCTTCATGATCCTGTTTGTGCAGGTTGGCGACGCCCTGTATATATAGCTCATTGATGCCTTCCGATCCTTGAAAAGAAGGCACGCGCTGCAAGGTTGTCATATTGATGTTTTCCACATCACTGACACCATCTACCACCAAGCCAACGGTTTTGTAGTTTCCCGCTTCATCCTGTTCCATCGACATTCTGGTGATAATGACGACGGTCGTTTCATCATAGGTGGCCTTGCCTATCTGAAAACGGTTCCGCAGGTCAATTATCGGTACGATGGCGCCACGAATGTTGATGACGCCCTTGATGAAATTAGGCATCTCCGGCAATAGGGTGGTTTTTTCCCAGCCTCGGATTTCCTGCACCCTGAGAATGTCCAATCCATAGAGTTCATTACCGAGAATGAAGGTTAAGAACTGGATATGAGAGGGTGAGTTCTCTTCAGTGATTTGGTTGTCTAAGTTATGCATTGTGTCCATTAGAATTCTCCCCATTCATCACTGTTGGTTGGTGCGCTGGCCGAAGGTGCTTGCTTAGCAATCGCTTTGACCGGAGCTGCTGGTTTTGCGTCTGCTTTTTTTGGCAAACGGGGCGCATGCTCAATTTCGACACCGGTTCTGAAAAACGACATATCATGACTCAATTGGTTGGCCTGATCACTCATACTTTCTGCTGCGGCAGAAGTTTCTTCTACCAAAGCGGCATTTTGCTGAGTCACTTCGTCGATTTGAGAAATCGCCTGGTGTACTTGGCTGATACCGGTTGCCTGCTCGGAAGATGCCTGTGCAATGTGCCCGACCATTTGTGTGATGGATTCAATGGCAGCATTGATGTTGCCCAACATCTCACCTGATTCGCTTGCTAGAGTTGAACCTTGTTTCACTCTGTCCGAGGTTTCATCAATCAATTTTTTGATGTCCTTAGCGGCCTCAGCAGACTTTTGTGCCAATGAGCGAACTTCGCCGGCTACCACCGCAAACCCGCGACCATGCTCGCCAGCTCTAGCCGCTTCAACAGCTGCGTTAAGTGCCAATAGGTTGGTTTGGAAAGCGATACCGTCAATCAAGGTGACGATTTCAGCAATCTTATGGCTCGATTCTTCAATGGCATTCATGGCATCAATGGTCATGCTCATGACTTCAGTACCTTCGTTCGCTTTTTTCTGAGCTTCAGAAGACACTTTGGAGGCATTTTGCGCATTTTCGGTGTTTGCTTGCACCGCAGAGTTCATTTGATCCATGGTGGCACTGGTTTCCTCAAGTGCTGCCGCTTGTTGCTGTACACGCTCACTCAAATCAAGCGCACCTTGTTTAACTTCATCCGAAGCATCAGAAACAAACTGTGAAGAGCTGATCGCACGTACAATTACATCCTGAAGTTTTTCGGACATGTCTTGAATGCTAGAAGTCAGAGATTCAATCTGCGGTCTAAACATGCTGACTTGTCTGTCATCAAGATGTTGCTTCATACGAGCGGTTAAATCACCTTCAGCAAAGTTTTTCAATACATTTCCGGCATCATCAATAACGTTCTTAAGTAATAGCGTGTTTTCGTTTTTGCTTACGTCTACCGCGTATTTGATGACTCTGACTGGCTTGTCGTTATTATCAAAAATCGGGTTGTAACTCGCTTCTAACCAAATATCGTCGCCCTGTCTGGTAATACGCTGAAACGTTCCTGATTTATACTGTCCAGCTTTAAGATCTTGCCAAAATTTTCTATATTCATTACTTTCAGCATAATCCGGTTTAACGAACAGTCTGTGATGTTTTCCTTGGATTTCATTCAATTGATAGCCCATTGCAGACATAAGGTTATCGTTGGCATTAATGATGTTTCCGTCCAAATCAAACTCAATCACCGCCATCACTCTGTTGATGGCATCAATTTGACCCTGGTTGCTGATTTCCTGTTGTACTTTATCCGTCACATCCGAAGCGACTTTTACAACTTTATAGGCTTTGCCTTGTTCATCAAATAAAGGCGTATAAGACGCTTCAAGCCAGATTTCTTTGCCGTTTTTATCCAAACGTTTAAATCTGCCGGAAACAAATCGACCTTCTTTAAGGGTGCGCCAGAATTTTTGGTAGTCCGGGTGATTGCTTTCTTCTGCACTCACAAACATACGGTGATGTCGGCCAACTAAATCTGCCGCTTGGTACCCCATAGCCTGCAAGAAATTTTCATTCGCTTTCAGGATGTTGCCATCAATATCAAACTCAATCATGGCTTGAGAACGGTTAATGGCATCAATTAATGAGTTTTGTTCAAATATGGTTGATTTTGCATCGCTTATTTGATCTTTGTATTTTTGGCAGAACATGATTTATACCTCTCGGTTTAGCTTGCCTCTATGAATAAATAGCTTTAAAAACCTATATTTAAGTTTTTTATGCATTTCTTGAGGAGAATTCTATCATGCAAAAAGTTCAAATAAAACCTTTTTGTTCAAATAATTCGTTTTTATTTAATTTGGGTACGAAAAACAGATAAAGTTTATTAAAGTGGGAGGTGTTAGCGAAGTTAGTTTGAATAAAAAAGCCTGCATAATTAGGAGGGTATTTGGCTTGGTTGAGGGTGATAAAAAGCGATTTTCATGCAAGACTGAACCTATTCGAGAATAAACGAATTTGGTTTCTAAAAGATATTTTGAATAATTTTGAAATTGTATTTGACAGTCTTTAAGGCCATCTCTATAATACGCAAATTCAAAAAACGGCCACATAGCTCAGTCGGTAGAGCAAAGGATTGAAAATCCTTGTGTCCCTGGTTCGATTCCAGGTGTGGCCACCACATTGCGAGCGTGGTGGAATTGGTAGACACGCCAGATTTAGGTTCTGGTGCCTTTGGTGTGAGAGTTCGAGTCTCTCCGCTCGCACCACATTCGAAGCCCGAGTAGTTTTCTACTTGGGCTTTTTTATGCCTGTCGTTCAGGCATTATTCGATTTCAGGTTGTATTCGTAGCTGATGAAGCTACGAATAATATCGGCTTGAATCGGTTTATGGATGACCACGACATCTTCGGGAAGACGCGTTCGATCTATCTCATTCTGAGGAACTGCAGTGACCACGATAATAGTGGTGTTCGCTGTCTCTTCGTTACTACGTAGTGCCTTGAGCATATCGTATCCATCCATGTTTGGCATCATGAGGTCGGCAAAGATAATCTGAGGCTGTATTTTGCCAATCATCATCAGTCCTTCGTAGCCGTCTTTTGCGACATGGATAAATATGTCCAAATTCAACCTTTGTATGATGCTGCTAATCAGTTGTTGGGTAAGTGGGTCATCATCAACAATCATTACTTTAAAGCGTTTATTAGGGTGGCTTTGAGAAGAGACCTCGGCTTCATTACTTGATGGTTTATTAAACTCTTGTATATAGTCGTTAATAGACGAGCGAAGCAATCTTCGATGACCTCCGGGCGTTTTCCAGGTTTTTAGGATGCCTTCGTCTGCAAGGCGTTTAACGACTGTTTTTGAAACGCCTATGATCTCACAGGCTTCGGTCGTGGTTATGTATTCGTTAGGCTGCATATTTATTGTCTTTTTTGTTTATGAGTACGTAGGGGTATTTTATTCATTTTGTTCGTATTGTGCAAATAATTTAATATTGTTGCTTTCATTGGGCGTATAGCGGAGTATTTACGCAAATAAGTTCTTGACTCAATGGCTTCTAATTTGGTGCAAATTTAAGAAATATTAGTTAGTAATTCTTATTATTTTGATTTAACTGATTGTTAAATTAGGTTTTCTATTGATTAGCCTGAAAGTTGCTTTTATTTAATGAGTTGTTCAATGAGGAGTAAAGGCAATGCGTACGGCACTCAACGAGTACAAAGTCGGTACTGGATATGACGAGGTTCTTAGTAATTCCGGTCAGCCGACGGCAGCAGCTTCAGAGCTGGTGAGTCATCTTAATACCCTATCACTGTCAGAGGTAAAGGAATTACAAAAGAATGCCGAAGCAACGATTGCGCAGTTAGGGATATCTTTCACGGTTTACAGTGATGAAGGGAATATTGATCGCTTGTGGCCGTTTGACCTATTGCCGAGGGTAATAGATGAGGAAGAGTGGAAGCAGGTATCCGAAGGGCTGAAGCAGAGACTGAAAGCACTCAATCTGTTTATTGAGGATATCTACAACGACCAAGAGATTCTAAAAGCCGGCATTGTTCCTTCAGAAATCATTTTGTCTTCAAAAGATTATCGCCCTGAATGCGCGGGGATGAAACTTAAGCATCACTCATGGGCGTGTATTTGTGGAACGGATTTGGTGCGGGATGGTTCCGGCAACTTCTATGTGCTGGAAGACAATCTTCGAGTGCCTTCCGGCGTTTCCTATATGTTGGAGAATCGAGCGGTCATGAAGAGTGTGATGCCCGATGCGTTTAGAGATATTTCTATCTTGCCAATGAATCAGTACCCTTATGAACTTTTGTCAATGTTACGGTCTATTTGTCCAACAGACACGCCTCAACCGGAAGTCGTGGTGCTGACACCAGGTATTTTTAATTCCGCTTATTACGAGCATGCTTTCTTGGCGCATGAAATGGGGGTGGAGTTGGTCGAAGGCGGTGATTTGGTTGTGGGAGATGATGATTGCGTTTATATGCGAAATATCGATGGTTTGCAGAAAGTCGATGTCATTTACCGTAGAATCGATGATGCCTTTATTGATCCTGATGCCTTTAATCCAGATTCGGTGCTGGGTATTCCAGGGTTGATTCGCGCATGGAAAGCTGGCAATGTCGGTATCGCCAATGCGCCTGGTTGTGGTGTTGCGGACGATAAGGTGCTTTATGCCTATGTTCCAGACATTATTCGCTTTTATCTGAATGAAGAGCCGCTTTTGCCAAATGTACCGACTTATTTATGCAGTCGTGAAGAAGATCGGGAATATGTTTTGGCTCATCTGGAAGAACTGGTTGTCAAGCCGGCGAATGAGTCAGGTGGTTATGGGCTTTTGATCGGCCCCAAAGCCTCACAGGAAGAAATCGAACAGTTCCGCCAACTGATTAAAGATAACCCAAGAAATTATGTTGCCCAGCCGACACTGTGCCTGTCGACCGTGCCGACTTTGTGTGATGAAGGGGTTGAGCCAAGACATGTCGATTTGCGCCCCTTTATTTTGCAAGGGAGTAAGTCTTATGTAACGGCGGGAGGTTTGACGCGTGTTGCCTTGGTAAGAGGGTCTCTCGTGGTGAACTCTTCGCAAGGTGGTGGTAGTAAAGATACCTGGATTGTGAAAAAGGAGGGCGCATAATGTTGTTGTCTAGAGTTGCAGAGCGCCTTTATTGGTTGGCAAGGTATATTGAGCGTGTCGAAAATACAGCAAGGTTGTCGAAAATTCACTCGCAGTTGATGTTCGACTTGCCAAAATCCGTCAAATTGAATTGGTATACCTTGGTGGAAATTACCAGCAATGAAGATTATTTCGACGAGCATTATGATGCACGTACCGAAAAGAACTGTATGTGGATGTTGCTGGGTGATAGAAACAACTCAGCGTCTTTGATTTCCTCATTATGGTGGGCGCGTGAAAATATTCGTACCACTCGCGATTCTTTACCGAGGGAAGCCTGGGTTTATATCAATGAAATCTACCTTTATGTGAAAGATAATCTTGATGACCTTCAAGTCAGAAGTCGACGTAATGCGTTATTGGAAAAAGTGATTCGAGCCTGTCAGGCAATATCCGGTATGCTGATGGGAACCATGAGTGATAATGCAGCGTTTCGATTTTTGATGATGGGGCAGTTGATTGAACGAGCCGATATGACGTCCCGCATTTTGGATGTTGGGGGTTACTTCGCTGCGCAAGAATACAACCCGGAAGAAGTTGAGCAATATGGCAGTATTCTGTGGGCAAATATTTTGAAATCCATTGGTATTTATTTTATGTACCGTCAGGCGGTGCAGATAGAAATCAATGGAAATTCGGTCATTGAATTTTTGGTGTATGATGACAAACAATTCCGTTCTATCAAGTATTGTGCAGACAAAATGCATGAGTTGGCGAACATTTTGCCGAACTCAAGGGAAGTTTTGAAAGTCATTAGGCAATTGCAGGATTTGATAGACCAGACGCCGGAAATGGAAGCCGGGTCGACTTCGCTTCATGATTATCTTGATGCGTTGCAGTTGGAAATTTCCGCTATTCACAATGCTTGTTACCGTACATGGTTTTACCCAGAGGTAGAAGCAGTTTCAGGAATGCAAAGCGTTCAATAAGGGAGTGTCATCGCGGTGAAGCGTTTTTTTTGCCGATGTGGGCAAGAGGTTTTTTTAAACAATTTGTTTTGCGAAAGCTGTGGCCGTGATTTGGCCTATGATCCGTCGATTCAAACCATGTGGAGTGGTGAGCTGACGGATAATGGGTTTTTGCCGCATTCTCAGGACGGCAATGGCGTTCAAACACCTATGAAGACTTGTGAGAATCGAAGCTACCCAGTCAATTGCAATTGGTTAGTGATAGACGAAAACGAATGTCAGTGTCTTTCCTGCCGTACCACGAGAACCATTCCTGATTTATCGGCTCCCAAAAACCCGCAAAGGTGGCGTATTCTTGAGCGCTCGAAAAGACATCTTTTTACCACATTGTTGTTGCTGAACTTGCCGATACGAAATTATCGGCAGATTGAGCATGGACTGGTCTTTGATTTTTTGGAAGACAAACGAAGTAATCCAAATGTCGATTTAGAGCATGTTTTGACCGGCCATGCTCTGGGGCAAATTACGCTCAATGCCGCTGAAGCCGACGAAGGGTTTCTACATACGATGAAAGAAGAGATGGGGGAGCCTTACCGTACGGTATTGGGGCATTTTCGTCATGAAATCGGACATTATTATTGGGATAAGCTCATTGACACGCCAGAACGCTTGGAGGCTTTTCGAGAACTGTTTGGTGATGAGCGTAAAGATTATGACAAGGCGCTTCAGCGTTATTACGAAAACGGTGCGCCTGAGTTCAAAAGCCATCAATACATATCCATGTACGCCAGTAGCCATCCATTTGAAGACTGGGCGGAAACCTGGGCGCACTATATGCATATTGTCGATACCTTGGAAACGGCGGTCAGTTACGGTTTAAGTGTTTATAAGCCGAAAGTAAATGATTTCAACAGTTGGTATTCTGAGTGGGCGAGAGTCGCACAGGTGATGAATGCTTTAAATCGCAGTATGGGGCATGTGGATGCTTACCCTTTTGTGCTGACGGATATCGTCAAAAGTAAATTGAAGTTTATTGACAAGGTTGTGGACAGTTTTTCCGAAAAGAAAAATACTTGAATCAAGATTGAGTTATCGATTTTTTGCCGATAAATTAGTGTGAATTCTGTACACTTAAAAAGTGAACTTTCGGAAAACGACTATGGCTAAAAAACGTTTCGATACGGATTTGGATAGAGAGTGGATTGACATTCTAGCTAAAATGCCGCTGGAGCGCCGTCGCATGGAGTTGAAGCACTGCGACTTACACTCTCTGGCAAAAGCATTTGCGGATTATCCAAACTGGCAAGCGGAACGAATTGCTGAAGCTTTGCAGCCACCTGTATCTCAAGAATTCATCAAGGCAGTCAAAATCTATAAAGGGGAGTTGCCTTTCCCTAAAAAGCTTAGAAAACGTGTACCTGTCTTAAACAAGATGCGTATGGCGATGTCTATTTTGGCGGTTGTTGTTCTCATTGCCCTGATCTTTGTTCTGAATGTTTACTTTCCATCCAATTAACACAATGACTCAGTAACATTTTGTCTTTGCACTGTGGTGTTTCCGCTCAAGGGGAAGTCTATGAAGTCACTGTATCTTTTGTTTGGTCTTTTGGGGGTGGCTACTGCCGCCAATGCTATGGATGTATCTCCCTATCATGTGGGGCAGAAGCTTGATACAAAGCAGGCGAAGGCTTTAATCGAGAAGGCGAAAAGTCGCCCGAAGCAAGACTGGGTATTGCCTAAAGGCAGTTATGAACATGAACCCAATGCCGACGAGATTCGTTATGGTATAGCGTTGCTGTCCAATACGGCGAAACTGATTGGGCCAAAAGTCGCTGATGCCAATATGCGTTATTCCGGAAACTCGTTGAATTGTACCAGCTGTCACTTAGCAAATAAGGATGGTTTGCCGGGTACTGTTCCTTATGGTATTCCTCTGGTAAATGTTATGAATGACTACCCCAGTTTTCGATCAAGAAGCATGTCGATTGGTTCACCAAAGGATCGGGTGAATGGCTGTATGACAAGAAGCCAAGGTGCGGGGCATCCCTTCCCGAATGACTCGAAGCAGATGAAAGCGATTATTGCTTACTTCACTTGGTTGGCGAAGGATACTAAACCGGGTCAAGCCATGAAAGGTACTGGTTTGATTAATGTGAAGTTTCCAGACAGAAAAGCTGACCCAAAAGTTGGCCAAACCCTTTACGGTCAGTTCTGTATGAGTTGTCATGCTGCGGGAGGCTTGGGGATGAAATCTCCTACCTATGCTAAGGACGGCACTTATACTTTTCCGCCACTGGCTGGTAAGGATTCCTTTAATGATGGTGCGGGCATGAGTCGTTTGAAGACAGCTACGCGCTTTATTTATGGCAATATGCCGTTGGGAACCCATGCTGATCAACCTGTGTTGACGGTCAGTCAGGCTTATGACATTGCGGCTTATGTCGAGTCTTTGCCAAGACCCAACAAGGCTGGCAGAGAGCATGACTTCCCAAATCCGAAATTCCGTCCAGACGATTATCCGGTTCCGGCTTATTTCAAAGGGAATAAAGCAGCGCTCGAAAAAGCGAAATATGGTCCTTACGACAAATAAGGGAAATCCAGAAACAAAAAAGCCCGCTTTATGCGGGCTTCTTTTTGGGTGGGTAGTCTTATTCTTTAGAACGACCTGCTTTTTTACGTTCGTTTTCGGTCAATAGCTTTTTACGAATACGAATGCTTTCCGGTGTGACTTCAACCAACTCGTCATCATCGATAAACTCAAGTGCTTGTTCAAGAGAAAAGCGAATTGGCGGTGTTAGAACTTGTGCTTCGTCTGTACCTGATGCACGCATGTTGGTTAGCTGCTTCCCTTTTAGAGGGTTTACCGTTAGGTCGTTTGCGCGACTGTGCAGACCAATGATCATGCCTTCATAAACCTCTTCACCATGGCCGATATACAGACGACCACGATCCTGTAGGTTGAATAGGGCAAAGGTTAGTGCTTTACCTTGGCCGATAGAAATCAACACCCCATTGGTACGCTCACCCAAAGTGCCTGCAAACTTAGGACCGTAATGAGAGAAGCTTGAGAAGATCAAACCGTTCCCTTGGGTGGCTGTCATGAACTCGGTACGGAAACCAATCAAACCACGTGAAGGGATGATGAAGTCGATACGCACGCGACCATGTCCGTCTGGCACCATGTCTTGCATTTCGGCTTTACGTTGCCCTAGTTTTTCCATGATGGTGCCTTGCGCGTCTTCAGGGACATCAACGGTTAGGTTTTCATAAGGTTCTTGTATTTCACCGTTTACTTCTTTGAAGATAACTTCAGGGCGTGAAATCCCCATTTCAAATCCTTCACGACGCATGGTTTCGATCAGTACGGACAAGTGAAGTTCACCACGACCTGAAACACGGAATTTATTCGCATCTTCAGTGTCTTCAACGCGCAATGCAACGTTGGTTAGCAGTTCTTTGTCCAGACGCTCGCGGATTTGGCGAGAAGTCAGTAACTTACCTTCTTGTCCTACGAACGGAGAGTTGTTGACTTGGAACGTCATGCTAACAGTCGGTTCGTCAACCGTTAATGGCGGCAATGCTTCAACGGCAGTAGGATCACACAGTGTGTCTGAAATGTTCAAAGGATCTAAACCAGAGAATGCGATGATGTCACCAGCGTGAGCCTCATCTACATTGATACGCTCAAGACCTAGGTAACCAAATATTTCGCCGACTTTTCCATTACGTTTTGCACCGTTTTTATCGATAATCGAGATGCTCATGCCGGCTTTGACTGAGCCACGTTTGATACGTCCAGTACCGATAATACCTTTATAGGTGTCGTAGTCCAGAGAGATACATTGCATTTGGAAAGGGCCATCGAAATCGACATCAGGCGGGCTTACTTTTTCAACAATCGTTTCAAAAATAGGCGTCATATCGCCTTCGCGAACAGATTCATCATGTCCTGCAAAACCGTTCAATCCAGAAGCATAGATAACATCGAAATCCATCTGTTCATCGGTTGCACCTAGGCGGTCAAATAAATCGAAAGTTTGATCCAGTACCCAGTCAGGGCGCGCACCTGGGCGGTCGATTTTGTTGATGACTACAATCGGGTTAAGTCCTTGTTGTAGTGCTTTTTCGGTTACGAAACGCGTTTGAGGCATTGGCCCTTCAACCGCATCAACCAATAGCAATACAGAGTCAACCATCGACAAGATACGCTCAACTTCACCACCGAAGTCGGCATGGCCCGGAGTGTCTACGATGTTGATGCGGTAGTCGTTCCAGTTGATTGCAGTGTTCTTTGAAAGAATGGTGATACCACGTTCTTTTTCCAGATCATTCGAGTCCATGACACGCTCACCCAAGTCTTTTCGAACATCGTCAAAAGTACCTGACTGCTTAAGTAATTGGTCGACAAGGGTTGTCTTACCATGGTCAACGTGGGCGATAATCGCAATATTGCGGATATGATCTGCTTTCATGAAGAACGCTCTCTGGAAATTTAAAAGAGCGTATTATACTGAAAAGCAGAACCGTTTTTTTTAATTGATTGAAATAATTGGTCTTTTAAATAAAAAAGGCGACAAAAACGTCGCCTTTTTACGAAAAGCCGCTTCTAGGCGTCGCAACTGTTGTCAGGGCAATGTAGCTTGGCTTTGTTCTCATCGTCTAAATTCAAGGCTTTATGCCGACGAGCCATCATCAAGTAGGTTTGCAACAGGCCATACGCCATGGTGCCGATGAGCAAACCGATCAAAGCGAAAATTGCACCGATTTTGCCTTCGCCAATCATCGCGGGGATTGTCCCTGGGCAGGACGCGCTCATTCCCCAGCCGATACCGAAGAGAAGCGCACCGACCATCAGACCTTTTTGGTAAGGCTTTTTGACGAAATCCACTTCATTTCCTGTAGCAACCGCGCGCACTCTGAAGCGCTTCAATATCAGTACGCCGACCATTGCAACCGTCACCGCAGTACCGATAACAATCATCAACTGGAAGTTTTCAAACAAAAACATTTTGGCATGGAAGTCATAGGTGGTCGCGCCGGCATGACTCATCAGAAACCCAAAAAGAATCCCTGTCAGCAGGCCGAAAAAGTTGTTTCGATAAACAAATACAAACGAAACCACATAGTTACGGATGCCATCTTTTGCGGGTAATTCGTGCATCGTATTCTCCTAGGTTCCGAATAACAAACGTGTGGTAATAAAGGCGCTGACAAAGAAGATTGCACCGGCCAACAGGCTTGGTGGGTTCAGCATCGCACCACCGACAAGGGCGTGACCCGTGGTACATGCACCTGCCAAGCGTGCCCCGAAGCCTAACAACGCGCCGCCTAATATTAGCCAAATCGCTCTACCGGCATCGGTTTGAGGAAAAATGGTGTCATACATCCCCATGTCGAATGTAAAGTGCCAAGGATCAGGTGAAGAGAGGGCGCTTAACAGACCACCGAACGGAATACCGATCAAAAACCACAGTCTGGAATTGTTTAAGTGCGAATATTCTCCAACGCGAAAATATTCAACACTCTTGAAAAGTAAACCTAGGAAGTTACCATAGCCCGTTGAGCAGCCGGCGGGTTTTCCCATGAGCCAAAAATGGAAGATTACAAATAACCCGATTGCCAACCCAGCAATCCAAGGGTTCCAAACCTCAATTTCCATGCGTTTTTACCTTAAAGAAATCAACTAAGTGCTGCTATTCTATGGCGAGCCAAATCCATCTGCAAAACGAGGTTTTTTGCTTCACTATAAGAAAATTTAATGGAATAAAATTATTGTTTATTCGTATTAGAGTATTAGTAGATTCTTAAGCATAAAAAAAGGAGCCATAGGCTCCCTTTTTTAAACGCAGTGATCTTGAATTATTGCAGGTCAAGAATGTTTTTGTTTAGTTTTTGCGTGAATGGTAGGTTGTCGTTCATCCAGCCCACTTTGTTACGTTTACCGTGGTCAGCTTTGTTTGGACCACCTTGGAAACCACCAACTAGTGTATAAGCGTGAGTGTAACCCGCTTTAGCCATCATGTTGACAGCAACGGCAGAACGGTCACCAGAACGGCACATGAAGATGATTGTTCCATCTTTACCAATACCGTGTTTTTTAGCCAAAGCTTCAACATCTTTTACAAAGTTTTTATTTTTAACTGTCGCAAAACGCTTTTTCTTAGCGTCATATTTTGAGAAGTCGCGATAAACAAGAGGGATGTTTTTGTCGATATCAGTTGGCACACCAACGAATTCTAATTCTGCAGGTGTTCTAACGTCGATGAAAAGAACCTTTTCACCACCTTTCTTTTTCATTTCATATGCTTCATGTGGAGATGCATATAGGCCTAGAGTTGTTTGTTTTTTCTTGCTTGATGGCGTTGGCGCCGCAAAAGCAGAAACAGAAGATAAAGCGAAAGTGACTGCTGCGAAGGTAAGTAATAGTTTTTTCATTATCATATCCTTAGATAACTATTTTTATAGTAAAGTTCATTACTCGAATGTCCGAGAACATAAGCATAGTAGCAACTCTTAAAATGAAGCGCTAAGAAATTTTTTTTTACACATATAAAAGCGTTTGATAGTTGTGGTGGGAATTAGGGTTTGCTAGTTCGCGACAGGGTTAGTCTGAGACAACTTTATTCTTGCCGCCTTTTTTGGCGGCATACATCGCATCATCAAGACGGTGGAAAATAGTGTCTTGCGTATCGCTTTTTTTGCAGGTAGTGACACCGATACTGACGGTAATCGGGTTGCCACCAAGCTCATTGAGGATAGAATCAAGTTCGATTTTGGATCGTAGTTTCTCCGCTATGGCGTTAGCTTCATTCAAAGGCGTGTCGTTTAGCGCGACGATAAACTCTTCACCACCCCAGCGTGCAATCAGGTTGCTATCCCCAAAATCGGAAAGCAGAATCTGCCCGATTCTAGCCAGCACGTTATCACCCACTTGGTGCCCAAGTTCATCATTGATTTTCTTGAAATCATCGACATCAAAAAATATCAGGCTAAGTGCATGATGATTGTGTTTTTGGTACTGCGGTAGCAGGCTGTCAAAGTATTGATTGAAAGAACGGCGGTTTTTCAATTTCGTCACCGGATCATTGTGAGCGAAAAACTCCAACTTACTGTTGTAGCGCCGTATGATGGCAAGCACAAATAAGGTAACAATCAGCGTGATGACCAAAGAAATGGATAAGTTCAAATAGAAAGTACGGCGTACCTGTTTGGTGAAATCATCCAGCTTGGCTTGGACGATCAAGTAAGCATCTAGCTCAGGAATATACTGGGTGTTCAGTAAAAAGCGTTGGCCCTTGCTGGAGTACTCAAGAACTTTTTTGGACTTGGAGAATATCTGGTTTTTGATGTGCTCTAAGTTTGGAATGTCAGCAATATCCTTCAGCTTGTTGATTCCACGTTCCCGCAAAATCACCTTTCCGGTTTTATTGATGAAAAATACGGAGAACTGATATTGGGTACGGAAGCGTTTTAGGATGTCGTCAATATAAGACACTCTCATGCCAATACCTGTGGCACCCAATAGTCGACCATCTGCGCCGGTAATCTTGTGGTTGATAAACATGATCATGCTGTTGCCGAACTTGTCGTTGTCGTCCAGATTAATCTCATGATTGGCTTTTTCGTTTTTAAATCGGAAATACCACTTGTTGTCAGGTTTGTCAGGGTTCAACTTCTCAACGAAACCCTTTTGCGAGTAATAGCGAAGTGTGTCTTCAGAAACCAAAAACGTTAGGAACATGCCATATTTCTTTTGAATGGTTTCCAAGTAGTTTTTGATTTTGGTGGTATCGTCTTCGTCATGCAGTAGCCAATGCTGCACAAAGGTGTCGTGCGCCATAATGGATGAAATCAGATTTGGCTGAACGATGTTGCGTTGGATTTCGGTTGAAATGTTATCGACAGAGAGGGGCAATGAACGCGTTTTCAGTTCTTTTTGTTTGGCATTGAGCGAAACGGAGAAATTAATCAGAGAAATCGAAATCGATAAAAATATCAGCAATAGCGAGATTGCAGCAACAATTTTAATATTGGAATCGGCTTTCATACTGCTCAGACTAACTTACCAGATGGGTTTTTATATTGCAGTGAATTATAGCGAAAAATGTAAGGTTATTTTGATGATTAACCACCTCTTCTGATTTGGATGATGTTTTCCAAATCAGAAGATCAGTCTGTTAAACAATAGAAAGGGGTTTAGTAAACAGGGACCAGTGAGTAGCCTTGCGCTTGCCATCCCATGACGGATAGAAACCCAGAACGAACAGGTTTAATACCTGGATAAAGCGTGTCATTATCCACCTTGAAATAGGCTGTCGCCGTAGAGCAGGCTTCCATTTTTACCCCCAAATCTGACAGGCGGGCGATTTGCGCCTTGATTTTTGGCAAAGTATCACCGTGTAGGTGCTCAACCTCTTCCGAAGGTTTTGAAGTGATGAATTGCACGGCACTGGAAATAAACACCACACGCAAGTGCGGTTTCACCCCTTCTTTCAGTAAATTTTTATGATTGGATTCAATACCTTTCAGGTAAGCCAACATGACGTTGGGGTTAGATTTTCTAACGTCATAGAGAGCGTGGATTTCAGTGATGCCTTTGAGCGCTTCTTTATTGTTGAGTTCCTCAGCTTGCGCGGAAAGCGGCATAAGTGTCACCAATCCTAATAATAAACCGCTGAAAAGTGATGAATAACTTTTGCTGATACGCATGAATGATCTCCTTTACCCACGTTGGTGTTTTTTTTTATTGTTATGCCTTTTAACTCTAGCACAAGGTGTCGGAAATAATTTATGCGAAAATGGTAAAACAGTATTCTCAAAACGAATACAAATTGAAAAATCTGCCAGGTTGGGGGAGCTAATTTATTTCTATGTCATCTAACATGTCAATAATTTGAGCTTCCCTAGGCAGGGTTCGTGACAGTTCATCAAGGTCAATTTCTTCTTTTTTTAAATTATATTCATTTCCTGAATAGTGCATTCGAAAAAACTTAACAGGAGAGTTTCTACCTTTCAGTCCATTGATTATGGTGTGAATGACTGATAAGTCGCATCGAAGGCCAAAAATGATTTCTTTAAGAAACAGTGGTGAGCTTTGAACGCCTTGGTTTCCGATAAGACGCCATTCTTTCTCATATTTCCATTCCTTTGCGCAAAAGTATGGCTTTTTCAAGTTCATTTAAAGCTTTTTTAGAACCATTTAGCAGTGCATTATGGATAGTGGATGTTTTTATAACCCTTGATCCTTCATATACAGCTTTTTGAGGTTTTGGCGGAGATGCTCTTTCCAAGCTGTAACCTACGCATATCCCCTTGTGTTTATCGGCATAATGGCTCCACATGAGGGGGTCTTCACAATCAGAAGCTAGGCTAAAAATTCCTTTTGAGTAGTGTTTTTTAATTTCTCTTGAAATGCTTTCGGTTAATAGTGCAAGCTCAGCTTGCTCTTTAGAGATTTTGTAATCAGGGTTAGTTGCGTTATATTTAATATCATCAAGAGCATCTCTAGATTCTAGGTCGGCCACTTTGTTAGCATGACGTTCTGCAGATTCATCATTTAATCGCAATTTTCGTAATAGAGCTTTAGATTCGTTCGCTACTCGGCTTTTTATTAGAAGTGCTAAAAGATTTTTTAATTCTTCTTTTGAAGAATCGCGTTCAATTATGGGGTTGCAGTCAAATGGGTCATTAAAGTCTCTTGGATTTGAGTAATAGATTTCGTCATTGTAGAGAGACTCTAAGGTGAAGGTGTTGAAGGCTCTATACTTATAAAACATTTCAGGTATTTTATTCATTTAAGCCCTCAACTTTATGGAATTGCTGTTTTAGTTCGCAAAATCTTCCGGATCGTAACCCAAGTTTGGTGCCAGCCAGATTTCAGCCTTTTCAATGCTCCAGCCTTTACGCTGTGCATAGTCTTCGACTTGATCGCGACCCAGCGAGCCAACCCCGAAATAGCTGGATTCAGGGTGCGCAAAGTAGGTTCCTGAAACGGCTGCTGTTGGTGTCATAGCAAAGCTTTCGGTAATCTCCAGACCGATTTTGCTATCGGGTTGCAGGATTTCCCAAATGGTGCCTTTTTCGGTATGGTCTGGGCAAGCAGGGTAGCCGGCTGCCGGACGAATACCTTGGTAACGTTCTTTAATCAAATCTTCGTTATCCAGATTTTCATCCGAGGCGTAACCCCAGTCTTCCTTACGGACGATTTCGTGGAGTTTCTCTGCAAAGGCTTCGGCAAAACGGTCAGCCAAGGCTTTGAGCATAATGGCGTTATAGTCATCATGCGCTTTTTCAAAACGCTCAACATGGGCGTCGATACCGATGCCCGCTGTTACGGCAAACAACCCGACATAGTCAGCTACGCCACTTTCTTTAGGCGCAATAAAGTCGGATAGACAACCATTGGCACCGCCACGCTTTTTCTCTGCCTGTTGACGAAGGTGGTGCAGTTTATGCGCCACTTCACTACGGGTTTCGTCGGTATAGATTTCAATGTCGTCCCCCACGCGGTTGGCAGGGAAGAAGCCATAGACGGCTTTGGCTGTCAGCCATTTTTCATCTAGGATTTGTTGCAACATGGCCTGTGCATCGGCAAAGAGTTTTTTCGCTTCTTCGCCCACCAACTTGTCCTCAAGAATACGAGGATACAAACCATGCAACTCCCAAGATTGGAAGAAAGGCGACCAGTCGAAACGTTCGACCAGTTTTTCCAAAGGATAATCTTCCAACACTTTGGTGCCGAGGAACTTCGGTTGGATTGGTGTGTAGTCTTGCCATGCATTTGCAGTCAGCGAGGGGTTTTCGCGCGCCTTATTGATTGGGATACGTTTGACCTGCTTGGCACGGGCTTTACGTTCTTCACGCACTTGCTCGTATTCGGCGCGGATTTTTGTTGCGAAGTCGGCTTTCAAATCGGGTGAAATCAAGCTTTGCGCAACACCGACGGCACGAGAGGCGTCTTTGACGTAAACCACCGGATGGTCGTATTGCGGTTCGATTTTCACCGCCGTATGGGCTTTAGACGTGGTTGCGCCACCAATCAATAGTGGTAGATTCATGCCGCGTTCTTTCATCAGCTTGGCGACATTGACCATCTCTTCCAAAGAAGGGGTAATCAAACCGGACAGCCCGATAACATTCGCGCCTTGTTCAATGGCGGTGTCGAGAATCTTTTCCGCAGGCACCATGACCCCAAGGTCAATGACCTCGAAGTTATTACATTGCAGAACCACGCCGACGATGTTCTTGCCGATGTCATGCACGTCACCCTTAACGGTCGCCATGACGATTTTACCTTGTACCTGTCCTTCGGATTTCTCGGCTTCGAGGAAGGGGTCAAGATAGGCCACGGCACGTTTCATGACGCGTGCGGATTTCACCACCTGCGGTAGGAACATTTTACCGGAACCGAACAGGTCGCCGACCACGTTCATGCCGTCCATCAATGGGCCTTCAATGACATTGATCGGTGCGCCGAGTTTTTGGCGGGCTTCTTCGGTGTCGTCTTCGATAAAGTCGGTAATACCTTTGACCAGCGAGTATTCCAAGCGTTTTTCGATAGGGTTTTCACGCCAGGATAAATCGGCGACTTTGCTGGCGGCTGAACCATCGCCGCGGAATTCTTCGGCCACTTCCAGCAGGCGTTCACCGGCTTCCGGGTCTTTGTTGAGGATGACGTCTTCCACTGCCAAACGCAGTTTTTCCGGTAGGTCGTCATAAATCGCCATTTGTCCGGCATTCACAATCCCCATGTCCATGCCTTCTTTGATGGCGTAGTAGAGGAAGACCGAGTGAATCGCTTCACGCACCGGGTTGTTACCACGGAAGGAGAAGGAGACATTGGATACCCCGCCAGAGATTTTGGCATAAGGAAGGTTGGCTTTTATCCAGGTCACGGCGTTGATGAAATCCAGGCCGTAGTTGTTGTGTTCTTCAATCCCGGTGGCAACGGCGAAAATATTCGGGTCGAAAATAATGTCCTGCGGCAGGAAGCCGACTTGTTCGGTCAAGACTTTGTAGGAGCGGGAACAGATTTCGATTTTGCGTTCAAGCGTGTCCGCTTGACCAACTTCGTCGAATGCCATGACGATGGCGGCCGCGCCGTATTTTTTCACCAATCTGGCTTGCTCGATGAACTTCTCTTCGCCTTCTTTCAACGAAATGGAGTTGACGATACCTTTACCTTGAATGCATTTCAAGCCTGCTTCGATAACTTCCCATTTAGAGGAGTCAATCATAATCGGTACGCGTGACGCTTCCGGCTCGGAGGCTAGCAGGTTCAAGAAGCGAGTCATGCAGGCTTTGGCGTCCAGCATGCCTTCGTCCATGTTGACGTCGATGATTTGCGCCCCGTCCTCAACTTGTTTGACGGCAATTTCAATTGCTTCGTCGTAGTTGTCTTCAATAATCAGGCGCTTGAATTTTGCCGAACCGGTGACGTTGTTACGCTCACCGACATTCACAAATAAAGAATTTTCGTCGATATTCAATGGCTCTAAACCGGATAAACGACAAGTAGGTCTGACGGAAGGTAATTGGCGACGCGGGTGCTTGTGTGCTGCTTCCGCCATGGCTGCGACATGCTCCGGCGTGGTGCCACAGCAACCACCGATAATATTGATCCAGCCTTTTTCCGCCCAAACGGCGATTTCAGCCGCCATTTGCTCAGGCGTTTCGTCATATTCTCCGAACTCGTTCGGTAGACCGGCATTCGGGTGGATGGAAACATAGGTTTCGCAGACACGACTCAACTCTTCGACATAAGGTCGCAACTCTTCCGGTCCAAGCGCGCAGTTCAAGCCGACCGACAGCGGTTCGGCATGTGCAACCGCGTTATAGAAAGCTTCGGTGGTTTGCCCCGACAAAGTACGGCCTGACGCATCGGTAATGGTACCGCTGAGTTGAATAGGAATTTCATAGCCGATTTCGTCTTCCACTTCTTTGACGGCAAAAATTGCGGCTTTGGCGTTGAGCGTATCAAAAATAGTCTCGATGAGGATGGTATCGACACCGCCTTCCAGTAACGCATGGGTTGCTTGTTTGTAAGCGACGACCAGCTCATCAAAAGAGGTGTTGCGGAAGCCCGGGTCATTGACGTCTGGAGAAATGGATGCGGTTCGGTTTGTCGGCCCCAAAACACCGGCAACAAAACGGGGTTTGCCATCTTCCTGCTCGGCGATGTCACAGGCTTCTCGTGCCACTCTGGCGGCAGCCAGGTTCAGCTCGGAGACATAATCTTGCATGTCGTAGTCGGCCTGCGCGATGGTGGTGCCGTTGAAAGAGTTGGTCTCGATGATGTCGACGCCGTTACGCAAAAACTGTAGATGAATATCGCGAATAACTTCCGGTTGGGTCATTACAAGGATGTCGTTGTTGCCTTTGATATCCATGTGGTAGTCGGCAAAGCGCGTTCCGCGAAACTCCTCTTCGGTCAGCTCCAGGCCTTGGATCATGGTTCCCATTGCGCCATCAAGCACCACGACGCGTTCGTTAAGTAACGTTTTGAGGAGGTTAAGTCTGTTTGTTCTTGTAGTCATTGCCGGTTATTCAGTTCAGTCATCGATAAACCGCGTATTTTACCCGAATAGCGGATGAGTTCCTAATCCTGCTTACTTGTTTAGTTGGTTGTACAAGATAATTGATAAAATCTGCCAGGTTGGGGTTGGCTTAACCGGAAGGTTGGTCTTTGCTGTCGCGCGTTGCATTGCGTGATTTTGCTTTGCGTGCTAACTTATTTCTCTCTAATCTTTTTCTGAATGTAAATCTATTCTCATGCT
The DNA here is from genome assembly GCF_009296185.1 of Hydrogenovibrio sp. JE_KL2. Lineage (GTDB taxonomy): Bacteria > Pseudomonadota > Gammaproteobacteria > Thiomicrospirales > Thiomicrospiraceae > Hydrogenovibrio. The sequence continues at coordinate 148,232 of NZ_WBJR01000005.1, forward strand.
TGGCACGTTTTCTATTTTATTACCTATTTTCGGTTTGATTGTTGCCGGATTCGTTAGTCGTAAAACCAAGGTTTTGGGGGCGACCGCCGCCAGTGAACTGAACCGTTTTGTTGTTTGGCTGGCACTGCCGGCATTGTTGTTTGACATTATGGCGAATAGCCATTGGTCTGAGCTGTATTTGCCGAATTTTATCAGTGTTTACCTGATCGGCTCGGTAATGACGTTTTTACTGGTACTTTTATGGCGATTTAAGCAAGGGCGTCCTTTGGCGGATGCGAGCATTGATAGTGTTTCGGCGGCCTATTCCAATACAGCGTATGTCGGTTTTCCGCTGTTGTTTCTGGTGTTCGGCGCATCCGGTCAAGTGCCGACGACCATCGCCAGCATCATTGTTGTCAGTGTGGTTTTTGCGATGGCGATTATTTTGATTGAGGTAGGCCTTCAAGCAGAAGTCGCCTTGCATCTCAAAGTGAAAAACGTGCTTAAAGCTGTGTTTCTCAATCCGTTGATTTTGTCACCAATCGCCGGGGTGGCAGTGGCGGCTATGTCTATTCATTTGCCGCAAGGTGTGGAAACTTTTTTGAAGCTTTTGGGCAGCGCGGCGAGCCCTGCTGCGCTGGTGAGTTTAGGGTTGTTCTTGGCGGATTCTATGGCGGCTCAAGCGGCGGCCAAAAATGGTGGCGGCAGTTCTTCAAGCAAAACGGCTTGGACGCTAACGTTTATTAAGCTGATTATCCAACCGCTATTGGTGGCTTGGCTGGCGCTCTATGTGTTTGATATGAATCACCAACTGGCAATGATGGCGATTCTACTGGCGGCGCTGCCGACAGGCACTGGGCCTTTCATGTTGGCAGAATATTACCGACGTGAAGCGGTGGTGACGGCGCAAACGGTGCTGTTTTCCACCGCGGTTTCTTTGCTGACTTTATCCGTGCTGCTGGCGTTTATCAAATAGCCACTTAAGCCGCTTAATAAGCCATTTATAAGTGACGCCACCAGCGTACCGCTGGCTCTTCGGCATGCATGGGGCGGATGAATCGCTCCACTTCTTTTTTCTTGCCTTTGTTGCTATAGGCCATTTCATTGCGGGTGAAATTTTGCAAGATACGCTCGCGTGACTGTTGCTCTTTGCCATCGGTCAAGCCGGGATGATGACGCAACACGAAATCCGGTTGGAAAAAGAAATAGGTGTAATCGAATCCATAGGGGTTTCTGGGATGTTTTAGCGGATAGCAAGTACCGAAAGCCGTCAAGAAGAAAGGCTCTCCCGCCCAAGACATTTTCCAGCCGTCGGCTTCGATGTTTTGTTGTAAACAATCCGAGTGTGCCGGGTCAATCTGATTTAAGGCCGTGAAAAAACGCGCGACTGTTTGAGCCAGATTGTCGACCGTGTCACTGTAATAAGCGGGCATTCTCAAAGCATAGCCTTTGAGTTTCTCTTTCTTGCCAACCGCCATGAAGCGGAAAAACCCTTCGGCGAAACGTTGCACATTCTGCTCAAAAGTCAGGTTGTCATGCCATTCATCGGCACCCCAATATTTGCCTGTTTGCGCGAAGATGCATTGGGTTTTGTCGACGGCGCCTAAAAATTCACGATGGGTTGGCGAAAAGACCGGTTCGTACTGAGATTCATCACGGGCAAACTTTTGGAGGGTATTCATGCTGCCAGCCCAATGTGCTTCGAAGTCTTTTAACTGGGAAGGGAAGTTGACCGCCAACATGGCAAACAACTGATTGGTCAGGTCTTGAACGCTCTGTAGAGGGTTTTCGGGAATCGGGTTTTGGATGTGTACCGATTCATAAAAACGCAGGGTTTCAGCCAATTGTTTGAGGGTTGGGAGTAGGTTTTCTTCGGCATAGGTTTCCGCGTGTTCGGGTTTTTGGCATTGGTTGAGAAGACGGTCGGCAAAGACGTAATGGCGGTAAGCGGTTTGCAAAATCACAAAGCTGAGAAGCGATTTGACGGATGAGTCTTTCCAGTTGCTGTATTGCTCAAGTTGTTCAATCAGATAGTCGATCAGTTCAATCGTGGTTTGGTTATTGAGTTGCAGATGTTGTTCAGTGGCGAAAGCCTCGGCGCGGCGTTGCGCTATCACGAATTGTTTGAGTAGGTTGATCACTTCCACATGTCCTTGTCTTAACTTGACTCACTTAATTTAGAACTGGGTTCTGGGCTTAAGATGGCGTTATAAGATGGCTTTATTAAGTCGTCTCTACTAAGGCTGTGGTGCATCCGTGTTCCCGTGCCTGATGAAGTAGTTTATTGCTTTGGGCGGGGATGATAACGAAATTGCGTTTTGGTTAGCAAGTTTCTCGGCTTTTTCAGCGGATGAATTGCATAAAACGAAAGAGTCGAGACTCGAAAATCACCACCGTTGGCTTTTGAATCGTTTAGCTATGCTTTTAGATTCTCAAGGTTTTTGGTCGAGATTGCAACCACCACCAAACTCAATGCGGGGATCAATCTGGTATAATTCGCGCTTTATAAAGAATTTCAAGTTATCTTCAATGCTTTGTCAGGTTTTTCCCGAAAATTATCAGGCACAATTAACCGAAAAGAAAAATCGGTTGCAGGCGCTGATTCCCCATTTAAAAGAACTGTCGGTTTTTGACTCCACTCCAGAGCACTATCGCGCTCGTGCCGAATTTCGCGTTTGGCATGAGGGGGATGAAACCTTTTACATCATGTTCGATTCGGAAACCAAGGAAAAGGTTCGCATTGACCGTTGCCCGATGGCGGTTGCGGCTATTGATGATTTGATGCCGAGATTGATGCAGGCGATTATCGCCATGCCGGTGTTGCGTGAAAAATTGTTTCAGGTAGATTTTCTGGCGACCTTGAGTGGTGAGATGCTGGTGACGTTGATTTACCGCAAATCTATTGCTGAAGATGATGCTTGGCATGATGCGGCACAGGCATTGAAAAACGACTTGGGCATCACCTCAATTATCGGTCGGGCACGTAAGCAGAAGATTTTGCTGGATCAGGATTATGTGGTTGAACGCCTAGCAGTGGACGACAAAACCTTTGTCTATCAACAAGTGGAAAACAGCTTTACTCAGCCGAATGCGGGTGTTGCACAGAAAATGTTGCATTGGGCGCGCTTGATGGCGAAAACCTATGTGGAGCCTCAGACGGATTTGATTGAGTTGTATTGCGGTAACGGGAATTTTTCCATCGCCTTGTCGGAACACTTTAATCGCGTGTTGGCAACGGAAATTTCCAAGACATCGGTGCATTCGGCGCAGTTCAATATTGAAGCCAATCAGGTTGAAAACTTGGTGGTGGTGAAGATGGCGGCGGAAGAAATTTCACAAGCCTTGCAAGGGCAAAGTTTCAATCGTCTGGCGGATGTCGATTTGGCTGGCTATGATTTTAAAACCATTTTTGTTGACCCACCGCGTGCGGGGTTGGATGATCTGACGCGTAGCATGGTGGCTGAGTTCGACAATATTTTGTACATTTCCTGCAACCCGGAAACCTTGGCGCGGGATTTGGTAGAAATCGAAAAAACACATGAGATTGTCGAATCTGCATTGTTCGACCAGTTTCCTTATACCCACCACATCGAAAGTGGTGTGTTTTTGAAAAGAAAATAAGACTGATAAATCAATTAAAAGGATGACGTAATGACGTTGGCATGGATAGGTGCACTGTTTATTGGAGTGAGCTTGGGACTGTTGGGGTCAGGTGGTTCGATTTTGACGGTGCCTGTTTTGGTTTATCTGGTCGGGCAAGACCCGAAAGTGGCGATGGCTGGGTCACTGCTGATTGTCGGAATTATCAGTGTCGTATCGGTACTGGGCTATGCTCGCCACAGTCTGATTCAATGGCGTACAGTCATGTTGTTTGGTGTGCCGGGGATGCTGGGTGCGTTCATTGGTGCCTGGGCTGGGCATTTCGTTTCCAGCGTGTTCCAGATGTTGGTGTTTTCGGTGCTGCTGTTGGCCGCGTCTTACCTGATGTTCAAGCCGGTCAAAATGGAAGATGCCGATAAACCCCACTCTGAGCGTGCGCTTTACAAAATCGCCTCCGACGGGTTGTTGGTGGGGATGGTGACAGGGCTGGTCGGGGTCGGTGGTGGCTTTCTGATTATCCCGGCATTGGTGTTGCTGGGTGGTTTGCCGATGCGGTTGGCTGTGGGAACGAGCTTGGCGATTATTGCCTTGAACTCTTTTGTCGGTTTCGCCGAGCACTTACGCGTGTTGGATGCGCGTCATCTGGCATTGGATTGGCATGTGATTTTGGTATTTACCTTAATCGGTATTGCGGGAAGTTGGCTTGGAAAATTCGCCAGTCAGCGTATCGATCAGGCGAAGTTGAAAAAAATCTTTGCGGTATTTTTAGTGTTGATTGGCGCTTTTATTCTGTATAAAAACCTTCCCGGTCTTTTTTAAATCTTTTTTAGAAATGTAGGCTTCGGTTAGAAAGTTAAGTTAGAAACCGAAGTCGAATTTCAAATCAATTGAATCTTTTTTCTCAAATCCATTAGGGGTAGAAGAAGTCGGTTGTTGATCCATGAGTGGCGAGTTGGATTGGTAACTGAAGCTCACCCCGAAGCTCTTCCAATTTTGACGCGAATAACGAACCCCTACGCCAAATTGCAATTGGGTTTTGTTGACCCGATCACTTTCAATGTAGTTAGGGTTGAAAGAGGTCGCAGGGTTTTCATCATACCCTAGTCCGACCTTGGCGAATGGGCGGAAGCGCTCGCTTGACACATCAATGGAGTGCCCAAAGTTGGCAAATGCCGAATAAGACTTAGGGTTTAACAGCGTCTGTGTTGGGTCGTTGTGGGTTTTCAACGCTTTCATGTCCAGCTCTAAATCAAACCAGTTGTTCAGTTCGTAGTTGGAAAAGGTGGTGATTTCTTGACGGGTTTGCTGCTGATAGAAGTAATTTGGCGAGTTGTCTGTGTCTTTTTTGTTTTGAACGGCTTTGGCCGGCGACGGAATCGAAAAATTTAAACGATCCATATCGCTTGCCCAAACCGAAGTTGTGGCTACGCCAAGCGATAGCGTAATAAGCAATTTCGACAGTTTTGTCGAGCGTTTGCTTTGCTTGGAGTAAAGCGGTTCAGACATTTCAGTGGTTCCAGAATAAGCCAGATTGGGGAGTTTTATTTTAGAATTCTTGCTTGAGAATTCAATGAAATGTTGATAATAAACAACAGAAAATACAAACTGTTGCGAAATCACAACAAATTGAATGGCTTAGGGATAAATAACCTATTTTAAATGGGGTATTTATGGTCTTATTTTGTGGTGAATGGGTAAAAACGGATGTCGCCGTTTTCGGCACCATCTTTCCCTACCCAGATGCCTGGACCCCAACCTGGCAGATTTTCAGTGGCAATGGCTTCTGGATTGCCATCGTTTTTCTGGTTGGGTAGCACCTGCTTTTGAGGCATTGGTGAGAGTTGAGTTTTACCGTCCCAATCATAAAGGCTAAAACGGTTCGGCACAGTGTTGACCGGGCCGGAGAGTAGCAAAAAACCGCGCTCTGTTGCCTGCATATCTCTAATGCCAAAACCACCAAGGTTCACCAATAATAGTTTCGACTTTTTCACCTCAAACCGCTTGGTGCTTAATGTTAGCTTGAGAATCGGGGTTAAATTTCCGCGTAACACCGGCCCTCGAAAGCCGACGAACAGTTGGGTTTTTCCATGGTGTTGACGGACGGCGAGCCCTTCGATATCAATACCGTTTTCCTTACTGGGAATCGCTAAAAACGGTGAGAGAATCGGGTTGTTTTGGATTTCATTCAGCAAACTAATTTTGTCGATGTGCAGCGGTTTGAGTTGCTTGCTCAGCTCAACACGGAATAAAACCCTGCGATAGGGTTCATCAATCACGGGGGTGATACGTTCCATGTTCTTTTTAACACTTGAATTGGGTTTGAGTTTCTTGCGTTTCTTGGAGTGAGAGCCAAGGACATAGAGATAGGGCTTTTGCCAAGCCATGGCTTCCAGATCAAACTCCTTGATGGCTTGTTGGGTTTGATTAAGGTCGATAACGCCGCTACTGTCAGCAACATAGCCGTTAGCGGACTTGGGAAGAATTTGTATTTGTGTTCCTTCATCGGTGGCGAGCGCCAGAAACTGATCGGTTTTGACCATGCCGCTGATATTGACGGCATTGATGCCAAGTTTGCCGATAATCGACAAGGCAGGATATTGCGAAGCCGCTTGCGCTTGAACTGTCAATGCCAGCAGAGCGACGAGCAGGAGTATTGCGCGAAAGATGAATCTAATAGGGTTGAACATGACAAACTTCCTGAAAAAGCTTACAACCAGATGGGGTTTTTGTATTATAAGCATAATAACAGAGAAGCCGAATTCGTCATTGAAAATCTGCCGTTCGTTTTTTGTAAGACTTTGGAATTGCGCTAGACATGAAAATATTATCCGTAAACATTGGGCAAGTACGTCCTTATCCTTGGCGTAACGGAACGGAATCCGCTATTTTAAAAAGCCCTGTTGATGGCAATGGTGTTGCTGTCCACTCTCTAGGACTGGAAGGGGATGAGCAGGCAGACTTGAAAGCGCATGGCGGGGCAGACAAGGCTGTGCTTTGCATTCCTCAGAGTAATTATGCGTTGTTTGAGGTTCATCAGGGATTTGGGTTTTTGGGCGAAAACTTAACGCTGTCCGATGTGGATGAAACTCAAATTCAGCTTGGTGACCAGCTTCAAGCAGGGGATGTGGTATTGGAAGTCTCACAACCTCGCTCGCCGTGTTGGAAGCTGAATGAAATTACTCAGGACCCGCAGTTTTTAAAACGTTATTCCGATAGCGGTCGGGTAGGGTTTTATTGCCGGGTGTTGGAGCCAGGAACTTTGGAGCGAAACGAACAGGTATCGTTACGTCACTTGGACGCTGACAGTGAGCATCCGGCGATTTCGATTCAGTCATTGTTTTTAGCAAAACATCGTGTACAAACGCGCAAGGCACAAAGTGGTGATTTGGCGTTGTTGGCACTTGCCGTGCAGCACCCGGCGTTGTCGAGTGCTTGGCGGCAAGAGTTGACGAAACTGCTGGAAAGACAGCCGTCTTAAACAGACTCTACGAGGATTATTTACCTGAATCGATAAATTTCAGGTAAGTGTCCATGATGTGTAGCTGTTGACCTGTTTGCCCGGTGAACCCGAGCATTTCCGCTTTGTTTAGAATTTTTCCAAATAGCACTTCTTCTTCATGCTGTTCGGCGATAAACCACTCGATAAAGTTAAAAGTGGTGTAGTCCTGCAGTTCGAAAGCCGTTTTTGCAATATGGTTAATCATTGCTGTGACTTTCACTTCATGCTGGTAGGCGGCATTGATGGCATCCATCAAATTTGCGTAGTTGTTTGGCGGAGCATCGATTTGTTCGATGGTGACTGACAGATTGCATTCGCACATATAGTCAAAAATTTTATCCATGTGCGTGCGTTCTTCCAAACTATGTCCTCGGAAGAATTTGGCGGAACCTTCCAATCCGGCATCTTCCGCCCAGGCACTTAATTGTAGATAAACGTTGGAGGCATAAAACTCCGCGTTGACCTGCTTGTTCAATAACTTAGCTATTTCCGGTTTAAGCATGTTCTTCTCCTTTTGGCTTGTTTTGTCTCCTAGAGACATGAAAAACAAGACAGTTTCACTGCCGTTGCAAGGTTTAAGCGAGTTTTTTACCGTGACCACGATCTCTAAGATGCGTTACTTCATCTAGGTCGTCACCAGTAAGTGTGTAGGCTTGTGCAAATCCACGAACATAGTTGATGGATTCAGGGGTGAGTTCAAACAGATGGAAATCTTCCAAAGGTTTGAGCATTTGAATGATTTCTCCGAATTTACCTTCCATCTTATTCAAGATATCTGTCCATTGCTCGGAGTCTCTATCAACCGTCGCAGCGTTCACTCTTATGGTGGCGCGTTGTCTGGCAAATAGGTGGTCTGCTTTTTCTTCCGGCTCGATAAACAGCACACTCGCTCTTGGGTTTTCCAAGAGATTGAAGGTGTGGCTCGCCAATTCGGAAATATAAATGTAGAAACGTTGGTTTTCTTGAAGGACAGGAGCATAACTGCTGTCCGGCTCGCCATTTTTGTTGAGCGTCGCCAGCACGGCGGATTGGAAACCATCAATGAATGTCATGCATTCTTTATAGATGGACTGAAGGGGTTTTCTTTCAGAGTTTGCAGTCATGTAGTTGTTTCCTTTATGGGTTTCATTGTAGTCAACAATCGTTGATTGTCTAGGTTAAAAAAATGCCAATTTCCTTAAAAGACCCTTGACATAAATCATTTGTTGTAAATAATAGCACCAATGATAATCATTATCAATTAAATTAGAGTTATCAAATTTACACACACAAAAACACACAGGAAACTTCTCTTATGAACACGACCATGAAAAGAAATGGCATGAAGCTACTCCCCTTTTTAATCGGTAGCCTATATGGATTGAATAGTATGAATGCCTATGCAGATGAGGCAAAAGAGACTCAGAAGGTATCGAATAAACTCGAAGAGATTCAGGTGGTGACCGGGACAAAAACGCCCGTGCCTTTGGCACAAACCCCAGTGAGAACATTGGTGGTGTCAAAGCAGGAGATTGAAGCCAAGCATGCACAAAATTTGGCGGATGTTTTGAAAGATGTCCCCGGCTTGCGCTTAACCTCGCCTATAGGAAACTATACAGGCGGTAAGGGGGTTCAAATGCAGGGGTTCGATTCTGATAGAGTCTTGATTCTGATTGATGGCAGTCCTGTAACGCCAAGTTCTGGAACGACAGTTGATTTGACGCAAATTGCCGTGGGCGATATCGAACGTGTCGAAGTGGTGAAGGGGGCGACGTCAGCCTTATATGGTACGTCTGCCATGGGCGGTGTAATCAACGTCATCACCAAAAACCCGACCCATAAATTTAAAGCAAAAGTGGATGTTTCCGGTGGGAACTGGGGCAATGAAAGTAAGCCGGATAACCCTGTGGCCCATAAGAATGCGAATATTGAATTATCGACCAAACAGGGAAAATGGTCAGGTCAGGTGATTGCTGACTTGAACCAATCTTCCAGTTTTAGACCGGATGCCTCCAGTCCGATTACCTATGGCTATGACGGACACAAAAACAACTTTTCCGGTAAGTACACCTATGACTTCGACAGTGGGTTGAAACTCTCCTTGATGCCGAGGTTTTATGATGAAGATGCAAAAAATGTGCAAAAGTCGATGGGAAAATACTATACCTATCACTCACTGACGGATACCAAGACCCTGAACTCGATTTTGGAACAGCCTATGAAGGATGGCAAGGGGTGGAAACTACAGGGAATGTGGGAGGACTTTCACAATGACTCAACGACAACCGTAAAACGTGAAACGAAAACGAACCATGGTGAGCTAGGCTTTCAATATGACTGGGAAATCCATTCAAGTCATTTGCTGACCATGGGGTTGAAGGCGAATTATGAAAAAATGGACAGAAACAATCTGACCAAGAAAACCAAGGAAGTCGATAACAAGTCCAAAGACTCCCAAGAGGTTTTTGCTCAGGACAGTTGGTTTGTGACTCCGAACTTTGAAGTGATTCCCGGGGTGCGTGCAGAAAAAGACTCTAAGTTTGGCGACCATGTTTCGCCTTCTATCAACACGCTTTACAGTAGAACGGATTGGCTGCCGGGAAGATTGAACTTCCGGGCGAGTGTCGGTAACGGCTATAGAACGCCAAGCCTTAAAGAGCTTTACTATTATTTTGACCAGACTTTCTATAAAGTCATTGGTAATGAAGACCTGAAACCGGAAAGTTCCACTAACTATCAGTTGGGAGCGGAGTGGATTTTCCCTCAGGATGGTAGTCTTGAAGTCAATTTATATCATAATGATATTGATAATTTGATTGATACCGTTCAGGTCGGTTCATCGACAACCTATCAATATAAAAATATCGAACGTACCAGAACGCAAGGGGTTGAAACTGTATTCCGCAAACATCTGACGTCTGCGGTGAATGTCAATTTGAGCTATACCTATTTGGATGCGGTTGATTTGAGAACCCACAAGAAGCTGACAGATCGTCCAGAACATCAAGCCAAAATGGGCGTGGATGTTAACCTGATGAAAAACACCGTGTTCTCGACGCAAATGAATTATCAGTCGGATCACTATAACAACAGTAGCAATACCACAAAAAGCCCGGGCTATGCGACTTGGGATTTCCGTCTGAATCATGAGGTGAACCGAGACTGGTCGGTTTACGCAGGAGTGAACAATGCGTTTGACGAGCAACGTACCTTTAGCGATACCAATGACTTTAGACCGGAAGAAGGGCGCTATGTTTATGTCGGTGCCAAGTGGCAATTAGTGAATCCATAAACCCTCTGCACAAGTCCGCTTGTGCAGCAAAGATAAAGAAAACACGTTAACACACAAGAGAAAACGCCAATCCACATTAACAGGGAGTAAAGAATGGATCGAGAAACGTTAAAACAGAAAAAGCTCGAACTTGCTCAGTCTGAAAGACCGCCTCGCGCTCGAGAAGCAGCAAAAACCCTCGGTATTTCCGAGGCTGAATATGTTGCTCTGGATTGCGGCGAAGGCGTACAGGCGCTCAATATGACGCGCATTACCGAAATCTTGCTTGGGGTGCCGTTGATTGGCGAAGTCATGGCATTAACAAGAAATGATGCCGCTGTTATGGAGCATCACGGTAAATATACAGGTGCGGCAATGCGCAAAGGGTTGTTGGTCTTTTCGTCGCCCGACTCTTTGATTGACCTCCGGTTACGAATCAATGCTTGGCAGTTCGGCTTTGCAGTCGATGAAAACGGCAGGCACAGTTTGCAGTTCTTCGACCAATATGGCCGTGCCGCACACAAAATCTACATGACGGAATACAGTGATTTTGAAGCCTATTTGGGGTTGATTGCCGAGTTTGAGGCACCGGATTGCTTTGACGAAATCAAACGCCTCAAAATGCCTGCCGAAACAGCAACGCCCCTTCCCGAAGTGGATGTTCAGGCGTTGAGAAAGGATTGGCGTTCCATTGAAGATTCGCATCATGTCAACGCACTGTTAAAGGCCTATGGGTTAACACGTCCGCAAGTCTATGAACGATTGGGAGATGATGCCAAACAACTTGATAAAGACGGGTTGAAGACCCTGCTTGAAACGGCTTCCGAGCAGCAATGGCGACTGAATATGTTTGCGCCAAATGGCGTGGCGACACAGATACACAGTGGCCCCGTCTCTAAAATTGTTGAAATGGGACCTTGGTTGAATGTGCTGGATCCCAAGTTTAACCTTCATCTGAATGCGACTTTGGTGACGCAAGTTTGGTCGGTGAGCAAGTATCTCGATGGGCGAGTCAATTCTCGTTCCGTGCAGTTATTTGATGCCAACCAGCAAAGTGTGATGATGGTGTATTTCGCCCCTGAAATGGCGAACACACTACAAGAAGCCTCCTGGAATGCATTTCTAGATAAGTGGGAGGCCGAGTCATGCAAGTAATGTCGATGAAAAACATTCTGAAAACGGGGGTCGTGACCTTTCTATTGATGTTTTTAATCTTGGTCTCTAATCATGCTATGGCGAACTCAAACAGGGTGGTTGCTATCGATGGGTCGATTACCGAGATTATTTATGCCTTGGGCAAAGAGCAGAGTTTGGTAGGAAGGGATGTCACCAGCTTGTATCCAAAAGATGCTGAAAAACTCCCTAGTGTGGGCTATATGCGTAGCCTGTCGGCAGAAGGAATTTTGTCTTTGAAACCGACACTGGTACTTGCAACATCGGATGCCAAGCCGCAAAGTGTGTTGAAGCGTCTTAAAGATGCGGGGGTGCATATTCAAATCGTACCGAATGCCTACTCCATTGAAGGTGTTAAGCAGAAAATTCTGACCGTGGCGCGAGCATTGAATGATGAACCGGCAGGTGAAAAACTGGCAAATCAGTTTCAGCAGAAGGCCGATAGCGCCATTGCGTTAGCTAAAGAACGTGCCGCCCAACAAGGTGAACGCAAGGCATTGTTCTTATTGAATGCGCGAGGCAATCAACTCTTGGTCGCGGGTACCCAAACCCGTGCGGATGAGATTTTGCGGTTGGCAGCCATCCAAAATCCGGCGGCAAAAGACATGCAGGGCTACAAGCCTCTCACGGCGGAAGGTGCAATTCAGTATAATCCCAACTATATCATTGCTCTGCAAACCCAAATGACGGAGCAGCGCTTGGAATCGATGTTGGAGCAACCGGCGTTGAAAATGACTTCAGCAGCCAAAGAAAAGCATTTCATGGTGTTGGGTGGCGATGACCTGAGTTTTGGCCCACGTTTACCTGAAGTGATTCGCAAGCTTTCCGATAAGGTTTACGGGCAAACAGAGACGAATAGGACAGAAGATTGAGAACATCCATAAACCCTAAACTGGCACTAGGTCTACTTGGCATCGGCTTGATCGTGTTTTGCGCGATCTCCTTGAGTGTTGGTGCCATGAATTTAAGCGTCAGTGACGTGTTGGGCAGTGTTTTCGGGCGTGCAGTCGATCAACAAACAGATTTGGTGGTAATGGATATTCGCCTCCCAAGAGTGCTACTTGGCGTTATGGTCGGCGCGGCACTGGCGATTTCCGGTGCGGTGATGCAGGGACTGTTCCGCAATCCGTTGGCTGACCCCGCTTTGGTCGGTGTATCCAGTGGGGCGGCGTTGGCGGCGGTGACGGTGATTGTGCTGGGCGGTACCTGGTTACAGTCTTGGACGGGTTGGTTGGAGTCGCTGGCGATTCCGCTGGCGGCTTTTTTAGGTGGCATTTTGGTCACCATCGTTATTTTCAAGTTTTCGACCCGTAACGGACGAACCGATGTCGGTTTGATGTTGTTGAGCGGTATCGCCATCAACGCGATTGCCGGCTCTGCAACCGGATTGTTGACTTATGTCGCCAGTGACGAAGCGCTGAGATCGCTGACTTTTTGGAGTATGGGGTCGCTGGCAAGTGCCACTTGGCAGGATGTTGCGATTGTGACCGTGCCCACCTTGTTGGCGTTGGCGATCTTGCCGTTTTTTGCACGCGCTTTAAACAGTTTTTTGATGGGGGAGTCGGTTTCCTACCAAAGTGGATTCAATGTCAAACAGCTTAAACGGGTCACCATCGCTTTGACGGCTTTAGCCGTTGGTGCCGCGGTGTCGGTGAGTGGTTTGATTGGGTTTGTCGGTTTGGTTGCCCCTCATTTGGTCAGGTTGATTCTCGGGCCGGATCATCGTTGGGTGATTCCCGGCAGTGCTTTGATGGGCGGGATGTTGGTGTTGGTGTCAGATATTCTGGCAAGAACGCTATTGTCGCCCGCAGAATTACCCATCGGTATTCTGATGTCCGCCATCGGTGGGCCTTTCTTCTTATGGTTGCTGATGCAACATCGTTCACGTATCAGGCTGTAGGAGATAGACAATATGTTATCAACGATTGATTTACAACTGGCCTTGGAGTCCAAACAAGGCAGTAAAACCATTCTGAACAAGGTTTCTTTGAATGTGTCCGCAGGCGAATTGATGGTGGTGCTTGGCCCCAACGGAGCGGGGAAATCTACCTTATTGAAATGTTTGTCCGGTGAAATGAAACCGACAGCGGGCAGTGCGATGATGGATGCGGTACCTCTGCATTTATTAGCGCCAGAAGACCTTGCATTACGCCGTGCGGTGATGCCTCAGTCGGTGCAGCTGGATTTTCCTTTTTCGGTGACGGAAGTTGTGGAAATGGGACAGCGCCATGCCTTATCGACCATCGAGCTACAACAGATAGTCGATAAAGCACTGGGTATGTTTGACGTACAACACTTGAAAGCGCGCGATTATTTGACATTATCCGGTGGAGAGCAGCAACGTGTGCAGCTTGCCCGTGTGGTGGGGCAGCTTTTGGCTGCCATGGAGTTCAAGCAGGTCGTGCCGGGGTATCTTTTATTGGATGAATGTACGTCCAGTTTGGATTTGTCCCATCAGCATTTGGTGTTTAAAGTGGCGAGACAGCTTGCGGATCATCATGGGATGGGGGTACTGATGATTTTGCATGACCTGAATCTTGCGTCCCAGTATGCCGACCAACTGGTGCTGATGAAGCAGGGTGAAATCCGTTATCAAGGTTCTCCGATAGAAGTGCTGACCGAAGCGGTAGTGCAGGAAATCTATGACTTTCCGGTGAAGGTTTTACCTCCGCAAGAGGGGGTGAATGATTGGCCGTTGGTGTTGCCTTTGAGTCATTAAAGGTGACTTAAAGGCGTCTCAAACTCTTGTCAAAGTCTTCCACCCCAACCTGGCAGATTTTCAGCATCGTTTGCGGTAAAATACGCGGATTGAATGAAACGAGTCGATCATGTCAGAAACCACAGTAAACGAAGCCGAAGAATTGTCTGTTGAAGCCTTGTCCGAAGTCGCTGCGGAAGTGCTTGAACCGAAACTGTCTAAAAAAGAACGCACCAAAGACTGGATTATTCCACCGAAAGCGATTCTAAAGCCAGTTGGGCGCGCGATTGCGCAGTATAAGATGATTCAAGAAGGGGATAGAATCCTATTAGGCTTATCTGGCGGTAAGGATTCTCTCGCGCTGCTGGCGGTGTTGAAACATATGCAACGCCACTCGCCGGTGAAGTTCGAGTTGGCGGCTTGCACCATTGACCCGGAGATTCCAGGATTCGACCCTTCGCCATTGAAGCAATGGGTTGCCGAGAAGATGGACATTCCTTATTTCTATGAAGCGGAAGACTTGGTGGCACTTGCCAATGCGCATATGAAAGGGGATTCTTTCTGTAGTTTCTGCGCGCGCCAGAAGCGCGGCAAGCTGTATACCGTCTGTCGTCGTGAGGGTTACAATGTGTTGGCGTTGGCGCAGCACTTGGATGACTTGGCGGAGAGTTTCATTATGTCGGCATTCAATGCCGGTGAATTGCGCACCATGAAAGCGCATTACCTGAACAATGAAAAAGACATCCGTATTATTCGTCCGTTTGTTCGTGTGCGCGAAAATCAAACCAGAGATTTTGCCCGTTCAGCCGAGTTGCCGGTGATTCCGGACAACTGCCCGGCTTGTTATGCCAAGCCGCAAGAACGTCAGCGCATGAAAGAGTTGCTGTTGGCGGAAGAAAAACACAACAAACATCTCTATGCGAATTTGTGGACGGCAATGCAACCTCTGATTGCCGATGATAATCATGAGGGATTATCTGGGTTGTCTGAGCAAAACCAAGCGGAAAACAACTAGAAATGAGTCAATCTTCTAACGCGCACGCCACGAAAGATAAGCCCCTTTTTGGAAAGCTGGTTATTGGTTTAATCCGTTTGTTATCGCACTTTTCTTTGAAAAACCAGCAACGGGTAGGATCGGCATTGGGTCGCTTTCTTTCTTGGTTTCCTAACTATAACCGCAATGTGGTGCGAGCCAACCTGAAGCAGGCGTATCCAGATTTGACGGATGCCGAACGTAAGCAGTTGGAATTGAAAGTCCTTCAAGAAAACGCCAAGGGCTTTGCTGAGCTGGGCGCCGTTTGGGAGTGGCCGATTGAGCGTCTTTTGCCTTATATTCGCGAAGTACATGGGTATGAATTGCTGGATCAAGCATTTTCAAAGCAAAAAGGTGTCATTATGTTGTCCCCGCATTTTGGTTGCTGGGAAGCTACGGCGGTATATCTCAGCAATACCTATGACTTTACCTTTCTTTATCAGCCGCAGTCGTTGCCGACTATTGAAAACTATATTGTCAAAGCACGTTCTAGAGTAAAAACCTCAACCCCTGCACCGACCAATATCAAGGGCGTGCGTTTGATGTTTCAGAGGTTGAAGGACAATAAAATGGTCGGTATTCTGCCGGACCAGGACCCCGGTGAATCGGGCGGTATTCATGCGCCGTTTTTCGGTTATCCGGCGCGCACCATGACATTGGTTTCCAAGCTGGCTGCCAAGGCGCAGTGCGATGTATTATTCATCGTCGCGGAGCGCTTGCCGAATGGTGAAGGTTTCGATCTGCATATTTTTCCGGCGGACAGCGACATTGCTTCCACAGATGAGTTGACTGCGGCGACTGCGTTAAACCGTGGCGTTGAGAAAGTCATTGCCATCAATCCCGCGCAATATCTCTGGACTTACAAGCGTTTCCGCCATCCGCCAAAGGATGTCAAAGACCTTTATAAAAAGCCGTAGCGGTTTTTAAGCCGCTTTCTCGTCCGTTTTGACGGCGTTTTTCTCCGACTTTTTAAATGTCAGCAAAGTCACCCCGAGCGTGACCAAAATCATACCGATGGCATGATAGACGGTGAAGGGTTCGTGCAAAATCCAGATAGCCAGAAAGATCGTCATAATGGGGCCAAGTGTACCGATAATGCCGGTTTGTGCTGGACCGATACGGTGAATTGCTTCGGCAATCATAAAGCTGGGAATCACGGTGCTGAAAATCGCCAGTAAAAACAGCCATAGCCAAGCTTCGCGCGTGATAACCAATGCCGAAAAGTCGAAAAACGCGAAATAGTAAATCAATACGAATACACTCGACACGGTCATCGCCAAACTGGTGAACCATAGACTACCGATAGCGGTAATTGCCTGTTTCCCAAACGACACATAGATGGCAAAACTCACTGCCGCCAAGAAGACGAACAGGGTTCCCCAGATGGTTTCATCGCCAAAGACTTTTAACTCCTCTGCGAAGACCACCCACAGACCGCTGTAGGTGATGATGAAGGACAAAATCACTTTTCGGGTCAGCGGCGTCTTGAAAAACAAAGCGCCCAGAATGGCGGTGATAATTGGGTAGGTGAACAGGGTCAACCGTTCCAGTTGGGCGGTGATGTATTCCAACCCTTTCAAGTCAAGCCATGACGATAGGAAGTAGCCCATAAAGCCAAGCAACAGGATACTGACGAAACGGTTTTTCAAAACCGTGCGTTCCAAGGGTTGGTAGCGAGCCAGCCAGACCATGATGGCAAGGTAAATCGGCAGGGAAATCGCCATGCGGAGCATCAGCACGCTATCGGTATCCAGACCTTGTGCATAAGCCAGTTTGATAAAAATAGACTTAAGCGAAAATAAGGCGGTGCCGGCAATCGCTAGAAAAAAACCGACCAATATCTGTGGCGATTGTAATTGCATGTTGGTGCTTCCGTAAGTTGAAGAGTGAGTATAGAGAAATAACCGATAACCCCAACCTGGCAGATTTTAATGTGCTTAGGCGAGTGTCTGGGTGCAGCGCGTGAGACGAGGGATTAATTTAACGGTTTGCTTCCAATATACCATGCCTGACGGGTGGTATTGGAGATTTTGTCGCGATTGGGAGAGTGTTCTTCTGTTGGTGCAGAAGGCAAAAATCCTTCACCGTAGATTTCGGTGGTGAGGGAAGGGAACGCTTTACTGAACTCTGACGATTTGAGGTAGAAGTCAGGATTGCTCGGTGCATTCGCTTGCACAGGCGCAAGATAGGTTTGGTAAAACAGTTTGCCGCCCGGTTTTAACGCTTGCTCGATTTGCGGGAAGAGTTGTCTATCTAGATAGAGGCTAACAGTAATGACGTCAAAGCGTTGGTAAGGCAGTAGCATTTGCGTCAAGTCGCACAGAGTTGGTTGTATCGGCAGGCGGTTTACTGCGGCCCAATTGTTGAGCTCGGTTAAGGCGACGTCGGAAATATCCCAAGCTTCCACAGATAAGCCGCACTGCGTCATAAAGCGGGCATTGCCGCCAAGGCCGCAAGCCAAGTCGAGCCCTTTTCCTTTTAATGGAAGCAATTCGGGATGTTGTTGCAGAACCCAAGCTGGGGAAACAGATTGCTTAGCGTCGCGTTGTTGGTATTTTGCGTCCCACTTCTGTGCTGCACTGGTCATGGATTATGATCTCCAGAAGGCAGAGGTAAAGAGTACCAATAGAGTGAAAATCTCCAGACGACCCAGTAGCATGGCAAAGGTCAGCACCCACTTCATCGGAGAAGTGAGTGATTGGTAGTTGGTCGACACATCACCTAATCCCGGTCCCAGGTTGTTGATGGTTGCCGCGACGGCTGAGAAGGCGGTGACCTGATCCATTCCAAGCATCATCAGTATCATCATCAGCCCAATAAAAGAGACGACATAGAGTGAGAAGAACCCCCAGACAGAAGTGATAACCCGGTCTGGTACCGCTCTGCCGTTGAGTTTAACCGGCATCAAGGCGTTAGGGTGAAGCAGGCGTTTGATTTCGCGGCTCCCCTGTTTTGCCAATAGCAAGAAACGAATGACTTTCATCCCACCCGCGGTTGAGCCTGCCGAGCCGCCGATAAAGCTCAAGAATATCAACATGACAGGCAGGAATGCCGGCCATACAGCAAACTCGGCGCTGGTAAACCCGGTGGTGGTGGCGATGGAAATTGTTTGGAAAGCGCCATATCGCAAGGCTTCAAGCCAATCGTGGTAAAACCCTTTGTAGTGCAAGTACAGGGTGGTTACGGCAATCCCGACGATGAGTATAAGGGTGTAAACTTTAAACTCAGGATCCAGTAGATAAGGTTTGTTCGATAAACTTCTGAAAGCGGTGAAATGCAGTGCGAAGTTGATCCCCGCCAAATACATGAACACCATCGAAACAATTTCGATATTAACGTTATGGTAGAAACCGATACTGGCGTCATGCGTTGAGAAGCCTCCAATTGCTACCGTGGAGAAGCTGTGGGCAAAAGCATCGAACCAGTTCATGCCAGCAAGCCAGTAGGCAATGGCGCAGGCAAGCGTCAATCCGAGATAGATGAGCCATAAGGCTTTTGCCGTCTCGGAGATCCGTGGCGCAAGTTTGGAGTCTTTCAGTGGTCCCGGCATTTCTGCACGATAGAGCTGCATGCCTCCGATGCCCAGCATCGGTAGAATGGCGACTGCTAAGACGATAATCCCCATACCGCCCATCCATTGTAGTTGTTGGCGATACCAGAGAATGGAGTGTGGTAGCGTGTCCAAAGACGTTAAGACAGTCGCCCCGGTAGTTGTTAGCGCTGAGAAGGATTCAAAAATCGCATCGGTCGGTGGCATAAAGGTATTGGATGCGAAATACATCGGAATGGCACCGGCAAAGCCCAGTGCGGTCCAGAACATGACAACAATCAGAAAGCCGTCGCGTATCTTGAGTTCATGGCGGTTGTGCCGCGTCGGATACCACATGGCGACGCCGAGTAGAAACAGTCCAATCATGGATTTGACAAAGTCTTCCAATCCGCCATCCTGATAGATGAGTGCGATCAAGATAGGAGGGATCAGTGTCAAACTGAAGACCATCAACAGCAGACCGAGAATTTTTATAATGAGTCTTTTATGCATTGTCGATTCTTAGGCGGTTATAGCGCGAGTCATTGTACGGTTCATTGTAAATGCAGTCATCTTATAACCAACCGGCCTTTTCTTTTGGAATGAAGAGTTCCGCAACATCCTTGGCACGGGATCGGTCGGTCAGGAAAAGCACCACATGGTCTTCGGCTTCGATGGTAATGTCGCGATGGGCGATCATCACGTGGTCTTCGCGGATAACGCAACCAATGGTAATATCCGTCGGCCAATCAATTTCACCGATGCGCTTGCCGATGATTTTAGAGGTGTTTTCACTGCCGTGAACGATAACCTCCATGGCTTCCGCTGCGCCGCGTCTCAGAGTAAAGGCCTTAACCGTATCCCCTTGGCGCATATAGTGGAGTAAATGGCTGGTGGTAATCTGGTCGGCAGAAATCGCAACATCAATACTGTTCAGGTGAATCAAGTCAATGTAAGACTGATTGTTGACCAGTGCAATAACGCGTTTAACGCCCAGCTTTTTCGCCAACATACCTGAAATGATATTCGCCTCGTCCGAGTTGGTGACCGCTAGGAAAAGATCGATTTCATCAATGTTCTCTTCAATCAACAAGGACTTATCCGATACGTCACCATGGATGATAATAGTCTCGTCAAGCGTTTCGGCAATGACACGCGCGCGTTCAATGTTGTGGTCAATGATTTTGACTTTGTGTTTTTGTCTTTCCAGCTCTTTGGCAAGGTTGTAGCCGATGTTTCCGCCACCGGCGATCATGATATTACGCGTTGGGCGCAATTTGCTTTGACGCAAGCTTTTGATGATGGTCGGAATCGCGTTAGGCACCGCCATGAAAAAGACCTCATCGTCTTCTCTAAGGCGCACACTTCCCGTAGGCATTACCACCTCCCCTTTACGGTAGATGGCGACAATGCGGGTTTCCACACCGGCAGGCAAGTGGTTTTTGATATCACGGATTTCTTTGTTGATCAGCAGGCTGCCGGCACGTACGCGCAGTGCAAGGATTCGTACTTTTGAATCGGCAAAGTCGACAACCTGCAAAGAACCGGGATAGGCAATTAACTGTAGGATATAGTCTTTCACCAGACTTTCCGGGCTGATGAGCACGTTAATCGGAATGGCGTCGGTGTTTTGATTGCGGTCGAACAACTCAGGATGATTCAGGAAGCTAGGGCTTCGCACCCTTGCGATTTTGGTAGGTGTCTTGTGCATGACATGCGCCAACTGGCAGGCGACGATATTGGTGTCGTCGTTTTGGGTGGTGGCGATCAGCATGTCCGCTTCTTCAATGTCCGCTTGCAATAAGATGTCCGGGTCGGATGCGTGTCCGGTGATGGTGCGAATATCTAACCGATCTTGAAGTTGTCGTAGACGACCTTGATCCAAATCGACGACGGTGACATCGTTATTTTCATCGGAGAGAAGCTCTGCAAGTGATGTGCCGACCTGTCCGGCGCCTAAGATGATAATATTCATAATCTCTGGAATTCGTTCATTCTATTTCGGGTTTTTCGGGTCGATATTCAGTGTTTTCAGCTTGCGATATAGGTTCGTGCGTTCTACACCGGAAAGTCTGGCGGTTTCAGTAACATTACCACCCGTTTCGCGTAGCATCTGGCTCAAATAGGCGGCTTCAAAACGTTCTTTAGCTTGCTTTAAGTTAATGGAGGTGTCCACCGTCGCCAAAGACAAGCTGTTATCTTGTTTATTGCTTTCCAACAACTTTTTCACTTCTGCGTCCGTGACTTCACCATCACCGAGAATCAGCAAACGCTGGATACAGTTTTTCAACTCTTTGAAGTTACCCGGCCAGCTATACTGTCTCAGGACATTCTTCGCCGACAAGTCGAATTCTCGATAGTTTAAGCCTTCCGTTGTCAAAAAGAAATCGACAAAGTAATCAATTAACTCTGGAATATCTTCTGTATGTTGTCTCAAAGAGGGCACATACACCGGCATGACGTTCAGTCTATTAATCAGGTCTTCGCGGATGCTGCGTGATTTTGTTAGCTCTTCAGGGTCAACTTCGGTCAAGACGATGACTCGGACATTGAGTTGGATTTTTCGATCCGATCCCAAGCGAGAGTAGCTACTGTCATAAATAAGTTGTGACAGGCAGTCTTGCCCGCGAGGGCTCAAGGATTCAAAGTTGGAGACAATTAGCGTGCCGCCGTCCGCACGGTCGAACTCCCCGCGGAAAATCTGTCCTTCGCTTTCTTCACCGACCAGCAAACGTTCTTGGTCATCGAAGTCTACGCCGTTGATTTCGACGATCTTGTGGTCTTTACGGTCACTGAGTTTGTGGATGGCCTCTGCGAGGCGATGTTTCCCTGTACCGGATTCCCCGATCACCAGCACCGGCATAGTGTACTTTGCCAAACGTTTGATGGTGTTGCGCAACTCGGCGATGACTTTGCTTTTACCGATTGGCAGAATTTGGTCTGGAATTTTTTGTTTCAGGTGGCGGTTTTCTTGATGAAGCTGGATGTGTTCCGTTGCCCGCTCGGCGGTAATCAACAGTTTGGCAAGCGATAGCGGTTTTTCCAGAAAGTCGTAGGCACCGAGGCGGGTTGCCTCGATGGCAGTTTCAATGGTGCCATGCCCGGACATCATGACGACACAGCTGTTTTCCAGTACCTGTTCGTCAATCATTTGTTTTAGTAGGGTAATACCGTCGATGTCCGGCATCCAGATATCGAGAAAAACCAAGTCAGCCGATTGCTCACGCCAAGCTTTTTGCGCTTGTTGACCATTGGCTGCGGTTGTTACCTGATAGCCTTCTTCGGTAAAGATTTCTTCCATCAGGTTACGAATATCTTTTTCGTCGTCTATGATCAGGATTTTGCCAGGTTTCATGCGTTTTCGTGGCCTACTGCGTTTATAGCTTAAAACGTTAGATTTAAAGGCAAAGTAATGATGAACTTTGTACCTTGCTCTGATTCAGATTCTACCTGAATTTGTCCCTGATGTTCATCAACAATTTTCTTAACGATGGCAAGTCCAAGCCCAGTGCCTTTTGGTTTATCGGTTGCATAGGGCTCAAAAATCCAATTTCGGGTTTTTTCAGGAATCCCAGGGCCATTGTCGCTAACGCTGATAAGCACCCTGGTTTCCAAGCATTGTGTGGTGACAAGAATCAATGGTTTTTCGGTGTGTTCAGTCGCCTCAATACCGTTTTTGATAAGGTTGTGCAGCAGTTGTCTTAATTTGTAGGCATCAGCATGGATGATGTGGCAGTTCGGATCAATGTCGTAACGGACCTGCCAGTTCGATTTCGGATCTTGATACATGCTGGTGATGTCTTTTATCAAGGCATTGATGTCGAAAGGACTGATTTCCAAATCCGGTGTGTCGGCATATTCCGTAAAAGCCTGAACCATGTTTTGCATGGCATTGACCTGTTCGATAATGGTGTCGGTCATGCGACCCAGCAGTTTCTGATCCTCGCTATCAAGCTTAGCTTCCAGCTTGTAATGGAGGCGCTCTGCCGAGAGTTGGATCGGTGTCAGCGGGTTTTTGATTTCATGCGCCAAGCGTTTTGCGACATCTCGCCAAGCAGCATGCAATTGCGCCTGTACCAATGCGGTGATGTCTTCTATCACAATGACATAGCCGCCTAGCTTCTGATCTAGGCTGGGCAGGGTTGAGCCGTGTACCAACAGAATTTTTTCGCCTTCTTTACAATTGAAGGTGAACTGTTCGCTCCAGGCTTTGGTGTCTTTGTTGAAGTAAGGGATGATTTCATCAAAAAAGTGACTCAGGTGTGCCGAATCATCTCGTTGCAGAATTTCGCTTAGCGGCTTGCCAAGGTGTTTGTAGAGGTCGGCATTCAAAATATGGTTGGACGCATCATTGATGGTTTTCAATCGCATGTTTTTATCCAGCGTCAACACCCCACTTTTTAGGTTTTTGATGATGGCTTGCAGATAAAGCTTTTGTACTTCGGCCTGCTGGTGACCGAACTTGATTTCGTTTCGAGCCCGTGCGATTTGTTGAATCATGTCGTTGAATGATTCAACCAGTTGTCCCATTTCGTCGTTCTGCTCTACCGGCATGGCAATCGAGTAGTCCCCTTCGGCAACCGCCTTGGTGCCTTTCGCCAAGGTTTGTAGCGGGCGCACCATGTTTTCGAACATTTGGATGGTAAACAGAATCGCGCTCACCAAAGTCAGTAGTAGTAATAAGGTCAAAACAACGGTGAAACTGGTTTTTAGAGGCGTTTTAAGGTAAGAACGCTCTTTGTACTGGCTGGCGGACAGCCTTACCGTATCTGCCAAACTACTGAGCTGATCGGGAATGGGGTAAACCGCCTGCAACGCATATTTTTTGTTGGTGAAAATGTCGTAGACCGGCACCATGATACGAATGATTTGATAACTATGATTGACGCTCGCCAGGGTTTCGATCGCTGCATAGGTGCGGTCGTTTCGGATCTGCTGGAAGATTCCCGCAGAGGGGGTTTTGGGCAGGTCGGTATCATTGGTTTGACTGCTGTAGGCAATCAATTCACCGTTCAATGTATAGAGCGCGGCTTCTCGTATGTTGAATTGTTTACGCAGTTTGTTGATGGTCAAAACGGGCGTGATCGACAATGCATTTTGGTATTGGTCAGCCGCCTGTAATGTCGATTTCAGATGGTTCCGCGTCTGGTCATCCAAAGTGATTTTTACCAATTTCACTGCATTGGTCAGTGCGACATCGGTTTTGATATCGAACCATTGGTCGATACCTTTGTTGACGAAAGTAATCGAGAAGAAGTAAGTGATTAGCAGCGGAACCCCGATAATCAAACTGACCAGAAAGGTCAAGCGACTGGTCATTTTTGAGCCGGGAACCTGATGACGATAATTACGCTTTAATCGTCGTAATGTTTTTACGAGCATGGTGAACAGGACGGCAATCCCGACAAAACTGGCAAACAGCAAAGAGGTATAAACCTGTGCAAACTGAGAGGCGTTTTGCAGGATTTGGCTCATCACCGTTAAGGAAATAAGCAACAAACTGCTGATGACCGCTAGCCAGCCGTACTGTTTGATGAATAGGGATTTTTTACGATTTGCCATGACTAATACCAGCTGCTCGGTGATTGAATAGTAACGTCATGCCAGCCACTAGACAAGTGCCAGTTTTGAGAAACCAAAGTCTCTATCAACAGGGGGGAGGGCAAATCCCATGGGTCGAATTTTAAGCGTAACTTCAGCGTATAACGCGTGTTGGGGTGCAATTCAGCAAGATCAGTCAACATGAAGTTGTCGATGGTGCCGAGCGTGTTGAGCGCCTCTTTCAGGCTTTCAAATGACTGGGTTTGGCCGTTGCGTAAATTGGTAATGAAATAGAGACCGTTGTAAGTGAAATAGTAAAGCTTGGTTTTATAGAGGATGTGTACACGGTTACGCGTCAGGTTTAGACCGAGAAAGTTGAAACGTTCATTGAGTTGCAGTTCCGTCTCAAAAGTCAGCGGAATCTCGTGTTGCAACGCATCTTTCATGCGCTGGGACAAAACGATATTGACTTGTGCATCGACCTTGAGTTGTTGGTTTTCATGATAATCGCTGAGTTGGTCGATATGGATCATGCCTTTGGTAGAAGGCTGCTCGGTCATCTCGGATTGGCATTGTGCGGAAATCGGTAGGCAGGCGAGGCAACCCAGCCACAAAAAACGTCCCATGGCACGAGAGATCGTACGACGGCAAAGAAAGGGTTGCTTTAAGATGGAATCGAGTAACATCATAGTCTTCCGCCGTTTTCTCGTCCGACTACTCGGACTTTTCCAAAAGGCAGTAGTAAAAACCATCCATGCCTTCTGATCCGGGTAGGATTTGCTTCCCGGGTAAATCTTGTTTAAATCCCCATTCTTTTTCAATAGGGACTTCCTTCGCATCTGGGGTTTCCGACAGAAACGCGGCCATTTGTTGTCCGTTTTCCTGAGGCATTACTGAACAAGTCGAGTAGAGTAAGCGCCCACCGGGTTTTAAGGTCTGCCAGAGCGCATGCAAAATAGCGGACTGTGTCTCCACCAAGGTTTCGATATCTTCCATAGTGCGGTGCCATTTGATATCAGGGTGGCGGCGGATAATGCCGGTGGCAGAGCAAGGGGCATCCAGTAGAATTTTATCGAAAGGTGTGCCGTTCCACCAGTCATCTGGTTGAGAGGCGTCGCCAACGTCAACTTCGGCATCGAGTTGTAAACGATGCAGGTTTTCCGAGAGCCGTTCAATACGCTCCGGTTCTTTTTCCAGCGCCAGCAAATCCAGTTGATTGCCCGCCAGTTCAAGCAGGTGCGTAGTTTTGCCGCCGGGTGCAGCACAGGCATCCAAAACGTGTTCATTCGGTTGAGGGTCAAGCAGATAGGCCGCTTGCTGCGCTGCGATGTCCTGCACGCTGAATCCGCCGTCTTCATAAGTTGGCAGTTGTGTAATATCCAATGCCTGTTCCAATACCAGTGCGGCAGGCGAATAAGGGTGTGTTTGGCAGGCGATGCTTTCGGCTTCCAATGTCGCTTTAAAGGTTTCCAATGTTTGGAAATGGGTGTTCACTCTGAGGCTCAAGGGTGCCGGTTCGTTATTGGCGGTCAGGATAGCTTGCCAATCATCCGGGTAGGCTTTGCGCATGGTTTTGGTGAACCATTGCGGATGACTGAACTTATAAGCTGGCTTCAAATCGACTTCGGCTTGGATGGTCTCCGCATCGCGTAGAAAGTTGCGCAGCACACCATTGACCAACGCCTTTGCCCAAGGCTTTTTCAACTTTTGCGTGAGAGTGACGGTTTCCGATACGGCAGCATGCTCAGGCGTATCCATATAGAGAATTTGATAGAGACCAATTAAGATCAATTGGTTGACGTCTTCATCTTTGGCTTTCAGTGGTTTTTTCAGTAAATGTGCGCGGATGGCGGCGAGGCGTTCTTGCCAGCGCAGTGTTCCCAACACCAGGTTTTGGGTAAAGGCACGCTCGCGGCGGTCGGAGAATTGCGCCAACCCTTCCCCTAATGTCTGGCTGAGTGAACGACCATGTTCAATGACATTTAGACACATTTTCAGTGCGACATAGCGGCTATTGGGTTGGTTATCGCTCATTCAGCAGTAGCTCCGAAGATTTCGCCTACCAGGTTTCTGGCTTGGGCAAAGTCATAAGCGGCCATCGCTTTTTTGCCGGAAGGTTGGAGTTGCGTGATGCGCAATACGCCAGACCCTGCGGCAACATCAACGCCGGTTTTGGCTACTTGCACCACTTCTCCCGGCGTGAAGGTTTTACCCCAACCTGGCAGATTTTTCATGTCATCTTCGCTAAGCGCATTGGCTGTATTGGCTTGCCAAATGCGTAAGGGTTGCCCTTGATATTGGGTGAAAGCCACCGGCCACGGGTTGAACGCCTGAACTTTGCGCTGAATGAGTTCGGCATCTTGTTGCCAGTCGATTTCCGCTTCTGCCTTGTTGAGCTTTTCCGCGTAGGTGACCAGCGTTTCATCTTGCTTGATAGGATTCAATGCATTGTTTTGGATGTCTATCAGGGTTTGCATTAAAGCATCACACCCCAATTCGCTCAAACGGTCGTGAAGGGTTTGCGCGGTATCTTCAGCCGTGATCGGCGTGGTCAGAGTGGTGAGCATATCGCCGGTATCCAAGCCGACATCCATTTGCATGATGGTGACGCCGCTTTCGGCATCGCCACTTTCAATGGCGCGTTGAATGGGCGCAGCGCCACGCCAGCGCGGTAATAGCGAGGCATGAATGTTCAAACACCCGAAACGAGGCATGTCCAAAACGGCTTTGGGTAAGATCAGGCCATAAGCCACCACAATCATCACATCGGCATTGAGTGCCGCCAATTCGGCTTGTGCGTCTTCTGCGCGCAGGGTTTGTGGTTGATAAACCGGTATGTCGAATTCAATCGCGGCTTGTTTGACCGGGCTGGCGGTGAGCTTTTGCCCACGACCTGCCGGACGATCCGGCTGCGTGTAGACGGCGATGACGTCATGTTCAGATGCCATTAAACGCTTAAGCGGTGCCACGGAAAAATCCGGTGTGCCGGCAAAAACGATACGAAGAGGTTGTGTCATTGGCTGGTTCACTCGCTGTCTCGTTCCGCCATTTCTTTTTTGTATTTTTGCATGGCGCGTGTGCGCTTCAAACCGGAAAGGTGATCGATAAACAGCTTGCCGTTCAAGTGATCGATTTCATGCTGGATACATACCGCCAGCAAATCTCTTGCTTCGACTTCAATGATTTTGCCGTCACGATTCATGCCGCGAACGAGGATTTCCGAAGGGCGGTCCACCTTGCCGTAAATGCCGGGAATGGACAAACAGCCTTCTTCCCAGGTAATCTTACCGGCGGATTGAATGATTTCCGGGTTCATCAAGGCAAGCGGTTCGTCTTTGGTTTCAGAAACATCGACCACGATTAAACGCTGTTGTACCGCAACTTGCGGTGCAGCCAAACCGATGCCGGGGGCATCGTACATGGTGTAAAACATTTCGTCGATGAGTTTGTCGAGATCATCATTCATCTCCGCGATGGGGGCGCAGACTTCGCGAAGACCTTCATCAGGGTAAAGTACAATGTCGAGCGGTGTCATAATTCGTTATACTAGCTTCTTTTTGCAATTGGCGACTATTATAGCCTATTCATAAATTTAGCGTTATTTTGAGTCGCTTTCGACCTTGTGGAATTGAGTTTCGGTAAAGATGAATCGAACGGGTACTTATCTAAAACTGCATTTTGCCAGAGTGAAGGCCTCGCAATTGGAAGCGATTCGCAGCCGTTTCGGCTCGCTGGATAAAGCGGTTGAAGCTTCTCAGGCAGCATGGGAAAAGTCCGGAATACTCACGCCACGTCAGTTGGAGCGCCTGTTTGAAGATGAATTGCCCGAGCGCATCCAACAGGCCGAAACCTGGGCGCAGCAAGAAAATCATCACATTCTATGCTTAGAAGATGAGGTTTATCCGTCGATGCTGGCAGAAATAGCCGATCCGCCTATTTTGCTTTATGCAATGGGCAAGGTTGAACTGCTGAGCGACCCGCAAATCGGGATTGTTGGTAGCCGCAATGCGACCAAATATGGCATCAGCATTGCCAAGGATTTTGCAGAATACTTTACCAAAGTTGGGATGACGGTGACGAGCGGGTTGGCCAGTGGTATTGACCAAGCTGCGCATGAAGGTGCATTGCACTCCGAGCAATTTCCCGGCACGACGATTGCGGTGGTGGCAACGGGGTTGGACCGTGTCTATCCGGCATCCAACCGTGAATTGGCACATAAAATCTGCCAGGTTGGGGTGTTGGTGTCCGAGTATCCTTTGGGGACCAAGCCTTTGGCGCACCAATTTCCGGAGCGGAATCGCATCATTTCCGGGTTAAGCCTTGGGGTACTGGTGGTAGAAGCGGCGCTGAAAAGCGGCTCGCTCATCACTGCACGTTTGGCGATGGAGCAGGGGCGGGAAGTGTTTGCGGTGCCGGGTTCCATCAATAGCCCTCATTCCAAAGGCTGCCATCAATTGATTCGCCAAGGTGCGAAGTTGGCAGAATCCGGACAGGATGTGCTGGAAGATTTGTCCGGTTTGATTGAGTTGTCGTTATCGGATGAGTTTACTTCGCAGTCATCTCCCCTGAATCAGGACAAAACGGCGGAAAAGCTTTCTGAAGACGGACTGTTGAAGTGGATAGAGTACGAACCCATCAGTCTGGATGAATTGTCGGTGCTGAGTAAGTGGCCGGTGTCGGAAATCCAAAGTCAGTTATTGATTTTGGAAGTGACAGGGCGCATCGAAGCCTTGTCGGCAGGGCGTTGGCGACGGTTAAAATAAACTTTGTGTCTGAGTCGTCAGAGCTTGCTGGTGACGCATACCGCGGTACTGCCGTTGTCGGTATAGCATAAGTCGTCGAAACTGAGCTTGTTTGCCATCATGATGCCACGCCCATGGTTATCCATTGCCCGTTCGAGCGAGAAATCCATATATTTTTCAAAATCGAACCCTTTGCCCATGTCTTTAACGCTGATGGTGAGTTTGCCATCATCTCTGTTCAAGTCGACGGTGACGAACTTGTCTCGATGTTCGCGAGAAGTGAGGCGGCGGGAGATTTCGTCCCTCAATTTCCCTGTGGCGACCAGTTGGGTTTTTTCATCATAAGTGATGCCGAGATTGCCATGTTCAATGGCGTTGATCATCAGTTCCAATAATCCCATGGCGATGGTTTCCGGATCACTGGTCATCAATGCGAGGAATTGAGCAAGATTTTTGGCTTCTTTAATGGTTTTGAAAGTGAACTGACCGCTTTTAAGCAGTGGTGACGGTTCTTTGATTTCATGTAAAGAGCGAGCGGCCTCACGATAGTTTTCATAATCCTGTAGTGCGGCGGTAATGAGCGAAACCAGGGTTTGTTTGGTGATGGGTTTTAATAAATAATAAAACGCGCCAAGCTCTAACCCTTGTTGGATGTCTTCCTCACCGGACACCGCAGTTTGCAGGATAACGGGAATATGTTTACGATCCGGGTCTTGCTTAAGTTGTTTAAGTAGGTTAAGGCCACTCATCTCCGGCATGTTGATATCGGAGATGATGCACTGGAAGTGATCCGGCGGGTAGTTGGCAAGAATGTCACTTGCCTGTTTGCCGTTGCGGGCAATTGTCAGGGCGAAGGGGTCATCCTTCAGGAAGAATTCGAGCAGTTTGAGGCTGGTGAGTTCATCTTCAACCAGCAGTAGGTTTTTTAATTCCATCGAAACCATGCTTTATTAATAGTGTGCGTTACTTTGATTATATAGAATCCCATAGAATTCTACGAGAGCAAAATAAATTGATAAAAAAATCAAATAATTATGAATAAAAGATATTAGAATACGCTAATTTTTTAACGCACGAATTTAGATATTGCATTTCAAATTTATTTTTTGCACTCTAATAAAAAGACATCATTTCGAGACATTAAAATATGACAAATCTTGTGATTGTGGAGTCACCCGCCAAAGCCAAGACCATTGAAAAGTATCTGGGCAAAGGGTTTACCGTACGCTCAAGCTACGGGCATATTCGTGACATCCAGAAAAAAGGAATGGGGATAGACATCCCTAATGGATTTGCGCCGCAATACGAGATTTCTCCAGACAAAAAGAAAACGGTTTCCGAACTGAAAAAATTGGCCAAGACTGCCGAAACGGTTTGGCTGGCGACGGATGAGGACCGCGAAGGGGAAGCCATTGCATGGCACCTAGCGGAAGCCTTGAACCTGAATGTTGCTGAGAC
Source organism: Hydrogenovibrio sp. JE_KL2 (assembly GCF_009296185.1). Lineage (GTDB taxonomy): Bacteria > Pseudomonadota > Gammaproteobacteria > Thiomicrospirales > Thiomicrospiraceae > Hydrogenovibrio. The sequence continues at coordinate 178,734 of NZ_WBJR01000005.1, forward strand.
CAAACGTATCGTTTTTCATGAAATTACGCAGACCGCGATTCAAAAAGCCATTGCCGAACCTCGTACCGTTGATATGGACTTGGTAGATGCGCAGCAAGCACGACGCATTCTAGACAGAATCGTCGGGTTTGAGTTGTCGCCGGTCTTGTGGAAGAAAATTCGTACCGGCCTGTCCGCGGGGCGTGTGCAGTCGGTTGCCGTGCGCTTGATTGTTGAACGTGAAAGAGAAATTGATGCGTTTGAATCTGAGTATGTTTTCCGCCTGCAAGGTAAGTTAAGCCTGCTGGACGCTCAACAGAACATCGTCGGTGAAGTGGATATGAAGCGTAATGCCGCATTCGACACGGAAGAAGAAGCGGAAAGCTTCTTGAAAATGTTGTCACAAGGTCAGTTGAGCGTTGCTAGCTTGGAAGAAAAACCGGCGAAAAAATCTCCAAAACCACCTTTTACCACGTCGACGCTACAGCAGGAAGCTGCCTCTAAACTGGGTTTTTCCGTTAAGCAAACCATGTCGGTTGCTCAGCGTTTATATGAGTCTGGAAAAATCACCTATATGCGTACCGACTCGTTGAATTTGTCGGAAGAAGCATTGGTAAGCGCATCGAAAGTGATTGCCGGCCGGTATGGTGATGCTTTTGTCCATACCCGCCGCTATAAAACCAAAAAGGCCGATGCGCAAGAAGCCCATGAGGCCATTCGTCCGACCGATTTCTCCGTTTCGGAAGTGTCGGGAGAAAGAAATGAACAACGACTTTACCAATTGATCTGGCGCCGTGCCATTGCTTCGCAAATGGCGGATGCCAGACTGAAACGCACCACGGTTGAAATCGCTATCTCCAATATGCCGGCGGAAAAGCTGGTAGCCAAAGGCGAGGTCATCGAGTTTGAAGGCTTCCTAAAAGTTTATCAGTTGGACGCTGACAATGAAGAAGGTATGTTGCCGCCAATGACTATTGGACAAGCTTTGAGCTTGGGGTCTCTGGTGGTGCGTCAGAGTTACTCTAGAGCACCGGCTCGTTATAACGAAGCCAGCTTGGTTCGTACCCTTGAAGAAATGGGGATTGGGCGTCCGTCTACCTACGCACCGACCATTGATACCATTCAGGCGCGTGGCTATGTCGTGAAAGAAGATCGTGAAGGTCAGCCAAGAAATTATCGTCAACTTGAACTGACGGCAGACGGTATTCATGCCGAGACCTTGACCGAGATGGCAGGTAGCGAAAAGAACAAACTGTTCCCTACGGATATTGCTGGTATTGTGACCGATTTCCTAGTGAAGCATTTCGGGGATGTGTTGGATTATCAATTTACCGCCCATGTTGAAGATGAATTCGATGTCATTGCGCAGGGTAAAGAGTCTTGGCAGCAGATGTTGCAGAATTTCTATCAGCAGTTCCACCCAAGAGTTGAAGCCGCTGAAGACGTGTCTCGTGAAGAAGCAGGGCAGTCACGCGCGTTGGGGAACGACCCGGCGACAGGCAAGCCGATGTTTGTCAAAATTGGTCGATTTGGCCCTTACGTGCAGTTGGGGGATGGTGAGAATGATGAGAAGCCTACCTTTGCGAGCTTGGTAACCGGGCAAAAAATGGACACCATTAAGCTTGAAGAAGCGTTGGAATTGTTCAAACTACCTCGTGTGGTTGGCGAGGCGCCGGAAGGGTTTAGTGCCTCTGCGATTGATGGTACGCTTTTCTCGGTGGAGAAGGGACAGGAAATTATCGCCAAGCAAGGTCCTTTTGGCCCTTATTTGGAATATGGTCCAAAGAAATATGCGCCAATCAAAGGGTTTGATCCACTGTCGATTACGCTGGAAGAATCTATGGCGTTGATTGAAGCTAAAATCGTAGCGGAAGCGGAAAAAATTGTACGCGTGTTTGAAGGCACGGATGTGGTCATTCTTAAAGGTCGTTGGGGGCCTTATATCACGGATGTGACTACGAAGAAAAACGCGAAGATTGCCAAGACCGAAGATCCTCAGAAACTGACGCTGGAAGAGTGTCAAAAACGTTTGGACGAAGCGCCAGAGCCGAAAAAACGTGGACGTGCCGCTGCCAAGAAAGCCCCGGCGAAAAAAGCACCAGCTAAAAAGGCACCGGCGAAAAAAGCGCCAGCTAAAAAGGCACCTGCCAAAAAAGCGGCGACCAAAAAAGCGCCTGCTAAAAAATCCTGAGGTTGTTCAAGCGCTGGGTAGCTGTAACAAGCTATTGTAGCGTTTGACTGATGTCATCCGGATCAAAGATGCGGTGCTGGCCTTTACCGGATTTTTTCGCTTCATACATGGCAAGGTCGGCGTTCTGTAGCAGCTCCGTTTGTGTTGCGCCATGATCAGGGTAAATCGCCATCCCGATGCTAGAGCCGATATTGACTTGGTGTCCACCCAAGTTGAATGGTTTTTCTAACAGTTTGTTCAGATGTTGTCCAACCTGCTCCAGTTGTTCTTTACTGGTGTGCGCTCGACAGAGGATGACAAATTCATCACCGCCTACCCGTGCCAGAATCGTATCTTGAGCGATTTGATCGGAAATCAACTCACTCACAGAGCGTAATAAAGAATCTCCCACACTGTGTCCTAGGGTATCGTTAATCGTTTTGAAATTGTCCAAATCCAAAAACATGACAGTGAATTTTTCGTTTTTGTGTTTCACTTCATCGAGCAGTTTTTCCAAAGCGTTGTAGAAAAAGTTGCGATTGGGCAGCCCTGTTACCATGTCGGTATGCGCAAGATGATCCAGTTCCATCTGGGTCGCCTTCAATTGGGTGATGTCGGTATAGACCATGGTGTAGTGAATATTATCGGTTGTTTGATGGTGAACCCTATGGATATCGACTAGGCTGGCTCCTGCCAGACGGCCATCGGTATGGTGCAGGAGGAGTTCCCCACGCCATTCATTGCTTTCTTCAAGTTTACCGATAATGTCGATGGCTGGGGCATCCTGAAGGTTGTCCAGCAGGATTCTCAAGTTTAGTTGTTTCAGTTCGTCTTCGGAAAACCCAAACGAGTTGTGGAAAGCTGGATTGGTACGGATAAAATTCAATTTCGCATCGGTAATGGCGATGGATTCACTGGTTGAATCGAGCAATGTTCTATCCAGTGTCAGCTCTTCTTCAGTTTGCTTTTGTTGGGTGACATCCAAGCGCACGCAGATCAATCGTTCGATTTCGCCTTGTGGCGAGAAAATGGTTTGCCCTCGATCATACACCCAGATGTATTCGCCTTCACTATTCATTAATCGATGAACATCCTCATAAGCCGTTGATCGGTTGCTGAGCAGTTTGAGCATTTTTTTCTGAACGGATGTTTGGTCTGATGGATGAATTCGGGCTTGCCAAGCATGTAAGTCCTGCGGGAAATCGTGGTTGTGGAAGCCAATCATTTCCTGCCACAAGTCGGAAAAAAAGGCCGCGTTTTTCTTGATGTTCCACTCCCAATAGGCGATTCGACTGCTGTCGAGGATGATGGTTAAGCGGTCTTTTTCTTTTTTGTGTGCCTTGCGCATTTTTTTCAACTCAAGCTGATTTGCTTCATTTTGCTGAATGAGTTTTTTTGAGGTGACTTGGTAGGCACGATAGCTCAGGGCAAAAGCCACAAGTAAAATCAGGTTGGAATATTGGGTAAAAGAGCTAAAAGGATTTTCGATGCCAAAAACCTTTTCGGGCAGCCACGACAGTGCAGCAATCAAAATAGATAGGACGATCAGTGTCAGGACGAACTTATTTTGTGTCTTGGTCGTTTGCTGCATTGCACTCAGATTCCGTTCTGGAAAAAGACAAACTCCTTCCTTTTCGGAGCAAAGTATAGCGATTTTTTATGAAGGAATATAATTTAACTTAATGAAACTACTATAAAAATTATTGATATTAATGAGTCGTTTTCTAAGCCTCTTTTCGGATGAAAGGTGCCAGATTCTTGCGGTAAGAATGAATTTAGCCGCATTTCAATCGGCTATTTTGAGTAAAATATCGACTAATTTTTGATAGAGATTTTATAGAGTTGTCCCATGAAGCAACAGGTAATCGAGTTACTGATTCAAGTCGTTGATACTTTAAAGCAAACAGGCGTCCTTCCGGAAGACGCACACCCGAATATTCACTTGGAAAATACCAAAGATAAATCGCATGGTGATTTCGCCACTAACTTGGCGATGATGATGACCAAGCTTGTCGGTAAACCGCCTAGAGACGTCGCTAACCTGATTATCGACGCGTTACCGGCATCCGATGTGGTGGAAAAAGTGGAAATCGCCGGACCTGGTTTCATTAACTTTTTCGTTAAGGAAGCGGCAAAATTCGATGTCGTGGCAGACGTTTTGGCAAAAGGGGATGACTTCGGTAAATGTGATGTCGGTAACGGGCGTTCGGTATTGCTGGAGTATGTTTCCGCCAACCCAACTGGGCCTTTGCATGTTGGGCATGGTCGTGGCGCGGCTTATGGCGCGAGTGTCGCCAATGTATTGTCGGAAGCTGGTTATAACGTTTCGAGAGAATACTATGTGAATGATGCTGGACGTCAAATGGACATTCTGGCGGCATCAACTTGGTTGCGTTATTTGCAACAGGTTGGGGAGACTTTGAAGTTTCCAAGCAACGGTTATCAGGGCGACTATATTATTGAGATTGCGCAGGAGTTGGTGCATCAGCATGGGGAAGCCTTTAAGGTGGCAGCAAGCGAGGTGTTCGATGGCGTAGCAGCTGATGAAGTCAAGGATGCGGAAGGCAATGTTGTCTCGGGTGACAAAGAAGAACATATCGATGATTTAATCATGAAAGCGAAAAACCTATTGGGTGCTGACAAATATGAAATCGTCTTCCAACAAGCTTTGACGGTTATTTTGTCTGACATTCGTGAGGACTTGGGCGAGTTCGGTGTCGAGTTCGACAACTGGTTCTCCGAGCGTTCGCTGATGGATTCTGGGGTAATCGATGCGGCATTGGAAAAATTGCAGGCCGCAGGTAAAGTCTACGAACAGAATGGCGCTTTGTGGTTTAAATCAACCGAGTATGGTGACGAGAAAGACCGCGTTGTCGTGCGTGACAACGGTTTGAAAACCTACTTTGCTTCGGACATCGCTTACCACTTTAACAAGCTTGAACGTGGGTTTGATGTGCTGATTGATATTTGGGGTTCCGATCACCATGGTTATGTGCCGCGTGTCAAAGCGGCGATGCAGGCGATGGATACCAATCCAGATGCCTTGGAAGTCTTGTTGGTTCAATTCGCGATTTTATATCGTGGTGGCGAAAAGTTAGCGATGTCCACGCGTTCCGGTCAGTTTGTGACCTTGCGCGAGTTGAGAGAAGAAGTGGGTTCGGATGCAGCGCGTTTCTTCTACGTACAGCGCAAGTCGGAGCAGCACATGGACTTCGATTTGGATTTGGCGAAATCCCAATCCAACGACAACCCGGTTTACTACATTCAATATGCTCATGCGCGTATTTGCCGTGTATTTGAGCAGGCTGAGGAAAAAGGCTATTCGGTGGTGATTGACCCCAACCTGGCAGATTTTTCATTGTTAACATCAGAGCATGAAACGGATTTGGCAACGCAGTTGGCGAAGTACCCAGAAGTGATCGCACGTGCAGCGCAGGCTTATGAGCCGCATCAAGTCGCGTATTATTTGAAGGACTTGGCAAATGGTCTTCACTCTTACTATAACGCCTGTCAGTTCGTGGTGGAAGACGATGCATTGCGTCAATCTCGTTTTGTGCTGATCGCAGCCGTTAGGCAGGTATTGAGAAACGGTTTGAAACTGTTGGGCGTATCCGCGCCGCAAAGTATGTAATTCGCTTTCCATGGCAAGAGACTACAAGCAAAAACATTACAACGCTAAGCAGCCTTATCAGCGTCGTTCTCAGATGACAGCGCGTACTGAGGAGCCTGTTTCTTCTCCCATGAAGTGGGTGTGGTTGATGGCATTGGTTGTGACGATAGGCTTGCTGGGTGGTTTTTTTGTCGTGCAGCATTTCGCCGATAAAGGCGTGAAGTCGAACGAAACTAAGCAAGGCGCTGCTAATGCCGCGTTAGCAGCGAGTGAAAAAGCTGAAGACGTCAAAAAGGAACCTGTTGCAAAACCTGCTGAGAAAAAAGTCTTTGAAGCGACGGTGGTTGAAAAGCCGGCAGATAATGAGCCTAAGATTCACTATAGTTTTTATCAGGGATTGGCGAAAACCGAAGTGGTGGTGAATGCTGAACCTATCTCAATTGAATTGCCGTCACCTTACTACATTCAAGCGGGTACTTTTACCGAACAAGATGCGGCGCTAAAAGAGCAGAAACGTTTGGCAGGGTATGATCAGGTACTTCAAGTGACCAGTATTCAGTCCAGAGGCAAAACCTATTACCGTTTACGTCTGGGGCCTTTTACCGATCGATTGGTGATGAACCGTAAGCGAAATGAGCTAAGAAAACTTGGGGTGGATACTTTGTTGATTCGCGCTAAGAAAACCAGTGACCCTCAAACGGATAAAGACGCTAAGTAGACAAAACCCCAATCAGAGGCTGAGGCCTCTGAAAGTCAGTAACATCTATTCAGCCGAAGCCGTTTGTTGCGCTTCTAAATCCAGTTCGGTTTTCACCTGATTACGACCTTGTTCTTTGGCAAGGTAGAGCGCATCATCCGCACGTTTGATGAACTCGTCGACAGTTTCTTCCAAACCTTTATAAGTTGCGATCCCAAAAGAGGCGGTGATTAATCCCAGCTCTTTGGTGGAGTCTTTGCGTTTCAACTTAGCGGTTTCGATGTTGTGACGAATCGACTCGGCGCGTTCCATTGCCGATTCCATATCTGAATCCGATAGGATCACGGCGAACTCTTCCCCGCCGTAGCGACAGATGGTTTCATTTTCCAGTTTGCTTTTCTTCATCAGGTTGGCGAAGTAACGCAACACGCTGTCGCCGACCAGGTGGCCAAAGTTGTCATTGAAGCGTTTGAAATGATCGATGTCAGTCATGATCAACACCAGACTTTCTGGGTTGCCGCTTGCTTGAGCGGAATCCATCATTTCCGCCATGGCAATGTTGAAAGCTTTTCTATTCCCCACCTCAGTCAACTCATCCAGCATGACTTGCGCACGTGCTTCAATCAGTTGTTTGCGTAAGCGTGTGATTTCCTCATTGCTGGACATGAGTTCTTTTTGTAAATCCGCACTGGATTCCTGCATTGAGGTGACGGTGCTTTGAACCGTATGGGTCAGCTCTTTCAGGGTCGCTGCATCAATATTCGGATCGTTGAGGGAGGTGGCGAATTTATCAAGTTCTTTCGATTGCTGGGCGAGCTTGTCGCTCCAGATGTTCATTTTCTTGATGACAAGGCCGATTAAGCGTTTGAGAGCTTTATCGAACTCATTATCGGCAGAGTCGTCATCCGCGAAATATTCGTCATAAAGGCGACGCCCTAGTCGGTCGTTATAACCAAAAGGATCGTTGAGGATCTTGTCCATTTCCTGACGGAATTTTGGATTGTCCCCTTTGTAATATTCGTACCAGATAAAATAATTTAACGGCGTTGGGTTAATCGACTGTTCTTCAAAAATATCGATTAACTGCCCAAAGATACGAATCGATTTTTCAGGTGCGTCGTTAATATCAAGTAACATGATGTGCCTTAGATTACGAATAATATTTATGTTTCTATTTTACACAAAACGTTTTGTATAGAAACAGATTTGAGTGCTTTTGCGTAAGGGATGACTGACGGGAGTGTTGGGTGATTCTAATGGTATTAGAGGAAAAATTCGAGTATAGTTTCTAGCTTAGTTTCTATGTCGTGATCTTACTCACGGCGTCATCCCCAATTTGGAGACACTATGCTGGATTCGAAACAAATTGCATCTTTGGTGGAAACCGTCTCAAAAGTGTTGCCACAAGGATTTGGTGAATTGCCGGAACAGGCTCAGAAAAATTTCAAAGCCAGTTTGAGCCGTGCTTTTGAAAAAATGGATTTGGTCTCAAGAGAAGAGTTTGATGTCCAAACGGCCGTGTTAGCCAAGACCCGACAAAAGCTGGAAGCTTTGGAAGCAAAGGTCGACGCACTCGAAAATAAAGAGTAAACGCGCGTTGTGTTAACACAGTATGCCACGCTGGAAACCCGCGCACTTTCCGGTATGGAAGCGCCTGTCGTGCAGGTTGAGGTGCATGTTACCAATGGTTTGCCTCAGTTGTCTTTGGTCGGTCTTCCCGAAGCTGCCGTTAAGGAAAGTAAAGATCGTGTCCGCTCGGCACTGTTAAGCAGTGGTTTCCAACTCCCCCCTAAACGTATTACCGTCAACCTGGCGCCTGCCGACGTCCCCAAGCAGGGAAGCCGTTATGACTTGCCGATTGCACTCGGTATTCTATTGGCATCAGGCCAACTCAATACCCAACTGGATTTAACCAAATTAGAATTTATCGGAGAGCTGGGGCTGAATGGTGAAGTGCGTCGTGTCGATGGCATTTTGTCCGCGGTACTTCAGGCAAAGCAGGCCGGTAAAACCCTTATCATCCCTCAGGATAACCTTGCGGAAGCGGCAGTCATTGACGGTGCTGAGATTTTGGCGGCCAGTCATTTATTGGAAGTCAGTGCGTTTTTGACCGCATCTGGCGAGCTCCATTCGCCACAAGAGATGACTTCCATTGATGACAAGGGTTGGCACTATCAAGAGGATATCGCGGATATTCAAGGGCAGTTTCAAGCCAAGCGCGTGCTGGAGTTGTGCGCGGCGGGTGGACATTCGCTACTGATGGTTGGGCCGCCGGGTTCTGGTAAAAGTATGCTGGCGTCCCGATTGATTACACTCCTGCCGGATTTGACGCAACAACAGGCGATAGAAGTCGCGGTGATACGTTCTCTTGCCGGAAAGCCGGTGAATGGTCAAGATTTCTTCAAGCGCATGTTGGTTCATCCTCACCATACGGCTACGGCACCAGCTATGGTGGGGGGTGGTTCGGGGGCGACGGCAAAACCGGGCGCCTTGTCTTTGGCACACCACTCAGTGTTGTTTTTAGATGAGTTGACGGAGTTTAACCGTAATGTACTTGAAGCTTTGAGAGAACCGCTGGAAACCAAGCGCGTTGAAATCTCGCGAGTTAACCAACAGGTGTCCTATCCTGCGGATGTCCAGCTCGTGTGTGCGACCAACCCTAGCCCATCAGGATTTTTTAGTGACGACCCACTAGGGCGATGCACGGATACCCCTGAGCAAATCAATCGATACCTGAAAAAGATTTCCGGGCCGTTGTTAGATCGAATTGACTGCCACTTGGAAGTCTCACCAGTCGAGTTTCAGCATTTAAGCCAAACAGCGAAAGCATCTGGGGAAACCTCCGTAGAAGTTAAGGAGCGTGTTATAGATTGTCAGCAAAGGCAATGGAATCGTCAGGGTAAGCTCAATGCAAAACTGACCCCTCAGGAGCTGAATGAACTGGTTCAACCCGATGATGCGTCTTTAGCGTTGCTGGAGAAATCGGTGAATCAATTGGGTATGTCAGCCAGAAGTTACCATAAAGTGTTGCGTGTGGCGTTGTCGTTAGCCGATATGGCAAAGGATGATGTTGTCAGCATCAAGCATATTGCGGAAGCCTTGTCGTACCGTAAACTGGATAAATTGTCATGAAGGGGAATAGCTGATGAATGAATCCTTGCTGTTCACCGCATTGATGGTCGGCTTTTTGGGTGGCGTGCATTGCCTGGGGATGTGCAGTGGTGTGGTCGGCACTTTGTCGTTTAATCTCCGTCCCGAGGTGCAACTAAGTCTGTGGCGAATGTTTCCCTATCAGCTTGCCTATAACTTAGGACGGGTGACCAGTTATGCTCTCATTGGGGCCTTGTTCGGTTGGTTGGGGCATACAGTAACCTCTTTGGCGACTTTCTTACCGGCACAGCAAGCATTGCAGATTTTTGCGGGTGCATTCATGCTCGCTTTGGGGCTTTATGTTGCAGGCGTCTGGAATGGCGTGGTGGTGGTCGAAAGGCTAGGGAGTTTCATTTGGAAACGTCTTCAGCCAGTGGTTTCCAAAATGACTTCGGTGAGAACGATTCCTCAAGCTTGGCTGTATGGCATGGTTTGGGGATGGTTGCCATGCGGTTTGGTTTATAGCATGGTGATTATGGCGATTTCAGCCGGAGGCGCACTGCAAGGTGCGGCCGTCATGATTGCATTTGGGTTGGGCACTATGCCGAATTTGCTATTGATGGGGTCGTTTGCGTTTTTCTTCACGCGCTTATCGCGCAACCAGCGTGTCAGACGTGTTGCGGGCTTTTTGATTATGCTGATGGGGGCATGGCAAATCTGGTTGGCGGTGTCTGTACACGTTTCATAACCGGAATGGCGTAGCATTTTAAAGACCCCAACCTGGTAGATTTTTATCAAATGAAGCGCTCGCCGCCCAAAGGGGTAAGGCGAGAAAATCTGCCAGGTTGGGGGCTGAGGTTTATTCGCCGTTGTATTGCTTTTCAGCATCAACAAAGCTGTATTGAATGGATAGTGCGTTCAGTAATTCACCGGTTGCTGCCAAAATGCGGTATTTGGCAATCAATTCATCCGCTTCATTGTTGATCAAAGTACGCAGCGCACTGGTATATTCGTTCTCGGTGTTCAACAAATCCAGTAGCGATCTGCGTCCCAGGTTGAATTGCTTGCGATAACCGACCAAGGTTTCATGTGTCAGTTTGATGTGCTTGTTGATATAAGGGATTTGATCCCCGATATATTGGTAAGCATTCCAAGCATATCTCAGATTTTCAATCACCTGACGACGACTGTTGTTACGTACTTCCGTTGCTTGCATGTATTCCGATGAAGCTCTCTTAACTTCTGACGAGTCACGACCACCGTTGTATAGGTTATATTTCAAACGCAACATTGCTTGCATGTAGTCGTTTTCTCCCTTAATACCGGAGAGGTTGTTGTTGAAAGTCTTTTCCACTTCAAGGTTGACGGTCGGGTAGTAGTTTTTACCACTGGCATCATATTGTGCTCTGGCCGCAGCAACATCCGCATTGGCAGACTCTAGAGTTGGATGGTTTTGCATGGCGATTTTGGTTGCAGCATCCAACGACTGGGGTAGGCTGTATTTGAATTTTGGCTTGATCAGCGAGTTATCCGGCTGACGCCCTAGGATACGCTGAAACTTTGCCAAAGCATCATAGTAGTTGTTTTGTTCTGATCCAAGATTGGATTGCGCCAAGGCAAGACGTGCTTCTGCCTGGTCAACTTCAACTTGGTTACCAATCCCAGCTTGGTTACGCTTCAGGATTTGATCGTGAATCTTAAGGTGAGTGTCCAAACTGTCTTTCGCCAACTTTAACAGTTCTTTTTCTTTCAGCAGGTTGACGTAAGCGGTTGCCATATCCAATGCGATTGTGCTTGCGGCGGCTTGGGCTTTGTAGGCGGCGGAGTCCTGACGGTATTTTTGACGTCTGACTTCTTCTTGAGTCGCAAAGCCTTGAAACAGGTTTTGCGTCAATTTGATGGAGCCTTCCTGACGTTCGAGCCCGTTGCCTTGGTTGTCAACACCACCTGGATAACCTTGCTTGACTTCTTCGTAACCTATGCCCGCGCTGAGGTCAATGCTAGGGTAGTAGCCGCCTTCAGCGGAACGAACCTGTGCTTGGGTCGCGCGGAAGGCTTTGACTTCCTTTCGGAACTCTGGGTTGTGGACGATGGCGTCTTCAATGGCTTCTTTTAATGTCAGTGCATGCGCAGCTGGGCTCGCGAGCAGCCCAACTGATAACAAGCCAAGATGTACATAGATAAGTGTGTTTTGAAATTTCATGGACTGCTTCTAATCTTCATCCTGCCAGTTTTGTATACACAGTACCAGTGCCAATCGATCCTTGACGGAAAACTTTTCCAATAAATGGCTGATATGTGCTTTGACAGTGCGTTCACTAATATGCATTGACTCTGCAATTTCCATATTGCTTAAGCCTTGCATGACTAATTTCAATGTTTCTTCTTCACGTTCCGTCACTTGGTTTTTCCAACTTTCCGAACGTTTTGGTTGGTTGGCGGCTTGTGAGATGAGTGCTTGCATCACATTTTGCCCTAACCAGATACTACCTGATTGAACAGCGTCAATTGCTTGACGGATTCTCTCTTCATTGGCATAAAGATTAAGATAACCCCTAACCCCTAGCGCGAACCATGCCAAAGCTTCTTCTGAAGACGGCAGGCTGGAAAGTAAGATCACCGGATACTCTTGAGTAATCAGCTGTTCTATTTGTTCCTGTTGAATATTTTCATTCAACGCCACAAGTAACATGACTTCGCTTGGCAAATAACTTAACGTTTCTTCTAAATCAAAGATAACCTCACAGTCACGGCTTGCTGCAATGGATGCGTTGTTGACGATATTTTCGTCAGTCGTATATAGCAGTAAGTGCGTCATGTTCTGTTACTTTGACTCTAATCTATGGGTTAAGTATTTTTACTATTGTTTAACTAGATGCGACTATTGTACCGATTTTTTTATCTATTTATTAAAAAAACTTAGGATTCACGTAAAGCTAGGTCCTTGGCTTTAATGATCGGTTTAATCAAGTAGTCCATGATGGTTTGTTTTCCAACCACAACATCAACTGTTGCTTGCATCCCTGGTAATAAATAAAGCGGATTCTTGTCTGTTCCCAAGTGGTTTTTGTTGGTTTTAATGCGGGCGATGTAAAAGCTGTTGCCCTTATCATCAACGATGGTATCCGCAGAAATATTCTCAACAGTCCCTTCCAAGCCGCCATAAATCGCAAAGTCGTAAGCGGTGAATTTAATTTTTGCTTTCAAACCAGGGTAAACAAACCCGATATCGGATGGCAGAATTTTGGTTTCCAACACCAATGAAGCATCATTTGGCACAATCTTGATAATGTCACTACCCGGTTTTACCACCTCACCGATGGTCGACACCATTAACTGATTGATAACACCGTTAACCGGCGAGCGGATATTGGTACGACGGACCTTATCTTCAATGGCGGTTTGTGAGTTTTGAATTTGTTCAAGTTTAGCCAGAACTTCATTTAACTTTTCCTGCGCTTTGTTTTGGAAATCCTGTTTCGCTTCTTTTTGTTTCGATTCGGCTTCTTTTACCGCCGATTGTAGTTTTGGAATGGAAATTCGAGTCGATTGCAGTTTGGTGTAGGCGTCGTTGGCATCACGTCTGGTTTTTAATAAATCCACTTGTGAAGCGATGCCTTCTCGAACCAAAGGTTCCATGATATGGATTTCCTTTTGTAGCAGTTCGTAGGATTTTTTGAGTTGCGTGGCTTGGTTTTGCGCTTCTTCCAACTCTGAACGGTGCTGAACAATCTGTTGTTCAAGAATGTGTATATTGGTTTGAAGTTGATTTAACTGGTTTTGGTATAGCGTTTTCTCGCGGTCAAACATTCTGATGACGTTAGGATCATTGGACGGATATTTTTCGATAAAGGGACGGTCAAATGCCTCAGCCTTCAAACGTTCGGATTGAGCCTGTAAGTCATATTTTTGTGTTTCCGCTTCACCAAAACTACTGGCAAATTGGGTGTTGTCGAGTTTAATCAGCGTTTCGCCTTTACGAACCTTATCACCGGTTTTGACAAAAATATTAGAGACAATACCGCCTTCTAAATTCTGTACAACCTGAATCTGGCTAGAAGGTACAACTTTACCTTCACCTCTTACAATTTTGTCTAGTGTCGTTAGGCTTGCCCAAACAATCAAAAAGACGATGACCAAAAAAATCAACCACACCAAAACTTGAGATTTGATGGTGGGTTTTTCCAGAGCAGCTTGGCTCAAACTGGACATGAACTCCAAATCAGATTCAGATACGTCAGGGCGCTTTGTAATTTTCATGCATCCACCCGCTGTTTATTCAATTGTCCCGACTTCAAGGCTTCTAGAACCGTGTCTTTTGGGCCGTCGGCAATCAGTCTGCCGTTGTCTAAAACAATGAGACGATCCACCAATTGTAAAATACTCATCTTATGGGTAACGACAATCATCGTGTTCTGGATGGTATTTTCTTTTAGGCGTTGGATCAGCGTCATTTCGGTGCTGGAATCCATCGCATTGGTTGGTTCATCGAACAAGTAAATCGGTGCTGGCAATAGCAGAGCGCGCGCAACGCCGATACTTTGTCTTTGACCTCCAGAGAGTGAGGTTCCGCCTTCGTTAATCATTAAGCCATATCCGGACGGATGCGTTTTGATAAAGTCATCCACGCCCGCGAGTTTGGCAGCTCGTAGAATCAAATCATCTTCAATATAAGGTGCTTTGTAGGCGATATTTTCTCTGACATCGCCGCTGAATAGTGTCACTTCTTGTGGCACGTAATTGATATTGTGTCTCAACGCTGCCGGATCAAGCTGGGTGATATCAATGCCGTCAATTAGAATTGAACCACTGTCCGGTTTGTAAAAGCCGAGAATCAGTTTTTCGATGGTTGTTTTTCCCGAACCAACGCGACCAATGACTCCGACTTTATCTCCAGCTTCGATTTTGAAGGACACGTCATGCAATGCCTCCTTTGAGTCGCCTGGGTAGGTGAATGTGACGTTGCTGAATTCGATTTTTCCATTAAAAACAGGGTGCTGAATGAAGCGCTTACCAACCGGGCGCTCGGTTTCTTTTTTCATTAAGTCGTTTAGGGAGTTCAGTGCGGTGCGCGTTTGCTGATAGGAGGCTGTGAGATTTGCAAACTGTCCCATCGGCCCGATAGCGCGCTGACTCAGCATAACGGTTGCAATCAAGCCCCCCATCGTCAAGTCACCGTTCTTGATTAAGTACACCCCGGCCAATACGATGAAAACGGTACTCATTTGTTGCATGAACCCCGTCATTCTGCCGATTGAGCTTTGCATCATCTTGGATTTGATGCTGGCTTTGGCGATCTCACCAACAGCCTGTTCCCACTTCCATTGCGAGCGCGCTTCAACGCCAAGGGCTTTAATGGTTTCAATGGCGGTAAGGGTTTCTATGAGTACGGCGTTTTTCTGTGCAGAAGCTTCGTAAGTTGCTTCAATGCTGCTCATGATGCGGTCTTTCATAATCAAACTATAGAGCAGGATAACCATGATAATCAGCATGGGGACCAAGACGATTGCCCCAGCGATGTAGGTGATTACCAATAAGAAGATGATGACAAACGGTAAATCGACAATTGAGGCGATGGTGCCTGAGGTGAAAAAGTTGCGGATGCTGTCGAACTCTTTTAGGTTGTTGGCAAATGCACCGATGGAACCTTGGCGGTTCTCCATCGTTAAATCAAGCGTATGCTCAAAGAGTTTTGCCGACATGATCACATCGCTTTTCTTTCCGGCGATTTCTAGGAAATAAGAGCGCAGTGACTTGAGCAACAAGTCGAACATATATACGACACTGATGCCAAGTGCCAATACCCAAAGCGACTCAACGGCATTGTTTGGCACAATGCGGTCATAGACGTTCATGACGAACAGCGGGTTGGCGAGTATGAAAATATTGATGACGACAGATGCGATAATGACGTCGCGGTAAATGGTTCTATTGTCCCAGAAGGTGTGCCAGAACCAATGCCCGTCATCTTTTTTGACCAAACGGTCTTTTTTGTTCGCCTGGCTGACTTTTTTGCCAAGATAAATGGCGTAGCCCAAGTAGTCTTTTTCCAGCTCTTTTAACGAAACTGTTTTGAGGCTTCCACCCATGTCCGGCATGATGATATTGGCTTGACTGCCGGATATAGAGTCCAAGATACATGCCTGATTGTCTTTAAGATTAATAATGCAAGGCATGACAAGGCTTGGAATGTCGGCAAGCTCGCGCTGAACGAATTTTGCATGGATTTGCGCGCGTTCTGCAGCTCGAATGAATAATTCAGGCGTTAGTCGCTCGCCGTCACTGATAGGTAAACCTGCTACGAGAGCATGGCTGGAAAGGTTTTGTCCCTGCGTTTTGCAATAAAGAACTAAGCAATCAAGCAGTGGATCACGAAAATCTAGATCCTGGCTTTCGGTTTGTTCCGTTTTCAATGCGTTTGATCCGGTGTGCGACATAGTATAGATTGCCCTAAAGTATACTCTTTTTATTGTGGGGAGAATAGAGGTTTGGGTGCGCCGTATAGATATCCTTGGAAAGTGGTGACCCCAAGCGATTCAAATGCTTGTCGTTGCGCATCATTTTCAATCCCCATGGCAATAACTAGGATATCCAAGCTGGTACACATATCAACCACACTGGAGACATAAGAGCGGGTTTGTTCGTCATTTTCAATAACATTGGTGAATGACATATCCAGTTTGATGAAGTCAGGGCGCAAGTCTTGAAGGAATGCCAGCTTCGTGAATTGTGAACCGAAGTTATCAATACCAAACTCATAACCTTGTTTGCTCAAGCTCTTTAGGAAATCTCTGGTTTGATTATCGCTATTTGTAATTAGGTTTTCCGCCACTTCAAACGCGAAATGTTTGTGGCCATGTTTGTCGATTAGCTCAAGCAGACGCAGTCTTTCTGATACCGATTCCAATGTTGCACCGCTCAAGTTGATGGACAGCCTTGAAGTGACATTTTGTGGAGAAGTTGTAATGAAGTTTGCTGCCAGCTGCGCGACCAGTTGGTCAATTTCACTCTCTCTGTGTAAGCGAATAACCGTGGGCATAAAGAATCCAGCAGATTGCAATTCGCCATTATCGTCTTTCATTCGAATGAGAAGCTCGTTCGAGTGAACTTGGCGCTCTGCGGAGTAAGCGCCTTGTTGGAACAATACGAAACGGCTATCTTTTATTGCACGCTCAATGATGTCATGCCAAATCTGTTCATCGGTTTTTTCTTCATCGTTTGCGGTATAGCAGTAGGTGTTTTGACCCTTTTGTGCTGCTTCGGTTACTGCTATGTCAAGGTTTGTCAGTAGCGCCCCACGGGTTTGTCCAGGCTCGTAGTGAATGATGCCGATGTTGACGTTGAGGTACTCTTCCGCCATATTCAGTTCAGCTAAAATGTCTTTTGCAGTTGCTAAGAAGTTTTCCGTTTGTTTGATGACAATGTCAGTGCGACTGTTAGGGATAACGGATATCAGCTCGGTACCGTTCAAACGTGCATTGAGCATTTGTTTGAAATTAAGGTGTTGGATTAATTTGGCGGACAGTAATTTCACGAACTTGTCCCCGATTGGGTAGCCAAATTGGTCATTAATGTCTTTCAAGTTTTGAATGCGAACCAAAGCCATAACGCCGGGCAGTGCTTCACTTTTAGGATCAATCAAGCTGTCAATATTCATCTCAAAGTGCAAACGGTTCGACAAACCGGTTACATTGTCTTGGTAAGCAATTTTTTGCAGCTTTTCTGACATTTTTGCATCACGATCAAAAACATCTTTCATCTTGTGAACCATGGTATTCATCGCTGAGACCACCTGCTTGAATTCAGTGGTATTCGGCAGATCTTCTTGCAGTAAATATTCTTTTTTAACGATGGCTTCAGCTTGTTGTTCCAGCTTTTTGAGCGGGTTGAGCATGACTTTCAGTGCATAAATCGCCAGAGCAATGGCAAGTACGGCGGCGATGACGAACCATATCGTTAAACTAATAGTGGTTTTCCAAAGTTCGATATAGGCATAGCCGGGATGACTTTCAACTTTTAGTTTTCCGACAGGAATCCACCCGGTTTGTACCAAAGACTCTGCCATGGGAGCCTTAATGCGGATAAGGTGGATGAACCAGTTAGGGATGCCTTGGATGCTATCGGAGTTGGTCCGTTTATAAATCACTTTACCATCGACATCATAGAGGGCAATCATGGAGTAGTAACCGCGGTCGAAAACGGCATTGATCATGGTTTCCATGGATGAGGTGTCTTCACCGTTGGCAACGGAACTCAGGGATAAGCCAAGTGAGGTGGCGGTGTCCTGTGAGTGGGAGACCAGTTGATGTTCCAAGAAGGTCTTGGTGTTGTTGAAGTTTAGGATAAATGTTCCTACCAACAGTATCATCAACATACCTGAGATGAATAAAATCATTTGCTTACTTAAGCTCATGATGAACTCCTCTTATCTAATTTTTTGAGCAGTGCTTGCCATTGTTCGAGTTGTTTATTTCCGCCTTCCACTGCTTGTCCTCTGCCGCGTTGTTTTGCGAGCCAGAGTCCGCTACCGTTAAAACTGTAGATAGGGAGCAGGTCAGGGCGTTGGGTTGCTTTGCGGATTTGCGGATTGATATTGTCTAAAACCAAAGGGATGGATTTTGGCGTTTTGAAGTAGGTTAATACCATGTGCGCTTGTTTGAAGCGTATGGCTTTAACATAAGTCAGATAAAGCTTTTGATCTGGAATGCCAAGTGCCCTGAGTGTGAAGTATTTGCCGATAACATAGTCTTCACAATCTCCGGCGTCTTTGATGAGCATTTCTATTGGCGTCGCCCAGTAGTCCTGCTTGCCCCAGTTTTTTTCATCGGACATATATTTGGCGCCGTTGAAAAAGTTATTCACCATGCTCAGTTGCAGCCTTTCCGGTTTGCCATAAGCATCATTAACCAAGCTTTGCCAAGCCCTTAAGCGGTTAGCCGCCAGCATGCCATATTTTTGATTAACCTTTTGAATCTCGGCGTTACTGACAACTGTTGGCGCTCCAGATGCATCGGCTAACTTGATGTGGTACAAGCTTAGTGCTATCAATCCCACCCAAAAAATTAACCGTTGCATCCCGCTAGCCTTTCCTCGATATTGGTTACTTCTTCAAACGCATCTCGGCAGGAATGTCATGACGAGCCAGCGGCGACAGTTTATCCACTTTTAGAACCTGGAATTCAATGCGTCGGTTATGCTCTCTACCGGCCTTGGTGGCGTTTGAAGCAATCGGATTTTGATCCCCCATCCCAATAATATAAAACTTATCTTTCGGATAGCTGAAGTTGGTCAGGATATAATCTTTAACGCTGCTCGCTCTTTCCCAAGAGAGCCTCATGTTCGTGTCCGCTTTACCGCTATTGTCGGTGAAGCCGGAAATCAATACCACTTCATCCGGTTGCAGTTCTTTTAGCTTACTGGCTTGTTTTTCCAACAACTCTTTTTGGTCCGTTGGAATATTCCAAGAACCTACCGGGAAGGTGATTTGGATAGTTACTTTCGTTTGTGGTGGACAGCCGTATTTGTTGACGATATAGCCTTTAGGCGTGTTTGGACACTGATCTAACGAGTCAATGACGCCATCACCATCTTTGTCGTTGTTTAATGCACACCCATATTTATTGACTTTGGTGCCCAGAGGCGTGCCTGGACATTTATCCTGACTGTCGACAACGCCGTCTTTATCTTCATCACCCTCACAGCCCAAGAAATTGACTGAGACACCCGGTGGAGTGTTCGGGCATTGATCGGTTTTATCGTAGATGCCGTCGCCGTCACTGTCGAGTTCACAACCATGCTTGTCTACTTTCGTGCCTTTGGCTGTGTTGGCGCAAAAATCGTCTTTGTCGGGAACCCCGTCTTGGTCTAAATCCTTATATTCCTCAACATCCCTTTTAGTATGCTCACCGTCATCCATGAGGGTCTGCATTGCTGGGGAATTGGCAAAATCGTTGGTGGTATCTTGGGCATAAGCCAAGAAAGGTAACCCGCAAAGGGTGATGAGAGAAAGTGTGCGTAACATAATTTTTTTATACCTAAATAAAAGACATATCGTCCACAATTCTACTGAAAAATACGAACGCTATCCAGTATTTTGCACAACGTGCCAAATGAAAGTCCCTTAGAGTGATCGATTCGCACATCCATATTACGCGATTTCGTTGATTATAACGCTTAATTCGTGAAGTTTGGTTTACAGTGTTTGATATAAGGCATTTTGTAATTGTTGGTCGGAAAGTACAACCGGATTACCGAGCATGCTTCCTGAACGACAGTTTTCGATGACCGGATCCAGTTGGCATGGCGTCATACCGTATTCCGATAAGGAAATTGGTGCGTAGCGTTCTGTCAGAAGTTGCAGGTTTGAGATTAAATTCGACAAGTCGTTTTCAAGCGTTTCTGGTGATGGCTCAATAACCTTTTCGTCAGTCAGCAATCGGCCGATGCGAGCATATTTGTGGAGCGTTGCCTGCGAAAAGGCATTCTCTTGTTTTTGTAAGGTTTCGATATTGGCTGCAGTAATCGGCGCCAGTAATTTCGCGCAAACGATGCCGTGTGGTGCTTCAAAAAATGCACCGATCGGTCCAGCTAGACCGTGAACTGCGCCCAGCCCGGCGTTAGCCAATGTTATTCCAGACAAGCTGGCTGCCAGCATCAGGTTGCCATAACCGGTTTCTTTGTCAGCGTCTGAAGGGCTTTCCAATAACTCGAATGCGCCTTTGAAGAGGGTCATGCCTTGCCAAGCTAAAGCGTTGGTGACTGGATTGGCTTTGAGTGTGGTGTAAGATTCCAGTAATTGGGTAAAAGCATCCATACCTGTGCTGTAGAGTACAGGTTGCGGGCAGCTCATCAAAAGTTCCGGGTCAAGCCAAACACTTTTGGCGAGGAGTTTGTTGTCTCGGAAAGATTTTTTGAATTGCCCCAGTCTCGACAGTACCGCATTTTTAGTGGTCTCACTGCCGGTGCCAGCGGTGGTCGGCACGGCGATAAAGGGTAGCGTTTCCACATCAAAAGGCTCACCTTTGCCGACGCCTTCCAAATAGTTCATTACCGAGTTACCGCTGGGAATCAGTCCAGCGACCGCTTTGGCGGTGTCTAGGACGCTACCGCCGCCAATGCCGATAACTGCTTGCGCATTGTTAGGACAGCCTTCAACAATGTTGTCGACCATCTCTGGTGAAGGCTCGCCGGAAACCAGAAACAACGCAACGCGTGTTCCTTGTTCTTGAAGTTGAGTGAGTAAATCCGCTGAAAATCTGCCAGGTTGGGCTAGGGTGCGGCTGGAAATTAATACCACAGAGGCATATTCCGACACGCTTTTCGCCAAGTCTTGTCGGCAGCCCCAGCCAAAACGTATTTCAGGAATTTGTGCAATTTGAAAGGGGGCGATCATGTTGTCTACTCCTGTCGAGTTAGGTTTAGCCGTTTGAGGCCAGCATGGCTTTGAGGCTATCTAGCGCGGCATTGCCTTTTTCCAGTTTTTCTTCGGCGGAAATTTCAACACCGGGCTTGCCTTCCCAATCAAGCAAGTCTTCCGGCAACTCATGTAAGAAGCGGCTCGGTTCGCAGCGCATTTCCTCACCGTATTTACGGCGCTTTTTCGCATAGGTCATGGTCAGGCTGCGTTGCGCGCGGGTAATGCCTACGTAAGCTAATCGGCGTTCTTCTTCTAAGCCAGGGGATTCCAAGTTCTGTTTATGAGGCAGCAGCTCTTCTTCCATGCCGATGAGAAAGACGTGAGGGAACTCAAGACCTTTCGAGGCATGAAGGGTCATCAATGTGACTTCATTTTGCTCGACTTCCTCTTCATTACGTTCCAACATGTCCATCAAGGTCATGTAGGACACGATTTTATTGAGCATGATGTCTTCGTCGTCTTCGTTCTTGGCTTTGTCGATAATGCGCTCAATCCATTGGAACAAATCGCGCGTATTCTCCATACGCTTTTCCGCTTGTCTTGGAGTGTTCGAGGTTTCGCGCAACCAGTTGTCATATTCGATGTTTTCATTCAGCTTGCGAATGAACTCGATAACTTCGGTGCCCGCCAAGGTTTCCGAGTCTTTGATCCACTTAAGAATCAGGTCGCCGAAATAGCTCACGCGTTTCAATGCCTTTTCATCCAGAACTGTGCTTAAACCCAGCTCTTGCGTGGCGTCAAATAAACTCACATGGCGTTGTGTGGCGTAGCTTGCCAGCTTGGTTAAAGTGGTGGCGCCAATCTCGCGGCGAGGGGTGTTGACCACACGTAAAAACGCCGCGTCATCATCCGGGTTTACAATCAGTTTCAGGTAAGACAGCAGGTCTTTGATTTCCGTTTTGTCGAAGAACGATTGCCCGCCCGACAGTTTGTAAGGAATGTTTTGCTCACGCAAGGCACGCTCAAACAAACGTGACTGGAAATTCCCGCGATACAGAATCGCATAGTCTTTGAACTGGGTGCGGTTCTTGAACTTATGCACGATGATTTCAGAAATAACGCGTTCCGCCTCGTGGTTTTCATCATTGCAGGCGATGACGCGAAGCATATCTCCCATCCCCATTTCCGACCAAAGCGATTTCTCGAATTCATGCGGGTTGTTGGCAATCAAGGCGTTGGCTGATTGCAGGATACGGTTTGACGAACGGTAGTTTTGTTCCAGCTTGATGACTTCAAGATTCGGGAAGTCTTCTTTCAGCAGTGACAGGTTTTCCGGTTGGGCACCACGCCAAGCGTAAATGGACTGGTCATCATCCCCAACCACGGTGAAGCGCGCCTGAATACCGACCAATTGTTTTACCAATGCGTACTGTGCGGCATTAGTGTCTTGATACTCATCGACCAATAAATAACGGACTTTGTTCTGCCACTTGTCGAGAATCTCGCGGTTTTCGTCAAACAATCGAACCGGTAACCCAATCAGATCATCAAAATCCACCGCATTGTAGGCTTTGAGTTGCTGCTGATAGAGGTCATACAAAATTGCACGGGCCTGTTGCAGGTTGTCTTCAGCTTGCTCCAATGCCTGCTGCGGAGAAATATGCGCGTTTTTCCAGTTGGAAATATCCCATTGCGCATTTTCCAAGGCTTCTTCGTCTAGAGATTGTTTTTTTAGCAAGTCCTTGATGATTTGACGGGTGTCCGTCGCGTCCATAATCGAGAAGTTCGACTTATAACCCAGTGCTTTGTATTCCTGACGGATGATGTTTAATCCAAGGTTATGGAAAGTCGAGACGTTCAGCCCTTTGGACGGATCATCTTTCAGAAGTTTGCTGACACGCTCCTTCATCTCCCTCGCAGCTTTGTTGGTGAAGGTCAGGGCGTAGATGTTATGAGGCTTGATGTCGTGCTTGCGAATCAGGTGCGCGATTTTCTCGGTGATTACCCGCGTTTTTCCAGAGCCGGCACCTGCCAACACCAAAGCAGGGGTGTGGACATGAAGAACAGCTTCCAATTGACGTTTATTGAGTGAATGCATACCTGTGACTAGTAAAAAGCTCGTTAATCATGATTTCGATGAATCAAGCTGTGAACGATGAATCCTGTATAATTTCCGATAACTTCGGGAAACGGCATCAAATCGGCATTTTCAGCCACCGTTTTTGTAATGAATTTTATGGGTGAATATTTTATCAGCTAGCGCAAAGTTTAAGCGTGAATTTGATGGTTATTTGTAACAGGATATATCGGGGCAACGCGAGTGAGCACAATCGACGAACTTAAAAAAGACATTCAGTTTCAAGCGGAACTTAAAGGGCACAGCTTGACCCTTAACTCAACTTGGGGCATTTTTTCACCACGAGAAATCGACTCTGGTACTGACTTGTTGCTGAGACACCTCGATATTCAGCCGAACGAAGTGGCATTGGATATCGGTTGTGGTTACGGACCTATCGGTCTAACCATTGCCGCCTGTGCGCCGCAAGGTGAAGTGCACATGGTGGATAAAGATTTCGTTGCGGTGGATTATGCCAATAAGAACGCCCAGCAAAATGGACTGAGTCACGCCAAGGCGTATTTGTCGAACGGCTTAAGCGCAGTGCCGAAAGATAAGGTTTTCACCACCGTGGTATCCAATATTCCGGCAAAAGTCGGTAAGGAAATGTTGTCGATTATCTTGCATGACGTGCATCAGCAGTTAGCGCCGGGTGGTCAGTTTGTGGTGGTGACCATTAATGGGCTGAGACAATACATGAAGCGCAACTTTATGGAAGTGTTTGGCAATTATGACAAGGTCAAGCAAGGAAAAGACTACACCATTTCCCGTTGCGTTAAGTCTTAACCGCTTATAACCAACCTTTGCGCTTGAAATAAAAGTAAGGCGCAAAGCCCGCCAAAATCATTAGTCCGATTGCCCAAGGGTAGCCCAACAACCAATCCAATTCCGGCATGTGCTTGAAGTTCATGCCATAGATGCTTGCCACCAATGTAGGGGGTAGAAAGACCACTGCTGCAATCGAGAAAATCTTGATGATTTGGTTCTGCTGGATATTGATAAAACCCTGTGTTGAGTTCATCAAAAAGTTGATTTTGTCGAACAGGAAGGTGGAGTGGGACATCAGGGTGTTAATGTCTCGGGTGATTTCTCTCAGGGTTTTGTCCTGGCTCTTCTCGGTTTTGAGATGACGAATCAAGAATGAAATATCGCGCTGCGCATCCATCAGACACAAGCGGGTTTTCCCATTGGAGTCTTCCAAACGAGCAAGTTTGTCGATACAGGCTTCATACTCTGTGTTGCCTTCTTCCAGCACGGCATAACTGACTTTTTCCAACTGAAAATGAATGTCTTCTAGGTAGTCGGCGTGGTTTTCGACTTTTTGTTCCAACAGTGTGATGAATAGCGCTTGTGCATTGGCACACACGATTTGCTCTTTGCGGGCACGCAGGCGGAAAAGACGAAAGTCGACAATATCCGCTTCGCGAATAGAAATCAGGCGGTTGGTTTGAAGAATGAAAGCAACGGTTTCTGTGGTATAGCGTCCTTCCGAAGGGCTGAGGTAAAGCGAGTGGACATGGAGCCCGGCGCTGTCGATGAAATAACGCGCCGAGTCTTCGATTTCATTCACTTCGTCGCTTTCAGGTAGGTCGATTCTCAGCAAACCGCTGATCAGTTCACGTTCTTCGTCCGTCGGGTCGTGGGCATCAATCCAATTGGCGGTGGCAACCAGCTCAGCCGGGGGTGTGTCAGGTTGGAAAGTGATGTCGCGAATGATACCTTGGTCAATTTTAAAGAAACGAAGCATAACGAGAATCCTAAAAAAGTCACAATATTTCGGTTAACCGGAATGAGAAAATCTTAAAGAGAGCTTTGCACGAGATGGATGCACGGCTAAAAATGGCTAAAATCCCCCTGAATGTTGTTAAAAAACTTGTCAATAGCCAGCTATTAGCTGCGTTTTTCGCCTAATTCAGAGAAATTTTATCTCATTTTTACCTCGTGCCCCACTCGTGCAAAGCTCTCTTAAATTTTTGAAGTTATGCTGTATTTAAACAGATTTAAGGCAGGGTGTGGATGAAGTTAAGCTGTGCAAAGTCAGTTTTAGCAAGCAAATAGCGCCGTGAGTCCTATCCCCAATATAAAAAATATCAGACCGACAATGGATGACAATCGAATGGGGTGCTCATTAAATCTTGTGCGCCATTTCGTGCGAAAGTGACCTTCTCGGCTGAAAAAGGAATGCGGCATGGCTTCGAGTTTTTCAATGGCTTCGTTGACGGTATCAATGGCAATATTGATTTGTTCGATGGCGCTTTGTGTTGGTCCATAGGGTAGATCCAACGCTGCCTTTAAACGTGCGCGGTTAAAGCGTTGCGACAAGGGGTCGTTGAACTTCAATAGCGGGTAAACTTCATCTGCCCATTTCTCAAATTGGACAAGAGATTTGAAGGGAATGGTGTCCGTGTGTTCTTTACGCAGCTGTTTGAGTTTCTCTAAACTGTCCATCATAAGCACCTCGATAGATGACTGTCGCTAGTCGTAAGTGCGTAGTGTTATATTTAGATTTTTATATGGTGACCTGTCTGAGTTTTTAACTCTTTTATATATCATACATTTTTTATGGTATCTTTGTGTTAATTTGTTGAATCTTATAGGATTTTTGATATGAAAAGTTGCGTACGACTTTCAGAGAAATCTTAAGTGATATTTGCGAAAATATGACAGTTTTGAGAAAAAGCACCCAACCTGGTAGATTTTGTCAGCAAAAAGGGTAAGCTAGCGCGCTGCTAGATGTTCTAAGAGGAATTATAAAATGAAGAAAACGTTGGTACTCATGATGACACTTGTCTCCTTCCTGGCTTTTGCGCAAGTGGCGGAAGCGAAGCGATTCGGTTTTGGTGGCAATTTCGGTTATTCGAAAAAGATGGCTCCTCAACAGTACAACAAGCGTCCAAGCTCTTCGAACACGCAGCAAACAAAACCTCAACAAGCCCCTTATGGTCAAAGACCGTCAACAGGGGCATCCAAGTGGCTTGGTCCATTGGCTGGGATTGCCGCCGGTGGTCTGTTGGCAGCAATGCTTTTTGGAGACGGTTTTCATGGCATCCAGCCTTTCGATATTTTGGTATTCATTTTGATAGCAATGGTGTTGATGAGTCTGTTCCGCCGACGTCAGCAACCTGTGCATAGCAGCTATCAGCCAGAGCATGATGAACCTATGCATCAGCCGAATCATTATGAAAAGAGTGCTCACCAAGATTGGCAGGCTCCTGAGTCTGCTTATCAACAAGGATCAATAATTGGTTCTGCGCTTTCTGAAAATGCACAAACAGTGGACGAAGCGCCGAGCTGGTTTGACAAAGACAGCTTTATAGAAAATGCCAAGCATCACTTTGTAGCAATACAAAAGGCTTGGGATGCGCAAGATATGAGCGAAGTCCGCGCATATTGTTCACCAGAGTTGGCGTTAGCGCTGGAAAGCGAGATGGAAGGTATGGACATGGCCGGAAATTTCACTCAGGTTGACGAGCTACGTGCCGATATCGTCGATATGGCAACCGAAAGCGAATACTTTATTGTCAGTGTGCGTTTTTCAGGGTTCATTATTGAAGAACAGGGTGGCTTTGCCCATGCTTTCAATGAAGTTTGGCATATTCGCCGTCTGCTTCAGGGGGAAGGGGATTGGCAAATTGCAGGTATTCAGCAGGTGAGCTGAACGGCTTCGCTAGGCAAATCAAAAATTCAAAAGAGCGGTTTTTTTTGTTAAGGTAACATCGGCAATGCCAACCCAAGCGGCTTTGGCCGAATTATCAAGAGGGATTTGTGATGAAAGTAAAACAGGTAATGCTCCTACTGCTCACCTTGTCGTTTCTGACCTTAACGGCCTGTTCGAAAGACCCGGTGAAGATCGTTTCAGCCAAGTTGGTCGATAACATCGACCGCGGTTCGGGTAATTTTGACCGTATGCTCCAAATCTGTTTCGATAAACCGCTCACGTCGGACTACTATCACAAAGTCATTATTGTCACTCAGCAGAACTTCAAGCTTGAAGGGGGCAATATGTTGCGTCCGCAGGCATCCGATCCCGATAACAAGTGTATGTTGAGAAACCTGTATAATTACATTAATAAGGATTCTCCGGTCGGCGCCCGTCAGATGATCAAAGATTACATGACGCCAGGTAACATCAGTCAAATACTCATCCAAGTATATGACGATAAACCGGAAGGTAAAGGAAAACCAATCGCTCAGGCATTGTTTAAAAACCTATAACTGCCGACACTGGTTAACGAACCCGGCCTTAGCCGGGTTTTTTGTGTCATAAAGGAACGTAAATTGACGACAGATACCCCTTGCTTTGATATGAAAATGCTCGCTTTTGCTTATGGCGAACCTCAAGAAACCGCTGTTTTAAAGTGGTCTCCCGAGGACTTTAGGGTTGAAGAACAAATTGCCTACGAACTGAGTGGTGAGGGTGAGCACCTGTGGCTGTGGGTTGAAAAGATCGGCCAAAACACCGATTGGGTGATGAAGCAACTGGCGGCATTCGCAGGAGTTACTTCCCGAGAAATGGGGGCGGCGGGTAAAAAAGATCGTCAAGCGGTGACCTATCAATGGATGAGTTGTCATTTGCCCGGCAAGGCAGATCCAGACTTTTCAAAGTTAGCGATTCCGGGAGTGAAGGTTCTTAAAGCAATAAGGCATCATCGTAAGTTGCAAACAGGTGGTCTGAGCGGCAATCGGTTTGAGCTGCGTTTAACCGAGGTGCAGGGGGATAAAGACGCTATTGAAACCCGCTTAAAGACCATACAGGCACAAGGCATTCCTAATTACTTTGGTGAGCAACGCTTTGGTATTGAGATGCAGAATCTTATGCAGGTTTCTCGACTGTTTTCTGGAGAGATACGCCCCAAACGCCACCAAAAGTCCCTTTACTTGTCAGCAGCACGATCGTGGATGTTTAATGTCGAACTGAGCGAGCGTATCCGACAAGGTAATTGGAATCAGGCTATTGAGGGTGATGTCTTTCAGCTACAAGGATCGCAAAAGTGCTTTGTAAACGAAGTTGATGCGGATATTCAGCGTCGAATTGCAGAGTTGGATATTCACCCGACGGGCATGATGACTGGGCGTGGACGGAGCTTGGCTAGCGGTCAAGTTGCAGAGCAAGAGCAAAAAATCATGGCGACGTTTGCGGATTGGCAACAAGGATTGGAAAAGGTCGGATTGAAGCAGGAACGACGTGCGTTACGTGTGCTGCCACAAGATTTATCCTGGCAGTGGCAAAATGGCTCTGATTTGTTGTTGAGTTTTACGCTACCAGCAGGCTCTTATGCCACCATGGTAGTTAGGGAAGTGGTTTCAGTCACTTCCTGACTGTTGCACGGTAACATCTTCAGGGTCTTCTGCATTTTCCGGTGCCAGACAAAACTGGTTTCGCCCTTTTTCTTTTGCCTTGTAGAGCGCCTCGTCTGCAGACTTGAATAGCTCTTTGAAGGAGGAATGTTGCGGGTTAAGTTGGGCAATTCCCGCCGAGAAGCGGATGTGTACGACTTCAGAGCCGATGGTCATCGGGTTGTCAGACAACACCATTTGAATTTTCTTCATCAACTTTTCAGCTTGGTGTGCATTGGTTTCAGGCAATAGCAGAACAAACTCATCCCCGCCCATACGTGCAATCAAGTCACTCTTTCTTAGGGTTTTTGTTACCAGTTTGGCAATGAGCTTAATGGATTTATCTCCAGTCAGATGCCCGTAGTTGTCATTGATAGATTTGAAGAAGTCGATGTCGAAAACCACGAGGCAAAGTGACGAAATATAATGTCGACTTGCAAGGTTGAAGTATTGCCCAGAGGCTTCCAGTATACCTTGGCGGTTTAGAACGCCTGTCATCTGATCGTGCGTGACCAACTCCTGAAGTTGTTGGTTTTGCTCCGCGATGGCGGCTTCATAAGCATAAATCTGTTTACTGAAATGATGTGCCAAAATCGCAATAGCAATCAGGCACAGCAGCAAAGAAGATAAGGCTTCCTGCGATAGATAATCTGGAATATAGGTCTGTGACAGTAGAATAAAACACAGCGTTAGCAACAGTGTCGTTAGTCCAATCAACGCAGTGGTAAAGAAAAAGCTGAAGATGACGAGCGGTAGAAACCAGATCAATCTAAAACTATTTTCAGGCACCCACAGCGCCATCAGGCAGAAGAAAGCAAAACCGGAAAAAGCCAGAACGGTCGATATGGAAAATAAGCTTTCCGGCCGTCGGCACAGAGAGTAGTACAGCCACAGGGTTTCAACACTGAAAGCCAAGTTAGTCCAAGCCATCAGATTTCCATCAGGCAGCAGGCCGAAAAACACAAACGCAGAATACCCCAAGTTTATTAGGGTTGCCAGAATGAGAATCAGCTTCAGCGTACCAACCTTGAAGTCGATAAAACTCGATGGAGTCATATTCTCAGTTTGCATGATTGAAGCCTATTTCAATTTTATGTTTATTGTACGTTGTAACGCTTAGTCTTGTAATGCTCTTTATTATTTAGGTTTGGCGTATAACTCGTCCGGACTGATTAGCGGATCTGTCAAAATGGTTGCAGACGACGTCGACACCTCGGTATAAAAACAGCTTTTTCTGCCTGTGTGACAAGCAGGGCCTGTTTGGTCAACCAGTAGCAAAATGGTGTCACCATCACAATCCAAACGCAGGGATTTCAGTAGTTGAATTTGTCCGGATTCTTCGCCTTTCCGCCAGTAAGACTGACGTGAGCGAGACCAATAACAGACGCGCCCTGTCTTTAGCGTTTCTTCGATAGAGGCGGCGTTCATCCATGCCATCATCAGGACTTCGCCGGTATCATGCTGTTGGGCGATGGCGGGAATCAATCCGTTATCATCAAATTTAAGCTGAGATTTAAGTTCATCCCAAGCGAATTGATCGCCTTTTTGGGCTTTTTCCAGTGATTTGAATGTCGTTGTCATGGTCGTTCCTGTTCCTCGGTTCGCTTGCTTACTTTTGCCTATTTGCGTTTTGCTTGGGCGAAAGCAGCGGCGAACAGGTTGTTGGAAATGGTGTTTTTCACCGGTTCCGGTTTCTTGGCTTTAATTTGTGATTTGCGGCCAATCGCCAACATGGCGTTGAACAATTCCGCGGTGGCTTGCGCATCGGCCAAAGCATCATGCGCATCTCCCGGGAAAGGTTTGCCTAAAATCTTTTCATAAGCGTCGGTCAGCTTAGGGGTTTTGTAGAACCAATACATTTTCTCCGACTGCCAGCGTAATGCACCGACCAAATCCGTTGCCAGTTTGGCGACATCCAACCACCGATTATAGTCCAACTCGAAAGTCAGTAGCTTTTTCTCGGCGCTCTTTTGCAGGTAGGCAAAATCGGACTCGGTGCTGTAAGCCAGTACCACATCCGCATCCATCAGCGTTTGATGGATGGTGTCCCATGTTTGCGCTAGGAAAGGCGCATCCTGCACCATCTCTGTGGTGATGTTGTGCTTTTCGTTTTCCGGGATATCATAGCCTGGGTTGATCAGCTGGTTCAGGATTTCTTTGCCTTCCAAATCGCAAATGGAAATCTGAATCACATCCGCGTTATCGCTGGTGCAAACGTCAGTGGCTTCAATGTCGATACAATAAACTTTCTTGCCCTTAAGCTCTTGGTCGTGTTCTTTTAACTTGAACTGCGCGTCATTACGACGCTCCTGCAACAGGTTGATGACTTCTGAAGAGGTAAATTCACCGACTAGGTCTGTGAGCTTGCTACGAAGCTTTTTGACAGAACGTGTTAAGGATTTACGTACCTCTTCATCGTCACTCGCGCGCTCGATAAAGGCTTCCACAGTCAAGACTTCTTCATTGATGATCAGGTTCTGCATAATCGAATCGACAATCTTCGTGTCTTTGAAGTCCATTGCTTCCAGTGATGGAATTCTCAAATTCGCGCTCAATAACGCCTTTTGACCTTTAGCAGGCGAAGCGATGATTTGAATGCCCTTGATGTCCAGTCCATCGGAGGCGGCAACCGCAACAATATATTCTTTAATTGGTTGATTGCGTTTGTCGATAAAAATGAGTTGCGCATTGCTGCTAGCGCTTTTTGCCGCGGGCGTTTCTGTGTTCATTGGTTCTCAGTTAAAAGATTTTAAGATAAAGGTCGTATTGTACCAGTTTCGATGGTGGCGAGAAATGCTTAGTCTGTGTCAGCTTTATGAAATTTTGTGTGGCGTTTTAGCCTATCAGAATCGGTAAAAATCTGCCAGGTTGGGGTTAGGGCTTTTGGGCAAGCGAGGTGCCTATGCGTCGGGCGGTCCAGTAGTGTCGTCGCCAGAAATCATTTTCCAGGCTCGATATGGTGACGCCTTCGCTGCTGGAGGCGTGCATGAAGTGATGATTGCCTAAGTAGATGCCATTGTGATGCCCGCTATCAAAAACGCCCAGACCGATGTTGAAAAATACCACATCACCTGGTTTGAGTTTTGACATGGGTACGTAGCGCCCGGCTTTGACTTGTTGTTTGGTGGTTCTGGGAAGAATCAAACCGAACTGCTGTTTGAAAGTGGTTTGGACGAATGCAGAGCAATCAATGCCTTTCTTGGTTCGCCCGCCGTAACGGTAGGGCGTTTGTTTCCATTGAGAGTATTCTCGTAACAGCTTTTTTCTCACCGCTTTGGTGTTGGCAAAGTCGGTTTTGAGTTTGGTATAGCTTTGGGTGTGGTGAACCGGGTAGCTTGCCTGTTTGGGCGGTGTGCTGGCGCAGCCGACCAGCCAGAATGGCTGTAGGACTGCCAGCGCGAGGAGGGCGCTAAGTTTTCCGAAGTGTGGTAAACGTGCCAACATAGTTTAAGCCATTGTCTTTTCCATTTAAGCTTTCCACTTGATGGAGCAACCCATTGATGGAATCTGCTCTAACGGGCCTTGCCCGGTCTGCGCGACTTGTTTCATCGCCTCTAGCAAGTCTCGGCGTACGCCTTCAGGAGACGTTTCTTTACGAGATTCGTCCAGACGACCACGGTATTGCAGTTTTAACTCGGCGTTATAACCGAAAAAGTCAGGCGTGCAAACCGCGCCATAGGCCTTGGCGACCGACTGAGTTTCGTCAAGCACATAGGGGAAAGGAAACTGCCACTGCTCGGCTACGGCTTTCATGTTCTCAAAAGAGTCTTCTGCATATTCGTTGGGGTTATTACTCATGATGGCGATACTGTTGATGCCGTATTCGTCACGCAAAATACGCGTGTCTTCCACCAGCCGCTTTTGAATGGCTTTTACATAAGGGCAATGGTTGCAGATAAACATCACCAGTAGTCCGTTTTCACCCTTTGCCTTTTCCAACGTCCAGGTCTGACCGTCTGTTCCCGGCAGACTGAAATCGATAGCGGGTTGGTTGAAATCGCAAACTGGGGTCGTCAAACTGACCATTGTGTGTCTCCTGTGTTGTTTTACTGTGGATTAGTCGTGGTCTTTTTTCGGGCTCCCCTCGGGAGGGTAAGCCAAGGTGTCTTTAATCGCCGCTTTCTCTTCGTCCGAAAAGTTCGGGAAAGGCAGTTTTTCCTGTTCAATCAGTGCCTGTATTTTCGCTTCGGCTTCTTTTTGAACTGTTTCCGAAACCGGTTCCGCTTTGGTGATGACGATGCGTTGCTCCGGTGTGGCAAGGCGAATATTGAGCTTGTGCAATATGTCGAGAATATGGAAGTTTAAATCTTCTGCAATGGCTTTGAACTCCGGCATGGATTTGGTGCTGACATAAGCATTTACTACGATCAGGAAAGCATCGCGCTCAATTTCTTCGAATCTTGCTCTGGCGGCGACATCCAGTGTTTTGGGGTGCGAGATAATCAGCTCTCTCAGCGCAATCAGCAATAGGCGGAGTTGTTCCGATGTGGTATCGAGGCGTACGCGTAGTTCTCGTTTGTAAAGTCTGCGGTCGATTTCCGCAAAATTCTCCAGTTCTTTGGAGGCGAAAACCGAGTTAGGGACATGCACGATGGAACGGTTGAGTTTGCGGATGCGGGTAGAACGTAAGCCGATTTCTTCAACGGTTCCGGTGATGTCGCCAAACTGACAGAAATCTCCGGGCTTGATGGGGCGGGCAATATAGAGCGTAAAGGCACCGAAAACGTTTTCCAATGTTTTTTGCGCTGCCAAGGCAATGGCTAAAGACCCAATCCCTAACCCGGTTAACACGGTGGTTAAGCTATAACCGGCATCGCTCAGCCAGCTAAGAATCAGTACGATGACGACCAGCACTTTTACCGTCGTGGAGAGGGGGCGAATCAAGGCACGCGAGAATTTTTCGTTCAATTTGCTGGTCAAGCGTTGGGCAACTAATTCGACGATGCCGAGTATCAGGAACATAATGGCGAGGTAGTCCAAAATGCCGGAGGCAAAGATGACTTTGGCCTGAAGCGATAATCCGAGTTTGCTGATACCGTACTGTATGGTCCACATAGTCATGGCGTAACGTAACCCGCCTGTCAGGAAATGATGGAATGCGGTTTTTTCAGGGTAAAGTCTCGACCAGATGAAACTGAGCAGGTTGGTGAGTAGCTTAATCAGATACCAGCTAGCGATGATAATGACAACGACACTGACGAACTGCCAGTTTTCCATGTGGAAAACTTTGAATTCCGGTAGATAGCTGGAAACAGCGGTTGCCCAATCTGGATAGCCGAACTCTGCCCATAATGTCGGAATTTGCACGAGTGTCTGGTTGGAGATTTTCCAGATATAGCCAACGGTCGGATCTGAAATTTTTTGCAGATAGACGGGCACTTTTCCTTGAGAACTATTGATGTAGCCCATCAGGTCTCGGTAAGAGGGGAGCCCATCGTTTTGAGCGCCTTCGGGAGCGTTGCTGATGGCGGTTAAATCAAGCAAATTTTGTTGTTGCCAGATGATGATAAGGCGTCTTAAAAGCTCTTTGGCGCCGATACTCTTAACTCGTGCAGGTAGGTAACGCATATCAAGGTATTTGGCGGCTTCATCGTACTTGCCTTGTTTGACCAACTCCGTCATGGTCAAAAGGGTTGAGAGGGGCGTACTACCCGGACGAATTTTTTGTTTGCCGCTGTCGGACTTGTCTAGCAAGGCTTGAGAGCGCTGTTGGGTCTCTACCGCTTGTTTGATGGTGGTTTCAGTATCAGAATAGGCTTGTTGAGTGGCGCTTAAGCAAAGGGCAGCGAGAAAAATTTTTAAAAAAAGAAAAAAGCGCTGTTTTTGCATAAGTATTAAGCCCAAAAGGATGTTCACGAGAAGATAGGTGTTGGGTCAAAATATACCTTAAATGTGGCTTCACAGTCTAGTTTTTAGCAGGCAAAACAGAAGGTTAGCGTTAGAAATGTGTTGAAGCGTAGCGTAAAAGCAAAAAGAAACCGCTGAAATGACAGAAACAGCGGTTAAGGTTAATGATAGTGATGCTGGGGGAACCAGCTATGAGTTGATCTGCAAAAAGAAAATATTTCAAAACACAGGATTGAAATGATTTTCATAACTGAACATTGCACATTCAACCAGTGTCTGTTCGTGAAACACGATTGCTTAAAGTAAAAGGCTGAGGCACTTATATTTTTATTCACGATAAGCTTTTGGGTGCTAAAGAACAAACGTTCGTTTCTATTCTTGCCTTTAAAGGGATAAATAGCAATAGCAAATAAAATTTAATTTTTTTTCTGGTGATAAGGCGTGTCTATGATCCAGTCGCCTTCAGTGTTTTCTATCGCCTGAAAGATAGAGTTTTGAGGAATAATTGATCTTTTATAAAGACATTCAACGAAAGTCATTCAAGCGGCGGTTTCGAGTAAAATAACCTCAGAGACTGAATATTTAAGGTAATGATGACATGAGTTCTTATGATCGCATACTGATGTGCGCTACAGAGTTGTTCTCTAAAGAAGGTTATGAAGCCGTCTCCATGAGAGAGATCGCCAAATCAGCAGGATTGCATACGGTGTCTTCTGTGTATAACCATTTTAAAGATAAACAAAGTCTGTATGAGGCGACATTAAAATCAGTTTGTGATCATCACAACTCTGAAGTTTGCTCGGTACTTTGCGGAGATGAAAGGGCGGAAGACAAACTTAAAAAGATGATTGCCCTAAATATCAAAAGGATGGCGGACAATATGACGTTTCGACGTTTGATTTTGAGGGAGCTGGTGCAGAATGATCCCGATAAATTAAAGTTCTTGGCGGAGAAAGCCTTGTCGGAAAGTTGTCGGCAATTGGAGGCGGTATTGGCTGACATCAATCCGAATGCCGACCATCACTATGTCATTACTTCTTTGCTTGGGTTGATTTTGTTTCATTTGCAGGTGGCTGGCATGAGAGATTACTTACCCGCAGTAGAACAAAAGCATCATAATATAGATTATTTGGCAGAGAAAATTTTTGCAACGACCATGGCCAATCTGGCTATTTAGCACTCAATTGACAAGTATGGGTTGTCAAGAGACATAAAAAAACCGGCATAGGCCGGTTTTTTTGGTTTGTGCTTTTGTGCTTAAGCGATTAAGCTTTTGCAGCCGTGTAAAGTTCAGAAACTTTATCCCAGTTAACCACATCCCACCAAGCTTGCATATAAGCTGGGCGAAGATTTTGATAACGTAGGTAATAAGCATGTTCCCAAACGTCAAGACCAAGGATTGGTGTTCCTTTGACTTCAGCAACGTCCATTAGCGGGTTGTCTTGGTTAGGCGTTGAAGAGATTTCCAACTTACCGTCAGCAGAAACTGTCAACCATGCCCAACCTGAACCGAAGCGCGTTGCACCAGCTGTGTTGAACTTTTCTTTCATAGCGTCCAAGCCGCCGAAAGTGGCATTGATGTCATCAGCCAACGCACCTTTTGGCGCGCCCATGCTGTCGCCAGTCATGATGTTCCAGAAGAAAGCATGGTTCCAGTGACCACCGCCGTTGTTACGCACAGCTGGAGAGATAGAACCAGCGTTCGCACAAAGTTCCTCAATAGACTTATCTTCGTACTCTGTACCTGCAATCGCGTTATTCAGATTGGTGATGTAAGTGTTGTGGTGTTTGGTGTGGTGAATTTCCATGGTGCGAGCATCGATGGAAACTTCAAGCGCATCATAATCATAAGGTAGATCTGGAAGCGTAAAAGCCATGTGTCTGTCCTTTTCTGTTTGGTTTGTTTAGCTTGCCTAAAGTGTTTAGACAAAGTTGAATGACTAATTGGTTATTTTAGCGAGTTAATCTCGATTGTAAATATCGCGAGGGCAAATAACCGAGTAAAACCCTTGGTTATTTGCCGATGTGCAGAGTTTGTCAGTAGTTTGGGTTTAAAAGATATTGTCTAAATGCTCTGGAGGCGGCGCGATATCCGATAGTTTTTCGACCTCATTTGGCGGCATTTGCATGTAATAGCCTTTAATGGCAATATGTTCAAGCACCTCTTTGGCGTCCGCTCGTGGCAGCTTTCGGTCGGCAGTGAGCTCAAAGTCAATGACGTGTTCAGGCTCACCGAACATCACAAAAAACTCTTGTGGCAATTCCTCCAACCCTTTTTCTTTGAGCACATAAAGGTAAAGTTCCTGTTTCTTCGGACTTTTGTATGCGGAGATGGTTTGTGTCATGAACGTTCCTTAGCAATTGGTGGTCGAGCTTAGTTTTTTGCAAGCTTCTGTGAAAATAAAGGCGGTATTTTAACGGTCTTGCGCCTAAAAGTGAATGTTGTGGACGTTTTTGGGCGAATAATTTCTTGACCTTAACCGTTGATTTTTTTATGCTTATTCGCCGCTTTTTGCCCGCTGTAGCGAAAAAGAATACAAGAATAAGCTGTTTTAGCTGGGTGTTTGTAGAGATTTTCTATAAAAAGTGAAGGTCAGTTTTAAGAGCAAAGGAAATAACATGTTTGGGAAAAGGGTCGTAGTATTAGGTGGCGCAGGATTCGTTGGGCGTGCGGTTGTCAATGAGCTGTCGAAGCAAGGCTATGAAGTCCGTGTCGGTGTGCGTCGCCCTGAACGTTTCCGTGATTACGCGTTGTTCCCGAACACGAAATTGTTTGCCATCAAAGATTACCAGGACGAAGCTTTACTGAAAGGCACATTCGAGAACTGCGATATTGTGGTGAATCTTTTGGCGGATTTGACTGCGGGGATCGAAGCGCTTCCAAGTAAAGACCTAGTGTTAGCCAATCAAAAAGTGAAGAAAGCCATTGAGCTGTCTCAGGCAAAAAGAGTGGTGTCACTCTCTCAGATTGGCGCGGACGCTACTCGAGCAGAAAATACGCGTTTGCAGCAGTTGGGCGAATCAGATGCGATTATGTTGGCGATTGCCAATACCCAAAACACCATTCTACGTTCCAGCCTATTGCTAGGGGAAGGGGATATGGTAACAACGTTTTTCCGTAAGCAATTGACCTTGGCCAGTATTTTGCCTGTCGTTAACGCGTCTTCAATGGTGCAGCCATTGGCTGTGGATGAGTTTGCAAAAGCCTTGGTTGTGACATTAAACGACACGGCTTCCTATGGTCAAAAAGTAGAAATCGCCGGTGAAGAACGTCTGACCGTGCGTCAGCTGGCGGAGCTGGTTGCTGAGTTGATGGGCAAAGAATCTGCATTGGTCTTTCCAATGTGCAAGCTGAATGCGAAGTTTATGTTGAAGCTGGGTATGTTGGCGCCTGTTAAATCCGTAAGTGCGGTATCTATGGACATGTTGGCGATTGATTTGGTGACGGACAATGATTTCTCCAGCCAGTTCGGGTTTGTTCCGCGTAGCTTAGAGCAGGTATTGTCTGCCTATTTGTTACCGACAAAAGTTCGTGACCGTTATAATTTCTTCCGTAAGGAAGCCGGGCGTAATACGGATGACTTGGTTTAAGTCGATAAGTTTTTAAGTAAAAAGCGCCGCTGGCGCTTTTTTTATATCTACTGATTCAGGATTCCTTCATAAATCGGCGCTGGGTTTTCGTTGAGGCTTTTCCAAAACTTGGTATATGATACCGACAGGTGAGTCGTGTTTGATGTGAACACTTTTTCATTAAAGTAATAGATGAAGGTCTCAGCCAAAGGAGCATTAAAATGGGATGTAATGTAGGTGGACTTGATAGAAAATTACGGATTCTTGTCGGTATTATCATACTGTTGATCGGTATGGGGATGAGCAGCTGGTGGGCGCTTATCGGCTTGATTCCATTGATTACCGGAATTATGGGATGGTGTCCGGCGTATCTATTGTTTGGCGCAAACACCTGTAAAACGGAAGACAAGCAATAAGCTTGGAATGCACAAAATTATTTACCTGAGATTAAGTTGTCAGGTAAAAAAATAAAAACCTAGTCCATGACTAGGTTTTTTTATCTTTATAATTTAATAAGATAACAATGCTTTGTGGCAAAAAGGGTAATGAATGCAAATTTACTTGGTAGGTGGCGCGGTTCGAGATGAACTGCTAGGGCTGAAACCTCATGAGCATGACTGGGTTGTAGTCGGTGCGTCGCCGCAAGAATTGCTTGATAAAGGATTTCAGCAGGTTGGAAAAGATTTTCCTGTCTTTTTGCATCCGGACACCAAGGAAGAATATGCGTTGGCTCGAACCGAGCGCAAAGCGGGAAAAGGGTATCACGGCTTTGAGGTTTTTGCCGACCCTTCAGTTACTTTGGAGGACGATTTGATCCGCCGGGATTTGACGATTAATGCCATTGCCAAGTCAGATGAAGGCGAGTTGATTGATCCTTATGGTGGTGTCAAAGACCTTGAAGACAGAAAGTTGCGTCATGTCTCGGATGCGTTTGTGGAAGACCCTTTGCGTGTGCTGAGAGTTGCGCGTTTCGCCGCCAAGCTTGCACCTTTTGGCTTTACATTGGCAGAAGAAACGCGAGCATTGATGCAGGAAATGGTACATTCCGGCGAATTGTCTGATCTGACCCCAGAGCGCGTGTGGCAAGAAGTGACGAAAGCGCTTAAAACCGCTAAGCCGAGTATTTTCTTTGAGGTTCTAAACGAGGTCGGGGCTGTAGCCGTTTTATTCCCTGAGCTTTACCAGTTGCACGATGTCACGCAGCCGGTTCAATACCATCCAGAAGGCGATGTGTGGATTCATACCATGATGGTGTTGGATGCGGCGGCGGATTTGTCGGATAGTTTGAATGTCCGCTTCGCTGCGTTAGTTCATGATTTAGGGAAAGGCATCACCCCTAAAGAACTTTGGCCGAAACACCACGGACATGAAAAAGCGGGACTGCCTTTGGTGAAAGCGATGTCGGAGCGTTATCGTTTGCCAAAGCAAACCTTGAGCTTTGCCTTGAAGGTCACCGAGTATCATGGCATTGTCCACAAGGTGCTGGATTCTGAAGGCAAGCCACATTTAAAGCCTCAAACGTGTCTGAAATTGCTGAACTTAACCAAGGCATTCAAGCAAACGGATGAGTTGGCTGAACTCTTGACCGCTTGCGAAGCCGATGCGAGAGGACGCTTGGGGTTTGAAAACAGGCCTTATCCGCAAAAAGCATTTTGGTTGGCGTTGGCTGAAGCGGGTAGCCAAGTCGATAATCAAGCCATTTTGGCGACGGGTGTTCAGGGCGCAGAGATTGCAGAAGCCATCGAGCGAAAACGTATTGAACTGATTGAAGCCTACATGACTCATTATGCGGCGAAAACAGACGGCGCTGCAAATGTATGAAAATCTGCCAGGTTGGGGGGCATGATGTTGGATAACCAGAGGAAAGAATACAGGCTGGTGAGAATTGCAACCTACGCTTCAGTGTCTGTCGCTATCCTTTTGATGGTGATTAAGGCATTTGCTTGGCTGGAAACCGGCTCAGTAGGGATTTTGGCATCGCTATTGGATTCGGCGGTTGATATTGTTGCTTCGCTGATGATTTTGTTTGCAGTGCGTTTGGCGCAAGAGCCGGCGGATTATGAGCATCGATTTGGTCATGGCAAGGCGGAACCGTTGGCGGCATTGGCGCAAAGTGTGTTCATTGCCGGTTCAGCGCTTTATTTGATGATTCATGCCTTGCAACGCCTGATTGATCCGGTCGAAGTGCAGGATCCTCAGCTCGGTGCTTGGGCAATGTTGTTGTCGTTATTGATGACCACTTTGCTGGTGATGTTCCAGAAGTACGTGGTTCGTAAAACCAATTCCACGGCGATCGAGGCCGATGCACTACATTATTTTTCTGACTGGATAGCCAACCTGGCAGTTTTGTTAGGTCTGTTGTTGTCCGTTTATGGTTGGATTGATTCCACACTAGGTCTATTGATTGGGGCTTGGATCGGTTGGCAAGCGCTTGTGCTGGCTAAACAGTCTGGCAACCAGTTGCTGGATCACGAGCTTCCTGAAGATATTCGTAACCAAATACGCGATATCGTGCTGGCGCATGAAGATGTAGAAGGGTTTAACGACTTAAGAACTTACCGATCAGGACCAACGATTTTTATTCAATTGGATTTGGAGTTGGATGACCACTTGAGTTTGGTGGATGCCCATCATATTACCGAAGAAGTCACGCGGTCATTGGTTGAGGCTTTTGAAAATGCTGATGTATTAATTCACCAAGAGCCGGTGAGTATTCGTGACGACCCGGAACATCATCAGTGGGAAATGGAAAATCGCGAAGACTTTGTTTCAGAACTAGAAAGCCAAGTGGAAGAGCATACTGAAGAGCAATCAGGCACTAAGACCTGATTGCCGTTTGTATTAAAGGGTTTTCGAGAAGCTGAATGCGCCGCGAATATCGCCTTTGTTAAAGCCGACGGCTTTATCATGAGGGTAGAGTTCATTAAGTTTCTGTTTAACTGCTGGCGCAATGTGTGTGCCGTGGCAGCTTAAGCAAACCGCTCCTGTCGGAATGGGTTTCATATAACGGTAGGTCGGTTTGCCATCCACTTTGATGACTTCGCTATATTCCATTTGTTTGACAGGAATGCCCGCCATTTTTTGCGCTTCAAAATCGTTTAGAACCGCCACTTCCCATTTGTCAGGTGTCGCTGATGCCCCACGAGGCTTTAAGCTGACGCGGTTGACGTGCCATCCACTAGACTTGGAAAGGTTTGCAGCAATTTCTGGTGCTTTGGTCTTACAGAAAGATAAAGCGTGAACCGGGCCGCCATTTTTCATGGCGTGCATCAATTCAGGCTTGAGCTTTCCGAGAAATTCTTTTGCAAGTACTCGGCTCTGTTGGTCAAGTTTTTGCGTGTCTGTCTGAGCGTAGGCAACAAGAGGGGTTGCTAAACTCAGAGAGATAAGTGTTGCACTGACGAAGGTTTGTGTTTTCATGCTGACTCCTTATGCTTGGGACTGAAAATGAGTTGTCTATAAATTAATTTAATTTATAAAATAAATTATTTATAGTTAGCATAGTTTAACTCTAATTTTTCAATCCTTGAAACACTATGGAAAAACGTGGAATTCAGCCAAAACAAAGTTTGAATTCTGGGTTTTGGGGGATTAACCGTTATAATGCAGCATAGCTAAAAACGGGTTTTAGTGGTTTTGTTAATGTGACTCGAAGAAGAAGGAAGGCGCTGTGGGATTGCCGAAAATTGAAAATCCAAGTTTGAAGAACGGGATAATAGCGATTCTGATTCTGGTATTTGTGTTTCTGATTGTTGGTTACATGATTAGCACTAAACCCAAACCGCCTACTGTCGAGATCAAGCAAAAAGTCTGGCCGATTGAGGCCAAAACCATTTCTTTGGGAGATGTTGTTCCGGTTCAGTCGTTGTTTGGAACGGTTGAGTCGAATGCGTTGGTAACGGCGTCTTCTCCAGTTGCCGGTGTGGTCGAGCAGGTTTGGGTGAAAGATGGGGATGAAGTGAAAAAAGGTCAGACTCTTGTGGCCTTGTCGGATGCTGATATCGAGTTGCCTTACCAAATCGCCAAAGCAGACGTTGAAGATACTCAAGCGCAGCTACAGTTACAGGCGCTCGCCTATAAGTCGAATCAAGCAAAATTGGACAACGAGAAAAAAGTTTTGTCGATTCGTGAAGCGGATGTGCAGCGTAATCAAGAATTGATTAAAAAGAATCTTGCCTCGCAATCCACGTTGGATATCACCAAAGAAGCTTTGTTGAAGCAAAAGTTGTCGGTGGTTAATGCAAACTTGTCGGTAGAAGAAAATAAATTGAAAGTCACCCAGCTCAAAGCTCGCTTGGAGAAGGCGAAGGCCAATTTAAAGCAGGCGGAGATCAATCGTAGTCGCGGGGTGGTGATTGCACCTTATGATGCCCGTGTTGCCAAGTTGTCGGTGTCAGCGGGTGATAGAGTTGGCGTTGGTGCGGCGCTGGTCAGCTACTATGGACTGAATAGTTTGGAGCTAAAAGCCAGAATTCCAGTATCGGAAGTGAAGAAGATTTACCATGCAATGCAACAGGGCAATCAATACTATGCTGAGTATGTTGCTTATGGTGAACACTACAAATTGCCTTTGAAGCGCTTGGCGGGGGAGGCCTCGACCAGCGGTTTGGATGCGTATTTTGCCTTGCCGGACAGTCTTGCCAGTGTCAGACCCGGAGATTTGTTGCAAGTAAGCCTTCAACGT
Organism: Hydrogenovibrio sp. JE_KL2; assembly: GCF_009296185.1. Classification (GTDB taxonomy): domain Bacteria; phylum Pseudomonadota; class Gammaproteobacteria; order Thiomicrospirales; family Thiomicrospiraceae; genus Hydrogenovibrio. Next base: position 221,190 of record NZ_WBJR01000005.1, read on the forward strand.
GAAGCGATTCCGAATGGGTTTGCGGCGCCTTACTCCGCGCTTTATGGTTCGAATCGAATTTATATCGTCAAAAACGGCATGCTGGAACGTAGAACGGTTGAGGTATTGGGCGAAACTCAGGTCAATCAGCAGACTTGGGTGTTGCTGAAAGGCGATGTTGCAAATGGCGATCAACTTGCGATAACTCATTTGCCGAATGCAATTACCGGACTCAGAGTGTCGGTGATGGGGCATTAACATGACGCAATCATCGGAATTTGAGCACCTAAAAAGGCCGGACGAGCATCCAGAAGATTTTTCCGGCTACCATCCTAAACACGAAAAGTTCAAGTCTACCGGTTTTATCGGTATGTTCGCGCGCCACAAGGTCGCGCCGAATCTTTTGATGTTCATCATGATTTTGATGGGCATCGTCGCTTTGTTGAAGCTTAATGTACAGTTTTTCCCTAACTTCGAGCTTGATTACGCCCAAGTGAAAGTGGTTTGGCCAGGTGCCAATGGAGAGGATGTTGAACGCTCCATTACCGATCCGGTAGAGCGGGTGTTGAGGAATATCGACAATTTGGATGAGATGACTTCAACTTCGGCTTTAGGGGTGTCGGTAGTGACGCTGAAGTTTAAGGAAGGCACTGATATGATCGAAGCGGTCGATCAGATCAATCAAAAGGTCAGCGAGTTGCGAAACCTGCCGCAGGATTCTGAAAAGCCGATTATTGAACGCATTATTCGTTATGAACCAGTCGCCAGGCTGTTGCTGATTGGTGATAACAGTAATTTGAAAGAGTTGCGTTACCTAGCAAGAGAGTTTGAACGCCAGTTGCTAGATAAGGGGATTGATAAGGTCGAGTTTGTTGGATTGCCAACAGACGAAATGGCAATCAATGTTTCTAAAGATAAGTTGGAACAGTATGGACTGACGTTGGATCAGCTGAGTAGCCGAATTGCTTCGATGAGTAAGGATATTCCGGCTGGTTCGGTGGGAGATGATGACAGTGTTCGTGATTTGCGCGCCATTCATCAGGGGCGCACCGAAACGCAGTTTAACCGTATGACGGTGATTTCCAATGATACGCAAAAAATCACATTGGGGCAGTTGGCGGATGTAGAAAAGCGTCCAGTTAAAGATGCACCTTATTTGATGGTGGACGGACATCCGGCAATCGAATTACGTTTGATGCGTTCGGAAAGTGGTGACACTTTGAAATCTTCCGAGATTATGCAAAAGTGGTTGGCGAAAACTGAACCAGCTTTGCCAAAAGGCGTGAAAATCAAGGTCTATGATGAAACTTGGTCGTTGGTTAATCAGCGGATCATGCTGTTGGTGAACAATGGTATCGGCGGTTTGGTGCTGGTTATCCTGATTTTGTATATATTCATGAACGGTCGTGTGGCATTTTGGGTTGCGGTGGGAATTCCGGTTTCTTTCATGGCGACTTTGATGATCATGTATTTGGCTGGCGGCAGCATCAATATGGTCAGCTTGTTTGGTCTGATTATGGCACTGGGGATTATCGTTGATGATGCCATTGTGGTTGGTGAGGATGCATTGGCGCATCATGAAGCCGGTGAGCCCGACCTTCAAGCCGCAGAAGGCGGTGCGCATCGTATGCTTGCGCCTGTGACGGCATCTTCTATCACTACCATAGCCGCGTTTGTGCCGTTGATGATGATTGGCGCTGAGATGGGGAAAATTCTGTTTGCGATTCCTTTGGTGATTATTGCGGTTATTATCGCCTCTTTGTTTGAAAGCTTTACCGTTTTGCCAGGGCACTTGAAACACGCGTTCAAGAAAGTCAAGCCGGCGGAGCCGGGTAGCATCCGCTATCGACTTGACCGGGTTATTGATCATTTCCGAGAGCGTCAGTTCCGAATGGTGATTCGTTGGGTGTTAAGTCATAGAGCGATTACGATTTCCATCACGCTGGCGATGATGATTTTTGTCATAGGTTTATTGGCTGGGGGGCGAATGTCCTTTGTATTTTTCCCATCTCCTGAATCGACCAAATTAACGGCAGATATTCGTTTTGTTGCAGGGACACCTGCCAAGGTAACGGCGAATTATTTGAATCAAGTCTACCGTGCGCTTTTGAAAACCGAGCAAGAGTTAGAGTCGGGGATCGTTAAGGTGGCTGTTGTTCATTACAACGAGTCGAGCACCGAGAAGGGGGCAAATTTTGGTAGTGTGACGGTTGAGTTGGCAGAACCGGATCATCGTAAAACGCGAAACGCGCAATTTATCAGGGTGTGGCAAAAAAATGCAGGAACGGTTCCTGGGTTGGATGTCTTGTCGATAGAAGCACCGAGAGCCGGGCCTCCGGGTAGTGATCTGGATGTTCGTATGTGGGGCGTAGCGCCGCAGCAACTGAAAAAGGCATCGCTGGAAGTTCAGCAGGTATTGGATCAAATACCTGGTGTGAGCGGTGTGCGAGATGATTTACCTTATGGTCGCGACCAGTTGGTCTATGAGTTGACTCCGCAAGGTAAGGCGTTAGGGTTTACCTATACTGGGTTAGGGCAACAGCTTTCAGATGCCTTCTCAGGGCGCTTGTCACAAATCTTTACTCAAGGCGAAGACGAGGTTGAGGTTAGAGTTCAGTACCCAAGAGATGAGCAAAAAAGTTTGGCAACACTGGATTCAATGATGGTGACGGCGCCGGATGGTCAGCGTGTGCTACTGAAGTCAGTAGTTCATTGGAAGAGCCAACAAGGGTTTGATGTGATGCGTCATGTCGATGGGCACTTGGCGGTCAATGTGATCGGAGAAGTTGATAAGACGCGTAACAACGCCAACCGCATTTTGGCGCAGTTGGAGCAACATACGATGCCCCAGCTGGCGGCGAAATATGGATTCAGTTACTCGTTTGAAGGGCAGAATGCGAATCAGCAAGAAACGCTTGGCGATATGAAAATCGGACTGCTGATCGGCTTGACCACCATTTACATTGTGTTGGCGTGGGTGTTCGGTTCTTATGGTTGGCCGTTGGTGGTCATGTTGGCGATTCCGTTTGGTTTGGTAGGTGCAATTATGGGGCACTGGTGGATGGGGCTGGATATGACCATCCTATCGCTGTTCGGTTTCTTCGGTTTGTCTGGAATTGTGGTGAACGATTCAATTATCTTGGTGAGTTTCTATAAGCGGCTTCGGGAAGAAGGGATGGCAATCAACCAAGCGTTGGAAGAAGCTTCCGTGCAGCGTGTCAGAGCGGTACTCTTGACCTCTTTGACGACTATTGCCGGTTTGACCCCATTGTTGTTTGAAACTTCGTTGCAAGCGCAGTTTTTGATACCGATGGCGGCTGCAATTGCATTTGGTTTGATGTTCTCGACTTTGTTGATTTTATTGGTGATTCCAAGCGTGCTGTCGCTGTATGAGCAGGTTTATGAGCGGCTAACTAGCCGCTCAAAACCTCAGGATGCGTAGGTTAGTTGTTGGTATAGCCAGGATTCCAAGGATGGTCGCATCGGATTAAGCCGTTTTCAATAGGCGGGCAGAAAGTTTCTCCGTTGGATGCTTTCCATTCACCAAAGCCGCCTGCAAGGTTCACTACGTCGGTGTACCCCATCTTTTGCATGGTGTCGGCAGCTAAAGCTCCTCTTCCGCCGCTTTGGCAAAAAATCAACCATGGCTGGTTCAAATCGCCCAATTTGGGGTTGTGTCCTGCAAATTCCGGGTCGCACATAGGTTCAAGCATGCCGCGAGGAATGTGCAAAGCCATTGGCATGGTTCCATCCAAGTACTCAGCAGCTTCTCTGACGTCTAAGGGTTTGTAGCCTTGGTTAATAAGGTCTTTTGCCGCTTCGCAATCAGCTTCACGGATATGTGATTTCGCTTCCGCTACAAATGATTTCAAGGATGCGTTCATGGTGTTCTCCTGTCGGGTGAGTAATCATCGCCAATCTAGCAAAAAAATGGGGCTGTCGTAAATCGTGGAAATGATAAAAAAACTTCATATTTTTGTGACATATATGTGACATGAGTCAAGTAGCCTTGATAAATGATGGATTCAGGGTTTTTTGTTGGTATGTCAATAAATTAAATTAGATTGACCAATGAATAAGAAAACTTGATGATTTTTGCGTTTTGAGCGAAAATGTCCGTCCAAATTTTTACAAAGCGGTTTTGGATTAAACGAATAAGTCGAAATTTTACGTAAAATTTTAATGGCTCAAATCAATTACCTGCTGATACCGAATTTTTTTAACTTGAGGGAAGTTGTCAATGCCAACTCGTAGAGAACTTGCAAATGCTATCCGCGCACTAAGTATGGATGCAGTACAAAAAGCCAAATCAGGTCACCCTGGTGCCCCAATGGGTATGGCGGATATTGCCGAAGTACTGTGGAATAGCCATATGAAATTTAACCCAACCAATGCAAAATGGGCGGATAGAGACCGTTTCGTATTGTCAAACGGTCATGGTTCAATGTTGATCTATTCATTGCTACATTTGACTGGTTTCGACTTGGGCATGGAAGACTTGAAAAACTTCCGTCAGTTGCACGCTAAAACAGCGGGTCACCCTGAGTACGGTTATGCTGATGGTATCGAAACAACAACGGGTCCTCTAGGGCAAGGGGTTACCAATGCTGTAGGTATGGCGATTGCAGAACGCACTTTGGCGGCGCAATTTAACAAACCAGGCCACACCATTGTTGATCACAACACTTATGTATTCATGGGTGACGGCTGTTTGATGGAAGGTCTGTCTCACGAATCGGCTGCCATGGCAGGTACGCTTGGTCTAGGTAAGTTGATTGCTTTCTGGGATGACAATGATATTTCTATCGATGGTCACATTTCTGACTGGATGGAGCGTGATGTTGCAGGTCGTTTTGAATCTTACGACTGGCACGTTATTCGTGATGTTGATGGTCACAATGCTGATGCTATTAATGCAGCAATCGAAGCGGCTAAAGCAGAAACTGGTAAGCCAACATTGATTTGTACTCGTACAACAATCGGTTTCGGTTCACCAAATCTATGTGGTACGCATGACTGTCACGGTGCGCCTCTTGGGGACGAAGAAATCAAACTAACACGTGAAAACCTTGGTTGGGAATACGAGCCTTTCGTTATTCCACAAGAGATTTACGAGGGTTGGGATCATAAAGCACAAGGTGCTGCTGATGAAGCGGCTTGGAATGCTAAGTTTGAAGCTTACCGTGCTGAATACCCAGCTGAAGCTGCTGAGTTTGAACGTCGTATGGCGGGTGATTTGCCTGCAAACTTTGAAGTTGAGATGGATAAGTTTATCGCTAAAACTCAAGAAGAAATGCCAAACATCGCTTCTCGTAAAGCGTCTCAAAACGCAATCGAGGCAATGGGTCCATTACTACCAGAAATGTTCGGTGGTTCAGCTGACTTGACAGGTTCTAACCTAACCAACTGGTCTGGTACGGTTAAAGTCAACAATGCGAATGCGAATGGTAACTACCTGTCATGGGGTGTTCGTGAATTCGGTATGGCGCACATGATGAACGGTATGGTTCTTCATGGTGGTTTCAAAGTTTATGGTGGTACTTTCTTCATGTTCATGGAGTTCATGCGTAACGCGTTGCGTATGTCTGCATTGATGAAGATCGGTACAATCTATGTTTTCACACATGACTCAATCGGTTTGGGTGAAGATGGTCCTACGCATCAGCCAGTAGAGCAATTGGCAACGATGCGTGTGATTCCTAATTTCCAAACTTGGCGTGGATGTGACGCAGTTGAATCTGCGGTTTCTTGGAAATTGGCTATGTTGCGCGGTAACGCGCCAACTGCGTTGGTATTCTCTCGTCAAAACTTGACGCCAATGCCTCGTACTGCTGAGCAAGTTAAGAACATCGAGAAGGGTGGTTATGTTCTGAAAGATTGTGCAGGTACACCAGACATCATCTTTATTGCGACTGGTTCTGAAGTTGGTTTGGCGGTTGAAGCGGCTGAAGCAATGAGCGCGAACGTTCGCGTTGTTTCAATGCCATGTACAGATGCATTCGACGAGCAAGATCAAGCTTATAAGGATTCTGTGTTGATTCCTGGTGTTAAGCGTGTTGCGATCGAAGCAGGTGTAGCGGATTCTTGGTACAAGTATGTTGGCCTTGATGGTGGGTTCGTTTGCATGAAGAGCTTCGGTGAGTCTGCACCGGCTGGTGATCTATTCAAAGAATTTGGCTTCACAGTTGAAAACGTTGTTGCGACTGCGAATAAGGTTCTTGGTAAATAATTTTAGTTAAATGAAACTCAGGTCGGTATCAGCGATGATGCCGGCATAATTTAGGAGTAATAATAATGACAATTAAAGTAGGTATTAACGGTTTTGGTCGTATCGGTCGTATGGCTTTCCGTGCTGCAGCAAAAGATTTTAAAAACATCGAAGTGGTTGCTATCAATGACTTGTTGGATCCAGAATACTTGGCGTACATGTTGAAGTACGATTCTGTTCACGGTCGTTTTGACGGTGATGTTTCTGTTGTTGACGGTAACCTTGTTGTTAATGGTAAGACTATCCGTATCACTGCTGAGCGTAACCCTGCTGACCTTAAGTGGGATGAAGTTGGTGCTGATTTAGTTATCGAATGTACTGGTTTCTTCTTGACTGAAGAGTCTTGTCAAGCTCACCTTGACGCTGGTGCGAAGAAAGTTGTTCAGTCTGCACCTTCTAAAGATCATACGCCAATGTTTGTATACGGTGTTAACCACAACGAATACGCTGGTCAAGCAATCGTTTCTGCCGCTTCTTGTACCACTAACGGTTTGGCGCCAGTTGCTAAAGTTCTTAACGATAACTTCGGTATCAAGCGTGGTTTGATGACTACTGTTCATGCAGCGACAGCAACTCAAAAAACTGTTGACGGTCCTTCTTCTAAAGACTGGCGTGGTGGTCGTGGTATTCTTGAGAATATCATTCCTTCTTCAACTGGTGCTGCGAAGGCTGTTGGTAAAGTATTGCCAGCACTTAACGGTAAACTAACTGGTATGGCTTTCCGTGTGCCGACTTCTGACGTTTCTGTTGTTGACTTGACTGTTGAGTTGGAAAAAGAAGCTTCTTACGAAGACATCTGTGCTGCAATGAAGAAAGCTTCAGAAGGCGAGTTGGCTGGTGTATTGGGTTACACTAACGAAGCGAACGTTTCTACTGACTTCCGTGGTGATTCACACCCATCTATCTTCGACGAAAAAGCAGGTATCGCTCTAGATCCTACTTTCGTTAAAATCGTTGCTTGGTATGACAACGAGTATGGTTACACTTGTAACATGATGCGCGTTGTTGAGCACGTAGGAAGCAACTAATCAAAAGTTGTAGACTCCTGAAAGGCGAGAATTTTATCTCGCCTTTCTATTATTAAATTTTCATTTCAGTATTTTTTGAGTGCTGAAATGTAAATTTAATATTTCAAACTTATCATTAAAATCCAATATTGCCTTTTTGACCGAAGGTAATGTTTAAACATTAAAAAGAGGACACACTATGTCTGTTATTAAGATGTCTGACCTAAACCTAGCTGGTAAGCGCGTATTGATCCGTGAAGATTTGAACGTGCCAGTCAAGGATGGGAAAGTAACTTCTGATGCACGTATCCGTGCTTCACTACCAACGATTAAAATGGCTGCTGAAGCAGGTGCAAAAGTAATGTTGATGTCTCACTTGGGTCGTCCTAGCGAAGGCGAATATGCTGAAGAGTTCTCTTTGGCGCCGGTTGCAGCGGATCTTTCAGCTAAATTGGGAAAAGAAGTTCGTTTGGTCAAAGACTATCTAGATGGTGGTTTTGATGTGGCAGAAGGTGAAGTTGTTCTACTTGAAAACGTACGTTTCAACGTGGGTGAAAAGAAAAACGACGAAACTTTGTCTAAAAAATATGCAGCACTTTGCGATGTTTACGTTATGGACGCGTTCGGTACAGCTCACCGTGCTCAAGCATCTACTCATGGCGCGGGCGCATTTGCTGATACAGCTTGTGCTGGACCTTTGTTGGCGGCAGAGTTGGATGCACTTGGTAAAGCATTGAACAACCCAGCACGCCCAATGGTTGCAATCGTTGGTGGTTCTAAAGTTTCTACTAAATTGACTGTTCTTGAGTCTCTATCTGAGAAAGTAGATCAGTTGGTTGTTGGTGGTGGTATTGCTAACACTTTCATCGAAGCGGCTGGTTACAACGTTGGTAAATCTTTGTCAGAATCTGACTTGATTCCTACTTGTAAAAAGTTAAACGAGATCATGGAAGCGCGTGGTGCGGCTATTCCTCTAGCATCTGATGTTGTTTGTGGTAAAGAATTCTCTGAGTCAGCTGCTGCTGAAACTAAGAACGTAGCGGACGTTGCTGATGATGATATGATTTTTGACATCGGTCCTGATTCTGCTGCAGAATTGGCGACAATCATCAAAAATGCTGGAACAGTTGTTTGGAACGGTCCAGTAGGTGTATTCGAGTTTGATCAGTTTGGTGAAGGGACTAAAGCAATCTCTATGGCGATTGCAGAATCTTCAGCCTTCTCTATTGCTGGTGGCGGGGATACTTTGGCGGCGATTGATAAGTACGATATCGCTGACAAAGTTTCTTACATCTCTACTGGTGGTGGCGCTTTCCTTGAGTTCTTGGAAGGTAAAAAACTACCAGCTGTTGAAATGTTGGAAAACGCAGCTAAGAAGTAATTTTTTTGTATGGTCAGCTGAATTTTCGGTTGGCCATTTTCATTCATTTAGGCATCCATGGTATTTTAGAAAGGCGAGAGGGTGTCTCGGAAAATAAACCTCGGTCAGATTTGATGGTGTGTATTTTTCGAGTCATCTTGCTTTCTGAATAGAAATGGATCAAAAGTAAGAGGTAAAAAAATTAAATGTCATCTGGATTAAGACGTACTAAAATCGTTGCAACTTTAGGGCCTGCTACAGATCGCGAAGGCGAACTGGAAAAAATGATTAAAGCAGGTGTTGATGTTGTACGTATCAACATGTCACACGGTAACCCTCAGGAGCATGTCGAAAGAGCAGCTAGAGTTCGCGAGTTGGCAGCTCAGTTGGATAGAGAGGTCGGTGTACTTGTCGATTTGCAAGGGCCGAAAATTCGTATTGCACGTTTTGCTGAGGGCGCGATCTTTTTAGATCCGGGCGCTAAGTTTGCATTGGATAATAATGTAGACCCACATCAAGGTAATAAAAACGAAGTTGGTTTGACTTATAAAAGTCTGCCTTACGATGTTAAGCCAGGTAACCGCCTGTTGCTAGACGATGGTCGCGTTGTACTTGATGTTGATGCGGTTGAAGGTGAGCGTGTGCTTTGTACTGTTGTTGTTGGTGGAAAACTTTCCAATAACAAAGGTATTAACTTGCTAGGTGGAGGTTTGTCTGCTTCTGCGCTAACAGATAAAGACAAAGAAGATATTTTGACGGCAGCCGAAATCCAGGCGGATTACTTGGCGTTGTCTTTCCCACGCTCTGCTGACGATGTTGAATATTGCAGAAGCTTGGCAGAAAAGGCTGGTTTGCATTGTAGTATCGTTTCAAAAATCGAGCGTGCTGAAGCAGTTAATGATGACTTTACATTGGATAGCATTATTTTGGCTTCGGATGTCATCATGATTGCGCGTGGTGACTTGGGTGTTGAAGTCGGTGATGCTCAGTTGCCAGCACTACAGAAGAAAATGATCAAGCGTGCGCGTCAATTGAACCGTGTCACCATTACTGCGACGCAGATGATGGAAACCATGATCGAAAACGCTATTCCAACTCGTGCGGAAGTGTTCGACGTTGCCAACGCGGTCATGGATGGTACAGATGCCGTGATGTTGTCTGGTGAGACAGCGACGGGACACTCTCCAAGCTTGGTTATCCAAACCATGTCGAACATTGCGCATGAAGCTGAGAAGAGTCGTACCGTGCGTTCGTCAACACACCGTATGGATGAATCTTTCACTGCGGTTGATGAAACAATTGCGATGGCAGCCATGTACGCAGCGAACCATTTTGACGTGAAGTGTATTGCTACCCTGACTGAGTCTGGTAACACGCCGTTGTTGATGTCTCGTATCAGTTCCGGTATCCCAATCATTGCGTTGACGCCACACATTGAAACGCGTAGAAAAGTGACTTTGTATCGCGGTGTTTATCCAACAAGCGTTGACTATACTGGCATGACGGACGAAGAAGTTCAGCAAAACATCATGAAAGAATTGGTTGCTAGAGGTACTGCCAAGTCAGGTGATCTAGTAATTCTTACCCGTGGTCAAGCAAGAGGCGAAATGGGTGGAACCAATCAAATGGAAATTGTAAAACTGCCTTAAGAAAGTCTGGTAGGTTTTAACCTTAATTTTTTTAACTTTTTAACAGGCATAAAGCTTGTTAGAATACGACGATTTACTTTTAAACTACTAATAGAGGAGTCTCGCACATGGCGATGATTACACTTCGTGAATTGATGGACTACGCGGCAGAAAACAGCTTTGGTATGCCTGCGTTCAACGTAAACAACATGGAACAAGTTCGCGCTATCATGCGTGCTGCGGATGCTTGTGATTCACCAGTTATCCTTCAGGGTTCTGCTGGTGCGCGTAAATATGCTGGTGAGCCAATGCTTCGTCATATGGTTGCAGCTGCGGTTGAAATGTATCCACACATCCCAGTTGTTATGCACCAAGACCACGGTTCTGATGTTGGTGTTTGTTTGCGTGCTATCCAGTCTGGATTCACTTCTGTCATGATGGACGGTTCTTTGATGTCTGACATGAAGACTCCTGCTTCTTACGAGTACAACGCTGGTATTACTGCTGAAGTTGTTAAGATCGCTCACGCTGGCGGTGTTTCTGTTGAAGGTGAGCTTGGATGTCTAGGTTCTCTAGAAACTGGTAAGATGGGTGAAGAAGATGGTCACGGTTCTGATGAAGAACTAGATCACTCAATGCTTTTGACTGATCCTGAAGAAGCTGCGCAGTTCGTTAAAGATACTAACGTTGACTGTTTGGCTGTTGCGGTTGGTACTTCTCACGGTGCTTACAAGTTCACTTCTAAGCCATCTGACGATGTTCTTAAAATTGACCAAATCGCTAAAATCCACAAGCGTATCCCTGATACTCACATCGTAATGCACGGTTCTTCTTCTGTTCCAGAAGAGTGGTTGGAAATTATCAACAACTACGGTGGTGATATGGGTCAAACCTACGGTGTTCCTGTTGAAGCTATTGTTGAAGGTATCAAGCACGGTGTTCGTAAAGTTAACATCGATACTGACTTGCGTATGGCGTCTACTGGTGCGATCCGTAAGCACTTGCATGACAACCCAGCTAACTTCGATCCACGTAAGTTCTTCAACGCTGCTGAAAACGCAATGATGGAAATCTGTAAAGCACGTTTCGAAGCATTTGGTTGTGCGGGTCACGCTTCTAAGATCAAGTCAGTTGGTCTTGAAGTAATGCAAGCTCGTTACGCTTCTGGTTCTTTGGATCAACGCGTTAATTAATCCGAGTGAATATCAAAAGGTTAACTTTGTTAATCGCTTTTGATTAAGCCTGAAAAAGCCCGATTTTATCGGGCTTTTTTGTTTCCGGGAGATAAAAAGGAAAAGCTATGTGTGTTGGAATCGTTCTAGCGTTGGCACTGCTGCTACTGTACTACTCCGATGTGGTGGTAAGTGATATGGCATTGACCGAACAGCTGGGTAATCAGTCTGTGGTTATCGCCACGGGGTGGGAGGTTGCTGGACAGCTTTGGCCTCTGATGTTGCTGGCGGCAATGGTGGGAATCATGCTGTTACTGATTTTTTTGAAAGTGAAGAAGATATTGTAAAACGACAGTCGGAACGTCAGTTAAGGCTTCGGTTGAATAAGGGTGTTCACCAGTTCATGGCTTAGCGTGTTCGGCTCTCGATTCACCGAGTAGGGGCTGTAGAATACCGGACTTTCGATTAGCGATTCAATACCTTGGGTAAATCGATCCGTTGGGTGTAAATGATTGATGATGACCGCGGCAGTGGTTAACCCTCTGTTAGATATTGCTTCTAGGGTCAGTAAGGCGTGATTGATGCAGCCCAAACGATCACCAACGACCAGAATCACTGGGTAACCAAGTTTGACTGCTAAATCAGCGTTCAAGCCGTCTGTAGCTAAGGGTGAGTAGAAACCTCCGGCACCTTCCACAAAAACCATTTCATCTGCATTGCCAGTTTGGCAGTTCTGAGCCAAATCATCAGTCGTCAAAAGGGTGTTATTCAGTTTCATTGCCAGTTTGGGAGAAACAGGTTGTTCAAAAAGGAAAGGGCAGACTTGCTCTAGGCTGTTGCTCGTTTTAAAGGCTGAGTGGAGGAAAACGGCATCCTCGGATTCAAGGCTTCCATCCGGTTTGACAATGCAACCAGAAGCGACAGGTTTGCGTGGTGTGGCGCGAATGCCATGGGTGAAAAGGGTGTGTCCAATCGAACCGGTTACAAAGGTTTTTCCAATTTCGGTATCGGTGCCCGTAATGAAAAAGCCTTTGTTATTTGTAGGGTTGATTGTTTTGCTCATGAGTTTGTCAGTTAAGCCTTTACCCCAACCTGGTAGATTTTTGCAATTACAGGTTTTCCATCAAGCGAGATTGAGCTTCTTGATATTTTTGCAGTGTCATATCAACGATTTCTTCTGGAAGTTCTGGGCCGGGTGCGGTTTTGTTCCAGTCCAGTGATTCCAAGTAATCGCGAATGTACTGTTTATCGAAGCTGTCAGGGTTTTTCCCGACCTGGTAAGTCTTGGCTGGCCAGAAGCGAGAGCTGTCTGGCGTCAGTGCTTCATCAATCAAGTGGATGACGCCATTTTCATCTTCACCAAACTCGAACTTAGTATCGGCAATGATGATGCCGCGTTCGGCCGCAAATTCTGAAGCCATTTTGTAAAGTGCTAGACTGTATTCCTTAACCTTCTGTGCGCGTTCTTCACCCATCAGTTTGACCACTTCTTCAAAAGAGATGTTTTCATCATGCTCGCCAACAGCGGCTTTGGTGGATGGTGTGAAAAGTGGTTCAGGTAGCTGTTCCGCCTTTTTAAGCCCTTCCGGCAGAGGAATGCCACAGACAGTTTGCGTTTTCTTGTACTCTTTCCAGCCTGAACCTACTAAGTAACCGCGAACGATGGCTTCAACCAGTAGCGGCTTAAGCTTCTTAACAATCATGCCTCTGTCTTGGATCTGTTCAAGCTCTTCAGGAGTAAGGACATCTGCAACGGTAATGTCATCTGCCAGTTGGTTGGGTAGAATGTCGGCGGCCTTTTTCATCCAGAAAACCGCGGTGTCTGTCAGTATGCGCCCTTTGCCAGGGATGGGGGTTGGTAACACTACATCAAAGGCAGAAATGCGGTCTGTGGTGACAATCAATAGGTGTTTGTCATCAACATCATAAAGATCGCGCACTTTCCCTTTGTTGATTAAAGGAAGGCTGGTTAGGTTTGATTCGTACAGAGGTTTCATTTGTCGGATTCCTGCTGAATGTCCTTGGACTTTTCGTTGTTCATAAGGCTTCGTTCTAAATTGTTACGATCATCGTAAGGCAGTTTCAAATGACCATAGCGAATAATTAAGACGGTGGCAGCAATCATCACCATGGTCACTGAAATCGCAATGATTTGCATGCTGTCCAGATTTTTCATGTCTAGGATAAGGTAGCGCGCTAAAGCGATGATGGCAATGTAGAGTGGAAAACGAATCGGTAATTTACCTGAATCAAGATAGATGGCGACCATTGCCAGCACCTCAAGATAGAGGAACATCAAGAGTAAGTCTGCCAGTGTGACCTTCATGGCTTTGAACATGCTGATCACTTCTGTCGCACCTGCGACAACGGTCGCGATGGCGATAATGATTAGACCAATGACTTCTGTCATACGGATGGATCGCTTGACGGTTCTTAGACCTGGGTAGTGTTCCATTTGCTTCTCATAGCTCCTAAAAATTTTTCGCTTATTATCACAAATTTGGAAAGGAATCGGGTGGTTTTTCTGAATCAGAATCTTTTATATCGCATAAGTCTAAAATACCTAGATGAAACTTATGCGAAACGGGCATGAAATCATGGTTAATTTTGATCGTCTCTGCTAAAATTAGCTCAATTTTTTAACAAGTTTAGAATGCTAAGGATATAAATCATGGCTAAAAAAGAAAACTGGATTGCGCCTTCCATTTTGTCAGCTGACTTTGCGCAATTAGGTAAAGATGTAAAAGACGTTATTGCTGCGGGTGCGGATGTTGTTCATTTTGACGTAATGGATAACCATTATGTTCCTAACTTGACGATTGGACCTTTGGTTTGTGAGTCATTGAAAAACTTCATGGTTCGCGAAGACGTTAAAGCGCCAATCGATGTGCATTTGATGGTAAAGCCAGTCGATCAAATGATCGGTGACTTCGCGAATGCCGGTGCGGATTATATTACGTTCCATCCAGAAGCTTCTGAACACATTGATCGTTCTTTGCAATTGATTAAAGGCGCTGGCTGTAAAGCAGGTTTGGTATTTAACCCCGCAACCTCTTTGAGCTACCTTGAGCACGTTTTGGATAAGATTGATATGATTTTGATCATGTCTGTTAACCCTGGTTTCGGTGGTCAAGCATTCATTCCTCAAGCACTAGAGAAATTGAAAGCTGCTCGTAAGATGATTGACGAGTCAGGTCGTGATATCCGCCTTGAAATCGATGGTGGTGTTAAAGTAGAAAACATTGCTGAAGTGGCAGCGGCTGGTTGCGATACATTCGTATCTGGTTCAGGTATTTTCGGTAAGGCGAATGCTTCTGATGCGAACCGTTATGACACGGTTATCAAGCAAATGCGTGAAGAGCTAGCGAAAGCTTAATTTTTAAAACGCATTCACTAAGCATTGTGCCCCTTCGTCATGAAGGGGTTGTTGATACGCCAGCCTTGCTGGCGTTTTTGCCATTAAAAACTATAAAGAATTTGCAAGGCAGAAAACTCTGCCAACTGATTTGCTTACAGAGAAGAAGCACTCATAAGAGGTAGGTTGCAAACCTAACGAATAATTGGAAAACAAGATGTCGATTGAAAAAATTAAACCAGGATTTGTGTTGATTGATTTGGACGGGACGTTGATTGACAGCATACCGGATTTGGCCTACTGTGTTGATGAGATGATGAAGCAACTGGGTATGCCGGTTCGCGGCGAAGAGGCAGTGAGAGACTGGGTTGGTAACGGCGTTCAACGTTTGACCGAACGTGCATTGATTAACTCTGTCGATGGAATGCCGGATCAGGAATTGATGGACAAAGCCTATCCGATTTTCTTGGAATTGTACAAACACAATACTTCGCAACGCTCTTGCGTCTATGATGGCGTTGTGGATGGTATCAAGTGGATGAAAGCGCAGGGCTATCGAGTCGCTTGCGTGACCAATAAAGCTGAAGCTTTCACGATTCCGCTATTGAAAGATAAAGGTCTTTTTGACTTCTTTGAAGTGGTGGTTTCCGGTGATACTTGTGCCGAGAAAAAACCGCACCCAATGCCGTTGCTATATGCTGCAGAGCAGTTGGGTGTAGAACCTGAAAATGCTTTGATGATTGGGGATTCTCAGTCAGACGTCAAAGCAGCAAGAGCAGCAGGATTCCATATTTTCTGTATGACTTACGGGTACAATCATGGTGAAGACATCCGTAACTATCACCCAGATGCAGTCATGGATTCCTTCATGGAATTGCCGAACTACTTAGAAGCGGCAAATTGATTCAAAATTAACTAAAGGAAGCTTGTTAGATATGTCTTTTATCAAATCGTTTTTCATTGTTGTGACGAAACCCCTATGGTGCTCAGTACAGGGTTTGTGGCAACTTTGGCGATTGAAAAGATATGAAAGACAGCAAACAAACATCCGAAAAAGTTAATTGAGAGATCAACAAAATGAGCAATCCACATTTTAGCCGATTGGCTAACCAAGGCTACAAAACCACTCCGGTCATGCATACCATGCTGTCCGATTATGAAACTCCATTGAGCGTTTACCATAAGGTCGCCAACCAGCCGCAAAGCTACTTGTTTGAATCGGTACAGGGTGGCGACAAATGGGGGCGTTATTCGATTATCGGTTTGCCATGTTCCAAGCGCCTTATCGTGAAAGGTCAGCAGATCACACTGATGGATGGGGATACGGTGCTTGAGCAGCAAGTTTCCGATGACCCGCTGGCTTGGATTGAAGCTTTCCAAAACCGTTTCAAGGTGTACCCGGAAGCAGGCATGCCGGCATTCAGTGGTGGGTTAGTCGGTTACTTCGGTTATGACGCTGTGCGTTATATGGAAAAACGTCTTCAAAACTCCGTGCCCGCGCGTGATGACATCGGTGCACCGGACATCGTGTTGTTGGTTTCTGAAGAAGTCGTGGTGTTCGACAATCTAAGCGGACAGTTACATATCATTGTGCATGCCGATTTGTCGCTGTCGGATGCAGAAGCCAAAGCACAAAGCCGCATCTCGGCCATTGCCGATCAAATCCGCACTGCCATGCCGGTACCGAGTGAACCTGAACCTTCTGAGCTGTTGGGCGAGCAGGATTTTC
Organism: Hydrogenovibrio sp. JE_KL2; assembly: GCF_009296185.1. Lineage (GTDB taxonomy): Bacteria > Pseudomonadota > Gammaproteobacteria > Thiomicrospirales > Thiomicrospiraceae > Hydrogenovibrio. The sequence continues at coordinate 237,688 of NZ_WBJR01000005.1, forward strand.
ATTCCAGTTTTGGTGAGGAAGCATTCAAGCAAGCGGTTGCGCGCATTAAAGAATACATCTTGGCGGGTGATGCGATGCAGATTGTGATCTCGCAGCAAATGTCGGTGGATTTCGAGCACGAGCCAATGGACTTGTATCGCGCATTACGTCACCTGAATCCATCGCCTTACATGTTCTTTGTTGATTTGGGTGAGTTGCAAATTGTCGGTTCATCGCCTGAAATTCTGGTGCGTCTGGAAGACAAAAAAGTAACAGTTCGCCCGATTGCCGGTACACGCCGTCGAGGTACGACACCGGAAAGAGACAAGGCGTTGGAAGAAGACTTATTGTCAGATCCTAAAGAGATTGCCGAGCATTTGATGCTGATTGACTTGGGACGTAATGACGTCGGCCGTATCGCGCAGGTCGGAAGTGTCGAGTTGACAGAAAAAATGGTCGTTGAACGCTATTCGCATGTGATGCACATCGTCTCAAATGTAAATGGTGATTTGAAGCCGGGAATGAGCCCGATGGATGTGTTGCGTGCCACTTTCCCAGCAGGAACGGTCTCAGGCGCGCCGAAAATTCGTGCAATGGAAATCATTGATGAACTGGAACCAGTCAAGCGTGGGATTTATGCCGGCGCAGTCGGTTATCTTGGATGGCACGGTAATATGGATACCGCCATCGCGATCCGTACGGCTGTGATTAAAGATAAGAAATTGTTCGTGCAGGCGGGTGCTGGTGTTGTGGCTGACTCTGTGCCTCAGTCAGAGTGGGATGAAACCATGAACAAGGGACGTGCGGTATTTAAAGCCGTCGAGTTTGTTCAAAATGGTTTGAAAGCCGTAAATCCTGATGCTGGGCATCGCTAGTTAGCCGGAGAAAAAAATTATGTTATTGATGATTGATAATTACGATTCCTTCACCTACAACCTGGTGCAGTATTTCGGTGAGTTGGGTCAGCAGGTTGAAGTGTATCGCAACGATCAGATTGATTTGCAAACCATCGAAAACCTTAACCCGGATTATCTGGTGATTTCTCCTGGGCCCTGTACGCCGACTGAAGCGGGCATTTCGGTGGAAGCCATTCACCACTTTGCCGGTAAAGTGCCGATTTTAGGGGTTTGCCTTGGGCATCAATCCATCGGTCAGGCATTTGGTGGAAATATCATTCGCGCCAAGCATGTCATGCACGGTAAGACGTCACCGGTTTATCACCATAATGTTGGCTGCTTTACCGGGTTACCGAACCCAGTGCAAACAACACGTTACCATTCATTGGTTATTGAACAGAGCACTTTGCCAGATTGTCTTGAAGTCACCGCTTGGACGCAGGATGAAGACGGTCATTTTGATGAGATCATGGGCGTTCGTCACAAAACCCTGTCGATTGAAGGAGTGCAATTCCATCCTGAATCGATTTTGACCGAGGAAGGTCATGCCATGCTGAAAAATTTCTTAGAACAAAAAAACGGGCAAAAGTAGAGGTGGCTTCAATGAATGTGAAAGACGTGCTGAATCAATTATTGGATCGTAGAGACCTCACTTCCGAACAAATGGAAATGGTGATGAATGCGTTGATGTCCGGTGAAACGACAGATGCGCAAACCGCTGCCATCCTGATTGCCCTGAGAGTCAAAGGCGAAACCGTGGAAGAAATGACTGCCGCCGCTAAAGTCATGCGCGGTCTTTCTACTAAAGTCGAGATTGAAGACAATGAACACCTGTTGGATACCTGTGGCACTGGCGGTGACGGCATCAATGCATTCAATGTGTCTACCGCATCAGCGTTTGTTGCGGCAACGGCTGGCGTGAAGGTTGCCAAGCATGGTGGTCGTAGCAATGCAGGAAAATCCGGCAGTGCAGATGTGTTGGAAGCCGCAGGTGTCAACCTGGATTTAACCGCAGACCAAGTTGCGGAGTGTGTGAAAGAGTTGGGCATCGGTTTTATGTTCGCGCCAGCGCACCATTCTGCAATGAAGCATGTTGTGGGGGTTCGACGAGAGTTAGGTGTCAGGACCTTGTTTAATATTCTTGGGCCTTTGGCTAATCCGGCAGCGGCACCAAACCAAGTTTTGGGTGTTTACAGTAAAGATTTGTTGATGCCGTTTGCAAAAGTATTGCAGGCGCTGGGTTCCAAGCATGTCATGGTCGTGCATGCTGAAGATGGCATGGATGAGATTTCTATTGCCAGTTTGACCCATGTGGTTGAGTTGAAAGACGGCGTGATTACCGAGTGGACAATAGACCCTTATGATTACGACATGGATCATGCAGACTTATCAGAGTTGGCGATCGAATCAGCGCAAGAGAGTGTCAATATCATCACCGCAGTGTTTGCTAACGATGAAGGCGCTGCCAAAGACATCGTCTGTTTGAATGCCGGCGCAGGGATTTACACCGCAGGCATGGCGAAGGACTATGCAGAAGGGGTTTTGATTGCAAAACGCCTGATTACCGAAGGTAAGGTCATGCAAAAGTTTCATGCCTTTATCGAAAAAACCCAAACGTTCAAATAATAATCTGCCATCGTAAAACCCCAACCTGGCAGATTTTTAAGTCAAAATAACAAGAAGAGTTACGCAATGAAAGCGCACCAGACCCCTGACATTCTAAAGAAAATCATTTTCCGCAAGTTGGAAGAAATCCAAGAAGGCTGTGAGAAAATTTCTCTGCGCGAGATGAAGCAAAAGGCGATGATGATGCCCCAAGCGAAAGGCTTTGCCGGTGCGTTACAGGCAAAGTTGGATCAAGGTAAATCAGCGGTGATTGCCGAAATCAAGAAAGCCTCTCCAAGCAAGGGCGTTCTACGTGACCCATTTGAGCCAGTGGAGATTGCCAAGAGCTATCAGGCGCATGGTGCCGCTTGTTTGTCTGTATTGACGGATAGAGACTTTTTTCAAGGGGGCAATGAATACTTACAAGCCGTGCGCGAAGCAGTTGATTTGCCGATTATCCGTAAAGACTTTATTGTCGATGATTATCAGGTTTACGAAGCCCGTGCGATTGGGGCTGATTGTATTCTGTTGATTGCCGCCGCCATCGGTGATGCGCAAATGTACGAGTTGACGCAAACTGCCTTGCAACTGGGTATGGATGTGTTGGTTGAAGTGCATAACGAAGAAGAGATGGAGCGTGCGTTGCAGCTGCCTTTGCCGATGATTGGTATCAACAACCGCGACCTGCACACGTTTGATGTTTCTCTGGAAACCACGTTCAGAATGTTGGAAATGATTCCAGATAACCGTATCGTCGTTACTGAGAGCGGAATCTTGGCACCTGGCGACGTCGCGCAAATGCGTGAGCACAACGTAAACAGTTTTCTTGTTGGGGAAGCGTTTATGCGCGCTGATAATCCTGGCGAGAAACTGGCTGAGTTATTTAAATAATCGTCAAAAATTCCCTTGGTGGAGTGGTATCAGCCGCTTCACCTTCAAATTCCTATCTTTAAAAATCTCTAGCAGTCTTTTTTTATTCTGTGTATCCTTTGAAAACGCTATGAAAGCGGTTTGCTATTGAAAAGGAGATAACAGGTGTCTTATTTAAAAAATTTACCGAATAAAGATGGGTATTTTGGTGACTTTGGTGGTGCTTTTTTACCGCCGGAGCTGGTGCCGCATTTTGAAGAAATCAACAAAGCCTACAGAGAGTTGGGGCGTTCGGCAGACTTTTTAAATGAGTTGAAATACATCCGTAAGCACTATCAAGGGCGTCCAACCCCTGTCTATTATGCGCATAACCTGAGTAAGGAAGTCGGCGCACATATTTACTTGAAACGTGAAGATTTGAATCATTCTGGTGCGCATAAGTTGAACCACTGTATGGCGGAAGCATTGTTGGCAAAACACATGGGTAAAACCAAGTTGATTGCCGAAACCGGGGCAGGCCAGCATGGTGTTGCATTGGCAACTGCCGCAGCCTATTTCGGAATGGAGTGTGAGATTCACATGGGCGAAATCGACATTGCCAAAGAAGCACCAAACGTGACGCGCATGAAACTATTGGGTGCAACGGTTGTACCTGTTGGTTTTGGTGGGCGTAGTTTGAAAGAAGCGGTTGATTCTGCGTTTCAATCTTATGTGCCTCAAGCCGATACTGCACTGTTTGCCATTGGGTCAGTTGTGGGGCCGCATCCTTTCCCATTGATGGTGCGTGACTTTCAGTCGGTAGTAGGTTTTGAAGCACGTGAGCAGTATTTGGAAATGACAGGCGAGCTGCCGGATCATGTTGGCGCTTGTGTGGGTGGTGGCTCCAATTCCATGGGCTTGTTTGCCGGGTTTATGGACGATGAACAAGTCGTTAAGAACGGCGTTGAACCCCTTGGGCGAGGCACGAAATTGGGTGAGCATTCTGCAACCATGACTTATGGTAAGCCGGGGATGATCCATGGTTTTAAATGCCTGTTGCTGGAAGATGAAGAAGGTAACCCTGCGCCAGTGCATTCAATTGCTTCTGGTTTGGATTATCCTGGCGTTGGACCTGAGCATTCATTCCTGAAAACAGCAGGTAAGGTGAACTATCATGCTGTGACCGATGGCGAGACATTGGATGCATTCTATAAGCTGTCTCGTTTGGAAGGTATTATTCCGGCGCTGGAAAGCTCGCATGCCGTGGCTTGGGCAATGAAGCACGCTAAAGAACAGCCAGGTTGCACGATGTTAATTAATCTGTCAGGCCGTGGTGATAAAGATATCGATTATGTTGTTGATAACTTTGGCACCGGCGAACCGAAATAAGTTGTTTTAATTTTGATTGCCAGTCTTTAATTTCGGTGTGTATGTCCCTAAAAGCCTGGCAATGCCTCTCATGGAAAAATTTATTTTCATTTCATTGATTTGTAATAAAAATATTACTTGCAAAACGTTACAAAAGCGGAATAATACGCTTCTCCTTTTTCACACAGAAACCTAACGGTCTGACCGAAGGAAACAGAAAGAAAAATGGTTAAACCTCACGCCAAGAAAATACTTTTCAAGGGCGTGGTTGGGGTTCAGTGGACTAGCCTTTGTTCATCTGAATTGTTATTAATCATTCATCCGTATTCACTTCTAATTTCATGCGGGTGTTTTATAAAGGTATTCTCATAATGTCACCACATGCTGAAAATATATTGGTCACAGCTAATGACCATTTCGAAGTTATTGAAAAAACAACGGTTATCGATGACACTTGGCCAACTCATGATCAAGCCGTAGAAGACCAAACACTGGATCACTTTATTTGTCGCGATGGTAAAACCTTTGCCGGAACGCATTTGATTGCGGATTTCTGGGGTGCAAGCCGTTTGGATGATTTGCAATTGATGGAGCAAGCTTTGCGCGAAGGCGTAGAGAAAGCCAAGGCAACCTTATTACATATTCACCTACACCACTTCACACCAAATGGTGGGATTTCAGGTGTTGCCGTTTTGGCGGAGTCTCACATTAGTGTGCACTCTTGGCCTGAAAGAAACTATGCTGCATTTGACGTTTTCATGTGTGGTGATGCCGAGCCTGAAAAAGCAATTGAAGTGCTAAGAGAAGCCTTCATGCCATCTGAAGTAAAATTAGATACGATGCTTAGAGGCGAGGTGGAAAAAGATGGCGAATAATTATCTGGAAACCCTTTACCCTACTTGGGGTCAACAGTTTGTGATGAACGAAGTGTTGTTTGAGGTGGATACCGGACATCAGAAGTTGGTCATTTTTAAAAATGACCAATGGGGTACTGTAATGGCGCTGGATGGCGTTATTCAAACCACTGAGAAAGACGAGTTTATCTATCACGAGATGATGACGCATGTGCCATTGTTTGCGCATGGCAATGCTAAAAAGGTATTGATCATTGGTGGGGGTGACGGTGGTATTTTACGCGAAGTGTTGAAACACCCAGAAGTCGAGTCAGTCACGCAGGTTGAAATCGATCAGCAAGTCATTGATATGTGTATTCAATATTTGCCGAATCATTCAGCGGGCGCTTATGATAGTCCGAAAGCCAACATCGTGATTGCTGATGGTGTTGATTTTGTTAACGAATGTACTGAAAAATTCGATGTGATCATTTCTGATTCAACCGATCCTATGGGGCCGGGTGAAGTATTGTTCACGTCTTGTTTTTACCAAGGTATTAAAAACTGTCTGACTGAAGACGGTGTGTTTGTTGCGCAAAACGGAGTAAGTTTCATGCAAACGGATGAAGTAGCAACAACGTTCAAACGTTTGTCTCCTTTGTTCAAGCAAGCAAGCTTCTACTCCGGTGCAGTGCCGACTTACGTAGGGGGAATCATGACCTTTGCGTGGGCAACGGACAATTTGGCATTAAAAGAAGTGTCGCAAGAAATGATCGAAGAACGTTTCAAGGCTTCTGGTATCACCACGCGTTTTTATACTCCAGCGTTGCATAAAGGTGCTTTTGCCCTACCGCAATACGTTTTAGACGTGATTAAGGATTAATAAGCTGATGGACTCACAAGAGCTGGTTCAGCATTTTGCTGAACAAAGTCATCCGGATGAACTAGAGCAGTTTGACCGTGCTAGTTTAGAAGAGTTGGTTGCCAAGCATGAAACACCTTTTATGGTGTTGGACTTGGAAGAAGTGGATTATCAATACAAGTCCTTGCAAGCTGCGTTGCCAGGGGTGAAGTTGTTCTATGCGCTAAAATCTTTGTCACATCCAGAGTTGATTAAACGTCTGAAAGGACTTGGGTGTCATTTTGATTTGGCGACCATCGGTGAAGTTGATTTGGTTGAATCTTTGGGGATTAAGGGGGATCGTTGTATTCATACCCACCCTATTAAGAAAGATAAAGAAATCAAACGTGCGCTTGAGTTCGGCTGTAAACGCTTTGTGGTAGATAATTTCGAAGAAATGAAGAAATTCTACAAGTATGCAGGGCAGGTCGAGCTGATTATTCGTGTCAGTTTCCGCAGCAAACAAGCTGTTGTCGACTTATCACGTAAGTTTGGTTGCTCTTTAGAAGAACTGCCTGTGCTGGTTGAAATGGCGCAGAGTAACGGCATTGAAGTAGTTGGTTTGTCTTTCCATGTTGGATCGCAATCACTGTCTCCTGCAACACAGGTTAATGCCATTCGTTCAAGCGTTGCAGCAATGAAAGTTATGAACAACGTGAAATGGAAGTTTTTGGATATTGGCGGCAGCTTCCCGGTTTCATACCAAGAAGAAGTGACTCCAATTGAAGAATTTTGTGCACCGGTAATGGAAGCATTGTCTGAACTACCAGAGCATATTGAAGTTTTTGCCGAGCCGGGTCGTTTTATTTCTGCGCCGTCAATGATTGAAGTGGTTTCTGTGGTTGGTAAGGCCAAGCGCGGGTCTCGTACTTGGTACTATTTGGATGATGGTGTCTATGGTGGGTTCAGTGGTCAAATGTTTGATCACGCCTCTTACCCGATAGCACCTTTGAAGCCGTTTGATCCGCTAGGAGAGTTTTACCCAAGCGTATTGGCAGGGCCAACTTGTGATTCCATTGATGTGGTCGCCGAAGATATTGAGCTGCCAGAATTGGAGGTAGGTGATATTTTGATCGGTAAGCAAATGGGGGCCTATACCATTGCATCTGCAACGGAATTTAACTATTATCCTAAGCCAAAAATAGTGGTTGTAGAGGATATCTTTGATCCGACAACTGAAGCGTTGTAAGCAAACTAAGGAGTCGTTCATGGCAATTCAAGTAAAGTGGCAAGGCGGAAAAGCCTTTGAAGCAACCTCATCAACTGGTCATAAAGTGATGATGGATGCGTCTAAGGAAGTAGGCGGGGAAGATCGTGGTTCTCGCCCTATGGAATTGCTGCTGATGGGCTTGGGCGGCTGCTCTGGTATTGATGTCATTATGATGCTGGAAAAAGGTAAGCAAGACGTTAAGGATTGCCAGATGGAAATCACATCTGAGCGTGCCGATGCCGTACCTGCGGTCTACACTAAAATTCATCTACACTTTAAAGTGACGGGCACCGATCTGAATGAAAAGAAAGTTGCCCGTGCGGTTGAGTTGTCTGCGGAAAAGTATTGTTCTGTTTCTAAAATGCTTGAAAAGACAGCTGAAATGACCCATACCTATGAAATAATTGAAGCCTAATTAGGCGTCAAGATTCATCAAAAAAGCCACCAGTCGGTGGCTTTTTTGTTTTCTGGAGTTTAAAAAATGTCACCTAAAATGTTTAGTCGACTCATGAGACTTATCAAGTATTTAGTTTCTGAAAAGACCTTGGCGCATCAAGCAAGAAAGCCAACCGGGTTTTTGGGGAAGTATATTTTGCAGCCGATGTTTGTTCACGGAAATGCAGCTTTGAATGCCTTTATGCTTGAAAAACTCAATGTGAAACCCTCGGATTGCATTCTTGAAATCGGCTTTGGTCCGGGGGTGATGTTAGGGGATCTGTCTGAGCGTATTGAAGAAGGCAAGGTGCATGGTATCGACTTTTCCAAAACCATGATTGAGCAGGCGACCATTCGCAATCAACCGCATATTGAATCCGGTTGCTTGGAGTTGTGTGAAGGTTGTAGCGATAAGATGCCTTATGAAGATAATCACTTTGACAAGGTTGTTACGGGTAATACCTTGTATTTCTGGCATCCGCCTGAACCGCATCTGAAAGAAGTGCTTCGTGTCCTGAAACCCGGCGGTTTGTTTGTGATGGGCTTTCGCGACAAAGCGCAGATCGACCAGATGCAATTGAATAGAGAAGTTTTCTTCCGCTACACACAACAGGAGGTTGTTGCTCTGCTTGAGTCGGTTGGCTTTGTCGATGTGTCTGTTGAGGTCAAAGGTAGTGTGCCTGTAGACTCTTATGTCGCTGTTGCTAAACGGTCTTAGTTAATGGTGATGCTTTGCACAATTCCAGAAGTTAATTTGGAAAGATTCGACTGAGAAATATTATAAGCAGGCATGGCATAAACCAGTTTGCCGAAAGGTCTGAGCCAAATACCGTTTTCAATGCCTTTTGCCTGAACCTGTGGGCCGAGGTCACTTCTTTCCAGTTCAATCACGCCAATCGCACCCAGTACGCGAGTATCGGCAACGCCGTCCAATTCTTTTAGTGGCAATAATGTCTCCGTAAAGTGCTCTTCAATGCGTTGAATGTTGTCCTGCCAAGGAGAGTTCATTAAAACATCAATATTGGCGATAGCGGCAGCGCAGGCGAGTGGGTTGCCCATAAAAGTCGGGCCGTGCATTAGTAGACCGGGATTTCCTTGACTAATGGTGTCGCTAACCTCCGAAGAGGCTAGCGTTGCCGCCAAGCTGATATGTCCACCCGTTAGGGTTTTGCCGAGTGCCATAATATCGGGGGTAATGTCAGCCCATTCGCAGGCAAAGAGTTTGCCGGTACGTCCGAATCCGGTGGCGATTTCATCGGCTATCAACAAAACATCAAACTCGTTGCAAAGTTGTCGGAGCTGTTTGAGGTAATCTGGTCGGTAAAAGCGCATGCCGCCAGCACCTTGAACTATCGGTTCAATCGTCATTGCCGCAATGTTCTGGTGATGTTGTTCAAGCATGGCCTTGAGAGCGTTAATATCTTCATTGTCAGACTCAATATCAAAGCCCATTTGTGGCGCTGGAGCGAAGCAGTGTTGTGTCAGTACCTCTGAAAACAAACTATGCATGCCATTGACGGGGTCGCACACTGCCATAGTGGCGAAGGTGTCACCATGGTAGCCATTTCGCACCGTCAAGAGCCGGTTTTTGTTTGGTTGTTCTTTGCTTGCCCAATATTGCAATGCCATTTTAATGGCCACTTCCATCGCGACCGAACCTGAGTCAACCAGGAAGACTTTATCCAATCCTTCGGGTGTCAGTTTGACAAGACGCTTTGACAACTCAATTGCCGGTTCATGCGTCAAGCCACCGAACATAATATGAGGCATGGTGTCGATTTGCTCATGCATGGCTTGCTGGATTTTCGGGTGGTTATAGCCGTGAAGAGCCGCCCACCAAGAAGACATGCCGTCGACCAGTTCGGTACCGTCAGCCAATGTAATGATGGAGCCTTGTGTTTTAGCAACGCCGATGGCTGGTGTGTCAGCAGGCATTTTGGCATAAGGATGCCAGATGTGTTGTTGGTCAAATTCGAGTAGCGATTGCCAGTGTTCAGAAAGTTTCGGCTTTGAAGTTGTCATAGTTTACTGTCTTGTTGTTGGAGTGCACATTTTGACAAAAATCTGCCAGGTTGGGTAGGGTAAAAAGTGTAATGAGATATTACTCGATGTGTTCGTTCAAGAGTGTATCTGGCCAAAGTTTGTTTAGGGTTTCTTTGAAACTGTTTTCTAGCGGTGCTGTGAGAGTCATTCTGTCACCGGTAATCGGGTGGGTAAATTTCAAAGCGGTGGCGGCGAGGTATAAGCGGTGGTATCCAAGCCAGTCATTAAAGAAGTGGTTGTGGTGTCGGTCACCATGTTGTACATCGCCGATAATCGGGTGGCTGATGTGGTTGAGGTGGCGCCGAAGTTGGTGCTTGCGCCCGGTGCTGGGTTGCAGTTTCACTAGGGAGTAGCGCTGAAAATCGAATCTGCCTATTTTGTGTTCCACTTGAGTCGTTGCCAAACGTTGGTAATGGGTAAAGGCATCCTGAAAAATGTCTTCTGCGCGCTTGTCTTTATCGGCAATTTTGTCTTTTTGATATTTAAGCGGTTTGTCGATGTCTCCGGTTTCCGGTGTCCAGCCACGGCACAAGGCAAGATAGGTTTTTTCGATGCTGTGTGTCATGAACTGGTCGCTGAGATGTCGGGCGGCATCGGCATTAAGCGCGAACAAGAGTAGACCTGAAGTGGGTTTGTCTAGACGGTGCACAGGAAAGACGGGTTTATTAATCGCATCCCGGGTCATTTGCACTGCGAACTCAGTTTCGTGTTTATCAATGGGGGAGCGGTGTACCAATAAGCCGGCGGGTTTGTGAATGGCGACAAGGGTTTTATCCTGATAAAGGATGTTGAAGGCATCTAGATTGCGATGGGTTTCCAAACTGTTTTTTCCTATTGAAATTTTGTTAGTATTTTACCAGTCAGATGAAGTGGTGTTGAGCGGATGTGGATGAAACCGGAGACATGTGTTTTGTGAAAGCGTTAAAATAAAGAAAGCATATCTAAGATAGCGTTATCGAGGTGACGGGTTGCAGAGCTTTTTTGAATTAATGATGGTGAATATTGGATACCTGGGCCTTGCGCTAGTGTCTCTGGCGTTTGCCTTCTATATTTGGCGTAGGAGGCAACCTGCTGGGAAAAAGTGCCTGGAATTGATGGCGCATTTGGTTCCACTATTGAAGAAAGTCCCTCTATCAAAAATGGAAAATGCCTATATCGAGCAGGTACTACAGCACTTTAAGCCTCAAAGTTACCAGAAAATCAGCAAGCCTCTCACACAAGTGTTGTTCCATGCACACGAATTTATGGTTCCCTCTCTGAGTGGACAGTCCCATTATGTTTTTAGTCCAAAGCTTTCTGGTGACCCTTATTCTGCTGATGATGCCGGATGGACGGAAATGATTTTGTTCATTGCCAGAGAGGTGGAGGTTTCCAAACGGCAAAGGTGGATTGGGGTTCAAGAAGAGCGTCAGCGTATTCGCCGAGACCTGCATGATGAATTGACGCAGGATTTGATTGCATTGATGCGCAGTTCAAAGGACGAACGCCAATATCAACTTGCTTTGAGTGCGATGGCGTCTTTGAGAAGTATTTTGTCTGCATTGTCTGATGAAGAAAATACTTTGGAGAGCTTTTTGGTGACGGCACAAGCACAAATGCGTGAACGTTTGTTGCTGCACGGATTTGAGTTGGAGTGGTATGAGAAAAATATTGCTTCAGATATTGTTGTTTCGTCGAAAGAAGTCAGTAACGTCCTAAAGGTGTTGAAAGAATTGGGGTGCAATATTCTCAAACATGCCGAGATTGATAGGGTCAAAGTGGTCGTGAATCAATTTGGCGGGCGTCTAGAGATGAGGGTTGAGAATAAAGTCAAAGAACACAAAGTGCTGCATGAGTCGAACCAACTCGGGATGATGAATATTGAAACAAGGATTCAAGAGCTGAACGGAAAGTTAACTGTGCAGGAAACTCCCAATGAGTTTGTTGTGGTGTTTTCTTTTCCATTAGAAGGGGCTTGGGAAAATGCCAATGTTTAAAAAGGTGTTGGTGCTGGAAGATCGGCAAGAGCACTTGGAGTTTTTGCGGCAAGCGCTTGAAAATATCTGTTCGGATGTCGAGATACTGACGGCAAAAAATATTCAGGAAGCACGTCAAAAACTTTCGAAGGATATTGAACTTTATATTCTCGACTTGGAACTGCCTGATGGTGCAGGTATAGAATTGATTCCATTGATAAGAGGGTTGCGCTCATCCGCAAAAGTGATGGTGTTCACGGTGTTTGATGAAGATGATACCTTTTTCAAAGCGATGCGTATGGGGATTGACGGTTACGTTCTGAAGACAGAAACACAGCAAGGGTTAGTTGATGCCATTAATGATGTTTACAAGGGGATGGCTGCGCTGTCTCCTGCGCTAGCGCGAAAGTTGATGAACTTTCATGCTGCCTCTTATGAGGCGTTGCCGGAGTTGAGTGATAAAGAAACCGCTGTGCTGAAACTGATTGCTCAAGGCCATACCATGAAGAGTGCTGCCGAGCATTTGAATCGCTCCATTGATACAGTTAAGTTCCACGTAAAGGAAATTTACCGGAAAACGGGCGCGCAAAATCGCAGTGAGTTATTGCGTCTGGCACGAGAAATGGGAATTTCATAGTTAAACCCGGAGGTGTGTTATGAAAAAGTGGTTGATGGTCTTTAGTGGTTTGTTGGTTTCAGTCTTGGCGAATGCCAGCGATAAAGTCGTGACCCAAAATATCGGCATGGAGCTGGCGAACGACATTGCTAAAGAGAGTGTTTTGGCGTGTCGAAAAGCGGGTTATCAAGTCAGTGCGGTTGTGGTGGATAGGTTTGGTATCGTCCGCGCAACGCTTAGAGATGATTTAGCGGCGCGTTTTACAATGCAGATTGCCAAGGATAAAGCCAATATGTCAGTGATGTCAGGCCTGAAGTCAGGTGCATTTCGTCAACAGCGTCCAGATATTCGCCAAGAGTTGAATCACATCAATGGTCTGATTGTGATGCAAGGAGGTGTTCCTATTGTTTCACAGGGAGTGAGGATTGGTGCGGTTGGTGTGAGCGGTGCGCCTGGCGGAGAAAAAGATGAGAAGTGCGCTATAGAAGCGCTTGATAAGTTTGCTGATAGATTGGAGTTTTGAGGAAGCTGGATTGGTGAGGGGGAGAACTGGCGTTTGGTGAGATAAATAATCAAGTTCTACCGGGAATAAATAAATTAATAAAAAAACGGTTTTTCACTTGACACCAAAGTCTTTTCAATTAAAATACGCCCCACAACAATTCGGAGGGTTTCCCGAGCGGCCAAAGGGGGCAGACTGTAAATCTGCTGGCTCAGCCTTCGGTGGTTCGAATCCACCACCCTCCACCATTGTTTTACAATTTGCGGGTATCGTATATTGGCTATTACCTCGGCCTTCCAAGCCGATGAGGGGGGTTCGATTCCCCCTACCCGCTCCAGTTTCTAGGCTCTCTTTGTTGGCTGTGTTATTTAGCCGATAGGGAGGGCCTTTTTGTTATTTGCTCTCATAGCTCAGTAGGTAGAGCGCATCCATGGTAAGGATGAGGTCACCAGTTCGATCCTGGTTGAGAGCTCCATTTTAACCAATAAATAGTGGCCGGTTTTCAGTCGCTGTTATTAACGGAGTTTGCATCATGGCAAAGGAAAAGTTTGAACGTAGTAAGCCGCACGTAAACGTTGGTACGATTGGTCACGTTGACCATGGTAAGACAACTCTTACAGCGGCGTTGACAATTGTACAAGGTAAGAAGTTTGGTGGTGACGTAAAAGGTTACGATCAAAT
>NZ_WBJR01000006.1 GCF_009296185.1 Hydrogenovibrio sp. JE_KL2
AGGAACAGAAATGGTAATGCCTGGTGATAACGTACAAATGACAGTTGAGTTGATCAACCCGATCGCAATGTCAGAAGGTCTACGTTTCGCAATCCGTGAAGGTGGACGTACAGTTGGTGCAGGTGTTGTTGCTAAAATTCTTGAATAAGAATTTTTAATACACCTGTCGAGCGGATGTTGGCAAAGAAAATTAATTGTAAAATTAATTATTTATTGCTATAATCCGCACCCTCTACTGAGCAGTGGCTTTTAATAGCCGCTGCTTTTCTTTTTTTTGTTATAAGAGAAATGGTTATGGCGACTCAAAATATTCGTATTCGCTTGAAAGCGTTTGATCATCGTTTAATTGATCAATCTGCGCGTGAAATTACGGAAACAGCAAAGAGAACTGGTGCGCAAGTTCGTGGTCCAATTCCTATGCCAACTCGTAAAGAGCGTTTTACAGTATTGATTTCTCCACACGTAAACAAAGATGCTCGTGATCAGTACGAAATTCGTACGCACAAGCGTTTGCTAGATATTGTTGATCCTACTGATAAGACAGTTGATGCTTTGATGAAGTTGGATTTGGCAGCTGGTGTGGATGTTCAATTGGAGCTTCGTTAATTCGAAGGTTTTAAGGTTAATCATCAATCGTAATGATTAATGGCAATAATAATGAGGTAACGTTATGAGTATTGGTGTTGTAGGTACCAAAATTGGTATGACTCGCATATTCAATGAAGACGGTGTATCTACTCCTGTAACGGTTGTGGAGGTTTCTCCTAATCGTATTACTCAAATCAAGAACGATCAATTGGATGGCTACAATGCTATCCAAGTGACCATGGGTAAAAAACACGCAGGTCGTGTTTCTAAGCCTGAAGCTGGACATTTTGCAAAAGCAGGTGTTGAGGCTGGTCTTGGTTTGTGGGAGTTCCGTTTTGAAAATGATGCAGATATCGAAGGTCTTGAATTGGGGTCAGAGATTACTGTTGAAAAATTTACAGATGTAACAAAAGTAGATGTTACAGGAACAACCAAAGGTAAGGGTTTTGCAGGTGCGGTAAAGCGCCATAATTTCAGAATGCAAGACGCTACACATGGTAATTCATTGTCTCACCGTGCGCCTGGTTCGATTGGTCAAAACCAAACGCCTGGTCGTGTATTTAAAGGCAAGAAGATGGCCGGTCATATGGGTAATGTAAAACAAACAACGCTTAATCTTGATTTGGTTAAGGTTGATGTTGAAAATTCATTGCTTTTGATCAAGGGTGCATTGCCTGGTGCGAAAGGCTGTACTGTAATCGTACGCAAAGCAATTAAGTAAGGTGGGCATGATGGATTTGAAATTAATTGAATTATCAAGCGGAAAAGAAACAGGTGCATTGAGTGTGTCTGATTCTGTTTTCGGTGTTGAGTTTAATGAACCTCTTGTGCATCAGGTTGTAACTGCTTATATGGCAGGTGCGCGTTCTGGTACAAAAGGTCAAAAAAATCGTTCGGCAGTGAGCGGTGGTGGTGCTAAGCCATGGGCGCAAAAGGGTTCTGGTAGAGCTCGTGCTGGTACGTCTAGAAGCCCTGTTTGGATTGGTGGTGGTCGTGCATTCCCTGGTCACAATCGCGATTTTTCTCAGAAAGTTAATAAGAAAATGTATCGTGGTGCAATGCGCTCGATTTTTTCTGAGCTTGCTAGAAGCGGTCGTTTGGTGGTTGTTGATGACTTTAAAGTTGATGCGCCAAAGACTAAAGAATTTAATGCCAAATTGGCATCATTGAAAATTAAAGATGCTCTAGTTGTTACAGAGGGTTTTGATGAGTACTTGTATTTGTCTTGTCGTAACCTTTATAACGCGGATGTTTGTGATGTAAATTCACTTGATCCTGTTAGTTTGGTTGGTTTTCAGTCAGTAGTTGTAACACAAGCAGCTGTTAAGCAGATTGAGGAGAATTTGGGATGAGTCAAGAACGTATTTTAAAGGTTTTGTTGGCTCCTCATGTTTCTGAGAAGTCTGCAAGACTTGCTGACGCTTCTGAGCAGTATATTTTTAGAGTGCTTCCGAATGCGACAAAGCCTGAAGTTAAGATGGCTGTTGAGTCATTATTTGATGTAAAAGTTCAATCAGTAAACATGATTAACATCAAGGGTAAAAAGAAAGTCTTCAAGGGTCGTGTTGGTAAGCGTAATGACATCAGAAAGGCTATTGTTCGCCTAGCTCCAGGTCAAGAAATTGACTTTGTTGGTGCGGAATAAGAGGGTTAAGTAGATGGCTATTATTAAAAAAGCAAAACCGACATCTCCTGGGCGTCGCTTCGTTGTCAATATTGTTGAGCCTGACCTGCATAAAGGTAAACCACATTCTGCGCTTTTGGAGAAAAAGTCTAAGAAAGGTGGTCGTAATGCAAATGGTCGAATCACTGTAAGACATCAAGGTGGTGGGCATAAGCAACATTATCGTTTAGTTGATTTTAAACGTGGCAAAGATGGTATTCCTGCGACTGTAGAGCGTCTGGAATATGATCCAAATCGTTCTGCGCACATTGCGTTGTTGAAATACGCAGATGGTGAGCGTGCTTACATTTTGGCACCAAAAAACATTCAATCAGGTGATGTTGTAGAATCTGGTGAAGCGGTTTCAATTAAAGTTGGTAATGCGCTTCCATTGAGAAATATCCCGGTTGGTACCATTGTTCATGCACTTGAGATGCGTCCTGGAAAGGGTGCTCAAATTGCAAGAAGTGCTGGTGCCTCTGTTCAAATCGCTGGTCGTGACGGTGCATATGTACTTGTTAAATTGCGTTCTGGTGAAATGCGTAAAATTCTTGCCGAGTGTCGTGCAACTATCGGTGAAGTAGGTAACTCAGAACATGCGCTTAGAAAGCTTGGTAAGGCTGGTGCAAAACGTTGGAGAGGTGTTCGTCCTACTGTTCGTGGTGTTGCGATGAACCCGGTTGATCACCCGCATGGTGGTGGTGAAGGTCGTACTTCTGGTGGTCGTAACCCTGTTACGCCATGGGGTGTTCCGACTAAAGGTAAGAAGACACGTAGTAACAAACGTACAAATAACATGATTGTACGTCGTAGAAACAGCAAATAAGGAAGGACAGAATGCCACGTTCAGTTAAAAAAGGACCTTTTGTAGATCATCACCTAGCAAAAAAGGTGATGGAGGCGCAAGAATCTGGTAATAAACGTCCAATCAAAACTTGGTCAAGAAGATCTGTAATTCTTCCTGACATGATTGGGTTGACCATTGCTGTTCATAATGGGAAAGAGCATATCCCTGTATATGTTTCTGAGAACATGGTTGGACACAAGTTGGGTGAGTTTTCAATGACTCGTACTTACCGTGGTCATGCGGCCGATAAGAAAGCGAAGAGATAAGGAGAAATTAAATGCAAGTAAGTGCTACACATAAATTTGCCCGCATCTCTCCGCAGAAAGCGCGTCTGGTTGCAGATCAAATTCGCGGTAAAGATGTAGAGGCAGCTGTTAATATCCTGGCTTTCAGCGATAAAAAGGCAGCCGAACTGATGAGTAAAGTTCTGAACTCAGCAATTGCAAATGCCGAAAATAATGAAGGCGCTGATATTGATGAGTTGAAAGTAACTTCTGCTTACGTTGACGAAGCTCCTGTTATGAAAAGAATGAGAGCTAGAGCTAAAGGGCGTGGAAACCGCATCCTTAAGCGTACAAGTCATATTACAGTCACTGTTGGCGATAAGTAAGGAGAATCAGTATGGGACAAAAAGTACATCCTATTGGGATTCGTTTAGGGATTACCAAAGATTGGAATGCTCGCTGGTATGCAGATAGTAAAAACTATTCTGATTTTCTTGTCAGTGATGTTGAAATTCGTAAAGAGCTTAGTGAGAAGTTGAAGCATGCTTCTGTAAGTAAAATTAATATTGAGCGTGTGGCTAATGGTATTCGTGTTGCGATCCATACAGCTAGACCTGGTGTCGTTATCGGAAAGAAAGGTGAGGACATTGAAAAATTGAAGGCTTCTTTGATGGCAAAAACTGGTATGCCAGTAAATATTGCTATTGAAGAGATTAAAAAGCCTGAGTTGGATGCGAAATTGGTTGCTGAGAGTATTGCTCAACAGCTTGAAAAACGTATTCAATTCCGTCGTGCTATGAAGCGTGCAGTTGGTAATGCAATGCGTCTTGGTGCGGAAGGCATTAAAGTAAATGTTTCTGGTCGTTTGAACGGTGCTGAAATTGCTCGTGCGGAATGGTACAGAGAAGGGCGCGTTCCTCTTCACACTTTGCGTGCTGATATCGATTATGCAACTTTCGAAGCTGACACAACTTACGGAAAGATTGGTGTAAAAGTTTGGATCTTTAAAGGTGAAAGACTTGAAAAAATCTCTATGGTAAGTGATGACAAGAAGCAGGCGAAAGCCAAGAAAGCTCGTAATTAAGGGGATAGCTTGTTATGTTAATGCCAAAACGTACAAAATTTAGAAAAATGCATAAAGGCCGTAACCGTGGTCTAGCAAACGTTGGTAACAAGGTTAGCTTTGGTCAGTTCGGTTTGAAAGCGGTTGAGCGTGGTCGTATGACATCTCGCCAAATTGAGGCAGGTCGTCGTGTTATGACGCGTAAAGTTCGCCGTGGTGCGAAAATTTGGATTCGTGTTTTCCCTGATAAGCCGATTACCAACAAGCCTCTTGAGGTTCGTATGGGTAAAGGTAAGGGTTCTGTTGAATATTGGGTTGCCCAAATTCAGCCAGGTCGTGTCCTTTATGAAATGCAAGGTGTTGATGAAACAGTTGCTCGAGAAGCATTTGAGCTAGCAGCAGCTAAGCTACCTTTCAAAACACAATTTGTAACTAGAACGGTGATGTAAATGACTGCAGAATTAAAAACTAAATCTGTTGAAGAGCTTAGAGAAGAGCTTTTAGGTCTTCTTCAAGAGCAATTTAACTTGAGAATGCAACATGCGACTGGTCAGTTGAAAAACACAGCTCAATTGAAAACAGTTCGTCGTTCTGTTGCAAGAGTTAAAACCATCATTCGTGAAAAAGTGAGTAAATAGGAATGGCTGGTCAAGAAAATAAAGCACGTACAATGCAGGGTGTTGTTGTAAGTAACGGGATGGAAAAATCAATTGTTGTTTCTATCGAACGTTTTATTAAACATTCTAAATATAAGAAATTTATTAAGAAATCTACCAAGCTGATGGCACATGATGCAGATAATGCTGCTGGTGTTGGCGACAAGGTAACAATTGCAGAATGCAAGCCTATGTCAAAAAACAAATCATGGGCGTTGGTAAGTGTAGATGAAAAGGCAGCTCTGTAATAAGGGTTGCATAAGATAAAAATTTTGATATAATACGCAAAATTTTTAAAACCGCCATTGTGGCCAAGCCTATTTCAGATAGGGACTAGCTACTTTGGTGGTTTTTGTGTTGTTTATAAAATAATTTTGGATGGAGTTCCATCATGATTCAAATGCAAACTGTGCTTGATGTTGCTGATAACAGCGGTGCGCGTAGAGTCCAATGTATCAAAGTGTTGGGTGGCTCAAAGCGTCGCTATGCAAGTGTTGGTGACATTATTAAAGTTGCTGTAAAAGAAGCAACTCCACGCGGAAAAGTGAAAAAAGGTGATGTTTATAATGCGGTTGTTGTAAGAACAGCTTCTGGTGTTAGACGTCAAGATGGTTCAAAAATTAAATTTGATGGCAATGCTGCTGTTATTTTGAATGCAAAGCTGGAGCCAATCGGAACCCGTATTTTTGGCCCTGTTACTCGTGAGCTTCGTAACGATCGTTTTATGAAGATTGTTTCATTGGCTCCAGAAGTTTTATAAGGAATTAATGATGAATCGTCTAAGAAAAGGTGATGAGGTTATCGTTATTGCAGGTAAAGATAAGGGAAAACGTGGATCGGTTTCCCGCGTAATGCAGAACGGTAAATTACTTGTAGATGGGATTAATTTAGCAAAAAAACACGTTAAGCCAAATCCTATGACAGGAGAGCAGGGTGGTATCGTTTCTAAGGAAATGCCAATCGATGCATCAAATGTTGCTCTGTATAACCCTGAGACAAAGAAAGCTGACCGTGTTGGGATTAAGGTTGAGGACGATAAGAAAGTTCGCTTCTTTAAATCTAATGGTAAAGCGGTTGACGCTTAATAGTAGGTTTAGATATGGCAAGATTACAAAAAGTATATAAGGACCAAGTTCTTCCACAATTGATGGAGAAATTTGGTTACAAGTCTCCAATGCAGGCGCCAAAACTGTCTAAAATTACAGTGAATATGGGTGTCGGTGAAGCGATTGGTGATAAAAAATTCCTTGATAATGCAGTTGCTGATATGGAAGCGATTACTGGTCAAAAAGCATTGAGAACAGTTGCTCGTAAATCTGTTGCAAGCTTTAAGGTTCGTGATGGTTATCCACTTGGTTGTAAAGTTACTCTTCGTGGCGAGAAAATGTACGAGTTCCTTGATCGTTTGATCAATATTGCTCTACCTCGTGTGCGTGACTTCCAAGGTGTTAAGGCAAATGCATTTGATGGTCGCGGAAACTATAACCTAGGTGTTAAAGAGCAAATTATCTTCCCAGAGATTGAATTCGAAAAGGTTGACAAAATTCGTGGTATGGACATTAACTTCACTACTACTGCGTCAACTAATGAAGAAGCTAAAGCTCTTTTAGAAGCCTTTAATTTCCCATTTAAAAAGTAATAGAGGTTTCTTATGGCTAAACAATCAATGATTGCAAGAGAAAAGAAACGCGCAAAAACGGTTTCTAAATATGCTGCAAAACGCGCCGAGCTTAAAAAGGTATCTGTTGATATGACTTTGAGCTTTGAAGAGCGAATGGATGCAATTGAGAAGTTGAATAAGCTTCCTAGAAATGCTTCACCTGTTCGTCAACAAAATCGTTGTCGTTTGACAGGACGTCCTCATGGCGTGTATAGAAAGTTCGGGTTGTCACGTAATATGCTAAGACAGTTGGCTATGCAGGGTGATGTACCTGGTTTAAGAAAAGCAAGTTGGTAAGGATAAAATAATATGAGTATGTCTGACCCAATAGCGGATATGTTAACTCGCATTCGAAATGGCCAGATGGCTGGACATTCGAGTGTTATTATGCCGTCATCTAAAGTGAAAGTTGCAGTTGCTAAAGTACTTGCAGATGAAGGTTATGTGAATGCATATAGCGTGAATGAAAAAGATGGTAAGTCTGAGTTGGTTTTGGATTTGAAATATTACAACGGTAAGCCTGTAATCGAAATGATCAAGCGCGTTAGTCGTCCTGGTCTTCGTGTTTACAAAAACAAAGATGAATTGCCAAAAGTAATCGGTGGCCTTGGAGTTGCAATTGTTTCAACTTCTAAGGGTGTAATGTCTGACCGCGCAGCGAGAAGTGCTGGAGTTGGCGGTGAGATCATTTGTTACATAGCATAAGGAGAAGTCGCAATGTCAAGAATCGCTAAGTCTCCTATTGCTGTTCCAGCAGGTGTGGAAATTAAAGTTAATGGTGCTGAAGTAGCTGTAAAAGGTTCAAAGGGTGCATTAACTAAAGTGTTCAATGATGCTGTTGTTGTTGATGTTAATGATGGAGTTGTTAATGTTTCTCCTAAAACTGAAACCAAAACAGGATGGGCACAAGCTGGTACGGCAAGATCAATTATCAGCAACATGGTTGTTGGTGTAACAGAAGGTTTTGAAAAGCGTCTAAATTTGGTCGGTGTTGGTTACCGTGCGCAAGCACAAGGTAAAGTTCTTAACTTGACCCTAGGTTTTTCTCATCCAGTTAATCACGAGCTTCCAGAAGGGATTACAGTAGAAACTCCTTCTCAAACTGAAATCGTAGTTAAGGGTGCTGATAAGCAAGTTGTTGGTCAAGTAGCCGCAGAAATTAGAGGTTATCGTCCGCCTGAGCCTTATAAAGGTAAAGGTGTTAAGTACTCTGATGAGTGGATCCTTCGTAAAGAAGCTAAGAAGAAGTAAAGGTTGGGAAAAGATATGGATAAGAAAACTACCCGACTACGTAGAGCTAAAAAAATTAGAGCAAAAGTGTCTGCACAGAAAGTGGCTCGTTTGTGCGTACATCGCACACCTAAGCACATTTATGCTCAAATTATTTCTGCAGACGGTACTACCGTTATTGCTGCTAGCTCAACAGTACAAGCGGATATTAAAAAAGAAGTTGGTTTTGGTGGGAATAAAGATGCTGCCAAAATCGTTGGTAAGTCTATTGCTGAAAAAGCAAAAGCGGCAGGTATTGAGTCTGTTGCATTTGATAGATCTGGATTTAAATACCACGGTCGTATTCAGGAACTAGCAGATTCAGCCCGTGAAAACGGTCTTCAATTTTAAGAGAAGGGATAACGATGTCTTCAAAAGAAATGCAAGAAGGTCAAGACGGTCTTATCGAAAAATTGGTATCTGTTCGCCGAGTTGCTAAAGTAGTAAAAGGTGGACGTGTATTCGGTTTTTCTGCACTTACTGTTGTAGGTGACGGAGAAGGTCGTGTTGGTTACGGAAGTGGTAAAGCGAGCGAAGTTCCTGTTGCAATTAAAAAAGCAATGGAAAAAGCGCGTCGTAACATGAAAGATGTTCATCTAAACGGAGCAACTCTTCAATACCCAATCAACTTTAAACAAGGTGCTGCAAACATTGTATTGCTTCCTGCTTCTGATGGTACAGGTATCATCGCAGGTGGTGCGATGCGTGCGGTGTTGGAAGCTGCTGGTGTAAAAGACGTATTGGCAAAATGTGTTGGTACTACGCGCCCAGTTAACGTTGTTCGTTCAACTGTAAATGCACTAACTAGCATGAGTAGCCCAGACATGATTGCTGCAAAGCGCGGCAAATCTGTTGAAGAAATTTTAGGTGAGTAATATGTCAGATAAGAAAACGTTGAATGTTACTTTGGTTAAAAGCACTATTGGCCGTTTGCCAGCACACAAAGCTTGTGTATCTGGTTTGGGTCTAAGAAGAATGCACCAAACTGTAACAGTTATTGATACGCCAGAAAATCGTGGCATGATCAATAAAGTTTCCTATCTGCTAAAAGTAGAGGAAGCTTAAGATGTATTTGAATAGTTTAAAACCTGCTGAAGGTGCAAAAACTGACGCTAAGCGTAAAGGTCGTGGTCAAGGTTCCGGTAACGGAAAAATGGCTGGACGTGGTCACAAAGGTCAGAAGTCTCGTTCAGGTGGGATGCCAAAAATCGGATTTGAAGGTGGACAAATGCCTTTGCAACGTCGTTTGCCAAAGGTTGGTTTTACTTCAAGAAAGTCCCGTTTTGTTGCGGAACTTCGCTTAGATGATTTAACTAAAGTTAATGCTGATGTAATTGACTTGGCTGCAATCAAAGCGGCTGACTTAGTTGCAGACAACATTAAATCAGTAAAAGTTGTCAATACTGGTGAAATCACTAAGGCAGTTAAGTTATCTGGCATTAGAACAACTGCTGGAGCTAAAGCTGCAATTGAAGCTGCAGGCGGAACAGTAGAAGCTTAATTATGAAAACGAGATCAATTGATAACTCTGGCGCCAACGAGCTAAGCCGAAAAATATTTTTCGTTTTGGGAGCGTTGATTGTATACAGATTGGGAACGCATGTTCCTGTTCCATTAATTGATCCCGTTGCACTAGCTGCAATGTTCGAGCAACAAAAGGGCACTATTCTAGACATGTTTAACATGTTTTCTGGAGGTGCCCTTCAGCGTTTATCAATCCTAGCTTTGGGAATCATGCCTTATATTTCTGCATCCATTATTATGCAGTTATTGACGGTAGTATCGCCTTCTTTGGAACAGTTAAAGAAAGAAGGTGGTGAAGCTGGTCGTCGCAAAATCACCCAATATACTCGTTATGGTACTGTGGTGTTGGCAACGTTCCAAGCTCTAGGTGTTTCCATCGCATTGGAGTCTCAAAACATCAACGGTATGGCAGTTGTGCTTGAACCAGGAATTTGGTTTAAGGTAATTGCAGTTACAACGTTGGTGAGTGGGACGATTTTCTTGATGTGGCTTGGAGAGCAAATCACTGAGAGAGGGATTGGAAATGGTATTTCGCTGATCATTTTTGCAGGTATTGTTGCGGGGCTTCCTAAAGCACTAGGTGGAACTTTTGAGCAAGTTAATACAGGTGCGATGCATGCAATTACTGCATTTGTTCTGTTGATTCTTGTATTTCTTGTTATCGCATTTGTTGTTTTTGTGGAAAGAGGTCAAAGAAGATTGCCTATCCATTATGCACAGCAGATGAGAGGCAGAAAACTTTATGGTGGTCAGCAAAGCCATTTGCCTTTAAAGCTAAATATGGCGGGTGTTATTCCTCCAATTTTTGCGTCAAGCATTATTCTGTTCCCAGCAACCCTTGGTGGTTGGTTTGGTTCAGCTGAAAATATGGGGTGGTTGAAAGACATTGCAACAACGATGTCTCCAGGTCAGCCTTTATATATTCTGGCTTATGCCGCGGCAATTATTTTCTTTTGTTTCTTTTATACCGCGATCGTATTTGATCCAAAAGAAATAGCAAATAATCTAGCAAAATCAGGGGCGTTCTTGAAGGGTATCCCTCCTTACAAGGCTACCGAAAAAAGGCTAGATTCAGTCATGAGTAGATTGACTCTTGCTGGAGCGATTTACATTACTTTGGTCTGTTTGTTGCCAGAGTTCTTGATTTTGTATTGGAATGTACCGTTCTATTTTGGCGGCACATCCCTGTTGATTATCGTTGTGGTTGTTATGGACTTTATGACAAACGTCCAAGCTCATATGCAATCAGGGCAATATGAAAACATGATGAAGAAAGCAAATTTAAAAGGAAGGTAATTTGATTTAAGTGTCAAACATTTACTTCAAATTATCGCTAGTAATTTAAAGTGAAAATGAGTATAATTGCTCGTTTTTCGGTAGATGGATAGTTAAGGAGCGCAAAATGGCTCGTATTGCCGGCGTAAATATTCCACAAAACAAGCATATTGTTATTGGATTAAGATCGATCTACGGTGTTGGTCAAACAACAGCTCAAAAAATTTGTGATGCTGTAAAGTTGGATCCAACTACTAAGGTTCGAGATCTAACTGAAGATCAGTTAGAAGCTCTGCGTGCAGAAGTAACGAATTACAAAATTGAAGGTGACTTGAGACGTGATGTTTCTATGAACATTAAGCGTCTTATGGATATGGGTTGTTACCGTGGTATTCGTCATCGTCGTAGTCTTCCATTAAGAGGACAACGTACTAAGACAAATGCACGTACCCGTAAAGGTCCTAAGAAGCCTATTAAGCGTTAAGCACTAATTTAGAGAATAGATATGGCAAAAGCAAAAACTCGTGTTAAAAAGAAGGCCAAACAAGTCGTAACTGATGCAGTTGCGCATGTTCATGCTACTTTTAATAACACCATTGTGACGATTACCGACCGTCAAGGTAATGCTCTTTGTTGGGCTACTGCTGGGGGTAGTGGTTTCCGTGGTTCGCGTAAAAGCACTCCTTTTGCAGCACAGGTTGCTGCAGAGAAAGCGGGTCAGCTAGCGACAGAGTATGGTGTTAAAAATATGGACGTTATGGTTAAAGGCCCAGGGCCAGGACGTGATTCTGCCGTTAGAGGATTGAACAGCGTTGGTTTCAAAATTACATCTATTGCTGATGTAACACCAATCCCTCATAACGGATGTCGTCCACCTAAGAAACGTCGCGTTTAATTAGAGGTAGTAGATAGATGGCTAGATATATTGGTCCAAAGTGTAAACTGTCTCGCCGTGAAGGTACTGATCTATTTTTGAAGAGCGGTGTTCGTAGCATCGAATCAAAATGTAAGATCGATCAGCTTCCTGGTCAGCATGGTGCTGGTCGTAAGCGTGTTACCGAATATGGTTTACAGTTAAGAGAAAAACAAAAAGTTCGTAGAATCTATGGCGTTCTTGAGAAGAAGTTCCGTCTTTACTATAAAGAAGCGGATCGTCGTAAAGGTTCAACAGGTGTTAACCTTCTACAAATTCTAGAATCAAGACTTGATAACGTTGTCTACAGAATGGGATTCGCTTCTACAAGAGCTGAAGCTCGTCAGTTGGTTTCTCACAAGGCAATCCAAGTAAACGGACAGGCTGTTAACATTCCTTCTTTTGAAGTTTCAGCAGGAGATGTTGTCAGCGTAAGAGAAAAATCACGCAATCAGTCTCGTATTGCAACTGCATTAGAATTGAGTGCACAAGCAGGTAACGTTAGCTGGGTAGAAGTTGATACCTCTAAGTTTGAAGGTGTTTTCAAATCTGTACCAGATCGTACTGATTTATCTTCAGATATTTCTGAAAACTTGATTGTAGAGCTTTACTCTAAGTAACCCTTTGAAACGGAGATAACTTCTCATGCAAGAAATGCTAGAGCAGCTACTGACTCCACGTTTAGTAGATATCAAAAAAGTAAATGGTTTTCATAGCCGTGTCACTTTAGAGCCATTAGAACGTGGTTTTGGACATACGCTTGGAAATGCTCTAAGAAGAATTCTTTTATCATCAATGCCAGGTGCTGCGATTGTAGAAGCACAAATTGATGGTGTACTTCATGAGTACTCGTCAATTGAAGGCGTACGTGAAGATGTTTTAGAGATTCTTCTTAATTTAAAAGAGGTTTCTATTAAATTAAACGAAAGCTCTGAAGCTGAATTAACTCTAAGCAAGAAAGGTCCAGCTGTTGTGACTGCTGGCGATATTCAGCTAAATCATGATACTGAAGTTATGAATCCAGACTTGGTTATTGCTCACTTAAGCGAAGGCGCTGAGTTGTCAATGACTTTAAAAGTGGAAAAGGGAATTGGTTATCGTGCATCGGTACAGTCTGATGATACCTCTATCGGGTCATTGAAACTGGATGCAAGTTTCAGCCCTGTTCAAACTGTAAGCTATGAAGTGCAAAATGCACGTGTAGAGCAGAGAACAGACTTAGACAAATTAATTCTTGATGTTGTAACTGATGGAACTCTTGATCCTGAAGATGCAATCAAACAAGCAGCGACTGTATTACATTATCAGTTGATTGCGTTTGTTGATCTGAAGCATAAAGAGATCGTTGTACAAGAAGAAGAAGAAAACGAATTTGATCCTATTTATCTACAACCAGTAGATGATTTGGAATTGACTGTTCGTTCAGCAAACTGCTTGAAAGCTGAGCAGATTTACTATATCGGCGATCTTGTACAAAGAGCAGAATCAAGCTTATTGAAAACACCTAATTTAGGTAAAAAATCTTTGCAGGAAATCAAAGACGTGCTTGCACAAAGAGGTCTTGGTTTAGGAACAAAACTCGAAAACTGGCCACCTTCAAGCTTGGTCAGCAAAGAGTCAGCATAATTTAAAGGAAACACTCATGCGTCATCGTAAAAGTGGTCGTAAATTAAATCGCAATAGTTCACATCGCAAGGCAATGTTTAGAAACATGTCGGCTTCTTTGATTGAGCACGAAGTGATTAAAACAACTGTTGCGAAAGCAAAAGAGTTGCGCACCATTGCTGAGCCATTAATTACTCTGGCTAAGCAGGATAGTGTGCATAACAGAAGAGTTGCTTTTTCGCGCTTGCGTGATAAAGCTGCGGTAGGAAAATTGTTCACTGATTTGGGGCCTCGTTATGAGTCTCGTCCAGGTGGATACATTCGCATTTTGAAATGCGGCTACCGTGATGGTGATAATGCACCTATGGCTTATGTAGAATTGGTTGATCGTCCAGTAGTGGAAGCAACTGAAGAAGCTTAAGTTTTAAGGCCAGCGCAAGCTGGCTTTTTTATATGCCAAAGTTATTTGATACACATTGCCACTTCATCGATTTTGACATCGATACCATCACAAGCCTTACCTCTTTACTTTCCAATATAGAGCTCCTGTCAGTTTCAAAGTCACCGAGTGATTGGTCGCCGAACATTGATCTTTGTTCTCATTATCAAAATATTTACCCTGCGCTGGGTGTTCATCCTTGGTATGTTCACGATCTCAATTCATTTGAAAATGATTTGATGAGACTTGATGAACTAGTCAACTCGGAACACATAAGGATTCTTGGTGAAATAGGCTTGGATTTTGCAGCGGAATATTTGTTAACGCGATCAATACAGGAGCGCTACTTTGCCGCTCAAGTTGAGCTTTCAGTCAGGAAAGGATTGTCACTATCTATTCACTGTAGAAAGGCGTTTGATGCTGTTTTATCCGAACTAAAGGGCAATAATATTGAACGTGCGGTCATGCACGGTTTTTCTGGTTCGCATGAGCAAGCCAAGCCTTTTGTTGATATGGGGTACAAGCTAGGGATTGGTTCTCAGATATTAAATCTTCAGTCGACTAAATATGAAAAACTGGTAAAGTATGCGCCACTCGATTCGCTTGTGCTTGAAACGGACGCCCCCTATGTAAAAGTCGGTGCCGATATGAGTTTAGTACAACGCCTGCAAGCTATTTCGGAACGCATTGCAGCTATCAAAATGGTTTCATTGGAAGAGGTTGTGAGTACAACTTACAACTCCGCTAGGTTAATTTTGGGATTGAATTATCATGATGTTGAATAATCCACTATTCGAACGCAGCTTGCTGGTATTTGGTGAAGATGGAATGAATTCACTAATCCATTCGCATGTACTTGTCGCCGGAGTTGGTGGGGTTGGCGGTTTTGTTATCGAAGCATTGGCACGAGCTGGTGTTGGCAAATTGACTATTGTTGATCATGATAAAGTTTCCCCGTCTAATATAAATCGTCAGATTATCGCCTTAAACTCTACATTGGGGCAAAACAAAGCCGTTGTGATGAAACAACGTATTTTGGACATTAATCCAGATTGTGATGTTGAGGTTATTCAGAGCTTTTTGAAACCGGAAGATATGGATGGATTGCTTAGTCACCCCTACGACTACGTGGTGGATGCTATAGATAGCTTGAATTGCAAAGTTAATCTGGTTTCAATAGCTCTTCAAAAAGGCTATAAAGTTATCGCCAGCATGGGAGCTGGGCGAAGGGTCGACCCAACAAAAATCATAATGACCGATTTAAATAAAACCCATACGTGTGGATTGGCACGCCAAGTCAGGCAACGATTGAGAAAGCAAGGGTATCGAAAAGGTTTGACGGTTGTTTTTTCAACGGAGCTTCCCAAAGCCCCTGGGCCAATGGAGTCGATTGAGGGGGCAAGAGGACGCGTCGTGAATGGTACGGCAAGTTATATGCCGGGTTTATTTGGCTTGATGATTGCGGGTAAGGTCATTCAAGACTTGACGGCCTAGCTTGTCTGCACAAATCAAGTTACTTAAGTTAGTATAGAAGCGGGTAGAGGCCTTCTTGTCTGACTTTCATGTTTGCTCTTTTGATCAGGCCTTGCTGTTGAAACTCTCTGATCAATTTTTTGACGACTTTTTTCGTTTCTATTAGGTTCATTCCTGGTTTTAGCTGCGGGGAGTAGAGCATTTTTAGGAATAGATAGTCCAGTCCGGAAAGCAATTCCACTTTACTGACATCATTGGCCACCGATGGGTAAACCCAGTCGGAGTCGTTCGGGAGTCCCATGACTTGTGTTAACTCTTCAACAATGCAGGATGGCAACAGTCCTTGTGACATGGCGTAGTCAATGGGGATAACAACCGTTGCGCCAATAATGACATGAGATTGGCTCTGCTTGAATGTTCCCATGCAATTACTTTCTCTGGATAGGTCCTGAACCTTGTTACCGGTATATTTTTCGATGACGGTTTTATAGTCACGGTCTTTTGAGAGGTAAATGATGAGATTTGCCTCTTGCTTGATGTGCGTTTGCGCAATGGAATGATGGGTGATATGGGTTAATTGGCGCATATGAGCGTTAATCATGTTTATCGCCAAAGGATAGGGTTTTAAGCCATAGAAATCGATATAGTAACGAATTGGAGAAGTCCACTTTCTCAGATGCATATCCGTTGCTCGATACTCGTCCTTTAAGGTGATTTCAACAAACGCTTTCTCTATGTAATCTGGCTTTTGCCAGTCGTAGAGATTGGTATTACCCGTATTACCCAAGAGAAATAGAGTAAGAAAAACAGCTGGAACTCGCCAAAACTTTCTCATAGTGTCATCATTTTATACTGAGTAGCGGTTTTAAATAACGTCCTGTATGTGAGCGCTCCGTCCCTGCAATTTCTTCCGGTGTTCCCACTGCGATGATTTCTCCACCGCCTGAGCCACCTTCAGGTCCAAGGTCAACAATCCAGTCTGCTGTTTTGATAACATCCAAGTTATGTTCGATGATGACGATGGTGTTGCCTTGGTCTCGTAAATTTCTGATGACCTTGAGCAGTAGCTCAATATCATGAAAATGGAGTCCTGTTGTCGGTTCATCTAGAATATAAAGCGTATTCCCTGTGTCACGCTTGGAAAGCTCTTTGGCGAGCTTGACACGTTGAGCTTCGCCCCCGGAAAGCGTTGTAGCGCTCTGCCCAAGTTTGATATACCCAAGACCGACTTCCATTAGCATTTGTAGTTTTCGGGCAATGACGGGGATGGCATCGAAAAATGCACGGGCATCCTCAACAGTCATATCCAAGATTTCATGAATGTTTTTGCCTTTATATTCGATCTGCAGGGTTTCTCTGTTATAGCGAGCGCCATTACAAGTGTCGCAGGCGACATAAACATCAGGAAGAAAGTGCATTTCCACTTTGAGTACGCCGTCACCTTGGCATGCCTCACAGCGCCCACCTTTAACGTTGAAGCTGAACCTACCCGGTGTGTAGCCGCGTGTGCGAGCTTCAGGAGTTGCAGACATCAGTTCTCGAATAGGGGTAAACAGTCCGGTATAGGTTGCAGGGTTTGAACGAGGTGTTCTGCCGATAGGGCTTTGATCAATATTGACGACTTTATCAAAGTGCTCAAGCCCAGTAACTTTCTTATAGGGAGCAGCTTCCAGCTGCGCATTATTCAGCTTGGTTGCCGTAATTTTGTAGAGCGTCTCATTGATGAGTGTCGATTTTCCAGACCCTGATACGCCAGTAATACAAGTGAGCAATCCTGCGGGTATTTCCAGCGTCACGTCCTGTAAATTGTTACCGGAAGCACCCTCAATAGTTAAGAATTTTTTGGGATAGGGTAGGCGTTCGCTAGGCACTTCTATCCTGCGTGTGCCGCATAGATATTGTCCTGTTAATGAGGCAGGCGTTGCCATGACTTCTTCCGGTGTTCCTTGAGCCATAATTCGGCCGCCATGAATACCGGCGCCAGGGCCAATGTCCAGCACATAGTCCGCTGCACGAATAGCATCTTCATCATGCTCAACAACAATGACCGTGTTTCCTAAATCTCTCAGGTGCGTCAGGGTGTTGAGGAGTCGATCATTGTCACGCTGATGAAGTCCAATTGAAGGTTCGTCCAACACGTACATGACACCGACTAACCCTGCTCCGATTTGAGATGCTAGTCGGATGCGTTGCGCCTCTCCACCAGAAAGCGTGTCCGCACTTCTGCCGAGTGTTAAATAATTCAAACCAACGTTGACAAGAAAAGATAAGCGGTCATGCACTTCTTTAATGATTTTTTGTGCGATTTGTCCCTTGGTACCTTCCAGAGTAAGGTTCGAGAAGAAGTCGTGTAACTGTCCAACTGGAAGCTCTGTTAAGCTTGGGAGCGAATGATCTTGTACAAAGACATTGCGAGCAGCCTCATTTAGTCTTGTGCCGTGGCAGCTGCTACAAGGTTGGGAAATGCGATACTTGTCCAGCTCGTCTCTAACGCTTTTGCTTTCAGTTTCAGTAAAACGTCGTTCCATGTTGGGAATAACGCCCTCAAAACGACGGGTGTCTGAATAGCGGCCATGCGGTAGTGGAAGCTTTTCCTTACCTGAGCCAAACAGAATCACTTGCTGGTGTTTTTCGGAAAGCTCATTCCAAGGGGTTTCAATGTCGAATTGGTAATGGTCTGCAACCGCTTTTAGAATGTCATAGTAGTATTTGTGTCGTCTGTCCCATCCTCGAATAGCGCCACCCGCCAAACTAAGGTCAGGGTGAATAATCACTTTGCTTGGATCAAAGCTTTCTTTGATTCCCAAACCATCACAAGTTGGGCAGGCACCGTGCGGATTGTTAAATGAAAAAATTCTGGGCTCTAATTCTGGAACGGAGTAACCGCAATGGGGGCATGAGAAACGTTCTGAGAACAACAACTCAAAGTCATCACTTTCATCCATAGGCACTACTTGGGCGATGCCGTCTGCAAGGTGTAAAGCGGTTTCGAAAGACTCTGCCAGACGTTGCTTAATGTCGTCACGAATCTTGAAGCGGTCAACCACGACTTCAATATTGTGTTTGATGTTTTTGTCCAGTTCAATGGAACCATCCAGTTCCATTAGCGTGCCATTGATTCGGGCACGAATATATCCCTGTGCTTGCAGCTCATTGAGCAGGTTGATATGCGTGCCTTTTTTGCCTCTTACAACGGGCGCAATCAACAAGCATTTGGTACCTTCCGGTAGCTCAAGCGTATGGTCGACCATTTGGCTGACTGTTTGCGCTTCCAGGTCACAACCATGGGTTGGGCAGCGAGGGGTGCCGGCACGGGCAAATAACAGCCTTAAATAGTCGTAGACTTCCGTTACGGTGCCTACAGTCGAACGAGGATTGTGAGAGGTGGATTTCTGCTCAATGGAAATCGCAGGAGAAAGTCCCTCTATGTGATCTATATCAGGTTTATCCATCATGGATAAGAACTGGCGCGCATAGGCTGATAGCGACTCAACATAACGTCGCTGACCTTCTGCGTAAATAGTATCAAATGCTAGAGAAGACTTACCAGAGCCGGATAATCCTGTGATGACAATCAACTTATCTCTAGGAAGTATGACGTCAATGTTTTTAAGGTTATGGGTTCTGGCTCCACGGACGATAATTTCTTCTAGCATAAAAGGGGACTCAAAACGATTAATCAAAACAATCATTATAGCAAAAAGCAGGGTTCTTCAATCCTTTAAACCTTGGCCTTTGTTATAATTCGACGCGTATTCGTCTTGTGCTGTGGCGGCTGAGAAAGCGATTTCAGTAAACGGATTTAACAAACGAATTTCAATGAAACAGATTAGGAAAAGACATGACCTCAGAGAATCAGACAATGCAACCTATGGAAAAACGCGCAGCCCTTTCAGTGTCCGGTATTTTTGCGACGCGAATGTTGGGTTTGTTCATGATTTTCCCGGTGTTTGCTATTTTTGCTCAGCAGGAGTTTAAAGATGTTACCGGTACTCAGATCGGTATTGCGATGGGTATTTATGGTCTAACACAGGCGTTTTTACAAATTCCCTATGGCATGCTGTCTGATCGGTTTGGTCGTAAACCACTGATCATCGCCGGTATGTTGGTGTTTATGTTCGGTTCTATTATCTGTGCTATGGCGGACTCGATTGAAATGATGATTGTCGGTCGAGCCATCCAGGGAATGGGTGCGGTAGCGGCTGTTTTGATGGCGACCGTTGCAGACTTGGTGACGGAGCAATTTCGTCTAAGAGCCATGTCTATCGTTGGGATGACCATCGGTTTTTCATTTACCCTCTCGCTGATTATTGGACCGATTTTAGGTGAGTTGTTCGGTGTTCGCGGCATTTTCTGGGTTATTGCGCTATTGGCTTTGGCAGGTATCTTTTTGGTGATCTTCGCGGTGCCGAAAATCGAACATCAGACTTTCCAGCGTGAAGCGGAAGTTGATACAAGCCAGTTCAAAGATGTATTGAAAAACACACAGCTACTTCGACTAGATATGGGCGTGTTTGTTCTTCACTCCATTTTAACGGCGATGTTTGTTGTGGTGCCATTGATGATTCGTGATACCGCGCATTTGGATTCAATGCATGACTGGGAGTTGTATTTGCCAGTGATGTTGCTGTCTTTTGTGTTGATGGTGCCGTTTATTATCATGGCGGAATCCAAAGACAAGATGAAAGAGATTTTTGTCGGGTCAATCATTACCATCGGGTTGGTACAGGTTGCACTGTTAAGTTTTTCCGGGGGGTATTGGCCAATTTTCCTAATCTTAATGGTTTTCTTCACAGCGTTTAACTTGTTGGAAGCCTCTTTGCCATCATTGGTGGTAAAACTGTCTCCGGCCGACAAGAAAGGGACAGCAAGTGGCGTGTTCTCGAGTAGCCAGTTTTTTGGTGCCGCACTAGGTGGTTTTGTCGGTGGTTGGATGTACCAGCACCATGGTATTGAAGGGGTCTTCCTGTTTACCTCTGTGATTGCTTTGTTATGGGCTGCAGTTGCTGCAACCATGCAAAAACCATTGCCGTTGAGTATTGCTTCAGTGCCGATCCAAGGTATTGTGACTCAGGATGATGTGCCAGCATTAACACAACAACTTTTGTCGTATGACGGTATTCACGAAGTGGTATTTGTTCTGTCCGAAAATCGAGTGTTTTTCAAGATAGACCGCAAGAAAATCGATGAAGTTGGATTGATCAATTACCTAGAACAAGGATTGTCTTGAAAATTCCGAACATGGTGAAACACCCTTCGCTATAATAAATGGCTAAATGATCGAGAAAAGATAATTCGATAGTGAAAATCTGCCAGGTTGGGGTACATCAATCAAGCTGGGAATGAACATAAGACGGAGTGTAAATCGTGAGAGGAGTGAATAAAGTCATTTTGGTTGGAACCCTTGGACGGGATCCAGAAATGAAATATGCGGCGAATGGCAACGCGATTGCCAATTTGAGCATTGCGACATCTGAAAACTGGACAGATAAAAACTCCGGGCAGAAGCAAGAAAAAACCGAATGGCATAGAGTTGTCATTTTTGGAAAACTTGCTGAAATCGCAGGCCAGTATCTCACGAAAGGCTCTCAGGTTTATCTTGAAGGCAAATTACAAACCCGTAAATGGCAAGATCAAAACACCGGACAAGACCGTTACTCAACGGAAGTTGTGGTTGATTTTAGCGGACAAATGCAAATGCTTGGCGGCGGCAACCGTCAAGGTGATGCAGCATTTGGACAGGCGCCAGGCGGTATGGCGCCAGGAATGGGCGGACAACCTTCTTCTATGCCACCAGCCGGACAAGGGTTTGCGCCACAACAAGCTACGCCTAATTACGGGCAAGCACCGCAGCCAATGCAACATCAAGCACCACCGATGCAGCAAGCACCGGCTTATCCTGAAAATGACTTTGGTGATGATGACGTTCCGTTCTAGGGTTTACATGCTACTATTTTGTTAGCTTTTTAACTGTAAGTTATTGTTTAATTGGTCTAAAATATAAAATACCTAACTTTATTTTGGTTAGGTATTTTTTTAAGTTATTATAGTAAGTATTACGTTAAAAATTGTTAATGGTGATGGTGTGGCAGTTTCAATACAAAGTTTTGTGATGGAGAGTGGTGAGCGTTATTGCCTTTTGGTTAATGCTGATTCTGGTGTGCCACTGTTTTACCCAAATTTATTCATAACAACCCAAGTCAGAAACGCTTCATTGTCTTTTGCTTCTATGGAAAGTGCTTTGTCGTCAATATCTGTTTTGTTGAAGTTTTGTGATGAACGTAAGATTGACTTGGTGGAAAGGTTAAGGTCAGGTTCTTTTTTTGAATTGAATGAAGTTGATGTGTTAGCCGATTATTGTCAGTTCAATCTTTCAAGTAAGGTTGTTGCAAATAAGGTCACAAGTTTGGCCAAGGTAAGAAAGCCAAGAGTAGCAAACGAAACGGTTTATAGAAGGCTTTCGGTGATAGCAAAGTACATAGAATGGCTAGGCTCTCTGTTGGGTGATAGTAGCGTTGAGAATCGCAAGAATCTGGAGGCTTTAGTTAAAAAAATCCGTTCGCGTCGTCCAGTAAAAAAAGGGCGTAACCAATCATTGGTTGAAAAGGGGTTAACTGATGAGCAAGTAGATTTGTTGTTTGAGGTGTTTCGTCCTGAATCAGATTTGAATCCTTTTGAGGGCAAATCAACGAAGGTGCGGAATCGACTAATGTTTTTGATGTTGCATTATCTTGGAATCAGGATGGGAGAGCTGCTTTCAATAAAAGTTAAGGATGTTGATTTCTCTAACAACCAAATAGTGATTGCAAGACGTGCAGATGAGAAATCAGATCCAAGGGTTGATCAGCCGTTAGTAAAAACCATGGATAGAAGGATTCCGCTTAAAGATAGTCTCGCCGCTGAGATTCATAACTACGTGATGAATTACCGCAAGAGAGAGTTGTCAGCAAGAAAACATGAATACTTATTTGTTGTACATAAGCCCGGCCCGACATCTGGGCAGCCTGTTTCCAAAGCGACCTATAACAAGGTGATGACCACTGTTAAGGCTTTGTCGCCTAAACTCATTGATTTCACTGGTCATGCATTGCGCCACAAATGGAATGAACGCTTTTCACTGTTAATGGATTCAATGGATGAGCCGCCTGATGAAGCTCAGCAAGAGCAGCTTCGCTCATGGTTAATGGGCTGGAAGCAAGGCTCAGGAACTGCGGCGTATTACAACCAAAGGTATATTCGGAGTAAAGCTGAAAGCGCTGCACTACTTCTTCAAGATGAAATAATGACAAAAGGCTAATTTCGTAAATGGATGCTCAAAAGCTTATAGGGTCTCAGGGTGATGCTGAATCGTTTGAAAAAGTTTTCAGTACCTATGGTTACGAATTTTATGAGGGTGACACGGTATGGCGACTATCAAGAGACAACAGTATTAATTTAGAGTCCGTTCTTTCGAACCTTGATGACGGTTATAAATACGGATTTATAAAGACATTGAGTTTTATTTGTCAAACCAGAAGTGCTGGGTACGGAAGCTCGATTAATAGCAGTTTTGCACTTTTTCTAAAACTAACAAATGCTAAAACCATCAATTCAAATACGTTGATTAACTTCAGGTCAGGGTTGAAAAAGGTAAATGTTCATAGGCTAGGTACTATGAGAACCTTTCTGAAGCTTTGGCATGATTTGGGTTACGAGGGCATTGATGAGTCGCTAATCGATATGCTCTACTCTTGGCGTATTCCTGGTTCAATCAAGGGGGATGTTGTAAAAAGATTAGATCCCTATGATGGTCCGTTAACAGATATTGAGTTGTCAGCATTCAGCGAGGGGCTTGCCTTAGTTTACGAGAGATCTGATATAGACCTGTTTTCTTACTCCATGATAAAGGTCTTGTTAGCTACAGGTCGCAGACCAAAGCAAATCGCTGAATTGAAGTTGATGGATATACAAAATGAAGGCAATAAATTCTTTCTAAACATCCCAAGAGCTAAGCAAAGGGCAGCAGGCTTTCGGACTACATTTAAGCGTTTTGCGATAACGCCTGAATTAAATCATATCGTTTTGCTACACAAAGAAGACGTGATTATAAAGGTTGAAAAAACCTTAGGGTTTCGATTACCGGATGGGCTAAAGCTTAAGCTACCATTGTTTCCAAAGTTTAGTGTAATTGAAGAAAGTTCGTCAACCCTTCAGCAGGTTGCAGATTTGTTGGATACCGATCGAGTTCATCTGAAGACGGCAGATATTGATCTGATATTTAAATCGGTATCAAAAGTAGTAAACGTCTTTTCAGAAAGAACATCAGAGCAACTAAAAGTAATGCCCTATAGGCTTAGGTACACTATTGGAACAAGAGCCGCACGCGAGGGTTTTGGAAAACTAATCATCGCTGAACTTCTTGATCATGAGGATACTCAAAATGCGCATGTCTATGTTGAGAATATTCCAGAATACGCTAGACGAATAAATGAGAAAATTGGTCACCTGATGGCGCCTTATGCAAAAGCTTTTGCCGGTGTGCTTGTGGATTCAGAGGATGAAGCCATTCGTGGAAAGGATAAGTTAAGCAGAATTAGGCTTAATCAAGATGCAAATATCGGGACGTGCGGAAGCTATGACTATTGCGGCGCAAATGTACCGGTTCCGTGCTATGCATGCGCACATTTCCAACCTTGGTTAGATGCGCCTCACCAAGAAGTCCTGGACAGGTTGGTTGAGGAACGAGAGCGTATTGTTGAACTGACCGAAGACTTAGCTGTTGCTTCTGCTAATGACAGAATAATCATTGCCGTTGCAGAAGTTATTCAACGTTGTGAAAAACGAAAGCAGGAGTTGGCTCGTGACTAATGTTATACAGTTTGTCCCTAGAGCAGAACGCGACGCTTCAAAAAACTTAGAAGACTTTATTAGCCTTTGTCGAGATGAGTTAACCGTTTTCGGTGCGGATTTAAATTGGAGTGATTGGAAATGGCCTAAAGCGGCTAATTTCACTAAGGTCGGGGTTAAATCTCGGAGCGTAAATCCTGATTCTGATTTGTTGGCTCCTGAATTTATGGATTTTGCAAAAGCATACTTCCGTTATCAACAAGGTCACAATCCAACCGTTGCAAAAAATGAAATGCGAGCATTGCGATGTATTGAGCAAGCGCTTTTAAAGCACAATGGCTCGGCACATCTTTCTAAGATTTCGATTTCAGTGTTAGGTGAAGCTTCGGTGGTTGCTCGGCAGTTTTATGAAAAAGCGGCTGCCTATCATGCCGGTCGGGAGATTGAGCGATTAGCTAAGTTCGTGAGTGAAAAAAACTTAGTTCCTGAAAAGTTGGATTCATGGAAAAATCCGATAAAACGAGCGAATGATCGAGTCAACACGGGCCAAAAAGCTAAATCAGACCGAGAAAAGAAACTTCCATCCTCGGATGTGCTTGAAGCGATGGCGGAGATATTTGCTTCAAACCCTGATAATCCGAAAGATATTTTTACATCATCAGTTTTTGCGATGTTGATGTGTGCCCCATCACGCATAACTGAAATCTTACTTTTGCCTGTTGATTGTGAAGTCGAGGAAAAAGACAGTCAAGGTGAAATTCAATATGGCTGGCGTTTTTATTCTGAAAAAGGTTTTGGAGGTGATATCAAATGGATACCAAAAGTTATGGTGCCAATAGCCAAAGAAGCGATTGCAAGAATAAAATCATTAACAGCGCCTGCTCGTGATTTAGCTAAATGGATTGAAGATGACCCTCGAAGTTTCTATCCGCACACGGGATGCCCAAAAGTTAATTCAAATACAAAATTAACAGCAATTGAAGCAGCTTTGGCCTTAGGTTTTGTCGCAAGAAGTTCAGGTGTCGCGATGTCATCATTATCTAAAATGCAGTTAAAGTCTCAGAATAACAGCTATAGTCTAAATGAGCTTTGGAATGATTACGTTATGCCCCGACAACCTGAAGGTTTTCCGTGGTTGCCGAAAGAACAAAGCATTAAATACAGCAATGCCCTTTTTTGCATGACTAAAAACTTACTCCATGAGCAAAGAGGAACTTCGCCGGTTATTCTTTGGGCTCCGATTAACAATGTGTTCAATAACGACTTGTCTCCAAGGGCCTCATTAAACAAAGATGTGCATAAAAGCATTTTTGAGCGTTATGGATATC
The DNA here is from genome assembly GCF_009296185.1 of Hydrogenovibrio sp. JE_KL2. Lineage (GTDB taxonomy): Bacteria > Pseudomonadota > Gammaproteobacteria > Thiomicrospirales > Thiomicrospiraceae > Hydrogenovibrio. The sequence continues at coordinate 25,354 of NZ_WBJR01000006.1, forward strand.
GTGATGAGTCTGGAAATCCTCTTAAAGCGACTTCACATCAAATGCGCCACCTTTTATCTACCATTGCTGAACGCGGCGGTATGGCACAAGATGAGTTAGCTAAATGGGCTGGACGAGCCGACGCAAAGCAAAACCGTGTTTATAACCAAATGAGTGAGTTTGAGATGGTCGTGCGTGCGGAACAGTTCGATCCATCGAAATCATTATTTGGCCCGGTTGGTGAAGCTAAAAAGCATATCCCTGTAACGGTTCAAGAGTTTAATACACTTGAAAAAGGAGCCGCACATGTTACTGAATATGGTTTTTGTATTCATGATTACACAATTTCACCTTGTGAAAAATATAGAGACTGCTTGAATTGTTCAGAGCAAGTTTGTATTAAAGGTGAAGCCGAAAAGTTAAAGAGAGTTAAGGTTCAGCTAGCCGAAGTAGAAGAGCAATATAAAGCGGCAGAATCATCAATGAAAGAGGGGTTAGCTGGTGCTGACCGCTGGTATGAATATCATCAACATACCCTAACTCACTTGAGGCAATTGGTTGAAATTCTTGAAGACCCTAACGTACCTGACGGCTCGTTGATTAAGCTAGCTAACGATAAATCTTTTTCACAAACAAATCGAGTACTGCGAAACAAGCACGGTGAAAGCCGGTTAAAACAAGAGCAGCAGAAATTAGCTGAGCAAGCTAAAGCGCTGTTAGGAGGTGGTCTTGGCTAAGCACTTATCAAAAAGAGATATTGAAGCGGTTGTTAGCCATATTCTTGGCTGGGGTGATGAGAAGCTCACTTGGGATGTCGTTCTTGATTCGATTGAACCACTAATCGGCTTCAGACCAACACGTCAGACTCTATATGCAAACCACGATATTCGGGATGCTTTTAAGTCGCGTAAAACAGGAATTAGGCAACGTGGTCAGGATAAACCAAAGCCGAGTAACCTTAATGTGGCAGCAGATCGGATTGCGCACCTTCGAGCCGAAAATGATATGCTCAAACAAAAAAATGCGGCATTATTAGAGCAGTTTGTACGTTGGCAATATAATGCTTATAAATATGGCGTAACAGAGCAAAAACTAAATGAGCCAATGCCAGAAATTGATAGAGAAAGAACTGAAAACTGATAAGGTTTGAAAGGGCTAGAATCAAGGTTTTTAGACTGGTAAAGGCAGTGTTTATTTGTAGTAGTTCAGACTTCATCTGACAGTTGCCCGTTTTGAATCGGTGACTTGCCGTAAATCCGTTCCTTGGGTTCTAACCCGTTTTACTAAAACCCTTTATCGTGGACGAGCCAAGAATGATAACGAGCTTGCGATGTTATTTACGCTCGCCAACGTGTGCAAGATTGGCCAGTTGATTCGACGAAATGCAGGATAGGTGTTTCTAAAACTATCTGAAATCCCAGTTTTAAGTGAAGTTCAGGAGGTAAGTGGTAGAATGATGACCGGAATTCAGTCAATTTTGGAATTTCAGCGCAAGCAATCGAGTAACTATCACTTGTTAGGTGTTTCCTTAAATTGAATTGGAATATTAATCAATGTCGCATGATACAAATAAAATGGACGTTAAATACTGGGAAGGTGGATTAACGCTTCACGAAGTTAGAGCCATAGAAAAAATCGCTCAAACTTTTGCAGGTGCTAACCAGAAGCAGGAATCCAAACCAGCAAAACTCGGCTCTTTGAGTGACTTAAAGGTCTTAAAGCCTGGAGGGAATGCTATGTTCCCCTGGAAAGGATATGCAGGATTTCGACTTGCTGGTTCTGGCCGTGAAGGGGAATTCGATCTTGTCATCGTGACCCACTATAACGTCATCATCGTTGAGCTAAAGCATTGGAATGGCGAGCTTACTGCGTCTGGTGATAATTGGTATCAAAATGGAGAGTACAGAGAGCGATCAGCTGTCAGCAAAACACAAGACAAGGTTCATCTGCTCACAGCGAAACTTGCCAAGTGTGGGCGGGCTTTTCCTAGCTTCCAGGGGCACAAGTTTGACCGTCCCAAGGTAGACTTTCTAGTGGTGTTAACGGGCACTGCTGATGCTTCTAAACTGCCGCCTAGAGAACAGGAACACGTCCTAACGCTTAATGAGTTTCTACAACTTTCGGTCGAAGATGCGTACAACAAAAGTTTTAGACCACATCCGCAAGCCAATAAAAGCTTAAACCAAGACATCTCGGTTTTTGATCAAATCTTCTCCGAAGGTGAGACCAAACCCAAGAGTCTAATCGTCGATGGTTACGAAGCCATTGAGAAGATATTCCCGCCAGAGAACATTGAGTCCATATACACCGAGTTCTTATCTAAAAACAAGAACAACAAGGACGACTTTGCACTGCTGAGAAGATGGGACTTCTCTGAGTTAGATGATGTTGGCAGTAAAACGCGAGACGAACGCTATAAAATCGTTAGTCACGAGAAAGAAGTCTTATCATTCATACGTTCAAACGACGTGGATTTATATAACGCCTGTTTACGCTCTCTGACCAATATTGATCCAAACAATATTACCGAGGAGTTTTATGAGCTTTTTGAGCTTCCCCATAACTATTCACGCCTAAATGAATTTATTTCTTCTTTTGTTATCAAGTACGCCGAAGAAGAGCGGGCGACACTCGTCAAAATTATCCTGAATAATTTTTCCTCTCTGCATGATATAAAAATTGCTCACCGAGATATTGGCGATCACAGCTTATGGCTTTCCCCTGGTATGAAAATGGCCATGTCCAGTTTCATGTCGGCCTACCATAAGCCAGCAGGAACTGTCGGTGATAGACGCAAAGCAATTAGCTCAGGGATTATACCCATCCCTGAGGAACAGAACTCGGAACATAATGGCACCGAGTATCACCGTGACATATATTCACTGGGCATTCTGACCTGGCTGATAATGCAGGGGAGACGCCTCAATCCCGCATCAATTAAAGACGCTATAAAAAACATTACCGCTTCCAGTATCTGGTACGCACCTGTCATACAAAAAGCTATCAGTCCTGAGCCACAGGGTCGTTACCGGAATGCCCACGAATTTCTAGCCGCTTTTTCAGCATCACAGCCTGAAGCAGAAACCATTGAGCTATTTGATAGTTCCATTATCGAACAATACAAAACCGAGGTTAAACTCTATAAGACCTATGTCGAAGATGAGGAAATATCCTCTACCGATGCAAAAGAGGTTTATCGCTCGGGTCAGCTACTTGTTAAAATCTGGAACAACGCCCTCGACAATGAAGATTCGAGTAATATCTTTTTCTGTAAAGCTTTTATCGAGAAAGCTGAAAAGATCCAGGGGCTTGGAGCTGGGTTTATCCCTAGCATTCGGGACAAGGGTATTACTCACAAATCTGAACTCTTTCTGATCCAGGATTTTATCGACGCGCCCTCATGGGGCACATGGGCGACTTACAATGTTTCTGAAGAACAGAAGCTCAAAGCCATCAACGCCTTAATTAGCCATGTTAGCTTCCTGCATGAAAGTGAAGTTACTCATGGCGATATACATCCTGGGAATATACTTGTACTGGCCGAAGGTGAAGAACTTAACGTCTATATCATCGACTTACCCGATTTTAAGCTTGGGACAACTGAAGTTAAGAACCATCGATATAGTCCTGAAACGATCCATAACGCAACAGCCATTGTGCGCGATAACTATGCGGTTATTCGTATGTCTTGTGAGCTCCTTGGACTCGACTGGGATGAGCTCGAAGAAGAAAATACGCATCCGCAGTTAATTGAAATCATCAAAGCTGAAAAATCGGACAGTGCCGGGTTTATTTCTTTGGAAAGATTTAGCCAGTCACTCAAAGAACTTTACGAAACCTCATCTGAATCCATCGAGGAGCTGAGCGTCCAGCTATTCCGTCAGGACTTTCACGAAGCAATCAGTCTTTTACCCGATAACGGTGAGCTGTTTCTGTTTTATGAACCCTCCACGAAAAACACAGACTCAGTGAAGGTGTTACTGTCTGGTGTAGACTCTTCTTGGACGATTTTCTTTAACCCGATAAATGAAGCTATCGAAGGTGGACTAGCGCCTCTAAAAACCGATGATATTCCACCCTGGATTCGGGATAAAAGCCAGTTAACGCTACCCATAAAAATCAACATCGAACCTTCTGATTACCAGACGGATACCTCAGCACTTCAGTCCTACCTATTGGCTCACGAAACATTTCTTATTGATAGTAAAGCAGCTATCAAGGAAAGCACTCAAAGCAAAGAGGTCGATGAGAAGCTCAGTAAAGACATTGATGAGCAACTCAAGAATCTACTTGCTGATGTTGAATATGATGAAGAATCCATTGTTTCAATAAAGAATGAAAAGATTGCCACAAAGAACATATGGAAGGCTATTTTAGAGACAGAGACAGAAGCGCTTCCAAGCGTTGAAGTCGCCGACGAACCGAAGCCTGATATTCGAAAAAATGAATTGGTTATTCCCTATGATTCAGATAACGAAGTGCTTGACCGCTTTTCTAAAGAGGATGATGTCATCGCCATCAAGAAGGTGGATGATAAGGAGTTTATCGTAGGGAAGGTCAACATTGACCAGTCCACCAGCTCAGAAATGCGAGTCCCGCTGAGTTCCGGTAGGAATTACCCTAAAACCGGCGACGTTTTATACCTTCGCACAAAACGAGACAGGGCATCCTACAGTCGCCGTAAAAAGGCGATGGAGAGAGTGCTCAATAAGAATGCGGTCATATCTGACCTAACAGACTATTTTGAGCCTTCTAAAGATCAGCTTTTTACTGATTATAAAGTCATTCCCACTGAAGAACAGCTGGATCTCTATGACCAATATGACGACGAGGGAAATTTAACCGTTAGTTTGAACGCGGCACAACGTGATGCTTTCAAGACACTGTTCAGCAAAGGGCCACTGTCACTTTTACAAGGACCACCAGGTACCGGTAAAACCGAGTTTATCTCGGCTTTCGTGCATTACTTGCTGACTGAAGGCAATGCGAAGCATATATTGCTTGTTAGTCAGTCACATGAAGCCGTCAATACGGCAGTTGAGCGTATCCGTAAACACTGCACCCGACTGGAGTCGCCAATCGATATTGTTCGGTTTAGTAACTCAGAAGCATCGGTTTCCCAGGGTCTAAAAGATGTCTATTCCCGCAATTTGATCGAATCAAGAAGACAGTCCTTTATCGCTGAACTAAGGGAGCGGATTCAGTTTATTCAGCCATCACTGAAGTTGGAACCTGAGTATATCGATGCCATTCTCAACGCGGAACTTGGTATCAAGAAGAAAATCAAAAACGCACTTCGCTTGCAGACGGATATTAGTGATTCTTCGGATGAGCAACTGTCATCCAGTTTATCGTCTAGCCTAGAATCGCTTTGTTATCAAATCATATCTGAACTCAATGAATCATATTCAATTGAGATCAGTCAGTTGGAGCTAGGCAGTATCGGTGAAAAAATCGATAAACACCTTAATGCGCTGTATGGCATCGGCCCCCATGAGCATAGACGCATAAGCGCCCTATTAGATTTGGTTAATGATTACAGAGACAGGCTATCATCCAATCCTGGAAGCTATGAGGAGTTTCTGGCCAGATCCAGAACTTTGGTATGCGGGACTTGCGTAGGTATGGGACTCGGGCATCTGGGCTTAAATCAGATTCAATATGACTGGGTGATTATCGACGAAGCGGCACGTTCTATATCATCAGAGCTTGCTATTGCAATGCAATCTGCCAATCGTATTTTGCTGGTTGGGGATCACAAGCAATTGCCACCTCTATTCCAGGAGGAGCATAAAAACGCCATATTGAGGAAACTGGGTGTTCCAAGAGTTGAGCCATTTCAAAAGGAAGTCTTCAAGAGCGATTTTGAAAAGGCATTTCTGTCTCCATATGGCAAAGCCGTCGGAAAGAGCCTTTTAACTCAATACCGTATGGCTGAGCCGATCAGTCGACTGGTTTCAGATACTTTCTATGATCAACCTTTAATCACCGGAGATCGAGAAATCCCAGTTTTTTATAATGATGGCATCGATGTTTTGAAAGCACCTGTGACCTGGCTGGACACGTCAGAATGTAAGTTCGGCTTCGACAGTGAAGATGGTACGAGCCTCGTTAATCTTGAAGAAATAAATCAGATCCTCGCCGTTTTAAAAGAGATTGAAGCCAATGGCGAATATGTTGAACAGCTTGCCTCTCTAGTTTCTTCAGGCGAACCTGCCATTGGCATTATCTGTATGTATGGTGCTCAAAAACGACTCTTACGAAGAAAGTTCAACGAACTAGCATGGAGTCCAGAGTTCAGATCTCTGATCAAAATCGATACCGTTGATAGCTATCAAGGTAAAGAGAATCGGATCATCATTGTGTCAATTACCCGAAATGGTAAAGATCGAAAGCCCAAGTTTTTGAAAGAACCCAACCGAATCAATGTTGCCATGTCCCGTGCTATGGATCGTTTGTTGATTGTTGGTTCCATGCAAATGTGGAACCGAGAAAACGCCTCTTTGCCACTTGGCCAAGTGGCCTCGTATATCCAACGTCACCAAAGCGATGAGTATCGCATCGTGTCAGCGAAACAGACGGTGAAGAATGGAGGGAAACGATAATGGCAAATCACACTTTGATTCCTCTAATGACGATAGATATAGCGCTACCTGTTCAGGCCTTTAGGTTTGAATACACACTGGTGGGAAGAAGTGATCTACCCTTCATCCGTGAGTTTATCCTGCGCCTGTTGAAAGTGGGGAATATGTCGGCTACTCACTTGGCGAAGTTTCTTGGCCTCACTGAGAAAGAGGTCAGCATAGCCGTGTCACAATTAGTCAGCCTGAATGAAATCTGCTTGGACAACGAAGGCAATATTCAACTGACAGCTGAAGCTCACAAATATTTTGATGGGCCTTCTGATAATCGCCCGAAAATCACAAAACTATTTGAAGGAACCAGTACCTTCAAATTTGACCTATTGTCATTTGGCTTAATTCGACCCTATGACAAGATAAGTCCTCCTCTTAATACTTTACGTCTTTCTCCTGAAACAGAAAAGCTCAGCAACAGTGTCAACTATGCTAAATCGGCATTCCTACGAAACTACATTGATATTTTTGAGGAAGAGTCGATCAGCTTCGATGGTGTTAACGATATTCGTAAAGTAGAGCTGTATAAATTATCTGACGTCAGAAAGAACAAAGATTATAACACCAGATTTTCTCTTACTTTTTCTCTGGATACTGAACGTAATTCAATCGAGCGACATTCAGACAGCCGCTTTTTCGATGTTGATGAAATCCAAAAGAATCTCAACGAGGTACTACTCAGCTCATTTAACACATCTAACATTCAGGATATTGTTTCTGCGTTAGATACGCTAGATGAAACACAATTGCTAGATTGTTTTACACCGGATGGCATTGACCTTACGGCACTGGCTATATTGGCGGTCAAACAAAGCGCCTCATCATCTGGCCGCTCATACTTTCTAGGCTCGCCAACAAATAGTGCTAATTGGAGCCAACTAACGACTCTCATAAAAAAACATCTGAAGGACGGTAAATCCACTGCCACATGTACCTGGTTAGCACCGTCAGATCGCTTTTGGTTAATGAGCAATCAATCCTTTAGCCGAACTTCTGAATTAATCAACGCCACTAAAGGGCTTGAGGCACAACTTTATGTGCCTGTTGAAGGTAGTAAGGATAAGCATCAGGAATTGTTATGGAAGAAATCACTCGGCTCTATGAAGGGCAAGGCCATAAAGGTTTCAGAAGGCTTTATGGGTGGATCAGTAGAAGTAATTTTAGTGCCAGGAATAGTTTCCATGGTCTGCTTTTACTTACAAAATCCAGGTGAATCAGTATCTATCCCGTTTGGGTTCATCACGACAGGTGAATTAGATATAGATCGTATCCATCAAAACTTTGAGTCATACCTACAAAGCTATGATACGCATATGGAAAAAAGAGATTACGGCCCTTTGGTACTTAGTGGCCAGAAATTGGTATGACAGTTTGATGCAAGATTCTTGAAGTTATCGAACTAAGCAACCCTGTTTGAACCTTCACACTATCGTGTCGGAGGTTCACTAGAGCTCAACAGGTAAGAAGTCATCGTATTTCTCTATTCTCTTTTCCTTTATGACCTCTGCAAGTTCACTTTACCACTACACTGTGTGTTTTGAAGATGATCGTTTCGTAGATGTATCTTTTGAAGAGGATGGGCAAGATGATAGAACAAAAGGCACTTTAGTTTTGAAATATCTTTTTGAGTGCGATTTTCAGCAACAACAGCATTATAGGTTTGTACTTAAAAGCCAATAGTAACTATTAAATTCTCAAAATGTATACATTTTGAGAATAACGCTTTTGTATTATTATTTTATGTCTTATAATTAAATTATTGAAAAGTCTAAAAGGTTTTAATAATGGCTGTTGTAGGGTACGCTCGTGTTTCGAGTTTAGGTCAAAAGCTGGATGTGCAACTCGAAAAGCTGAATAAGTATGGTTGTGACAAAATATTTGAAGAAAAAGTCAGTGGCACCACAGCGAACCGTGTTCAGTTGCAGCGGTGTTTAGAATACCTTCGTGAAGGTGATAGTCTCGTCATCACTAAGTTAGACCGCTTGGCCCGCTCTACATTTCATTTAACCCAAATTGCGAATCAGCTTGAAGAGAAGTCTATCGATTTTGTTGTGTTGGATCAGCAAATTGATACTTCAACGCCAACGGGTAAGTTACTCTTCAATATGCTGGCCAGCATTGCTGAATTTGAAACGGAGATCCGTAAAGAGCGGCAGCTTGAAGGCATTGAGAAAGCTAAATCGAAAGGCGTGAAGTTTGGGGCTAAGAAGAAGCTCTCAGAAGAAGAAATTGAGCAAATGACTCAAGAGCGCGAGTCCGGTGTCTTAGTTAAAGACTTGGCTAAGAAATATGGTATCAGTATTCCGAGCGTTTATCGCTTGATAGGAGGTGAAATGGACTTACAACGTGCTTTAAATTCAGTGGGAAAAACTTGTTTTGTGAAGTACTACGAAGAATTTGCTTCTGATAAGCCAGTTGAGGATATTGTTGAACTTTTACTTAATGAAGAAGGTTATGCTGAAACTGCCAGCAGAACGAGAATCAATAATGCCAGAAGAATAATTAGGTTAGGATTGACGAATCAGGCTTTGGACTTGATTCTAGAATCAAGTCATCCTATGGTTGGTGGTGAAATTAAAAAAGGCGCAAGACAAATTCAAGATAAAAAATTGAAGTAGTCACTATTTTTAAATCCTAAATTTTTTTAAATCTTTACCTAATTGGTAAAAAAATATAAAATAGGTAACGTTTTGGAAATCCTATTTGACAATAAAAAAATCAGAGAGCTCTGTGAGAATAAGAGTAAAGCTGTGAAGAAGCTTGGGTCAGATTGTGCGCGTAAGTTGCGTACTCGTTTGAGTGATTTGGAGGCTGTTAGTAGGGTGACCGAGCTTGTTGCAGGAAATCCACATCCTCTTGAAGGAGATAGGACAGGCCAGTTTGCACTTGATCTTGCAGGAGGTTGGCGTTTAGTTTTTTGTCCTGCTAATGATCCTTGTCCCATGAAGGATGATGGTGGAATTGATTGGTCAAAAGTGACCATAGTTAACATAGAGTATATAGGAGATTATCATGGCTGAGTTGAGTGTTGAATTTGCGCCAGACTGGGTCTCTCCGCCTGGCGAATCCATTATTGATATTTCTGAAGAACGTGGTTGGTCTCAAAGTGAGCTTGCTCAACGTTTGGGATATACAGAAAAACACGTTAGTCAGCTTATCAATGGAAAAGTAGCACTTAGTGTTGATGCTGCATCGCGGCTGGAACGTGTGGTTGGTGGAACAGTTGCATTCTGGCTATCTCGTGAAGCAAATTATCAAAATCATAAAGCTCGACTAGAGGCCGCTGAAAAGCATTCTAGTTGGGTATCTTGGCTAGATGAGTTGCCAGTTAAAGATCTAATGAATAGTGGATTCATTCAAAAACAACGTTTGCTTGAAAAGAATAAGCCTGGTGTCGTTGAATCATGCCTTCGATTTTTTGGAGTTGCGTCTCCTGATGAATGGAGAAGTTACTACGCAGGAATGCAGGTAGCTTTTAGAAAAAGCAAAGCTGAGCAATGTGACGTGGGTGCAATATCATCTTGGCTACGCTTAGGAGAGCAATATGCTGAGAGAATTGAGGTTCCTAAGTACAACAAGGCCCGTTTTGAAAAAGCTTTAGACGAGATTCGTACCTTCACATGTCAGCCGCCAGAAGAGTTTGAGCCAAAAATGAGGAAACTGCTTTCAGGTGCGGGAGTTACTTTTATTTTAGTACCAGCTATTCCCAGAGCCCATGTAAGTGGAGTAGCTCGATGGCTAGGGCCTACTAGACCTTTAATACAGTTGTCATTGTATGGCAAAACAAATGATAAATTTTGGTTCACTTTTTTTCATGAAGCGGCCCATATATTGTTGCATTCAGGAACTAGAGAAGAAAAAAAATCCATTTTCCTTGATGATCCGAATTCATCTCATTCTGATTCATCTGAGGAGCATGAGGCAAATGCTTGGGCTGGAAACTGGTTAATACCTTCTGAGCTTTCGGGGCTATTAGCCAGTTTGAATACTAAAGCTGGGGTAGAGGCCTTTGCAAAAGAAATTGGCATACATCCAGGCATTGTGGTGGGTCGTTTACAGCATGATGGGTTTATACAACCCTCATGGATGAATGATCTAAAAGAAAAATTTGAATTTGCAAAAAATCCAAATTGATAGAGCAGTCTCATCACAAATTGACATTTTTATATAATTGATATAAAAATTAACTAAATAATTTACAATTATTTTTAATTAATTGTTTTATAAGGGTGTTTGTATAATCAGGTAAATTTAACCATTCTAAGCTTTCTTCAAAGTTCTGGGCGATGTTTAAAAAAGCTCCTCTTTAGGAGCTTTTTTTGTATTTGAACGACATGCGAATATTGGTTTTTGGGAGTGGAAGCGTTTCCATCATTGCAGCAGCAAGGATCAGTATGCCGCCGACAACTTCCAATCCTTGAAGGGTCTCATTCAAAATGAAGTGTGCCGATACTACGGCGGTGAAAAGTTCTAGAATCAGAATGATAGAAGATTTTCCGGATTCAATGTGAGTGACAGCCCATTGGGTTCCAAAGTTTGCCGTCAACATCCAAATTAATGCAAAGCCCAATAAAATCAGCCAAGCGCTAAAACTTACATCAGGAAGTATCGCGGGTTGCTGCGTCATCATGCCGATTGTGATGGCGGCAAAAAAAGCGGCGCCGATAAACATAACGTGTAACTTCAGCATAATGGGTAAATTCGGGGAAGCGCGATAGACAATGTTGTTCATCGCAAACAAAAGACCTGATAGCAACGCCGTCAAATCAACCCAACTTACTGGGGAGGTGAAGACAGACATTCCGCCTTCGACTAAAAACACGCCAAGTAGTGCAAACCCCATACCTAGGAATCTAAGAGGCGTTATTTTCTCTTTCAAGAATATACGCCCGCCAATCACTCCCCAAAATGGAATCAGGTAATAAAGCACCATGGCTCGTATGACATCGCCATACACCATAGAAGTGTTGAATGCTAGCTGTGTACCGCCGCCTAAGAGCAAAATTCCGATTAGGTAAGGCCAATTTTGAATTGCCAGCTTTCGATATTTCCAGACAATCGGTAGTGTGGCAATGGTCATCAGGCAATAAATCAATAGTGTGATAGCTATGCCGTCGAAACCTTTTTCATGGAGATACTTAAGCGGTAGCCAGGTAAGTCCCCACAAGATTGAAGAAATCGAGAGCGTTAAAATTGCGACATTTTGCATAGAAGTTCAACCGTGAGTAACATGCTAAGTTGGTTTGTTTTCTTATCATGCTTGTAGGTGGAACCCTCAAGCAACCAAAGTTGGTTGAGGGTTTAGATGGCTAAGTCTGTTGTGGGATATTCAACAAATATAAATGTGCCAATTTGCTAGAGACTTATTTTTTTAACCTTCCCCTTCAAGACGTTGGCCACAGAAGAACCCGAGGCCAACACTAGGCGATTGGAAAGTGATAACACTTCCTTTAGCGAAGTAGAAAACATCGCCCACTCTTGCGTGGACTTCCTGACCTGTTTCGTCTGTAATGATCATTTCTCCTTCTACAATAATTTTCATTTCATGGTAGTGGTAGGTATAAACCAAAGGCTTATCAGACTTTTCCATTCTAAAGAAACCACCAACGATGGTTTTTTCAGGGTCATCAGAGACGGTTAAGTCTGCCAAAAAGGCATTGGTGTTTTCGACGCCCATGCTTGGAAGCTTGAATCGTTTTGTTGCAACAGGGTAGTGTGTCATTGCCATAATAGGACTCCTTTGTTAAAAATTTTTTTTAGCCAGCGATCTATTTTGCGGGCAAATACTGCGTTAATTTTCTGGATCAAATTGCTTTAGCCATTCAACGAGAGTTGAGTGATATCGAGACAAACCTTTGTACTCAATAAGTTCACTTGGAAGCGTTTTCATGGTTCTGTGCATTCGTTTGGCCCAGGCTTTGTTCGTGACTAAATCATTCATACTGATGAGATAGGTGCGAATACTGAATAAAAGCGCGTTGCTTCTTGCCATGCGATCAAGTACTTGTAACTCGACGCGCAAATAGACTTTTTCACCTACGTTTTCGAGCGTGACGGTGTCCCGATCTGTTCCCCAGTTTGGGTAGGTTTCCGGGGAGGTGTCCATGCGAGCATTGATGGTTAAAGTCCAATTCAAACGTCGTACAGGCTGACCTATGGGAATGGCTGTCAGAAACTTGAGGGCGCGTTCGAAAATGCCGGCTTCATGGGCTAGCGGAACAGGGCCATGCCATTCCGAGAAACTCATGCCTGCATCAAATGCCAAGGACCAGTCTGCGGGACAGGTGATCACGCCTGCGTCCATGTATAAATCGTTATTACGTTGATCCAGTAGGGCAATGTCTCCTTGAACCTGGCAGCCAATGTATTCCAGTGGCGGTTTGGGTAGGGTGCTACTTTGACCAAAAGTGAAGGTGTCTTTGATGCCTAGCAGTTTGTTTTCCCAAGTCCAAAATTCGCCATCTTTCTCGAGCGAGAAGTAGTTTGGGTAGTCTTCAGAGAGGCTTGTCATTGCCCGATCAATAAAGTCCCAGCAAGCTAAGTCCATATGGGGCATTGCCAAACAACGTTTAGGGTTTTCTTTCAAGACGATTTCACGTTCAGCCATTTCGGACAAGTAGTGTTCGTCGATATCAAAAAGGTGTTCGTAGACACTGTCTTTCGGCCCCGGCAGGGCGTGAGGTTCGATATTGACCGAATACATGTATTCGTCTTCTGGGAAAGGGAAGGGAAACCGTTTAATGGCCTCTTCGCTATTGGTATAGGTGAAGTCGTCTCGGAAACTTTGAATGGCTTTGGGCGCTAATCTCATGGTCAATTCCTTCTTATAGGTTCAGTTGTAAAAGACTGCCTTTTGATCTGGAGACACAGGGCATGATGCAACGGTTGCCGTTGTGCTCCTTCTCAGACAGAAATTCGTCTCTGTGCTCAATGTCGCCTTCAAGAACAGGGGTGATGCATTGGCCGCAAACACCGGCTCGACACATGTTTGGAATATCTAATCCCGCAGCTTCCAGCGCTTCTAACAATGACTGGTCTTCGTTGACGTAAACCGTTTGCTTGGTTTTTTGCAATTCGACAACAAATGGTTGGCCTGGTTTGGGTGCTGCAAATGCTTCATAGTGAATGTGAGATAGTGGCCAACCTGTCTGTTTTGCCACATTGACTACATCTTCGATTAAGGATTCCGGCCCACAAATGTAGACATGAGTTCCCTGAGGTCGATTGGAAAGGATGTCTCTTATATTTGCTCGATTGCTGTTGTCAGAGTCATAGGTTTTGATTCTATCGCCCAGTATGTAGTTCAATTGGTTGACGTACGCCCCGGTTTGACTGCTGCGGTACATATAGTGCAATTCAAAGTCGAGGTCTTCACGTCTCAGCATTTCAGGAATGTAGGACATAAAGGGCGTAATGCCGACCCCTCCTGCAAGCAGGATGTGGTGCTTTGCTTGCCAATCCGGCGCAAAAAGATTTGCTGGAGGGCTGATTAGCAGTTGGTCACCTTTCTTGACGTTCTCGTGCATGAAGATTGAACCGCCGCGAGACTCAGGTTGATACCTTACGGCGATTTTGTAGCTGGTGTTTAAGCTGGGATCACTCAACAGCGAGTAAGCATTTCGGATTTTTCTTCCTGGGGCATTCATCTCAACAACAATGTGTGACCCTGGAGAGAAAGCTGAAAAACGTTTATCCACTGGTGAGAGCGTGAACTCTTTAATAGACGGTGCAACATCTTGGATGTCCGTTACCGTGACTTTCATTTGCATTGCAGCCATTAGATTAGCTCCTCTCTTTCAGGGATGTCACTTGGGTCTTCAGCATTGATCTGTACACCGACATAGGCAGAGTGAAGCTTTGAAAAGTGATCCCTGACCAAAAGTAGTCGTTTGCAGCCAGGACATTCATAGGGGGTGTAAGTAACACCGTCCGTTAGTGTGTAGCAATGGGTGCAAAACAGTCGTCTTTCATTGCTAAGGGGTTCGAGTTTTTTGATTTGTTCCTGTCCTAGACCTGCGTTGACAGCCAAACGGTGAATATCCCATAACATCGACTCTTGTTTAGAAGCCAGATAGAGGTTGGTTGAAATGGGCAGTGTCGCAAACAGTTTTGAAAATGTTTCTTGCATTGCGGATTCATCAATAAAATGACAACCTTTAGGATATTTGTAAGAAATGTGTTGCAGGCTTTCACCTATCACCCAGCAGGAGCGTTCACCATCACATGCGTTGTAAAGCTCGGATAAAGATGGAAAAGCTCCTGTACCAGCAATGAATAAGTGGTAGGCAACAGATGGATCGACATGAATAGCAGGGTAGACAGGTCGGCTTTTAATAGTAGGTACGGGTTGCATACAGCTCTCCAAATGACGTTTCTATTGGTTAGCGACAGCTGTGTTGTTAAAGCCTTCTGGTTCTTCGGAAAGATAGGCTTCAAGAGAGTCATCCAATGCATCAATCCATGGCGTATGATGTTTTGGCGACATAGTGCCTGTCATCAATGAGCGGTAGGAGTGGTCTCTAAACGTCATGATGTTTTCTTTCTTGTGGTGCTTCCATTCTAGGAAAGCTTGGTTAACGCCGGGAATGTCGAAAGAAGGGTAGTCTGTCGCGTCAATCAACTCCTGAATGTAATCGCCTTGGAAGGTGTACATTTCAATAGCGGTTTCCAGCGTTAATTCCCTTTCTCGCCACATCATGGAGTGGGCGGTCATTTCTTCTTTTGTTTCGGGCAGGGCGATACGGCCTAATATAATGTCTCTGACATACCAAGCCTGAGAATCAAACATGTTGAAGGTGTACCACTGGTCTTGCATTCCCAAGTAAAAGAATTTCGGATTGTTTTCCCAAACCACGCCTTTATAAAGATCGAGAGGCCACAGACGGTTGTCTGTAACAAGTCTGAGAGAGTCAGGTAGAAACGGAAAGTGGTGTAGGTAACCCGTGCAAAGAATGATGGCATCGATTTTTTTCGAAGAGCCGTCGGCAAAGTAGGCTTTATGGGTGTCTACGCGTTGCAATAATGGTTTTTCATCCCAGTTATCCGGCCATTTGTAGTCCATAGGCGCTGTGCGATAGCAACTAGTGATGCTTTTCGCGCCGTATTTGTAGCATTGAGAACCTATATCTTCTGCCGAGTAACTGGCGCCAATAAGCAGAATATCTTTGCCTTTGAATTCTAGTGCATCACGAAAGTCATGAGCATGCAGGATACGTCCTCCAAAGGTTTTAAATCCTTCAAATTCGGGTGCCTTAGGTGTCGAAAAGTGGCCAGTAGCGGTAATCACATAATCAAATTCTTCAGAATAGATTTTATCTTGTGAATGGTCCTGTACGGTGACGGTGAATTTATCAGTTGATTCGTCATAAGACACATTGCGAACTGCTGTGTTGAAGCGAATGTAATCACGGACGCCAGCTTTTTCAACACGCCCTTTGATATAGTCCCACAACACTTCGCGTGGTGGATAAGATGCTATAGGTTTACCAAAGTGTTCTTCGAAGGTGTAGTCAGCAAATTCTAGACATTCTTTTGGGCCGTTAGACCAAAGATAACGATACATACTGCAATGAACAGGTTCACCATTCTCGTCGGTACCTGTTCGCCATGTATAGTTCCAAAGACCGCCCCAATCGCTTTGTTTTTCAAAGCACACCAGTTCAGGAATTTTTGCCCCTTTGGACTGTGCGGACTGAAAAGCTCTTAACTGTGCTAGGCCGCTAGGGCCGGCGCCGAGAATAGCAACACGTTCACTCATGACTTGTTCTCCTAACATTCGGTAACATATAGATTTAAATATAAGTTTCTTTTTGAGAAAAAAAGTTTCTTGCTGTTTTTAAATTTATAAGAAATGAATGCTTAGGGGTATTCCTAAGAATTAGTAACTCGAAAAGGGTAGGTCAACTATTCGTTTGGGGGTAGGTTGTAAGCTAGGGCAATTCGTTGAGGGTGAAGATGATGCCTTCAATTGCTAGTATTGAACCGGATTCAGAAAAAATGGCACAGCCTTTTTCATATACCTTGATGGTTTCGCCGCGAGCATGCTGTAGGCGATAGGTGATTTCAAAACATTTGTCTGATTGGATGGCTTTTTGTACATTTCGCCAGACAGATTCTCGATCGTCTTCATGAATGAGAGAGCCGTAGGATAATTCGGCATTGTTGATCATTTGTTTTGGGGCATAGCCTGTCAAGGTGTTGCAGCCGTCTGAAACATATTCCATTGTCCAGTTTAAGTCGTTACGAGATCTGTACAGCATTGCAGGAATTCGGTTTATTTGACTTTTTAAACTTCGATAGTGGGCTTCCTTGACTTGATCCGAGCGAATTTGAGGGGTTATATCAAAAATGGTCGCACTTAATGGGTATGGTGAGTTTGGGTAAAGGCGTTGAACTCTTATTTCACACCAGTAGACTTTGTCGTCGTTGTCGTTAATTAAACGAAGCCAAACTGGATTCGGCGTCTCAGATGATTGATAAAATTTTTGCAGATGCGTGAGCCATAGCACGCGGTCTTCAGGGTGAATGAATTCACTAAATACCGTGTGTTGACTTTCATGGGGAAGATGTCCACTCAGGTGAGTCCAGTAGCTGTTCGCATATTGCAGTGTGTTGTCTTTGCCAATAATGATGACAGCGTTCTCTAGGCTGTTAATGATAGCTTTAAGGTTGGGGGAGGTGCCGTGATGTCGAAACCAACTGCTTAGTAGGTCTTTTAAATATGACATTAACCATCTCCAAATATGTCTATTTTTTGGTTATGCTTCCAAGCAGCCAATTCAAGGCGCGAGTGGAGACCTAATTTTCTTAGTAGGTTTTTTACATAGACTTTAACGGTGCCATCGCTGATTCCAAGCTCTCTAGCAATGAGTTTGTTATTCAAGCCTTTTGAGATTAAGTCCAAAGTTTGGCGCTCTCGTTCAGTTAGGTCCTTTAAGGATTCATGATTTTGAGTGACATCGGGCGTTGAAAATGTGCCAAAGGATTGAGCACGAAGGCCTTCGGCAAGTAGATTAAGGCTTGAATCGCTTAGAATCATTTGACCATTAAGTACCTTGGTGAGCTTGTCCAGAATGACTTCAGCATCGGTATCTTTCGGTAGGTAACCATCTACACCCGCGCTAATCACTTCCAATAGACTTTGAGCATCCATTGAGACGGCAAGCATAACGATTTTTGTGTTTGGAAGTTGAGGTCGGAGTTTCTTTACCGCTTCAATGCCTGTAAGCCCTGGCATTTGAAAATCCATCAGTAATAGATCTGGGTGAACTTCCGGCATATTTTCCAGTAACTCCACGGCGGAGCCGAAGTCGTTAACAACTTCAAAGTGCCCACTTTCAGTAAGTAGCTCCACCACGCCTCGTCTAAAAAGTGGGTGGTCATCAACAACAATGGTTTGCACGGTCGTATGAATCGACATGAAGTTTCCTTGAGATCTTGTAGTTTTTCTAATTGCTCATTCACTCTTAATGTTTAAAGAGAAGGTAAAACATCCACTAAATGACGTGGCTTATTGATAGCGATTTAGTGGTTATGGCTCTGCTCATTTGGTAGCAAATAATTACCATCAAGCAGAGTATATGCCACAACTTGGTTTATTGGGGGTACCCAAAAAGAGATACCGCCAATGGTGTATTGTTTTGGGGTTATTTATATTGAATCATATCAGTAAATTTTTATTCTTCACAGGAATAATGAAAGATTTAAGAAATTGCGTTTGAGCTTAGTAGTGATCTGCGCACTAATTATGAACCAAGATGCACTAGTTTAATGCAAGTTATTGAAGATTATAGATTTGTTCAGGGCAACCATTGGTTGGGAGTGTTTTTGTGGTAAAGGTGGCGAGCTTTCAAAAAGAATATCGCGTCTCAGGATTGGGTGCAGTCTGTCTGTCTGTGCGTGCAGGTGAAAAGGTCAGCGTTTGTTCGATTGATAGTTGTCAGGACTGTGAGGTCATGTTGTTCAGTGGTGATGGTGAGCCGTTAAGTTTATTAGATCTTGTGTATGACCAATACAAAGGAGAGGCAAGTGGCACCCTCAAACTCTTGGAATCTGAGGGGGCTGTGTCAGATAAGCTGAATAGGGACTTTGAACTATGGCGCGTGAACAGTGATGTCCTGTCGAATGCCTATTGTCTCCCTCCGTCATTTGAGTCAGAAATACATTTCGACGACAAAGCTAGAGTGATTGTGGTTGCCTCCGGTAAAAGGATGGCTGTTGATGAACACTGTCCAGCGACAGAATTGAAAGTAACGCACTATTCTTTTGAGGCGGATGACTTGCCGCAACCATTGGCTGAGCCAGTTTTTGAAGTTCGCATTCCGCATAGTAGTGCGCGAATCTATGAGGTGAGAGCAGGGCAGTGGATTCAAATCATTGATGTTCAGGGTAAACAAAGTTCGGATTTCATTGCTTTTGATAAGGCAGCTCTAGATCAAGGCGAAGAAGTTTTTATTGATGCGACGGCAACCAGAACAGGAATGGGGTTGTCACTTCCGCAGCCAGGATTGTATTCAAAGTTTCTTGATCAAAATCAGCAAGCTATGCTGGAGGTGGTTCAGGATACGGTAGGTCGTCATGACAGTTTTTTATTTGCCTGTACCCCTAAGTATTACGAGGATCAAGGATATTTTGGTCATGATAGTTGTACCGAGAACTTTAACAAGGCGTTGAAAGATTATGGAATCAAACCAAGGATGGGGTGGCCGGCGATTAATTTTTTCTTTAATACTCATTCTGAACCTTGTGGAACCATCGGGTTTGCGGAACCTTGGTCGCAACCGGGAGATTATGTTTTGTTAAGGGCAAATCGGGATTTGTTATGTGGATCGTCGGCTTGCCCGGATGATATTGATGCAGCAAATGGGTGGAATCCAACAGATATTCATGTACGAGTTTACAGTGAAGTTGAAGAATTTCCTCGTTCCATTGCCTATAGAACCGAACCACAGGAGTTGGCCAGAATGACAAAGCAGTCGGGTTTTTATAACCGAATATCAGCATTAACAAAACACCTTATCGAATACCGAGGATACTGGGTGGCGTCGGAATATGCTGGCTGGGGGGTAAACACCGAATATCTCGCTTGTAGAGAAAAGGTTGCCATGATCGACCTGACGCCGCTGAGAAAGTTTGAAGTTGTTGGGCCTGACGCTGAAATATTTATGCAGTATGCCGTAACGAGAAATGTGCGTCGCATATCAGTAGGAGAAATTGTCTACTCGGCAATTTGCAATGAAACTGGTGGCATGATTGATGACGGTACTTTGTTCAAAATGGGAGAGCAAGCATTTCGTTGGGTTTGTGGAGATCCGTATACGGGTGTTTGGTTAAGGGAGTTGGCCTCGAAGAATAATTATAAAGTCAGTGTTCGTGAATCATCAGACCAAATTCATAATATAGCGGTTCAAGGGCCAAATAGCCGAGCACTGCTCTCTGAGATAGTGTGGACTCCTGAGCAACGTACATCGGTTGATGATTTGGCGTGGTTTCATTTTACGGTAGGTCGAGTGATCGATGCTACAGGGTTTCCAGTCATGGTGTCTAGGACAGGATACACCGGAGAACTAGGGTTTGAGGTTTGGTGTCATCCAGATGATGCGGAAGCGCTCTGGGACTTGATTTGGGAAAAGGGTCAAAAATATGATCTAGCGCCAATGGGATTTGATGCGCTGGATAAGTTGCGCATTGAAGCCGGGTTGATTTTTGCAGACCATGAGTTTTGTCCACAAACAAACCCATTTGAAGCTGGAATTGGATTTACAACACCTTTGAAAACCAATGATGAAGATTTTGTAGGTAGGGCGGCTATTGAACGCCAAGCGCCAGAAAGCAGATACAAACTGGTGGGCTTGTTTGTTGAGTCGAATGAACCGATTCATCATGGTGACGAAGTCTATCATGGGCGTTATCCAGTGGGGGTAGTGACCAGTGCGACTTTTTCACCATTGTTGAAAAAACAAATTGCGATGTGCCGGTTAGCACCGGATTTTACAGCTTTGGGAACCGAGTTGGATGTCGGTCAATTGGATGGGCAGAAGAAACGAATTCCTGTCAAAGTAACTTCGTTACCTTTTTATGATCCAGAGCGGGTAAGGGTCAGAAGCTAACAGTTAGGTGTTCTCAAAATCTTGGTGAAGAACGGAGTAACGCTTTTTCATCAAACGAATTCAAATTCGACTGGTTTTAAGCCGGTGTGAATTGAATCCAATGCATAGGGGTATTGGTTTGCGCTTGTGGCTCACTATTAAGTGTCAGAAAGTTTGATGCAGGCTAGTGGGTAAGTGGTCACTTCTAAGTAATGATTAGGAGTGGCAATAAGGTAGGTATAGGCTAGATAGCTCTTTTGTGAGTGGTTGTTTGCGTACCTAATTTATTTATAGGAACTGGAAGAATGGGTTAGTTTGTCTGACACGATCTTCTGTAAGTACAGGTTTGTTAATCAATACAACTAGAGGGTTTTCAACTATGGAGCATACAGCACCTACATTAGAAAGCTTGCATGCGATGATTTCAATGTCAGATACAGTCAGTATGGAAATATTCTACTGGTTTTGTACTGCCCTGATGGTCATTATTCATGTCGGCTTCTTAGCTTATGAAATGGGCGCGTCTCGACTCAAGAATGCTTTGGCGTCAGGCGTAAAAAATATTCTTGCATTTGCATTTATGGTTCCCACTTTCTTCTTTGTCGGATGGTGGATTTATTTAAGTATGTACAACGGCTTTGTGCCTGATTTTGAAGCCGGTGCTGCCGGTCTTCCTTGGTCAGAAAACATGGGGCCAAATTTAACGGATAATGCCAGCGGCATTTTCTGGGGGGCGTTTGTTCTCTTTGCGGCAACCACAGCTTCAATTTTGTCAGGTGCTGTGATTGAGCGTATTAGAATGAGTGCTTTTTTAGTCTTGTCGATTATTCTCGGGTCGGTCATTTGGATTTTGGCTGCTGCTTGGGGATGGAGTCCGTCAGGTTGGCTGACGAAGGATTGGGGTTTTCATGATTTCGGTGCGGCAGGCTGTGTGCATATGGTTGCAGGTTTCTTTGCACTAGGCGTGGTATTGAATCTAGGACCTCGTATTGGTCGATTTGGTGAAAATGGCGAGGTTTATAACATTGCTGGACATAGTACGCCAATGAGTATGATCGGTTTGATGCTGATTGTGGTTGGATTCTTCGGATTCCTTGGCGGTTGTATTATCTATGTGCCTGGTGAGCAATGGACGTCAATTTTCGGAACGCCTACGACACTTTCTGCAATTAGCTTTAATACCTTGATGGCGATTGCCGGTGGGATTATTGGTGCTTATCTATCAACTCGCCAGCCTTTCTGGATGCTGTCCGGTGCAATCGCCGGTATCGTTGCGGCTGCTCCGGGTCTAGACCTTTACTATCCGCCTTTGGCATTTATGATTGCGATGATTGGTGGCGGTGTTGCGCCATTGGTTGATAAATTCATGACGCATAAACTGAAAGTAGATGACCCAGTTGGCGCGTTCTCTGTGCACGGTATTAGTGGCCTAATCGGTATCGTGATGTTGGGCGTATTCAGCGGATTCCCTAATGTCTTGGAAGGTGCGCCAGCAATTTCCTTTATGGGGCAGCTTAAGAGTGCCATCGTCATGGCATTGTTAGGGTTTGTTCCAGGGTTTGTTCTGTCATATATCTTGGCAAAAGCAGGTGTGCTTCGTGTTCCACCTAAAGCAGAAATGGCAGGTCTTGATGCTGTTGAAGTTCCAATGAAAGCTTACCCTGAGTCTGTTCCACAGTCACCAGATGTGGTTTCTTTTGGTAAAGCAGTTTAATTGTTTCGGAGGTCTAAAATGAATGTAAGTCCAATTACTAGCTGGAAAGATGCGGCAGCGTATTTTACTTTTGCTCATAGTCCTACAATGATCGGGGTCATCCTGACCTTGTCTATTGTGATAACGCTTGGTGTAGTGGTTTATACCTTTATGCATGAAAATCACAGCTATATAGACTATAAGTAACTTTTCCAAAGTTGTTTAACCATTTAGCAGTTGGCGGCGCATAGTTTCTTTATGCGCCGTTAATTGTTTTCGTAAATGGTTTTAGTCGTTACTACAAAAGCTAGGCCTGAAAGGATTCAGGGTGCTTTTTTCTGTGAATATCAATTAAAAATTATCCAATAAAAACACTTTTCTTCTGTTTCTAAATCACCCGTGTATTCATACGTGATTGAACGCTTTAACGCTTAGTTTATATATCAATTTTGAGGCTCTCTTATGGAAAAGGTTGGGTTTAAGGATAAATATGCAAAAAAATTACTTTTAATTAAAAAAAGTTCTTGATATGAAAAACTATATTTTTTATCATATGAATCAAAGTTTCTTTAAAGGAAAATAAATAATGGAAAAAAACTCATATGTGTTAACGATTTCATGTCCAGATAGGGTTGGTATTGTTTCCAAAGTTTCAACCTTTTTGGCGGAAAGAAATTGCATGATTGCAGAAGCCAATCATCATGCAGATACGCATACCGGTATGTTTTTTATGCGCAATGAAATTGTTGATATCGAAATTTCAGATGAAGCTTTTCGCGAAGATTTTTCAAAAATTGCTGATGAGTTTGAAATGACTTGGCAGCTTAATTCAACCTGCGAGAAGAAGAAGGTTATCTTGATGGTTAGCAAACAAGACCATTGTTTGTCTGATCTGCTTTACCGCTGGAGTAGTGGTGAATTAGAGTGTGATATTCCATGTGTAATATCTAACCATTTGGACATGAAAAGCTTGGTTGAGTGGCATGGCATTCCGTTTATTCATATTCCAGTCACACCAGACAATAAACCTCAGGCGTTTGCAGAGGTGGTCAAATGGGTTGAACATTATGAGGCGGACACCATCGTGCTTGCCCGCTACATGCAAATCATTCCACCGGAGCTGTGTCAAAAGTATCCAGGGAAAATCATCAATATTCATCACAGTTTCTTACCCTCATTTATCGGTGCTAAACCATACCACCAAGCCTATGAAAGAGGGGTGAAGTTAATTGGTGCAACTTGTCACTATGTAACGCAAGACTTGGATGCAGGTCCAATCATCGAGCAGGATGTCACGCGGGTCACACACAGTGAGTCGGCTGAAGAAATGGTGGTGCTTGGCAAGGATGTTGAAAAAAATGTATTGGCACGCGGTCTGAAGTATCACTTGCATGATCGTGTGTTGGTTTATGGCAACAAAACTGTTGTGTTCGCGTAGGAGACTCGCATGCCGCTTAGATTACTTAAATATGCCTGGAAAAAGCCGGAAGACGAACCAAGATTTTTTCCTAGTGAAAAACCTTTAAAAGAGGCTTATGACGTCGTCATTATTGGCGGCGGCGGGCATGGGATGGCTTGTGCCTATTATTTGGCGAAGGAGCATGGCATCACCAATGTTGCTGTGCTTGAGCAGGGCTATATTGGCGGAGGCAATACCGGAAGAAACACCACCATCGTTCGTTCAAACTATTTGACGGCAGAGGGGGTGAAGTTCTACGACGAGAGTTTGAGCCTGTTTGAAGACTTGAGTGATGACTTCGATTTGAACATTTTTTATTCCACTCGTGGCCATTTCACTCTAGCGCATACCGACAGCGCGATGCGCACTATGAGATGGCGCGCAGAAGTGAATAAACATTACGGTATTGACAGTGAAGTGGTGGATGTCGAAACCATTCAAAAAGAAGTGCCTTATATGGATATGACATGCAATGGTCAGCATCCAGTCATGGGCGCTTTATATCACGCACCCGGGTCGGTGGCGAGGCACGATGCTGTAGCTTGGGGTTATGCGCGAGGCGCGCAAATGCGCGGGGTGGAAATTCACCAAAAAACAAAAGTAATGGACATCAAGACCAAAGGTGGAAAAGTGGTGGGGGTAGAAACCGACCGGGGATTCGTGGAAGCGAAAAAGGTGATTTCTGCGGTGGCCGGTTCCACCCCCCGAATCACCGAGATGCTAGACATCAAGACACCAATAGAAATTTTCCCTTTGCAAGCTTGCGTGACGGAACCAGTGAAGCCTTTTATGGACACGATAGTTGTATCGGGCAGCTTGCATGTGTATGTGAGTCAGTCTTCCCGTGGTGAATTGGTCATGGGGGCGTCTGTTGATCCGGCAGAACTTCATTCAACGCGTTCTACGTTGGATTTTGTGGAAGGGCTGACCGATCAGATGATGGATCTCTTTCCTTTCACCAGTCGTATGAAAATCATGCGGCAATGGGCGGGAATGGCTGACATCACGCCGGATTTTGCGCCGATTATGGGAAAAACAGATATTGAAGGATTTTATCTTGATGCTGGTTGGGGTACTTGGGGGTTCAAGGCAACTCCTGTGAGTGGAAAGACCATGGCATATACCGTGGCAAACGACAGGCCGCATGAGTTGATAAAGCCGTTTGCATTATCCCGTTATGAAGATTTCAAACTGGTCGGCGAAAAAGGCGCGGCCTCGGTTGGGCATTAGGAGTCAATATGAAATTTGTAACTTGTCCAAGTTTGGGAAAAAGGGCCTTGAGCGAGTTCACCTATGGTGGTCGATACGAGCAAGAGCCTGCACAAGAAACCGTATCTGAAAAGGAATGGGCTGATTACGTCTTCTATCACAATGGTGCGCCAAAAGTACAAATAGAGTGGTGGTATCACCGTCCGACAGGTATTTGGTTCTTATTTGAAAGAGATACTTTGACAGATCGAATCAACAAAGTTGATTTTGCGAGAAAAGGAATGACACATGAAGCTTAGACTTGGCCCGCAACCATTGGAATGGATTGATCGTAATGTTTCGGTGACTTTCGATTTTGAAGGTAAGCGCGTTACAGGATTTGAAGGAGATGTCGTTACCAGTGCCCTTTGGGCAGAGGGTTGGAAGGTATTGGGGCGTAGCTTCAAATATCATCGACGACGTGGTCTGATGTCTTTTGCCAATCATGACATCAATGCATTGTTTCAAACAGCTGAAATGCCAAACGTCAGAGGTGATGTCACGCCTGCTAAGAATGGATTGTCTTTGACGGCAGTCAATACCTTTGGTTCGCTGGAAAATGACAAGGGCGCCTTGGTGGAGTGGATTGCAAAATTTTTACCTGTTGGCTTCTACTACAGAGCCTTCTATTCGCCGAAATTTTTGTTCCCGAAGTGGGAGCGACTAATTCGTGAGATGGCCGGATTGGGGAAAATTAACACCAATTGGAGCGAAGAGCGTCAACCTAAACGCTATCGTCATTGCGATGTTGCGATTATCGGTGCGGGAGCATCAGGTATGGCAGCGGCAATCCAGGCTGCAAAACAGGGGGTTGATGTTTGTTTGATAGATGAGAACCCTTTTATCGGAGGTTCGTTGGACTATCAATTCGCTAATCAGCGTAGCCAGTCACTCAATCGTCAATATCTTAAAGAAACAGTTGCTTCATTGCCAAACATTCAGGTGATTACTTCGGCTTATGTTGCCGGGTACTACGGAGATCACTGGTTAGCAGTCAATACTGATCAGGGGTTGATTAAGTTATCCGCTCAATCGGTGGTGGTTGCAACAGGTGTGTTTGAACAACCTGCAGTATTTAGAAACAACGACTTGCCCGGTGTGATGAACGCTTCCGCAGCACAAAGGTTGATGGCGAGATATGCCGTAGCTCCCTGTAACGCAGGGGTTGTTTTGACGGCCAACCACGAAGGTTATCGTGCGGCTTTGGATATGCATGAGAACGGCTTGATTGTCAAAGCCATCTTGGACACAGGAAAAACCGAAGGTGTTTGGGTAGACGAGGCTAAGAAAGCAGGGATTGTTGTTTATGAACAGGTTACGCCGATAGAAGCGCTAGGTAGCCGAGAAGTAGAAGGCTTTATCTTCGGTTTGAATGGCATGGAACATCGTTTGGATTGCGATGGCATTTTGATGAGTGTCGGATGGGCCCCAGCGGGGGCTCCCTTGTACCAAGCCGGTGCAAAATTCGGTTATGAACCGGAAGTCCAGCAACTGATTCCCGTTTCTCTTCCCGATGGCGTTTTCGCCTGTGGGCGAGTTAACGGGGTCTATGTGATGGAAGATCGAATTAAAGATGGTGAGCAAGCAGGGTTGGCCGCTGCCTTGCATGTCAAAGGTGATGCGATTCCTGAGTGGAAAGACTTCAGAGATGGTGT
This sequence comes from Hydrogenovibrio sp. JE_KL2, assembly GCF_009296185.1. Lineage (GTDB taxonomy): Bacteria > Pseudomonadota > Gammaproteobacteria > Thiomicrospirales > Thiomicrospiraceae > Hydrogenovibrio. The sequence continues at coordinate 52,110 of NZ_WBJR01000006.1, forward strand.
CGCACATTCTCATCCGTATCCGATTTGGCAACATCCAAAAGGTAAAGAGTTCGTTGACTTCGATGAGGATATTCAAGTCAAAGACCTAAAAGGCGCGATTGCCCAAGGCTTTGACAATATTGAGCTTATGAAGCGCTTCTCGACAATCGGGATGGGGCCGAGTCAAGGTAAGCACAGCAATATGAATGGTATTCGTATGCTAGCGAAATTGACGGGTAAGACCATTGATGAAACAGGATCGACGACAGCCAGACCCATGTTCCATCCAACCCCTGTTTCACATCTGGCCGGAATGCGTTTTCGTCCTGAGCGTGTGACGCCGATGCAGTTGTTTCATGAAGAAGCTAAGGCGTGCTTTATGGAAGCGGGTAATTGGTTGAGACCAGAATATTATCCGACAGAAGCAACACGAGAGGATTCAATAAAAGCCGAAGTTTCTGCCGTCAGAAATGCAGTCGGATTGGTTGATGTCTCAACACTTGGAAAGTTGGAAATTTTTGGCCGCGATGCCGCGGAATTGATGGATCGCCTTTACACCATGCGTATGTCGAATATGGCAATTGGTGCTAGCCGTTACGCACTGATGGTTGATGATGCGGGTGTGTTGATTGATGACGGGGTTGCCGTGCGTTTTTCAGATGAACATTTTTATGTCACGACAACGACATCAACATCCGATTCCGCTTACCGCATGATCCAGAAAAAAGTCATTGAATGGAATCTTATGGTGACGGTGCTGAACCGTACTGGACAAATTGGGGCAATGAATGTCGCGGGACCAAACAGCCGAAAGGTCTTGTCAAAACTGACGGCATTTGGCTTGTCGAATGACAACTTCCCTTATTTAGCTTCGCGTCAGGCGAAGTTGGCGGGGGTTGATGTCACGATGATCCGAGTTGGTTTTGTTGGTGAGTTGGGGTACGAAATTCATGTTGATGCCAGTAACGCATTGATGGTTTGGGATGCGATTATGAATGCCGGCAAGGAGTTTGGTATCAAGCCGTTCGGTGTTGAAGCACAGCGACTTCTTCGTTTGGAGAAAGGGCACATTATTGTTGGACAAGATACTGATGGTTTAACCAATCCTTTTGAAGCCAACATGTCTTGGGCGGTGCATTTCAAAAAACCTTACTTCTTAGGAAAACCTAGCTTGATGAAGTTGAAACAGATGCAGACGAGAACATTGGTTGGGTTTGAACTTCTGTCGGATGCCGAAAAAGATCAGCCGTTGGAATCAAACCTTTTGATTGAAGGTAAGGAAATGGTCGGTAGGGTTACCAGTATCGGCCAGAGTGACACCTTGAAAAAAGTGATTGGCCTAGCGATGGTGTCGACTGAATACTCGGCAGAAGGTCAAGAGTTGAATATCAAACTGAGTGATGGGCGTTTGGTTAAGGCAAAAGTAGTGAAAACACCATTCTATGATCCTGAAGGGTGGTTACAGAAATCGAATGAAGGTTCAGGAGAAGCGGCATGAGTATTCAAATCGTTCCAAAAGCATTTCCTGTATTGATGCACTTGCGTGGCGAAGGTTTAGATGAAGTTTTGGCCTCGCTAGGGACATCGAATTTAGATATTTTTCAGTACCGGTTTGTGGCGAATGGTCAGTTCGTTGCCAAGCTGGGAAATGAGGAGATATTCGTCTGTGTTGAGCAGCCGTTAGATATCTCCGAAGAAAAGAAACAATATGCATTCCAAAGAGGGGATGCAATTTTTGAACTGTCGGGTGACTGGAAGGGATTGATGGCGGAAGTTTGTATTTACGACTTTCGTCAGACCCAACCTGGCGATTTTTTGATGGTATTGATTGCAGGTGTTTCTGCCTGGTTGTTGATTCCTGAAGAAGGTGCTCCGCTGGTTCTAGGATGTGACCCTACCTATGGTCATTATTTTTACGAGACGCTGGTAAGACAGCTCGAAGTGTCCCCTTTTTTAAAAATGGAGTGTCAAGATGACGATTGAAGAAGCGAAAAAATTTCTTGAAGACAACCAGATTAAATTCATTCTGGCGCAATTTGTCGATATTCACGGAGTAGCGAAAACCAAGTCTGTTCCAGCAAGTTGTTTGGAGTCGATTGTAACCGACGGTGCTGGGTTTGCGGGTTTTGCAATTTGGGGGATGGGGATGGAACCTCATAGTGCGGACTATATGGCCAAAGCAGATTTGACGACACTCAGCGTGATTCCTTGGCAACCGGGTTATGCGCGTGTTGCCTGTACCGGTTATGTTAATGACGAACCTTATGAATACGACACGCGTTATATCATGGAAAAGCAAATTGAGCGTCTGTCGGAAAAAGGTTGGACGTTGAATACGGGCATCGAGCCGGAATTCAGTTTGCTCAAGCGTGATGAGAAAGGTCATCTGATGCCGTTTGATGAAACGGATGCCCTGGATAAACCTTGTTACGACTACAAAGGTCTATCACGCTCTCGTGCATTCTTGGAGAAGTTTGTAGATTCGTTGCAACAGGTTGGTTTTGATGTTTATCAAATTGACCATGAAGACGCCAACGGACAGTTCGAAATCAATTACACCTATTCTGACGCTAAAACATCAGCGGATCGCATTACCTTTGTCCGTATGGCAGGAAGCGAGATTGCCAATGAAATGGGCATGATTTGTTCCTTTATGCCAAAACCGAATGCCAATCGTACAGGGAATGGTTTCCACTTCCATCTATCCATTACCGATGCAGATGGCAAAAACCTATTCATGGATAAGACGGACACCAACAACCTTGGATTGTCTGAGCTGGCTTACCACTTCTTAGGTGGATTGATGCACCATGCAAAAGCCTTGTGTGCTTTTGCTGCGCCAACGGTGAATTCTTACAAACGTTTGGTGGTAGGGCGTTCGCTTTCAGGTGCCACTTGGGCTCCGGCGTTCATCAGTTACGGTGATAACAACCGCTCAGCGATGGTGCGCATTCCTTACGGCCGTTTGGAGTTCCGTTTACCGGATACCGGATGTAATCCTTACCTAGTGACTGCCGCGATTATTGCCGCAGGTCTTGATGGTGTCGCGAAAAAATTGCATCCAGGCGAGCCACGTAATATCAACCATTACGGCTATTCGCTAGAGGAAATCAAGGAAATGGGCATTGATACCCTGCCGCAGTCCTTGTCTGAAGCCATTGATGAGTTGGAAGCTGATTCATTGTTTGAAGAGCAGTTTGGAACTAACTTTATCAAAGAGTTTATTGACGTCAAACGTATGGAGTGGGTTGAGTATCAACGCCATGTGTCTGATTGGGAATTAAACCGTTATGCAGAGTATTTTTAAAGGAGAAAACTCATGTGTGGAATTGTAGGGTTGTATTTGAAAAATAGCGCACTTGAGGGGCAGCTCGGCCAACTATTTGAGCCAATGCTGATTGCCATGACGGGGCGCGGGCCAGATAGTGCGGGATTTGCTATTTATGGTGATGAGGTTGGTGATGACATGATCAAGCTAACGCTTCAACATGAAGATGAACACTATCCTTGGCACCTGTTGGCGGAAAAGTTGGAAGAAGATTATGACACGCCGGTGTCCGTTATGCACAACGCCAATGCTGCGGTCTTGAAAATGGAGGCGGAAGAAACGCCTGTTCGTGGAACGATTGGTGAGTTTGACCCAAGTATTCGCATTATGAGCGTTGGGCATTCAATTGAAATCTTAAAAGAAGTCGGTTTGCCGGAAAACATTGCGGAGCGATTCAGCTTGTCTGGTATGAAAGGTAGCCACATTATCGGCCATACCCGTATGGCAACCGAAAGTGGTGTGACGATGGAAGGGTCTCACCCATTCTCAACCGGTATGGATTTATGCCTGGTGCACAACGGTTCGCTTTCCAATCATAACCGCTTGCGTGAAGAACTTGAGCGTAAAGGCATTCAGTTTGAAACCGAAAATGATTCTGAAGTGGCTGCGGGCTACTTAACTTGGCGTTTACGTGAAGGTGCTAGCGTACAGGAAGCACTGGAAGGCGCAATTGAGGATTTGGATGGTTTCTTCACCTTTACTGTTGGGACGAAAGATGGCTTTGCGGTAGTGCGCGACCCTATCGCTTGTAAGCCTGCCGTCATGGCGGAAACAGAGGACTATGTCGCCATGGCCTCCGAATACCATGCGTTGTCTACTTTACCTGGAATTGAAAATGCCAAGCTTTGGGAGCCAGATCCGGGGAAAGTGTACTTCTGGGGTAAAGGGTAATAGATACAGAATAGCATTAGAAGGGATTAGCCATGGAATTTGATTTGAAGAAACAAACGGTTCGAGAAGTGAACCAAGCACTACATGATTTGCCAAAAGACCAATCGGCAGAAGTGGTGGTAGGCGGCATCAGTGGGGATCATAACCTTGCTGTGGGAATGGATCATCCAGTGAAAATAACACTGAATGGTCATGCGGGTTATTACTGCGCAGGTATGAATAAATCCGCGGAAATCATTATCAACGGTAATGCCGGACAAGGTGTTGCGGAAAACATGATGTCCGGTAAGGTTCACGTTAAGGGGAATGCCAGTCAATCCGCAGCGGCTACTGCTCATGGCGGTTTGCTGGTGGTGGATGGCGATGCCGCCGCACGTTGCGGGATTTCAATGAAAGGTGTGAACATCGTTGTCAAGGGTTCCGTCGGTCATATGAGTGCTTTCATGGGGCAATCAGGGTGTCTGGTTGTCTGTGGCGATGCGGGAGAAGCTCTGGGAGATTCTCTTTATGAAGCGCACCTTTACATAAAAGGAAAAGTGGCTTCATTGGGAGCGGACTGTGTTGAAAAAGAAATGCGTGCGGAGCACCTTGAAGAGCTGTCTGCGCTATTGAAAGAAGCCGGCTGTGATGATGATCCGAAGAGCTTTAAGCGCTATGGATCTGCTCGCCAACTCTACACCTTTAAAGTCGATAACGCTTCGGCGTACTAAGACTTGTTGATTAAATTTAAGGAGTCAGATATGACAATGAAAGAACCAGGATTAATCGAGTCGGCAACGTTTTCCAGAGATGTGATTCATGAAATTCAACGTGCGGCAGAAACCGGTATTTATGATATTCGTGGTTTTGGAGCCAAGCGTAAGGTACCTCACTTTGACGATTTGCTGTTTTTAGGTGCAAGTATGTCACGTTATCCTTTGGAAGGGTATCGCGAGAAATGCGGTACGGATGTCGTGTTGGGAACCCGTTTTGCGAAGAACCCAATCAAATTGGACATTCCTGTTACCATTGCCGGAATGAGTTTTGGGGCGTTGTCCGCCAATGCCAAAGAAGCTTTGGGTCGTGGTGCTAATATGGTCGGAACCAGTACAACCACCGGTGATGGCGGTATGACGCCGGAAGAGCGCAGAACGTCTAAAACATTGGTTTACCAATACTTACCATCGCGCTACGGTATGAATCCAGATGATTTGCGAAAAGCAGATGCTATTGAAATGGTGCTTGGGCAAGGCGCTAAGCCGGGTGGCGGCGGAATGCTGCTTGGACAAAAAATCACTGATCGTGTTGCACAGATGCGTAACCTGCCAAAAGGCATTGACCAACGTAGTGCATGTCGTCACCCTGACTGGACAGGACCGGATGATTTAGCGATCAAGATTCTAGAATTGAGAGAAATCACCGACTGGAAAGTGCCTATTTACATCAAAGTGGGTGCTACGCGTACTTATTATGATGTGAAGCTGGCGGTGAAATCCGGTGCGGATGTGATTGTTGTAGATGGTATGCAAGGTGGTACTGCAGCAACTCAGGATGTATTCATCGAGCATGTTGGGATTCCTACCATGGCGGCGATTCCTCAAGCAGTAAGAGCACTTCAGGAAATGGGTATGCACCGTAAAGTCCAGTTGATTGTTTCTGGGGGGATTCGTAGTGGTGCTGATGTGGCAAAAGCGATGGCGCTTGGTGCGGATGCAGTGGCTATTGGGACGGCAGCTTTGGTTGCACTGGGCTGTAACCACCCTAAATGGGATGAAGAGTATCGCAAAATTGGTTCTGCCTCAGGGTTTTATGATGATTATCATGAGGGCAAGTGTCCTGCAGGGATTTCAACGCAAAATGAAGAGTTGGCTGCTCGTCTGAATCCCGAAGAAGGCGGTAGACGTTTAGCAAACTACCTTCGAGTGTTGACGTTGGAAGCACAAACTCTGGCAAGGGCTTGTGGCAAGTCGCATCTTCACAATCTTGAGCCGGAAGATTTGGTTGCATTGAATGTTGAAGCAGCGGCGATGGCTGGTGTTCCGTTAGCGGGTACGGATTGGATTCCTGGTAAAGGATATTGATTTACCATGAGTGCGCAGATTATTGATGGAAAAGTTGTTTCCAAGGCAGTGCGTGACAAAATCAAAGAGAAGGTCGCTTTAAGGTCTGCTCAAGGTTTGAGAGTGCCGGGGCTGGCTGTCGTCTTGATCGGTGATGATCCTGCTTCAGCGGTTTATGTCAATAGTAAAAAGAAGGCTTGTGAGGAAGTCGGCTTTGTTTCCAAGTCTTGGGCATGGCCGGCATCTGTTTCGCAAGAGGCGCTGTTGGAATTGATTGATCAATTAAATGAAGATGGCTCGATTGATGGTATTTTGGTTCAACTGCCATTACCTGATCATATTGATACGGAAACCGTGATTGAGGCCATTCATCCCGATAAAGATGTGGACGGATTTCATCCATACAATATCGGTCGATTGACGGTGAGAATGCCAACTTTGCGTCCATGCACCCCTTACGGGTGCATGACGTTGCTGAATCACTATGGGTTGTCGGCAAAAGGTAAACATGCAGTGATTGTTGGGGCTTCAAATATCGTTGGTCGCCCTATGTCTTTGGAACTGCTTCTTGCTGGTGCGACCACAACGGTTTGTCACCGTTTTACGGCTGATCTTCCGATCCATGTTTCAATGGCGGACATTTTGGTGGTAGCGGTCGGCAAGCCGAACTTTATTCCGGCAAGCTGGTTGAAACCTGGCTGTATCGTGATAGATGTGGGAATCAATCGTTTGGAGGATGGCAGTTTGACGGGGGATGTAGAGCCGTCGGCAACAGATATTGCCGGTTATGTGACTCCCGTGCCAGGTGGTGTTGGACCAATGACAATAGCCACTTTGTTAGAGAATACACTGATGGCTTGCGAGCAATTGCATTAACCTAGTTTCCTTTCAAAGAAAGGGCGTTTCGGTACTTGTCATGCTTTTCGTTAAAGGGAAGTATGGCTTTTTTGTTTTTAGAGGTTGGTTTGATGAAAGTAGCGGTTTTGGTTCATGCTCCTTATGAAAGACTCGGTAATATTCAGCAGTGGTTGGACACACAATCTGCAGAGGTTCTAGAAGTGAATCTCTATCAAAAGTCATTTGTGTACCCTGAATTGTCGTCTTTGGATTTGTTGATTGTTCTGGGAGGGCCAATGAGTGTCAATGAAGAAGATGACTATCCTTGGCTGGTTGCAGAGAAGCAGTATATTGCCGATGCGATTGCAGCAGAGATTCCCGTACTGGGTATTTGTCTTGGTGGGCAGCTGATTGCGGCTGCATTAGGCGCCAAAGTCACACTTAATGACGAAACAGAAATTGGTTGGCATAAACTGCAACGAGTGCCTTCAACCGCTGAAGTGTTTCAATTTCCAGATGAAATAGAAGTTTTTAACTGGCACGGAGAAACCTTTGAGCTACCAAGAGGGGCGGTTCGGTTATTACAAAGCGAAGTGTGTGCTAATCAAGCATATCAGCTTGGCGCAAATGTGATCGGGTTGCAGTGTCACCCTGAAGTCACCACTAAAGAAGTTCAAGAATGGGTAGATGAAATAGGCGAACAAATGATTGAAGGTGCTTATGTTCATACCCCTGATCGAATGCTGGCAGAAACCGATGAAAAATCAGAGGCTGTTAAGCCGGTTTTATTTTCGCTTTTAGATTATCTAACCAGAAGGTAAAAAACTTTAAAAACATATGGTTGATTCTGGGGCAATTGAGAGTCGAGTTGCCCTGTTTTATTACATCTTGTGGTTCGTTTATTTCATGTACCAAAAATACAGACTCGTCTCTGAAATTTTTTCTGCTTTAAGAGGTGTTTAACCCCGCTTATTTAGCGGGATTAAAGGAATGTCTTACAGAGCCTAATATGCTACGTTGATCAATACTTTTTCTGGTTAGTTTTTTGCTTAAATAAGTAAAAATAAGTCAAAGTGGATGACGGATTATGTTTGGACTAACCTCTGGTTTCAAGTCGCCCTACTTGTTTAAAAAAAGGGCATGCGATAGCACAAAGCCCGTTTCAAAAGAGCCGGATTTTTCACGTCTTGCTCTTGATGTTTTGACGGGTGTAAGTTTTGAGCAGGCGTTTTTAGAAATGTTGTCTGATCCGGCGCTCCAGTTTTATTTCCGATCAACGATTAATCCTTTTTGCCAACTTTTCATTGTCAATAACCAGCTCAAACTGACTGCGCAAAAGCACGATATGTTATCTGAAGAGCTGAGGACTGTATTGCTATCTCAATATTCTGAACATGAGCATGACTTTGCTTTTCAGGATAATGCTGGCAAACGGTATGTGTTCTACGGTTTTCCTGTTTGGAGTGAACAAAAACAACTCCTTGGGAATGTTTTTGTTGCCTGTTTTAAACCTGTGTCTGACTGTGAGCAATTCACTTTCGCCTTTAAACCTTTTCTTGTTGCGGTTGGAAAAATACTTGAAGTTCAAGCGGTTAAGCACCAGCAGCTCGAAAGGGCGATTGAAAATGAGCGCAAGGAATTTGCAGCCGATCTACATGATACCGTGGCACAAGTCTTGAGCTATTTGAACTTCAAGACATCTAGTTTAAAAAACTTATGTGAGGCAAAAGGCAATCACTTACGTTTAAAAAACAATATTCAGGATATTCATCAGCAAGTCATCTATGCAAATCGCTTGACGAGAGAATTGATAGGTTCTTCTCGTGTTCAACTTTCTTGTCACCCGATTTCAAAGGCAATTCAATTGATTGTCGATGAGTATGAATCGCTTTCAGGTATCGTGTTTGAGATTGATAATCGCTGCCAGCCGGAAGTCGATTCTTTGGGGAGCGCGAATGAAATTATTTATGTGGTTCGAGAGTCAATTACTAATTTGGTAAGGCATTCTCATGCTTCGCACGCAAGAATACTGGTTAGAAAATCTGCACATAATACGGTGTTATTGCGAATAGAGGATAACGGGATCGGTATTGATAAAACAGCCAAAAGAAGAGACAGTTTTGGTTTAAAAATTATGCAAGAAAGGATGCATAAAGCTGGCGCATTGCTTGAGGTAGAGCCTAGGCAGGGAGGGGGAACTCAAGTTTCAATTTTCCTGCCGCTTCAGCAGACTTCTTTTAGTGTTAATCCTTAATGAACATTATCATAGATGATGATGTTCAAAAATTTGATCGGAACATCGATTAGTTCTTCTGGACCGTGTGATACTTTTGCATCGTATGTCAGTGAATCACCTGGTTTCATATGGTATTTTGACTTACCGTGACGATAAATTAATTCGCCTTCAATTAAGTACATGAATACTTTACCTTCATGTGAGAATGAAGGAAAAATTTCACTTTTATTGTCTAGCGAAATCAGAAAAGGTTCAAAAAGCTTATTTGGCCCAGAGTCGTAAGCAAGTAAATGGTATGTATGTCCGACTTTAGTGCCTCTTCGAACCACTTCGAGTCGCTCATTTGATTTGACGTGTTGAGCCGTTTCACCTTCTGAGTCGAATTCTTTGAATAAAGCAGATATTGGTATACCGAGTGCCTGGGATATTCTTAATAGAGAGTCTAAACTGGGCGAAACCTGTCCGTTCTCAATTTTACTAAACATACCTCGGCTGATATTTGATTGTTCTGAAACTTCGGCGATTGTCAGGCCAAGTTTTTTACGAAAATCATGAATTGTTTTGCCTATGAAGGCGTCTAAATCAGTACTTTTTTCCATTATTTACTTTTTTCTTATATTCCTGATGTTCATTGTAAAGGCAAATTTAAATGGATGATAGGTTCTTGTTGTTTTTTGACAAAAACGGGCGATTTTTGGGGGACTAAAAGTGTTGAAAATAGCGGCATTTTTATTTCTTTATTTAGCTTAAGTAAGTCTGTTCTCTGCCGATAGATTTCTACAGAGGGAGACTGAGTTTATGAAAAAGCAAGACATTACCAAGGGATTGAAATATTTCTTCAAGAAATTGGAGAAAAAATCCTCTGAGCTTGAAGAAGAAAGGGCGTCTCTTGTTGCCTCGCACCGGGATGTCCCCTTTGATCAGGTGGAGAATTTTTCGCGTGCGTTGATGACGCAGAACATCTTTATTCACACGGTTGGGGTGAATGGTAAGCATGAGTCAACGATTTTGTCGAAAGCTATGTTTAGCATCAATAAAGTGGTTCGACTATATTATTCCACGAGTTTTGATGAATCGGTTCAAGGGTATATCCGCATGCGTCCATGTTATCAACAGCAATTAATTGTGGTTGAACGCATGCATGGTTATAGACCAAAGCCTGAGTTGTTGTATGCAAGCGTTGACGAGTGTCATGTAATTCGCTTTTTCTCAAATTGGGTGGTGAAGCGTATTGATTGGAGTAAAACTAAAATCAGCAATCTTGACTTGTATAGACGTTTTAAAGAAGTCGAGCGCCAAGAGTACGAAGAGCAAGTGGCAGAGGAAATCGCTCAGTTGGAAGCGATGGAGTTACAAAAGACGCTAGATAAACACTTCGGAAAAGAAGGCCGTTTGCCAATTAGGAATGTGTCACCTTGATTGGTGGTTGCGGATTTAGTGGTTACGATTAACCGCTAAGTCTGCCAAACTGATTAAGGCTGTTTTAAATGCCGATTCCGGTAGCGATTTGATCGCTTGCTTAGCTTTTTCAGCTTCATCTTTAGCAAAGCGGACGGTATAGTCGATTGCGCCACTGTTCTGAATGATTTCCGTCACTTTCTTGAGCAGATTCAGTCCTTCGGTTTCGATTGCTCGACGGATAATTTGTTTTTCGTCTTCAGATCCATTTTCCAGAACATAAATTAGTGGCAGAGTCGGTTTGCCTTCTGCTAGGTCATCACCGATGTTTTTGCCGAGCTCTTCTTCATCCGCCATATAGTCCAACGCGTCGTCAATTAGCTGGAAAGCTGCTCCAAGGTGTTTGCCGTATAGAGTGAAAGCGGTTTCATACTCTGGTGTATTTGCCAGTACAGGGCCTAAAAGGGCTGCAGCCTCGAACAGTTTTGCCGTTTTACGATGGATGACTTCTAGGTAGCGTTCTGCGGTCGTGTCGGCATCGTGGCAATTCAATAACTGAAGCACTTCTCCCTCGGCGATAACATTGGTGGTTTCCGAGAGGATTTCCATGATGCGCATAGAGCCGGGTTCAACCATCATTTCAAAGGAACGGGAATAAAGGAAGTCACCCACCAGAACGCTCGCGGCATTGCCCCAAACTTCATTAGCGGTTTTGTTGCCTCGGCGAGTTGAAGACTCATCAACAACATCGTCATGTAATAGTGTTGATGTATGGATAAACTCAATGACAGCAGCCATGTTGTGATGTTGGTTGCCTTGATATCCACAAGTTTTTGCAGATAAAAGAACCAATAGCGGTCTTAGGCGTTTGCCGCCACTATTGATGATGTAGTGGCCGATTTGATTAATCAGAACAACATCTGAAGCCAAGCGGTTTAGAATCAAATCATCCGTTTTTTGGATGTCATCAATAATCAGTGCGCGAATATCATTAAGAGTCATAGAGTTTTATAGAATATAAATAAGTTTGCAAAGTTTATTATGAATGGGAGTGGGATTCAAAGCTTTCGTTTGGAAAAGGGGGTAATTAATGCGCAAATGATAGGGTGATTTATCTTTCGTATTAATTAGTTAGATTTTTTTAGAAATTCAATTGACCTAAGTTTAAAAACTCATTATAATCCCGCCTTTGCCGTAATTCGGCGTGAAATACAGAATTTAAAAGAATTTCTGAAAAGTAGTCCTTTGAGCCATTGTAGCAGTAGGTCGGGAAAAAACGACTGGATGAGTTGGCTATTTGGGATGTTTCAGGTAACTATGAAACCGGGAGTTTCCAAGAATGTATGCGGTAATTAAAACCGGTGGTAAGCAATATAGAGTCCGTGAAGGTCAAGTATTGAAAGTTGAATCCCTAAACGCAAGTGAAGGTGATGCAATTGAATTTGACCAGGTTATGATGGTTGGTGAAGGTGCTGATGTTAAAGTTGGTGCTCCACTTGTTGAAGGCGCTAAAGTTGCTGCAACTGTTAAGTCTAACGGTCGTGGTAAAAAAGTGACGATCATCAAATTCCGTCGTCGTAAGAACAAATCACGTTCTAAGCAAGGCCATCGTCAAAACTATACTGAAGTAGTAATCGGTAAGATTTCTGCTTAATACTCTGAGTTAGATACTTAGATTTCGATTAATAGAACTTGAGCTACTTCTGAGTAGGGGGTAGACAGGTTAACAGGAGATTGTCACCATGGCTCATAAGAAGGCTGCAGGTAGTACAAAAAACGGTCGCGATTCTAATGCTCAGCGATTAGGCGTAAAACGCTTTGGTGGTGAGCTAGTTTCTGCTGGTAGCATCATCGTTCGTCAACGTGGTACTAAGTTCCACGCGGGTGATAACGTTGGTCGCGGTAAGGATGATACTTTGTTTGCAAAAGCAGATGGTAAAGTTGCTTTTGTATCTAAAGGTAAGCCAGTACGTACTTATGTAACTATTGAAGCTTCTGCGTAAGCTTAGCTTTAATCGTTACTAGCAAAACGCCCCGCATTGACGGGGCGTTTTTGTTTCCAAAGAAAATTTCACCAGCTATATTTAAGAAACGAAAGCTTTTATAATGGAGCATTCGTTTTTTGTTTTATTTTAGATGCAAAGTCAAAAAAAGAGATAGGCATGCAATTTGTAGATGAAGCGGCAATCCATGTAGTCGCCGGCCGAGGTGGAAACGGTGTGGCGAGTTTTCGTCGTGAAAAATATATTCCATTTGGTGGTCCTAACGGGGGCGACGGCGGTGATGGCGGTAGTGTTTATCTTAAGGCTAATCGTAATCTGAATACTTTGGTGGATTTCCGCTTTACCCGTGACTATAAGGCTCAAAACGGCCAAGCAGGAATGGGGCAGCAGAAAACTGGTCGAGCTGGTGAGGATTTGTATATCCAAGTTCCAGTGGGTACTTTGGTGCGAGATGTTGATACCGATGAGCTGATCGGTGATCTGATTGAGCATGATCAAGTACTTTTGGTCGCGCAGGGCGGGCGTCATGGTTTGGGTAATATCCACTTCAAAAGCAGTACCAACCGTACGCCACGTCAATTTACACCGGGTGAGCCTGGAGAAGAGAGAAATCTACAGCTTGAGTTGGCAGTGTTGGCGGATGTCGGCCTACTTGGGTTGCCAAATGCAGGTAAATCTAGCTTGATTACCGCAGTTTCTGCTGCAAGACCAAAGGTTGCAAACTATCCCTTTACCACGCTCTATCCAAATTTAGGGGTTGTGCGAGTCTCGCCGGAATCCAGTTTCGTGATTGCGGATATTCCTGGTTTGATTGAAGGTGCCTCGGAAGGTGCTGGGTTAGGTATTCAGTTCTTGAAGCATTTGTCCAGAACCGGACTTTTGTTGCATGTTGTGGATATAGCGCCGATGGACGAATCAGATCCACTTGAATCGATTCGTGTGATTGAAGCTGAGTTGGAAAAGTACAGTGAGCATCTTGCCTCTAAAGAGCGTTGGTTGGTGCTGAACAAAACAGATCTTTTGTTGCCGGAAGAAGCGCAAGAACTCTGTGACGATATTGTTCAGCAAATTGATTGGCAAGGACCTGTTTATTATATTTCTGCCGTCAATAGAAAGGGGACAGAGGCTTTGGTAAAAGACATCGCCTATGCCCTTCATCAAAATCGTCAGTATGCCAGAGAAGTATCGGATGCTTCATCCGAAAGCGATATTTGGGATTAATTGCATTGGATTTTAGCGAGAAAAATTAGCGTGCAAAGTCGAGAAGCAGTCAAAAATTCTAAGCGTTGGGTCGTAAAAATTGGCAGTGCCTTGCTGACGGACGATGGTAAGGGGTTAAACCTGTCCGCAATGAAACAATGGGTTGAGCAGATTGTAGCCCTGAGAAATCAGGGGGTTGAGGTGGTGATTGTTTCGTCCGGCTCAGTTGCAGAAGGGATTAAGCGTTTAGGCTGGGCAAAGCGCCCAACAGAAATCAACCAGCTTCAAGCGGCCGCTGCTGTAGGTCAGATGGGGTTGATTCAAGCTTATGAATCAGCTTTTTCAGAGCATCAGATTTTAACGGCACAAATTCTCATGACGCATGATGATTTGTCAAATCGTGCACGTTATTTGAATGCTTCAAATACTATTCAGACGCTGCTTCAGCAAGGTGTGATTCCTATCATTAATGAAAATGACACGGTCGTAACCGATGAGATTCGTTTTGGGGATAATGACACTTTGGCGGCGTTGACAGCTAACTTGGTGTCGGCGGATATTTTGGTGATTTTGACCGACCAGCAAGGGCTGTATGACGATAATCCGCGTACCAACCCGAATGCAAAACTTATTTCCGAAGCACATGTGAGTCGTAAGGATATTGAAGCCATGGCAAGTCCAGAAGGCGGTTTGCTGGGTAAAGGTGGTATGTATACCAAGGTGATGGCGGCGAAACGCGCGGCACGCTCCGGTACGGCAACCTTTATTGCTTCGGGTAGAGAGGCGAATATTTTGCCTAGACTGCAGTCTGGTGAACAAATCGGTACCTTGTTGATTCCTGACTTGGAGCCAATGACCGCGCGTAAACAGTGGTTGGCAGGTCACCTTCAGGCAAAAGGTCAGTTGGTGCTGGATGATGGCGCGGTACAAGCGCTTAAACGTACTGGCAGAAGTTTATTGCCGATTGGTGTGTTGGAAGCTTCGGGGCAGTTTCGTCGTGGTGAAATGGTGGTATGTGTCAATCAACAGAATCAAGAAGTGGGTCGTGGCTTGGTGAACTATGATTTTGATGATGCGCAAAAAATCATTGGTAAGCCGTCATCAGAAATAGAATCCTTGCTTGGGTATAACGAAGGCGAGTTCTTGATTCATTGCGATAACTTTGTTTTGTCTGAATAAGCCTTTCGCTTTTATTTCTCTTAACTGAATTCTAACTGACCCAACCTGGCAGATTTTCTCGCCTTACTCCTTCGGGCGCCGAGTACTTTGTTGGATGAAAATCTGCCAGGTTGGGGGGCTCCTCAAAAATTTTTTTCCTTTCATCTCCTTGAAAAGCAGAAAAGCGTCACTATATTCTTGACAGCTTTAAATGATTGTCTAAAATGTTTAGCACTCTCATAGATAGAGTGCTAATTGAAAGCGATATATTTATGAAATCAAATCATTTTTTTAGGAGTAATGTATGAATATCAAACCTTTGCATGATCGCGTTGTAGTTCGCCAAGTTGAAGAGCAGAAAGAATCTGCTGGTGGTATTTTGCTGCCAGGTTCTGCGCAAGAAAAAGAAAATCGTGGTGAAGTTGTTGCGGTTGGTCCAGGTAAAGCTGCGGATAACGGTTCGATTATCCCTATGACTGTGAAGGTAGGCGACAAAGTGCTTTTCGGCCAATACTCTGGTCAAGAAGTAAAAGATGACAACGGTCAAGCGTTGAAAGTAATGCGCGAAGACGACATCATCGCCATCATTGATTAATGATTGGATAGTGCACTTTTAGAATTGTCTAAAACATTTGAACAAACAGATTTAAGTAAAAGGAATACACAATGGCAAAAGAAGTAAAGTTTGGTTTAGATGCCCGTGAAAAGATGGTTGAAGGGATTAACATCCTTGCAGATGCTGTTAAAGTCACACTAGGGCCAAAAGGTCGTAACGTTGTACTAGAGAAAAGCTTTGGTGCACCGACTGTGACTAAAGACGGTGTTTCTGTTGCTCGTGAAATCGAACTTGAAGACAAGTTCATGAACATGGGTGCGCAAATGGTTAAAGAGGTTTCTTCTCAAACCAATGACGTTGCAGGTGATGGTACAACCACTGCAACCGTTCTTGCGCAATCAATCGTTCGCGAAGGGATGAAAGCTGTAGCGGCTGGTATGAACCCTATGGATTTGAACCGTGGTATCCACAAAGCAGTTGAAGCGGTTGTTGCAGAAATCAAAGCGATGTCTGTTCCTTGTACAACTTCTGAAGCGATTGCTCAGGTAGGTACGATCTCTGCAAACTCTGATGCTACAATCGGTAAGATGATTGCAGACGCAATGGAAAGAGTTTCTACTGAAGGCGTTATTACCGTTGAAGAAGGCTCTTCTCTCGAAGATGAGTTGGTTGTGGTTGAAGGGATGGAATTTGACCGTGGTTACCTTTCTCCTTACTTCGTTACAAACCAAGAAAAAATGGTTTGCGAATTGGAAACGCCATTCGTTCTTCTTTACGACAAGAAAATCTCTAACATCCGTGAGTTGTTACCAACTTTGGAAGCTGTGTCGAAAGCAGGTCGTCCTTTGTTGATCATCGCTGAAGATGTTGATGGTGAAGCACTAGCGACTTTGGTTATCAACAACATGCGTGGTATCGTGAAAGTTGCTGCGGTTAAAGCGCCTGGTTTCGGTGAGCGTCGTAAAGCGATGTTGCAAGACATGGCAGTATTGACTGGTGGTACCGTTATTTCTGAAGAAGTTGGTTTGACACTGGAAAACGTATCTTTGGATCTACTGGGTGAAACCAAGTCTGCAGTTGTTGGTAAAGACTCAACTAAGTTGATCGACGGTGCTGGTTCTAAAGAAGATATCGAAGCTCGTTGTGCGCAAATCAAGTCTCAAGTCGAAAACACGACTTCTGAGTACGATAAAGAAAAACTTCAAGAACGTTTGGCTAAGTTGTCAGGCGGTGTTGCAGTATTGAAGTTGGGTGCGGCAACTGAAGTTGAAATGAAAGAGAAGAAAGACCGTGTTGATGATGCATTGCACGCAACTCGTGCTGCGGTACAAGAAGGTATCGTTGCCGGTGGTGGTGTAGCTTTGGTTCGCGCTAAATCTAAAATCAACGTGGTTGGTGATAACAATGACCAAGACGTAGGGATTAAGATTGCTCTACGCGCCATGGAAGAGCCTATGCGTCAAATCGCTACTAACTGTGGTCTAGAAGGTTCTGTTATCGTTAGCAAAGTAATGGAAGGTGAAGGTAACTTCGGCTTTGATGCAGCGAAAGAAGAGTATGTAGACATGATCGCGGCAGGTATTATTGACCCTGCTAAAGTAACGCGTTCTGCACTACAAAATGCAGCTTCTATCGCAGGACTTGTCTTGACGACTGGTGCAGCGATTGCGGATCTTCCAGCTAAAGATGGCGGTTCTGATGCTGGCGCAGCAGGTGGAATGGGCGGTATGGGCGGCATGATGTAAATTTTGGTTTCAGAGGCTCATTTTCACGCCATCTTCTGCGTTGAGAATTTGCTTCCGATGCTCATGTGCTATTTGCACACTCCGCTTCGGGTCAAATTCTCGCCTTAAGTCTGGCGCAAAACTGAAACTCTGAATGTCAAAATTGAACTCAAATAAGTTCGTTTATTCTCAAAAGCCGGCATATGCCGGCTTTTTTAATTACCTGATTTTAATACTTCCTTCCTTTTAAAAATTTCTTTTAATAATTTTTGCGTACTTACTTAATATACCTTATGTTTTTCATGGTTGAGTTTTAGTTTTATTTGATAAAAGTATTGTAAACGATAATTGTTATTATATACTTACGCATCTTCACAAAATTTGCTGGGTATCTTAATGAACGAGTCATCAAAAAATGTTGGTATTAGTTGTCTAAACCAAAGCAAGAATCCATTGTCATCAGTATTCAGTCGATGTCTACTAGGGTCGGCTTTGATTGTAAATCCACTAATCTCGCATGCTGCCAAAGTAACAGAGCTTAAGCCGGTAGTTGTACAGTCTGATAAAGATAAGGCGGCTATTAGTAAAGATGCTTCAACTGTAAAAGGAAGTACGGCGACTAAGTCAGCTCTGTCTTTGGCTGAGACCCCCGCTGTGGTGAGCGTGGCCAAGAGTGATGACTTGGAATTTAAAGGTGCAAGTTCTTTAAGTGAGGCAACACACTATATGGCAGGGATTACGCCTGATTCTAGAGGTGGCGTCGTCAGTCGTTATGACATGTTCACCATTCGTGGTTTTTCTTCAAACAACAATTACTGGAATGGCTTGTCGTTGATGTATGACAACTGGTATTTGTATCCACAGTTGGATAACAGTATTTTGGATCGAATTGAGATACTCAAAGGGCCAGCATCTGTGCTGTATGGTAATGCTGCTCCAGGTGGTTTGGTTAATATGGTGAGTAAAGAACCAAGTTTCAAATCCAAGAATGAAATTGGAGTTAAGCTTGGTAACTACAATTTAAGAGAGTTATCAGGTGATTTTACTGGCGGTATCGGTAGTAGTGACTTTAGTTACAGGTTAATTGCGTTAGGTCGTACTGAAGATGGGCAAGCTAAAACAACGGAAGCAGAGCGCGTAGTGTTGGCTCCATCTTTAAAGTGGGAGCCATCTGATAAAACCTCGTTGACAGTCCGGGCACTGTATCAGAATGATCCAAAATCTGGCTCTTATGGATCTGCACCGAGCAAAGGTTCGCTTTACTCAAATCCATTGGGGCAGTTAGAGCCTGATTTTTATGATGGTGATACTAATTTTGAAAAATTCAATCGGGAGCAACGTTCTCTTGGATACAGTCTTCGACATGAGTTTAAAAACGGTATTACTTTTAAGCAAAATGCCAGAGTGATGAATAGCAAGGTCGATTATGAAAGCATTTATGGTTCAGGTCTACAGGCTGATAATCATACGCTGACGCGCTATTCAATCTACTCCTATGAAAGTATGGATACGCAAACCATAGATAACCAGTTGTCAGGCATACTGGAAACAGGAAAGGTTAAGCATCATTTGTTGGTTGGGTTGGATTATCAGAATATGGATGCTCACCTGAATACAGGGTATGGCAGTGCACCAACATTAGATATTTTTAACCCTAACAATAGTCAGGTGACACATGCAGGCATCATGTCATCCATGTATTCGATTACCAAGCGCGAAATCAAAGCCAAGCAAGTTGGAACCTATTTGCAAGATCAAATGAAGTGGGACAATTTTGTTGTGATGGCTGGCACCCGTTACGATCAATATGATGGTTCCGAGGTTGCGAATGGTACAAAAACCAAAGTGAATCAAAATCATGTTTCAAGTAGATTGGGCGCACTTTATACGTTTGATTCAGGTATTGCGCCATTTATCAGTTATAGCGAGTCATTTGAGCCTCAGTCTGGTTCCGGTTATGACGGCAAAGCCTTTAAGCCGACGACAGGTCAGCAAATAGAGTTAGGAACGAAGTATAACTCACCGAACAAGAAAGTATCTTTGACGGCATCTGTTTTTGATTTGAAAAAGCAGAATATCACGGCAACAGATCCTGCTCACACGGGGTACAAAATTCAGTCGGGTGAAGCGCAATCTAAAGGGTTTGAGATGGAGGCAAACTTTACTCCAGTTGATCGCTTTGATGTGGCCTTGACTTATACGGCTCTGGATATGGAGTATACAAAAGGTGATAACAAGGGGAAAACGCCAACATGGGTCGCTGACAAGACGGCATCTTTATGGGGGCAATATGCCTTTACAAGTGGTGTGAAGTTGGGTGGTGGTGCGCGTTATGTAGGAGAAACTTATGTTGATGCAGCTAATACAGGCAAGACACCTGGATATACGCTTTATGATGCGTCAGCTTCCTACAAGACAAAAATGATGGACAAATCTGTGTTGTTCAATTTGTCTGTACATAACTTGACGGATGAACGTTACGTGTCCGGTTGTTACTCTACTTCTTGGTGTTGGTTCGGAAAACCAAGAACGGTTGAAGCCGGCATGAAAGTAGAACTTTAAAAAAGGGTAGCTGTATGGTGTTTGGATCACGCAGGTTTTGGTTTAAGTTGCATGGTTGGTTTTCGCTGCCTGTTTGGTTGCTGTTTAGCTTTGTATGTGTTACCGGAACAATCGCCGTTATGAGTCATGAAATAACTTGGATAACCAATCCAGAAGCGCGTGCTGAAAATCCTAAGAATTTGCCCAAAAAATCTATGGTTGAGCTTTTTAAAGCAGTGCAGGCACAAGTTCCGGATGCAAAAGTAACACGGATCATGGAGTTGGAGCCGTACTTGGTGACAGCCGTATTTGTAAATAGAGAAGATAAGCCACCTGCAATTTTATATGTAAATCCATACTCCGCAAAAGTTCAGGAAGTGAACCAAGGTCTAACGTTTATCGGGTTTATGCGAATGTTGCACGGCTGGCTTTTATTTCCGTGGCACCATCATTACAGCGTGGGTTATTACTTGGTGACCTTGATGGCATTTGTGCTCATGGGGGCGTTGATCTCGGGTTTGGTCGTTTATAAAAAATTTTGGCGGTGTTTTTTACAACCAAAGTTAAGGTTAAATCAAGGCAGGCAAGCCTTCTATAAAGACTTTCACCGCTTGGTTGCCATATGGTCAATTTGGTTTTTTGTCATTATGTCGCTGACAGGCATATGGTATTTCGTTCAAGCAGTCATGTGGCATAACGAAGTGCCTCTATGGAAGGAGGCAAAGCCTATTTCTCAACAGGTAATGTCTCAAGCGCAACAGAAGTCACTGCAATCCCCAGATGTTTTGTCTGCAGCACTGAAGAGGTCTGAATCTGAATTTAAAAACTTTCAACCAAAGATGATCTCTTTTCCTGAGCATAATCGCGACTACTTCCGGGTTGCGGGAACTGAAGGCGCATTTCTATTTGATGACTATTCATATCAATTGTTGGTCAACCCTTGGAATGATGAAGTTTCTGATGTAAGAAAACCTAGTCAGATGAATGTGTTGCAAGTTATTTCGCATATAGCGGATCCATTGCACTATGGCACCTTTGCGGGATTGTGGAGTAAAGCAATATGGTTTGTTTTTGGTTTGTTGCTTTCGACCATGTCGATAACGGGGTTTTTGATGTGGAGTAAGCGCACAATTATTAAGCCAAAGAAGGCAGTGTGATGAAAGTATTTTGGCTGAGATATCGTTTTTGGATAAATGGCTTTATTCTGTTGTTGCCATTCTGGTTTTTATATCAGGCATTAACGCCGCCGCCATTAGAGTCAAAATGGGCGAAAAAACAGAGCGGAGAGTTTTCGGCTGAGGTTAGGCCGATGGATAAAGAACCGCCATACCTGCATGATGGTAAAAGAGAGAAAGATTTTAGTGTGATTTTTGGTGACAGTTGTGCCAATAAAGTTAAGCAGGCGTATTTGAGAGTCGCTACAAGCGCACCTAATCTGCCTGATGATGACAGTGGAATTGTACATGGCAATACCTCAATACAGCACGCTCATGTACCTTTTCCCGATGTAATAAAAACAGATGATCGTTTGTGGTTAACTATTCAAGATTGGCAAGGGCGAATCATTCAACTCTCGTGGGTATTGGAAAAATGATGGAATGAGATTTAAACTATTTTTAAAAAGCCGCAATTACTGCGGTTTTTTTTCTCTAAAAGAAAGTGGTTAAATAAACTATCGCTGATTTTTTTGCCGTTTTCTGGCAAAATTAGCTTTCTGTCTAAAAGAATTTGTAAGGTCGTAAATAATGAAACAAATTAAGGTTGGAATCGTCGGTGGAACAGGCTATACCGGTGTGGAATTGCTGAGAATTTTGGCAAACCACCCGAATGCCGAAGTTGCGATGATTACTTCTCGTAGTGAAGAAGGGGTTGCTGTCGCTGATATGTATCCCAACCTGAGAGGGTTTTACGACCTGTGTTTTTCAGTGCCTGATGTCGAGCAACTGCAAACTTGCGATGTAGTGTTTTTTGCGACGCCGCATGGTGTAGCGATGAGCATGGCGGAATCGTTGGTGGAGAAAGGCGTCAAAGTGATCGACTTGGCGGCTGATTTCCGTCTTGAAGATTTGGATGTTTGGCAAAAATGGTACAAGCACGAGCATACTGGGAAGCACCTTTTTCCAAAGGTTGCTTATGGTTTGCCTGAATATTATCGTGATGCGATTCAGAAGGCCGATATTATCGGAAACCCTGGGTGTTATCCAACCAGTATCATGCTTGGGTTGTTACCTTTGGTGAAGGCAGGTTGGATTGATTTGAATTCAATCATCGCCGATGGTAAGTCAGGTGTGAGCGGTGCAGGTAAAGGTGCTAATGTTGCGATGCTAGGTGCGGAGATGAGCGAGAGCTTTAAGGCGTATGGCGTTGCCGGACATCGTCATTTGCCTGAGATGAAGGAAAAACTTGCGCAACAAGCCGGTAAAGCGGTTGGTCTGACGTTTGTACCTCACTTGGTGCCAATGATTCGTGGGATGGAAAACTCGATTTATGCGACCATGACGGTTGAAAAATCTCAAGCTGAGATCCAGACATTGTATGAATCTGCCTACCAGGATGAGCCGTTTGTCGATGTGATGCCTTCGGGAAGCCTGCCTGAAACTCGAATGGTAAAAGGTTCCAATATGTGTCGTCTGGCGATTTACCGCCCGGAAGACAGTCCTTTGGTTGTGGTGACTTCGGTCATCGACAACTTGGTCAAAGGCGCTTCTGGTCAGGCAGTGCAAAATATGAACATCCTGTTTGGCTTGCCGGAAACAACCGGGCTACAGCAAGTAGCACTCTTGCCATAATCAACTGATTAGTTTCTAGGACAAAGCTGTCCTCACATTCTTAAAAGAAGGGTTTTGGGTTATAATACCCTTCTTAGAATTGATAACGCTCTGAAGGAGGTCGTTATGTCAGAAATCCCAACGCCAGTAAATTTTACGGATGCCGCCGCTTCAAAAGTCAGTGGTTTGATTGAAGATGAAGGCAATCCTGAACTTAAGCTGCGCGTGTATATTACCGGTGGCGGTTGTTCTGGCTTCCAATACGGTTTCACTTTTGATGAAAACCAAGCGGAAGACGATACTGTTGTAGAAAAAAGTGGTGTCAAACTGATGATTGACCCAATGAGTTTTCAATACTTGATGGGCGCCAAGATTGACTATCTTGAAGACTTGCAAGGCGCGCGCTTTGTCATTGAAAATCCGAATGCAACGACCACGTGTGGTTGCGGGTCATCTTTTAGTGTTTAACTTGTAAATAGGCTTATGGAATATATCCCAGGATTGGCAGGTGTCCCTGCTACCAAATCAGAAATTTCTTTCATTGATGGTCAGAAAGGCATTTTGTCATACCGGGGCTACGATATTATGGAGCTGGCGGAGAAATCTTCGTTTGAAGAAACGACGCTGTTGCTACTCTTCGGTCGCTTGCCGACAAAAGAAGAGTTGGAAGCATTTGACCAGTCTTTGCGCCAATCTCGTCGCGTTAAGTTCAATATTCGTGAAATGATGCGCAATTTACCATCAACAACACATCCAATGCACATGTTGCAGGTGGTTGTTGCGAGCTTGGCGAGCTTCTATCCAAGTACCGAATATATGAAAGGTGGTACGGAAAACCAAGCCTATATCAATGACGTAACCGTAAAAATCATCGCGCACATGGGGACGTTGGTTGCTATGTGGGAACATATGCGCAATGGTTATGACCCAATCGAACCGCGTACCGACTTAAGTTATGCGGAAAACTTCTTGTACATGGTGACGGGTGAAGAGCCGGACAAAGACTGGGCGCGTCTGTTGGATGCTTGCTTGATCTTGCATGCGGAGCACACCATCAATGCATCAACGTTCACCACGATGGTGACGGGGTCGACTTTGGCGAATCCATGTTCGGTTATTGCGTCTGCTATCGCTTCTTTGTCAGGCCCTTTGCATGGCGGCGCCAACCAAATGGTGATTGAAATGCTGGACGAGATCGGTCGTCCTGAAAATGCACGCGCTTATATCGAAGATCGTCTTGCCAAGAAGAAAGTGATTTGGGGGATGGGGCATCGTGAGTACAAAACCAAAGACCCTCGTGCTACCATTTTGCAGAAGCTATCGAGTGATATTCTGAGAAACAAATCCGGCAGTCTCAGTATTGCGTTTGATACGGCGCAGGAAGTTGAAAGAGTTTGCGAAGAGCTGCTGGGGCATAAAGGGGTTTATCCAAACGTCGATTTCTATTCCGGTATTCTTTATAAAGAAATGGGGTTTGACGCTGGTTTGTTTACGCCTATTTTTGCGGTAGCGCGTTCTGCAGGTTGGATGGCGCATTGGCGTGAGCAGTTGCAGGACAACAAAATTTTTAGACCAACCCAGATTTATACGGGTGTCGGTAGTGCTTGTTATATCCCGCTGGAGCAACGTGGTCACGGAGACCCGGACTTTATGGATAAATAACAGTCTGCTGAGCCAGGTTGAACTTTAAATGCCCGACTTTTGTTGGGCATTTTTATTTGTGGCGAAAAGCCAGACCCAACCTGGTAGATTTTTGCAAAGAGTTGGCGAATAGTTTCGAGGATTAAGGTAGCCAGACGCCGCCGAGAATGGAGGCTTTAGAGGCGCCGGTGATTGATTGTAGTTCGACGGGTTGTTCGTTTAATCTTTGATGCGCTAGCCAAGCCATCATCATTGCTTCAATCGCATGTGGGTTTACGCCATAATCAAAAGCGGTAAGTACTTCAACGTTCAGAGCAGTCTGTAATCTGTTTTTTATAGTGCTATTTTCAGCACCGCCACCGGATAAGATGACTTTTTCAACATCAAAGCCGCGTATTGCATTAGCAAGCGTTTCAACAGTCAATTGATTAAGTGTTGAGATTAAAACCTCAGTCGACAGGTGGTTGGTGTTGAATTGGTTTAACCAATTCAGATTGAATAAATCTCTTCCTGTACTTTTAGGAAAGGGTTTTGCAAAGTAAGGTTCGGCCAACATTTTCATTAGCAGCGTTTGGTCTGGGTTTTGAGAGGCAGCAATAGCACCATTCTCATCATAATTAATGCCGAGATGTTGTTGGCAAATTTCATCCATTAAACCGTTTGCGGGGCCTGTATCGGCGCCAATGACATTCCCGTTTTCCGACAGTAGAGAGACATTGGCGATGCCCCCTAGGTTAACAACAGCCAGGCGTTCATTATTTTGTTGGAATAATGTTTTGTGGAATGCCGGTGCTAGCGGGGCACCTTGGCCGCCATTGGCCATGTCGTCAATACGAAAGTCAGCCACAGTCTTGATGCCAGTCTGTTTGGCAATAAAAGCAGGGTGGCCGATTTGTATTGACATTGAGACGATTGGATCATGAAAAATAGTCTGCCCGTGTGAACCAATGGCCTTAATGTAGTGATTAGTGAGGTCATTTTTTTTCAGGAAGCGGTTGATATTGTCGCTGTAGAGTTGACCGAGTTCTGACTGCAGCTTGGCAAGCGTGTGTAGTGATACCGCGGGACTTAAGTTTAGGGTGTGCAGCTCATCTTTAAGGTCAGCCGGGTAGGGAATTGTGTCAAATACCAGGCATCTAATAGCGTGAGAGTCATCAGAAATTTCAGTCAGCGCAATGTCCACACCATCCAGGCTGGTGCCTGACATTAGCCCAAGATAGAGTGCGCTATTCAAAGCGACTCGCCAGTTGTGTGTTTTGAGGCGTCAATCTGTCCAGTTGGCCATGCATCAAGGCGGCATACTCAACAAATTGCGTGCGATACTTCTTAGGAACCGGCGCGGCGTCCGGGAACTTGACTTTCATAGGGTCGACAAATCGTCCATTAATGCGGAACTCATAGTGAAGATGAGGGCCAGTTGCTAGACCTGATTGCCCGATGTAACCGATGACTTGTCCCTGTTTTACCCATTGCCCTTGTTTGAATTTTCCAAAGCGTGACATGTGCGCGTAGACAGTGGTGTATTTCCCGGCATGCTTGATATAGATGACTCGGCCATAGCTATTGCTCCAACCTCGCTTGATAATTTGGCCTTCGCCTACGGCATGAATTGGCGTACCAACAGGTCCACCATAGTCAACACCACGATGTGCACGCCATTTTTTGAGCACAGGGTGGAATCTCATAGGTTTGTAAGTAGAGGTGATGCGCACATAGTCAACAGGGTTACGCAAGAAGGCTTTTTTCAGATTGTGTTTGTGGATGTCGTAGTAACCGATGTTTTCACCCTTAGAACTCCTAAGGAGAAATGCAGTGTGTTTGTCATCGCCTGCAGTTGTTACCTCGGCAGCCAGGATGTCGCCATCGCCAACATATTGACCATCAATAAAGCGTTGTTCGTAAATGACCTTAAATGGATCGCCTGGACGAAGCTGGCGGATAAAGTCAATTTCCCAATTGAAGATGTCCGCAAGATTCATAATGGTGTTCGCACTTAACCCAGCATCCTGAGCGCTTAAGTAAAAAGAGTGCTTGATCACGCCGGCAGTCGATACGATTTTGGTTTCGACTGGGTGTTCAACGGCTTGAATTTTAAATCCTTCATCAGAACGCGTTAGTTGGTAGTGAAGTCCGCGAGTTCTTGGGTAGTCAATTTTTTGTAGTTCTCTGTTTTGATCAACCCAAATGTGTAAGGTGTCACCAACTCGGAGTTGCGTCAAGTGACGACTGTTTTTCAGTTTTTTGATTTCAAAAGCAGTGGCTTTGCTGATGCCTAGGCTATCCAGTGCTTCCGATAAAGAACCATTTTTGGGGATTTTGACCGAGTATTTTGCCCATTTCGCTGAGCTGGATTTGTTTGAAGTGTCAAGTCCTAAAGACGGGTTGAGTTGCGAGTGAAGCGGGGGAAGCGGTAAGGTTTGTTTTTCAAAAGGCTGGCTTGCATCAGAGTTAAATGCATAGAGACTCACTAATAGGAGGGAAGTGACGATAAACCCCAATTTTTTAATGAAAGCCTGCACGAGAGTGTTCTTACCTGACTGAAATTTTTAATCTATGGCTTCAGATTATACTGAAAACCGGAATAGAATCTAGCGGAGTCAAATGGTGACAAGAAAAATTGTCCCTAACTCACACTGACCGTAATGAAAAGTACGGATGTGGTTTGACCTTTAAAGTCGCCTTCTCTTGTTGAGCTGTCTGTCATGTCGTGTTTGTTGACTTTGCACCAGCTGCTAATATCCTTTTCAGCACCCATGTCTGTGCACTCTATCGTGATGGTGTCGCCAGACGATGCATTGCGAATGGCTTGCTGGAGTTTTATCACCGGCATCGGGCATCTGAGTCCCTTAGCGTCTATTACGTGGTTTTCAGGCATTTTCTTCCTAATTTAGTGACTTTAAATTGGTATAATTATCAGAATTTTACGTGTCGAACACGAATAGAAACATTTTAAACGAAAAAACATCCCGAAACACTCAGATAGGAAACAATTCAAGTGTCTTCAAATGCAGCAACCGATATTTTAACTTTTCAAGGGTTAATCCAAACATTGCAAGCCTATTGGGCTGAACAAGGGTGCGTAATCATGCAGCCTTATGACAACGAAATGGGCGCAGGAACTTTTCACCCGTCCACTTTTCTAAGATCCATCGGTCCGGAGCCGTGGAGAGCTGCATATGTGCAGCCATGCCGCCGTCCGACAGATGGTCGTTATGGCGAAAACCCTAACCGCTTGCAGCACTATTACCAGTTCCAAGTCATGCTCAAGCCTTCTCCAGACAACATTCAAGAGTTGTATTTGGACTCTTTGCGCAAATTGGGTATTGACCCTTTAGAACACGATATTCGTTTTGTTGAAGATAACTGGGAATCGCCAACACTCGGTGCTTGGGGATTAGGTTGGGAAGTCTGGATGAATGGCATGGAAGTGACGCAATTCACCTACTTCCAGCAAGTCGGTGGTTTGGAATGTCGTCCGGTGACGGGTGAAATCACCTACGGCTTGGAACGTATTGCTATGTATCTGCAAGGGGTGAATAGTGTTTACGATTTGACTTGGGTCAATGGACCAGAAGGCAAAGTCACCTATGGGGATGTTTTCCATCAAAATGAGGTCGAAATGTCGGCCTATAACTTCGAAAAAGCGGATACGGATATTTTGTTCCGTACGTTTGACGAGTGTGAAACGATTTTTGCCAAGTTGGTAGCAGACAAACTGCCTTTGCCAGCTTATGAACAAGTATTAAAAGCCTCTCATGCATTTAACTTACTGGATGCACGTCATGCCATCAGTGTTACCGAGAGAGCGAGATTTATCGGAAGAGTAAGAGCAATGGCCAGACAAATTGCCGAAGCCTATTATGAGGGGCGTGAAGCCTTAGGGTTCCCATTGGTGAAAGATGGAGGAGCCCAATAATGACGATGACGACAGCAGATTTTTTGGTCGAAATAGGAACAGAAGAGCTTCCGCCAAAGGCGTTGAAAAAATTGTCAGAAGCATTTGCTTCGGGCATTCAGTCAGGACTGGATGAAGCTGAATTGACTTATGGAGCCGTCAGTATTTACGCCTCTCCTCGTCGTTTGGCGGTGAGAGTTGAACAGCTCCAGCGCGTTCAAGCAAATAAAACAGTCGAGAAAAAAGGGCCAGCGAAAAAAGCAGCTTTTGACGACCAAGGTCAAGCAACCAAAGCTTTGCTTGGTTTTGCTCGTGGTTGTGGGGCAGAGGTCAGTGAACTTTCTGAGATTGAAACCGATAAAGGTACTTGGATGGTTTACTATCAGGCGCAACAAGGGCAAGCAGCCGAAGTATTGTTGCCTGAAATCGTCAATCAATCCCTTGCCAAATTGCCGATTCCAAAGCGTATGAGATGGGGAGCATCAGATGTTGAGTTTGTTCGTCCTGTTCATTGGGTGTTGATGTTGTTGGATGAGGTTGTGGTTCCCGCTGAGATTCTAGGTTTGAAAACGGGCAACACCACGCGTGGACATCGATTCCATGCACCGCAGGAAATTCAAATTACGTCTCCTGCGGTTTACTTGTCTACACTGGAATCAGAAGGGAAAGTGAAGGCTGACTTTGCTTCACGCTCAGACATGATTCGTCAGCAAGTTGAAGCGGCGGCAAAATCATTGGGTGGTATTGCCGATATCGATGAAGACCTGTTGGAAGAAGTTACGGCTCTAAATGAATGGCCTCAAGCTGTGGTGGGTGATTTTGACGAAGTATTTTTGTCGGTGCCATCCGAGGCATTGATCTCTGCAATGAAAGGACATCAGAAGTATTTTCATTTGCTAAACCAAGACGGTAGTTTGATGGCGAAATTCATTACTTTCTCAAATATTGAAAGTAATAACCCGGATTCAGTGAAGAAGGGGAATGAACGCGTTATTCGACCAAGATTGTCGGATGCCAAATTCTTCTGGGATCAAGATCGCAAGCAATCGCTTGATGACTTTTTACCACGCCTGAAAACAGTTGTTTTTCAGCAGAAGTTGGGAACCTTGTTTAACAAGATTGAACGCCTTGAAACTTTGGCGGTCAAAATCGGGAAACCCTTAGGTGAAGAACCACAGCTTTTGGAAAGAGCTGCACGTTTATCCAAGTGCGATCTGATGTCTGAAATGGTGGGTGAGTTTCCTGAATTGCAAGGCATTATGGGGCGTTATTATGCTCTGGAACAAGGTGAGAACGCCGCAGTGGCAGATGCGTTAGATGCGCAATATCAGCCAAGATTTGCGGGTGATGATTTGCCAAACTCCGGCGTTGCACAGGCCTTAGCGATAGCTGATAAATTGGATACCATTACCGGTATTTTCGGTTTGGGTCAGGTGCCTACCGGAGACAAAGATCCTTTTGCATTGCGTCGTTCGGCGCTAGGCTTGCTAAGAATCATGATTGAGAAGCAACTAAATCTCGATTTAATGTTACTGATTCGAGAAAGCTTGAAATTGCATGATGCGGTTGACGCGACAGATGCATTGGCAGCAGATATCTACGACTTTATTGTCAGCCGTCTGAAAGCTTATTATGCTGATAAAGGTATTTCGGCTGAAGAGTTTGAAGCGGTTAGAGTTTGTGAGCCGAGTCATCCGATAGATTTCGACAAACGTATTGCTGCGGTTCAGCAATTCGGTGCGATGGAAGAGGCGGAAAGCTTGAGTGCAGCGAATAAGCGTATCTCGAATATCTTGAAAAAGTTGGATCAACCTTTTGCAGAAACGGTCGATACTAATTTGTTTGAAACCGATGCGGAAAAGAACCTGTTTGCCACTTTAGATGAGCTAAGGGAAGAGGTGAGTTGCTTGATTGCTGACAGAGATTACGCGCAAGCCATGCAGACTTTGGCGAAAATCCGCCAGCCGGTAGATGTGTTCTTTGATGATGTTATGGTGATGGCTGATGATTTGAATGTTCGCAACAATCGTCTGGCCTTGTTGAACCAAATTTATCAACTCTTCTTGCAGACCGCTGATATTTCACGTTTGTCAGCTTAGTTCAACCAAACCGGGCGAGATAATTCGCCCGTTTTTTTGCGTATACTTGTTGTTGTCTTATGAATAAAATCATTGTTTTGGATCGTGACGGTGTCATCAATCAGGATTCAGACGCCTATATCAAACACCCGAATGAATGGATTCCCGAAACTGGTAGTATTGAAGCGATTGCAAAGCTGAAAAAAGCAGGGTGGACAGTTGCTATTGCCACCAATCAATCCGGTGTGCGTCGAGGATATTATTCTCGTCAAACATTGCATGCAATGCATCAAAAATTCGTTGGGCTTCTGGCGGAGCATGGTGTGACAGTTGATTGGATCAGTTACTCGCCCTATGTGTCTGAAGATAACTCTCCTTGTCGAAAGCCAGGGACTGGAATGCTACAAGCCATACAAAATAGATTTGATGTTTCCTTGGTTGGCAGCCCAATGATTGGTGATTCAATTGCGGATATTCAAGTCGCTCAGGCAATGAAAATGAAGCCTATGCTGGTTAAAACCGGCAAGGGTGAGCGGACGTTGGCAAAAAATGCCCCTGAGCTGTCGGATGTGCCGGTTTACGACAATCTTTTGACGGCGGTGGAGAGTTTGTTATGAAGTTTTTGACAGCCTTAAGGTCTGCTGTATTTTTTACTGGGCAAATTATTTCGCTGATTTTTTTTGTGACGACGGCTCAGGTTTTATGGCTCACATCGCCCGCTGTACGCTATGCGTACATTCACTTATGGGCGCGTTTCACCATTCGTTGGTTGAAGTGGACTTGTGGGGTCAAGTACCAGGTGCATGGGCGCGAACATCTGGACGTATCCCAACCTGGCGTAATCCTTGCTAAACATGAGTCGGCGTGGGAGACTTTTGCGTTTCAGGAGTTTTTTCCTCGCCAAACCTTTGTATTAAAACAAGAATTATTGAAAATTCCTTTTTTTGGATGGGGTTTAAGGATGATGGGGCCGATTGCGATTGATCGCAAAGCCGGCCGAAAATCGATGATGCAAGTCATTAATCAAGGGAATGAAAAGCTCGCAGAAGGTGTTTGGGTCGTAATTTTTCCGGAAGGTACCCGAACATCGCATGGAAAGATAGGCAAAATCAATACAGGCGGGGCAATCCTCGCCAATCGGTCAAAGGCCAAAACCTATTTTGTTTCGCACAACGCGGGACAATGTTGGCCTTCTGGCAGTTTGCTTATCTATCCTGGGACGATAGATGTTTACATCAGTCCATCGATTGATCCAGCGGCATTTTCAGTTGAAGAAATCAACCAACAACTAGAGGATTGGTTTAGAACGCACCTACCGTCCCCTCCTGAAGAGAGTGGAGGTGCTTAAAACCTATAATAAATGAGTAAATTAGCGAGCATTATCGGATTAATTCTGGGTTTAGTTGTCGTCCTATTCAATATGGTCGACTTTAAATCAGGTCAGTTGCTATCCGCGTTCTTTAATTTGCAAGCTTTATTGGTGGTTTTAGGCGGTACATTCGCTGCCGCTTTCATTAATTATCCTTTGAATCAAATGCTCTGTTTTTTCAAAGGAATTGGTAAAGTCCTTGTTGCCGAACCAGAGTCGGAATCAAAAATCATCGAACAACTTATGTATCTATCTCATCTCGCTTATACCAAGGGAGAACTGGCATTGGAAAAAGAGATAGAGAATCAATCAGATCGATTCCTGACGTTTGCTTTGACAGAAATGATGATCTATCGAGATGAAGAACAACTACGTTTAAGTCTTGAGAATCACCTTAACTCCATGCGTATGCGCCATTTGAATTGCCAAGATGTGTTTAACAACATGGCTTCTTATGCACCTGCATTCGGTATGATGGGAACGGTAATGGGGTTGATCATGATGATGACCTCTCAAGTTGGCGGAGGCGATACTGCCAATGTTGTCGGGCAGTCCGAAAATATGTTGAACTCATTGTTGGCTGGGATGGGGTTGGCATTGGTGACAACTTTCTATGGGGTCTTGTTCGCCAACTTTATCTTTATTCCAATGGCTGGGAAGCTCAAGGTGCTTTCTGATGCAGAAGTCGTAAAAGACGAAATTATTATCTATGGTGTGATGGGGTTGAAACAAAAGCTACCACCATTGATGATGAAAGAAAGTTTACTTTCCTACGTTAATCACAAAACTAAACAAAAGCTAGACTTAGAGCTTCATTAGAGACTAAGGAGAAACCATGAAACGCATGCTCCTTAATCAGTCTAAACAAGAAGCGGAAGTTGAAGCGAGTGGTTTTTTAAGGCTTAAGCGCTATCGTTCGTCTCAAATCATTTTCATTGCATTGTTTACTTCGCTGTTAGCATTGTTTGTCATCATTATTGCTATTGTCGGTATCGAAACCAGTCAAGAAAAACGTAGTTATCAAAAAGTGATTAATACACTCTACCGTGATGTCAAAACACAGGCGCAGAAGGATGGTATGAGTTGGCTGGAGGTTGATAATACGGTAGCAAAAGGTGTCAAAATTACCTTCAAGCCGGAGCTGTTTGAGAAAAACCAACTTTTTGCAGCGGCGCGCGCAAAAATAAATCCGCTGTACTTACCCTATTTGAACCAGCTAATTCAGTTGCTGAAACAAGTAAACTTTGAAAATTATATTCAAGAGCATAAGTTTTTGGTTGGAGCGATTCCGATCGAGAAGGGGGATGAGTTGATTATGACCCTTCGAGTGGAAGGTCATACTGATGCAGGTGCTTTGGCAAAAACCGCCCTGTATCAGAGTAATATTGAACTCAGTGGTTTTAGGGCTTACGCCATTATGAATTACATTCAGCTCTATAGTCAGATTCCAGAGGATCGCTTTGGCATTGCCGGCTACGGTAGTTTACGTCCTATTTCCAACAATCAGATGGATCCCATTAACCGTCGAGTAGAAATTTATCTGTTGCCTCAAATTATTACCAAGCCAGAGGGGCAGTCATGAGTGTTAAATCGGAAAAGATTAAATCCGGTTGGCTATTGTCTTTTGGCGATATGATCACGCTTCTGATTACATTTTTTATTTTGATGATTGTGCTGAACAAAGGTGAAATTTCAAAAGTTCAGAAATGGCTGGAAGATGACTTGGATCAGATCTCTATTGAGTTGACGGAAAGGTTGAAAGATGCTGTTTTCATCAAGGTGAAAAGAACCTCGTTAGGGGTGGAAATTAATATCAATAACGACCAGGCCTTTGTGGAAGGGGGGTTTAAACCATCCGAAGGTTTGGTGAAAGAGTTGACAGAAGTTGGAGAAGAATTGAAAAAAATTCCATTGTTGACGGAAGAGCAATCGAAAATTCTGCCTGCAGGGATTGCTTATGATGCAGGGAAACAAGGCTTGCTTTTACATCGGGAAATCTCCATTGCCGGTTATACGGATAATGCAAAAATCAACCCGGAATCGAGCCTAAGAAATAACTGGTTTTTAAGTACCATGAGAGCGGAAAGCGTAATGCAGCTTCTGTCGGCTTCAAGTGGGTTACCTCAGGACTTATTCGGAATTGCCGGTTATGGTATGTACCGCCCGATAGCGTCAAATGACACACCGGACGGTCGTGCTAAAAACCGCCGGGTGAAAATAGTCATCACCGCCAACTTCGCGCACCAAGAAAAGTTAGAAAAGTAGTCGTTAAGCTAAATTAGAGTTTAATCTTTGTATGGTAGCGCATAATTGTCATTGTGAGAGCTTGATGCTTTTACTTGGAATCCAGACACATCCTGTTGTAGCTTGATGGCCTGTTCCGTCAGATGAGAGGCGTTGGCAGCAGTCTCTTCAACCAAAGCTGCATTCTGTTGAACGGCACTGTCTAATTGTGAAATAGCTTGGTTCACTTGGCCTATACCGGTAGCCTGCTCTCTAGCACTGACGGTGATTTCAGCTACGATTTCGGTAACAGTTTGTACACCATGATTGATTTTGTCGAAAGCATCATTCGTTTCATTAAGTTGCGAAGCCCCTTGATTTACTTTTGCGACCACTTCATCAATGAGCTTTCTAATGTCGTTGGCGGCATCCGAAGATTTTCCGGCTAGGCTTCGAACTTCACCGGCAACAACGGCAAAGCCTCGCCCGTGTTCGCCAGCTCGAGCCGCTTCAACCGCCGCGTTAAGCGCCAATAGATTAGTTTGGAAAGCGATGCTATCAATGAGTGCAATGATGTCACTGATACGTTCACTGGACTCTTGTATGCGGGACATGGATTCAACGGAGTCCTGCATGACCTGACGACCCTCGTTGGCTAGCTTCATGGTTTCAGTAGCCAGTTGGTGAGCACGTTGTGCATGATCGGAAGTTTGCTGTACTGTAGACGTGATTTGCTCAACGGCTGAGGCGGTTTCCTCCAAAGAAGCCGCTTGCGATTGTGTTCTTTCCGAAAGGTTGTCGTTTCCTTGGGAGATTTCAAATGTTCCTTGTGCGACTTCTGACGACGTGTTGATAACCTGTGTCATAGAGTCATTCAATTGGCTGACGGCATGTTGCAGGTTGTCTTGTAATGTTTTCAAGTCACCGCTGAATGTTCGGGTCATGCTGTAGGCAAGGTTACCTTGGCTTAGGTGTTTGGTTGCAGTGTTCAGTTCCTGAATGCCTTGCGATATTTCGGAAACGGCTTCATTGATGAAGGACTTAAGCTCCGCCATTTGCCCTTTTGCTTCGCCAGTAACACGTTCACTAAAGTCCGATACCATCATTTTTTGCATCACGTCATTGATTTGTTGAATGATTGTGTCCATGTTGTGCATAGCCGTGTCGATTTTAATGCGGATAGTGCCTTTGACTTCAGGGTTCATTCGCGCTGAGAAATCGCCATTAGAAATGGCATCTCCTATATCTTCTAGAGAATTCATGGTGACATGAACACTGTCAACGGATGCATTTACGCGGTTTTTCAAAGTTTCCAGGTCTCCGTGAACATCGATTGTACAGCGTTGTTCAAAGTTACCATTTGCCACTTGTTCAAGATTGCTGTTGATACGGTCAAATACGTTCTTTAGGTCGCCAGTCAGCCCATTGAAACAGCGGATGACCTGCCCAACTTCATCTTGGTATTTCACATTCAAAACTTTAGAAAAGTCATTGGTGGACGTGATTTCCAAAATGCCTTTTTCCATTTCTTTGACAGGTCTGACGATTTTGATAATAAGTGTGCTGTACATCAAAATAAAGAACGCGCCAACTGCAAGTAGTACGGCAATAATGAAATAAACGGTTAATGCCTTCACCGCTTCAATACTGTGAGAGAGTTGTTCGCTATGTGCTTGTAGGTTTGAAGTCTGTAAGACGCCGGTGTCAGACAAAATTTTCTGGATAATCTGCCAGTCCTTCAATGCGCCATCAAGTTGGATGTGAAGAACACTAAAGGCTGTGGTGAAAAAGACCCCTGCACCTGCCATCATGACAAGCAATATGATGCTCAAAGTTGATATTTTTGCCCGGCTCCATAAGCCAGCTTTCTGTATTTTGACGTTTTTGTCCATAATGTTAAAGCTCATTTGGTCACAAGAGTGCTAGTTTTAATACTTATAGTCTAGCATAAAATCTATGAATTCTTACCTAGGAGAAAAGTGGAGAAACCCCAGTTTTATAGGGATAATTGCCTAAAAAGTGGATTTTAATAACAGGGTGTATAGGGATAGAAATTCTGGGTTATTAAGATTAAACAACCGGAAGTTGCCAGTTTATCGGTGTTTTGCCATGCTGTTGCAAATAACTGTTGGTTTTAGAAAAGGGCTGACTACCAAAAAAACCACGGTAAGCAGAGAGGGGAGACGGGTGCGGAGACTCAATCACAAAATGTTTTTGTCGGTCGATAAATTTTCCTTTTTTCTGCGCGTAAGCCCCCCATAAAATGAATACCAAATGTTCATTATTTTCGGCCAATAGATGCACGATTTTGTCGGTAAACTGCTCCCAGCCTCTGTTTTGGTGAGCATTGGGTTTGCCTGCCTCCACGGTAAGCACGGCGTTGAGTAGCAAGACTCCTTGATTTGCCCAAGGTTGTAAATAACCGGTATGGGCGTTATTCACGCCTACATCGGTTAGGAGTTCCTGATTAATATTAAGCAGAGATTTTGGGAGGGGAGACACGCCTGGCAGTACGGAAAAACTTAACCCATGAGCGTGACCGGGTGTGGGGTAAGGGTCTTGTCCAAGCACAACTACCTTAACCTGATCGAACGGCGTAGAGTTGAGCGCGTTAAACCAAAGGCTTCCTTTCGGTAAGATGGTTTTGCCTTGCTGCTTTTCCGCCAATAAAAAAGCCTTCAACTGCTGCATATAGGGCATGTCGAATTCTTGTTTGAGTTGTGACAGCCAGGATGCTTCTAAATCAATCATGTGGTTGGTGTTTGTCATAGCTTTTGTCGGTTATGTGTGTTTAAGGGCAAAGGCGATCTATTTGCCAGTTTTCGCCTTGTTTTAGGTAGCGAAAACGATCATGCAAACGGTTCGGGCGGCCTTGCCAAAACTCGAAAAGATTCGCTTTTAATTGATAACCACCCCAGTTAGCCGGAGCGGGAATTTCCTGATCTTGGTAGGTCGTTTCAGCTTGTTGTAGTCGCTGCTCAAGTGTCGCCCGGTCTGCGACTACTTCACTTTGTTCTGAAATCAACGCAGCCAGTTGGCTGCCTCTTGGGCGGCTGTGGAAATAAGCTTTGGATTTTTCGGGATCAATTCTAGAAATGGTTCCTTCAATGCGAATTTGTCGGTCAAGCTCCGGCCAGAAAAACAAGAGTGCAGCTTTGGCATTATTTGCAAGTTCGTGCGCTTTTGCACTGTTGTAGTTGGTGTAGAACACAAAACCTGAAGCAGAAAATTCTTTCAAGAGCACGACTCGACTGTGAGGTTGTCCTTCGGCATCAACCGTGGTGACCGACATGGCAGTCGGATCTTTAATCTCCGCTTCTTGGTGCGCGAAAGTCATCCATTTCGTGAATTGTTCAAAAGGATTGGCGTCAATCTGGTCTCTGTCAAGTGAAGCGAAGTTGTACTCGCGTCGCTCAGAGTGATAATCACGATTCGGCATTGATATGTCTCTATGTTGAGTTAATTTGATGTCAGTGAACCTATTGTTCACAGATATGATTTGGGTTGAATCTTGGTGTTGTCCCTTTTTTTATGTAATATAGCGGAGACTCGTTTGTAACTCAACATACGAGCATTACCGAAAAGCTAAAATCGTCATTTAATTGTTTGCAGGAGTTGTTGCTAGTGAGCGAAAACTATAATGCCTCAGAAATCGAAGTGCTAACCGGACTGGATCCAGTTCGAAAACGCCCTGGGATGTATACCGATACCACTCGACCTAACCATTTGGCACAAGAGGTTATCGACAACTCTGTGGATGAAGCGCTAGCAGGTTATGCCAATGAAATTCTCGTCACGCACTATAAAGATGGCGGAATGTCGATTGAAGATAACGGGCGAGGGATGCCCGTAGATATCCACCCGGAAGAGGGTGTGCCTGGGGTAGAAGTTATTCTTACCAAGTTGCATGCCGGCGGAAAGTTTTCCAATAAGGCTTATCAGTTTTCGGGTGGTTTGCACGGTGTAGGTGTTTCTGTTGTAAATGCCTTGTCAAAACGTGTTGAGGTTGAAATTAGACGTGGCGGTGTTAAGTACCAGATCGCTTTTGAAAATGGCAATCTTGTCGAACCTTTGACGGAAATTGGTAAAGTCGGTAAAAAAAATACCGGAACCAAAGTGACTTTTTGGCCGGATGCCAGCTTCTTCGATACACCTAAATATGCGTTG
This sequence comes from Hydrogenovibrio sp. JE_KL2, assembly GCF_009296185.1. Taxonomy (GTDB): domain Bacteria; phylum Pseudomonadota; class Gammaproteobacteria; order Thiomicrospirales; family Thiomicrospiraceae; genus Hydrogenovibrio. The sequence continues at coordinate 90,141 of NZ_WBJR01000006.1, forward strand.
TCGAAGCTGAAGCATTTACTCCGCGCAAAAGCGGTGCTGAGTCCCGGATTGCAAGTGATCTTCTTTGATGAAGTCAGTGATGAAAAATGCGAATGGTACTATGAAGATGGTTTGAGAGACTATTTGAACCACGCACTGGATGGCATTGAGCGTTTCCCGGTTGAAGGTTTTGTTGGGGATGTGAATGGGGAACATGAAGGTGTTTCCTGGGCAATCGCTTGGTTAGCTGAACCAGCGGAAGCCCTATTAGAAAGTTATGTGAACTTGATTCCAACCCCACAGGGTGGGACGCATGTTAACGGTTTGCGCTCGGGAGCGACTGACGCCATTCGTGAGTTTTGTGAGTTCCGAAATTTATTGCCGAGAGGCATTAAGCTGACGCCCGAAGACGTTTGGCAAAACGTTGCATTTGTTTTGTCGGCCAAAGTACGCGAACCTCAGTTTGCTGGTCAGACCAAAGAGCGTTTGTCTTCACGCGAGTGCGTTCCATTTATTTCGGGGGTGGTTAAAGATGCCTTTAGCTTGTGGCTGAACCAACACACCGAGATTGCCGAGAAAATTGCGGAAATCGTTATTAATAATGCGCAAAGCCGGAATAAAAAAGCCAAGAAAGTGACCCGTAAAAAGATTACTTCCGGCCCTGCATTGCCTGGAAAGCTGGCGGATTGTACCGAGTCGGACATCAATATGACTGAACTATTCCTAGTGGAAGGGGACTCGGCTGGTGGTTCTGCGAAGCAGGCACGAGATAAAAACTATCAAGCCATCATGCCGTTACGCGGAAAAATCTTGAATACTTGGGAGGTAGACTCCTCACAGGTTCTTGCATCACAGGAAATTCACGACATCAGTGTGGCAGTGGGTGTTGACCCGGGCTCCAGAGACTTGTCTGGCTTGCGCTATGGGAAGGTTTGTATTTTGGCGGATGCGGATTCCGATGGTGCGCATATCGCTACCTTGATTTGTGCGCTGTTTGTTAAACATTTTCCCGCGCTTATCGAAAACGGGCATATTTATGTTGCGATGCCACCCTTGTATCGTGTCGATGTCGGTAAGCAGGTCTTTTATGCATTGGATGAAGCTGAAAGAGAAGGCATTCTGGATCGTATAGAGACTGAAAAGTTACCCGGTAAGATTCAGGTAACGCGATTCAAAGGTCTGGGGGAGATGAATCCTTCGCAGTTGCGTGAAACCACCATGTTGCCGGCAACTCGTCGTTTAGTTCAACTGAGCATGGACGAAGCGGAATCAATTCCTATTATGGATATGATGTTAGCGAAGAAACGTTCAGCTGATCGTAAAGAGTGGCTGGAAGAAAAAGGCGATTTGGCTGCAGTGATTTAAGATTCGACCGGGGCAGAGAAAGTTAAAAATCTGCCAGGTTGGGGTTAGCTGTTGTCAGGTTTGTGGTGAGTCTTTTTGCCGAGTTGATGTAGGCGATCTTTGTAGTCGATAAAGTCTTGAATGTAGTCTTTGATCTCATCAGGAACGTCTTCAAAACGTATGCCCAATAGAAACCCATTGTCGGCACTGTGAAAGTGCTCCACAAATCCTGTTGTGCTTAATTCTCTAAAATAACCTTTTGCAGGAATCTCAAAGAACACTTCAACACGTGTACCGATGCTGGCTCTTTTTGGGCTGATAACCACCACACCACTGATGGATATCTCGGTTAAGACAGCATCAACAGTAACGGTTTGGCCTCTGACCTTGGCAGCACGTTCGGTATGTACAGATGGATTGTTGAAGAGCATTTGGCGTCTCTGAAACTCTTAATTATTATCGTTTTGAAAGTTATTTTAATCCAATCGGTGATGAAATCGAATAAATTCGTTGATTGCCGATTCGTAATTCTTTAGAAGCCCGACGAACTCTAGTCCCAAAAAACAATCTCCTCTGATTGAACTGTGGTGCGTGATGATTGCTGAAAGGGTAAGCGGTGTTCCGCCACTGGTCGGTAAATGGAACATGATTTGTACTTGATCGCAAGTTATGCAGCTTGAATGGACAATAACGCCCGCGCCATGAATGGAAATGTCGATCATTTTGCCCTGCAAAGCATTGTTTTCGGGCGTTAATAAGGTAACGGGTCTTTCGGTTGAAACTCGTTCGTAGTGGCGTCTGTTGGGTATTATTGCTTTCATATGTTTAGAGATTGCGCATTTATTCGAATAGATTTCTATGATAAATTAACTTGATAATCATGGACAAGATTCATCATACCGGATTTAGAGGAAATAACATAATGTATAGCCTTCAGGTAGAGAATATCAAATGTGGTGGTTGTGCCAATAGCATCACCAAAAAACTTTTATCGTTGGAAGGTGTCGCTGATGTTCAGGTCGATATCGAAAACGGCGAAGTCCGCTTTGAGGTGGACAACGAAAATCAAGTTGAGCAGGTTAAAGCGCAATTGACCGGAATGGGGTATCCTGAAACCGGTACGATTCAGGGAATGGCTTCGGCGGGTGCAAAAGCGAAATCTTTTGTTTCCTGTGCCGTTGGTCGTATGTCTGACAAAGCATAATCAAACGAACCTAATTTAAACCTTTAGAGAAAAGACGACGCATGAGCCAGCAATCAATCAACTACGAAGGCATCGAACATCAAACCATCGCTCAATTTACCGAAAAGGCCTACTTAGATTATGCGATGTACGTTATTTTGGATCGTGCACTTCCGCATATCGGTGATGGGTTGAAGCCTGTTCAAAGACGTATCATCTACGCCATGTCAGAGTTGGGGTTGAAGGCTTCTGCAAAGCATAAAAAATCAGCGCGTACCGTTGGGGATGTGTTAGGTAAATTCCATCCACATGGCGACTCGGCCTGTTACGAAGCCATGGTATTGATGGCGCAGGATTTCTCTTTCCGCTATCCATTAGTTGACGGGCAAGGTAACTGGGGGTCTGTCGATGATCCGAAGTCGTTTGCCGCCATGCGTTATACCGAAGCCAAGTTGTCAAAATTCAGTCAGTTGTTGCTGGAAGAGATTGGTCAAGGTACCGTGGATTGGGTACCGAACTTCGATGGTTCTCTCAATGAGCCAAGTGTGCTGCCGTCTCGTGTACCTCACGTTCTATTAAATGGGACTTCGGGTATTGCCGTCGGGATGGCGACGGATATTCCCCCTCATAACCTCAAAGAAATCGTCGGTGCCTGTATTGCCATTCTGGAAAATAAAAACATTACCGATGAAGAGATTTTTGAACACGTCCCGGGACCGGATTATCCAAACCGTGCGTTGGTGATCACACCAAAGAGTGAAATGCAGCGCTTGTATCAAACCGGAAACGGAACCATTCGTCAGCGCGCGCACTACGAAGTAGAAGACGGTGTGAATGTGGTTGTTGATGCGTTGCCGTTCCAGGTTTCAGGTTCTAAAGTGTTGGAGCAAATTGCCGCGCAAATGCGCGCCAAGAAATTGCCGATGGTGGTGGATTTGCGAGATGAATCTGACCATGAAAATCCAGTCAGAATTGTTATCGAGCTACGCTCGCGTCGCATTGATGTTGAGGCGGCAATGCTTCACTTGTTTGCCACTACGGATTTGGAAAGAAGTTATCGCGTTAACCTGAATGTAATTGGACTGAACGGACGCCCTCAAGTTAAAAGCTTAAAAGACATTTTGACCGAGTGGTTGATGTTCCGTCTTGAGACCGTTAGAAAACGTTTGCAATACCGCTTGGATAAGGTGTTGGCAAGGCTGCATATTTTGGATGGTTTGTTAATCGCCTACCTCAATATTGATGAAGTGATTGCCATTATCCGAGAAGAAGATAAGCCTAAACCGGTTTTGATGGAGCGTTTTAATCTAACGGAAATCCAGGCAGAAGCCATTCTTGAGTTGAAGTTACGTCACTTGGCGCGCTTGGAAGAGATGAAAATCCGTAGCGAGCAAAACGAGTTGGACAAAGAGCGTCAAATGCTGGAAAAAACGCTTGGCAGCGAAACCAGAATGAGAACCTTGGTGAAAAAAGAATTGATTGCCGATGCCGAACTTTATGGCGACGAGCGCCGTTCTCCAATTGTTAGTGCTGAAATGGCACGTGCCATGAGCGAGCAGGATCTTTTGCCATCGGAAGCGGTTACGGTTGTATTGTCGGAAACGGGCTGGGTACGTGCGGCAAAAGGGCATGATATTGATGGACGGGCGCTGAGCTATAAATCTGGGGATGCCTTTAAACATCAAGCACAAGGGCAAAGCCGTCAAACAGCGATCTTTTTGGATTCAACCGGGCGGGCTTATGCATTGGCTGCCCACAGTCTACCTTCGGCAAGAAGTCATGGTGAGCCGTTAACGGGCCGCTTGAGCTTGCCGACAGGAGCCAGTATTGAAAGCGTGATTCTAGGGCAGGATAAAGACCGCTTTATCCTTGCCAGCTCTGCCGGGTATGGTTTTATTACCCAGTTGGAGAACTTATCTTCAAAGAACAAATCCGGAAAAGCGGCGCTGAGTGTTGATAAGAGTGCAAAAGTGCTTGCGCCAGCTGCTGTGAAAGAAGGGGACTGGGTGATTGTGACGACTAGTGAGCCAAGAATGTTGGTGTTTGAACAATCCGAGTTGCCGGAAATTGCTAAAGGGAAAGGGAATAAGTTGATTCAAATGCCCAAGGGTGAAGCTGTGACGGCAGTATTTGCCTTTAGTCCGGGCGCTAAACTAGAGCTAGTTGCGGGTGATTATGCGAAGTCTTTTGGCCCAACGGCAATAGAAGAAGCCTTTGCAGTTAGAGCGAAGAAAGGAATCACCTTGCCAAGAACTTTGAAACAGGTTACCGAAATTCGTTTGGTTAAGGAATAGAGTCTAAAAAATAAAGTTGGTCTTAAAGTTGCTTAAGCGACTGTAGAGATTTTTAGGCTTGTAGAAACATTATGAATATTATTTCAAAACCTTTAGCCATACTGATTATTATCGGAAGTTTTATTGGCGGTTTCCTCATGGAAGGGGGTGTGCTTTCTTCATTATGGCACCCTTCAGAGCTGGTCATTATTCTTGGAATTGCATTTGGTGTGTTCCTTGCAGCGACACCAGTCTATGTCTGGAGTAAGACGTTTGTTTATTTGGGGCGCTTTTTCAAAGGTGGCCGCGTCAATAAAAAGATATATATTGAGTTGTTGGGCTTGTTGGATGAATTGTCCCGCTTGGCTCGTGCGCAAGGGGTACTTGCGTTGGAAGCTCACATCACTTCACCTGAGGACAGCTCAATCTTTATGAACTATCCGCTGATTCTTAAGCATAGAGAGCTTAAGAAGTTTATCGTCGATAACTTCTCTTACCTATTGTTGAATCCACCGCAAGCGCTGGATTTTAAGCATTATTTAGAAGATCAGATTCACGATATTATTCATTCGATGATGGAAGTGCCGCGCGCGACTGGTAAGATTTCCGGGTTGTTGCCTGGTTTCGGGATCGTGGCGGCGGTAATGGGCGTTATCCTGACAATGAATTTGTTGGGGGGTGACATGGATGTGGCAAAAATTGGTAGCTCAATCGGCGCCGCCCTTGTAGGGACTTTGACGGGTATCTTTTTCTCATTTGCTGTTGTTGCGCCCTTTACGCATGCAACAGAAGTGATGATTCGTCAGGATCAGGCAATTTTTGAAGTGGCTGCCGCTTTCCTCTATGCATTCTCTCACGGAGTATCGCCTAGTATGGCTGCAGAGATTGGTAGACAACGTATTCCGCCAGATTTTGAGATTAAGCGAGAAGGGCCTTAATCGTTTATGACGCGCCGAGATGAGTGGAGCCAATATGTCCAGAGGTAGAGGGAATGAGTGCGAACAAGAAGACAGTGCATGGGAAATTGCACTTGCCGACTTGATGACCGTTTTAATGGTTTTCTTTTTGGTCATGTGGCTGACTTCTATCATCGATCCTGAGAAACGAAAAGCCTTCGTTGAAAACCTTGTTGGTGACAGCGGTGGCGGCGATAAGGTTTTAAAGCAGGATGCCTCTGCACAGGCTGCACCCATCAAGCCACCAATCGAGCAGGAAAAACCTGTCACGGAACAAGAGATTCAGTCTGCTGTAGCGAAAGTTAATCCAAAGGATATCGATATTCAGCAAACGCCGGAAGGTATCAAGATTACCTTGAGATCGGATAGTTTCTTTGAAAGTGGACGTGCGAATATCACAGATAAAACCAGAGAGCAGTTGGAAAACCTTGGGGAAACCCTTGCAGGGCGTAAACAGGATATGATCATTACCGGTTATACCGATAATGTGCCGATTTCCAATTTCCAATTTCCTTCAAACTGGGAGTTGTCGGCAGCTAGGGCGGCAACAGTTGCCAGAACCTTTATCTACATGGGGGTAGATCAAAAATACATCACCATTGAAGGTAAAGCAGACAATGAACCTGTTGCACCGAACAATAGTTCTTATGGACGTTCGTTGAACCGCCGAGTGGTGATTATGATCAAGAACAAGAAAGTGGCTCAGCCGACTCGTCCGGTAGCCGGTCAGGTGGCACCGCCACTTCCTCGCTAAAATTAGTTGCCCGAGCAGATCGGGCAATGTGGATCTTTTTTCAAGTTAAGGGTGCGTATATTCATGGTATAGGCATCCAAAATCATGAGTTTTCCAGTCAATGTTGGTTTGCCCAATAACGCTTTAATGGCTTCAATCGCCTGCATTGAACCGACCATACCCACGACAGGTGCCAGCACACCGTTTTCGCTACAAGTCAGCTCTTGACCTGAGTCTTCCTTATACAAGCACTGATAGCAAGGAGAGGTGTTCTTTCTGAAGTCAAAAGTCGAAAGTTGTCCTTCCCAGCGGATGGCTGCGCCAGAGACCAAAGGTTTCTTCTGGGCATAACAGATACGGTTCAGCGTAAAGCGTGTCGAAAAATTGTCAGTACAATCAATCACCACATCTGCGTTTTCGATAATGGCTTCAAATTCTTGTTCGGATAACTTGTCATCGTAAGAATGAATATCGATAAAGTGGTTTAGCGCGCTGAGATTTTCTTCAGCAGACCTGACTTTTGTCATGCCGATATTGTTTTCACGATGGACAATTTGGCGTTGTAGGTTGGAGTCATCTACTTCATCAAAATCAATCAGACTAAGCGTTCCTACCCCCGCAGCAGCTAAATAAAGTGATACAGGAGACCCTAGGCCACCCAGCCCAACAATCACAGCATGGGATTCAGTGAGCTTTAATTGGCCGTCGTAATCCACTTCCGAGAGTAAGATTTGGCGGCTGTAGCGACTCAATTCGTCATCGTTTAAAGATTTCATCTCAAATCCTTTTTGTCTTGGTATTGGCTTAGAGTTGCCCTAAGGTGACTCTTGGGTTGTGCCCGTAATCGTAAATGGTTTCTACTTGTTGAAAACCGTTGTCGGTAAAGAGTTGTTGTAATGCCTCGGCTTGGTCGAATCCATGTTCTATCAACAACCAGCCGCCTTCAATTAAATGACTTCTGCTTTCTGATATCAAGGAGCGAATGTCTTCTAACCCGTCGTGCCCGGAGGTTAATGCTGTGAGTGGTTCAAAGCGCACATCTCCCAGAGATAAATGAGGGTCGTCTTCAACAATGTATGGCGGGTTGGAAACAATCACTTCAAAGCGAGCATTTGCTATGGGTTCAAACCAGCTACCAACGCGAAAATCAATGGACAAGCCATGTTGTTCGGCATTTTGCTTGGCAACTTCTAGTGCCGCTGGTTGAAGGTCAACGGCGTAGGCATTTATGTAAGGCGCTTCATGTTTGAGTGAGCAAATGATTGCACCTGAGCCTGTGCCCAAGTCCAATACACGAGCATTAATGTGATCTTGCTTAAAGCACTCGATTTTTAGCAGTGCTTGTTCCACCAGTATTTCCGTGTCAGGGCGAGGAATCAGTGTGTCAGAAGTGACCTTGAAGTCTAATCCCCAGAATTCTTTGCTACCGGTTAGGTGGGCGATCGGTACCCCAACCTGGCGTTTTTTCAACAACTCAGAAAAGTGTTCTGCCTGTTGAGGGGAAAGCTCATGTTCCGGCCAGGTAAAAAGATAAGTTCGGTCTTTGCCTAAGGCATAGGCAAGCAGGATTTCCGTGTCCAGTAATGGCGATTCAGAGGTTAGGGTGCTTCGCCCCAGATTGAGCGCCTCGGTAATCGTCATATTGACCTTGCTTACTGTTCACTCAAAGAGGCAAGTTGTTCCGCTTGGTATTCATTGATTAACGGATCAATGACTTGCTGTAAGCCGCCTTGCATAACATCGTCAAGCTTGTAAAGCGTGAGGTTGATGCGGTGGTCGGTAACGCGCCCTTGCGGGTAGTTGTAGGTACGGATACGTTCGGAGCGGTCGCCTGAGCCGACCAGGCTTTTACGTTCTTGTGCGATTTCCTGGTCGTGTTTGCGTTGCTTCTCATCCATGATGCGTGCCGCCAGCAGAGACATGGCTCTGGCACGGTTTTTATGCTGAGAGCGTTCGTCCTGACATTCAACGACCGTTCCGGTTGGAATATGAGTGATACGAATCGCCGAATCGGTTTTGTTGACGTGCTGTCCCCCCGCACCAGAGGCGCGGAAAGTGTCCACTTTTAAATCGGCAGGGTTTAGTTCAACTGCTTCAACATCAGGCGCTTCGGGCATGATAACCACGGTTGCGGCGGAGGTGTGGACACGTCCTTGGGTTTCAGTTGCCGGTACGCGCTGTACACGGTGAGCGCCGGATTCGAACTTTAAGCGAGAGTAAGCGCCATCACCGATGATTCGGGTGATGATTTCCTTATAACCGCCATGCTCACCTTCCTGAGCGTTAAGCACTTCAATCTGCCATTTCATGTTTTCCGCGTAGCGGCTGTACATACGGAATAAGTCCCCGGCAAAAATAGCGGCTTCGTCTCCACCCGTTCCGGCACGAATCTCCAAGAAGATGTTGGCGTCATCATTCGGGTCCTTTGGAAGTAGCATTTTCTGTAATGCCAACTCAAGCTCTTCGAGTTTCTTGGATAGGATCGGAAGCTCTTCTTGCCCCATTTCTTTCAGGTCAGGGTCGCCTGAGGCAATCATAGCTTTTGCTTCATTCAAGTCACTTTCAGTTTGCAGAAACTGTGTGTAGGCTTCCACCACGGAACTGATCTGCGAGTGCTCCTTATTGAGGTTCATGAACTTGGTCTGATCACTGATGATTTCAGGATCGGACATCAGATGGTTCACTTCATCCAGGCGTTCTACGAGCAGGTCGAGTTTTTTACGAATAGAGTCTTTCATTACGAATTGTCTTTATCAAATGTGGCGTACTAAGAAGTATGCGAGTTGTTTGGTTTATCAGCTTCAAATAACAGTTGTTTTGCAGCATCAATGATGTGTTGCTCACCTTTCAGTCCAGCATGGTGTAGGTTTGCCGTAGGTGTGTGTAGAATTTTGTTGGTGAGCTGATTGGCCAGTTTTTTGATGACCAACTCTGGTTTTTCGCCTTTTTGCAGTAGGGCTAAGGCATCTTCTAGCGCATGGTCCTTGATTTGATAGGCTTGCTGGCGGTAATGCTGTATCAACGGGCTTGCCTGTAGAGATGCATGGTATTGCATCATGAAGTTTTCAGCTTGAGAGCTGACGATTTCTTCCGCTTCCAAAGAAGCGTCTTTGCGGGATTGTTTGTTTTCTTCAATAATGGCGGTGAGGTCATCAACCGTATAAAGATAGACGTTGTCCAGTTGCCCAACTTCCGGCGCAATATCTCTTGGTACTGCGATGTCGACGATAAACATAGGCTTGTGTCTACGGGCTTTAAGGGCCGCCTTGATATCGTTTTGATTCAAAATAGGGGTTGGGCTTGCTGTGGAAGCAATAATCATGTCCGCCTCATGAAGGTGATCATTGATTTCATTCAAGCCAATCGCATAGCCACCTAATGCTTCGGTAATTTGGTGAGCTTTCGTCAACGTACGGTTGGCAATAATCAACTTGCCGATATGGTGTTCTTTTAGATGGCGGGCAACCAATTCAATGGTTTCTCCAGCACCAATCAATAATGCAGTTTGATCGGATAGATCACCAAAAAACTGTTTTGACAGTGCCACCGCAGAAAACGCGACGGAAACCGGGCTTGAACCAATGGCCGTATCGGTACGGATTTGTTTGACCGTTTTGAAGATGTGTTGGAACAAAGCATCCATGCGTTGATGAATACTATCGGACTTTTGTGCCAGCGCATAGGCGTCTTTAATCTGGCCGAAAATCTGAGGTTCCCCCAGAATCAAGGAATTCAATCCGCTGGATACGCGCATGATGTGCTTAATGGCATCCAGATTGGTTTTCTTGTAAAGGTAATCCTGCAAGCTTTCTGGCGGAAGATTGAAGTAGTCATGTAGCCATTGCTCAATGACACCTTCTTCTAAGGATTTCAGGTTGCAATAGATTTCCGTGCGGTTACATGTCGAGAGGATCATGTACTCATCACTAGGACATTTCTCTTTCAGTTCTACGAGTGCATGCTGCACTTGTTCCGGTGAAAAAGACACCTTTTCACGGACATCCACAGGGGCTGTTTTATGATTCACGCCCAACACAAATAATTTCATTGAAGAACCGATTTTTAATAAAAAAGAAAAAATACTGCGCTAAAGAGGCGTAATTTTGCTAAATTATGCATCTAATTGCAAGTTTATGGATAGATTTCTGTGCAGAATTTCCCTTCAAATTTCAAGACGATTTTATCCTTCTTCTCTATCACCTCTCTCATTGTTTTGATGTCTGCCTGTAGTCAAAACGTTAAACCAGATGGGCAAACAGGGAAGATGCCTACAAAATCCGCCACGTCAAAAGTGACAAAACCTGAGCCAAAAGTGGTTTATCGACACTTTCCGCCGGATGTTATGTATAAAGTGATGGTTGCCGAATTGTTAATCAAGCGTGACCAAGCTTCCGCTGCCTATCCATTGATGTATTCGGCTGCCCAGGAATCGAAAGATCCCGGGTTGGCTGAGCGCGCATTCCAATTGTCGATGACGACTTTTAATTTACAAGCCATCGAAGATGCCACCAATTTGTGGCGAGAAGTCGAACCCAACAAAGCTTTGCCTTGGAAAGCGTCTTATCTGATGTCGGTTCGAGCAGGTGATATCAATACCGCCCTGGCACAGTGGGGTCACTACAAGACATTGTCTGGCGCGCCCATTGAGTCCGTTTTGATTGAAACAGGACTCAAAGTCAGTCAGTCAGCTGACCGTGCGAAAGGGCTAGAGTTTTTAACCAAATTAAAAAACAACTATCCAAAAGAACCCGCTTCTTATTTTGCGTTAGGGCTGGCATCTGTTAATTACGGCGCTTATCGCCAAGCGATCCCTGTGTTGGAAAAGTCTGCAGACTTATATCAAAAGGGGAATGGCAGTACGAGTTCTGAAGACTCGATTGATCCTGAAAAGATCAACAGAGAAATCTATTTATTGCTGGCGACAGCCTATTTGAAGTCAGACCAACCTGAACAGGGGATGGAAAAAGTCCATCCTTACCTTGATGCCCATGAAGAAGATTGGGAGTTGCAGGAAAAATTTGCACGCCTAGAAGTAAAAGCCGGGCGCTTTGCTGATGCGGAAAAACGTTACCTAAAAGTTTTGGAACACGAACCTAAAGCCTTTACTTCAAGATTGTCGGTGGCATTGTTGCAGCTTGAGCGCAAAGATTACAAAGATGCCATTGGCAACCTGAAACAATTGCGCCAATTGCCTGAGTACCGTTCGACCGCAAACTATTATCTTGGCTTGGCCAGTCAGGGGCAGGGTGAGTTCAAGCAAGCTGTTAAATATTACCAGTCGGTTAAGACAACGGATTATTACTTGGATGCGCAGCTTCATATTGCGGAAATCCGTTTTCCAGATGTTGGGCTTGAGCGTACGCTGGAAATTTTGAACAGCTTACAAGCCACAAATGATGATCAGCGCGTTAAATTGTATCGTGCGCAAGCAATTTTCTATAAGTTGGCAGGCGAAAAGCAAAAAGCCATCAATATGTATTCCGCAGCACTACAACTACAACCGAAAAATGTTACGGTACTTCTGTCGCAGGCGATGATTTACTATGATTTGAAGCAATATAAATCTTATGTTTCCAACATCAAGCGTTCATTGAAGGTTGAGCCGGATAACATCGAAGCCTTGAATGCTTTGGCGTATTTCTACGTTGAACGCAATGAACATTTGGATGAAGCAGAGAAGTTGCTGAAAAAAGCGCTCAAGCTTGCGCCGGATGAATATTACATACTGGATAGTCGCGGCTGGCTGTATTACCAACAGGGAAAATACGAACAAGCCGAATCAGATTTAAAACGCGCTTTCAGCATGGAAAAAGATGACGAAGTTTTGATTCATCTGATTAAGGTTAAGTGGAAGCTAGGGAAGCGAGATGATGCCAAAAACCTTTGGAATCAATATCATCGAAACTTTCCTGAAAATACAGAGTTGCAGGGTTTGATAATTCAATTGGAGAAGTAGGTTCCAATTTTGTTATCATTTCACCATCGTTTTAGGATTTATTTTTAAAAATCCTCTTGATTTGAATTCCATAAAGTGGATAATACGCTCCTGTCTTCGATGACACATATAGTTGGGCTATCGCCAAGCGGTAAGGCAACGGGTTTTGATCCCGTCATGCGCAGGTTCGAATCCTGCTAGCCCAGCCATTATCCTTACAGAATTCATCAAAACATTTTTCCTTGTCCTACCCATTAGGAGACGCCTTGAATGGCCTATAAAAATGTCCGATTGTTTGCAGGAAACGCAAACGTTAGTCTAGCAGAGAACATCTCTTCCTCAATTGAAATCCCTCTAGGCAAAGCTGATGTCGGTCGTTTTAGTGATGGCGAAATCATGGTGCAGATCAACGAATCTGTTCGTGGGAAAGATGTCTATGTTCTTCAACCTACCTGTACACCAGAACCTGCTGTCAACTTGATGGAGTTGTTGGTGATGATCGATGCTCTTAAACGTGCGTCGGCCAAACGTATTACTGCGGTGGTTCCTTATTATGGTTTCGCTCGTCAGGATAGACGCCCTCATTCAGCTCGTGTACCAATTACGGCAAGATTGGCGGCAGATATGATTACTGTTGCGGGTGCGGATCGTGTCATTACAGTTGATTTGCATGCCGACCAGATTCAAGGTTTCTTTGATATTCCGGTAGACAATATTTACGGCTCACCGACATTGGTTGCAGACATGCGTACCTCTAAGCATATCGTTGAAGATGATATGATGGTGGTTTCACCTGATATGGGTGGGGTAGTTCGTGCCAGAGCCGTTGCGAAAGCTTTAGGTTGCGATATGGCGATTATCGACAAGCGTCGTCCAAAAGCCAATGTCGCGCAAATCATGAATATTATCGGTGATGTTGCCGGTCGCGACTGTATTTTGGTTGATGACATGGTTGATACAGCCGGCACGCTTTGTAAAGCGGCGCAAGCGTTAATGGATCACGGTGCAAAAAGTGTCACAGCTTATGTTGTGCATGCCGTTCTATCGGGTCCTGCAGTAGAAAACATTAATAACTCTGCTTTGACTGAGCTAGTAGTGACTGACACGATTCCACTGTCGATTGCAGCGATTGAATCCAGCAAAATTCGTCAGGTCACCATCGCGCCAATGCTGGGTGAAACCATCCGTCGTGTTCACCAAGAAGAATCCGTTTCAGAGATTATGCCGATTCGTTAAGAATGCCGGCATCAAATCCCTAAAAAGCCTCGAAGAAAAAATCGGGGCTTTTTTGTTTCTAAGTCTATTATTTTTATCGTTTTTCTGTATAATACCGCCTTCATTTCCATGCTTGGTCGCGGGCATGGAGTTTCTGTAATATTGAGAAATAACGATTTCTCAGTTTTTTTGGAGTAAAAACATGAGTCAAGTATGGACTGCAGAACTTCGTACTGAAGAAGGGAAAGGTGCGAGCCGCCGCCTTCGTCATGCGGGGAAAATCCCAGCAATTATTTACGGTGCTGGTAAAGACGCTAAATCTGTTTCACTATCAAGCAACACGATTGAGCATGCACTACAAGATAACGATATGTACAACACTGTGCTAACCATTAAAGGTGCTGGTGATGAAGAAAACTGCGTTATCAAAGACCTACAACGTCATCCTGCTACTGGCATGATTTCTCACATCGATTTCCAAAGAGCGTCTGATGCATCTTACATCGTTAAACGTGTACCTTTGGACTTCCAAGGTAGAGCAAACTCTCCTGGTGTGAAAATGGGTGGTTTGATGTCATTCATGCAACAAACTGTTGAAGTGCGTTGTTTGGCTAAAGATCTACCAACTAAAATCACTGTTGATGTTTCTAAAATGGAAGCAGGCACAAGCCTACGTCTTTCACAATTGGAAATGCCTGCTGGTGTTGTGCTAACAGCTTTGACGCACGGTAGTGCCGATTACGACCAAGCTGTAGTAGGTATTGGTAAAGTTAGACGCTAATAAGCGCCTAAAAAGCTAGTCTGAAAGCCCGCATATGTCCTCTGTTAAGTTAATAGTCGGTCTTGGTAACCCAGGAGCGAAATACGAACAGACCCGACATAATGCGGGTTTTTGGTTTGTGGAGGAAGTTGCCAGACAATTCAGTGTGCAATTTCGTCCAGAAACCAAATTTCTCGGTGAAGCCGCTCGTATTCAACAAAACGGAATGGACTTTTGGCTTTTGAAGCCGACCACGTTTATGAATCGAAGCGGTCAATCCATCCAAGCCCTAGCAAATTTCTACAAGATAGAGCCCGAATCGATTCTGGTGGCTCATGATGAGCTGGATTTGACTCCCGGTGTCGCCCGCTTGAAAAAAGGCGGCGGACATGGCGGACACAATGGCTTGAGAGACACCATTGCCGCTTTGGGTACAAAAGAGTTTCAACGTTTAAGGTTGGGGATTGGTCACCCAGGTGACAAAAGTCAGGTCGTTGACTTTGTGCTGAAAGCGCCCTCAAAAACCGAATTTCAGCAGATTGATGATGCTATTTACCAAGCAACCCGAGTCTTGCCCGATTTGCTTGCAGGCAATGTCGAAAAAGCCATGAATCAACTGCATACCGAAACAAAATAGCCGTTCAGAATTTAATATTTAGGAGTATAGAATGGGAATTAAATGTGGCATCGTGGGATTACCTAACGTGGGTAAATCAACCCTGTTTAATGCATTGACCAATGCCGGTATTGAATCCGCTAACTACCCTTTCTGTACCATTGAGCCAAACGTCGGTGTTGTTCCAGTACCGGATGCAAGAGAAAATGCTTTGGCAGAAATCGTTAAGCCAGAGAGAGTATTGTCCGCCACGGTTGATTTCATGGATATCGCCGGTTTGGTTGAAGGTGCCTCTAAAGGGGAAGGTCTGGGTAACAAGTTCCTAGCAAATATTCGTGAAACCGATGCCATTGTTCAAGTCGTGCGTTGTTTTGAAAACGACGACATCGTTCACGTTGCCGGTAAAGTCGATCCAGTTTCCGATATCGAAATCATTAATATGGAATTGATGTTCGCCGATATGGAATCTTTGGAAAAAGCCATCCAAAAAGTTCAACGTATCGCCAAGAGCGGAGACAAATCTGCCACGGCAAAAATGGCGGTTTACGAGCGCGTATTGAAAGAAGTCGAAGAAGGCAAGCTGGTCCGTTTAATTGAATTCAACAAAGACGAGCTTCAATTATTAAGAGATTTGCACCTATTGACCATCAAGCCAATGATGTACATTGCGAACGTGAATGAAGATGGTTTTGAGAACAACCCTCACCTAGATGCCGTACAAAAAATCGCAGAATCTCAAGGTGCCGTGGTAGTGCCGATTTGTGCAGAGATCGAAGAACAGTTGACCGAACTGGACGACGAAGAAAAAGAAGAATTCCTAGCTGAAATGGGGCAAGAAGAGCCAGGGCTTAACCGTGTCATTCGTGCTGCTTACGATCTTCTTGGGTTACAAACCTACTTTACCGCAGGTGTAAAAGAAGTACGCGCCTGGACAGTCAAAAAAGGAGCCACCGCTCCTCAAGCGGCAGGTGTTATCCACACCGATTTCGAGAAAGGCTTTATCCGAGCAGAAGTGACGGCTTACAATGACTTTATCGAATACAAAGGCGATGCTGGCGCGAAAGCCGCAGGTAAACAACGTTTGGAAGGGAAAGAATATATCGTACAAGACGGAGATGTGATGCATTTCCGTTTCAATGTTTGACATACTCTCACCACACCAACAAATTCAAATTCCAAAGTGAAATTGAATTAAAAATCTGCCAGGTTGGGTGGGTACTCAATCGACCCCCAACCTGGTAGATTTTGCGTTCTTGTTAACAAAATATGAAGAAAAATAGCGTCAAGCAATTGACAAGATTCATAAACAAATTATAATACGCAACTTCTTTAGGCTACATAGCTCAGCTGGTTAGAGCACATCACTCATAATGATGGGGTCCCAAGTTCGAATCTCGGTGTAGCCACCATATTTTAAAAGCCGTCTTTATGACGGCTTTTTTTATGCCTGAAATCCGCTATAGCCCTTTGTGGACGCCTTGCTTTAAGTCTTTTAACGAATCAACTTTTTTGACGGTATTGGAATTAGATTATTAGGGATAGGGCGGGCTTTAAAAACCATGAAAGCAGGCAAGAAGTTTATTACATCTACCCGGAAACGTTTAAAGCCGAGGTTTGCAAAGATGTTAACTACAAAACGGCACTTTCTGAATTAAAAGAAAGAGGCTTTTTGAAATGTGATGTTGATCGTTTTGATTGCAAACTGCCTTCTAACGCAACGAAAAAACGCCCTCGAATGATTGCTGTTTATGGCGAACTTTTGGGGGAAGTTGATGAGTGATTTTTTTAAATTGTTTAAAAAAACGTTGGGGCAACTGGGGCAGCTGCCCCAAACCCTTGGGGCAGGTAAAACCCTTATAAAAACTGGGCTGCCCCGCTTGCCCCAACTGCCCCAGTTACTTAGTAAAGAATGATATTATTTTTGTCGCTAATGGATATAATTGGTTGGTATCTTGTAAAAATGTAATTAAATTATTTTTGGAGATTTTATGGCAAAGTTTATAGTAAGAGTAGAGTTGCATTCTGCGAACTCAGCGGATTATGATAAGTTGCATAAAGAAATGCAAAGCAATGGTTTTACAGATGAAATAGTATCTAATGATAATCGTGTTTTCAAAATGCCTCCAGGTGAGTACACCGGCCACAAAAACTTAACTACTGATGAGGTTCGGGACTTAGTAAATAATATTGCTGGCAGGATAGTAAATGGTCGAGCAGTCCTAGTTAGTGAGTCTATCGGCAGTAGTTGGATTGGACTTGAGCAGATTAGGTAAATTCTGTCAGTTACTCGTCTAGTTGTTGCTGTAAGTTAATTTGCTGTACTATTGAATAAGTTAGACATAAAACAAATCTCCGTAAGCCCAAATAAGTGTTCCTGTTAAAGCGAATAAGTGCGCTGTTATAGCCAGAATCTTATTCGCTTTTGGTACGGAAACTCCGGCAGGAATGCCTAAACCAGCTACTGTATTTGCATCACTGATGCTTTTTTGGAGTATTCCAGCTAATCTGAACTCAACTGTTACCGCGGCAAAAACCATTAATGCTCCTGATCTTGCAAACCATACTTCCTGCGTTCCAGAAAGTGTAAAGAAGTATGAAAACATTGACCACGCAAAAGCCACAGTCAGCAAGAAGTATTCTTTCCACAATTTACGGTTTAGCATGATGTTTTTAACCCTGTTACGTAATGGTTATATTAAGAATATAATGGGAAATCGTTAGATTCTTGAGTTAATAATTTAAGTAGTTTGGGGTGTAAAAATAACTTGTCTCTTCCCATGTTTATTTCTTTTAAAACACCAATTTTGCAAAGTTCTTGTAAGTAGTTTGATGCTGTTTGTCTTTGTGCGATTTCGGCATCTATGAGGTTTTGTATTCTGCAATATGGCTGATTGAATAGAACCTCTAGAAGTTCATAGCTATATTGTTTTGGCATTTGAGCTTTTATATATTTCTTTGTGTGCAGCATTAATTTATCAATTGCATTGATCTTTTCTAGAGTCCAATTAGAGGTATCCTCTACGGCAGTCAGCATGAATAAAATCCACTCTTCCCAGTTTTGATCTTTAGTAACAGATAGTAATAATCTGTAGTAGTCGTCTTTGTGCTCAATTATGTATCTACTTAGGTATAAAATTGGTAAATCAATGAGTTTTTCTTGTAGCAAGAATAAGCTGTTTATGACTCTTCCAGAACGGCCATTGCCATCACTAAAAGGATGAATTGCTTCGAACTGGTAGTGCGAAATCGCCAGTTTTATCAATGGGTCTAAGTCTATATCTGAATGTATAAACTTCTCCCAGTTTGATAGTAACTCTCGTATTACGGCTTCTCCTTCTGGTGGTGTATAAATGGTTTCACCTGTTCGGCTATTTGCTAAAACAGTACCAGGCAGCTTTCTAACCCCCATGTCTTGATCTTTTATGATGCTACAAATTTTTATGGCAGTATTTGCTGTTAGGGGTCTTTCATTTATATTTTTATAACCCTGAAATAATGCTGTTCTATATCTTAGAGCTTCCTTGGTTGCCGGGTCAGCGCTGTTATAGTTGTCTGAAAATTGGAATAGGCTATCTTTTGTAGTTACGATATTTTCTATTTCGGAAGAGGACTGCGCTTCTAATAGAGGTAGAGTATTTATGAGAACCGATTGGTTTGGCATTTGTTTAGCAGATTGATTTAGCTGTGCTAAAGCAGTTCTGGCAGACGTTACTTTTTTTAGGATGACCTTAGTTTCTATATCGTGTGTTATAGGTAATGTCGGGATGTCGTTATATGGAGTTTCAGGATTCCAAGCCATATTTTGTACCTCAGCATTTAGGTGTTTAGTTTCTTGATGAGGTTATTATGTTTATATTTTTATTTTTTGTAAATATATTATGGTTTTGTATTTATAAAATTAAAAAATATAAACATATATAAACAATATGTTTATATGATAACTATATAGTAAGAACATGTTTACTAAGTTGAGTTTTCTAAACATATATAAACAATATGTTTATATAATAACTATATAGTAAGAACATGTTTACTAAGTTGAGTTTTCTAAACATATATAAACAATATGTTTATATGATAACTATATAGTAAGAACATGTTTACTAAGTTGAGTTTTCTAAACATATTTACACTGTATGTTTATGAGGTCTCTATCATAGTAATAATTATTGACGGTATTTGTAACGGTATTACAGGCTTACTAATTAACTAAATATAATAGAAACAATATAATAGAAACAATATAATACGTTAACTTTGTGAATTACGGTGTAGCCACCATATTTTAAAAGCCGTCTTTATGACGGCTTTTTTGTTAGAAATTTCTTGTGAAATTCCATGGTAGATCAATACACTCAGTCAAAGCTTTAGGGTCGCTTTCGGTGCTAACTTAAGGCTGAATACGGTAAAGAAACCGGTATTGCGGTCGATATTCTAATGAAGTAGTACTGCGTAGAAAATGGTAAGATTCACTACTATGACCTGTGGGTGGAATCCTGCTTGTTGCCAGACTTGTCATTTGGCAGAAATAAAATAGACATTTTTGGCGCTTGCTATTAAATTAGTATATACGCGCATATTATTGTCAGTCAGTACTATTCGAGGACGAAGGATTGATCTTAAATTGGAATGCATATACCCGGCGTTTTGTGCTGTCTGCAGTTATTATTGTGTTGACCGCTGTGTTCTTTCTGAATACCTTTTTCCATTCGCAAATCACCCAAGCTGAAAAAAATCAACTTAACCAGTATGAAGGGTTTTTGCATGAAACCATCAGTAACCTTGTCCGTCAGAAACAAACGACAACGCAAGTATTGGCAATAGCACTTTCCAACTCCATTGATTTCCGTAAAGTTCTTAAACAACGCCCTGCAGACCTGCATGAAAGATTGAAGAAATTCACCGACGAATTGGCTCTGCACACCGGGTATAGATCCATTTGGATTCAGCTCATTGACACAAAAGGTGTGAGCATTGGTAGAAGTTGGACAACAGTTGCTGGCGACAGTCTGGCAATGGTGCGTAAAGATATTGCGGATGTTTTAAAGAATCCTAGAAAAATCAATAACTTCAGTGTGGGCAAGTTCTCACTGACTTTTAAGTCTCTGGCGCCGATTTTTGATAGCAACGGTAAGCTATTGGGGATATTGGATGTCATTTCGCAGGTTGACTCCATTGATCGTGATTTGAAAACTAGCAGTGGTGTGAATTCGGTAGTGCTGGTGGATAGACGTTATCGTTCACAGTTGACCAAGGCGCGTACAGGGATGTTTGTTGATGGTTATTATGTAGCAAATGCGGGTGTACAGAAATCTGTGCTAAATATGATCACCCAGTATGGTGCAGATAAGCTGTTCCGTGCAAAAGGTCATGTGGTTATTGATAACACGCTTGTCATTACCACGCCAATGAAAAACATTCTGGGTCAAAAAATTGCGGTTTGGTTGAGTTTTAAACCGATGAATGTGGTCGATCTTTCGAACACGCGTCAGTTGTATAAGAATTATGCGATGGGAATGGTGGCGACAATCCTGTTCTTGGTATTGTCGATGTTGTTGTTGTTCTTCAAGAAAAAGTCTGATTTGGAACGACGATTCTTCTATCAGGTGTTCGATGAATCTTCGGAAGTGATTTATGTCACCGATAAGCATCGGGTGGTGCAAGCAAACAGACAATTCTTCTCGTTGTTTGATGATATTTCGACCGTCGAGCAGTTTAATGAGAAATTCGATTGCCTGAGTAATATGCTGGTGGAAGAAGATGGGTATTTGAGTCGTTATGTTGACGGTATGCTTTGGTACGAGTATTTGCTACAAGATAACCACAAAACCCTGCTGGCAAAGTTGAAGACAAAAGATGGTGTCAGAACCTTCAAAGTCAGAACCAATATTATCAGCAACAGTTTTGGACATGATTATATCAGTGTACTGCTGACGGACATTACGGAAGAGATTCGATATAAAGAAGAGCTGGAACATCTGATTATCCATGATGAGTTGACAGGCATTTACAACCGCCACTATTTCAATGAAACCTTGGAAGAAGAAATCAAGCGTGCGCACCGTTACCAAGTGCCTTTCTCGCTGATTTCTTTCGATGTTGATTATTTCAAGAATGTGAATGATGACTTTGGTCACGACATTGGTGACACCGTCTTGAAAATATTGACGAAAGAAGTTGCGCGCAGTTTGAGAGACACGGATAAGTTCTGCCGAATCGGGGGGGAAGAATTCTGTATCCTGATGCCGGAGACAGATTTGGAAGAAGCCGCCACAACAGCAGAGCGTTTAAGAAAATCTGTTCAGGAAATTCCTTATTCCGATGTCCCGCGTGCCGTGACAATCAGTTTAGGTGTGACCAAACTCAATCGTTGGGATAACGCGTCGACGCTCTATAAACGTGCCGATGTCGCATTGTATCAAGCCAAGGATAATGGTCGAAATCGCGTCGAAGTGATTGCCAGTTAGACCTCGCGGTTTTCTCCATCCTGCAAAGCTATTCATTCCTGTTGCAAATCTGTTAGCATACGCCTGTTTTTTGTGGAGAAAAGTCTATGGGTATCTTGCCGCACCATCTTTTATATTCCGACGCCCATCTCTGGTTGTTTGTCGATGCCGAAGGCTATGTCACTTTGGGTCTGACAGACTATGCCCAAGAGACTTTGGGTGATATTGTTGAAGTCTTCTTGCCGCAGGAAGGGGAAGAGCTGGCAGAAGGTTCGGAGTTGATGTCTCTTGCAGGCGAAAGAAACCATTTTGAGATTTTCGCGCCGATCAGTGGCGAGGTGATTGAAGTGAATGAAGAGCTCAATCAAAACCCGACCTTAATCAACTACGAACCCTATGACAGTGGTTGGCTGGTAAAGATTGCGCCTGCCGATAGCGAAGAGCTGGAAGCGTTTCTAACGGATGAAGAATACGAGCAGTTGATTGGTTACTAAGTGTTTAGTGACCTGCTGTTAAGCCGTGTGATTAGCATGGCATGATGAAATAACAAACAGGATTGATTATGACGACCGAAACCTCAAGCACGTCACCCAAAGTGACTCTCAGGCTGAAAAAAAACGAAGACCGTCGCCTCAAACAAGGCCATATGTGGATTTACAGCAATGAAGTCGATACCCAAGTATCGCCGTTGAAGAACTTTGAGTCCGGCCAAGTGGTGACGGTAGAGTCGTCCAATGGTAAACCGTTGGGAATCGCTTATATCAACCCAAACACACTTATCTGCGGACGTTTGTTGAGCAGAAATCCTAAAGTGGAGTTCAATCAGGCGTTTCTTAAAAAACGCATTCAAGCGGCATTGGCGTTGCGTGAAATGAATTTTGAGGCACCTTATTATCGTTTGGTATTCGGTGAGTCGGACGGCCTGCCAGGTTTGGTAGTTGATCGTTTTGGCGATGTATTCGTCGCGCAAATCACGACCGCAGGTATGGAGAAGATGAAAGCCGAAATCACCCAGACCATTGAAAACCTGTTTCATCCAACTGCATTGGTCTATCGTAATGACACCGCCAGTAGATCACTAGAAGGCTTAGAGTCTTACGAAGAAGTTGCAATCGGCACGCTGCCTGAAAGCATTGTCATTGAAGAGAATGGCGCCAAGTTTCAGATCCCGGTAGAAAGTGGACAAAAGACCGGTTGGTTTTACGATCACCGCATGGCAAGAAAGCGCATGCAGTCTTTGGTGCAAGGAAAGCGCGTATTGGATGTCTTTAGTTACCTTGGCGGCTGGGCAATGGAAGCCGCAGTTGCAGGTGCTACAGAAGTGGTTTGTGTTGACGCCTCTTCTGCCGCGCTGGATGGTGTAGAAATCAATGCGGAGTTGAACGGTGTGTCCGACAAGCTGACGACCTACGAGGGCAATGCATTCGATGTGTTGAAAGTCTTGATTGGCGAAGCGCAAAAATTCGATGTGGTAATTGTTGATCCACCGGCATTCGTCAAACGTAGAAAAGATTTGAAGTCGGGGTCGGAAGGTTATCGTCGCATCAATGAGTTGGCAATGCGCTTGGTGGAAAACGATGGTGTGTTGATTTCGGCTTCCTGTTCGCATCACATGTCGCGCGACGACCTTTTGCAGCAAGTGCAATCGGCGGCAAAACATATTGACCGAACGATTCAAATGTTTGACCAAGGTCATCAAGGATCAGACCATCCGGTACATCCTGCGATTGCTGAAACCGAGTACCTTAAATCATTCTTTTTCAAAGTCAGTAAAACTTGGTAAAGTATAGAGAACTTTATACGAGATCATGAACGATTCAGAACGGCTAAAATTTCACTCCTTTTTGTTGAAGAGTTTGCTAATAGCAGGCTATTAACTGCACTCTTCGCCGCAACGAGTAAAAATTTTTTCTCGTTCTTCTCTCGCCCCTGACTCATATAAAGATCTCTTCTCGTTTTAATCATACAAAGGTAGTCGGATATATGCCCCAACACCCATCAACGGTATCAATGTCGAATTTGATACTGAAAAGACTGATGCAGAACTGCTTCTGGGATGAAGAAGAGCAGCAGTTGTGGGTGGATTGCCGTAAAGTTTTGCCGGAGCATGGTGTGATGGCGGTTCCAAGTTGGGATCGCATGATGCTGAGCTCTGATCCAATCCCTGATTACCCGAAAGATTTCGCATTACTTTTCCCTTCAGCACACCCTCAGTTGTCCTATTGGCAAAAGCAAATACCGAGTTGGGTGAGAGAAAGTTGCGCGTTGTTTCCGACCCATCAGCTCAAGCTGTTGCATTATGTTGGGCGTTACCCGCAGTTGTTGGAGTTGTTGGATCACTCTCCAGTGCTGGCATGGCGATTAATGACCTCTCATCTGAGTGAAGAGGATGTGGTTTCCATGTTGAACGATAAACGCACCCAACTGGTCGAGCAACTGGGGTGGCCGGGTAAGGTGGAAACTTTCCGTTTTCTGAAAAAACTCCGCTTACGAAAAGTCAATCAACAGATTGCCGAGCAGGTTGATGTCTGTTTACTGGATGAAAAACGTTTGAATGCATTGCAAGCCTTGCCAAGAGTGAATTCAATGGCACTGTCCTTAGCTGCAAAGTTCCCTGAGATGATTGGTTGTCGCCTGCATTTGACGTTGGCTTCCATGCCGTGTCGACCGATGCAATGTCAGAGCATGATTGCGTTGCTGGAAGATGCCTATCGTTTGGCAGAACATTTGGCGCTGCCGATAGCTGAAATCAATAAGATTGCCCACACCCGCTATTTGGTTGAGGTTGAGAAACTTTATAACAGCTGGTTGCAGTCGGTGGTAAAAGGGGCTGAGAGCGAACCAGCGTTAGCGCTAAGCGACGTCCCTAAAAAACTGACATCCTACGAAGCCTGTTTGGCTTTAAGCGCGTTACAGGGGCATGCTTGGTTTACAGATTGGCAGGGTGCAGACAACTCACTAAATGGACTTTACGCCATGCAGGTGAATGAGGAAGTGGTCGCCTTCTTGTTTGATGAAACGCGTCAGGAAGTTTTGAGAGTCCGTCAAATGCAGAACCAGTTGCCGACCTCGGAGCAGCTCAGCCGTATTCATTTGTGGTCAACGCAAATAGCGAATGAAGTGAATAAATCAGCTAGCTGAAAGCTGGATTACGAAAAGAAAATATCAAAAATCTGCCAGGTTGGGGGTGATAAGAAGAGACCCCAACCTGGCATTTTTTTTATGGCAGTAGGGCTTCTGTTCCCATCAAGTCTTCGTAAGTCTCACGAGGGCGAATTACAAATGCTTGATCGCCATCCACCATGACTTCCGCCGCCCTTGGACGCGTGTTGTAGTTTGAGCTCATACTAAAGCCATAGGCGCCAGAAGACATTACTGCTAGGAAATCGCCCGCTTTTAAATTCAACGTGCGGTTTTTACCTAGGAAGTCGCCAGTTTCACACACAGGGCCAACCAAGTCCCAGCTGCAATCTTCGCCGTCCGTTCTAAGCGTGACCGCTTGGATATGATGGTGAGATTGATAAAGTGCCGGGCGAATCAAGTCATTCATGGCAGCATCGATAATGGCAAAGTTTTTGTGGTCAGTCGGTTTTAGGTATTCCACTTCTGTTAGCAATACACCCGCGTTACCGGCGATGGCACGCCCCGGTTCGATAATGATTTCAATGCCTGGTTCATTCAACTTGGTCAGCAGTGCCTGAATGTAAGTTGCGATTTCCGGTGGTTGTTCGTCGGTGTATTGAATACCCAGTCCGCCGCCTAAATCCAAGTGATGGATTTCGATACCTTGTTCAGCCAAGTCGGATTTCAGCTTCAGCACACGTTCCAGTGCATCAACAAAAGGTGCGATTTCTGTCAGCTGAGAACCGATGTGGCAATCAATCCCCTGAATGGAAATGTTCGGTAACGATTGTGCTTTGGCGTACAGCGCTGGTGCGGTGTTAATATCGACACCGAATTTGTTGTCTTTCAAACCCGTAGAGATATAAGGGTGAGTTTTGGCATCGACATCTGGATTGACGCGCACGGAAATTGGCGCGACTTTGCCCATGGATTCTGCAACTTCCTGAATACGATCTAGCTCGGCATGGGATTCGATGTTGAAACAACGAATGTCGACTTCCAAGGCACGCTGGATTTCCGAAGATTTTTTGGCAACGCCGGAGAAAATAACTTTTTTCGGATCGCCACCGGCTTTTAGAACCCGCTCCAATTCCCCTTGTGAAACGATATCAAAGCCGGAGCCCAGTTTTGCCAGTAGGTTCAATACCGCCAAGTTCGAGTTGGTTTTCACCGAATAACAAACTAGGTGAGGTTGAGTACCGAAAGCTTGGTCAAACGCTTTCCAGAATGTTTCCAGTGCTTTACGAGAGTAAACGTAAAGCGGCGTGCCATAGCTGTTTGCCAGCTCCGTCAGGGCAACATTTTCAGCATGAAGGGTGTTGTTGCGATATTGAAATGCATCAAAGCTCATAGTAATCCTGTTATTGTTCGGTGGTTGGCTGGGCGTCGGTTGCTGTTTTTGCCTCAGATGCTTTTTGAGCACGTTCTTCTCGAGCCTTCAGTACGGCGTCTCTTTCTGCCTGGTCTTTTTCCATTTGGGCTTTTTGAGCATCCGTTGGAATGTAAAGCGGTGCTTTGCGTCCGCACCCTGCGAGCAGCAATGTCATTAATGCCGATAGCAGAAGAAAACGACCGATTTGTGAAAAATGGTTCATAGTGCTGTCTCTTTACGCTGCCAACTGTTTTAAAATGGGACTTATTTTAGTATTTTAGCAAATTAGCTGCAAAACATATCAGAGAGTTTTTTATGTCAAATACCTTTAGTCCATCCAAACCGCCAATTGTGATCGAGCCGAAACAATCTCAAGCCGAAAACTGTGTTATCTGGTTGCATGGCTTAGGAGCGGATGGTCATGATTTTGAGGGTATTTTGCCTCAATTGGACTTGCCGCAGGAAGCGGCGATTCGCTTTGTTTTCCCAACAGCTCCCATTCAACCGGTGACGGTGAATCTGGGGGATCCGATGACGGCTTGGTATGACATCAGCAGTTTGAACTTGTTGACGGAAACGGATTGGCAAGGCATTGCCCAAAGCGTTGAGTATATTCACGCCTTGATTCAGCAGCAGTTGGATGCCGGAATCGATAGTCAAAATATTTTACTGGCGGGGTTCTCGCAAGGTGGGCTGATTGCATTGTACGCGGGATTAACTTATGCGCAGCCACTGGCCGGTACCATGGCATTGTCCACTTATTTTCCTGATCCAGAGCAGGCGCCGGAATTTTTACAGCCCAAGGCTGAACAAATGAATCTTCCGGTGTTCTACGGGCATGGTAATGCGGATCCTATTTGTCCTTTAGCGGCGGCTGAAGCTTCTAAAACCACGCTGGAAAAGTTGGGGTTAGAGATTGAGTGGCATGTTTATCCGATGGCGCACCAAGTTTGCTACGATGAAGTTAGGCATATTAGCCAGTTTTTGCAATCCTGCTTGCTACAAGATTAGGACAGGGCACCCCAACCTGGTAGATTTTTATTCGATAGCGTTCAGATATTGCAGTTTGGGGTCGATACAGGTTAAATAGAAGTCAGAAAGCACAGTAAAAAGATAACCAAAAACAACAAGGATTAGCACTAGGTTTTGTATGCCAAATGTCAGACGATTTTTCCGTTACGATGTCGAAATTCCCATCTACTTCGAGAAGGTAGAAGAGCTGGATATTTTGAATCCGGTGTCCAGAACGCAGTTGATGTCTCAGCGGGAAGAAGTGCATTTGGCGGATTTGAGTGATCAAATCAACAGTTATTTGGAAAAGGTGTTTACCGTCGACTCCAATATGATGCATATCTTTCATGTACTGAATCACCGCATTGATTTTATGGCTTGGTTGTTGGATTGTTTAATCTCTAGCCAAGACCCTTCTGCCAAGCATGACTACAAGTTCCGCATTCGTGAAAACAATCGCATGCATTTCCCTTCGATAAAAGATAACTCGAAAGTGAAGTCTCTGATTGAGGGGATGGATGCCTGTATCTCAGGTCATCTGGCGGAGTTGATTGAATCGGTTCAAAACAATATCGAAGGCAAGATTTTCCTATTCCCGCGTAAAAAGCAGCCTGTATTTGACCCAACCTTGTTTGTAACCAATTTGGATTCATTGAGCGGTCAAGGCGTGGCAGCGGCAAAAGTGTTTGTGTTGATCATTGAAAAACTGAACCTTTGGGAAAATGTTTTTATTCGCCTGAAGGAAAGCCGCGAGTTGATTTCAGACCCGGATAACTGGCCGTTAAGGCAGGTGAATTTATCGGCGGGTGGTTTTCGGGCGAAAACAGATGACCTGTTTCCTAAGTTCACGATGTTGAATGTCTTTATGCGTTTGAATGAGGATATTCTCATCTGCCGAGGCAAACTGGTTGCCAGTAAGCCCGCCAAGAACGCGAAAGAGGGCGAGCCAAAAAATGATCTATTGGTGGAGTTTGATTTTCTAAGCTTGGAGAACGCCAGAAAAATCACTTACTTCATTCAGCACACAGAGCTCCAACACGCGATGGAAATGGATTTTGTGTTGATGAAGTAGGCGTTGGCCTAGCTGACCTGATTCTTTTGCGCCGCGCGGCTTTGTTGTGCCAAAGCAATCTTGACGCGGTTGATTTCCACCAGTTTTCTTAACCACTCTTCAAAATAAAGATAGCGGTTTTCAGAACGTTTCAACAGTTCACTGATGGTGATGCCCGGTTCATTCATTGCTAGGCCAATGGCTTTGAGCAGAAGTTTGATGTGCTCCGTTTTCATTTCCGGGAACAAATCGAAATAAGTTACTTTGGTCAAAATCACAGCATCCAGCGCACGGAACCATTGTGCTGTGGTGAGTTGGAAACGTTTGGTCAACTCTGGGTATGGGCCTTCTTTACGCATCTCGATCAGTTGCTTCAGGCGATAGTACTGAAGCAGGTCCGCCGCTGCTGGTCTGAGCAGATTCGGTAACGGGTCGAGAAACCCTGTTTCCATACTATGATTCGTACCCGGCATCTAGCGTCCTCTAAAACTCGTAATTAAGGCATTCATCAAGTTCAAACTCTTGAATCTTATGCTGTAAAAAATCTTGGTCACGACCGTTCGGAAAATCAAAATTCACCGCGATTCGTTCTTTGAATTGGTCGTTGATACTGCGAATGTCGACGACTGTTCCATCAAACTGCAAAACACGTTTTTCTTCAGGGAAAAAGAAAAAGATATCGACGCGTTCAAACTCCTTGAAACGTTT
Source organism: Hydrogenovibrio sp. JE_KL2 (assembly GCF_009296185.1). GTDB lineage: Bacteria > Pseudomonadota > Gammaproteobacteria > Thiomicrospirales > Thiomicrospiraceae > Hydrogenovibrio. The sequence goes on from NZ_WBJR01000006.1 coordinate 118,846, forward strand.
GGTGAACAACATGGCTAACCCGCAAGCACTGACATTGCCTTTCACGGCTCGCCATTGATCTGGGAAAAGCCGCATGATGTTGTCGTCGTTGATTTGGCGGTAAGCTTCCATATAGGTGTCCATCAAACCACATAGCGCAACAATCGCTTGGACCAGCGGGATTTTTTCAAACTGTTCTTTCTGGAAGTGATCCAGTATTTCGTCAATTTTAAACGCATAAGGCAAGTTCGGGTCAGCTTCGAAATGTTGATCGGACGACTTGTCGATACTGTTGACCATCGCGCTCAAAAATCTCAGATACTTTTCTTCTATATGCTTGAAGTAAGTATAGGTTTTAGGGGATGAGTCCTTCAGGGCATTAACCTTAGTGAAGCCTTGCTTTTGTTGATTCACCGAAAGCCAATAGGCAGGGTCTAGACGAGGGTTGATGCCTCGAGAAATTTTCTCGGCACCTTGTCCAAAAAACTCAATGCAGGCAATGACTTCGGTAAAGAGTTCGGTGATCAGAACTTTTTGGTCTTGAACGCGATCCAGCCAATATAGGGTGTCACGTTTTTGTTGTGCAATCAGGTTTTTGATTGTCGGTGGGAAATAGTCGATTCCCGTTGCGAAGATTTCACGGTCTTTGATAGGAGAACTTGGCGCAATAAAAACCCTGACAGGCATGTCGATACGGAAATATCGACGGGAGTTCTGTTTTAGAAACCAGGTTTTCATGCGATAAATTGACTCTTAAATATAAACGATTGCTTAACTAAAGCAATAACCGTGCAAATTAGGGTTTTTTACCTGCTTTATTTTCTTTTTACGCGGTAAATAGCGACTTCACCCAGTAGGTTTGGGATCAATTTCATCAAAATACTGGATTCATGATAACGATTGACCACCGCTCTATCAACGACTTGGATGTGTTTTTCAGCACACAGGTCTTCAAAGTCCTTGAAAGTACAGAGGTGAATGTTTGCTGTGTCGTACCAAGTGTCCGGTAATGCATCATTTTGAGGCATACGTCCGTCCAATAACAGTTGCGCACGGTTGCGCCAATGCCCGAAATTAGGGAAAGTGATAATGCTTTCCTTGCCGATCGTCAGCATTTGATCGAGCAGAATATCAGGGCGTCTGACCACTTGCAGTGCTTGAGTCATAATGACATAGTCAAAAGAGTCTTCATCGAAATAGTCATAGATGTCATGGCTGTTCAAATTGCTTTGGATGACATTGATTCCGGCTGCGATGGCTTGGATATTCTTTTTCGGATCGATTTCCATACCATAGCCGGTGGTGTTGCGAGTTGTTTTCAGATAGCTCAGCAATTGACCGTCACCGCAGCCAAGATCCAATACACGCGACTCGTCTCGAATCCATTTTGAAATCAGTTTAAACTCTGGAGAAAGCGTTGTTTCAGACATCTTGCTCTCCTTTTGCCGTTAAATCTTTTTGCGCAATTTGAGTCAAATAGGTACGGAAGACCTCTTCATAATGCTCATTTGGCAATAAGAAGGCATCATGGCCATGGCGGGACTCGATTTCGGCATAACTGACATCCGCATCATTGTCGAGTAGTGCTTTGACGATTTCATGTGAGCGTTCCGGTGAAAAGCGCCAGTCGGTGGTGAAGGCGATGACCAGAAATTTTGCTGTCGTATGGGATAAAGCTTTCGTTAAGTCGTCGCCATACTCCGAAGCCGGGTCGAAATAGTCTAGTGCTTTTGTCATCAACAAATAGGTGTTGGCATCAAAATTCTGTTTGGTGGCGAACTTTTCCCCTTGGTAGCGTAGGTAACTTTCTACTTGGAACTCGACTTCAAAGTTGTAGTTCAGTTTGCCTTCACGCAATTCACGACCGAATTTTGTTCCCATCAAATCATCGGATAAATAGGTTAGGTGACCGAGCATTCGAGCCAGAGCCAAGCCACGTTTTGGCGTGGTTCCGGCTTCAATGAAGCGTCCATCATGAAACTCAGGGTCAGTCATGATTGCGCGGCGAGCTACCTCGTTAAAAGCGATATTCTGTGCCGAAAGTTTTGGTGCCGATGCAATGACAATGGCATGTTTGATTTTATCCGGGAAATCGATTGCCCATTGCATGACCTGCATACCGCCCATCGATCCACCAATCACTGCTGACCATGCATCAATTCCCAAGTGCTGGCGTAATTCGTTCTGGCTGTTCACCCAATCCTTACAGGTCACAATCGGGAAATCAGGACCATAGACACGACCGGTTGCAGGGTTAGTGCTAGCAGGGCCAGAAGAGCCATGACAGCCCCCTAGATTGTTGGAGCAAACGACAAAGAATTGGTCAGTATCAATGACCTTTCCTGGGCCGATATAGTCATCCCACCAACCAGGGTTTTTATCCCCTTCATGAAAGCCCGCGACATGCTGATGACCGCTCAAGGCATGGCATATCAGAATAGCATTTGATTTCTCCGCGTTAAGGGAGCCATAAGTTTCATAAGCAATGTCGTATTCAGACAATACGGAACCGCACACCATGTTTAAAGGTGTGGAGACATGCAATGTTTGGGAACTGACGATACCGACCGATTTCATGGGCGTTATTTTACTCGATTCTATAGGGGATTAAGAAACTAATCCTTGGCCGATTTGTGCAATGGAACCGACTACAACGATTTGAATAAGTTTGATGACAAGAATCGCAACCAGAGGCGATAAATCCAATCCGCTAATCGTAGGAACGACACGCTGAAATGGACGCAATATCGGTTCTGCAAGTTGATAGAAGATCGCCACATTCGGGTTATAGCCCTGAACCACCCAGCTCAAAATGGCTTGAATGATGATAATCCAGAACATCATGTCCAATATTTGATTTAACAGTTCGGTAATGGAATAGATGACAATCAGCAGGATACTGTAGTCACGACCCCCTAACCAGCCAATCAGGTAGGCGGAAATACCTTCAATTACCAATGCAGTGAGTAGGGCACTCCAGTCCCAACGTCCTCTTAGCGCAAGTACTTTATTGAACGGCACGCAAAGTGGATTGGTGATTTTTGCGATAAAAGTGACAATGGGGTGGCGCCAATCAACATAAGCTGCTCTAAGTAAGAATCTTAGAATCAGCGAGAATACGATTAATCCGGCAATAAACTGGATTAAGAACAATCCGCCTTGACCTACTGGTGACATAATCTTCTCCGTTTGTGTGTTTTGATACGACTGATCAAGTGTTTAATGCTGTTCCAATTTTTTCGGTGGCGGGCAGTCGGAAAGTTCATCTGCCAGCGTTTCCGCACGAAGTTTAGCACACATCATTGCTTCTGCAACAATGTCCTCTAGGCGATTGTTTTCAAAAGATTGAATTGCCTTTTCAGTGGTGCCGTTCGGTGAGGTTACGTTTTTGCGTAATTGTGAACAGTCATCGGAACTCTCTAGTGCCATTTTTGCAGCACCAAATGCGGTTTGAATGGTGAGGATTCTAGCGGCTTGTTCGCTTAGCCCCATACCTTGAGCGGCTTTTTGCATGGCCTCCATAAATAGAAAATAGTATGCAGGCCCAGAACCGGATACAGCGGTAACGGTATCCAAGTCTGCTTCAGTATTGACCCATACGGTGATGCCAACCGCTCTAAGAATGTTTTCAGCCTGACTTTTTTGTTCTTCGGAAACGAACTCGTTTGCGTAAAGTCCGGTGGCGCCACTTTGAATCATTGCCGGTGTGTTTGGCATGCAGCGCACAACGGCAATCTTGCCGCCAAGCCAGCGCACAATATCGGTAGCGCGAACACCCGCAGCGACAGAAATAATAAGAGGGTTTTTCTGTTGGGTGGCATCACAGACTTCGGTGCAAACGTTCTGCAAAACTTGAGGTTTTATGGCTAAAACGATGATGTCGGATTGGGCTACCGCAGAAGCATTATCTTCCAGGCAGGCGATGCCTAGAGTCTGGGAAATGGATTGTCTTTTGGATTCGGTTGGATCGGTGGCAATGATATTGGCTGCGGGAAAACCGCTCGCTAAAAGCCCTTTGATCAAGCTAATCGCCATATTGCCCGAACCGATAAAACTGATTTTGATGTTAGAGTTCATTGTGTTAACCACTCCCTGTTGGTATTAGCGGCTAACACAATGCAACTGAGTGGCTTCTAAAACTCTCCCCATTCATCGCCGCTTTCCATTTTTGGTGTGGAAGGTGGCGGTGTTTGCGTGTCCGCATCGCTATGAAGATTGCTATCAGAAGCCAGTTCACGTGCTGCCGCTATTTTTGGCTTGTCAGTGGATGATTTTACCGAATTTGACGTCGCTGAAACAGTCTTTGTAACAGGTTTTGGTTGAGAAGTGTGGCTGGTTTCCGCACCGCCCATGGCAATGTCTTTTTCAAGCGCGGTGATTTTATCAATGACATCTAGGCTCATGGCTTCCAGTTTATCCGTTTCCTCCGTGGCCTTTTCGATGTCACCGACATCTACTAAATCTAGTACCGAACCGATAAAAGCATGCAAGTTCGCATGAGCTTGCTCAAGTACAGCATAAGTGGATAGATGACTAACCACCTTACCTGGGCCGTAAATCCACTTCCCAAGAGCGCATTGGGAGCCATCGGAAGCCGTGTTTCGGTCAAAATCAATCTCGACATGGTTGATATAGGCCCTAACCTTGACGCGCCACTGTCTGTGTGCACGACGTGCGCTAGAGAAGTCGAATCCCATTGTCTCCGCAGGGGTATAGATATGAGACATGAATTCATTGATTGTGAAAGCAGATACCGTGTGATCCATTGCCTCAGCCATATTGCCAAGCTGCTCTGCGGTCGCAGTCGATTCTTCCACTAAAGCGGCGTTTTGTTGCACGGCGCCGTCAATGCTGGTGATGGCTAAGTTAACCTGTCCAACACCTTCTGATTGCTCATGGCTGGAAGCCGCGATTTCTTCAATAATGTGATTAACCTTGTTGATGGAGTCAGCGATACCATTCAACGCGTCACCAGAGTTTTTGACATGCTGTGTTCCTTCGGAAACTTTTTGTACCGTGTCTTCAATCAGTTTGCGAATATCTTTCGCCGCATCCGCCGATTTCCCGGCGAGATTTCTAACCTCTCCGGCAACCACGGCAAAGCCGCGACCATGTTCTCCGGCACGGGCCGCTTCGACTGCTGCGTTGAGTGCTAGCAGATTTGTCTGGAAGGCGATGTTGTCAATCAAGCTGATGATGTCGTTAATTTTTTGGCTGGATTCATGGATTTGTTCCATGGAAGCAATGGCATTTTCCATGACGGTAACGCCATTAGCTGCCTGTTGGGCGCTTTGTTTAGTAACGTTGCTGGCTTCGATGGCATTGTCGGCGTTCTGTTTTACTGTAGATGTCATTTGCTCCATGCTGGCAGCCGTTTCTTCAATGGATGCGGCTTGTTCTTGTGTGCGGTCATTGAGCTCCATGCTGGATTGGCTGATTTCCTGAGAACTTCCTTTTACACTGTGGATAGCATTTTTGGTTTGGCCAATCAAAGAACCAAGGTTGTCCACTGCAACGTTCAGGGCGTCTTGTAGTAAAGCGAATCGACCATGCGCCTTGCTGTGAATATGCTGTGTCAGGTTGCCTTCGGACATAGACATGGCAAGTTGAATGGCTTCATTAATCGGTGCTTCCAAGGTGTCAAGCAATTCGTTGATGGATTGGCTTACCTCAAAAGTCACGCCGCTGATTTTCGAGGTGTCTATGCGTTGATCCAATATGCCGAACTTAATCAAATCTATGGTGTGTTTGACTTCTTTAAGAATGGTGAGGTCTTGTGTATGGTCAATCCACTCTACAATAGTGCCTATACGAGAGCCTGTACGGTCTTTCACCGCCATAACATTCAATTCGAATTGTAAGTCGCTGACGGATATATTTGTTTTCATTTCATCAGACACTTGGTCAAACAAGGCACGATCATGTGCAGGATTTTTATGGAAAATGTCTAGGTTCGAGCCAACCAGTGTTCTGGTGTCAAAACCAGGAAACTCTGATTTGAACTGCTCGGCATTTTTTTCGAAAAGCTCCTTTAGCCGTTCATTCATATAGGTGATGTTATAGTTTTTGTCTGCCATCATCACATTACTGTTGGTTTTGTCGAGAACAGTCTGTATTTGATGAGCTTTATCCAACTGTGATGCAGTCTCTTCGCAGCTGGCCAAGTAAGCCAATGAAATGGATTCCATGCTTTTGATGAGTTTGCCAGATGACGATCTTGGGTTAACGTTTTTAGAATTTAGAATGTCGCCATTAGCAAGATGCAACAGTTGCTTTGTGAACTTTGCATAGTTTCGCTCTTGTTTCAGTCCTACCCAAACCAGCGAGAAAAATAAAAGTGCCAATCCCACATATTCGAGGGCAACATGGGCGCCTAAGAATTTGGATGCAATGATTGGCAGTAGGCCAATAAAAGCAATGATGGGGAGGAGAATGGTCAGTTTTGTGCCCGCGAAAATATTGAACTTTTGCCAGTTGAATCCGTAATAAATTTGCCCATAGTAAATACGAGCTTTGCCAGAAGCGATATCTTGATAGGCTTGGGTTGCAGCTTTTTTCTGCTCTTCATCAATGGATGATCTAACCGATATGTACCCAATGGGTTTGCCATTGGCAAAAATCGGGGTGGCTTGCGCCAGAACCCAGTAGAACTCCCCGTTTTTTCGACGATTTTTAACAAGCTGGCACCAAGTAAGTCCTTGTTTCAGCGTTTTCCACATATCTTCAAATACCACAGGGGGAACATCTGGGTGTCGAATGATATTGTGGGGTTGTCCGATTAGTTCGCTACGAGTAAATCCACTTGCAGCTTCAAATGCATCGTTGCATTCGATAATGTTTCCTACTAAATCGGTTTTTGAGACGAGATGAATGTTTTTTGGAACCAGGTATTCTTCGTTGATTACAGGTTGATTGTTTCTCATATGCTCGTACTTCGCGTAGTTGAAATGGTTGTATTAAAAAATAATTATTTATTTATATAACGATGTCATATTAAAGTAATAAACCTACTTTTTTTAGCGTTTTTGCTTAGAAGTTGATAAAACTTTTTTGGGGGCTATGAACTTAACTTATTGAATTTTATTAAAGTTCTAAAAAAACGGTCGATAAAGAGTTAAACAGAATAATAAAATCCGCTCACACGGATGTTTAAGCACTCAATAGGATGTGACGTTCAGGCGGTCGATAACTCGATTTGGCCATGAATGGGCAGTGCTTAAGGTTAAAAGTGAGGTGTAGACCAGTGTCAAATTTAATTATGCCATCAAGCGAAAGTGTTTCAGATTTACTCGGCCAAAGTGGTCGGGCCGCTACGGTTTTGTCAGAATTATTGAAAAACCGTCAGGATCACGAAGACACCAGCAATAAAAATAAGCCCGGTTCTCCGGTTTCACCATTATTGGATAGCTTTTCGCCTTCCAAGGCATTGCAGCAAGCATCATACGCTTCCAGCGCACAAACACAATATGCTTACAGCAATACCATGACCTTAAACCTCACCACGAAAGAAGGGGATCAGGTCAGCATTGATTTTCGTCAGCTTTATGCCGAATACAAATCCTATCAATCACAGCAAAGTGTTGAATCAGGACCAAGCGGCGCCCGTTATTTTGAAAGCACGCAGGCATTGGAATCTACTGCCTTTGAAGAACGTTTCGGATTTTCGGTAAAAGGTGATTTGAATGACGATGAAATGAAAGCGATTTTCGATGTCTTTCAGCAAGTAGATAATTTGGCAAACCACTTCTTTAAAGGCGATATTGAGAAAGCCTTCCAAAAAGCGGTAGACTTGAATGTTGATTTCGGTCAGTTGCAAAGTGTAAGTGTCAATTTACAGCAAACACAAACCTATGCGGCGAGTTACCAACAAGCAGCAGCCTATCAGCAACAAGGCAACAGTGATGCTACCAGTGCGAACGGCGCTACTCCTGGTGCTTCTATTGCTGCATTGCCTGCGTATTTGCAAAAAATGCAAAACGTGGTCGATACCTTGAGTCAGCAGTTTGACAATGCACGTCAAGTCGCTGAAAAAATGCTTTCCGATGTGGTTGCATCACGTTTCCCGGAAGAAGGAACGCAGTCCATCATTTTGCAAAGACTGCAAAGTTTGCATGATGCGCTTATCAACAGGGTGCCCTTGAGTGAAACCACCTTGAAGCCAAGCGGAGTGGTTGTCAACCCTGATAAGGAAGCTGCACAAGAGAGTGTGACGCCTACAACGGATGCCGCAAACACAACGCCGACAAACCATCAGGATTCTTCTGTCGCCTGATAGGTCGATATGTCCTCTAAGCAATCAAAAAACTGCCAGGTTGGGGGTGCACTGCTCCCAGCCACAACCTTTCCCGCATTTCTTTAAAGCGGCTAGCCAGATTTTTTCGGTAAAAAAACTAGTCTATTTTGCTTAGCCCATTTACTATGAGTGATAAAAAATAATAAATGGTGACGCGCTTATGAGAACGATGCAGGATGCATTTGTCATTTTTTCGGTTGTTTTTACACTCTTAATCACGGTTTTAGGGTTTTTCTGGCACCCAATCTGGTGGACATTCGTCATATGGCTACCGTTATTATTATTGGGGGTGTATGACATCCTGCAAACCCATCACACCATTCTCAGGCTCTACCCAGTTTTGGGACATATCCGTTATTTATTCGAATCTATTCGTCCTGAGATACAGCAGTATTTCGTTGAGGATGATACCAATGGTAAGCCTATCAGCCGTGAGTTCCGTTCCTTGGTTTATCAACGCGCAAAAGGTGAAAGGGATACCATTCCGTTTGGCACCCAGTTTGATGTAACCAGAGTAGGTTACGAGTGGACGAATCACTCGCTTTTTCCCGTTGAAACCATGGTAGAAGATCCAAGAGTGGTTTTCGGTGAAGGACGCTGTCGACATCCTTATTGTGCTGCGCTGATCAATGTTTCCGCCATGAGCTATGGTGCGCTGAGTCAAAATGCGATTCGTGCGCTGAATCTAGGTGCCAAGTTCGGTAACTTTGCGCACAACACGGGTGAAGGTGGACTCAGCCCTTATCATCTGGCGAATGGCGGTGATTTGATTATGCAAATCGGTACCGGGTATTTTGGTTACCGGACGCGTGAAGGGCAATTTGACCGCCATAAATTCACACAGGCAGCAAAGCATGAGCAAGTCAAAATGATTGAAATCAAGCTGTCTCAAGGTGCCAAGCCAGGGCATGGTGGTCTGTTACCGGGAGCAAAGGTGACGGAAGAAATTGCCGAGATAAGAGGCGTTGAAATCGGGAAAGATGTGGTTTCACCGCCGATGCACAGCGCATTTGATTCACCAACGGGGCTATTGAAGTTTATCGAAGAATTGAGGGAGATTTCAGGAAAGCCGGTAGGCTTCAAGTTGGCAGTGGGGCGTACTGAGGAATTTCTTGCACTGTGTAAGGCGATGCTGGTGACTAAAATCGTACCGGATTTTATTACGGTTGACGGTGGTGAAGGTGGAACAGGCGCGGCTCCTATTGAATTTTCCAACTCAATGGGTACACCGCTAAAAGAAGCGTTGCATATTGTGCATAACGGTTTGGTCGGTTGTGGTTTGCGGGATCAGATTCGTATTATCGCATCCGGTAAGATATTGTCGGCGTTCCATTTGTTTCGTGCGTTGGCGATGGGAGCGGATACGGTGAATTCCGCGAGAGGAATGTTGTTTGCGCTCGGTTGTGTTCAGTCATTGCATTGCAATACAGACAAGTGTCCAACCGGGATTGCCACTCAAAACCCTAGACGCTCTAAGGCACTTGATGTGCCGAGCAAAGCGCAACGGGTTGCCAACTATCAAAGTTCCGTTATTCACCATTTTAAGCAAATGCTGGCGGCGGCTGGTTTGAAGTCTACAGCAGAAATCAGCGCAAGTGATATTTACCGTCGCGTCAGTGAAACACAAGTGAAGACCTTGGCGGAAATTTACCCGGTGATGCCTGCGGGCGCATTGCTGGATGTCGAAACCATTCCAGAAGACTGGAAAGGTTTTTGGGATAAAGCCAATCCTCATTTCTGGTCAGATTACCATAGCCAAGTCGTTGAAGAAGAAATGGCGGAGTGAGTTGGTGGTGTTCTACTGGGGTTTGTAGTCTCGAGCACCAAATATATCAGTACCGATGCGCACTATGGTGGCGCCTTCAAGGATTGCGGCTTCCAAGTCGCCGGACATACCCATGGATAAAGTATCCAGCGTTTGATCTGGTAATTGTTGCTGTAGGGTTTCTAGCAGTTCTTTCATTTTCTTAAAGGGCTTGCGCTGTTCTTCCAACCCAGTTCGGGGAGACGGAATCGCCATCAAACCACGTAACGCAATGTTCGGCAATTGGGCAACTTCTTTTGCGACTGTCAGTAGTTCTGTCGGCGAGAAGCCGGATTTGGTTGCTTCATCATCAATATTGACTTCAAGCAGAAGCTTTAACGGTGGTAAATCCGCTGGTCTCTGTGCACTGAGACGTTGTGCGATTTTTAAACGATCCACACTGTGTACCATGCTGAAGTTCTCAGCAATAGGGCGCGTCTTGTTGGATTGAATCGGGCCAATAAAGTGCCACTCCAAATCTGGACGAACCTCGATTTTTTCCAATGCTTCCTGAAGGTAGTTTTCACCAAAGCAAGTTTGTCCGGCTGCCGCTAGAGTGATGATGTCTTCTATCGGTTTGGTTTTGCTTACGGTCAGCAACGAAACATGGTGATCCGGGTCATGCTGACGGATTCTATCCAGTACTTGTTGATAACGTTGTATCAGTTCAGGGTTCGACATGGAAACGACTCTTTAACATTAAAATTCATTATTTGGACATTATACAAGGGTTAGAATGAGGGTGTCACAGATGAAAATCAAGATGGCGAGAGCATATGCATATGAAAAAAATACAGTCGAGTGATATTAGTTACCCTTACGAAGAAAAGATTGAGCGTGAGGAGTACGAGAAGATCAAACAAAGCCTTCAAATAGAGCTTTTGAAGTTGCAGCACTGGATGAGACAAGAAGGTAAACGTCTCATTGTGTTGTTTGAAGGTCGAGATGCCGCCGGGAAAGGGGGAACCATCAAGCGCTTTATGGAGCATTTGAATCCTCGTGGCGCCCGAGTTGTGGCATTGGAAAAACCAACGGAGACCGAAGAAGGTCAGTGGTATTTTCAGCGATACATTGAACATTTTCCAACCGCCGGTGAGATGGTGTTTTTTGACCGCTCCTGGTACAACCGTGCTGGTGTAGAACGCGTGATGGGTTTTTGTACGCCATTGGAATTCACCCGTTTCATGCATCAAGCGCCTGAATTTGAGCGCTTGCTTGTCGAAGATGGCATTGTGCTCATCAAACTTTGGTTTTCGGTCGGGCAGAAAGAACAGTTGAAACGTTTCAAGGAGCGTAAACACGATCCTTTGAAACAGTGGAAGCTAAGCCCGATTGATTTGGCGTCTTTGGACAGATGGGATGATTACACCCAAGCGAAAGAAGACATGTTTTTTCATACCAATACCGCCGATGCCCCTTGGACCGTCATCAAATCAAATGATAAGAAACGCGCACGCCTGGAAGCCATGCGTTATGTGTTGAATCATTTTGATTATGCTGAGAAAGATTCAAAAGTTGTCGGTGAAGTAGATCCCCTTATCGTCACCAGCGGCGAAGCAATTTTTACCGATGATTGAGGTGGATTGCAACACGCTTACAAAGGAATGAGGTGTAGAGATGCATTACAAAAGACATGCGAAAGAAGTCGTCGGACGCTTTAAAAGAATGTTGGAGCCGGAACAGGTTGACAGTATTTCGGAAGAACATTTCGAAGAACTGGAAACCTTAATTGCCGCAGCCCTCGGCGTAGTGGATTCTCAATGCAAGCATGAGATTGCGCAAAAGGTCGCGTTGCTGGCAAAAGGTTTGAAGCATGAAGCCGAACATGTCGATACCCATTATCTTGAGGATATGGATTTGACCGGTATTCTGAAGGACGACTGAAAAACAGGCAAAAAAAAGCCCTCAATATGCGGGAGGGCTAAACTAAGGAGGTGTAAACATGAAAATACATGTTTAGACAAAGCCTCAACCTTGTCATGGGTTTATCATAACGCAATTATATTAGTGAGTTCTTATCCAACAGCGACAAGTGTTTAGCATTTCGCAGTACCAAAAGCCGAATATAGCCGAAAACCCCGTATTGTCAGGGTTTATCAAGAATTCGTTATGGATTCGTTAAGGGTTCTGAAGTCAATAATCTGCCAACGCTCTTGCCATGAAATCGTTGTTTGCCATTCCGATAATGCTGTGTCGATTTTGCCGTCAAAACATCCCGGTAATCCATTTTCAGAACAAAGTCGGTTGGGAATTTTCCAATCCTCTAACAGAGGGCAAGCGCCAATCGCTTCCGGCGGGAAATCTTCAAATAAAAACTTGGCGGGTTTGACGGTGAATGGAAAACTTTCAGTCGCTTCCAGTAGCGCAATAAACTTATTGTCCGGCGTGGCGGTTTGCGCAAAGTGCAGCAGGTTGGCAATATTAATATCAGATGCTAATAAAAGCGTTGGGTCTTGCGTTGGCTCGGTTGCCAAGCATTCCTGAAAAATCTGCCAGGTTGGGGTGTCGATGTTGGATTGAATCGTGCCGTTACTTTCAATATCAATGGCAGATGTCGACAGAAATTGCGCTTCACTACCTTGTTGGCGAAAAAGTGCCAGAGTATTGCCGTTAATATTGAGTTGAAACCCGAAGGGAAGCGGCGTTGCATCATCCAACCCGACGCGGGTAAGCCAATAGCCGCCAGTTTGTTCGGTTTGGTTAAGAAAACGCATGACCTTATCGGAGCTCTTAGACTTAAAACCGGTGAAACGCTTGAAAGCGTTTACACCGGGTTATTCTGATAAACCGGGCGGCCTTGGAAGTAGGTCGCTTCAATTTGCCCGTTGAATTCCCAGCCTTGGAAAGGTGAATTATCCCCTCTACTGATCATTTCTTTGCGATCCAGCGTCCAGTTGGCTTCCGGGTCAAAGATGCAGAAGTCAGCCGAGTTTCCGGTTTCCAAGCTACCGTGATGCAACCCTATGATATTGGCAGGGTGATTGGTGACTTTCGCCAAAGCTTGATTCAAATCCAATACGCCTTCATCAACCAGTTTTAAGGTCAAGGCAAGCAGGGTTTCCAAGCTGCTGATACCGGGTGCACTTTCGCCGAAAGGCAGTAGCTTGTCATCACGATCCAGCGGCGTATGATCACTGACGATGGCATCGATGACACCCATCTTTAGACCGACACGCAGTGCCGCTTTGTCGTCATGGCTCCGTAGTGGAGGGGTGACGTGGAACAGCGAGTCAAAGTCCATGACATCATATTCAGTCAAATGCAGTTGGTGGGCGGCGACATCACAGGTTACCGGCAAGCCACGTTTCTTTGCATCGGCAATCATCTCGACAGAGCGAGCGGTAGAGATAAGTGAGAAGTGCGCACGAACGCCAGTTTCTTCAACCAAAATCAAGTCTCTAGCCAGCGCTGCGGTTTCTGCTGAAGCAGGGATTTCGGTCAGGCCTAAACGCGAGCTGACAACACCACTATGCGCAACCCCGTTATTTTTCAGGTTTTTATTTTCCGAACGCAGCATCAGTAAGATGTCGTTACTGGCGGCATAAGCCATGGCATTTTTCAGCGTCAGCGAGTTTTGAATCGGTGAGTTGGCTTGGCTTAAGGCAATACAGCCGGCATTTTTCAGCGCCGCCATGTTTGATAGATACTGTCCGCCAAGTTCTTTGGTGATGGCACCGATAGGTAAGACAAATGCGGTTGCTGCTTGGCGTGCACGGCGTTGAATAAGTTCGGTGACAGCTTGCGAGTCGTTGACCGGCATGGTGTCTGGCGGGCAGCAGATAGTGGTGATACCACCGGAAACCGCCGCTTTTGTTTCAGAAGCGATGGTGCCTTCGTAGTGACTGCCCGGCTCTGCAAGACGTGCTTGTAAATCCACCAAACCGGGGAAAAGCCATTTTCCGGTACCGTTGATAATGCGATCAGCTTCAAAGCCTTCAGGCGCGTCTTTACCAATGCCAAGGATGCGACCTCTCGCCACATATAGATTGGTGACTTGGTCGATATCCTGTTGTGGGTCTAAGATTCGAATATTTTCAACCATCAATCTCATTCTGAAGTCTCCATCATGTTGAGGTCTAACAGGGCTTGTCGCTTTTCTTCTTGAAGTTCCTGTGCATTGCGGAAGATGATGGACATCACCGCCATTCGTACCGCAATACCGTAGGTGACTTGTTCAAGGATAACGGACTGTTCGCCGTCGGCAACTTCCGAGTCTATTTCTACACCACGGTTGATTGGCCCCGGGTGCATGACGATGGCATCAGGTTTGGCGTAGGCCAAGCGTTCTTTGGTAAGGCCATAGAGGTTGAAGAATTCTTTTTCACTTGGCAGTAAGGCGCTTTTCATGCGCTCATTTTGCAGGCGAACGTTGATGACGACATCAACCCCTTCCAGTCCTTCTTCGACATTGTCATAAACATGGATGCCAAGCGCTTCTGGGTGAGACGGCAGCAGGGTTTTTGGTCCGATTACACGTATTTCACGTGCCTCAAGAATACTGAGCGCCTGGATTTGTGAGCGTACCACGCGAGAGTGCTGTACATCGCCGATAATCGCCACTTTCAGGTCGAAAATGTCGCCTTTGTGTTTGCGGATGGTAAAGACATCCAACATCGCTTGGGTCGGGTGAGCGTGTTGTCCGTCGCCGGCGTTCACAACATGCACATGAGGGGCGACATGCTTGGCAATAAAGTGCGCGGCACCGCTCTCGCTGTGTCTGACTACGAACATATCCGCCAACATGGCTTCCAGATTCCATAAGGTATCCAGCAGTGTTTCGCCTTTTTTGGTGGACGAGGTTTCGATGTTGAGGTTGACGACATCGGCAGACAGACGTTTTTCGGCAATTTCGAAAGTGGTCAGGGTGCGGGTGCTTGGCTCGAAAAACAGGTTCATGATTGCTTTACCATGAAGCGTGTCGAGCTTGTTGATTTCGCCGGTCAGCGGGTCAATGAAGCTTTCGGCAACATCGAGGATTTCGGTTAGATGATGATGTTTAAGTCCTTCCAGCGTCAGGAAATGACGCAGTTTCCCTTTTTCATTAAGCTGAATGTTGGGCGTAGAAAGTCTCATGGAAGCTCCTCTAAACGATGTCTACCAAAAATCTGCCAGGTTGGGGTGTAAAATTGTGCTTATTGTACGTCTTTTATTCGCTGAGGTCAGCGTGATTTTTGACTGACTCCAGCCAATTTTCCAAAATAATTTGTGCGGCATGGTCGTCGATATTCTGTTTGGCATGTTTGCGACGTTTTTCCGCTTCGACAGAGCTGAGTTGCTCTTCGATAAAAAATACCGGGGTGTTATAACGTCCGCTTAAGCGTTGACCGAACTTGCGCGCGGGCTGTGTCAAGGCTTGCTCTTCGCCATTCAAGCGCATCGGTAATCCGACGACGATGGCAACGGGTTTCCATTGCTCAAAAATTTGGGTAATCGCCTCCCAGTCCGGTTTACCATCTTGGCTGTTGACGATAGTGAGCGGGCTGGCAGTGGCGGTAATGGTTTGTCCGACAGCAACGCCAATGCGTCTAAGACCGAAGTCGAACCCGAGAACCTGTCCTTCGATAGGTTTGGAGGCAGGTGAGGTCATGTCAGTCGTGCCCCGCGTCGCTGCTGAGGTTTTCCGGTGAAACGCCAAGTGTTCCCATCGCGACTTCCCAGCGGGATTCAACCGGAACATCGAATAACAAGGATTCGTTGTAGGGAATGGTCAGCCAGCTATTGTCTTGAATTTCCTGTTGCAACTGGCCTTTTTCCCAACCGGCAAACCCGAGGCATGTCAGAAATTTTTCCGGGCCGGTTCCGTCGGCAATGGCTTTTAAGAGATCTTCGGAAACGGTCATGGACAACCCATCTTGCAATGCCATGGATTTTTGCCAGCAGTCTTCGCTCTTGTGAAGGATAAAACCATGCTCAACATCCACAGGACCACCGATTAAAACCGGCTCTTCAAGCATCGGTGAGTCTTTTTGGATTTCCAGTTTGAAGTGTTCCAACAGCTGGGCGGTGGTCAGCTTATGCGGTAGGTTGATAACCAGTCCCATCGAACCATGCTGGTTATCTTCGACCATGTAAATGACCGTTCTCTCGAACCAGGTGTTCTCCAAAGAAGGCATGGCTATGAGAATTTGGTGTTGGAAAGAAGTGAGAGAAGTCATAACGGCATTATAACAATTTTGTTTTCATTCTCCTCGGAAAAGCGATTCCGAGGTTAAGCTCTGCTATTGCGCCTTGTTTTCCATCAAGGTCAGATAGGGTTTCATGGCATCTGTGATAATTTCATTCCCCTTGTCGTCGACCAGATAGGCTTTGGTAATGCCCATTTGTTTGGCGATTTTTTCCCAACGTTTAGGGCCGGCAACCATTAAGGCTGTTGAAGCTGTGTCAGCCGTGGTGGCGTCCTTGTCGATGACCGTGACAGACAAAAAGTGTTCTTCAGGATAACCGGTAGTCGGGTCAAGAATATGCGCATAGGTTTTGCCCTTCCATGTGAAGTAACGTTCATAGGTGCCGGAGGTCACTATGCTTTCATCACCCGAAAGTTTGACCATACCCATAACGTTTTTCGGATTTTTAGGGTCTTGCACGCCGATTCTCCAGGCATGACCGTCTTTAGTACCGATAATGCGCATGTCACCGCCTATGTTGACAATGGCGTTTTCAATGCCTGCCGATTTCAGGGTGTTGATGGCTCTATCGAGTGCTAGGCCTTTGGCGTTACCACCAAAATCGAGTTTGACATTTGCGTTGGTGCTGGACAGTTTGTCGCCATCGAAATGAATATCGGCAATCGAAGGGCGGCTTTTCAGCCAGGCGTTGATTTTGTCTTGTGGCGGTGGCGGCCCATGCCAGTCTTCGGATTCAAATCCCCAGAGTTTCAACAGGTTGCCAATGCCCGGATCAAACAAATAGTCGGATTCTTTGGAGAGGCGTTGGGATTTGACGATGAAAGCTTTGACACTTTCCGGTACAACAATGGATTGATGGTTGGCAATGGCATCATTGACCTTACTGAGCAGACCGCCTTTTTCCCAAGCATGCCATTCGCGGTTGAAGTGATTGAAATCGACTTCAATGGCATGGATCGCCGCCATGGCTTTATCTTTTGGGGTGTTGACGATTTCGATATGCACGGCAGTGCCGAACACATAGAATGTCTGGCGCACCACATCCTGTACTGAAGACGTGCCACAGGCGGTTAGCCAGAACGTCAGCAGCAACAGCAGTGGTAAGCGAAAAAGGCGAAACATCTTAGTTGAGTAAGCCTTCTAGGTGATCGAATAGCGTGCCGGCGATATTGAGACGATATTGTTCATCGAGTTCACGGATGCAAGTCGGGCTGGTGACGTTGATTTCGGTAATGTAATCACCAATCACATCTAGACCGACAAAGTGAAGCTCTTTGGCTTGCAGGGTCGGGCGAATTTGTTCACACAACCAATAGTCGCGTTCGGAAAGCGCAATGCCTACTCCTGTGCCGCCAGCAGCAATATTGCCTCGGGTTTCGCCTTGTGCTGGGATGCGTGCAAGCGCATAAGGCACGGGTTCGCCATTGACGAGCAGAATGCGCTTGTCGCCCTCGGAAATTTCGGGCAAATAAATTTGCGCCATAATATGGTGTTTGCCGTGTCCGGTCATGTTTTCGATAATGACGTTGATGTTCGGATCATCTTTTTTGACACGGAAAATGGAGGCGCCGCCCATGGCATCCAAAGGTTTTAGGATGGTGTCCTGATGGTCTTGGATGAAAGCTTTAATTTTGTCCGCATTGGCAGAAACAATGGTTGGTGGAATACATTCCGGGAACCAGCTGGCGAAGAGTTTTTCATTGGCATCACGCAGTGATTGCGGCTTATTGACGACCAATACCCCTTCGGCCTCCGCGAGCTCTAGCATGTGGGTGCTATAAAGATAGTCATTGTTGAACGGCGGGTCTTGGCGAATCAGGATGATGTTCAAATCACTCAAGGCAGTTTCAGCAGAAGCGCCGAAGCCAAAATACTGTGATGTTGTGTCGGACTTAGGCCTGTCCCAAACTTTCAACTCGGAAGTGGTGGCGAAAGGTTTGCCGTTTTTCAGATAAATATCCTGCGGTTCCATATAAAACAGAGCATAGCCTCGACGCTGCGCTTCAAGTAACATGGCAAACGAGCTGTCTTTATAGGGTTTGATCCCATCGATAGGATCCATGACAATGCCGAGTTTGATTTGCATGAGGCGTTCCTTTCTTACGCTTCTAGAGAAGTGTCTTCAA
This sequence comes from Hydrogenovibrio sp. JE_KL2, assembly GCF_009296185.1. GTDB lineage: Bacteria > Pseudomonadota > Gammaproteobacteria > Thiomicrospirales > Thiomicrospiraceae > Hydrogenovibrio. Next base: position 137,173 of record NZ_WBJR01000006.1, read on the forward strand.
TACGGGTTTGTCCGCTATTCTGTTTAGCGTCGGCAATCTCTCTAGCTGCCGCAATCAATGCCAATCGTGCGACCACGCCGTAGGCATAGAAGCGATTCGGGGTGGCATCACAATCTTTCGATTGGTCTGGTGACACCAGAGACCCTTCAAATGAAAGTGGCTCGAAATGCATGCCTGGAGAATTCAGGTTATCGGTTGCAGTTTTACCGGTGTGAACGCGATAGAACCCGCCGACCACTTGGTTGTGAATCATGTAAACCACCGGCTCGGCGACTGCGCCTTCCCAGGTCTCATGGGTGTAGACGCCTTCTTGAACCAGCATTTGTTCCGATACCAAGCCTTCTTTAGCAGACGCCATTTTGTTGCGTTGCTTGCGGTTGAGGTTGAGGATGTCTTCCGGGTCTTTTACCGACATAATCGCCATGCCGTAAGTACCACTATCGGACTTGACGATGGCAAACGGTTTACAGCTGATATCATGCTGTTCGTAGTGTTTTTGAGTGGTCTCAAGCACGTTGTTGACGGCTTGGGCAAGATTTTCCAAGCCAGTACGCTCTTTGAAGTTGATAGGACCACATTGCAAAGAAAGTGGGCTAATCAACCAAGGGTCAATCTCAATCAATTCGGCAAACTCTTCCGCCACGTTTTGATAATGGGTGAAGTGGTGCGTTTTGTAACGATTTGCCCAGCCCAAATCCAGTGGTGGTAACAAGGTTTGGTCGATGTTTTCCAAAATTTCAGGGCGACCTGCGGACAAATCATTGTTCAGCAACACCGCACACGGGAAGAAGTCATCCACACCCACACGTTCACCTTGGCGTTTGATAGGCTTGATCGTCAGCACTTTACCGGAAGGTAATTCGATTTTCGTGGTTTCGGTGATTTCCGGATTGATAGTGCCGATGTGCACTTCATAACCGGCTAGCGTCACAATCTCCTGCAAGGTGCAAAGGTTTTCCAGATAGAAAGTGTTACGCGTATGATTTTCCGGAATGATGAGTACACCATCGGTAATTGGGCAGGCTTGAGTCACAGCACTTTGTGCGGCTTGAATCGCCAAAGGTTTCAAGTCAGGGTGCAGGTTATTAAATCCGGCAGGAAACAGATTGGTGTCCACTGGCGCAAGCTTGTAGCCAGCATTTCGTAAATCGACAGATGCATAGAAAGGCGCAGGCGTTTTTTTGAACTGCTTTCTGAACCAACATTCAATATCCGCTTGGTGACTCAATAAAAGGGATTCCAACTTGTGTAGTGGACCGCTTAGAGCAGTCTGTAAATGAGGGACTTGTGAGTTCATTCGTTTCTCTGCGTGTGAAATTAGGAGGTTATTATAAGCAATCGGCGAGAAGACAGATAGAGGGCAGGGAGGATAAACCTCGAACAAACCATGGAGGATTGTCAGAAATCTCCGAATTTAGCTTGCAGAATAGCCAGTACAGCCATGCCTGCCGTTTCGGTACGGAGAATGCGGGGGCCAAGTGTAACGGGGGTCATGCCTTTGGTTTGTGCCAGCGAGACTTCTGTTTCGGTTAACCCGCCTTCGGGGCCGACCAACAGGTGAATGGCGCCCTCGTCAAAGTTTTCTATGGTTTTTAGGTTTTGTGAGGCATAAGGGTCAAGCACTAAGCCTTTTACCGAGGTTTGCAGGGCAAACCATTCGCCAATCTCGACGGGGGACAGAATGTCTGGTACGACATTGCGATTGGATTGCTCGCAGGCATTGATGGCGATTTCCTGCCAGTGCTGCAATTTTTTATCGATTTTGTCGTTTTTGACATCACAATGTGCTGTCCATAAAGGTTGTATCGCAGTAATACCCAACTCCACACATTTTTGGATGGTGAAGTCCATGCGGTCACCTTTGGAGATACCTTGCAGTAAAATCGTCTGGATTGGCGATTCATTTTCCGGGGTGGAAACACTGTTAATCACGACATCGGCAGTACGACGACTGGTGTGAATCAGGGTGGCGAGGGCTTGCTTGCCTTTGCCGTCAAACAGTTCAACGGGACGCTCATGTTTGAGGCGAAGCACCGTCAAAGCGTAGTGTGCTTGCTCTTTGGTGAGCGTGAGGGTGTCTCCAGTTTGAAATTCGGCGGGAAAATAAAACCGTGAAATTCTCATGGAGACGTCCGCTTTGCGTTGATTAAGCGTTTTTGAATGTCAGCGACTTGGCGATGTCCAAAGTCGGCTGTGATTGGTTCATGCTGTAGAAGTGGATCCCCGGTGCGCCGGCATCCAACAGGCGTTGACACATTTCGGTGACGACATCCTGACCGAAGGCCAATAGGCTTTCTTTATCATCTTCAAAGCTTTCCAGGCGACATTTCAGCCAGCGAGGTACCTCCGCACCGCAACCTGCCGAAAAGCGTACTAGGTTTTCATAGTTGGTAATCGGCATGACACCAGGAATAATCGGGAGATCTATGCCATGGCGCTCGCAGTTATCAATAAAGTAAAGATAGCTGTCCACGTTGTAGAAGTATTGGGTGATGGCGGAGTCCGCACCTTGCTCGACTTTATGCTTGAACCATTTGATACCGACTTCACAGTTGCGTGCCTGTGGGTGGGTCTCGGGATAAGCGGCCACTTCAAGATGGAAAGTATCGCCTTTTTCCTGTTTGATGAAAGCAATCAAGTCACTTGCGTACTTGAACTCGCCCGGGTCCATCATGCCTGAAGGCAAATCGCCTCGTAATGCGACAATGCGTTTAATCCCCAGGGCTTCATAGGTGTTCAGCAGTTCCAACACGCTTTCGTGAGTGGCGCCGATGCAGGTAAGATGTGGCGCCGCGTCGAAAGGCGTGTGTTGCTGAATGTAACTCACAGTCTCCAACGTTTTTTCTTGAGTGGTACCACCCGCGCCATAAGTGACAGACATATATTCCGGTGCCATACCACCCAATTCAGTGATGACCGTTTTTAGTTTGTCTACGCCCGCTGGCGTGCGTGGTGGAAAAAATTCCAGACTCAGTTTTTGCGGATATTTCTTTTGTGAATTCATTTCTTTTTCTCCCAAAAATCTACCAGGTTGGGGCTGTATCACCCCAACCTGGCAGATTTTTAGTGGATTCGACGTTTTAAATTATAGGCCAGCATCGGCTCTTAGTGCTTCAGCTTTATCGGTTTTTTCCCAAGTAAATTCAGGAAGTTCGCGACCAAAGTGACCATAGCTGGCGGTTTTTTGATAGATCGGACGATAAAGATCCAACATGGAGATTAAGCCTTTTGGTCTTAAATCGAAGTGTTCGCGCACCAGTTTCTCAATCAGTGAAACCGCAACTTTTTCCGTTCCAAATGTTTCGATACTGATAGACGTCGGTTCTGCAACACCGATGGCATAGGAAACCTGAATTTCACACTTATCAGCCAGACCAGCTGCAACAATGTTTTTAGCAACATAGCGGCCTGCATAAGCCGCAGAACGGTCTACTTTTGATGGATCTTTTCCTGAGAAAGCACCGCCACCGTGACGCGCCATGCCGCCATAAGTATCAACGATGATTTTACGGCCTGTCAAACCAGCATCACCGACTGGGCCACCGATAACGAAACGGCCAGTTGGGTTGATGTGGTATTGCGTGCCTGAGTGAAGCCATTCTGATGGCAATACCGGCTTGATGATTTCTTCCATCACCGCTTCGTGCAAGTCTTTGTTTGTGATGTCTGGGCTGTGTTGAGTAGATAAGACAACGGCATCAATCGCAACCGGTTGACCGTTTTCATAACGCAAAGTGACTTGGCTTTTTGCATCTGGACGCAGCCAGCTCAATACGCCGTTCTTTCTCAGCTCAGCTTGTTTTTCCATCAAGCGGTGTGCGTAGAAAATCGGCGCAGGCATCAACACATCCGTTTCGTTTGATGCATAACCGAACATCAAGCCTTGGTCGCCCGCGCCTTGTTCGTGTTCCGATGATTCGTCAACCCCCATTGCAATTTCAGGGGATTGTTTGCCGATAGAGCTCAATACCGCACAAGTCGAGCCGTCGAAACCAAGATCGCCGTGATTGTAACCGATGTCGTTGACGACTTTACGCACCAATTCTTCCTGGTCAACCCAGGCTTCGGTAGTGATTTCACCCCCCAAGATCACCATGCCGGTTTTAACAAACGTTTCGCAGGCAACACGTGCACGTGGATCTTGTTTCAGGATGGCGTCCAGCATCGCATCGGAAATTTGGTCGGCGATTTTGTCTGGGTGGCCTTCGGATACGGATTCGGAAGTAAATACTGTTGTTGTCATGATAAATGTTCCTCATTCTATGAATACAAAAAGTGAGGTACGGAAATCAAGGCGGAAGGAATAAAAGAGGTTTCCTCGCTTTAGCCGTACTTTTTATGCGCCCGCAAGCTGATTAGTCAAATCGGCGCTATGGTGCGTATTGTCTTGAAAATGAAATGATTATGCAAATTTTTTTAAAAGTGTATTTGGAAATATTGAATTGTGTTTGGGTAGGGGATTGTCAATATTTTGCGTAGAGATACTTACCGAGAAACAAAACTTTCATGTGTTCGTCATATAGACGATATTTTTGAAATATTAAGATACCTCGCTTGTGGATAAAAAGGCTACGGAGCGCTAAATGCCGGATTCGTTATTGTGTAAAGAAACGCGGGCTAGGTTGGCCGATACTTCTCTGGGAAGAGAGCTTTTGGCGATTTTTCAACATGAAAATATAACGACTCTTTTTCAGCCGATTGTTAATTTGAAAAAGCGTAGTATCTATGCATTCGAATGCCTAACTCGCGGCCCGGAAAATACGCCACTTTACTCTCCTATTAATTTGTTTGGTTTGGCGGACGATATGGGGTGCCTGTTGCAGATGGATGTCCTGGCTCGGAACGTTGCGATCCGTAATTTTGTATCTGCAAGCAGCTTTCATCAAAATCAAGCCAAGTTATTCATTAACGTCACCGTTAGTTCGTTGCTGGACAAAAATCATCGTTCCGGCAAAACGCTACAGCTTTTGGCGCAGAGTCAGTTGGACCTGAGTCAGGTTGTGATTGAAATCACCGAATTACAACCTATCGAAGATTGCGATATCTTTTTGAAGGCGCTGAATCATTATCGTTCAATGGGCTTTAAAGTGGCGATTGATGATTTGGGTTCCGGCTACAACGGCCTGAAGCTTTGGTCAGCGGTTAAGCCTGACTATGTCAAAATCGACAAGCATTTTATTTCTAATATCGACTCGCAAGCCGACAAATACCGTTTCATGGAAACGATTGTTATTTTGGCGAAAGGACTGGGGACGAAAATCATTGCCGAAGGGGTGGAAACTGAGCAGGAATTGTACATTCTAGAGAAGTTGGGCGTTGATTTGGTTCAAGGCTTTTTATTGAAAAGACCTTCCGCTGTACCTGCGTTGTCCTTGTCATTCAAATGGCCGGACAGACGACAAATTACCGTGACCGATAATGAAACCGTTAAAGTCGTCAATAAGCATTATAAGTGGGTCAATCCGAATGAAACCGTGTTTGAAGTGGCAGAATATTTATTGAATAACCCTGATGTGGTGTTTGTACCTGTGGTGGATAAAGGGATTCCAACCGGCATGGTTTGGCGCCATGCGTTGATGAATGTGTTGGCGACGCAGTATGGTCGTAATCTTCATTCGCGCAAGTCAATCAAAAAGTTTATGGATGAACCGCTTGTCTACAATATCAAAACGCCTTTAGTTGACGTGAGTAACGACATCACCGAAATGGGCGCGCAGGAGAAATCGGCATTTATCATCACCGAGCACGGAAAATATGTCGGTTGCGGCAGTTTCATGGATCTTTTGAAAGTGATGACGGATCTGAAAGTGCGCAGTGCGAAATACGCCAACCCTTTGTCGGGGTTACCGGGGAATGTGCCAATCCAAAATAAGATTCAGCAATATCTTGATAGCAACATGCCGTTTAGCGTGATTTATGTCGATGTCGATCATTTCAAAGCTTATAACGATTGCTACAGCTTTGAGCAGGGAGATCAGGTGATTGCTGCCATCGCCAATGTATTGGAGTCCGTCATGGCTGGTAAGGAAGGTTTCGTGGGGCATATCGGGGGAGACGACTTTGTGATCGTTACCGAAGAAGATTATGAAGCCATCTCCAATAGCGTTTTAAGCGACTTTCGCTTGGTCTCTCAAAGCTTTTACACGGAAGAAGACCGCGACAGAGGTGGGATACAGTCTTACAGCCGTGATGGCAAACCGCAATTTTTTCCAATGATGACTTTGTCGGTAGGGGTGTTGTTGGCGTATCCCGATATTTTCGTGCATACACAAAAGTTGTCTTCGGTCGCAACCAAAGCGAAAAAAGGTGCGAAGTCCGCGGGGGGGAATCAGTTCTTTGTTATCGACTCACGGGATCATATCGACGCGTAGCGCGCGCCATTTTTCAGTGCAAAACTGGCGCAGGAAGTGATGAAAATCCATAGCCCAATTTCGAATGGAAATGCCGTATTTTTGAATAGAGTCAATGACTTAAGTTCGATGTGCTTGCATTTTTGTTTTAGGTCTGTAGAATAGCTCCCTTTTTCCGAAAATCATTTTAGGAAGGGTCGAGAAATGTCGTCCAATCAAATTGAAAAAAATGCATCAGCCAGCCCATTGGTCGGCGTTATCATGGGGTCAAAGTCAGACTGGCCGACCATGCAGCACGCTGTTGAAATGTTGGAATCTTTCGGTGTGCCTTATGAAGTGAAAGTCGTTTCTGCACATCGTACGCCTGACTTGATGTTTGATTACGCCGAGCAAGCCGAAGCGCGCGGATTGAAAGCAATTATCGCGGGTGCGGGCGGTGCGGCACATTTGCCTGGAATGGTTGCGGCGAAAACCTTAGTGCCTGTCTTGGGGGTTCCGGTTCAATCACGTGCGTTGAGTGGGCAAGACTCTTTGTTGTCTATCGTGCAAATGCCGGGCGGTGTTCCAGTAGGCACCTTGGCGATTGGTGAGGCCGGTGCGAAAAACGCAGGTATTTTGGCATCCCAAATCGTTGCCAATGAATTGCCTGCGGTTCGTGAAGCCATCCGTACTTTCCGTAACACGCAAACACAAACCGTTTTGGATAACCCCGACCCAAGAATTGATCACTAGAATCGACGGAACTGTCTCGATTTTCATCGATCGTATCTGGTCGCAAAATAGCGCAAAAAGCCACTTTATAGAGTAAAATACCGCTCTTATTAAGTGGCTTTTTTGTTTTTATAACGTTGTTATGCCTTTTGGTGTTTAAGGTGTTGTTTAAGGAGACGCAATGACCCCCATTACAAAGAAAATCGGAGTGTTAGGAGCTGGTCAGCTTGGCAGAATGTTGGCAATCGCCGGTTATCCGCTCGGGCAGAAATTCGGTTTTTATGGCATGAATGGTGAAGAACCTTCTGCGCTTTTGGGTCATATGTTTTTCCATTCTTCAGATGATGTTACTTCTGTTGATGCGCTGGCGAAATTTGCCGATGTCATTACCTACGAAAGTGAAAACACCTCAGTTGAGCAAGTGCGTGAAATCGCTAAACATACGCCGGTGTACCCCGGTGAAAAGTCACTGTTCGTTTCACAACATCGCGGTCGTGAAAAGGGGATGTTCGATCAGCTTGGTATTCCTTGTGCGCCTTATCAAGTAATAGATTCGCTGGAAAATCTGAGAATCGCCGTTGAAGAAATCGGTTTGCCGGCGGTGCTGAAAACCACTACTGAAGGCTATGATGGTAAAGGTCAATTTGTCATTAAAGAGGCCGATCAAATCGAGCAGGCGTGGCAAGCTATCGGTAACCGCGAGTTGATTCTGGAAGGGTTTATCGAGTTCAGTCGTGAGTTGTCGATTATCGCGGTGCGCAACGCTGCCAATGAGCATGTTTACTATCCGTTGGTACAGAATATTCACCAAGACGGCATTTTACGTTACACCATCGCACCTGCTCAGCAGATTTCCGAAACGATTCAACAACAAGCAGAAAGCTACATGCAAAAGTTATTGGATGAGTTGGATCACGTTGGTGTATTGACGCTTGAATTGTTTGAAACCTTGGACGGTTTGGTGGCAAATGAAATGGCGCCTCGCGTTCATAACTCAGGGCACTGGACCATTGAAGGCGCGGAAACCAGCCAGTTTGAAAACCATGTGCGAGCCATTACCGGATTGCCATTGGGGAGTACCGCTCCGCGTCAGCCGATTGCCGCCATGGTGAATATCATCGGTGAAACAGGGCCTGTCGAAACCGTGTTGAAGATGCCGAATGCCTATTTACATCTTTATGATAAGGCTGAGAGAGCCGGGCGTAAGCTTGGGCATATCAATCTGGTGTCAGATTCACCGGAAGCCTTGTTTGAAGATTTGAAAGCCTTGTCCGGGTTTATGCCTAAGTAAGGCACAGGCGAAAAGATTAGAGTCCGGCAATAATGTCGGACGGAATCAAACTCGTGAGATTACGCGTCTCCACCACCTGATCGGCTATGGCAGCATGTTGGTAAGCGCCAAGACAAGCCGCATCCATCAATGACAAACCTTGCCTTGAGCCCTGTGCCAGATAGCTGGTAATCATTCCCGTCAAAACATCTCCCATACCGCCAACCGCCATACCGGGGTTGCCTAATGGACAAAGTTCCAAATGTTTCCCATCAAAAATCAGCGTGCCATTACCTTTCAGTAACACCACCCCACCATATAACTCGTGGAGTTTGTAGATGGCGCTGATGCGGTCATTTTGGATATCTTGCGTGCTGCACCCTAGCATGTCGGCGGCTTCACCGGGGTGCGGGGTTAGCACCCAATGAGGGTTTTGGAGGTGGAACGTTGGATTTTTTGCCAATAGTTTTAGGGCGTCTGCATCCAACACGGCAGGTGTTTGATGTTGCTGCAGGTAAAGCAGGGATTGTTGTAAGAGATCATGCGCCCAGTCATCCAAGCCCAATCCCGGACCAATAGCGATGGCATTGGCTTGCGGTAGTAGCTCATCCAGTTGTGTTGTTGGGTAACACATCAACTCAGGTTGTTGCTCGGTGAGCATGCCGGTGTGTTCATTTTGGGTGACGACCTTTACCAAGCCAGCACCTGCCCGTAGCGCAGCCGTTGCCGATAGTTGGATAGCGCCTGCCATGGCGTAGTTGCCGCCAATCAACAAGGCCGTGCCCGAAGACCCTTTGTGAGCGGATGTTGCACGAGCAGGCAAGCGTTCTTTCCAGAAAGTCAGATCATGAAAATCTGCCAGGTTGGGGGTGGTGTCAAAAAGTGCCACCGGCAGTTTCAGGTCATCAATGACAATCTCGCCGATATGGTCAGCGCCCACACCGGTATAAAGCCCCAACTTGTGGGCAATAAAACTGATGGTGACATCCGCTTGGATGGCGCAACCATGCATGCTTCCGGTGGTGGCATCTACACCGGTTGGAATGTCTAATGCCAAAACGGGCGCTTCGCTTTGATTGACCGCTTGGATGATGTCCGCCAATTCTCCGGAGATGGGTTTATTGATGCCGATACCCAGCAGCGCGTCGACAATTACGTTTGTGTCGAGAACCTCTTTAGAAAAATCAACCGGTGTGACACCGAGTTGAATCAGTTCCTCGTAGACTTGTCGTGCATCGGGTTTGAAGTTTTGGGGATTACCGATGATTGTGACGGTCACATCCATGCCTGCAAGCAAGGCATATTGTGCCAGCGCCAAACCATCGCCACCATTGTTGCCTGTGCCGCAGAGAAGGGTGACTTTTTGCGCATTCGGCCAGTGGGCTTGAAGTGTGTGGAATGCGCCGAAAGCGGCGCGTTTCATCAGGAGTAGCCCCGGAGTCTTCCAGGACTCAATTGCCGTGCGATCAAGTTGCTGGCACTGTTCGGCACTGAAAAGCTTCATGGCGTACTCCTTGGGTGCATGTCTATGTAGGGTGTTGCTACATTATGAGAAAGCAATCAATAGAATGATACCAAATAGGATACGGTAAATACCAAAGGCATTAAAGGTGAAGCGTTCCAAGAAACGGATGAAAACGGTCATAGTGAGGTAGGCGACAACATAGGCCACCACAAAACCGACAATCAGCGGCATCCAACTGGTATTGGCAAATTCGGAATAGTGTCTGACAAAATCCAACCCCGAAGCGGCGGCAAGTACCGGCAATGCCAGCAGGAATGAAAACTCTGCCGATGCCTTGCGGTCAAGTCCGACAATCATTCCCCCGACAATCGATGCGCCGGCGCGGCTGGTGCCGGGAATCAGCGCGAAAACCTGTGCGATACCAATCCAAAAAGCCTGGCGGATCGATAGGTCTTCAATATCTTTGGTGCGGTGCGTGCCTTCAGTGTAAAGACGTTCCAGAATCAAGAAGATTATCCCACCGATAATGAACATCCAAGCCACGATCTGAATCGTAAAAATTTCTTTGATTTGGTGGTGGAACAGCAGGCCGATGATGCCTATGGGAATAAAGGCGATAATGACATTGCCCCAGAGTCTTGAATGTCCGGCAGTAAACTTCTCTTTGTAATGCGAGATGACGGCTAAAATGGCGGCAAATTGGATAATGACTTCAAAGGCTTTGTTTTGGTCTGTCTGTTGCAGTCCTAGCCAGTCACTGACGACAATCAGGTGTCCGGTGGAGGAAATCGGCAAGAACTCGGTTAATCCTTCGATAATACCGAGTATGGCAGCTTGAAGTAGATCCATACGTTATCCTTTTCGCTTGTAAGTTAGAGTTGGTGTCTTAAATCTCGAAGTTGGAAGCCCATTAATGACATATCCGTTTTTTTAGTGAGGGCGATGACCTTGAAGGTTTCTCCCATTTCATCCGGTAAGGTCAGGGTTTTGATTTGTTGGGCGATTTTCAACGATTCGGTAATGTCATCCGTAGACGTTGCGGACAATTCAAGTAGGCCGCTACTCATCAGGAAGTGTGCTTGGGTCGAGAAGCCAGCGATTTTAAAGCCAACGTCAAACGCTGACTCTGCCACTGCGGTGAAATCAACGTGCGCGGTGATGTCCTGTAAGCCAGGATAGAAAAACGGATTGTTGTGCGCCAAATGCTGGTAGTGGCAGCGAAGTGTTCCCATCACTCTAGCAGGTTGGTAATATTCCCGGCGGGTATAGCCGTAGTCGATCAACAGTAATAACCCTTTTTCCATGGCTTCAAAGACGGATTTTAACCAAGGACGGATGTTGAGGTTGATTTCGGTTTCATAACCATCCGGGCTCGGGTCGCCTATAAAATGCAAAATGCCGTTGCTGAAACGTTGCAATAAACGGTCGGTAATCGGTAGGTAATCCCACTCGAACTGTTGTTTGGTCTCGTTGAAAACCACCATCGCCTGTGAGGTTTGGTGTGGTTCAAGCTTGAGGCGTTCAATCGGCATGGCGTCCAACACCTCATTGGCAACAAACACGCCTTCAATCGGTGTTTCCGGCAAAGAATTCAACCAAATCACCTTTTCAAACAGGTGAGCCGGCAAAGCTTGCAGGGTTTCCTGTTGCACGAGTCTTAAATCCGCACTCAGTTCAAGGATGTAGTAGTGTTCTATAGGCTGTTCTTGCGCATCCAGTTCCAGCAGGATGTTTTTTGCCATGGTGCCGCGGCCAGCGCCAAATTCTACCAGGTTGGGGTGTTCCAAGGTTTTCAGTACTTGTGCGGCTTGTCTGGCAATGCACTGTGAAAACAACGGCGAGACTTCTGGTGCGGTGATGAAATCTCCCTGCGCGCCGATTTTTGGCAGGCTGTTGGCGTAATAGCCGAGTCCTGGCGTATAAAGTGCCATTTGCATGAATTGCGCGAAAGATAAATGACCTTGCCGGTTGAGTTGCTGTTTGATGCGCTGGGTGAGTTTTTCACTATGAAGCTGCGCATCGGTACTGGGAGTGGGGAGCGAATGTTTTGGCTTCATAGGTAAAATCTTTGTGCTTAGATGGTAAAAAAATGGAATTTTGGCTTATTATAGTGCCATCTTGGCGTGAAAAGACGTTTTTTGGCAGTCAATTTGCTTTGAAATATAGAGTTGGTTTCGGATGCTGCAAAGTGGTTGTATAGACAGTCGTTCGTAAAAAATGTAACCAGATAATTTAGTGTTTAAAGGCATAGCATGAAATTAGGGATAAAAAAGCTTCATGAAAACGAATGGCAGGTGCATATTGGCCATGCCATGATTCGTATGGATCGTTTTTCGTTGGAGCTGTTGAATATCGCATTAGAGCATTTGCAGGCTTTGGAGTCGGGGCAAGTGCATTCCGTGCTGAAAAGCTATGTGCATTTGGCGGATCATTTGATGATGTTAAGCCCGTCGGATATGCAAACTTTGCTGCGAGCGATTGCCAACGAAGATGTACTGATTTTACTGCTGACGGCAAATAACCCGAATTTGAACGAAAAAATACTGTCGAACACGGGCGGTATTCTAGCCAAGCAATTACAAGCGGATTTAGAGAGAACGCCTATGCCAAATCATGACATTGCCAAAGCTGCGATCCGCAGAGTGATTGAGAAAATGTACGAGTTTGACGGTGATGGTATTATTCAAGTTCAAGCCGGCGAAGAACGCTATATTTAACCGTCTGGTGCCTTAGGGATTTAGAGGAAAGATCGTGGAGATTTCAGCAAAAAGAACGGAAACGGGTGAATATCTGTTGGAGATCGGATATGTCACGATTGAGCTGCCGCGAGAAGCGGTTTCCGGATTGCAGCAGATTATCAGCAAACGCTTGGGGCAAGGTTCAGATGTCGATCAGCAAGCGTTGCAGAAAAAACTGAAGGTCTATCGCGATTTGGCGAACAAGTTGGTGTCTACCGATGATCGTATTATCCAGCAGGTGGCGTTGCAAATGTCGCCGGAGCAGTTGGTGACGGTGGCAAAGCTTGCGGAAGGAGAGCGTTTGTTTCATAAGATCATGCGTAATATGTCTCGTCAAAACGGCAAACAGTTTCAAGAAGACTATCAAGAGTTGACGAAAATTACCGAGCAACAGGCTTGCGTCAATATGGAAAAGGTCGTGCCACTCATTCGTAAGGCGGCACAACAACAAAAATCGATTTCTTAAGACGCGATTCTTTGTCTATAAATGCTTAAGCCAACCGATTGAGCCGCAGGCACGGCGTCCGGCTTGTGCAGTGTAAGTTTTACCGCCGAAACGGCCGGTTGGCTTTTTAGTATGTGCTCACAAATTTGCTCGGCAAGTGACTCAATCAAATCAAAACGCGAAGCTTCGGTAAGTGCAATTACCTCGTCACTGACCGTCTTATAGCAAACCGTATCTTGCAGATCATCCGACAAGCTGGCTTTTTTCAAGTCTGTGTAAAGCTCGATATCAAACACCAAAGGCTGTTTGATTTCCTTTTCCCAATCGAAAACTCCGATCACCGCATCAACGGCAAGCCCTTTAATAAAGATAGTGTCATGATGCATGTTGCCGACTCTCAATATTGGTTGTTTGTAAGATATAACTATAAGTGCCGATAATTATAACGCTAACAATTGCTTTATAAACCGATTAAAATGTTCGCCAATCTAATGACGGACAGTATTATGAATGAGTTATCACTTTTAAATATCGCTATTTTGACCGGCGCGTATCTGATCGGTTCGTTGTCATCGGCGATTATCGTTTGTCGACTGATGGGGTTGGAAGATCCTCGAAAGAGCGGTTCCGGTAATCCGGGGGCGACCAACGTCAAGCGCCTTTACGGCACCAAGCCTGCTGCCATTACGCTAGCGGGCGATCTGTTGAAGGGTCTGATTCCGGTTGCGGTTGTCAACATGATGGGGATGCCGCCGGCATTGGTTGTGACCGTTGGGTTTGCAGCATTTATCGGACATCTTTATCCGGTGTTTTTCGGTTTTAAAGGTGGGAAAGGTGTCGCAACCATGTTGGGCGTGATGTTCGGGTTGTCACCATTGATTGGTCTGGCCGTTGCCGGAACGTGGCTGTTTGTTGCCAAGGTGTTGAAGATTTCTTCTATTTCGGCGTTGGTGGCAACGTTATTGGCTCCGCTTTATATTCACTTTATTTCCGGTGAACCTTCGTGGGTTGCTGTCACCATGATTATGACGTTGATTCTGTATTGGCGCCATCGCTCCAATATCATGCGGTTGGTTCGCGGCGAAGAGAAGTAATATTATTCGTTATACCCCAACCTGGCAGATTTTAAGCGTTAAATCTGCCAGGTTGGGGGGGGCGAGAGATTTAGATCGCAGACAACTCTTCCAAATGCCATCGCGGACGACAGGCAAAGTTCAAGTCATTGTGTTCTCCTACATCCAGTCGTTTGGCGGCGGCATAGGCAATCATCGCGCCGTTGTCGGTACAAAACTCCAGTCGAGGATAGAATATTTCCCCTTTGCGTTTCGCCATTAGCACATCCAACTTTGCACGAATCTCACGGTTGGCGCTCACGCCACCGGAAACCACCAAACGGTTCAAACCTTCCTGTTCAAGAGCGCGCTTACATTTTATCGCCAGGGTTTCCGCTACGGAGATTTCAAACGCCCGGCAAATATCCGCTTTGGTTTGGTCGCTATCATCGCCTTGCTTTTGCGCGGCAAGCCAAGTATTCAAAGTGAAGGTTTTCAAGCCACTGAAACTCATGTCCAACCCAGGTCTGTCCACCATGGGTCTGGGGAAAATATAACGCCCCGTTTCCCCTTGTGTGGCAAGTTTGGATACTTCCGGTCCACCGGGATAGCCTAAGCCAAGCATTTTTGCCGTTTTGTCAAAAGCTTCCCCTGCGGCATCATCCAAGGTGTCGCCAAGTAGTTTGTATTGTCCTATGCCGTCCACGCGGATAATCATACTGTGGCCGCCGGAAATCAACAGGCAGATAAAAGGAAATTCAGGTTTGTTTTCTTCCAGCATAGGCGCGAGCAAATGGCCTTCCATATGGTGAACGCCAACCGCAGGAATTTTCCATGCATAAGCCAAGCTGCGCGCTACCGCGGCACCGGATAGAAGGGCGCCCATCAAGCCAGGGCCAGCGGTATAGCCGATGCCGGTAATTTCTTTGGCGTCGATTTGTGCAGCTTCGATGGTTTGGTGAATTAACGGCAGAAGTTTACGAATATGGTCGCGAGAAGCCAACTCGGGGACGACTCCGCCATATTCAGCGTGAAGTTTGACTTGGCTATAGAGTGTATGCGCCAGTAAACCTTTTTCGGAATGATATAGAGCGACACCTGTTTCGTCGCACGAGCTTTCGATGCCAAGAGTAAGAGAAGTTTGCATAGTCTGCCGATAGAAAATTAACTGAAATTAAGTGGTAATTAAGCGATTTTAGGTAGCAATCGAACCCGCTACACCATTAAAATAAAAACGAATTTTACCAAATGCGAATCCGACAAGGCGCGAATTTAGATATTTGCTTGAAATTCCTTTGGTTTCTATAAAAGTTTTTTCATGAAATTCATTTGCAAAAAGTGTTTCATAATTTTATAATTCGCGTTTCCCCGACTTTCGGCTGGGTTATCTATTGTTTAAATTAGATAAATTAAGCCCAACGAGAAGTCCAACAAAGAATTTTTTAAGCAAGAGATTATTATGCCAAGCGTAAAAGTTAGAGATACAGAACCATTTGACGTTGCACTACGTCGTTTTAAGCGTGCTTGCGAAAAAGCAGGTGTTTTGACTGAGTCACGTAAACGCGAATTCTACGAAAAGCCAACTTGGGCTCGTAAGCGTATGAAAGCGGCTGCAGTTAAGCGTCTAGCAAAACGTTTGTCTCGCGAAAACCGTCGTACAACACGTTTATATTAATTTGATTTGCCCAGTAGATTTGGTAAGTTAATTAATGTCGAGTGAAATCAAAGCCAATCTGACTTCAGAAATGAAGGCAGCGATGAAGGCTAAAGAAAAAGAGCGTCTTACGGTTATCCGTTCCATGCTTGCTGCAATCAAGCAGGTTGAAGTAGATAATCAGACTACAGTAGACGATGATGCGGAAATTTTGCCGATCCTAGACAAAATGCTTAAGCAACGTCGTGATTCTCAACAGCAATATGTGGACGCTGGACGTCCTGAGCTTGCAGAGCAAGAAGCTTTTGAGATGACTGTTATTCAATCCTTCCTGCCGAGCCCTTTGACTGAAGATGAAATTTCAGGGTTGATTGACGAAGCAGTAGCACAAACCGGTGCCGCTTCGATGCAGGACATGGGTAAAGTCATGGGGTTGTTGAAACCTAAGATGCAAGGCCGTGCAGACATGGCAGAAGTGAGTAAGTTGATTAAAGCAAAACTCGCCTAATCGCTGACAGACTGAAATTGATTTCATCTCGAAAAACCCGATAGTGAAAACTGTCGGGTTTTTTGCGTTTTAGGTGGGTCATATCGATTAACCCCTAGTGGATTCTGGCAACGCTAAATTTGTCAAATCAAGGCGTGAAGCTAATGTAATGTCTAGACCTTGCAAGGCTTCATAACGCAGAGTTGGCGAATTTAGCTAAGCCCCTTCGGGCGGAGCTTAAAGGCCTCTTTTTCGTTGTTGTGCCTCTTGACCTTAGAAAGACTGAGGACCGCGAGCCACGCCTAGAAAAAGTGGTCTTTAAGTTCCGCAGAATCTCACTAAGAGTTAATTGATATGACCGTGTGTATTTTTCTGTGGATAAGGTGTGAACGAGATGGCTGATGGCTCAATCAAATAAAGGAAGTATCCCACGTTCGTTTATCGAAGATTTGCTTGCGCGCAGTGATATTGTGCAGGTGATCAATCAGCGTGTGCCTTTAAAAAAGGCAGGAACGACCTATAAGGCCTGTTGTCCATTTCATAGCGAAAAAACGCCGTCATTTAACGTTAATCCACAAAAACAGTTTTACCATTGCTTCGGTTGCGGTGCGAGCGGTGATTCCCTGAAATTTTTGATGGAGTATGATGGCCTCAGCTTTGTTGAGGCGGTTGAGCAGCTTGCGGCAATGACTGGGATGGAAGTGCCGAGAGAAAAGCTTACCCCTAAGCAACAAGAGCAGCAGCAAAAAACCAAAGATTTGTACGATGTGACCTTTGCGGTTGCCAAATATTATCGCGCTCAACTTCGTTCGCATTCTATGTCCGATCAGGCAAAGGCTTATCTTAAGTCTCGCGGGCTGACTTCCGAAATCGCGAAAGAATTTGTCATTGGCTACGCACCAGACGGATGGGACAACTTGGTTTCCGGGCTGCACGCCGATGAAGCCATGAAAGCACAATTGGTTGAGACGGGTATGCTGGTCAAAAAAGATAATGGCCGTGCGTATGATCGCTTTCGTAACCGAATCATGTTTCCGATTCGTGATGGGCGCGGTCGCGTGATTGCCTTTGGTGGCAGGATCATTAACCCTGAAGATCAACCTAAATACTTAAACTCTCCTGAAACCTCGATTTTCCACAAAACCTATACGCTTTACGGTTTATATGAAATGCGTCAGTCACGCCAGGCGTTTAATCATGTTTTGGTGGTTGAAGGGTATATGGATGTGGTTGCCTTGGCACAGTTTGGTATTCGTAATGCGGTGGCAACATTAGGTACGGCAATCACCGCTGAGCATTTGGATATTCTTTTCCGTCAAGTGGACGATGTTGTCTTCTGTTTTGATGGTGATGAAGCCGGTAAAAAAGCTGCTTGGAAAGCATTGGAGCTTGCATTACCACTGCTGACGGAAACCCGAACCGTGAAGTTCCTGTTTTTGGATCAGGGAGAAGATCCTGATTCAACCGTTAGGAAAGAGGGGGTTGAAGGTTTTCAAAAACGCGTTGCTCAGGCCATGTCGATTTCTACCTTCTTATTTAATGGGCTTGAGGCGAAGCTTTCCATGCCGATATCCACTATTGAAGGACAGCAGCAACTGATTTCACTGTCAAAACCCTATATAGCACAAGCGCAGGCGGCCATGCCAGATTTACTGACCAAAGTGTTGTCAGAACGGGTGGATTTGCCTGTGTGGCGCTTGGGGCAAATCATGGGGTTGCGTATAGCTTCTACCCAAAAACATCGAGACAAAAAACCGGTTGAAATCACAAAGCTAAAGGCCAAGAGCATTGTGCTACAAATGTTTGCTGTGCTATTCAAGAGACCAAGCTGGGGCAAGGTGTTTGATGATGACTTTATGGCATTGTTAACAGGGTCGGAAAACGCCGAGTTTCGTTTTTTTGCACGAGCCTTGTCCGTGCTGAAGGAAAATGGGTATTTGCTGGAGTCTTGGGAGCAGTGGTTTTCAGACGCTAAGCGAGTCAAAGTTCTAGAGCAGATTAGAGCAATACCGCTGAATGACGATGATGAGTTTTTAAGCTCTCTGTATGAGCAGATAGCAATGCAAATCACCAACGAGCTAACAACCGAGAGTGCTCTGAAAAAAACCACGCCCGAAAATGCCGGGGATATGGATGCTTTGAGTACATGGTTTGAGTTGCAAAAATCCATAAAAAAATAAGTTTAACTTGAATAATGCGTTTGTCGTCCCTACATAAGGAGACGACAAATCTATAAAAATTAAGGTCTTATTGGTACAAAAGTTTAAATTTATCTAAAAAATTTTAGTATAATTTGCGGTCTTGTTTTTTTCGGGTAGTTTCCGGATAGCGGGGCTTTGGCGCAATAAATTGGGGCAAACATGACTAGAGTAGAAAGAAAGCAGCAATTAATCGATCTGATTGAAAGAGCAAAAGAATTAGGGTACTTGACCTTTTCTGATGTAAACGATGTTTTGCCTGATGATATTGAAGAAGACCAATTAGGTCAAGTCCTAACCATCCTGCGTGATTTCGGGATCCAATTATTCGATTCTGCGCCAGATGCTGATGAGTTGTTAACAAAAGAAGGTGAAACCTTCGACGATGCAGCGGCTGAGGCAGCGATTTTGGCATTGGCGGAAGTAGATGCCGAGTTTGGCCGTACCACTGACCCGGTTCGTATGTATATGCGTGAAATGGGATCAGTTGAGTTGCTGACTCGCCAAGGCGAAGTTGAGATTGCTAAACGTATCGAAAACGGTATTCGTGATATGTTGGCATCTATGGCGCTTTACCCAGCAATGGCAACAGACCTGCTAGATTCTTTCGGTAAGATCGACGATGGTGAAGGTAAAATCGCCGACTTGATTCAAGGGTTTGTCCGTCCTGCGGATTTGGTTGATATTCCTGTTGAAGAGCTGTCTCCGGACAATGATTCCGGTGAGCCAAAAGAAGACGGGATCGACCAAGAAGAGTTGGATGCGTTTTTGGCGAATCTTGGCAAGCTGAATGAAGAAGTCTTGAAGCTTGAAGAGAAAAACGGCTACAACGACAAGAAATCTGTTGCCAAGCGTGCCGAGCTGGTTGATATGATGGCATCTGTTAAGCTGTCTCCAGTTTTCGTAAACCGTATTATTAAATCCATTAAATCCCGTATTTCCTCTATTCGTGAGCAAGAGCGCAATATCGTTAACTTGGTTATGCGCGAAATCGGTGTGCCTCGCCCTAAATTCTTGGAAGTCTTTGTTGGTTCGGAAACTGACTATACGATTGTTGATCGTTTGATCGAAGCTTTCCCAGAAAAAGCAGAAAAGCTTGAAGCTTCTCGTGCAGACATTAAGCGTGCACAAAAAAGACTGGCGATGATTGAAAAATCTGAAAAGATGCCAGTCAACCTGTTCAAAGAAACATACAAAAATCTAAGTAAATTTGAAAGCCAGGCTCGCGTTGCAAAACGTGAGATGATTGAAGCTAACCTTCGTTTGGTAATCTCTATCGCGAAAAAATACACCAACCGTGGTTTGCAGTTCCTGGATTTGATTCAGGAAGGGAATATCGGTTTGATGAAAGCGGTTGAGAAGTTTGAATACCGTCGTGGTTACAAGTTCTCGACTTATGCGACTTGGTGGATTCGTCAGGCAATCACGCGTTCTATCGCTGACCAAGCAAGAACTATCCGTATTCCGGTTCACATGATTGAAACAATCAACAAGTTGAACCGTATTCAAAGACAGTTATTGCAAAAAATGGGTAGAGAGCCTACGCCAGAAGAGCTGGCAGAAGAAATGGAAATGCCAGAAGATAAGGTTCGCAAAGTGATGAAAATCGCTAAAGAACCTATCTCTATGGAAACGCCTGTTGGGGATGATGAAGATTCTTCTTTGGGAGACTTTATCGAGGATTCAAACATCCTTTCTCCACAAGATTCTGCAGACTTGGAAGGTATGGGTGAAACCGTTCGTGAAATGTTAAGTACCTTAACGCCTCGCGAAGCGAAAGTTTTGAGAATGCGTTTCGGGTTAGGTATGAATACAGATCACACGTTGGAAGAGGTTGGTAAGCAGTTTGATGTAACACGTGAGCGTATTCGTCAGATTGAAGCAAAAGCTTTGCGTAAACTTCGTCACCCAAGCCGCGCGGAACGTTTGAAAAGCTTCTTAGACTAACCAAAAAGTCTTACGGTGTCTTTATATATGAATATAATAGGCACCGTTCAAAACCCGTTCTAGGGTTCACTTCTTATCTCGCCTCCTTAGCTCAGTTGGTTAGAGCACCCGACTCATAATCGGTAGGTCCTGTGTTCAAGTCACAGAGGAGGCACCATTTATTTTCATATAAATCATTTCCATAAAGGAATTTGTCTGTTTAGCTTTTGCGGTTTTCATTTAACTTTATATTTTGGTGGCGTATCTCTAGCAAGTTTAACCTGATCATATCGTGTTGTTTGTTATGTAACTTGAGTGCGTTGTAGACTACATGCATCGTTTTCATGTAAAATCAAAAAATGGCTCTTTAGCGTTGTAGCTTACTTAATTTTGCTATGTCTGTCGATTCGACGGACCCTAACTTATTGAGTGTTTTTGGTGGGCGAAAGAATTAATTTCTTTCGTGCCTAAAGTCACTCAAGAAATTAATTTTTCGCCCCATTAGTGTAAAGAGCCATCTAATTTCTTATGTAATACAGATGTGATTTTTCTTAGTGTGTAAATCAATAGAAGAACTTTTAGAAAGGGAATTCAATAAAGTTGATCTGCAGAAGGTTGCTATTGAAAGATCTGAACATCATATTTTTACTTGTGGTGGAGTTGTGGATATTCAGTCACCACCCTATAAAAGTTTCAGAGATCAATTTGTTGGGTATACAGCTTCAGATTATCCTGTAATTCATGATGCAATTGTTCAAGCTGAAGATTTTAAAGATTACTTTCATCAAAATACTTACACCGATCTTCTTGTTTTTGAAGATGAAATAGCCAATATTTCATCATTAGTACTTATCTTTCTCGAAAGCCCTGGTTCATTGGTTGAACTTGGAATTTTTTGTAGCAAACCCAGTGTGTTTGAAAAATTGGTTATTGTTGCTCCTCGTGAGGAAACTAAGGATGCCGATTCCTTTATTTACTTAGGTCCTCTTGAATTTATAAGATCAAAAGAAAATGATTCCGTTCTTATTTATCCATGGCCTAAAGGAGAAGCCACAAGTTTTTCTAAAGACAATTTAATAGACCTTTGCGAGCAGCTAAATGAGAAAATTACATCACAGATAAAATCTAAAAAATTCTATCAAAATAATTCTGGGGACATGGCACTTCTGGTCTATGAAATTATAAGAATGTCATACCCTATGCTAATAAATGATATTGAGCACGTTCTCACGTTAGGTTTGGGAATGAATTTTCAAGAAATTGAGTTAGGTTTAAAGCGTCATTTATATCTGCTCCAAAAATTACGTCTTATCGAAAAATACGAATATGGTGGAAATGTTTACTATTACCCGCAAAAACCAAGTGTGCAGATGGTTAAGCTTGGTTATAAGCTTGGAGAGCAGCGTATAGAAACCACTAAGCTCAAACTTAAAATGATGAAGATTTTAATTGAAGACAAGAGTTCACAAGCGAGAAAAAGAAAAACTGTTGCTAAAATGATTCATGATTTACAAAAGAGCGATGAGCAATGAGCTTGCTTGCATTTTTAAGTGACAACCTTATGTTTCATTCTTCTGAGTTGAAAAAGTTTATTTCAACAGCACCCCATCGGTATAAACATTATCCAATTCCAAAAAGATCTGGAAATGGGTTTAGGATTATTTCACAGCCTTCTAAAGAGTTAAAGTTTATCCAAAAAATCTTAGTCGAGCATTTAGAAGAAGTAGTAATCATTCATCATAAGGCTTTAGCCTATCGTAAAGGGCTTAGTATCAAAGATAACGCGCTGCTACATAAAGCTAATCCATATCTTCTGAAAATGGATTTTAAAGATTTTTTCCCGAGTATAGTTCCAGAACTCTTTTTTGATGCACTATTAAAGCAAGATATTCATTTTTCTAAGCAAGATTACGCTTTGCTTCAAAAAGTATTTTTTATGAAAAAAACAAGGAAATCTCCATTTATATTAAGTATTGGAGCTCCTAGTTCTCCTTTAATATCAAATGCTGTGATGTTTGAGTTTGATAAACAGATTGATGAGTTGTGTCAGAAAAGAAATATAACCTATAGTCGTTATGCGGATGATCTTGTCTTTTCCTCTAAAATAGACGGAGCTTTGTTTGATCTACCAAAGTTAGTTGAAGGAGTTTTGGATAAAGATTATTTTGGCTTAATTCGCATAAATAAAGATAAAACAGTATTCTCCTCTAAAGCACATAATCGACATATAACCGGGGTCACTATAACAAATGATAATAAGCTATCAATTGGAAGGGATAAAAAGCGTTTGTTATCATCAAAAGTGCATAGATATTCTTTAAATCAATTAGAGGCAGAATTGGCGGCAAAGTTATCAGGTGAAATTAGTTTTGCAATTTTTATTGAGCCTTCTTTTAAAGCTTTTCTAATTAGAAAATATGGACGCGATGTTGTTGAATCTCTATTAAGGTTTAATTTCGAAAATACACCTGAATTATGAATCCGCTTGAATATGAGTCAGCAGAGTTCTAAGTACAGTTATTGATGGAATCCTAAGTTAAAGGAAACTTTTAGTCTTCTCTATTAACGAGCGTGCCTCTTAAGAAAATGTCTACACCTTGGTAGAGGGCTGTATCAAGTTCTTCTTGTGTGGTGACAATGCCGAGTAAGCATTTCATTAGAGGGGCTTTGATCATTTCAAGTAATTGATTGGCAGCCATGTCGCAGTTCTGAATGCGCATTTTGTTGCAGTTGACTTGTTTTTTCAGGTAGGAAGAAAGGATGCGATTGGCTCTTTGTGGGCCGTGTGTATAGAAGATTCTTTGAATTTCTTGTTTGTCGATGCTGTTTTCGGCAACAACGATTTTATACAGGGAAAGTCCGTCTGGTTTGTGTGCGAGACTTTGGAGTCGTCGACCAAAGTTCAGGAGACTTGTTTTGATGTCGTCTGTCCAGACGTCTTCTGATTCAAAGTCATCAAAGAGTTCACTGGTTTTGATTTTTAGCACGGCTTCAAATAAACCAAGTTTATTGCCGAATAGTCTATAGAGTGTGCCTAGAGAGCCGCCTGCTTCTTTTACAATTTCGTTGACACTCGCACCATCGTATCCATTTTTAAGGAATGCGGCGGTGGCAACTTCGAGAAGTTTTTGGTGTCGAGCAATGCCTCGTTTGGTGGTGCAAATACAATCAACGCCTTTGGTAAATGAGGCTTCCGAGTTGTCTGTTTGCTGGCAATCTGTGTTTTGAGTTTTCAATATATCTTCCATGGCGTGGTATTTTATCATTCATTTTAGAAAATAATCATTATTCCCTATAGACAAACGAAGTGTAATGTATGCTACACTATTGTTCAAATTTAATTTTTTTATTTAATGGGATGTTGATATATGTATGGCTTTAACTTTGTTGTGACAAGAAAAATGACTGTCGTTTCATTGGTTGCTGCTCTATTTAGTGCATCGGCTGTTGCTGAACAAAAGAGACCTCCAATGCCTGCCCCGGTTGTTGTTGTGAAAAAAACGGATGTACCTGTAATTTATGAATATCCTGCTAGAACGGAAGCTGCGCAACAGGTACAAGTAGTTGCTCAGGTGTCGGGTATTTTGGAGAAGAAGTATTACCAGGACGGTGATAAGGTCAAGGCAGGGCAGGATTTGTACTTGATTGATCCAAGACGTTATCAAGCAAAAGTAACTCAAGCAAAAGCGCAAGTGGATGTTGAAGAAGCGAAGGTGAAGCAAGCCGAGCGTGAATATAAGCGTGTTAAAGGTTTGTATAAGAACAAGGCGGTAAGTGAGCAGGAAGTGGACAATGCATTGTCCAGTTTTGAGTTGGCTCAAGCCGGTCTTGAAGGTGCAAAAGCTTCTTTGAGTGATGCACAAATTGATTTGGGTTATACGAAAGTGAAAGCTGAGATTTCAGGTTTTACAAGTCAGAAACAACAAGATGTTGGTAGTTTGGTAGGCACGTCTGCTGCTAATAGCACGCTGACGACTATTACGAATTTAGACACGATTTATGCGAACTTTTCGATTCCAGATAATGACATGAGTGAGCAACGTAGTTTGGTTGCGTCAGGTCAACTGGTAATGCCTGCAGATAGAAAGTTTGATGCTGAGATGATCGGACAGGATCAAAAGGTCATTGGCAAAGGTGTGTTGGATTTTACAGACAGTAAAATCGATACGAGCACGGGGAGTGTGATGGCAAGAGCAACTTTCGCGAATGCTAATCACGTTTTGCTACCGGGTGAATTTGTTCGGATACGTTTGTCAGGAGCGAAGCGACTAGGTGTGTTTACGATTCCTCAAAAAGCGGTGTTGCAAGTTGGACAGCAGGCGTTTGTTTATGTTGTGAAAAATGGCGTGGCGAATTTGATGCCGATACAGATTGCGACAACAAGTGGCGATAAGTTCTTGGTGAATGGCGGGCTTAAAGAAGGTGATCAGGTGGTTACAGCAAACCTGATTAAGTTGCGTCCGAATACGCCGGTTTCCCCTATTGTTCCAGGCGCAGTACCAAAAGCACAAGCGAATAAATAAAAGGACGTCTTCATGATTTCAAAGTTTTTCATTGACCGTCCGGTTATGGCGACGGTTTTTTCTGCAATTATTGTGATTGCCGGTTATATCGGTATGAAAGCACTGCCGATTGCTGAGTATCCTCAGATTGTTCCGCCGCAGGTAAATGTAACGGCAAGCTATCCGGGAGCTAATGCTGAAACCATTTCTAGTACGGTTGCGGCGCCTTTAGAGCAGGCGATTAACGGTGTTGATAATATGATTTATATTAACAGTACCACGTCGTCGGCAGGGACATTGAACTTAACCGTTACCTTTAAGATTGGCACGGATGCGGACAAGGCAACGATTGATGTTAACAATAAGGTGCAGAGTGCCTTGAGTCAGTTGCCGGAAGAGGTTCAGCGCTTAGGGGTGCAGGTGAACAAGCGTTCAAACAGTATTCTTAAGGTTATTGCGTTGTATTCACCAGACTCTAGTTTGGATACAGTCTTTATTGCCAACTATGGTTTGATTAACGTTTTAGATGACTTGAAGCGTATTCCGGGTGTCGGAGAAGTTCGCCAATTCGGTAGTAAGAACTACTCGATGCGAATTTGGCTTAACCCGAACAAAATGGCGAAATACGGTTTAACGCCAAGCGATATCGCGACGGCTATTCGTGGGCAAAACTCTCAGTTTGCAGCGGGTCGTTTTGGTCAAGAGCCGATGGATAAGCCTCAGGCGTTTACTTATACGGTCACGACGGAAGGTCGTTTCAGTGATGTAAAAGAGTTTCAGAATATTATTCTTAGAGCAAATAAGGATGGTAGCCGCTTAAGACTAAAAGATGTGGCGCGTGTGGAGTTGGGGGCGCAAGCCTATAACTTTAATGCGACTTATGATGGCAAGCCAACGGTTCCTCTGGGGATTTTCTTGCAGCCGGGTGCAAACGCCTTGGAAGTGTCCAAATTGGTTGACCAGGAAATGCATCGTATGTCAGAGAAATTTCCTGTCGGTTTGAAGTATGCCATTCCATACGATACGACAGAGTTTGTGAAAATCTCCATTGAAAAAGTTGTGCAAACACTGTTTGAAGCCTTGTTGCTGGTGGTACTGGTGGTGTTTTTGTTCTTGCAGAACTGGCGTGCGACGATTATTCCGGTGTTGGCGATTCCGGTGTCGATTGTCGGTACTTTTGCCGGGCTTTATTTATTAGGCTTTTCGATAAACCAGCTGACGCTGTTCGGGATGATTCTTGCGATAGGTATCGTGGTGGATGACGCCATTATCGTTATTGAAAACGTAGAGAGGATCATGTCTTCCGAAGGGTTGAGCCCTAGAGAGGCGACGATAAAGGCGATGCATGAAGTAACCGCGCCGGTTATCGCAATCGTGCTGGTGCTTTCCGCGGTATTTATCCCGGTTGCCTTTATTCAAGGTTTGACGGGGGAGATGTATAAGCAGTTTGCGATCACCATTGTGGTATCGGTGACGATTTCCGGGATTGTGGCATTGACACTGACGCCGGCACTTTGTGCGAACCTAATTAAACCGGAACATCAGGTTACAGGTAAGTTTTTCGATAAATTCAATGCTGGTTTTGGGTGGTTAACCGATAAGTTTGGCGCGGGTGTAAGCAAGATCATGCGTTATAGCTTGTTGAGTCTTATTTTGTTTATTGGTTTGGGTGCTTTAACGTATCAGCAATTAACAACAATTCCAAAAAGTTTGATTCCGCAGGAAGATAAAGGAACGATGTTTGTTTTGTCATACTTGCCCCCAGCCAGTTCTTTGTCGAGAACCGAAAAGGTAAGAGATCAAGTTTCGGAAATGGTACGTAAGCACCCAGGTGTTGAGCATGCGATCAGTTTTGCAGGGTTTGATTTACAGACATTTGCGGAAAAAACGGATTCAGGGGTTTCTTTTGTGAAACTGAAACCTTGGGACGAGCGTAAAGCCCCAAATCTATCAGAGCAGGCTATTGTCGGTTCTTTGTTCGGGCAGTTGATGCGTGTGCCGGATGCGTTCTCAATCCCAATCGGTATGCCTACCATTATGGGCTTGAGTATGACGGGTGGTTTTGAAGTTTACCTGCAGAACCGTAATGGTACTGGATCGCTTGAATTGAGTAAGATTACCGATGAGTTGGTGAAAAAAGCAAGTCAGCGACCTGAGTTGAAACAGGTAAGAACGACTTTCTCGACAAAAGTACCGCAGTATCGCGCAGTGCTAGACCGTGAAAAAGCCAATGCCATGCAGGTGCCTGTTAACCAAGTGTTTGCGGCGATGCAGGCGACTTTTGGTAGCTTGTATGTCAACGACTTCAACCTTTATGGACGTACTTATAAGGTAAATCTTCAGTCAGAAGCGAAATATCGTGAAGGACCTAGAGATATGTCGCAGGTGTTTGTGCGCTCTACCACAGGGAAGATGGTACCGTTAAGTTCGCTGGTCTCATTTAAGCGTGTAACGGGTGCGGACATTGTTGATCGATTCAACTTGTTCCCTGCGGCTAAGCTGATGGGTGAGCCAGCACCGGGTTATACTTCCGGTCAAGCGTTAAAAGCATTTGAAGAAGTGGCTAATCAGGTTTTACCTGAAGGTTATACGCTTGGTTGGGTTGGTGAAGCTTTCCAAGAGAAGCAAGCTTCTGGTGCTGGTGCGCAAGCCTTTATGTTCGGGTTATTGTTTGTATTCCTGATTCTTGCTGCGCAATATGAGCGTTGGACGATTCCTGTAGCCGTTATTGTGGCGGTACCGTTCGCAGTACTTGGCGCATCGGTCGCAGTGCATTTGGCAGGGCTGAGTAACGATATTTATTTCGAGCTTGGTTTGCTGACGCTGATAGGGCTTTCTGCTAAGAATGCCATCTTGATTGTCGAGTTTGCGATGCAGAAGCGTAAGGCGGGTATGGATCTGGCTCAAGCAGCAACTGAAGCAGCTAAATTAAGATTTAGACCGATTGTTATGACGTCTTTGGCATTCACCATTGGTGCGGTGCCACTTATGTTGAGTGAAGGTGCCGGTGCTGCAGCGCGTCATGCTGTAGGGACAGGGGTTGTTGGTGGTATGGTTGCTGCAACTTTCTTGGCGCCTTTGTTTATACCGATGTTCTTTAGATGGGTTGCGGCTTTCTCAGAATACGTATCCAAAGAAAAGATTTCGGAAAAACATTTACCTAAAGAAGAGTCATTATGAGTAATTTCAAGTTTAAAAAAACCATGAAAATATTTTCACCCAAGCACTTAATGGTGATGACTCCATTGCTGTTGGCGGCATGTAGTCAAATGCCTGTTTATGAAAAGCCTAAAGTAGATATGCCAAAAGTTTGGGCAGAGTCATTGCCAACATCTGTGCAAAAAGCTCAGATGACAGAAGAACAGTGGTGGGATAGTTTGTCCGGTGACAAAGTTTTGTATCAATTGATTGAAAAAGGGCGAGCGCAGAACAAAGATATTCAAATTGCTGTTCTACGTCTCAAGCAGGAAAGGTCTTACCTGACTCAAGCCCAGGCTGGAAGTTATCCAGAACTTGATGCCACGGCTGGAGCCTCTCGTACTAAGTCTAGTGATCAAACTTATCCTGTTGGCCAAGGCGCGGAATACAATAGTTATTCTTTAGGTGGGTTGTTGAGCTATGAAGTTGATATTTGGGGGAGAGTCTCTTCCATGAAAGCTTCAGCTGAGGCAAGCCTAAAAGCAACTGAAGCCAACAAAGATGCTGTCGACTTGAGTGTCACGGCAGCAATCGCCAATGCATATCTTAATTTACGAGCACTTGATCACTCTGTCATTCTTGCAGAAGATACGGTGACTTCTCGTAAAGAAGCGCTTGATTTAAGAAAGAAACAGTTGCAGCTTGGAAGTATTACGCCTTTATCTGTTCAACAGGCAGAAGCTGAATTGGCTTCGGTTCAAGTGTCTCT
Organism: Hydrogenovibrio sp. JE_KL2; assembly: GCF_009296185.1. Lineage (GTDB taxonomy): Bacteria > Pseudomonadota > Gammaproteobacteria > Thiomicrospirales > Thiomicrospiraceae > Hydrogenovibrio. Next base: position 165,878 of record NZ_WBJR01000006.1, read on the forward strand.
ATATAAATTAAGAGAGCAAAGAGATTTGCAGCGCCATGCATTGTCTTTGTTATTGGGTGAATCGCCAGAGAAGATTTTGCAAGATAGCGAAAAACCTGATGGTAAAAAGTTCAAAGATCATCAAGTTTTGTCTGTACCAATGGGGGTACCTTCGGACCTTCTTTTAAGAAGACCTGATGTAGTCGCTGCAGAGCAGAACCTGATTGCTGCGAATGCCAATATAGGGGTTGCACGTGCTTCACTATTCCCAAGTATCAGTCTGACAGGCTTGTTAGGGGTTCAAAGTGAATCCTTATCTAACCTGTTTAAAGATGATGCGTTTAATTGGAATGTAGGTGCTAGCTTAACGGCGCCGATATTTGATTATGGTAAGAGAAGAGCGGATGTTGAAATTAGCCAAGCCGAAGAGAAAGAGATGTTGATTCAATATCAAGATACTGTCCGCAAAGGCTTTGCTGAAACACTAGATGCCTTGACGCAATATCATGCAAGTCAGTTACAGTTGGAAGCGCAACAAAGACAAGTGACCGCTTTGGCAAACTCGTTGGATCTGGCAAAAAAACGTTTTGATGCCGGATACTCCAGTTATCTAGAAGTTCTTGATGCACAAAGAAGCTTGTTTAACGCACAGCTTTCATATGTGAATACCAAGTTGGAGCACTACTCATCTTTAGTCAGTATCTATAAAGCTATTGGCGGAAACTGGATCTTGAAGAGTTAAAATCTACCAGGTTGGGTCTCTATTAAAAACGCCCTTTTGGGCGTTTTTTCGTATCCAAGAAATGTAAGTTGTTGAAAGTTTGGTTATTGGGATGAAAAGTGTAAAAAAAGTGTAAAAAAGTTAGGAATAGGGCTTGCAAAGATTTTCAGAGTGATTAGAATACGCATCTCTTTCACAGGCTCTGTGAGAGAAGTTAAAAACCGATTGAGATTTTAGAAGTTTGAATCGGAAGTTTTTTGAAAAGTTCGAGTTAAAAATTTTTCAAAAAACGAAAAA
>NZ_WBJR01000007.1 GCF_009296185.1 Hydrogenovibrio sp. JE_KL2
TTTCTCGCCTTACCCCTTCGGGCGGCGAGTGCTTCGTTTCTCGCCTTACCCCTTCGGGCGGCGAGTGCTTCGTTTCTCGCCTTACCCCTTCGGGCGGCGAGTGCTTCGTTTCTCGCCTTACCCCTTCGGGCGGCGAGTGCTTCATTTGTCTAAAAACTGCCAGGTTGGGGAAAGGTTATTCCATTTTTGATTCAGGCATCTGTTGTTCGTCAGAAGACTCATCTTCTTCCAGAGGTTGTGCCGGCGCCTTGGCAAACACTTTGGCTTCGCCCCGTCCACGGTTATCAGATGCCGCCTGCCATTGTCCTTGACGTTTCACCACCAATTGCACATCCCCCATATAATCGTTTTTGCGCACCGTGTAGCCCATCAATCGCAATGCGTCTTTGGTAGCCTTTGGCAAGCTTGGGTTGTAGTCGATCTGGTCTTTTGGAAACAGTTGGTGATGCACACGTGTTGCATTCACCGCATCCTGGGCATCCATGTGTTTGTTCAACGTATTGACAATGGTTTGGAACACCGAGGTGATAATGGTGGAGCCGCCTGGTGTGCCGACCGCCATCACCGCCTGATTGTCTTTAAGCAAGATCGTCGGTGTCATCGAAGATAGCATACGTTTTTCCGGCTCAATGGCATTGGCATGCCCACCAACCACACCAAACACATTCGCAACCCCCGGTTTACTGCTGAAATCATCCATTTCATCGTTCATCAGAAAACCGCAACCCTCTATCACCACACCATTACCAAACGGCATATTCAGCGTATAAGTATTGGATACAGCGTTGCCATCAAAATCGACAATGGAAAAATGTGTGGTTTCCGGCGATTCGATTTTGCCGGGTTGGATACTCTCGGTTTCGGAGGGGCCATCCCACTCCACTCCTTCTGCACGATGGGAAATATAATCATCGGAAATCAACTGCTTCACAGGCACTTCGACAAAGTCAGGGTCGCCGAGATATTTGGCTCGGTCAGCGTAAACCCGTTTCTCCATCTCTGCATAAAAATGGGCTTCAAATGCTTGCTCGGGAATGCCCTCTTTTTTCGCCAACGCCAATTGACGGCGATACTCAGGCTCCAACAGTGCTTTCATCTTCAGCAACTGAACCAAAGCAACGCCACCGGAGCTCGGAGGTGGGGCAGAGACCAGAGTGTAACCTTTCCATTCAGCTTGAATTGGCGCACGCCACTTGGCCTCATAATCCGCTAAATCCTTCAGCGTGATTAGCCCATCATGCGCCTGCATTTGTTTGACAATCGCCATGGCGGTTTCACCGTGATAGAAGTCATCCGCGCCCTCTTCAGCAATGCGTTTCAAGGTTGAAGCCAGTTCAGGCTGTTTAAACAAGTGATTCGTTTTCAGCCCAGAAAAGTACTGATTGAAATTCAAGTCTTCTGATTTATCCGCCACCCAGTGTTGATACCACTTACGCGTGGTGACCAGTTCCGACGGCACCATGAAACCGTTTTGCGCATAGTCGATTGCCGGCTGTAGAAGCAGACGCCAAGGCATGGAACCAAACCGTTGATGCGCCATCCACAGCCCCATCACCGTTCCCGGCACACCCGATGCCTGATAACCAATCAGCGAGCGATAAGGAATAACTTTTCGATTGTCGTCCAAATACATATTGGCGCTTGCGGCTTTGGGCGCTTTTTCGCGGTAATCCAGAAAGTAGGCGTGTTTATCTGTGCCGACTGACTGTACGCCTTGCGGTTGAAACCTAGCGGTTTCGCTGGCATAAAGCGTCATAAAGCCGCCCCCACCGATATTACCGGCTTCGGGATAGGTCACCGCCAACACAAAGGCAGATGCCACCGCGGCATCTACGGCATTGCCACCTTGTTGTAGAATTTTTTGCGCTGTCTCGGCACTGAACGCATCCGGCATAGCGATAGCGGCATTCGATGCTTGTGCCGGTAAAACGATCCAAACCAACAACCACCCGAAAATAACCAGTCGTAAAGACTGAGTCCCGCGTTCAACGAAGCGGTTGGCGAAGGCAGTGGCGGTGCTAAAAAAACGGTTCATCTGGTCGCCCTAATCTTGAATGGGATTACGCACAAGATAGTCCTGGAAAAACTGCTTGGCGATACGTCCGCTTCGGCTGCCGCGTGCCGTGGCAAAACGTACGGCTTCCAAGTGCAGCTGTTCAAGCTCCGTTGGCGAGTGTTCGATATTCACCTCCTTGAACAAGGCTTCAACCATCTCTAGGTACAACACTTGATCTGGCGCATAAAATGATAGGCTCATCCCGAAACGGTCGGCAAGTGACAGCTTCTCCTGCAAACGATCACCAAAATGAATCTCGCCATTGGCGGTTTGGGTATCGAGATTATCCTGATGGTGCTCGGCAACCAGATGGCGGCGGTTAGAAGTGGCGACCATCAAAATATTACGCGCCGGCAGTTCAATGGAACCTTCCATCAACACTTTCAAATAACGGTAACTATTGTCGCCATCATCAAACGACAAATCATCGCAATAAATCACAAAACGCCAAGGTAGATCTCGGATTTGATCGCTGATTTCGGGAAGGTCGGCTATATCTTCCTTCTCCAACTCAATCACACGTAAGCTTTGGTCATGAAAATGGTTCAACGCCGCTTTCATCAAAGAGGATTTTCCTGTGCCCCGCGCCCCCCAAAGCAGCACATGATTGGCAGGCTGCCCGGCAATGAAGCTTTGCAGGTTTTGACAAAACAGGGTCTTTTGCCGCTCAATGCCCAAAAGGTTTGAGAGCTTAATAGGGTCTAATGCCTCGACAGGCTTGAACTTGCCTTTTTTTGCTCGCCAAATGGCAGCGACATGTTTGTCCCAACGAATTTTCTTTGACATGACCATTCCTGTTTACGCATAAAAGTTAGATTATACGACTCAAAACGCGACAAAACAAAACCGCTCGAAAATCTGCCAGGTTGGGGGGATGAAATGCGAGTGTGGAACGCCCTCATGAAATAAGGGAGAGGATGAAAGCGACGACCTATCAACGCATATGCAAAGATCGTCGCTTGCTAAGAGATGAATTACTCTGTTCTGTCTGTTACTTCAATCAAGTGATAACCGAATTGCGTTTTAACAGGACCTTCCAAAGACCCGACATCCGCGCTGAAACAAACTTTATCAAACTCAGGAACCATCATCCCAGGACCGAACTGACCCAAATCACCACCACTGCGGCTTGAAGGACATTGAGAGTTGGTTTTTGCCACATCTGCAAAATCCGCTCCATCCAAAATCTGTTGTTTCAATTCCAACGCTTTTTCTTCTGAATCTACCAGAATGTGACGTGCTGTTGCCATTGCCATTGTTTTATTTCCTTTAGCTTATATTTAGAGAGCTTTACACGAGATGGATTCATGAATAAAAATGGTTAAAATTCGCCTGATTTTTCTCGACTTACCCCTCTGGGCGTCGAGTTCTTTGTATGTTGAAAAACTTGCTAAGAGCAAACTATTAGCTGCGTTTTCCGCCTCAATCAGACAAATTTTTTCTCATTTTTCTTTCGCGCTCCACTCGTGCAAAACTCTCATTTAAATCAAGTATCTCTATGAATTTGGGGCGACATTATACCTGAAACACAGTATTTTTCCTGATGAGATAATGACTTGATAATAGCGGTTTAATGAAACGCTTTTTTAAAGCCAAGAAAGAACTCTTGGTCAAGATTACTGGAGAGGAATGCCGCTTGCAGATGCCCTACGCTCAAGGCAGCAGAAACCCCTGAAATGCTGCGGTTAGACGCCAAGTTATCCGTCACATAACGCAAGCTGCCATCTCCGACTGATTGCGGGTGCTGATAGCCGATACGCGCGTTGTCGTTTTGCCAAAAACCCAGCAAACCAACACGCCAACGGGGGTTCAGCTGCGCTCGATAACCGGCGTAGTATTTCTGGCTATCAATATTATAGTTTTGGATTAAGCTTTGTCCCGGCTGAGTTTGGCGTGACCAATCCAGCCCAGCCAACCAGCCGTTATGCTGATACTCGGTTTGCACGCCGGAAAGCGTCTCGGTCTGCGCGCCCGTAAAAGCACTGGTATTCTCTGAAGCCAACCAGTAAGGCATGATACGCAACCCTTTAAACCCTAGGCTGGCTTTCATGCCTTGCACCGCAGGCTCGGTTTGTGCCATGGCAGTGACATGATTTGCTTGATTCGGACTCGGCGCGGTGGCACTCATTCCCACAGACATGCCTGAAAAATGCCCGGTTAAGGATACCTGCCCCAAAACTGACGTATTAAGATTCTGTTGATAGCCCGATGCCATGCCCAAAAACCATAATCCGCTATCCTGACGTTCATTGCTGTGAGTGCCGGTCATTGAAAACCCTAACTGCAAATTTGGGCTAAGTTGCTGATGATAATTCACCGGCGCATCGACATAAGCACGCACGGTTTTATCCAAACCGGATTGATAGGTCTGCACCGGCGTTTCATAGTGCAAGGTGAAGTCACGACCATAACTGTCTACAAATGCGGTACTGGCATTCACCGTTTTGAAGCCTGCCGGCAAAGTCACCACGGCTGAAGATAAAGGGACACTGGCCGTAGAGGTCGATGTCGTTACACTGGCAACCGGAACCGTTGTCTTACCCACAGGCGAAAAGGCAGACTTAAGGTCAACAATCCCCTGCCCGAATGTCGCTGCCGAGTAGCCGGTAAAACTGCGATTCGCGGTATCAATAATGATCTGTTCCAACTGCACGCCCGTCAGACTTTGCCAGCGCTGTTTCATCACCGCCAACGCCCCGGAAACATTCGCCGCCGCGCCGGATGTGCCCACTGAATATAAGGTGCTATAACCGTTCGTCACTTCGCTTTGTGCCGGTGCCACCACAAAGCGTGCCTGCACATCGGTATCAGAACCAGCATAATTGGAAAAATACGCCAGTGTTTTATTGTCGTAGGTGGCACCAACGATCAGGATATTGCTCTTGGCATTCGATTTGACCCAATCCTGATAACCGGAGGTGGTCACTAACAGCGAAGACACGCTTTTGGAATCATTTCCTGCGGAATGGACGATAGCAACCTGACTGGTGACCGCTTGGTTTTTGATGCTATTCAGCTCACTCTCAATATTGCTGTGCGCCGAACCGGTATAACTAACCAACGCACCATAGCCGAAAGACAAATTAATGATGTCCGCGCTATGATTTACTGACCATTCAACGCCCTTTATCATCGATGTACGGTTCGCATTGCCGTTGGTATCGGCAATCACGCCATTGAGAATATTGGCGTCCGGTGCAGCACCATAAGTGGCGGAACCGATGACTTGCGACATATCATCACCATGGTTGGCGTTATAGATGGAAGTGTCACTGTTTTTGACGATTTGGTCATGAGTGAAATCCGCATCATAACGAAGGTTGGCGGACAAAGGAATGTTTCGATCATTAATGTCCCAGACAGGCATTCCCGTATCCAAAACCGCAACCGTCACGTCCTTGCCGGTATAGCCGGCATCACGCCAAGGTTTCAGCCCCATTTGGATTGCATTGGAAGTCAAGGTACTGGCAATCGGAATTCTGGAAACAGCAGTATCGCTTGAGGTTGCAGGGGGGGATTGATGCACTTGATTGGAACCACACCCGGACAACAGGAAAAACACCGACAAACTCAGTCCATAGGCAATTTTCTTGTAAACACCAATATTCACGGCGCGAGTCCCTTTATCCGACACTGGTTTGATCACTTTTTCCAAGGAGGTTTTCCCAATCAATTTACTTGGCGTTACGGACGGCGATTCACAAAAAACATCTTCTCACCACATTCGCCATTACAATGAAAAAATCCGATATATAATAACCCACTATGACGACTGAATCGATGAATCAAACTTCAAATTTTGCACAGATTCCTATGCAATCTGTAGGCCCTTTCAAATTGATTGGTGATGTTTGCACCGATGATTTGATGGTTCCGATGGCAACTTACGAAACACCACTTTGGCCTTCAGTGGCTCGTGGCGCGCGCGTAACCCACCACAGTGGCGGTATCCGCGTCACGGTAATGGACGAACGTATGTCTCGCTCCATTCTGTTGGAAGCACCGGATGCCGGCGTTGCCCGTGAGCGTTTAAGACACATACAACAACGTCAAGACAAGTTGCAAACTGTTATCTCCGAGTCCAGTCGCTTTGCAAAATTAATCGACCTCAACTGGCAGGTGATTGGCAACCTGATTTATCTACGTTTGGAACTAACTACCGGCGATGCTTCCGGGCATAATATGGTAACCAATGCTGCCGATAAATTAATTCCTTGGCTATTGAAAACCTACGCGGATTTATCCTACGTTTCCATCTCCGCCAACTATTGCACCGATAAAAAAGTGTCCGCCGTCAACGGCATCCTAGGGCGTGGTAAAAACGTGGTTTGTGAAGCCACCATTCCACGCAAACTTTGTCAGCGTTTTTTAAAAACCACACCGGAAGCTTTGGTTGACCTTCATATCAAAAAAGATTTGATTGGTAGTATCGTTTCCGGCGGGCTGCGAAGCGCCAACGCCCATGTTGCGAATATGCTGCTCGGCTTTTATCTTGCCACCGGGCAGGATGCCGCCAATATCGTCGAAGGTTCTCAAGCCATCAATCATGTCGAAGTGACTGCCGATGGGGACTTGTATTTTTCCACTACCCTGCCGAACCTGATTGTCGGCAGTGTTGGTAACGGCAAAGGGCTTGAATTCGTCCAGCAAAACCTGGAACAACTCGGCTGCCTGAACCCAGATGCAGAACCGGGCGAAAACGCCCGCCGTTTGGCTTGCATTGCTGGCGCAACGGCGCTATGTGGTGAGCTGTCTTTATTGGCCGCACAAACCAACCCCGGCGAGCTGATGGCAGCGCACATCAAGCTGGAACGTTCGGCAAAGAACGTCTAATTGATTCAGTCTATTTGTTTCAACGGAATTCATTCATGACCCGCCAAAACGACTTTATTCATCAACGCAAACAGGATCATATCCAAACGATATTGGATGACCCTCAAATCGAGCGTCAGCAAAGCGGATTCGATCAGATTCAGCTCTCCCACAGTGCCTTGCCGGAGTGCGACTTTGATGCCATCAATACCCAGACAGAATTCTTAGGCAATCCCCTTTCCTTTCCGCTGTTGATTTCTTCAATGACCGGCGGCAGGTCAGCAAACCTGATGAAAATCAATCAAACCCTTGCAGAGGCGGCTGAAGCCATGCAAGTAGCTATGGCCGTTGGCTCGCAACGAGTGATGATTGAAGATGCCTCGGCGGAAGAAAGCTTCAAGCTAAGACGCTATGCCCCAACCGTGCCACTGATTGCAAACATGGGTGCGGTGCAATTGAATTACGGTTTTGGTCGCGATGATGCCCTGCGCATGGTCGAAACCCTTGAAGCGGATGCGCTTTACCTTCACCTGAACCCTTTACAGGAAGTGATTCAACCCGAAGGCGATAAAAACTTCACCGGCTTGCTCGATAAAATCCGTCAGCTTGCTGCCGACTTCCCTGTGCCGATTATCCTCAAAGAAGTCGGATGCGGCTTGTCCGCGACGGATATCGAAAAAGGATTGCAAGCGGGAATCAACTGGTTTGATTTGGCCGGACGTGGCGGCACCTCTTGGAGCCGAATCGAAGCGCATCGTCATGGCGACATCAAGGCGCAAGAACTAGGCGTTTTGTTCCAGGATTGGGGTCTGACGACACCACAAGCTCTCCTACAAGCCCGTCCATATCAAGACCGCGCGCATTTTATCGCCAGCGGCGGCATTCGCAATGGCATTGATATGGTGAAATCAGTTATAATGGGCGCCCAAATTTGCGGCATCGCGGCACCTTTTCTGGAACCAGCAATGGACTCCACCGAAGCGACCGTGGCGAAAATACAGCAGTTTGCCAATGAATTCCGCACGGCGCAGTTCTTATTGGGTGCTTCGGACCGCTCGCAGCTGTTTTTAAATGACAATTTGATTCTCAATAGACAATAAAGAAAAGAACGCCTCTAAAATGACCGTTGGTATCGACTTAATCCATTTCTCCACCTCAGACTATTTCTTGGGGCTGGATACGTTTGCCAAAGAGAAAAGCGTGGATTTGGAAAAATACACCATCGGCATCGGTCAGGAAAAAATGTCTATTGCGCCACCGGATGAAGACATCATCACCCTAGCGGCAAAAGCGGCGGCTCCGATCCTAGAACAAATTGAGAAGAACGATATCACTGCCGTTCTGTTTGCCACTGAATCCGGCATAGACCAATCCAAGTCCGCAGGTGCTTTTTTGCATGGTTTGCTACAGCTGCCGAATCGCTGTCGTGTGGTGGAGTTCAAACATGCTTGTTATGCCGGCACGGCAGCACTTCAAATGGCAACGAAAATGGTCGCCGCCAATCCGAAAGAAAAGATTCTGGTCATCGCCGCCGATATTGCGAAATATGATGTCGATTCCTCCGGCGAAGCGACTCAGGGCTGTGGTGCCGTTGCGATGCTGGTGACTGACAGCCCGCGCATTTTAGAAATCGAGCCTGGTTCAGGTTACTACACCGAAGACGTCAATGACTTCTGGCGCCCAAACCACCGCGAAACGGCCTTGGTGGATGGCAAGTATTCGACCAAAGTCTATTTGAACAGCATGAAACATGCTTGGGATAATTTTGTGGAAGAGACGGGACGCGGCTTTGATGATATTGACGCATTTTGTTATCACATCCCTTTCTCGCGCATGACGGAAAAGGCACACAAAACCCTAATCAAAAAAGTCGGTGCAAAGATTGATGATGAGACTTTCAAACGTCAGACGGATGCGGGTCAAGTGTACAACCGCATTGTCGGTAATAGTTACAGCGCATCACTCTATATCGGATTCTGTTCTTTCTTAGACAATGCCCAAGCACCTTTGGAAGGCAAGCGTTTCGGCTTTTTCAGTTATGGTTCTGGCTGCGTTGCGGAATTTTTCAGCGGCATTATCCAGCCGAATTATCGTCAATATTTGATGACGGAAAGCCACAAAAAACAAATCGATTCACGCCAAGCGCTGAGTTATCAGCAATACCTGGCGTTTTACCACTCAGTGGATTTATCCGTCGAAAACATCAAACTGCCTTTAACAAACAAAGGGGCATACCGTTTAAAAGCGGTTGAAAACCATATTCGCATCTACGAAAGACAGCAAACTTAGAAACCCTATCTCCCCCCCAACCTGGCAGATTTTCATCAAGAAATCTCTGATTGAATCCTATTGAGATTCTGCAAGTAAGCTTCGTTGATTAAGTTCAAACTCTTCACCAGCAAGGTATCCAGCAAAATCATTAGGCGCAACTTATTGTCGGCATCAACACTGTCGCGGTCATAAACCGCAGCAAAGAACTTGTACTTGATAAGAAACATTGAGGTGCTGACCAGCGACATCGGAATATTGATACGAGCAATGCATCTATCCGACATGATATTGAGCTTCAACAACCCGCCCTATTTCCTCAAAATCCACCTTGGGCGAAAGCAACTGGTGCAGTCAGACCTTCAAGTCATTCTTCAAGCAGTTTTGAACCAACTCTGTTGAGAGAAACTTTGCCGCTTCAGGGTTTCCCATCAAATTTTGATAAAAGAAATCGGTTGCTTCAGGAATCACTGTCGAAAAAATCTTTTGCCCACTTTTCAATAGTGGCATTATTTTCTGTACTATTAATATCTTTAAAGCTATAGGATCTAAAACCACCACTCACATCGTGCTTTTCCAGCATAGTCATCTCTAAATTTTAAGCGATAATTTAATCATTATAGCGCTAGGAAAAGTCATACTTTCAAGTAAGAAAAGGACTGCGAAAAGTTGCTAATGAATGTTTGGGGTCGGAGTAAAGCTAAAGGTAATGGCGGATAGCGGGGGATTCGAACCCCCGAAGGGCGATTAACCCTTACACACTTTCCAGGCGTGCGCCTTCAACCGCTCAGCCAGCTATCCGTATAGAGATGTGTCTCGAAAGAAGTGCGCATTATAATGGTTTCTAGTCAAAATAGAAACCATCATGCTACACAGAAGTCTAAAAATGATATTGGAAGGACAAGTTTGCTGCCGACCAAGTATTATCAGTTGTATCTGTCTTCAGGAAAGTGTCACGCTGATAAGATTGATAATCGGCATTGATAGAGAATGTTTTGGTGATATGCAGCCCAACCCCTGCCCCTAGTACCAAACCTGTTTTATACTCATTTGAACTCACCGTGCCGATCTTTTTTTCGTAATCCATGTAGTTCAACCCAGTATCAAGACTGAACTCCAACATTCGAACAGGTTGCCACTTGAACTTAAATAGCCCGGCAACATTATAGTTTTGTCTGACTGACAGGTCAGGCTGCCCTGATGTCTTTGAATTCACCTTTTTATAGCCTGTCGCGGTGGACGCACGAAGCTCTAGATCCAACCAAGGTCTATAATTGTGACCAAATACCAATAAAATACCATCCGACTCCGTCTGCTTGTAATCGGTAATGCCTATAAACGGGTGGTTGTAGCCAACGCCTATATAACCATGGTAATTATCAATCTCTGATGATGAGACGATTGGTTCACCACTCCAAGCTGTGGAACTTAGGCAAACACCGGTTACGATTATTATTTTTTGTAGCATCTTCTTCATTGATTACACCTTTTCCCAACCCGTCCAAATTAAAAAGCTGAACTGTCTCATCTGCTTGGCAGAACAGCCTGTTTGTTGATAAAAGCTACCCCAGTTTTGTAGCGGAGATGTCCAGATACGTCTCATAATTTGTATTAGGCCATTTCGAGAACTTGTTAATCCACTAAAATCCCGACAGCTGTAGTAATGCTGATTCGCACCTAAGCCCTTGTTGATTGAGTTCATAAATGGCTGCAAGAAATTCGCAAATTGATACTGAGAGGTCGGGTTTGCGGTATATCTCAAACAGTCTGTGTTCCCTACCATGAAGCTTTGAACTGCACTTAAAATCCCCCCGAAGAAGCCCTGACTCGGGTCGGCACAAGTGCCAGAACGACCTACATAGAAAGTACCGCTTATCTTATTGACCGTGGTTTTTGTACCAAAAAACGTATGCTTAACTGTTGTGTATTCCATGGGTTGACTAGGTGTTATCCAAGTCGCACTGGCAGCATCCCAACTCGCTTCAGGAAATGGATTGGTCCCCCCTGAAATAACAAGGGGAGCATCGACTTTCACATTCTGCCATGCCTGACTGGTTGTGTCTGTTGATGGCGTACCATCCGTGTAGGCTTTGCCCACCCATTGCGGAGAAAATTGAACGGAATCCACTGCTGTATATTTAGGAGTTCCCCCCCAAATTGCACCTACTAATCCGCCACTATTTGAAGGCGCAAACCCAGTTTCGCAGTATCGCCTTCTAGCATCAGTGTTTGGATCCCCCATCACGTTATTCGCTGTCGGCTGCTGCATACAATCATCATAGCGATTGTCACAATAACAACTGGCAACCTCTGGAGAATCTTTGTCATCATTCGTCAAGCCATAAATCGCTCTACCTTCCGGAACCAAACCAAAGGTGGATTGTCCAATCAGTTGTACGGCAACCGCAGCAAAATCAGGTACAGTATCCGTTGCGGATAGGTTCTGTTTTGGGTTGTTAGCATTACTGGACAAAGGGACAAAAACACCATCAACAATATTGCCAAACGCCAGGTGCACCTGCACCGTTCCTTTAGGTGTTACGCTATCAAGCGCTCCCTGTACGGTTTCTTTGGCAATATTTCGCGAAACACCGTTCTGAATCATGATCGCATTGAGAGCAATTTCCGAGCGTAAGGCAATCGGGGCTAAAGATTGAGCGTAGTTATCTAGATTTCTATCTAGGATCTTGGCATTTGCCAGCTCCATGATACCCACCAATGCAGAAACCCCTGCCAGAATACCTAATACCCCCAGTAAACTAATTGAGCCTCTTTGTGCGTGTCTTCGTTGACGAGCGTCCATTCTTTTCTCCATTTAGCTAGGGTCAACCCTTTGAATTAATTTCAAGTTATTACGTGCTTTTTCATTGAGAGGATCTTTTTGAATCGCTTGTTCAAAATAATCCTTAGCCTTCTTATATTGTTTTTGCAGTAGCGCACTGAACCCGAGATTGTTCAGTGCTACCACTTCCAAAGTGCTTGAATCAGCATCTTCCAACCATTGATGGTAGATAGCCTCGGCTTCTTTGTAGTGATCTGTCATCAGTGCGAACTTGGCAAAACGCTGCTCATCACTTTTTGTCTTACCTGACTGTTTAATCACCTGTTGACTTGAAACATAAGCCATATCTAAATTTTGCTTAGCTTCATAGTAATCGGTGTACAGTCGATAAACCTTAACGTCATCAGGTTTATATTTTTTAAGCTTATTCAGAAGTCTGTCTGCACGATCGAATTGCTTATTACGAACCTCCAATGCCACCAAGTCTAGTCCAAATTTGTATTCATCATCTTCAGACAAATTACTGGCTAAAGGTTCCGCCTGATCAATCGGTATTTCCGAAGGCTTTGGTTTACTTGGAACGCTTGGAGATGATGAACACCCGGCAAGCCATACCAAAGTTAATCCAAGGCCAATATGTTTGATGCTAGACTTAATCAAAAACTTCTCCCTAACATAACCATCTTCTCGCCAATCATTAAAATAAAGTAAGGCAACATCAAAAATGGCAAAATTATAATGGCCATTTTTGCAGAGGTTTTTGCGGCCTTTTCTTCGATTTTACTTTCACGCTGTTGATATAGTCGTCGAGAAAACTCATTTAGGGCAAGGCCAATCGGAGTTCCCAGTTTTTCGTTTTGCGCCAATACCTGAATTAACTCTTTCACTTCGTCGGAAGGATTTCTTTCTGCAAACTGCTTGAGAGCTTCCTGTCGTGGCACACCTATCTGAATTTGATCCAGCAAATATTGAAATTCGTAACAGATTTCAGGATACATTTCGTCGAGTTCTTCAGTCACTCGTTTAAACGCGACAAGATAACTCAACCCGGCATTCATACAAATATTTGCCATATCGAGAAAATCAGGTAATGCATCCTTAATTCGATTGAGGCGCATTTTACCCATTTCAATCAAAACTCTTTCTGGCAACAAGAGTGCAATAACCGGAAGAATCAAAGCAATTTCTACTTTGGCGTTAAACCAGGTCCACAGGCCCAAACCAATTAATGCTATAAATAGGACAAAACCATACTTAATAAAAAAGTATGCACCAATGTGATGATCATCTCTAAAGCCTGCCTTAATGAGCATGTCACGAGTTTTTTCCAACTCTTTTTTACCGGGAGACCCCAATACTCTACCGAGATTACACCACCAGCAAGCACGCTGCTCTTTCTGCTTTTCTTCTACATAACGGTTTAAGATGCCGACCCTAACTTTGAGATGCTCTATTTCCAGTTGCTGCTGCTGACTGGAGGACAAACGTTTTGCCAACAAGAAAGTTGAAAGAAATATTAAACAGGCAACAAGAAACAATAACCCAAGCATTAGAAACGAATCCTTAACATTGTTCTCAAAAGCAGCGTTCCCACCCCAATGAGAGTAAGTGAAACGAACAACATCTTTTGCCCTGTCGGGTCTTCAAGAAAAAACTGCATGGATTTGTAATCAAATAAGTATTTGTATGCCAAATAAAGTAGGGGCGCCGCTCCAATAAAAATTGCTGTAAATCTGGATTCTGCTGTCATGGTTCTCAACTTTGCCAAAAACATTTCCCTTCTGCGCATCAATTTAGACAATTCGGTTAAGACAGCAGCCAACTGCCCACCCGTTTCGCGTTGAATAATCAAAGTCACCACAAAAAACTGCGCTTCCTGAAGTTCAACTCTTGTTTGAAACTCTCTTAGAATTTCTCTCATATTGATCCCCAAAGACAGTTGTCGGGTGACCTCTTTCATTTCTTGCCCAAGCGGTGCAGAGAACTCATTGGCAATCATGTTCAAAGCACCGTCTATCCCATAACCGGAATGAAGTGCTCTTACCAATGCATCGAGCATTTCAGGAAATTGTTTTTTCATATTAGTTTGGCGTTGTTGCTTCCTAAACAGAACATATACGGCAGGCAATAAAGGGGCCATAAAGGTGATTAGAATGAACTTTGGTTCCATTACATGAATGCGAGACACAATAAAATAACTACTGATTAACAGCAATAAAACTTGTATTCCTGCGAGCTGATAGAGAGTTTTTTGATCGTTAATACCCGCTTTCTTAAGCCAGTTTTTTAAACCTAAATAAGTTTTTGCACCACGAACTTCAAAAAGCGTTCGATAGCGTTTCTTTTGTTGCTCGGATTCAATGCCTGCTCGCCTTAATAAACGCTCTAATTTATGAGCGTTATCGCGTTTTTTTTGCCATGACAATCCTGCTGCCAGAACAATAAATGGCACTAGGATGGCAACAATTAAAAACAGAAAACCAATATCCACAATCAGTACACTTCTTTTTTAAAGCTAAAGAGAGACTCCGGCATCGACACCCCAATGGCTTCACACTTCTTGCCGCAAGCTGGGCGCACACCGGTCGCACTGAAGATGCCATACATACGATCATTAACAGGATCAATTTTGTTTTCAAACGTATAAATCTCCTGCAACACGACGTTTTCTTCTTCAACCCCAACCACTTCTGTAATCGACTCAACCCGTCTTTTCCCATCACGACTACGATTGACATAAAGAATGATATCGATGGCACTGGCAATCTGTTTACGAATGGACGCTGCAGGAATATCGACACCACTCAAGTTAATCATTAACTCTAAACGCGCAATACAATCTCGCGGGCTGTTAGCATGAAGCGTTGCCAAAGAGCCATCATGTCCTGTGTTCATCGCTTGAAGCATATCCAAAACTTCTCCGCCACGAACCTCCCCCAAAACAATACGATCAGGGCGCATACGCAACGCATTTTTCAACAACTCGCGCTGGGACACTTCTCCCTGACCTTCAGCATTAGGTGGTCGGGTTTCCAAACGTACCACATGGTCTTGTTGCATACGCAACTCGGCACTATCCTCGATGGTGACGGTTCTTTCATTCACGGGAATCAATCCGGAAAGCATGTTCAAAGTGGTGGTCTTACCTGAACCCGTTCCACCACATACTAAAATGTTCAATCCTGATTTAACGCCATAATCTAAAAACTGGTACATCTCTTCGGTCATCGTACCAAAGGCAATCATGTCCTTTGGACGTAGGTGCTGTTCGGGAAAACGTCTGATGGAAACGGAGATCCCGTCTACTGATAAAGGCGGAATAATGATATTAATACGCGACCCATCAGGAAGACGGGCATCGACTAACGGGGAAGATTCATCTACACGGCGTCCAGTGCTATAAAGCATACGATCAACTTTGTTTCGAAGGTGCTCTTCACTGATGAAGGAGACATCCGTCAATTCAAGTTTTCCGCGACGCTCTACATAAATCTTGTTATAGCCATTAATGAGAATATCCGATACGGTTGAATCTGCCATTAAGGGTTCAATAGGCCCCAGCCCGTAAATTTCATCCAACAGCTCTAAGCCTAACTGACGTACTTCTAACTCTGTCAGTGGGTAACCCATTTCAGAAGCGACTTCGCGTACCAATTCTTCCAATCTAGGGCGTAGTTCATTACGTGTTTCTTTACTGTCGGCTTCATAGAAAGCCTCATCTTCAGCAGCCAGTTTTTGACAACGCTCTTTAATCTCTAGAAAAGAGATATTTTGAACATTACGCTTTTCAAGCGCCGGGGTATGCTCTACCTCATGTTTGGTAACCTCTTCAACAACAGGATTAGTAATCTCAGTTTGTCGTCCCTGCTCAACTTGTCGTAACCTTTCTCGAATTCCCATACAACAATCCTCTACACCGCTTCACCAACAGGCTTACTACGCATGCTCTTGAATCGCTGTGCCAACATTTTTGGAAGTCGACTCAGTTTTTCCCAAGGTTGCTCCACAACAACTTTTTCTAGAGTCGAAGATGACACCTCCATTGTCACACTGCCGTTATGTAACATATTTGCTATACAAATTAACTGTCTGTTGACTTTAGACTCAGGGTTAAACTCTTTTAACAAGACCCCTTGTTTCAAGGATTCATTAAAGCCGATGTAATCATTCGAGACTCTAGCAACCTTATCTACCCCTAAAGCTTCAATCACTTCTTCCATCATTTCATCTTGATTAGAAGTGTCTCGATTGATAATTAACTTGAGTGAATCTTTGATATAACCTAGTCGTTGAGTCAGACGAATCACTGCATTGACTGCTCTAATAGAAGACAGGGATGGCTCTGTCACCAAAACAATGTTATCTGACTCATCCAAACAACTCAGGGTTACATCAGACAAATCTGAAGAACAATCGATAATGACATGATCAAAGTATTTTCTTAGCGATTGAATAATCGTCTTAATCATATCCGCATTCAGATTATCCAACTCTCCAATGTCGGATGGTAAAGGTAATAGATACAATCCTGATGATACGTGTTGAGACAAAGACTTATAAATCAGATTTTCATCAAAACGATTCAAGTTGTAGATAAAGTCTGTAATGGTATAGAGACGATCATTCTCCATATTTAAATAGAGAGCAGTGTCTCCTAAAGGCATATTCAAATCGACCAACACCGTTCTGTTTTCAGTCATACCTGATATTTGCGCTGCAATGTTGGTTGCCAAAGCCGTACAACCCACCCCACCTTTTAAGCTGAACAATGAGGAAACATTACCGTTTTTACCTTTGCGTCGGCGCTCTTGCATATGCAAAATCGACAGAATATGAAAAATTTCATTCGGACACTCGATAAAGCCCTGTACCCCTTGATGGTTGGCTTCAATAATGAAATCTGCATCCTTCTCTTTCAACAAGACATAAAGAGTCACGCCCTTTGATAGGGTCAAAATCTGGTTGATTTTTTCAAGTGTCCACTGCGCCTCGCCATCATATTCGATCATCACCAAGTCAACACTGTCTGGCCAAATATGCGGCAGTTCGTCCATACGCTCTATCTGGAACTTGGACATGATCGCAACTCGTACCGCTTCTTCAAGATCCTCATCACGTCCGATAAAGATCGCTTGTTTCAGGGCAATGGATGCCGTCGACAATTGCTGTGTCATTCCACTGTCTCCAATCCAATTTTAACCATACTCTTCGGCAATGCAGACTCCCCTTCTGGAAGTACCTTAGCCACTTTCCCTAAAAAGAAGCCATCAAAATCACTGGCTCGGGTGACATTTTCTCCCGGTAATACTATTTTCCTACCCGCGCCAATCGGGTCAACCAAGGTTGGTGTCACCAGAATCGCCAACTCAGACTTATCTTCCTCATAGGAAGTCGAGCGGAAAAGTGTGCCTAGAATCGGAATATCCCCCAAAATAGGGACTTTGTTCACTTGGCTTCGTAAATTATCAGATAACAATCCGCCGATAATGAAGCTTTGACCTGGCGCTAGAGTAATGGTGGTATTCGCTTTACGCGATTTAAATCCTGGCACAATAACATTCCCCGTTTGCGCTCCAGCTGATTCATCAATATTGCTGACCTCTGGCGCAACAGTTAACTGTATGTTTCCATCTTCGGTAATGATTGGGCTGAACCGTAAACGAATGCCATATTCCTTGTAGGTAACAGTAATAGTGTCTTGACTCTGAGCTGTTGGAATAGGCACCTCTCCTCCAACCAAAAAGGATGCGGTTTCACCTGATTGCACCACTAACTCAGGCTTGGCCAGGACTCGTGCCAAATTATGCCCTTCCAAAATAGATAAAACACCAAATATACTGCCATTTCGAGGATTGAACCCTAACTGAAATCCGTCAGGCTGAGGGAAGGCAATTTTCGCATCATTTGATGGCGAATTATTCAAACTGAACAAGGCCTGTGTTCCTAAATTTCCTGGCGGAAAAATTCCAAAACGGTCTTTTTTATCACGAATCGCCATACCGCTTCTGAAAGGGTTCCCCTTCGTCACTTCTGCGACGCGAACAGACAACTTGACCTGGTCTTTGCCAACAACCTTAATCATATTAACGACACTCAGTCCGAGTGAAGAAATTACCGCTTGAATACGCTTTTTACGCGCTTTGTGAGGCACAGTTCCCTTCAGTAAAACCATATAATTCCCAGCAATCGGGCGGATACTTAATTGCCCTGCCTTTTGAGTTTGCTGCAATATATCCTTGTTCTCACCGGCTTTAACCTTAAGTGTGGCATCATCGTCAATCTGATTACCAAGATTATCAAGCTCACGCCTGACCGATGAGGTTGAATCTATCCAAATATTTTTCAACTCAAAGCTAACCGTTTTATCAGGGTCAAGTTGAGAAATAAGCTCATTAACCGTTTTGGATATTTCCGCACGACGAGACGCATCTGGCGAAATATTCAGAACAATGTTATGTCCTTGATTGGGCGTATTTTGGTACCAAACGATCACCTCTGTGCGACCTGCCTGCTTACCACTCACCAACAATTCTTTGGCGTTAAGTACTTTTAAATTCGCCAAATCCGGGTTGGCAATCAGTGCTCGCTTAATCGGCGAATCGAACTTGACGATAATGCTCTCTGTCGCCATTAAGCTATAGGATTTCTCCGCCGCCAGCAAAGGGAATGACAACATTGAAAGTAACAGCATACTCAACGTATTTGATAAAAGTTTATTCAATGCTTTCATTTTGTAATTACCTCTTGAACATCACCACCCTGCATAATTTCAATCACGTCTCGCTTGGTCTTAGGTTTAAACTTAGGTGGGCGACCTTTACCTTGCTCCATCACTTTTAGGTTGACCCCATTAGTATCGACCAAATTTGTGTCGGAAGGATTCCGCAACATCAAGTGAATTGCGCCAACATTCATTGCCAAAGCCAATTGCTCTGCCTGCTTGGTCGTCACTTCCAACGCAATCATAGATTTTTTAGTCATTTTTTCAGCTTCAGCTTCTTTAGAAACAGCAGAACTATTCGCGCCAGGAACGATCATACGGTTGGCTTGTCCAATCGACAGTACAGGAATATTCTGCAAAATCGTTCGACTGATCATTTTTTTACCATCAACACTCTGAAAAACACTGATGATGTCAACATGGTCTCCTGGATTCAAAATCCCAAGCAGTCCAGTGTTCGCATCAACCGGAAGTCGAATAGCGCGCTCACCTTTAGACAGCAAGGCTTCAACACTTTGTTTTTGCACTGACTTGTCAGAACCGATTTTTTTGTCGATTATCCACTCGCCAGCATAAATAGTTTGAAAAGCAACATGCCCCACCGCATCCTGTGGATTGGTGATTACGCCATTTACCACAACACCGTCTGTTGGCACACTTAAAACTTTAAGATCGTCAACATCGATTTTTTCTCCACGATAAATATCTCGATTGGCCACAACAACAGACAGTAGTTTTGGCTTTTGAACAATGGTGACTGTTTTGACTTGGGCATGAGCCTTGGCATCTTCTACACGGTTCTGCACATAACCATAAACAAACACCACTGCCAAAATTGCAGACAGGGCAGCAGAGCCGTAAATCAACCAATCACTGGTTTTCAGCTTCATAATTACTTTCCAAAAAATTCGTTTGATGAAGGCGAGACCTTCATAGCTAAGGACTGGCTTGGCAGCTAAAATTGATGTCGTAGATACTGGTTCCAGATATCGAAAAATTACTGAATATATTCTTTAATTCAGGTAATACAATGGTTTGAACAGGGTACTTTGCCTGAACCACATAATATGCTTGCCCAGCGTCATTACTTACTTGATCAAACTGAACAGTGATATCGGCAGCAGTAATCGGCACCGTTCCACCAGTCAATTGGTATTTGGATTGCAACCAATCAAATAGTTGATTTCGCATCAAGTCAGCTGCATCCGCAGTAGCAGTTACCACCCCGCCACTACACTTCAACATCCCTGTTGAAGATTTAAATGGTAAGGAGTTCCCCTGATTGGCGTCTGTCATAACCCTC
Source organism: Hydrogenovibrio sp. JE_KL2 (assembly GCF_009296185.1). Classification (GTDB taxonomy): domain Bacteria; phylum Pseudomonadota; class Gammaproteobacteria; order Thiomicrospirales; family Thiomicrospiraceae; genus Hydrogenovibrio. The sequence goes on from NZ_WBJR01000007.1 coordinate 19,943, forward strand.
TGGTATAGGTTGTTCATATTTTCATTCCATACCAGAGTATCACTCGCATAGTTGATCATTTCGACAATCATCAAAATGGTCAGCACCATAATTGGCAGAACATATACTGTTTCCAGCATTACCGCCCCTTTTTGATGCTTAAAATCAATCTTTTTCACAAGTACGTGTCAGTAAAATCAATTAGCTATGCCTTAAATCTTAATTACCCGATCCAGAAGTATCACCTGCTCCAGAAGTACCACCTGTTCCGGCCGATGCTTCTGAACCTGTAATATCTCCAGCAACAGAAGTCATCTTAGTTTTCATAGCTTGACTGATTGTTCCATCTGTACCAAAGAAAACTGCAGCCAAGGCAACAACTGCAGCAACGACTAAGGCATACTCAATCATGCTTGCACCTTTTTGTTTTTCTTTCTTTTGTGCTAATTGTGCTTGAACGTTTTTATATTTTGTTTGATCCAACATAACTCTATCTCCATTGAAAAAATATCTGTCAGAAGGTTGACGGCAGCTATCTTAACCAAGGGAATTTAGAAGAATCAATTTTTTTGATAGGTTTTGATAAGTGAATTTTTTAATAGAATGATAAAGGTTTTTTCTACGGATTTTTACGAAGAAAAATTTATCGATAAGTAATTGATTAAAAAGAATATATTTTTATTTATACCCGTAAAAGAGATAAAAATATTATTAAGTTTTAATATTAGAAAGCACTGTAGTAAATGCAGATTTTGAGCACAAAAAAACCTCATTTGCAAAATACAAATGAGGTTTTTTCTTAAAATCGAAAACAGAAAAGATTACATCATTTCTAGGTCATCGATGACAGCGCCTAAACCTGCAGCTGCACATTTTTCATCGTCTTTACCATCCGGCGCACCACTGACACCGATTGCACCGTAAAGCTTACCACCCGCTTGAATCGGTACTGAACCCGCCATGAATGCTAAACCTTCACCCAGGTTCACCAAAGGACTTTTTGAGCGGGACTCCATTTGAGAACCTTTAACGTTGAACATGACAGAGGTATAAGCTTTCTTGAAACTGATATTCCAAGAAACAGGTGGTGCCATAGTGTCGCGCAATTGCGCTTGAGGGATACCATTTCGATCCACGACGGTTACGCTTACAGGAATGCCCTTTTCACGACAAGCTTCAATTGAAGCCATTGCAATCTTATTGGCAACATCAAGCGTTAAACGGCTAACGTTAACCGCCATATCTTGAGCGGCTGAAATAGTCGGCAGTGCACTCAACACGCCTGCAAATAGCACAGCACTTAGTTTAAGTTTCATAAATTACACTCCTTTGGTTTTTTGTAGTTTTTGCTGGGATGATTACCAACCTGCAAATAGATTGATTTTCCCATCCTAGAATGAAAACGCTTCTATTGAAACTTTGTCGTTTATAATCATTCGTAGAATGAAATTAATTATGCCCTTGAGCCAAGCCTTTTGTAAATGCCTAACAGTATGAAGACAGTATGAAAACGCTATGTAAAGCACCTGCTAAATTGATACTCAGCGGCGAGCATGCTGTCGTCAATGGTTGTCCCGCGATCAGCATGGCGATTGACTTACCCATGTTCTGTGAAGTCACCTCAGAAGCGATTGATGCTCACCAATATCCCTTTGTGGAAATCGAACTGGTCGACTGTCACCAAAAGCATGCCTTTCCTTTTGCGATTTGGCAGCAAATGGCGATTGATATCGAAAGCCGCTACCAACTTTTCGAGTCTGGCGCCATGTCCATCCGTAGTGTATTGAAGCAGCCCGTAGATTTGGTACTGACCACCCTGCATCATTTCCACCACCATTTCAAACTGCAATCCATGCATTGGGACATCAAAATTTATGGCCACGGATTGCTAGGTAAAGGTTTGGGAAGTTCCGCCGCCGTCATCGTCAGTTTGCTCCACAGCTTGTTCAAACATCACCACAAGGCCATTAATACGATAGAGATACTCTCGTTGGCAAAAACCATCGAGTCCCGTCAGCATGGTCATTCAAGCGGTATTGATCCCACCACGATTTTCCAGGGCGGTTTGCTTTACTATCAACAAAACAAGCCTTTTCAGCCACTAACAGCACATAATTTCAATGCGTGGCTGATAGATACCGGCACACCGGAAAGCACCACAGGGCAAGTCGTCAATCACGTAAAGTCGCGTTTTCCCGCCGAACACCCGATATGGAATCACTTTACCCAAATCACTGAAGACATCCGCAATGCATGGCAAGACCAAGATAGTTTTTGCTTGAAGGAAAGTATTCAGAAAAACCAAACCTTGCTCGAAGAAATTGGTATCGTCCCAGATAAAGTTAAACGCTTTATCAAAGAGTTGGAACAAAACCCAGACCAAGTCGCCAAGGTCTGTGGTGCAGGAAACCACAAAGGGCAAAATGGCGGCGTTCTGCTTTGTCTCAGCCCTCTGCCACCTCTGGAGCTTTGCTACCGCTATGGCTATAATTGCATCGCAATCAACTTAAGCCCAAAAGGAAGTCATTGTGAATTGGTCTAGCAGCGCTCCTGCAAACCTGATGCTCATCGGAGAGCACAGTGTCGTTCATGGTTACCCAGCCATAGCCATGTCGGTTTCACAACGCCTGACACTTGACTGGCAAACACGAGACGACATGCAAATATCGATTGAATCCTCTCTCGGAAACTTCCTGATCCACTTGGATAAATTGCACGCTATTCCCGAAGATTCGGCATTCAAATGGATTCTCTACCCCATTAGAAACCTGCGCCGAGAACTCGACAAAGGCTTTAACATCAAAGTCACCAGCGAGTTTGAACATACTTTAGGCTTAGGTAGCTCTGCGGCTGTATTGGCCGCAACACTGGGCGGGTTGCATTTTTATCTGAGTAAATCCTACGGCATTATCGAGACTTTCCGCCATGGCTTAAAAGTCATCCATCAAATCCAAGGCAGAGGTTCGGGAACCGATTTGGCAGCTTCTTTAGCGGGTGGTGTGATTTTGTTCGACCCGAAAAAACAGACCATCATTCCTGTTGATGCTTCTCTGCCGGCAACACTGGTTTACAGTGGCTACAAAACGCCTACTGCCAAGGTCTTGGACAAAGTGCATCGTGACTGGCTTTACCAACCCGATATTCTTAAAAACCTATATAAGATAATGGGCAAAGTCACCAGCCAAGCTTTTGATGCGCTGCAAAGAAAAGATATGTCTGGCTTTTACCAGCTGATCAACACCTACCAAGGACTCATGGATGCTCTAGGCGTCAACGATGACACCCTTGGACACATTGTCTATCAATTGCGAAGCATTCCTGGTGTGCAAGCCAGTAAAATTTCAGGGTCTGGCCTGGGAGACTGTGTTTTGGGTCTTGGCATGCAGGTTCGTCACCATAACAACGCGTTGGCAGACTACCAACATATCGAAATCGCAACCGACTACCAAGGTATGACCGTACAACAAACTGACTTACAAACCAACTAGCATTTAAATTTCAGACCCTATGAACCTACCACAAGATTTCATCAATCAGCTTATCCCCCACAAAACGCCGAAGAAAATCGGGCAAGGAGCTGCCGACGTCAATATCGCGCTCAGCAAATACTGGGGGAAACGCCAAGTTGAACTCAACCTACCCACCAACAGCAGTTTATCTATTTCTTTGCCGGGACTGGGTACCGAAACCAAAATACAGGCAGACGACACCTTGCATCAAGATTGTGTTTGTTTGAATGGCGAGCGCCTCACGCCAGACAATGCTTTTGCTATACGCCTATCCAAGTTTCTGGATTTTTTCCGTGAGACGCCGGATACTTTTTTTGATATCCATACCGAAAATACCGTACCCACTGCCGCAGGACTGGCCTCTTCGGCTTCCGGCTATGCCGCTTTGGTGTTGGCGTTGAACGACTGCTTTGACTGGCAACTGCCTAAAAAGGAATTGTCACTATTGGCTCGCCTCGGCAGCGGTAGCGCCAGCCGTTCTATTTATGACGGGTTTGTCATTTGGCATAAAGGACAATCAGAAAATGGCCTAGACAGTTTTGCCGAACCGATTGATGCGCCTTGGCCAGAATTTTGTATCGGTTTACTGGAAATCGACTTGAAAGCGAAAAAGGTCGGCTCTACCGCTGGCATGCAACAAACAGTGAAACATTGCGAACTCTACCAAGCTTGGCCGAAAAAAGCCGAGCAGGATGTTCAAGCCATCCAACAAGCCATCTTGCAACAGGACTTTTCTCAACTGGGTGCGTTGGCAGAAAACAATGCGCTCAGCATGCATGCCACGATGATTGCCACTTGGCCGCCGATTCTCTACTGGCAACCAGAGTCGGTAGAAGCCATGCAAATGGTTTGGGCATTGCGCGAAGCTGGCGTAGAAGTTTACTTTACGATGGACGCAGGCCCGAACCTGAAACTGATGTTTTTGCAAAAAGACGCCGAACGCATACAACAGACATTTCCTGCATTAAAGTTGATTCGACCTTTCGGTTAGGCGATAGCTCAATAGAACCCCCAACCTGGTAGATTTTTCACAAATGAGTAACTCACCACCCGAAGGGTAAGACGAGAAACACCGAACTCGCCGCCCGCAGGGGTAAGGCGAAAAAATCTGCCAGGTTGGGGGGGGGCGAAACTGAAATCGAGAGCTTGCACGAGCAAGGTCTCGATTTATTTGACGATTGTCAGATGCCGTTTTTTAGATGCCTTTTTAGGCTTGTCTACAGCATTCGATTCGCTCATTTCTGGCGCATCTTCCACTGCATGGTCTTCCGCTTCCTCTGGGTAAGCTTCTGGAGGAAAAGGCATTCCCTGACCGTTTTCACGAGCAAAAATCGCCAGCACCGCATCAGGGGAGAAGAAAATTTGTTGCTCCACACCTTGAAAACGAGCCTTAAACCGAAACAGATGGTTATCCATTTGCAGCTCTCGCACCGCTTCAGGATGAATGTTCAACACAATCATGCCTTCTTGAACATACTGCTGCGGCACCACGACCCCAGGATAGTTCGCGTCTACTTGAACATGCGGTGTCCAGTGATTATCAACAATCCACTGGAACATCGCACGAATCAAATAAGGGCGGTTAGAAATCATCCGTCGCTCGCTTAAACCACATCTCTCATATCCAACTCATCGTCGGACAAAGATTCCATAAAGACTTCACGAGACAAGACTTTGTTAGCGTAATCTGTAATCGGTTTCGCTGACTTAGGTAGCTCAATACCAAGGTAAGGTAAACGCCACATTAACACCGCCAAGCTGATATCCACCAAAGAATATTCTTCATTCAAGAAAAATGGCTGATGCTCGAAAACAGGAATCATTTGAATCAATCTTTCCTGCAGGTTACGACGTGCCGCTTTGACTTCTTTCTCGTCTTGGCTGCTTTGAATGGTTTCTACCAATGGATACCACTCAACTTCGATCTGACGAAGCATTTGACGTGAACGGGCTTTGGAAATCGGGTCAACAGACATCAATGGTGGGTGTGGGAAACGCTCATCCAAATATTCGATAATGACTTGTGGATCGTACAGTACCAAATCACGGTCGACCAAAGTCGGTAGCGTTCCGTAAGGATTTAGTTCCATCAAGTCTTCCGGCATGCCTTCTTCAAGGTTCACTTCAACGATATCCATCGGGATATCCTTTTCTTTTGCCATTAAGCGCACGCGGTGAGAGCTTGGGCCTTTTGGGTCTGAAAACAGGGTCATCACCGAACGTTGAACCATTGACAAATCTGACATACTTTTTAACTCCACATTGAATCTATTTAGATAAGGTCTATTTATTATACCTTGGCTGTCAAGTCCTCTGCCCTCGATAGCATTATCGACCGTTTAGGCTGAAAAAGGCTGGATAAACTCTGGAAAAGAGCCTTCGTGCATCAGGCATCAAGCGCGCCGAATGCAAGCACATCCGACAAGTCTTGCTTACCTTGAGACAAGGCAAACAAACGATCAAAGCCCATTGCCACGCCGGAACAGTCCGGCAGCCCGGGTGAAGACAAAGCGTCTAATAAGGCTTCATCAATCGGCACTTCAGCCAATCCGTTTTGGCGGCGTAAGGCTTGATTCGCTTCAAAACGTTGGCGGTAGGCATCGGCATCCTGCAATTCATGGTAACCATTTGCCAGCTCCATGCCTTGGTAGAAAATCTCGAAACGCTCAGCAGTCAAATCATTGTCTGGCGAAATACGCGCCAAGGAAGCATCCCTTGCCGGAAAATGCGTCAAACAAGTCAACTGACCCAGACCCAGTAGGGGTTCGATGACTTCGGTCAAGACCAACTGCTCCCAAAGCGGTTTATCGTCGGCATCCACACCGATAATCTCGGGAACATTGTTTTGCTTTAAGCAATTCAGACAAACCTCGGCAGAGGTATGGTGAATATCCGCTATCCCCGCAAAGCGCTCAAATGCCTGCTGATAAGTCATGACTTGTGTTGGCACGTCACCGAGTAACTGTTGAGCGACCGCAAAGGTTTCTTCAACCATATCCTTCAAGCGATAATTCAAGCGATACCATTCAATCATGGTGAATTCAGGTTGATGTCGTGGGCTCAAGTCGCCATTACGGAAAACCTTACCGAGATAATAGATATCTCCTATACCTTCACACAACAAACGCTTCATCGGGTACTCCGATGAAGTATGTAAATAATAGGTTAGCTGTTGCCCGACATTCGGCAAATCAACGCTCGTTTGCAATGAAGCCAAGTGTACATCCGGCACTGCCGCTCGAGACAGGATTGGGGTATCCACTTCGGTGACATTTTGCGCATAAAAAAACGCCCGGAGCTTATGCAAAGCATCCGAGCGTTTTTTCAAGATGTCGATTTTGTGAGAAATCACTTACTTCGCGCGAGAAACGTATTCGCCCGTTTCAGTATTACAAATGACTTTCTCACCAATGGTGATGAACAAAGGGACTTGTACAACCGCACCTGTAGACAAAGTTGCAGGTTTTCCACCGGTTCCTGCCGTATCCCCTTTCAGACCTGGATCTGTATCAGTCACTTCCAACACAACTTGCTTAGGGGGTTTAACCGCAATCGGATCACCATTCCAAAGTGTGACTGTGCAAGTATCTTGCTCAACCAACCATTTTTCCATATCTGCGACTGCCGCTGGACCCGCTTGATATTGCTCAAATGAAGACGGATCCATGAAGTGCCAAAATTCGCCATCGTTATAAAGGTATTGCAAATCGGTATCGATAACATCTGCACCTTCAACCTTTTCGCCGGACTTAAAAGTGTTTTCCAATACTTTACCGGTAATCAAGTTACGGTATTTCACGCGGTTAAACGCCTGGCCTTTACCTGGCTGAACGATTGTATTGTCAATAATGGTACAAGGCTGACCATCCATTAAAAACTTCAAACCGTTTTTGAATTCACTTGTGCTAATACTAGCCATATTTCACCTATTTGATTGTCATAATATTGTGAGGCGATTTAAAGCCGCGCCGCCGATTGGATTTGCGCTTACCGCTAAAACCTCTAAAATAAGCGGCATATTTTAACTTATGCGTCGTCTAATGGGCAATCGCTGACTTTCACATAATGGGCACCTCAAAAAACCACCAATGAGATTCTGCGAGACTCAAAGGCCACGTCTTCTAGGCGTGCGTTGCCGATCTTAGTCATTCTAAGGTCAAGACGCACAACAACGAAGAAGCGGCCTTTAAGCCTCGCCCGAAGGGGCTTAGCCAAGTTTGACAGCCCAGCGTTGCGAAGTCTTGCAAGGTCTAGACATTGCTTCAACTTCACGCCTTGTTCTGTCAAACTTGGCGTTGCCAGAATCCATCGGAGGTTCTTCGAGGTGCCCAATGTCAAACAACTTTTTAACCACATAACATCATGATTATTCAACGATTAGACGAACTTGCCGCCCAGATAGACATTCCGCTGGAAATCCTGCAACGAAAAACGCTCGACTCTGATTTCAAGCTGAAAGTGCCGGTGCATTTCGCGCAACAAATCGAAAAAGGCAATCTTAACGATCCATTGCTCCGCCAAATACTGCCGAGCATTGAAGAAGCGCAAACTGCCGAAGGCTTTTCTCAAGATCCGGTTGGCGATTTAAACGCCAACCCAACCGAAAGTCTGTTGCATAAATATGAGGGCAGAGCCTTGCTGATTACCAGCCCGCAGTGCGACATCCACTGCCGTTACTGCTTTCGCCGCCACTTTCCTTATGAGCAGGCGAAAAAACGCCATTGGCAACAGGCACTTGAGCACTTGGCGGCGGATACTTCCATCCATGAGATTATATTGAGTGGCGGCGATCCACTCACTTTATCTGAAGCCGGATTGATTGAACTCCTTCATCAACTGGAACAAATTCCGCATTTGGAAACCTTGCGCCTCCACAGCCGCACACCGGTGGTCGCCCCCGAACGCGCCAACATGACCAATTGGCTGGTAGCACTCAAGGCTTCTCGTTTCAATAAGGTATTGGTCGTGCATTGCAATCACCCTAACGAGTTGAGTGATGAAACACATCAAACATTCCAGCACTATCGAGAGGCTGGGGTCACACTCCTTAACCAATCGGTTCTGCTAAAAGGCGTCAATGATTCTGCCGACACCTTAAAGCAATTAAGCAAAAAGCTTTTTTCACAAGGCGTATTACCTTATTATTGTCATCTACTGGATAGGGTCGAAGGTGCCGCGCATTTTGAAGTGGACCCCCCCCCAACCTGGCAGATTTTCGAAACGCTCCGCAAAGAATTACCGGGGTATCTTGTGCCGAAACTGGTGCGGGAAATCGCCGGAGAGCCCTATAAGACGCCAATATATGAAAATACCGATACATGAAACCTTGTTAGCAGACGCTATCAACCAAACATAATCAAACCAATGCAAAATCCATTTTACCGACACAACCTCCATCACAACCCGGCATACGGCTATGCATTGCTGTTGATTGTGGCGATGACCGCTTGGCATTTGGTGCTGGCTGGTCGAGTGAACTTAAGTGTCGATGAAGCACACTATGCGCTTTATGGTCTGAAACTGGACTGGAGTTATTTCGACCATCCGCCGATGGTCGGCTGGTTGAATGCGATTGCCACCCATTTTTCGCATAGCGATTTCGGATTACGCATCATTCCCATCGCCTTTTTCGCCGCCTCAAATTTCGTGCTCTACCACTTAGCCTGCCGCTTATACCCAAGCTTCCGTTGGGTAGGGTTCTGGACGCTGGCACTCGTCAACTCGGCTTTTATGTTTGAGCTGCTTGCCACCTCAATGCTGCCGGACACACCGTTGATGTTTGCCAGCCTGATGGTTGTCTGGCAACTACTGAACCTACGTGATGCAACTGAACAACGCATTCCCAGATTGAAATTTTGGCTATGGCTCGGGTTCTGGATAGGGTTTGCAGGACTTTCAAAATATACGTCTGTCATTTTGGTGGTGTCGTTGGTGCTGATCGTTCTGATGGAACGCCGTTGGAAGTGGTTAACCGACAAAGGGCTTTGGCTAGCAGTTGTTTTGGCTGGCATCATGATTACCCCAGTGCTTTACTGGAATGCAACCCATGATTGGATTTCTTTTCTGTATCAAATACACCATGGTACCCACAACCAAGATTGGTCTTGGACAAGAGTCATCAGCACACAACTGGCACAATTCGGCTTATATACGCCAACACTCTATTTACTGGGACTTTGGCTGATGCTGACCGCATGGTTGTCACACTCGCCTTCGAACAAACTGCTCGCCGCCTTCTCATTACCGACGATTCTGCTATTTGCCATGAACTCCGGCTATGAAATGAGCCTGCCGCATTGGACACAACTGGCTTGGCTGTTCATCTCACCTGCTGTTGTTTTTTGGGCGTGGCAGCATTGGACATCAAAGCTTTTGCGTTGGTTCGTTTATTTTTTCAGTGGTCTCAGTCTGGTATTGGCACTCCTGCTCAATACTCAGCTTTACAGCCCGTGGATGCCTTTCAAATCTAAAGACAATCCTGTGCGCGATCTGCATGGATGGCAGCTCGCCATAACAGAAGCCAAGGCACTACAAAAACAACATGGCAACGCCCCACTCTTCGCCGCTAACTGGACACAAGCAAGCCGCATCGGCTGGTATGCTTACCCGCAGCCTGTGTATGTGACCGACAACCGTTTCGACCAGTTTGACCTCTGGTTCGGCAACCCGAAAGCCAATAGCGATGGTATCGTCATCGTTCCCAACTATGAAAGCAAAACTTTGAAACTGAACGAACCCGGGCACTTCAAAACCTGCCAGTTGGAAAAAACCCTGCCGATTGAAGCGCACAACCACATCATCGTCACCTATCGCCTGTTTTTCTGCCAAGGCTTTCAAGAGCCCGCTTATGCTGGTTGGGCAGCACAACTGCCAAGTGTGCAAAAAGCCATTCGACAAGAGACTCCAACCCCCTAAATATGCGTGAATAGAATACTTTAGCGAGGAATTCTATCAACCCGGCTTCTATTTTTGCGATAATACCCGACTGTTATTGACACCTTCACAAAAAACACCAAAACGGCTTGGAGACACTTTTGGGCAATATCATTAAACTGCTGTTATCTGCCGCCATTATCGGATTTATCTTTTATAAGTTTGAAATGAGTAGCGTACTGAATACCATTTTATCCGCCAATATCGGGTTACTGGTCGCCGCGCTTGTCATGCAGATTCTCAGTCAGAGTGTTGCCGCCTACCGTTGGTCTCTGATTATGGGATTGCTGAAATTCGACCACCCATTTTCCTTCTACTTCCGCAGCTACTTCAAAGGCAGTCTGTTCAACCAAGTATTACCTACCAGCATCGGTGGGGATGCCTACCGTATTGCAGAAGTCTCTGCCAACGGTGGTTTGGTGAAAGAAGCTTTCTATGGTGTGTTTATCGACCGTGTTGTCGGTTTGGTCGGTTTGTTATTGCTGAACTTGGCGGCAAATCTGATTGAAAGCAACCTACTGCCTGAAGAAGTCTTTTGGAGTATCAATATTGTCTTGATCTTAGGGATCGTCGGTTTAGTGGTTTTGTTGTTGATTCGTAAAGTCGCCCTGTTTGACCGCTATAAAATCACCCGTATTTTTTATCAGTTATCGAATCGCTTCCGATTCATTTATCGCACGCCAAAGCGTATCAGCCAACAAATGGGGCTATCGGTTTTAACGCATCTATTGTCCATGGTTTGTATTTTCGGTATCGGGCACAGCGTGGGCATCAATGAACCACTGGTCACTTATCTGGTATTGATTCCGCCAGCCATCTTGCTGACCATCCTACCGATTTCCTTTGCAGGCTGGGGGGTTCGTGAAGGCGCTTTGGTGGCACTTTTCCTACTGATTGGCGTTGACCAAACCCAAGTTCTTGCCATGTCACTGCTCTATGGGTTCATTTTGATTTTGAGCGCCTTACCAGGGCTATACTATTACCTAAAAAGTAAACATAAGTTTTTATAACGCAACCTTGCCATATATAATGCTTCACATAAGAAATTAGGGAACTTTTGCGAAAATGAATGTTGATATGATGCGTAAAGTGGACCACCATGTTGGAATTCCACTCACATTTTTAGCAACTTATTGGTTGAAGCTGATTCACTGGATCACCGGACAAAAGCCCGTCACGCCCAAAAACATCCTATTTGTCGAACTGTCTGAAATGGGTAGCACCATCATCGCCGATCCGGCAATGAAACGCGCGCAAAAGCACTTCAACGCCAATCTGTTCTTCGTCATCTTTAAAAAGAACAAACCCAGCTTGGATTTGCTGAAAACCATTCCTCAAGACAACATCTTTACCCTTTGTGAAGACAATCTTTTCACCTTGATGCGTGATGCCATCCGCTATTTATTCTGGTGCCGTAAGCACAAAATCGATACCGCAATCGACCTAGAACTCTTCTCTCGGGTATCGGCTTTATTGACCGGATTCAGTGGTGCTAAGAATCGCGTGGGATACCATAACTTTCATGGCGAAGGGCTTTATCGCGGAGAAATGCTGACCCACAAGGTAAGCTATAACCCACATATCCATATTGCCAAAAATTTCATCTCATTGATTTATGCGCTGGAAGCAAAAACAGCAGAAGTCCCCTTCTCGAAAGTACTTATTACCGATGAAGATACCAAACTTGATCAAGTCACCTTTACCGAGGCGGAACAAGCGCGCATCCATAAACAAATCAAGCACTGTCATTTGGATTATGAGCAAGACAAACATCGTATTGTTCTCATCAATCCCAATGCGAGTGACTTGTTGCCACAACGCCGTTGGCCGAAAGCAAACTTTATCGAATTGATGCAACGCATCTTAAATGACTACCCGGATGTTTTGGTATTGATTACCGGCGCACCAAACGAGCAGCCGGAAGCAGAAGAACTCAGAAAACAGGTCAATCACCCTAATTGCGTGAACTTTGCGGGTCAACTCAAGCTGCTGGAAATGCCGATTCTATACACCATCTCAAACTTGATGGTAACGAACGATTCTGGCCCAGGACACTTTTCGTCCATCACGCCACTAAAGACCTTTGTATTGTTTGGGCCGGAAACCCCTAAACTTTACGGTTCACTCGGCAACAGCACGCCCATTTTTGCGGGCCTTGCCTGCTCGCCTTGTGTCAGTGCCGCCAACCACCGTAAAACGCCTTGCACCGAACCGGTATGCATGGATGCCATTACTGTCGATACGGTTTACCAGCAAGTCAAAATCCAACTGGATTATTAATGCCGCCCCCAACCTGGTAGATTTTAAATATCTGCCAGGTTGGGGTGGAAAACAAGCCTTAACTTATCGCAACCGCCTCATCAAGAACAGCGAAATGACAAACAAGGTTACTGCGGGCAAGAACGCACCGAGAACTGAAGAGATATGGTAAACCACGCTCAGGTTACCGAAGATTTGGTTCAGCAGGTGAAAAGACATCCCGATCAGAATCCCGACAAACACCCGTTGCCCCATACTGACTTGACGCTGTGATCCGAAAATCAGCGGAAACACCAAAGACACCATACTGATAATGACCAACGGCATCGCAATTTTTCGCCAAAATGCCAGACGATAGGACTCGGCATCCAAATCATTCTTTTCCAAGAAGTTGATATAACGGTATAGATCAACAATCCCCATGTAACGAGTATCAACATGCAGACTCTGCAAGAGTTCGGGGTTCACCGGCAAAGACACCTGCATCGTCTTCATCTGCTTTTGTTGATAATCCAGTTTTTGCCAACTGCTCTTGCCTTGGAGAATCGGTAAATCCGGCAAGGTTTCTTTCTGCCAGCCCAGAGCGGTTTCCGTCACGCCCGTTAAACGCCATTGATGCTCACTATTGGGTATAAATTCCGCCTTTTTGGCAAAAACCCTTTTCTCCAAACGATCATTTTTAACAGTGTAAAGCGTGATATTGAAGAACTGACGCTCGGAAATCACCTTGCCGACATGAACAAACACATCCTCGTCTTTCATCCAAAAGTCTGCGGAACTGCCGATGGAAAAATCTCTATTCAACGCTTCGCTTCGCATTTTTTTCGCATAAGCTTCAGCATGCGGCGCAACCGTCTCACCAATCACAGCAACCACAAACCATAATATGAGCGCAGACTTCATCACGCCCCAAAATACGCGGCGAATCGACCAGCCCGTCACGCGCAAAATGGTCAACTCGGCATGGTTCGCCAAGCCGCCCAACCCTAACAGCGTACCAATTAGTAACGCCACCGGAAAAATCTCATAGCCGTAAACGGGGAGCTTCAGTAAGGTATAGAGCGATCCCATTGCCAAAGTATAGTGATTATTCAACTTACCGAGCTGAATCATGAATTCGGAAAAGCCGAGGATAATGAGCAAGACCATCAATACGATTAAGGTGTAGCTCACCAAAACACGTCCCAAATATCGTTCAATAAGATTCATTGCGCTATTCGCCCTTTGCCGTTGCTTTGCGGGTCAGTTTATTTTGCATTTGATGCAACGAAGGTAACTCGAACCAACTGGGCTTAAGAGTGCCTTGATACAAGGCAAACACCAGGAAAAGAAGAGGAATCGGCCATAGCCCGATCATCACCGGGAAAACACCATGCTCCATGGAATCACGCGTCGTCACCAACAACTGATTGAACACGACGTACAGCACCAGTGCCAAGAAGACTTTAGAAAAGCGCCCTTCTCGCGGCGCAGTCTTACTCATCTTCAATCCAAGCAGTCCCAGAACGACAATTGATAGTGGTGTCACTAAGCGCCATTGTAGTAGTGCTTGATCTTCTAACGAAGACGACGACAAAAGCTCCGCAGTGGGCGTCTCATACTTTTGTTTTTTCGGCATAGCCCCTTGGATTTCCGGCAAAAAGCCTTCAAATCGGGCAAAGTTTCGCACAGTAAAAGTATCGCCATTCACCAAACCTTCATAGCTGTGTCCATTGAACAGCACCAACGCTAGCTTGCCATCTATCCATTCAAACTGTCCTTTCGGTGCAACCATCAATACATCGCGATCTTGGTTGTGCAAACGCACCCAAACCGATTGCAACTGCTTGTCATCCGTAATGGATTTAGCATAAAAAACGCCTTCACCATTCGGCAATTCATTAAACTTTCCGGGGGTTAGTAGCGCTAAGGGCGTTGCCGTCTGTGTTTCAAGCATCAACATTCTTTCCTGCTTGAAACTCCATGGCGTGACATATAGGGTAATCCATGCGGTCATCAGCGCAAGAGGCAGCAAGAACCAAAATACTCTTTTCTGGAAATAACCGGGAGAAATACCGCAACTATTCAATACCACCATTTCCTGATCTTGATACAAGCGCCCCACCGCTAACATCACAGACAACAAAGCAACCAGTGGCAAAATAACTTCTAGTGCCGGCGGCATCTTATAGAGTAAGGCACGAAGGACAGCAGACGGCGCAATTTCACCATCAACCGCAACCGCCAACAGCTTGGTGGCTTCGGTTCCGAAAGTAATTAACGACAACACCAAAAATACGGCAAAAAAGGTTGCGTACAATTCTTTATAGAGATACTTATCAAGTATTCGCAAAAAACACCGCCAAACGCTAGAATAGATGAATAAAATAAGTGGTCGACACTGAATAATACATTTAAATTTTGGCAAAACCAGATTTTTCTCAATGAGGCGGCCTTTTGAAAGGCTACCTGGATAGCATGAGAAAAGCCAACGATGTTGAGGAAAGCTGGTGACGCTCCATCGGATGGGCGTTTAAGCGGGCATACTCGTTGTTGTGGCTCTTGGCAAAGGAAGCACCTTTACCTACAACCCACGCCTAGAGTCTACCCACTTAAACATCCCACAAAATGTTAAATGCGTTATTCAGTGTCGACCAAGAATGGCAAAATTATACCTTAATCCCAGAAATAATCATGATAGTGACTGTCTTCGACAGTAAATATCAACCTAAAGAAAGGCTATTGGATTCCATGAAACATATCGACTTCTCTCTTCAATCCTCTGCTGACAGCGCAGACTTCGACACCTTATTATTACCTGTTTTTGATGATGGTTCCGTACCGGAATCTGCTGCCCACTGGGATCTGGCAGACTTGGTGAGCAAATTGGTGGCGCAAGGAGACTTCGCAGGAAAGTCGGGAGAAAGTCTGATGCTGTTCGATCAAAAAGGCTTTTCCCGCATTTGTTTAGTAGGGTTCGGCACACCGGAAAAACTGACTGAAAAATCTCTGACCGAAACGGCAGACGCCATGGCGAAAGCCATCACCAAATCCGGTGCAGTCAACCTGCTTAGCCTTGCCGGAAGTGTGTTCTCAGACAAAATCAACCAAGCCGGCGTGCTTTACCACCTGACACTGGCAACACAAAAAAGTCTTTATGAATATACTCATGTCAGCCGCAGCGCAGAGTTCAAACCTAAAGAAGTTCGCCTGGAAAAAGTCACCTACATGATTAATGCCCGTGACGAATGGCAAGCTAAAATCAATCAGGCGCAAGCCACGGCTGAAGGCATGGCGGTCACTCAAGAGTTGGCGAACATGCCGAGTAACTTCTGTACCCCTTCTTATTTGGCAGAAACTGCAAAACAAATGGCGAAAGATTACGACTTTGACTGCAACATCCTTGAAAGGGAACAAATGATCAACATGGGCATGGGTTCTTTCATGGCGGTTGCTCAAGGTTCTATCACGCCACCAAAGATGATTTGTTTGTCATATCAAGGTGCCGATAAATCCCAAGCACCGATTGCGTTGGTCGGAAAAGGTGTGACTTTTGATACCGGCGGTATTTCTTTGAAGCCCGGCGCTGCCATGGATGAAATGAAATATGACATGGGTGGTGCGGCAACCGTATTGGGTGTGTTTGAAACCCTAGGCCGTCTTAAGCCTGAAATCAACGTTGTGGGTGTCATTCCCGCAACTGAAAACATGCCGTCCGGCAATGCTATCAAACCAGGTGATGTTGTCACTTCCCTTTCCGGCCAAACCATTGAGATTCTCAATACCGATGCCGAAGGACGCTTGATTTTATGTGATGCTTTAACCTATGCGCAACAAACCTACAAGCCAAGTAAAATCATTGATATGGCGACTTTGACAGGGGCTTGTATCATTGCTTTGGGACACCACATCTCCGCAGTTTTGGGTAACGACCAGAATTTGGTGAACGACCTTGTTGAAGCCAGCCAAACCACCTACGACCGTTTCTGGCAACTGCCGCTGAGCGAAGAGTACGACGAGCAGTTGAAATCCAACTTTGCAGATATGGCGAATATCGGCGGCCGTCCGGCAGGGACTATTACCGCCGCGCAATTCCTTGCTCGCTTTACCAAAGATATTGATTGGGCACACTTGGATATTGCCGGCACTGCTTGGACAAGCGGCGGTAACAAAGGTGCCACAGGCCGTCCGGTTCCTGCGTTGGTTGAATACCTGCTAAAACAAGTAGATTAAACGCACAGACTCACTGAGACAACCAAGACATGTCACAACAGACAGGCACCCAAAGCAACAGCCAAGACGTACTTTTCTACGTCTTGGAAAGTACTGAAACCGCACAAAGAGATGCTTTCATCACCAAGTTGGTGAACAAGATTTACAGCGAAAACCGTCTATGCGACATTCGCTGTGGCAACGATCAAGAAACTCAACGTCTTGATATCGCCCTGTGGCAGTTTCGCCCGGAAGCCTTTATTCCTCATGCAATAGCATTGGACGTTTCGGCGCCGATACAACTTTGGGTGCAACAGGTTTCAGAGCCTTGCGAAGATGTCCTGCTCAATCTGCACACCGACTTTGCCGAGGACTTCAAACAATACACCCGAACCATTGAAGTACTGGATCAATCCGAAGCTTTGATCGAAAGAGGTCGTGAACGCTGGCGACAGTATAAAGCCTTAGGAATTGAACCCACCATCCACAAAATTCCACCTTCAAAATAAGACCCTATAAATAAAGGCTATACAAAGGCACAACGCAATGGATATTACCCAGCTTCTAGAATTTTCCGTCCAACAGAGCGCATCCGATCTACACCTGTCATCCGGCATGCCGCCCATGTTGCGAAAAGATGGCGATATCCAAAAACTCGATACCGATCATTTAACGGATGAATCGGTTAAATCGTTGGTGTATGAAGTGATGAACGACCTCCAGCGCAAGCAGTTTGAAGAACATTTGGAAGTCGACTTCTCTTTTGAGCTGCCGAATATAGCGCGCTTCCGCGTCAATGTTTTCCAACAAAACCGCGGATTGGGTGCTGTTTTTCGTACCATTCCCAGTACTGTATTGTCACTAGATGCCATTCACGCACCAGAAATCTTCAAGAGCATCGCACTCATGCCAAGAGGCCTGGTTTTGGTAACGGGACCAACTGGCTCAGGGAAATCGACAACGCTGGCAGCCATGGTCGACTATATCAACGCTACGCAAAACGTTCATATTCTGACGATTGAAGACCCTATTGAGTTCGTTCACCCACCAAAGAATGCCTTGATCAATCAGCGTGAGGTTCACCGCGACACCAAAAGTTTCAGTAATGCATTGCGCTCGGCACTGCGTGAGGATCCGGACGTTATCCTGGTCGGTGAGTTGCGCGATTTGGAAACCATCAGTCTGGCGATGACTGCTGCGGAAACCGGGCATTTGGTGTTCGGCACACTACACACCAACTCCGCTGCCAAAACCATTGACCGTATCATTGATATCTTCCCTGCCGAAGAAAAATCCATGGTGCGTTCCATGCTCTCCGAATCTCTACAGGCCGTCATTTCTCAAACCCTATTAAAACGAGTGGACGGTGGTCGTGTGGCTGCCCATGAAATCATGCTTGGCTCTTCGGCAATTCGCAATCTGATTCGTGAAGACAAAGTGCCGCAAATGTACTCCATGATTCAGACCTCTAATAAAGTCGGTATGAAAACCTTGGATCAAGACTTGAAACAATTGGTCAATAACGGCATCATCAGCAAGGACGAAGCGCGCAGCAAGGCCATCAACAAAGCAGATTTCTTGTAATCCATGCCAGCGACCCATTCACAAACCCTTTCCCAAATCCAGACCTTGCTATCGGCATTTGTACAGCAAGGCGGTTCGGATTTATTCATCACCCAGGGATGCGCCATCTCCATGAAAAAAGATGGACAACTGATTCCCATAACGCAAGGCGAACTCTCCCCTGACGCCTGCAAACAGTTGGTTTTAGGGTTGATGACCGACGCACAGCAGCAACAGTTCCTAGCAACAAAGGAAAGCAACTTTGCCTACCGTCTTGCCGATGGCGCTCGCTTTAGGGTCAATGCGTTTTTCCAACAGGGCTATGTCGGCAGTGTTATCCGTATGATTCGCAGCGACATCCCGAATTTAGCAGACTTGAATCTGCCAGATATACTGACCGAAATCATTCAGGAAAAACGTGGACTCATCCTGTTTGTGGGCGCGACGAGTTCCGGTAAATCAAGCTCCATGGCAAGCTTGATTGACTACCGAAATCATCACTCACAAGGTCATATCATCACCATCGAAGACCCAATTGAGTTCATCCACCCTCACGGCAAATGCCTCGTTACCCAACGGGAAGTCGGCATTGATACCGACTCTTATGAAGAGGCCTTGCAAAACACTCTGAGACAAGCACCCGATGTGATTCAAATCGGTGAAATTCGCACTCAGGAAACCATGGAACACGCATTGAATTTTGCGGAAACAGGACACCTATGTCTGTCGACACTGCATGCAAACAATGCCAATCAAGCCATCGAACGCATCGTCAACTTCTTTCCAGAAGCGCGCCGCGCTCAACTGCTGATGGACTTATCGCTGAACTTGAAAGCCATTGTTTCCCAGCGGTTGATTCCAAAACAAGATGGTGGTCGCATCGCAGCGGTGGAAGTCATGCTAAACACACCGCGTATCGCTGATTTGATTTTCAAAGGGGAAATCGCCGAGCTGAAAGAAGCGATGAAACAATCCGCCGAACCAGGTATGCAAACCTTTGATCAAGCATTGTTTACCCTTTATGAAGAAGGGAAAATCAGCTACGAAGACACCCTTCGCAATGCGGATTCCTTGAACGATTTGCGCTTAAAGCTTAAATTGGAAAGCCAACGCTTTGCACAGGAAACCACAAACGGGGATAATACCCCCTCTAATTTAAGCCTTCAGGACTCTTAACTTTATGCGTTTTTCGGTATTGCTTTCACGTTCCATTTTGACGCTGACCGTGCTTTTCGGTTCATTACAATCGGCTTATGCCAAGGCAACCCTGCCGCAAGCTGAAAACACGCCAGAAACAGCGAAAGCGCAAACGGAACAAGCCGACCCGAATCTTGTGATTAAACACCTGTGTAAAGACCTGTCGAACAAGCTTAGAACCATTGATTACCAAGGCTGTCTTTCCCTACACCTTCATGTATCGGACTACTCGGTTAAACACAAACCTTTGACTACCCGTGAAATTCTCCCCAACAGCGACATTCCGCCTAAAGGTAAAATCCTGTTTATCGGCGGTATTCATGGCGACGAGTATGCAGCGATTAGTATCACCTACCTCTGGTTGCAGGCACTGTTGAAGCCTGAAAACAGAACGCCTTATCATTGGTTGTTTTTGCCCGTTGCCAACCCGGACGGACTCTTGCAAAAAAACTCCACGCGTATCAACGCTCATGGTGTCGACCTGAACCGCAACTTCCCTTCCCCTGATTGGGAAAAACTCGCACTTAAATCATGGAAAAATCACACCCACTCCAGCCCTCGACGTTACCCAGGTCCCACAGCCAACAGTGAGCCGGAAACCCAGTGGATAGTCAAAATCATCAAGGCCTATCAACCAGATGCCATCATCTCCATCCACGCCCCTTATGGCTTGCTGGATTACGATGGGCCTGAGCATGCTCAACCCAACAAAATCGGGCACCTCAAGAGACGAGAACTTGGTACTTACCCAGGGTCTCTAGGGCGTTACGCGGGGGAATACTTGAATATTCCGGTATTGACGCTGGAATTAAAATCCGCAGGGCGTATGCCTAATGACCGAGAAATCCATAATATGCTGGAAGATTTGGAAGAGTGGGTAAACGATAAGATCAAACAACGCGAAGAAGATATGTAATCCGTAACCCCCAACCTGGTAGATTTTTGGTAACTTACCCGAAAAATCTGCCAGGTTGGGGTTAATCGAATATTGCTTGAAACGCGCGGGGCATGATACTGCCAAACTTAAAAATGCCTGGCGATAGAGCTTTAACAACCAGCATTAACGACTGGCTATATTGTAAGCAACCTGTGTTTTCTGAGATGGGCTGGTTTGTTGCACTTTCAACACCAACTGCCAACCATTTTGACTGGCTGTCTTTTTCCAGAACTGCTCGACCATTTGCTCTCTACCCTTCACATGGGTTGGGAAAGTCACATAGTACATATCCTTTTCCCCAGGGTAGTGGAAGACGCCCACTTTAGACCAGTCAACCTCATATTCCTGTTGTTCACGCAACCATTCATTGATGCGGCTCAACACCTGCTGTTTGTCATTGGACTGAAGAATTTCTGCAGCATCGCTAGGCACTGGCAACACTTCAGCTTTAGTCGCGATGATTACCGGCGTTTCCGGTGGTAGACGATAGCGGTCAATCAAATCTGCCATTGCCGGATTGTTCAACACCACACACCCTTTACTCGCCATCGGTGGGCGGCTATAGGTTGAGCGAGGAGTACCATGCAACCAAATACCGGAGCCGGTTCTACCCAACTGTTTATCCCATTGGTTCGGGTAATTCAATGTCAAAGCCGCCACACCATAAAGTTCCGGCAACTGACGATCGGATAATTGTTTGACGATTTGATAGACACCGATTGGCGTTTTCAAATCTCCCTTGGTCTGTTTTCCTGTGCCCTTACGACCAATGGAAACATAGTAGTTAGCCACCTCATGGTAAGCACCCGCAGTTTGTTGATACAAAAACAAACGATGCGCTTCAGAATTAACAATGATCAGGTAAGGCTGAGTGCTCGACTTCAATACAAATTGCCCAAGGATTTCCGACTCGGTTTGGTGCGTCAACCCTGTCGCTTGCCAACGAACCTTGGCTTCTTCAAGTAATGAGTGAACTTTCTTTGGATAGGCTTTGCGGTACTCTTGAATCCAACGAGACTTACCGGCTTTAATCGCCAGGAAGTCGGCCTTCATCAATTGCGCCAACTGATATTTCGGATTCTCGTTTGCCAGGGTTTCGATGTGTTGCATCGCCTGATTGAACGAATAGTCGTGGATAGACTTAAAGCCACTCAGCAATTGTGTTTCAGCGCTTTCCGCCATTGCAATCGAAGGCAAAAAGAGAGCTCCCGACAGGCAACAGGCAATAAGGCGCGCACGTGGTGCGCTCAATGAGATTCGCAACCGATTAGTCATAAACCACTTTTTCCTGAATGATTTTCCAGCTTTTACCCACTTCCTGCCAAACCAGATATTTCTTCACCGAATCCTTAAAACGATTGGAATCGTAATTCTGAACAAAACTGACTTGGAACGTATGGTTTGCCAAAGGTACAATTTTTACGTCTCTCAAATGGATTTTAATATATTTTGGGCGCTTAAGGCTATTTTCACGGTTCTTAGCCCAGTCTTTGTGATTGGTGAACTTATCCGAATGATAATTGCTGTCATAAAAACTCAAATAAGATTTCACGTCTTTGGAAGACCAAGCGACACGCCAATTCTCCACACGGTTCAACACGCGCTGCATGTCTTTCTTCGCTTTTTCCAACTGCGCCTTTTCCGGTGTCTTCACCGTCTCGCTTGTCAGTGCAACCCACTTGCCTTTCGGGTAGTTGATTTCAGAAGGCTTGAACACGGACTGATAAGCCAACTGCGCTTGATAGGCGTAGATGTCGTTCAAGTTCGCCATAATGATGGCGATTTTAGGGTCGGCGTTCAATGCCGATTCCAAATAGTTCTGCGCTTCGGCGTACTTTTTCTCTTTCATCAAAGTCGCCGCCAAATTGTTCGATACCGCCAAGTCGTTCGGATAGTCTTTCAACATCCCTTTCCATAGCTCAATGGCTTTATCAGCTCCCTCTTTGGTCGCGGATTGCGCCATTTGTTCAGCTTGAGTGAAGCGCTCTGTGTAATCTTTATTGCTTTCTTGTGCCAAGGCTACCTGACAGCAAAAAATGCTTATCATCCAGCCAAATACCAAAAACCCGTTTTTCAAATTCCCTTTTCCAATGCTTTCCGACACTTGTTGCCCTGTCTAAATTTGTTTTTTTATTGAATGATTTAACAGCACTTGACGCTTTTTTTCTTGTATCTATTCTGGTCTACGCTATTGATTAACCTTGCTATTTTAACGTAAATCCCCAACACCGACCATAGAACTTTTTAACTGTTTGATTTCATCTCTTAATTGCGCTGCGGTTTCAAAATCCAAATCTTTCGCCGCTTTAAACATCGTTTTCTCCAATGCCTTGATCTGCGCGGCGATTTGCGCAGGCGTCATCTTCGCCAGCACAGCCTTGTCATAATCGCCTGCTTGCTCCGCAACCTTTTGATTTCCAGCACGTTTCATGCCTTTTGCGGCATAAGGCGAGTCTTCCAGAATATCCGTGACTTTTTTATTCAATGCTTGAGGCTGGATACCTTTGGCTTCGTTATAAGCAATCTGCTTGGCGCGGCGGCGCTCTGTCTCACCGATGGCTTTCTTCATTGAATCCGTAATTTTATCGGCATAAAGTATCGCTTTCCCGGCGACGTTTCGTGCCGCACGACCAATGGTCTGTATCAAAGAACGCTCGGAACGTAGGAAACCTTCTTTGTCAGCATCCAAAATCGCCACCAAAGACACTTCCGGGATATCCAACCCTTCTCGCAACAGGTTAATCCCGACCAGCACATCAAACTCGCCGAGTCTTAAATCACGAATGATTTCAATCCGTTCAACGGTATCAATATCCGAGTGTAGATAACGAACACGAACCTGATGGTCTTCCAGGTACTCGGTTAGATTTTCTGCCATGCGTTTAGTCAGCGTTGTCACCAGAATACGGTCATTATCCTCAACTCTGAGGCGGATTTCACCCAACAGGTCATCCACCTGCGTCAGGGCCGGGCGCACTTCCAGCACCGGATCAAGCAATCCAGTCGGACGCACCACCTGCTCAACCACCTTGGATTGATGTTCTGCTTCATAGTTACCCGGCGTCGCACTGACGAAAATGGTTTGTGGCAGAATTTTCTCGAACTCATCAAAACGCATCGGGCGGTTATCCAACGCCGAAGGCAAGCGGAAACCGTAAGTCACAAGATTTTCTTTTCGGGAACGGTCACCCTTGTACATACCGCCGATTTGCGGAATCGTCACGTGACTTTCATCAATGAACATCAATGCATTTTTCGGTAAGTAATCCAGCAAAGTCGGCGGCGGCTCTCCCGCATTTCTGCCAGACAAATAGCGTGAGTAGTTTTCGATACCGGAGCAATAACCCAACTCCTGCATCATCTCGATATCCAGTCGGGTGCGTTCTTCCAAACGCTGCGCTTCAACCAGCTTGTTCAAGCTGCGCAACTCATCCAATCGAACTTTCAGCTCTTCTTTCACCACTTCGATGGTTTGCAGAATCCGCTCTCTTGGCGTGACATAGTGGGATTTCGGATAAACCGTGATGCGTGATGGACGGCTCAATATCTCCCCCGTCAAAGGATCAAACCATGCCAGACTTTCTACCTCGTCGTCAAACAGCTCAATGCGCACGGCATACTCTTCCGACTCCGCCGGATAAATGTCGATAACATCGCCGCGCACGCGGAAAGTCCCGCGCCAAAGCTCCATATCGTTTCTGGTGTATTGCATGGTGGAAAGCTGGCGCAGAATATCGCGCTGAGCAATCGGGTCGCCCAAACGCAACTGCAAAATCATTTTGAGGTATTGGTCCGGGTCACCCAAACCGTAAATAGCCGATACCGTGGCAATCACGATGACATCTTCACGTTCCATCAATGCCTTGGTGGCAGACAAACGCAACTGCTCAATTTGTTCATTGACCGAGGAATCTTTGGCAATGTAAGTGTCGGATGCCGGCACATAGGCTTCTGGCTGATAATAGTCATAGTAGGAGACAAAATACTCCACCGCGTTTTTCGGAAAAAAGCCTTTCATCTCGCCATACAGCTGGGCTGCAAGCGTTTTGTTGTGCGCCAAAATAATGGTCGGGCGTTGTACGTTTTCTATGACATTTGCCATGGTAAACGTCTTACCGGAGCCGGTCACACCCAACAAGGTTTGAAAGGCTTCGCCGTCCTCCAAACCTTCCACCAGACTCGCGATGGCTGTCGGCTGATCTCCAGAAGGCTGATATTGTGATGAAATCTGAAAGCTTTTCGCCATGAAAAAACACTCGTAAACGTCAAAAATTTACTTAAAAAATAAAGCAATTGGTTGTAAAATGTGGGTTGTGCTTTATATACCTAAAACATGTGAACTAGCCATCAAAACTCTTTGCTAAATACTTGTTTCCACAAAGTATTTAACACAGCATTTTGCCAGTCGAAAAAATTTGGTCAAATTTTGATCTTAAAGTTTGCAAAGCAACGAAATATAACACGAAACTATTCTAGCTAAAAATTTGGATGAGAACCGAAAACAATGCCCTCAAATTCTAGACTGTCTGATCGAGTCAACCGTGTCAAACCTTCCCTTACCCTTGTCATCACCGCAAAAGCAGCAGAACTTCGTCGCGCAGGCCGTAACATTATCAGCCTAGGTGCCGGAGAACCGGATTTCGGAACCCCTGAGCATATTAAAAAAGCGGGGATCGAGGCGATTGAAAAGGAGCACACGCGTTACACGGCAGTCGACGGCATTCCTGAGCTAAAAGACGCCATCATCGCCAAATTCAAACGTGACAACGCGCTAGACTTTGAAGCGAATCAAATCCTAGTGTCATCCGGCGGAAAACAAAGTTTCTACAACCTGTGCCAAGGCGTGTTGAACGATGGTGATGAAGTCATCATCCCTGCGCCTTACTGGGTATCTTATCCAGACATGGCATTGTTGGCAGGCGGCGAACCAATCATTATCGAAGCGGGCATTGAACAAGGTTTCAAAATCACCGCGGCGCAATTGGAAGCGGCCATCACCCCAAAAACCAAAATGTTCGTACTAAACAGTCCATCCAACCCGACGGGCGCGGTTTATTCGGCAGATGAGTTAAAAGCCATCGGCGATGTGTTGAAAAAACATCCAAACATCATCATCGCGTCAGATGACATGTACGAGCATATCTTGTTAACCGATATGCCATTCACCAACATCCTACAGGTTTCTCCAGAGTTGACGGATCGCACTGTGGTATTGAACGGCGTATCAAAAGCCTACTCAATGACAGGATGGCGTATCGGTTATGCAGGTGGCCCGGTAGATTTGATTGCTGCAATGCGTAAAGTACAATCGCAAAGCACCTCTAACCCTTGCTCTATTTCGCAGTATGCGTCAGTTGAAGCATTGGATGGCCCTCAAGAATGCATCCAAGTCATGTTGACTGAGTTCAAAAAACGTCATGAGTTCGTGGTAGAACGCATCAATCAGATTCCTGGATTCAAGTGTATTCCAGCAGCAGGTGCTTTCTATGCGTTTATGGATGTAAAAGATGCCATGAAGATGAAAGGCTTTTCATCGGATGCCGATTTCGCTACAGCGATTTTGGAAGACGTGGATGTTGCCGCCGTTCCGGGCTCTGGCTTCGGGTCTGAAGGTTACTTGCGTATCTCTTTTGCCACCAGCATGGAAAACTTGGTTGAAGCACTAAACCGCATCGACAGCTTTATGAAAGCTTAATCTAGGTTTACTCCTAGCTACCCCAACCTGGTAGATTTTTGCATAAAATCTACCAGGTTGGGGCAATTCAACATAGCCTCAAATAATGCCCTTATAGTTCAACAGCAACATCAAAGCGGCATAAGCCCGTCCTTCCGAAAACTCAGGATGCGCCAATAAGCTCTGCCACTCTTGCAACGGCCAATAAACCACCTCCAAAGGTTCAGGTTCATCGCCTTCTGCGGTTTGTGGTGTCAGTTCTTCTGCCAAAACAATATGGGTATGGTGTGTCATGTAACCCGCCGCCAAGGTCAACGAATCCAGCAACTCAACCTTTTGCGGGAAGTAACCTATCTCTTCCTGACTCTCACGGATAGCCGCTTGCTCCCAGCCTTCACCCGCATCGATTTTGCCTTTCGGAAAGCCTAGCTCATAGCGCTCAACGCCAGCCGCATACTCGCGGATCAGTACCATCTTATCCTCCAACACCGGTACCAATAGCACCGCACCGTTTTTGGAGCTGATAAGTCGCTCGTATTCCACCTCAACGCCATTGGCAAATTGCAACGCCATGGTTTCCACGGTAAAAATCCGCGACTTAACCGTTTCGTTTTTCGCTAAAATACGAGGAAATTGTTCTGAAGGATTTTCGTTTTTCATAATGCAATCATAGTGAAAGGCAACTGAAAAAGCGATAAAAACCCTTTCAACCCAAGATAAAAATAGGCAAAGCACTCACACTTATGACCACCATTAACTGGCAAACCATCGATACCGTTTTATTGGATATGGACGGCACTCTACTGGATTTACATTTCGACTGGCACTTCTGGATGACCTATCTACCGGAGATTTATGCCAATGAAAATAACCTCACCATTGATGAAGCCAACCGAATCATCCATGAGAAGATTCACTCACAAACCGGCACTTTGAACTGGTACTGTTTAGATTACTGGTCAACAGAACTACAACTCCCCGTTGCCGAATTGAAGCGTGACTTGAAGCACATGATTCAAGCACATCCTGAAGTCATGACTTTCTTGAGACGCCTAAAGGAATTGGGAAAAACAGTGATTATGGTCACCAACGCCCACCGAGACAGCTTGGCAATTAAATTGGAAATGACGGAAATCGGTGATTATTTCGATGCCATGGTCTCGGCACATGACTATGGCATACCTAAGGAAAACGCCGATATCTGGCGTAAAATCCAGTCAGACTTCCCATTCAACCCGCAAAGAACACTGTTGATTGATGACAATATCCACGCACTGCAAACCGCACAAGACTTTGGTATTCGATACTGTGTTGCGGCCACGCACGTTAGCCCGAATATGGATAAAGTGGACCCCAAAGGTTTCCCTCATTTTGAGAACTTCAATGAAATCATGCCTTAATGCTTTATTTCATTAATTCACAGTTGTTGTCTGGGTCATAACTATTAAATTGGTTTAACGCAATACCTTTTAGTTTCGCCAAATAGATATCGCCTTTGATATTGTATCTAAGACCCGCTATGCGATAGTTCAGCTCGGAAGTTGCCATTGATAACTTATCTGCCCAACACTTGGCTTTGCCTAAGTTATAAGAAAAACCGTTAGCCGCATTCCCATAGTTGTACGCTAAAGCAAACATAGCATTTTGATTATTTTTTTGCCCAGCTTTAATAAGATAATGTTTGCCTAGTATGTTATCTTTCGGAATAATTTCTGCATAGCTGACTCCCATAATGTTGCCTAGCAAAAAATCTGAATAGAACTTCATACACTGCCCAGATCCCATTTCAGCAGCCTTTATAATACCTCTGATCCATTTATCTTTAGGCCCTTGTTTAAAACGTCTTATTTGAAGAGTTTTATTTTCTGTTTTTCTACTTTTCTGAATTAAATCACTGTATCCAGCAAATGGCGTTGGAATGCGCTGACTGAACAAACACATAGCATCTGCATCACCACTATAAGCCAATTTTTTTAAACGCTGATAATAGGGATTTTCTTCTGAAAATTGAAGAGGATAATTCCCCATATCCAAATTATAGTAATCATGCAAATGCATATCCAGATAGGCTAACTCTGAACCCTTCTGAACTTCTTTCTGCATTAGCAAGAAAGCCGTACTGACCCTGTTGTCTTTACTATCATCAACATCCTTAGGATAAAGATTGGGATCTTTATTACTGTGTTCAGTCATTCGATAAATAGCAAAGAAATTTGTGACGAGTTGTTCCTTTCGCTTTTTAGAAAGTGACTTTACTAATTTTTGATCTAAATCGGGAATACAGTTTTCAACAACTTCTCTATGCCCATCTTTTTTCCAAACATAAACAGGCGTTGGATATTTAACAGAACTAGGATCGATGTTGACTAAAGTTCCCTGTTGTAACTTACAACGTCCATAAGAATCTACAATCGTTCTTTTGGGTGCTGGGTTTGCATAAGTATTGCCGAGATAAAAGAGAATCCCGCCCAAGCAAATTAAAAAAGTTAAACCTATAATTTTCTTTTCGCTTACAGACAAAAACTGAAAAAACAATGATGTATTTTTGCTTTGATTCATGATGCTTTTCTTCATGGTTGATGCCTCATCCTGTTTCTACACAAAAATACCCAGCCTGGTAAATTTTTAACATTGCTTATTGTGCTAAGTGTTTAGTTGTTTGCATAACCCCTACCCTAAGCACGAAATCAATCGAGTCTGACCCCATTGATTTTTAGATTTTTAGAAGTAGTTTTTATAACCTTTATAACTGGTAATTGCGGTTATATCTGTCTTAGTAATAACCATATTGAAATAAGCATTTCGTTCCTGTTGTGTCGTCATACGAATGTTTAACCCGGTGAGTTTTCTATAGCGCTGTATATTTTTCTCAAAAGCAGCTCGATACTCTTTTTTTTCTTCTGGTGTCATATAGACCATAGACAAATCTGCTTTGAGATATTCTTTCTTATCCTGTAATAGCGGGTATTTACTGCGTATACCTGCTGTCTCTAAATAACCCTTTTCATAGCGTTGGATTTTTTGATCAGAAAAAGTACTCAAAGCTTGCTCTAAATAGCTATCAACCATTTCAGCCGTAACAGGGGGTGAACTTTCGGCACTTGCTTGATGGCTTGAAAGCAACAAAAAAATAAAAACGAATGTTGCTCCCCCAACCTGGTAGATTTTTGATGTTTTTAAAATAGCAAAACAATCCATTAAAATTCCTTTCACTTTGAACAAGGCGCCAATAAATAGGTTGTTTCCACCGTCTCGACACCTTTGCGCTCAAACTTATCTTCCTGCACTTTTTCAATTTGGTAGTGCTCGCCATACAGTGTGTGGATTTCTTGTTCACTGACGGCAAACGGCGGACCGTTTCTAACGCTTTGGTCGTAGTCCAAGGCAATCAATAGCATTGGGGTATCTGACGGTAAGATTTCAAGCAGGTGTTTGGTGTAATCCGCGCGCATCTCTGGTGGCAAGGCAACTAACGCCGCACGATCATAAACGGCAACAACATCCTGACAATCTTCACGGGTTAAATGAAAGAAATCCCCGCAGAACAAACGCATAGCTTCCAGTTCATAGCCGCAAAAACGCTCATGCGCCAAGTCTTGAATGCTAAAACGACGGTGCAGATGATTTTCTTCAATGAATTCTTCCAAAGCCTTTAAGCTTAACTCGACGGCAAGGATGTCGTGCCCCTGTTCTTTCAGCCAAAGCATATCGAGTGATTTGCCGCTAAGCGGTACCAACACTTCACCCGCCATTGCCTTGTTATCGCTAGTGAGTAATTTATGCCAGTGTGCTTTGAGATAGGCGTTTACCTCCGGTTGATGAAACCCAACTACGCCGGATGCCCACATTTGATGCCAAAAATCGTTTTGCAATCCTGTCTCCAATTTTTATATTCGTGAATGATGCTTATAATAGCATGCAACGCAAACACATCAATTCAAGGCAAACCATGAGCGATACACAACAAAAAGAAACTCCACCCAACCCTCCTTCAACCGAGGAGACGCCATTCTGGCGTAAGACTTGGGTGCAAAACACCTATTGGATTGTCGGCACTATTATTTTGTTTTTAATTGCCCGCCCCCTGATGCAAGGCGATGTGATTCATGGTCAAGTGCCGGACATCCAAACCACCAGCATCACCGGTAAGCCCGTACATATTCAGGATTACCAAGGCAAGCCGGTCTTGATTCAGTTCTGGGCGACTTGGTGCCCGATTTGCGCTTATGAGCGTGACGGCATCGAACGTGTCGCAGAGAAATACAATGTCATCAACATCGCCACGCAATCGGGTACGGATGCCGAACTGCTGGCGTTTGCTAAAGAACATGGCATGAACCCTAATTTGATTGTGAATGACCAAGATGGCAAGCTGATGAAAGCCTTTGGCGCTCGCGCGGTGCCGGCAAGCTTTATCGTCGACAAAAAAGGTCAGATACAGTTTGTGGAAGTCGGCTTCACCACCAGCATGGGGCTGAAAGCCCGTTTGTGGTATTTGCAGTAATCGACCACTATTTGGAACCGAAACCTTGCTGAAAAAACTGTCTAAATTCATGATAAAAAAAGTGTCTTATCCGGCAAAGGGTCGACTGATTCATTCCGTGCGGGATGAACACGGTTTGATACAAGTGATCGACACGGATACCACCCGCAGCTTGTACTTCGACTCGCCGGTGGAACAAAGTCGTCTGTTCTTCCAAGCGCCAATGACCTTGGCGTTTGAATACCAACAATGCATGTTGGATTTATTGGATGAATTTGCGCAAAAGCATGCTGTTGAAAAGACATTGATGCTTGGTCTGGGTGGCGGCTTACTGACCAACCACTTGCACTGTTTCTGGCCGAAAGCACAACACCATGTGGTGGAGCTTCGTGAAGCGGTTATTGAGGCTGCGAAGACCTATTTCTATATGACGGAAGACCCGGCCATCTTCGTGCATCATCGCGATGCGCTGGATTTTATCGACGAATCGGTACAAAACGGTGACAGTTATTCGGCAGTACTTGTTGACCTATATGATGGCGATGCCATGCCAGACGTTTTTTGTGATGAAGCTTTCTTGTATCAACTCAAAAGCCTGAAACATAAAAACTGTCTGCTACTCTTCAATTTATGGGCTTCTTCGCCGGACTCGACCTTGGCAATCATCAAATTTTGGGAAAGGCAGTCGGAGTACAAAATCCGCATTGTGCGCACCAAGTCGACTGGGAATGTCATTTTAAGCATCTTGTAACAGGCTTTTAGCAGATTTCTGCGGACATCCCCTTTCTTATCCTGCTTCCTATCTGGCGCATTGGTATAATAACGCCCTGAATTTTAATCACCCTGAATATTAACCACTTAGGCGACACTCGGTTTATGGCTCTACTTTTCTTACGCGACATGCAACTCAGCTACGGCACCCAAACTTTACTGGACCATATCCACTTTCAGATCGAGCCGAATGAGCGCGTCTGTATTGTCGGGCGAAATGGTGAAGGGAAATCCACTCTGTTGAAAGTCATTGAGGGCAGCATTGAAGCCGATGACGGCAGTCGTATCGTGCAGGATGGTGTCAAAATCGCCAAGCTACAGCAGGAAGTACCGCATGATATGCATGGCAGCGTGTTTCACATCATCTCTCAAGGGCTTGGTGATATTGGCGAACTGATCGAGCAATTCCATCAATTGAGCCATGAGGTAGCTGAAAACTACTCCGACGAAGTGCTGGACAAAATGACCAAGGCGCAACAGAAGATTGAAGCTGCCGATGGGTGGGGATTCAGTCAACGTGTCGAAACCGTGATTTCCAAACTTGGCTTGCCTGCCGATGCCGAATTCTCTTCCCTTTCCGGCGGGATGAAACGCCGCGTGTTACTGGCAAAAGCACTGGTACAAGAGCCGGATATTTTGTTGCTGGACGAGCCGACTAACCACTTGGACATTCCGTCCATCCAATGGTTGGAAGATTTTCTGAAAAACCTGAATTGCAGTCTGGTGTTCATCACGCATGACCGTGCTTTCCTGCAAGCGCTGGCAACACGCATTGTTGAACTTGATCGTGGCAGCCTGAGCAACTGGGAATGTGACTACCAAACCTATCTTCAGCGCAAAGAAGAAAAGATGGAAGCCGCAGCAAAATCCAATGCCGAATTCGACAAGAAACTGGCTCAAGAAGAAACCTGGATTCGCCAAGGCATCAAAGCACGTCGCACTCGTAATGAAGGGCGTGTGCGTGCTTTGGAAAAGCTTAGAGAAGAACACAAAGCGCGTCGTAGTGTTCAAGGCAAGGCGCAGTTGCAATCGAATGTTGGCGATAAATCCGGTAAACAAGTTATTGAAGTGGAAGCCCTGTCTTTTGCTTGGCCGAACCAGACCGTTGTTCAAGACTTCTCCACCATGGTAATGCGTGGCGATAAAGTCGGGATTATCGGAGAAAACGGTTGCGGGAAATCGACCCTGCTCAACCTGCTACTGGGCAAACTGGAACCGCAATCCGGCAGTGTCAAATTGGGTACGAATTTGCAAATCGCCTACTTCGACCAACATCGTGCGCAACTGGATGAAGAAGCGCCAGTGATTGAAAGCGTGCTGGAAGAATCCGACTATATCGAAATCAACGGGCAACGTAAGCATGTCATGGGCTATTTACAGGACTTCCTCTTCTCGCCGGAACGTGCTCGCCAGCCGGTTAAAGCGTTGTCCGGTGGAGAGCGCAACCGCCTATTGTTGGCGCGCGTATTCGCCAAGCCATCAAACCTGCTGATTCTCGATGAACCGACCAACGACCTTGATGTTGAAACGCTCGAACTACTCGAAGAGTTACTCCTTAACTATCAAGGCACCGTGCTCATCGTCAGCCATGACCGTGCTTTCTTGAACTCGGTGGTGACCAGCTCGATTGTTTTCGATGCACCGGGCATCGTCAATGAATATGTCGGTGGCTATGATGACTGGTTACGCCAGCGTCCAGAAGGTTTCACAGCATTGCATGCGGCAAATGAAAAATCTACTGCCGATAAGCAAGCAAACAACGCCAGTCCTGCGGCAACCGACAAACCCAAAACCAAGAAACTCAGCTTTAATGAGCAACGGGAATATGACGCGCTTCCGGGGTTGATTGAATCTTTGGAGCAGGCATTGGAGCAAGCCGCTGAAAAGATGTCTGAAGCAGACTTTTATCAGCAGGAAGGTTATCAGCAAGTGTTGGACGATATGGCAAAGCACGAAGCGGAGCTGGAGCAGGC
Organism: Hydrogenovibrio sp. JE_KL2; assembly: GCF_009296185.1. GTDB lineage: Bacteria > Pseudomonadota > Gammaproteobacteria > Thiomicrospirales > Thiomicrospiraceae > Hydrogenovibrio. The sequence goes on from NZ_WBJR01000007.1 coordinate 53,412, forward strand.
GTTTGAACGCTGGGAAATTTTAGAAGCGAAAATCAATTAATCGAGCGATTGTATCGACTAGCGACTCAACTTAGCAGCTGCCTCTGCTTTATTTGCCATGGGGCGCTGCTTGCCTTTCCAGCGGTTCAGTAATTTCAACAGTCTATACAGTGCATCTTCGGACACAGGTTGTTGAAGCATGAAACGCACCTGTTTCTTATTGAGCATGGCTTGCGCGTCATCGATATGTTGCGGCTCGTACATCAAGCCAATCGGTGTTTCGAGAATACTCGGATTGTCATGGGTGACAGCCATCCACTCGGCTTCAGCGGTTTTGGCTAAATTAAAGTCAATCAATATTGTCAGATAAATCCGATGTGTCGTGTAGTGACGTCGTTTGATTTCGACGGTCACCTCTTCCGGCGTCGAGAAAAGTGCGATTTCCAGACCAAACGATGCCAACATAGCTTTCATTTGCTGCGCGCGAGTTGCATCCGGTTCACAAATCGCAATTTTTCGACCCTGAATCCAAGACAATTTATCCAAAACTGACCTCCTCATGACCGCATAACGGCCGACTTCTTTCTTGTTTTTTCTCTATTATGCTAGAGCTGGCGCAGGATTCCCAGCCTCTCTATAAAAATCTAACAGAAAATTGCCGCTTTTCTTTACTGCAAAGTGTGTTTTTTGGCTATACTATTTCGTCACAATTATCATTTACAACACATAAAAATGCTGTCGTTTTTTTCATAAAACTAAACAGATACGTTGTTCATTTAAACACAGGAAAATATCACGGGAACAGGTTATATGAGCTGTAAAGATCAACATTCTTACTCAACTTTTTGTCGTTCATCCAATAACGCATTGAAAGAGCCGATGTTCTTCGGACAAAACGTCAATGTTGCTCGTTATGACCAGCAGAAACACCCTATTTTTGAAAAGCTGATTGAAAAGCAATTGAGCTTTTTCTGGCGCCCAGAAGAAATCGACTTATCTTCAGACCGCGGTGAATATGCGGATTTGCCAGAACATGAAAAACATATTTTCATCAGCAACCTGAAATACCAAACCCTTTTGGATTCGGTTCAAGGTCGTTCGCCAAACGTCGCACTTTTGCCTTTGGTGTCTATCCCAGAACTGGAAACCTGGATTGAGACTTGGTCTTTCTCAGAGACGATTCACAGTCGCTCTTATACACACATCATCCGCAATATCGTTTCCAATCCTTCATTGATTTTCGACGACATCGTTACCAATGAAGAAATCGTCAAGCGTGCTGTCACCGTTACCGAGTATTACGACGAGTTGATCGCCCTGACCAACAAGATGTATGCAGAAGAAATCGACATTGAAAAAGACGATGCGTTCCGTAAGAAAGTCAAGACGGCACTTTATCTGACGATCGTGTCGGTGAACGTACTGGAAGCCATTCGTTTCTATGTGTCTTTCGCTTGCAGCTTCTCTTTCGCAGAACGTTCGTTGATGGAAGGTAATGCCAAAGTCATCAAGTTGATTGCCCGCGATGAAGCACTGCATCTGTCCGGCACACAACACATGATCAACCTGCTGAAAGAAGGCAAGGATGATCCTGAAATGGTCGATATTGCCAAAGAGCAGGAAGAAATGGTTTACCAAATTTTCCGTGAAGCGGCTGAGCAAGAAAAACAATGGGCGGAATATTTGTTCAAAGACGGTTCAATGATCGGTTTGAATGCCAGCATATTGAAAGACTACGTTGAGTACATCACCAATATCCGTATCAAAGCTTTGAAGCTTGAACCTATTTTCCCGAACAAGAGTAACCCGCTACCTTGGATGAACAACTGGTTGGTGAGTGACAACGTTCAGGTTGCGCCTCAAGAGTCGGAAATCAGTTCTTACTTGGTGGGTCAGGTTGACTCCAAAGTCGAGAAAGACGACTTCAACGATTTCGCTTTATAAATCTTTTAGACAAGCCCCCCAACCTGGCAGATTTTCCTGAAAAATATTCAAAATCTACCAGGTTGGGGTATCCCCGCCTTCACACTCTTAAACCTGCTTAGAGCAACTTAGCTCAAATCAGCCAAAACTTACCGACTTAAAGAAATGCATTTGCGCCATCGCCAATTGCTTATCGGTCGCCCCCACAATCGCAACCACAGCACCTCTTACGGGAATAATCTGACCTTTCAGTCCATCCTGCACAAAGGTATACATGCCGTTCAATTGCCGATGCGGCAAGACAATAATCGTTACAGGGCCTTCTTCTTCCTGTAGAACGATATGTAGCCCTTTTTGGCCATCCACCTCGCAGTCGCCGGCATAACTCATGAAATCAATCGGCTTATGCAAGGTTGCGCCAACATATTTGAAAATGCGTTGTAGCTCTTTCGGCGTTGGTTCTGGTGCATTCTTCGTCATGATTGCCGGTTCTTCTTTTGCGTGTGCAACAATGTGCTGCAACACCGCATTTTCCATTTCAACAGCATCGCCCTGCAATGCAGAAGCGTTTTGACTGGAATGGTAATCATAAAAAGACAAGCCAATCGCCAATACCATAATGGACGCCGCCATCGCGCTCCATCTGGAAAAGTCCGCCAAGTTTAAGAATCGCGTCTTGGGTGTTTTTGCCAATGTTGCTGTTGAACCTGCCGCTTCAAAACTGTTTTTGATGAGAATACGCTCATGCAACCCTTCCGGTGCCGGAACATCCAATACCTGTTCCAGACGCTCTTCAAACTGTTTGGCTTGTTTCACCAATTCGACCTTTTGAGGATGCTGCTCAAGGTAGGCTTTCATTTCATCGTCCAATTCACTTGGCGATTGCCATAGGCGCTGTTGGAAGCTGATGTCATCTAGACGAATATCATCGAATGATTTCATAGACTGCCTCCTTTCATTTGCGCTTTTCCGGGGACATCGGTCATCAACTTTTTCAACTGCTGACGAGCACGGAAAAGTCGGGTATTGACGGTTGCCAACTTCAAGTCGAGTTGTTCGGCGATTTCATCACCGGAAAAGCCCCAAATCACTTGCATCAATAAAGGCTCTTTAAATTCGTTATCCAGTTTCATAATGGCATGGTAAAGTTGTTGCTGCGCCAGTTGTTCAGCCGGTTCGTGGCTTGGGTCGTCGGCCACCAAAGCCTCTTCTATCTCCAACCATTCCGGTGTTTTCTTCTCGAAACGTCTTGCATTTTCTCTTCGTAAAATCGTCATCAGCCAAGCTTTGGCGGCTTTCTCGTCCTGCAAATGGTCAATCGACTTCCAAGCACGCGCAAAGGTCTCTTGCACCAGGTCTTCGGCAATTTGCTTGTCTTTTGCCAACCAGAAAGCCACCCGATACAGGTCGCTGGCATAGGCTCTGACTAATTTTTCAAAAAAGGGGTGGGCTTTTTTCAAGTTTCGTGTCTCTAGCTTTTTGAACAGAGTATTGTTCTTTTGTTATTAGACCTGCTTTAAGTTGGATTTCTTTCAAACTTTTCTTTCAAGAGTGCTCTTTGCGCAAGATTTAACTCATAAACCGCTGAGGCCCCTAAAATTACAGTCATCCAAACCACATACATCCAAAGCAAAAACAGCGGTACCGCAGCGAATGCTCCATAGATCAAATCATAGCTTGGGAACCACTGAACATAGAACACGAATGCCTGTTTGAGCACTTCCAACAGAAACGAGACGATAAGTGCGCCAATGAACGAGGCTTGCCACGCGACCTTGGCGACAGGTACATAGTGAAACAGGAACCAGAAGCCCAGCACATTCATCAATATTGGCAGATTGAACAACCAAACTGAGTTGGCTATCTGAGGAGAAATACCACCCAATGCTGGTAAAACCGATGTCATGGTAAAACTTATCACCAACAACAGTGGACCGACAAGCGCGATACTCAAATAGCTCAGCAGGCTAATCCACAATCTACGTTGTGTATTCTTGTCCCACATGGCGTTGATTTTGTTATCAATCGACCACAACATCAATAGAAAGGTGATGAAAATAAATAGGATGCCCACGCCCTTCAAATGGCTGGCATGAGAAGAAAATTCGAGCAGATATTGTTCGACCATGGGCGAGCTGCTCGGTAGCAAATGTGCCAGCAGTTGGTTAACAATATCCGCCGAACGATTTTTGAAATAATCGGTAACCGAGAGCACGCTGATAATCACCCCGAGAAAGGGAACAACGCCTACCAGAGAGGTGTAAGACAACACGGTTACGGCATCCAATCCATCCTTGTTTATGAAGTTATGGAAAGTGCGTATCCAAAATCGGCCACGAAACAACTGAAATACCAACAAACTCTTCATTTATCCAAACGCCTCAAAATCACCTAAGCACTTATTTTTTAAATAAAAAACTATGCCTAACATTTACACATGTCACCATTAATTTTTTTAAATTGCTAAGGTCATTTCATTCTATCAAAATATGCGCATGAATAAGTCTTCCAACACTTTTGTTAATTTTCTGGTTATCGGCTACGCTTTAGTCATCATCTTGGTGGCATTGTCCGCAGGCATTTTCTTTAACTACGAACAGAAAATTTCCAAATCCTTCAAAACCTATACTCAGAACATCGATTTTCAGGAAAACATTGATGCGTTGTTCAATGCGTCTTCACAACGCAGTATTCAAATGGTTCGCATGCTGAATGCAAAGGATGCTTTTGAAGTGGACGACCTTCAGATGAAAATGAACCACTACGAACATATCATCGTCACCGTACTGCAAGGGCTGGAAAAGTTCGCTGATAAAAAACAGCTTGAACTCCTCTCTTCTGCCCGAAAAATCATGGGGCAAAACCAAATCTATCAAAATCAAGTTTATAACCTTTTGATGGATGACAAAAAAGAAGCCGCACTCAAGCAACTGGTAGACGTCACCTTGCCGAAGCTGCGCAATGTGCAGGACATTTTGACTAAGCTACAATCAGACTATAAACGCCATGCTGACAACTCCAGAAAAGAGTATGCGGAGTTGATCTCTGAAATGCGCAATATGATCTTGTCGGTGGCACTGCCGATTATCCTAAGTTTATTGGGCATAGCACTTCTAACCATTCGTAAATTGAAACGCTTTGCCAACTCTCAACAGGAGTTGCTGGAAAATCTTGAAACCATCGTCCATAACCGGACCAGAGAGTTGTTGCTTGATAGACAGTTGATGCACAACCTGAACGAAGCCATCGGGATTTTCAGCCAAGACAACCACTTACTGATTACCAACAAAAAACTCTCCAAGCTATTGGAGTTTTTTGCCATTCCCTCAGAGCAAACCATTTGGACGATATTGACTACGCTGTTTGAAGATTTGGATTTAAAAGACATTCAACACCAATTGCTCAACCATCACGGTTGGCGAGGCGAAGGAAAAATCAGTGCTAGCGAGCGTCAAGTGATGATGATCGACATTTCCAGCATTCAAGACCCCAGTTTGCCGGAGCCTTATTTTTCAATCATCCTGACGGACATTACCGAGCTGAAAAACATACACAACCAGCTTGAGTTCACCGCCAATTATGATGCCGTCACGCAACTGCCGAACCGTTTTAGCTTCAATAAAAAAGTGCAAAAAACCATTGAAGAGGCTCCTGACCAGACATTCCACCTTTTCTATATGGATTTGGATGACTTCAAATGGGTGAATGACCATCTGGGACATGCCGCGGGTGACGAATTCCTAAAAGAGGTCGGACAGGCCTTTAAAAACACTTTGCCGCCAAATCAGTTCCTCGCACGAATTGGTGGAGATGAGTTTGCGATACTCATCGATCGCCCAATGGATACCTACCAATTGGAGCGTATGGCCACCAATCTGCTTAACAACCTGAAAAACGTCAACAAAGGTCATCATGTGGAACATGAGATTGGCTGTAGTATCGGTGTCGCCAACTATCCTACCCATGGCTACACAGCCGAGACTTTATTGAAAAGTGCTGATTTTGCGATGTATCAGGCGAAAAAAGGCGGTCGCAACCGTTATTGTCTGTTCTCTCACCAGCTCAATGAAGAGCTGCGCTACCTGCATGAGCTGGAACAAAACCTGAGAGCGGCGGTCAAAGAGAAAAGCTTTGAGCTGCATTACCAACCACAATATAGTCTGCACTCGTTGAAACTGGTGGGCGCGGAAGCGCTGATTCGCTGGCCGTTGGAAAATCGTCAGATTCCACCAGACGAGTTCATCCCGCTTGCTGAAAAATTTGGTCTAATTAACGAGATTGGAGAATTTGTTTTCGAAACCGCAATCAAACAACTTTCGAGCTGGAATGATTGTCCGACGCCACTGCCGAGAATGGCGATTAACGCTTCTTCCATCCAATTACTCGCCGGAAATTTTGGGGCTTTTGTCGAAGAACTGCTATCACGAAACAAACTGAGTGCTAATAGAGTGGATATTGAAGTCACTGAGTCCGTCATGATGAAAAACATTGAGAAAAATGACTCTCCTGACTCTACCTGCTTGAGTCTATTACAGGAAAAGGGATTAGAAATTTCCATTGACGACTTCGGAACGGGCTATTCATCCCTTTCTTATATCAAGCACTTGAATATCGATCGTATCAAGATTGATAAAAGCTTTATCGATGACCTTGAGTTTAACCGCGAGGCTCGTTCAATTGTTAAAGCCATTATCAAAATGGGGCATAGTTTGGGACTGAAAGTGCTCGCTGAAGGGATTGAAACGCCTAACCAGCTAGATATACTCAAGCAGCTTGATTGCGATGAGGGACAAGGTTTCTTATTCAGCAAGCCAATCAATGCTGAAAAATTTAGAATTAAATGTCTTTCTTAGCTCTGGCATAATATCAGAAAAACTTTATTTTCTATCTTCCGAGCACAATCCATACATGCCTGATGTGTTACGTTTTTTCGTCGCGCTTTGCCTTGTTAGCTGTTTTCCCTCTATCTTGTATGCGGAAACCAACATTTCTGATGCCATTCGGAAGAACTTAGCGACCTCAACAGGCATTATTACTTTTTTGACCAGCCAAGAGTCGGTATCTGCTGGAACATACGCGGTTGAAAAGACAACTCAGGACAGCCCTTCATCATCATTTTCGACATTTAAACTCCCTTATCGTAAAAGCTATCCTATGCACGATGACGGTTCTAGATGGTCTATGCTGTTAGGCTATGGACGTTTTGACATGAACCAGAAATTCGAGGTAAATGATGGTCGAGCTGATTCATCCTGGGATGCCAATGCCCTCAGTGCAGGAGTTGGTTACTCTAGGAAGCTTAATTCTGATGTGCGTTGGTTCTCTACGCTGGAGCTGGCATACAGTCAAATCTACCATGATTACAACGTGCCTACGACAACGTCAGGAGCACCTAAAATCGGATACGTCACTTTCGATTGGCGAACCAACGCTTTATCGCTGATTCCTGCAATTGGGTTACGCTTTCCTATCTTGCCGAAACAAACATCATGGCAGTTTGAAACCAAAGCGGTTTACCTCTTTACAACCAGTGTATTTGCTTCGCGAACTGAAGAAGTCTCTGCAAAGTCTACGCTATGGGTCAACAAGATTGATTTTGGTGAGCCTTTGACAGTTTCCATGGATACCTGGGGAGTTGCCATTAACCCGCAGTTCAAGAGAACTGATGCTTATGGCAGAGTGCATGACGCTCTGGCGACAGAGTATTGGTACGAGGCCAATCTTAACTTTCGTTTAAAATCTTATGAAGACAAATGGTGGAACAATCTTTCATATGGCTTCAGTTACTTGCAAGGCAAACACTTCCGAGGCGGACAATTGAGTATCAACTTCAACCTTGAACAATTTAATTTCAAGTAACCTTTATGAAACTGGCCTAATGATGCCTCTAGTATAAAGCATTTCCAGCACTGGCTCGGCAAACGACGTGAGAGCAGCTACAGACTGGCCTGACGATTCTGATAAGCCCATCAATAACGCTTTAAAGGTTAAATCTTTCTGTTCATCCAAACGGGTAATTAAGTGATACAGCAATGGCGACAAGGCCATAAACTGCACCAGATCTTCCGAGTCACGATAAACCAATAAAGTGGTCACTTCAGTGGGTATTTCAGGAATAAAATCAACTGAAATCTGGTTCACCGGCCACTGATAAGACAAAGGCCAAGCAACGGGTGAAAGCTCATAACGGGCATCCAGAGATGGTTTAAATTCTGGATTGTTAAAAAACCCTATTTCAGGTGCTACCGCCAATGCAACTTCAACCCACTCATAGTGAGCCAGTTCAAATAAAAATGGAGGATCCGAACTCTGCCGCTCATACTCATTTTGCAAGAAAAGCAGAAACTCCTGCCCTAGCTCATGAAACAGCGGCGTTTGTGCACGGTGCTTCACCATGTACTCTCTAATCAAGCTTTCCCAGCGTGCTTCACCAAGCAAAGAAAATAAGACGGGAAATTGATTGGTGAATATCTCATAAACATTGTTGAAAAAAAGCGACTCATAGAGCTTAAGACGCCTCTCTTCAATCGGTAGTGCTCCAGTAACACTGGCAACGTCATATTGAACATGCTCAGGGTCGCGAATATGAGATGAAAAAGCACGTTGTATTTTTTGAAACGTCGGAAGATTGTCGGTTTGCTTATCCATATTTTTTCATGCCGAATCTTTCTTGATAGCGCTGTTGTGCAAGACGAATCTGCTCAACTTCCAACATCAAATCAGGCAATGGCGGAATATTGAAGTCTCGCTCTAGTAACGTCGGTTTTATGCCATGAATGGCATAGGTTTGATCCAACAAATCCCATACCTCTTGTTTGACATCTTCACCATGCGTATCGACTTTCAAATCATCTGCTTCATCAAAATGCCCCGCCATATGTAAATACATCATGGCATTCGTCGGCATGGCCTGCATATATTGAACGGCATCATAACCATGATTAATGCTATTGACGTAAGTGTTGTTAACATCAAACAACAGGCCGCATTGCGCCTCATTCACCACGGCATTTACAAATTCCTGCTCGGTCATTTCACTGCTAGGCATCGCATAGAAAGAAATATTCTCAATGCCAATCGTTCGCTCCAAAATATCCTGAACGCGTTTGATGCGCTCCGCGACATAATGAACCGCTTCTTCAGTAAAAGGAATGGGCATCAAGTCATACAGCTGTCCAGAATCTCCACAATAGCTGAGGTGCTCCGTGTAGTAACGCACGTCATGCTGCGAGAAAAATGCCTTGAGCTGATGCAGGTACTCTTCATTCAAAGGTGCCATTCCGCCAAGGTCGAGTGACAATCCGTGACAGACAAAAGGATAGCGCTCCGTTAGCTTACGAAGATCCCGTCCCATTTTCCCACCGAAACTCACCCAGTTTTCTGGTGCAATTTCAAAGAAGTCTACATCAATCGACGCGGCATCAAGAATCTCATAAAAGAAATCCCGCCTTAAGCCAAGACCAACGCCGTGAATTGCATTTGGATCAAAATTCATTTTTACTATCTAAAGATTAAAAAAAGCCGCGATTGCGGCTTTCTTTAGGGTTACTGCATTTTATAACCGCATTTACCTTCTTGTGCTTGATCTTTGTCTTTCTTCATAGATGCGCCACAGTTTCCGTGTCCATCCTTCTTCATTGACGCACCACAGTTACCTTGGCCGTCCTTCTTCATTGACGCACCACAATTACCTTGGCCGTCCTTCTTCATTGACGAACCACAGTTACCTTGGCCGTCCTTCTTCATTGACGAACCACAGTTACCTTGGCCGTCCTTCTTCATTGACGAACCACAGTTACCTTGCGCTGCTGCAACTTGCTGATAACCACCTTCCAAGGTCTTAAATTCAAACGGGTTTTCCCCAGCCATTGCCGAACCAGATACAGCCACTGCTGCTGATGCGCCAGCCAACTTTAAAAAATCTCTTCGTGAGCATTTAGACATGGTATCCTCCAAAAAATGATACGTGCTTAAAGGTTGTGAATGTAAAAATGTTTGCCAAGGCTTTACCTGCGGCATGACTGACATTCCTAACTAACTAGACCCAATAAAACCGATTTTATTTCAAATAAAGTAAACTATTTTAAACCCTTCTTCAAACTGAAAATGACTGATGAAAGATTATGAGTAATGCACTGGAAGAAAAAAAGCGTCTGATCAAACTACTTGAAGCGTTGGACAAAAAGCCTTCCCAAAAAGTGCAACTGACAGAAGAACAAGCCAAACAACTTGCGCAGACTATTAAAAAGTTACTTAAAAAGCACCTTCATTAAACTCAGGGTCTAAGCAGACCTGCTTCCACTTGTTTCTTGGCTTCAGAACCAACCAACAACTCAATCAAAGTCAAAGCGAAGTCCATAGCCGTTCCAGGGCCACGAGAAGTAATGATATTGCCGTCAATGACAACGGCTTCTTCTAGATAGGTCATATTTTCAGCAGGAACTTTATCTATATGCCCTGGGAAGCTAGTTGCTTTCTTATTGTCCAACAGCCCAGCAGATACCAGTACTTTGGGAGCAGCACAAATAGCACCTATAAGAGCTTGCTTCATTGACATACTAGTAAGGAAATTTCGCAGCGCTACACTATCATTGAGGTGATTGGCGCCTGGCAGTCCACCCGGTAAGACAACCATATCAAAATCAGCAGCATCTACATTATCGATAGAGCTATCTGCGACGAGTTTAACTCCGCGACTAGCTGTGATAACAAGATTATCATCCAAGCTAACAGTAACCACTTGAACACCGGCTCGTACCAGCAGATCGATAATGGTAACCGCCTCTAGCTCTTCACAACCTTGAGCAAGCGGTACCATTACCTTTTTGGTCATTACTTAGTACCCATTTGCTGAGTGAAGTACATACCTTTCAACAAGCTCAACGCTTCATAAAGCTCGAAGTCATTCGCCAATAGGCTATCAAGGTCGTTTTTGTCTTTCGCTGAACCAGATTTTGACTTGGTGTCATTTAACAAGTGGCCTGACAAATCTTTCTCTTTGATACGAGCAAATTCAGCAGCTTTTAGCTTTTCAACTTTTACTCGATCAATTTCGACATCTGGAACAATTCCTTTAGCTTGGATCGAACGCCCGCTTGGTGTGTAGTAACGTGCGGTAGTTAATTTAATAGCTCCACCATTATTCAAAGGCATCAAAGTCTGAACGGACCCTTTCCCAAAACTGGTTCTACCAGCAATCAAAGCACGTTTTTGATCTTGAAGCGCACCTGCAACGATTTCAGATGCCGATGCTGAACCTTCATTAATCAATACTACCATTGGTCTACCATTTAGAGCATCACCCTTCTCAGCTTCAAAGCTCAACTGGGAATCTTTGACTCTTCCTTTGGTGTAAACAATCAATCCAGAGTTTAGGAAGGTATCAGCAACCTGAACGGCGGCGCGAAGAACGCCACCAGGGTTATTTCTTAAATCCAAAACCAAACCGTTAAGAGGTTTTTTATTTTCTTTCTCTAACTTCTTGATTGCCTTTAACAGATCAGGACCTGTTCTTAATTGGAATTGACTGATACGAACATATCCCATTCCATCAGGCAACAGCTTTTGCTTAACACTGGTGACTTTGATGACCGCACGAGTCAGTTCCAACACAATCGGCTTAGCAACACCTTCACGAACAATTGTCAGTTTGATTTTTGAGCCCGGCTTCCCTCTCATGATCTTAACGGCTTCTGCCAATGTTTTCCCTTTGACCGGCTCATCATCCAGCTTAATGATTAAATCACCTGCTTTTACCCCTGCTTTCTCGGCTGGCGTATCGTCAATTGGAGAAACCACTTTGACAAAACCATCTTCTAGACCAACTTCCATTCCCAAACCACCGAATTCACCAGTGGTATGCTCTTCCATTTCTTTGAAATTTTCAGGCGAAAGGTAGGCAGAATGCGGATCCAGGCTAGACAGCATGCCACTAATCGCGCCCTCCAGCAGTTTCTTGTCGTTGACAGGCTCTACATAGTCTTTAGAAATACGTTCAAAAACTTCCACAAATGCACGTAGCTCATTCAACGGCAATTGAGAAATAACTTTTTCAGATGGAGTTGTCGCCGGTTGTTTAGCATTATCAGCAAACACGCTGGAGGTAAGCACGATAAAAGCACCCAAAATTGCCCCGGTACTTAACCATAAACCTTTTTTTGCCCAAGAAACTTTCACAGAGAACTCCATTTGTTTTACGTTTTTTCTAGTTTAAACATATATCTGTATTCAAAAATTCTCTCCAATTATAAGTTAACTTTTGATGACAATAGAGAAGTATTTCATTAGAATTACAATAGTTATTGATTTTTAACGCAAAAAAATGGTGAAAATACATGGAAGAAATTAGCCCTCTGGCGATGAAAGAAGAAAACATAGAAAAGGCGTCTAAGGCATTAAAAGCGATGGGGCATCCCTTAAGACTTAAAATTCTTTGCGTTCTAGGCAACAATGAAATGCCTGTTATGGACATTGTTTCAAGAGTCGGAACAACCCAGAGCAATATCTCCCAGCATATTGATATTCTAAGAGAAAAAGAAATCATCACCTCTCGACGTGAAGGCAGTAAGATTTTATGCAAGGTAAGAGACAACCAAATCTTGAACCTACTTGAATCAATGCAACAAACTTTCTGCCAAGTATAGACTAGCTATTCATTTTTAATCTGATTTCAAAATTGAGTCTTGAAGCATCAACGCTTTGAGACTCAGACTCCTTGCTTGCTTCATCCCCATTCTCAGAAATATTCACCTTAGAAGAATTGTCACCATTATTGTCATTCTCCTGCTTCAATTGCTGTGAGGCCTGGATTTCCATCTGTACTGCTTGCGCATGAACTCTCAAATCCTGAGAAGATGGATCGGATGGCGCCAACGCAGCTCTTTGAATAATCCGAGCTTTTTGAATAGTCGCCGCCGGATCACCTTGAACAGGAGAGGTATCTATTCCAACCTCTCCACCGACAGCATAACGCCGGCCATCAGGGCCTATTTGATAAGTGTAAGAAGCACCGCTGGTAGCGTAACCTCCGGATGCACTTAGATGTGCTTGTTCATGATCTTTTACATGCTGATCACGGCTTTTCAATTCTAAAATAGCTTGTTGATAAGCCTGCAATTGCTGCAACTCTTTCTGCTTTGGAGCGGAAGAAGATGAACTGTCATTGGAATTATTTGAAGACGAAGAAGAATCTGAAGGTCCGTTTTTACTAGAATTTTGTGCTACTGAAGACACATCAACGAACTTTGAAGAAATCGTTCGAAGGTCAGAACTGGAGAGTAAATGTAAACTGGCTGGGCTACTTGTTGATATGTCCATAACTGCGTCCAAGTGCCTGATTAATATGATTTTATTTTACATCCTTTTAGATATTACTCACAACCATATTTCTTCCAGAGTCTTTTGCTTCGTATAAGGCTTCATCTGCAAGCGCTATTGCCTTATCAAGGGAATCTCCTTTACAGCTCACACCTTGACTGACTGTAAACTCCACTTCAACCGAAGCATATGATTGCGTCTCTATTTCTTGGCGAAAGCTTTCACTAAGCGACAGAACCTTTTCTTTGGAAGTACACTCTCCAAAAACAATGAACTCCTCCCCACCGAAACGCGCCACCAAAGCATTTGAAAATACAGCGCTCAAATAAGATGCGGTAAAGATGATTGCCTGATCCCCTACTTGATGCCCATATTTGTCATTCACTTGTTTGAAATGGTCAATATCGGCCATTATTAGGAAAAAGCTTTTGCTCTCGTGCTTGTACTGCTTAAAAAGGGTTTCAGCTTTCTCAAAAAAGGCACGTCGATTATAAATTTGCGTTAGGCCATCGATTTCTGAAATGCGTTTAATATCTTTATATGCCTGACTTTGCTCAAGGTTCTTTTTGACCCTCAAATAAAGTTCCTCTGGCGAATAGGTGTCTGATAATAAATCACCAACCCCATATTTCATCAATTTAATTGACTGATTAAGTTTGCCATTCTGCTCAATAGCTAGAAGTGGAAGATCATGATCTGAAAACTTCTTTCTGATTTCGCGTACAAAATCATAAACACTGATTTTACGCTCATCAGAAAGGCGTTCAACAATCATCAAATCGGGAACCCCGGTTTCCAAAGCTCGAATGACATCAGAATAATCTTCAAAAACCTTTAATTGATAACGTTGTATTCTGAGAAGCCCCTGAGATCTTTGAATAAATTTGATGTTATCCGATACAATCCAAATGTGTTTTTCTGGATTTTTTAACAATGCTTGCACACTTGAAACAGCGTAATCAATCGAATTTTGACCATCTTTAATGACATAATCAGCAACATGTGCGTCAAATACCCTGTCTCGTACAGCTTCACTATATGAGCCGGTAAATACAACTGTCGTTACCTTGTATTCTTTGAGTAAATCAACAACCTCATAATTACTTGAATCAGGCAGCGTTAAATCCGTCAAACAAACACGGATGTCTACGTCCGTTTCTAACTGGTTCTTTGCTTCTTGCAATGTATGAGCCAATACAATTTCCGATTTAGGACAGCAATTCGATAAGCGAGCTTGTAACAGCAATGCCATCGACCTTTGATCCTCTATCAACAGTATTTTCTCGTCTAACACAAGCTTGGCCCAAAATAAAAATATGAAAAATAACTTATTTTGACTATTATACTAATCAAAATAATAAAAAATATTTCATTACAAGAAAGTTTAGTTAAAAAAATATGTGAACCTATGCAGAGTCAAGTACAAAGAGCTTCAGAGATACTCAGCCAAATTACCGTACCCACGGTTCCAGAAGAGCTTTTACTTTTAAAAGAAGAACTCCATCGAAAATATCCAAACACGGTTACAATTGCTAACCTAATAAGCCACAATCCCGAACTTCTTGTAAATTTCTTAACGCTAGTCAACACAAACATTACTTCAGAAAAAAATGAAATTAAGGATGCCAAAGCGGCTGTAAACCTTCTCGGGTTGGATGAAATCTACAATATATTCTTATCCTCCAGCATTACTTCTGTACTGGCACAATCCGATTTAGAAAAGTCCATACTCATGCACGGTGCAAAAGCAGGATTGGCGTCAGCTGAACTTTCCTACTGGGTATATGACATATCAAGATCAGAAGCTTACATGGCTGCGCTTATGCAAAACATTGGCGCGGTTTATCTATCCAGAAAATACCAAGAAGAATACGAAAAGATATTTAATGCACAATTAAGCAATCCGGTCAGTTCCTATATTCGAGAAATAGAAATGATAGGAACTAGCCATTGTATTGTTGGAGGCATCATCAGCAGGCGTTGGAATATATCCCCTGATATCTATAAAGCCATATTGTTTCATCACGATATGGACTTTTCTAAGCAGACCCATTCAAACACCAAGGTAAAGCATCTCACCGCACTGATTATCCTAGGAAACTATACTGTCAGTGCCAGTCTAACTGAGCAGTACATCACCCAAGAATTAAAAGAATACAGAAACACTGCAAAGAGTGTCTTGGAACTACCTGATAATGCATTCAAAGCTGCATCCGCTGCAGTACAAAAATGGGGCAACAACCCCGGTCTTGTAAGCGGTAGTCATTAAGGAATTACAAGCAAAAAAAAACCACTCGCTAGAGTGGTTTTCGGAATATAAGCTTGGAGATGACCTACTCTCACATGGCACCTGCCACACTACCATCGGCGCTGAGACGTTTCACTACTGAGTTCGGAATGGGATCAGGTGGTTCCATCTCGCTATGGTCC
>NZ_WBJR01000008.1 GCF_009296185.1 Hydrogenovibrio sp. JE_KL2
AGGAACAGAAATGGTAATGCCTGGTGATAACGTACAAATGACAGTTGAGTTGATCAACCCGATCGCAATGTCAGAAGGTCTACGTTTCGCAATCCGTGAAGGTGGACGTACAGTTGGTGCAGGTGTTGTTGCTAAAATTCTTGAATAAGCAAAATAGCACTTGAAAACTGAGAGGGGGGTTTGTATAATCCCCCTTTTTTTCGCTAAGCGAAAATTCTAGGGGTATAGCTCCAATTGGTAGAGCACCGGATTCCAAATCCGGGTGTTGGGGGTTCGAATCCCTCTACCCCTGCCAAATTTCAATAGCCTGACATTTCGTCAGGTTGTTTTTTTATATTTAGAACCTAGAACCGAATAGCTATGAGCCAAAAACTAGAAAAAGGTACGGGTGGAAACACCGCTGAAACAGTAAAAAATGTTACCGCATTGGTGGTTTTGATCGCTAGTGTGGTTGGTTACTATGTTTACTCAGATGCGCACGCTGTTGTCAGAGTTTTGGGTATGCTTGCAGGTGTTGCTTTGTCAGGCTTTATCTTTTATCAAAGTGAGAAGGGTCAGGCGGCATTCAAGTATTTGTCAAACGCAAAAAAAGAAGTAAGGCAGGTTGTTTGGCCTACGCGTCAAGAAACTGTTCAGATGACATTAATTGTATTTGCTGTCGTGATTGTGATGAGTATCTTTTTGTGGCTGGTTGACATGTTCTTTTTGTGGGCTGTCCAGCTATTAACAGGACAAGGTGGTTGAAATGGCTCAAAGATGGTATGTCGTACATGCTTATTCAGGTTATGAGAATAAGGTAAAAAAGAGCCTAGGTGAATATATCGAGAGAGCGGGTCTTCAGGATAAGTTTGGTGATGTTTTAGTGCCTTCTGAAGAGGTTGTTGAAATCCGCGATGGTAAGAAAAGAACTTCAGAAAGAAAGTTTTTTCCTGGTTATGTCTTGGTTCAAATGGAAATGGGTGAAGATACCTGGCACTTGGTAAAAAGTGTTCCTCAGGTAATGGGTTTTATTGGCGGAACTTCAGATCGTCCGGCTCCGATTTCTCAAAAAGAAGTGGATCGTATTCTTCAGAAAGTTTCTGATGGTGTAGATAAGCCAAGACCAAAAGTTATTTATGAGCCAGGTGAAATGGTTCGAGTGGTTGATGGACCGTTTAAAGATTTTGAAGCAGTGGTTGAAGAAGTCGATTATGACAAGAACAAGCTTCAGGTATCTGTTTTGATTTTTGGGCGTTCAACGCCTGTTGAACTTGAGTTTACTCAAGTCGAAAAAAGCTAATTTAGTTTTTTGTAACCCTGGGGAGTCGAATAGACGTTTGTACCCATAAGGAGAAAGAAAATGGCAAAGAAAATTGATGCCTATATCAAGTTGCAGGTTCCTGCGGGAAATGCAAACCCTAGTCCGCCGGTAGGTCCAGCTTTGGGTCAAAAAGGTGTGAACATCATGGAGTTCTGTAAAGCGTTTAACGCTCAGACTCAGTCTATGGAAAAGAACCTTCCAGTTCCTGTTGTAATCACTGTTTATAGTGATAAGAGTTTTACTTTTATCATGAAGACACCACCAGCTTCAGTATTGTTGAAAAAAGCAGCTGGAATCCAAAAGGGTTCAGGTGTTCCTAACATGAATAAAGTGGGTACGGTTACTCGTGCACAATTGGAAGAAATCGCCAATACAAAAATGGCTGATTTGAATGCTAACGATTTGGACGCTGCGGTAAATATTATTGCAGGTTCAGCACGTAGCATGGGCTTAAATGTTGAGGGGTAATTGAGAATGGCAAAGTTAACGAAAAAACAAAAGTTGTTTGCTGAAAAGGTTGACTCAACAAAAGCTTATGAAGCAATTCAAGGTTTTGAATTGTTGTCTGAATTGGCGACTGCAAAATTTGCAGAGTCTGTTGATGTTGCAATCAAGCTAGGAATTGATCCTCGTAAATCTGACCAGGTTGTTCGTGGTGCGACTGTGTTGCCAAACGGAACAGGTAAAGATGTTCGTGTAGCTGTGTTTACTAATGAAGCAAATGCGCAAGCAGCAAAAGATGCTGGTGCTGAGTTTGTTGGTATGGACGATTTGGCTGCAGAAATTAAAGGTGGCATGATGGATTTTGACGTTGTTATCGCTTCTCCTGATGCGATGCGCGTTGTTGGTATGCTAGGTCAGGTTCTAGGTCCACGTGGTTTGATGCCAAACCCAAAAACTGGAACGGTTACACCTGATGTGGCTTCAGCTGTTAAAAATGCTAAATCTGGTCAAGTACGCTTCCGTGCAGATAAAGCTGGGATTGTTCATGCTTCTATCGGTAAAGCGACTTTTGAAGCAGATAAGTTGAAAGAAAATTTGAGAGCTTTGATGGATGATCTTAATCGTTTGAAGCCTGCCTCTGCGAAAGGAGCTTATATGAAGAAAGTTTCTGTTTCGACAACAATGGGTCCAGGTATCGAATTGGATCAATCTAGCTTGTAAGAAATTTTTCGCCTCTTCTGGGGTGAAAATGCGGTTTGGGACGCCTTAGATTAAGTTTACTTAGTTTTTGGGTGCCCATCGCAGACCGTAGGTGAGGGTATAAGTTGCCTTCTTAATAGTATAAAGCCTACGTAGATGGTATGCTCTTTGAGCCTAATTGGAGAAGTTATATGGCACTCAATATCGAAGGTAAGAAGGCTGTCGTTGAAGAAGTTTCAGCAATTATCGCTGAAGCGGGTTCAATCGTTGCAGCTGAATATCGTGGGTTGTCAGTAGCGCAATTAACTGAACTTCGTGCAAAAGCTCGTACTGCAAACGTAAAAGTTCGTGTTGTTAAAAACACGCTTGTTCGTCGTGCAGTGCAAGGTACAAAGTTTGAAGACATGGCTGACACTTTTGTTGGTCCTTTGGTTTTTGCTTTTTCTGGTGAAGAGCTAGGAAATGCAGCGCGTGTCTTTAAAGATTTTGCAAAGTCTAACGAAGCTTTGGTAGTCAAGTCTTTGTCGATTGGTGAAGGTGTTATGGATGCCTCACAATTGTCGGCTGTTGCGGCTCTGCCTACTTACGATGAAGCAGTGGCGAAACTTCTATTTGTTATGAAAGAGCCTGTTGCGAAATTGGCTCGCGCTTTGACTGCTGTCAAAGAACAAAAAGAAGCTGCTGCGGCATAAGTAAAAACATAATTTAAGGAATATTAAAATGGCAATTACAAAAGAAGATATTTTAGAAGCCGTTGCAAACATGTCAGTAATGGAAGTTGTTGAACTTGTTAGCGCAATGGAAGAGAAGTTTGGTGTTTCAGCTGCGGCTATGGTTGCTGCTGGTCCTGCTGGTGATGCTGGTGCAGCTGCTGGTGAAGAGAAAACTGAATTTGACGTTGTTCTTACTGGTGCTGGCGACAACAAAGTTGCTGCGATCAAAGCTGTTCGTGGTGCAACTGGTCTTGGTCTTAAAGAAGCGAAAGAAGCGGTTGAATCTGCTCCGTTCACTCTTAAAGAAGGTGTTTCTAAAGCTGAAGCCGAAGCTATGGCTAACGAGCTTAAAGAAGCTGGTATTCAAGTCGAAGTTAAGTAATTACTTAGCGACATCGGCTGAAAAGCGATAAATGGCTGGCGTATTTTGCGTCGGCCTTTTGCCGTTTTAAGTAGTGTGTAAAAGTGTGAGTAATAGCAAAGTTGTTATTAACGCTGTTTTTACAGTTTTATGCATTTTTGGAAAACGCAAAGTTTTCGTAATTTCATAATAGGACGGGGAAATTAATGGCCTATTCTTTAACTGAAAAGAAACGTATCCGTAAAGATTTTTCAACTCGTGCTTCAATCCTTGAAGTTCCCTACCTCTTGTCTTTGCAGAAAGAATCATTCAAAGAGTTTTTGCAAATTGATAAGAAGCCTCTAGAGAGAGAAATGATGGGGTTGCATGCAGCATTCTCATCTGTTTTTCCAATTAATGGTGTTGCTGGTACCGCTGATCTTGAGTATGTTAGCTACGCCATGGGGCAGCCAGAATTTGATGTTAAAGAGTGTAAGCAACGTGGTGTAACTTTTTCTTCACCGCTACGCGTGAAAATGCGTTTGGTATTGTTTGATAAAGATGCTCCAGCGGGTAAGCGTCCAGTTAAAGATGTTAAAGAGCAAGAAGTTTATCTTGGCGACATTCCTTTGATGACAGAAAACGGTACTTTCGTTATTAATGGTACTGAGCGAGTTATCGTTACCCAATTGCACCGTTCCCCAGGTGTAATTTTTGATAGCGATCGTGGAAAGTCGCATTCATCAGGTAAGGTGCTATTCAACGCTAGAATTATCCCTTATCGTGGTTCCTGGTTAGATTTTGAATTTGATCATAATGACTGTGTATTCGTTCGTATTGATAGAAGAAGAAAACTACCTGTTTCAGTTATTCTTCGTGCGATGGGTTACAATAATGAACAAATCCTAGATGAGTTCTTTAATCATACTGAATTTGCGGTCAAGAACGGCAAATTTGTAATGACTATCGTGCCAGAACAGTTGAAAGGTCAAACCGCTGTATTTGATATCGTTGCTGGTGATGAAGTGCTGGTTAAGGCAGGTGGAAAGATTACTGCACGTACAATCAAGCAAATCAAAGACGCTAAGCTAAAAACATTTGAAGTTCCAGAGGACTTTGTTCTAGGGAAAGTGCTTTCTTCGGGCATTATGGATGAGTCTACTGGTGAACTTGTTGCTAAAACAAATGAAGTAATTACCGCTGACTTGATTGAATCTTTCAAGGCAATGAAAGGTTTGACTTTCAGGACTATCTTTGTTGATGAGTTGGAGAATGGTTCTTATATTTCCGATACCCTGAATCTTGATACGACAACATCTCAGTTGGAAGCTCAAATCGAAATTTATAGAATGATGCGTCCTGGTGAGCCACCAACAAAAGAGTCATCAGAAGCATTGTTTAATAGTCTTTTCTTTGATGAGTCTCGCTATGACTTATCATCGGTTGGGCGTATGAAGTTGAACCGTCGTTTAGGCCGTACTGAAAATGAAGGTAGTCCTGTTCTTGAGCCTCAAGACGTTACGGATGTTGTTCGTGAGTTGTTAGCTATCCGTAATGGTCAAAGCACCGTTGATGATATCGATACATTGGGTAACAGACGCATTCGTGCCGTTGGCGAAATGGCGGAAAACGCATTCCGTGTCGGTTTGGTTCGTGTTGAAAGAGCTGTTAAAGAGCGTTTGAATAATGCTGAATCTGAAGGTTTGATGCCGCAGGATTTGATTAACGCTAAACCTGTTTCTGCTGCAATCAAAGAATTCTTTGGTTCTAGCCAATTGTCACAGTTTATGGACCAAGTTAACCCTCTTTCAGAGATTACGCATAAGCGCCGTGTTTCTGCTTTGGGGCCTGGCGGTCTAACGCGTGAGCGTGCTGGATTTGAGGTGCGTGACGTTCACCCAACGCATTATGGTCGCGTTTGCCCTATCGAAACCCCTGAGGGACCGAACATTGGTTTGATTAATACATTGGCTATTTATGCCAAAACTAACAAGTATGGTTTCCTAGAAACGCCTTATCGTAAGGTTGTTAATGGTAAGGTTACTGATGAAGTTGAGTATGTTTCTGCCATTGATGAGGCGCAGTTTGTAATCGCTCAGGCGAGCGCTGAATTGGATGAAGAAGGTCGTTTTGTTGATGATTTGATTTCTGCAAGGCATCAAAACGAGTTTACGTTATCTAATTCATCTGACATCAATTATATGGATGTTTCTCCGAAGCAAATCGTATCTGTTGCGGCTTCTTTGATTCCTTTCCTTGAGCATGATGATGCTAACCGCGCATTGATGGGGTCGAACATGCAACGTCAGGCAGTTCCAACGCTAAGAGCAGAAAAGCCTTTGGTTGGTACTGGTATTGAGAAAACAGTTGCTATTGACTCGGGTGTAACCGTCGTTGCTGAACGTGGTGGGGAAGTTGTATCTTCAGATTCTGCACGTATTGTTGTGCGTGTTAATCAAGATGAAATCGCTGATGGTGAATCTGGTGTTGATATCTATAACCTGATCAAGTATCAGCGTTCTAACCAAAATACGTGTATTAACCAAAAGCCTATCGTAAAAGCTGGTGAATTGGTTTCACGTGGCGATGTATTGGCAGATGGCCCATCAACTGATCTTGGTGAGCTGGCGATTGGTCAAAACATGCGTATCGCATTTATGCCATGGAACGGTTACAACTTTGAAGATTCGATTCTTGTTTCAGAGCGAGTGGTACAAGAAGATCGCTACACAACGATTCATATTGAAGAGCTAACCTGTTTGGCTCGTGATACTAAGCTTGGGCCTGAAGAAATTACAGGGGATATTCCAAACGTTGGTGAAGCTGCGCTTTCAAGATTGGATGAGTGCGGTATTGTTTATGTTGGTGCTGAAGTTAAGCAAGGCGATATTCTTGTTGGGAAGGTGACACCTAAAGGTGAAACGCAGCTAACACCAGAAGAAAAACTGTTGCGTGCAATCTTTGGTGAGAAAGCATCTGATGTTAAAGACACCTCTTTGCGTGTAGGTAAGGGGGTTGAAGGGACAGTTATTGATGTTCAGGTCTTTACTCGTGAAGGCGTGAAGAAAGATGCGCGCTCACTGGCTATCCAAGAAGAAGAGTTGCAAAAAGTCCGTAAGGATATTGATGAGCAATACAACATTCTTGAAGCAGATACTTTGGCTCGTGTAAAAGTAATGCTTGAAGGTCAAGCGCTTGCGAACGGTAAAAAGCTAACAGCGGCTTCATTAGATGAAATGGAACCAGTTAAATGGTTTGGTTTGAATGTTAAAAATGAAGATTTAGCACTTCAACTTGAAGGGCTTGAAAAGCAGTTGGCAGCTAAGAAAGCTGAGTTCAATGCGGCATTTGAAGAGAAGAAAAAGAAACTGACTCAAGGTGATGATCTTCAGCCTGGCGTTTCTAAAATGGTTAAGGTTTACGTTGCTGTTAAGCGTCGTATTCAGCCTGGTGATAAGATGGCTGGTCGCCATGGTAACAAAGGTGTTATCTCACGTATCTGTCCGGTTGAAGACATGCCATATGACGAGACGGGAAGACCTGTTGATATCTGTTTGAACCCTCTTGGGGTTCCATCACGTATGAACGTTGGTCAGATTTTGGAAACGCATCTAGGTCTTGCGGCTGAAGGTCTTGGAACCAAGATTAATGCAATGTTGCAGCAGCAAGCCGATATCAAGGAATTGAAAGCTTTCTTGCATAAGATTTATAACGAAACTCAGGGGCAATCAGTAGATTTTGATAGTTTGTCTGACGCTGAAATTACTGAGTTGGCAATGAATCTTAGAAAAGGTGTGCCAATGGCATCTCCAGTATTTGATGGTGCTTCTGAAGGTCAGATTAAAGCTTTGCTACGCCTTGCGGATTTACCAGAATCTGGGCAAATGGTTTTGTTTGACGGTGTGACGGGTGAGCAGTTTGATAGACCAGTTACTGTTGGTTATATGTACTATCTGAAGTTGAACCACTTGGTTGACGATAAGATGCATGCGCGTTCAACGGGTCCATACAGCTTGGTTACGCAACAGCCATTGGGTGGTAAGGCCCAGTTTGGTGGGCAACGTTTCGGTGAGATGGAAGTTTGGGCGCTTGAGGCATATGGTGCTGCTTTCACGTTGCAAGAAATGTTGACAGTTAAGTCAGATGATTTGAATGGACGTACCAGAATGTATAAAAACATTGTGGATGGCAATGAGTACATGGAGCCAGGTATTCCTGAATCCTTTAGCGTATTGCGTAAAGAAATTCGTGCATTGGGTATTGATATTGAGTTGGAGCAAGAATAATGAAAGATTTATTAGGTTTTCTAAAAAAACAAAATGTATCGAATGAGTTCGATACGATTAAGGTATCTCTTGCTTCTCCTGAGAAAATTCGTTCATGGTCTTACGGTGAGGTTAAAAAACCTGAAACTATTAACTATAGAACGTTCAAGCCAGAAAGAGATGGTTTGTTCTGCGCCAAAATTTTTGGTCCAATCCGTGATTACGAATGTTTGTGTGGTAAATACAAGCGCCTAAAACACAGAGGTGTTATCTGTGAAAAATGTGGCGTTGAAGTAACGCAATCTAAGGTGCGCCGTGAAAGAATGGGGCACATTGATTTAGCAACTTCTGTTGCGCACATTTGGTTTTTGAAATCACTTCCATCGCGTATCGGCTTGATGCTTGATATGACATTGAAAGAAATTGAAGCAGTACTTTACTTCGAAGCTTTCATGGTTGTTGATCCTGGTTTGACTCCGCTTGAGCCATGGCAGTTGCTGAGTGAAGAAGAATACTTGGATGCAATGGATGAGTATGGAGATGAGTTTGAGGCTCAAATGGGGGCTGAAGCAATCAAGAAAATGCTTCAATCTATTGATCTGACTGCTGAAGCAGCGAAGCTTAGAGAAGAGATGCAAGCAACTAGCTCAGAGACTAAGCAGAAGAAAATTTCTAAGCGCTTGAAGCTAATTGAATCATTTTTGCAATCTGGAAACCGTCCAGAGTGGATGATTTTAGATGTATTGCCAGTTCTTCCTCCTGAGTTGAGACCTTTGGTGCCTTTAGATGGTGGACGCTTTGCAACTTCAGATCTAAACGATTTGTATCGTCGTGTTATTAACCGTAACAACCGTTTGAAAAGGTTGTTGGATTTGATGGCGCCGGATATTATCGTTCGTAACGAAAAGCGTATGCTTCAAGAATCAGTTGATTCATTATTGGATAACGGACGTCGCGGTCGTGCAGTAACTGGTACGAACAAGCGCCAGTTGAAATCTCTTGCGGACATGATCAAAGGTAAGCAAGGTCGTTTCAGACAAAACTTGCTTGGTAAGCGTGTCGACTACTCTGGACGTTCTGTAATTGTTGTTGGGCCTACTTTGAGGTTGCATCAGTGTGGTTTACCGAAAAAGATGGCGCTAGAATTGTTTAAGCCGTTTATTTTCAGTAAGCTTCAAAAGCGTGGCTTGGCTTCAACGATTAAAGCAGCCAAGAAGATGGTTGATCAAGGGTTGCCGGAAGTGTGGGATGTTTTAGACGAAGTTATTCGTGAGCATCCAGTATTGCTTAACCGTGCGCCGACATTGCATAGACTTGGTATCCAAGCGTTTGAGCCTGTGCTGATTGAAGGTAAGGCAATCAACTTGCACCCATTAGTGTGTTCAGCATTTAACGCTGACTTTGACGGTGACCAAATGGCGGTTCACGTACCGCTATCTTTGGAAGCTCAGTTGGAAGCTAGAACATTGATGATGTCTACCAACAACTTACTTTCCCCTGCGAACGGTGATCCTATTATTGTGCCTTCTCAAGATGTTGTATTGGGTCTTTACTACATTACCCGTGAAGCTGTTAATGCAATAGGTGAAGGGAAAGCTTTCTCAAATTGGTCGGAAGTTCAGCGCGCATTGGATGCAAAAGTTGTGCATTTGCATACTCGCATTAAGCTTAAATTAGAGCAAATTGTGGTTGATGATGCAGGTGTAGAAACTGTTAAGAAAGGCATTATTGATACGACAGTTGGTCGTGCTTTGCTGTTAAGAATTCTTCCTAAAGGATTGAGTTTTGATTTATTGAACTTGAATCTAACCAAGAAAAATATTTCCAATGCGTTGAATGCTTGTTACCGTATTTTGGGACCAAAGGAAACAGTTATCTTTGCTGACCAATTAATGTACGCAGGATTTAAGTGGTCAACTCTAGCAGGTCTGTCTTTCTGTTCAGATGATATGTTGATTCCAGATGCGAAATCGGAAATTATTGCAAGAGCTGAAGCTCAGGTTGCAGAGATTCAAAATCAGTTCTCTCAAGGTTTGGTAACCGAGGGTGAGCGTTACAACAAAGTTGTTGATATTTGGTCGCATACGAACGAATTGGTAACCAAGTCAATGATGGATGAGCTTCAATACGAACCTGTTATTGATGCAGATGGTAAAGAAGTTCAGCAAACATCGTTCAATTCAATTTACATGATGGCTGATTCCGGGGCTCGTGGTTCCGTAGCCCAGATGCGTCAATTGGGTGGTATGCGTGGGTTGATGGCTAAACCTGATGGATCTATCATTGAAACACCTATCACAGCGAACTTCCGTGAGGGTCTAAACGTACTTCAGTACTTTATTTCTACTCATGGTGCACGTAAAGGTTTGGCTGATACGGCTTTGAAAACCGCAAACTCTGGTTACCTGACTCGTCGTCTGGTTGATGTTGCGCAGGATGTTGTGGTAACAGAAAACGATTGTGGTACTGAAGCAGGTATTGTGATGACTTCACATGTAGAAGGTGGTGAAGTTGTTGAGGAATTGAAAGACCGTATCTTGGGACGTGTTGTTTCTGAAGATGTTATCTCACCAAATGGTCAGGTCATCGTTGAAAAAGGAACTTTGCTAACGGAAAGACTGGTTAATCAAATTGACGAATCTGGTGTGGATTCAGTTATGGTGCGTTCAACCATTACTTGTCAGACCAAGTTTGGTATCTGTCAACAGTGTTACGGACGTGATTTGGCGAGAGGTCACTTGGTGAACCTAGGTGAAGCTGTTGGTGTAATGGCAGCACAATCAATCGGTGAGCCAGGTACTCAGCTAACAATGCGTACCTTCCATATCGGTGGTACTGCCTCTGCTGCTGCTGCGCAAAGCCAAATTGAAGTGAAGCATAGCGGGAAAGTTAAGTTTGCGAACTTAAAAACAGTTACAAACTCAGAGAAGCAGTTGATCGTAACGTCTCGTTCAGGTGAAGTTTCTGTATTGGATGATATGGGAAGAGAGAAAGAGCGCTATAAGATTTCTTATGGTTCTGTGTTGAATGTTAAAGATGGTGCTTCGGTTAGCTCTGGCGATGTTTTGGCGACTTGGGATGCGCATACTCACCCTGTTATTACAGAGGCTGAAGGTACAGTTCTCTTTGGTAACTTTGAAGGTACAGTAGAAGAGCATACCGATGAGTTGACAGGTTTAACAACTCACGTTGTTAAAGGGGCTAAAGATAGAGCATTGGCTTCAAAAGAAGCAAGACCATACATTCAGCTAGTCGATAAAAAAGGTGAGCCTGCGTTCTTCCCAGGAACACAAACACCGGCGATGTACTATCTGCCAGAGAACTCTATTATTGTTGTTTCTCAAGGAGATGAGATTGGTGCTGGTGATACCTTGGCGAGAATTCCGCAAGAATCATCTAAAACTAAGGATATTACCGGGGGTCTTCCTAGAGTTGCTGACTTGTTTGAAGCTCGTCAACCAAAAGAACCGGCTATTATGGCTGAGGTCTCAGGCGTGGTTAGCTTTGGTAAGGAAACTAAAGGTAAACAACGCCTGATTATCACTGAAGACTCCGGAGAGCAGCATGAAACCCTGATTCCAAAATGGAGAACGGTTGATGTGTTTGAAGGTGAACGTGTTGAGCGAGGTGATGTGGTTGCTGATGGTAATCCAAACCCGCATGACATTTTGAGACTACTGGGTGTAGAGAAGTTGACTCAGTATATTGTTGATGAAGTCCAAGATGTTTACCGTCTGCAAGGTGTTCGTATCAATGATAAGCATATTGAAACAGTGATTCGCCAAATGCTTCGTAAGGTTGAGATTTCAACAGCTGGAGATACTAATCTGATTCCTGGTGAACAGGTTGAGTACGCACGTGTTCTTGAGTTGAATGAGCAAGCTAGAGAAGAAGGTAAAGTGGAAGCTACTTTCCAACGTGTGCTACTTGGTATTACAAAAGCATCTTTGGCAACAGAATCATTTATTTCTGCGGCGTCTTTCCAGGAAACGACTCGTGTACTGACTGAGGCTGCGGTAAGTGGTAAAGTTGATAAGCTTGTCGGTTTGAAAGAAAACGTCATTGTTGGACGTTTGATTCCTGCTGGTACTGGTTTTGCCTATCATCAAGCAAGAAGATTGGCTAACGAAAAAACACAAAGAGAGTTGTCTGTATTTATGGAGTCTACAACGGAAGAAGAAGTTGTGGCTGAAGTGGATATGGTCTTAAACGACTCAGAAGAAAGTTGATAGTTTGAGTTTGTGAATATTTAAAATATTTCATGAACTTATACTTGACAATGAGGATTTTGATCTCTAAAATCCTCAAGCCTTATTTGGGGGTAAAATACCCTCAATTTTTTTATTAAGAGCAAAATCTTATTAAATGGAGTAAGAATTAATGGCTACTATTAACCAGTTGGTGCGTAAGCCGCGTAAAGACAAAGTTAAAAAGTCTAACGTCCCTGCGCTTGAAGCATGTCCTCAGCGTCGTGGTGTATGTACGCGTGTTTATACAACAACACCTAAGAAGCCTAACTCTGCCCTACGTAAAGTTGCACGTGTTCGCTTGACCAATGGATATGAAGTTTCGACTTATATCGGTGGTGAAGGACATAACTTGCAAGAACACTCCGTGATTTTGATTCGCGGTGGTCGTGTAAAAGATTTACCTGGTGTACGTTATCACACAGTACGCGGTGCATTAGACTGTGCTGGTGTTGATAAACGTAAACAAGGTCGTTCTAAGTACGGTGCGAAGCGTCCTAAAGGTTAATAGCCTTTAACATACGTTTTGCGACTATTAGTGTAAATTTATACCGGAAGAGTAAGAATGGCAAGAAGAAGAGAAATACCTAAAAGACAAGTGTTACCAGATCCTAAGTTTGGTGATACTACGTTAACCAAGTTTGTAAACATGATTATGGTTAGCGGTAAAAAAGCGGTTGCTGAAAAAATCGTTTATGACGCATTAGATGTTGTTGTTGAGCGTAAGAAAGGTGGTGACCAAGCAGGATTGCTAAAAGAAGCCTTGGAAAATGTAGGGCCAATGGTAGAGGTTAAATCTCGCCGTGTTGGTGGTGCAACTTATCAAGTGCCAGTGGAAGTTCGTCCTGAAAGAAAAATGGCTTTGGCTATGAGATGGGTTGTTGAAGCTGCTCGTAAGCGAAGCGAAAAAGGGATGATGTTAAGGCTGGCAGGCGAATTGTCAGATGCTTTGGAAAACAGAGGGTCGGCGATTAAGAAGAAAGAAGATACGCATCGCATGGCAGAGGCAAACAAGGCCTTCTCCCATTTCCGTTGGTAAAATCATTGGCTCTATTTATAGAGCCTTTATTGTTTATAGCTAATTAAAAAGGTTAAGAAAGTGGCTCGTAAAACCCCTTTAGAACATTACCGTAATATTGGTATCATGGCGCACATCGATGCTGGTAAGACTACAACTACTGAGCGTATTCTGTACTACACTGGGGTGTCTCACAAGATTGGTGAGGTGCATGATGGTGCAGCAACAATGGACTGGATGGAGCAAGAGCAAGAGCGTGGTATTACCATTACTTCTGCTGCTACAACTTGTTTCTGGAAAGGGATGGCTCAAAACTACCCTGAGCATCGTGTGAATATTATCGATACTCCAGGTCACGTTGACTTCACTATCGAAGTAGAGCGTTCGCTACGTGTTCTTGATGGTGCGGTTACATGTTTCTGCTCTGTATCAGGTGTTGAGCCACAATCGGAAACTGTATGGCGTCAAGCTGACAAGTATGGCGTTCCACGTATGGGCTTTGTAAACAAAATGGACCGTGCAGGCGCTAACTTTTTGAACGTGGTTCAAATGGTTGTGGATCGTTTGGGTGCTACCCCTGTCCCTATGCAGTTGCCAATCGGTGCAGAGGAAAGTTTCCGTGGTATCGTTGATCTTGTGAAAATGCAAGCTATCTACTGGGAAGAAGAAAACATGGGTATGAAATATACCTATGAAGAAATTCCTGCAGAGATGATGGATGAAGCACAAGAATGGCGTGAAAAAATGGTTGAAGCCGCTGCCGAAGCTAATGAAGAGCTGATGGATAAATATCTTGAAGAAGGTGATTTGTCTGAGGAAGAAATCAAGGCCGGTATTCGCCAACGTTGTATTGGTGTTGAGATTGTACCTATGTTCTGTGGTTCAGCGTTTAAAAACAAAGGTGTTCAGACGCTTTTAGATGCCGTTATTGATTATATGCCAGCTCCACTTGATGTTCCTGCTATTAAGGGTGTATTGATGGATGGTGAAGAAGCTGAGCGTCATTCTACGGATGATGAGCCGTTTGCTGCACTTGCATTCAAAATTATGACTGACCCTTATGTTGGTACTTTGACATTCTTCCGTGTTTATTCTGGTGTTTTGGAAGCGGGTAGTGCTGTTTATAACTCGGTTAAAGAGAAACGTGAACGTGTTGGTCGTTTGTTACAAATGCATTCGAATTCTCGTGAAGAGATTAAAGAAGTGCGGGCTGGTGATATTGCTTGTGCAGTTGGTTTGAAAGATACAACGACTGGCGATACTTTGTGTGACATGGATGACAAGATCATTCTCGAACGTATGGAGTTCCCTGAACCAGTTATTTCGATTGCGATTGAGCCAAAAACGAAAGCTGACCAAGAAAAAATGGGTATTGCTTTGCAGAAGCTTGCGGCAGAAGATCCTTCATTCCGTGTTCACACTGATGAAGAAACAAACCAAACCATTATTTCTGGTATGGGTGAGTTGCATTTGGATATCATCGTTGATCGTATGAAGCGTGAGTTTAAGGTTGAAGCCAATGTTGGCGCACCTCAAGTTTCTTATCGTGAAACGATTAAGAAGGCGGTTGAGGCTGAAGGTAAGTTTGTACGTCAATCTGGTGGTCGTGGTCAATACGGTCATGTTATGGTTCGCATGGAGCCTTTAGAGGCGGGTTCTGGTTTTGAATTTGTTAACTCCACTGTGGGTGGTTCTGTTCCACGTGAATACATTGGTGCTGTTGAGAAAGGTTGTAAGGCTCAGCTTGAATCAGGTGTTATTGCAGGTTACCCGATTGTTGATGTTAAGGTTGATCTATATGATGGTTCTTATCATGATGTTGACTCGAATGAAATGGCCTTTAGCATTGCTGGTGGTATGGCGATTAAGGATGGTGTAACAAAAGCATCTCCAGTTATTCTTGAGCCGATCATGGCTGTTGAAGTAACAACTCCAGAAGAGTATATGGGTGATATTATTGGTGACTTGAACCGTCGTCGTGGTATGGTTTCGAGCATGGATGACATTCCTACTGGTAAGTCAATTAAGGCTGAAGTACCTCTTTCTGAAATGTTTGGTTATTCAAACCAGATGCGTTCATTGACGCAAGGTCGTGCAAACTATAGTATGACATTCTTGAAGTACAATGATGCACCATCAAACATTCAAGAAGAAATTATCGCTAAAGCGAAAAAAGGTTAATTTTTAATTTTTAATTAAAGGACTTTGAGAAATGGCAAAGGAAAAGTTTGAACGTAGTAAGCCGCACGTAAACGTTGGTACGATTGGTCACGTTGACCATGGTAAGACAACTCTTACAGCGGCGTTGACAATTGTACAAGGTAAGAAGTTTGGTGGTGACGTAAAAGGTTACGATCAAAT
>NZ_WBJR01000009.1 GCF_009296185.1 Hydrogenovibrio sp. JE_KL2
CTTATTCAAGAATTTTAGCAACAACACCTGCACCAACTGTACGTCCACCTTCACGGATTGCGAAACGTAGACCTTCTGACATTGCGATCGGGTTGATCAACTCAACTGTCATTTGTACGTTATCACCAGGCATTACCATTTCTGTTCCTGCTGGTAGTTCACACGCACCAGTTACGTCAGTTGTACGGAAGTAGAACTGTGGACGGTAACCATTGAAGAATGGAGTGTGACGTCCACCTTCATCTTTTGACAATACGTATACTTCAGCTTCAAACTTAGTATGTGGCTTAACAGTTCCTTTGTGAGCCAATACTTGACCACGTTCGATGTCTTCACGCTTAGTACCACGCAATAGGATACCTACGTTATCACCAGCTTCACCTTGGTCTAGAAGCTTACGGAACATTTCTACACCTGTTACAGTTGTAGTTGTAGTTGGGCGAATACCAACGATTTCGATTTCTTCACCAACTTTAACAACACCTGTTTCAACACGACCAGTTGCTACCGTACCACGACCTTGGATTGAGAAGATATCTTCTACAGGCATTAGGAATGGCTTGTCTGTGTCACGCTCTGGTGTTGGGATGTAAGTATCTAGTGCGTCAACCAATTCACCGATTTTCGCTTCGTACGCTGGGTCACCTTCGATTGCTTTAAGTGCAGAACCCATAATTACTGGTGTATCGTCACCTGGGAATTCGTATTGATCTAGCAATTCACGAACTTCCATTTCTACCAATTCTAGTAGCTCTTCGTCATCTACCATGTCAACTTTGTTTAGGAAAACAACGATGTAAGGTACACCTACCTGACGAGATAGAAGGATGTGTTCACGCGTTTGTGGCATTGGGCCATCTGCAGCTGAACATACTAGGATTGCACCATCCATCTGTGCAGCACCAGTGATCATGTTTTTAACATAGTCAGCATGGCCTGGGCAGTCAACGTGCGCGTAGTGACGAGTTTCTGACTCGTATTCTACGTGTGCTGTTGAGATAGTGATACCACGCGCACGCTCTTCTGGTGCGTTATCGATTTGATCGTAACCTTTTACGTCACCACCAAACTTCTTACCTTGTACAATTGTCAACGCCGCTGTAAGAGTTGTCTTACCATGGTCAACGTGACCAATCGTACCAACGTTTACGTGCGGCTTACTACGTTCAAACTTTTCCTTTGCCAT
>NZ_WBJR01000010.1 GCF_009296185.1 Hydrogenovibrio sp. JE_KL2
GTCGCAAAGTCTGCATCTTCAATTCGGCTTCTTGCCGCCATGATGTTTTCGTTTACGTTTTTCAAGTTCGATACGGTGTAGTCCAAACGGTTTTGTACCGCACCGTACTTCGCACGTGTCTTCGCAATTGATACCAACGCACCATCTACCTGTGACATTACACCTAGTGCTGATGCTGCTGTTTGAATCGTTCCCGTTACACCCAGTGCTGATGCCGCTACTCGTTTCAGTGAGATTTTGATGGTGTTTTGTGACGCTGTTTCCCAACCCGCTTGGATGGAAACAGTTTTACTAGATGCCATCAACTTTACACCGTTAAATTTGGTGGTTGAGGCAATACGACCCATCTCAATTCTCAACTGAGAAACTTCGATGTTCATTTGTGAACGTTGTGCTGAACTGTAAGTATCGTTGGATGCCTGAACCGCTAGCTCACGGATACGATAAAGCATGTTTACCGTTTCTTCCGCTGCACCATCCACGGTTTGTACCAATGAGATACCATCATTTGCGTTACGGATGGCCATGGTGGTACCTTTGATTTGTGATGTCATTGACATTACAACCGCTTTACCTGCCGCGTCATCCGCTGTTTTGTTGATTCTAAGACCGGAAGTCAAACGCTCCATAGAGGTTGACATTTCTTTTTGAGATCTGTCTAACAGACGTACTGCATTTTCAGATGCAATATTAGTATTAATCACTAACATGGTGATTCTCCTTGTGTGTGTTGTGTGTGTATCTTTTTATATATTTATGTGAGGCATTCTTTGTTGCCTTCAACTTATTTATCGGCAGTAAAACAAATGCTTTAGTTTTTTTACTGAAAAAAATCTATATTTTTTTCAATCACTTAACAAAAACCATGAAAAATAATGCTTTGTTCGCGCTAAATGACCGGCGAAAAATCTAGCGCATTGAGGTGCATGGCAAAATCTGCCAGGTTGGGGTTATTGAGGTCGTTTGGAAAAGCTAAAGGCGGGAATAAAAAAAACGGCAAGCCATTTCTGGACAATGCCGTTAACACACAAGG